>CAWAZH010000001.1:0-367789 GCA_963786575.1 uncultured Actinomycetes bacterium
GTCCAGGCGTAGCCGTCGCGGCGGACCTCGATGTGGAGCATCTCGGAGAGCGCGTTGACGACCGAGGCGCCGACGCCGTGCAGGCCGCCGGAGACCTTGTAGCCGCCGCCGACGCCGAACTTGCCGCCGGCGTGCAGCACGGTCAGGACGACCTCGACGGCCGGGCGCTGCTCCTTCTCCATGATCGACACCGGGATCCCGCGGCCGTCGTCGTCGACGGTGACCGAGTTGTCGGGGTGGATCGTCACCACGACGGCGTCGCAATGACCGGCGAGCGCCTCGTCGACGGAGTTGTCGACGAGCTCGTAGACGAGGTGGTGCAGACCCCGCACCCCGGTCGACCCGATGTACATGCCGGGTCGCTTGCGGACCGCCTCGAGCCCCTCCAGGACGGTGATGTCCTGGGCGTCGTATGAGCCCGTGCCGGTCTTGCTGTCGTGCCTGCCGTCGTCCTTCGCCAACTGATCCTCCGAACGTAAGAAAGCCCCGGGTCCGCGTCGCAGTTCAGACGGGCCGGGGCCGGTGCATCTGGTTGCCATAAGGATAGCACAAGCGCGTCACAAACTCGGCCCGTGCAGGGTTACAAAAGACCTGCAAAACGCAACAAAACAGCGGTGGTTCAGCCACGCGCTCCCGGGCGGCGGCGATCGGCCGCCGTGCAGCGCACCGCGCGGACCCGATCGGACCCCAGCTCGCCGTTGATCTGCGCGACCAGCGCGGGGCCCATGAGGTCGATCTCCTGCATCCAGACGGCCGACGCACAGCGCAGCGTGACGGTCCCCTCGCGCTCGGAGACGGGCTGCGCCTCGCGGGCGATCGCGGGGCCCGCGGCCGCCTCCCAGACGCGCTGGACGTCGGCCAGCAGCGTCGCCGGCGCCAGCCGCGCGGCGAGCGCCTCGACGGCCGGCCCCAGCGGCCGCGGGGCCCGGCGCCGGGTCATGGCGCGGACCCGCGGGCCGGCGCGGCGGCGAGGGTCGAGCGATGGCGCGCGGTCATGCCGCGACCGCCTCGCGCAGGACGGCGCCGCCCGCGACGGTCAGGCGCGCGACCGCGGCGTCGCCGGCGCCCGGGACATGGGCGACGTCGGTCGTCGTGATGACGCTCTGCCCGCTGGAGCGCAGCAGCTCGGCGAGCAGGCCGCCGGCGCTCGGGGTCGAGCTCGCTCATCACGTCGTCGAGGATCATCAGCGGAACCGCGCCGCGCGTCTCGGCCAGCGTCTCGCGCTCGGCCAGCAGGAGCGCCAGCAGGGCCAGGCGCTGCTCGCCCTGCGAGCCGTAGGCGCGCAGCTCGCGGCGCTCGCGCAGCAGGCCGAGGTCGTCGCGGTGCGGGCCGTGGCCGGTGAAGCCGCGCTCGAGGTCGGAGTCGGTGCGCTCGGCGAGCTCGGCGGCCAGCTCGGCGGCGTCGGCCGCGCGCGAGCGCGGGCGGTAGCGCAGCTCCGCCGCGCCGCCCAGGCCGAGCGCCTCGGCGAGCACCGCGAAGCGCGGCGCGAGCAGGTCGACGACGGTCGCGCGGTCGTCGCGCAGCTCGATCCCGTGGCGCGCGAGCTCGGCGTCCCAGGCCGGCAGCGAGCTGCGCGACGCGCGGCCGCTGCGGATCCCCGCCAGCAGCGCGTTGCGCTGCGCCAGCGCGCGGCCGTAGGCGCGCCGCGTCGCGGCCCGCGCGGGCCAGCTGGCGGCGACCACCTGGTCGACGTGCGAGCGCCGCAGCGCCGGCGGCCCCTTCACGAGCTCGAGGCGGTCGGGCATGAAGACGCAGACGAGCGGGCGCATCTCGACGTCGACGAGCCGCTCGACGGTCACGCCGTCGGCCTGCAGGCGCTTGGTCTCGCCGGGCGCGAAGCCGACCGCCAGCGCATGCGCGCGCCCGTCCTCGTCGCGCAGGTCGACCTCGACGCGCGTCGTCGCGGCGTCGAACCGCACGACCTCGCGCTCGTTGGTCGTCCGGCACGAGCGCCCGGTGCAGCCGAAGTACAGGCCCTCGACGAGGTTCGTCTTGCCGGCCCCGTTGCCTCCATGCACGACCGTCAGGCCCGGGCCCAGCTCGACGTCCGCGGCCTCGTAGCTGCGGAAGTCGCGAAGCCGCAGGCGGGTCGCGATCACGGCGCGCTCAGACGTTGAGCCTGATCGGCATGATCAGGTACAGGAAGCCGCTGCCGTCGGCGGACTCGATCAGGCCGGGGCGCAGCGGGCTGATGAGCTTCAGGACGAGGTCGGTGCCCTCGGCGCTCTCCAGGCCGTCGCGCAGGAACTCGGGGTTGAAGCCGATCTCGAACGATTCGCCCGCGAACGGAACCGGCAGCGACTCGTGCGCCTCGCCGACGTCGGGGGTCTGCGCGGAGACGGTCAGCTCGCCCTCGCTGAAGAGCAGCCGCAGCGGCGCATTCTTCTGCGCCATCAGGCTGATGCGGCGGACGACCTCGGTGATCTCGCCCGAGGCCAGCGTGAGCTCGTGCTCGTAGGCGTCGGGCAGCAGCTGGCGATAGTTCGGGAACTGACCGTCGATCAGCCGCGACGACAGCACATCGCCGCCGATCTCGAAGACGACCTGGTTGGCGCGCACCGAGACGGTCAGCGTGTCGGCCTCGGCGGTCTGCGCGATCCGCGCCAGCTCCTGCAGCGCCCGCGCCGGCACGTTGGCCTCGAAGCCGCCCTCCAGCGGCTGCTCGAGCTTGGTCTCCTTGACGCTCAGGCGGTAGGAGTCGGTGGCGACCATGCGCAGCTCGTCGCCGGTGGCGGACACGAGGATGCCCGTGAGGATCGGGCGCGTCTCGTCGCGGGAGGCCGAGCGCGCCACGCGGTTGATCGTCTCGACGAACGCCGCGGCCGGCACGTCGACGACGTTCTCGCCGCCGGGCTCGGGCAGCGGCGGGAAGTCCTCGGCGCGCAGCGTGCGGATGTGGAACATCGCCGAGCCGCTGACGACCTCGACGTCCTGCTCGGCGGGGCGCAGCTCGAACGTCGCCTGCTCGCCCGGCAGCGAGCGCGCCACCTCCAGCATCAGCCGCGCCGGCAGCACGACGGTGCCCTCGCGCTCGACGGTCGCGGCCAGGGGAACGCGCAGGCCGACCTCCATGTCGGTCGCACGCAGCTCGGCGCCCTCGGGACCGGCGCTGAGCTGGACGCCGGAGAGTGCCTGCACGGCGCTGCGCGTCGAGGCGACACGGGAGACGACGCCGAGCTGCGCGAGCAGGGTCGCGCATGACGTCGAGAACTTCACGATGAACACCTCACGGATGGAATGGAGGTCATAGGGCGTGTTGAAGTGTGCAGAACCACGAGAACGTGCGCAGGACGCAGGCGGATGAACCTACCCCGCGGGGCGAAGAGGTGGGGAGAGTGTGTCAAGTCGGACGGTCGGTGAGGCGGCGCTCGAGGTCGCGCACGAGCGCCTGGGCGGCGGGATCCTCGGCGATCTTCTCGCCGGCCCTGCGGCAGGCGTACATGACGGTCGTGTGGTTGCGCCCGCCGAAGCTCTCGCCGATGGCGGGGAGGGTGGCGCCCGTGTGCTCGCGCGCGAGGTACATCGCGACCTGACGGGCCCAGGCGAGGCGGGCGGTGCGGGCGGCGGAGAGGAGCTCCTCGCGGCTGACGTCGAACGCTTCGCAGGCGAGCTCCTGGACGCGCGCGATCGTCGGAGCGGCGGCCGGCAGGGGGCCGGCGTGGGGGTAGAGGCGGGCCAGGACCTCGTCGGCGAGCGCGGCGTCGATCGGGCGGCCGGTGAGCGAGTGGTAGGCGACGACGCGGATCAGCGCGCCCTCCAGGGCGCGGGCGTTGGCGCTGATGCGGTGGGCGATCGCATGCAGCGCGGTCTCGTCGGCGAGCACGATGGCGTCGTGCTGGACGCGCTTGCGCAGGATCGCCAGTCGGGTGGCGAAGTCGGGCGGCTCGAGCTCTGCGACGAGACCGGCCTGGAAGCGCTCGAGCAGGCGCTCCTCGAGCGCCGCCATGTCGGCCGGCAGGCGGTCGCACGTGAGGACGAGCTGGCTGCCGGTCTCGTACAGCGCGTTGAACGTGTGGAAGAACTCCTCCTCGGTCTTGGCCTTGCGCTGGAGGAACTGGACGTCGTCGATGAGCAGGACGTCGGTGTCGCGGAAGCGGGCCTTGAAGGCGTCGATGTCGCGCGTCTGCAGCGCCGCGACGAACTCGTTCGTGAAGCGCTCGGCGGTCGTCGTGCGGACGCGCAGCCCGCCGCCGTGGGTGAGGACGTAGTTGCCGATGGCGTGCAGGAGGTGGGTCTTGCCGAGGCCCGGCGCGCCGTAGAGGAAGAGCGGGTTGTAGGCCTGGCCGGGGAGCTCGGCGACCGCGAGCGCGGCGGCGTGCGCGAAGCGGTTGGAGGCGCCGATGACGAACTGGTCGAACGTGAGCTTGGGATGGAAGTCGCTCTCGTCGGCGAGCGGGGCACCGGGCACGGTCGTGGCAGGCCGGGCCGCCGGGTCGGCGATCGCGGCGCCGGGCGCGACGACGTCGACGACGACCTGCGGGCCGAGGACCGCGGCCGCGCAGGTCTGCAGGACGCGCTGGAAGCGGTCGGCCACCCAGCTGCGGATCTCGTCGGGCGCCGAGACGACGAGCGTGTCGCCCACGACCGCGCGCGGCTGCAGGGGCGCGAGCCAGATCTCGAAGGTCGAGTCGGGCACGGCGCTGCGCAGCTGTGCTCGGATCAGCGCCCAGTCGTGCGCGAGCTGCGGGGGGACGGCAGGCGTGATCGGCTCCTTCGGAGGTGGCGCGGTGCAACGACGGGGGCCCCTCCACGGGGCCCGGAAGGCGGCGAATATACCAGCGCCTCGGCGGCGCTCGGAGGGCTCCGGGAGGGGTCGCGCGGGAGAGGCCGCACAGCGCGGGAAAAACCTCCGCGCGGGCTCCGGGGCCGCCCGTCCGCTAGGATCCGGCGTCGCATGAAGCGCACCTATCAGCCCAAGAAGCGCAAGCGCGCCCGGACCCACGGGTTCCGGCAGCGCATGCAGACCAAGGCCGGCCGGTCGACGCTCAAGCGTCGCCGTGCCAAGGGCCGCAAGCGGCTGACCGTCTGACGCCGCGATGGCGCCCGCGCCCCGCGCGGGACCATCTAGGCTCCGACCCGTGGACGAGCAGCTCCCCCGCGCCTCGACGCCGCGCCGCCCGCGTCGCGGCCGCCTGTCGCGCAGCGCCGAGTTCGAGCGCGCCTATCGCCAGGGGCGCTCGCATGCCAACAAGCACTTCGTCGTCCACGTGTTCCCGCGCGGCGGCGAGGACGAGGCCCGCCTCGGGCTGTCGGTCTCGCGCAAGGTCGGCGGCGCCACCGACCGCAACCGCGTCAAGCGCCTGGTGCGCGAGGCGTTCGCCGCCGACGGGGGCGTCGTCCCGTCCGGCCACGACGTCGTGATCGTCGCGCGCCCGAGCGCTCGCGAGCTGGCCGAGCGCGACGGCCTCGACGGGGTCCGGGGCGCGCTGCGCGAGCTGCTGGAGAAGGCCGGGCGCACGTGAGGCCGGCGGTGCGGATCGTCGCGGCGCCGATCGTCCTGTACCGGCGGGTGATCTCGCCCGCGCTGCCGCGGCGCTGCCGCTACGAGCCGACCTGCTCGGCCTACGCGGTCGAGGCGCTGCAGGAGTTCGGCATACTTCGCGGGCTCGTGCTGGCGACCTGGCGCGTGCTGCGCTGCAACCCGTTCAGCCACGGCGGCTACGACCCGGTGCATGCCCAGCGCGTCTTTCGTGCTCGCCCGACCGCGACCCGCCCCTCATGAACCTCCCCATCGCACTCCTCCCACCGATCGAGCTCATCGTCGAGGCGCTGAAGCCGGTCCTCATCTTCATCCACGACACGCTCGGGGTGAGCTGGGGCTTTTCGATCGTGCTGCTGACCGTCCTCGTCCGCGCCGCGATGGCGCCGCTGACGGTCAAGCAGTTCAAGTCGATGCAGTCGATGGTGCGCGTCGCGCCGCAGCTCAAGGAGCTGCAGGCGAAGTACAAGGACGACAAGCAGCGCCAGCAGCAGGAGGTCATGAAGTTCTACGCGGAGAACAAGATCAACCCGTTCGCCTCGTGCCTGCCGCTGCTCGCGCAGCTCCCCTTCTTCATCGGGCTCTTCTACCTGCTGCAGAGCGACCTGCGCAACGAGATCTGCGGTCAGACGGCCAAGGCCTGCGGCCAGGTCGCGGGCTCCGGTGGCGCCGAGAAGTTCCTCTTCATCCCGGACCTCACGAACAACGCCCACGGCGCCGTGCTCGTGGTCCTGATCATCCTGTACATCGGCTCGCAGGTGATGTCGACGCTGCTGACGCCGACGACCGGCGACCGCAACCAGCGGATGCTGATGTACGGCCTGCCGTTCGTCTTCACGTTCTTCATCATCAGCTTCCCGGCGGGCCTGATCGTGTACTGGATCACGACGAACCTGTGGACCGTCGGCCAGGGCTACATCCTGCGGCGCCGGATGGGGCCGATGACGATGCCCAACGCCGACGGGACGATCGACGCCCCGCCGCCGAGCCCGCTCGGCGGGCTGATGGCGCGGCTGACGTCGGGCTCCAGCCCGCCGGCGAAGGACGCTGCGCCCACCAAGGCCAAGCCGGCCGCGAAGCCGAAGCCGAAGGCCAAGGCGGGCGCGCCGGCCGCCGCGCCGGCGAAGGAGAAGGTCGCGAAGGAGAAGGTCGCACCCAGTGGCCCGCCGCCGCGCCCGCCGCGACAGAAGAAGAAGCGCTCCGGGAGGCGCCGATGACCGAGGACGACAGCCCCGCCGCATCCGACACCGTGCAGGAGCTGCTCGATCGCGTCGTCGACGCGCTCGGGCTCGACGCCACGGTCGAGGTCGCCGACGACGGCGAGACCTGCACCGGCACGGTGAGCGGGGACGACCTCGGGCTCTTCATCGGCCGCCACGGCCAGACGATCGACGCCGTCCAGCACCTCGCGCAGCGCGCCGCCGGCCCGCGCTCGGGCGACGATGCCCGCCGGATCGTCATCGACGCCGAGGGCTACCGCGAGCGCCGCGAGATGATGCTCCAGCGCCAGGCCGACCAGGCCGTCGAGGATGCGCTGCGCTCCGCCCGCCCGGTCGCGCTGGACGCGATGACCGCGAGCGAGCGCCGGCTCGTGCACGAGTACCTGCGCGACCACGACGGCGTGCAGACGTACTCCGAGGGCGACGAGCCCGATCGCCATCTCGTCGTCGCTCCACTGCCGTAGCCGTTTCACGTTTTTCTCCCCGGTGAAACACTTCTCGGCATGTTGACCGAGATCGAGCGGGGCCTCGTCGCCGGGATCCTCATGAGCGACGGCACGTTCGGCGGCGACGGCAAGCAGCCCCACGTCATGCTGCGCAAGCACGTCCGCCACGAGTCGCTCATGCGCTGGCTCGTCGCGCGCTTCCCGCGCTCGCGCCTGTACGGGCCCTACCACCACGGCGATCGCTCGTACTTCCAGTGGGTCGCGCGCGGGCCGGCGCTCGTCGAGGACGTCCTGCCGGTCCTCGACGAGCTGATCGTGCCCGGGCTCGACGCGCACGCCGCCGCGCGCCTGCAGGACATGCGCGAGCGCTACGGCGCCTACATCGCCCGCACCCAGGCGCGGGGGCAGGCATGAACCGCGCAGCCCGCGTCGCCGCCGGGCTGGCGCGCCTGGCCGAGCGCTTCGACCTCGCCGAGACGACGGTGGGGCAGCTCGACCGCCTCCTCGAGGTCGTCGCCACCGACCCGGTCGCGCCGACGACCGTGCGCGAGCGGGTGGACGCGCTCGACACCCACGTCGCCGACGCGCTGGTCGCGCTCGAGCTCGACGCGGTGCGCGGCGCCGGCCGGATCGCCGACCTCGGGTCGGGCGCCGGCTTCCCGGGGCTCGTGCTGGCGGCGGCGCTGCCGCGGGCGCAGGTGGCGCTCGTCGAGAGCAGCCACCGCAAGTGCGACTTCCTCGAGCGGGCGGTCGCGCGCATGGGCGTCGAGAACGTCACGGTCGTCTGCGAGCGCGCCGAGTCCTGGCCCGCGGGGACGGGCGCGCAGGACCTCGTCACTGCTCGCGCGCTCGCGCCGCTGAGCGTCGTCGTGGAGTACGCGGCACCGCTGCTGGCCGAGGGCGGCGCGCTCGTCGCCTGGAAGGGCCGCCGCGACGACGCCGAGGAGGCCGACGGCGCCGCGGCCGCCGCGCTGACCGGCCTCGATCCGGTCGACGTCGTCTCCGTGCACCCATGGGCCGGGGCCGAACATCTGCATCTGCACCTCTACTCGAAGGTTCGTGAAACCCCGAACCGCTTCCCCCGGCGCCCGGGAATGGCCAGCAAACGGCCACTTCGAGCCTCGACCTGACCCCACGGGGCGCCGTTCGCCGCCGAACGACCGCCATCTCCGACCCCGCGCCCCGGTACCGTTGACGCCAATGGGCACCGTCTACGCGATCGCCAACCAGAAGGGCGGGGTCGGCAAGACGACGACGGCGGTCAACGTCGCGGCGTGCATCGCGGAGGCCGGCTTCGCGACGCTGCTCGTCGACATCGACCCGCAGGCCAACGCGACGCTCGGGATCGGCGCACCGAAGGACCTCGAGCCGAACATCTACGACGTCCTGGCCGGCCGCGCGGACCTCGCCAGCACGGTCCGCGACACCGGCATCGGGACGCTGAAGCTGATCCCGTCGCACCCCGACCTCGCCGGCGCCAACGTCGAGCTGCCGCGCGAGCCGGGCTCCGAGACGCGCCTGCGCGAGGCGCTCGCCGGGATCCGCGACGCCTACGAGTACATCCTGCTCGACTGCCCGCCGTCGCTGGGGCCGCTGACGGTCAACGCGCTGGTCGCCGCCGACCGCGTGATCGTCCCGGTGCAGACGGAGTACTTCGCGCTCGAGGGGCTCGCCGGCCTGCTCGACACGCTCGCGCTGATCCAGCGCGAGCTCAACCCGCGGCTGACGATCGCCGGCATGCTGCTGACGATGCACGACGGCCGCACGCGCCTGGCGCGCGACGTCGAGCGCGAGGTGCGCGAGCACTTCCCGTCGCTCGTCTTCGACACGGTCATCCCGCGCAACGTGCGCGTCGGCGAGGCGCCGAGCTACGGGCGCCCGGTCACGCACCACGACCCGCACTGCGCCGGCGCCGATGCCTACTTCGAGCTCGCCAAGGAGGTCGTGCGGGCGGGTGCTCCGACGTGACTGCGCGCCCTCGCTCGGCCGTGCTGAGCGTCGAGCCGGAACGTCGGTGCTCGCGATGACGAAGGCGCGCGGCATGGGCCGCGGACTGTCGGCGATCCTCTCGGTCTCCGCGACCCCCGGCGACGCCGACGACCTGCGCCGCCTGCCGGTCGACCTGATCGTCGCCAACCCCAACCAGCCGCGCCGCGCGTTCGACGAGTCCGCGCTGGAGGCGCTGGCGGGATCGCTGCGCGATCGCGGCGTGCTGCAGCCGGTGCTCGTGCGCCCGGTCGCCGGCGGCACCTACGAGCTCGTCGCCGGCGAGCGCCGCTGGCGCGCGGCCCAGCTCGCCGGGCTGGAGACGATCCCGGCGATCGTGCGCGAGCGCGACGACGCCGACGCCCTGCAGGCGGCGCTCATCGAGAACATGGCGCGCGAGGACCTCAACCCCGTCGAGGAGGCCCGCGCCTGCGCCGCGCTCGTCGAGGAGCTCGGGCTGACGCGCGAGATCGTCGGGCTGCGCGTCGGGCGCAGCCGCGTCGCGGTCTCCAACCTCCTGCGGCTGCTCGACCTCCCCGACGAGGCGCTCGCGCTGCTCGAGCGCGGCGACCTGTCGTCCGGGCACGGCCGCGCCCTGCTGCTCGCGACCGATCACGCCGACCGCCGCAGCCTCGCGCGCTCGGCGGCCACCGAGGGCTGGTCGGTGCGCACGCTCGAGGCGCGCGCCCGCGCCGCCAACGAACGCGCGCCCGAGAAGCCCGCCAAGAAGGCGAAGGCCGCGATCCACCCCGACCAGCAGGCCGCGGCGGCGGAGATCGCCGAGGCCCTCGGCGGCGCGCTCGGCGTCGAGGTCAGCGTGCGCCCGCGCGGCGGGGGCTACCGCGTCGAGCTGGCGTTCGACGACCCCGACGAGGCGCTCGCCCTCGCGCGGCGGCTGCGCCCTCGCGCGGTCGCATGATGTCTCGCTAAGCTACGCGACCCGCAAGGGCGATTAGCTCAGTCGGTTAGAGCGCCTCTCTGATAAGGAGGAGGTCCCAGGTTCGAGTCCTGGATCGCCCATCTCAGAACAGCCGCCGCGTCAGGCGGAACGTGCTGAAGAGCGCGAGCGGCTTGTTGAGCGTCTTGCCGGCGTTGACGTAGAACCGATAGCTGCCGGGCCGGAAGCTCTTGGGGGCCACGACGGCCTTCTTGGTCACGAAGCCGCAGACGTCCGCGACGCCGAGCGAGATCCGCCGCAGGACCTTGCGGCTCGTGCCCTTGACGACGAAGCCGTAGACCGGCTGACCGGCGAAGATCAGGCCCGAGGCGCTGATCTTCCGGCGGGCTCGCGGGCTCCTCGGCGTGCTCGAGACGTCCATCGTGAGGTTCGTGATGAGGGCCTGCCCGATCAGGGTGTCGACTGCTCCGGCGCCGAAGTCCTTGACCGTGAACACGATCGGCTCCCCCTTGATCGGGGCGATCGATCCCGAGGGCGGGAAGATGCTGGTGATCTGGGCGACGGCGTTGCCGGCGGGATCGAAGGTGCCGGAGGTCGAGCCGGCGGAGCCCAGGCCCTTGCCCGGCGACGTCGCCGCGATGACGAAGCCGGCGCCCGGTGTCCCGCCCGCGAGCGTGATGCCGACCGGCTCGGTGCCCTGCGTCGGAACGTGCGAGTAGCAGGGCTTGCTGAGCGTGCCGGACACGGCGGACGCCGCGGCGGGAGCGGCGAGCAGCAGAGCGGCGCTGGCGGCAACGCCGAGAAACGCAGTACGGCGGGACATGGGCCTCCTCAGGGAAACGGCGAGCGCGGGTTGGAGATCAAGCGGCGCGCGCGCCGTAGCGCCAATGATGACGACCGCTGCGCATGTCAGCGGTCGTCGCCCGGATCCCGAGCCTGCGCGTCGCCGACCGCGCGCAGGTGGCCGAGGTAGCACTCCGCGAAGCGGCGGGCCGCGGCGGGGCCGAACAGGCGGTGGGGATAGCGGAACGTCAGGTGCAGCCTCCCGGCGACGGTCACCGCCCCGACGCACAGGCTCAGCGGCGCGCGCGCCGGCATCGAGCACCACAGCCCGGTCGTCTCCCCGGCCTCCGTGCCGAACGACGGCGCCTCGTCCAGCGTCCCGACGTTGCAGAGCACGGTGGCATCGACGCGGTGGTTGCCCGTGAGCGGCTGCAGCACGACGGTCGACTGCTTGGCCCAGAGCGCCAGCAGGCCCGCACGGCGCAGGCCGGCGATCAGGGCGACGCCCGTCCGCGTGCGCTTGTTGCGAGCGATCTGCGCGGAGATGTCCTTCAGCGCGGTCTCCGGATCGGTCCGCTCGCCGCGGGTCGTCGAGACGCGGGCGTTGACCGACACGTTGGCGATCGTCTCCGGCTGCCACTTGGGCGGGCGCAGGTCGGCTGCCACAAGGACGCCGATGCGCCGTCCCGCGGCGCGCTGGCGGCGGTTCCAGTCGTCGATCGCGAGGTGCGTCGCGGCCAGCAGGACGTTCGTGCTGTTGCGCGCCTCTCCGGCGTCGATCAGCTGGTTGGTCTCCTCCGCCGAGAGCGCGACCGGGTACACGCCGTACCCCGGCTCGTCGGCGGGCTCGTCGCCGGCGAGGCGCACCGGGCGGTCGCGCAGGTTGCGCAGCCACTCGACGGCGCCCAGATACGCGCGCGCCGCGGACGACGAGCGCGTCTGCGCCGGCCGCACCGGAAGGTCGCGCGCCGCCAGGAACTCGAGCGGTGCCTCGGGAGCGGCCTCGTCCGCGTAGGCCTGCGCGATGGCGCGCAGCACCGCCACCGCGCCGAACGCGTCGGTCGCCGCGTGGTTGAGGTTGAGCATGAGGACGTCGCCGGAGGGCCGGTGGGCCAGATGGACGTGCAGCGGCGGGAAGCTCGTGATCGTGACGGCGAGACCCTGCAGCCGGCGGCGGGCGTCGTCGAGCGCGCCGTCCTCGCCGCTGTCGGAGACCTCGACGAAATCGCGGTCTACGTCCTGGGGTCCGAGGGCCGCGCTCAGCGCCGCCCGCAACCGGTCGGCGTCGAGCCGGCCCGCGACGTGCGCCTCGAGGTGGACGCCCCAGCCGACGACCTCCGGATCGAGCAGCTCGTCCGGGCTGGGCGCGCTCTGCGCGGGTGCTTCGGCGACCCACTCGCAGTCCAGCTCGCAGCGGTGGTCGCCCTGCCGGCCGCGCAGCAGCCAGCGGAGGTCGTCGGCCATCCCGGCGAGGTTGTGCGCCAGCGCCCCGGCCAGCGAATAGCGCGACGAGCCCTCGGAGTCCTCCGTGAGCGGCGAGAAGCGGTCGATGTGCGCCTTGAGGTGGTTGCCGTCGACCGACACGTGCAGGCTGTTGGCCGGTGCGTTCTCCCGCAGCGACACCTGGCCGCGGTGGTAGATGCGCCCGAGCCGGCTGTCACGGTGAAAGTGCCCGCTGACGTCGAGGTCGCGCAGCAGCGAGACCGGGTCGGCGATCGTCGGGAGGGGCGGCGCGGCGGCACCGGCGCCGTCTTCCAGACCCTCCTGGACGGTTGCCGGCGGCTCGTTCATCGCGCCCACCGTACACGGCGCCCACGATGCGGTCGGGCGCCGCCTACGCGAACAGCGGCAAGCGCAGGACGACGATCGCGAGCGTCAGCACCCACACGGCGCCGAGCAGCCGGCGATCGGCCGACAGCGCGGCGAACGGCAGCGCCCAGGCGACGTACCACGGCAGCAGCCATGCGGTGGTCACGAGCAGCGCGACGTAGGCCCAGCCGGCGCCGGTCAGCCAGTCCGCGCCGCGCCGGGTGCGGACGAGCAGCGCGCCGACCACGGCGAGCAGGATGCCGTCGGCGGCGAGGTGGCCCCAGCGCGGCAGCGCATCGGCGCCGGCGAGCCGCGCGAGCTCCGCCGGGAAGCTGTGGACCGCGACGGCGTGCTGCTGGGCCCCGATCGCCCCGGCGAGGTTCAGCAGCGGCGCGCCGAACAGCGCAAACGCGCAGAGCGCGAGCGCGGCGGCCACCGCGACCGCGGCCGTCGCCGGGCGTCGCAGGCGCGGCGAGCCGGCGAGCAGGAACGGCAGCGCGAGGATCGCCGACGCCTTCACGGCCGTGGCGGCGACGAGCGCGCCCGCGCCGGCGCGCGCCCGTCCGGTCAGCGCTGCCAGCGCGCCGGTGAGCACGAGCGCCTCCAGCATGAGGTCGTTGTGAGCGCCGCCGACGCCGTAGACGAGCACGAGCGGGTTCAGGCCCAGCGCCAGCGCCGCCGGCGCGGCGGGTCGCCCGAGCAGCCCGGCCGTCCGCCACAGCAGGAGCACGCAGGCGACGGCGCAGAGCGCCGCGACCGACTTCAGCGACCACAGCGCGGCTGCGACGCTCATCGGGGCGAGCGCGTAGGTGGAGGCCGTGAACAGCGGCCCGTAGGGCGTCGAGCCGTGATGCCAGAGCAGGAACGGCCGCACGGCGCCGTGGCCGACGACGATCGATGCGTGGCTGTAGGGGTTGACGCCGTGGGCGCCGAGCTCGCCCCAGGCGATGTAGCCGAAGACGTCGGCCGACAGCAGCGGCGGCGCCAGCCCGCAGATCGCGATCGCGCCGATCGCGAGCGCGAGCGGCCAGCGCCCGGGGACCCGCGCGGCGAGCGCGAGGACGACGCCGTAGCCGAGCACCATCATCACGAGCAATGCCCCGATGGCGTTCTTGGAGAGGCCGGCGTCGAGTGCCGGCAGCGGGCCGTGCAGCCAGCCGGGGAAGTCGTGGCGCGCTGCCGGGATGAGCCAGCGGTGCGCGTCGGCGGCCCCGAGCACGAGCAGGGTCATGCACACGAGCTCCACCGCGATCGCGCCACCCAGCAGCGCGCGCGTCCCACGCGCGGCGGCCGCTGAGCCCGGCCGCGAGCGGGGCAGCGGCCGCGAGCGGGGCAGCGTGAGGGCGACGTGCACGCGGCGATTGTCGCCGCCGCCGTCTGACCGCTTCCTGACCATCGGGCGCCCGCCGTCTACGCTGGATTGCATGTCGGTCAACACCCCCGATGAGCTGCGCGCCCTGCAGGCCGCCGGACGCGTCGTCGCGGCGACGATCCGGGCGATGCGCCGCGCGGTGGCGCCCGGGGTCACGACCGCCGAGCTCGACGCGATCGCCCGCCGCGAGTTCCGCCGCGCCGGCGCCCGCTCGGGCCCGCAGCTGGACTACGGCTTCCCGGGTGTGACGTGCATCAGCGTCAACGACGAGGCCGTCCACGGCATCCCCGGGCGCCGCCGCCTGCGCCGCGGCGACCTCGTCAAGCTCGACGTCACCGCCGAGCTCGACGGCTTCTATGCCGACGCCTGCCGCACGGTCGTCGTCGGCGACGGGCGCCCGCAGGCGCTGCGGCTCGTGCGCACCGCCGAGCAGGCGCTCGGCCGGGCGCTGAAGGTCGCGACCGCGGGCCGGCCGCTGAACGCGATCGGCGCGACCGTGCAGCGCACGATCGAGGAGCGCGGCTTCTCGGTCTGCGACGGGCTCATGGGCCACGGCATCGGCCGGCGCATCCACGAGCCGCCGGACGTGCCCAACGCATTCGCGGCCGAGCTGTCGCAGCCGCTGACCGAGGGCCTCGTCATCACGATCGAGCCGCTCGTCGCCGCCGGCGGCGCAGAGGTGCGCCTGGACCGCGACGGCTGGACCGTGCGCACCGCCGACGCGTCATGGTCGGCGCACGCCGAGCACACCATCGTCGTGCGCGACGGCGCTCCGCTGCTGCTGACCGTCTAGACCGGGCGGCCGACGCCGTGGCGCTCGAGCAGGAGCATCCCGAGCTCCTGCGCCTCGACCGCGGCTGCGCGATCGCCCTCGTGGGCGGCCACGATGGAGCCCTTCATGAGGATGTGCCACTGCGCCGCGAAGCGCTCGGACTCCTCGATGCCGGCCTCTTCGGCGAGCTCGCGGACGAACTCGCGGATGTTGGCGAGGTGCGTGACGCAGGCCATGCGGACGGGGTCGTCGCGGTCCTCGAACTCCAGCAGCGACGTGAGGAACGCGCAGCCCTCGAAGTCGTCGCGCGCGAACCACTCCGAGAAGACGTCGAAGATCGCCAGCAGGCGGCCGGCGGGCGATGACGCGCGGTCGATGACCTCGGCCTGCAGCCAGCCCTTCGACCAGCGCTCCTCGCGCAGCTCCATGAACGCCATCGCCAGCTCGTTCTTGGACGCGAAGTTGCGGTACAGCGTCATCTTCGCGACGTCGGCATGCACCGTGATCGTGTCGACCCCGATGGCGCGGACGCCGGACCGGCTGAACAGGTCGTATGCCGCTTCGAGGATGCGCTCGCGGCCGCTCCCCGGCTTTGCGACAGCCTGCGTTTGGGCGTGCTCCATAGCTCGATGATAGGGATGCCGGCGGCACGCCAGGGAAAGAATGCGCGTTCGTGGTACAACGCGCCGCGCGGGGCTGGCGCGGTTCGGTCGGAAGCTATGCTCCCGTGGATGCAGGAGATGGTCATCTACGGGGTCTCTTTCGACATGGTCGGCAAGCAGCCGATCGTGCTGCTGAAGACCGTCGACAGCAACAAGTTCCTCCCGATCTGGATCGGGCACCCCGAGGCTGCCGCGATCCTGATGAAGCTGCAGGGCGCGACGACCCCCAGGCCGATGACGCACGACCTGCTCTGCGACATGCTCGGCGAGCTCGACGTCCGCTGCACCCAGGTCGCCGTGACCGAGCTGCGCGACAACACGTTCTTCGCCTCGATCACGCTCGCCGTCGACGGCAAGGAGATGGAGATCGACTCGCGTCCCAGCGACGCGCTCGCGCTCGCGGTCCGCTCCGGCGCGCCGATCTTCGCCGCCGAGGAGGTCATCGCCGAGTCGGCGATCGAGTTCGAGCACGACGTCGAGGACACCGAGGAGGTCGTCGAGAAGTTCAAGGACTTCCTCGACCAGGTCTCGCCGGAGGACTTCGCCGGCGACGACGGCTGAGGAACGTCGACCGAAGGTCGGAGCTTGCGACGACCGGAGGGCGAAACCAGAAGGGCGAAGCCCGGTTACTCGAGCGCCAGTAGGACGATGCGCTCGATCAGCGCGTCGAAGTCGATCCCCGCGGCGTCCGCCGCCTGTGGCATCAGCGAGGTCTCGGTCATGCCGGGGATCGTGTTGGCCTCGAGCACGGTCAGCTCGCCGCTGTGGGAGTCGAGCATGAGGTCGATCCGCGCGAAGCCGCGGCAGCCGAGCACGCGCCAGACGTCGAGCGCGATCTGCTGGGCGCGCGCGGTGACGTCGTCGGGCAGCTGCGCCGGGCAGACGAACTCCGTGCGCCCGATCTCGTAGCGGGCCTCGAAGTCGTAGAAGTCCTCCTCGCGCGGCACCGCCTCGACGACCGGCAGCGCGACGCCGTCGAGGATCGACACCGCGAGGTCGCGCCCGTCGACGTGGTGCTCGAGCAGCACCTTGTCGCCGTAGGAGAACGCGGCGACGAGCGCACCCGGCACGTCCTTCGCCGCGGAGGCGAACTTGATCCCCAGCGCCGACCCCTGCCCTGCCGGCTTGACGACGATCGGGAACTGCAGGCGCTGCTCGATCGCGCCGAGCGCCTCGGCCGCGCCGAGCTCCTTGAAGGCGGTCTCGTTGAACGCGAAGAAGTCGGGGGTCGGGATCCCGGCGTCGAGCATGTGGTGCTTGGCGAGGACCTTGTCGGCGCAGCGGATGCAGGCCGACACGCCCGAGCCCGTGTAGGGGATCCCGAGCGCCTCCAGCAGCTCCTGGACGGTGCCGTCCTCGCCGTCGCGGCCGTGCAGCGCGACGAACGCCACCTCGGGCGCAGCGGCGCGCAGCCGGGCGACGAGGTCGTGGCCGACGTCGATGCCGACGACGTCGTGGCCGCCGCGCTCGAGCGCGTCCTGCACGCGGGCGCCGGACTTCAGCGAGACCTGGCGCTCGAGCGAGCGCCCGCCCTTGAGGACCGCGACGCGCGTCATCCCTCGCGGAACCCGAACCCGCCGCCCTGGCGGCGGTCGGGCAGGCGCGGCAGGTGCAGCACGTCGGCGAGCTCGGGATCGAGCTGCGCGGGCGCGGGCTCGGACGGCGCCACGACGCTGTGCGAGCCGGTGAGCGTGCCGTACAGCTCGACCTGCTCGCGCACGACCTCGCCGATGCGCCGGATCCCCTCGCGGATGTCGGCCTCGCCGACGCCCGAGAAGTTCAGCCGCATGCTGCTCCCGCCGCGGCCGTCGAGGAACGCCGCGCGCCCGGGGACGAACGCGACGTGCTGGTCCAGCGCCCGCGCCAGCAGGTCGGTCGTGTCGATGTAGTCGGGCAGCGTCGCCCAGATGAAGAGCCCGCCCTGCGGGTGCGTCCAGCGCGACTCGGGGCCGAAGCACTCGGCGAGCGCGTCGAGCATGACGTCGCGCCGGCGGCGGTAGATCTCGCGCAGCGAGTGCACGTAGTCCTGCCAGCGGCCGCTGGCGAAGTAGGCGGCGACGAAGTACTGCGTCAGCGAGGACGAGCAGAGGTCGGCGGCCTGCTTGCCGATGTTCATCTTCTCGAGCACCGGGCGCGGGCCGACGCTCCAGCCGAGGCGCACGCCCGGCGAGAGGATCTTCGAGAACGTGCCGAGGTAGATGACGAAGTCGCCGCCCTCCAGCGCGTAGAGCGTCGGCAGCGGGTCGCCCTCGTAGCGCAGCAGCCCGTACGGGTTGTCCTCGAGGATCAGCAGCTCGCGCTCGCGCGCGACCTCGACGAGCCGGCGCCGGCGCGGCAGCGACATCGTCGTCCCGGCCGGGTTCTGGAACGTCGGCACGGTGTAGATGAACTTCGGCCGCCGGCCCTCGCGGTCGAGGCGCTCGAGCGTCGCCTCGAGCTCGTCGACGCGCATGCCGTCCTCGTCGAGGCTGATCTGGACGACCTCGGCCTGGTAGGAGCAGAAGGTCGGGACCGCGCCGGGGTAGGTCGGCGCCTCGGCGATGATCACGTCGCCGGGGTCGATCAGCGTCTTGCAGACGAGGTCGATGACCTGCTGGCCGCCGGTCGTCACGAGGACGTCGTCGGGATCGACGATCGTGCCCTCCTCGGCCATGACCTCGGCGATGCAGCTCTTGAGGACGCCCAGCCCCTCGGTCGGGCCGTACTGCAGCGAGCGGGCGGTCGACTCGATCGCGACGCTGCTCATGATCGAGGCGAAGGACTCCGACGGGAACGAGGACGTGTCCGGCAGGCCGCCCGCCAGCGAGATGATGTCCGCGCGCTCGGTCAGGGCCATGAGGTCGCGCATCGCCGAGGACTTCATGACGCGGGTGCGCGCGGCGAAGAGGCCGGCGTAGCGCTCGAGGTCGCGCGACGTCTGGCGAGCCCCGGGCTTGGTCGCCATCCGGCGTGGTTCGCCGCCGGGCCGCGCGTCCCTGTCGTCTATCGTCATGCGCCGTCACGCTACCGGACGCTGTGCGACTGCTGATCGACATTCTCCAGGGCGCCGGGCTGGCCGGCGCAGCGGGCATCCGCCCGTTCCTGCCCGCGCTCGTGGCGGGCGCGCTGGCGACCGCCGACGTCGGGATCGACTACGAGGGCACGCCGTTCTCGTTCCTCGAGTCGCCGGCCTGGCTGCTCGCGGTCGTGGTCGCGCTCGTCGCCGTCGTCGTCCTCCAGCGCCGCGGCGTCGCCGAGCGAGCGCTGGACTCGGCGCTCGCCGGGATCGCGATCGGCCTCGGCGCGCTGCTGTGCGCCGCGACGATCGCCGACCACTACGACCTCTGGTGGCCGGGCCTGCTCGGCGGCGGGCTGTGCGCCGCGCTCGCAGCCGCCGCGACGCGCTCCCTGGTCGGCCGCACGCGGGCACGGCTGGATCCCGAGGCGGCCGCCGCGCTGCCGGTCTACGTGGACGGTACCTCCGGCGTGCTGGCCGCGCTCGCGGTCGTCGTCGCGCCGGTCTCCGTCGTGGCGCTCGGCTTCTTCGCCTTCCTCCTGCGCGGGGGCCGCCGCCGCGAGGGCGAGAAGTACGCCGGCCTGCGCATCCTGCGGTGAGCAGCCGCCCCCCCAAGCTCATCGTCACCGTCATCGACGGGATGAAGCCGACGATGGCCGAGCGCGCGATGCGCTCGGGCACCGCGCCCGCGCTGTGCGCGATCCGCGAGCGCGGCACGTACGTCGACGACTGCGTCGCGGCGTTCCCGTCGGTCACGCCGGTGTGCGCGGCGACGATCGCGACCGGGCGCCTGCAGGACGAGCACGAGATCCCGTCGATGAACTGGTACTCGCGCGCCGAGCAGCGCTACGTCGAGTACGGCTCGTCGTTCTCGGCGTCGCGCAAGTTCGGCCTCAACCGCCAGCTCGTCGACACGATCTTCAACATGAACGCGACCCACCTGTCGCCCGCGGTGCAGACCGTCTTCGAGACGCTCGACGACGCCGAGGCCGTCCGCACGGCCTGCACGACGTACCTCATCTACCGCGGCCGCCACGAGCACGAGATCTCCAAGGACTTCGCGCTCACGCGCGCCGCGTCGTCGCTGTTCAAGCGCTCGACGCTCGGCCCGAAGGAGCTCTTCTACGCCGACATCTTCGCGAGCCGCAGGACGAACTGCTGGTCGCGGATGGGGATCCCGGGGATGCGCGACCAGCACGCCGGCTGCGTCGGCTCCTACCTCGTCGAGCACGACCTCTTCGACTTCCTCCTGCTGTCGCTGCCCGACAACGACGCGCACTCCCACAAGAACGGCCCGCACGCGCAGATCCACTCGATCGCGGCGGCCGACGCCGAGCTGTGGCGGATCATGGAGGCCGGCGGCGGCCCCGACGCGTTCCTCGACGAGCACGCGATGATCGTGCTCGCCGACCACTCGCACTCGCACGTCGAGCGCGTCATCGACCTCACCGGGACGTTCGCCGACTGGAAGGTCCTGCAGCCGTCCTCGGCGAACTCCCGCCAGGCCGAGCTCGCGCTGTGCCCCGCGCAGCGCAGCGCGATGATCTACATCCTGATCGAGACCCGCAGCGCGCTGCCGCGCGTCATCGCCTCGGCCCGCGCGATCGAGGGCGTCGACCTCGTCATGTGGCGCGGCGACGACGGGCGCGCGTGGATCGGCGGCGAGCGCGGCGAGCTGTCGTTCGTGCCCGGCGACGAGCTCGCCGACGTGCGCGGCCGCCGCTGGGACGTCGAGGGCGAGCTCGACACCCTGCTGGCGACGGTGCAGGACGGCGAGCTGAGCTGCGACCACTACCCCGACGCGCTGGCGCGCGTCTGGGCCGCGCTGAACTGCCCGACGTCCGGGGACGTGCTGCTGTCGGCCGAGCCGTCCTACGAGTTCCCCGACTGGGGCAAGCGCGCCCACGTCCGCGGCGGCAGCCACGGCTCGCTGCATCGCGTCGACTCGCTCGGCGCGCTGCTGTTCTGCGGCGTCGACGCGCCGCCCGAGCGCGCCGACGGCTGCTGGTCGATCGCCGACGTCGCCCCGATGGTGCTGGGGCACTTCGGCGCCGGCGCTGGGTAGCCTGTCGGGCATGACCGTCGACGAGGCGCTGGTCACCGATCCTGCGATCGAGGTGCCGCGCGGCCGCCGGCGGGCGCGCGTGCGCGCCGGCCTGCGCAAACCATCCAACTGGCTGCAGCTCGTCCGCTTCGCGACGGTCGGCGCGAGCGGCTACGCCGTCAACCTCGCCGTCTTCACGCTGCTCGTCCACGCCGCCGGCATCGACTACAGGCTCGCCGCCGTCGCGGCCTTCGTCGTCGCCCTCGCCAACAACTTCGTCTGGAACCGCGCCTGGACGTTCGCCGACGCCAGCGGCGGCCACGCCGGCTTCCAGGCCGCGCGCTTCTGCGTCGTCTCGCTCGTGGCGTTCGGCTTCAACCTGCTGGTGCTGTTCGCGCTCGTCGAGTGGCTGGGCATGGAGAAGGTGGCCGCCCAGGCGATCGCGATCGCCGCCGCGACGCCGCTGAACTTCCTCGGCAACAAGCTCTGGAGCTTCCGCGCGTGACCCGCGGCGCGGCGTGGTTCGCCGCGCTCGCGCTCTGCCTGGCCGCCGCGGCCCCCGCCGCCGCGCAGGAGCGCCGGGCCGGCAGCGCGGGCTCGCTGAAGGACGGCCTGTCGCCCGCCGCGGTCAGCGCCGACGCGCTGTCGCTCCCGGCGCGCGACGACGTCGCCCCGGCCGGACGCAGGCTGACAGCGCGCCAGGCGGGCCGGATCGCGAGCCGGCTGGGCAACGTCCGCGAGGAGCGCGACAAGTACCCGGGCGCGACGCCGCGAGGTGTTCCTCAAGGGCACCGATCGCTGGCAGGTCTCCTACTTCGCGAAGGTCGCGCCCGGCGCGCCGCGCAAGGAGATCGCGCAGGTCCTGATCGCCGACGCGACGAGCACCGTGCTCGAGGCCTGGACGGGCTACAAGGTGGCCTGGACGATGGCCCGCGGCTACCCGGGCGCGTTCGGGCGCATCGTCAACGCGCCCTGGGTCTGGATCCCGCTCGCGGTCCTCTTCGTCGTGCCGTTCGTGACGCCGAAGCGGCCGTGGCGGCTGCTGCACCTCGACCTGCTCGTCCTGAGCGCGTTCTCGGTCTCGCTGGCGTTCTTCAACGCCGCCGAGGTCGGCACGTCGGTGCCGCTCGTCTACCCGCTGCTGGCCTACCTGCTCGGGCGCATGCTGTGGATCGGGCTGCGCCGCCGCGGCGTCGCCGACGAGCAGCGCCGGCCGCTGCCGCTGCTGGTCCCCGTGAGCTGGCTCGTGATCGGGCTGATCTTCCTCGTTGGCTTCCGCGTGGCGCTCAACGTCACGAACTCGAACGTCATCGACGTCGGCTACGCGGGGGTGATCGGCGCCGACCGGCTCGTCGACGGCAAGAAGCTCTACGGCGCGTTCCCGTCCGACAACGCCAGCGGCGACACCTACGGCCCCGTCGTCTACGAGAGCTACGTCCCGTTCGAGCAGATGCTGCCCTGGAGCGGCGGCTGGGACGAGCTGCCGGCGGCGCACGGGGCGGCGATCGTGTTCGACCTGCTCGCCTGCCTGCTGTGCTTCCTCGTCGGCCGCCGCGTGCGCGGGCCCGACCTCGGGGTGGTCCTCGCCTACGCCTGGGCCGCGTACCCGTTCACGCTCTACGCGCAGATGTCCAACGCCAACGACGCGCTCGTGCCGCTGCTCGTGCTGGCAGCGTTGTGGGCGGCCGGCAGCGCGCCGGCGCGCGGCGCGTTCGTCGCGCTCGCGGGGCTGACGAAGTTCGCGCCGCTGGCGCTCGCGCCGCTGTTCGCCGCCTACCCGCGGCCGAAGCTCAGGACGATGGCCTGGTTCTCCATCGGCTTCGCCGTCGCGGCGGCCGTGGCGTTCGCGCCGATCCTCGCCCACAACGACCTGCGCAGCTTCTGGGACCACACGATCGCCTTCCAGGCCGAGCGCGGCTCGCCGTTCTCGATCTGGGGCCTCTACGACCCCGACGTCGGCTGGCTGAACTACGCCCAGCGCGCGGTCCAGATCGCGGGCGTCGGCCTGGCGGTGGCGCTCGCGTTCGTGCCGCGCCGCCGCGACCTCGTCGGGCTCGCCGCCTGCGCCGCCGCGATCCTGATCGCGCTGGAGCTCGGCGTCACGCACTGGTTCTACCTCTACGTCCCGTGGTTCTTCCCGTTCGTGATGCTGGCGCTCGTCGGGCGCTACGGCCCGCCCGCGAGGCGGGCGTGACGCAGCGCTGGGCGTTCGCACTGCCGGCGGTCGCGCTCGCGGTGCTGTGGGCGGTCGCGACGACCGTCGGGCCGTTCTCCGACACGACGGTCAACGACCTCTTCGTGTACCGCACCTACGCCGACCTGATCGCGGGCGGCGGGCTGCCCTACGTCGACTTCGGCTTCGAGTACCCGCCGCTGGCGGCGCTGCCGATCTGGCTCGGCGGGCTGCCCGGCCGCGACGAGGCGACCTACGCCGTGGGCTTCGCCGTCCTCATGGGCGGCTGCGCGATCGTCGGCCAGCAGCTCGCCGCGCGCCTGGCCGGGGAGCGCCGCGCGGGGCTGCAGGTCGCCTGGATGCTCGCGCTCGCGCCGGTGCTGATCGGCGCCTCGGTGCGCACGCACTTCGACGCGCTGCCGATCGCGATCGCGCTCGGCGGGCTGCTGGCGCTCGCGCGCGAGCGCCCCGACCTCGGCTTCCTGCTGCTCGGGATCGGGACGATGACGAAGCTCTTCCCGGGGCTGCTGGCGGTCGTCGCGGTCGTCTGGCTCGTCGCGCGCGGGGAGCGGCGGGCGGCGCTGCGCGGGGCGGCGATCTTCGCGGCGGTCGTCGTGCTCGTCTCGCTGCCGCTGTCGGGCAGCGGCTACGTCGACTCGTTCACGTTCCACCTCGAGCGGCCGGTGCAGATCGAGTCGACGCCGGCGAGCGTCCTGTTCGCGCTCGGCGACTCGCAGGTGACGGGGACCAACCTGCGCCCGGACCGCTTCAAGTCCAACGGCCTCGACGGCGGCCAGGCGGACCTCGTCGCGGCGGTGTTCGCGCTGGCGCTCGTGCTGGCGCTGGGATGGGTGATCGTGCTCGCGGCGCGCGGCCGCGACGCCCGCCACCTCGTGCTGACCGGGTTCGCGGCGCTCCTGGCGTTCGTCGCGCTTGGCAAGGTC
Organism: uncultured Actinomycetes bacterium; assembly: GCA_963786575.1. Taxonomy (GTDB): domain Bacteria; phylum Actinomycetota; class Thermoleophilia; order Solirubrobacterales; family Solirubrobacteraceae; genus CADCVQ01. The sequence continues at coordinate 23,585 of CAWAZH010000001.1, forward strand.
TTCTCGCCGCAGTACGTCATCTGGCTCGCCCCGTTCGCGGCGCTCGCCTGGGTCTGGGGCGAGCGCTCGGTCGCGGCGCTGACGGGCGCGGCGATCGTGCTCACGCACGTCGAGTTCCCCGGCCGCTACTTCGACCTCATCAACGAGCAGACGGGCGTGATCCTCGTCGTCGCGGCGCGCAACGCGCTGCTGCTCGCGGCGCTGGCGCTGCTGGCGCGCGCGCTGCTCAGACGGCCGGCAGCAGCAGCTGCTCGATCGCGTCCGCGCGCCGCGGCTGCGAGCACGTGACGAGCACGCCGTTGAGCCAGGGGTCCTCGTCGGACGTGTCGTAGCGCTCGTGCATGTGCGTGACGAAGCCGCGGATCGACTGCTCCTTGCGCACGCCGATGACGCCGCCGCGCGGGCCGGTCATGCCGACGTCGGTGATGTACGCCGTGCCGCCCGGCAACACGCGCGCGTCGGCGGTCGGCACGTGCGTATGGGTACCGACGACGGCGCTGACGCGGCCGTCGAGATGCCAGCCGAGCGCGACCTTCTCGCTCGTGGCCTCGGCATGGAAGTCGACGAGGACGTGGTCGGCGTCGCTCAGCTCGCCGAGCGCGGCGTCGACGTCGGTGAAGGCCGGCCGGCCGGCGCGCAGGAAGAGGTTGCCGCTGAGGTTCACGACGCCCAGGCTCACGCCGTCGCGCTGGACCGTGCAGGTGCCGTGGCCGGGCTGGCTGCGCAGGTAGTTGTAGGGCCGCAGGATCTCCTTGCGCCGACCGAGGTAGTCGTAGATCTCCTTGCGGTGGTAGGCGTGGTTGCCGAGCGTGATGACGTCGACGCCGGCGTCGAACAGCTCGTCGGCGATCTTCGGCGTGATGCCGAGGCCGCCCGCGGCGTTCTCGCCGTTGACGACGACGAACGTCGGGTCGTGGCGCTCGCGCAGCACCGGCAGGAGTCCCAGCAGGGTGCGCTTCCCGAGTGAGCCCACGACGTCGCCGACGAAGAGGATGGTCGCGGGGGCATCGGGCACGCCGCATACTCTGACGCAGAGGGGATGGCTGACGAGAGCGACATCCCGCCGGCACCGCCGCCGGCCGCCGCGGCGCCCGTCGTCGTCCCCCGCTGGGTGCAGCTGGTCATGCTGCCGCTGGGCGTCCTCGCGATCTACGCGATCGCGCAGGCGGCGGGCATCGTGCTGCTGCTGTTCATCGTCGCCGGCGTCATCGCGCTGATCCTCAACCCGGTCGTGGCGCTGCTGCAGCGCACGCGCCTGCCACGGACGCTCTGCGTCATCGCGGTCTACGTCGCGTTCTTCACGGCGCTGCCGGCGCTCGGCTTCCTGCTCGCCACCCCGATCAGCAACCAGGCGACGTCGTTCGCCGACGACGTGCCGGGGCTGATCGACGACGCCAGCACATCGCTGGACGACGTCCAGACGTTCTTCGACGACAAGGGCATCGACGTCCAGATCAAGGGCCAGACCGACAGCGCGCTGGCGTCGCTGCAGGACTCGATCGTCTCCGGATCGGGCGAGATCGTGACGCTCACGGGCGACCTGCTGCGGCGCTTCGTCGAGCTGTCGTTCTACGTGATCCTCGTGATCGTCCTGTCGGTCTACATGCTCATCTACGCACCGCGGATCGGGGTGCTGGTGCGCAAGATCATGCCGCCCGGCGACGGCACGCCCGGCGACGACTTCCCGACGCGCGTGCAGCGCGCGGTCTCCGGCTACGTTCGCGGGCAGCTGCTCTTCAGCGCGATCATGGGGACGAGCGCCGGCGTCGCGCTGTGGCTCTTCGGCGTCCTCGGGATCTTTCCCGACGGCCGCACCTACGCGCCCGCGTTCGGCGTGTTCTTCGGGCTGATGGAGCTCGTCCCGTACGTCGGCCCGGTGCTCGGCGCGCTGCCGCCCGTGATCGTCGCGCTCGTGCAGGACCCGCTGACGGCACTGTGGGTCGCGCTGCTGTTCGTCGGCCTGCAGCAGCTCGAGGGCCACGTCGTGGCGCCCAACGTCTTCGGACGCGCGCTGCGGCTGAACCCGCTGCTCGTGATCTTCGCGCTGCTGATGGGCGGCGAGATCTACGGCTTCTTCGGGGCGCTCATCGCGCTGCCGATCGCCGCGATCCTGCGCGAGACGGTCGACTACCTGCGCAAGCACCTCGTCTTCGAGTCCTGGGGGACGGCCTCGCCGCTGATGCTGGCCGAGCGGGCCCCGCCGCCACCGCCGGAGCTCGAGCCCGAGCCCGAGCCGGAGACCGAGCGCGTCCCGGTCCCGCGCGGCCGCTCCTGATCAGCGACCGAGCTCGCGTCGCCGCCGGTGCTCGAGCGCCTTGCGCTCGATCCAGGACAGCTTCGGCCCGCGCTTGACGTCGCTGCCGCCCATGACCGAGAACAGGCGCACGCGCAGCACCGGCCCGCCCGGCGTGGCCGGGCGGTCGTCGGTGATGTGGACGCTGTTGCCGCCCATGAAGGCGAACTGCGAGACCTCGACGGTCAGGCCGTGCGGCACGTGGATGTCGGCTCCGCCCATCAGCGAGATCACGGTGAGCTGGACGCGGTCGGCGGCCAGCTCGACCTCGTTGAGGTCGAGGTCGCTGCCGCCCATGACGTTGACGACGGTGCAGCGCTCGCCCAGACGCCAGCGCCCTGAGCGCTCGCAGCCGCCGAGGATCGCGAGCAGCCAGCGCGCGCCGCCCTCGCCGCGGCGCACGAGGTAGCCCTCGTCCGGCTGCGCGTCGTCGTGCGCCTGCAGGTCGGCGGTCAGCGTCGCGAGCTCGCCGCGCGTGCGGGCCGCGTAGGTCTCCTCGAGGCGGTCGCCGAGCTCGTCGAGCGTCAGCCGCCCGTCGCCGGCCGCGTGGCGCAGCGTCTCGGCGGCGCGCTCGCGGTCCGCGTCGGAGGCACGGAGCTCCGGGCGAGGCGATTCCGTCATCCCGACGGAGGGTAGCGCCGCGCTGCAGCCCCTCAGCCGGGACCGTGCAGGTCGTCGACCCAGCGCACCTGCTCGGGGTTGGGCTCGACCTCCGGCAGGTCGAGGTTGACGACGACCGGCTCCTGCCCGCTGCGCACGAGCACGCAGGACAGCGGCTCCTCGGGGCTGGCGTTGATCTCCTGGTGGGGGACGTAGGGCGGCACGAAGATGAAGTCGCCGGGGCCGGCCTCGGCGACGAACTCCAGCCGCTCGCCCCAGCGCATCCGCGCCCGCCCCGAGACGACGTAGATCACGCTCTCGACCGGCCCGTGGTGGTGGGCGCCGGTCTTGGCGTCGGGGTGGATGACGACCGTGCCGGCCCACAGCTTCTCGGCGCCGGCGCGCGCCGTGGTGATCGCGGCCGCGCGGCTCATCCCCGGCGTCTGCGGCGTGTTGGCATCGAGCTCTCCGGCGCGCACGACGCGCACCCCGTCAAGACGCCAGTCGCGCTCCGCGGCCACCGCCGCAGTATGCCTCGGCGAATGTCACAGAGCAGCCACGGAGCGCCGGTACCCTTGGTGGGGATGGCGTTCCCAGCAACCCGTATGCGCCGGCTGCGCGCGACGCCCGTGCTGCGCGACCTCGTGCGCGAGACGCGCCTGACCGCGTCGGACATGGTCCTCCCGCTGTTCGTGCGCTCGGGCATCGACGGGCGCGAGCCGATCGGCTCGCTGCCGGGCATCGACCACCTGTCGATCTCGGCCGCCGTCGAGGAGGCGGGCGCGGCGCGTGCGCTCGGGCTGCCGGCGGTGCTGCTGTTCGGGATCCCCGAGCACAAGGACGCCGAGGGCAGCGGCGCCTACGACGACGAGGGCATCGTCCAGCTCGCCACGCGGGCGATCAAGGAGGCGCATCCCGACCTGCTCGTCATGACCGACGTCTGCCTCTGCGAGTACACCGACCACGGCCACTGCGGCCTGCTGACCGCCGACGGCTGGGTCGAGAACGACGCGAGCGTCGAGCTGATCGCGCGGGCCGCCGTCTCGCAGGCGCGCGCGGGCGCGGACATCGTCGCCCCGAGCGACATGATGGACGGGCGCATCGGCGCCGTTCGCGCCGCGCTCGACGAGGAGGGCTTCGCCAACACCCCGATCGTCGCCTACAGCGCGAAGTTCGCCTCCGCCTTCTACGGCCCGTTCCGCGAGGCCGCCGGCTCGACGCCGGCGTTCGGCGACCGGCGCGCCTACCAGATGGATCCGGCCAACGGCGAGGAGGCGGTGCGCGAGGCGCTGCTCGACGTCCAGGAGGGCGCCGACGTCGTCATGGTCAAGCCGGCGCTCGCGTATCTCGACGTGATTCGGTGCGTGAAGGACGCTAGCCGTTTGCCGGTTGCCGCCTACAACGTCAGCGGGGAGTATGCGATGGTGAAGGCGGCGGCCGCCGTCGGTGCACTTGACGAGCGCACCGCGGTGCTGGAGATCCTGACCTCCATCCGCCGGGCCGGCGCAGACATCGTCATCACCTACCACGCGAAGGATGCGGCACAGTGGCTTCACGAGTGACGTCGACCGAAGAAGCCCGCTTGCGGGGTTCGCAGGGCGAAACGGCAATACCGAAGATTCGTTCCCGCAAGGACGGCTCGGCCGCCCCGATCGACGACGTCGACCGCCGCGTCCTGAACCTCATGCAGGGCAGCTTCCCGCTCGCGAACCGCCCCTACGCCTCCGTCGCAGCCGCCGCCGAGATCCCCGAGGCCGACGTCATGGCCCGCGTCCAGCGCCTGCTCGACGACCGCATCATCCGCCAGGTCACGCCGATCTACGACACCCGCGCGCTCGGCTACGGCTCGATGCTCGTCGCCGCGAAGGTCGATCCCGAGCATCCCTGGCGCGCCGCCAAGATCATCAACTCGCATCCCGGCGTCAGCCACAACTACCTGCGCAACCACGAGTTCAACATGTGGTTCACGCTCGCCGTCGAGGGCGACTCCAAGCTCGGCCTGCAGGGCACGCTCGACGTCCTCCAGGAGCTCACCGGCGCCGAGTCGATCCGCCAGCTCCCGACCCTGAAGCTCTTCAAGATCCGCATGGAGCTCGAGATGCAGGGCGACACGAAGTCGCTGTCGACCGAGGGCGTCGCGCAGGCGCCCGTCGACCTCGAGGGCGTCGACTACGACGAGTTCGACCGCGAGGTCATCCGCGCGACGCAGGGCGACATGCCCGTCGTCGCCGAGCCCTACGCGCCCGCCGCGGCGAAGCTCGGCATCGCCGAGGACGCGCTGCTCGAGCACCTCGCCGCGATGAAGGAGCGCGGGATCCTGCGCCGCGTCGCCGCGATCCTCTACCACCGCCGCGCCGGCTTCTCCGCCAACGGGATGGGCGTCTGGAAGGTGCCCGAGGACCGCATCGCGGAGCTCGGCCCGCGGATGGCGTCCTTCCGCGGCATCTCGCACTGCTACCAGCGCCCGACCTACGAGGACTGGCCCTACTCGGTCTTCACGATGGCCCACGGCCGCTCCAAGGAGGAGTGCGACGCGATCCTCGACGCGATCGCCGACGAGTTCGACATCACCGAGCGCGCGACGCTCTACTCGTCGACGGAGTTCAAGAAGATCCGCCTCCTCTACTTCACCGACGACTTCAAGGCCTGGGAGCGCGAGTACGGCGCAGCGTAAGCTGCGCCGCGCATGACGATCTCCCTGCGCGACGCCCGCTCGGCCGAGCTGTACGAGCGGGCCCTGCTGTACCTCCCCGGCGGCGTCAACTCGCCGGTGCGCGCGATGCGCTCGATCGGGCGCGACCCGATCTTCGTCCAGCGCGCGCAGGGCGCCGAGCTCGTCGACGTCGACAACAACAGCTACGTCGACTGGGTCTGCTCCTGGGGCCCGTTGATCCACGGCCACGCGCACCCCGCGATCGTCGCCGCCGTCACGCAGGCCGCCCAGCTCGGCACGAGCTTCGGCGCGCCGACCGCCGGTGAGGTCGACCTCGCCGAGGAGGTCGCCCGGCGCGTGCCGTCCGTCGAGATGCTGCGGATGACGTCGTCGGGCACCGAGGCGACGATGAGCGCGATCCGGCTCGCGCGCGCCGCCACCGGCCGCACGAAGCTCCTGAAGTTCGCCGGCGCCTACCACGGCCACGTCGACGGGCTGCTCGCCGAGGCCGGCAGCGGCCTGGCGACACAGGGCATCCCGGCGAGCCCGGGCGTCCCGCCCGAGGTCGCCGCGAGCACGATCGTCGTGCCCTGGAACGACCCTGCGGCACTCGTCGCCGCGACCGAGGAGCACGAGTTCGCGGCGCTGCTGGCCGAGCCGTTCCCCGCCAACATGGGCCTCGTCGCGCCCGCCGAGGGCTTCCTCGAGCTGCTGCGGGCGTGCGCGGATGACACGGGGGCGCTGCTCGTCTTCGACGAGGTCATCTCCGGGTTCCGCGTCGGGCCCGGCGGCGCGCAGGGGCTGACCGGCGTCACGCCCGACCTCACGATCATGGGCAAGGTCATCGGCGGCGGGCTTCCGGCCGCCGCCTACGGCGGGCCGCGCGAGCTCATGCAGCGCATCGCGCCGGCCGGCGACGTCTACCAGGCGGGCACGCTGTCGGGCAACCCGCTCGCGGTCGCCGCCGGCCTGCAGACGCTGGCGCTGCTCGACGGCGAGCAGTCCTACGCCCAGCTGCAGGCGACGACCGCCGCGCTCGCCGCGGGCCTGCAGGGCGCCGCGCGCGCCGCCGGCTGCGAGAACGTCCGCATCGCCACGGCGACGGGACTGCTGACGGTCTTCTTCAGCGCCGAGCCGGTGACCGACTACGCCGCGGCGCAGGCCTGCGACCTCGACGCCTACGCCCGCTGGTGCCGCGGCCTGCTCGCGCGCGGCGTGTACGCGCCGGCCTCGCAGTTCGAGGCCTGGTTCCCCTCGCTCGCCCACACCGGCGAGCACGTCGAGCGGACCGTCGCCGCGGCCGCCGCGGCGTTCGCGGAGCTCGCGCGATGACAGCGCGCCATTGCTCGACGACGGCCCCTGCGGACTCGCAGGGCAGGTTCTCGCGATGACCGACGCGATCGCGCGGCTGCGAGCGGCCGTGCGCGACTCCGGCAGCCCACTCGCCGACGCGCTCGGCGACGCGCCCGCCCCCGCGTCCGGGGCCGACGAGCCCGCGGCGATCGCCGCCGGCGGCCCGCGCGCCGCGGATGCCCGCGACGAGGTCGAGCTCGCGGTCACCGCCGTGCACGAGGGCTACCGCCTGCACTACGCGCGCTCGCGCGCGCTTCCGATCGACGATCCCGACCTCGCGCTGCTCGCCGGCGACCGCCTCTACGCGCTCGGCCTCGCCCGCCTCGCCGAGCTCGGCGACCTCGTCGCGATCGCCGAGCTGGCCGACGTGATCGCGCTGAGCGCGCAGGCGCACGCGGGCGGCGACGAGCCCCTGGCGCGGGCCGCATGGGAGGCCGGGGCGACCGCGATCGGCTGGGGCCCGGACGACGGCACCGCCGCCGCGAAGGATCGCGCCCGGGCCGGCGACGCAGCCGCCGCCGCGCTCCTGCGGACCGCCGCGCAGGCCGCCCGCGCCCGCGTCAGCTCGTGACACGTGTCACGACCGCTTGTGACGTGACGCACAGGCACTCCCATGACGTACCGCCGGAAGTCCGCGGTCGGTAGATTTCCGTCCCCCGTGTCAGCCGATCGCAAGTCCAAGCAGCCGCGCCTCACCGTCGACGAGCAGATCCCCGGCGCGTTCGAGGGCGAGACCGTCACGCGGCGGCGCTTCATGACGGGCACCGTCCACACGTCCGGGGCGATCGCCATGGCCGCGATGACGATCCCCGCGCTCGGCTTCGCCATCGGCCCGATCTTCGACGAGAACGAGCAGCGCTGGGAGTCCGTCGGCCCGATCGCCGACTTCCCGGACGACACGTACATCCCGCGGACGCTCACGATCTCGCCGGGCATCGGCGACGTCGGCAAGTCGACCGTCTACGTGCGCAAGTACAACAGCGAGCGCGACAGCCTGCCGCAGGACCAGTACAGCGCGTACATCGCGATCTCGACGCGCTGCATGCACCTCGGCTGCCCCGTCCGCTTCGTCGACGCCTCGGCGCGCTTCATCTGCCCCTGCCACGGCGGCGTCTACGACTTCGAGGGCAAGCGCACCGGTGGCCCGCCGGTCCGCCCGCTGGACCGCTTCTACACGCGCGTGCGCAACGGCAACGTCGAGGTCGGCCCGCGCTTCAGCGTGAACTCCGAGCTGCGGCGCTTCTCCCCGCGCGACCCCGGCATGCCGCTGGACGGCATCGGCCAGTACCTGTACCCGGCCCGCCCCTCGGTGCGCAAGCTCCCGGGGACCTAGGCCATGGCGAAGATCACCCCACCGCTGCCCAAGGGCCTGCGCCCGAAGCCCAAGGGCCCGAGCGAGAACGGCAACGGCGCGACGACGGCGAAGCAGAAGCTCGCCGAGGTCGGCGTCTCGGCGGTCGACTGGGTCGACGAGCGCACCTCGATGTCGGCCGGCGCGCGCTGGCTGATGTTCCGCAAGATCCCCAGGGGCACGAACTGGTTCTACACGCTCGGCTCGGCGTCGCTGTTCGCGTTCCTCTCGCAGGCCGTGACCGGCGTCTTCCTCGCGATGTACTACGACCCGTCGGCCACGCGCGCCTACGAGTCGGTGCGCCACCTGACCAACGAGGTCTTCCTCGGCGAGTTCGTCCGCGGGATGCACAAGTGGGGCTCGACCGTCATGGTCATCCTCGTCTTCCTGCACATGGGCAGGACCTTCTTCTTCGGCGCCTACAAGTACCCCCGCGAGCTCAACTGGGTCATCGGCGTCGTCCTGCTGATCCTCACGCTGTTCATGTCCTTCACGGGCTACCTGCTGCCGTTCGACCAGCGCTCCTTCTGGGCGACGACCGTCGGCGTCGCGATCAACGGCACCGGCCCGCTCGTCGGCCCGTACCTCAACGACTTCCTGCGCGCGGGCCCGGAGTTCGGGGTCACGACGCTGTCGCGCTTCTACGCGCTGCACATGCTGCTGCTGCCCGGGATCATCGCGGCGATGATCGGCGCGCACCTGTACCTCGTCGCGCGCCTGGGGACGACCGCGCCGCCCTGGATCAAGACGGACATCGCCCCCGAGCACCGCCAGGACGACGCGTAGTCATGAACCAGCGCGAGAAGGAGGCCTACCTCCGCGAGTACTCGATCCTGAAGTCGCAGGGCAAGCCGTTCTTCCCCTACGCGGTCGCCAAGGACTCGCTGATGGCCGTCGTCGTCATGGCGTCGATCATCGTCATGGCGATCGTCCTCGGCGCCGAGCTCGGCCCGAAGGTCGACCCGACCTCGACGACCTACACGCCGCGGCCGGAGTGGTACTTCTTCTTCCTCTTCGAGGTCCTGCGCGTCATCAAGCCCTCGTCGCTGACGCCGCTCGCCGCGATCGGCGTGCCGACGATCTGCATGATCCTGCTCTTCCTGCTGCCGTTCTACGACCGCAGCCCGGAGCGCCGGCCCGAACGCCGCCCGATCGCGATGGCGGCCGCCTTCTTCACGATCGCCGCGATGGCCTTCCTCACCTACGAGGGCGCGCACGCCGGCTCGCCGAACCAGATCGACCTCGAGACGCCGGCGGCCGTCACCGCCGCCGGCGGCGAGACGCTGCGCACGTTCGAGGCCGGCCGGCAGGTGGTCGCGCAGTCGGGCTGCCTGGCCTGCCACAAGATCGCCGAGAACGGCGGCACGCTCGGCCCGAACCTCACGAACATCGGCGGGCGCCTCGCACGCCAGGCGATCGACCGTACGCTCATCAACCCGACGGCGCCGATGCCGTCCTACGCGTCGATGCCGACCGACAAGCGCAAGGCGCTCGTCGAGTTCCTCGCGCAGCTGAAGTGAGGGCCGCCGCGGTCGCGCGGCACCGCGGATGACCGAGACCGACAAGGGGACCCTGCAGGAACCGCAGGTGCGTGCGATGTTCGACCGCATCGCCGGGTTCTACGACGTCATGAACTCGGTCATGACGGCCGGGCTGCACCACGCGTGGCGCCGCCGCGCCGTCGACCTCGCCGAGGTCGGCCCCGGCGACCGCGTGCTCGACGTCGCGACCGGCACCGGCGACCTCGCGCTCGAGCTCGCGCGCCGCGTGGGGCCCGACGGCGCCGTCGTCGGCTCGGACTTCTCGGAGGGCATGCTGGAGCTCGCGCGCGCGAAGGCCGCGGCGGGGACCGACGCGCCGGTGACGTTCGAGTGGGGCAACGCCCTCGAGCTGCCCTACGGCGACGGCGAGTTCGCCGCGGCGACGGTCGGCTTCGGCGCGCGCAACTTCTCCGACCTCGACCAGGGCCTGCGCGAGATGACGCGCGTCGTGCGCCCCGGCGGCACGGTCGTCGTGCTCGAGATCACGACGCCGACGCGGCCGCCGCTGTCGACGTTCTACCGGCTGTGGTTCGACCGCCTCGTGCCGGTGATCGGGCGCCTCGCGGGCGATCCGGAGGCCTACGACTACCTGCCCAACTCGGTCAAGCGCTTCCCGGGGCCGCACGAGCTGGCGGCGCGGATGGACGCCTGCGGGCTGGACGTCCGCTACATCCTCACCGCCGGCGGGATCATCGCGCTGCACGTCGGGACGCGCAGGGCGCAGCAGCAGGCCGGGTAGTGGACGCGGCCGCGAGCGTCGCCGCGATCGTCCGCGCGGGCGGGTCGCACGTCCCGCTCCTGCTGGCCCGCGTCGAGGAGCGCCTCGCCGCGCTGGCGGCCGGCCACGGGCCGATCCTCGCCGAGCACGCCGGGGCGACGATCGCCGCGGGCGGCAAGCGCCTGCGCCCGCTGCTCGTGGCGCTCGCCGCGGGCCCGCAGGCGCGGCGCACCGGCGACGTCGTCGCCGCCGCGACCGCGGTCGAGCTCGTCCACAGCGCGACGCTCGTCCACGACGACGTGCTCGACGCCGCCGCGCTGCGCCGCGGCCGGCCGACGGTCTGGGCGCAGGGCGGCCGCGCGATGGCGACCGCGACCGGCGACCTGCTCTTCTCGCGCGCGTTCTCCGAGCTGGCCGCGACCGGCTCGCTGGCGGCGGTGCGCACGCTCTCGCACGCCGGCTCGGCGCTCGCCGAGGGAGAGCTGCGCCAGCGCCAGGACGCCTGGAACGTCGCGGTCCCCGTCGAGCGCTACCTCGCGCGCTGCGAGCTGAAGACCGCGCGGCTGTTCGAGGCCTCCTGCGAGCTCGGCGCGCTCGCCGGCGAGGCCGAGCCCGCCGGCGTCGAGGCGCTGGGCGCGTTCGGGCGGCGGATCGGGCTGGCCTTCCAGATCCTCGACGACGTCCTCGACGTCACGGGCGACGCGGCGCGAACCGGCAAGCACCGCGGCACCGACCTGCTCGACGGCACCGTGACGCTGCCGCTGATCCTCGCCCGCGAGCGCGACGCCGCGCTGGCCGGCGTGGACCTGCGCGCAATCGTCACGCCCGAGCAGGCGGCGGCGCTGTGCGAGCGCATCGAGGCGACCGGTGCGACCGGCGATGCGACCGCGCGGGCGCTGGCGATCGTCGACGAGGCGAAGGACGACCTCGCGCGGCTGGCGCTCGACGACGGGCAGCGGACCGCGCTGGATCTCGTCGCCGACTCGGTCGTGCACCGGCGAGCCTAGGCCCGCCGGAAGGGCGTCGGCCTAGAAGTCCTCGGGGAGGACGAAGTCGGCGCAGATGGCGGCGACGAAGCGCTCCACGTCGTCCTCCATGTTCGCGCGCGTGAGCTCGCGAAGGTCGGAGACGAGCTCCTCGGTGCCGTGGTCGAGGGCCTCGTCGAAGCGCTGGATGAGCTCCTCGTCGAACACGCCGGTCTGCGTCCACTCGCAGTTGGGGCAGCGCAGGCTGACCTCCCAGCTGGAGCGTCCGGCCTCTTTCCAATCGACCGGGAAGACGAGCTCCGAGCTGCATTCGGGGCAGATGTGGAGGTCGGGCCGGCTGGTTGGCGGGTCCTCGAACGAAATGACCTCGATGGTCTTTCCGGAGGGAAGCGTCACTTTGCGCACGTACTGCTGGTGATCCGGCTGAGGGCTTTGCTCGAACTCCTGCATGACCACCTCATCGGCATGCCAGGAGGGAACTTGAACGTTCTTTTCGGGTGTTCAACCCGACGTCCGTGAGCACCGGTCGCGCTACCCTCTCCGTACCCGACCCCTCTGGAGCCTCAATGCCGCTCGGCATCGGTCCACTCGAACTCGTCATCGTCCTCGTCATCGCGCTCGTCATCTTCGGGCCCAAGCGCCTGCCCGATCTCGGCAAGTCGCTCGGCACGGGCATGCGCGAGTTCAAGGACTCGATCACGGGGAGCTCGAAGGACGACGACGACGACCCAAACGCGCTGAAGCCGGCGCCCTCCGACGATCCGGCCAAGCCGGACGACGCCGTCAGCCCGCGCGGCTGAGCGCCGCGCCGCAGCTTCCGGGCGGATTCACTCATGGGCACCGCGCTGCGGCCGATCGGTCACGAGGACCGGCTGAGCCTCGTCGACCACCTGTCCGAGCTGCGCAAGCGGCTCGTGATCTCGCTGATCACCCTCGTGGTCTCGTTCGGCTTCTGCTTCTGGCAGAACGACGCGCTCCTGGACATCGTCACCAAGCCCGTCCGCGACACCCAGAACCTCCAGGACCCCAAGAAGACGAGCAAGGACCCGCTCGAGCAGGCCGCCCGCTTCCAGAAGCAGCAGGGGCAGGCGCTGCGCGCGCTCGGGCCGGCGCTTGCGGCGTCGGCGAAGACGTTCGACGCGCTCGGCTCGGCCGGCAACCTCACGGCCACGCAGCGGACGTCGATCGACACGAGCTCGCGCCGCCTGGCGGCCGCGGGCCGGCAGGTCGCGCAGGCCGCCGCGGCGCTGCCGACGAACACCCAGCGCAACCTCGTGACGCTCGGCGTCACCGAGCCGTTCACGTCGACGATCACGATCGCGTTCTACGTCGCGCTGCTGCTCGCGATGCCGATGCTGCTCTACCAGGCGTACGCGTTCATCCTGCCCGCCTTCAGCCCGGGGGAGCGCAAGGTGGCGCTGCCGCTGATGCTGATGGTCCCGGTGCTGTTCATCGCCGGCGTCGCGTTCGGCTACTTCGTCGTGCTCACGCGCGCGGTGGAGTTCCTGCAGAACTTCAACGACGACTCGTTCGACATCCTGTTGCAGGCCAAGGACTACTTCAAGTTCGCGGTCCTGTTCGTCGCCGGCATCGGACTGCTGTTCCAGATCCCGGTCGGGGTGCTGGCGGTCACGCGCCTGGGCATCTTCACGCCCAAGCAGCTGGCGAAGAACCGCGGCTACGTGATCCTCGCGATCGCGATCCTCGCCGCGGTCGCGACGCCGACGCCCGATCCGGTGACGATGACGCTCGCGATGGCGCCGCTGATCGTGCTGTTCGAGCTGAGCATCGTCCTCGCGCGCTGGATCGACCGCATCAAGCCGGCCGTCGACGATGCCGATGAGGACGGCGACGAGACCGCGGTCGACCCCTACGACGACGACGTCTCCGCGGCCGCCGACAACGTCGCGGCGGTCGTCGCCGCCGACGAGGACGAGGAACGCTCACAAGACGCCTACGATGGACCGCAGGACGACGACGCGGAGGCCGACCTGAGCGCCGACGACGCCGATCCGCCTAAGCTGGAAGACCCCGAACCAAAGGACTGATCTTTCGATGTTGTTCGACCTGCGCGGACGCGGCCGTCGCCGCACCGTGCAAGCCATCTATCTGTCGCTCGCCGTCCTCATGGGCGGCGGCCTCGTCCTGTTCGGCATCGGCAGCTCCCAGAGCGGCGGTCTCTTCGACGCGATCTCCGGCGGCTCCGGCGGCCAGAGCGCCACCTCGGCGATCGACAAGCGGATCGACTCGGCGATCGCGGCCACGAAGGCGCGCCCGCGCGACCCCGTGCCCTGGGCGACCCTCGCCTCGCTGCGCTTCCAGCGCGCCGGCATCGACGAGATCACCTCCACGGGCCAGTACACCGACAAGGGACTCGCGCGCCTGCAGCTGGCCAGCCAGGCCTGGGAGCGCCACCTCGCGCTCGATCCCAAGCAGCCCGACGTCCGCACCGCGAAGTTCATGGTCCAGGCCTACGAGGCGAGCGCGCTCAACGAGCTCCCGAAGGCGGTCCGGGCGAAGCAGATCATCACCGCGGCCGAGAACCCACCCAACTCGAACCTCTTCGCCCAGCTCGCCGAGCTCGCCTACCGCGCCAAGGACACCCGCACCGCGGACCTCGCGGCGGACCGCGCCGTCCAGCTCGCCCCGGCGAAGGACCGCAAGGCGCTGCGCACGGCGCTCAACGGCCTCAAGACGCAGGCGCTGTCGTCCCAGACGCAGGGGGCGACCACGACCCCGACTGGCTAGGATCGTCGGCTCACTCGCCCCTGTAGCTCAACTGGCAGAGCAGCGGACTCTTAATCCGAAGGTTCCAGGTTCGATTCCTGGCGGGGGCATGGTCATCGGCCTCTACGCCGCCGGCACCTGCTCGCGCGTGGAGCGGCCGTCGACGCGCGGGGCGGCCGCCTCACCTGCGGGAACGCCGCCGGCCGTCGGCTCGCCGCGGGGCGGGCGGCCGTAGAGGTACCAGTACGCGCCCGACACGAAGACGCTGGCGCCGACGAAGTTCCCGAGGAACGCGAACACCCAGTTGTTGAGCACGTCGGCCCAGCCGATGCCGGGGACGTTCGCGAAGATCGCCGCCGGCAGGAAGAACATGTTCGCGACGACGTGGTCGAAGCCCATCGCGACGAAGGCCATGATCGGGAAGAAGATCGCCAGCACCTTGCCGCCGATGTCGTCCGCCGCCAGCGCCATCCAGACCGCGAGGCACACGAGCCAGTTGCAGCCCAGCGCGCGCAGGAAGATCTGCCAGTCGGTCTCGGTGACGGCCTTGGCCGAGGCGATGTCGCCCAGCCGCGCCAGCGGCTGCTCGGCGGTGACGACCCCCGTCTTGACGGCGAGGAAGTAGGCGACGAACAGCGAGCCGAGCAGGTTTCCGATCAGGACGAACGTGAAGTTCACCGACATGCGACCGAGGTTCACCCGGCGCGCCAGCGCGGCGATCGGCACGAGCGCCATGTTCCCGGTCAGCAGCTCTGAACCGGCGATCACGACCAGGATCAGCCCGAGCGTGAAGACCGAGCCGGTGATCAACGTGATGACACCGCCGACCTTCGCGGGATCCAGTCCCGCGGACGCGGTGATGGCGAGCAGGCCGGCGAAGGCGATGTAGGCGCCTGCCAGGAAGCCGCCGACGAGCAGCTTGTCCCATGACATCTGCGCCTTCTGGACGCCCACCTCCACGCTCGCACTCGTGATCTCCGGAGGACTCTTGAACGACATGTGCGGCTCCTTTCAGCGTGTCTCTCGCGCCATCCGCGCGACGGCCTCGTCATCGCGTGCCGAGGCCGGACCTGCCGTGACCCATGCGTAGCGAAAGCACAACCCGGACAGCAGGAAGCAGGCGCTCGCCGCGTGACCGGCGGCGGGGAGCCTGCGGCCGAGTCGCAGCGCCAGGCCTGCGCGCGCGAGCCACCTCCCGGCCCGGAACAGGCGCCCGGGGTTCCCGTCGCTCAGCGCGCCGGCGAGGCGTCCGAGCCGGTGCTCGTTGATCTCCGACAGGATCAGCTCGGCCGCCATCGCGCCGGCCTCGACGCGGGCCAGCGCCTCGCGCGTCGGGTGGTCGGCGGGCACCCCGGTCGCCACGAGCACCAGCCGCGTGGCGGCCGCGCCCGTCGCGGTGGCGGTGGCGACGAAGATCGGCCCGAGAAACGACCGGCTGCGCGCCCACGCCGGGACCGCCGTGCCGGCCAGCAGCACGCCCGTGTAGGAGCCCAGGTAGCCGCCGACGACGGCGTTGGTCGCCCCGAGCGCGCGCGCCAGGCGCTCGCGGCCGAGGAGATCGGCCCCGACGGCCCCGGCGGCGAGGTTGCCGAACAGCGTCAGCGTCCACGCCCCCGTCGACATCGGCGAGCGCAGCTTGAAGATGCGCAGCATGTTGTAGAAGCGCCCGGGTCGCCCGAGGTCGGCGATCAGCAGCGGCGGACAGGGCACCACCGCGCCGAGGGCGATCGCGCGCGCGACGCGGGCGCTCGAGCGGTCGCCCGCGAGGTCGCAGGCCAGCGAGACGAACGACGACCCGGCGGCGATGCCGCCGAACCAGAAATAGAGCGGGACCTCCCACGTCCACAGTGGGGCCTTCATCATCTGGCCGTTGACGACCCCTGGAAGCTCCTCTGCACCGCGGGCGTCGCGGTTGGCCTGCGCGACGAGCCCGGGCGCGGGCGCCTGCGCGGTGGCATAGGACGTGTCGTCGCCGTAGAGGAAGGACCAGCGCGCGTCGCCCCAGCGCGTGGCGTGCAAGGCGACGGCCTCGTCGGGATCGGCCGCCTGCCAGCTCGCCGGGGAGGCGGGCGTCCCGAGCGCCGGCGTCATGTCCCGCGGCGGGCGGGGGCGTTCCTCGCTCACGACGCCGCCTTCGCGCGGGCCGCCTCGCGGACGAGCTCGACGGCGCCGCCGAGCACCGCCAGCGCCGTGAGCGCGCGGGCGTGGTCGCCCCGCTTGGCCGGTCGTACGAAGGCGAGCGCGACACCGGCTGCGGCCGCCAGCCCGGCACCGACCGCCGCCAGCGTCGCCGGCACGACGTTCTCCTGGATCGGCGACTCTGCCTGGGCGACCAGGCCATAGCTCTCGGGCGCCTCGGTCAGCAGGAAGAACGCGCCCAGGCCGCCGGCGAGCTCCTCGCCCGGGTCGTCGCCCGCGCCGTAGAGATACGCCGACGAGTGGCCGTCCTCGTGCAGCTTGGCCACGCGGCGCGCGGCGCGCTCGGCGAGCTCGTCGTAGGGGCCGAACTGGATCGAGTCCGTCGGGCAGGCCTTCGCGCAGGCCGGCTCGAGGCCATCCTGCAGGCGGTCGTAGCAGAGGGTGCACTTGGCGGCGCGACCGTCGTCGTGATCGCGATCGACGACGCCGAACGGACAGGCGGGCACGCAGTAGCCGCAGCCGTTGCAGACATCGGGCTGCAGCACCACGGTGTGAAACTCGGTGCGGATCAGCGCGCCGGTCGGGCAGGCGTCCAGGCAGCCCGCGTGGGTGCAGTGCTTGCACACGTCGGACATGAACAGCCAGCTGCCGGGATCGCGCAGGTCCCAGTTGCCGTCCGCTTCCTGCACGGGCGGGATGGCGGGCAGCTCGGGCAGCGGCTGGAGCGTCTCGACGAAGCGCACGTGGCGCCAGGTGTCCGCGCCGAGCTTCTCGGTGTAGTCGTAGGAGGCCCCCTTGCGCAGCTGCGACGCGTCGGCGGGCAGGTCGTTCCACTGCTTGCAGGCGACCTCGCACGCCTTGCAGCCGATGCACACCGTGGTGTCGGTGAAGAAGCCCATGCGCTCGGCGCCGGGGCGGTCGATCGAGACCTCGCTCACGATTGGCTCCTGTACTTCGGCTGCTCGGCCGGGTGGTCGTCGTTGGGACCGATGTGAATGTCGGTGTGCGCGTCGCGCAGCGGCTCCGTCGTCTCGCGCGAGCGCCGTCCGGCACGCACGTCGCAGGTGAAGGCCTTGGCCTCCTCGATCGTCACGTTCGGGTCGCCCGACAGGGCGATGAGGTCGTTGGCGACGTCGCCGGGAACGGCGCCCGCGTAGCCCCAGTGAAACGGCAGCGCGACCTGGTGGCACTCGCGCCCGCCGACGACGAGCGGGCGCATCCGCTCGGTCACCTTGGCGCGCGCCTCGATCTCGGCACGCTGCGTGACGACGGTCAGCCAGCCGCCGTCCTCGATGCCGCGCGCCGCCGCGAGCACCGGGTCGATCTCGGCGAACATCTCCGGCTGCAGCTCGGCCAGCCACGGGAGGTTGCGGCTCATCGCGCCGGACGTGTGCTGCTCGGTCAGGCGGAAGGTCGTCGCGACGCACGGGAAGCGCGGGTCGCCGGTGTCGTGCAGCGGGTTGTCGGGCCGGTCCCAGCGGATCGCGACCGGATTGGTGTCCATCGCCGGGTAGAGGAGGTTGTGCACCGGCGACTCCAGCGGCTCGTAGTGCGTCGGCAGCGGGCCGTCGAGCAGGCCGCTGGGCGAGTACAGCCAGGCCACCCCGTCGCCCATCATGATGAACGGCTGGTCGCCGGAGATCGCGTCCATCCCGACGGCGCCGTCGGGGGCCTGGTAGTCCGGCCGCTTGTCGGCCGGGAAGTCGGGAACGTCGTAGCCGGCCCAGCGCCCGGCGTCCTCGTCCCACCAGACATAGCGCTTGCGCTCCGACCACGGGCGCCCCTGCGGGTCGGCCGACGCGCGGTTGTAGAGCATGCGCCGGTTCGCCGGCCAGGCCCACGCCCACTGCGGCGAGACCCAGCCGCCCGCGGCCGTGATGTCGCCCGGGTCGCGACGGCGGGCCTGGTTGACGCCGTCGGCGTAGACGCCGCTGTAGATCCAGCATCCGCAGGCGGTCGAGCCGTCGTTCTTCAGCTGCGCGAAGCCCGCGACCGGCTCGCCCGTCGCCGTCTGGTAGCCGTTGATCTCGCGCAGCACGGCCGCGGCCGAGGGCTCGCGCTCGGGGCCCTGCTCGGGGTAGTCCCAGCGCAGATGGCGGATCGGCCAGTCCTGCGGCCGCTCGGAGTCGGCGTAGTGGTCCTTCACGCGCTTGGTGAGGTGGTGCATGAACCACAGCTCGCTGCGCGCGTCGCCGGGTTCGTCGAGCGCCTTGTCACGCCACTGCACCATCCGCTGGGTGTTGGTGAACGAGCCCTCCTTCTCGACGTGCGTGGCCCCCGGCATGAGGAAGACCTCGGTCTCGATGTCCGCGGTCCGCAGCTCGCCTGAGCGCACCTCGGGGGCGTCGCGCCAGAACGTCGCGGTCTCGATCTCGTTGAAGTCGCGGACGACGAGCCACTTCATGCGCGCCATCGCGCGGCGCATCAGCCCCGCGTGCTGCGAGCCGACCGCCGGGTTCTGACCCATGCAGAACAGCCCTTCCAGACCGCCGTCGAGCGCGCGCAGCATCGTCGGGAAGTGGGCGTGGTTGCCGCTGATCTTCGGCAGGTGCGCGAAGCCGAAGTCGTTCTCGGCCGTGGCGGCGTCGCCGAACCAGGCCTTCAGCAGCGAGACGATGTACTCGTCGAAGTGCGACCACCAGCCGGTCCTGGCGCCGCCGGACCCGACGTAGCGGTCGAGCGTGAGCTCCGCCTCGGAGGCGCGCGGCATGTGCAGGTAGCCGGGGAGGAGGTCGTAGAGCGTCGGGATGTCGCTGGCGCCCTGGATCGTCGCGTGCCCGCGCATCGCCATGACGCCGCCCCCGGGCCGTCCGATGTTGCCCAGCAGCAGCTGCAGGATCGCGCCGGTGCGGATCATCTGCACGCCGAGCGAATGCTGCGTCCAGCCGACGGCGTAGACGAGCGCGGTCGTCCGGTCGCGTCCGGAGTTGGCGATGACGGCATCCGCCACGCGCTCGAAGTCCGCGCGCGACACGCCGCAGATGCGCTCCACCATCTCGGGCGTGTAGCGGCTGTAGTGACGGCGCAGGAGCTGGAAGACGCAGCGCGGATCCTGCAGCGTCGGGTCACGCTTGACGGCCCCGATCAGCATCCCCGCCCCGGTCTTCTCCTCGAAGGCCTGCGTCGCATGCTCGCGCGTTCCGGACGGGCTGGCGACCTCGCCGCCCTCGTACATCCACGACGAGCGGTCGTAGGTGCCGGTCGCGGCGTCGAACCCGCTGAAGACGCCGTCGAGGTCCTCGGTGTCGCGGAAGCGCTCGTCGACCAGCGTGGCGGCGTTCGTGTAGTGCAGGACGTAGTCGCGGAAGTAGGACCCGCTCTCGATGATGTGGCGGATGACGCCGCCCAGGAAGGCGATGTCCGTCCCGGCGCGGATCGCCACGTAGTCGCGCGCGCTCGCGCCCGTGCGCCCGAAGCGCGGATCGACATGGATGACGTCGGCGCCGCGCTCGCGCGCCTTCATCACCCAGCGGAAGCCGACCGGGTGCGCCTCGGCCATGTTCGAGCCCATGATCAGCACGCAGTCGGAGTGCTGCAGGTCCTGCTGGAAGCTGGTGGCGCCGCCGCGCCCGAACGAGGTCCCCAGACCGGGCACCGTGGAGGAGTGTCATATGCGGGCCTGGTTCTCGATCTGCACCGCGCCCATCGCGGTGAAGGACTTCTTGATGAGGTAGTTCTCCTCGTTGTCGAGCGTCGCGCCGCCGAGGTGCGCGAAGCCCAGCGTTCGATCGACGCGCCAGCCGCGCTCGTCGACGTCCTGCCAGCCGGCCTCGCGCGCGGCGATCACGCGCTCGGCGATCATGTCCATCGCGGTCTCGAGCTCGAGCTCCTGCCACTCGGTCGCGCGCGGCGCGCGGTAGAGCACCTTCGTGAGGCGGCCCGGCTGCTGGACGAGCTGGCGCGACGCCGAGCCCTTCGGGCACAGCGTGCCCTGGTTGATCGGCGAGCGCGGGTTGCCCTCGATGTCGACCAGCTGCCCGTCGCGGGTGTACACGACCTGCCCGCACCCGACCGCGCAGTAGGGACAGACGGACTCCGTCACCTTCAGGCCGGCGATCCGCGCTCGCGCCTGCTTCGTGCGCTTGGACGCCGCGCTCGGCCCGAGTCCCCAGTCCAGCGCCCCGCCGACCACCGGCAGCTGCCGCAGCCGTTGCAGGGAGGGCTGGCGTCGCGCGCCGTCGCTCATCGGACACCGCATACCCCGCGCCCGCGCTGGGCTCACGTCCTGATGCGGTCGCCGATCGGCGCGTCCGACTACGCTCACGGTTGCGATGACCTGCAACCACTCACGGCGATGACGCTCGCGATCCTCGACGGCGTCCTGATGGACGCCGCGGACGCGCAGATCTCCGTCACCGACGAGGGGCTGCTGCGCGGCGACGGCGTCTTCGAGGTCGTCCGCCTCTACGAGGGCAGGCCCTTCGGCCTCGACGAGCACCTCGACCGGATGGCCCGCAGCGCCGCGTCGATCCGCCTGCCGCTCGACGTCGGCGAGCTGCGCTCCGACGTCGCCGCGATCCTCGGCGAGGCCGAGCCCGCCGACGGCTGCCTGCGCCTGGTCGTGACGCGCGGCGGGCGCCGGATCGGGCTCGTCGAGCCGATGAAGGCGCTGCCCGACACGGTCGCGCTCGCGACGATCACCTACTCGCCGACGCGCGTCCTGGACGGCGTCAAGTCGCTGTCCTACGCGGCGAACATGCTCGCGAGCCGTCTTGCCAAGGAGGCCGGCGCCGACGAGGCGCTGCTCGTCTCCCCGCACGGGCGCGTGCTGGAGGCCCCGACGACGTCGTTCGTCTACGCCCTGGATGGCGCGCTCTACACGCCGCCGCTGTCAGACCGGATCCTCGACTCGATCACGCGCCGCGTCCTGTTCGCCGTCACCGACGTGCAGGAGCGCGTCACGACGCTCGACGACCTGGCGACGATCGAGGAGGCCTTCCTCGCCTCGTCGCTGCGCGAGGTGCACCCGGTGCACGCGATCGACGGTACGACGGTCGCCTCCGCGCCCGGGCCGCTGACGCTCGCCGCGGCCGACAGCGTCCGCGACCACATCGCCGCGGAGCTCGCCGAACAGCCGTAGTGCGGGTCGTCACCGTCATCGGCAACCGCCCCCAGTTCGTCAAGGCGGCGGCGGTGTCGGCGCCGCTGCGCGCCGCGCACGACGAGCTGCTCGTCCACACCGGCCAGCACTACGACGACGAGCTGTCGGCGATCTTCACGCGCGAGCTCGACGCGCCCGCGCCCGACATCGAGCTGGGCCTCGGCGGCGGGACGAACACCGAGCAGACCGCGCGCATGCTCGCCGCGCTCGGCGACCTCCTGCGCGAGCAGGCGCCCGACGCGGTGCTCGTCTACGGCGACACGAACTCCACGCTCGCCGGCGCGCTGGCGGCGGCGCAGGCGCGGATCCCGGTCGCCCACGTCGAGGCCGGCATGCGCTCGTTCGACCGCGCGATGCCCGAGGAGGTCAACCGCGTCCTGACCGACCACCTCGCCGACCTGCTGCTCGTTCCCTCGGGCGTCGCCGCCGCCAACCTCGCGCGCGAGGGCGTCGCCGGCGAGGTGGAGGTCGTCGGCGACGTCATGGTCGACGTCGCGCGCCTGCTGGCGCCGCGCGCGCGCGCCGACGACGCGCCGCTGCGCGACGCGGGCGTGAGCGCCGGCGACTACCTCCTGGTGACCGCGCACCGGGCGGGCACGGTCGACGACCCGCAGCGCCTGGAGGCGCTCGTCGAGCTGCTGCTGTCGCTGGACGCGCCGGTCGTGCTGCCGCTGCACCCGCGCACCCGCGCGCGCCTGGAGCAGGCCGGGCTGCTGGAGCGCCTGGCCGCCGGGACGATCCTGCGCCCGCCGCTGGGCTACCTCGCCTTCACCTCGCTGCTCACGCGCGCCGCCGCCGTGCTGACGGACTCCGGTGGCGTCCAGAAGGAGGCCTACCTCGCCGGCGTGCCGTGCGTGACGCTGCGCGACACGACGGAGTGGGTCGAGACCGTCGACAGCGGCTGGAACGTCCTCGTCGATCTCGACCCCGCCGCCGCCCGCAGCGCGCTGGACCGCGCCATGCCCGCCGAGCGCCCCGAGCTCTACGGCGACGGTCATGCGGGCGGCAGGGTCGCGGCCGCGATGGCTAGGCTCCAGCGCTCATGACGAACGCCGCCAGCGCCCCCGGGCTCGTCCTCAGCCCCACCGCCTCCGTCGGCGAGGACGTCGTCTTCGGCGCCAACGTCGTCGTCTACGACGGCGTGATCATCGGCGACGGCTGCGTCATCGGCGACGGCGCGATCCTCGGCAAGGCGCCCAAGCTCGCGCCGCGCTCGAGCGCCCCGCGCACGGAGCTCGATCCGCTCGTGCTCGACGCCGGCGTCATCGTCGGCGCCCAGGCGATCATCTTCGCCGGCTCGCAGATCGGCGCGGGCGCGATCGTCGGCGACCAGGCCTTCGTCCGCGAGCGCACCTCGATCGGCGCCGGGACCGTCGTCGGCCGCGCAACCGGGGTCGACAACGACGTCACGATCGGCGCGCGCGTGCGGATCCAGTCGCAGGGCTACGTCACCGCCTTCAGCGTCATCGAGGACGACGTCTTCTTCGGCCCCTGCGCGATGACGACGAACGACGCCACGGCCTCGCGGCATCCCAAGGACGAGCCGC
Organism: uncultured Actinomycetes bacterium; assembly: GCA_963786575.1. Classification (GTDB taxonomy): domain Bacteria; phylum Actinomycetota; class Thermoleophilia; order Solirubrobacterales; family Solirubrobacteraceae; genus CADCVQ01. The sequence goes on from CAWAZH010000001.1 coordinate 46,594, forward strand.
TGGTGGGCGCGACGCTGCGGCGCGCCTGCCGCATCGGCGGCGGCGCGGTGCTGCTGCCCGGCGTCGAGGTCGGCGAGGAGGCCTTCGTCGCCGCCGGCGCGGTCGTCACCAGCGACGTGGCGCCGCGCAAGGTCGTCATGGGCGTGCCCGCGCGGATGGTCCGCGACGTGCCCGACGAGGACCTGCTCGAGCGGTGGACCTAGCGACCCGCGGCCTGCACCTGCCCGGCGCGATCGAGCTGCCGTGGGCGCGGCGCCGGCGGCTGAAGGCCGAGCGCGGGACCGTCGCGCTCGGGGTCGCGGCGTTCGGGCTGACGGCGGCGGTGCTCGGCGGTGAGATCGCGCGGGTGCTGCGCGACCGCGCCCACCAGCACCCCGAGCTCGACGCCATCGACACCGCCGACGCCGCGGTCCGCGAGACCGTCGCCGTCGCCGTCGCCGGCTACGAGAGCATGACCACGCGCGAGACGGCGCTGCTGAACCTGCTCGGCTCGTTCTCCCTGACCTTCGCGTGCGCGCGCCTGTCGACGTACGTCATCCGCCGCCGCGGTGCCGGCGGCGGCTGGCTCCTGCGCGACGTCTTCGTCGGCGAGCGCCACATCCACCACTTCGTGCCGGGGATCGTGCTCGCGTTCCTCGCCGGCGGCGCGTCGGTGATCTCGCGCGACGAGGAGCTCGACCCGATCCTCGCGATCCCGTTCGGGATGGGCGTCGCGCTGACGCTCGACGAGTCGGCGCTGCTGCTGCGCCTCGACGACGTCTACTGGAGCGAGGAGGGGATCGTCAGCGTGCAGATCACGCTCGCCGCGATCGCGCTGCTGTCGGCCGCGTCGCTCGCGCGCCAGGCGCTGCGCCGCGGAGCCGGGCGGGTGCCTAGGCCACGGCCGCGAGCTGCGGCTGTTCCTGCATCCAGATGACCTGCTCGCGGCCGGGGCCGACGCCGACGAGCGCGACCGGCACCTTGATCTGCTCGGCGATGAACGCGAGGTAGTCGCGCGCGGCGGTCGGCAGGTCCGACGGGCTGCGGCAGGCGGTGATGTCCTCGTTCCAGCCGTCGAGCTCGATGTACTCGCCGCGCGAGTGGTGCAGCACCGACTGGTGGTAGGGGAAGTCCGTGAACTCGGCGCCGTCGAGGCCGCTGTAGCTCGTGGCGACCTTGATCTTCTCGAAGCCCGAGAGGACGTCGAGCTTCGTGATCGCCAGCGACGTCAGGCCGTTGATGCGCGAGGCGTAGCGCAGCGCCGGGATGTCCAGCCAGCCGGTGCGGCGGGCGCGGCCGGTGGTGGTGCCGAACTCGCCGCCGCGGGTGCGGATCTCCTCGCCGACCTCGTCGTGCAGCTCGGTCGGGAACGGGCCCGAGCCGACGCGCGTCACGTAGGCCTTGGCGATCCCCCAGACCTCGTGGATGTCCTTCGGCCCGACGCCGGCGCCGACGCAGGCCGCGCCCGCGATCGGGTTGGAGGACGTCACGAAGGGATAGGTGCCGTGGTCGATGTCCAGCAGCGCGCCCTGGGCGCCCTCGTAGAGGACGAGCTTGTCCTCGTCGAGCGCGTCCCAGACGATGCGCGCGCAGTCGGCGATGTGGCGCTCGAGGCGGTGGCCGAACGTCAGGTAGGCCTCGGTCATCGCCTGCAGGTCCAGCGACGGGTCCTTGATGTACGGGCGCAGGCTCAGGCGCTTGGGGTCGATCGCCGCGGTGATCTTCTTCTTGAGGATCTTCTCGTCGAGGAGGTCCTGCATGCGGATCCCCAGGCGCGCGGCCTTGTCGGCGTAGGCGGGCCCGATGCCGCGCCGCGTCGTGCCGATCTGCAGCTTGCCGAGCTTCGTCTCGCCGGCCGTGTCGAGCAGCATGTGGTACGGCATGATCACGTGCGCGTTGGCGCTGATCCGCAGGCCGCTCGTGTCGATCTTGCGGGCCCGCAGCGCGTCGAGCTCGCCGGTCAGGACCTTGGGGTCGATGACGACGCCGTTGCCGATGATGCAGCGCTTGCCGGGATAGAGGATCCCCGACGGGATGAGGTGGAACTTGAAGACCTCGCCGTCGCGGATGATCGTGTGGCCGGCGTTGTTGCCGCCCTGGAAGCGGACGATGGCGTCCGCCTTCTCGGCGAGGAGGTCGACGACCTTGCCCTTGCCCTCGTCGCCCCACTGGGCGCCAACGATGCAGATTCCCGGCATACGTCCTGCAGTCTAGGCCGAGCGCACGTCCGGCCGCTGCTGGCGGGCGTCGGCGCCCCAGAGCGGCAGCACCTCGCACATCTCCTCGAGGCGCGAGACGGTCCGCTCGTTGATCTGCTCGGCGAGCTCGTCGCGCTCGAGGTTCGTCGTGATGATCACCGCGCGCTCGTCCTCGTAGCGGGCGTTGACGATCGCGTAGAGCTGCTCGAGCACCCAGGGGCTGGTCTTCTCGGCGCCGACGTCGTCGATGTGCAGGAGGTCGACGGAGGTCAGCCGGTCGAGCAGGCCGACGTACGAGTTGGCGCGGTCGTCGTCGAAGGTCGTGCGGATCTGGGCCAGCAGGCGCGGCAGCGAGTAGATCGCGACGCTGTGGCCGGCCTCGAGCGCGTGGCGCGAGACGAGCATCGCGAGCGTCGTCTTGCCCGTACCGACCGAGCCGAAGAACCACAGCCCGCGGCCGGCGGCGAGGTTGTCGTCGATCCGGCCGACGTAGCGGCGCACGGCGGCCGTCACGGGCGCGGCGATCTCGGTCACCGGCGGGCGGTCGAAGGACACGCCGCGGTACTTGCGCGGGATGACGCCGCTCAGCGAGCGCGCGCGGGCGCGGCTGACGCGCTGCGCCCGGCAGCGGCAGTCGCGCGCGTCGTTGGTGGCCTCGTCGACGACGAAGCCGGTGCCGTCGCAGAGGTCGAAGGGGCAGCGGTCGTCCACCGGTCCAGCCTAGGACACGCCGCGGCCGCTGCGCGCGCGGGGCCGCGCGGTCCGCGCAATCTGCGGTGATAACCGCGGCTCACGGCGTGGCCGCCAGTGCCCACAGCGCCAGCGAGTAGCGCAGGCCGCCGCCGACCGGCACGACCTGGTGCACGGTCGCCGACGCGAACGCGATCAGCAGCCCCGGCTCGCTGCGCACGTCAACGTTCTCCTCGCCCGCGGCGGGCGCGGCGCCGGGCGCGAGGCGGGGGAAGAAGCGCAGCTCGCCACCCGTGAAGTCCGGCTGCGGGCCTGCGCCGTTGTTGAGCGCCACGACAAGTGAGATGCGCCGGCGCGCGATCTCCGGCGGCGCGGCGTCGTCGACGCCGCCGTCGGAGTGCGCGGCGAAGTGGTCGCCGTGCCGGTAGATCAGCGCGGTCACCGCACTGAGGTGGGTGATCTCGCAGCCGTAGATCTCCTCCAGCCGCGCCATGACCTCCCATAGGCGATCGTGCACGAGCTTCTCGGCGCGCTCGCTCAGCGCGGCGATCAGGCCGCGCCGGCTCTCGGGCGCGATGCCGAACTCGTCGCCGAGCCAGATCTCCGCCTCCTGCTGCACGGAGGCGTCCATCTCGCGGCGGAGCTGGAGGCACTCGTCGGGCGAGAGGAAGCCCGCGATCGTGCTGGGCTGCGCGGAGGTCACCGCCGGGCCGGGGTCGCTCATCGGCGGCAGGCTACCGCGGAGGGCCGCCCGCGGGCCGTCGGCGAGCTCGCCTCAGAAGTCGCGGTACACGGTGCCGTCGTCGGCGACGCTGATGCCGATCAGCTCCGAGGTCGCGACCATGCGACCGACGGCGTCATCGTGCACCTCGACGACGAACAGCGACCTGCCCGGGCGCGCGGCACAGAGCTGGATCTCGACGGGCGCTTCTTCACCGGCACCAAGATCAAGCGCGGCGGGGTGCGCTTCGGCAGCGAGCCCGGCATCGTCCTCGAGGTAGCTGCCGAACAGCTCATCGAAAGCACCCAGCAGCGGGTTCGGGTCATCGAGACCGTACGGCTTGCCCACCATCCTGAAGTAGAAGCGCAGGTACCCCGCCAGCGCGGAGCGCCCGTCGGGGTCGGTGAGCGAGGGTGTCGTGACGCGCAGGCTGATCGATGGGTCGACGGCGGCGAATGCCGTGCCTGTCAGCGTGGCGGCCCCGGTTTTCGCGCTGAGCTCCAACGGCACGGGTGCGCCGATATCTGCGAGGTCGAGGGCGGCGGACACCTGTCCCCGCTGAAACTCGAAGCCGACCGGGCCCGTCACGAGCAGCGGAACCGACGGCGGGAAGCCCGCGACGCGCGCAACGAAACGCGCGGGCGCGGCCGAGGCGTGGACCTGCGTGGTGATCCACGTCTCGCTCAACACGCCGCCCCCCGGTCCGGCCCGGGCGGCCGGGTCGATCGCGAGACTGGCGAACTGCACTCCGGCACGACCGGTCAGGTGCTGCAAGAGCCGGCGCACCGCTCGCTCGGGCACGTGGAAGATGTCGATGCGGATCTCGGTGGGCACTGAATCCTCGAGGAGCACGCGCACGGGGTCGTCCGCGGGCGTGCGGCTGACCTTGGCGAGGTGCTTGTCCGACCACCAGTTCGGGGGCGGTGGCATGCGCCTACCCGTAGCGCTCCGGCGAGGTGTAGTTCAGGAACTTCGGATACTCCTTGGCGAACGTCAGCTCGACGTCGCCGAGGGCGCCGTTGCGGTGCTTGGCGATGATGATGTCCGCGATCCCGGCGCGCTCGGTCTCCTTGTCGTAGTACTCCTCGCGATAGATGAAGGCGACGAGGTCGGCGTCCTGCTCGATCTGGCCGCTCTCGCGCAGGTCGGAGAGGATCGGGCGCTTGTCGGTGCGCGACTCGACGGCGCGGCTGAGCTGCGACAGCGCGACCACGGGGACGTTCAGCTCGCGGGCGAGGATCTTCAGCCCACGGCTCATCTGGCCCACCTGCTCGACGCGCGACTCGACGCGGCCGTCGGGTCGCAGGAGCTGGAGGTAGTCGACGATGATCATCCCCAGCGGCGACTGCTGGTGCAGGCGGCGCGCCTTGGCCCGGATCTCGAGGATCCCGACGTCGGAGGAGTCATCGACGTACAGCGGCGCCGCCGCCAGGCGGGCCGAGGCCTCGAGGATCTTCGGCCACTTCGCGTCGGCGACGCGGCCCTTGCGCAGCTCGTCGCCCTTGATCCGCGCCTGCGAGGCGACGAACCGCTGCGCGAGCTCGGACTCGGACATCTCCAGGGAGAACAGCGCGACCGGCTTGCCGTACTCGATTGAGGCGTTCTCGGCCATGTTCGTGACGAGCGCGGACTTCCCCATCGACGGCCTCGCGGCGATGATGATGAGGTTGCCGGGCTGGAAGCCGCCGGTGATCTCGTCGAGGTCGCGGAAGCCCGACGGGGTGCCCGTCAGCGAGGTCTGCTCGCGCGAGAGGCGCTCCATCTTCTTCAGCTCGTCGTCGAGGATCTCCTCGATCGTCCGGAAGTCCTTCTGGCGGTCGTCGTGGGCGACCTCGAGCATCGCCCGTTCGGCCTGCTCGACGAGCTCGCGCGGCGCGGCGGCGTGGTTGAGGACCGAGGCCTGGATCTCGTAGGTCGTGCTCAGCAGCCGCCGCATGAGCGCGTGCTCGCGGACGATCTGCGCGTAGCGGCGGATCCCGCCGAGCCCCGGGACGCCGCCGGTGAGCTCGTCGATCGCGCCCTTGCCGCCCGCCTCCTCGAGCTTGCCGCTGCTGCGCAGGTGCTCGCTGACGGTGAGCACGTCGATCGGCTCGCTGTCGCGGTACAGCGACAGCATCGCCTCGTAGATCGCGCGGTGGCGGTCGCGGTAGAAGTCGTCGGGCTTGAGGCCCTCCTCGATGACGAGGCCGTACATCGCGCGGTCGCTGAGCAGGATGGCGCCGAGGACCGACTGCTCGGCCTCGAGCGAGTGCGGCGGCGCGACGCCGGTGGCGATCTGCGCCGGCGGTCGGGCGGGTGGGGCGGAGTCCGGGTAGCTGCTCAAGGCCTGGTCAGGGTAGGCGGCACTCGCGCGCGCATGCGTGCCCACGTGGGCAGCATTCCCGCGTTGCGCGCACGATTTCTGTCCGGGCTGAGCGGGGGCGCGAGAGACGAACCTATGTTCGCATCGACGGCGGATGGACCGCCGCGAGGCCGAGGAAGCGCGCCACGTCGGAGACCTCGCGTGCGAGCGCCTCGCGCGCGGGCTGCGGAAGCACGTTGAAGGGATCGAGCTCGACCGTGAGGCGCTCGCCCCGGCGCGCGCGGCTCCACGTACCGGCAACTTTGCCGTCGACGAGGATCGCCGGGGCGATGAAGCCGCCCCCGGCCTGGATGCGCCTGGCGTGGCGCGGGTCGAGGACGAGGTCGCGGCTCGCCCAGCCCAGCAGGTAGGGGTCGAAGTGGCCCAGCAGGGCGGTGCGCGCGTTCTGCGCAGGCCCCATGGGTTCCGGCGGCGCGGCGCCGGCGAGCTCGAACGCGCGCCGTGCGCGCCGCAGCCCGATCCCCGACCAGGCAGCGAGGTCCTGCGGCTCGGCCGGGGCGTGGCCGGCGAGGTAGCGCCGGCCGAGCTCGGCGAGCGCGTCGTCGGGCTCCAGCGCCGCCGCCGGCGCCCCGAGCCACTCGTCCAGCAGCGCGTAGCGCGGCTCGCGCGACGGCCCGATGCGGCAGACGACGCCGCGCAGCGCCGCGTAGGCCACGAGGTGCGCCGGCGCCTGGCCGGCGGCGTCGATCGCCACGCCCCGGCCGGCGAGCGCCGCGACGAGCTCGGCGCGCGCCAGCGGCCCGCTGTCGGACAGGACCTCGCGCACGGCGACCAGCGCGCGCTCGCAGAGCTCGTCGTCGAGGCCGAGCGCGAGCCGGCGCCGGCGTCCGGCCGCGGCGAAGATCGGCCCCAGTAGGCCGAGCAGCCAGCCGGCGTCCTCGGCGGCCACGAGGTGCAGCGTGCCGCGCATCGCCCACGTCCACACGACCGAGCGCTGCTCGTCGCGGGCGCGCTCGACGGCGGCGAGGTCCAGGCCGCGGCTGCGGGCGCGCAGCGCGAGCGCGGCGGCGGCCGGCTCCTGCGCCTGCACGCCGGCGAGCGCGCCGACGAGCTCTGCGACGTCGCTGGAGCGGGGTCCGGTCAGGCGCTGTGCGCGCTGGCGCAGCGCGCGGGTCCGCTCGTCGTCGAGCGCCGGCGTCACGCCGGGTCGTCGTCGGGCCAGCGGCCGTGCGCGTCGTAGAACTCGCGCGCGGCGTCCTCGGCGTCGCGATCGGCGTGCCCGGCGCCGGCGAAGCGGGCGAGCACGACGATCGCCCCGATGCCCCCGACGACACCGATCGCGCCCCAGATCGTGTCCGCCAGGGTGGCGAGTGGCAGCCCGGCTACTTCCGCTCGACGACCATCGTCTTCACCGAGGCGGTGACGCCCTCGGAGACCTCGACGACGACGACGTAGGTGCCGACGTTCTTGATCGGCTCGTCGAGGTGGATCTTGCGGCGGTCGACCGCCAGGCCGCGCGCCTCCTGGATGGCGTCGGCGATGTCCTGGTTGGTGACCGAGCCGAAGAGGCGGCCGTCGTCACCGGCCTGCTGGCTGATCGTCAGGACGGTGCGGCTGAGCACGTCGGCGTCGGCCTTCGCCTTCTCCAGCGCGACCTGCTGGGCGCGGCCGGCGGAGTCGGAGCGGCGGCGGGCCTCCTCGAGCGCGCCGGCGGTCGCCGGCTGGGCGAGCTTGCGCGGGATGAGGTAGTTGCGCAGGTAGCCCTTGGAGACGTCGACGACGGCCCCGCGATCGCCGAGGTGCTCGACGTCCTGCAGGAGGATGGCGGAGGGCATGGCTAGCGGTCGTCGCGACCGCGACCGCCGCGACCGCCGCGGCCCTCGCGCTCGGCGTCGTCGCGCCCGCCCTCGTTGACGTAGGGCAGCAGCGCCAGCTCGCGGGCGCGCTTGACGGCGCGGGCGATCTGGCTCTGGTGGCGCCGGCAGGCACCCGTGATCCGCCGGGAGCGGATCTTGCCCTTCTCGGAGATGAACTTGCGCAGCGTGGCCGTGTCCTTGTAATCGGCCTGCTCGATCTTCTCCTTGCAGTACGGGCACGGCTTGCGCCGGCCGCTGCCGGGGCCGCCCTTCTTGTCACGTCGACGCGTGGGCTTGCCACGGTTGCGCTGCTTGGCCACTGACGAAAGTCCTTGTGTCGGTTCCTGGAAGCGCGCGCGAGCGTTGCGCGCGGCCCGTCATTGTGGCACGGACCGCTCCCGTGCCGCCGGGAGGGGTGCTACGAGGCCCCCTGAAACGCAACGAGCCCCCGCGTTCGCGGAGGCTCGGATCACGCGTTTCTGCGTCAGGCGCGGGGCCAGGTCAGAACGGGATGTCGTCGTCGGCCTGGCCGCCGCCCCCACCCGTCGAGACGGGCTGGAAGTCGTCGGTGTTGGCGGGGACGTCGGAGCGCGGCGTGAAGCCGTTGGACTGCCCGCCGCCGGTGTCGTCGCGGCCGCCGAGGAACTGCACGGAGTCGGCGATGATGTCGACCGACTGGCGCTTGTTGCCGTCCTTGTCCTGCCACTCGCGCCACTCCAGGCGCCCGTCGATCGCGACGGGGCGGCCCTTGCTGAGGTAGCGGGCGCTGTTCTCGCCCTGCGCGCCCCAGACGGTGACGTCGAAGTAGTTGGGCTTGTCCTCCCACTCGCCGCCGGCGCCCTTGCGGCGCGTGTTGCAGGCGACGCGCAGCTTGCAGACGGACATGCCGCTGGGCAGCGAACGAAGCTCGGGGTCAGCCGTGAGATTGCCGGTCAGAACGACGCGGTTGATGTTGGTCGCGGCCATCTGCGGCCTCCTCTTTCGGGAACGAACTATCGGCGAGCGAGTCTAGAGGCGGGATCGGACCCACCCGGGCGATGACGCCGCTCTCTCCGCACTTAAGTCACGCAGTCGCGCGCAAGCGCGGAGTTCTGACGCGATCGGGCGCTACGCGACGGCTTCGGCGGGCTCTTCGGCGGGCGCGGGCGCCGGCGCCTCTGCGGCGACCGGCTCTCCGATGCCCGTCGGGCGCGGCTCGGGGCGGGTCGCCGGCGGCGCCGGGGTCCCGGGTGCGAGCTTGATGATCCGGAAGCGGATCACGCCGTCGGTGATGCGCAGCGTCCGGTGCAGCGACTCGAGGACCTCGCGGGTCGCCACGTGGAACTGCAGCAGGTGGTACTCGGCGTCCGTCTTGTGGTTGATCTCGTACGCCGTCTGGCGGACTCCCCAGTCCTGCGAGTTGACGATCTCCCCGCCGCCGACGATCGTCCGCTCGACCATCTCGAGCACCTTCGCGCGCTGCTCGTCGGGAGCGGCGCTGTCCAGCATGAGGACGAGGTCGTAGAGGGGGTCGTGTGCAGGCATGGCAGATGGGCGGGTGGACCGCGGCCGGGGATGATAGCGATCGGGGGGCGAATGCTCCGCCGCGGTGCCCTATGGAGGGTATGGACCCCGACCGTCCGTCGCCGCTGCGCGCCCGCGTGCGCTGGGCCAACGTCGCCCGCGCCGCGGCCCTCGTGGCGCTCGCCGCGGTGATCGTCGCGTGGCCGCAGCTGCGCCCCGCGCCGCCTGCGCTGCCGCCGCTGAAGCCCGCGCCGGTCGTCCGCGGGCCCGCGCTCGCGCCGCCGCCGGCGCCCGTCGCGCCACCGCCCGTCGCGCGCCCCCGTGCCCACAGCCAGCCCGTCACGCCCCCGCGCCCGCGGCCGCACCACACGCGCCCGCGCCCGCTCGCGCCGCTTCCCCCGCTTCCACCGCTCCCGCGCCGCGCGAGGACCGCTCCCGCCGCACCGGCGCGCGCCCCGCGCCGCGAACGCGCCCCAGATCGCAACCGCCACCGCCCCCCGCGTCCTCCCCGGCGACCGCGCCGGAGTTCCGCAACGAGTTCGGCTAGCCGCGCCCCGCCATCGCCGCCGCCTTGGCGCGGATGTCGGCGAGCTGGTCGTCGACCCAGTCGCCCGGGTCGCGCGCGGTCACCGCCGCCTTGAGGCCGTCCGAGCGCCGCTCGCGCTCCTCCGGGCTCATCGTGAGCGCGCGGTGGATCATGTCCGCGGTCTCCTTGATGTCGAACGGGTTGACGCTCAGCGCGAACTCGCCGAGCTCCTCGTGCGCGCCGGTGTTCTCCGACAGGATCGAGACGCCGTGGCGCTCGTTGACGAGCGGGCCCTCCTTGGCGACGAGGTTCATGCCGTCGAACATCGCGTTGACGATCATCAGGTCGTAGTGCTTGTAGGCGGCGACGGCCTCCTCGAGGTCGTCGCGCAGCTTCAGCTGGATCGGCATCCAGTCGGGCGTCCCGTGGCGGTGGTTGACGATCGCGACGAGCGCCTCGATGCGCTCGAGGTACTCCTGGTACTCGGGGACGTCCATCCGCGACGGCATCAGCTGGGCGATGAACGTCACGCGCTCGAGGTACTCGGGATGCTCGCCGAGGAACTGGTCGAAGGCGGTGAAGCCGCGCAGGACGTTCTTGGAGAGGTCGGCGCGGTCGACGCGCAGGATGATGTGGTCGCGGCGGCGGCGGGTCAGCTCGGCCTCGAACTCCTGCGTGCGCTTGCTGCTCGCGACCTTGCGGGTGGCCTTGTAGTCGATCGGCAGCGGGTAGGCGCGCACCCAGGTCTCGCGGTCGTGGTGGTGGACGACGCCGCGCTCGAAGTCGACCTCGAGGTCCATCAGGTCGCGGCAGCACTGCAGGAAGTTCCAGCGGTAGGAGCGCGTGTGGAAGCCGACGATGTCGTTGGCCAGCACGCCCTCGAAGATCTGGTTGCGCATGTCCCGGGGCAGCACGCGCCAGGCGTCGGGCTGCGTCCACGGGATGTGGATGAAGTGGTGCAGGAAGACGTCCGGGCGCGCCGCGCGGACGACCGCGGGCAGCGTGTAGAGGTGGTAGTCGTGGACCATCACGACCGGGTCGACCTCGCCCTCGATCTGCTCGATGACGGCCTGCGCGAGGTCGTCGTTGACGACCTTGTAGCCCTGCTCGAAGGCCTGCACCTCGTTCTCGCGGATGTCCGGCGCGTTGGACAGGTCCCAGAGGTAGTGCTGGATGAACCACAGCATCGGGTTGGCCATGACGTTGTAGAAGCGGTCGTAGGCCTCGGGGTCGGAGACGACGAGGCGGACGTGGAACTCGCCCGCCGGCGTGTCGACCTGGAACGCCTTGCCGGCGCGCTCGCGCGACTTGCGGATGTCGCCCTCGGTCATCGCCGAGGCGATCCAGACGGCGTCGCGGTGCGAGGCCAGGCCGGTCAGCGCCGTGACGAGGCCGCCGGTCCCGCGCGTGAACGAGCCGTCGACGTCGAAGGTCACCGGCCCGCGGTTGGAGACCAGGACCAGCGGCGCGGCGGCGGAGGACGAGCCGTTGGAGGTCGTGTTCGAAGGTTCCATCAGCCCGCGGGAGCTTACCCGGGGAGCTCCAGCGAGAACGTCGTGCGGCCGGGCGCCGCGTCGACGTCCAGCGAGCCCTTCATCCGCTCGACGAGCTCGCGCGCGATCGCGAGGCCGAGGCCCGAGCCCTGGGCGTCGTCGGAGGTGAAGAACGGCTCGAAGACGCGCGCCGCGGTGTCGGCCGCGATCCCCGGCCCGTCGTCGCGCACCGCGACCCGCACGGCGCCGTTGTCGCGCTCGGCGCTGACGACGACGCCGGTGCCCGGCGGGGTGTGCGTCAGCGCGTTGTCGATCAGGATCCGCAGGACCTGGGCCACGCGCTCGGGGTCGCAGAGGGCCTGGATCGGCTCGCCGCCCAGGCGCAGCTCGAGCGTCGAGGAGTGCTTGTCCAGCGCCGGCCCGAACTCCGACGTCACGGCGCGCGCGAGGTCGGCGAGGTCGGTCTCCTCGGGACGCAGCTCCAGCGACCCCGCCTCCAGGCGCGAGAGGTCCAGCAGGTCGGTCGCGAGCTTGCCCAGCCGCGCGACCTGCTCGCGCACGACGGCGACGAACTCGCGCCGCGTCTCGTCGTCGAGCTCCTCGTCCTCGATCAGCTCGAGGAAGCCGCCGAGCGAGAAGATCGGCGTGCGCAGCTCGTGCGACGCGGTCGCGATGAAGCGCCGCCGCGCGGACTCCAGGCGCACGAGCTGGCGCTGCATGTCGTTCAGCGCGCGGGCGAGCTGGCCGAGCTCGTCGTCGCGGTCGGTGGGGAAGACGGCGGTGAGATCGCCCGCGGCGACCTTCTCGGCGCCCTGCTCGAGCTCCTTGACGCGGCGCGCGATGCGCCGCGAGACGACGAAGCCGCCCACGAGCGCGAGCAGCAGGCCGAGCGCGCCCGCCACGAGGATCTGGCGGCGGATCAGGGCGACGTTGCCCTGGACGTCGGACAGCGGCGTCGAGAAGACGGCGACGCGGCTGACCGTCCCGTCGTCGCGGATCGGGATCGCGACCTGGCCGAGCTCGGCCTCCTCGGAGGACTCGGTCCCGGTCTGGATGCGGCCGGTGCGGGCGGCGACGTCGGCGAGCGCGAACTTCAGGTCGCGGATCTGCACCTGCGACGTGGAGTCCGAGAAGATCACGAGCTGCAGGCCCTCGGTGCCGTCGCCGACCGACAGCAGCGTCACGCGCGTGTTCGAGCGCTCGCTGATCTGGGCGACGAGGTCGTTGATGTCGTCGGCCGAGCCGTTGTTGCGCACGAGCCGGGCCAGCAGCGGCGTGAACGCCTGCGCCGTCGTCGTGAGCGAGCGCAGCTTCTGCTCGCGCAGCGAGGACTCCAGCTGCGGCGCGACGTAGAAGAGGATCGCCCCGACCGCGACGAGCGTCACGCCGAAGGAGAGGATCGTCAGCCGCGTCCGCAGCGAGCGCAGTCGCACGGCTCAGGCGTCCGAGTCGCGGAACCGGTAGCCGACGCCGCGCACGGTGAACAGGTACTCGGGCGCCTTGGCATCCAGCTCGAGCTTCTCGCGCAGATGGCGGATGTGGACGTCGATCGTGCGCGGGTCGCGGTAGGCGGAGTCGCCCCAGATCCGCGTCAGCAGCATCTCGCGCGTGTAGACGCGGCCGGGGTGGCTGGCGAGCGCGGCGAGGATCTCGAACTCGACGAACGTCGTCTGCACCGGCTGGTCGCGCACGCGCACGGCGCGCTTGTCGAAGTCGATCCGCAGGCCCGCGACCTCGAACGGGCCGTCGCCGGCCGGCGCGCTGTCGTGGGGCTGCATGTCGGCGCGCCGCAGCGCCGCCTTCACGCGGCTGCGGAACTCGCGCATCGAGAAGGGCTTGGTGATGTAGTCGTCGGCGCCGAGCTCGAGGCCGACGACCTTGTCGATCTCCTCCGCGCGCGCCGTGAGCATGATGATCGGGACCGTGCTGCGGGCCCGGATCCGCCGGCAGACCTCGAGCCCGTCGAGCTGCGGGAGCATCAGGTCGAGCACGACGAGGTCGTAGCTGCCCTCGGAGAAGCGCGCGAGCGCGGCGCGGCCGTCGGTCGCCTGCACGACCTCGTAGCCGTCCTTGCGCAATGGGTAGGAGAGCAGCGTCTGGATCGCATGCTCGTCGTCCACCAGCAGGATGCGGGGAGCGCGATCCACCATCACCAATAGTGTGACGACGCGATGGTCGACCCGCGCATCTACCGGGCGGCACTGCTCCCCGTCCTCCTCGCGCTCGTGCTGCTCGCGTTCTCGGTCGAGAACAGGCCGCGACCGCTCACGACGGCGATCGCCCCCGACGCCTTCTCGGGCGACCGCGCCTTCAACCGCGCCTACAACACCCGCACCGGCCTCGCCGATCGCTTCCCCGACCGCCGCCCCGGGTCGCTGGGCGACGAGGGTCTCGCCGACGCGATCGCCGGCGAGATGTCGGCCTCCGGCTTCCGCGTGCGCAACGTCGTCCGCGACGGCGACACGATCGACGGCACGCGCAGGCTGCGGACGGTCATCGCCGAGCGCACCGGCACCGCCGACGAGCGGATCGTCGTCGTCGCCCACCGCGACGCCGCCGGCCAGCGCGCCGACGCCGAGCTGTCGGGCACCGCGGCGCTGCTGGAGCTCGCGCGCGTCTTCGGCGCCCCGCGGCGGACGCAGCGCACGCTGACGCTCGTCTCCACGAGCGGCGGCAGCGGCGGTGCGGCAGGCGCCAAGGCGCTCGCCGACGAGCTGCGCGGGCTGCCCGTCGGCGCCGTGCTCGTGCTCGGCGACCTCGCGTCGCGCAACGTCCGCGCGCCGCTCGTGACGGCGTGGTCCAACGCGCTGGGGGCGTCGCCGCTGCGGCTGCGCGCGACGGTGCAGGAGGCCGTCCGCGTCGAGACCGGCTCGGGCTCCGGGCCGCCGCGGGCGACGAGCCAGTTCGGGCGCTTCGCGCTGCCGGCGACGTTCGGCGAGCAGGGCGCGCTGCTGGAGGACGGGCTGCCGGCCGTGCTGCTGTCGATCGGCGGCGATCGCCCGCCGCCGGCCGGCGCGCCGATCTCGCGCGCGCGCCTGGAGGCCTTCGGCCGCGCCGCGCTGCGGACCGTGACCGTGCTCGACGCGGCGCCCGAGCGCGAGCAGCCGCTGAACCCCGAGGCGACGAGCCGCGACCTGCTCACGAGCCGCAAGGTCATCCCCGGCTGGGCGATCCGCCTGTTCACCGGCACGCTGCTGCTCGCCGTCGCCGTGACGGCGACCGACGCGCTCGCCGCGCTGCTGCGCCGCCGCGAGGCGGTCCTCGTGTGGCTGCGCTGGACGCTCGTCGCGGCGGTGCCGTTCGTGCTCACCGCGCTGTTCGCGCTCGCGCTCGGGGCGACCGGCCTGGTCACGGCGCCGGGGGCGCCGGTCTCGCCGGCGGCGCTGCCCGTGCAGGCGCCCGCGCTGCTGGCGGTCGGCCTCGTGTTCGTGCTCGGCTGGGTCTGGCTGCGGCCGGCCGCGCTGCGCCTCGCGCGCGCCGCCGGCGACCCGTCGGATGCCGGCGCGGGCGTCGTCGTCGTGCTGATCGCGCTCGCCGTGGCGATCGGCCTCTGGCTCGCCAACCCCTATGCGGCGGCGCTCGTCATCCCGGCGCTGCACGTCTGGCTGTTCGCGCTCGCGCCCGAGTTCCGGCTGCGCAGCGCGGCCGGCGTCGCGGTCGTCGCGCTCGGCGCGCTGCCGCTCCTGCTCGTCGTGCGCGGCCTGGCGTCGTCGCTCGGGCTCGGGTTCGGCGAGACGCTGTGGGAGGGCGTGCTGCTCACCGCCGGCGGCCACATCTCGCCGCTCAGCCTGCTGCTGTGGTGCCTGTTCGCCGGCTGCGGCGCGGCGGCGCTGCTGATCGCCGCGCGCGGCCGCGACGACGCCGACGAGGAGGACATCCCGATCACGGTCCGCGGGCCGTCGAGCTACGCCGGGCCCGGGTCGCTCGGCGGCACGGAGTCGGCACTGAAACGATGAGCGGCGTGCGGCGGCCCCTGCGGACCCTCTCGACGATCCTGATCATCGCCGGCGTCCTGATGCTGAGCGACGCCGGGCTGACCGTCGCCTGGCAGGAGCCGGTCTCCGGCCTCTACGCATCGATCGTCCAGAGCCGGCTCGGCGACGACCTGCACGACCTCGAGCTCGCCCAGCCGAGCGCCGTCGAGCTCGCCGCGCTGGAGGCGCTGCGCAGCGAGCAGCGGCGGATGGCCTTCCTCGCCCGCAGGCTGCGCGTCACCGCGCGCCCCGGCGAGGCGGTCGGGCGCATCCGCATCCCGAAGATCGACGCGAACTTCGTCGTCGTCAACAGCACCGACTCGTCGTCGCTGCGCAAGGGGCCGGGCATCTACGACGAGGTGCCGTTCCCCGGTGCTCCGGGGACGACCGCGATCGCCGGGCACCGCACGACCTACCTCGCGCCGTTTCGCAAGATCGACAAGCTCGAGCGCGGCGACGAGATCAGCATCGAGATGCCCTACGGCCGCTTCACCTACGAGGTCGAGCGGCTGCGCATCGTCCCGCCCACCGAGGTCTCGGTCGTCAAGCGCGTCGGCTACGACCGGCTCGTCCTGTCGGCCTGCCACCCGCTCTACAGCGCGGCCAAGCGGATCGTCGTGTTCGCGCGCCTCGTCGGGGCGCAGGCGCGCGGGGCGGCGGTATGACACCCGTGGACCCCGGGAGCCCGGGGCTCAAGCAGTGCGACGCGGCGTTCGATAGCGACCGTGCGATGCGACTGCAAGAACTCAAGGCGCGTATCCAGCGCTCGGACTACGTCATCGACCCCGCGGCCGTCGCGGCCGCGATGCTGCGCCACGCCGTCAGTCAGCGGCGGTGGTGGAACCCGCGCACGTCCTTCCTGACGCCGCCGGCGCTCAGCACGACGTCGGGCGGGCCGTCGGCCACGTGGCCGATCCAGGTCAAGCGCGCGGCCGACTCCGCCGCTGCCCGGCCGTCGCGGCCGACGCACACCAAGAGCTCGTAGTCCTCGCCGGCCGCGGCGCCGAGCTCCCAGGCGGGCACGCCGAGCTGCTGCGCCACGTCCGCGACGCCCTCGGCGAGCGGCAGCGCGTCGAGGTCGACGTGCAGCGCGACGCCGCTCGCGCGCGCGACGTGCCAGGCATCGGAGGCGAGGCCGTCGGAGAGGTCGATCAGCGCGTGCGCTGCGGCCCGCGCGAGCGCCCGGCCCTCGGCCAGGCGCGGCTGCGGGCGCAGGTGGCGCAGCGTCAGCGCCGCGGGGCCCTCGGCGCGCCCGTCGAGGATCGCCAGGCCGGCGCCCGCGGCCCCGAGCGTGCCGGTGACGCCGACGAGGTCGCCCGGCCGCGCGCCGTCGCGGCGCACGAGCTCGGCCTCGTCGTCGGCCCAGCCGACGACCGTGACGGCGAGCGTCAGGACCGGCGCCTGCGTCACGTCGCCGCCGACGACGGCGACGCCGCTCGCGCGCGCGAGCGCGCCCAGCGCGCCGGCGAGCGCGAGCGCATCGGCGTCGGCGAAGCCGGGCGGCAGGCCGGCGACGACGTAGGCCTCGCCGGGGTCGGCGCCCATCGCCGCGAGGTCCGAGAGCGCACCCGCCAGCGCGCGGTGGCCGGCGTCGGCGGCGCTCGCCGTGACGCCGAGGCGGAAGTGGACGCCGTCGACCATCGCGTCGGTCGACGTCACGCTCAGCGCGCGGGCGCGGACGACCGCGGCGTCGTCGCCGCTGCCGACCAGGACACGCGCGGGCGGCGGGTCGAACTGCTCCCGCATGGCGGCGATCAGCTCGAACTCGTCCATGGGATGCGCCGGGCGGCGCGGGCGCCTACCGGTGGCGGTAGACGATGCGGGCGCGGTCGAGGTCGTAGGGCGACAGCTCGCAGCGCACCCGGTCACCCGGGAGGATGCGGATGCGGAACCGGCGCATCTTGCCTGCGACGTGACCGAGCACGATGTGCTCGTTGTCGAGCTTCACGCGGAACATCGCGTTGGGCAGGGCCTCGATGACCTCGCCCTCGAACTCGACTTTTTCCTCTTTTGCCATTGCTACGAGCCTAGCAGCGGCTCGCGGGCCGGTTCAGCCCGGGGTGGCGACCTGCTCGGGCGGCTGCTCGGGCGGCGGTGGCGGCGGCGGGGTCTGGAAGTCGTCGGGGTCAAAGCCGCCGGTCGCGGGCGGGGGCGGCGGGGGCGGCGGCTTGGCCGTGCCCTGGGGGGCGCCCTTGACGCCGCCGGGGGTCGCCTTCGTGACGCCCGGGTCGACCTTCGGGACCACCGGCTGCACGGGCACGACGGGGGCGGCGCGGCCGCGGTTGAAGCGGCTGCGGAAGCTCTTCGGCTTGAACGGGTGGTCGGGCTTGGCGAACTGGCCGCAGAACTTGCCCTTGGCGAGCTTCATGTAGGTGCCCCAGATCTCGGCCGGGAAGGTGCCGCCGTCGACGGGCCCGCCGTGGAAGAGGTTGGGCATCGCGATGTTGCCCTTCGGGAAGCCGACCCAGGTCGACGTCGCGAGCTTCGGCGTGTAGCCGACGAACCAGGCGTTCTGGTTCTTGTCGGTCGTGCCGGTCTTGCCGCCCGCGGGGCAGCCGATGTTCGCGCGCGTGCCGGTCCCGCTCTTGATGTTCTGCTGCGAGGATCTTCGTGACCTCGTACATCGCCGCGGAGTCGAAGGCCTTGTGGCGGATCGGTCGCGAGAGGTCGTCGACCTTGCCGTCGGGGAAGCGGACCTCGGTGATCGCCTTGGGCTTGTTGCGCCAGCCGCCCGAGGCGATCGTCGCGTAGGCGTCGGCCATCTCCAGCGGCGAGCAGCAGCGCGCCAGGCCGCCGAGCGTCTCGGCCGGGACGCCCTCGAGCTTGGACGTGATGCCCAGGCCGCGGGCGGCCGCCTTGACCTTCGCGGGCCCGAGGTCGAGCGCGAGGCGGATGTAGACCGTGTTGTCGGAGGTCAGCGTCGCGGCGATGAGGTTCTTCGAGCCGCCCGAGCAGCGCCCGCCGTAGCAGTTGACGTCGATGTCGCCCCACTTCGGGACGAACTGCTTGAAGCGCCCGGAGGGGTAGCTCGTCGCGGCCGGGTTGACCCCGGCGTTGACCGCGGCGACGAGCGCCATGACCTTGAACGAGGACCCCGGCTGGCGCTTGGCGTCGGCGGCGAGGTTGAACTTCGAGTCCTTGTACTTCGCCGAGGAGGCCATCGTGCGGATGTAGCCGTTGGCGGGGTCGATCGAGACGATCGCCGACGACGGCGCACCCGGGAAGTTCAGGCTCTTGGCGATCGCCGCGCGGGCCTTCTTCTGGAGGTCGAGGTCGATCGTCGTCTTGATCTTCAGGCCGCCGCTGCGCACCGTCTTGATGCCGTACTCCTTGATGAGCTCGTCGGTGACGTAGTCAAAGAAGTAGCTCTCGCGCTTCTGCTGGAAGTAGCCGTTGGACTGCAGGTTCAGCGGCGCGCCGATCGCGTCCTTGGCCGCGCCGGCGGAGATGTAGCCCTCCTCCTGCATCTTGCGCAGGACGTCGTTGCGGCGGGCGATCGCGCGCGCCGGCTCGCTGTAGGGGTTGTAGGCGCTGGGGGCCTGCGGCAGGCCGGCCAGCAGCGCGGCCTCCTGGAGGTTGAGCTGCGAGGCGGGCTTGTTGAAGAACGCGCGCGCCGCGGCCTGGATGCCGACCGCGGTCTGGCCGCCGTTGGTCCCGTAGGGCACGGAGTTGAGGTACTTCGTGAGGACCCATTCCTTGCCGGCGCGGCCGGGGTGGACGTTCTCGAGCTCCTCGGCGAGCTTGGCCTCGCGGACCTTGCGCTGGAACGTGCGCTCGCCGGAGATGTAGATGTTGCGGATCAGCTGCATCGTCAGGGTCGAGCCGCCCTGCACGGTCTTGCCCGAGGTCGCGTTCTTCAGCGCGGCGCGGATGACGCCCTCGAAGTCGACGCCCTTGTGCTGGTAGAAGCGCTGGTCCTCGATCGCGACGGTCGCGTCGCGCACGTTCTGGGGCATCGACTTGGACACGATCGGCGTGCGCAGGACGTCGTTGGCGATCGTCCCGAGCTTCTGGCCGTCGGCGGCGTAGACGACGGAGTTGCGGCCCGGGTCCTGCGGGCGCAGCGAGGCGAGGTCGGGCGCCGAGTTCGCGATCCCGACGACGTAGCCGACCGCGCTCAGGACGCCGATCACCATGCAGGCGATCAGCACGGTGATCGTGATGATGATGACTCGCGCGGCCCCGCCTCTGCGGCGGCGTCGACGCTGGCGTTCGAGGCGAGCGGACATGATCTTGGGAGCCCGACGTGCGGCCGGGGTCAGCGCCGAAGTCTAGAGCGAGTGCGATCTTCGCTCTCCCATACCCGCGTTCCTGCCGCTGCAGCCGCTCGCCCGCGCGGCGGCGCTTGCCAAGATCCCCCGATGTCCTGGCTCCGACGCGACGCGGCGCTGGCCGATGCCTGGCGCGCGCTGTGGGCGTCGCGCCTGCTCGTCTGGGGCGCCGCCGTCGTGGCGGTGCTCGTGTTCGGCCTCTCCGATCGCGCCGCCGACTTCGATCCCGCCGGGGTCACGATGCCCTTCGGCCACACCGGCGACGTGCTCGCGGCGCCACTGGGGCGCTGGGACTCGGTCTGGTACATCGCGATCGCCGGCGACGGCTACGGCGCGGTCGGACGGGTCGCGTTCTTCCCGCTGTACCCGCTGGTCGTGAAGCTCGCGGGGCTGCCGTTCGGGTCGCCGCTCGTCGGCGGGGCGCTGGCGTCGACGGCGCTGCTGGGGGCCGCGCTCGTCCTGCTGCACCGGCTCGTGGCGCTCGACCACGACCGCGCCGTCGCCCGCAACGCGGTGCTCGTCACGGCGCTGTTTCCGATGTCGTTCTTCTTCTCGGCGGTCTACAGCGAGTCGCTGTTCCTCGCGCTGTCGGTCGGGGCGATCTACGCCGCGCGGCTGGACCGCTGGGACTGGGCCGGCGTGCTCGGCGGCCTGGCGGCGACGACGCGCAGCGCGGGCGTCGTGCTGCTCGTCCCGCTGGCGCTGATCTACCTCTGGGGCACGGGGCCGCCGCGGCTGCGCACGCACCGCCCGCTGCGCGCCGACGCGCTGTGGCTCGCGCTCGTGCCGCTCGGCCTGGCGGCGTACTGCGCCTACCTCGCGATCGAGGGCATGGACGCGTTCGCGCCCTTCGACGCCCAGGACATCTGGTTTCGCTCGTTCGCCGGACCCTTCGGCGCCGTCTGGGACGGCGCCGTCGCCGCCTGGGACGGCGTGCGCCAGCTCGCGTCGGGATCTCGCACCCCGGTCTACTTCGCCGCAGGCCGGCGGCGACCCGTTCGTCGTCGCGCGCCACAACGTCGAGCTGTTCGGCTGGCTCGTGCTCGGCGCGCTGGCGGTCGCGGGCGCGCTGCGGCGCCTGCCGGTCGCCTACGGCGCCTACCTCGTCGCGGCGCTCGCGCTGCCGCTGTCCTATCCGGTCGGCCCGCAGCCGCTGATGTCGCTGCCGCGCTTTCTCGCCGTCCTGTTCCCGCTGGCGATCTGGCTCGCGCTGTGGATGACCGGCCGCGTCTGGCGCGAGCGGCTCGTCGTCGCGGCCTTCAGCATCGGGCTCGCGGTCTACACCGGGATCTTCGCGACGTGGCACTGGGTCGCCTGATCACGCTCGACGCGCTCGGGACGCTCGTCGCGCTGCGCCCGCCCGCGCCGCTGCTCGTGGCGGCGCTGGGCGCGCGCGGCGTCGAGGCGTCCGAGCGCCAGGCGGCGGCGGCGGTCGCGGCCGAGATCGCCTACTACCGGGCGCACATGTCGAGCGCCCGCGACGCCGCGTCGCTCGCGCGCCTGCGCGCGCGCTGCACCGAGGTCCTGCGCGGCGAGCTGCTGCGCACCGGGGCCCGCGCCGGCGGGCTGCCCGCGGGCGAGCTGCAGGACGCGCTGCTGCAGGCGCTGCGCTTCGAGCCCTACCCCGAGGTGCCGGCGGCGCTGGCGGCGCTGCGGGCCGGCGGCCACCGGCTCGTCGTCGTCTCAAACTGGGACGTCTCGCTGCACGAGATGCTGCGCGCGACCGGCCTGCGCGCGCTCGTCGACGGCGCGATCTCCTCCGCCGAGGCCGGCGCGGCCAAGCCGTCGGCCGCGATCTTCGAGCGCGCGTTCGAGCTCGCCGGCCGCGGTGCCGGGGGCGGGCTGCACGCCGGCGACTCGCTCGAGCACGACGTCGCCGGCGCGCTCGCGGCGGGCCTTGCGCCGGTGCTCGTCGTGCGTGACGGCCCGTCGCCGGACGTGCCCGCCGGCGTGACCGTGGTCGCCTCACTGGCCGAGCTCGCGGCGCTCGCCGCGTAACCTCCTGCGGGCCGTGACGAGCACCCGCCCATGGAAGGCCGACCCCCCGGACACGCAGCCCGAGCTCGAGCCGCGGCCCGCCACGCGCTCCGCGCCCGAGGAGCCGACGGGCGCCTCCGCCTGGGCGCCGTGGTCGTCGATCGCCGCGCTCTTCGCCGGCCTCGTGGTGACCGTCGTCGGCAGCGCGATCGTCGCGATCGCCAGCGGCACGTCCGGCGAGCTCGACGACCCGCCGCCGGGCCTGAACATCGCGCTGACGCTCTTTCAGAACCTCGCGCTCGTCGGCGCGGCGATGCTCTTCGCCTACATCCTGGCCGGGCGCCCGCGGGCGGCCGACTTCGGGCTCCTGCGGCCGCCGAGCATCCGCCGCGCGATCGGCCTGATCCTGGGGGTCTGGTTCGGCTTCTACGCGCTGAGCGCGCTGTGGGTGACGGCGCTCGGCCTGCACGAGACGCAGGAGCTGCCCGACCGCCTCGGCGCCGACAACTCGACCGTCAACCTGCTCGCCGTCGTCGTGCTGATCACGGTCGTCGCGCCGATCGGCGAGGAGATGTTCTTCCGCGGCTACTTCTTCGGCGCGCTGCGCAACTGGAAGGGGGTCTGGCCGGCGGCGATCGGGACCGGCGTGATCTTCGGCGCTCATCCACGTCGGGCTCGGCGCCGGCCGGCTTCCTCGTGCCGCTCGGCTTCTTCGGCTTCGGGCTCTGCCTGCTCTACCACTACAGCGGCTCGCTGTACTCCTGCATCGCGCTGCACGCGCTGAACAACTCGATCGCGCTGGGGGCCACGCTGAACTGGTCCTGGGAGATCCCGGTGGCGATGGTCGGCTCGGTCGATCGCGTCGCTGGCGATCGCCTCGCAGATCGCGCGCGTGCTCGGCGGCGAGCGCACCGGCATCGCGCCCGCGGCCGCCGGTTAGCGCGGCCCGGTGCCAAGCGGGGGCGTGCGCTTGACCCGCATGGCATAGTGCCGCCGATGCGACGCACCACCGTTGTCCTGACACTGCTGCGGTGGCCGCGTTGCCCGCCACCGCCGCCGCCCAGGCGCCGGTCCCCGCGCCCGTGCCGGCGCCGGTCCCTGCGCCCGCTGCGCCCGTCCCGGTCTCCACGACGCTGGCGCTGAAGCTCGAGCGCGTCGGCGGCGGTCGCGCGACCGCGCTCGTCGGCGCGCCCGTGCGCATCCGCGGGACGGTCGGCGCCTACGTCCCCAACGAGCAGGTGACGATCCGGATCACGAGCAACGCGCACAAGGTGCTCGCCAAGAACGTCGCGATCCAGCCGGGTCCGACGGCACCGGTCGCTTCCTCGTGTCCTACAGGCCCAAGCGCTCGGGCCGGCTCGTCGTGCGCGCCGTCCACGCGCCGACCGCCGCGCTCGGGGCGCTGGACGCCGTCGGCCGCGCGGTCGACGTGCTGCCGCGCCGCGTCGGGCCGTCGAGCCCGAAGTCGGCGGTGCGCGCGCTGCAGCGCCGGCTCGCGCGGCTGGGCTACGTCGTCGGCGCCCGCGGCCACTTCGACGCCCGCACGCAGCGCGCGGTGCTCGCGTTCCGCAAGGTCGCGGGCATGCCGCGCACGAGCGAGGCCTCGTCGAAGGTCATGCGCGCGATCGCGCGCGGCTCGGGGTTCTTCAAGATCAAGCGCCCCGAGCACGGCCGCCACATCGAGGCCGACCTCTCGCGCCAGGTCATCGCGCTCGTCGACAAGGGGCGGGTCGTGCGGATCTACCCGGTGTCGTCGGGCAAGCCCAGCACGCCGACGGTCATCGGCTCGTTCCGCGTCTACTCCAAGACGCCCGGCACGAACGCCAAGGGGATGGTCTACTCGGCCTACTTCGTCGGCGGCTATGCGACCCACGGCTACGCCTCCGTGCCGATCTTCGCCGCCAGCCACGGCTGCCTGCGCGTGCCCGTCCCCGACGCGATCTCGCTCTACAACTGGATCAAGCTCGGCACGCCGGTCGACGTCTACCCGTAGGCGAGCTCAGCCGTGGCCGTGCGCGTGGGCGTGGCCCTGCGCGTGGCCGCGACCGCGCGCGAAGCGCGAGACGAACCCGAGCATGAAGCCGTAGACGAGCAGGCCCAGCCCCGCGGGGACGCCGCGCTGCACCCAGCGGCTGGAGTCGCCGGCGACGAGGCCGGCGAACGGCCGCAGCAGGACGTCGTTGGCGTCGTCGACCAGCTCGCGCGCCTTGCTGTTGCGCGCCTCGCGCTGGCGCTCGGCCTTGGGTGTCGGGTCGGGCCGGGCGTTGCCCGCGATCCTGTCGCGCGACTCGTTGGAGGCGCGGCGCGAAGTCGTCAAGGGCGAAGAGCGTGAAGCCCGCGGCGACGAGCAGGCTCAGCGCGATGGCGACGATCCGGAGTGGGCGTTCGAGCACGGCTCTAAGGTACGAGCCCGATGAGCGCGCGTGGACGTTTGACCGAGCAGCTGCGCGAGCACGCGCTCGTGATCGGCGAGGTGACGCTGACGAGCGGCGCGGTCGCGCAGTACTACGTCGACGCCAAGCGCGCGATCCTGCGCCGCGAGGGCTTCATGGCGCTCGGTGAGCTGCTCGCCGAGCACGTGCGCGAGTGGGACGCCACCGCCGTCGGCGGGCCTGACGATGGGCGCCGACCCCGTCGCCTGCGCCGCGCTGGCCGGCGGCGCCGACGTCAAGGCCTTCTTCATCCGCAAGGAGACCAAGGCACACGGCCTGTCGCGCCGGATCGAGGGCCCGCTGCTCGAGCCCGGCGACCGCTGCATCGTCGTCGAGGACGTCGTCAGCACCGGCGGCTCGACGATCAAGGCGATCGACGCGCTGCGCGAGGCGGGCCACGAGATCTGCGGCGTCGTCACGGTCCTCGACCGGCTCATGGGCGGCGGCGAGCGGATCGCCGCGGCGGCGGGCGCGCCCTACGCGGCGCTCGTCACGATCGACGACGTCTACCCCGAGCGCCCCGACAGACCCTGAGCGCGCCGCGTCACGGGTCGAGGTCGATCCGGACGCTCACGAGCTCGGTCCCCATCGCCCGGACGGTCGCGGCGTGCACGCGCGGCAGGCAGCGCTGGCGCGCGACCGGGTCGTCGTCGGGCAGGACGTGGCCGGTCCCGCTGCGCCAGCGGCGCCCGATCCGCACGCGCACGCGCGGCTCGGCCTCGATGTTGCGCACGTAGGCGGCCTTGCGCCCGTGCTCGGCGACGAGCCAGAAGGTGTCGGTGCCGCGCTGCAGGCCGTTGGTGACCGGCGTGCGGCGCGCCTGCCCGCTGCGCCGGCCGGTCGTCTCCAGCAGCGCGACCGTCGGCACGAGCCCGTGCGCCGCGAGCGCACGGATCGGCGGATTGAACAGGCGGACCTGGAGCGCCGTCACGAACCGGCGCTTGCGATCCCCCGCCGGCACGGCGCGTCAGGCCGCGCGCGTGCCCGCGCCGTCGTAGCGCAGCTCGACGTCGGCGGCGCCGGCGATCTGCGTCCCGCAGGTGGTGCAGGTGCAGCGCTGCGTCAGCGGGCCGCCGCAGCCGCGGTGCAGCGCGCGTGGCGGGCGTGCGGTCTCGCCGAGGTGGCGCTCGCCCCACTCCATCAGCGCGAGCAGGACCGGCCAGAGGTCCTCGCCGCGCTGGGTCAGCCAGTACTCGTGGCGGACGGGGCGCTCCTGGTAGCGGCGGCGCTCGAGCAGCCCCTCGTCGACGAGCCGGCGCAGCCGCGTCTGCAGCACGTTGCGCGCCACGCCGAGGCTGCGCTGGAAGTCGTCGAAGCGCCGCACGCCGAGAAACGCGTCGCGCAGGATGAGGATCGTCCAGCGCTCGCCGACGACCTCCAGCGCCCGCGCGACCGAGCAGTCCTGGTCGCTGTACGTGCGGTGCAGCATGCGGTGAGTCTAAGCCTGCGGGCATGCCCCGAGCTGGATTCGAACCAGCGGCCTACTCCTTAGGAGGGAGTCGCTCTATCCAGCTGAGCTATCGGGGCCCGGAGTGGGGCAGCGATCATACGACCGCCTTGCGCGTTCTACAGTTCCTGCATCTGCGGACCTGAACGCCGAGCGATCACCGGGATGCCGCGGGCGTGAGCTCCGTCGCCCCTGCCGTCGCCCCCGGCGCCGACGGCGGCGCGCTGCTGGAGGGCGCGATCGCCGCGCGCTCGCCGCTGGAGCTCTTCTGGCGGCGGCTGCGCTCTGACCGCGTCGCGCTCGCGGCGCTGGCGTTCCTCGTCCTGCTCGTCGTCGTCGCGGTCCTCGCGCCGCTCGTCGTCAAGCTGTTCGGCGCGCCGCGCGCCCAACGTGCGCTCGACCGAGGCGCTGGACCCGACCTTCGGCAGCGCGACCGGGCCGAGCGGGGAGCACCTCTTCGGCGTCGACACGCTCGGCCGCGACGTCTTCAGCCGCGTGATCTACGGCGCGCGCGTGTCGCTGGAGGTCGCGATCGTCTCGACCGGCAGCGCGGTCATCGCGGGCGTGATCGTCGGCATGCTCGCCGCCTACTACGGCGGCTGGGTCGACACGATCATCTCGCGGACGCTCGACGTCCTGCTCGCGTTCCCGATCCTGCTGCTGGGCATCGGCCTCGCCTCGGCCTGCTCGCTGGGCGACGGCTGCCTCGGGATCATCCAGCCCGGCCTGGGCGTCGTCGTGGTGGTGATCGCGCTGGCGACCTTCCCCTACATCGCGCGGATCATCCGCGGCCAGGTGCTGTCGCTGCGCGAGAAGGAGTTCATCGAGGCCGCGCGCTCGCTCGGGGCGTCGGACCGGCGCATCATCTTCCGCCAGATCCTGCCCAACCTCGTGGCGCCGATCATCGTCTACACGACGCTCGTGCTGCCCCAGAACATCCTCTTCGAGGCCGCGCTGTCGTTCCTCGGCGTCGGCGTGCAGCCGCCCCAGGCCAGCTGGGGGCAGATGATCGCCGACGCGTCCGGCGACTTCGACCAGGCCTGGTGGTTCATGGTCTTCCCGGGCGTCGCGCTGGTGCTGACCGTGCTGGCGTTCAACCTCGTCGGCGACGGCCTGCAGGACGCGCTGGACCCGAAGGCGCAACCATGACGGTCCCCACATCTATCGCCCCGGCTCCTGAGAGGAGTTCCATGACAGACCTGCGTGCCCCGCGATCGCATCGGCTTCGATCCTCACGACTGGCTGCTCTGGGATGCGTCGCGCTGCTTGCACCGGTGCTGGGCGCGTGCGGCAGCAGTTCGAAGGACGGCTCCTCCTCCGGCGCCGCGCAGACGAGCGCCGGCTTCGCCTCCGGGCTGCCGGTCGACGGCCAGAAGCGGGGCGGCACGCTGAACCTCCTCGGCGCCGAGGGCTTCTCGCACAAGGACCCGGGGCAGGTCTACTTCCAGCTGGACTACATGATCGCGTACGCCACGCAGCGCCCGCTGTACTACTTCAAGCCGGAGGACCCGACGACGCCGGTCCCCGACCTCGCCGACGGCGATCCCGTGGTCTCGGCGGACAACAAGACGGTGACCGTGAAGCTCAAGCGCGGCATCAAGTACGGGACCAACGAGCAGACGGCGATCAGCGGCAAGGAGGTCACCGCGGCCGACGTGAAGTACGCGTTCGAGCGCGGCTACAACCCGACCGTGGGCAACGGCTACGAGGGCGTGTACTTCCCCTTCGTCGGCGCCGAGAAGGCCAAGGGCGGCCCGATCTCCGGCATCACGACCCCCGACGACCACACGCTCGTCCTCAAGCTCTCCAAGCCGTTCGGCGCGACGACGGCGAAGGCGCTCGTCATGCCGATCACGATGCCGGTGCCGAAGTCCTACGCCGCGCAGTTCGACAAGAAGCAGCCCAACCCCTACGAGTCCCGGCCCGAGCGCCAGGCGTTCAGCGGGCCCTACATGATCTCCGACTACCAGGCCGACAAGAGCATCACGCTCGTGCGCAACCCCGAGTGGGATCCCAAGACCGACCTGCGGCCCGCCTACCTCGACAAGATCGTCTGGACGCTGAACGTCGACCCCAACGTCTCGGGCCGGCAGATCCTCAACGGCACCGCGCTCGCCAACGGCGACACGCCGGCGGCGGGCGCGATCAAGCGCTTCGCGACGACGGCCAAGGACCGCATCAGCTTCACGCCGCTGGGCAACCGCTTCGTCGCGATGAACACGCAGCGCAAGCCGTTCAGCGACGTCAACGCGCGCAAGGCCTTCGCCGCCGCGCTCGACCGCCGGGCGATGCAGCTCGCGCGCGGCGGGTCGATCGTCGGCGACATCGCGTCGCACTTCCTGCCGCCGACGATGGCGGGCTTCGACGAGGCCGGCGGCACCGCCGGCGCGGGCGTCGACTACCTCAAGAGCGCGTCGGGCGACCCCGCCCTGGCGGCGTCGTACATGAAGAAGGCCGGCTTCGCGAGCGGCAAGGCCGGGGGCGCGCCGGTCGTCATGTTCGGCGCCAACGACTCGCCCGCGAAGGAGACCGCCCAGATCACGCGCGACGCGCTGGAGTCGCTCGGCTTCGACGTGCGGATGCGGCTCGTCGACCAGGCCACGCTGTACTCGAAGTTCTGCAACGTCGAGGCGCAGCTGAAGAAGATCGACGTCTGCTCCAACACGGGCTGGCTGCCGGACTTCAGCGACCCCTACGCGATGCTCAACGCGAACTTCGACGGCCACTCGATCGTGCCGGTCAACAACCAGAACCAGTCGCTGTTCGACGATCCCGAGGTCAACGACGCGATGGCCAAGGGCGCGCTGATCGCCGACGAGGCCGAGCGCAGGAAGGCCTGGGGCGAGATCGACAAGCTGATCGTCGAGAAGGTCCCGGCGATCCCGTTCTTCTGGGACAAGGTGGCGAACATCGCCTCCAAGGACGTGCAGGGCGTCATCGGCCAGTGGAACGCGGCCTGGGACCTCGCGTACATGTCGCTGAAATAGCCGGGCGGTCGCGCCCGCCCGATGCTCCTCTACATCACCCGCCGCGTCGCGTGGATGTTCGTCCTGCTCGCGCTCGTGAGCGCGGTCACGTTCGTCATCTTCTACGCGCTGCCGTCGGCCGACCCGGCGACGCTGCGGGCGGGCCGCCAGGGCTCGCCCGCGCTCGTCGCCCAGATCCGCTCCCAGCTCGGCCTCGACGACCCGCTGTACGTGCAGTACTGGACCTACATGAAGGGCGTCGTCCTGCACTTCGACTTCGGCTTCAGCTACCAGACGAGCCAGGGCGTGCGCGAGGCGATCGTGTCGCGGCTGCCGGCGACGATCTCGCTGACGACCGGCGCGCTCGTGCTCTGGCTGATCGTCTCGCTGCCGATCGGCGTGATCGCGGCGGTCCGGCGCGGCTCGCTGCTGGACCGCGCGGCGATGGGCGGCGCGCTGCTGGCGATCTCGGCGCCGGTCTACTGGCTCGCGCTCGTGTCGCTGTACCTCTTCGCCAGCGACATCGGCGCGATCCCGATCTTCGACGGCGCCAACACGTACGTCGGGATCACCGAGGATCCGCTGCGCTGGTTCGGCTCGCTGCTGCTGCCGTGGCTCGTGCTGGCGGCCGGCTTCGCCGCCTTCTACGCGCGGATGCTGCGCTCCAACCTCGTCGAGGTCATGTCGGAGGACTACATCCGCACGGCGCGCGCGAAGGGCCTGCGCGAGCGGCGGGTGATCTGGCATCACGGCGTGCGCGCCGCGATCACGCCGATCGTGACGATCCTCGGCCTCGACATCGGGATCCTGCTCGGCGGCTCGATCCTCACCGAGTCGGTCTTCAACATCCCCGGCATCGGGCGCTACGCGTTCGACGCGATCCAGTCCGCCGACCTGCCGGCGATCCAGGGCACGGTCCTGTTCGCGGCCTTCTTCATCGTCGTCGCGAACCTCGTCGTCGACGTCGCCTACGCGTTCCTGGATCCGCGCGTGCGGTACTCGTGATGGCGGCCGAGCCGCTGCTGCGCGTCGAGGACCTGCGCGTGCACTTCGACACCCCTGACGGCACCGTGCGCGCGGTCGACGGGATCTCCTACGAGCTCGGCCGCGGCCGCCTGCTGGGGATCGTCGGCGAGTCGGGATCGGGCAAGAGCGTGTCGAGCCTGGCGATCATGGGCCTGCTCGACCGCGGGCGAGCAGAGGTCGCGGGCCGCGTCCTGTTCGGCGGCCGCGACCTGCTGGCGCTCGGCGAGGACGGGATGCGCGCGGTCCGCGGCAACGAGATCGCGATGATCTTCCAGGACCCGCTGTCGGCGCTGCACCCCTACCACCGCGTCGGCGCGCAGCTCGTCGAGGCGATCCGCGCGCACCGCGAGGTGCCCAGGGCCGCCGCCCGCGCGCGCACGCTCGAGCTGCTGGAGTTGGTCGGCATCCCGGAGGCGCGGCGCCGGATCGACAGCTACCCGCACGAGCTCTCGGGCGGGATGCGCCAGCGCGCGATGATCGCGATGGCGCTCGCCAACGAGCCCGCGCTGCTGATCGCCGACGAGCCGACGACGGCGCTCGACGTGACCGTCCAGGCGCAGATCCTCGAGCTGATCGCGCGGCTGAAGGACGACCTCGGGATGGCCGTCGTGATCATCACCCACGACCTCGGCGTCGTCGCCGAGATGGCCGACGAGATCGCCGTCATGTACGCCGGGCGGATCGTCGAGCGCGCGCCCGCGGCGCGGATCTTCGCCGCGCCCGAGCACCCGTACACGTGGGGCCTGCTGCGGTCGATCCCGCGCCTGGACACGCCGCGCGGCGAGGAGCTCGTGCCGATCCCGGGCAGCCCGCCGAGCCTGCTCGGCCTCCCGCGCGGGTGCTCGTTCGCGCCGCGCTGCCCGCACGCGCAACCGGAGCATTTCGAGGTCGACCCGCTGCTGGAGGCGCTGCCCGACGTTCCCGGTCACGCGGTCGCCTGCCTGCTGACGCCCGCCGAGCGCCGGCGGCTGTGGAGGGCCTGATGGCGTCCGCGCTCGTCGAGGCGCGCGACCTCGTCAAGCACTTCCCGCTGCAGCGCGGCGTCGTCCTGCGCCGCGGCGACGCCGCCGTGCACGCGGTCGACGGCGTCTCCTTCGACGTCCGCGAGGGCGAGACGCTGGGGATCGTCGGCGAGAGCGGCTGCGGCAAGACGACGACCGCGCGGCTGCTGCTGGCGCTCGCCGAGCCGACGAGCGGCACGGTCGCCTTCGAGGGCGAGGACCTCACGCGTGCGAGCCGCGGCCGCCTCAAGGAGCTGCGGCGCGACATGCAGATGGTCTTCCAGGATCCCTACTCGTCGCTGAACCCGCGCCACAGCGTCGGCGCGATCCTCGCCGAGCCGTTCGCGATCCACGACCTCGCCCGCGGCGAGGGCGAGCGCAAGCGCGCCGTTCAGGAGCTGATGGAGCAGGTGGGCCTCAACCCGGAGCACTACAACCGCTACCCGCACGAGTTCTCCGGCGGCCAGCGCCAGCGCATCGGCGTCGCGCGGGCGATCGCGCTGCGGCCGAAGCTGATCGTCGCCGACGAGCCCGTCTCGGCGCTCGACGTCTCGATCCAGGCGCAGATCCTCAACCTCCTGCGCCGCCTGCAGCGCGAGCTGGGACTGACGATCGTGTTCATCGCCCACGACCTCTCCGTCGTGCGCCACATGTGCGACCGCGTCGCGGTGATGTACCTCGGCAAGATCGTCGAGCTGGCGAGCGCCGAGGAGCTCTACGCGCACCCGCGCCACCCCTACACCGGCGCGCTGCTGTCGGCCGTGCCGGTGCCCGACCCGGCCCGCCGGGGCCGCACGCGCCAGATCCTCGCCGGCGACCTGCCCTCGCCGACCGACCCGCCGCCGGCCTGTCGCTTCCACACGCGCTGCCCGCGCGTCGTGCCCGGCCATTGCGACGTCCAGGAGCCGCTGCTGGAGGCCAAGCCGGGCGGCGGCGAGGCGGCCTGCCACTACCCCCTCGACGGCTGCTAGCGTCGGCAGCGACGCCTCTGTTGCTCTGCGCTCACATCCTCCGCACCGCCGCCGAGCGGCGAGATCGTGCGCCTGCTGAAGGCCGCGGGCTTCGGCGACGTGCGGCTCGCCGGGGCCGACGGCGAGCGCGAGTACGAGCTCGGCTCGCCGCGGCTGATCGCCGTCGCGACCGCCTAGTCGAGGTAGCTCGCGACGTCCTGCACGGGTGCGCGCTCGGGCACCCGCGGCTCCTGCCGCGGGTGGCCGAGGTGCAGCAGGCCGAGCACGCGCTCGTCGGGCGGCACGCCGACGGCGGCGGCGCCGGCGCGCTCGCGCAGCATGGCGGGCGTGCGCCAGTAGCCGGCGAGGCCGCGGCCGTGGGCCGCGAGCAGCACGATGTAGGCCGCCGTGCCGGCGGCGAGGACGTCCTCCTCGTCGACGAGCGGGTCGCCGGTCTGGGTCACCGAGACGACGACGAGCGTCGGCGCGCGGTCGAGCTTGGCCGCGGCGACCGGGTCGTCCGACGTCGCCTTGAGGCGCGCCAGTGCCTCGGGCCCGAGGACGCGGAAGCGCCAGGGGTTCGTGAGGTGGTGGTTCGGGGCCCAGCGGGCGAGCTCGAAGAGCTCGTCGAGCAGCTCGCGGTCCAGCGGCTCGGAGGCGTAGGCCTTGTGCGTGCGGCGCGTGCGGATGGCCTCCTCGAGCTCCACGGCGCTAGTCCTCCTCGTCCTCGTCCTCGTCCTCGTCCTCGCCGTCGTCCTCGCCGTAGAGGGATTCGCGCGCGAGCTCGCGGCCGCCCTTGTCGAAGAGCTTGCACTCGAGCGTGTCGCCGCGGTAGCCGTCGGGCGCCAGCAGCGTGAAGCGGTCCTCGATCAGGACGCACTGGTCGACGGCCAGGTCGGCGAGCTCGGCCGTCACGATCGCGCCGCCGCGCGTGAGCGGGCGGCCCCACACGAGCGTCATGTCGGCGCTCTTGCCGTTCTCGCCGCGCCACGTCCCGACGACCTCGTCGCAGAGGTCCAGGCGCCAGTCCGGGTTGGCCTCGGCGGTGTCCTCGGTGAAGTCCGCGACGGCGTCGAACTCGGTCGGCTCGCGGTCCGGTCCGCCGGGGCGGAAGGAGACGTAGCCGAACAGCTCCAGGCCGGTCGACGTCATCGCCGTGGCCGGGACGAACGTGCGCCCGTGCCAGGTGCGGTCGGGGTAGAAGGTGACCTCGCCGGGGCCGCCGAGGTCGTCCTCGCCGGGGTCGATCGCGTCGACGGCGCCGAGGAAATGGCGGCTCAGCGTGCTCGCCCAGCGGCCGTAGGGCAGTGGCTCCTGCGGCGGCTCGGCGACGAAGCGGGGAACGAAGCGGGGTTCGACGGGCATGGCGCCGGAGTCTATGGACCCGCGTCGCCCACCCTCGTGGTCACGGGGTGAAAGCACACGCGGTCGCCGCCCGCCGCCTTGGCCACGTACATCGCGCCGTCGGCATCGGCGACGACGTCCTCCGGCAGGCGCCCGAGATCGTCGAACAGCGCGACGCCGATGCTCGCGGTGAGCGGGTCGCCGGCGCCGGCGACCTCGTAGCCGCGCACGCAGTCCAGCAGCTCGTTCGCGACCCGGCCGGCCGCCGCCGCGTCGGCGCTGGGCAGGATGACCGCGAACTCGTCGCCGCCCAGGCGGGCGAGCACGTCGGACTTGCGCAGCCGCCCGGCGAGCGCGCCGGCGAACCGGGCGATCAGCTCGTCGCCGGCCTGGTGGCCGCGCGAGTCGTTGTAGGACTTGAAGCGGTCGATGTCGATCATCAGCGCGGCGCCGCCGATGCCGTAGCGCTCGCCGCGGTCGGTGTGGGCGCGCAGCTCGCGCTCGAAGGCGCGGCGGTTGAGCAGCCCGCTGAGCGGGTCGTGGTCGGCCATGTGCTGCAGCTGCTCCTCGTAGCGGTGGCGCGCGGTGATGTCCTGCATCTGGGCCAGGAAGTGCTGCGGATGGCCCTTCTCGTCGCGCACGCAGGTGATGTTCAGCGCGACCCAGATCGGGTGCCCATCGGCGTGGAAGAAGTGCCGATCGGCGCTGTGCGGCTCCGTGCCCGCCAGCAGCGCGCGCAGCGCCGCGCCCTCGTGCTCGGAATCGCCCGGGTGGGCCATGACCGCCCAGTCGCTGCCCTCGAGCTCGGACGCCGCGTAGCCGGTGATCTTCGTGAAGGCCACGTTGACCTTCATGAAGCGACGGTCGAGGCCGATGAGCGCCATCCCGACCGGCGCAGCCTCGAACGCGATCCGGAAGCGGTTCTGCGCGGCGCGCAGCGCCGCGGCCGCGCGGGTGGTCTCGGTGATGTCGCGAGCGATCGCCGCGAGCGCGATGACGCTGCCGTGGTCGTCCGGGATCGCCGAGACCGACAGCGAGACGTCGACGTGGGTCCCGCCGCGCCGCAGGCGCCTGGTCTCGAACCCCTGCACGTGCTCGCCGGCCAGCACGCGGGCGAGCACCTCGCGGTCCTCGCCCGCTCGGTCGGCGGGCACGAGCATGCCGACGGAGCGTCCCAGGACCTCGCCGCGGGCGTGGCCGAAGAGTCGCTCCGCGCCGGCGTTCCACGTCGTGATCCGCAGCTGAAGGTCGACCGTGAAGATCGCGTCCTCCGAGGATTCGACGACCGCCGCCAGCCGGCGCTGCGCGACGTCGGCCTCGGAGCGGGCGATCGCGAAGCGGATCGATCGCTGTAGCGCGTCCTCGCTCGCGCGGCCCTTGACGAGGTAGTCCTGTGCGCCGATCGCCAGTGCCTCGACGGCGACGGATTCGCTGCCGAGCCCGCTGAGGACGATGATCGCCGTGCCCGGGGCGGCGCGCCGCAGCGCGCGGACGCCTTCGAGGCCGGTGACGCCGGGCAGACCGAGGTCCAGCAGGACGACGTCGAACGGCGCGTGCGCCAGCTGGACCGCCGCCTCCTCGAGGCGCGCGACGCGCGTCAGCTCGCAGCGCGGGGCGCGCGCGAACGCGAGCATGTCGGCGGTGGTCTGCGCGTCGGCCGCGTTGTCCTCGACGAGCAGCACGCTGACGGCGGCGCCCGGCACGGTGCCTACATCCCCTCGGGGTAGCGGACGTGGCCGAGCCAGAAGCGCTCGAATGCGCCGAGCATCTCGCGGTACTCGCGCAGGCGCAGCGGCTTGTTGAGGACCGCCGCCGCGCCGAGCGCGTAGCAGCGGTTGATCTCGTCCTGCGACTTGGACGTCGTCAGCACGATCACCGGTATGCCGCGCAGATCGGGGTCGGCCTTCAGCTCGGCGAGCGTCTCCAGGCCGCTGAAGCCGGGGAGGTTGAGGTCGAGCAGGACGATGTCCGGCAGCGGCTCCCCGGCGTCGGGCGCGCGCAGGCGCCGCAGCGCCTCGCGGCCGCTCTTGGCAACGAGCAGCGCTGGCGCAGAGGGCGCCGCGTCGAGCGCGTCGACGACAAGCCCGGCGTCGGCGTCGCTGTCCTCGACGACGAGGATCGTGCGGTGGTGGGCGAGCAGCGAGGACATCAGCCCGCGGGGATCGTCGTGGGGATCACCCAGTGGAAGGTCGCGCCCGCGCCGCGCTCGGACGCCACCCACATCCGGCCGTGGTGGGCGTCGACGATCTTCTTGCAGAGCGCCAGACCGATGCCGGCGCCGTCGTACTCGTCCTTGGAGTGCAGGCGCTGGAAGAGCACGAAGATGCGGTCGGCGTCGGCGGCGTCGATCCCGATACCGCCGTCGCGGACCCAGAAGTGCCGCTCGTCGCCCTGCAGTTCGCAGCCGATGTGGATGACCGGCGCCCCCCCGGCGTGAAACTTCAGCGCGTTGCCGATGAGGTTCTGGAAGAGCTGCAGCTGCTGGAGCGCATCGGCGGAGATCGTTGGGAGCGGGTCGTGCGTGATCGTCGCCCCGCTCTCCTGGACAGCGGCCTGGAGGTTGGCGAGCGCGCGGCGCAGGACGATCTCGCAGTCGACGCTCGTGAACTCGGCCTCCCCGGGGCGCACGCGTGAGAACTCGAGCAGGCCCTCGATCAGCGACTGCATTCGCGCGGCGCCCTCGACGACGTACTCGGCCCACTCCTGCTCGCGCGCGTCGAGCCGGCCGTCGAGGTGCTCGGAGAGCTTGTCGGTGTAGGTGACGACCATCCGCAGCGGCTCCTGGAGGTCGTGCGAGGCGACGTAGGCGTACTGCGACAACTCGACGTTGGAGCGCTGCAGCTCGGCGGCGTGGCGCGCGAGGTCGCGCTCGGCGGTCTTGCGGTCGGTGATGTCGCGGATCGCGGCGGTGGCGAGCAGGCCGTCCTCGGTCTCGATGCTGGAGAGGCTGATCTCGGCGGGGAACTCGCTGCCGTCGCTGCGCAGGCCGAAGAGCTCGAGGTTGGCGCCCATCGGGCGGGTGCGGGGGTCGTGGAAGTAGCCGCTGCGGTGGCCGCCGTGGGCGCCGTGGTAGCGCGCGGGGACGAGCTTCTCGACGGCCTCGCCGATCAGCTCCTCGCGCGGGTAGCCGAAGAGCCGCTCGGTCTGCGCGTTGACGAGCTCGATGCGTCCGTCGCGGCCGATGCCGACGATCGCGTCGGGCGCGGACTCCAGCAGCTGCTGGAACTTCGCCTCGGCGCGCTTGCGGTCGGTGATGTCGCGGATCGCGGCGGTGGCGAGCAGGCCGTCCTCGGTCTCGATGCTGGAGAGGCTGATCTCGGCGGGGAACTCGCTGCCGTCGCTGCGCAGGCCGAAGAGCTCGAGGTTGGCGCCCATCGGGCGGGTGCGGGGGTCGTGGAAGTAGCCGCTGCGGTGGCCGCCGTGGGCGCCGTGGTAGCGCGCGGGGACGAGCTTCTCGACCGCCTCGCCGATCAGCTCCTCGCGCGGGTAGCCGAAGAGCCGCTCGGTCTGCGCGTTGACGAAGGCGATGCGCCCCTCGCGGCCGATGCCGACGATCGCGTCGGGAGCCGATTCGAGCAGCTGCCGGAAGAGCTCGGCGGAGCTCGGAGGCGGCGAGTTCTCCGAGTCCGGCGTGGCGTGGAAGGTGGGCATCCATACGTTCATCGGCGGGAGCGGCCCAAAGGTGAGTCGCACATCCGTCCGCCGTCGCGCCGTCCGGCTAACTACGCCTCAGGCCTCGAGCAGCAGCGTGACCGGTCCGTCGTTGACGAGCTCGACGGCCATGTCGGCGCCGAAGACCCCGCCCGCCGCGCCCAGCTGCGCGCGGAAGCGCTCGTAGAGCGGCTCGGCGACCTCGCCGGGCGCCGCCGCGACGTAGGAGGGGCGGTTGCCGCGGCGCGTGTCGCCGTAGAGCGTGAACTGGCTGACGACGAGCGCGTCGCGGTCGCCGAGCGGCTCGTTCATCCGCCCGCCGGCGTCGGCGAAGACGCGCAGCGCCCGGACCTTCGCCGCGAGCTTGACCGCGGTCGCGTCGTCGTCGTCGTGCGTGACCCCGAGCAGCACGAGCAGCCCCGGCCCGATCTCGGCGACGAGCTCGCCGTCCACGCGCACGGCCGCGCGCGTCACGCGCTGGACGAGCGCCCGCACGGGGTCCTCACCCGAAGAAGACCTCGGCGGTGGCGAACAGCTCGGGGTCCAGCAGCTTGGGCTGCTTCAGCGCGTCCTCGAGCGCCACCATCTCGATCGAGGTGCCCTTCAGCGCGGTCATCATGCCGAACTGCCCGCTGGAGGCCGCGTCGATCGCGGCGACGCCGAAGCGCGAGCCCAGCACGCGGTCGAACGCGACCGGCGAGCCGCCGCGCTGGATGTGGCCGAGGACCGTCGCGCGGCACTCGAAGCCGGTGCGCTCCTCGATCTCCTTCTCGAGCTCGAACGCGATCCCGCCCAGGCGCGCGTGGCCGAAGGAGTCGACGCTGTCGGCGGCCGTCGCCGCGTCGCCCCCGTCCGAGCGCGTCGCGCCCTCGGCGACGACGACGATCGAGAAGTTCTTGCCGGTGCTCTCGTGGCGGTGGCGCAGGTGGTCGCAGACGTCCTCTACGTCGAAGGGGCGCTCGGGCACGAGGATGACGTCGGCGCCGCCGGCCAGCCCGGCGTAGCAGGCGATCCAGCCCGCGTCGCGGCCCATGACCTCGCAGACGATCACGCGGTCGTGCGACTCGGCCGTCGAGTGCAGGCGGTCGATCGCCTCGGTCGCGATCTGCACCGCGGTCTGGAAGCCGAACGTGAAGTCGGTGGCGTTGAGGTCGTTGTCGATCGTCTTGGGCACGCCGACGGTCGGGAAGCCCGCGTCGTTGAGCTTGCGCGCCACGCCGAGCGTGTCGTCGCCGCCGATCGGGATGAGGACGTCGATGCCGCGCTGCTTCAGCGACGCGAGCACCTTCGCCTCGCCGTCCTGCACCTTGTAGACGTTCGTGCGCGAGGTGCCGAGGATCGTCCCGCCCTTGTGCAGGATGCCGCTCGTGTTCTCGCGCGTCAGCTCGATCGCGTCGTTCTCGAGGACGCCCTTCCAGCCGCGCCTGAAGCCGTACAGCTCGTGGCCGTAGGTGTCGATCCCCTTGCGGACGATTCCGCGGATGACGGGGTTGAGTCCGGGGCAGTCGCCGCCGCCTGTCAGAAGTCCGATTCGTGCCATGGCGGCCATCGTATGTGCGAGGGCCGCTCAGGCGTCGCGAAGCTCGGCCGCCGCCTGCTCGGGCGCGACGACGTTGCGCGCGACGCCGGTCCCGAGCTCGAGGCCGGCGAGCGGCGTCAGCCGCGGCAGGATGTCGATGCGCCAGCAGAAGCGCTCGGCGTCGCGGGGGGCGGTGCGGACCCAGAGGTTCAGCGGCGGGCTCGCGCCGAAGCGCCGGCGCAGCCGCGACAGGCCCTCGTGCAGCAGCGCGGCGCCGGTCGGGCCGTCGTCCTCGAAGCGCTCGCGCCGGCGGCGCGGCGCGAGCATCAGCGCGTACGGCATGCGCGAGGCGTAGGGGCACCAGAGCACCGCCTCGTCGTCGATCGCGACGATCCGCTCGCGGCGGCGGACCTCCTCCTGGACGAGATCCTCGAGCAGGTTGGCGCCCATCGTCCGCACGGCGTGGGCGCTGAAGCGCTCGCGCTCGCGGGCGATCGCCGCCGGCACGAAGCCCAGCGCGAACAGCTGCGCGTGGGTGTGCGGGATCGTGGCGCCCGCCTCGACGCTCTCGTTGACGACGAGGTGCGGGTAGGCGGCGCCGCTGGCGGCCATGCGCTCGCGCCAGACGCCGACGGCGAGCTGCACCTGCTCGACTCCCAGCTCGGCGAGCGACGTCACCGGCTGGGGGCTGTTGACGATGACCTCGTGCGCGCCGCGCGCGGGCAGCGCGGTGAAGAGGTCGGGCACGGCGTCGCGCCCGGGCTCGGGGCTGTCGGCGGCGAGCGCGGGGAAGGCGCTGGGGACGACGCGGACCGTCCAGCCGGGGGAATCCGGCGCGCCGCCATCCGCGCGCACGGCGTGCAGCTCCGGCGGGGTGCGGTCCTCGTGGCCCTCGGCGAACGGATCGTCCGCGGGATCGATCGGGGCCGGGGGAGCGACGGTCAGCTCGATCGCGCCCCGCTCGGTGGCGACGATCGCGCGCAGCCCGCTGAGGGGGTCGATGCGGACCTCGGGCAGGGTGGCTCAGCTCTTGGCGTAGCGGTCGATGGCCTCGGCCAGCTTGGCCCGGGTCGGGAAGACGCCCTGGTGGACGATCACGAGCTTGCCGCGCGCGTCATAGAACGCGGTGGTAGGTAGGCCGCGCGCCCTGTAGCGCGAGAAGAGATTGCTGCGCGGGTCCTCGAAGGAGGGATAGGGCATCGGGAACTGCCGCGCACGCGCCAGCGCGGCGTCGCGGCCGTCGTTGACGTTGACGCCCAGGAAGGCGACCTTGTCGCCGCGCGCGAGCGCCTCGCGCTGCAGGAACGGCAGCTCGAAGCGGCAGGGCTCACACCACGACGCCCACATGTTCACGACGACCGGATGCCCGCGCAGCGCGCGCAGCTGGGCGTCGAACGCCTTCGCCCCGCCGCGGTCGAGCTCGTTGACGCGCTTGCGCAGCGCGGCGAGGTCGGCGGGGGCGCCGTCGATCGGCTTGGACACCTCGGCGAGCGAGAGCGCCGACGCCTCGTCCTGCGGCGCGTTCTCGCTGTTGCCCGCCTGAATCGCGCCCACGACGACGGCCGCGGTGACGGCCAGGGCGCAGAGTGTGATCACGGCCTTGCGCATGACGACAGCGTTGCAGAACGCCCACCTACGGTGACGCATCTGCGGTGTTCGCTATCCTGAGTAAAGCGCGGGTAAGGGCCGGTCTCCGACGGAGACGCCTCACCCCGCCCGACGGGCACTCGCCCATCGTCTGGATCGCGGCGGCAGTGAGCACGCGATCCGCCTCACGTACGAGCAGGAAGCCGATCTTGGCTGATCCCACGCCAGTGGCCACCACGGCCACGTCCGTTCCCACACCCGAGGACCTCGCTCGCGCTGAGAAGTTCACGCGCGAAGCGTTCGTGCACGCCGGTGAGACCACCGAGGCGGCGCTCGCCCCCGGCACGGCCCGCCGCCGTGCGCTCGAGGCTGCGCTGAAGGAGATCGCAGCCGGCGCGAAGGTCCCGTCACCGGAATGGCGCCGGCGCTACTCGCTCATGCTCGGCCTCGAGCGCGTGCTCTCCGACGACGAGCCCAAGCTCGCCGACGGCACGTCGCTGAACCCGCACCAGGTCGACGCGCTGTCGGGGACGCTCACCGCCCTGCTCGCCGACGCGCAGCGCACCAACGGCGGCCCGCCGGTCGAGTCGGCGCAGCCGGTGCTCGCGGTCGACGACGACGACGAGCGCGACTACGAGGAGCCCGAGCCCGCGGCGGCCGCCGACGAGGACGAGCCCGACGAGGACGACGAGGACGACGACGACAGCGACGACCCCGAGGACCTCGAGCCGCTGGACATCGAGATCGACATCGGCGACGAGGACGACGACGAGTCCGAGGACGCCGACGACGACGACCAGGACGACGCGGAGGGCTCGCTCGACGAGGACCAGCTCGACGAGGCGCCCGACGACCCCAACGCCCACAAGCGCTTCTGGTTCGAGCACGCGACCGGCGCCGGCAAGACCGTCGCCGCGATGGGCTTCGTCGACGCGTCGCGCACCGGCGGCATCCTGATCCTCACCCACCGCCGCAACCTCGTCGACCAGTTTCACGGTGAACTCAAGCAGCGCGGTTACTCAAAGCGCGTGACCCCGGCGCTCCTGCGCGGCCAGGACAGCGCCAAGGGGCCGGTCACCGTCGAGACCTACCAGTGGTTCGTCCGCAACGCCGGCAACATCTCCGAGGCCTACTCGATCGTCATCTGCGACGAGGCCCACACGGCGCTCGGCGAGAAGACGAGCGCCGCGATCCGCGAGTGGACCGGCCCGATCTTCATCGGCATGACCGCGACCGGCGCGCTGATCGCGCGGCACGTCACCGACCTCTTCCCGACGCAGACCTCGCGCTTCGACCTCGCGCAGGCCGCCCGCCGGGGCGTCATCTCGCCGCTGCGCGGGATCCGCATCCCGCCCGGCCCGGGCGTGCGCACGATCGCCAAGGTGCCGCTGCGCCGCGGCGAGGTCGACGTCGAGTTCGACCAGGAGATGCTCGCCGAGCTGCTCGACCAGGCGCCGTTCAACATGGCCGTGGCCGACCTCTACAAGACGCGCTTCAACGGCGTGCCCGGCGTCATCTACGCGGCCGGCGTGCGCCACGCCTACAACGTCGCCGAGGCCTTCCGCGGCTTCGGGATGAAGGCCCAGGCGGTGTCCGGCGAGACGCGCAAGCGCGACCTCGCCGAGATCCTGGCCGCCTACGAGCGCGGCGACATCGACGTCCTCGTCAACGCGCAGCTGCTCGCCGAGGGCTGGAACTCGCCCCGCGCGACGGTCTGCATGCACCTTGCGCCGACCGCCTCCAAGCGCATCTACCAGCAGCGTGTCGGCCGCGTCACGCGCCGGCACCCGGGCAAGGAGGCCGGCATCGTCGTCGACTTCGTCGCCCCGGACACGAAGAACGACGACCCCGTCATCACCCTGCACTCGCTGCTTGACCGCGACGTCTACCGCGGCGGCGCGATCGTCGTCGGCCCCGTGCGCCGCGGCCGCGGCCGCCGCGTGCGCGTCGAGCGCCGCGTGCTGCCGGTCACGAGCGACGAGGACCGGCGGATCGAGGTCTTCGAGCGCGAGCTGTGGCGGATCGCCGTCGAGCACCTGCCCTACGGCGAGCAGATCCAGTGGGCTGCGCTGGCCGGCGCGCGCGTCGCCCCCAGCGGCTGGCGCCGCGCCCGGGCGATGCTGCACTTCGACCGCGGCGGCGAGTTCAAGCGGGCGTTCCTGCTGACCGCCGTGCAGCGCAACAAGAACCCGCAGCTGCGCGTCCGCGCGCTGCAGGAGATCGCCGCGTCGCGCGACGGCGAGGCCTTCGACACCGCGATCGACGTCATCGGCACGTGGACGCGCGACGAGCGCCGCGAGGGCACGAAGGTCATGCTGCTCGCGCTCGCCGAGAAGCGCATCGGCCGTCGCGACCAGGCCAACGCCTGGATCTGGCGGCTGGCCTCCTACACGCGCGACGTCCACGAGGAGTACGCGGTCCAGCGCTGGCCGGAGACCAAGCGCCTGCTCGGCCTGCTCGTGAACTCCAGCGGCGCCGCGCACGCCCGCAACGCCCGCCGGCTCGTGCACGCCGCCCGCAAGCAGGACCGCCGCCTGAGCGCCGCCCTGCTGGCGGCCGCGATCGCGCACTCGCCCGAGGCCGAGGAGATCCTCCGCGGCGCCCGCACGCGCCTGGCGCGCAAGCCCAGCGCGCTGTCGCGCGAGCTGCTGCGCAACTTCCCCAAGAGCCGCGGCCGCCGCGGCAACCGCCGGCGCCGCAAGAAGGGCTCCGGCGAGGGCGCCGAGGGCGCCGTCGGCCAGGAGGTCGTCGCGCAGGCGCAGAACAACGGCGGGGGCGGCGAGGACGGACAGCAGCAGCAGACGCAGTCACGCTCCTCGCGGCGGCGCTCGCGCTCGCGGTCGCGCAACGGCCGCAGCGGTAGCGGCGGCGAGCAGCAGGGCGAGAAGGCCGCCGAGCAGGCCGCGGCCGTCGAGTCCGAGACGGGCGCGTCCGCGGAGCCCGCCCGCCAGCCGCGCCAGGCGCGCGTGCGCCGGCCGGCCGAGGACGACGGTGCCGCGACCGAGGCCACGCCGCCCGGCGAGCCCGCGGCCGAGGAGGCGGCCACGCCGCCCGCACGGCGCCAGCGCAGCCGCAAGCCCGCCGCCGCGCAGCCCCCGGTCGACGATGCCGCCGCCGTCGAGGCGATCGCCGGCGCGGCGGCAGCCCTCGCAGCCGCCCGCGGCGCCGCGGCGCCGCCCGCCGACGAGGCGCCCGCGAAGCCGAAGCCGAAGCCGCGCCGCGCGGCCGCCGCGAAGAAGCCCGCGGCCGACAAGCCCGCGCCCAAGCGCCGCGCCCCCGCGCGCCGCAGCACCGCCGCCACGAAGCCCGACGACGACGACGGCGGCGGCGCCGAGCCCGCCGACGACGGCGTCGAGTCCGCCGCCTAGGTGTAGTTCCTGAGGAGGTTGTTCATCCGGGCCTCCTTGGAGGCTGGTGGTGCTGAAGCCCCAGTCCCAAGGAGACGCCGGATGAGATGTCACGCTAACGCGCGGCTCAGCCCGAAAGGGCGGGAGCTGTTGGTCGATCGGATTGAGAGCAAGAGGCAGACGGTCCGTGATGTCGCAGAGTCGGCCGGGATCTCTGAGAGAACGGCGCGTAAGTGGCTTGCGCGCTATCGGGCTGAGGGCGTTGTGGGCCTGCAGGACCGCAGTTCGGCGCCGCGCCATGTCGCCAACCGCACCGCGCCGGACACGGTCGAGATGTTGACGGCGTTGCGCCGGCTGCGCTTCACAGCACCGGAGCTCGCTGACCTGCTGGATCTGCCGTGCTCGACGATCAGCGCTGTCCTCAAGCGCGAGGGGATGGGCAAGCTGGGCCGGCTGGGCCAGGAGCCGGTCGTGCGCTATGAGCGAGCACGGCCCGGTGAGCTGATCCACATCGACGTCAAGAAGCTCGGCCGCATCAAGGGCGGTGCGGGCAAACGCGTCACCGGCGGGCGCAAACGCAACCGTCACTCACGACGAATGGACGCCGACGGCGTTCCGCGGCTGCGGGCCGGCTGGGACGCCGTGCACGTCGCGATCGACGACGCCACACGGCTGGCCTACGCCGAAGTCCTGCCGCGACGAAAAGGCCACGACCGCGATCGGCTTCTTGCATCGCGCGATCGCGTTCTACGCAGCGCCACGGCATCACCGTCGAACGGGTCCTGACCGACAACGGCGCACCCTACGTCTCCAAGGGTCCACGCGATCGCGTGTCGCGCCCGCGGTGTCCGGCACCTGCGCACCCGGCCCTACCGCCCACAGACCAACGGCAAAGCCGAGCGCTTCATCCGCACGATGCTCGGCGGCTGGGCCTACAACGGCCTGACCTACGGCTCCTCCGACGAACGCACCGCCGCCCTTGACGGCTGGCTCTGGGAATACAACCATCGCCGACGACACCAATCACTCGGGCGACAGACCCCCATCACCCGCCTGAACAACCTCCTCGGAACTTACACCTAGGCGTCAGCGGCGCAGCACGAGCGCCAGCCCGGCGGTCAGCGCCAGACCCAGCGCGCCGATCGCGAACGCGACGACGAGAACCTCGACGTGGCGCAGGCCGAGCGTCAGGTCGGGCCGCCGGGCGATCTCGCTGAGCGCCACGATCCCGACGATGCCGGCGAACGCCGCCAGCGGTGCCGCCAGCACGCGCCAGGGGATCTCCAGCGGCCGCCCCTCGGGGACCGGCTCGCGGGCCTCGAGCGCCGCCAGCGCGGCCACGCCGACGAGCGTGAAGGTCGCGGCGACGAGGTAGCCGCCGAAGACGTCGCTGGGCAGGTGCCAGCCGCCGGACACGAGCGCGTAGCCGACGCCGATCGCGTAGCCGGCACCGAGCAGTGCTGCGACCGGCCGCAGGCGCGGGCCGACGACGAGCACGAGGCACAGCGCCAGCGACATCGAGGCGGTCGAGTGGCCGCTCGGCCAGGAGCCGGGGTACAGCCGCTGGATCCCGTCGACCTCGATGAGCCGCGGGTCGGTGAGCGCGGGCTTGAGGACCTGCGTGCAGGCGTTCGCGCCGACGAGGATCGCCGGCACGACCGCGGCCATCAGCCAGCGCCGGCGCCACAGCGCGATCGCCACGAGCGCCGCGCCGCCGAGCATGAACGGCAGCGGGTCGGCGAGCACGGCCATGCCGTTGGTCGAGGGCGTCAGCCGCGTGGTCGTGACGCCGGCGAACGCCTGCAGCGCCGCACCGTCCAGCCGCCGCCCGCCGGGGGCGTGGAACGCCAGCAGCCAGACGATCGCCGCCGAGCCGGCGCTGAGCGCCGCGAGCGCGAG
This sequence comes from uncultured Actinomycetes bacterium, assembly GCA_963786575.1. Classification (GTDB taxonomy): domain Bacteria; phylum Actinomycetota; class Thermoleophilia; order Solirubrobacterales; family Solirubrobacteraceae; genus CADCVQ01. The sequence continues at coordinate 91,253 of CAWAZH010000001.1, forward strand.
CAGGAAGAGGGGCCGCCGGGACATCGGATCACAGCGTAGAGGCCGACCTTGGCGGGCGATCAAGGCCCGGCGGCGAGGTGGACCTCGCCCGCGTCCAGCGCGATCCGCTCCCCAGCGGCCCCGTCGACGAGCAGCCGCCCGGCCTCGTCGACCCCCGCCGCGACGCCCTCGCCGTGCTGCCAGCGGACCGCGCGGCCGAGCAGCGCGTCGCGCGCGCGAAAGGCCTCCAGCAGCGCGTCGCGGTCCTGCGCCAGGCGCCGCCCGAGCGCCGCCAGCAGTGCTGCGAGCGTCGGCTCGATCGCGGCCGGCTCGAGCCCCAGCGTCGCCGCCCGCTCGCGCAGCTCGGCCGGCAGGTCCTCGACGCGGATCGCGACGTTGACCCCGATCCCCAGCACCGCCCAGCGCTCCTGCGGGCGCAGCTCGACGAGGATGCCGGCGAGCTTGCCGCCGCCGAGCAGCACGTCGTTGGGCCACTTGATCGCGGCCTGCCCGCCGGCGACGTCGGCCACGGCGACCGCCGCCGCCAGCGGCAGCAGCGGCGGCCAGTCGCGCAGCACGAGCGACATCAGCAGCGCGCGGCCGGGCGGCGCGGTCCAGCTGCGCCCCTGGCGCCCGCGCCCGGCGTGCTGCTCGCCGGCGGTGACGAGCGTGCCGTGCGGCGCACCGGCGGCCGCGAGCGCCTTCGCGCGGTCGTTCGTCGAGTCCGTCGCGCGCAGGTGCAGCCGCGGCGTGCCGAGGCGCGCGCTCACGCCGACGCGTCCGCTGCCAGCAGCACCTCGTCGTCGAGCGCGAGCCCGAGCTCGTCCAGCGCCGAGCCGCGGTTGACGGCGAGCGCGAGCGTGCGGTAGCCGTCCTCGTAGAGCAGCAGCCCGCCCGCGGGCACGTCGGCGAACGTGCTCGCGTACAGCCCGCGGCGGCCGTTGACCGTCACGGCGCGGCCGAGCCGCAGGCCGCTGCCCGCGAGCTGCGCGTGCTCGGCGTCGAGGACCGCGTTGCCGTAGCGGTCGGCCGACAGCACGTGGGCGAGCAGGCCCGCGTCGGTCTGCCGCGCGCGCGGCAGCTCGAGCGCGACGAGCTCGGCCGGGTCCAGCGGCTCGCCGGCCTCGGCCAGCAGCCCGCCGGCGGCCAGCCGCGCCGCCACGGGCGCGAAGACGTCGCGGCCGTGAAACGAGGCCGAGACCGGCTCCAGGCGCCACGGCGAGCGGCCGACGTCGACGGCCTCGACGACGCCGCCGAAGCGCTCGGCCGCCGCCATCAGCAGGCCGTTGTCGGGCCCCACGAGCAGCCGCTCCTCGCCGGCGCAGCGCAGCGCCACCGCGCGGCGCTCGGCGCCGACCTCGGGGTCGACGACCGCCAGGTGCACCCCCGCCGGCATGTACGCCAGCGCCCGCCGCAGGACGAGCGCGCCCGAGCGGACGTCGTGGCGCGCGATCCCGTGGGTGACGTCGAGCACGCGCGCCTGCGGGGCGATGCGGGCGATGACGCCGTGGCACACGCCGACGAAGTCGTCGGCCAGGCCGTAGTCGCTCAGGAAGGTCACGACCGCCATGCGCCGGTCGAGTGTAGGCATCGCCGAACGGGTATCCGAGGCGCGTGACCGAGACCCCCAGCGGCCTTCCGAACGACGACGAGGAGGTCCCGCCGATGGGCGTCCCCGCGGACGCCGACGACGACGGCAAGGACGAGCTTCCGGGCCTTCCGGAGGACGAGCCCGACTCCGCCGGATGACGTAACCCCGCGAGCGCTTCAGGCGCGGTACATTTTCGCGCGAGCGGGGGGAGAGACAGACCGCTCGTTCTCGGACAAACGACGCGTGAGGTGACCTGTGGTAAGTCCTACGTATCTGCTCTTTGCGGTCCTGGCGTTCATCGCGATGCTCATCGTGATCGGCGCGATGGTGATCGGCCCCGACACCGGCCATTTCGCCGGTATCTCGAACTAGATCCGACGCGCGTCCGCGACGAGCGCGGCCAGCAGACCATCGGGGGTGTGCTCGGCCGCCTCGACGTGCGGCTCGAGGCCGTGCTCGCGCAGCGCGGCGCTCGTGATCGGCCCGATCGAGACGAGTCGGGCGCCGTCGCGCGGGGTTCCGGCCGCCTCGAGGAAGAAGCGCACGGCCGAGGCTGAGGTGAACGTCACGTAGTCGGCGGCGCTCGCCGCCGCGCGCGTCCGCTCGTCCAGCGGCTCGGCGACGGTCCGGTAGAGCGCCAGGATCTCGACCTCGGCGCCGCGCTCGCGCAGCGCGTCGGGGAGGACGTCGCGCGCCTGCTCGGCGCGGGCGACGAGCGCGCGCCGCACCGGCCGCTCGGCGAGCGCCTCGACGAGCGACTCCGCGACCGCCCGCGGCGGCACGATGTCGGCCTCGATCCCGCCCGCCCGCAGCGCGTCGGCGGTGCCGGGACCGATCGCGGCGATCGCGGGACCGGCGAGCGCGCGGGCGTCGCGGGCGAGCTCGAGCAGCCGCCGGGCGCCGTTGGGGCTCGTGACGCACAGCAGGTCGAAGCCGGCGAGGTCGGGCAGCTCGGCCTCCAGCGGGTCGATCCGGATCGACGGCGCCTCGACGACGCTCGCGCCGAGCGCGCGCAGGCGGCCGGCGAGCGCGCTGGACTGCGCCCGCGCGCGCGTCACGGCGACGCTGCGACCGGCGAGCGGCCCGGCCCGAAACCAGGCGAGCTCCTCGCGCAGCCCGGCGACCGCGCCGACGACGGTGATCGCCGGCGCCCGCACGGCGGCCGCGGACGCGATCGCGGCGATGTCCGCGAGCGTGCCGCCGACCGTGCGCTGGTCGGGGAACGTGCCGCGCTCGATGATCGTCACGGGCTCGCTCGCGGGGCGCCCGCCGGCGACGAGCTGCGACGCGATCCGCTCCAGGCTGCGCACGCCCATGTAGAACACGAGCGTGCCCGGGAACGCCGCGAGCGCGGGCCAGTCGATCAGCGTGTCGGGCTTGGCCGGGTCCTCGTGGCCGGTGACGAACGCGACCGCCGCCGCCATTCCGCGCTGCGTCACGGGGACGCCGGCGTAGGCGCAGGCCGCCACCCCGGCGGTCACACCGGGCACGACCTCGAAGTCCAGGCCCTCGGCGCGCAGCAGCTGGGCCTCCTCGCCGCCGCGGCCGAAGACGAACGGGTCGCCGCCCTTCAGGCGCACGACCTCGCGCCCGGCGCGCGCGTGCTCGAGCAGCAGGTCGTTGGTCTGCTTCTGCGGGACCTGCTTGCCGCCGCCCTGCTTGCCGACGTCGATCAGCATCGCGTCCGCGCGCGCGCCGTCGAGCGCGCCGTCGGGGATCAGCTGGTCGTAGAGGACGACGTCGGCGCGCGCGATCAGCTCGAGCGAGCGGGCGGTCATCAGGCCCGCGTCCCCGGGGCCGGCGCCGACGAGGTAGGTCGTCATGCCGCGAGCTCCTCGGCGCGGCGCAGCAGGTCGCCGCCGCCGGCGGCGAGCAGGCGCTCGGCGGCCAGCTCGCCGGCCTCCAGCGGCGTCGCGGCGGGCGGCGTCTCGTCGCGCAGCCAGGCCGAGCCGTCGGGCAGGCCGACGAACGTGCGCAGCACGATGCCCTCGGGGCCGATGCTCGCGTGCGCGCCCAGCGGCGTGTTGCAGGTTGCGTCCAGGCGCGCCACGAGCGCGCGCTCGGCGCTCAGCGCGTCCCACGTCGGCGGGTCGGTGATCGCGCGCGCGGCGGCGCCGGCGCGCTCGTCGGCGCAGCGCGCCTCCAGCGCGAGCGTGCCCTGGCCGGCGGCCGGGACGAGCTCGGTCAGCAGGCAGCCGATCGCGGACTCGCGGCCCAGGCGCCGCAGCCCGGCGGCGGCGAGCACGAGCGCGTCGAGGTCGCCCTCCTCCAGCAGCCGCAGGCGGGTGTCGACGTTGCCGTGGATGACGACGACCTCGAGGTCCTCGCGCAGCGCGCGCAGCTGCGCGGCCCGGCGCAGGCTCGCCGTCCCGACGCGCGCGCCCGCGCGCAGCTCGTCGAGCGATGACGCGCCAACGAGCGCGTCGAGCGGGTCCGCCCGCAGCGGCGCGCCGACGAGCTCCAGGCCCTCGGGCAGCATGCTCGGGACGTCCTTGGCGCTGTGCACGACGAGGTCGATCTCGCCCGCCAGCAGCGCGAGCTCGAGCTCCTTGACCCACTTCTCCTTGTCGCTGCCGGCGCGATTGCGGTCGCCGCTGGTCGTGATCGGGTGCAGCTGCGCGCCGTCACCGAGCAGCTCGGCGACGGTCCCCGCCTGCGTCAGGGCCAGGGCGCTTCCGCGCGTGCCGACCCGCATGCCCGGGCGGTCCTAGGTTCCGGAGCTGCGCCGCGGCAGCGGGCGCACGTCGGCCCCGGCGCCGTGAGCGGCGTCGTCGGCGTCGGGCGCGCCCTCCAGGCCGAACAGCTCGCGCATGATCTGCAGGCGCCCGTGGCTGCGCGCCTCGCCGAGCGTGCGCAGGTGCAGCGTCGGCTCGTGCAGCACGCGGTTCATGACCGAGCGCGCGACGGCCTCGATGCGGGCGATGTCGCGCTCGGAGGTCTGCTCCCAGCGGCCGGCGTTCTCCGACAGCACCTGCTCGACGATCGCGTCGCCGTACTCGCGCAGCGCGCGGATCGTCGGCTGCACCGCCAGCGAGCCGAGCCAGCCGGCGAAGCGCTGGATCTCCTCCTCGACGATGTCGTCGGCGCGCCGCGCCTCGGCCTCGCGGGTGGAGATCGTGTGCGCGACGGCGGACTGCAGGTCGTCCATGTCGTAGAGGTCGACGCCCTCGATGTCGCGGCAGGCGGGGTCGATGTCGCGCGGGACGGCGATGTCGACGAGCAGCAGCGGGCGGTGCCCGCGGGCGCGCATGACGAGCTCGAGCGCGTCTACGCCGAGGATCGGGTGCGGCGAGGCGGTCGAGGCGACGACGACGTCGGCGCTCTCCAGCTGCGTGGGCAGCTCGTCGAGCGCGACGACGCCGCCGCCGAAGCGGTCGGCCATCGCGCGGGCGCGGTCGGCGTGGCGGTTGGCCACGAAGATCGTCTGCACGCCGCGGTCGGCGAGCGCGCGGGCGGTCAGCTCGCTCGTCGCGCCGGCCCCGATGATCACGACGTGGCGCTCGGCGACGTCGCCGAGGGCGTTCATCGCGAGGTCGACGGCGACCGACGAGATCGAGGCGCGCCCGAGGCCGATCGAGGTCTCGCTGCGCACGCGCTTGCCGGCCTGCAGCGCAGCGGTGAAGAGGCGGTTGGTCAGCGGCCCGGTCGTGCCGGCGGCGAGCGCCTCCTCGTAGGCGCGCTTGACCTGGCCCTGGATCTCGGCCTCGCCGACGATCATCGACTCCAGGCCCGCGCAGACGCGGAAGAGCTGGCGTGCGGCGTCGCAGTTGCGCGGCGAGTAGATGCGCTCGGCGAGCTCGGTCGGGCGCACGTGGGCGCGCTGGGCGAGCAGCCCGAGCACCGCGCTCTCGGCGGCGACGGGATCGCCGACGACGAGCGTCAGCTCGGTGCGGTTGCAGGTCGAGATGACGACCGCCTCGTGGACGTCGGGCTGGGCGGCGACGTCCTGCAGGAAGCCGCGGACGGCGCTCTGCGTCAGCGCCAGGCGCTCGCGCAGGTGGACGGGCGCGGTCTTGTGCGAGATGCCCAGCGTGATGAGCTCGTGCTCGCTCATCCGACGGGCTCCTTGGCGCGCTCGGGCGCGGCCGCCGCGGCGTCGCGCTGCTCCACGAGGTCGGCGATCTCGACGACCTCGCGTTCGATCCGGCTGAGCTTGGAGGCCATGATCGCCACGTAGACAAGGATCAGGAAGAGGAAGACCAGATACGCCGCCGCGACATATTTACCTGCCTCGTCGAGGGGGAGCGCGGGAAGCATCAGAGCTGAGGCGCGGCGCTGCGCCCGACCGCCGCGAAGTCGTCGTCGCCGGCGAGCCGCCGCCGCAGCGCGCGCAGGCGGAAGGTCGCGTGCTTGGAGGCCATCTCGTACTTGACCAGGGTGATGAACATCAGCGTCATGCCGGCCAGCGCGACGACGAACGTCAGCGCGAACTTGCCGGGCATCCCGCCGGTGGTGGTGGCCAGCGTCTGCGGGTGGACGAACTGCTGGGCCATCCGCACGGCGGCGAAGTTCAGCGGGACGAAGGCCCCGGCGACGATCGCGAACACCGACGCGTAGCGTGCCTGCTTCTCCTTGTCCTCGATCGAGAAGCGCAGCGGCCAGTAGGTCGCGTAGAGCAGGAAGACGATCAAAAAGGAGACGAGCATCGGCTCGTCCCAGACCCACCAGTGACCCCACGACGCGCGTGCCCAGATCGAGCCCGTCACGAGCACGCCGACCGCGAGGATGATCGAGATGTGGATCGACACGTAGGAGCGCATGTCCCAGCGCGCGTCGCGCGTGCGCAGGTGCATGATGGCGCAGATCCCGCCGGCCACGAAGCCGCAGAGGGCGACGATCGCCATCGGCACGTGGACGTAGAAGATCTTCTGCACGAAGCCCTGGTCGGCGTCCAGCGGCGCGTAGAAGAAGACCATCGCGAAGGCGGCGGTCAGCACGACGGCGGTGGCGATGGAGAGGGCGCGCAGGCCCCTGCCGTAGACGATGGGTCAATCCTCCAGGAGGAAGTCGAAGACCGCGTACGCGATCAGCGCGAACACCAGATCATAGAGCGCGAGGACGGCCAGCCAGTCACCCGGGAGCGCCTGTGCGCCGCCCTGTTGTAGCAGCGGAGTCGTCGCCCGCGCGGAGGCCAGCACGACCGGGACGAGCAGCGGCAGCGCCAGCAGCGGGCCGATCAGGTCGCGGGCGCGGGTCTGGATCGCGAGCGCGGCGACGAGCGTCCCGGTCACGGCGACGCCGGCGTTGGCGAGCAGCAGGACGAGCACGAGCTCGGGCAGCGCCTGCGTCAGCGAGGGGCCGAGCAGCAGGACCGTGAACGCCGGGATCGCGACGAGCTCGACGACGCACAGGAACGCGAACAGCCCGAGCGCCTTGGCGACGAACAGCGCGGTGCGGTCGACCGGCGCCAGCAGGAAGCCGTCGAAGCCGCCCTGCTCGTGCTCGGCGACGAACAGCCGGTTGATCCCGAGGATCGAGGCGAACAGCAGCGTGACCCACAGCACGCCGGACGCGAGGTCGCCGGAGACCGTGTCGCGGTCCAGGCCGAAGTGGAAGACGACGTACGTCGTGACGCTGAACAGCACCATCGCGGGGACCGACTCGCGCGTGCGCAGCTCCAGGGCGAGGTCCTTCGCCAGCAGCGCGGCGACGGTCGACCTCATGCGTAGAGCTCGGCGATCTGCGCCGGGGTGACCGACGCGGCCGGCGCCAGCAGCGCCGCGCGGCCGGCCTTCAGGCCGAGCGCGAGGTCGGCGCCCTGCAGGCCGCCGGCGGGGTCGTGGCTCGTCAGCACGCGCGTGCGCCCGCTCGCGCGCCCGATCAGCGGCTGGACCTGCGCGGCGGCGGCGGGGTCGAGGTTGGCGGTCGGCTCGTCGAGCAGCAGCAGCTCGGGCTCGTGCAGGACCGCCCGCGCGACCGCGAGGCGCTGGACCATCCCGCGCGAGAGCTCGGCGACCGGGTCGTCGGCGCGCGACGTCATCCCGACGGCGTCGAGCAGCTCCTCGACGCGCGCCGCCGGCGCCCCGTGCAGGCGTGCGTGGAAGCGCAGGTTCTCGCGGCCGCTCAGCTCGCGGTACAGCAGCGGCTCATGGCCGAGGAAGCCGATCTTCCCGCGCACCGCCCAGCCGTCGTCGGGCAGCGCGCCGCCGAGCACGCGGACCTCCCCGGCGTGCGGGCGCAGGAGCGTCGCGAGCATCCGCAGCAGCGTCGACTTGCCGGCGCCGTTGGGCCCGAAGACGACCAGCGTGCGACCCGCCTCGAGCTCCAGCGAGACGTCGCGCAGCGCCGCGCGCTCGCCGTAGCGGCGGCCGGCGCCGCGCAGCACGACGGCGTGGTCGGGTGTCGGCACGCGGGCAACGCTACTCAGGAGCGTCGCGCGTCAGGCGACCGGCGTGTCGGCGCTGCGCCCGGGGAGGCGGCCGGCGCTCCGACGAGCGCCGTCAGCGCGAAGGCGCGCGAACCGCGGGCGCCAGCGCGGCCGCGGTCAGGCAGAGCGCGCCGACGAGCGCGAGCGCCACGGGCAGGCTCGTCGCGTCGGACACGAGCCCGATCAGCGCGGGGCCGACGATGAAGCCGAAGTAGCCCGTCGTCGAGACAGCTGCGAGCGCCGGAGCCGCCGCCATCTCGCCGCTGCCCGCGGCGGCGTTGAGCGCCAGCGGGAAGAGGCCGGCGAGGCCGACGCCGACGATCGCGAAGCCGGCGATCCCGCTCGCCGCCGAGCCGCCGCCGAGCGCGAGCGCGAGGCCCGCGGTCGCCAGCAGCCCGCCGCCGCGCACGACCGTGTCGCGCCCGAAGCGCTCGGCGACCCCGTCGGCCGCCAGACGCCCGAAGCCCATCGTCAGCGAGAAGGCGGCCAGGCCGAGCGCCGCCAGCGACGGGCCGGCCTCGGTCTCGCGATCCAGCAGGATCGCGCTCCAGTCGCCGATCGCGCCCTCCGCCAGCAGCGCGCAGAAGGCAAGCGCGCCGAGCGCCGCAAGCGCGCGCGACGGGCGCGCAAACAGCGCGCCGTCGGTGCGCGCGTCGGCATCGGCCGGCAGCAGCCCCGGGCGCACCGCGAGCAGCACCGCGACGAGCACGACCGCGACGAGCGCGAGGTGCAGCGACGGCCGCAGCCCGGCCCCGGCGGCGAGGCTGCCACCGAGCGCGCCCGCGAGCGCGCCGAACGAGAAGGCGGCGTGGAAGGAGGCGAAGATCTCGCGCGGGTGGCGGCGGCTGACGGCGATCGCCTGGGCGTTCATGCTGACGTCCAGCGCCCCGCTGGCGGCCGACATCGCGACGATCGCCAGCCCGAACAGCAGCGGCGTCGGCGCCAGCCCCGGGAGCGCGAGCAGCGTGGCGTGCGCGAGGCCGCCCGCGATCGTCAGCGGCGCACTGCCCAGGCGCGCGGCGGCGGCGCCGGCCAGCGGCTGGGCGACCATGAGCGCGAGCGCCGCGGCGAGCAGGACGAGCCCGAGCGTCCCGTCGCCGATGCCGTGCTCGCGCTGGAGGTCGGGCATGCGCGAGAAGAGGCTCGCGAAGGCGGCGCCGTTGACGGCGAAGAAGACGGTGACGGTGGCGCGGTGGCGGCCCCGCAAATGTCTATGCAGGTGCGTGCGTGCGCTGCGCGGCGGCGATCAGGTCGAGCACCGCCTGCTCGTCCCCGCCGCGCAGGAGCTCGATCGGGTCGGGCTGCCCGTTGACGATTCCCTCGAAGAAGGCCTTGCGGTCCTGGTAGGTGGGCAGCGTGCCCTTGGCCCAGCCGCGCGCGTCGTTGAGCATGATCGCCAGGCGGGCGTACTCCTCGCCGAAGAGCAGCGAGACCTCGGACTTCATGCGCTTGGCGAGCGCGGGCGACGCGCCCGCCGTCGAGATCGCGATCGCCAGCGGCCCGGTGCGGACGATCGCCGGCAGGATGAAGTTGCACAGCGGCGGGACGTCGACGATGTTCACGAGCATCGCGCGGCGCTCGGCGTCGTCGAAGACGCGGATGTTGACGTCGGTGTCGTTCGTGCAGGCGATCGCCATGAACGTGGCCTCGAGATCGGCGGTCTCGTACTCGCGCTGCTCCCAGGCGATCGAGCCCTCGGCCGCGAGCGCCCGCAGCGGCTCGATCGCGTCCGGCGCGACGAGCACGACGGTGGCGTCGCAGGCGAGCAGGCCCTCGACCTTCTCCAGGCCGATGTCGCCGCCGCCGACGACGAGGCAGCGCCGGCCGGTGAGCTTCAGGCAGGCGATGTAGAAGGGCGTCTCGAGCATGCCCTGCACGCAGGACTGGTCGCAGATCCCCTTCTTCAGCTGGCAGACGCAGTCTTTTCCGGCATAGGCCTGTGCGGGCATGACCCGAACAAGGGTAGTGCGCGTATACCTCTACGGTCACAGACGATGGACCAGTACTTCGACGACACCTCGATGCTGCGCCGCGTGCACCGCGAGATGGCGGTCGCCTTCTCGGGCCCGCGCGCGCTGCTCATGCAGGCGGCCCACCCCGTCGCCTTCGAGGGCTTCTTCGCGCACTCGGGCGCGCTCGACAAGCCCTACGAGCGCCTGCGCCGCACCGCGCAGGTCATGGACACGATCGCCTTCGGCTCGCGCGAGGACGCCGACCGCGCCACCCGCCGCGTGCGGGCGATGCACCGCCGCGTGCGCGGCGAGCTCGCGCAGCCGGCGGGCCGCTTCCCCGCCGGGACGCCGTTCGCCGCCGACGATCCCGAGCTGCTGCTGTGGGTCCTCGCGACGCTCGTGGACTCCGCGCTCGTCGTCTACGAGCGCTACGTCGGCTCGCTGTCGACCGCCGAGCGCGACGCCTACTGGCAGGACTACCGCGTGATCGGGTCGCTCTTCGGGCTGAAGGACTCCGAGATGCCCGTCGACATCCGCGACTTCGACGACTACATGCGCGACATGCTCGGCGGACCGGACCTCCACGTCACGAGCGCCGCCCGCGAGCTGGCGGTCAAGATCGTCCTGCAGCCGCCCGTCCCGCTCTCGCGCCGGCCCGTGCTCGAGCTCGTGAACTTCGTCACCGTCGGGCTGCTGCGCGCCGCAGCTGCGCCGCCAGTACGGCCTCTCCTGGGACCCGCTGCGCGCGCTGATGCTGCGCGGCGGCGCGGAGTACGCCAAGCGCGTGCTCGTGCCGCTGGCGCCGGGGCGGCTGCGGCTGGTGGCGAGCGCGCGGCGCTGACCGCGCGTAGCTCTCCTGCCCGCCGGGCTCGGGCTCGGGGGTCGTGGCACCTTTGCGGCGCTATGCGCAGCAAATCCGCCACGACCGTTCGAACCCAGCGCCTTAGCGAGGCTGGAGGCGATCCGCGCGAACGCCGCGAGCAGGCCGCAGGAGCCGGCGACGATCTACCGCCGCCGCACCGCGGCGGGCGCGAGTTCAACGAGCAGCGCGCCGCCGTCGTGCGCGACATGCGCTTCGACGACGACTGACGCCGGCTTCAGCGCCGCCGGGTCGCGCGCAGCACGCGCAGGCCCACGCGCGCCAGCGGCAGGGCGCCGCTGCGCCAGCCGCGCTCGCGGTCGGCGTCGCGCGCCGAGCGCAGCCGCGCGAGCGCGCGCCAGGCGGCGACGAGCGAGGCGTCGTAGGGCTGCCACCAGGCCATCCGCCCGGCCGGCGGGTCCCACGTCACGAGCTTGGGCTCGACCATCGCCCGCAGCGCGGCGGCGCCGCGCGCGCGCCCGATGCCGGCGCCGTGCACCGCGCCCCACGGCAGCTGCGGCTCGGCGCGCGAGACGACGTGGTCGTTCATCCAGACCATCCCGGCGCGGATCTCGCGCGCCACGCGCGCGCCCTTGTGGCCGTCGGCGGTCCAGACCGACGCCCCGAGCCCGCCGATCCCCTCGTTGCAGCGCGCGATGCCCTCGCTCTCGGAGTCGATCGGCTCGATCGCCAGCCACGGGCCGGGCGCGTCCTCGCGCAACAGCCGCGCGTCGCGCGGGACGCCGGTCAGCACCGCCGGGGCGAAGTAGGCGCCCTCGATCCCGGCGACGGTGACCGGCCCGCCGCAGTGCAGCGTCGCCCCGCCGGCGACCGCCTCGTCGATCAGCTCGGTCAGGCGCGCGACGCGATCGGGCGCCAGCAGCGGCCCGATCTCGGTCGTCGCGTCGCCGGGGTCGCCGACGCGCAGCGCACGCGTCGCGCTGACGACCTCCCACGTGAAGCGCTCGTAGAGCTCGCGCATGACGTAGGCCCGCGCGAGGCTGCCGCCCGACTGGCCCGCGTTGGCGAACGCCGCCCAGCGCGCGCCCGCGACCGCGCGCGGGACGTTGGCGTCGGCGAGCACGAGCATCGCGTCCTTGCCGCCGACCTCGATCGTCGCGCGCTTGAGCTCGCGCGCGCAGGCCTCGCCGACGTCGCGCCCGGCCTGCGAGGAGCCGGTGAAGCGCACGTGGGCGACGTTCGCCGAGACGAGCGCGCGGGCGGTCTCGGGACCGCCGTGGACGACCTGCAGCAGGCCCTCGGGCAGCCCGGCGCGGACGAAGACGCGGGCGATCCGCTCGGCCGCGAGCGCCGCCAGCGGCGACGGGTGCAGCACGACCCCGTTGCCGCCCATCAGCGCGACCGCGACGTCGCCGAGCGGGGTCGCGAACGGCTCGGCGCCGGGGGTCAGCACGGCGACGACCCCGAGCGGCTCGAACGTCAGCCGCGCGCGCTTGACGGGCTGCAGCGAGCGCGACAGCCCGATCCGCTCGGCGGCCAGCACGCGCGGCGCGCACTCGGCGAGCCACTGCAGCGTCTCGACCGCGGGCAGCAGCTCCATCGTCTGCACCTCGGCCAGCGGGCGGCCCTGCTCGCGCACGATCACCGGCACGAGCTCGTCCCACTCGTCGATGACGGCCTGCGACGCGCGGATCAGGTAGCGCGCGCGGTCGGCGAGCCGCAGCTGCGCCCAGAGCCGCTGGACCGCGGCGGCCTCGGCGACGGCGGCGGGCACGTCGGCGGGGTCGGTGATCGCGACGGCGCCCAGGCGCGTCCCGTCGATCGGGCTGATCGCGTCGAGGCCCTTGGCGGCTGCGGCGGACGCCGGCATGGCGGCGATTGTCTCAGCAACGACGAACGGCCCGGCCGGGTGCTCCCCGGCCGGGCCGTCGCGTCATGGGGGCGTGCTAGCCGCAGAGCGCGTAGACGCTGCCCCGCTGCTCGTTCGGGCTGCCGGGCCGGGCGCTGAAGCGGACCTTGAGCGTGCCGTGGCCGTAGTGGCTGTTCTTGGAGAGCGTGGCCGAGACCTTCGACCCCTCCTGCTGGGCGAGCCCGCGGTGAACCGTGCCGCGCGGGCACTGCAGCGTCAGGTAGGCGTTGCTGCGACCGCGCATGGTGACCGGGAAGCGCAGCAACTGCGTGCCGCGGCGGATCGTGTCGCCCCGGTGCAGGTGGTTGCCGGCGACGTCGACCGGGCTCGTCTGGCCCGCCTTGCGGATCGTCGGGAACCCGATCGCCGGAGCCAGCGGCGCGACCGCGATGTCGCGGCACAGCGCGTACACGTGGCCGCTGGCGCCGTCGGGGTCGACCTTCGGCGCCGTGTAGAAGCGCACGTCGATCGTGTTCTCGTAGTAGTCGCTGCCCTTGACGACGCCGAAGGCGACGTCGCTGCCTTCCTGCAGGCCGAGCCCGGTGTGGATCGTGCCGGTCGGGCACGCCAGCGTGATCGCGGCCTTGCTGGCGCCGTGCATCGCGACCGGCCAGCGCACGAGCGCGGTGCCCTTGCGGATGACGTCGTGCTGGTGGAGGTTGTTGCCGCCGACGTCGATCGGCGTCGTCTGGCCGGCGGGGATGATCGTCGGCGGGCCGAGGGTGGGAGCCTCGGCGGCGAGCGCGGCCGCGGGTGCGGCACACGCTGCGGTCAGTGCCAGGGCGGCGGTGAGGGCCGCGCGGCGGGAGATCCGCAATGGGGTGGAGGAGAACATGGACCCAGGCTCCCGCCCCGGAGCGGTCGCGGCCAGCCACCCAAGGGTGCGAGCTCTCACACCCGGCTAGGAGCGCCCGCGCGCCCTGCGGATCTGCTCCAGCCGGTCGCGCAGCTCGGCCTCCTGCTCGTCGGGCTCGTAGAAGCGCGCGCCGGCGACCTCGTCGGGCGCGACCTCCTGCGGGCCGAGGTGGCCGGGGTGGTCGTGCGGGCTGTCGTAGGCGACCGCCTGCGAGCGCACCGCCGGCGGCGGCGACGCCGCGCCGTAGCGGCGCACGTGCTCGATCGCGGCCCCGATCGAGCGCGTCGCGGCCTTCGACTTCGGCGCGAGCGCAAGGTAGATCGTCGCCTGCGAGAGCGCGTGGACGCACTCCGGCAGCCCGACGTGCTCGACCGCCGCGGCCGCCGCGGTGGCGACGACGAGCGCCTGCGGGTCGGCGTTGCCGATGTCCTCGGAGGCCAGGATCACCATCCGGCGCACGAGGAAGCGGGCGTCCTCGCCGCCCTCGAGCATCACCGCGAGGTAGTAGAGCGCGGCGTCGGGGTCCGACGCGCGCGTGGCCTTGATCCAGGCCGAGATGTAGTCGTAGTGCTGGTCGCCGGCGCGGTCGTAGCGCAGGGCCTTGCGCTGCAGCGCCTCCTCGGCGTCGGCGATCGTGACGGCGACGCCGTCGCGGGCGCTCTCGCAGGCGAGCTCGAGCGCCGCCAGCGCCGTGCGGGCGTCGCCGCCGGCGCGGCCGGCGAGGAACTCGAGCACCTCGTCGGGGACCTCGGCGGCGGCGCACTCGCCGCGCTCGATCGCGCGGCGCAGCAGCGCCTCGATGTCGCCCGCCGTCAGCGCGCCGAGCTCGTAGACCTGGGTGCGGCTCAGCAGCGCCGCGTTGACCTCGAAGTAGGGGTTCTCGGTCGTCGCCCCGATGAGCGTCACGAGGCCCTCCTCGACGGCCGGCAGCAGCGCGTCCTGCTGGGCCTTGTTGAAGCGGTGGATCTCGTCGAGGAAGAAGACCGTGCCGCCCTGGCCGGCCTTGCGGCGGTGCGACGCGCGCTCGATCACGGCTCGCACCTCGGCGCGCCCGGCCTGCACGGCGCTGAGCTCCTCGAAGGCCGCCTTCGCCGAGCCGGCGACGATCCGCGCGAGCGTCGTCTTGCCGCTGCCCGGCGGCCCGTGGAGCACCATCGAGTGCGGGCGGCCCTCGGCGATCGAGCGCCGCAGCGCGCTCGGCTCGTCGGGCGTTCCGAGGATGTGCTCCTGCCCGACGAGCTCGTCGAGCGTGCGCGGGCGCATCCGGACGGCGAGCGGCGCATCGGCGGGCGGGACCGGGGTCGACGTGCGCGGCGGCTCGTCGCCGGTCTCGAACAGCTGATCTCCCATCCAGCAAGTATCGCCCGCGCGCCGCCCGACGCGGCGCCGGCAGTGCGGCGCGACGGGCCTGACCCGCCGCTAAGGTCGCTGCATGACGCTGCGCAGGACGATGCTGACGTGTACCGCGATGCTCGTCGTGGCGATCGCGCTCGTGTCCTGCGGCAGCGAGGAGAAGACGGCGTCGTCGGGCGACGCGGTGAAGGGCAAGCGCCTCTTCGCCGAGCACGGCTGCGGCGGCTGTCACACCTTCGCCGCCGCCGCCTCCAGCGGCACGACCGGCCCCGACCTCGACGCCGCGCTGCCGAGCTCGCGCACCGTCATGCGCCAGCTCAGCCACCCGGGCGGGCTGATGCCGAGCTTCGCCGGCGAGCTCTCCGACGGCGAGATGCGCGACCTCGCCGCCTTCGTCGGCGCCGGGCGCAGCTCCGGCAAGGCCGTCGCCAAGCCGTTCGCGCCCGACGACACGACCCTCGCGGACTGCACCGACGCCAAGGCCGAGTGCCTCGAGCAGGCGTTCGGCAACGTCACCTTCAGCGACGGCCCGAAGGTGGCGCTCGCCCAGCTGCAGACGGCCCTGCGGTCAAACCGCGCCGTCCAGGCCGACTGCCACCGCATCGCGCACCGCATGGGCTCGGCGGCGCTGTCGCGCTTCAAGGACCGCGTCGCCCCCGCGTTCGTCGCCGGCAACCCGATCTGCGCGTCGGGCTACTACCACGGGATCATCGAGCGCGCCTTCCTCGGACAGCCGACCGAGCGCCTGGGGACGCTCGCGCGCGAGCTCTGCGCCGACCCGCAGATCAACGCCCAGCGCTTCCTCGCCTACCAGTGCATCCACGGCCTCGGCCACGGCCTGATGATCTACACCGGCTACGACCTGCCCGACTCGCTGAAGACCTGCGACGAGCTGCGCACCGGCTTCGATCGCGTGTCCTGCAGCGGCGGGGTCTTCATGGAGAACTTCAACTCCTCCTACGGCGTGTCGTCGAAGTACCTGCGCAAGAGCGACCCGATCTACCCCTGCAACGCCGTCGCCGAGCGCCACAAGCTCTACTGCTACCTGCTCGTCACGGCGAACATCCTGCGCGTGACCGGCGGCGACCTGCGCACGACCGCCGAGGCCTGCATGCGCAGCGAGGCCGCCTGGGTGAGCACGTGCTACGAGTCCTTCGGGCGCGACGCGTCGGGGATCGCGGGCAAGGACTCGCGCAAGGCGATCGCCAGCTGCCGCCTGGCCGCCGGCCACGAGGGCGACTGCATCTACGGCGTCGCGCGCGAGATCGTCAACGCCGACGCCGCCGGCCCGCGCGGCGGGCGCTTCTGCGCGCAGACCGCGCACCGCTACCGCCCGCGCTGCTACGCCGGCGTCGGCTCGGTGCTGGCCTCGATCGAGCCGACCGAGCACCGCCTGCGCCACGCCTGCCGCGCGGTCAGCGGCCGCTACGTCAACGGCTGCCTGCGCGGCGCCGGCCTGTGACCTCCTGACGGGCCCGCGCACACGCTGCCCTAGCATCAGCATCACCGTGACCGACGATCTGCAGGAGGACACGACGGCGCTGCTGCAGCGCCTCATCCGCTTCAACACGGTCAACCCGCCGGGGGCCGAGCGCGAGCTGCAGGAGTCGCTCGCCGCCGACCTGCGCGATGCCGGCTTCGAGGTCGACCTGCTCGGCGCGCAGCCCGACCGGCCCAACCTCGTCGCGCGCCTGCGCGGCCGCGCCGACGGCCCGACGCTCTGCCTGCTGTCGCACGTCGACACGGTCCTCGCCACGCCCGCGGACTGGACGCACGACCCCTGGTCGGGCGATCTCGCCGACGGCTGCGTCTGGGGCCGCGGTGCGCTGGACATGAAGTCCCAGACGGCCGCCGAGGTGACCGCGGCACTGTCGCTCGCGCGCTCGGGCTGGCGCCCCGCGCAGGGCGACCTGCTCGTCGTGGTCGTCGTCGACGAGGAGGTCGGCGGCGAGCTCGGCGCGATGTGGACCTGCGAGCACCACCCCGACAAGGTCCGCTGCGACTACCTGCTCAACGAGGGCGGCGGCGCGGTCTTCCCCTACGACGGCGACCGCTACTACGGCGTCTGCGTCGCCGAGAAGGGCGTCTTCCGCTTCCGCCTGATGACCGACGGCGTCGCCGGCCACGCGTCGATCCCGAAGATCGGCGTCAACGCGCTGCTGAAGATGGCGCCGCTGCTCGCGCGCCTGGCCGAGCGCCAGCCGAGCTATGACCTCGTCGAGCCCGCCCGCGCGCTGCTCGCGGGCCTGGGCCTGGAGCCCAACGGCGATCCGGCCGCGTCCTTCGCACGCCTGCAGGAGCGCGACCCGAGCCTGGCGCTGCTCGTCGAGCCGCTGCTCGGCGTCACGCTCGCGCCGACGAAGATCTCGGCCTCGACGAAGATCAACGTCATCCCGGCGAGCGCCGAGCTGCGCGTCGACTGCCGCATCCCGCCGGGCCTCGACGAGGACGTCGCGCTGCGGCGCATCCGCGAGGTCCTCGGCGAGGACGGCTACCGGATGGAGTTCACCGAGCGCGTCGTCGGCAACCACTCGCCGGTCAGCTCGCCGCTGATGGACGTCATCGAGAGCTGGATCGGCGAGCAGGATCCCGGCGCCCGCGTCGTCCCGACGATCCTCCCGGGCTTCACCGACTCGCGGACGTTCCGCGACGCCTTCCCGGAGTGCGTGGCGTACGGCTTCTTCCCGCACCGCCACATGAACCTCTACGAGACCTCGCCGCTGATCCACGCCGCCGACGAGCGCATCGACGTGCGCGACCTCGGCTACGCGGCGGCGTTCTTCCGCCACGTCTGCAAGGAGATGCTCGGTGACTGACAAGCTCCGCCTCGGCGGGATGGCGCTGCGCAACGGGCTGCTCGTCCACGGGCCGACGCACTGGTCGGCGTCCGTGCGCCGCCGCGACGGCACGATCGCCACGGCGTCCGGGCGCAAGCCGCGCATCACCGCGTTCGAGAAGGTCCCCGGCGCCCGCGGCGTCATCCGCCTCGGCGAGGCGATGGTCGTCATCCCGCTCGTCAAGCGCGCGCTGCCCGAGGCGCAGCTGCCCTTCCAGGACGTCAGGGTCCTGGGGACGATGGCCGCCGCGGCCGGCGCCGGGCGCCTGTTGCGCCACCGGCGCTCGGGGCCCGGCGTCGAGGCGATGGCGGCGGCGATCTCGCTGCTGCCGAGCGTCGTCGCGCTGAAGGGCGGCGACCTCGCCGCCTACCACGGCGTCGAGCACAAGTCGATCGCCGCCTACGAGACCGACACGCTCGACGCGGCCGACGCCGCCAAGGAGCACGACCGCTGCGGCTCGCACCTGATGGCGCCGCTGCTGGCCGCCAACCTCGCCGGCGGCGCGCTGCTCAAGCGCGCCATCGACCGGCCCGGCCCGGCGGCTCAGCTCGCGCTCGGCGTCGCGTCGCTCGGGCTCGCCGTCGAGATCTTCGTGTGGAGCGAGCGCCACGCCGGGTCGCGCACCGCGCGCGCCCTGCGGCGCCCGGGGCACGAGCTGCAGCGCGTGCTCGGCACGCGCGAGCCGACCGAGGAGCAGCTCGAGGTCGGGCGCGCCGCGCTCGCCGAGATCATTCGCGTCGAAGCGCCCCTCGTCCAGCCGGACTGAAGTTTCGCGGCGCGGCTGCCGATCTAGGAGCCAGTGCCCAACCAGAGCTTCTTCGATCAGGTCAAGAACTTCGGGCTGGAGTGGTCGGGGGTTTTCACGATCCTCTTCATGTTCCTGATCTGCTTCTTCTTGTGGCGGACGCTGAAGCTCATGCCGCGCACGAAGCCGGTGCAGATCAAGCCGGAGGTCAAGTCGTCAATCGGCTGGGAGGACATCGCCGGCGTCGACGAGGCCAAGGACGAGCTGCGCGAGGTCGTCGACTTCCTGCGCGAGCCCAAGCGCTTCAACGCCCTCGGCGCGAAGGTGCCCACCGGCGTGCTGCTGCACGGACCGCCCGGCACCGGCAAGACGCTGCTGGCCAAGGCCGTGGCGCACGAGTCCGGGGCCCAGTTCTTCTCGCAGTCGGCCGCCTCGTTCGTCGAGATGTTCGCCGGCCTCGGCGCAGCCCGCATCCGGCGCCTGTTCCGCGAGGCGCGCAAGCACGCGCCCGCGATCATCTTCATCGACGAGCTCGACGCCGTCGGCGGGCGCCGCGGCTCGGACATGGTCGGCGAGCGCGAGCAGACGCTCAACCAGCTGCTCGTCGAGATGGACGGCTTCAACACGACCGGCGACGTCATCGTCATGGCCGCCTCCAACCTGCTCGAGAAGCTCGACCCCGCGCTGCTGCGACCGGGCCGCTTCGACCGCCAGGTCTTCGTCTCGCCGCCCGACGTCGGCGGCCGCGAGCGGATCCTGCAGGTCCACACCCGCGACAAGCCGCTGCGCGACGTCGACCTCGCCGACGTCGCCGCGCAGACGAGCGGGCTCACCGGCGCCGACCTCGCCAACCTCTGCAACGAGGCCGCGATCCGCTGCGTGCGCCGTGCGGGGCTCGCGCTCAACCGCGACGACTTCAACCAGGCGCTCGAGCGCGTGATCGCGGGCGTCCAGTCACGGCGCGTGTTCAACGACCACGAGAAGTCGGTCATCGCCTACCACGAGGCCGGTCACGCGCTCTGCGCGGAGCTGCTGCCCTCGGTCGACCGCGTCCACAAGGTCTCGATCGTCCCCCGTGGCCGCGCGCTCGGCTACACGCTGAACCTGCCCGACGAGGACCGCTACCTCAAGACCCGCGAGGAGCTCATCGACCACATGACGATGCTGCTGGGCGGCCGGATGGCCGAGCAGCTCGTCTTCGGCGAGGTCACCACGGGCGCCTCGGACGACCTCAAGCGCGTCGCGCAGCTCGCCCGCGCGATGGTCTACGACTACGCGATGGGGACCGCCGGCGCCGCGCAGCGGGCGATCACCGAGGGCGACGCGGACTCCGAGCAGTTTCGCCGCGTGCGCGACGAGGAGCAGCAGGAGCTCGCCTACGAGGCGACCCGCACCGCGCAGGAGCTGCTCGCCACCCACCGCGACCAGCTCGACGAGCTCGCGACCGCGCTGCTCGAGCACGAGGTGCTCGAGCGCCCCGACATCGAGCGGATCATGGACGGCGTCCCGCGCATGGAGCGCACGCCCGGCCGCGGCCTGCGGATCGCCACCGGCGAGCGCCGCACGGAGCATGCGGCGGTCATCGCCGCCGCGCGCAGCGCGTCGCGCCCGGGGCCCGGCGGCCCGCGCGCCTCGACGCCGCCGCCGTCGACGCCCGGCCTCTGACCCGCCGCCCGCGCCGCGGCCGGCGCCGCATTAGGATGCGTCGGGTGTTCAATCGCATCGACCACATCGGCATCGCCGTCGAGGATCTCGACGCCGCGCTGGCGCTCTACGAGCGCGACTACGACATGACGCTCGTGCATCGCGAGACCGTCGGCGAGCAGGGCGTCGAGGCCGTGCTGCTCGACGTCGGCGAGAACCACATCGAGCTGCTCGCCGCCACCGGGCCGGACACGCCGGTCGGCAAGTTCATCGCCAAGAAGGGGCCCGGCATGCACCACGTCGCCTACCAGGTGGACGACATCGAGGCCACGCTGGCGGCGCTCAAGCAGGCGGGGCTGCGGCTCATCGACGAGACGCCGCGCACGGGCATCCGCAACTCGCGCGTCGCATTCCTGCATCCCGCCACCGCGGGCGGCCTGCTCACCGAGATCGTCCAGCCGGCGGAGGGACACTGATGGCGCTGCAACGCGTGTCGATCGGCTTCTCGAGTCCCCAGGTCCTCGCCATCCGGATGGAGGACGCCGCCCTCGACGGGCTGCTGGAGGCGCTGAAGGCGGGCGACTGGCACGACCTCACGGTCGACGGCGGGACGATCCGGCTGAACCTCAGCGAGGTCGTCTACGTCCGCACCGAGCTCGACGAGCACCGGGTCGGCTTCGGGTCGACGTAGGCTTTTGCGCCCGGCTCGCGCGCCGGCGCTGGTGGGCCGGGTGCGGCGGGCCGTGGCTCCGCCCCCCGTCATACCCGTGGGCGTGCCGGTCGGGCGCTCCTTGCCGTGTAGCCGCCAGACATTCCGGGGGCGGACCACGGCCCGCCGCACCCGGCAGGGGCGTCGTTGGTGAGCGGGTGCCGGCGCTTACGCGGCGAGGACGAGCCGGCGGGCCGGGCGCGGCGCCGGGAGCCGGGTGACGCTCGCGAGCTGTGCGGCCGGGGCGCGTCGGCGTCATGGCCGGCTCGGCGAACGTGTCGTGCCCGACGGGCTCCAGGGAGCGCTTGATCTCGGTGACGATCGGGGTGGTCATGGTGGGACCACTCTCGCGCGGCTGCGCGACCCCGTCCTAGGGGGCAGCCCGGCATCCGAGGGTGCGGCTAACCGCCGTCTTTCAGCCCTCCTACAGCTCGCGGCGGGCGACCTTCGTCACGGCCTCGCTGACGCGGTTGACCGGCGAGCGCCCGTTCCAGCGCTCGAGGTCGATCTTCTCCGAGCGCTCGAGGTCGCGCTCGAACTGCTCGTCCAGCAGCCCCGCGAACTCATGCGAGCAGACGCAGAGCGTCACCTCGTCCTGGAGCTGGAAGGAGCGGTTGTCGAAGTTCACCGAGCCGACCGAGGACCAGGCGCCGTCGATCGTGAGCGTCTTGGCGTGGATCATCGTCGGGCAGTACTCGAAGATCCGCACGCCGCCCTCCAGCAGCTCCTCGTAGACCGCGCGCCCGGCCTGGCGGACGAACTCCTTGTCGATGTGCGGCCCCGGGACGAGCACGCGCACGTCGACGCCGCGCTGCGCGGCGTCGGTCAGCGCCTCGACGAACGCCGGGCGGGGGGCGAAGTAGGCCGACGTGAGGTGCAGGGCCCTGCGCGCGCAGGCGATCGCCAGGAAGTACAGCGCCTCGACGTTCGTGTCGCCGACCTCGGCCGTCGAACGCACGACCTGCATCGGGCCGCCGCCGGACAGGGGCTCGAGGTCGGGCAGGTACTTCTCCCCGAGGAGGACGTCGCCGGTCGCCTCCAGCCAGTTCTCGGCGAACGCGCCCTGCAGCCCGCGCACGACCGGCCCGCGGACGCGGACGTGGGTGTCGCGCCAGTGGTCGGGGTCCTGCGCGTCGCCCGTCCACTGGTCGGCGATCCCGACGCCGCCGGTCATGCCGACCTTCCCGTCCACGATCAGCAGCTTGCGGTGCGTGCGGTTGTTCAGGCGGCGCATCGCGTAGGGCTTGGGCGGGCGGAAGTAGGCGAAGTGCACGCCCGCGTCGTCCATCTCCTGGATCAGCTCGCGGTCCATCTTCGCGCTGCCGACGGCATCGAGCAGGACGTTGACCTCGACGCCCGCCGTCGCGCGCTCGCACAGCGCGTGGGCGATCTTCGTCCCGATCTCGCCGCTCCAGTACAGGTAGGAGAGGAAGTTCACCGAGTGCTGCGCGCGGGCCATCGTCTCGAGCATCGCCGGGAAGATCTCGTCGCCGTTGACGAGCAGTTCGATCTCGTTGCCGTTCGCGATCGGGGCCATCGTGATCGCCTCGGTCGCGCGCAGGAAGTCGTCGGAGCCGACCTCGACGTCGTCGCCGCGCAGCCGGTAGCCGTCCTCCTGCTCGCGCCGGTGGCGCAGCGAGTCGCTCGCGTACCAGCCCGCCAGCGCGAGCGCGATGCCCGCCGGCCAGCGCTTGTTCATCCGACGACGACCTCGAAGCCGCCCGGGCGCAGCGCGAAGCGGCCCGGCTCGCACTCGCACAGCTCGCCGTCGACGTTGAACGACGGGTGGCTTGCGAGCGTGACGTCGACGACCGCCCCGCGCTCGTGCGCCACGTCGTCCTGCGCGGTGAGGCTGCCCGAGCGCATCCCGTAGGCCCGCCGTACGAGGCCCAGGCGCGAGCCGGCGGGGACGATCGCGACATCGAGCCGCCCGTCGCCGGCCTCGGTGCCGCCGATCTCGCTGCCGCCGCCGAACGCGCCCGTGGCGCCGACGACGACCTGCCACGCAGGTCCGGCGAAGCGCTCCTCGCCGTCGCAGCGCACGCGGCAGCGCAGCGGCGACGCGGTGATGCCGGCACGCGCCGCGCCGACGGCGTAGGCGACCGGGCCCAGCAGCGACTTGTGCGCGTGCGCCTTGCGAGCGGCCACGACCGACAGGCCGGCCGCGGCCGCGTTGACGAACGGGCGCCCGTCGGCGAGGCCGAGCTCGGCGTGGCGCGTGGCGGCGCGCGGGTCGCGGGCGATCTCGGCGGCCGCCTCGATCTCGAGCGCCAGCCCCTGCGCGCGGGCGAAGTCGTTGGCCGTCCCGGCCGGCAGGACGGCGAGCGCGACGCCGAGCTCGGCGGCCAGCAGCGCCGCCAGGCCGATCGAGCCGTCGCCGCCGGCGACCACGATGCGGTCGGGCTGGCCGTCGCGGGTCAGGGTCTGCTTGGAAGCCGCGACGTCGTCGCTGTCGAGCTTGTCGATCGGCGTCATGACGACCGTCGCGCCGTCGCTGCCGAGCAGCTCCTCGAGGGCGGCTGGCTCGGGCGCCGTGCCCGAGCGGGGGTTCGCGATCAGGGCGAGACGCACGCAGCGCATGGTGCCCGATCGGCGCCTCCCCATATCGTCCCGTCGATGACCGCCGCCCCCGTGCCACCCGCCGCCGACCCCGCAGCACGCCGCTCGCTGCGGGCGCGCTGGACCGCAGGCCCACTCGGGCGGGCGATCGCGAAGGTCGACGTCGCGCTCTACCGGCTGCTGCGCGAGCACGGCCACGACCCGGCGATCGAGCAGCCGATCCGGCGCTTCTCGCGCCTCGGCGAGCACGCGGCGATCTGGCTCGCGCTGGGCCTCGCGGGCGCGCTCGTCGACGGCCCGCGGCGCACGCGCTGGCTGCGCGCGGCGCGCGCCGTGCTGCTCGCGTACGCGCTCAACACGCTGCTGAAGACGATCGTGCGTCGCAAGCGCCCCGAGCTCGAGAAGCTGCCCGCGCTGATCTCGACGCCGACGTCGCTGAGCTTCCCGTCGGCGCACGCCTCGTCCTCGTTCGCCGCGGCGCGCGCCTACTCGCCGCTGCTGCGGGGCGCGCCGCTGTACGCCGTCGCCACCGCGATGGCGCTCTCGCGGGTCTACCTCGGCGTCCACTACCCGTCCGACATCGCCGCGGGCGCGCTGCTGGGCACCGTCGTCGGCGCTCGCGGGGCCCGGTCATGAAGGTCGGGATCGTCGGGATGCCGAACGCCGGCAAGTCGTCGCTGTTCAACGCGCTGACGCAGGCCGGCGCGGAGGCCGCGAACTACCCGTTCACGACGATCGAGCCGAACATCGCCGTCGTGCCGGTCGTCGACGAGCGGCTCGTCAAGGTGTCCGACACGCTCGGCGCCTCGAACATCGTCTGGGACACGATCTACTTCCACGACATCGCCGGCCTCGTGGCGGGGGCGCACAGCGGCGAGGGCCTGGGCAACCGCTTCCTCGCCAACATCCGCGAGACCGACGCGATCCTGCACGTCGTCCGCGCGCACCACGACCCCAACGTCATCCACCCCGAGGGTCGGGTCGACCCGATGGCCGACATCGAGACGATCGAGACCGAGCTGATCTTCGCCGACCTCGAGGGCGCCGAGCGGCGCCTGGAGCGCGTCGTGCGCGTGGCGCGCAGCGGCGACCGCGCCGCCGTCGCCGAGGAGGCCTGGCTGCGCGAGCTGATCGACGCGCTGCACGCGGGCCGCCCGGCGCGCACCGTCCCGCCGCCCGCCGACGCCCCCAACGCCGTGCGCGACCTCGGCCCGCTGACCGCCAAGCCGGTGCTGTTCGTCGCCAACGTGGACGAGGGGGAGGACGAGGTCCCGGCCGACATCGCCGCCCACGCGGCCGCCCAGGGCGCGGGCGCGGTCGCGGTCTCCAGCCGCATCGAGGCCGAGCTGTCCGAGCTCGAGGACGAGGACGCCGCCGCGATGCGCGAGGACCTCGGGATCGCCGAGACCGGCCTGCAGCGCGTCGTCGGCGGAGCCTTCTCGCTGCTGGACCTGATCGCGTTCTTCACGGCGGGCGAGGACAAGCCCGCCCAGTCCTGGCACCTGCGCCGCGGCCTCACGGCCTGGCACGCGGCGGGCCAGATTCACTCCGACATCCAGAAGGGCTTCGTCCGCGCCGAGGTCGTCGGCTGGGACGCGCTCGTCGAGGCCGGCGGCTACGCCGGCGCCCGCGACCGCGGCACGCTGCGCCTCGAGGGCCGCGACTACGCGATGACCGACGGCGACGTGCTGACGGTGAAGTTCACGCCGTAGGCGGCGCCCACGGGTCGTGGCGCGCCGTTCGGGCCGCCGCGAGCTCTTGCGAGGTCGTCCGCGGCAAACGGCGCGCCCGCCGGGAAGGGGTGTCGACTTTCTGCTCCATGCGAGCAGAAAGTCGACACGGCTCGCTGGCTGGGAGCGAGCAACCGCCCGCGAACGAGCCCTCTCCCTCATCGCTGCCGTTCACCCGCGCTCGCGCCCGCGCCCGCCGCCGAGCACCGGCGGCCCGCTCACGCCGCGCGGCGCAGCTCCACGACCTCCGCATCCGGCCGGCGCAACGCGCGCCAGATCCCACGCAGGCACCAGGCGTCGAGCGCCAGCAGCGCGACGACGAGCGCGAGCACGCCGAGCGTCAGCAGCGACCGCAGCACCAGCGAGCCGGGCTCGGAGAGCTGCGCGCGGGCGACGGCGTCGGGGTCGTCGCGGTACAGCGGCGTCGCCTTGAACTCGCGCTGGGCGACCGCGAACGCGGGCTTGACCTTGCCGTCGTAGGAGATCAGGCCCTTGTTGTGGATCGAGTCGCGCTCGGCCGGCGGCGGGTGGGCGCCGCCGTCCCAGTGCGGCTTGACGGCGAACTCGCGCGCGGTCCAGTAGATCGCGCCGCCCATGAAGCCCAGCCGGTCGACGATGTCGAGGTTGCGCCGGATGTAGTTGGACTGGAAGGCGTAGGTCTGCTTCGTGCCCACCGGCCCGGTCTCGGTCGCCTCGGCGCCGTATTCGCTGATGACGAGCGCGGGCTTGGAGTACTTGGCCCGCATCGCGCGCAGGAACGGCGCGAGGTCGTCGATGTCGGCGGTCGAGCGGTCGGCCTTGCCGTCGTACCAGCCGTAGTACGAGTTGATCCCGAGCACGTCGAAGGCGTTGTAGGTGTGCTGCCGCGGGATGCGCGGATAGGACAGGATGTCGATCGCGACCGGCAGCGTCGGGTCCAGGTCGCGCGCGAGCGCCGCGGCGTTCTGCATCCAGACGCGGCTCGTGCGATGCAGGTCGGGCTGGGCGGTCAGCTCGTTGGCGACCGAGTGCGTGATCACCGACGGGTGGTTGCGCGCGGCGAGGATCGTGCCGCGCACGACGGCGAGCTCGTGGGAGCGCTCGCCGGGCGTCTTGAGCTGCTTGTCGCGGTGGTAGACCGGCGCCTGGCTCCAGACGAGGATGCCCTCCTCGTCGAAGCGCGCGAGCAGGCGCGGGTCGAGCAGGTAGTGCGCCCGCGTGACGTTCACGCCGAGCGCCTTGAGCTCGCGCACGACGTTCTCGACGTCGGCGTCGGTCATCGCCGGCCCGCGGCCGGGGAAGTCCTCCTGGACGGAGGCACCGCGCAGGTCCAGCACGCGGCCGTTGAGGCGCAGCATCCCGTCGACGACCTTGACGTTGCGCAGGCCGATGCGGTGGCGGTCGAGCTGGACCGTGCGACCGGGGAGGCGCGTCGCGACCGTCGCGCTGTAGAGGTCGGGGTGCTCGGGCGCCCAGAGCTTGGGCTTGCCGCGCACGGGGATCGCGAAGCGCAGCCGCACGCGCTCGCCCGGGCGCAGCGACCGCGGCGCCGCGCTGCCCCGCGACAGCGTGCCGTCCGGCGCGCGCAGCGCGACGGTCACCGCGGGGCGCTGGATGCGGCCGCTGACGTTCTCCAGCCAGCCGTCGACGAGGACG
This sequence comes from uncultured Actinomycetes bacterium, assembly GCA_963786575.1. Classification (GTDB taxonomy): domain Bacteria; phylum Actinomycetota; class Thermoleophilia; order Solirubrobacterales; family Solirubrobacteraceae; genus CADCVQ01. Next base: position 117,939 of record CAWAZH010000001.1, read on the forward strand.
TTCCAGCTGCAGTCGTCGCCGCGGCAGCGCTGGCGCGGCAGCAGCCCGGCGTCGTGCATGACGACCGGGCCGCGCGGGACGAGCGACACCGCGCGCGTGATCCCGCCCCAGTTCCACCAGCCCTCGCGCAGGCTCGGGTTGCGCCGGTAGTCGACGCGCACGACCAGCGTGTTGGGCTCGTTGGGCCGCAGGCCCGTCGCGGGCAGCTCGAACGGCGTGTAGGGATCGCTGTGGGTCCCGATCTCGCGGCCGTTGAGCCACACGTGCGCCTTGCGCCGGACCTGCTCGAAGCGGATCGCCCAGCCCATGTCGGCCGCCGTCGCGGGGCCGTTGAAGGCGACGCGGTACCAGCCCACGGAGCCGAAGAAGACGTCGGGGTCGGTGCGCCCGTCGAGGACGTGCGGCATCGAGGCTGACTCCCAGCCGACGCCGTCCTGGCCGCTCTGCCAGCCCAGGCCGATGCCCTGGTCGGCGGCGTCGGACGCCCACTGCCAGCCCTGCGAGAGCGCCACCGGCCTGGGCGGCGAATCGGCGGCGAGCACCTGCCCCGGCAGCACGAGCACGGCCGTGGCCGCGAGCACGAAGAACAGGACGCGGAGCGCCAGGGAGTCCGTCCTGCGAGTCACTGGGGCCACATGATGGCGCAATTCGCGGCGTCCACGGCCGGTTGGCGCGCGTTCGCGGGAGCGCGTCAGGACCAGGCGTCCAGACGCTCGGCGAGGCGGTTCATGCCGCGGCTGCGGGCGGCGGCCGCGGCGCCGGCGCTGTCGAGGGGCGCGTCGGCGGGGCGCGGCAGGTCGACCCGGCGCAGCGTCGCGATGTCCTTGAACGCGCGCAGCGCGTCGGGATCGCCGGTCAGGGCGCCGGCCTGGCGCGGGGTCATGGCACCGGGCTTCGACGCCGCGGCGATCGCCCCTTCGAGCGTCGCGTGCGCGCGCAGCAGGTCGCGCGCGGTCTTCGCGCCGATCCCCTTGGCCCCCGGCAGGCCGTCGGAGGGGTCGCCGCGCAGCGCGATGAAGTCGGGCACCTGCTCGGGCTCGATGCCGTAGCGCTCGCGCACGCCGGGGGCGTCGACGACCTCGGGGCCGTCCTTGCCGCCGCGGGGGAACAGCACGGTGACGTGGTCGCCGACGCACTGGAACATGTCGCGGTCGCCGGTGAAGAGCAGCGTGTCGCCGCCCGCGGCGGTCTCGATCAGGGCGAGCGAGCCGAGCAGGTCGTCGGCCTCGAGCTCTGCGTCGGACTCGCTGCGCCAGCCGAACGCGTCGAAGAACGCGGGCGCGTCGCGCCACTGGCGCTCGAGCTCGGGCGGCATCGGCGGGCGATCGGCGTGGTAGGGCGCGTACAGCTCGGCGCGGTAGGCGGCCTTCTCGGCGCCCCAGCAGAGCACCACCGCGCGCGGCGGCTGGCGCTCGACCGTGAAGAGGATCAGGTTCGTCATCCCGAGCAGCGCGTTGACCGGATGGCCGTCGCCGTCGGTGATGCTCGACGGCAGCGCGAAGAACGCGCGGTACATCAGCGACGGGGCGTCGACGACGAGCAGCGGGGCGGGCACGCACGACAGGCTAGATGCCGCCCAGGTCCTAAGCTGCCCGCATGCTCACGATCACCGGCTTGGACGAGCTCCGCGCGAAGGTCGGCGAGGAGATCGGCGTCAGCGACTGGCACGAGGTCACGCAGGAGGCGGTCGACGCCTTCGCCGAGGTCACCGGCGATCACCAGTGGATCCACACCGACCCGCAGCGGGCCACGCAGACGCCGTTCGGCGGCACGATCGCCCACGGCTACTACACGCTCTCGCTGCACCCGAGGTTCGCCCAGCAGCTCCTGCGCTTCGAGGGCTTCGCCTTCGCCGTCAACTACGGCCTCGACCGCGTGCGCTTCCCGGCGCCGCTGCCGGTCGGCAACCGCGTCCGGATGCGGATCACGCTGCAGGCCGTCGACGACGTCCTCGGCGGCGCCCAGATCACGATGAAGCTCACGTTCGAGGGCGAGGGCGCGCTGAAGCCCGTCTGCGTCGCCGAGTCGCTGACGCGCGTCTACACCTGAGCGGCCGTCAGCCGATGCGCACGGCCGGCCCGGCCGCGCCGCCGTGGCGGACCCGGTAGCGCCCGCTGCGCCTGACGATCGCGCCGTAGCGCCCGCTCGCCCGCGCCGGCACGTCGAACTGCGCCACCCAGGCGCGGCCGCTCCAGCGCTCGATCACGATCGGGGAGCCGGCGACGGCCGGCGTCACCCGGCCGCTGATCGTGCCGGCGGCCGGCAGCGCGACGGCCGCGAAGGCGCGGATCGCGCGCGGCGCCGTCCCGCCGGTCGGCGCTCCCGGCGTCACGGGCCCCGACGGCTTGTTGCCGTCGCCGCGCGTCCCGTTGGAGGTGATCACCGTGAACCGCGCCCAGGTGTCGAAGAGGCCGAGCTTGGAGCGCAGCTGCGGGCCGCTGACCTCGCGGCGCCCGCCGGTGCCGACGATCTGGGCGCGCACGACCCGCGGCGACTTCCCGCGCGTCAGGACCTTGATCTGGCGCAGCCGGCCCTTGACCAGCGAGCCCAGCCGCCGCTGCGCCGAGCCCAGACTCATCCGCTTCGTCCAGCGGTGGCGCGGCGAGGCGGTGTCGAAGGGGTCGTCGACGGAGACGAGGTAGGGCTCGGGCTCGGCGCCGAGGAACGAGTTCTCGATGTTCTCGGTGCGCCCGCCCGAGGTCGAGAAGTAGTACGTGACGATCGGCTTGCCGTTGAAGACGACGATCTCGCCGGCGGTCCCCGCGACGGCGGCGTCGGTGGTGGCCTTCTCGCCCGACATCCCGTTGTAGACCTGCGAGCGCGTGTCGGCGTACTGGTCGAAGCCGTCGCCGGCCTTCGTCGTCGCCAGCGCGTAGGTGCGCGCCGCGACGGCCTGGGCGCGCAGCGCCTCGGCGGGCCAGCTCGCCGGCATCTCGCCGGCGACGACGCCGCGCACGTAGCTCTCGAGGTCGAGCGCGTTGATCGCCGACACGCCGCCGATCGCCGCCGGGCGCAGCTCGAGGCTGCCGCGGTAGCTCCCGTTGCTGACGTCGTTCTGCGCGCGGCCGTGCAGCCGCAGCCCGCCCGGGCCGCCGGTGATCGACAGCGGCGCCTGGTAGGTCCCGAGGTCGCGGCCACCGGCGGAGCGCAGCAGCACCCCGCCGCTCAGCCCGCGGACGGCGTTGTAGGTCTGCGCAGGATCGAGCGAGCGCGTGCCGGCCACGCTCGCCGCCCCGCTGAAGACGACCCGCGCGGCCGTCTTGAGCAGCACGCGCACGCCGCTGGGGCCGCCGAGCGCGCCGAGCTGGGTGCCCGTGTAGTAGTGCGTGAGGATCGCCGCGTGGCCGGCGCCCTGCTGCGCGTAGCCCATCGCGCCGTACTGGCTCATCCCGATCCCGTGGCCGAAGCCGGCGCCGCTGACGACCAGGCGCGACGCGCCCTGTGCGGGCGCAGCGAGGATGCAGGCCGCGAGGGCGGCGAGGAGTGCGGCGCGCAGCGGGGTCATCGATCCTGCGGACACGCGCGCACGGACGGAGTTGCGCCGGGCGCGCTGCGGGGTACGAAGGCCCGCGGATGCAGTGGACGCTCGGTCACGACGCACGACAGACTAGATCTCGGGGCAGCCGGTGAGCGCGCGCCGCGCGGCCGACGTCTTCGTGCAGTGCCTGGAGAACGAGGGCGTGCGCCGCGTCTTCGGGATCCCCGGCGAGGAGACGCTCGACCTCAACCACGCGCTGCACGAGTCCTCGATCGACTTCATCGCCGTCCGCCACGAGCAGGGCGGCGCCTACATGGCCGACATGTGCGGCCGGCTCACCGGGCGCGCGGGCGTCTGCCTCGGCACGCTCGGGCCGGGGGCGCTGAACCTCGTCACCGCCGTCGCCGACGCCTACCTCGACCGTGCGCCGCTCGTCGCCCTCACCGGACAGCGCCCGCTGGAGTGGATGCACAAGGAGTCCCACCAGTTCGTCGACCTCGTCGAGGTCCTGCGGCCGATCACGAAGTGGAACGCGCGCGTGTCGAGCCCCGAGATCGTCCCCGAGGTCGTGCGCAAGGCGTTCAAGGTCGCCGAGGGCGACAAGCCCGGCGCGACGCACCTCGAGCTGCCCGAGGACGTCATGGGTCTCGCGCTCGACGCCGATCCGCTGCCGCGCCGGCGCGTGGCCCACCCCGAGCCCAGCGCGCGCGAGATCATGCGCGCGGCCGAGATCGTCTGCGGCGCGTCCAACCCGATCGTGCTCGCCGGCAACGGCGTCCTGCGCGCCCGCGCGGCGCATGCGCTGCGCGAGTTCGCGCGGGCGACCGGCATCCCGGTCGCCGAGACGTTCATGGGCAAGGGCGCGCTGGACTACGAGGACCCGCGCGCGCTCGGCACGGTCGGGCTGCACGACCGCGACTACGAACTCGCGGGCTTCGAGGACGCCGACGTCGTGATCGCGATCGGCTACGACCTCGTCGAGCACGCGCCCGAGCACTGGAACCCGCGCTGCGACAAGAAGGTCGTCGTCGTCGACACGATGCCGGCCGACGTCGACACCTACTACACGCCGGCGATCGAGCTCGTCGGCGACATCTACCACGTGCTGATGCGCCTCACCGAGGAGTGCCGCGACAGCGCGCAGCGCCCGGCCCGGCCGCAGGTCTCGTCGCGGCTGCGCGACGTCGTGCTCGGCCACCTCGAGGCCGCCCGCGACGACGACGCCTTTCCGCTGCGCCCGCCGCGGGCCCTGTGGGAGCTGCGCGGCGCGCTCGCGCCCAACGACGTGCTCGTCTCCGACGTCGGGCTGCACAAGCTCTGGATCGCGCGGATGTTCCCCGCCCACGAGCCCAACACCGTGATGATCGCCAACGGCCTGGCGGGGATGGGCTTCGCGCTGCCGGGCGCGATCGCGGCCAAGCTCGTGCACCCCGACCGCCGCGTCGTCGCGGTCTGCGGCGACGGCGGCTTCCTCATGAACTCCCAGGAGCTCGAGACCGCCGTCCGCCTGCGCACCGCCGTCGTGACGATCGTCTGGGAGGACCACGCCTTCGGCTCGATCGCGTGGAAGCAGCGCCAGCGCTTCGGCGAGAGCTTCGGCACCGATTTCGACAACCCCGACTTCGTCCGCTTCGCCGAGTCCTTCGGCATGCCCGCCTGGCGCTGCGGGTCGGCGGGCGATTTCAGGCAGCATCTGGAGCACGCGCTGGGCCTCGACGTGCCCTCGCTCATCGTTCTGCCGATCGACTACACGGTCGACGTCGCGATCTCGGACGAGCTCGGAGAGGAGACGGTGATCCGCACATGAGCACCGACGCAGAGGCAAGAGTGTCCGAGCACGCCGTGCTCGCGGCCGTCCCCAAGCAGCTCTACATCGGCGGCGAGTGGCGCGACGGGCGCGACGGCGGGACGATCGCCGTCGAGGACCCGGCGACCGGCGAGACGATCGCCGAGGTCGCCGACGCCACGACGCAGGACGCGATCGAGGGGCTCGCCGCCGCCCACGAGACGTTCCAGACCTGGCGCGACAGCGCCCCGCGCGAGCGCGGCGACATCCTGCGCCGCGCCTACGACGCGGTCACCGAGCGCGCCGACGAGCTCGCGCTGCTCATGACGCTCGAGATGGGCAAGCCGCTGGCGGAGTCCAAGGCCGAGGTCACGTACGCCTCGAACTTCCTGCGCTGGTACTCCGAGGAGGCGGTCCGCATCGACGGCCGCTTCACGATGAACGAGGCCGGCGGCGGCCGCGTGCTGACGATGAAGCAGCCGGTCGGCCCGTGCGTCTTCATCACGCCCTGGAACTTCCCGCTGGCGATGGGGACGCGCAAGCTCGCCCCGGCGATCGCGGCCGGCTGCACGATGCTCGTCAAGCCAGCGAAGCTCACCCCGCTGTCGATGCTCATGCTCGCGAAGATCCTCGAGGAGGCGGGCCTGCCCGGCGGCGTGCTGAACGTCGTCACGGCCAAGTCCTCGGGCCTCGTCATGAAGCCGGTCATCACCGACCCGCGCACCCGCAAGCTGTCGTTCACCGGCTCCACCGAGGTCGGCCGCTCGCTGATGGCGCAGGCCTCCGAGCAGATCCTGCGCGTCTCGATGGAGCTCGGCGGCAACGCCCCGTTCCTCGTCTTCGAGGACGCCGACCTCGACGCCGCGCTGGACGGCGCGATGGTCGCGAAGATGCGCAACATCGGCGAGGCCTGCACCGCCGCCAACCGCTTCCACGTCGCCGACGCCGTCGCGGGCGAGTTCGCCGAGCGGCTCGCCGAGCGCATGGGCGCGCTGACGATCGGCCGCGGGACCGAGGAGGGCGTCGAGGTCGGGCCGCTGATCGACGAGGACCAGCTCGGGAAGGTCGCCGAGCTCGTCGAGGACGCCGTCGCCAAGGGCGCGCGCGTGCTCTGCGGCGGCGAGCGGGTCGAGGGTCCCGGCCACTTCTACAAGCCGACGGTCCTCGCCGACGTCCCCGCCGACGCCCGCCTGCTCCAGGAGGAGATCTTCGGCCCGGTCGCGCCGGTCCGCGGCTTCGCCTCCGAGGAGGAGGCGATCGCCGCTGCCAACGACACGCCGTTCGGCCTCGTCGCCTACCTCTACACCGGGGGCCTGAAGCGCGCGTTCCGGGTCGTCGAGGCGCTCGAGACCGGGATGGTCGGCCTCAACCAGGGCATGGTCTCCAACGCCGGCGCGCCGTTCGGCGGCGTCAAGCAGTCGGGGATCGGGCGCGAGGGCGGACCCGAGGGCATCGAGGAGTACCTCGAGATCAAGTACGTCGCGATCAGCGTGTAGGCGCGCCGCGAGGCGCTACATTCTCCCGGCCGCCGCGTTGCAGCGGCGAGGACGTATCCGCGCCGGCACTCGCTGCCCTGCGCGCACCACGGCGCAGGAGTCTTGTGACTGACACGACGAACGGGGAAGAGTGAGCGGGCGGCTGATCGGGGCGTGGGTCGGGGGGCTGGGGGCGCTGGCGCTGGTGCTCGTCGCGGCCATCGTCGCCGTCTCATCCGCTGCCCCTGACGCCGCGCCCGGCACGGTCGTGCTGGCGCCGCACGGCGACCCGCCCAACATCTACGCGGGCCCGGGCGACCGCGCGCAGCTCAACGGGCTGTGGCGCTTCAAGCGCGACCCGCGCGACACCGGCCTGGACAAGGGCTATCCGGCGGGCCAGTTCAGCGGCGACCTCGTGCGCACGCCCTACGTCCCGAGCGCCACGCGGATCAGCGGCATCCGCGGCATCAGCACCTTCCGCGGGACGATCGGCTGGTACCGCACGAAGATCGACGTGCCGGCGGACGGCCTCTACGCGGTCCGCTTCGAGTCCGTCAACCACAAGGCCCAGGTCTTCATCGACGGCGAGCTCGTGCGCACCCACACCGGCGAGTACCTGCCCTTCGAGGTGCAGCGCTTCCTGAAGGCCGGCGAGCGCCACACGCTCGTCGTGCGCGCCGACTGGCGCGGTCCGACGGCGATGAAGCGCGACGGCTGGCACCGGCTCTGGTTCAACTTCGGCGGCATCAACCGCGGCGTGACGATCCGCCGCATCGGCGCGAGCGAGCTGATGTACCCGGTGATGGAGACCAAGCTCGACGGCGGCGCCGCGCAGGTGTCGGTCAACGTCCACGTGCGCAACCACACCGACACCCGGGCGATCACGGTCAAGGGCACGCTGAACCACGGCGACCGCCACATCCCGCTCGTCTTCGCGGCCGAGCCGGTGGGCAAGAACACGACCGAGGTCGTCGCGGCGAGCGCGCGGATCGAGAGCCCCGAGCTGTGGTCGCCCTCGTCACCGACGCTGTGGGACCTCGAGCTCGAGGTCCCGGGCGAGGCGACCTACCGCGCCCGCGTCGGCCTGCGCGAGGTGCGCACCGAGGGCAGCCGCCTGCTGCTCAACGGCCAGCCGATCCGCATGCGCGGCGCGTCGCTGCACGAGGACGTCTTCGGCCGCGGCGACGGCCTGCGGCCCCACGACCAGGACCGGCTCGTGGAGGAGCTCAAGGCGATCGACGCCAACGCCACCCGCACGCAGCACCCGCTCGACGAGGGCCTGCTCGAGCGCCTCGACGCCGCCGGGATCATGATCTGGCAGGGCGTCGGCCCGACCGACGCCCCGGGGGCCTGGACCTCGCGCGGGGACAAGCGCATCCAGACGGCCAAGAACCGCGTGCGCACGACCTTCCGCCAGGCGCAGCTGCACCCGTCGATCATCACCTGGAACCTCGCCAACGAGGTCGCCGGCGGCGGCCACCCCAAGGGCCAGATCCCGTACGTCGACTCGATGGCCGAGGAGCTCAAGCGCCTGGATCCCGGTCGCCCGATCGCGCTGGACATCTGGGGCGCGCACCCGCCCCACCAGACGTCGCAGATCTACAGCAACATCGACATGATCGGCTGGACGAACTACATCGGCTGGTATGAGTCCACGCACGCCAGCGCCGATTCGCTGCGCAGCCAGATCCGCACGCGGCTGGCGAAGATCCGCAAGGTCTTCCCAGGAAAGGTGATCGTCGTCACCGAGTTCGGCGCCGAGGCCAACGGGCGCAACATTACGACCTCGCCGGGCGGCTACGCCTTCCAGTCGCACCTGCTCGACCTGCACCTGTCGACCTACGCGAGCATCCCCAACCTCGCCGGCGCGCTCGTCTGGAACCTCCGCGACTTCGCCGTCGCGCCGACGTTCTACGGCGGCTCGATCAAGAGCCAGGTGCCGAACATCAAGCTCGTGCGCGGCATCAACCAGAAGGGCCTCTTCGACCTGCGCTACAAGGCCAAGCCGTCGGTGCAGGTCGTCAACGGCCGCTTCGCCGCGCAGGCCGCCGCCGAAGGCGGTTAGGCTCGGGCGCATGAGCGCTACCGAGCAGCAGTTGTGGGGCGGCGAGACGTCCAAGGCAGTCGAGAACTTCCCGGTGTCGGGCGAGCGCGTCCCGGTCAGCGTCATTCGCTGGCTGGCCGCGATCAAGGGCGCGGCCGCGCGCGTCAACGCGCAGCTCGGCAAGCTCGATTCCGAGATCGCCGAGCGGATCGCGGCGGGTGCCGAGGCGATCGCCGCCGGCGGCTACGACGACCAGTTCCCGATCGACGTCTTCCAGACCGGCTCGGGCACCTCGACGAACATGAACGCCAACGAGGTCATCGCGAGCCTCGCGGGCGACGGCGTGCATCCCAACGACCACGTCAACATGGGGCAGTCCTCCAACGACGTGTTCCCCAGCGCCGTGCACCTCGCCGCGCTCGACGAGGCGACCAACCGGCTGCTGCCCGCGCTCGAGCGCCTCGAGCGCGCCTTCGCCGCCAAGGCCGCCGAGTACGAGGACGTCGTGAAGTCCGGCCGCACGCACCTCATGGACGCCGTCCCGGTGACGCTGGGCCAGGAGTTCGCCGGCTACGCGGCGCAGGTGCGCCTCGGCGCCAGGCGGGTGCGCAACGCGCTGCCGCAGGTCGCCCAGATCCCGCTCGGCGGCACCGCCACCGGCACGGGCCTGAACACCCACCCGGAGTTCGCCGAGCGCATCCGCGCGCGCCTGACGGCCGACAGCGGCCTGGAGATCTCACCGCCCGAGGACCCCTTCGAGGCGCAGGCCAACCGTGACGCGCTCGTCGAGCTGTCGGGCGCGCTGAAGGTCGTGGCGGTCTCGCTGACGAAGATCGCCCAGGACCTCGCGCTGATGGGCTCGGGCCCGCGCGCCGGGATCGGCGAGATCCTGCTGCCCGAGCTGCAGAAGGGCTCCTCGATCATGCCCGGGAAGGTCAACCCGGTCATTCCCGAGGTCGTCATGCAGGTCGGCGCGCAGGTCATCGGCAACGACGTCGCGATCACGATCGGCGGCCTGCAGGGGAACTTCGAGCTCAACGTCCGCATCCCGCTGATCGCCCGCAACCTGCTCGCCTCGATCCACCTGCTGTCGACGACGAGCGAGCTGTTCGCGTCCAAGTGCGTCGAGGGCATCGAGGCCAACGTCGAGGGCTGCCGGCGCTCGGCCGAGTCGACGCTCGCGGCCGCGACCGCGCTGAACCCGTTCATCGGCTACGACAAGGCGGCCGTGATCGTCAAGGAGGCGGCGACGTCGGGGCGCCTGCTGCGCGAGGTCGCGCTCGAGAACGGCGTCGACGAGGAGACGTTCGACAAGGCGATGGACCTGCGCAAGATGGCGCGCGGCTCGGCCGGCTGACCGGCGCCGCGCCGGACTTACCCTCCTCATATCTCGCGGCCCTACCGTCCCGGCCGTGAACGTCCCCCGCTCCCTGCGCTCGGTCGCCGAGCTCGTCGGCATCGTCGCCGCGGCGCTGTTCTTCGCGCTCGTGATCCAGGCCTACGCCGTCAAGCCCTACGTCATCCCGTCGGAGTCGATGCTGCCGACGCTGCACGTCGGCCAGCGGGTGCTCGTCGATCGCATCTCACACCGCCTCGGCGGCGATCCGAAGATCGGCGACGTCACGGTCTTCATGCCGCCGCCGGGGGCCGACAGCGCCGGCGACCAGTGCGGCAAGGCGGGCGAGGGGCCGTCCAACAGCGGGCGCGCCAGCCGCCGCTCGTGCTCGCAGCCGACCGCGGGCGCCGGTGACAAGGCGTTCGTCAAGCGCATCGTGGGGCTGCCCGGCGACGTCATCGAGATCCGCGACGGCCATGTGATCCGCAACGGCCGCCAGGCGAGCGAGCCCTTCACCGAGCCCTGTGGCGGCGGCCCGGAGTGCAACCTCGAGCCGATCGTCGTCGCGCCCGACCACTACTTCCTCATGGGCGACAACCGCGGCGACTCCGACGACAGCCGCTACTGGGGGCCGGTGCAGCGCGCCCACATCATCGGCCGCGCGCGGGTCACGTACTGGCCGCCGGGCCGCCTCGGCGCCAATTAGCAGCTCCGACCTGTTGACGGTTTCGCCCTGCGGTCGTCGCAAGCTCCGACCTGTTGACGGTTTCGCCCTGCGGTCGTCGCAAGCTCCGACCTCCGGTCGACGTCACAGGCAGAACGCGGTCAGCTCGCGCGCGACCCCGACCGGGTCGTCGTACGCGATCAAAAAGCCCGTGCCCGGCAGCACGCGCAGCTGACCGTCGCGCAGCAGGTCCAGCGCCTCCTCGGCGCCCGACAGCGGGTGGTAGCGGTCGCGGTCGGCCCACAGCAGCAGGACGCTCGCGTCCAGGCGCGGGTAGGCGTCCAGCAGCTGCGTCTGCGCGCCCTTCGGCCAGCGCCGCACCCAGCGCGACCACGACCGCGCGAGGTTGGCGTTGCCGCCGATGTCGTCGGTCGCGTGGCGCAGGAGGTCGCGCGCGGCGGGGTTGCCGCGCGCGGTGAGCTTCATGCCCTGCTCGGGACGGTAGGCGAGGCGCGCCGCGTGCGAGGCCAGCCGGTCCAGGCCCGGCAGCGCGGCCGCGGGCGCGATCGTCCGCAGCGGGACCGCCAGCCGCGAGCGCCGGGGCGGGCGGTGCAGGCGGTTGGGCATCAGCACGAGCCGCGACGGCGCGAGCTGCCCGGTGGCCGCCGCGCGCAGGAGGATCTCGGCGCCCGCGCCGTGGCCGCCGACGATCGGGTGCGGCCCGCAGGTCTCGCGGCAGAAGGCGCTCATGACCTCCGCGAGCCAGTCCAGCGTGTAGGGGTGGCGCGGCCGGTCCTCGGAGTCGCCGTGCAGCGGCAGGTCGGGCAGGACGAGGCGGAAGCGGTCGGCGAGGTGCTCGACGACGGGGATGAACTCGCGGTGCGACAGCGCCGCGCTGTGGACGAGGCAGAGGCTCGGTCCCACGCCGGCCTCGCGATAGGCGATCCGGGCGCCGTCGCGGTGGTGGTACAGGCGCAGCTTCATCCGCTGCTCGCGCCCGCCCGCAGCCCGTCCGCGCGCGCTGCGCGGGCGGCTGGCGGCGCGCCGTCGTCGAGCGTCGTGGCGTGCTCGACGCGCCGGCCGAGCTGCGACGCGAGCCCGAGGTTGGACTCCACGCCGGCGCGCACGGCACCGGCGAGGTAGCCGAGCCGGGTCGCGGCGCTCGCGTCGGTCGCGACGAGCGCGCGCAGCCGGTCGGCGGCGCTCGTCAGCGCGAGCCCGAGCGCCTGCAGCTCGCCGTCGCTGTGCGCGCGCTCGACGCAGGTCGACAGGCGCGTGCCGCCGGGCAGGCGCACAGCCGCGGGGGCGCGCTCGAGCGCCGCCAGGAAGCTCGCGGGCGCGCCGAGGCAGGCCGCGGGCACGGGGTCGTCCTTCGCCGTGGCGCAGCCGGCGAGCACGAGCACGAGGAGCACAGCGACGAGCGGGCCGGCCATGTCGGCCATCGTAGAGTCCGGCCGGTGCTGCGATCGCCCCAGGATCGCGAGATCCGGCGCCTCGCGATCCCGGCGCTCGGCGCGCTCGCGGCCGAGCCGCTGTACCTGCTCGTCGACACGGCGATCGTCGGCCATCTCGGCACCCGCGAGCTCGCCGCGCTCGCGATCGCCGCCACGGTGCTGTCGACGCTCGTCTCGCTGTGCATCTTCCTGACCTACGGGACGACCGCTCAGGTCGCGCGCCTGCACGGCGCCGGCGACCTCGCCCGCGCCGGCCAGCTCGCGGCGCAGTCGCTGTGGCTGGCGATCGGGCTCGGGCTCGCGCTGGCGCTCGCCTGCGTGCTGTTCGCCGACCCGCTCGTCACGCTGCTCGGAGGCCGCGGGGAGACCGCCGGGCTGGCGGCGCGCTACCTGCGCATCAGCGCCGCCGGGCTGCCGGCGGCGCTGATCGCGCTCGCCGGCCAGGGCTACCTGCGCGGCGTCGGCGACCTGCGCACACCGCTCGTGATCGTCGTCGCGGCGCAGGCCGCCAACGTCGTCCTCGAGCTGTGGTTCGTCTACGGCCTGGACTGGGGCCTTGACGGCTCGGCCGCCGGGACCGTCGCGGCGCAGGCCGCGATGGGGGCCGCCTTCGCGTGGCTGCTGCTGCGCGCCCCGGCGATCGGCCGCCGGCCGCGGCGCGCGCTGCTGGCGCCGCTGCTGCGGATCTCGGGCGAGCTGTTCGTCCGCTCGGCGGCGCTGCTCGTCGCGTTCGTGACCGCCAGCGCGGTCATCGCGCGGATCGGCGAGACGTCGCTGGCGGCCCACCAGATCGCGATGGGCCTGTTCATCTTCAGCGCGCTCGTCCTCGACGCGATCGCGATCGCCGCGCAGGTCCTCGTCGGCCGGGCGCTGGGCGCCGCCGACGCCGGCGGCGCCCGTGCCGTCGCGCGGCGCACGATCGCCTGGGCGCTGGCGGCGGGCGGCCTGTTCGCCGCCGTGCTGCTCGCGCTCTCGGGCACGCTGCCGCGGGCCTTCACCTCCGACCCGGCGGTGATCGAGCGCGCGCACGCGATCTGGCTGATGCTCGCGTTCATGCAGCCGCTCGCCGCGGTCGTCTTCGCGCTCGACGGGATCCTCATCGGCGCCGGCGACACGCGCTACCTCGCCGGCTCGATGCTGCTGGCCGGCGTCGGCGTCTACGTCCCGATCGCGCTGCTCGCGCTCGCGCTGGACTGGGGCGTGACCGGCGTGTGGGCCGGGCTGCTGGCGATGATGGGGGTCCGGCTGCTGACGCTCGGCCACCGCTTCGCGGGCGCGCGCTGGGCGGTGACCGGGGCCTAGATGGTCAAGGCGACGGCTTGACCGCGACCGCGCCGAGCCCCGAGCCGGCGGCGGACTCGGTCGAAATCGCATCCGCGATCCGGCTCTGGATCGCCAGCTCGGTGTCGAAGTCGGCGGTGTCGGCGTGGCGGTAGTCCATGCCGCGCCCCGCGAGCAGCGCCGCGAGCGCCTCGACGTAGCGCGGGTCGAGCTGGCGGCCGGCGACCCGGCGCAGCTCGGTGATCGCCTGGAAGGACGTCATCCGGTCGCGGTAGGTGTCCTCCGCCGTCAGCGTGTCGTAGACCTCGGCGACGGCGACGATGCGCGCGATCGGCGGGATCTCGTCGCCCGCGAGGCGGTCGGGGTAGCCGCGGCCGTCGATGCGCTCGTGGTGGGCGCGCACGATCGCGGCGACCGGGCCGTACACGCCGAGGTCGCGCAGCAGGTCGGCGCCGAGCTCGGGATGCAGCCGGATCGCCTCCCAGTCGTCCTCGGTCAGCGTGCCGTGGCGCTCCATCACACGGTCGGGCAGGGCGAAGCGGCCGATGTCGTGCAGCAGGCCGGCGGTGTGGGCGAGCTCGGCGTCGCGCGTGCTCATCCCGCACTCGACCGCGATGTCGCGCGCGAAGCCGGCGACGGCGGCGCTGTGGCGCGCGGTGCGGCCGTCGCGGCGGTCGAGCGAGCGCACGAGCGCCGACAGCACGCCCCACGACAGCGCCGCGTACTGCCCGGTGCGCTCCTTGGCGATGAAGACGAGCCGCGACATGTACGCGAAGCCGACGATGATCAGGATCACGAAGCCGCTCGCCGCCAGGCCGAGCCGGCGGTCGACGCCCGCGATCGCGATCGTGAGGGCGATCGTCAGCGCCAGCGACCCGAACAGCTCGCGCGGCGGCCGCAGCGCGCCGCGGATGGGGTGCCCGTCCAGCAGCGCCATCAGCGCGCGCAGCAGGACGAAGTTGAGCACGAGGAAGCCGACCGCCACGAGGGCGAGCACGCCGAGGTCGCCGACGTCGCCGTCCATCGTCCCGCCGAGCGCGTCGAACGCGGCCGCGGCGAGGATCGCCGGCACGCCGGTCGCCGCGAGGTTGAGCGGCAGCATCTGCGTGCGATAGGTCCGGTCGGTCTGCCAGCGGTGGATCACCACCCAGGCGCCGATCTCGGTCACGAGGACGACGGCGAACGTCGCCGCGGGCCCGAGGAACACCGCCGCGAGCATGAAGCAGACGAACGAGGCGGAGATCTCGACCGATCCTTCCCACTTCGCCGCTCCGATGACGCCGGCCAGGGCGCAGACCGCGAGCACGAACGTGAGCGTGTCGGACAGGTGGCCGGTCGTGGAGGCGGTGAGCGGGAGGGCCGCGAGGAGCAGCAGCGACGCGGCGCCGACGGCGAGGCGGGGGCGTGGCCGTATGTCCGCGTCGGTCACGAGACGACCTTAGCCCGCGCCGCAGCCGTGGTGACGCAGCTCAGCGCGAAATTCTTCATGCATACGCGCGGGTGCTCGTCAAGTCAATTAGCTGAATCGAACAGGTTTGTGCGCTGAATCTTGGCCGTAAAGCTCCACACTAGTTAACGCGCGAGCCACGGCGCGGCCCCTGAGTGGCAGCGTGCGGATTGCATCGACCCACGCCCGCCGACCCCCGACCACGAGGTTCCACATGACCCAGTTCAAAGTCCGCGCGTATCCCTTCCTCTTCGCAGCCATCAGCATCGCAGCCACGGTCGGCGCCGGCTTCCGCGGAGGCTGACCAGATCGAGGGCCAGCCTGGCGACAGGCGTGCATGATCTGGCAACCTTAGCTGCGAGATTCCGCAACCTCCATCGGACGTTCGGCCAATAGCCCGGCACGCGCCTGCGCGGCCCGGGGCGATTCACCCCCGAAGTGCTTCAGCTTCGGAGAACGAACCCGTGCAGTTAGCCAGTGACCCCGTTTGCATCTGCCACGGGTTCTCATGATCATGTCCTCCATGAGGACTCTCAAGACGAGCGAGGCCGCGGCGCTGCTGAACGTCAGCCCGAACACCTTGCGGGCTTGGGAGCGTCGTTTCGGTTACCCCAAGCCGCAGCGCTCGGCCGGACGTCACCGTCTTTACACGCACGGTGAAGTCGCCGCGCTGCGCGACGCGCTCCAGCAGGGCCTCTCGATCTCCTCCGCCGTCAGCCGCGCCCGCGAGGCGCTGAGCACCGACACGCACTCGCTCGTCGGCGCGCTCGCCGGCTTCGAGCTCGACCGCGCCGACGGCGCGATGGAGTCCGCGCTCGCGCTGCGCTCCGTGGAGCGCTCCGTCGAGGAGGTCCTGCTGCCGTCGCTCGACGAGCTCGGCGAGCGCTACGGCATCGACAGTGCGCCCTGGGCCTTCGCCGCGCGCTGGGCCGATGGCTGGCTGCGCCGCGCGCAGCGCCTCGCGCCCCCGCCGGTGCGTCCGGTCGCGATCCTCGTGGGCGACGCGACGCGCAACGAGCTCGACCCCGACGCGCTCGCCGTGCGCGCCTTCGAGCTCTTCTGCGGCCGCTCGGGCGCGCGGGTGATCTCGCTGCCCGTCGCCGGCGTGTCCGGCCTGGCCGAGGTCGTCGAGTCGCTGGCGCCCGACGCCGTCGTGATCGCGGGCAGCCACGTCCTCGACGACGACGTCGCGCTGTGGGCCTACCGCGTCCGCGCGAGCGCCGGACCGCTGCCGATGGCCCTCTTCAGGCGCGCCCAGCACGGCGCGCGCGTGCGCACGACCGGCGCGCGGGTCCTGCCGGACACGCCCTTCGGCGCCCACCGCCAGCTGCTCGCCGTCATCGACGACCGCGGTACCGAGCGCGTCGCGGAGGTCGCCCCGGCGATCCCGCTGCTCAAGGGCGCTCGGCGTGAGGCGCGGGCATGAGCGTCCGGCGCCTGCATGCCGTCCGGCCCGTCGAGCTCGACGAGCGCGGCCACGAGCTCGTCGCGTTCTGCGGCCACTGCGGCGTCGCGCCGGCGCACGAGGTCGTCCAGCAGTCGCGCGTGTGCGGCCACTGCGGCCTCGGCCTGGTGCTGCAGGCGCCCGCCGACGTCGCGCCGCGCGGCGACGAGCCGTTCCTCGTCATCGACTCGACGCTGTCGGTCTGCGCCGTCTCCGCCGAGGCCGAGCAGCTGCTCGGGATCGACGAGACGTCGGCCGTCAACAACCACATCGTCGACTTCCTCGTGCCGGCCGACGCCAACGCGCCGAGCGCCGACAACCTGCTCGTCCTGCTCGTCGAGGCGGCGTCGGGATCCGGTGCGCCGCGGACCGCCGTGGTGCGCCCGCGCGAGGAGTTCGGCGTGCGCTTCCGCGCCCGCATCGGGCCCTGCGGCCCACCGCACGCAGCGCTGCTCGTGCTGACCAGCTGATTCCGGCTGAATTTCACGCACCGATTCCGTAACCTGTGGCCATCGGGCTCACCCGCGGCACGCTCTGAGGCGCGAACGCACGTGCTCGATGCCCACGAATGAGCGTTCTACGCACCCATGCCGCAGCGGCCATGTTGGGGGTCAGCCCCAATACCTTGCGGTCCTGGGAGCGTCGCTTCGGCTACCCCACGCCGCGGCGCACCTCCGGCGGCCACCGGCAGTTCGATCTCGCCGAGGTCGAGGCCCTGCGCCAGGCCTTCGAGGAGACCCACAACGTCTCCTCGGCGATCTCGATCGCGCGTGAGCGCGGCAGCGGCCCGTCGTCGCCGACCCGCCTGCGCGCGGCGCTGCGCCGCTTCGAGGAGATCGAGGCCGACCGCATCCTCGAGGAGAGCCTCGCCGTCCGCTCGGTCGAGCGCACGGTCGAGGAGGTGCTGCTGCCCGCGATCGACGGCCTCGGCGTGCCCGCCGGCGAGTCGCCGACGGCCGAGCTCGGGTTCGCCTGGCGCTGGGCGACCGGCTGGCTCGCCTCCGCCAAGCGCGTCGCGCCGCCGCCGACGCGCCCCGAGAGCATCCTCATCTTCGACGCCAGCGTCACGTGCGACATCAACGCGCTGCACGCGCAGGCGCTCGAGCTGTGCCTGCGCCGCGCCGGGATCCGCACGCTGATGCTCACCGCCGAGCTCGACGCCGGTCGCCTCGCGCACGTGCTGCAGGCCTTCCAGCCGCGGCTCGTCGTGCTCACCGGGCGCCGCGCCTGGCTCGACGCGCTCGGGCGCATCGCCTACCAGACGCGCCGCACCCCGGGCCACGTCGAGATCCTCGACTTCCGCGGCGCGCTGCCGGAGTCCGACGCCGCCGCCGTCGCGCGGCTGGGGACGAGCGCCGTCGGCGCCCGCGACCTCGTGCTCGCCCGCCTGAACGCGAGCGACCTCGCGGCGCGCAGCCGCCCCGCGCTGGCCCAGATCTCCTAGCTTTCCAGCCGCTTCACCGTCCGGGGCGGCCTATACGGTCCTCGTCTGAGATGACGCTCGTTCCCGGCGACCCGCTGGCCCATCGCGCCCTGGACTCGCTGCTGCGTGCGGAGGCGTCGGTGCGCCGCCGCCTGAGCGCCGACCTCGAGCGCGAGGGACTGTCGGCGACCGGCTTCTCGGTGCTCGTGATCCTCACCGTCGCCGGCGGCGAGCTCGAGCTGCGCGTGTTGCGCGCGCGGCTGCGCACGTCCAAGGCGAACGCGACCGAGGTCGTCACGACGCTCGAGGGCCGCGGCCTCGTCACCCGCCGGCGCCTCACGAGCGACCGCCGCGCCGCGACGGTGGCGATCATGCCGCGCGGCGCCGAGATCGTCGACCGGCTCTTCCCGGAGCACAGCGAGCGCGTGGCGCAGGCCTTCTCCGTCCTGGACGAGGCCGAGAAGCGCAGCCTCGCCCAGATCTGCCGCAAGCTCGCCGCCTGACGGCGGGCGCCGCGCCTGACACCACCCGCCGGCGGGGTCCGTGCTGGCGCACTGTCCCCCTTCGGCGTGCGGCGTCAGCCACGACGCCAGCCCGTCAGGGGCGTTGCGGTGCTTCGACCTAGACTGCATCGCCATGGCGAAGCGCCCGGTCGATCCCCAGCAGTCCTTTCCCGCGCTCGAGGAGCAGGTCCTCGAGCGCTGGCGCGAGCGCGACGTCTTCCGCGAGTCCGTCCGCCGCCGCGAGGGAGCGCCGGAGTTCACCTTCTGGGAGGGCCCGCCGACGGCGAACGGGCCGCCCGGCGTGCACCACGTGCTCAGCCGCGTGTTCAAGGACATCTTCCCCCGCTTTCGCACGATGCGCGGCTTCCACGTGGAGCGCCGCGGCGGCTGGGACTGCCACGGCCTGCCCGTCGAGATCGCCGTGGAGAAGCAGCTCGGCATCACCTCGAAGGAGCAGATCGAGGAGTACGGGATCGCGGAGTTCAACGCGAAGTGCCGCGAGTCCGTGTTCGCCTTCCTCGAGGACTGGAACAAGCTCACCGAGCGGATCGCGTTCTGGGTCGACCTCGACCACGCCTACCGCACGCTGGACGCCGACTACGTCGAGTCGGTCTGGTGGTCGCTGAAGCAGATCGCGGACGCCGGCCGCCTCTACGAGGGCCACAAGGTCGTCCCCTACTGCCCGCGCTGCGGGACGGCGCTCTCCAGCCACGAGGTCGCCCAGGGCTACCAGGACGTCGAGGACCCGTCGGTCTACGTCCGCTTCCCCGTCGCCGAGGACGGCGGCCCGCTGCAGGCCGGCGACGAGTTGCTGATCTGGACGACAACGCCCTGGACGCTCGTCTCCAACGCGGCGGTCGCCGTCGACCCGGAGATGATCTACGTGCGGGCGAAGACGGGCACGCTCGACCCGCCGGTCGTGCTCGCCGAGGCGCTCGTCGAGCGCGTCCTCGGCGACCCGGAGAACGTCCGCATCCTCGAGCGCTTCCCGGGCGCCGCGATCGACGGCGTGCGCTACGAGCCGCCCTTCGGCTACCTGTCCGCCGACGAGTACGGCGAGCGCGGCCACACCGTCCTGCTCGCCGACTTCGTCTCCGCCGAGGACGGCACCGGGCTCGTCCACACGGCGATCGCCTTCGGCGAGGACGACTTCCGCCTCGGCGCGCAGTACGGCCTGAAGGTCGTCAACCCGGTCCGCCTCGACGGCACCTACGACGAGCGCATCGGCCCCTACGCCGGGCGCTTCGTCAAGGACGCCGACGCCGACCTCGTCGAGGACCTGCGCCGGCGCGGGCGCCTGCTGCGCGCGGAGTCCCACCTGCACAGCTACCCGCACTGCTGGCGCTGCGGGACGCCGCTGCTCTACTACGCCAAGCCCTCCTGGTACATCGCGACGTCGACGATCCGCGACGAGCTGCTGGCGGCCAACGAGCAGGTCACCTGGCACCCCGAGCACATCAAGCACGGGCGCTTCGGCAAGTGGCTGGAGAACAACGTCGACTGGGCGCTCTCGCGCGAGCGCTACTGGGGCACGCCGCTGCCGGTCTGGCGCTGCGCCAACGAGCACGTCACGGTCGTCGGCGGCTTCGACGATCTCGAGCGCCGCTCCGGCGTGCGGCTGGAGGACCCGCACCGCCCCTACTGCGACGACGTGACGTTCCCCTGCGAGGAGTGCGGCGAGACGGCGACGCGCGTCCCCGAGGTCATCGACGTCTGGTTTGACTCGGGCGCGATGCCGTTCGCCCAGCGTCACGAGCCGTTCGCCGGCGAGGCCGAGCTCGAGCAGATCTACCCGGCCGACTTCATCTGCGAGGCGCTCGACCAGACGCGCGGCTGGTTCTACTCGCTGCTCGGCGTCTCGACGCTCCTGCGCGGTCCCGAGGTCCCGTATCGCAACGTCGTCTGCCTCGGTCTGATCCTCGACGAGGAGGGCCAGAAGATGTCGAAGTCCAAGGGCAACGTCGTCGAGCCCAACGAGGTCATCGACCGCTTCGGCGCCGACGCGCTGCGCTGGTACTTCTTCACGTCCAAGCAGCCCTGGGACGGCTACTTGTTCTCGCTCGACGCGATCGGCGAGGGCGTGCGGCTGTTCCTGCGCCAGCTGTGGAACACGTACTCCTTCGCGACGCTCTACGCGCCCGACCCGTCACGGCCCGAGCAGGAGCCCAACGACCTCGACCGCTGGATCCGCTCGCGCCTGAGCGCGACGATCACGACCGTCACCGAGCGCCTCGAGGACTACGACGCGACCAACGGCGGCCGCGCGGTCGCGGAGTTCGTCGACGACCTCTCCAACTGGTACGTGCGCCGCTCGCGCCGGCGCTTCTGGGACGGCGACGCGGCCGCCCACGAGACGCTCCAGCACTGCCTCGTGACGGTCGCCAAGCTGCTGGCCCCGTTCACGCCCTTCGTCGCCGACGAGATCTACGACAACCTCGACGGCAGCGAGCCGAGCGTGCACCTCTGCGACTGGCCCGAGCCGCAGCCGCGCGACGAGGAGCTCGAGGCCGCGATGGCGATCGCGCGCGAGACCGTGCGCCTCGGCCTGGCGGCGCGCGGCGCGGCGAAGCTGAAGGTGCGCCAGCCGCTGCACGAGGCGGTCGTCGTCGCCGCCGGCCGCGAGCGCGCCGCGATCGAGCGCCTGTCCGACGTCGTGCGCGAGGAGCTCAACGTCAAGGTCGTCCGCTTCGTCTCCGAGGCCGGCGAGCTGGGGTCCTACACCTTGCGCCCCAACTACCGCACGCTCGGCCCGCGCTTCGGCAGGGCGATGCCGCAGGTCGCGGCCGCCGTCGCGGCGCTGGACCCGGGGCACGTCGCCGACGCGCTGCGCGCCGGGGAGAAGGTCGGCATCTTCGTCGATGGGCACGACCACGAGATCGGCCCCGAGGACGTGCAGGTCGCGATGGCGCCGCTGGACGGCTACCAGCTCGAGCGCGAGGGCTCGCACGCGGTGGCGCTGGAGCTCAAGCTCGACGACGAGCTGCGCCGCGAGGGCCTGGCGCGCGAGGTCGTCCACGCCGTCCAGGGCGCGCGCCGCGAGGCCGGCCTGGAGATCTCCGACCGCATCGTGCTGCGCCTCGGGGGCGACGACGAGCTGCTCGCGGCCGCCCGCAAGCACGAGCTGTACCTCAGCGGCGAGGTGCTCGCGGTGGAGGTCCACTACGACGCCAACGGGCAGGGCGACGTCGCGAGCATCGAGGGGCGTGAGTTGCGCATCTCGGTCGCCCGGGCGACGACCTGATTTGCGGGGGCGCGTCCGGGTAACTCGTGGGGTGAGAACCCCACGAGACGAGGGACACTGCATGAGCGACGAGAAGCCCCCGCCCACGACGACCGACGCGGGCATCCCGGCACCGAGTGACTCGCACTCGCTGACCGTCGGTCCCGACGGCCCGATCCTGCTGCAGGACCACTACCTCATCCAGAAGATGGCGCAGTTCAACCGCGAGCGCGTGCCGGAGCGCGTCGTCCACGCGAAGGGCAGCGGGGCGCACGGCTTCTTCGAGCTCACGCAGGACATGTCGCAGTACACGCGCGCCGACCTCTTCAACGGCGTCGGCAAGACGACCCCGATGTTCGCGCGCTTCTCGACGGTCGCCGGTGAGCTCGGCTCGCCTGACACGCTGCGCGACCCGCGCGGCTTCGCGCTGAAGTTCTACACGCAGGAGGGCAACTACGACCTCGTCGGCAACAACACGCCGGTGTTCTTCGTGCGGGACCCGTCGAACTTCCAGGACTTCATCCACTCCCAGAAGCGCCGCGCGGACACCGACCGCCGCGACAACAACATGCAGTGGGACTTCTGGACGCTGAAGCCCGAGTCGGCCCATCAGGTCACGATCCTGATGAGCGACCGGGGCACGCCGAAGACGTTGCGCAACATGAACGGCTACGGCAGCCACACGTTCATGTGGGTCAACGCCGGCGGCGAGCGCTTCTGGATCAAGTACCACTTCAAGACCGACCAGGGCGTCGAGAACTTCACCGACGACGAGGCGACCGCGATGGCCGGCGAGGACCGCGACTTCCACCGCGCCGACCTGTGGAACGCGATCCGCGACGCCAACGCGCCGTCCTGGACGTTGAAGGTCCAGATCATGCCCTTCGACGACGCGGCTGACTATCGCTTCAACCCCTTCGACCTGACGAAGGTCTGGCCGCACGGCGACTACCCGGAGATCGAGGTCGGCCGGATGGTGCTCGACCGCAACCCGGAGAACTACTTCGCCGAGGTCGAGCAGGCGGCGTTCGAGCCGGCGAACATGGTGCCGGGCATCGGCCCGTCGCCGGACAAGATGCTGCTCGGGCGGCTCTTCAGCTACCCCGACACGCACCGCTACCGGATCGGCCCCAACTACCTGCAGCTGCCGATCAACGCGCCGCAGTGCCCGTTCCACAGCTACAACAAGGACGGGCCGATGCGCTTCAAGAACCCCGGCGACCCGGTCTACGCGCCGAACACCGCCGGCGGCCCCGCGGCCGACGAGGAGCGCTACGGCGAGCAGGCGACGTGGCATGCGGACGGCGACATGGTCCGCACCGCCTACGCGCTGCGCGCGGAGGACGACGACTTCGGCCAGCCCGGCACGCTCGTGCGCGAGATCATGTCGCAGACCGATCGCGACAACCTCGTCTCGAACATCCTGGGCCACGCCGGCGACCCCGACGTCACGGCCGAGATGAAGCCGCGCATCGTCGAGTACTGGACCAACGTCGACGCCGACATCGGCACCGCCGTCGCGCAGGGACTCGGCGTCCCGGCGCCCGCGTCGGTCGCTTAACAACAGCGGGCCGGCCACGCTGGTGCGTGACCGGCCCGAACGCTAGGCGGCGGGCTCGAGGACGAGCTGCTCCTCGAGCTGGGCCTTGGAGCGGGTCGGGCGGACGCGCTTGGCCTCGGCCCCGTTGTTGAAGAGGATCAGCGTCGGGATCGAGAGGATGCCGTAGGTCGCGGCCGTCTCCTGGTTGTCGTCGACGTTGAGCTTCACGATCCGGACGTCGTCGCGGCCCTCGGCGATCTCCTCGAGCAGAGGAGCGATCGCGCGGCACGGCGCGCACCACGGCGCCCAGAAGTCGACGAGGATCGGAGTCTCGGACTCGATGACCTCGGCCTGGAAGTTGCTGTCGGTGACCTCGATGATCGATCCGGCCATGGATTCTCCTTCTGCTTGCTCGTGGACTGTCCACTATACAAAATGAAGCGCCTCAGTTCGCCCGGGTTACCCCCCGAGCGAGCGCAGGACACCCGGGCTGACGAAGACCTCGACGAACGCCGCCCCGACGAGCACCGGGACGGCCAGCATGACGGTCACGACGGTCGCCGCGAGCAGCTCGTGCCAGTCGCGCCGCCGGCTGGCGATCATCCACGCCGCGAGCGGGAGGAACAGCGCGACGAGCTCGGGCAGCGCGTGCGGCGCCAGCCCCAGCAGCAGCAGCCCCGGCGAGACGCCGAGCTGCGAGCTGAGCGACGACGCGCCCTGGCCGAGCACGAGCGCCTGCGTGATCAGCGAGAAGCCCGTCGCGCCGATGACGAAGGCGATCGCCAGCGGGCCCGCGCGCTCGTGGACCCAGCGCGACGCCCCGCTGCGGCGCTGCGCCTCCAGCGGCAGCGAGCTGCCGGCGATGAAGCCGGCGACGCAGGCCATCGCGTGCAGCGCCAGGACGAGCAGGTTGCGCCCGACGACGTGCCAGACCTGGCCAAGGGTCGGATCGCCGTCGCGCGACAGGAAGGAGACCGGGGTGGGATCGGGCACCGACAGCTTGGCGACGAACCAGACGGCGCCCAGCAGCAGCACCGAGACCGCCAGCGAGCCGGCGACCCAGCGGCCGATGACCGGACCGGGCCGCTCGTTCCAGCGCGCGAGCGTGTCGCGCGTGTCCGTCCAGCCGCGGACGAGCGCGAGGTCCGAGGTCTGCACGGGGGTCGCATCGGCGCCCGTGAGCCCCGCGGCGCTCAGGAGTCCGGGCGCTGGCCGGATATGCGAGCGCGGCGGCCGAAGCGCAGCTGCGGGACCAGCAGCGCCGCCTCGCTCGCGATCCGCCAGGACATCTTCGAGTGCCCGGCCTGGCGGTCGCGGAAGACGATCGGCAGCTCGACGACGCGAAAGCCCGCGCGCACCGCGCGGTGCGTCAGCTCGACCTGGAAGGCGTAGCCGCGCGAGCGCACGCTGGGCAGGTCGATCGCCTCCAGCACCTCGCGGCGGAAGCACTTGAAGCCGCCGGTGAGGTCGCGCACGCGCAGGCCCAGGACGCGGCGGGCGTACCAGGAGCCGCCGCGGCTGACCAGGCGCCGGACGGCGCCCCAGTCCGACACGCCGCCGCCGGCGACGTAGCGCGAGCCGAGCACGAGGTCGGCCTCCTCGATCGCGGCCAGGAGGCGCGCGAGGTCGGCGGGGTCGTGCGAGAAGTCGGAGTCCATCTCCATGACGTAGGCGGCGCCGCCGTCCAGCGCGCGGGCGAAGCCGGCGAGGTAGGCGGGGCCGAGCCCCTCGCGCGTCGTGCGGTGCAGGACCTCGACGGCCTCGTGCTCGGAGGCGAGGCGTTCGGCGATCGCGCCCGTGCCGTCGGGCGAGCCGTCGTCGACGACGAGGATCCGGTGCGCGCCGGGGGCCGCCTGCTCGAGCACGGCCAGCGCAGCGCGGACGATCGCCTCGATGTTCTCGGCCTCGTCGTAGGTGGGGAGGATCAGCCAGGCGGTCGGAGGCATCGGCGCGACTACCCTACGGTTCGCGCTGCGCCCCATGGCCACCGACCCCTCAAACCTCGAGATCGCCGCCGTCTTCGACGAGCTCGCCGACCTCTACGAGCTCGACGGCGCGGTCGTGCATCGCGTGCTCGCCTACCGCAGCGCCGCCAAGAGCGCGCGCGAGGCGATGGTGTCGGTCGCGGGCATGACGCGCCAGGGCCGCGTGACCGAGCTCGCCGGGATCGGCAAGACGCTGGAGGAGAAGCTCGTCGCGCTGCTGGAGACCGGAACGATCCCCGCGCTGGAGAAGCTGCGCGGCAAGTACCCGGCGGGGCTGCTGGAGATGACGCGCCTGCCGGGACTCGGGCCCAAGCGCGCGCGGCGCCTGTTCACCGAGCTGGGGATCGAGTCGCCGCAGATGCTGAAGGCCGCCGCCGAGCAGCAGCGGCTGCGCGACGTCAAGGGCTTCGGTGCGAAGTTCGAGGAGTCGGTGCTGTCGTCGCTCGCGGCCGGCGTCGCCGAGCGCCCGGCGCAGCGCGTGCTGCTGCACCGCGCGCTGAACGTCGGCGAGCAGATCGTCGCGGCGCTGCGGGCGCACCCGGCGTCCGAGCGCGTCGAGCTCGCCGGCTCGGCGCGCCGCCAGGCCGACTCCGTCAAGGACCTCGACATCATCGCCACGGCCAGCGACCCCGGCGCGCTCGTCCGCGCGCTGGCCGACGTCGAGGGGATCGAGTCGGCGTCGGCGCCCAACGAGCACGCGGCCCGCGGGCGCACGCACACCGGGCTGCCGGTCGACCTGCGCGTCGTGGAGCCCGCGAACTTCGGCAACCTCATGCAGCACTTCACCGGCTCGCAGGCGCACAACGTCGCGCTGCGCGAGGCCGCCGTGCGCCGCGGCCTGCACGTCTCCGAGTACGGGATCCTCGACGACGCGACCGGCGAGACGCTGCACTGCGCGACCGAGGAGGAGGTCTACGAGCGCCTCGGCCTGCCCTACCCCGAGCCCGAGCTGCGCGAGAACCGCGGCGAGCTGGCGGCCGGACTTCGTGCCGCCGCGGCTCGATCACCGTCGAGGACCTGCGCGGCGACCTGCACATGCACACGATCGCCTCCGACGGGCGCAACACGATCGAGGAGATGGCGCGCGCCGCGCTCGCCCGCGGCTACGAGTACGTCGCGATCACCGACCACTCCGCGACGCACGGCTTCGGCGACCACGTCTCGCCCGACGAGCTCGAGCGTCAGATCGAGCGCGTCGCCGAGGTCAACGAGCGCCTGGCGGGTGAGGGGATCACCGTCCTCGCCGGCACCGAGACGAACATCCTGCCGAGCGGGTCGCCCGACTACGCCGACGAGCTGCTCGAGCGCCTGGACTGGGTCGTCGGCTCGGTCCACACGGCCTTCGGGACGCCCTCGCGGGAGATGACCAAGCGCATCGTCAGCGCGATCGAGCACCCCTGGATCGACGCGATCGGCCACCCGACCGGCCGCAAGATCTCCTCGCGCGCCGGCTACGCGTTCGACATGGACGAGGTCATCGCCGCCGCCGCCCGGACGGGGACGATGCTCGAGATCAACTCCGCGCCCGATCGCCGCGACCTCAACGACGTCAACGCCCGCGCGGCCGCGCAGGCGGGCGTGCTGCTGCTGATCGACTCCGACGCCCACGGCGCCGACCGCCTCGAGCACGTGCGCTGGGGCGTGGCGACGGCGCGCCGCGCCTGGCTCGGGCCCGAGCAGGTGGCCAACACGCGGACGTGGCCCGAGTTCGCGGCGCTGCGCAAGCGCGCGCGGTAGCTGGAACCCGCCGGCCGCGGCCGGTGTAGTCGGGAGGGATGAGCGCTCGGGTTGGCATGGCGGTGGCAGGCGGCGCGACGATCGTGGCCGTCGGCTGCGCGGTGGCGCTCGCCGGCGGGGGCGAGGCCGCGCCGGCAGCCCGCGCCCGCGGTGCAGCCGGCCCTGGTGACCTGCGCCGGCCGGTCGGTCGCCGACTTCCCCGGCGCGTTCCGCGACCGCCGCAACCTCGTCTCCGGGCCGCTGGCGATGATGGGCGGTGGCGCCTTCACCGACGCTGCGACCGTGCGCCGCTTCGGCGGCAACAAGTTCCCGCTGCTCGTCCGCGCCGGCCACACCGTGACGGTTACGATCGCGCCCGCCTCGCGGCGGCTCGCCGCGCTGGGCTACGGGCCAGCGCCACAGGGACGCGAGCTGGTCCTGCGCGACGCCCACCGCGCGATCACGTTCGTCGCCTGCCCGCGCGGGAAGTCCGGCGGCAGCAGCGCGGACGGCGAGCCGGTGACGTTCTGGTCGGGCTTCGTGCTGGCGGGCGCTCCGGCCTGCGTCGGACTCGACGTCGTCGCCGACGGCCGGCCGCGGCGCCGCGTGCGGCTCGCGCTCGGCCGGCGCTGCGAGGCGCCGCCGCCGCTGCGCGGCTGCGCCACGCGCGCCGAGTCGGGCCGGCAGGAGGACGGCCGCGCGCGCCCGGGCGAGATCGGCGTCGGGCCGCTGCGCTTCGCCGGGCTCGCGCGGCTGGCGAGCAGGCGCGAGCTGCGGCTCGGCCGCTCGTCGGGCCGCTACCGCGTCAAGGCCGGGCTCCTCCTGCCGGCGGGCATCCGCGCGACGCTCAGCATCGGCCGCGAGGCGCGCGGCTGGGCCGCGCTGGCCTACGCCCCTCGGCCCGACGCCGACGGGGATCGCGCCGTGCGCCTGCAGGCCTGCGCCGCCGACGAGCCCGCCTTCAGCCACGAGGGCACGGTCGGCCCGATCACCGGCTTCGCCGGCGGCTTCGTCCTCACGCGCCCGGGCTGCGTCCCGCTGGAGGTGCGCCTCCCCGGTCGCCCGGTCGTGCGCCGGCGCGTGTCGTTCGGCGCCGGGCGCTGCCGTTAGGCCAGCAGCCGCGGCAGCAGCTCGTTGCGCACGATCCGGTCGATCGCCTCGCGCGAGAACGGCGCGATCGCCGCCGCCGCGTGGCGCGCGTAGCCGGCGACCGGGTCGTCGAGCGCGGTTCGCAGCGCGCGCGGCAGGCCGGCGTCGCCGGCGACGACGAGGCGCGGGTCGAGCGCGCGGGCGAGCGGCAGGGCGGCGTACGGGCCCGGCGTGGCCGTGGTCACGAGCACGCAGCCGTCGGCGAGCGCCTCGAGCTGGGCGATGCCGTAGTCCTCGCGGCGGGCGGCGGCGACGAAGACGCGCGCCCGGCGCAGCAGCGCGCGGTAGTCGGCCGGCGTGAGCCGGCCCACGACGCGCACGCCGGGCGCGTCGATCCGCAGGTCGGCGCCCGCGACGACGAGCTCCTCGCCGTCGCGCCGCGCGCTCGCCCATGCGGCGAGCACGCGGTCCAGGCCCTTCTTGTGCGGGTTGGCGGCGTAGGTCAGGACGGCGATGTCGCGCTCGCCGGAGGCGCCGCCGTCCGCGAGCGAGGGCTCGACCGGGATCGGAACGACGAGCGCGGGCGCGTGCGGGCGCGGCGTCTCGGCGAGCGTGCCGCCGTCGACCGCGACCAGCAGCGGGGCCTGCGACAGCCGGCGGCGCTCCAGCGGGCGCTGCCAGACCCCGTGGCGGCCGGGGCGGTTGGCCGCCGCCGGCGCGTCGTAGCGGATCGTTCCCGGCCGCGGCCACAGCAGCGCGGCGGTGACGGTCGAGTAGACGACGGCGCGCGGGTGCAGGTCGGCGATCGCCGCGCGGGCGGCGGCGCGGGCCGCCAGCGCCCAGGCGAGGTCGGTCAGCGCGAACGTGCGGACCTCGCGCGGGGGCCGCGCGGTCGCGACCGCGACGGTCGCCCCGCCGCGCCGCAGCATCCCGGCGAACTCGTCGTCGGAGGCGCGCAGTCCCGGGGTCGAGCCGAGCGAGACGATGAGGACGTCGGTAATCAAGTCCCACCCACCCTTGCAATCCTCTCCCATCAGGTGGTCACCCCGTGAACGGCACCTTCCTCAACGTCGCCGCGGTGCTCGCGGGCACCGCGATCGGCGTCGCGCTCGGGGGGCGGCTGCCGGCGGGCCTGCAGCAGCGGGTGCTCGCCGGCCTCGGGCTCGTCACCGCGGTCATCGGGATCGACCTCGCGCTCGCCTGGCGCGACACGAGCCCGCTGTACGTCCTCGGCGCGATCCTGCTCGGCGGCCTGGTCGGCGAGGCGATCGGCATCGAGGCGCGCCTGCAGCGCCTCGGCGACCGCCTCCAGGAGCGGGTCGCGCGCGGGCGGCCCGCCGGGCTCGGGCGCGACCGTCAGCGAGGCGTTCTTCACGGCGAGCCTGCTGTTCTGCGTCGGCCCGCTGACCGTCGTCGGGTCCTTCGAGGACGGCCTGCGCCACAACATCGAGCCGCTCGCGACGAAGTCGATGCTCGACGGCTTCGCGTCGATCGCGATCGCGTCGACGCTCGGCGCGGGCGTCGCGTTCGCCGCGGTGACGGTCCTGCTCGTGCAGGGCGCGCTGACGCTCGGCGCCGGCCTGTTCGAAGACGTCCTCACGGGCGAGGCGCTCGACGCGATGACCTCCGCCGGCGGGGTGCTGATCATCGGGATCGCGCTGAAGCTGCTCGACCTCAAGGACGTCAAGGTCGGCAACTTCCTGCCGGCGCTCGTGCTCGCGCCGGCGCTCGTCGGGCTCGTCAGCCTGTTCGTCTAGAGCGGCGTGCCGTTGGCCGACGCGAGGTCGCGCCGGAAGCCGGGCGCGCGGACGAGCTTGATCGGCTTGTGCGGCGGCGTCGGCTCGACGTAGAAGGCGACGCCGTCGCGCTCCTCGATCGCCGACACGGCCGCCTCCTGACGGCGCCAGGCCAGCGCGCCGATGATCGCAAAGCCGCACGCGATACCGGGGATCTGCGGCGCGACGAAGCCGGCGCCGAGGGCGAGGAGCGTCGACAGCAGCAGCGGCCACATGCGGTTGATCAGCAGGCTCCCCGGGCGCTGCTCGGGCAGCGAGCTCGTCGACTTGGCCGACGCCAGCAGCCGCGCGATCGGCGAGTTCGTCTGCGCGCGCCGGCCGAGCCAGGCGCCGATCATGACCGCCGCCAGCCACCAGCCGGCGATGACGAGGATGAGCGTGTCGCCCACATCGGGATCGGCGCCGGCGGCGACGACCGTGACCGCGGCCAGCGCGGTCGCCGCGCCGCCGCACAGCAGCACCGCGGCGCGCAGGAAGTCGACGAACCGCATCCGGTGCGGTCAGCTGCCCGCAAGGGTGGACAGCAGCGCCCGCACGCCGAGCGGCCCGTCGACCAGCAGGTCGGATGCCTCCTCGAGCTCGGGCAGCGTCTCGTCGGAGCGCACCCCGACGCAGACGGCGGCGCCGAGCTCGCCGGCCGCCACGAGCTCGCGCAGCGCGGCGAAGGCGTCGAGGTCGGTGCGGTCGTCGCCGACGTAGAGCCCGGCGGCCAGGTCGCGCCCGGCGAGCAGGCGCCGCACACCGCGGCCCTTGTCCAGCGGGACCGGCGGGCGCACCTCGAGCACCTTGCGTCCCCAGTGCGTCGCCAGGCCGGCGGCCAGCGCGCGCTCGGCGATCTCCTTCACCGCGGCCTCGGCTGCGTCCTCGTCGGGCGCGCCGCGCCAGTGGAACGCGGCGATCGCGCGCTTGTCCTCGGGGCGCACCCGCAGGCGCTGCATCGCGGGCGTGAAGACCTCGCGGGCGAACGCGCCGACGGTGTCCACGTAGGCGGCGACCTCGGGGTCGATCTCGACCTCGGTGCCGCCCGCGGGCAGCAGCTCGGAGCCGTGGTTGCCGACGTAGGCGATCGTGCCCAGCGAGACCATCCGCCGCGCCGTCGCCGACTGGCGCCCGCTGACGCAGCCGACCACCCCGTAGCGCTTGGCGACCGCGATGAGCTGGACGCGGGTGGGCTCGGGAACGTGCGCGTCGTCGGCGTGGCGGGTGATCGGCGCGAGCGTCCCGTCGATGTCGAGCAGGACGGCTGCGCGGGCCGGATCGGCCAGCATGGGCTCCAGCGCCTCGACGAGCGTGGCCGCGGCAGACATGACTTCTAGTATGGCGCGATGCCGTCGCGCCGAACGCTGACGCTCGCTGCGATCGGGACGCTGGCGGGGCTGTTCAGCGGGCTGTTCGGCGTCGGCGGCGGGGTCGTCATCGTGCCGCTGCTGGTGCTGCTCCTCGGCTTCGACGAGCGCGTGGCGACCGGCACCTCGCTCGCCGCGATCGTCGTCATCGCGGCCGTCGCGACGGCCGTCCACGGCGCCTACGGCAACGTCCACGTGGCCGACGGCTTCTTCATCGGCGTGCCCGCGGTGGTGGGCGTGATCATCGGCGCCGACCTGCAGCAGCGCATCTCGACGAAGGTGATCTCGCTTGCCTTCTCGGCGCTGCTCGTGGCCGCCGCGATCGACCTCCTGCTGCCGTGATCGAGGCGCTGCTCATCGGCCTCGTCGGGGGCGTCGTCGCCGGCCTGCTCGGCGTCGGCGGCGGGGCGCTGTTCGTCCCGGCGCTGACGATCGGGCTCGGCCTGAGCCAGCTCGACGCCGAGGCGACGTCGCTGCTGGCGATCATCCCCGTCGCGCTCGTCGGCGCCTGGCGCCAGCACGGCCACGGCAACACCGACATCCGCACCGGGCTGCTGCTCGGCGTGCTCGCGGCCGGCGGCGCCGTCGCGGGTGCGGCGGCCGCCAACGCCGTGCCGCAGCGGGCGCTGGAGATCGGCTTCGGCCTGCTGCTGCTCGCGATCGCCGGGTCGCTCGCCCGGCGCGCGCTCACGGGTTCAGGCCGTGCTCCAGTGCGCCCTTGACGGCGGCGTCGAGGGCGTTGAGGCGATGCAGGGCGAGCGCCTCGGCGGAGCCGAAGCGGCGGTTCGGCGCCGCATCGGGGCCGTGGTGGCACAGGACGCAGTGCAGCAGCGCGAGCAGCCTGTCGCCCCCGAGCTTCGGGACGGCCGCCGCGCGCTCGCGCAGCAGCCCGAGCCCGAGCTCGACGTGGCCGAGCAGCCGGCCGGCGTCGGTCAGCCCGATCTCGGCGCCGTAGGTGAACTCGCGCGTCTTGCCGAGGTCGTGGACGAGCGCGGCGCAGATCAGCAGGTCGGAGTCCAGGCGCGGGTGCAGCTGGCAGGCCTCGAGCGCCAGCGTGCCGACCGCGACCGTGTGCTCGAGCAGGCCGCCGAGGTAGGCGTGGTGGCCGCCGCGGGTGCACGGGGCGCGGCGCCACTCCGCGCGCAGCGCGTCGTCGCCGAGCAGGCTCGACAGCAGCGCGCCGAGGCCCGGGTCGTGGACCTCGCGGGCGAGGTGCTCGAGGAAGCCGTCGAGCTCGTCGAGGTCGCGGTAGGCGACCGGGAGGAAGGTGGCGGGGTCGGCCTCGCCCGCCGGCGCGCGCCCGATCGCGCGCAGCTCGACCTGCAGCTCGTCGCGGAAGCGCTCGACGCGTCCGGCGACGCGCACGAGGTCGCCGCGGTCGAAGCGGCCGGCGAGGACGTCGGCGTCGCGGAAGGCGCGGCCCTGCACGGCGCCGGTCCTGTCGCGCAGCTCGACGGCGAGGTAGGGCGTGCCGGCGCGGGACATCAGCCGGTCCTTGCGCGTGCACGCGAAGACCCCGTCGACCTCCTGTCCTGCGCGCAGCGTGGCAATCGTCATCTGCCCATGATGTACCTTGAATCGGATGCAGCCCTTGATCTGGGAGAGTCGTCCCGACGGACTGCGCGCTCCCGCCCTCGTCTGCGCGTTCAGTGGCTGGAACGACGCCGGCGACGCCGCCTCGGCCGCCCTGACGTTCATGGGCGAGTCGCTCGCCGCCGAGCGTTTCGCCCGCATCGACCCCGAGGAGTTCTACGACTTCCAGTCGACGCGGCCGCACATCGGCTTCACCGACGACCGCGTGCGCGAGATCACGTGGCCGGGCATCGAGATCTTCGCCGCCCGCGTCCCGCGTGCCCCGCGCGACCTGATCCTCGTCCAGGGCCCGGAGCCGTCGATGCGCTGGCAGACCTTCTGCCGGCACATCATCGAGCTCGCCGAGGTGCTCGGCACCCAGCTCGTCGTGACGATGGGCGCGCTGCTCGCCGACGTCCCGCACACGCAGCCCGTCGCGATCACCGGCCTGGCGTCCGACGAGGCGCTGCTCGCGAAGCTCGGCGGGCTGACGGAGACGACCTACGAGGGCCCGACCGGGATCGTCGGCGTCCTGCACACCGCCTGCCAGGAGGCCGGCCTGCCGTCGGCGAGCCTGTGGGCGAGCGTCCCGCACTACGTCGCGGCCGCGCCGAACCCGAAGGCCGCGCTGGCGCTCGTGCGCAAGGTCGAGGCGCTCGTCGCCGTCAACGTCGACGCGACCGACCTCGAGAACGCCACGGGCGAGTACGAGCGCCAGGTCGGGCTCGCCGTCCAGTCCGACCCCGACGTGCAGGCGTTCGTCGAGCGCCTCGAGCAGGCCGCCGCGCAGGACACGAGCTCGCTGGGCCCGGGTGACCTGCCGTCCGGCGACGCGCTCGCCAGCGAGTTCCAGCGCTACCTGCGCCAGCAGGGCCCCGACCAGCGCTGATCGCCCCGCGCGAAGCCCCGTGCAACCTTTGCGCGGCCGGGTCGTTGTAGCTGCATGAACCGTTCTCGCCGTCCCCTGCTCGCAACGCTCGTCGCGCTCGCCGTCGTGGCGCCCGCGAGCCCCGCCGGCGCGGCGTTCGGCCCCGCGCAGGCGCTCCCCCTGGCGGTCGGCGGCCAGCTCGCCGCGGCCGTCCGCCCCGACGGCGCCGCGACCGTCGCGGGCGTGCTCGCCGGCGCGCCCGTCCAGGCGCGCATCGAGGTTGCGACGCGCGCGACCGCCGGCGCGCCGTGGCGGGTCGCCGGGTTCGGGACCTCCGCCGGCCTCGTCCGCGACGTTCAGGTCGCCAACGGCCGCCGCGCCACGGTCCTCGCCTGGTCGGAGGTCCGCCGCCGCAGCCAGACGGTCGTCGTCGCGACCGCCGACGCCGGCGCCCGTCTGACGGTTCGCGAGCGCGTGCCGGTGGTCAGCGCGACCTCCGCCTTCCCGCGCCTCGCGACCCTGCCCAGCGGCGCCGTCGTCGTCGCCTGGCGCGACGGCCGCTCCGGCTCGCGGCGCGCCCGCGTCCGCGTCGCGACCTTCGACGGCGAGCGCTTCGCGAGCGCGCCGCGGACCGTCGGCACCGACGCCGCGCAGGTCGTCCTCGCCGCGCGCGGCGCCGGCGCGGCCGTCGGCTGGGTCAGCGCCCAGCGCCCGCGCATCCGCAAGACCCGCCTGTCCGTGCCGCGCGCGCAGCCGCGCACGCTGAC
Source organism: uncultured Actinomycetes bacterium (assembly GCA_963786575.1). GTDB lineage: Bacteria > Actinomycetota > Thermoleophilia > Solirubrobacterales > Solirubrobacteraceae > CADCVQ01. Next base: position 152,173 of record CAWAZH010000001.1, read on the forward strand.
CGTCAGGGCGCTCGACGCGCGCGGCCGCCCGGCCGGCGGCGCCACCGTCGCCGGGCGCGACGTCGACGCGACGGCCCGCTTCGCGGGAGCGCCCGACGGGCGGCTCGTCGCCTCCTGGGTGCGCCCGCAGAAGATCCGCCCGTATCCGAACGAGGACCGCGGCGACGCGCCGCCGCCGAGCGCCTACGTCAACCCCGTCGCCTTCACGCGCCAGGTCCTCCCGCGCCTGCTGCCGGCTCGGCCGCTGGGCGGCCCGGCGCGGTTCGCGGTCGGCATCCCGTCGGTCGCGTTCGACGGCCCGGCCCACGCCGTCGCGGCGTTCCGCGCGTCGGTGACCGGCGGGATCCCGGCGTTTGACGCGCTCACCGCCGCAGCGGTCGCCGGCGGCCCCTGGTCGAGCCCGCAGCTCGTCTCGCACCTCGGCTTCAGCCGCTTCGATCCCGTCGTCGTGGCGCCGGCCTCGGGCCCCGTCGTCGTCTCGACCGCGGCGATCCAGGTCCCCGGCCCGCCCAACTGGGCCGTCACGGCGTCGGGCCCGGCCGGTCCGCAGCTGCTCGGCACGACGACCGCCGGCGACGGGCGCGGCCTCGCCGTCGCGCGCTCGGCCGAGCGCGTGCTCGTCGCCTGGCGCTCGTCGGCGGGCGGCGTGCAGATCTCAGAGCAGGGCTGACTCAGCGCTCCGCCGCCGGGCAGGCGATGCGGAAGTCGCACATCGAGCAGGCGGTGTAGGAGGGCGTCGGCTCGAAGTCCTGCGCGAGGATCCCGGCGCCGACCTCGTCGACCGTGTCGGCGATCCAGGCGGCGTCGATCTCGCTGCTGGGCACGCGCACCTTCTCGTCGTCGAGGACGTAGAGGTAGGCCTGCTGGGCGGCCTCCAGCTGCCAGGCCTCGCGCGCGCCGACGGCGTACAGCGAGAGCTGGACGTCCTCCTTCAGCGCCGCCGCCGAGCGCGGCCGGCCGGTCTTGTAGTCGATCAGCTCGTAGCCGCCGTCGGCGAGCTTGTCGACGCGGTCGACGCGCCCGCGCAGCGTGTGCGCGCCCATCCGGAACGAGAACGCGCGCTCGAACCAGACCGGCTGCACGGGCTCGTCGGTCACGCGCCGGTGGTAGCGGCGCAGCGCCGCGCCGGCCTTCTCGCGCAGCTGGCGCTCCTCCTCGCTGTCGCCGAAGCCGCCGCGCCGCCAGCCGCCGTCGAGCAGCACGAGCAGCTCCTGCAGCGAGTCGCCCGCGTTCTGGTGGTAGCGCTCGAGCACCTGGTGGACGAGGATCCCGAAGCGCTGGTTGAGCGTCGGCTCCTGCGGCACCCGCAGCACGCGGGCGAACTTGTAGCGCAGCGGACAGGCGCGGTAGGTCTCGATGTCCGAGGCCGACAGCGCCAGGCCGGCGCCGCGGCGCGGCAGGAACGCGATCAGGCTCGGCTCGCTGCGGGCGGCGCGCGCGGCGGCGCGGGCGCGGTCGTCGCGCTCGGTGTCGAGCAGCAGCTCGTCGAGGCCCGAGGTCTGCAGCACCTCGCGCTGCAGCGGCGACAGCGACGCCGTCAGGCGCTCGTTGACCGGCACGAGCGCGTCGGCGACCGACTGGCCCGCGGGCCGCTCCAGCAGCGCGGCGAGCTTGACGAGCTCGAGGTAGCGCGCGACGGCGTGCGTGACGTCGAGGTCGGTGTCCAGGCGCAGCTCGCCGAGGCCCTTGCCGACCCGCGCGACGTCCGCGAGCAGCTCGTCGCGCAGCGCCGAGAACGTCGCGTAGAGCGCCTCCTCGGGGCCGAACAGCTCCTCCTCGAGCTCCTCCCACTCGGCGTCCAGCGCGGCGCGCGCCTCCTCGGCCAGCGGCGACGGCGGCTGCAGCGCGCCGCCCTGTCCCTGCGCCGGGTAGGCGAGCACGAGCCCGCGCCGCGCGCGCGTCATCGCGACGTGCAGCAGGCGGCGCATCGCGGCGACGTGGGCGGCACGGTCGTCGGGCCCGAGCGACTCCTTCAGCAGCGCGTCGGGGATCGCCTCGCCGGCGCGCAGCCGCGGGCCCGGCATGCGCGCGGCGGTCAGGCCGAGCACGAAGACCCAGTCCAGCTCGCGGCCGCCGGCGGCGTCGAGCGCCATGACCTGCACGGCGCCGGCCCGCGGCGGCGCGCCCTCGTCGTCCTCGTCGCGCAGGTCGGTCTCGGCGACGGCGGCGGCGTAGCGGGCGAAGTCCCGCGGCGTGGCGTGCGGCGCGCGGCGCGCGTAGGCGCTCGCCAGCTCGCCGAAGTGGGCGAGGTTCACGAGCCGCTCGACGACGTCGGCCTGCGCGGAGAAGACCTGCTGGCGGCGCAGCCCCAGGCGCTCGACGAGGCGGTGGACGAAGAGGTCCGGGCGCGCGCTGTCGAGCGTCTCGGAGGCGGCGCGGTAGAGGCGCAGGAAGGCGTGGATCTGCTCGCGCGCCTCGGGCGGCAGCTGCGGCGACTCGGTCGCCGCGATCAGGCCGGAGACCATGTCGAGCTTGCGCCGCCGGGCGATCTGCACGCAGCGCGCGAGGTCGACCGAGCGCAGCGACACCGGCGGCCGCGCGAGCGCGCGCACGACCGCGCCGGCGTCGGAGGGGTCGGCGAGCAGCCGCAGCCAGGCGAGCACGTCGCGCACCTCGGCGTGGGTGAACATGTCGGCCTCGCCGACGGTCCGGTAGGCGATCGCGCGCTCCTCGAACGCGACCGCCACGTGGCGGCCCTCGTCGCGCAGGGAGCGCACGAGCACGCCGATCCGCTCCGGCGCATAGCCGCCGCGCACCAGCCGCTGCACCTCCGAGGCGACCGCCTGCGCCTGCGCGCGCTCGTCGGCGGCGCGCCAGAAGCGCACCGTCCCGCCGGGCGCGCCGGCCGGCGGCGTCCCGCGGCGCCCCGCGATCGGCTCGACGACCGCCGCGGCGGCGTCGAGGACACGCTGCGGGCAGCGCAGCGAGCGCTCGAGCGTCACGACGGCGGCGCCCGGGTGGGCGGCGCGGAAGTCGTCGACGTTCTTCGTCGCGGCCGCGCGGATGCGCCGGGGCGCCGCGTCGTCGTCGGCGGTGACGGTCAGGCTCTCGTGCTCGCTGCCGAGCAGCTCGACGAGCAGCGCCGAGGCGAAGCCGAGGTCGGCGAGCTCGTCGACGAGCACGTGGCGCAAGCGCTCGGCGACGCGGGCGCGGACGTGCGGGCGCTCGCGCAGCAGGGCGATCGCGCGCAGCACGAGCTCGCCGCCGTCGAGCGCGCCCTCCTCGGCGAGCAGGCGGTCGTGGTCGACGTACAGGCGCGCGAACTCGACCTCGCGCGCGGCGCGCATGCGCTGGGCGTCGTCGTCGGCGGGCAGCTCGGCCGCCCAGGCGGCGTAGTCGGCGGCGGTGACGAGCTCCTCCTTGAGGCGGTCGATGCGGTCGATGACGCCCGCCAGCAGGACCGCCGGGCGCCCGGCGATGTCGTGGCTGCGCAGGTGCAGGTCGTCCATGCGGTCCAGCAGCAGCGCGAGGCGCCCGGCACGCGTCGCCGGGGCGAAGAAGGGGTCGATGCCGGCCTCGGCGGTCTCGTCGCGCAGCAGCCGGGTGCAGAACTCGCGCACGCTGTGAACCGGCAGCTCCTCGTAGGGCCCCGGCAGGACGTCCTCGATCTGGCGCCGCAGCGCCGCCGCGCCGGCCGCCGACGGGCTCAGCGCGAGGATCGACTCCGGCGCCGCGCCGCCGGCCACGAGCGCGGCGAAGCGGGCCACGAGGACGGTCGTCTTGCCGCTGCCGGCGCCGCCCAGCACGAGCAGCGGACCTGCGGGGTGCGCGACGGCGCGCGCCTGGGTAGGCGTGAGCTCCGCCCAAACCGGTTCCGTCCGACCAGTCGAAGCACTCGACACCCACCTAGTATGCCCTCGATGCCATCGACCCCGACCGCGCTCGCAGCCGACTGGCTCGGTGCCTGCCGCGCGGCGGCGCAGGGCCTGCGCGAGGTCCTCGCGGACTCGCCGACGAGCCGCGAGCGGGTCATCGAGACCGGCACGCGCGGCGAGGGCGGCGACCGCACGCTGATCATCGACGCGCAGGCGGAGGAGGTCGTGTTCGCCCAGCTCGACCTCCTGCACGCCGCCGGCGTGCGCTTCCAGGCGATCAGCGAGGAGCGCGGGGTCGTCGACTACGGCGACGAGCAGATCCGCGTCGTCATCGACCCGATCGACGGCTCGCTGAACGCCAAGCGCGGGATGACGCACCACGCGCTCTCGATCGCCGTCGCCGACGGCCCGACGATGGCCGACGTGTTCTTCGGCTTCGTCCACGACTTCGGCCCCACCGAGGAGTGGACCGCGCGCCGCGGCGAGGGCGCCTACCTCAACGGCGCGCGCATCGACCCGGCGCCCGAGCGCCGCCTCGCGGACGGGCGCCTGGAGATGATCACGATGGAGTCGACGGACCCGCGCTGGATGGCGCCGGCGATCGACCAGCTCGGCCTGACCGTGCACCGCGTGCGCGCGCTGGGGTCGATCGCGATCTCGCTCTGCCAGCTGGCCCCGACGCGCGTCGACGGCATGATGACCCTGTGGCGCACGCGCGCCGTCGACGTCGCCGCCGCCCAGCTGATCGTGCGCGAGACCGGCGCGCTCGTCGACTTCCCCGCCTTCGACGACCCGCTCAGCGCGCCGCTGGACCTCGACCCGCACTCGCCGGTCGTCGCCGCGCGCACGGCCGAGGGGCTGGCGCAGCTGCGCGCGGTGCTGACCGTGCCGGGCGGCCACGGGCGGGCAAGCCGGCCGAAGTAGCCGCTCCGGCGGGCCGGCGGGCGCCGTTGGTCATCATTGACCGATGCTCGACCGTGCCCTCACCCAGCGGATCGCCAACGCCGTGTCGCGCGGGACGGGCGCGCGCGGCTCGGCTCCCGTCGCGGCCGTCGTGCTGCCCGGCGACCTCGCCGCCATCTGCGCCGACGCCGAGCAGCGCGTCGTCGCCTACAGCGGCCTGACGCCGGCTGCGCCGCTGCCCGCGCCCGAGTCGATCCCGCGCGCGGGCTGGATCGCCGCGAACATCAACTCGATGGCCGCGATCCTCGACCCGCTGGGCGAGCGGCTGACGGGCGCCGGCACCGGCGGCCTGGACTTCCTGCGCGGCCCCGTCCGCGCCGCCACCGGCGCGCTGCTGTCGGCCGAGGCGGGCGCGCTCACCGGCTACCTCTCCCAGCGCGTGCTGGGCCAGTACGAGTTCGTGCTCGTCGACCCCGACTCGCCCGCGCGGCTGCTGTTCGTCGCGCCCAACATCGCGCAGGCGGCGACGCGGCTGGACGCCGACGCCGAGGAGCTGCTGACCTGGATCGCCTTCCACGAGGTCACGCACGCCGTCCAGTTCGCCGGGATCCCCTGGCTGCGCCCCCACCTCGCCGGCCTGCTGACCGAGCTGCTGGACTCGCTCGACCTCAAGGTCGACGCCCGCACGCTGCTGCGGATGCCGTCCGCCGACGACCTGCGCGGGCTCGTGAGCGGGCTGCGCGAGAACGGGCTCGTCGGGGCGATCGGCGGCGGCGCCCGGCGCGACCTCCTCGCGCGGGTGCAGAGCACGATGGCCGTCGTCGAGGGGCACGCCGAGCACGTGATGGACGTCGTCGGCGCGCAGTCGCTGCCGTCGCTGGCGACGCTGCGCGCGGCGCTGGACCGCCGCCGCCACGAGCGCCCGCCGCTGCTCGCGCTGCTCGAGCGCCTCATCGGCCTGGACGCCAAGATGCGCCAGTACGAGGACGGCAAGCGCTTCTGCGACGCCGTCGCGACGGCCGCCGGGCCGCTCGGACTGCACGCCGTCTTCGACGGCCCGCAGCAGCTCCCGACCCCTGCCGAGCTCCAGGACCCCGAGTCCTGGATGCGCCGCACGGGCGTCGGCCCGGTCGCCGCCGCCTGAGAACCGGCGTTCGCCCTGTAACCGGCTCGCGTCCGGGGTTTACAAACACACGTTCGGGTACTACAATCCCGAGAAGAACTTAGAACTAATATCCTTACTCCTCAGAGGAGGCCCCGGATCATGGCTGCGACCACGAACCCCACCACCGCCGCAGAGAAGGCAGCGACCACGCGCAAGACGAACGCCACGAAGCGCTCGACGACCGCCAAGAAGGCCGCTGCCACGCGCTCCGCCAACCGCGGCGCCGCCGCGCGCTCGACGACGGCCCGCAAGACGAAGGCGACCGCTTCCCGCGCCGAGACCACGGCTGCCAAGAAGGCCGCCGCGGCCAAGGCCGAGACCAAGAGCACGGTCAGCCGCGCGACCGAGTACGCCGAGAAGGCCGTGCTCGTCCCCGTCGGCGCCACGCTGATCGCTCGCGACCTCGTCGTCGAGACCGTCGACGAGCTGCGCGCGAAGTACAACACCCGCACGAAGGCCGAGAACCAGCTGCGCCGCTTCGAGCGCCGCGGCTCGAGCGCGGTCAAGGGCATCGAGCGCGACGCCAAGAAGGCCCGCACGCGCGTCGAGCGCGAGCTGCGCCAGCGCCGCGCGAGCGTGGAGAGCGAGCTCAAGAAGGTGCGCACCGCGACGCCCGTCAAGAACGCCGAGCTCGTGACCGCCCGCGTCGAGAACGCCGTGCAGACCGGCCGGACCGCCGCCACGAAGGCGACGACGGCCGTCCAGGAGCGCATCGCCAGCCTGGCGTAGCTCCACGAGACTCCCCTCCCAGCAGTCCACAGCAGCTCCTCCCCCGCCGATGCCGCGCCCCGACCAGGGTGCGGCATCGGTGTTTTCTAGACTGGAGGGATGCCGACCGACAACGAGATCCGCAAGGCGCTCGAGCGCGTCAACGACCCGGAGCTGCACAAATCGATCGTCGAGCTCGGAATGGTCCGCTCGATCGCGATCTCCGAGGCAGGCGAGGTCAGCGTCACGGTGTCGCTGACGACCGCCGGCTGCCCGATCCGCAACCACTTCGTCGAGGCCGTGACGCGCGAGGCCTCGAGCGTCGCCGGCGTCACGAAGGTCGACGTCGCCTTCGACGTCCTCTCCGACACGGAGAAGTCCGCGCTGAAGAAGACGCTCGGCCGCGGCAGCCTGCCCGCCGGCGCGCTCGCACAGGTCTCCCACGTCCTGTGCATCGGCTCGGGCAAGGGCGGCGTCGGCAAGTCGACGCTGACCTCCAACCTCGCGGCGGCGCTGACCGCCGACGGCAAGTCCGTCGGCATCCTCGACGCCGACGTCTGGGGCTACTCGATCCCGCGCATGTTCGGCCTCGGGGGCGAGCGCCCGCCGGTCAACGCCGAGCGCAAGATCGTGCCGCTGGAGTCCCACGGCGTGAAGGTCATGTCGATCGGCTTCTTCGTCGAGGAGGACGCCGCCGTCGTCTGGCGCGGCCCCATGCTCCACAAGGCGCTCACGCAGTTCCTCGAGGACGTCGCCTGGGGCGAGCTGGACTACCTGCTCGTCGACCTGCCGCCCGGCACCGGCGACGTCTCGATGACGCTCGCCCAGCTGCTGCCGCAGGCGCAGTTCGTCATCGTCACGACGCCGCAGCCGACGGCCCAGAAGGTCGCCCGCCGCGCGGCGCAGATGGCGGGGAAGGTGAGCCTCGAGATCGCCGGCATCGTCGAGAACATGGCCGGCTTCACGACGCCGTCGGGCGAGCGCTTCCAGATCTTCGGGGAGGGCGGCGGTCAGGCGCTGGCCGACGAGCTCGACGTGCCGCTGCTCGGCAAGATCCCGCTCACGATGCCGCTGCGCGAGCAGGCCGACGCCGGCTCGCCGCTCGTCTTCACCGACCCCGACGATCCCGCCGCGCAGGCGATCCGCCACGCGGCCCGCGGGATCATCGCGCTGGCGCCCATCGAGCTGCCGGTCCTGCAGGCGCCCGAGCCCACCGGGTTCAGCCTGCCGATGGCATCAGGCTGAACCCGGGCGCCGGAGTGCCCTGCTAGCCGGCGTTGTCGGCCGTCGCGCCGGCGCGGCCGGCCGCGGTCGCCGCGGGAACCTCGACGAGGCGCCCCGTCTCCACGTGGTAGACGTAGCCGTAGACGGGGATCGTGCCCGGCACGAGCGGATGGTTGCGGATCCGCTCGACGTCGTCGACGACGGCCTGCTGCTGATCGGAGATCGTCAGCCAGTCGATGTTCTTGCCCTCGGGCGAGCCGGGCCCCTGGCCGACGTCGTAGAAGCCGTCGTCGCCCAGCGCCGCGGTCTCCAGGCTCGAGTCGAGCAGGTCGCCGATGACCTCGTTCGTGAAGAACTCCATGCCGCAGTTCGTGTGGTGGATGACGAACCACTCCGCCGTGCCGAGCAGCTTGTAGGAGATGACGAGCGAGCGGATCGCGTCGTCGCTGGCGCGGCCGCCGGCGTTGCGGATGACGTGGGCGTCGCCCTCGCTCAGGCCGGCGTACTTCGCCGGGTCCAGGCGGGCGTCCATGCAGGTCAGGATCGCGAAGCCGCGCGCGGGCGGCAGCGCGAGGCTGCCCTTGTCGCCGAAGTCCGATGCGTACGCATCGTTGGCGGCGAGGACTTCGTCTCGTACGGGCATGTTCGGTCTCCGATCGGTGGGTGGAGGACGCGTCCCACCCGATACTACCCAATGTCGATCAGATTACTTGGGATTGGCGCGTGCCCGCGCTACGCGCCCTGGGCGAAGTAGTCCGCGTTGATCTTCGTGTAGTTGGCCCACTCCTCCGGGAGCTGGTCCTCGGCGAAGCAGGCGTCCACCGGGCACGCCTCCACGCAGGCATCGCAGTCGATGCACTCCTCGGGGTCGATGTACAGCATCTCGACCTTGTCGTAGTCGGGCTCGTCAGTCGTCGGGTGGATGCAGTCGACAGGACACACCTCGACGCACGAGTTGTCCTTCGTGCCGATGCAGGGCTCCGCAATGACGTAGGCCATGAAGCGTTCGTTCCTTCTGTTGACTGGGCGTGGGGCCGGCCGGACATAGTATCCAGGAGGTGCTTCTGCTCACCGGCGCCACGGGTCTCGTCGGGCGCGCGGTGCTGCGCCGCCTGACCGCCTCGGGAGAGCCCGTCCGCTGCCTCGTGCGCGACCCGCGCCGGCTCGGACCCGACCGCGTCCGCGTCCAGATCGCGCTCGGCGACCTCGCCGACCCGCCCTCGTTTCGCAACGCGCTGCGCGGCGTGCGCACGGTCGTCCACCTCGCCGCGGCGATCCGCGACCAGCCGACGGGCTCGATCGAGGAGCTCAACGGGATCGCGACGTGGCGGATGGTCCAGGCGGCCGAGCGCGCCGGCGTCGAGCACTTCGTCTTCACGAGCGCCCTCAACGCGACGAGCCACGACCGCACCCGCTTCCTGCGCGCCAAGGCGCTCGCCGAGCGCGCGGTGACGGACTCCGCCCTGCGCCACACGGTCCTCGCGCCCTCGATCGTCTACGCCCCCGGGGACATCTTCACGACGCTGATCGAGCGGCTGGCGATCGTCCTGCCGGTCATGCCGGTCAGCGGCCGCGGGCAGGCCGTCTTCCAGCCGATCTGGGCCGAGGACGTCGCCGACTGCATCGCCGCCGCGCTCGCGCTCCCCGACGGCGAGGCCCGCCGCTTCGAGCTCGCGGGGCCGCAGACGCTCTCGCACGAGCAGATCGTCGAGCTCGTCCTGCGCGCCGCGGGACGGTCGCGGCCGACGGTCCACGTGCCGACGCCGATCGTCAGCCGCGGCCTGCGCCTCGTCGAGGCGCTGATGAAGTCGCGCGCGCCCGCCACCTGGGACGAGGCCGAGCTGCTGGAGGTCTCGATGACGACGCGCGAGGGCACCGCCGGCGCCGAGTCGCTCGGCGTCAGCCCGCGCGCGATGGCCGCGGTGCTCGGCGCGTGAGCGCGATCGCGGCGACCCTGCGCACGCGCCTGGCCTGGGCGCTCATGCGCGCGCTCGACGTCGAGCGTCGCCGGCGCGTCCACGACCGCGGCTGGCTGCGACCCGTCGAGCTGCTGCTCGAGCGCGGCGAGCTGCGCGTGCTCGGCGGGCCCGCGCACGGCTCGCGGCTGGCGGGCGAGCACTTCACGCACTGGGGCGCGCAGGCCTGGAGCGTCCTGACCGGCACCCACGAGCCGCAGGTCTACGAGGCGCTGCGGCGTACGCTCGGGCCCGGCGGCGTCTACATCGACGTCGGCTCCAACCTCGGCTACACGGCGCTGCTGGCGGCCGCGATCGTCGGGCCCTCGGGGCGCGTGATCGCGCTCGACGCCCAGCGCGAGTGCGCCGACGCCACCCGCGCCAACGCGCGCCTCAACGGCCTGGGGCACGTCGAGACGCTGCACAGCGCGGCCGCGGCCGTGAGCGGCGACGCCGAGGTCATCGTCACGCAGGACCCGCTCTGGACGCGCCTGGCGAGCGTCGGCGAGCACCCGCTGGAGGTGCGCCGCGAGCGGGTCGCCGCGACGTCGATCGACGACCTCGCGGCCCGTCTGGGCCTGCGGACCGTCAACGTCGTGAAGATCGACGTCGAGGGCGCCGAGCTCGACGTCGTCGCCGGGATGGCGCGCGTCCTCGCCGAGCAGCGTCCGTTCGTCATCGCCGAGATGCACGACCGCAACGCGGAGTTCTCACGGCTCATGACGGCGGCGGGCTACCGCGTGGTCAACCTCGACGGCCTCGAGCCGGTCGCGCTCGCGGGGCCCAACGTCCACGTGCTCTGCGAGCCGGACATCTAGAGCGCGAGCGGCGCCAGCCGGGCGGCCCACGGCTGTGCGCGCTCGAGCTGCGCGGCGAGCGCGAGCAGCGCGCCCTCCTGCGCCGGGCGGCCGATGAGCTGGACGGCGAGCGGCAGGCCGTCGTCGCGCGCGTAGAGCGGCAGCGCGATCGCGGGCGAGCCGGTGACGTTCGAGATCGCCGTGTAGGGCGTGAAGTGGCCCCCGCGCTCAAACGTGCCCAGCGGGTCCGGGCCACAGGGGTCGAGCTCGCCGATCGCGACCGGCGGCTGCGCGAGCGCCGGGGTGAGGAGCGCGTCGTAGGGCGCCGCCCAGGCCGTGATCGTGCGGGCGAAGGCCTGCAGCACGTGGGCGACGGTCGCGGCCTCGACGGCGTCGACGCGCTTGGCGTGGCGCCACAGCGCCCAGCTCAGCGGCTCCACGTCCGCCTCGGCCGGCGCGCGCCCGGCGAGCGCCGCGGCGGCCGCGATCTGGGTGCAGACCGCGGGCCCGAAGACGGCCGCGAAGCGGTCCAGCAGGCCCGGGGCCTGCCACGGCGGCTGCACCTCCTCGACCTCGTGGCCGAGGCTCGTCAGCAGCTGCGCGGCGTCGCGCGCGGCGCGCTCGCACTGCGGGTCCAGGGCGGCCTGCAGCAGCGGCATCGACGTCGTCAGGCCGATCCGCAGGCGCCCGGGCTCGCGCGCGGCGCTGGCCGCGAACGGCTCGGCCGGCGGCGGCGCCCAGGAGGCGTCGCCGGGCTCGGGCCCGGCGAGCACGTCGAGCACGAGCGCCGTCTCCGCGACCGTGCGCGTCAGCACGCCGTCGGCGACGAGGAAGCTCTCACCCGCGTTGGGCGCATGCGAGATGCGCCCGCGCTGGGGCTTCAGGCCCACCAGGCCGCAGCAGGCGGCGGGGATCCGCGTCGAGCCGCCGCCGTCGTTGGCGGTTGCGATCGGGACCATCGCGGCGGCGACAGCGGCCGCCGAGCCGCCCGACGAGCCGCCCGGCGTGCGATCGAGGTCCCACGGGTTGCGCGTCGCGCCGAAGCGGCGCGTCTCGGTGACGGGCGAGATCCCCCACTCGGGCAGGCAGGTCGTCCCGACGATGACGAAGCCGGCCGCCCGCAGCCGGCGCGTGACGTTGTGGTCGTGCTCGGCGCGGCGGTCGCCCGTCAGCTCGGCGCCCAGCGTCAGCCGCATGCCCCGGACCGCGCGGTTGTTCTTGATCGCGATCGGGACGCCGGCGAACGGGCGCTCGTCGCCGGCCGCGATCGCGTCGGCGGCCGTCCTCGCACCCTCGTGGTCGACGTCGACGAAGGCGTTGACGGCGGGCTGCAGCGCGTCGATGCGCTCCAGCGAGGCGTCGACGAGCTCACGCGCCGAGAGCTCGCCGGAGCGGACGAGCGCGGCCAGCTCGGTGATCGGGCGGCGCATGAGGCCGGCGGCGTCGGACACCGGCGGAACCTAGCCGGTGGGCGCGGGCGGCCCGACGGCGGCGCCGACCGCGACGGTGCGGCCGACGAGGAACGGGATCGCGACGACGGGCTCGCCGGTGAGCGGCTGGAAGGCCACGCGGCTGCCGCGCGCCGCGACCGCCGTCTCCGGCGTCAGGCGGTCGGCGTCGAAGCCGGCGCCGCCGCGGCGCACGGCGGCGAACGTCGAGATGATCAGCGGCCGGCGCTTCGTCGGCTGCGGCGCCGACCAGGTCACCGCCAGCGCGCGGTTGGCGCCCGCCGCGACGTCGTCGAGGATCGCGCCGGGCTGGTGGGAGAGCACGAGCGCGCGGCTCGACGCGCCGGGCCCGACGCGCGCGAACTTGACCGCGCGCCGGCCCTTCGGCGTGCGGCCGGTCCAGGTCACGTAGGTCGCGCCGTTGCTGTCGGCGATCGGGATCACCGGCGCGGCGTGCGGGCCGACGGCGGCCGGGCCGCAGCGGCGCTCGAGGCGGCGCGTGCGCCAGCGGCCGTCGATGTCGCGCACCGACACGCCGCACGCGCGGCCCGCCAGGCCCCAGGTCACGACGATCCGCCCGTTGCGCGCGACCGCCGCCGACAGCCCGATCCCCTTCGTCGAGGTCAGGCGGCCGAAGGTCACGATCGGGCCCCAGTCGCCGCCCGCCCTGCGCACCCGCGCGCCGAGGCGGCGCGAGCTGTCGGGGAACGCGAGCACGCGATCGCCGCGCTCGTTCATCGCGACGGCGGCGGACGTCGCCAGCGCGAGGTCGCGCGCCTCCCCGAGCTCCTGGCCGGGCAGCCGCTCGCGCACGCGGATGAACGGCGAGCGCTCGTTCGTCCACGCGATCAGGGCCTGGCCGCGCGCGTTGGCGGCCGACCAGGAGTCGACGGTGAAGTCGTCGAGCACGGTGAGCGGGCCGAAGCCGCCGTCGGACTGGCCCTCGGCGACGACGAGGCTGCGCTTGCTCGTGCTCGACTGCGCCTGGCGCGCGACGAGCAGCGCGCGCGACTCGCCGTAGAGGTGGATGCGGGCGGTCTGCGGCTCGACGTCGGCGAGGTCGGGCGGGCGCTGCCAGCCGCCGGTGGGGTCGCGCGAGGCCAGCCCTCCGAAGATCGGCGGCTCGCGGCCCTGCAGGGCGCCGGCCCAGTCCAGCAGGCCGCGGCCCTGGGCGTCGAAGCTCAGGTCGTGCATCCCGGCGACGCCCTCCGAGGAGCCGATCGGCTCCAGGCGCCAGGTCGCGCCGAGCGCGGTCGCCGCCGGCACGAGGGTGGCCGTCGCGAGCGCCGGAACGAGCCAGCGCGCCATAAGGCGGAAAAATGAAGTGGTGCGACCCATGTGGCCCTGCTGCGCTCCCCGCGGGCGACACGGTAGCGCCTGGCCGCGGTTCAGAGCAGCTCAGCGGGGTCGCCGCTACGGACGACCGCCGGGGCCGCGACGCGCGCGATCAGGCCGAAGTCGAGGCGGTGCTCGTCGGCGAGCAGGCGCAGCAGCCCCGGCCACTTGGCCTGCGTGTCGGGGTCAAGGCCCGGGATCGGGCAGCGCTCGCAGCGCTCGACGACCTCGAGCTCGGCGTCGCCGATGCGCAGGCGGCGCCCGACCCAGCCCTCCTCGGCGAACGGCGCGCAGTCGAGCTCGAGGTGGATGTTGGAGCGGAAGCGGCGCACGTCGACGGGCCGGCCGAGCGTCGCCGCGAGCGCGTCGAGCGATGCGGCGATCGTGAGGTGGACGGTCATCGGCCGGTCCTGCTCGCCGCGCTCCTGGCGCGTGAGCGTGACCTCGTCGCGGCCGAGGTCCTGCGCGAGCGCCGCCGGCAGCGCGGGGTCGTCCCAGGCGCGGGCGCTGCCGTCGGGGCCGGTGACGGACGGCTGCGGCGTCGCGTCGCGGGACGCGGGCCCGCCCCCGTTGGGCGGGTAGGCCGCCGCCCAGGCCAGCAGGCGCGGGGCGGTCTTGGCGTTGATGCGCCGCGGAGCGCCCCTGACGACGTCGAAGACCGCGTGCGAGCGGTCGCCCGCCGCGCCGAAGGCGTCGAGCGACAGCGCGTCCACGAACTCGCCGCCCATCCCCTTGACGGGCCAGCGCTGCAGCGAGGCGACGCGACCCGCGGGCATGCCCGCAGCTTAGAGCGGCCCGGCAACGACGAGGGCCCGGCTGACGCCGGGCCCTCGGGTGCTGCGGAGCTCACAGGATCCGGAAGCTCATGGCTTCCGGAAGCTGGCTACATCATGCCGCCCATGCCGCCCATGCCGCCGGCGTCGCCCATGCCGCCGATGGACATCTCCTTGCCCTCGATCTCGCAGACCATCGCCTCGGTGGTGAGGATGTTCTTCGCGATCGACGCGGCGTTCTGCAGGGCAGAGCGCGTGACCATGGCCGGGTCGATGATGCCGGCGGCGACGAGATCCTCGATCTCGTTCGTCGCGGCGTTCAGGCCCCAGCCCTTCTTGGCCTTGCGGACGTCGTTGATGACGACCGAGCCCTCGAGGCCGGCGTTGTGCGCGATCTGGCGCAGCGGCTCCTCGAGCGCACGCAGGACGATCTTCGCCCCGGTCTTCTCGTCGTCCTCGTAGGTGTCGAGGTCGATGGCGCCCTCGGCCTGCAGCAGTGCGACGCCGCCGCCGGGAACGATGCCCTCCTCGAGCGCCGCGCGGGTCGCCTGGAGGGCGTCCTCGACACGGTGCTTCTTCTCCTTCATCTCCGTCTCGGTGGCCGCGCCGACCTTGACGACGGCGACACCGCCCGACAGCTTCGCCAGACGCTCCTGGAGCTTCTCGCGGTCGAAGTCCGAGTCGGTGGTCTCGATCTCGGCCTTCAGCTGGTTGATGCGGCCCTTGATCGCGGCCGAATCGCCGGCGCCGTCGACGATCGTCGTCGAGTCCTTGCCGACGACGACGCGGCGGGCGCGCCCGAGCTGGGAGATGGTGGTGTTCTCGAGCTTGAGACCCATCTCCTCGGTGATGACCTCACCGTTGGTGAGGATCGCGATGTCCTCGAGCATCCGCTTGCGGCGGTCGCCGAAGCCCGGAGCCTTGACGGCGACGCCCGTGAAGGTGCCGCGCAGCTTGTTGACCACGAGCGTCGCGAGGGCCTCGCCCTCGACGTCCTCGGAGATGATCAGCAGCGGCTTGCCGGACTGGATGACGGCCTCGAGCACCGGGAGGATGTCCCGGACGGAGCCGATCTTCTGGTTGGCGATGAGGAGGTAGGGGTCGTCCAGGACGGCCTCCATGCGCTCCTGGTCGGTGACCATGTAGGGCGAGATGTAGCCCTTGTCGAACAGCATGCCCTCGGTGAACTCGAGGTCCATGCCGAACGTCTGGCCCTCCTCGACGTTCACGACGCCGTCCTTGCCGACCTTCTCGATCGCGTCGGCGATGACGTCGCCGATCTCCTCGTCGCCGGCGGAGATCGTCGCGACGCGAGCGATCTGGTCCTTGCCGGAGACGTCCTTGGACTGCTTGCCGATGTGGTTGACGACGTCCTCGACAGCGCGCTCGATGCCGCGCTTGAGGGCCAGCGGGTTGGCGCCGGCCGTGACGTTCTTCAGACCACTGCGGACGATCTGCTGGGCGAGCACGGTCGCGGTCGTCGTGCCGTCGCCGGCGACGTCGTTGGTCGCCGTGGCGACCTCGCGGACGAGCTGCGCGCCCTGGTTCTGGAAGACGTCCTCGACCTCGATCTCACGGGCGATGGTGACGCCGTCGTTCGTGATCGTCGGGGCGCCGAACTTCTTGTCGAGGACCACGTAGCGGCCCTTGGGGCCGAGCGTGACCTTGACGGCGTTGGCGACGGCGTCGACCCCGGCCTGCAGGGCGTTGCGCGCGTCCACGTCGTAGAGCAATTCCTTATGGGGCATGAATTCTCCTAAAGCCTTTAGAGGATCTTGGCGAGAACGTCGGACTCGCGGAGCACGAGCAGCTCCTCGCCATCGACCTTGATTTCCGTGCCGCCGTACTTGGAGTACAGGACCTCGTCGCCCTCGGCGACGTCGAGCGGGATGCGCTTGTCGCCATCCTCGTCGAACTTGCCATCACCGACGGCGATGACCATGCCCTTCTGGGGCTTTTCCTTGGCGGTGTCGGGGAGGACGAGTCCACTCGCAGTGGTCTCCTCCTCTTCGATCGCCCGCACGATGAGACGGTCGCCCAGGGGCTTGAGCTTCATGGTGTGTGACCTCCACAGATTGGCGTGTTTTGGCACTCTCATAGGACGAGTGCCAACGCTTTCAAGGACTCTAGCGCACTTGGCACTCCCGAGGGAAGAGTGCCAACCAGGCCCTTCACAACCTGCTAGTTCTGGGCGCCGCCGATGCCGTGCAGGCGCTCGGTGACCGACGGCGGGTTCTCGACGATCTGCGAGAAGCGGACGACCGTGACGGTGTCCTCGAGCGTGACGTCGCGGCCGTAGATCTGCTCGAGGAAGTGGATCATCTCGTCGGTGCGGCGGAACTCCGGGTTGTCGTGCTCGATGTCCCGGGGCGAGAGCTCCTTGACGCGCTTGACCTCGACGGTGTCGATGACGGCCATGAAGACCTTCTCGCGGGGCGAGTGCTGGTAGCCGATCGTCACGAGCACCGCCTGGTTCTTCTGGTACTTGTGGGACTTGTCGCCGAGCCGGATCGTCGCGGTCTTGCGACCGCGCTTGAGCTGGTCGGCAAAGATCGTCGAGTAGAAGTTCAGGACCCGCACCTGGGGCAGGTTACTGCGCGCGGTCCAAGCGTGACAGCGCCTTGCGCACCATCTGGCGCTCGCCGTCGTAGGTGAGGGTCCCCGCGGCCTCCTCGGCGGGGATCCAGCGGGCCGCCTCGACCTCGTGATCGTGATCGGCGACGTCGCCCGCCACGTAGCGCAGCAGGAAGAACTCGACGACCTTGGCGATCCGCCTGCCGCCGCGCTGGTACCAGTACTTCACCTGCCCGAGCGACTCGACGACCTCGGCCTCGACGCCCGCCTCCTCGCGCACCTCGCGCAGCGCCGCCTCGGCCGGCGACTCTTCGCCGTCGGGGTGGCCCTTGGGGAGCGCGAGCACGCGCGAGCCGTCGGCGGCGCGCCGCGTCGGGACGATCACGACGACCTGGCGCTCGTCGTTGAAGACGACGCCGCCGGCGGAGAACTCGGTCGACGTCGCCATCAATAGACGTAGCGCTGGAGCGCCTCGGGGTCGTGGACGGTCACGCGGCCGCGGCCCTGCGTGACGACCCCGGCGCGCTCGAGGACCGCGAGGAAGCGGCTCGCCGACTCGCGCGAGGAGCCCGCGAGCTGGGCGACGTCGGCCTGCGTGATGACGACGAGCACGTCGCGCTCGCCGGCGCCCTCGGCCTGGGCCTGGATGACGAGCTGGCCGATCACGCCCGCGACGCGGCTCTGGACGGTCTGGAAGGACTGGCGCGCGATCCGCTCGTTGGCCTCGCGCAGGCGCCGGCCGAGCGCGATGACGAGCTTGACCGCGATGTCGGGGTGCTCGCGCAGCAGCCGGCGCATGTCGGGCCCGAGGACGGCGACCGCGTCGAGCTGGTCGAGCGTCTCGACGGTCGCCGAGCGGCGCTCGTCGTCGAACATCGCCAGCTCGCCGAAGATGTCGCCCGGGCCGAAGTGCGCCAGCGTCAGCGTGCGGCCGTCGCCGTGGGCGCGGATCGCCCGCGCGTGGCCGCCGCGGACGATGTAGCACGTGTCGCTGGCGTCGCCCTCGCGGAAGATGACCTGCCCCGCGTCGAAGCTGCGCGGGACGCTGACGGCGGCGACGCGCGCGAGCTCGCGCGGGCCCAGCGTGGCGAACACCGGCACGCGCGCGAGCAGGTCGGTCGCCAGCTGCTCGCGGGTGTCCATTGCGTGAGCAATAGCACACAGGGCGGGCGCTGCGGACGACTTCGGGCAGGCGTTCGGGTCAGGCGGGGTCCAGCGCCCGCTCGCGCCCGCGGCGGCGCGCGAGGCGGGCGGCGAGGGCGATCGCGAGCGCCAGCAGCGCCAGCGGAAGCGCGATCGCCAGCGCGACGAGCGCCACGCCGGCCATGACCTCGAGCACGCGCAGGGCGTCGCCCGCGGCGTCGCCGGGCGACCAGGTGCCGCCGCCCGCGCCGCCCTTGTCCTGCACGCCGGTGACCGACAGCGCGACGACCGACAGGTCGGCGCGGCGGCGCAGCGCGGCGAGGTCGCCGTTGAGTCGGGCGATCCGGCCGCGCGACTCGCGCAGGCGTGCCTTCAGGCTGTCGATCTGCGCCTGGGTGCTCGCCCGGCCGAGGGCGCGCAGCAGGCCGCGGCGCTCGGCGCGGGCGTCGGACAGGCGGTCCTGCACCGAGGTGAAGGAGCTCGTG
Organism: uncultured Actinomycetes bacterium; assembly: GCA_963786575.1. Taxonomy (GTDB): domain Bacteria; phylum Actinomycetota; class Thermoleophilia; order Solirubrobacterales; family Solirubrobacteraceae; genus CADCVQ01. The sequence goes on from CAWAZH010000001.1 coordinate 170,498, forward strand.
ATGTCCTGCAGGTCCTGGGTGCGGTTGGCGACGTGGCCGAGCTTGGAGAGCGCCGCCAGCGCGGCGTCGAGGCGCGCCGTCGGGATCCGCAGGTCGAAGGTCGCCTCGGCGCCCTCGCCGGCGTCGTTGATCGACGAGGAGGCCACGATCCCGTTGAAGCGGTCGACGGTGCGGATGACGTCATCCGACGTGCTGCCGACCTCGTCGAAGGGCGCTTCGAGGCTCAGCGTCACGCTGCGCTGGACCTTGCGCGGGGCGCCGGGCTTGGCCGCGGTCGTGGCGGGGGCGGGGGGCGCGACCAGCGCCTGCGCGGCGCCGGCGCCGGCGCGGCGGCGCTGGAGGGCGCGGGCGCGGCGCTGCTGCGCTCGGGCGCGGACTGGCGATCGGCGGTCGTGGCGCCGCTGTCGGCGGCGGCCTCCGGGGCGGCGGCGGGGGCCTCGCCGGCCGGCGCCTTCGCCGCGGTCGCGGGCCCGCGGTCGATCGCCAGCGTCGAGGGGTCGTCGCCGCCGCGCTGGCCGAGGACGACGACGAGCGCGATCAGCGCCGCGGCCAGCACGCCGGCCGCCGGCAGCAGCACCCAGCGCCGCGGGCGGCGCAGCACGGGCCGCTCGACCGGCTCGGGAAACCCGTCGGCGACGTCGCGCTGCAGCCGGGCGGCGAACGCCGGGGTCATCTCCGGCGCGGTCGCGCGCAGGTCGTGCACGAGCTGTGAGAGCTCGCGCAGGTCGGGGTCGACCGGCTCGCCGGCCAGCGCGCGCTCGAGCGCGTCGAGCTCGCGGGCCTCGTCGGGGGTCAGGGGATCAAGACGGCGCATTGCAGGCCTCCCTCAGCTTCATGACGGCGCGGTGCACGCGAGTGCCGGCGTTGGACTCGCTCGTGCCGAGGACGGTGGCGAGCTCGGCGTTGGAGAGCCCGCCGTGGAACTTCAGGGCGACGAGCTCGCGCTCGCGCGGGGGCAGCGCGGCGAGCGCGGCCCGGACGGTCGTGCGGCGGACGGCGAGGTCGGCCTCCTCCTCGGGGGCCGGCGCGTCGTCGTCGGGCAGCTCGCCGATCAGGGGCGCGGAGCGCTTGCGCCGGCGCAGCTCGTCGAGCGCGGCGTTGCGCGCGATGCCGAACAGCCAGCCGCGCCGGCTGCCGCGGCCGGGGTCGAAGCTCGCCCGCCGGCGGTAGGCGCGCTCGAAGGCGAGCGCGGTGACGTCCTCGGCCGACGCGTCGTCGCCCAGCAGGGTTCGTACATACGCGTAGAGATCGCGTGCGCTCGACCGATAGAGCGAATCGAAGCTCTCTGTCGAGGTGTTCACTGGATCAGCCATGGTCAGCGCTGCGCTCATGCGAGTACTACGCCCCCGCGAGGGGATCATCACGGCTCGTCGCGTGACGGGCGCGCTGGTGCTCGCCGCGGCCGTCCTGCCGATCGCCGTCGCGGACGCTCAGCGTGCCGTCGACGACCCCCGGCTGTGGGCGACCGTCAACGTCTGCGACACCGAGCGCTGGCCGGACAACATCGGCATCCGCGGCTCGATGGCCGGGACCGGCGCCGCGGGCGAGACGATGTGGATGCGCTTCCAGGTCCAGTTCCAGTCGCCCGACGACGGCAAGTGGCACTTCGTCGGCGAGGGCGGCGACTCCGGCTTCGTCGCCGTCGGCCCGACGCGCCCGCGGGCGCGCCAGGCGGGCCGCTCGTTTCGGATCTCCCCGAAGAACGGCGAGCCGGTCGTGCTGCGCGGCCGGGTGTCGTTCGAGTGGCGGGTGAGGGACGTCGTCACGCAGCGGGCGAAGCTGCTGACGCGCAAGGGCCACAAGTCCAGCGCCGGCTCGGACCCGCCGGGCTACACCGCCTCGACCTGCACGGTCACGCCGGACTCCTGATATGGCGACGTGTTTGTCAAGTGCACAGGGGCTGATCTCCTTATCGGTGTAGTTGCGTGGGGGTTGGGGGCGGCGGCGCTCGGGCGGTGTTCCCGGGGCCAGACGTCAGAGGAACCAGGCGAGTCGACTGTGATGGTCAGCCTGATATGCGGGGACTTGGGCTACCCCATGACCGGAAGATTCGCCGCGGAGCTGCACTCTAGGAACGGGCGCGACGCCGGCCGGATCTGTTGGCCGGCGGTGCCCATAGGAGTTCCGCAGCTCTCGTCGAGGCGGCGCTCTGGGGCCTCGCGGAGTGACGTCTGGCCCCGGCAGCCACGCCGGGGCGATGGAGGGGTGTGGTCAGTTGATCGTGGCGGCCTCCCAGACGAAGCAGGCCAGCTCGCGGGCGCAGGCGATGTTGACGACGCCGGCGGGCTTGCGGCGTGCGTCGCGCAGCGTGTGGTGGCGGTCATAGAGGCGGCGCTGGCAGCGCCAGGCGATCGCGACGACGCGCGGGTCAACGCCGCGCTGGCGGCGCTCGAGCAGTGCGCCGACCGTTGGTGGGCGGCGGTAGTGCCAGGCGGCTTCGACGAGCAGTCGGCGAGCGTGACCTGAGCCGGCCTTGGTGATCGACCCTAGCCGCCGCTTGGTATCGGTCGTGTGCTCGGACGGCACGATGCCCAGGTACGCCGAGAGCTGGCCGGGCTTGGCGAAACGCGCGAAGTCGCCGATCTCGGCGCACAACCCGAACGCGGTCAGCGTGTCGATCCCGCGAAACGCTCGCAGCCGATAGATCGTCTCGGCATACGGTGTCGTCGGTAGCACGTCGTCGAGAGTCTTCTCCAGCAGATCGCGACGCGCGATCAAGACGCGCACGGCGTTGAGGTACTCCGTGCACGTCGTCTGCGCCGACACGTCGTCGAAGGTCTGCTGGGAGATCCAGTGCAGATGCTTCAGCGTCCACGCGCCGCTGTGGGTGTAGCGCCGATCGCGGCGAAGCAAGAACTTGCTGAGCCGATGACGCGCCCGGGTGAGGTCCTGGCGCACGTCCTCGCGGGCACGAACGAGATCGCGTAGCGACTCCTCCTCGATCGTCGGGACGCGCACGAACGACAGGGCGCCGGCAGCGAGCTGGCGGGCCAGGATCTCAGCGTCGCGCGCGTCGGTCTTGATCCGATCGGTCGGCTTGCGCGGGATCAACCCCGGCGCGCACACACGCAGATCGATGCCGAGCGCTTGGGCCTCACGCGCGAGCGTCATGCCGGTCGGCCCGGCCTCATAGACCGCGATCACCCGGCCGTCATAGCCCGCGATGAAGTCCAGCACCGTGCTCGGCGAGCCGCGCAGCTTCGCCCGCTGCAGCTCACCGGATGCCTTGTCGATCACCGCGACCGTCGTCTGCGCCGCATGCACGTCAAGCCCGACCCAACGGATAGCGTCCGTCACGGTCAGCACCTCCCAGCTATGTGTCGGCCCACGCCGCCGTCACCAGGGCTGCGTGAGGCGTTCGCCCGCGCGGCGGGTTCCAGCCGCCACCCGGGCCCACGCAGGTTGCGCGAGGTGCTGACCGTTACACGGCCAGCAGACAGAACACCATCAGCGGCAGGACTCACCCGCCATACGGTCTAGAAGAGCCGCGGGTCGTTGGAGATCACGCCGGTGACGCCGATCCGCTCGAGCTCGGCGATCCGCTCGGCGTCGTCGACCGTCCAGACGTAGAGCTCGCCGCCGGCGCGGGCGATCTCGTGCGCGAGCGCGGGCGTGACGAGCCGCCAGTGCGCCATCAGCGCCTCGATCTCGCCGCGGCGGATGCGGTTGGCCGCGACGCCCGGGCAGAGCGCGGCGGACGTACAGCAGCACCGCGATCCCGGGGAGCGCCAGCAGCGGGTTGCGCAGCGGGTCGCGCCGGATCCGCGGCACCGACCAGCCCAGCCGGATCTCCGGGTGGCGCTCGCGCAGGAGCGCGAGCGAGCGCTCCTCCATCGTCGAGATCAGCGTCCGCTCGACGAGCCCGTGGCGCTGCAGCGCCCGCGCGACGCGCTCCTCGTAGCCGGCGAGCTTGAGGTCGACGTCGAGCTCGACGCCGTCGTAGGCGGTGCCGGCGAAGTGCGCGAGGCCCTCCTCGAGCGTGTGCGGCGTGCGGCTCGCGGCGTCCTCCCAGTCGTGCGCGAGCAGCAGCTCGCCGCTGCCGTCGGGGTGCTCGGAGATGACGTCGAACTCGATCATGTCGACGTCGTGGCCGAGCGCCGCCGCGAAGGACTCGAACGTGTTGCCGGGTGCGATGTGGTCGGCGCCCTTGTGGCCGACGCGGCGCATCGTGCTCACGACTGGCAGCTCCCGCACCAGTAGGTGATCCGGTTGTCGTCGCCCTGGCCGCGGCTGAGCACGAGCTCGCCGCAGCGCGGGCAGGGGCGCCCGGCGCGCCCGTAGATCGTGCGGTGGCGGTCCTGCATGCCGTCCAGCGCCGACTGCTGCATGCCCGGCCGCGTGGCGCGCACGACGGCGAGCGCCTCGTCGTCGCTGACGGCGCCGGCCGGGCGCCAGGGGTCGATCCCGGCGGCGAAGCAGCCCTCGCACTTCCAGAGGTTGCCGATGCCCGCGATCGTCCGCTGGTCGAGCAGCGCCTCGCCGATCGGGCGCGTCGGGTCGTCCTCGCGCAGCCGCCGCAGGAAGCCGGGCTCGTCGAGCTCGGGAGCGAGGATGTCGGGCCCGAGCTGGGCCAGGCGGCGGTCGAAGCGCGTGCGCGACTCGGTCAGCAGCTCGAGCACCGGGCCGTCGAACTGGACGACCTCGCCCGCGCCGGTGCGCAGGACGAGCCAGGCGCGGTGCGCGCCGCGCCGCCAGCGCTGGCCCGGGCGGTAGGTGCCCCAGGAGCCGGTCATGCGCAGGTGCGAGTGGATCGCGAGGTCGCCCTCGAAGCGCAGGAACAGGTGCTTGCCGTGGGCGTCGACGCCCACGACCGCGCGGCCGGCGAGCTTCTGCGGCCAGCGCTCCCCGCGCAGGCGCGGATGGGGATGGGAGATCTCGGGCACGAGCCCCTCCACGAGCGGGCGGATGCGGCGTGCGGCGTAATGGATCGTGTCGCCCTCGGGCATGACGTCTAGCGTAGAACCGTGGACGAGCTCGAGCGCCTGGTGGGAGCTGCGAACGTGGAGCGCGACACGGTCGTCGGCGACGCGGCCGTCGCCGGCTGCGCGGCGACGCTCGTGCATCCCGCCACCGCCGACGAGGTCGCCGAGGTCGTCGCCTGGTGCTACGCCCACGACGTCGCGATGGTGCCGGTCGGCGGGCGCAGCGGGCTCGCCGGCGGCGCGGCGGTGCTCGACCCCGACGCCGTCGGCCTCGCGCTCGACCGGGTCGACAACGTGCGCAGCTTCGAGCCCGGGCTGTGGCGGATGGAGGCCGAGGCCGGCGTGACGACGCACACTGTCGCGCGGCGCGCGCGCGAGAGCGGCCTCTACTTCCCGCCCGACCCGGGCGCGGCCGAGCAGTCCCAGCTCGGCGGCACGATCGCGACGAACGCCGGCGGGCCGCACGCCTTCAAGTACGGCGTCACCGGCGACTGGGTGACGGGCCTGGAGGCCGTGCTCGCCCCGGGCGAGCTCGTGCGCGTCGGCGGCCCGGCGCGCAAGGACGTCGCCGGCTACGACCTGCGCGCGCTGCTGACCGGCGCGGAGGGGACGCTCGGCATCGTGACCGCCGCCTGGCTGCGGCTCGTGCCCGCGCCGGAGGCGCAGCTGCCGGTCGTGGCGACCTACCGCGACGCGGCGGCCGGCTGCGCCGCGGTCCTGCGCGTGCTCGCCGCGGGCATCGAGGCGGCGGCGCTGGAGTTCGTCGACGTGCGCGCGATGCAGGCGGCGGGGCGCTCGTTCCCCGGCGGCCCGCTCGAGGGCTTCGTCGTGCTCGCCGAGGCCGACGGCTCGGCGGCCGAGGCCGCCCGCCTGCGCGGCGAGCTGCTCGAGGCGCTCGCCGCGGGCGCCCGGCGCGTCCACGCGCCCGAGCAGCTCGGCGCGATCCGCGACCTCTGGCGCTGGCGCGACGGCGTCTCGCTCGCGGTCACGGCCGAGCGCGGCGCGAAGCTCTCCGAGGACGTCGCCGTGCCCGTCGAGCGGCTCGCCGAGGCGATCGAGGAGACGATCGCGATCGGCGCGCGCCACGGCCTTGACGCCTGCTCCTGGGGTCACGCGGGCGACGGCAACCTGCACGCGACGTTCATGCTCGATCGCGGCGACGCCGGGCAGCGCGAGCGGGCGGCCAGCGCGGCGAACGAGCTCTTCGACCTCGCGCTGGGGCTCGGCGGGACGGTCAGCGGCGAGCACGGGCTCGGCGTGCTCAAGCGCGGCCAGCTCGAGCGCCAGTGGGCGCCGGCCGCCGTCGCGGCCCAGCGGGCGATCAAGGCGGCGCTGGACCCGAAGGGGCTCTTCAACCCCGGCAAGAAGTCTGGGTAGGGTTGCCCGCGTGTCCACCGAAGTCGCACAGGCAGCCCGCTTCCTCATCACCGGCCTGAAGACCGGCGCGCTCGAGGAGGCGCAGGTCGACAAGCTCGTCCGCGCCGTCGGCGCCACCCAGAGCGGCGCGACGCCCGAGGAGTCGGCGGCCGCACTGCGCAAGCTCAGCGAGGGCCTCGAGCTCCCCGACACCGCCAACGCCGAGATCGCCGCGCGCGTGCTCGGCGCGATGATCGAGGCCGGCCACGACCCCGAGCCCGCACGCGAGCCGATGCTCGCGTGCCTGCGCAGGATCCTGCCGCTCTCCAACGAGCTCGCCGAGGTGCTGCGCCCGCAGGTCGGCGAGCCGCCGCCCGGGATGAGCGAGTACGCCGCCGGCAAGTGGGTCACGCGGCGCGCCAACGAGGCGCTGCGCCGCGCGGCCGGCAAGATGCCCGAGGCGTCGGAGGCCTGGGAGCGCCTGCAGGCGATCTGGCCCGGCGCGATCGCCCTGCTGTCCGCCGATCCCGCGGGCCGCGCCGCCGGCGCCGACCTGCTCGACGACATCGCGGGCCTGCAGGACGTCCACGAGGCCGCCGGCTGGCTGACGGCGATGCTCAACGTCGTCCACGAGGCGCCCTTCGTCGCGATCGAGCCCGCCACCGGAGCCGGCATCGTCGGCCGGATGAGCGGCATCGTCGACAACTTCCAGCTCAACGTCCTGCTCATGGAGGCCGTGCCGTGGGTCGGGATGCGGCGCGTCTCGCGCGCCGCCGCCGCGACCGCGCGCGGCGAGGGCCCGCAGCAGACCAAGGAGCACGTCGAGGGCTACTGGGACCTCTTCAGCTACGCGGCCCTGGAGCCCGACGGGACGCTGCCCGAGCCGCCCGACGAGGAGGACGCCGCGGCGGACGAGACGATGATCTGGGACGAGGGCATGCCGCGCCACATCCCGGTGCTCGACGGCCACCACGTCATCCTGCTCGCGCCGACGGTCTACGAGCGCAGCTGGCGCGCCCAGCGGATGTTCGCCAACCTGCCGGCCACGCTCGAGCACGAGGTCCTCGACGAGGACGCCGTCGCCGAGTGGCTGACGCGCATCAAGGACGCCGCAGCCGCGGTCTAGGGGAGACGGCCGCGGTAGACCGTCCCGCCCTGGAAACTCATCGTCACGAGCAGGTGCCGCCCGACCTGGACGAGCCCGGCGACCTGCGTGCCGCGCGGCGCGGGCCAGCGCTTCTCAGCACCCCCGCGCAGCGCGCGGGCGTGGATCGTCTCGCCCTCGACCCAGGCGACGGCCCGCTCCCCGAGTGACACGGCGAGCCCCCTGCCGGGCTTCGTGAGCGTCACCGAGCGACCCTCGCAGCGTTCGAGGACGAGCCGGCGGTGTACCGGCACGCCACGGCGGCTGAGGCCGAACGGGTGGCGGTAGATGAGCGCCACGAGGCGTAGGGCGGGGTCGCGCATGGCGGCGCACACACGGCGCGACCCGGACGGCGCGTCGAGGTCGGCGACGGTCTTCCGGTTCCGCGCGCCCTGGAGGACGACGCGGCCGGCGCGCCAGTCCAGCAGCCCGGGCACGCTGCCCCCGTGGGGGTTCAGGCTGCCGTTGAAGGAGATCCACGAGCGCCCGATGCCGGTGATCGCGCGCCCGTCGGCGGCCGGGATGAGCTCGGCCCCCTTGACCGTGGTGAACGTGCGCGCGACGAGGTCGTAGACGAGCAGCCGCGTCGTCTCGTAGGGGACGAACCCGCATTCGATGACGACGAGGCCGCCGCCGATGCCGCGGGGCGTCCCGGACCGCGCGGCGCACGGCGCCGAGAGCGGGACCGCTCGCCTGCTGAGCGCGTGGTCGTCGCCGTCGAGGACGAGCATGCCGCCCGGCACGGGGATGACCGCCCAGCGGTCGCCGTCGGACAGCGGGGGAGCCTCGGCCTTCGTGAAGGCCGCGAGCGACGGCGCGGCCTGCGCCCGGCCGCCGACGCACAGGCAGGCCAGCACGGCCAGGCATGCGATGCGCGCGGTCATCTCGCCTCCACCAACCCCGGGGCGCGGCGCGAGTTGTGTCCGGCCGCTACGCGCTGAGCGTCAGCTTGCGCGGCCCGGCGCGGAAGCCGAGCTCGACGAGCAGCGCCTCGTGCGGCGAGCCGACCACCGGCTCGCCGTCGACGCGCTCGAGCGACAGCTTGCGTCCGCGGCCGCCGGTGATGAACTCGGCGAGCGCCTCGAAGGCCGGGCGCAGGCGCGGATCGCCCGCCTGCACGAGCGTGACGATCCCCTTGCCGCCCTTCTCGACGTAGAGCGCCGGCTCGGAACCGGCGAGCACGACGTAGGCGCCGCGCACGCGCGCCGGCCGGCGCTGCTCGGCGTCGCGCTGGGGCCACGGCAGCGCCGCGCCGTAGGGCTGCGCCGGGTCGGTCGCGGCGAGGACGAGCGGCGGCGCCTCCTCGACCGCGCGCAGCGCGCGCAGGCGCTCGACCGCCCCCGGCAGCGCGAACTGCGCGCCGCCCAGGCCCTCGACGAAGTAGCCGCGCCGGCAGACGCCGAGCGTCTCGAGCTGCGAGAGCGCGTCGTAGAGGATCGAGAAGCCGCCCGCGATGCCCTCGGCGAGCACCTGCTCGCGGGTGACGATCCCGTAGCGCTCGAGCAGCAGCTCGGCCAGCGTGCGGCGGCGCTGGGTGGGTGGGATCGGATTCAGCTCACGGCGGAAGATCGACTCGGTCAGCGCCCAGCGGCCCTGGACCGTCGGCTGCGCGCCGCCGCGGCGGGCGCCGAAGCGGCGCGTGCCGTGGCGCGGTGCCTGCCGTGCCCGCGCGAGCGTCAGCCGCGGCGCGCGCAGCGGCGCGAAGGCGTCGTTGGTGACCTCGCCGGCCCAGACGAGGTCCCAGAGCGCCTCCTGGACCTGCTCGGGCGCGAGGTCGACCTCGGCGAGCAGGTCGGTGAAGAAGCAGGGCGAGCCCAGCAGCCGCTCGCGTATGAGGTCGTGCTCGGGCTGGGAGGGAGGCTCGCCCTTGAACGGGGCACGGCCGATCGCCTCGGCGTCCTCGCGGAAGTAGAGGGCGACGCGGCCGGTCGTGCGCCCGAGCGTGCCGGCGCCGACCCAGACGATCTCGCCCGAGGCGCAGAGCTGGTCCAGCCAGGTCGGCGAGTAGGCGCCGGTGCGGCGCGGCAGCACGTCGCGCTCCCACACCTCGGCGGGCAGCGCGAGCCCCTGCAACGGCACGAGCACCTCGCGCAGGCGGTCGATCCCGGCGCCGGAACCCATCCCACCCGACCCATGACGGTCGACGCCCTGCCAGGACGGCAGGAACGCCGCCAGCGCGCGCTGGTCGGCGGGCTCGATCTCCTTGCGCAATGCGGCCAGCGACGCGCGGCGCAGGCGGCGCAGGACCTGCGGGTCACACCACTCCGGCTCGCCGGGGCGCCCGCCGGGGCGCAGCTCGCCGCGGATGAGCTCGCCGTCGCGCTCCAGGCGCTCGAGCACGGCGGTCGGGTCGATCAGGTAGCGGGCCCGCACCTCGGCGGTCGTGAACGGGCCGTGGGTGCGTGCGTAGCGCGCCAGCAGCACCGCGAGCGCGTCGGGGACGTCGGCGGTGAAGGCGTCCGGCAGCCCGCCCGGCGGGACGGCGCCCAGCGCGTCGCGGTAGAGGCCGGCGTCGTCGGCGGCGACCCAGCGCTGCTCGCCGCCGATCCGCAGCCGGATCGCGCGGCGCTCGTCGGCCAGCGTCGCGAGCATCGCGCCGGCGTCGATGCCGGCGAGCACGCGGTCGCGCACCTCCTCGGGCGTGAGGTCGCCGAGGCGGCGCAGGACGTCGGCGAGCGCGTCGCGCGTCTCGGCGCGGGTGCGGTCGGAGCGGTGCTGCAGGTCGTCCTGGACCTGTTCGAGCGCGCCCGGGTCGATCAGCTCGCGCAGCTCCTCCTGGCCGAGCAGCTCGCGCAGGAGGTCGCGGTCGAGCGACAGCGCGGCGGCGCGGCGCTCGGCGTTGGGCTGGTCGCCCTCGTACATGTACGTCGCGACGTAGTCGAACAGCAGCGAGGAGGCGAACGGCGACGCGGTCGGCGTCTCGACCTCGACGAGCGACAGCTCGCGCGCGTGCAGCTTGCGCAGCAGCTCGTGCAGGCCGGGGACGTCGAGGACGTCGCGCAGGCACTCGCGGTAGGTCTCGAGGATGATCGGGAAGTCGGGGTAGCGGCGCGCGACCTCCAGCAGCGACTGCGACTTCAGGCGCTGCTGCCACAGCGGCGTGCGCTTGCCCGGGTAGGCGCGCGGGATCAGCAGCGCGCGGCCGGCGTTCTCGCGGAAGCGCGCGCCGAACAGCGCGCTCGAGGCGAGCTCCTCGACGACCGCGTCCTCGAGCTCGTCGGGCTCGACCATGACGAGCTCGGCGCCAGGCGGCTCGTCGGCGTCGGGGAGGTGGACGATGATCCCGTCGTCGGACCAGATCGCGTCGGACTCGAGGCCGTAGCGCTCGCGGATGCGGCGGCTCAGCGCGAGGCCCCAGGCGGCGTGGACGCGCCCGCCGTAGGGCGACAGGACGCACAGCCGCCAGTCGCCGATCTCGTCGCGGAAGCGCTCGACGACGATCGTGCGGTCGCTGGGCAGCACGCGCGTGGCGGCCTGCTGCTCGCGCAGGAAGTCGAGCAGGTTGCGGGCGGCGAAGGCGTCGAGGTCGTAGTCGGCCTCCAGGGTCTCGGCGGTCTGGTCGACGGCCCAGCGGCTGAACGCGCCGATCGCCTCGCCGAGCTCCTTCGGGCGCCCGACGCCGTCGCCCTTCCAGAACGGCACCGCGCCCGGGGCGCCCGGCGCGGGCGAGACGATCACGCGGTCGCGGCCGATCTCCTCGATGCGCCAGGTGCTCGCGCCGAGCAGGAAGGTCTGGCCGGCGCGCGCCTCGTAGACCATCTCCTCGTCGAGCTCGCCGACGCGGCGCCCGTCGGGCAGCACGACGCTGAACAGGCCGCGGTCGGGGATCGTCCCGGCGTTCGTGACGACGAGCTGGCGGGCGCCCTTGCGCGGGCGGATCGTGCCCCCGACGCGGTCCCAGACGATCCGCGCGCGCAGCTCGCCGAACTCGGCCGACGGGTAGCGGCCGTCGAGCATGTCCAGGACGTTCTCCAGCAGCGGGCGCGACAGCTCGGCGTAGGAGTGCGTGCGCGTGACGAGCGCATACAGGTCGTCGACCGTGACGGATTCCTCCTCGGGCGCGCTCGTCGCGATCGAGACGACGTGCTGGGCGAGCACGTCGAGCGCGTTGCGCGGCACGACGGTCGGCTCGATGCGGCCCTCGCGCATGAGCTTGACGACGACGGCGCACTCGAGCAGGTCGGCGCGGAACTTCGGGAAGATGCGGCCCTTGCTGACGTCGCCGACGTTGTGGCCGGCGCGGCCGATGCGCTGCAGGCCGCGCGCGACGGACTTCGGCGACTCGACCTGCAGGACGAGGTCGACGGCGCCCATGTCGATGCCGAGCTCGAGCGAGCTCGTGGCGACGAGGCAGGGCAGCTCACCGGCCTTGAGCATCTCCTCGACGACCGTGCGCTCCTCGCGCGCGAGCGAGCCGTGATGGGCGCGCGCGATGTCCTTCCCGGCGAGCTCGTTGAGGCGCAGCGCGAGCCGCTCGGCGCCGCGGCGGGCGTTGACGAAGACGATCGTCGAGCGGTGCTGCTCGACGAGCTTGAGGATCTCGGGGTAGATCGCGGGCCAGATCGAGCGGCGCGTGGCCTCGCCGCGGCCTCCGGCGCAAGCGGATCAAGCGGATCGGTGCTGACGGCGCGGGTGGGTGGGTTCTGATCGGGCTCGACCATCGACTCGACCGGGACGTGGATCTGGAGGTCCAGCGGCTTGCGCACGCCGGTGTCGACGATCGTGCAGGTTCGCCGCGGGCCGACCATGAAGCGCCCGACCTCCTCGAGCGGGTTCTGCGTGGCGGAGAGGCCGATCCGCTGCGGCTCGCGGCCGTCGGACTGCAGCGCGGCGAGGCGCTCGAGCGTCAGCGCGAGGTGGGCGCCGCGCTTCGTCGCGGCGACGGCGTGGATCTCGTCGACGATCACCGCCTCGACGCCCGTGAGGATCTCTCGCGCCCCACTGGAGAGCATCAGGTACAGCGACTCGGGCGTCGTGATGAGGATGTCGGGCGGGTTGCGGCGCATCGCCGCGCGCTCCTTCTGCGGCGTGTCGCCGGTGCGCACGCCGACCGTGAGATCGGCGCCGATCCCGCGCAGCGGGGCGCGCAGGTTGCGGTCGATGTCGTAGGCGAGGGCCTTCAGCGGCGAGACGTAGACCAGGCGCGTGCTGGGGGAATCGGTGCGGGACCCGGCTCCGCCACCCGCAGGCTCCCGCGCCAGGCGGTCGAGCGCCCAGAGGAACGCGGCGAGCGTCTTGCCCGATCCGGTCGGCGCCGAGATGAGCGTGTGCTCGCCGGTCGCGATCGCCGGCCAGGCCCGCGCCTGGACGTCCGTCGGAGCCTCGAACGCGGCCTGAAACCACTCCCTGACGGCAGGTGTGAAATGCGAGAGCGGCACCCCCACAAGGCTAGCTCTGCTGAACAGACTGCTGCACCCGGCTGGTTACCTTGCGCGATTGGGCAAGATTGTGGTCCGCTGCGCGTTCCAGTGGGTTAAGCACACGTCCGATGAAACGACTCCCGCTCGCCGTCCTGACGGCCTTCACCGCGCTCGCCGCCGCCGCCTCCGCCGGGGCCGCGTCGCCACAGCCGCGGGAGCGCCCGCTGCGCAACGTCGACGTCCGCACCGCCGACGGCGGGCCGTCGAGCCGGGGCCGAGCGCCGGGCGCGCCGCGAGCTCGCGCGCGAGCTCGGCGACGAGGGCGTCGTCACGACCGACCGCATCGGCGGCGGCGCGCGGCTCGTCGCCCGGACCGACGGCTTCCTCACCGGGCGCCGCGCCGCCCCGGCGGCCGACATCGCGCTGGAGTACGTGCGCACGCACCCCGAGGTCTTCGGCATCGACGCCGGCGACCTCGCCGCCCTGCGCCTCACCGACCGCTACCGCTCGACCGACGGCGTCACGCACCTCGCCTACGTGCAGACGCACCTCGGCGTCGCCGCCTACGACAACGTCCTGCTCGCCAACGTCGACGACGACGGACGCCTGCTCAACGTCAGCGGCTCGGCCGTCTCGGGGCTGCGCGTCGACTCCGTCGTGCCCGACGTCGACGCCTCCGCCGCGCTGGCGATCGCCCGGCGCGAGGTCGGCGGCGCGCTGATCGCGCCCAGCGCGCGCCAGGGCCGCGGCCCCGAGCGCCCGACGCGCTTCTCCGGCGGCGACACGGCGCGGCTGGCGCTCTTCGCCGACGGGACGTCCACCCGGCTCGCGTGGAAGCTCGAGGTCACCGGCGCTCACGACTACGTCTACGAGCTGGTCGTCGACGCCACGAGCGGCGCGGTGCTCAAGCGCCGCTCGCTGACCGAGCTGGTCTCCAACGCGAGCGTCTACCGCAACTACCCGGGCGCGCCGGCCGGCGGGGCGCCGACGTCGGTCGACCTCGCCCAGGATCCGACCTGGCTGAACGCCTCGGTCCCGGCAACGTGCGCCTGAGCGGCAACAACGTGCATGCCTACGTCGATGCCGACGCCGTCGACGTCGACCCGCCGCCGGCGCCCCCGGCACGCGGTCGGCAGGACGCTCGGCGACGAGGAGGTCCCGGCGAGCTCGGGCACCGACTGGCTCTATCCGCTGACGACCTTCCCCGGCGCCTGCGCTGCTCCCGGCTGCACCTGGAACCCCGGCGTGCCGGCGACGCGCACGACGAACCGCAGGCAGGCGACGACGCAGCTCTTCTACCTCGCCAACGTCTACCACGACCACCTCGAGGTCCCGGCGATCGGCTTCGTTCCCTCGGCGCGCAACTTCGAGGCGACGGGCGGCGACGCCGTCCAGGCCGAGACCGACAACTACCTCAACCCCGACGGCACGTCGCCCAACAGCGTCAACAACGCGAGCATGACCACGCGCCCCGACGGGACCCCGCCGCGGCTGCAGATGTACCTCTTCACGAACCCGGCGCTGAACGCCGCCGACACCGCCGACGTCGTCTACCACGAGTACACCCACGGGCTCACGAACCGCTCCGTCGGCAGCGGCGTCGGCCTCGACGCCAACCAGTCGCGCGCGATGGGCGAGGGCTGGAGCGACTGGTACGCGCTGGACTTCCTCGACCTCCAGACGCTGCGGGTCGACACCAGCGCTCGCGGTGAGATGACGATCGGCGACTACCTGCAGCCACCCGACGGCTTCCGCACGCAGGGCCTCGACTGCCCGGCGAACACGTCTGATCCCGCGTGCCCGGGCACCGGTCCCGCGACGCCCGATCGCGGCGGCTACACGTTCGGCGACATGGGCACGATCAGCGGCACCGGCTTCGAGGTCCACGCCGACGGCGAGATCTGGGCCGAGACGCTGTGGGACCTGCGCGACGCGCTGAACTCGCCGACGGTCGCCGAGTCGCTGATCACAGCGGCCTGCGGCTGGCCCCCAACAACCCGTCCTTCCTCGAGGCGCGCGACGCGATCCTGCTCGCCGACCAGAACGCCGGCGGCGCCAACTACGCGACGATCTGGACCGTCTTCGCCGAGCGCGGGATGGGCTTCAACGCGACGACGACGAGCAGCGCGGCGACGACCGCGGTCGACAACTTCGACCTCCCGCCGCGGCTCGTCCACGTCGCGACGACCGTCAGCGACACGCCCGGCGGCGACGGCGACGACGTGCCCGAGCCGGGCGAGACGATCAACCTCAACGAGCGCCTGCGCAACCCGCAGGGCACGGCGACGACCGGGATCGACGGCCTCCTCAGCACCACCGCGCCCGGCTTCAGCGTCACCCAGCCGAACGGCTCGTGGCCGAACATCGGCGCGGGCCAGGACGAGGTCAACAACCCGCCGTCGTTCGCCTTCTCGGTGCCGTCGCTCGCGAGCCCGAACGCGACCTGCGACACGACGGTGCCGCTGACGCTGACGATGACGGCGAACCCGAGCGCGGGCACCTTCACGATCCCGCTGCGCGTCCCGATCGGCAGCAAGTCGACGGCCGACCCGCCGGCGACGATCAACCCGACGCTGCCGGCGGCATCACGTCGACGGTGACCTTCAACGGCGGCGGGCCGGTGGGTGAACGCACGGTCGACGACCTCGAGGTCCGCATCTCCAAGCTCCACCACACCTGGGTCGGCGACCTCGTCGTCCGGCTCACGCAACCGGCGGCATCGGCACGAAGACCGTCACGCTGATGGATCGCCCGGGCGCCGGCCCGGATGGATCCAGCGGCGACGACTTCACCGACCTCGTCCTCGACGACGACGCCGCGACGCCGATCGACAGCCTCCCCGCCACGAACCCGCTGGGCGGCTACACCGGGCGCTTCAAGCCCACCGGGAACCTGTCGGACTTCAACGGCGACGATCGCCAGGGCACCTGGACGCTCACCGTCATCGACGCCTTCGCGAGCGAGGACTCCGGCACGCTCGTCGACTGGGGCCTGCGGCCGTCGGGCGCCGACTGCCCCAACCGCGCGCCCGAGGCGGCCGCTGACGCCTTCAGCGTCGCGGGCGGCGTGGCGCTGAGCGGCTCGAGCGTGCTCGCCAACGACAGCGATCCCGACGACGGCGACACGGAGACGATGACCGCGGCCAAGACGACCGACCCGGCGCACGGGAGCGTCGCGCTGGCCGCCGACGGGACGTTCACCTACACGCCGCAGGGCGCCTTCAAGGGGACCGACTCGTTCACCTACCGCGCCTCCGATTCGGTGGCAACGTCCGCGCCCGCGACCGTCACGATCTCCGTCGGCAACCAGCCGCCCGCGGCCGCCCCCGACGCCTACTCCGCGGCCAGCGGCGTGACCCTCAACGGCCCCAGCGTGCTCGCCAACGACAGCGATCCCAACGGCGACACGGTGACCGCGCAGCTCGCCGCCGGGCCCGTCCACGGCACGCTCTCGCTGGCGCCCAACGGCACGTTCGCCTACACGCCCGACGGCTCGTTCACCGGCCGCGACGCGTTCGCCTACACCGCCTCGGACGGCATCGACACGTCGGCGCCGGTGACCGCCACGATCGACGTGACCGGCGTGAGCGCC
The DNA here is from genome assembly GCA_963786575.1 of uncultured Actinomycetes bacterium. Lineage (GTDB taxonomy): Bacteria > Actinomycetota > Thermoleophilia > Solirubrobacterales > Solirubrobacteraceae > CADCVQ01. The sequence goes on from CAWAZH010000001.1 coordinate 186,871, forward strand.
CCGCCGCCGACGACGACGACCACGACCACGCCGGCCCCCGCCCCGACGACCCCCGCGGCGACGCGCGCGCCCGCCAAGCTCCAGGTCCTGCGCGCCGGCGTCACCGGCGGCAAGCTCGACGTCCTCGCCTCGATCACCGCCAAGGCGACCGGCAACGTGCGCGTGCGCTACCGCTCGGCCGGCGCGACGACGACCTTCGACGCATCGATCGCCGGCGGCCAGATCCGCTTCCGCAAGGCGCTGCCGCGCTCGCAGCGCTCCAAGCCGACCGGCATCTTCACGCTGACCTTCGCGGGCACGTCGCTCGTGCAGCCCGACGCCGTCACGCTGCGCGCGGCGCGCGGCAAGGCGCGGCTCGTGCGCACGTCGTCGGCGATCGACTCCGCCGGGACCCTGCGCGTCGCGGGGACGATCTCACCGCGTGCGCGCGGGGTCGTGCGCCTGCGCCTCGGCTACAGCGCCGCCGGCGGCGAGACGACGTTCCTCGACTACAAGGCGAAGATCGCCAGCGGCCGCTGGTCGTTGCGCCAGGCGCTGCCGCTCGCGGCGGCCAGGGCCGGCGGGCTGCTGTCGATCCAGTTCACCGGCTACGAGCCGCTGCGCATCCGCGGCGAGCAGATCGCCAAGGAGCTGGCGCGCGGAGGCTGATCCGTTCGGGCGCGCCGTGCGAATCCTCCGGTAGCAATTTCGACTGGAGGTACGCATGCAAGGCAAGACGCTGGCGCAGGTCTACGCCCTCACGCTCGGCGGCGTGCTGGTGGCCGTCGGCATCCTCGGCTTCCTCGTCGAGCCGAGCTTCGGCATCGGCGACAGCGCGCAGCGCGGCACGCTGATCGCGTTCGACATCAACGGCTGGCACAACGTCGTGCACGTGCTCTCCGGCGTCGCCGGGATCGCGCTGGCCGCCACCGCGGCCAAGGCGCGGCTCTACTGCATCGGCTACGGCGCGGTCTACGTCCTCGTGACGATCCTCGGCTTCGTCGTGGGCGATGGCGGGCTGCTGCTGTCGCTGATCCCGATCAACACCGCCGACAACTTGCTGCACCTCGCGATCGCACTGACGGGCATCGGCATCGGGCTCTCCAGCCCGGTCGCCGCCCGCCGCCCGGCGGTCGCGTAGCGCGAGCGGCTCAGCCCGGCCGGGGGGGAGCTCCTCTCCCTCTTCCCCCTCGGCCGGCGAGCTCGCCCGCACGCAGCAGGACCGCATCGATCATCGGCGGCGTCAGCTTGCCGGTGAACGTGTTCTGCTGGCTGGGGTGAAAGCAGCCCAGCAGCAGCGGCTGGGGTGGCTGCGGCCGGTACTCGGCGCCGTGGCCGAAGCGCGGCCGCGGCCGCGGGATCGGGGCGCCGCGAAGCGCCAGCAGCCGCAGCGCCGCGTCCCAGGCGAACGCGCCGAGGCAGACGACGACGCGCACGTCCTCGAGCAGATCGAGCTCGCGCGCGGCGTAGGGGAGGCAGCTGTCGCGCTCGGCCGGCGTCGGCTTGTTCGCCGGCGGCGCGCAGCGCACGGCGGCGGTGATCCAGGCGCCGTGCAGCTCCAGGCCGTCGCCGGCGTGCAGCGACGTCGGCTGGTTCGCGAAGCCGGTCCGGTGCAGGGCGGCGAAGAGGAAGTCGCCCGAGCGGTCGCCGGTGAAGACGCGGCCGGTGCGGTTGGCGCCGTGGGCGGCCGGCGCGAGGCCGAGGAGCAGGACCCGCGCCAACGGGTCGCCGAAGCCGGGGATCGGCCGGCCCCAGTAGGTCTCGCCGGCGAACGCGGCGCGCTTCTCGCGCGCCACCCGCTCGCGCCACGCGACCAGGCGCGGACAGCGGCGGCACTGCACGATCTCGCGCTCCAGCGCGTCGAGTCCGCCCACCCCGCCCACGCCTAGCGCGGCTGGGAGAGCAGCCCGACGATCAGGCGCTCGACGAGCGGCTCGAGGTCGAGCAGGCGCTCGGGCTGGCCGGTGCGCAGCTGGCGCGAGACGAGCTCGAACGTCGCGCCGACGATCGCGAAGGCCTCGTCGGGCGAGGCGAAGGCGGGGCCGCCGCCGCGCTCGGCGGCGTGCACCGTCTCCTCGTACATCGTCTGCGCGACGGCGTTCAGGGCGCGGTCGCGCAGCTCGGCGACGCGCGGCCCCGCGCCGACGGTCTCGACGAGGATCGCCTGCGCGACCGACGGGTTGGCGTCGGCGATCTCGAGGATCGCCCGCAGCCCGGCACGGTGGCGGTGGCGGAAGTCGCCGCCGGCGTGGCGGGCGCGGTCGACGAGCACGTCGATGACGAGCGCCGACGCGTACTCGAAGAGCGCGACGAGGCACTCCTCCTTGTTGGCGAAGTGCTCGTAGAACGTCGCCTTCGACATCCCCGCCTGGCGGCTGATCGCCTCGGCGCTGGCGTCCGCGTAGCCGACGCGCGAGAAGACCATCGCGGCCGCGTCGAACAGCCGCCGCTTCTGCGCCTCGAGGCGCACCTCGAGCGGCGGGGCGTGACGGCCGCGCGGGACCGGCGGCTGAGGGGACGCGAGCTCAGTCATCTGCGACCAGTCTAGATAGGCTCCCGGCCGATGAGATCCCTCGCCGCCCTCTGCCTCCTGGCTCTCGCGCTGGCCGGGTGCGGCGCAGCACCGCGCGATTCGGCCGAGGACTTCAAGGGCGACGAGCGCGACGTCGCCAACGTGGTCGAGCGCCTGGAGAAGGCCGCGCGCGACGACGACCCCGGTCTCGTGTGCAAGACGCTGCTCAGCGCGAAGCTCGTCGCGGCGCTGCGCAAGCAGGGCACGAACTGCAACACCGCCGTCAAGGAGGCCTTCCGCGACGCCGACTCGCTGGACCTGACGGTCGACGACGTCACGATCCGCGCGACGACCGCCACCGCGAAGGTCAAGTACACGTCGCTGTCCAAGGACAAGACCGCGACGCTCACGCTCGAGCGCGAGGGAGCCGCCTGGCGGATCTCCTCGCTCGGCAGCGCCTCCTCCTGACGTCCGGCCGCGTCATTCCTTGATCTGCGAGCCGTACTGGCGCTCGTAGTACTCGCGGTAGTCGCCCGAGCGGATCGGCTCCCACCAGGCGCGGTTGTCCGTGTACCACGCGACGGTCTCCTCCAGGCCCTCGGCGAAGCGCACGCGCGGCTCCCACCCGAGCGCGCGGACCTTCTCGGATCCGAGCGAGTAGCGGCGGTCGTGGCCGGGCCGGTCCTTGACGTAGGTCAGCAGCGACTCGTCGGCGCCGGTGAGCTCGATGATCCGTTGCACGACCTCGATGTTCGGGCACTCGTCGGGCCCGCCGACGTTGTAGGCCTGGCCGGGCGCGCCGTCGGCGAGCACCGTGCCGATGCCGCGCGCGAAGTCGTCGACGTAGAGCCAGTTGCGCACCTGCATGCCGTCGCCGTAGACCGGCAGCGGGTCGCCGTGCAGCGCGTTGAGGATCATCAGCGGGATGAGCTTCTCGGGGTACTGGCGCGGGCCGTAGTTGTTCGAGCCGCGGCAGATGACCGCCTGCAGCCCGTAGGTGTGGAAGTAGCTGGCGACGAGCAGGTCGGCGCCGGCCTTCGTCGCGCTGTAGGGCGAGGACGGCGCCAGCGGCGACTCCTCGGTGAACGAGCCCTCCTCGATCGAGCCGTAGACCTCGTCGGTGGAGACCTGCAGGTAGCGCACACCGGCGGCGCGGGCGGCCTCCAGCAGGACCCAGGTGCCGACCGCGTGCGTCGTGACGAACGCGTCGGGCTCGGAGATCGAGCGGTCGACGTGCGTCTCGGCGGCGAAGTTCACGACGGCGTCGGCGCCCGCGATCGCGGTCGCCACGGCGCCGGCGTCCTCGATCCCCGCGTGCACGAAGCCGACGTCGAGACCCTCGAGGTTCTCCTTGCGCCCGGCGTAGGTGAGCTTGTCGAGCACGACGATCTCGTCGCCGTGCTCCTCGAGGCGCACGCGCACGAAGGCCGAGCCGATGAACCCCGCGCCGCCGCAGACGAGCAGGCGCATCAGGCGGTCACCCGCGTCGCGAGGTAGGCGGCGACGCCGTCCTGCCAGGCGGGCAGCACGAGCGGCGCGCGGCGCTCGCTGGCGAGCACGCTGTAGGCCGGCCGCGGGGCGGGGCGCGGGAACGACGCCGTCGTCGTCGGCAGCACGCGGCAGTCGACGCCGGCGCGGTCGAAGACCTCGATCGCCAGCTCGTTCCAGGAGCACGAGCCGGCGCCCGCGACGTGGTGGATGCCGGTCTCCTGCGGGCGCTCGGCGAGCTCGACGAGCGCGCCCGCGAGATGTCCGGTCCAGGTCGGGCAGCCGACCTGGTCGGTCACCACCGAGACCTCCGGGCGGTCGGCGCCGAGCGCGAGCATCGTGTCGACGAAGTTCTTGGCGCCCGCGCCGAACAGCCAGGCCGTGCGGACGATCGCGTGCGCCGAGTTGGTGGCCGCGACGGCGCGCTCGCCGGCGAGCTTGGAGGCCCCGTAGGCGCCGAGCGGGGCGACGGGGTCGGACTCCAGCCAGGGCTCGCGCTTGGAGCCGTCGAAGACGTAGTCGGTCGAGACGTGGACGATCGATGCGCCGACCTCGGCGGCCGCCGCGGCGACGTTGCCCGCGCCCTTGCCGTTGATCGCGAACGCGGCGAGGCGGTCGGACTCGGCGCCGTCGACGTCGGTGTAGGCCGCGCAGTTGACGACCGCCTGCGGATGCAGCTCGGCGAGCATCCGGTGCACGGCGCCGGCATCGGTGATGTCGAGCTCCGCGCGCGTCGCGGCGCGCACGTCGTGGCCGAGCCGCTGCGCGGCCTCGACGACCGCGCGGCCGAGCATCCCGCCGGCTCCGGTGACGAGCAGGCGCGTCATTGCGAGGACCGGCCTTCGGTGTCCGCGGCCGCTGCGGTCGAGCTATGACGCACTGTCACAGGATCCCGATCTCCGAGTTGTCGCCGACCATGAAGCGGTAGGCCTTGGGCTGGCGCGCGCCGCGCGAGATCGTCACGTTGCGCCCGAGCAGCGAGGACTCCATGCGGCCCGCGAGGTTGCGCACCGTGCAGCCGGCGAGCAGGATCGAGTGCTCGACCTCGGCCTCGCAGATGACGCAGTCCTCGCCGATCGCGGTGTAGGGCCCGACGTAGCAGTCGGTGAGCTGCGCGCCGGCGCCGATGATCGCCGGGCCGCGGACGGTCGTGCGCTCCAGCCGCGCGCCCGGCTCGATGACGACGCGGCCCTCGCAGTCGGAGTCCACGAGCTGGCCCTCGACGCGGCGGTCGATGCGGTCGAGGACGAGCCGGTTGGCCTCGAGCATGTCGTCGAGTCGGCCGGTGTCCTTCCACCAGCCGCGCACGATGTGCGGCTCCACGCGCGCGCCGCCGTCGACGAGGTACTGGATCGCGTCGGTGATCTCCAGCTCGCCGCGGGCGCTCGGCTCGATCGCGCGCGAGGCGTCGTGGATGCCGGCCGTGAACATGTAGACGCCGACGAGCGCGAGGTCGGTCGCCGGGTTGCGGCGGCTTCTCGACGAGCCGCACGACGCGCGTGCCGTCGAGCTCGGCCACGCCGTAGTTCTGCGGGTCGGGCACGGGGGTGAGGAGGATCAGCGCGTCGGGCGCGCTCTCGCGGAAGGCCTTGACGAGCTCGGAGATCCCGCCCTGCAGCAGGTTGTCGCCGAGGTACATGACGAACGACTCGCCGTCGAGGAACGGCTCGGCCGTCAGCGCGGCGTGGGCGAGGCCGCGCGGCTCGTCCTGCTCGACATAGGTGAGCTGGACGCCGAAGCGCGAGCCGTCGCCGGCGGCGGCGCGGATCTCGGCGCCCGTCTCGGGCGCGATGATGATCCCGATCTCGACGATCCCGGCGTCGGCCATCGCCTCGATGCCGTAGAAGAGCACGGGCTTGTTGGCCACCGGCACGAGCTGCTTGGCGCTCGTGTGGGTGATCGGGCGCAGGCGCGTGCCCTTGCCGCCGGAGAGGATCAGGCCCTTCAAGCTCAGTAGACCCCGGCCGCCAGCTTGCGGTGGTCCCAGGTCGCGCGCGAGCGCTCGGCGAACTGCAGCGCGACGCGCTTGGGCGCCTGCGCGAGCACCATCGCGCGCACCTCGTCGCCGACGTCGCCGGGGCGGTAGCGCTCGAACAGCTCGAGGCCGAAGTCCGCCACGCGGTCGCTGTCACGGTGGATCGTCACGTCGCACTTCAGCATGACGCCTCGCAGCTGCTCGTACGCGCTCCCCGCCTCGACCTGCAGCGTGGCGCGCGGGTCGCGCTCGAGGTTTCGCACCTTCTGGGACTTCGCGAACGTCCACGCCCACAGCTGCCCGTCGCGGACGACGTACCAGAGCGGCATGAGGTGCGGGAAGCCGTCCTGCCCGATCGTCGCGCAGACGACGGTGCGCTCCTCCTCGAGGAACGCACCGACCTCGGCGTCGGACATCTTGATCTGGTCGCGACGGCTCACGGGCGGGACTGTAACCAGCCCCGCCCGTGGCGGATCGTGTCGCTACCTGGCGATCAGGGTGCTACTTGTCGCCGTTGCCGAACACGGCGACGCGCTCGCAACCCTTGTTGCGCTTCTTCTCGTTGCGGTTGATGCGGGCGACGTCGTTGCCCGAGCCGCAGTCGACCGAGGCCGCGGGGCCGGCGGTCGCGATGTTGATGAAATCGCGGCCGGAGCCGCCGATGGCGCGGTCCTTGCCGAACGCGGCGTTGATCGTGTCGTTGCCGGTGCCGGCCGACATGTAGTCGGCGCCGGGGCCACCGTTGAGGTGGTCGTTGCCGGTGCTGCCGTAGATCTTGTCGTTGTCCAGGCCGCCGGACATGTTGTCGCCGCCGCTCCGACCCTCGATGCAGTCGTTGCCACGGCCGCCGTCGAGGCGGTCGGCGCCACCGAGACCGATGATCCGGTCAGCGACGTTCGTGCCCGGTGATGCGGTCGGCCTTGTTGGTGCCGACGATCGCGAACTTCGGCGTTCCGTTCCCACTCAGGCACGGTGTGGCGCCGAAGCGCTTGCGTGCGACGTCGAGCGGGATGACGGTGCCGCCGCTGGGGCCCTGGAAGGGCGCGCCGACGACGATCTCGCCGAGGTTCGAGCCGCCCGTGCCGGCCGGGATGACGCAGACGTTGCGGTCGGCGATGTACACCGAGCCCGTCGGGCAGAGCTGGCCGCTCGGGCCACCGCTGCCGTCGTTCTGGGCGTCCTTGTCACAGGCCGGCCCGTTGGTGGCGACCTTGGACTCCGCCAGGACCGCGTCGACGAGCGGCGGTCCGCCGGCTCGGCGTGAGGACCTTGACGTGCAGCGCGCGGACCGTCAGCGAGTTGGCGGTGCGGATCTGCTCGTTGGGAATGATGTCGACGATCGCGTTGAGCGGCTGCAGGAGCTGATCGATCGCCTTCACCAGCGGGTCGAGGTCGAGCGCCCCGCCACCGAGCGTGAGCCCGGCGACCTGGCTGGTGCCCTCGAGCTTGGGCACCGTCGAGCCGGTGACGCACGTGCCTGTCGCCACCGAGCTGGCCGCGTTGACGCCGAGCGCGATCGTCCCGCCCTGCGGGAGCTGAAGCGTGACGTTCTCGACCTTCGCGTTCGACGGTGACCGTCTGGCTGATGGCCTTGCCGAGCTCGGGCGTGATCGTCGTCACGCCACCGGCGGTGCGGGCGCCGAGGAGGTCCTGCGGGATGCCGATCTGGGTCGCGGTGTTGCCGGCGCCCGTCTCGGACGGGGCGCACTGCGCGTGGTCCGGGTTGCCGCCCTTGGCAGTGTTGATGTTGCCGTTCGCGGCGAAGGGCTCGACGCGGTTGCCGTCGTCGACGGCGGTATAGCTCGGGCTCGCCCGGCACTGCCACACGGGCAATGTCGTGAAGGCGTCAGCACTCGGGACCAGGACGAGTGTCCCGATCGCGGCGGAAAGGGCCACCAGCAGCTTGCGACTCATCGATGTACTCCTCATGTTGTGGACGGAGCCCGTCCGTGACTGGCCGGTTCCGTCCGGAAGTTCTCGTCTCGGATGCCGAGGGGTACTGCGGCGGCCTCGAATACAGCGCCGTTGCCTCCACCCTGGATGTCAAGACCTACCCTGAGCCCGCCCCTGCGAAGCGGGTTAGCCCAGTAATCACCCGAATACACCACTTTCCCTCCCCCGAGAGATCCGCGGCCTGTTGTTCCTCAGGCCCCTACCGTACAGCGGAAGCACGCAGTCGCGCCACCGCCGCAACAACCGCATCACGTGCCTCGGACGGCTCGAGCACCGCGGCGTCGCCGGCCTCGGCGAGGACGTCGCGGACGAGGAAGTCGGTGCCCTTGAAGCTCAGCTCCACGATGACCGACCCGTCGGCGAGCTCCTCGGCGACCCGGCGCTCCTCGCGCGCCCAGCGCGCGCGCTCGGGCGCGACCCAGACGCGGGCGATCCGCGAGGCCTCGACCTCGCCGGTGCGCAGCCAGCCGTCGACCTCGGCGGCCGGGTTGACCTCGGCGCGCGGCTCGAACGTCTCCTCCCGGACCTCGGCGTGGCGGATGCGGTCCAGGCGGAAGTGGCGCACGGCGTCGCGGTCGGGGTCGAAGCACGCGACGTACCAGCCCTCGCGGCCGTTGACGAGCGCGTAGGGCTCGACGACGCGCGAGGAGAACTCGTCCTCGTTGGGCTTGTAGTACTCCAGCGCCAGCAGGCGGCGCTCCTGGATCGCCTCCGACACGACGCGCGCGACCCGCGAGTCGTCGCCGACGGCGTCGGCGACGTGCAGCCCCTGGTCCATCGGGTCGGCGCCGAGCGCCGCGACGATCTTCTCGCGCGAGGACTGCAGCGAACCCTCGGGCAGGTGCTCGCCGATGAGGTCGATCGCGGCCACGAGCGCCTTGGCCTCGACCGGCAGCAGGCGCGCCGGGCGGGCGAAGTTGTCCGAGTAGGGCTCGGGGTCGACCTCGATCTCGCCGGCGTCGTTGATCTCGGCGTAGAGGACGTAGGAGCCGCCGCCGAAGTTCACGACGTTCAGGACGTTGATGTCCTCGCGCAGCTCGGCGTCGGAGATCTGCATGCGCTCGCAGACGTCGGGGGCGTCGAGCAGCAGCTCGGCGCGGCCGGCCTCGATGAGGATCGAGGCCAGCGTCACGAGGCGGGCGAAGCGCTCGGGCCGGATCGCGGCCTCCGAGCGCCGCGAGCCGCCGCCGCCCGCGACCGGCTCGGCGTGCTCCTGCGCCGCGGGCGTCACCGCGGGGGCGAGCTCCAGCGTCGGCGAGCGGTGGCGCTCGTAGATCAGCTCGATGCGCTCGGCGAGCTCGCGCTCGAGCTCCGGCGGGCCGACGACGCTCGCGTGCTCGCCGAGGCGCAGCACCCAGGCCGCGAGCTGGCGGCGGTCGGCGTAGCGCGTCGTGAACACGATCGCCCCGTCGGAATCCGTCCCGCCACCCACCCCCAGCGCCTGGACCTCGCCGAAGCGGCCGAAGTGGCGCTCGATCTGCCAGGCGATGCGCCCGGAGATGCGGATCTCGGCGGTCTCCGAGGCGTCGCCGAACTGCCACTCCGCGCGGTTGGCGTAGCTGCGCGGGTCGAAGTTGTCGGGGCGGCCCTTGAAGTCGTGCTCGGCCTTCGTCGCGTAGGCGACCTTGCCCTGGATCCGCGAGAGGCGAAAGACGCGCAGCGCGTCGCGCTCGTGGGAGTGGCCGAGGAGGTAGAACTGCCCGCCCTGGAAGAGCAGGTGGTAGGGGTCGACCTTGCGCGTGCCCGTGTCGCCGCGGGCCATCGTGTAGTAGTCGAAGGTGATCGTCTTGTTGCGGAAGATCGCGGTCTCGATCTTCGCGAGCCGCTGGGAGAGGTCGTGGCCGCCGGCCGACGCCGTGATGCCCAGCGCGACGCCGCGCTGCTCGGGGGCCGCCAGCGGGTTCGTGCGCCCCCAGGAGATCTGCTGCAGCGCGAGGCGCAGCGGCTCGGCGTAGGCGAACTCGCCGTCCAGCAGCGTGAGCGCGGTCTGCAGCGCCGCGAGCTCGGCGTCGGTGAACGCGATCGCGGGGAGGTGGAAGTTCTCCGGGCGCAGCGAGTAGTTCTCCTGCTCGGCGACGCCGTCGATCGGCCGCTCGACGGTCAGCGCGATGCCGAGCGAGTCCAGCTCGGAGCGGTCGGCGTAGAAGCGCCGCGCGAAGGCGTCCTCGTTCATCGCGCTGTAGCCCTCGACGTCGCGCCTGATCTCCAGCGCCGTGACCGGACGGCGCTCGGCCATGAGGTATGAGATGAGGGAGAGCTGGCGGATGAGCTTCTCCGTGTCCTTGGCCATGCGGACAAGATAGGGGCCGCTCGCGGGCGGCCGGCCGGCACGCGCACTTTCGCCCCGCTTTTTGCGAAGAGTTGAGGCGGGTTCAGGCGGCCTCGCGGGCGTCCTGAGCGGAGCCCGCGAAGTACGCACCGCCGCCGATCGCACGGTCAAAGCGCGACCAGCGCTCGCCGTTGGGCAGCTCCTTCTCGAGGCGGTCGAAGGAGCCCAGGCGGCCGCCGAGGTTGTCGCAGAAGTGCACGAGCGTGGCCTCGCGGGTGCAGGGGACGACCGGGCTGCCGTGCTCGAGGCTGCCGTGATGGCTGAGGATGATGTGCAGCACCGCCTCGGCCGTGGCGGGCTCGAAGCCGTCGATCTCCTCGATCAGGCGCCGCACGCGGAAGTAGCCCAGCGGGATCTCGCCCTGCAGCTTGCCGGCGTCGGTCATCTCGATCGCGCCGCCGTAGAACGCGTACGCGTCGAGCTTGCCGATGTCGTGCAGCAGCGCGCCGGCGACGGCGACGTCGCGGTCGATGCCGGTGAACGTCGCGCTGATCGCGCTCACCGCCTGGGCGACGGAGAGCGAGTGCTCCAGCAGGCCGTGGCGGTAGGCCTGGTGGAAGCGCTTGGCCGCCGGTGCGGCGCGGTAGCGCGCCCAGGTCGCCGAGCCCTCGCCGAAGACGACCTCCAGCAGGCGGCGCAGGTCGCGGTCCTGGATCGTCGCCAGCAGCTGGCGCAGGTCGGCCTCCATCTGCGCCGCCGAGCGCGGCGGCCCGTCGAACAGCGCCGCTTCGTCGAAGGTCCCGGGCTCGGCCATGCCGAGCCCGCCGAGCTTCAGCTCGGCGCCGAAGCGCGAGCTGACCTGCAGGCGGCCGCGGACGCGCACCGCGGCGCCGACGGTCGCGACCTCGGCCGCCGGGGCGACGTCGTCCCAGACGTTCGCCGGGAGGCTGCCGGTGCGGTCGCCGAGCACGAGGCGCAGGTACTGGCCGCCGTCGCGCTTGGCGCGCAGCTCGGCCTCGCGGACGACGAGGACGCAGTCGACCTCGGCACCGTCCTGGAGCTCTCGTACGAACATGGTGGACACCGTGACAAGGGTCGCGGACGGACCGCCGATCTGACACCCGCCGGCGCTACCTTCTGACGTAATGCCTGCAAGCGCGCTGATCACGGGCGGGACGGGAGGTCTTGGAGCGGCGGTGACGCGCGCCTTCCTCGACGCGGGCTGGCGGGTCGTCGTGCCGATCTACGACGAGGCCGAGCGCGACCGCGTCCCGGCACACGAGCGGCTCGTGCTCGAGCCCGCCGACCTCTTCGATCCGGCCTCCGCGGCGTCGGTCGTCGCGATCGCCGCGGGCGACGAGGCGGCGCCGCTGCGGGCGGTCGTCAACCTCGTCGGCGGCTTCGCGGAGGGCGAGCGCGTGCACGCCACGCCGATCGAGGACTTCGAATCCCAGCTGCGCCTGAACCTGCGCCCGACGTACCTCGTCTGCCAGGCCGCGCTGGCGCACCTGCTCGACGGCGGCGGCGGCGCGATCGTCTGCGTCTCCTCGCGCGCCGCCCTGCGGCCGTTCCCCGGCGCGGCCGGCTACATCGTCGGCAAGGCGGCCGTGCTCGCGTTCGTCGACGCCCTCGCCGCCGAGTACCGCAAGGACTCGATCCGCGTCAACGCGATCCTGCCGAGCGTCATCGACACGCCCGCCAACCGGCGCTCGATGCCCGACGCCGACCACTCGCGCTGGGTGGCGCCCGAGCAGATCGCCGACGTCATCCGCTTCCTCTGCGAGGACGGCTCGGCGGCGATCAGCGGCGCGCACGTGCCGGTCTACGGCCGCGCCTGATCGGCTGCAACGGCGCGTGCGACCTGCATGGCCGGGCCGGGTTGGTGGGTATCGTCCACCCGCGATGGCCCCTCGTCTCCTCCTCGGCTGCTGCGTGCTCCTGCTGGCGCTGTCCGCCGTGCCCGCCGGGGCCTCGCCGGCAACGGCCGACGAGCGCATCGCCAGTGCCATCAGCGCGGGCGGCATCGACGTCTCCGGGCTGACGGTCGCCGAGGCCGCCCAGCGCCTCGAGGGCGCCTATGGGCCGCGGCTGCAGGAGAACGTCATCGCCCAGGCCGCCGACGTGACGTTCACGCTCAAGGCGGCCGACGTGCTCGTGACGTTCGACTCGGCGCTGACCGCCCGCCGCGCGCTCTACGCCGGCCGCGTCGCCGGCGGCGCCGCCAAGGACGTCGCCCTCGCCGTCAGCTACGACAAGGCCGCGCTGCAGAAGTTCGCCGAGAGCATCGACAAGCGCCTTGCGCGCCCGGCCCGCGACGCGAAGCTGAAGATCACGCTGCGCCGCGTGCGCGTGACGCACTCCAAGCCCGGGCGCGACGTCAACGCGACCGCACTCGCCAAGCAGATCGGCGCATCGCTCGCCGACCCCCGCCTCACGCGCGTCTTCAAGCCCAAGCTGCGGTCGGTCAAGCCGAAGGTCACGCCCGCCACGCTGCGCAACTCGACGGTCATCACGATCTCGCAGAGCACGTTCACGCTGCGGCTCTTCAAGCGCCTGAAGGTCCGCAAGACCTACAAGGTCGCCGTCGGCCAGCCGGCCTACCCCACGCCGCGGGGCCGCTTCGCGATCGCCAACAAGCAGGTCAACCCGGTCTGGTCGGTCCCGAACAGTCCCTGGGCGGGCGAGCTCGGCGGCACGACGGTCACCGGCGGCAGCGCCCAGAACCCGCTGAAGGCGCGCTGGATGGGGATCGCCAACGGCGTCGGCATCCACGGCACCGGCGAGGACGGTTCGATCGGGTCGCGCGCGTCGCACGGCTGCATCCGAATGCACGTCTCCGACGTCGTCGACCTCTTCCCGCGCGTGCCGGTCGGCACGCCGGTCCTCATCGGCTGACGGCGTCGCCGGCGCGTCCCGGCGCGCGGCTCATGCTCACGGCGTCCAGCAGCGGCTGGGCCTTGAGCAGCATCTCGGCGTACTCGTCCTCGGCGTCGGAGAGCATCACGATCGCACCGCCGGAGCCGATCGTCGCCCCCGCCGCGGTGGCGACGAGCGTGCGGATGACGATGCTCAGGTCGGCCGTGCCGTTGAGCGCGAGGTAGCCGAGCGCGCCCGAGTAGACGCCGCGCGGCGCGCCCTCGAGCGCGTCGATGATCTCCATCGTGCGCAGCTTCGGCGCGCCGGTCATCGAGCCGCCGGGGAAGGTCGCGCGGATGCAGTCGGCGAGGTCGACGTCGTCGCGCAGCCGCCCGCGGATCGTGGAGACGAGCTGGTGGACGGTCGCGTAGCTCTCGACGTCCATCAGCGCCGCGACGTGGACGCTGCCGATCTCCGCGACGCGGCCCAGGTCGTTGCGCAGCAGGTCGACGATCATGAGGTGCTCGGCGCGGTCCTTCGGGCTGCGGGCGAGGGCGCCGCGGGCGCGGTCGTCGTCGGCGCGATCGGCGGCGCGCGGCGCGGTGCCCTTGATCGGCTTGGCCTCGACGGAGCGGTCGCGGCGCACGCGCAGGAAGCGCTCCGGCGAGGAGCTCAGCACGGCGCCCTCGCGCATCCGCAGGTAGGCCCCGTAGGGCGCCGGGTTGACGCGGCGCAGGACGCGGTAGAGCTCGAACGTGTCGCGCGGGGCGGGCAGCGCGATCGTGTTCGTCAGGCAGATCTCGTAGCTCTCGCCGGCCGCCAGCAGCGCCTTGCAGGTCTCGATGTTCGCGAGGTAGTGCTCGCGGCTGCGCGCGAGCTCGAAGTGCAGCGCCGCCTGCTCGTGGCCGGCGGCCGGCGGCGTGGGCAGCGCGGGCAGCCCGGCGTCGAGCGCGGCGGCCGTCGCGGCGATCCACGCCCGCGCGGCGGCCTCCTGCGCCGGCGAGTCGTCCGACAGCGCGAGCAGGTGGGTCTCGCCGAGCTCGTGGTCGATCGCGACGATCCGGTCGGCGAGCAGGAGGAAGGCGTCGGGCAGCTCGGCGGGGCGCGCGCCGGCGGCGCCGCAGTCGGCCTTGCAGCTCGTAGCCGAGGTAGCCGACGAAGCCGCCGTTGAGATCGAACGGGAGCTCGGGGCTTGAGGTGTGCAGCCGCGCGAGCTCGCGCGAGAGGAAGGCGAGCAGCGGCTCGTCGAGCACCTCGTCGGCGCACCCGTCGCGCGCGACCGTCACGCGCCGGCGCTGCACGTCGTAGCGGACCGCGGCGCCGAGGCCGCCCGCGGCCGCGCCGAGGAACGAGAAGCGCGAGAGCGCGGGGTCGACGAGGCTCGAGTCCAGCCAGAAGGCCTCCTCGCGGTCGCCGAAGAGCGCTGCGAAGGCGCGCTCGGCGTCCGGCGTTCCGGCGAGCGCGCGGTGGTGGACGCGCACCGCGCCCGGCGCTGCGGCGGGCACACGGCCGCCGGTGAGCGCCGTCGTGCGCGGCGGCGGCGCCGCGCGCCCGGCGGCCGCGCGCCGGGGCGACAGCGCGAGGAAGTTCGAGATCAGCAGCTCGCCGTGTTCGGTACCGATCGATTCGGGGTGGAACTGCACGCCCCAGGCGCGCCGCCCGCGGTCGCGGATCGCCATCAGCGTGCCGTCGTCGGCCCAGGCGATCGCCTCGAGCTCGGGCGGCAGCGCGGGCTCGACGACGAGCGAGTGGTAGCGGACGGCGCGGAAGCCCTGCGGGATGCCGCTGAAGAGCGCGTCGCCGCGATGGAAGACCGGGCTGATGCGCCCGTGGACGATCTCGCGCCCCTGCACGACGGCGGCGCCGCGGACGTGGGCGAGGCCCTGGTGGCCGAGGCAGACGCCGAGCACCGGCACCTCGTCCTGGGTGAGCGCGTCGCGGCAGATCCCGAGGTCGCGCTCGCGCTCGGGGCGGCCGGGCCCGGGCGAGATGACGATCCGGTCCCAGCGGTGGCGGGCGAGCCGGCTCCACTCGAGCTCGTCGTTGCGCACGACGACCGGCTCCTCACCGGCGACGCGCGCGATGAGCTGATAGAGGTTGAACGTGTACGAGTCGTAGTTGTCGATCAGCAGCGTCGTCATCGGACGGGAGAGGTTAGGCAGTTGGCCCCGGCGGATCCGCAGAACGCGCTGCTCGCCGCCGACTCCTGGCTCGTCGAGGACGGGTTCGTGCGCGCGGTCGACGCGCACTGGGCGCGCTTCGGCGCCGCCTGCCTGCAGGAGGGCGTCGGCCCCGAGCGGCTCGCGCGCTTCCGCGACGAGGTGACGGCGGCGGTCCCCGGCGCCGGCCGCTGGTTTCCGCGCGTGGAGCTGACGGCCGCGGGGCTCGCGCTGCAGGTGCGCGAGGCGCCGCCGCCCGCGCTCGAGGCCCGCGTCGTCGTCGCCGCGCAGGCCGACCCGCGCACGCAGCCGCGGCGCAAGGGCCCCGACCTCGAGCTGCTGATCGCGCTGCGCGAGGGCGCCCGCGCGGCGGGCGCCGACGAGCTGCTGCTGCGCGACGAGGCGGGCGCGCTGCGCGAGGGGGCGCTGAGCAGCCTGCTGTGGTGGGAGGACGACGTCCTCTGCACGACGCCCGGCGAGCACACGCTGGCGGGCATCACGCGGGCGCTGCTGCTGGCCCATGCCCGCGAGCAGGGCGTCGAGCTGCGCGTGCGCTCGCCGCACCCGGCCGAGCTCGCGGGCCGCGAGGTCTGGCTGACGAGCGCGCTGCACGGCATCCGTGCCGTCAGCGACTGGCTCGAGCCGGCGCAACCCGCGGGAGCACCGCTGCGGGCCGAGGCCTGGCGAGCCCTGCTCGCGCCGGTAGGCCGCTGACAGCGACCCACCAGCGCCGGGGCACGACGGGGGACTCAGTGGATGAAGCTCCTGCCCGTCTCCAGCAGCGTCTTGAGGCTCGAGAGCACGAACGGCCAGCCGCCGCCCGCCCCGCGGTCCTCCCAGTCGCCCGCCATCAGCTCGGCGAGCTGCGGTGCGCCCTCGAGCTCGTGGATGACGGTCAGGCGTGAGCGGCCGTTGATCTCGGCGATCTCGTAGGTCACGCGGGTGAAGCCCTGCGCGGCCATGTCGTCGTCCATGACCATGCGGAACGTGTGGACGAGCTTGTGCGGCGGGTCGGCCTCGAGGATCTCGCCGTCGATCGCGACGTCGGGCGCGCCGTGCCCGCGCATCTCGTCCGACGTGTAGGCGACGTACGTGCCGCCCGGGCGCAGCTCGTACTCGCCGCGCCCGCCGTAGCCGTACTTCTGCGTCCACTCCGGGTCGGTGATCGCGGTCCAGATCGCCTCCGGCGTGGCCTCGATGTAGATCCGGTGCACCTGCGTCGTCACGGTCGGTTCGGTCATCGTCGTCATCCCGTCTTCTCCAGTTCGTTCTTGAGGTCGGCGAGCGCCGACACCTGGCGCTCGGTGTACTTGTCGATCCAGCGGTCATGGATGAGCCGGATCGGCACCGGGTTGAGGAAGTGCAGCTTCTCCCGGCCCGACCGGCGGCTGACCACGAGCCCGGCGTCCTCGAGCACCCGCAGGTGCTTCATGACCCCGAAGCGCGTCATCTCCAGCTCGGACTCGAGCTCGGTGAGCGTGCGGCCGTCACGCACGAAGAGCCGGTCGAGGAGGAAGCGGCGGGTGGGGTCGGCGAGCGCCCTGAACACGAGGTCGTCGTCGGTCATGGCGATCAGAATAGGTGACCAAATGGTCACATGTCAAGCGCGCGACGAGTCGGGGAGACTTGGGGCGGGATGGAGGAGTACGACGCGCTCGCCGAGATCTACGACTGGCTGGTGCCCGACGCGCTGCTGACGCCGCGCGGGGCCGCCGACGCGTTCGCCGTCGTCACCGATCGACTCGCCCCGGGCAGCCGCGTCCTGGACTGCGCCGCCGGGAGCGGCCAGCTCGCGGTCGGGCTCGCCCTGCGCGGCCACGAGGTCGTCGCCACCGACGCCAGCGGCGAGATGGTCAAGCGCATCCGCCTGCTCGCCGACAAGCAGCGCGCCGACCTGCGCGCGCTCACGCTCCCCTGGGAGCAGCTCGGCGAGGCCGGCTTCACGGCCGCCTTCGACGCCGTCTTCTGCGTCGGCAACTCGCTGGCCCACGCCGCCGGCCGCGCGGCCCGCCGCGACGCGCTCGCCGCGATGGCCGGGGTGCTGCGCCCGGGCGGGATGCTCGTCCTGACCTCGCGCAACTGGGCCCGGATCCGCGCGCGCGGCCCGGCCGTCGACGTCGGCGAGCGCGTCGTCACGCGCGGCCGGCGCAAGGGCCTGACGATCCATGCCTGGTCGCTCGCCGAGAGCTGGGAGCAGCCGCACGAGCTCGTCGTCTCGGTCGCCGTGCTCGGCGAGCGCGGCCGCGTCACGACCGAGGGCGGGCGCCTGCCGTTCTGGCCCTTCACGCACGAGATGCTCGACGAGGACCTGCTCGCCGCCGGCCTGCAGCCCGCCACGAGCACGTTCGCGCCGGGCGTCGAGCGCTACCTCGTCACGGCCCTGCGGCCGGGCTGAGGTCCTGGTGGCTCAGCCGCCGCCCTGCTTGCGCACGGCGTCGCGCAGCGCCTGGACCTCGTCGAGCAGCTCGCGCTGGCGGCGGATGACGTCGTCGAGGCGGCGCTCGACGTCGCCGCCCGCCGGCGTCGTGCTCGTCCCGGGGGTCGACGCGGGCGCCGGCGTCGTGCTCGTGCTCGTGCCCGGCGTCGCCGGGTCGGTGCTCGCCGGCGTCCCGGACACCGCCGCGTCGCCGGGCACCTCGCCGGTCTCGATGTAGCGCCGCGTCTTGACCTCGGCCTGCGGGTCGGTGTCGTTGTTGAAGATCGCGACGAGCTTGTTCGTCTCGGCGTCGACGACGACGGTCTTGGAGACCGCGTTGGCGGAGTTGGGGATGATCGACGCGAGGTAGACGAGGTGCCCGTCGACGAAGACCGGGCGCGGCTCGACGACGCGGAAGTTGCCCGAGCCGCCGGCCTCGTTGCCGAAGTCGACGCCCGGGATCGCGACGGTGCGCACGGTCTGCAGCGCGCGCACGTTGCCGCTCAGCGACGTGTTGCGCGGGACGCGCCAGATGCGCGTGTGGCCGGTGACGGCGTCGGTGAGGAAGATCGCGCTGGCGGCGAACGCACGGCCGTAGGGCTCGGCGACCGTCACCCACTGGCGGCCGAGGCCCTCGTCGCCGAAGTCGACGAGGTAGGGCTGGCGGTTGGTCTCGGTGTCGTTGATGCGCGTCTGGTCCTCGTGGACGAACCACGTGTTCCAGATCCCCTTCTTGTACTGGTAGGCGTCCTGGACCCGGCGCGCCTGCGTGTCGGGGAAGATCCGGCCGCTGCGGGCGAGCTCGGGCCGCTTCGCCGCCTCCTCGGGCGAGAGGTCCTCGATCGTCCCGTCGGGCGCGACGACGAAGACGCCGCCGAGCACCGGGCGGCGGATCAGCCAGCCCTTGTACTCGAGGTAGGGCACGACGATCCGCACGCCCTGCGGCGTCGGGATCCCGACCGGCTCCTCGAGGCTGATGAGGAAGCGCCGCTTCAGCAGCCGCCAGCGCAGGTTGTCGGTGATCTGCAGGCCGGGCGCGACCTGCAGCTCGGCGTCGGTCGACGCGAGCTTGCGCGCCGTGTTCTCGGCATCGAGCTCGACGAGCCCCTGGCTCTTCTTGCTGAAGACCCGGAAGGCGCCCTGCGGCGTGCGCAGCGCCGTCCAGACGAGGCCCTTGTCGGTGTTGACGATGCGGAAGTTCGTCAGCGTCTCGGTCGGTGAGTTGAAGCCGCTGGAGGCGTTCTGCTCGGCGACCTCGCGCGGGACGAGTCGCACCAGGCCGCCCGCCGGCAGACCCGGGATCGACTCATAGGTCGTCGCCTTGACGATCGCGCGGCCGACGAGCGGGCCCTGGAATCCGGCGCCGAGGACGAACACGACGAACGCGAGCACCGGGAAGGCGAACAGCCACGCGGGCGGGCGCACGCCGGTGCGCAGGTCCTCGAGCGTCGTCCAGCTGCGCTGCGAGCGGCGCAGCAGCAGGACGCCGGCGGCGAGCAGCAGCAGCGGCGGCAGCCAGACGATCGGCGCCGTCCAGAAGAACATCGCCAGGCCGTGCCAGATCGGGCGCACGAGCCAGAGCACGACGAGCGCCACGATCGCGAGCACGATCGGCACGGGATGCACCTTGGGGAGCTGCGGGCGACGCACGGTCGCGGTGATTATCCTCGCCCGATGCAGGCCCGCCGCCCGACGTGGCTCCCGGAGCTGCTCTGGGTCCTCGGCACGGCGCTCGCGGCGACGGTCGTGACGGTCGTCGACCTGAAGCTCTGGGACGCCTCGATGCACGTCCCGATCTCGGGCGCGTTCAACGACGCGACCTTCTTCCTGGCGTCCGTCAAGGACGTCGTCGAGCACGGCTGGTTCACGCACAACCCCGACCTCGCGGCGCCGCTGGGGCAGTCCAACCTCGACTTCGCGGCGTCCTTCGGCGACACCGGCCACTACGCGCTGATCCGCGTCATCGCGGTCTTCCTGCACGACCCGGTCGTCGTCTTCAACGCCTTCTACCTGCTCTGCTTCCCGCTGACCGCGGTGACCGCCTACCTCGTGCTGCGCGACCTCGGCTCGGCGCGCATGCCGGCGCTCGTCATGGGCGTGCTGTTCGCGTTCCTGCCCTACCACCTGCTGCGCCACCAGAACCACCTGTTCCTGGCGGCCTACTACGCGGTGCCGCTGGGCGTCTGGCTGACGGTCGCGCTGGCGGAGGGGCGCACGCTGATCGACCGCCACGACAAGCGACGAACGGCGATCACGCTGCTGGCCTGCGTCGTCGTCGCGTCGGCGTCGAACTACTACGCGGTCTTCGCGGTGCTCGCGCTGCTGCTCGTCGTCCCGGTCGCCGCGCTGGCGCAGCGCTCGCGCCAGATGGCCGTCCAGGGCGCGCTCGTGCTCGCCGCGATCGGGATCGTCTTCGCGCTCTGCCACGCGCCGCCGGTGATCTACGCCGCCGAGCACGGGCGCAACGACGCGATCGCCGAGCGCTCGCCGCAGGAGAGCGAGGACTTCGGCCTGAAGCTCACGCAGATGGTCCTGCCGCGCCCGGACCACCGCATCGCGGCGCTGGCGCGCAGGGGCCAGGCCTACGAGGTCCGCACGCGGATCGCCGGCGAGGGCTTCTCGCCGTCGCTCGGGAATCGTCGCGACGTTCGGGCTGATCGGCGCCGTCGCCGTGCTGCTGATGACCGGGCTGGGCGAGCGGGCGCTGTCGCTGCGCCGCCGGCGGATCTCGATCGCGGGGGCGGTCGCGCTCGTGTGCTTCCTCGTCGGGACGACCAGCGGGATCTCGGCGCTGATCGCCTTCGAGCTGACCCCGCAGGTGCGCGGCTGGAACCGGATCTCGCTGCTGATCGCGTTCGCGTCGCTGCTCGTGGTGGCGCTCGCCCTGACCGCGCTGGGCGAGCGCTGGCGCGACCGCGGCCGGCCGGCCTGGCTGCTCGGCGTGCTCGCCGCGGCGATCGGCGTGTTCGGCGTCTACGACCAGACCTCCAAGCACGACGTCCCCGGCTACGCGCCGATCGCGGCGGGCTGGCGCAGCGACGACGCCTTCGTCAGGGGGATGGAGGACCGCCTGCCCGACGGCACGCGCGTCCTGCAGCTGCCCTACGTCCCCTATCCGGAGAACGGGCCGGTCAACGGGATGCTCGACTACGACCTCTTCAAGGGCTACCTGCACTCGCGCCACCTGCGCTGGAGCTACGGCGCGACGAAGGGCCGCCCCGCCGAGTGGCAGGACGACGCGACGGTGCTCGCCCCGCAGGAGCTCGCGCTCGTCGCGACGACGGCCGGCTTCGGCGCCGTCTACATCGATCGCGGCGGCTTCGGCGACGGCGGCGCGGCGGTCGAGGCGGCGCTCACGAAGCTCACCGGCGACCGGACCGGCCGGCGCGTCGGGCGACAACCGCCTCGCCTGGTACGACCTGCGCCCGCTCGCCGCGCGGCTGGCGGCGAAGACGACGCCGAGCGAGCGCCACGCGCTGCGCGACGCGCTGATCGAGCCCGTCGAGCTCGCCTACGGCAGCGGCTTCTCCTTCCAGGAGGGCGACGTCAACGCACCGTTTCGCTGGGGCGCGGCCGACGCGCAGCTCGACGTCGAGAACCCGCTCGGCGCCCCGCGCCGCGTGCGCCTCACGACGACGCTCGTCGGCGGCGGCCCGCAGCCGTCGACGGTGACGATGACGCTGCCCGACGGCCGGCGCAGGACGATCAGGACCGACGACAAGGGCACGCCGGTCGACGTCGCAGTTCACCGTCGCGCCGGGCGGCGGCACGCTGCGCCTGCACACCGACGGCCCCGCGGCGCCCAACGCACCCAACCTCATCCGCGACCAGCGCCTGCGCGTCGTCGACCCGCGGCTGCGCGACCAGCAGCTCTCCGCCGGCCTGCTCGCCCGCCTGACGGCGGACGCCAACGCCGGTTAGTCCTAGGGCGCCGAGCGCCCGCCGGACCTCGGCGACGACGCGCGCGACGTCCTCCTCGCCCAGGCCGACCCACAGCGGCATGCGCACGAGCCGCGCTGCCGCGTCCTCGGTGACGTCGAGCGGGCCGTGCACGCGCCCGTGGCGCAGCCCCGCCGGCGCGGAGTGCAGCGGCACGTAGTGGAAGTAGGCGCTGATGCCCGCGCCCGCCAGCGTCGCGATGAGCCCGTCGCGCGTCGCGCGGTCGGCGACCTGCAGGCGGTAGAGGTGCGCGTTGTGCTGCGCCCCCTCGGGGACGACGGGGCGGCGCACGAGGCCCGCGCGCTCGAGCGCCTCGAAGCCGGCGTGGTAGGCGTCCCAGATCGCCATCCGCGCCGCGTTGATCTCCGCGACGCGCGCGAGCTGGCCCGCCAGCAGCGCGGCGCTGATGTCGGACATCAGGACCGAGGAGCCGACGTCGACCCACGTGTACTGGTCGACCTCGCCGCGGGCGAAGCGGCGGCGGTCGGTGCCCTTCTCCTGCAGGATCTCGGCGCGCTCGACGAGCCGCTCGTCGTTGATCAGCAGCGCGCCGCCCTCGCCGCAGGAGACGTTCTTGGTCTCGTGGAAGGAGAGCGTCCCGAGCGCGCCGATCGTCGCCGAGCGCGCGGCCGTCGCGCGCCGCGCCGATGCACTGCGCCGCGTCCTCGACGAGCAGCAGGCCGTGGTCGTCCGCCAGCGCGCCGAGCGCCGCCATGTCGCAGCCGACGCCGCCGTAGTGCACGGCGACGATCGCGCGCGTGCGCTCGCCGATCGCATCCGCGACGCGCTGCGGATCGATGTTCAGCGTGTCCGCATCGACGTCGACGAAGACCGGCGTCGCGCCGCGCAGCACGAACGCGTTGGCGGTCGAGACGAACGTGAACGACGGCATGATCACCTCGTCGCCGGGGCCGACGCCGGCCAGCAGCGCGGCCATCTCCAGCGCGCCCGTACAGGAGTGCGTCATCAGCACGCGCCGCGCGCCGGTCAGCTCGCCGAGCAGCTGCTCGCAGCGCGTGGTCCAGGGGCCGTTGCCGCCGGTCCAGCCGCCCTCCAGCGCGGCGGCGATCGAGGCCGCCTCGTCGCCGGTGCGGTAGGGCCGGTTGAACGGCAGGCGATGGGCGATCATCGGCCGGCTCCCGCCAGGACGTAGACGTGCTCGCGCCCGCCCGGGAGCCGGCTCGGAGTGCACGACGGCGGAGCCGAAGCCCGCCATCAGCGCGCGCAGCGACGCTTCGTCGAAGCGCTGCTCGTGGGCGCCGCCGGCGGTCGCCGCGCCGCGCCCCGCCAGCCGCGCGACGAATCCGAACCGGCTCGACGCGAGGTTGCGCACCGGCTCGGAGACGACGACCCGGTCCAGCGCCGCCGCGCGCATCCGCTCGACCATCGCGGCCGCGCGCCGGCGCGGGGAGGAAGTGGTAGAGGCTGGCCTGCATGACGACGACGTCCGCGCGCGGCAGCTCGGCCGTCGCGACGTCCGCTCGACGCGCGTCGACGCCGCGGCTGCGCAGGCGCTCGACGAAGCCCTCGTTGGCGTCGATGCCGACGTAGGAGCGCGTCCGCCCGCGCAGCTCGCGCAGGTACAGGCGCGCCGGCCCGCAGCACAATTCGAGCACGCTGGAGCCGTCGGGGACGTGCGCGGCGACGGCCGCGTCGCGCGCCGCGTAGTAGCGTCCGTACAGCACGCGCATCGCGAGACCGTAGCCCCAGGCGCTGCGGTAGATGAGGCTCTCGGGCAGAGGCGCGAGGATAGCCACCGTGGGGTCTTCCGTGATCGAGCTCAGCGTCGTCATTCCCGTCTACAACTGCGCCGGCTGCCTGCGGGAGCTGCATGCCCGGCTGACCGCGAGCCTACGCGAGGTCACGCCGGACTACGAGATCGTCCTCGTCGACGACCGCTCGACCGACGGCGCCTGGGAGATCCTGCGCGAGCTGGCCCGCGAGGACCCGCGCCTGCGGGTCGTGCGGCTCAGCCGCAACTTCGGCCAGCACGCCGCGATCACGGCGGGGCTGACGCGCTCGACGGGCAGCTGGACCGTCGTCATGGACTGCGACCTGCAGGAGCCGCCCGAGGAGATCCCGCGGCTGTACGCCAAGGCGCAGGAGGGCTACGAGATCGTCCGCGCGGTGCGCGAGGGCCGCCGGCACTCCGCCTTCCGCCGCTTCTCGGCGTCGGTCTACCGCCGGATGCTCAGCGAGCGCGAGGGCGAGATCGAGTTCTCGACGCTGTCGATCATCTCGCGCAAGGTCGTCGACACGTTCCTGCTGCTGCGCGACCGCGACCGCGAGTACCAGCTCGTGCTCGACTGGCTCGGCTTCAGCCAGGCCTCGATCACCTTCGCCCACGCCGAGCGCGCGGGCGGCTCGCCGAGCACCTACGGGCTGCGCGAGCTCGTGACGGTCGCGCTCGACGGGATGTTCTTCCGCACCACGGTGCTGCTGCGCTGGATCGTGTTCGCGGGCTTCTGCGTCGCCGGGCTCGGTGCCGTCCTGGCGCTGTACGCCGTCTTCTCGCGCTACGTCGAGGACACCCCGCCGGGCTACACGAGCATCGTCGTCCTGCTGCTGCTGCTGTGCGGCTTCATCATCATCGCGCTGGGCATCGTCGGCCTCTACATCGGGCGGATCTTCGACCAGGTCAAGGGCCGCCCGCTGTTCGTCGTCGACGAGCAGATCGACGGCGAGCGGCTGCGCGAGCGCTCCTGAATGGACGACGCGCTCGAGCGCTGGACCTTCGACGCCGAGGAGCGCCACTGGTGGTACCGCGGCCGCCGGCGCGTGCTCGCCGCGGTGCTCGACGCGCTCGCGCTGCCGGCGGGGGTGCGGATCCTCGACGCCGGCTGCGGCTCGGGGCGCAACATGGTCGACCTCGCGCAGCGCGGGAGCGTGGCGGGCGTCGAGCTGGCGTCCTCGTCGCTGGACGCGGCGCGGGCGCGCGGCGTCGGCGAGGTGCGGGCGGGTTCGCTGGAGGAGCCGCTGCCGTTCGCCGACGGCGCCTTCGACCTGGCGGTCGCGCTCGACGTGCTCGAGCACCTGCGCGACGACGCCCCGGCCTGGGCCGAGCTCGCGCGCGTCGTCGCGCCCGGCGGCCGGCTCGTCGTCACAGTGCCGCAATACGACTGGCTGTGGGGCGAGCACGACGTCGTCTCCCACCACCACCGCCGCTACACGCGCGCGCTGCTGTGCGAGCGCGCCGCGGCCGCGGGCTGGAGCGCCGAGCGGCTGACGGCGTTCAACAGCGCGCTGCTGCCGGCGATCGCGGCCGCGCGGCTCGTCCAGCGCCTGCGCCGCCGCGCCGAGCCCGCCGACGACCTCGCGCGCACGCCGCAGGGCGCGGTCAACGCGGCGCTGGAGCGCGTGCTCGCCGCCGAGGCGGCCTGGATCCGGCGCGGTCGCGACCTGCCCGCCGGCGTGTCGCTGCTGGCCGTGCTGCGCCGCGGCGCAGCCGAGATCCACTAGGCCGCGAGGCTCGCTTCGTGGCGGCGCAGGGCGCCGGCGCAGACGAGGCGCAGGCGCGCCGCCTCCTCGTAGATGTCCATGCGCCGCTGCCAGCGCGCGGGCGCGCCGTAGCCCGCGAGCAGCGCCTCGCGCAGCCCCTCGGCGGCCGGCGGGTGGAAGCCCGCCGCGAGCGTCGCGAGGTCGATCACCGGGTCGCCCGCGGTCACCGTGTCGCGCGCCGCCAGCGCGGCGTCGCCGTCGTCGCCGATGACGACCTGGCCGGGGTCGAGCGCCCCGTGGATGCGCCGCCGGCGCGGCGTCCGCAGGGCGGCGAGCTGCTCGAGCACCACGCGGGCCCGCTCCCCGATCAGCACGTAGGCGCCGGGCGCCTCGCGGATCATCTGCTCCAGCGCCGCGGCCAGCGCCTCGGCCTCCTGCGCGGGGCCGTGGACCGCGCGGCCGATCCCGGCGGGCAGCGGCTCCTCGTGCAGGCGCCGCAGCGCGGCCCCGGTCATCCGCACCGCCGTGAGCACGTCGGGCTGCGCGAGCACGTCGTGCAGCGGCCGGGTTGCGATCGTGGAGGGCATCGAGCGTCCTTTCGTGAGCTGCCGGCTCCCTGCCGGCCGTCACGACCACAGACACGGCGGACGTCGATCGATCACGGTAGACCTTTGTCTTAAGACCTATGTCCGGTCTAGGTTTGCCGAATACTGGTGTGCCGCGTCCGTAGCATCGCTCCATGGCGACGATCGCTCAGGACGAGGGGACGCGTCGCCACGAGCCGGGCCGCAGGGAGCTCGCCGGTTTCGCGGGCCCGGGCCTGCTCGCGCGGGCCTGCGACGAGCGCCTGGCCGAGCTCGTCCGCGACGGCGACGAGAACGCGTTCGCCGCGATCGTCGCGCGCTACCGCGCGCCGCTGGAGCGCCATTGCCGTCGCACGCTGCCGCCCTCGCGCGCCGAGGATGCGCTGCAGCAGACGTTCGCCAGCGCCTACGTCGCGCTCGCGGGCGGCGCGCGGCCGGCGTCGCTGCGCCCATGGCTGTACGCGATCGCCCACAACACCGCCCTCAACGGCCTGCGCGACCGGCAGCTGGAGAGCCTCGACCTCGCGGGCGAGATCGGCGAGCGCCACCAGCCGCACGAGATCCTCGCCCGGCGCGAATCGCTGCAGTCGGTGGTGCACGCGGTCGCCGGGCTGCCGTCGCGCCAGCGCCAGGTGATCGTCCGCCAGGAGTTCGAGGGCCAGAGCCAGGAGCAGATCGCCTCTGAGCTCGGCCTGACGAGGGGGGCGGTGCGCCAGCTCGCGCATCGCGCGCGCAGCACCGTCCGCGCGGCGGCGGCGGCGCTGCTACCGGCTCCGCTGTGGCAGCGCATCCCCTGGCTGGTTCCCACCGGAGGAGGGGAACTCGTCGTGAGCTCCGCGCTCGGCGCGATCGTGGGCAAGGCCGCGGTCGTGCTGCTGATGGCGGGGGCGGCGAGCGGAGCGGTGCAGCTGACGGTCGCGCATCCGTCCGCCTCGCGGCCGGCTCACACCACGACCGTCGCCCCGAACGGGGATGGGGGCGGCGCCGGGTCCGCGGCGGTCGTCGGTAGCACGACCGCCGCGGGCGCGCTCGGCGCCGGCGACAGCGCGACGACGGGTGGCCGTGGGGACGGCCCGCCCAGTCGCGGCACCGCGGCCGCCGGCGCGCCAGTCGCCGGCGGTCACGGCGCCGCCGGTGGCGCCGGTGCCACCGGTCCGACCACCGCAGCGGGCGCCCCCGCCGGGTCGCCCGCGGCCGACGAGGCGAGCAGCCCTGACGCGGACCGCCACGGCGCGCCCGCGGCCGCCGGGGCCGACGACAGTCCCGCGGCCGACGACTCGCCGCCGGGCGCCGGCAAGGGCACGAGCGGCTCGGGGTCGGCCGCCGGCGCGAGCGCACCGGAGACGCCGACGACGGCCGAGGACGAACTGGTCCCCGACGTCGCCGACGCGCCCGACCCGCCGGACGTCGCAGAGGCCGAGGCCGGCGCCCCCGGCGACGCCGCCGACATCGGCCCGTCGGGCGTCAACCGCGGCTCGACGCCGCCTGCCGCGACGCCGGCTCCAGCGCCCGCTGCGCCCGTCGCGTCGGCATCCGGCGCCAGCGGCTGACCGGCGCCGCCGCGGGCGACTGCTCGCCGGAGCCCTGCAGCGCGACCTCCTTGAGGCCGAGGACGAGCAGCAGCGCGACTCCCGCCAGGGGGGCGGCGACGACGAAGACCGTCTGCACGGCGTCGATGACGTCGGTCCGCGCCACGTGCCCGGCGGCGTCCGTCCCGGCGCCGGTGCGCGCCGCGAAGATCGTCCCGAGCAGCGCGCCGCCGACGGCCCCGCCGAGGGCCCGGAAGAAGCCCGTCGTCGCCATCGCGACGCCCATCCGGCGGCGGTCGACGCTGTTCTGGACGATGACCGTGAGGACCTGGCCGACCATCCCGAAGCCGAGCCCGAACACGCCGATGCCGATGGCGATCGTCGTGCGCGACGGGTCGCCCGCGACCGCCGCGAGCAGCACGAGCGCGCCGGTCATCAGCGCGAGGCCGGCGACGGGGAAGACCTTGTAGCGGCCGGTGCGCGAGATGCTGCGCCCGGCCACGTTCGTCGACAGCGTGATCCCGGCCATCATCGCGATCAGCAGCACCCCGGCCTGCGTCGGCGTGGCGCCCGTCGTCGTCTGCAGGAACAGCGGGACGAACACGGTGATCGCGAACAGCGCCGCGGTGGCGAGGAACATCGCCGCGCTGGCGATCGCGACGACCGGCGTGCGCAGCAGGTCGAAGGGGACGATCGGGTCGGCCGCGCGGCGTTCGCGGAGCACCAGCGCGCCGGCGAGGGCGGCGGCGACGCCGGCCATCGCGAGGATCGTCGCCGAGTCCCAGGCGTAGCGGCTGCCGCCCCAGACGCAGACGAGCATGAGCGTGGTCGTGACGCCGGCCAGCAGGGCGGCGCCGGCGAGGTCCAGCGGCTGGCGCGCACGCTCGTCGGTCACGCTCGGCAGGCGCAGGCTGAGCCCGCACAGCGCGGCGATGCCGACCGGCAGGTTGACGTAGAAGACCCAGCGCCAGCTGGCGTGCTCGACGAGCACGCCGCCGGCGAGCGGGCCGACGACGGTGGCGATCGCGAACGTCGCGGCGATGTAGCCCTGGTAGCGGCCGCGCTCGCGCGGGGAGACGAGGTCGCCGACGGCGGCCATCGCGAGCGTCATCAGCCCGCCCGCTGCGACGCCCTGCACGGCGCGCGTGACGATCAGGAGCGTGATGTCCTGCGCCAGTCCGCACAGCGCCGATGCACCGAGGAACATCGTCAGCGAGACCTGCAGCAGGAGCTTGCGGCCGTGGCGGTCGCCGAGCTTGCCCCACAGCGGAGCCGCGGCGGCCGCCGCGACGACGTAGGCCGCCACGACCCAGGAGAGATCCGCGAGCGTGCCGAGATCGGCGGCGATCGTCGGCAGGGCGGTCGCGAGGATCGTCTGGTCGAGCACGGCGGGCAGCATCGCCAGGACGATCGCCGCGAACGGGAGGGTCACCGCGGCGCCGGCGCGGGGGCTGGGATGAGCGGGACCGGGGTTCGTCTGCATGGGGATCAACTCCTGACGCTACGTGTGGTGACCAGAATCTTTGGGTCACACTAACAATTACGTGGAGCGGAGTCAAGCCAGTACGAGAAAGGGCTCGTCGAGCGCCGGACGCGGCGATAGGCTGCGGCGCGTCGATCGGATGGGCGAGGGGCTCTCCTGAGACTCGCCGCCCAGACGAGGGGGGAGGCCGTTCATGGCCAGACGGGAGCCAGGCGATCGCCGCGCGTACACGGCGATCGAGAGCCAGTTCGACGGCGCGCCGGCGGGCGCCCGCTCAGCCGAGTCGCTGATCGAGGTCGCGCGAGGTCGTGACGAGATCGCACACGGGCGCGACGTGGCGGCGCTCGCGCGCGATCAGGTCGCGGACCTGCGCGATCGCGAGCTCGCTGCGCGCGACGTCACGATCGCCGGGCATGCGCATGGGCCGCAGGGCAGCGGGCCGATGCTGCGCGCGGCGGACGGCCGCAGGCGCGCGTTCGTCGATCGCGCCCACGCCGCCGAGGCCCGCGCCCGCTCCGCGGCCGATCGCCGGCAGGCGGCGCTCGATCGCGAGCAGGCCGCCCGCGACCGGCTGCGCGCGCAGGCCGACCGCGAGATGCTGCTGGCGCAGCTTGCCGTCGCCGAGGCTCAGCTGCGGGCGGCCGCGCGGGGCGACTCGACCGGGTAGCGCCGGGTCGCCCGGACGGCGTTGGCGAGCTCGGCGACGCCCGCGCGGATCGCCGGCTCGGGCATCTGCGCGTAGCTGAGGACGAGCGTCGGCGGGTCGGCGGCGTCGCGGACGGCGCGGTAGTGGCCGAGCGACTCGAGCTCGACGCCGCGGCCGCGCGCCTCGGCGAGGATCGCCTCCTCGTCGTCGCCGTCGGGCAGCCGCACCGTGAGGTGCAGCCCGGCGGCGATGCCGCAGACGTCGGCCTCGGGGAGGGCGGCGGCGAGCGCCTCGACGAGCGCGTCGCGGCGGCTGCGGTAGCGGACGCGCATGCGGCGCAGGTGGCGGTCCAGCTCGCCGCGCCGCAGGAAGTCGGCGAGGGCGTGCTGCTCGATGCGGCCGTTGCCGTGGTCGGCGAGCAGCTTCTCGCGGGTGACGGCCGCGAGCAGCCGCGGAGGGACGACCCACCAGCCGATCCGCAGCGCCGGCGTCAGGGTCTTGCTGACCGAGCCGGCGTAGATGACGCGATCGGGGTCGCGCCCCTGCAGCGAGCCGACGGCCGCGCGGTCGTAGCGGTACTCGGCGTCGTAGTCGTCCTCGACGGCGATCGCGTCGCGGTCGCGCAGCCAGGCGAGCAGCTGCGTGCGCCGCTCGCCGCTGAGCACGACGCCGGTCGGGTGCTGGTGGGCGGGCGTCAGGAAGACGGCGTCGGGGCGCGCGCGCTCGAGCTCGTCGACCCGGATCCCGTCGCCGTCGACGCCCAGCGGGACCGCCTCCAGGCCCGCACGGGCGAGGAGCTCGTTCTGCTCCGGCCAGGTCGGGTCCTCGACGGCGATCCGCCGCGCCCCTGCGGCGGCGAGGGCGTGGCAGACGAGCCCCAGCCCCTGCGAGTAGCCGCAGGTGATGACGACGCGATCGGCGTCGGCGACGACGCCGCGCACGCGGCCGAGGTAGTCGGCGAGCGCCGCACGCAGCTCGACGACGCCGCGCGGGTCGCCGTAGGTGAGGTCGGCGTCGGTCATCGTCGCCAGCGCCTCGCGCAGGGAGCGCAGCCACACCGTGCGCGGGAACATCGAGACGTCGGGTCCGCCGGGGCGGAAGTCGAATCGCGCGAGCGCCGGCGCGGGCGCGCTCTCGGCGGCCGCCGCGCCCGCGACGGCGGCCGCGTCGGAGACGTGCGGGCGCGCGCCCTGGCGCAGGCAGAGGTAGCCCTCGGCCGCGAGCTGCGCGTAGGCATCGACCGCGATGCGCCGCGAGACGCCGAGCTGGCGGGCGAGGTCGCGGGTCGACGGCACGCGCGCGCCGGGCCGCAGGACGCCGTCGCGGACGGCGCAGCGCAGCTGGTCCTCGATCTGCGCGCCGAGCGTCCCGGGCCCGTCGCGCGTCACGGAGAGGAGCAGCTCGATCGGTTGACTGGTCTCGTTCAAAGCATCAAGACTGGATCTGGAACCTGAACCAGTGGAGATGGATCATACGTCAGGACAAACGCGGCGAAAGAGACGATATGACCGGTTACCTCCCCCATGACGCCAACCTCGCCCGGCTCGACGACATGCGC
Organism: uncultured Actinomycetes bacterium; assembly: GCA_963786575.1. Taxonomy (GTDB): domain Bacteria; phylum Actinomycetota; class Thermoleophilia; order Solirubrobacterales; family Solirubrobacteraceae; genus CADCVQ01. The sequence continues at coordinate 217,655 of CAWAZH010000001.1, forward strand.
GCACGGGCCGACGAGCACCGCCGGGCGCACCGCCGCACGGCGCCGGCCGCGCTGCCCGCCTCGCACAGCATCGCGATCCGCTGCGCGACGGAGGCCGACCGCATCACGGTCGAGAACCTGGCTGCGCTCAACGGCGCCCGTCCGCTCAGCGGCGACCTGCTGATCGCCGAGGTCTGCGACCAGCCGCGGGCCGCGATCCACGTCGCCAGCGGCGTCGCGGTCGCCGATCCGTTCCGGCCGACCGCCGACGTCGTCGAGCTGCTGCGCCTGCGCGCGTCGCGCCTGCGCGACCCGATCGGCTCGGTCGGGCGCCCGGGCCTGCGCGCCCGGCTGCGCTCGGCCTACCGCGCCGCCTAGGACGGCTCAGCCCGAGAGGGCTCCGGCGGTCACGCCGTCCTGCAGCGCGCCGCCGAGCTCGCTCGCGTCGACGACCTCAGCGGCCTTGGGGATCTCGATGTCGGCCTTCGTGCCGAAGTCGAAGAACTCCATGCGCTGGGTCATCGTCGAGCGCTGGCCGGCGATCTTCGTCGTGATCGTCTGCTTGAGCCGGCGGACGGTCCCGTCGCCGGCGAGCCAGACCTCCATCGGCGCGGTGCTCGCACCGGCGAGCTTGATGAGCTGGCGCATCGACCGGCGTACGGCGGCGCGCTGGTCGGCGGGCGCCGAGTCGGCCACCTTGTCGAAGTCGATCGTCGCCTTGTAGTGCGTCGTCGACGTGCCGCGGACGGTCTCCGTGCCGACCTCCTCGACATCGCCGCTGGCCGCCTTGAGGTACTGCAGCGACTGCGTCGGATCCTGGCCGCCGCCACCGTTCTGCATCAGCGCCTCGAAGTCCACGCCCAGCTCCTTGCCCGCCTTGGCGAGGTCGATCTTCATCCACTTCTTGGCGCCGGGCAGGGCCTGCTCGAACAGCGGCGACGTCATGTAGAAGACCAGGCCGTCGAAGACGACCCGCTGCTTGGACGCGTCGCCGCCGATCGACCCCGCACCGGGGATCGACGAGAGGTCCGTCGAGACCGTCATCTCGCCGCGCTTGCTCTTCGTGTCGAAGACGCCCTCGGCCGTCGAGGGGATCGTGCCCTCGCCGGGGATCGCCATCGTCTGCTGCATCGACATGCGGACGCTGCCCTTGGCGGCGGTGGTGTCGGCCGCGTCGGCGAGCGCCGCGGCCGTGAGGCCGTCGCCATCGCCGCAGGCGCTCAGCGCGGGAACCGCGGCGAGGAGGATCAGAAATGGGAGCAGGCGCGGGGTGATCATGGGTTCACTATTGCACCTGACTGTTAATGCCTAAACCCTTAAGAGTGGGTCTCGCGAATCGCCGCGCGGAGTCACACTCGCGAATGCATCGACGTCACAGACCGGCGCGTCGCATCTACACTCGAGCGCATGGCTGACGCGGCCGTCCTGCTCGTGGACGACGACGCTCCGATCAGGCGGATGCTCGAGCGCACGCTGGCGGCGGAGGGCTACGACGTCGTCGCGGCGGCCGACGGCGGTGCCGCCCTCGCGCACGTCGAGCGCTCGCTGCCCGACCTCATCGTGCTCGACGTCGCGATGCCCGGGATGGACGGGCTCGCGGTCACGCGGCGGCTGCGCGCGAAGGGCCTCGCCGTGCCGATCCTGCTGCTCACCGCGCGCGACGCGCTCGCCGAGCGCGTCGCGGGCCTCGACGCCGGCGCCGACGACTACCTCGTCAAGCCCTTCGAGGTCGACGAGCTGACGGCGCGCGTGCGCGCGCTGCTGCGGCGCAACCAGCCGCCGGACGGCCGGCTCGCCTTCGCCGACCTCACGCTCGACGTCGAGCGCGCGACGGCGCAGCGCGGCGGGCGCGAGCTCGAGCTGACCCGGCGCGAGGCCGAGCTGCTCGAGCTGCTGCTGCGCAACGCGCGCCGGGTCGTCAGCCGCGAGCTCGCGCTCGACGAGGTCTGGGGCGGCGACGGCGAGGCGCAGGCGAACGTCGTCGATCGCTACGTCGCCTACCTGCGCCGCAAGCTCGGCGAGCCGGCGCTGATCCACACCGTCCGGGGTGTCGGCTTCCGGCTGGACGCGTGAGGGCGCTCGGCCTCAGGGCGCGCGTCGCGGCCGCGGCCGCCGCGGCGATCGTCGTCGCCGTCGGGGTCCTGGCGATCGCGGTCCCGGCGCTGCTGCAGCGCCAGCTCACCGGCGAGCTCGACCGCTCGCTGCGCGGCCGCGCCGTCGAGGTCGCGCGCCTGGCCTCCGCGACGCCGGCGCTGCTCACCGAGCCCGGCGCGCTGGAGGGCCGTCTCACCGGCGGCGCGCTCTTCGTCCAGGTCGTCGACCGCCGGGGGCGGATCGTCGCGCGCTCCGGCGGCCTCGGCGGCCGCCTGCTGCCGCAGGGCGCGCCGCTGCGTGCCGCGCTCGGTTCGGGCCGCGCGGACACCTACGGCGACGACAAGCTGGGGCCCGAGCCGATCCGCGTCTACGCGGCGCCGCTCGGCGAGCTCGGTGGCGGCGCGGCGGCCGGCGGCGCCGTGATGGTCGCCGGGACGACCGCCGGCATCGACGCGACGCTCGACCGCGCGCGCAGGCTCGTGCTGCTGTGCGCGCTCGCGGCCGCGGCGCTCGCCGCGCTGACGGCGACGCTGCTCACGCGCCGCGCGCTGCGCCCGCTCGGGCGGCTGTCGTCGGGGGCACGCACGATCGAGCACACCGGCGACGCCTCCGCGCGGCTGCCCGTGCCGCCGACGCGCGACGAGGTCGGCGAGCTCGCCGCGACGCTCAACGCGATGCTCGCCTCGCTCGAGCGCGCCCGCGAGGCCGAGCAGCGCTTCGTGGCCGACGCCTCACACGAGCTGCGCACCCCGCTCACCGCGCTGCGCGGCAACGCCGCCTATGTCGCCCGCCACGGCGCCGAGCCGGGCGTGCTCGCCGACATCGAGGCCGACGCCGCCCGCCTCGCGACCCTGCTCGACGACCTCCTCGCGCTCGCCCGCGAGGACGCCGCGGCGCCCGCCGGCGGCGACGAGATCGAGCTCGCCGAGCTCGCCGAGGAGGTTGCCGCCGGCGAGCCGCTCGCCGCGGTCGTCGTCGAGCCCGGCGCCGAGACGGCGGCGGTCCTGGGCGAGCGGGTCGCGCTGCAGCGCGCGGTGTCGAACCTCGTGCACAACGCCCGGATCCACGGCCCCGAGGGCGGTCAGATCACGCTGACCGTCGGGCTCGCGGACGGCGGCACCCGGGCGCGCATCACGGTCGCCGACGAGGGCTCCGGCCTCGGCGCCGACGAGGCCGCCCACGCGTTCGAGCGCTTCTGGCGCGGGGCCGGCGCGCGCAGCGGCGGGTCGGGGCTCGGCCTGGCGATCGTGCGCGCGATCGCCGAGCGTCACGGCGGCTCGATCAGCGCCGACGGGCCGCGCTTCGAGATCGAGCTGCCCGCTATCAGAGAACTCTCAAGGTCGGCGCGTAGAACTGCATCCGCACCGCACCCCGCCGAAGAGGGAACCCACCCATGAGACGCCTCCGCACCGCAAGTTCCCGCCAGCTCGCCGTGATCCTCGGCGCGATCGCCGCGCTCGCGCTCACGGCCGCGATCGCGCAGGCTGCACTGACCGGCGCCGGCCCGACGCCCGCGCCGAAGGCGCTCGCCAACGCGGTGCTCGACGCGTTCAACGCGCCCGAGCCCGACGGCCTGAAGGCGAAGATCCACTTCACGAACCACCTCCTGCCCTCCGGCTCGCTGCCCGGCGGCGCCGCCTCGCCGCTGGCCGCCGGCGCCGACGGCCGCCTCTGGGTCCAGAAGAGCGGCAGGTTCCGCCTCGAGCTGCAGTCCGACGCCGGCGACGCGCAGATCGTCTCCGACGGCGAGCGGCTGACGGTCTACGACGCCTCCTCGAACACCGTCTACCGCGTGACGCTCCCGCAGGAGGCGAAGGACGCGACCACGCCGAACGGGCCCGACGACGAGAAGCTCACGCTCGCGAAGGTCCAGAAGGTGCTCGACGAGCTCGCCAAGACGTGGACCGTCTCGGGTGCGCGTCCCGACCTCGATCGCGGGCCAGGAGAGCTACACGGTCAAGATCTCGCCGAAGGACGACGGTGGCCTGCTCGGCGCCGCGCAGGCCGCCTGGGACGCCGTCACCGGCGCGCCGCTGCGCGCGGCGGTCTACGCGCAGGGTCAGTCCGAGCCGGTGCTCGAGCTCGAGGCGACCGACGTCTCCTACGACGCGGTGTCCGACGCCGACGTGTCCGTCAGCCCGCCGGCCGGCGCGACGGTCAACGACCTCAGCCCGGACGCCGGTGGCGGCACGGCCGGCGAGCAGCGCGCCAGCAAGCGCCACGGCGACCACGCCGGCGTCGAGGGCGTGGCCGACGTCCAGCGCGCGCTCGGCTACGACATCGCCGCGCCCGACACGCTCGCCGGGCTGCCGCGCCGCACGCGTCCGCCTCGTGAGCCTCGACGGCGACAAGGCCGCGCTGACCGTCTACGGCAAGGGCTTCGGGGCGATCGGCGTCCTGCAGCACAAGATCAAGCCGGGCGACGCCAAGCGCCAGGGCGCCGGCGGCGGCCGCGGCGAGCGCTCGCTGCAGCTGCCGGAGATCAACATCGACGGCGCCACCGGCTCCGAGCTCGCCACGGCGCTCGGCACGGTCGTGACGTTCGAGCGCGACGGCGTCGCCTACGTCGTCGCCGGCTCGGTGCCGCCGGTCGCGGCCGAGAACGCCGCACGGGGCCTGCGGTGACACCGGCGATCGAGGCCCGCGGGCTGGTCAAGCGCTACGGGCGCATCACGGCGGTCGACGACGTCGACCTCACCGTGAGCGCCGGCGACGTCTACGGCTACCTCGGGCCCAACGGCGCCGGCAAGACGACGACGCTGCGCATGGCGCTCGGGCTCATCCGGCCCGACGCCGGCACGGTGAAGCTGTTCGGCCGCGATCCGCTCGTCGAGGGCGTCCGCGCCCTCGACGGCGTCGCCGGCTTCGTCGAGGCGCCGCGCTTCTACCCCTACCTCACGGGCCGCAAGAACCTCGAGCTCGTCGCGGCCCTCGACGGCGGCGACGCGGCCTCGCGGATCGACGCGTCGCTGGACGTCGTCGAGCTCGCCGACCGCGCGCGCGACAAGGTCGGCGGCTACTCGCACGGGATGCGCCAGCGCCTCGGCCTCGCCGGGGCGCTGCTGCGCGACCCGAAGCTCCTCATCCTCGACGAGCCCGCGACGGGGCTGGACCCGGCCGGCATGCGCGACATGCGCCTGCTGATCCGCCGGCTCGCCGACCAGGGCATGACCGTCCTGCTCTCCTCGCACCTCATGGGCGAGGTCGAGGAGCTGTGCGACCGCGTCGTGATCATCAGCAGCGGGCGCGTGCGCTACGAGGGCGCCCTCGCCGACCTCATCGCAACGACCGCCGGGCGCTACGAGCTGCGCAGCACCGACGACGACCGCGCGGCGCAGATCGCCGCCGCCCAGCGCGGGATCGAGGACGTGGCGCGCGACGCGCGCGGCCTGACGTTCGCCGCCGAGGAGCGCGCCGCCACGGCGCTGTCGATCGCGCTCGGCGAGGCCGGCGTCGGGATCGCGGCGCTCGTGCCGCGGACGGCGACGCTCGAGGAGCTGTTCTTCCGCATGACCGAGGAGGACGCGCCGCCGGCGCAGGCCGCCCCGCCCGCCACCGCCGAGACCGAGGCCGACACCGTGATCGAGGTGCGGGCATGACCGCCGTCGCCGCGCCCCGCGCCGCGCGCACCGCCGGCCGGCGCCCCGGCATCGGGACGGTCTACGGCTGGGAGCTGCGCAAGCTGCGCTCGCAGAAGCGCACCTACCTCGGCCTCGGCGCCGCGGCGCTCGTGCCGCTGATCTTCATCGTCGCCCTGCTCTCCAGCAGCGGCGGGCCCGACGACGTCGCCTTCGGGCGCTACGTGCGCGAGACCGGCCTGGCGATCCCGCTCGTCGGGCTGCTGTTCAGCTCGTTCTGGCTGTTTCCGCTCATCACGTCGCTCGTCGCGGGCGACATCGTCGCCTCCGAGGACAACCACGGGACGCTGAAGACGATCCTCACGCGCTCGACCGAGCGCTGGCAGATCTTCGTCGCCAAGTTCCTCGCGTCGCTGACCTACACGTTCGTGGCGCTCGCGCTCTTCGTCGGCGTCGGGCTCCTGATCGGCGGGCTGATCTGGGGCTTCGACCCGCTGACGTCGCTCACGGGGACGACGATCGCGCCCGGCCGGGGCATGGTGCTGATCGGCGGCGCCGCGCTCGCCTATTTCATCCCGATGACGGCGCTCGCCGCGATCGCGTTCCTGCTTTCGACGGTCACGCACAACTCCGCGGGCGCCGTCGTCGGGACGCTGATCCTGTCGTTCATGATGCAGCTGCTGGCGGCGATCTCGGGCCTGGACTTCATGGCGCCCTACCTGCTCTCCGAGCAGTTCGACTCCTGGCAGGGCCTGCTGCGCGAGCCGACCGACTGGGCCCCGATCGTGCACGCGACCTGGGTCTCGGCGTGCTACGCGGTCCCGGCGCTGCTGTGGGCGTTTCTCGCCTTCGTGCGCCGCGACGTCGCGGGCTGAGCCGCCGCCGTCAGCCGCCGTCGACGTGCTCGCAGCCGCGGACGGTGTCGCGGCTGTCGACCGTCGCGCTGTCGGTGCCGGGTCCGCAGTCGACGAGGTCCGGCGCGCCGTCGAGCGCGTTGAGGCGATCGCGGCCCGCGCCGCCGTAGAGGCGATCGCGGTCGAAGCCGCCGGTCAGCCGGTCGTCGCCGATGCCGCCCTTGAGCAGGTCGCGGCCGCGGCCGCCTTCGAGCGTGTCCTCGCCGGCGTGGCCGTACAGGCGGTCGTCGCCGGTGCGGCCGTAGAGCAGGTCGGCCCCGCCGCGCCCGTCGAGGACGTCGTTGCCCTGCTCGCCCTCGAGATGGTCGCTCCAGATGCCACCGGCGATGACGTCGTCGCCGGCGCGCCCGAGGACGAGATAGGGGATGTCGTCGGGGATCAGGCCGGGGATCGGGGCGAAGCGGCTGTCGCCGTCGCCGAGCCGCCGGGTCGTCCGCGTGACGCCCTCGTCCGCGGAGCGGTGGCCCCGCGCGAGCGCCGTCGCGGCATTGGACCACGTCGTGTCGAGGTCGACGTGCTGATAGGTGAAGTCGTCGCGGAGGAAGACCTCGCAGTTGGAGAGGCCGCGCATCGACTGCTCGGTCGCGGCGTGCACGGTGTCGTAGCCGGGGCCGCAGTCGACCTGCTCGCTGAAGGCGCGGGTGCCTTCGAAGAGGACGTCGTCGCCCGCGCCGAGCGCGACGACGTCGGGGATGTCGCCGCTGAAGACGATGTCGCTGCCGTCGCCGGCGTCGATGTGGTCCAGGCCGCCCGCGCCGTCGATGCGGTCGTTGCCCGGTCCGCCCTCGAGCGTGTCCGAGCCGGCGCCGCCACGCAGGATGTCGTCGCCGGCGCCGCCGCGGACGCGGTGGTCATCGCCGCGGCCGCCGTCGATGTCGTCGTCGCCGGGGCCGCCGTCGAGCAGCAGCTCGTTGCCGAAGCCGGCGACGATCGCGTCCGCGCCGCCGCCGCCGAGCACGACGTCGTCACCCTCGCCGCCGTCCAGCAGATCGGCGCCCGGGCCGCCGTCGAGGCGGTCGTTGCCGGTTCCGCCGGTCAGCCGGTCGGCGCCCGTGCCGCCCGTGAGGCGGTCGTCGCCGGAGCCGCCGAGCAGGCGGTCGGGCCCGCCCAGCCCGAAGAGGCGGTCCTGCGCCGATCCCGACGACAGCCGGTCGGCCTGCGCGGTGCCGCGCAGCACGTCGTTGCCGCGCCCGCCGCTCAGGATCCTCGCGTTCGCGGTCGCAGCCGACGACGCCAGCACCAGGAACAGACCGAGACAGAGCACGCGACGCATGCCTCAGCATCGGCACGCGCGGCGCGGGACATGACCGCGCCTACCGCGGTCGGCGCACGCGGCGTCACGTCCCCGGCGCCGGCAGCCGCGAACGCGGTGCGGTCGTCGACGTCCCGGACCGCATCTCCGCGACGAGCTGTTGCGCCTCGGCCTGCTCGCGCTTGGCCGTGACGTCGTCGCCGCGCATGCGCGCGAGCGCGGCGAGCTCGCGATGAAGCTGGGGTTCGAAGGCCCGCGCGCGGCTCTCGCGCGCGACGCGCAGCGCGCGTGCGAGAACGGCCTCGATCCGCTCGCAGGCGGCGGCGCCCTGGGTGGCGAGCAGGATCTGCGCAAGCGCGATCGGCGCCGGCAGCGCGCACGCGGTGAGGCCGCGGGCGTCCGTGATCTCGACGGCCTCCTCGGCCGCGGCGAGCGCGTCGCCGGGCGTGCCGAGCGCGAGCGCGGAGCGCGCGATCGTGGCGAGCAGCAGCGGCTCGTAGTAGAGGCCGATTCCGAGCCGGCGGATCGTCGCGAGGTTCGACTGCGCCCGCGCGAGCGCGTCGGCGAAGCGTCCCGCGCCGGCCTGCGCCACGGCGGCAGGCGTCGAGCAGGCGATGATGTGGATCGCGTCGCCTGCCCGCTCGGCGATCGCCAGGCCCAGCGCGGCGTTGCCGAGCGCCGCCTCGATCTCCCCGACGTCGGCTTCGAGGAGCGCGAGGTTCGCATACGCAGCGGACTCCGTCTCGGGGTCGCGGTGCTCGCGGGCGAGCTCGATCGCGCGGGCGAAATCGTCGTGCGCCGCCTCGAGCTCGCCCATGTAGCCCATGCACTGCCCGCGATGCCCGTAGGCGTGTGCGAGGGGGCAGACGAAGGCCAGACCCGAGCCCGCCGTCGGGTCGCCGCCCGCCAGCGCAAGCCCGCGGTCGATCGTCTCCACCGCCTCGGCCAGGGAGCCTGCGATCCAGCTTGCGTATGCCACGCCCATGGCGGCGGTCAGGGCACCCCCGGGATCGCCGGCTGCGACGGCCTGCCGGCTGACTCCCCGGAACCCGTCGAGCCCCTCGCGCTCCCGGCCGCTGTGCATGAGGGCCCCGGCGTAGTAGAGATCCAGACGGCATTGCTCGACGGCCGCACGTTCGCGCACGGCATCCCGGCGCCCGGGCTCGTGCGCCTCGGCGCCGAGCGCGGCGGTCTCCGCGGGCGAGGTCCCGAGCCGCCAGGCCAGGCCGAGGATGCCGAGCCGGGCCCTCGTGGCCAGCTCGTCGCATTCGGGGGACGCGTGGAGCTCGCACGCCAGGTCGCGGACGCGGCGCCAGTGACGCATGCCGTCGGCCGGGGACCGCAGCTCGGCCCACGCGGCGGCGCGCGCGTGCCAGCCGGCTGCGGCGAGCCTGTCGCCGCAGGCCTCGCAGTGGTGGGCGAGCAGGGCGGCGCGCTCGTCCAGCCCGTCGGGATAGGTGCGCTCGATCGCCGCCGCGACCGTGCTGGTGCGCACGCGCCCGCCGTTCCGAGAGCTGGGATCCGTAGGCGACCTCCTGTGTCAGCGGGTGGTTGAACACGTACTCGCGGCCGCCACCCGAATCGTGCGGGATGACCCAGCGGGTGCTGGCGAGCAGCCCCATCGCCTCGGCCAGCTGGCGCTCGCCGAGATCGGAGACCTCGCTCAGCAGCGGCGCGGGGATCTCCTTGCCGATCACCGACATCGTCTGCACCAGCGCCTTCTCGCGACTGGGCAACCGGTCGATGCGCGCTGCGAGGCTCGCCTGGACCGTCGGGGGCAGCACGAGACCGTCCAGCTCGGCCGCCAGCCGGCGCTCACCGCGAACGCCGGTGAGGTGGCCGTTCTCGGCGAGCGCCTGGACGATCTCCTCGATGAAGAACGGGTTGCCGTTGGTGCGCGCCTCGAGCCGCGCCGCCAGCGCGTCCAGCGAGCGGTCGCGTCCGAGGAGCTCGGCGAGCAGGTCGTCGGTCGCGCCGGCATCCAGCGGACCGAGGCGCAGCTCGACGTGCGGCGCGGTGCTCGTCCAGGGGGCCTCGTACTCCGGCCGGTAGGTGCCGATCAGGAGCGTCCTGGTGCCGACGACCGCCTCGACGAGCTCTTCGAGAAACGCGGCGCTCGCGTCGTCGATCACGTGCAGGTCCTCGACCACCAGCACCGCCGCCTCGTGGCGGCTGCGCGCCTTGACGGTACGTCTCAGCACTGCCATGAGCCGGTGCCGGCTGGTCTCGGGATCCAGCGCCGCAAGCGGCTGATCGGCGTCCTCGACGCCGAGGAACTCGAACAGCAGCGCCAGGTCGGCCGCGAACGCGGGATCGAGGGCCAGCATCGTGGTCTGGATCCGCTCGCGGGCGATCTCGGGCGGGTCGTGCTCACCGACGCCGAAGTAGTCGCGGTACAGCGCGAGCACCGGCAGCAGCGGCACGTAGCGCCCGTGCGCGACACCACCGGTCGCGTGGACCGCCAGCCCGCGCGCGGCGCAGCCGGCGACGAACTCGTGCACCAGGCGGCTCTTGCCCACGCCCGGCTCGCCGACGATCCCGACCGCCCGCCCGTCCCCGGCCAGCGTGCGCTCGAGCGCGGACTCCAGCTCAGCGCGCTCGGCGTCGCGACCGACGAACCGCGTCAGCCCGCGCGTGGCGGCCACCGCCTCGAGGCGCGTGTGTGCCGCCCCGGGCCCGACCAGCTCCAGCACGCGCTGGCGCGCCCCCGCGCCCTTGAGCTCGAACTCGCCCAGCTCGCGCAACTCGAACTCGCCTTCGATCAGGGCGGCGGTGGACGCGCCGATCGCCGTCGATCCCGCCGGGGCCAGCGACTCGATCCGCTTGCCCAGCGCGGTCGTGTTGCCGATCGGCACGAAGTCCATGTGCACGTCGTCGCCGATCGAGCCCACGATCACCTCGCCGGAGTTCAGCCCGCACCGGATCGAGAACTCCACCCCGTCGCGCCGCGCCAGCTCCGCGGCCAGCCCGGCCACCTCGCGCTGGAGCTCGAGCACCGCCAGGCACGCGCGCCGCGCGTGGTCCTCGTGCGCGAGCGGCGCGCCGAAGACCGCCAGCAGGCCGTCACCGGTGAACTGGTTGACGGTCCCCTCGAACGCATGGACCGCGGCCGCGGCGATCCCCAGGAAGCGATCGAGGACAAAGCCCCAGCGCTCGGTGTCCAGCGTGCGGGTCAGCTCCATCGAGCCGACGATGTCGGTGTACATCACCGTCACCTGCTTGCGCTCGCCCTCGATCCCCGTGCGCTCCTTCAGGATCCTGGCCTCGAGCGCGCTCGGCGCCCGCAACGGCTCGGCGCTCGGCCTCAGCGCGGTCCCGCACTGCTCGCAGAACCGCGCGCGCGCAGTCGCGCGGTGTCCACAATCGGCGCAGTGTCGCAATCCCAATGTCTCGTCCCCGGAGCGCGCCACCCTACGGGTGGCCGCAGCGCCTGTCACCCATCGTCCGGCCAGGTTCGCAACGCCGGGATCAGGCGGCGCGTTGCGTGAGCGCGTCGAGGTCGAGCACGGTGATGCGGCGGCGCTCGGTCTTGATCCAGCCCAGCTCCCGCATCGTCCGCAGCCCGCTGGCGACGCCGGCGCGCGAGGACGCGGTCCAGCTTCCGAGGTCATCCTGGGTGACCGGGAGCCGGATCCGGATCCCCGTGTCGGATCGATCGCCGTAGCGCTCGCAGAGCTCGATCAGACGGGCGGCGATGCGGCCGACCGTGTCGAGGTCCCCGAACTGGGCGCGCTTGCGGTTGGCATCGCGAAACCGCCGGCTGATCACGTCGATCAGGGTCAGCGCAGCGGTCGGTCTGTGCTCCAGGTAGACGCGAAAATCGGAGGCGGCGACCGCCTGCGCCTCGACCGTCTCGATCGCGGTGACCCTGCTCGAGCGCGGCTCGCCGTGGCTGAACGTCAGCTCGCCCAGGACGTCGCCCGGCCCGCGAAAGCTGAGCACCGTCTCGCGCCCGCGCGGATCGACGAAGCTCGCCTTCACGTGCCCCTCGAGCAGGATGAGCAGGCGGTCTCCCGGCTCGCCCTGGTGCATCAGGTGCTCACCGCGAGCGAACCTGCGGCGGCCGCCGAGCTTCAGCAGCAGGCCGCGATCGTCGTCCGAGAGCAGCGCGAGGAATGTGCCCGGCTCAGGGTGCTCGACCGCCACCGGACGATGCTATCCGCCCGCAGACCAGGCGTACGACGGGACGGGCTCGGCAGCCGGGCCCCGCAGCGCCGGCAGAAACGCGCGGTCGCCGACGAGCAGTGTCCACACACCGGACAGGCGATCGGGGGCGTCGGCTCCATCCTGGGCACGCTACGGCGGCCGTCGACCGCGGGCCACTCAATTCTGGGCCTGACGAGTGCCCAGAACTGGACCTTCGGAGGGTCCAAGACTGCGTGGTCAGCGCAGGGTGCCCGGACGTAGGTTCGCGCCGCACCCCTCGAAAGGACCACATGCCCACCCTGCTCGTGATTCACGAAGTCGACGACGTCGACCACTGGCTGGCCTCGCCGAAGCGCGACGAGTTCTTCGCACCGTTGGGCGTGACGGTGCGCCCGTTCCGCGACGCCAACGGATCCGATCTCGTCGCACTCATCGTCGAAACGCCCGACATGGCGACGTGGGAGCAGGCGCTCCAGAGCGCGGAGGCCGCCGAGGCGATGCGCAACGACGGTGTCCGGCCGTCGACCCTCGTGAGCATGGTGGAGGGGTCATGAGCGTCGCCCCTGCCGCGACGACCGTCGCCGCGATCCCCCAGGCGCTCGACCCCTCGCACATCATGCACACGGGGATGGGCTTCTGGCCGTCGAAGGTGGTGCTGTCGGCCGTCGAGCTGGAGCTCTTCACGCAGCTGGCGGCGGACGCGATGACCGGCGAGGAGATCGCCGGGCGCATCGGCCTGCACGAGCGGGCGATCTACGACTTCCTCGACACGCTCGTCGCCCTGAAGCTGCTCGACCGCGCCGGTGACGGCACCGGTGCCCAGTACGCCAACACGGCCGAGACGGCGCTGTTCCTCGACAAGCAGAGCCCGGCCTACATCGGCGGGATGCTGGAGATGAGCAACGCGCGCCTGTACGGATTCTGGGGCGATCTGACCGAGGCGCTGCAGACCGGCAAGCCGCAGAACGAGATCAAGCTCACGGGCAGGGCGATGTTCGACGAGCTCTACAGCGACCCGCAGCGCCTCGAGCAGTTCATGCAGGCGATGGCGGGCATCTCGATGGGCAACTTCCAGGCGCTGGCGGAGAAGTTCGACTTCTCGAGGTATGAGACGGTCTGCGATGTCGGAGGCGCCACCGGCCAGCTCGCGGCGACGCTCGCCGCGCGCCACCCGCATCTGCGATGCACGAGCTTCGACCTGCCCGCGGTCGCGCCGATCGCCGAGAAGGCGATCGCAGCGGCCGGTCTCAGCGAGCGCGTGGGCGTCGCCTCGGGCAGCTTCCTCACCGATCCGCTTCCCGAAGCGGACGTGATCACGATGGGGATGATCCTGCACGACTGGAACCTCGACAAGAAGCGCCATCTCATCAGCGGGGCCTACGACGCCCTCCCCGATGGCGGCGCGTTCATCGTCGTCGAGAACCTCATCGACGACGCCCGGCGCGAGAACGCCTTCGGGCTGATGATGTCGCTCAACATGCTGATCGAGTTCGGCGACGCCTTCGACTACACCGGCGCCGACTTCGCCGGATGGTGTCGCGAGGCGGGCTTCCGCGATGTCGAGATCCTGCCGCTGGCCGGGCCGGCGAGCGCGGGCATCGCCTACAAGTAGCGCGACGGCGTCCCCGGTCGGGCACGGATGCCGTCGGGTGCTGATGGCGAGACCCGGGGCTCGAAGGCACGGATGCCGTCGGGTGCTGATGGCGAGACCCGGACTCGAACCGTCCGGATGGCGTCCCCGGTCGGGCACGGATGCCGTCGGGTGCTGATGGCGAGACCCGGACTCGAACCGGGGACACCACGATTTTCAGTCGTGCGGTCCTTGTGGCTGAAACCAGCGAATTTGCAGGGGTTCCGCGTTGATTGGCGATGCTGTCGGCGTCCGTGTTTTCCCGGAGTTTGCGCTCGTTTCCCGTGGGATACGGCAGACGCCGGCGGCCGTCTGCCTTTTCACGATCGCCGAGTCGATCGATGGCAGCTGGGCGTCAACTCGTCCGTGCGCGGATCCAATGCACGACGTCCTCATGGCTTGCCTCGCCGGCCGCAACACGCTCGACCATGCCTGCGTCGACGTCGACGTCCTGCTCACCCCAGGCCAAGCCATTGGCGTCGAGGAACCGCGCCATGAGTAGGAACGCGGCACGCTTGTTCGCGTCGGGGAGCGGATGGTTCTTGGCCAGGTGCTCCAGTAGCACCGCAGCCTGCTCGAGGAGTTCGGGATACGCCTCGACGCCGCCGAAGGATGCGAACGGCGCGTGCACCGCCGACTCGGCGAGCGTGATCCGCGGGAGCGCCGCGATCGCCGCGCGGTCCGCACGCAGCAGATACGCCGCGAGATCGATGTAGTCGTCGATCGACGGCTGCCAGGCCGGCCTCATCGACGATGGCCTACTGCGAGAGCCGGTCGAATGTCTCGCGATGCTCTGCGGTGAAGCGCTCGGCGAACTCGAGGTTCTCCGCGGCGCGGGCGTCGGCCGGCTCGGCCAGTCGGGCGCCGAGCGTGCGGACGTCCTCGTCATCGAGGCCGTAGCGGGCGCGCAACTCGTCGGCGACCTGTCGAACCAACTCGTCGGTGACGTCCTTGGAGCTCACGCGTCAAGTGTACGTCCGGCCCCACGCGACCGGGCGACGCGCGCCCAGACGACCCGGCGCGGTTCACCTGGGGACTCGCTGCGCCGTCAGCGACCCGTTCGACGAGGCCCGCGCCACCGCCGGCCTCGACGGGTCCCAGACGAGATCGTTGCCGCCCGGTCAGCGCCTCGGGGAGCTGGTCACAGCGGCCAGGTCGGGCTCGAGGCCGCGCCTGGCATGGCCTTCTCCCAGAGCCCGCCGAGACGTTTGAGGTCGCGCGCGTCGAGGTGGGCGAAGAGCGTCTCGCGGACGACCCGGTGATGGGTGACCTGCGCCTCGCGCAGGCGCTCGAGCCCCTCGCGTGTGAGCCCGACGAGGAAGCTGCGGCGGTCGTCGGGGTTGGGCACGCGCTCGAGCAGTCCGAGCTTGGTCAGGCGGTCGACCGAGCGCGAGATGCCGCTCGGGCTGAGGTTGCGGCGCAGTCCGAGCTCCCCGATCGGGAGCCGGTGCTCGGGAGCCGTCACCAGCGTGATGAGAAGACCGTACGCGTCGATCCCGACACCGTGCGTCGCAGTGAGCTGCCGGTCGAGCTCTCGGAAGACGGTCGAGTGGACGCGGAGCATCCCTCGCCACGCGGCGAACTCGTCGGCCGAGAAGGGATCGGGCTCAGGGGCCACGTTCGACGGGAGGAGCGACTCTCTCAAGA
The DNA here is from genome assembly GCA_963786575.1 of uncultured Actinomycetes bacterium. GTDB lineage: Bacteria > Actinomycetota > Thermoleophilia > Solirubrobacterales > Solirubrobacteraceae > CADCVQ01. Next base: position 232,895 of record CAWAZH010000001.1, read on the forward strand.
TTTAGTTGACTCGTGCAAATACATGGACTACTGTTTGCATTCCGCAAATACTTTACCGCTTCACCGGGAGGCAGAAGATGACCACCACCACCAGCACACCGTCGAAGGTCCTGGCGCCGGACGAGGGGATGCGCCTTCCGTCGGGTCCCGGCCGGGATCTGATCTTCAAGGTCACCGGCCAGGACACCCGCGGCGCGATCGACTACTTCATTTGCGAGGTCGCGCCGCACGGAGGGCCGCCGCTGCACGTGCACCACGACCGCGACGAGACCGTCCACGTCCAGCGCGGCCGCTTCAAGGTCAGGGTGGGCGAGGAGGATTACCTCCTCGAGGCCGGCGGCTTCGCGTACATGCCGATGGGGCTGCCGCACGCGTTCCTGAACCTCACCGATCAGCCGGCCGAGCTGATCGTCACGTACGCGCCGGGCGGCGGGCACACGTTCTTCGAGGAGCTCGGGCCCGCGACCAGGACGGCGAACCCCGACCGGGCCGAGATCGCGGCGATCTTCGAGCGCCACGGGATGACCCTTCTCGGGCCGCCCCTCAGCGCCGATTGAGCGCCGATGCGCGTCCTCTTCACCACGACTCCCGGACGCGGGCACTACCTCGCGATGACCCCACTCGCGGCCGCCTGCCGCGAGCGGGGTCATGAGGTGCTGTGGGCGACCGCCGAGGCGGCGTGCGAAGGGCTGCGCGCGCACGGGTTCGAGGCGGTCGCCGCCGGCCTGCCCGAGGGTGCGACTTCGGGTGGTCGAATCTTTCCCGACCGGGCCGGCCCGATGCTCGAGCAGCTGCTGTCGGTCGTCAGGGAGTGGGAGCCGTCGCTGCTCGTGTGCGACGGCGTCGAATACGCGGGCCCGATCGTCGCAGCGCTCGCCGGTGTACCGAACGCGACCCATTCGTTCGGCTCGCCGATGCCGCAGGCCGTGATCGACGACGCGGCGGAGGCGATGGCGCCGGTCTGGCGGGCACACGATTTGGAGCCCGCGCCCCACGCCGGGCTCTTCGAGCACGTCTACCTCGACATCTACCCGCGGAGCCTCCAGGCGAGCGGCGTGCCGGCCGGGACGACCGTGCAGCCCATGCGCCCGGCGCTGGTCGTGACGCCTGTCCCGGATCGCGACGTGCCACTCGTGTACGTGACGTTCGGGACGGTCTTCGGCCGCGACCTCAGCGGCCACCGCACCGTGCTCGAGGGGATCTCAGACCTGCCGGTGAGGGTGCTCGTCACGCTCGGCCCGGGCGCCGACCCCGCGGGCCTCGGGGATCAGCCGCCCAACGTCGAGATCGCCGAGTTCGTCCCGCAGGCCGAGATCCTCCCTCGCGCGGCCGCCGTGGTGTCACACGCCGGATCGGGCACGTTCCTCGCCGCGCTCGCCGCCGGCCTTCCGCAGCTCCTCCTGCCGCAAGGCGCCGACCAGTTTCGCAACGCCGGTGCCGGTGCCGCGGCCGAGGCCGCTATCCGCGTCGACCCCGAGGACTTTGACGCCGCCACCGTCCGCACGGCGCTCCTGCGGCTCCTCGACAACCCGGGCTACGCCGCCGCGGCGAAGCAGGTGCAAAGCGAGATCGGGGCGATGCCCGGGCACGGAGAGGTCGTCGCCGAACTCGAGCACCTTGCCGACCGCCGCCCGGTGACCATCCACCCCTGAGTCAAAGGACCCATCTCGTGTTCAGCACGACCCCAGAGCTGAACGCGATCGCAGCGGCAGTCACCGCCGGGCCGCGGGTGTTCTAGCCCCACGCTCCGCAGCGCTCACGCGCCGACTCGACGAGTGACGCGTACGTGCGGCTATTCGCATCCCGAAAAGGCAGGAAAAGGCAGACGCGCGCCGATGACTCCCGCGACCTGAGCCAGCCCACGGATGAGAACGGCAGATCCAAGCGGCGTTCCGAGGCCCAAGCGCTCGGCTCGACGCGAGGAACACACGAAACGCCTCGTGTGCAGGAGGAACCCGCCACCCGTTACACCTGCAGCTAGAAAATCAAGCAGCCATGCGGGATTCGAGGCCCCGAAATGGCGAGAGGCGGACTCGAACCGCCGACACCACGATTTTCAGTCGTGTGCTCTACCAACTGAGCTATCTCGCCGCGGGCGAGAGGATAACGCTGCCGCCCCGACGCCTCGGCTAGCGTTCGGCCCACGTGCCGCTCGTGACGACCGCAGTCGTGCCCGTCGCCGGCCTCGGGACGCGGCTGCTGCCCGCCACGAAGTCGCAGCCGAAGGAGATGCTGCCGGTCGGCGGCAAGCCCGTCGTGCAGCACGTCGTCGAGGAGCTGGCGCGCGCCGGGGTGCGGCGGATCGTCTTCGTCACGGGCCGTGGCAAGGAGTCGATCGAGCGCCATTTCGACGACGGCTTCGAGCACCTGGGCCTGACGTTCGTCTACGCGCGCCAGCCGGCGCCGCGCGGGCTCGGCGACGCCGTCCTGTGCGCGGAGGGCCTCACCGGCGACGGGCCGTTCGCGGTCGCGCTCGGCGATGCGATCTTCGGTACGCGTGAGCCGCCCGACATCGTCGCGCGGCTCGCCGCTGCCCGCGAGGAGCACGATGCGGCCTGCGCGGTCGCCGTCCGCGACGTCCCGCGCGAGCAGACCGGCCGCTACGGGATCGTGTCGGCGCGCGACGGCGACGGCGAGACGGCGACGGCGACGTGCTGCGCGTCGACGCGATCGTCGAGAAGCCCGACCCGGCGACGGCCCCGAGCACGCTCGCGGTCAGCGCGCGCTACGTCATGACGCCCGCGATCTTCGCGGCGCTGCGCGAGACGCCGCCCGGCGCCCACGGCGAGGTCGAGCTCACCGACGCGATCGCGCGGTTGATCGCCGGCGGCGAGCGCGTCGTGGCGGTCCGCCTCGGCGACGTCGTCCGCCACGACGTCGGCACCCACGAGAGCTACGCCGCCGCCTTCCTGCACTTCGCCCTCACCGATCCCGAGCACGGCGAACGGCTGCGGGCGTTCGCGCGCACGCTGATCGATGACGCGCGCTAGCGCGCTCGCGCGCACGGGCCTCGTCGGTCACCCGTCCGACGGCTACGGCGGCGCGACGCTCGCCGTGACGCTCGACAACTTCGCCGCCGAGGTCGAGGTGGCGCACGCGCCCACGCTCGACATCGCGCCTGCGAGCGACGACCAGTGGCCGGAGGGCGGCGCGCCGCTGGTCCGCGCCGCGCTCGCCCGCTTCGAGCGCGACTGCGCGCCGCTCCCCGGCCCGGTACGGATCCGCTACCGCTCGACGATCCCGCGCGAGGTCGGCCTCGGGGGCTCCAGCGCGATCGTCATCGCGACGCTGCGCGCGCTCGCCCAGCACGCCGGCACCGAGATCGAGACCGGGCGCCTGCCGGCGATCGCGCTGGCGTGCGAGACCGAGGAGCTCGGTATCGCCGCCGGGCTGCAGGACCGCGTCGTGCAGGCCTACGGCGGCCTCGTCTTCATGGACTTCGCGCGCGGCGCCTACGAGCCGCTCGATGCGAGCGCGCTGCCGCCGCTGTTTCTCGCCTGGCACGCGGCCGCCGGCGGATCGTCGGGCGCGGCCCACGCCGGCGTGCGCGCCCGCTTCGACGCCGGCGACGTACGCGTCACCGGCGCGATGCGCACGCTCGCCCAGCTCGCGCACGACGCCCGCGCCGCGCTGCAGAAGAACGACACCGACGCCTTCGCCGCCGCGCTCGACGCCGGCTACGACGTCCGCGCCGCGGTCTTCGAGCTCGACCCGCGCCACGCGGCGCTGGTGGCGTGCGCGCGCGAGCTCGGGCTCAGCGCGACCTACACCGGCTCCGGCGGCGCGATCGCCGGCATCGCCTCCGACCCGGAGGCCGTCGATGCGCTGCGCGCACGCCTGGAGCCCGACGGCGTCAGCGTCGCCGCGGCACGGGTCTAGACCCCGCCCCAGGTGCGCAGCTCGGGCAGCGGGTCGATCGGGTAGCCGCCCGGGACCCGCCAGCCGATGTTCCAGATCTCGAAGTGCAGGTGCGGCCCGTCGGCGCTGCCCGTGCTGCCGACCTGGCAGAGCGGCTGGCCGGCCGCGACCGTCGCGCCCTCGGCGACGACGGTCGAGCGGCGGATGCAGTGGGCGAAGAAGTAGTCGCGCCCGTCGACGGCGTCGAGGACGACGTACTCGCCGGCGGCGCTCGCCTGGTAGCTCGTGCTGCTGACGACGCCCGCGTAGGGCGCGACGACCGGCAGCCCGGCGGCGGCGATGATGTCCTGGCCCTCGTGGATGTGGCCGGGGCGCCCGGCGCCGAAGCGCCCGGTGATCCCGCCGAAGTCAAACGGCCCGGCGACCGGGAACGCGCCCGGGCCGGCCGGCGAGGGACCCGGCGCGGGGAACGGCACGACCGCCGTGGGCACCGCGGGTGTCGGGATCGTCACCGCCGGCGCGCGGTGGACGATCAGCCGCGCGCGCCCCGGGTGGCGGGCGTTGCGCGACAGCGTGCGCCCGCGCGAGTCCTTGGCGTGCACGCGCACGAGGTAGCGCCCGGCCCGCAGCGCGACACCGGCGGGCCACGTGACGGTCACGCGCCGCCCCGGCTTGACCCAGCCCAGCGTGACGCGCGCGACCGGCCGGCTGCCCGGCAGCCGCACGACGACGACGCGTGCCCGCACGCGCGTGATGCCGCGCTGGCGCAGGCGCAGGCGGATCTGCGGCAGCGGCTGCCCGGCGACGGCCTCGCGCGGGGAGACGGTCAGACGGCTGGCGATCGGGTGCGCATCCGGGCGCGGGAGCGCCGACCCGTAGCCGGCGCCGCCGCTGCGCAGCGGCGCCTGCGCGCCACCGGAAGCCGCCGCCGGCGCCGCAGGGGCGGCGACCAACACGGCGGCGAGGACGACGAGTGCGGCGCTTCCATGCGAACGCATGCCGTCAGCGTCGGTTATCGGCGCAGCGCGCTCAAGCGCTGCAACGCGACAGCCACGCCGGGCTCAGCGCTCGAGCATCCGCGCCATGCACCTCCAGCGCGCCGGCCTTGGCCAGCGGCTCGTTGAGGTTGCCGCACTTCGGCGACTGCACGCAGGAGGGGCAGCCGGCCTCGCACGGGCACTCGGCGATCAGCCGGTGCGCGTCGGCGACGAGCGACTCGAAGCGCAGGAAGCCCTGGCGCGTGATGCCGACGCCGCCGGGGTGGCCGTCGTAGATGAAGATCGTCGGCGCGCCGGTCTGCGGGTGCGCGTTCGTCGACAGGCCGCCGATGTCCCAGCGGTCGCACATCGCCAGCAGCGGCAGCACGGCGATCTGCGCGTGCTCGGCCGCGTGCAGCGAGCCGAGCAGGACCTCGAGCGGGAAGTCGTGCGCGAGCAGGTCGTCGTCGAGCTCGTACCAGAGCGCCTGCGTCTGGAACGTCGTCTCGGGCAGGTCGAGCCCCTGGAGGTCGATGACCTCGTGGTCGGGCAGGCGCTTGCGCTGGTAGGCGAGCACCTGCTCGGTGACGGTCACGCGCCCGAAGGAGAGCGGCACGCCGAGCGTCGAGCGCCGGTCCAGCAGCGCCTCGATCTCGGTCATCGTCTCCTTCTTGGGCTGCGTGTAGCAGTCGCCGTTGAACGGCTCGACGAGCGCGCGGCGGGTGTCGAGCTCGAGCTCGCGGACGACGTAGGAGCGCGCCTGGTGCAGGTAGACGGCGCCGTCGTGGACGGTCGTGTGCGCGCGCGCGGACTCGACCGTGCCGAGCAGCTCGCCGCGAGGAGACGTCGACGATCGCGAACGAGTCGGGCGAGGCCGAGCGCAGCGACACCCGCGCGGCGGGATAGTCCTCGGGGTGGCGCAGGAGGTACTGCCCGCGGCGCTCGACGAGCTCGCCGGCGGCGACCAGCGCCTGCGCGTGCGCCTCCCAGCGCGGGCCCAGCGTCTCGGCGTCGGTCGGCGCTCAGCGGCCCCTCGTGGGCGGCGCACAGCAGGTGGGCGAGGTGGATCGGCTCGTTCTCGTGGTCGAGGATCGCCGCCTCGACCGGCGCGCTCGAGGAACTCGTCGGGGTGGCGGCAGAAGAACTGGTCCAGCGCGTCCTCGCCGGCGACGTAGACGGCCAGGCCGCGACCGCGCCGGCCGGCGCGGCCCCACATCTGGCGCAGCGAGGCGACGGTCCCGGGGAAGGTGACGACGACCGCGGCGTCGAGGGCGCCGATGTCGATGCCGAGCTCCAGCGCGTCGGTCGTGATGACCGCCAGCAGCTCGCCGCGCATCAGCCGGCCCTCGAGCTCGCGCCGCTGCTGGGGCGTGTAGCCGGCGCGGTAGGGGACGACGAGGTCGGCGAGCTCGGGGTCGTCGAGGGCGACCATCCGCGCGACGAGCTCGACCGCCCGGCGCGACTTGATGAAGCAGATCGTCCGCGCGCCGTGGCGCACGAGGTGGCCGACGATCTCCGCCGCCTCGGCCAGCGGCGCAGCGCCGCGTGCCGAGCGCCTCGTCGGTCAGCGGCGGGTTCCACATCGCGATCTCGCGTCGCGCGCCGGGCGCAGCCGTCGCGGTCGACGAGCGCGATCGTCCTCCAGGCCCGGTCAGCCGCTCGGCGAGCTCGACGGGGTTGGCGATCGTCGCGCTGGCCAGCAGGAAGCGCGGCTCGGTCCCGTAGGCGTTGGCGATCCGCCGCAGCCGCCGCAGCACGTTGGCCACGTGCGAGCCGAAGACGCCGCGGTAGACGTGCGCCTCGTCGACGACGACGACCGCGAGGTTGGCGAAGAAGTCGGCCCACCGGCGGTGGTGGGGCAGGATCCCCATGTGCAGCATGTCCGGGTTGGTGAGGATCGAGGTTCGCGCGCGCGGCGGATCTGCGGGCGCTGCTCGCGCGGCGTGTCGCCGTCGTAGATCGCGGGGCGCACCTGCTTGGTCAGCCCGAACGCGTTGAGCGCCCGCGCCTGGTCCTGGGCGAGCGCCTTCGTCGGGTAGAGGTACAGCGCGCGCGCCTTGGCGTCGCGGCAGAGGACGTCGAGCGTCGGGCAGGTTGAAGCACAGCGACTTGCCCGACGCGGTGCCGGTCGTGACGATCGTCGGCCCGGCCCAGGCCGCGCTGCAGCGCCTCGCGCCTGGTGGGACCACAGCGTCTCGATCCCGGCGCCGCGCAGCGCGGTCAGCAGCGCCGGGTGCAGCTCGTCGGGAAGCGGCGCGGTCTCCGGCTCGCGGGCGCCCTCGAAGCGCCTCGCGCACGAGCCGCGCGTCGGCGCGGCCGGCGTCGAGCAGCTGCGCTCCAGGGATGGGCTTGCGGGGCGACGGCCAAGCTGCTTGCCATAGTACGAGCGCCTTGCGCCGGCCTGGAACCATGCGCTCCTTCCATCACGCGGACTTTCCGGCCGAGCGTCTGCGCGCTGCGCGCGCGCGAGACGATCTCGGTCTGCGTTCCGGCGCGCGAGGAGGCGGCCACGATCGCGGCGATCGTCGCGCCGCTCGTCGCGCTGCGCGAGGCCGGCGTCGTCGACCAGGTCGTCGTCGCCGACGGCGACTCGCGCGACGGCACCGGCGCGATCGCCGGCGAGCGCTCGGCGCCGACGTGCTCAGCCAGGCCGAGCTGCTGCCCGAGTTCGGACCGGTGCTCGGCAAGGGCGACGCGATGTGGCGGGCGCTGACCGTCGCTGACGCGGCGACCTCGTCTGCTTCGTCGACGCCGACTCCGAGGACTTCGGCGAGCACTTCGCCTGCGGCCTGCTCGGGCCGCTGGTCTGCGAGCCCGGCGTGCAGTTCGTCAAGGGCTTCTACCGGCGGCCGTTCAAGGCCAACGGCGGCCCGGCCGAGCCGACCGGCGGCGGCCGCGTCACCGAGCTGACCGCGCGCCCGCTGCTGCAGGCCTTCTATCCCGAGCTCGCGGGCGTCCCCAGCCGCTGGCGGGCGAGTTCGCCGCGCGCCGCGAGCTGCTCGAGCGGATGCCGTTCTGCACCGGCTACGCGGTCGAGATGGGGCTGCTGCTCGACGTCCACGCCGAGGCCGGGCATCGACGCGCTGGCGCAGGTCGACCTCGACGTCCGCCAGAACCGCCACCAGCCGCTGGAGGAGCTCGCGCCGATGGCCGCCGCCGTCCTCGCCGCCGTCACGAGCCGCCTGCGCCGCGACGGGCGCCTGCTCGCGGCGGCGAGGCGGACGCGCCCGCGCTGCCGAGCGCCCGCCGCTCGCCCAGCTGCGCGCCCTCGATCGCGGGGCCTAGTGGCCGGAGGAACTAGTGCGCTGCCTCTACGTCGACCTCGACGGCGACCCTGCTCGGCCCCGGCGGCCTCGCTGCTGCGCGACGGCCGACGGCGGCTTCACGCTGCTCGGCGTGCGCGCGCTGGAGGCCTGCCACCGCGCCGGCGCCGAGGTCGTGCTGATGACCGGCCGGCGCAAGGCGCAGGTCACGAGGACGCGCGCCTGCTCGGGCAGGACTCCTACATCTTCGAGGCCGGCTCGTGCCTCGTCCTCGACGGCGAGGAGCACTGGCTGACCGGCGACCTGATGCCCGGCGAGGCGGGCACGATCCACGACCAGATCGAGGCGATGGGCGCGCCCGCGCTGCTGCTCGAGCACTACGCGGGCGCCTGGAGTACCACGAGCCCTGGCACCGCAACCGCGAGGTCTCGCACCTCTTCCGCGGGCTGGTCGACGCCCTCGAGGCGGACGCGCTGCTGGCCGAGCACGGGCACGGGACGCTGCGGCTCGTCGACAACGGCGTCGTGCGCCGCCGCTCGCCGCGGCTCGCGCGCTCGAGGAGGTCCGCGCCTACCACCTCGTCCCGCGCGGGGCCTCGAAGGCCAACGCGCGTCGCGCGCCACATGCGCGCCCGCGGCTACGCGCCCGAGGACGCGATCGCGGTCGGCGACTCGCGCGAGGACCTCGGGACCGTGGCCCACGTCGGCGCGTTCTGGTTCGTCGCCAACGCGCTCGAGCGCGACCCGACGCTGCGCGAGGCGATCGCCGGCCGGCCCAACGTGCGCGTCGCCGAGGCGCGCTACGGCGCCGGCGTCTACGAGGCGGTCGTCACGACGCTGGCTCTTCGCGGAGGCGGCTGAACCGCGCCCGCAGCCGCGCCCAGAAGCCGGGCGCGACCGGCCGCCGCCAGCGCGCGGGCGGCGGGACCGTCGTGCGCACGAGCGCGACCCAGTCGTCGAGCGGCAGCTCGCCGGAGATGAGCCTCGCCAGGCCGTCGGTGACCGGCGCGTCGAGGCCGGCGCTGGCGAGCGCGCGGGCCAGCAGCGGAACGGACTCCAGCGACTCGACCGCCTGGCCGACGCGCTCGGGGATCTCGGCGGTCGGGACGCCCTCGGCGAGCAGCTCGCCCGCGCGGCGGTTGCGGCTCTGCGGCGCGAGCACGGTCGCCACGAGGTCGCCGGTGCCGGCGAGGCCGAGCAGCGACTCCGGCCGCGCGCCCTGCGACTCGGCGAAGCGCCAGACCTCGGCGAAGATGTGGCCGGCGGCGGCGCCGGCGGCGTTCAGGCCCTGCGCCTCGGTCGCGCCGGCGGCGAGCGCCGCGGCGTTCTTGGCCGCCCCCGCGAGCTCGACCCCGATCGGGTCGTTGGACTGCTCGCAGACGACGCCGGCGCGGATGAAGACGCCGGCGAGCGCGTGCGCGAGCTCCTCGTTCGTCGAGGCGGCGACGAGGCCGGCGCCCTCGCTGACCATCTCGCGCGCGTGCGACGGGCCGCCGACGCACGCCACGCGGCCCTCGCCGAAGCGCTCGCGCAGCAGCATCGTCGGCGCGACGCCGTGCGGCGGCGAGAGCCCCTTGGCGAGCGAGATGACCGGCGTGCGGGCACCGAGCCCGGCGCGCGTGAGGTCGCGGATCGTGTCGCCGATGCTGCCCGACGGCACGCCGAGGAAGACGTAGTCGGTGCGCCCCAGGCCGGCGTCGACGTTCTCGATGCGCAGCTCGCGCGGCAGCTCGACGCCCGGCAGGTAGACGCGGTTCTCGCGGTCGGCGAGCAGCCGCCGGCCTGCTCGGCGGTGCGCGTCTGCAGCGTGGTGCGAAAGCCGCCGCGCGCCAGCAGGACCGCCACCGCGGTGCCGAACGAGCCCGCCCCGACGACGATCGCGCGCTTGGCGCCCGGGGTCGGCAGGCGTGGTCGTCCATCGGCCATTGCCCGCGAGCGTACGGGCTTTCGGGCCGTCAGCCCCGCGTCATGCGCTGTGCGACAGCTCGGCTCCGGCCGCCTGCGCTGCCCGCTGACGGCGGCGCCGCAGCTCGGCGCGCAGTGCCGCCGCCTCCTGCTGGAGCGCGGCGACGATCCGCTGCTGCTGGTCGGTCGTGGCCGCCAGGGAGTAGCTCTCGGCGGGGATGACGGTCCCGTGCTGGGTGCAGATGTGCCGGAAGGCGTCGCGGCGGCCGCCGTCGTCGAAGGCCTGCAGCGGGTAGGCGCACAGCAGCGAGAAGCTGTGGACGGCGGCGAGCTCGTTCCACATGTCCTCCAGCGCGATCGTCGACGCGATGTCGCCGCCGCCCAGCAGCAGCGCGACCATCTCGCCGTAGATCGCGACGTGCCGGCCGTCGAGCGCCGCGCGCTCGATGACCGCGCCGGCGACCTCCGCGAAGCGCACGCGGTCCAGCGTGCCGTCGGCCATGAACGTCGACAGCAGCTCCTGCGCGTCGAACGCGTGATAGCGGCCCTCGCGCTCGGCGGCCTCGAGATCGATCCCCTCGGCGCGGATCGCGTCGGCGAAGGCGTCGCGGTGCGCAGCGGTGGCGACGACGACCACCGCGTCCCATCCGCGCAGCGCCGACACGGCGAAGTCGGCGACCGTGCCGACGAGGAACGCGTCGGACTCGTAGAACTCGACGAGGTGCTCGTGGGGACAGGGCGTGCGCTCCATCTCCCACGATGTACCACCTTCCGGGGCAGCTGTCAGCGGCGTGCCGGAAAGATCCGACGGCTGTCCGCGCCGGGCGTGCGAGGCGATCGGACGACGGTCCGCTCGCACGCCCGGCGCGCATGCAACGTCCGTCCAGACCCGCTAGTGGCCCGCCGCCTTGCGGTAGCGCGAGACGGCCAGCGGCGCGAAGATCGCGATGATCACGAGCGACCACACCAGCGCGCCCCAGACGCTGTTGCCGGCGGGGGCGCCGATCCACAGGTGGCGCATCGCGTCGACGACGATCGTGAACGGGTTGACGTCCGCGAACCACGCGAGCGCCGCCGGCATCGAGTCCACCGGCACGAACGCCGACGAGATGAACGTCAGCGGGAAGACCGCGAGGAAGCCGACCGAGTTCGCCGCCTCAGGCGAGGAGACGAGCATCCCGAGCAGCGCGAAGACCCACGAGAACGCGTAGCCGAAGAGCAGCAGCAGCCCGAAGCCGGCGACGATGTTCAGCAGGCTCGCGTCGAACGAGAACCCGATCAGCAGGCCGGTCAGGACGAGCACGACGACCGACAGCGCGTTCGTGACGACGTCGGAGAGCGTCCGGCCGGCGAGCACCGCCGGGCGCGCCATCGGCAGCGAGCGGAAGCGGTCGATGAGCCCCTTGTGGAGGTCCTCGTTGAGCCCCAGCGCCGTGACGAAGCCGCCGAAGGCGATGTTCTGGACGATGATCCCCGGCAGCAGGAAGTCCTCGTAGGAGTAGCCCGGCGTGACGATCGCGCCGCCGAAGACGTAGACGAACAGCAGCACGAACATGACCGGCTGGACCGTGAACGCCAGCAGCAGGTCGGGTGCCCGCGTGAGGCGCACGAGGTTGCGCTCGGCGATGACCATCGTGTCCGACACGAGACGGCTCATCGCGAGGACCTGCCGGTCGTTCCGAAACCCACGACGGTCGAGCGATGGCGCGCAGTCATGCCGCCACCTCCTCGTCGTCCTCGACGACCTCGGCGACGTGGCCGGTGAGCGTCAGGAACACGTCGTCGAGCGTCGGGCGGCGCATCGTGAGGTCGTCGACGCCGACGCCCGCCTCGTCCAGGCGGCGCACCGCCTCGACGATCGCGCCCGCGCGCCGGCGGACCGTGAAGGTCACGGTCGGGCCGTCGGCGACCGGCGCCTCGTCGGACATCGGCGTCAGCGCGGCCGCGGCCGCCGGCGCCTGTGCGGCGTCGCTCAGGCGGACCTCCAGGCGCTCGCCGCCGATGCGGTCCTTCAGCTCGTCGGGCGTGCCCTGCGCGATGACGCGGCCGCGGTCGATGACCGCGATCGTGTCCGCCAGGCGGTCGGCCTCGTCGAGGTACTGCGTCGTGAGCAGCACGGTCGTGCCCTCCGCGACGAGCTCCTCGATCGTCGTCCACAGCGCCAGCCGGCTGCGCGGATCCAGGCCCGTCGTCGGCTCGTCGAGAAACAGGACGGGCGGCTTGGCGACGAGCGCCGCCGCGAGATCGAGCCTGCGCCGCATGCCGCCGGAGTAGGTCTTCACCGCGCGCCCCGCGGCCTCGTCGAGCTCGAAGCGCGCCAGCAGCTCGTTCCCGCGCGCCTTCGCGACCGCCCGCGCCATGCCGTACAGGCGGCCGACCATCGTGAGGTTCTCCAGGCCCGTGAGGTTCTCGTCGACCGCGGCGTACTGCCCGGCGAGGCCGATGCTCTCGCGCAGCGCGGCGGCCTGCGAGACGACGTCGAGGCCCGCCACCGTGGCGCTGCCCTCGTCGGGCAGCAGCAGCGTCGTGAGGACGCGCACGGCCGTCGTCTTGCCGGCGCCGTTGGGGCCGAGCAGCCCGAGCACCGTGCCGGTCGCGACCTCGAAGTCGACGCCGTCGAGGGCGTGGACGTCGCCGAAGGACTTGCGCAGCCCGCGGGCGCTGATCGCCGGCGCAGCTGCGCGGGGTGGGGAGTCGAGGCTCACCTCGGTCTCCGGATTCGTCATGGGGACTTCCAATCTCGTTGGCATGGGGTGGAACCTACGAGCCATCTAGGTCAGCTTCTGGCCGCAATATCTGAGAACCTCGGCGGGATGACCGAGACCTCCGGCCGGCTCCTGAAGCTCCTCTCCCTGCTGCAGACGCGCCGCGACTGGCCTGGCAACGAGCTCGCCGATCGGCTCGGGGTGTCGGGGCGCACGATTCGCCGGGATGTGGAGCGACTTCGCGAGCTCGGCTATCCGGTGGATGCGGTCACCGGACCGGCCGGAGGCTACCGCCTGCACGCCGGGACGGCGATGCCTCCGCTGCTGCTCGACGACGACGAGGCGGTCGCGATCGCGGTCGGCCTGCGGACCGCCGCGGGCGCCTCGGTGACCGGCATCGAGGAGACCGCGATCCGCGCGCTCGTCAAGCTCGAGCAGGTCCTGCCCGCCCACCTGCGCCGGCGCGTCAACGCGCTGCAGTCCGTTCTCGCGACGCTCCCCGCAAGCGGCCCGATGGTCGACCCCGAGGCGCTCACCGCGATCGCCGGGGCCTGCCGCGAGCGCGAGACGCTGCGCTTCGCCTACAAGGCCCGCGACGACACCGAGACGCGGCGCCACGTCGAGCCGCACAGCCTCGTGAACCTCGGGCGCCGCTGGTACCTCGTCGCCTGGGACTGCGACCGCCAGGCCTGGCGGACGTTCCGCGTCGACCGGCTCGAGCGCCCGCGGCCCGCCGGCGCGCGCTTCACCCCGCGCACGCTGCCGGCAAAGGACCCCGCCGCCTACGTCGCCGCCAACCTGCGTGGCGCCCCGACGCGCTACCAGGCGCGCATCACGCTGCACGCGCCGGCCGCCGAGGTGCAGGGGCGCCGCCACCTGTGGGGCACGGTCACTGCGATCGACGAGCACAGCTGCGACTACCGCACAAGCGACGACTCGCTGGACTGGCTGGCGATGCGGATCGCGATGTTCGGCCTCGAGTTCGAGGTCCACGAGCCGCCCGAGCTGGTCGACGCGTTCAGGTCGCTGGCGGCGCGCTGCGGGCGCGCGGCGGCGGGCACGACATAGCGCGGCCTACAGGTAGGCCGCCAGCGCTGCGCCCGCGTCCTCGAGCTCGGCGACCGTCCCGGCCCGGATGATCGCCTGCAGGTCGAGGATGCGGGCGTCGAAGCGGTCGATCGCGTTCTCGCCGACGACCGCGTGGCAGGGGACGCCCGACTGGCGCGCGCGCGTCGCGATCTCGCCCGCGACGCGCCCGGCGAGCGTCGAGCGGTCCAGGCACCCCTCGCCGACGACGAGCGCGTGGGCGGCGCGCATGCGCGCATCGAAGCCGAGCGCGTCGAGCACGAACGGCACGCCCGCGACGAGCCGCCCGCCGCGCTCGTCGTGCAGCGCCTGCGCGAGCTCGCCGGGGTCGCGCACGTCGCAGAGCACGACGAGCGCCGCGCCGCGCAGGCCACCGTGGTCGTCGAGCGCCTCCATGAACGGGCCGGCGGCGGCCTGCGGGCCGGCGGCCGCGAGCATCACGACGAGCGCGCCGGTCGCCACCGCCGCGGCCAGCCGCTGCGCGCTCGCCTCCGCGTCGGAGCCCGGCTCGACGATCGCCGTCGCGCCGTCCTCGATCAGCGCGAAGCCGTCGCCGGTCTCGCCGCCGAGCACCGGCAGCAGGACCTCGATCGTGCCGGGCCCGCCGCCGGCGACCGGGCACAGGTCCGGCGGTGCGCAGCCGGCCCGCTCCAGCCCGCGCCCGATCGCCGCCGCGACGAACGGCGCGCGAAGGTCGTTGCAGAAGGCCTGAGGGGCGACGAGGACTGGCATGCTCTTTGCCATGCCAGCGAAGGAGTACACGACCCTCGACGCCGGCGGGCGCGAAATGCGCCTTTCGAGCCCATCGAAGGTCTACTTCCCCGCCCACGACGGGCGCCCGCCGATCACGAAGCTCGACCTCGCCGAGTACTACCTCGCCGTCGCCGACGAGACGATCAACCACCTGCGCGACCGCCCGACGACGCTCAAGCGCTGGAAGGACGGCATCACCGGCGAGTTCTTCTTCCAGAAGCGCGTGCCCGAGAAGCGCCCCGAGTGGATGCAGACCGCGACCGTGTCGTTCCCCTCCGGGCGCAGCGCGACCGAGCTCGTGCCCAACGACGCCGCGCACCTCGTCTGGGCCGTCAACCTCGGCAACATCGACTGGAACCCGTGGCCCGTGCGCCGCTCGGACCTCGACCATCCCGACGAGCTGCGCATCGACCTCGACCCGACCCCGGGCGTCGCCTGGGACGACATCCGCCAGGTCGCGCTCGCCGTCAACGAGCTGCTCACCGAGATGGACCTGCGCGGCTACCCGAAGACGTCGGGCTCGCGCGGGATCCACGTCAACGTCCGCATCGAGCCCGAGTGGACGTTCACCGAGGTGCGCCGCGCCGCGCTCGCGCTGGCGCGCGAGATCGAGCGCCGCCTGCCGGAGAAGGCGACGAGCAAGTGGTGGAAGGAGGAGCGCCACGGCGTCTTCCTCGACTACAACCAGAACGCGCGCGATCGCACCGTCGCAAGCGCGTACTCGGTGCGACCGGTGCCCGACGCGAAGGTCTCCACGCCGCTGCGCTGGGACGAGGTCCCCGACGTCGAGCCCGAGGAGCTGCGCCTGGACACCGTCCCCGAGCGCGTCGCCAAGCTCGGCGACCCGTCGGCCGACATCGACTCCAGCGCCGGCCGCCTCGACGGCCTGCTCGACCTCGCCCGCCGCGACGAGGAGGGCGGGCTCGGCGACGCCCCCTGGCCGCCGAACTTCGCCAAGCAGCCCGGCGAGCCGCCGCGCGTGCAGCCGTCGCGCGCGAAGAAGGACGAATGAGCGCCGCGGCCACGCTCAAGCGGCTGTTCGGCTGGCCGCTGCGTCGCGCGCTGGACCCGCGCGTGGACATGACCGTCCACGAGATCGACGCCCGGCTGGGCAGCGAGAACCTCGCCCGCCCGACGATCCACGATCGCCTCGACGATCTCGACCGCATGCACCGCGACGTCCTCGCCGGCCTGGGCTGGCGCGGCGTGCCGGAGCCGGGCAGCGAGCTGGCGGCGCTCGACGCGCCGCGCGCGGCCTACCTCAACTGGGCCACCGGTCCCGACGGCTACGCCGCGCAGGCCGGGCTCTGGTTCAACCCGCCGGTGCCCGTCCACCACGCCGCCGGCGCGATCGAGGTCCTGCTCGTCAACGAGCGGATCGTCGAGCAGCCGTTCGTCTTCGGCGCGATCGCGCAGCTCGGCGGTCCGGCGCGGATCCTCGACGTCGGCGGCAGCGAGAGCACCGTCGGCCTGTCGCTCGCGACGCTCGGCCACGACGTCACGATCGTCGACCCGCGCGCGCACCCGCTGGCGCACCCGAACCTCACCCACGAGGCCTGCCGCCTCGACGAGCTGCCCGACGACGTCGAGCGCTTCGAGGCCGTCGTCGTCCTGTCGGCGGTCGAGCACTTCGGCTTGGAGCACTACGACAGCGCGTCGTCGATCGGCGGATCGTCCGTGGCGAAGAACGGCGTCGGCGGCGACGACGAGCGCCTCGACCTCGCCGCCATGCGGCGCCTGCGCGAGCTCGTCCGGCCCGGCGCGCTGCTCGTCCTCACGGTGCCGTTCGCGGCCGAACCGTCGGTCGACGACTTCCAGCGCGTCTACGACGAGGACGGCCTCGCCGAGCTGCTGCGCGGCTGGGACGTGCAGACGTCGCTGCGCGTGGGGCGCACCGATCGGCTCACGTGGGCGCTCGGCGAGCCGTCGCGCGAGCGTCATGGCGTCGCGCTCGTGACTGCTGCCCGGTCATAGGCCCCACCCGCGACGGAAGCGAAGCCGGCGGGTGGGTGCACCTATGAGCGGTGAAGGTCCGTGCTTCAACCGTGAAGCGCCCGGCCACACAAGGGGGAGCGGGTGCGTCCGTGCGACATCACGCATCCTCTATGAGACGTGAGCGAAGCGCACTAGGGACCCACCCCAGTCTTCCCGGCCTACTGGTCGAGCTGGTCGACGCGACACTCCTGGGGTGCCTTGTCGTCGCGCCAGCGCACCACCTTGGTGCCGTGCCGGATGCGCCCGTCGCTGACGTGGTCGAAGCTCACCTCGACGACGAGCTCGGGTCGCAGCCCGACCCATTCGAGGTCGCGGCCGTGCGTCCAGCGCGACGGCTCGCCGCTGCCGCGCTCGCCGGTCTCGTAGGGGGCCAGCTCGGCGACGAGCTCGCGCTTGCGCTTGGCCGTGAAGCCGCTGGAGTGCCCGACCTCGTGGATGCGCCCGTCCGCGCCGTAGAGCCCGAGGATGATCGCGCCGACCGTGCCCTCCAGCTTGCCCGGGCGCCAGCCCATGACGACGGCGTCGATCGTGCGCACGCGCTTGACCTTGACCATCCCCTTGCGCTCGCCGGGCAGGTAGGGGCAGCCCAGCTCCTTGGCGATGACGCCCTCCTCCTCGCGCAGCCAGACCGCGGCGTCGGCGGCGGTGCGCACGACCGGCGTCAGCTCCAGGCCGTCGATCGTCTCGAGGATCGCGCGGCGCTCCTCGTAGGAGCGCTCCAGCAGGACGTCGTCGCCGAGCGCGAGGACGTCGAAGGCGACGAAGCGCGCCGGCGTCTCCTTGGCCAGCCGCTCGATCCGCGAGACCGCGGGGTGGATGCGCTGGCCGAGCGTGTCGAAGGAGGCCGCGACGATCTCGCCGTCGACGACGTAGCGGCCCGGCGGGAAGCTCAGCTCGGGGAAGTAGCGCGACAGCGGCTTGCCGTTGCGCGACTGCAGGTAGGTCTCCTCGCCGTCGACGAAGACCAGCGCGCGGAAGCCGTCCCACTTGGGCTCGTAGGCCCAGCCCTCGCCCTCAGGCAGGCTCGCCCGCGGGCGTGCGAGCTGGGGCGACAACGGAGGCGTGAGCGGGAGGGACACGCCGCCGTACGGTAACGCCACGCGACTGCAGCGCGACCACGGCCGCCAGCACGAGGACGCCGCCGAGCGCCTGCAGCGGCCCGAGCCCCTCGTCGAACAGCGCGACGGCGAGGGCGACCGTGACGACCGGCTCGACCGTCGACACGATCGACGCCGTCGACGCGCCGACGCTGCGCATGCCGCGCATGAAGGTGACGACCGGCAGCACGGTGGACAGCAGCGCGATCGCGGCGATCCAGACGGCGCTGCCGGCGTCGTAGGACAGCGAGCCGCTCGCGGCGCCGGTGACGACGAAGGTCGTCGCCGCGCCGGTCGTGATCAGCGCGCCCATCATGAACGGATCCAGGCGGGCGACGATGCCGTCGGCGACGAGGATGTAGGTCGTGTAGGTCAGCGCCGCGCCGAGCGCGAGCAGCACGCCGGTGGCCTCGAGGCCGCCGGTGCCGCCGCCGAGCAGGACGAGCGCCGCGCCGCCGCTGGCGAGCACGAGCGCGCCGGCCTTCCAGGGCGTGAAGTGCTCGCGGCGCAGCGCGACCGCGGCGCAGAAGACGAGCGCCGGATAGGTGTAGAGCAGCAGCGACGTCAGCGAGGCGTCGATGTGGCGCAGCGCGCTGAAGAAGAAGCCCGCCTGGGCGGCGTAGCCGATCGCGCCGAGCGCGAGGCAGGCGACCACGAGCCGCTGCGGCGGGCGCGTGGCGGGGCGCACCGCGACGATCGCCCAGAAGACGATCGCGGCCACGCCGAAGCGCGCCGCGAGCAGCGACGTCACGCCGAGTCCGGCGCGGTAGGCCTCCTTGGCGAAGATCGCCATGAGGCCGAACCCGCACGCCGAGATGAGGCACAGCGCGACGCCGCGGCGGCGATCAGCGGGTGCGGTCACGCTCGGGGCGCTCGTCGAAGCCGGGCCGTGATTCGGCTCCGTACCGGAGGGCGAGCACCTCGAACGCCGCGAAGGCGGTGATGAGGGAGATGGCAATGAACATGGGAACATGATCGGCCTTTGTGCGGTCTAGCGGTAGCCTTTGTTGTCTTCACAACCTCAAGGCAACGCCTATGACTCTTCAGCAGCTCCAATACCTCCTCGCCGCGTTCGAGCACGGCTCCTTCAGCGCCGCCGCGGAGTCGCTGCACATGGCGCAGCCGTCGCTGTCGGAGCAGGTCCGCCGGCTGGAGGCCGAGCTCGGCGTGCGGCTCTTCCAGCGCGTCGGGCGCGGGCTCGTGCCGACCGAGGCCGGGCGCACGCTGCGCCCCCACGCCGAGGCCGCGCTGGCGGCGGTCGAGGCGGGCCGGGCGTCGGTCGGCGCCGTCCGCGAGCTGCGCGGCGGGACCGCCGCGTTCGGCACCTTCGGCACGGCGCGCTCCTACCTCGGCACCGATCTCGTCGAGGACTTCCGCCGCAGCCATCCCGCCGTGCGGGTGCGGATCGTCGGCCAGAACTCGTCGGAGACCGTCGACGCGATCCAGGCCGGCGAGCTCGAGGCGGGCCTCGTCGTGCTGCCGATCGACGACCGCGGCCTCGCGATCCGCCCGGCGATGCGCGACGAGATCCTCTACGTCTCGGCCGACCCCGAGCGCCTGCGCCACGGCATGACGATCAGGCGCCTGGCGGCCGCGCCGCTGATCCTCTCGGAGGCCAGCTGGGCGATGGAGGACCCGACGCGCCGCACCCTGCGCGAGCTCGCCCAGCAGGCCGGCGTGACGATCGAGCCCCAGATCGACGTCGAGGACGTCGAGGTCGCGCTCGAGCTCACCGCCCGCGGCATGGGCGACACGATCGCCCCGCGCGGGATGCTGCGCGGCCCGGCCTCGCGCGGGCTGGGGTGGGTGCCGTTCGCCGACCCGCTGTATGAGACCTTCGCCTTCACCTGGCGCCGCGGCGCGCAGCTGTCGCCGGCGACGCGCGAGTTCATGACGTTCGCCGAGCGGCGGCTGGATGCGCTGGCGGAGGTGCTGAAGACCGACCCGCCGCGGCGCCGGGCGCCGGGGGCGGGGTGAGCCCGGTGCGGTCCTCGCCCGGCTATCGTGACGAGGCGATGACCCGCAAGGCCGAGTTCAACGCCGAGGAGTGGTCGACGCTCGTCTCCACGCCACTGCTCGCCGCCATGCTCGTCGTGGCGGCCGACAAGGGCGGCAGCATCCGCGAGAGCGTCGCCGCGGCACGCGGCTTTGCGGCGGCGCGCGAGCGCTACGACGGGGAATTCATGAGCGCCCTGCTCGCCACCCCTCCCGCGTCCAGCGGCGCGCCCAAGCCGGGGTCGCGCGAGGAGCTGCAGGAGAACGCCTACACGGCGCTGCGCGAGGCGATCGCGATCCTCGACCGCGTCGGCACCGAGGACGAGCTGATCGACTACAAGCGCTTCGTCTTCTACCTGGCCGAGGACGTCGCGCGTGCGCACAAGGAAGGCGGCTTCCTCGGGATCGGCGCCACCGAGATCAGCGAGCGCGAGCAGGCGGTGCTCGACGAGATCACCGCGATCTTCGACGAGCCGTAGCTCAGTCGCGCCGCGGCGCGGCGCTCACCCCCCGCAGCCGCCGCAGCACCCGGTCCGCCGTCCGTGGCGACAGCCCGTTGAGCATCGCCATGCCCTTGACGAACCGCCGGTAGTGCAGGTCGCGCCGGTCGTCCTCCACCGCCGCGACGACGAGCCGCGCCAGCACATCGGGCGACGCCGCCTCCGTACCGCCGCGGTACCACGCCGGCATGCGCGACTTCTCGTGGTCGTGCAGCGACGTCCGGATCTCCCCCGGGTAGACGGTCGTCACCGACACGCCGGTGCCGGCGAGCTCGTGGCGCAGCGCCTCGGCGAACATGCGCTGGGCGGCCTTCGTGGCGCTGTAGGCGGCCGCGCCCGGGAAGCCGCGCAGGCCGGCGCCGGAGGACATCACGACGATGTGCCCGCGGCCCTGCTCGAGCAGGAGCGGCAGCGCGGCCTTGACCGTGTAGACGGTCCCGAGCCAGTTGACCTCGGTCATGTGCTCGATGTGCTCGAGCGACTGCTCGCCGACGGGCTCGTAATGGGCGACGCCGGCGTTGGCGACGAGCAGGTCCAGCCCGCCGGCGGCCGCGGCGAAGTCCTCGATCGCCGTCGCGATCGACGCTCGCAGCGCGACGTCGCAGGTCAGCACGTGGTGCGTCCCGGGCAGCTCGGCGGCGAGGCGCTGGAGATCCGGCGTCGAGCGCGCCGCGAGCCCGACCGTCGCGCCGCGCGCCGCGAGGGCGTGCGCGACCGCGCGCCCGATCCCGCGCGAGGCGCCGGTCACGACCGCGCGGGTGCCAGATCCGATCTGCACGTCGGCGCGAGACTAACCCCGGAACCCTCGAGCGCGCTGGCCGGGGAGGTACCATCGTCCCCTCATGGCGACCGACCACGCGACCGTCGCGGAAGAGGAGTACCTGCAGACGCTGTTCTGGCTGCAGGAGGCCAAGCTGCCGCTGACGGGCGCGAACATGGCGCGTGCGATGCAGCTCTCCGCGCCGACGGTCCACGAGATGATCGGCCGCCTGGAGCGCGACGGCTACATCACCCGCGGCGACAAGAAGGCGATCAGCTTCACGGCCACCGGCCTCGACCACGCCGAGGGCATCGTGCGCCGCCATCGCCTCATCGAGCGCTTCCTCACCGACGTGCTGCACATTCCCTGGGACGAGGTCCACGAGGAGGCCGAGCGCCTCGAGCACGCGATGAGCCCGGTCCTCGAGGCGCGGATGCTGGAGGCGATCGGCGACGCCAAGACCTGCCCCCACGGCCACCCGATCGCCGGCGGCTCGCGGATCGAGGGCGTGCCGCTCGCCGACGTGCAGGAGGGCGCGACCGTCACGATCCTGCGCTTCGAGAACGAGGCCGAGGATCTCCTGCACTACCTCAAGGAGCAGGGCGTCGAACCGGGGATGAAGGGCACGCTGAGCGCCCATTCCGACGAGGAGGTCACCGTGACCGCCGACGACGGCGGCACCTGCACGCTGACGCACTCCGTCGCCGAGACGGTCTCGGTCGTGGCAGATCCCTCGCCGCCGCCGCGGATCGCGCTGCCCGAGCAGCTCGTGCTGGCGCGCGAGCGCTACGGCCGCTGACGCACCTGCCTAGTCGTCCGCCCAGTCGCGTCGGGCATGCAGGGTCGCTACGCTCCGTGCCCGAAGTACGGGGGAATCTCTCATGCGCACACGGATGGTCTGCCTGGAGGATGGAATCACGTCTTGCGGTTTTCGCAAGATGGCGGCCTACGTCGCCCAACTCCAGCCCGGGACGGAGTCCTTCTACATCTCGACGGAGCGCTACCGCAGCGTCAAGACCGCCGTCCGCGGGATGGGCGACAAGGCGGTCATCGGCGACGAGCAGGTCGACGAGATGGCGCAGGGCCTGGCCGACAGCGACCTGATCGGCTTCTCCTCGATGACCGGCTACTCGGACCTCACGAGCCGCGTCATCAAGCGCATCCGCGAGATCAACCCGTCCGTCTACATGATCTGGGGCGGCATCCACCCGATCATCCAGCCCGAGGACGCGATCCTCGCCGACGTCAACGCGATCTGCACCGGCGAGGGCGAGTTCGCCTTCGAGGAGTTCCTCGACGCCTTCAGGGACGACCGCGACTACACGAACACGAAGAACTTCTGGTTCAAGCCCAACGGCCACGGCCAGTCAAACGGCAACGGCGACCAGCTGATCAAGAACCACTTCCTGCCGCTCATGTCCGTCCAGGAGATGGAGAAGCTGCCGTTCCCGCAGTACGGCGCCGAGACCGAGAAGATCTACCTCCCCGGCCAGGGCTTCGTGAAGATGGGCGCCGAGGACTACCTCCTCAACGACGGCCTCGGCTACACGACGCTGTGGTCGATCGGCTGCCCGTTTCACTGCTCCTACTGCGGCAACACGAAGTTCATCGCCAACGACGCGAAGTACAAGCGCATCCGCCACCCCAGCGCGCGCTACATGGTCGACCAGGTCAAGGACGCCCGCGCGCGCTTCCCGCACCTCAGCCAGGTCTCCTTCCACGACGACTCCTTCATGGCGATCCCCTACGGCCAGCTCGAGGAGTTCGCCGAGCTGTGGCACGACGAGCTGAAGCTCCCGTTCGCCGTCTACGGCGTGATCCCCAACTACGTGCGCCAGGACAAGTTCGAGCTGCTCTCGTGGGCCGGCATGAACCGCGTCCGGATGGGGATCCAGTCGGGCTCGAAGAACATGCTCGACTTCTACAAGCGCCCGACTCCGCCGGAGAAGATCCTCAAGGCGGGTGAGGTGATCGCGTCGTTCGCGCCGAAGTACCACATCCCCTCGGCCTACGACATCATCATGGACAACCCGATCGAGACTCGGGACGACGTCAAGTCGACGCTCCAGCTGCTGTACATGATGGACCGGCCCTACACGCTGTTCATCTACTCGCTGAAGGTCATCCCCAACACGGGCCTGGCGGCGGCGATGGAGGAGCGCGGGGTCGACCTCGAGGAGATCGACGACAGCTACCTGTCGATCCCGCCGCGCTGGGCGAACATCATGCTCTACCTCATCGCCATCTGGCGCCCGCCGCCGTGGCTGTGGAACCGGCTGATGGGCCGCGTGCGCGCGAGCAACGAGCCGCAGGCGCTCTATCCGCGCCTGGGGATCGTCCTGCGCACGATGTATCTCACCAAGCGCGTGCTGTGCCACCTGCGCGTCATGGACTTCTCGATCACGCCGGGCAAGACGGGCTACTACGCCTGGAAGATCGGCCTCGTCGGGCTCTGGCAGAAGCGCTTCACGCGCCGCCCGCCGCGCCCGTCGCGCACGAAGAAGCAGGCCGCCGCGGACGTGACCGTCGGGGTGACGGTCATCTCGCCCGACGGCGTGCGCAACGAGTAGCCCGCGCTAGCGCGACGCTCCGTGCGGGTACGTCTGGGCGCATGCACGCCCTCCAGTCGGTCGACGCCGCGCTTCACCGCGTGCTCCGCGCTCACAGCATCACGCTGCTGCGCGTCGTCGTCGGGCTCGTGATCCTCGCCTTCGGCGTGCTGAAGTTCTTCCCCGACGTCAGTCCCGCGGAGGAGCTCACGATCAAGACGACCGACAAGCTGAGCTTCGGCCTCGTGCCCGGCCACATCGCGATCGTCATCGTCGCGACGCTCGAGACGATCATCGGCCTGCTGCTCGTCACCGGCCGCTTCCTGCGCCTGGCGATCTACCTGCTCTTCGGGCAGCTGATCGGCGTGCTGGCGCCGCTCGTCCTGTTCACCGGGCGCCTGTTCGACGGGCCCCACAACGCGCCGACGCTCGAGGGCCAGTACGTCATCAAGGACCTCATCATCGTCGCCGCGGGCTTCGTCGTCGCGTCGACGCTGCCCGGCCTCGTGCCGGGCGCCGAGCCGGAGCGCTCCGACCGCCGGTCCACCGGCTCGCGCAGCGGCCGGACGGACTGGACGGACTGGAGCGCGGTCCGCGGCTAGGCGACAGCGCCGGCGGTGCTGATCGCGCGGTAGGCGTCGGCGAGGCGCTTGATGCCCTCGTCGATCTGGTCGGCCGTGACGCCGGAGTAGGCCAGGCGCAGCGTGTTCTCCCCGCCCTCGAGCAGGAAGTCCGTGCCCTTGACGAACGCCACGCCGCGCTCCTTGGCGGCGTCGAAGAGCGCGTCGACGTCGGTGCCCTCCGGCAGCTCGACCCACATGAAGTAGCCGCCCTCGGGCGGCGTGTAGCGCGCCTCGGGGAGGTGCGCCTGCAGCGCCGCGTCGAGCTTTTCGACGCGGTCTGCGAGCGCCGCCTTGACGGTCGCGATCGAGCCGTCGAGCGCGCCCGACACGCAGAACTCGTAGACGATCGCCTGGGCGACCATGTTCGGCGAGATGTACGTGTTCGTCGCGAGCTTCTGGATCTGCGCGATCAGCGCCTTCGGGCCGACGAGGTAGCCGACGCGGATGCCGGGGCAGACGGTCTTCGAGAACGACGACGCGTAGACGACGGTGTCGTGCTCGTCCATCTCGAGCATCGTCGGCAGATCCTCGCCGCTGAAGCGGATGTGGCGGTAGGGGTCGTCCTCGAAGATCGTGAACTCGTGCTCGTGCGCGAGCTCGAGCAGCTCCTTGCGCTTGTCGAGCGACAGCGTGTAGCCGGCCGGGTTCTGGAAGTTCGGGATGACGTGGGCGAGCTTGCAGTTGATCGCGAAGCCCAGCTGCTCGCGCAGCGCCGCGGTGTCGATGCCGTCGGTCTGCAGGTCGACCATGCGGACGTCGGCGCCGATGCCGCGCAGGTTCAGCAGCGTGCGGTCGTACGTCGGCTTCTCGACGACGACGACGTCACCGGGGGTGACGAGCGTCGCGAAGAGGAACGCGTCCGCCTGCATCGAGCCGTTGGTGACGAGCACGTTCGTCTCGTCGACGCCGTGCTGCTCGGCGATCCAGCGCCGCAGCGGGACGTAGCCGACGCTGGTTCCGTAGGCGGTCGCGCCGCCCGGGTCGTTCGTGAAGGCACGTGTCGCCGCGTCGCGGAGGCCGTCGACGTCGACGATGTCCAGCGAGGGGGCGCCACGGGCGAAGGAGATGGTGTCCGGGGCCATTGCCCGGACGATAGCGAGACCGGTCGGTCGCTCAGAACGCGGTCGCGAGCGCGAGCGGGTAGACCGGCCCGCTGCCGCGCCGGCGCAGCTGCCCGCCGACCATCGCCAGCGTCCAGCCGCTGAGGCGGACGTCGTCGACGAGCAGGCAGCCCGCCGGCGGCGGGTCGGCGACGACGCGGAACGCGCCGCGGACGTTGGCGGCCTGCTGGACGGCGTTGGACATCTCGCGCTGCGGCGGGCGCTCGCCGGTGCGCTGCAGCAGCTCGACGTAGGGGAGGCCGAGCATCTCCGCGAGCCGGCGCGCGGCGTCGGCGATCGTTCCCGGGTTGCGGTCGGAGGGCACCGCGGCGACGTAGCCGAGCGGCCGGTTCCAGGAGCGCACGAGGCGCGCCGCGGCGTCGACGAGCTCGTCGTCGAGGCGGCCGTCGCGCAGGCCCTGCTGCAGGACCGGGTTCCAGCCGCCGTCGCCCAGGCGCGCGAGCGCGCGGCCCTCCTCGACGACGAACTCGGCCGGGATCTTCTTCATCCGGCCCTCGGCGTCGGGGGCCATCTTCTTGGCGTCGAGCGTCAGCGGCTGCGAGCGCAGGTGCTCGATCGCCTCGCGCACGAGGCCGGGGTCCAGCGGCCCGTCGTAGCGCGGGCCGGTGCAGACCGAGCAGCGCCCGCAGTCCTGCGGGTCGGGGTCGTCGAGCTCCTCCTGCAGGGCGCGCATGAGGCAGCGCCCGTCGGCGCCGAAGCTCGCCATCGTCGCCTGCTCGCGGCGGCGCAGCGCGGTGATGTTCGCGTAGCGGTCGGCGTCGTATTGCCAGTCGCCGTCCTGCTCGCGCACCCAGCGGCTGCCCTCGCGCGACACCGCGCCCTCGACGTCGAGGACCTTCAGCATCGCGTCGATCCGGCCGCGGCCGAGGTTGACCATCGCGGTGAGCTCGGGCGTCGAGGCGCCCTCGGCGCCGACCTCGTCGAGGTGCTCGAGCACGCGGTCGACGAGCTCGCGGCGGGGGAAGGCCTGCTCGATGAAGAAGTCCTGGATGCGGCGGTCCTCGGCGCCGCGCAGCAGGACGACCTCGGCGCGCTCGATCGCGCGGCCGGCGCGGCCGACCTGCTGGTAGTAGGCGATGACCGAGCCGGGCGCCTGGTAGTGGACGACGAAGCCGAGGTCGGGCTTGTCGTAGCCCATCCCCAGCGCGCTCGTCGCGACGACGCACTTGAGGTCGTTGGCGAGCAGGCGGTCCTCGACGGCGATCCGCCGCTCGGTCTCGATCTCGCCGGTGTAGGCCTCGGCGGCGATCCCGTGCGCCGTCAGCCAGGCGGCGACCTGCTCGGCGTCGCGCTTGGTGAGCGTGTAGACGATCCCCGAGCCCGGCAGGTCCGGCAGGTGCGTGGCGAGCCAGGCGAGGCGGTCGGCCTGGCCGGGCAGCTCGACGACCTCGAAGCGCAGGCTCGAGCGCCCCAGCGGGCCGCGGTAGGCGACGAGCTGCGCGCCCGTGTGGCCGGTGCGCAGCTGCTCCTCGACGTCGGCGACGACGCGGTCGTTGGCGGTCGCCGTCGTGCAGAGGACGCCGACGCCGGCGGGCAGGCGCTCGAGCATGTCGGCGATGCGGCGGTAGTCGGGGCGGAAGTCGTGGCCCCAGTCGCTGATGCAGTGCGCCTCGTCGACGACGAGCAGCCCGACGCGCTCGGCGAAGACCGGCAGCATCCGGGCGCGGAACTGCGGGTTGTTCAGCCGCTCGGGGCTGATGAGGAGGAGGTCGACGGCGTCGGCGTCCAGCAGCGCCGAGATCTCGCTCCAGGCGTCGCGGTTGGTCGAGTTGACGGTGTGCGCCCGGATGCCGAGCCGCTGCGCCGCGGCGATCTGGTTGCGCATGAGCGCCAGGAGGGGGGAGACGATCAGGGTCGGGCCCGCCGGGCGGGTGGGATCGGATCGCAGCAGCGCGGTGGCGATGAAGTAGACCGCCGACTTGCCCCAGCCGGTGCGCTGGACGCAGAGGACCCTCGAGCGGTCGTCGACGAGGTCCGCGATCGCCTCGAGCTGGTCGTGGCGGAAGCTGGCGTCGGGCCCGGCGAGCGTGTGCAGGAGCTCGGTGGCGCGGGTGGTGAGGTCGGTCGTGGCGGGCATCGCGTCTCGTTGACTCTAGGCGCCGGTGGGGCGTTGCTCGCCCCCGGAGGCGGTGAGTGGCGAGGTGTTTGCGCTGCGGGCGAGCAACTCGCCACTCACTGACGGCCGAGCGCCACGACGCCTCGGCCCGCATGCCCTCGTCGATGCCGTTCGCGAGCGCCGAAAGCGCCGCAAACCGTCGAGCTATCGCCCGAGGATCTCCATGGCGATCTCGGCCACCTGCGTCGGCGTCCGCCCGACGCGCACGCCGACGGCCTCAAGCGCGTCGATCTTCGCCTGCCCGCCGCCGCTGGAGCCCGACACGATCGCGCCCGCGTGGCCCATCGTCTTGCCGGGCGGCGCCGTCAGCCCCGCGATGTAGCCGACCACCGGCTTGGACACGTTGGCGGCGATGTACTCCGCCGCCTCCTCCTCGGCCGAGCCGCCGATCTCGCCGCTCATGACGATCAGCTCGGTCTCCGGATCGGCCTCGAAGAGGGCGATGATGTCGACGAACGACGAGCCCGGGACGGGGTCGCCGCCGATGCCGACGATCGACGAGTTGCCGAAGCCGCTCTGGGCCAGCTCGTTGCCGATCTGGTAGGTCAGCGTGCCCGAGCGCGACACGACGCCGACGTTGCCGGGCTTGAAGAAGCCGGCCGGGATGATCCCGACGTTGGCCTTGCCCGGCGACAGGATGCCGGGGCAGTTGGGGCCGATCAGGCGGACGTCGGGGTTGGACTTCAGGACGTTGTAGACGAGCAGCTCGTCGTGGGCGGGGATGCCCTCGGTGATCGCGATGATCGTCGCGACGCCGGCGTCCTCGGCCTCGAGGATCGAGTCGGCCGCGAAGCGCGGCGGGACGAAGATCATCGCCGTGTTGGCCTCGGTCGCGGCGACGGCCTCGCGGAAGGTGTTGAAGACCGGCACGCCCTCGACGTCCTGGCCGCCCTTGCCCGGCGTCACCCCGGCGACGAGGTTGGTGCCGTAGCGGCGGTTGTTCATCGCGTGGTAGGTGCCCTCGCGGCCGGTCAGGCCGGAGACCGCCAGGCGGGTGCCCTCGTCGACGAGGATGCTCATGACGCCGCCGCCAGCTCCACGACGCGCGCCGCGGCGCTGTCCATCGTCTTCTCGGGGTGCACGTTGGGCAGCGCGGCGTCGGCGAGCAGCTTGCGGCCCTCGACGTCGTTGGTCCCGTCCAGGCGCACGACGAACGGCACCGTCGGCTCGAGGATCGCGTAGGCCTCGATCAGCCCGCGCGCGACCTCGTCGCAGCGCGTGATCCCGCCGAAGACGTTGAAGAGCACCGCCTTGACGTTGGGGTTCGAGAGGATCACCTCGACCGACGCGACGATCGCCTCGGCCTTCGCGCCGCCGCCGGCGTCGAGGAAGTTCGCGGGCGCGCCGCCGGCCGCCGCGACGACGTCGAGCGTCGACATCACGAGGCCCGCGCCGTTGCCGAAGATGCCGATGTCGCCGTCGAGCTTGACGTACGTCAGCCCGCGCTCCTTGGCCATCGTCTCCTGCGGATCGGCGTCGGTGGAGTCGTCGAGCGTCGCGTTGTCGGGGTGGCGGAACATCGAGTTGTCGTCGAGCGTGACCTTCGCGTCCAGCGCGACGACCCTGCGGTCGGGCGTGATGACGATCGGGTTGATCTCGACGAGCGTCGCGTCCTCGGAGACGAACACCTCGTAGAGCTTGGCGAGCATGTCGCCGACCTGGCGCACGACGTCGGCCTCGACGCCCGCCTCGAACGCCAGGCGGCGCGCCTGGAAGGGCTGGAAGCCGACGAGCGGGTCGACGTGCAGCGTCGCGAGCGCCTCGGGATGCTCGGCGGCGACCTGCTCGATCTCCATGCCGCCCTGGGTGGAGAGCATCACGAGCGGCGCCTTCGCCGAGCGGTCGAAGACGATCGCCGCGTAGTACTCGCTGGCGATGTCGGTCGCCTTCTGCAGCCACAGCTCGTGCACCGTGTGGCCGCGGATGTCCATCCCGAGGATGTTCGTCGCGTGCTCGCGCGCCTCGTCGGAGCTCTCGGCGATCTTGATGCCGCCGGCCTTGCCGCGGCCGCCGATCTTGACCTGGGCCTTGACGACGACCGGGTAGCCGATCTCGTCCGCGGCGGCGACGGCGTCTTCGACGGTCGAGGCCTCCTTGCCGACGAAGAGCGGCACGCCATACCGGGCCAGGACGTGCTTGCCCTTGTACTCGAGGAGGTCCATCGGGGGCCTCAGGCTATCGGAGGAGGCGAAATGCGATCATGACGCACCCATGGCGCTTCCAAAGCAGATCTCGCTTGTCACCTTCGATGTCTACGGCACCCTCATCGACTGGGAGGGCGGCGTCGTCGACGCCTTCCAGAAGGAAGCCGCTCGCGACGGCTTCACGATCGACCGCGATGAGCTCATCACGAACTTCCACGAGATCGAGCGCGAGATCGAAGGCGGCTCCTACGAGCTCTACGCCGAGGTGCTGCGCCGGACCGCGGTGGAGATCTCCAAGCGCCTGGATTGGCCGCTGGAGCCCTCGCGCTCGGGCTTCCTCCCCGACAGCGTCCAGCGCTGGGCGCCGTTCAAGGAGACCAACACCCAGCTCAACAAGGTGACCAAGCAGTACCAGACGGGCCTGATCTCGAACATCGACGACAAGCTCCTGGGACAGACGCGGCGCCACATCCCGCACGACTTCGACCTCGTCGTCACCGCTCAGCAGGTGCGCTCCTACAAGCCGGACATGGCGCACTTCACCGAGTGCGCGCGGCGGATGGGCACCAAGAAGGGCTGGGTCCACATCTCGGCGAGCTATTACCACGACGTCGAGCCGTGCCTGAAGAACAAGATCCCCGTGATCTGGGTCAACCGCAAGAAGGAGACGCTCGAGCCGGGCCAGAAGAAGCCGACCGCCGAGGTCAAGAACCTCCTCGAAGCGGTCAAGCTGCTCGGGCTCTAGTCGCCTTGCGGGTCGTCGGCCTGCACCGCGACGTGCTCGTGGTCACGAGCCGCGTCTGGCAGACGACGTGCACGATCGTGCGCAGCGGCGAGGAGGGCTTCGTGATCGACTCGCCGGTCTTCCCCGACGAGCTCGAGATCCTGCCGTCGGTCCTCGAGCAGGCCGGCTTCCCGTTCACCGGGCTGCTGGCGACGCACGCCGACTGGGACCACCTGCTCGGCCGGCTCGCCTTCCCGAGCGCCTCGCTCGGCGTCGCCGAGACGACCGCCGCCCGGCTCGCCGCCGAGCCGGGCGTCGCGGCCCGCGAGCTGCGCGCCTTCGACGACGAGCACTACCTCGACCGCGCCGCGCCGCTGTCGCTCGGGCAGGTCCAGGCGCTGCCGGTCCCCGGCCACTGCGAGATCGGCGACGAGGAGATCGAGCTGCACCCCGCCGACGGCCACACGGCCGACGGGATGGCCGCCTGGGTGGGCTGGGCGCGCGTGCTCGTCGCCGGCGACTACCTCTCGCCCGTCGAGGTCCCGATGATCTCCGAGGGCGGCTCGCGCGACGCCTACCTCGCGACCCTGCGGCGCCTGGAGCCGCTCGTCGGCGCCGCCGCCTACGTCGTCCCCGGCCACGGCGAGGTCCTCGAGGGAGCGCGCGCCGCGGCGATCCTGCGCGAGGACGTCAACTACCTCGCCAAGCTGCCCGACGGCGAGCTGCCGCTGGCGCGCCGCTCGCCCGCCCAGCGCGCGATCCACGCCGAGAACATCAAGCGGGTAGGACGAACCTGATGATCCAGCACGTCGCCCTCGAGATCCGCCGCGACGACGTCGACGCCTGCCTGCACTTCTGGTGGCTGCTCGGCTTCGAGCGCGTCCCGGCGCCCGACGCGCTGGCCGAGCGCTCGGCCTGGATCCAGGCCGGCGCGACGCAGGTGCACCTGCTGTTCGCCGACGAGCCGGTCGTCGCGCCCGAGGGCCACGTCGCGGTCGTCGTCGCCGACTTCGAGGCGACGTTCGAGCTGCTGGGGCGGGTCGGCTTCGAGCCCGACGAGCGCACGCAGCACTGGGACTCGCGGCGCGCCTTCGTGCGCTCGCCGAGCGGCCACCGCGTCGAGTTCATGGCGTCCGCGCCGTGATGGCGCGGTGATTTGCAGTCTTACGGCGCTCTTACGCCCGGGGCCCCTCACACTTAAGGACTGTTGACATGACGGACCTACCGTTGGACCCCATGACGCCCGACCCCTCTTCGGACCGCGAGTCCGGATCCGGCCGCCTCTGGACCGATCCCCGCGAGGAGGACGAGCACCAGCACTGGCTGCGGCCGCGCCCGCCGGTGCCGTCGGCCCTGCCCGAGCCCGACGACGAGGACCTCGACGAGCCCAGCGCCGCCGAGCGCCGCGCCCGCAGGCTGCTGCCGTACATGCTCGGCACGCTCGCCGCGGTGCTGCTGTTCAGCGCCGGCGTGCTCGGCGCCGGCCTGCTCGGCGGCGACAGCGCCCGCCAGCCCGCGCCCCTGCCGGTCGTCAAGGGCGCCGCGCCCGCCGACCAGCGCGCCAAGACCGTCCGCTCGATCTACGCGAGCGCCAGCCCCAGCGTCGTGCGCATCCAGGTCCAGGAGGGCAGCTCGGAGGCCAGCGGCACCGGCTTCGTCATCGACAGCGGCGGCACGATCGTCACCAACGCCCACGTCGTCGGCACCGCCACCACCGCGCAGGTGCGCCTCGACGACAGCGCGGCGACGATCGACGCCCGCGTCCTTGGCACCGACGCCTCCTCCGACCTCGCGGTGCTGCGCGTCGACAGCTCCAAGACCGCCCACCTGCGCCCGCTCACGCTGGCCGACAGCGACAGCGTCCAGGTCGGCGACCTCGCGGTCGCGATCGGCTACCCGCTCGGGCTGGACCGCACGGCGACGGCGGGCATCGTCTCCGGCGTCGGCCGCGCCATCAAGGCGCCCAACGGCTTCTCGATCGACAAGGTCATCCAGACCGACGCCCCGATCAACCCGGGCAACTCCGGCGGCCCGCTGCTCGACAGCGGCGGGCGCGTCATCGGCGTGAACTCGCAGATCGCGACCGCCGGCAGCGGCGGCGGCAACGTCGGCATCGGCTTCGCCGTCCCGGCCAACACCGTCCGCACGGTCGTGCCGCGCCTGGAGCAGGGCGGCTCGATCAGCCGGCCCTACCTCGGCGTGTCGACGATCCCGAGCACCGCCGGCAGCGGCGCGCTCGTGGCCAACGTCGTCGGCAACGGGCCCGCGGAGTCCGGCGGCGTCGAGATCGGCGACCTGATCCTCAACGTCGGCGGCAAGGAGGTCATCGCGCCCGAGGACATCAGCGCGGCGATCGAGTCGCGCAAGCCGGGCGACGAGCTCTCGGTGGAGGTCGAGCGCGGCGGTTCGACGAAGACGCTGCACGTGAGGCTCGGGACCCGCCCCGAGAACGTCAGCACCCCGTAGAAGATGAGCTTCGGACAGCCGATCTTCCTCCTGGCGCTCGTGCTCGTGCCGCTGGCGCTGTTCGCCTACCGGCGCCACGAGGCGACGCGCCGCGCGGCGGCCGCCTCGTTCGCGTCGCCGGCGCTGATGGAGTCCGTCGCGCCGCGCACCCCCGGCTGGCGGCGCCACGTGCCGCTCGCGGTCTACGGCGTGGCGCTGATCGTCCTGGTCGTCGCGCTGGCCAAGCCGCAGACGACCGTCGCGGTCCCGGTCGAGCGGGCGTCGATCATGCTCACGACCGACTACTCGGGCTCGATGCAGTCCACCGACGTCGCGCCGTCGCGCCTGGCCGCCGCCCGCCAGGCCGCCGAGAACTTCCTCAAGCAGGTGCCCGAGAACGTGCGCGTCGGCCTCGTCGCGTTCAACCAGTCGGCGCGGCTCATCGAGACGCCCTCGACCGACCGCGAGGCCGTGCGCCTGGCGATCGCCGGCGCTGAAGCCCAGCGGCGGCACGGCGACCGGCGAGGCGCTCGCCGTCTCGCTCGCGGCGCTGACCCGCGAGACCGACTCGGCCGGCGTCCGGGCACCCGCCGCGATCGTCCTGCTGTCCGACGGCAAGTCCGTCAAGGGGCGCCCGCCGACGCAGCTGGCGACCCGCGCCAAGGAGCTGAAGATCCCGATCTACACGGTGACGCTCGGCACTCCCGAGGGCACGATCCAGGTCACGGACTCAAACGGCGTCGTGCACACGCGCCCCGTCCCGCCCGATCCCGTCGAGAGCCGCGAGG
This sequence comes from uncultured Actinomycetes bacterium, assembly GCA_963786575.1. Taxonomy (GTDB): domain Bacteria; phylum Actinomycetota; class Thermoleophilia; order Solirubrobacterales; family Solirubrobacteraceae; genus CADCVQ01. The sequence continues at coordinate 266,298 of CAWAZH010000001.1, forward strand.
TCGCCGCGCTGTCCGGCGGCAAGGCCTACACCGCCGACACGGCGAAGGACCTCAGCGACGTCTACGAGCAGCTCGGCTCGCGCATCGGCACGCGCGACGAGAAGCGCGAGATCACCGCCGCCTTCAGCGGTGGCGCGCTCGCCCTGCTCGCGGCCGGCGCCGGCCTCTCCCTCTACTGGTTTCGCCGACTTGTCTGATGCCTGAGCACGACTCCCCCGAAAGGAACGTTTCCCGATGACCTCCATACACCTCGGACCGCACGACGGCGGCGACGACGACGGGCGCGCGCCGCGGCTGGCCCTCGAGGAGGCGCTGTACGAGATCAAGCGCGTCATCGTCGGCCAGGACGCGATGCTCGAGCGCCTGCTCGTCGCGCTGCTCGCCGGCGGCCACGTCCTGCTGGAGGGCGTCCCGGGCCTGGCGAAGACGCTGACCGTTCGCACGCTCGCCAACGTCATGGGCGGCACGTTCCGCCGCATCCAGTTCACGCCCGACCTCGTCCCCGCCGACCTCGTCGGCACGCGCATCTACCGCCCCGACACCGGCCGCTTCGACACCGAGCTCGGCCCCGTCTTCGGCAACTTCCTGCTCGCCGACGAGATCAACCGCGCACCCGCGAAGGTCCAGTCGGCGCTGCTGGAGGTCATGCAGGAGCACCAGGTCACGATCGGCACGCAGAGCTTCCCCGTGCCGCACCCGTTCCTCGTGCTCGCGACCCAGAACCCGATCGAGTCCGAGGGCACCTACCCGCTGCCCGAGGCGCAGATCGACCGCTTCCTGTTCAAGGTGCTCGTCGACTACCCGACGCTCGGCGAGGAGGCCTCCGTCGTCGGCCGCTCGCTGCGCCCGCCCGAGGACGTCCAGGTGCGCCTCTCGATGCCCGAGCTCGAGCGCTACCAGCGCGCGTCGCAGGACATCTTCGTCGACCGCGAGGTCGTCGCCTACGCCGTGCAGCTCGTCGACGGCACGCGCCACCCCGAGCGCTACGGGCTCTCCGAGCTCAACGAGTTCATCCAGTACGGCGCCAGCCCGCGCGGGGCGATCGGGATGGTCCAGGCCGGCCAGGCGCTGGCGCTGCTGCGCGGCCGCCGCCACGTCCTCGTCGAGGACGTCCGCGACCTCGCCTTCGACGTCCTGCGCCACCGCCTCGTGCTCTCCTACGACGCGCTCAGCGACGGCGTCACCGCCGACGACATCCTCACGCGGATCGTCGACACGCTGAGCACCGGCATGCAGGGCACGGGCACCGGCAACGTCCGCCTCACGGAGCACGACGCGGCGGCCTGATGCCGGGGTCGAAGGGGACACTGCGGGTTCCGCCCGCACGTCAGGGCCCTGGGCCGATCGCTCCGGCGATCGTCGAGGCGCTGTCGCTGTCGATCGCCCGGCGCGGCGCGGGCGTCCTGCCCGGCGACCGCATGGCGCCGGGCGTCGGCAGCGGCACCGAGCTCGCGCAGCTGCGGCCGTACACGATCGGCGACGACGTGCGCCAGCTCGACCCGGCCGCGAGCGCGCGCTCGGGCGTCCCGCACGTGCGCCTGCAGGTGCCCGAGCGGATCCTCACGACCTGGCTCGTCCTGGACCTCTCGGCGTCGATGGCGTTCGGCACCGCCGACCGCCTCAAGAGCGACGTCGCCGAGGGCGTCGCGCACGTCGTCGGCCGCGCCGCGACGCGCCACGGCGGGCGCCTGGCGGTCCTCACGGCGGGCGGCGCCGAGCGCGTCCTGCCGCCGCGCGGCGGCCCCAACGCGAAGATCGGCCTGCGCCGGCTGCTCGCCGAGGGCGTCGGCGTCGACGGCGGCGAGGACCGCGGGCTGGGGCCGGTGCTGCACAAGGCCGGGCGCCTGGCGCGCCAGCCGGGGCTCGTCGTGCTGGTCTCCGACTTTCGCGGCGACCACGGCTGGACGCGGCCGCTGCGCTCGCTCGGCGCGCGCCATCGCGTGCTCGCGGTCGAGATCCGCGACCCGCGCGAGGAGCGCCTGGAGCCCGTCGGGCGGCTCGCGCTCGTCGACCCCGAGACCGGCCGCCTGCTGGAGGTCGACACCTCGCGCCGCGGCCTGCGCGAGCGCTTCGAGGCGGCCGCCGCCGAGGAGCGCGCCGGCGTCGCCAGCGAGCTGCGCAAGGCCGGGACCCACCACGTCGTCCTGTCGACGCAGGGCGACTGGATGCGCGCGCTGGGGCGGGCGCTGAGATGAGCTTCGCGTCGCCGATCGCGCTGCTGTGCCTGCTCGCCCTGCCACTGGCGCTGGCGATCCACGTCGCCGCGCAGCGCCGCCGCCGGCGCTACCCGGTGCGCTTCCCGGCGCTCGCGACGCTCGCGGCCATCGCCCCGCGCGAGCCGCAGTGGCGCAAGCACGCGCCGTTCGCGCTGCTCTCGCTGGCGCTGGCGGCGCTCGCGATCTCGCTGGCCAAGCCGCAGCACAACGTCGCGGTGCCGGTCGAGCGCGCCTCGGTCGTGCTCGTGACCGACGTCTCGCGCTCGATGTCGGCGACCGACGTCAGCCCGACGCGCCTGGAGGCCGCCCGCAGCGCGGCCAAGAGCTTCATCGGCAACGTTCCGAAGGAGCTGCGCGTCGGCCTCGTCTCGTTCTCCGACGGCGCCCAGGTGCTGCAGACGCCGACCACCGACCGCGACGTGCTCTCGCAGGGCCTGGAGACGCTGCAGCCGCTGTCGGGAACCGCCACCGGCGCCGGACTGCGCGCCGCGCTGGACTCCCTGAAGATCAACGGCGAGGACGCGGCCAAGCGCCCGCCGTCCGCGCTCGTCCTGCTCTCCGACGGCTCCGCGACCGACGGCGCCGCCGCCGACGAGGCCGCCGCCGAGGCCAAGCGCCTGCGCGTGCCGATCTACACCGTCGCGCTCGGGACGCCGGACGGCACGATCACGCTCCAGGGCCAGGTCCTGCGCGTCCCGCCCGACCCCGAGGCGCTGAAGCGGATCGCGACGGCGTCCGGCGGCGAGGCCTTCCGCGCCGAGGACTCCGATCAGCTCGATGCCGTCTACGACCGCCTCGGGTCGCAGATCGGGACCAAGCCCGAGAAGCGCGAGATCACGACGCTGTTCGCCGGCTTCGCGCTGCTGCTGCTCGGCGGCGCGGTCGCCAGCTCGCTGAAGCTCGGCGGCCGCCTGCCCTAGTGGACCCGTCCGCAAGTTCTGCGGGTTTTGCCGGCGCCCGATCCGTGCCTGACGGCCGCCGGCGACCGGGTACGTGCCACCGGCACGCAGGCCGGATCACCGTCGACCGTCTGATCACGGCCGGGCACCCGGCAAAACCTCGCAGAACTTCCGGCCAGATCCACTAGCCGGGCTGGTCGATCGCCGCGCCGAGGAACAGGCTGCGCGCCTCGCCCTTGGAGTTCGGCGAGAAGCCGTGGCGGTCGTAGAGCGCGAGCGCGGGGGCGTTGTCCTCGCCGGTGTCGAGCTCGATGCGCTTGGCGCCGCGCTCGCGGGCGCGCTGTACCGCGAGCGCGACGAGCGCGTCGCCGAGGCCGGCGCGGCGCGCGCTCGCGCGGACGAAGAGATCCTCCAGCCAGGCGTCGGGCGCCGCCGTCCAGACGCTGAAGCGAAAGCGCAGCTGCAGGACGCCGGCGGGCGCCGAGTCGTCGTCGGGCGTGGCGAGCAGGAACTCGCTGTCGCGGTCCTCGAGCAGCCGCTCGACGGACGCGAGGAAGGCGTTGTCCGACGGCCGGTCGTGGCCCAGGTGGTCGCGGAACTCGACGAGCAGCGCGGCGACCGTCTCGGCCTCCTCGACGTCGGCGACCCAGGCACGGGCCGGCGTCGTGCCGGAGCTCATTCGCCGCCGTCGACGATCACGGCGAGCGTGTCGCCGCTGGCGATCGAGTCGCCCTCGCGGATCGGCAGCTCGGAGATGACGCCGGCCTTGTGGGCGGTGATCTCGTTCTCCATCTTCATCGCCTCGATGATCGTGACGACGTCGCCCTCGGCCACCTTCTGGCCCTGCTTGACCGGGATCTTCCAGATGCTGCCCTGCATCGGCGAGGGCAGCGTGTCGCTCGTGCCCGCGTCGCTGCGGTTGCCGTTCTGGCGCGCCGCGCGCTTGGGCTTCGGGACGGCGGGCGCGCCGCCGTTGGCGGGCTGCGCGCCGGCGACCGGCGGCGGCCCGATCACCTTGACGTCGAACTTGCGGCCCGAGACCTCGACGGTGTAGGTCTGCTCGACGGTGTCGCCGCCGTCCTCGTCGTCGGGGTCGGGCTTGGGCGCCTTCGGGAACGCCAGCGCCTTGAGCCAGTCGCGGTCCTCGAGCAGGTCGCGGCAGGTCTCGCCGCGCGCCCACTGCTCGGTCGCCAGCAGCGCGCGGTGGAAGGGGATCAGCGTCTTGAGGCCCTCGATCTCGAACTCGCCGAGCGCGCGCAGCATGCGCCGCGTGGCCTGCTCGCGGTCGGCGTCCCAGACGATGAGCTTGGCGACCATCGGGTCGTACATCGGCGTGATCTCGCTGCCCGCGCGCACGCCGGAGTCGACCCGCACGCCGGGGCCGCTGGGCTCGACGTAGGACCCGATCCGGCCCGGGGCGGGAGCGAACTTCTTCGACGCGTCCTCGGCGTTGATGCGGCACTCGATCGCGTGGCCGCGCAGGACGACGTCCTCCTGGGCGACCGACAGCGGCTCGCCCGCCGCGACGCGGATGCCCTCCTTGACGATGTCGATGCCGGTCGTCATCTCGGTCACGCAGTGCTCGACCTGCACGCGCGTGTTCATCTCCAGGAAGAAGTACTCGCTCGTGTCCGAGGACAGGAGGCCCTCGACGGTGCCGGCGCCGCGGTAGTCGACGGCCTCAGCGGCCTCGACGGCGATCTTCCCGATCCGCTCGCGCAGCTCGTCGTCGACGATCCACTCGGGCGCCGGCGACTCCTCGATCAGCTTCTGGTGGCGGCGCTGGATCGAGCAGTCGCGCTCGCCGAGGTGGATCGTGTGGCCGTGGCCGTCGGCGAGGATCTGGACCTCGACGTGGCGCGGGTCGGGCAGGTAGCGCTCGAGGTAGACGGTCGCGTCGGAGAAGAACTTCTCGCCCTCGCGCGCGGCGCCGTCGAAGGCCGCCTCCAGCTCCGCGGGCTTCAGCGCGACGCGGAAGCCCTTGCCGCCGCCGCCGCCCGACGCCTTGACGGCGACCGGGTAGCCGATGTCGTCGGCGATCCCGCGCGCCGTCTCGAGGTCGGGGACCGGCTCGGTCGTGCCGGGGACGATCGGGACGCCGGCGGCCTGCATCAGCTCGCGGGCCCTGGTCTTGGAGCCCATCGCGTCGATCGCGCTCGCGGGCGGGCCGATGAAGACGACGCCGGCGTCCTCGCAGGCGCGGGCGAAGGCGGCGTTCTCGGCGAGGAAGCCGTAGCCGGGGTGGACGGCCTCGGCGCCGGACTCGGCGACGACCTCGAGGATGCGCTCGACGTTGAGGTAGCTCTCCGCCGCCGACGGGCCGCCGAGCAGGTAGGCCTCGCCGGCGCGGCGCACGTGCGGGGCGTCGCGGTCGAGCTCGGAGTAGACCGCCACGGAGGCGATCTGCAGCTCGTCGAGCGCGCGGATGATCCGCACGGCGATCTCGCCCCGGTTGGCGATGAGGATTTTCGAGAACATTGGTAGGCGCGATCCTAAGTGGTGGGTGCTCCCTCCGGCTTGAGGATACGCGCGGGAGGCGCCGCGCCGAGTCCCAGCGCGGTCACCGGGACCGGCCGCCCGACGTGGAAGCCCTGGGCGTAGTCGACGCCCTGCGAGCGCACGAACTGCTCCAGCCGCTCGTCGCCGACGAACTCCGCGACGGTCTCCTTGCCCAGCCCCCGCGCGATGCGGACGACGGCCTCGATGACGAGCTGGTCGGTGCGGTTGCCGAGGCAGCCCGACACGAACTCGCCGTCGATCTTGAGGTAGTCGAAGGGCAGGTGCTTGAGGTAGTAGAACGAGCCGAAGCCGGCGCCGAAGTCGTCGAGGGCGAAGCGGCAGCCCAGCTGCGTGAGCCGTTCGGCGAAGCGCCGGGCCAGCGGGATGTTCGACACGGCGGCGGTCTCGGTGATCTCGAAGATCAGGCGCCGCGGGTCGACGTGCCCGCGGGCGATCTCCGTCTCGATGAGGTTCAGCAGCCCGCTGTCGCTCAGCGACAGGCCCGAGAGGTTGATCTCCAGCGCGACGTCGCCGCCGGGATCGCCCGCCAGGATGTCGATCGCGTGCGCCGCGACCCAGCGGTCGACCTCGGGCGCGAGGCCGAAGCGCTCGGCGAGCGGGAGGAACGCGCCGGGGGCGATCAGGTCGCCGTCGTCGCCGACCATCCGCAGCAGCAGCTCGTGCTGGGCGATCGCGCCGCTGCGCAGGTCGCGGATCGGCTGCGCGTGCAGGACGAAGCGGTCGTGGTCGAGCGCGGCGCGGATCCGCTCCAGCCAGCTCATCCGCGCGCGGATCCGCTTGGGCCGCTCGGCGTCGCGGGAGACGACGGCGTAGCGGTCGCGGCCGGCTTCCTTGGCGTCGTACATCGCCAGGTCGGCCTCGATCAGCAGCTCCTCGCCGCTGAGGTCGCCGCGGGCGAAGGGCGCGATCCCGATGCTCGTCGTCGCGCGCCGGCTGCGGTCGCCGGCGGCGACCGCAGCCTCCTCGCGAACCGCGCGCACGAGCTCGGCGGCGACGTGCTCGGCCGCCTGCGCGTCGGCGTGCGGCAGCAGCACCGCGAACTCGTCGCCGCCGAGGCGGGCGAGCGTGTCGGTCTCGCGCAGCCGGTCCTGCAGGACGGCCGCGACGGACAGGATCAGCTCGTCGCCGGCGTGATGGCCGAGGGCGTCGTTGACGTACTTGAAGTGGTCGAGGTCGAGCACGAGCAGCGCGCCGCGCGGCCCGTAGCGGGCGACCTCGGAGACGTGGCGTTCGAGCTCCTGCTCGAAGCGCCGGCGGTTGAAGAGTCCGGTCAGCGGGTCGTGGTCGGCGAGGTGGCGCAGCTCGTGCTCGAAGCGGCGGCGCTCGGTGACGTCCTGGACCTGGTCGAGGAAGTGCAGCGGCGCGCCGTCGGCGTCGCGCACGACCGTGACGCTGCGCAGCACCCAGACGAGCGACCCGTCGGGCCGCAGGTAGCGCTTCTCGGCGACCGACGAGGTCAGCGTGCCCGCGATCAGGGCGCGCACCGCCTCGAAGTCGGCCGCCAGGTCGTCGGGATGGGTGATCGACGCGAACGTCGTGCCGGCGAGCTCCTGCGCCGTGTAGCCGGTGATCGCGCACAGCGCCTGGTTGACCTCGAGGAAGCGCCCGTCCAGGTCGGCGACCGCCATCCCGATCGGCGCGTCCTCGAAGGCGCGCCGGAAGCGCTCCTGGGCCTCGCCGACCTGCCGCTCGCTGCTGGCCAGGGCGCGCGCGGCGAGGCGCTCCTGCGTCACGTCGCGCCCCGAGGCGTAGATCATCCGGTCCTCGTCGACGGTGCGCAGGGTCCAGTCGATCCAGTGCCAGGAGCCGTCCTTGGCGCGCCAGCGGTTGACGACGCGGGCGCCGGGCGCGCCCGCGACGCGGGCCGCGCGCGTGAACTCCGTCGCCCCGGCGTGGTCCTCGTGGGCGACGAAGTCGAAGATCGAGGCGCCCAGCAGCTCGGCGGCGTCCCAGCCCAGGCACTTCTGCCAGGCGCCGTTGAAGCGGTGGATGCGCCCGGTCGAAGTCGACCGCGCAGAGCATGTCGACCGAGAGGTCGAAGAAGCGCGTGCTCTCCTCCTGCTGGCGGCGCTGGGCGGTGATGTCGCGCGCGATGCCGAGCGACCCGATCGGGGTGCCGGTGGCGTCGCGGAACGGGCTCTTCGTGACCGACAGCACGCGGCGCCGCTCGCCGAAGCGGCCGGAGATCTCATACGACGACGTCGTGTCGCTGTCGAGCACCGCGCTGTCGTGCTCGGCGATCCTGCCGGCGATCTCGGGCAGCAGCTCGTCGTTTGCGTGCCCGACGATCTCGCGGCCGGGACGGCCGATCAGGCGCGCCGTCGCGCTGTTGATGAGCAGGTAGCGGCCGTCGACGTCCTTGACGTAGATCGAGTCGGTCGTCGCCTCGAGCACCTGCTCGAGCAGCCGGCGGCTGCGGGCCGCGCGCTCGGCGGCGCGGCCGACGACGGGCGCGAGGAAGAGCAGGACGGCCGAGCGTGCGGCGATCGTCGTGACCTCCTCGCCCGACCACCCGGGCACGGCGATGGCGCACATCGCGACGACGGACCCGGCGGCGCAGACGAAGCCGGCGCGCATGCCGAACTCCGCTGACACGAGCGTGACGGCGACGATGCAGGCCAGGCCCATGAGGACCGGCGGCACGGCCTGCAGCGCGAGCGCGAGCGAGGCGCCGGCGATCAGCACGGAGGCGCACGCCGGCACCCAGCGCCGCCCGGATCCGTAGCTTCCGAGCAGGCGGGTCAGCCCGGCGTGGACCAGCCGTTCGTCGACAACCGCCCCGGTCGCATCCGAGAGCTCCATGACTTCGTGTGGTCGGCCGGTTGCGCGAGAACTTCAGTGCGGCTGGCCGAATTGGCCACGGCCCCAGGTGGTGGCCGTCGTCGGGCGCGTGGCCGGTGGCCTCCAGCAGCGCCGCGCGGGCCCAGGGCGGGGCGCCGGGCGGCGGTGGCGGCGCGGGCGTCGGCGCCGTGTCGCGCATGAACCGCTCGAGCGCCGCGACGACCGCGGCCGCCTCCTCGGGCGAGGCCGAGGGCGCGACGATGCGCAGCTTCGGGCGGCGGTTCACCGACCGAACGCTAGCGCGGCGGGACTACAAGATCATGCCCGCGCCGACGGTGTCGTTCGTTGCCTCGTCGATGAGGATGAACGAGCCGGTCGAGCGGTTGCGCGCGTAGGGGTCGAACGCGAGCGGCTTGGAGGTGCGCAGGCGGACGCGGCCGATGTCGTTGAGGCCGAGCTCGGTCGCCTCCTCGTCCGGGGCGAGCGTGTGCACGTCGACGCGGTCTGAGACCTCGTCGATGACCGCGCGCGCGGCGTGCGTGGCGTGCTTGATGGCGTAGCGGGCGCCGGCGCGCAGGGGGGCGTCGGCCATCCAGCAGACGGTGGCCTGGACCTCGCGGGCGAGCTCGGGCGCGTCGTCGGGGTGGCAGATGAGGTCGCCGCGCGAGACGTCGACGTCGTCGGCGAGCAGCAGCGTCACCGACATCGGCGCGTAGGCCTCGTCGATCGGGCCGGCGAAGGTGTCGATGCGCGCGATGCGGGTGCGCTCGCGGGAGGGCAGGATCAGGACCTCGTCGCCGGGGCGCAGGACGCCGCCGGCGAGCTGGCCGGCGTAGCCGCGGTAGTCGCTCTCGGGCTCGCGGACGACCCACTGGACGGGGAAGCGGGCGTGCTCGACGTCGCGGTCGTCGGCGACCTCGACGCGCTCGAGGTGCTCGAGCAGCGGCGCGCCGCCGTACCAGGGCATGTTCTCGGAGCGCTCGACGACGTTGTCGCCGTGCTTGGCGCTGATCGGGACGTAGACGATGTCCTTGACGTTCAGCCCGCGGGCGAAGTCGCTGAAGTCGCGGACGATCGCGTCGAAGGTCTCCTCGTCGTGGTCGACGAGGTCCATCTTGTTGACGGCGACGACGAGGTGCGGGATCCCGAGCAGCGTCGAGATGTAGGCGTGGCGCTTTGACTGCTCGAGCACGCCCTTGCGCGCGTCGACGAGGATCACCGCGAGGTCGGCGGTCGATGCGCCGGTGACCATGTTGCGCGTGTACTGCACGTGGCCGGGGGTGTCGGCGATGATGAACGTGCGCCGCGCGGTGGCGAAGTAGCGGTAGGCGACGTCGATCGTGATGCCCTGCTCGCGCTCGGCGCGCAGCCCGTCGACGAGCAGCGACAGGTCCACGACGCCGGCGCCGCCGCGGCGCCGCGAGGCCTCCTCGACGTGCTCGAGCTGGTCGGTGAGCACCTGCTTGGCGTCGAACAGCAGCCGCCCGATCAGCGTCGACTTGCCGTCGTCGACGGAGCCGGCGGTCGCGAGGCGCAGCAGGTCTGCCTGGGCGAGCGCCATCAGAAGTACCCCGCGACCTTGCGGTCCTCCATCGCGGCCTCGGTCGCACGGTCGTCGGCGCGCGTCTCGCCGCGCTCGGTGACGCGCGTCGCGGCGATCTCGGCGACGACCGTGTCCAGATCCGCGGCCGTCGAGCGCACGGCGCCCGTGCAGCTCATGTCGCCGACGGTTCGGTAGCGAACGGAGGCCGTGACGGGCTCCTCGCCGTCGATCAGCGACACGTGCTCGGACATCGCGTAGAGCATCCCGTCGCGGGCGAAGACCTCGCGCTCGTGGGCGAAGTAGATCGACGGCACCTCGAGCTGCTCCTGCGCGAGGTACTCCCAGACGTCCAGCTCGGTCCAGTTGCTGATCGGGAAGACCCGGACGCTCTCGCCGCGGCGGATGCGGCCGTTGTAGATGTTCCACAGCTCGGGGCGCTGGTTCTTGGGGTCCCAGCCGCCGAAGTCGTCGCGGAAGGAGAAGATCCGCTCCTTGGCGCGGGCGCGCTCCTCGTCGCGGCGGGCGCCGCCGAAGGCGGCGTCGAAGGCGTGGCGCTCGATCGCATCCAGCAGCGTCGTCGTCTGCAGCCGGTTGCGCGAGGCGCGCGGGCCGGTCTCCTCGGCCACGCGGCCGGCGTCGATCGACTCCTGCACCGAGGCGACGATCAGCTCCTCCCCGAGCTCGGCGACGCGGCGGTCGCGGAACTCGATCACCTCCGGGAAGTTGTGGCCCGTGTCGACGTGCATCAGCGGAAACGGGAAGCGCCCGGGCCGGAACGCCTTCTCGGCCAGGCGCAGCAGCACGATCGAGTCCTTGCCGCCGCTGAACAGCAGCACCGGCTTGGACAGCTCCGCGGCGACCTCGCGCATGACGTGGATCGCCTCGGACTCCAGCGCCTGCAGGTGTGTCAGACGGCCGGTCATGCGGGTGCCACCTCCAGTTCGCGGCGGGCGGGGCGGGCGCGCTGGATGCGCCAGGCGACGAAGCCGACGGCGGTCGGCACGCCGACGAGCGCAGCGGCCGGCACGTTCGCGCCGGCCTTCGAGAGCACGCCGAGCGCGGAGCCGAGCAGCACGCACCCGAGCACCGGGCGCAGCACGTCGGACGGGACGCTGGTGACGAAGTGCGTGCCGACGAGCACGCCCGGGAGCGAGCCGATCAGGATCGTCCCCATCAGGACGAAGTCGACGTTGCCGCTGACGAGATGCGCGAGGCCGGCCGCCCACAGCAGGATCGCGGCATGGAAGACGTCGGTGCCGACCACGCGGTGCGGTGTCAGCTTGAAGACGAGGATCAGCGCCAGGCCGATGAGGGCGCCGCTGCCGACCGAGGTCACGCCGAGGATCAGGCCGAGGAACGCGCCGATACCGATCGCCGTGATCTTCGTGCGTCGCGTCTGCTCGATCTTCTCGACCTCGCGGGCGACGAGCTTGGGCATGAACAGCGCGCGGCCGAGGATCGTGAGCGCGACGATCAGCAGCGCCACCGCGATCGCGCCCAGCAGGACGGGCTGGAAGCTCGTGCCGTAGGCGTTCTGCAGCATCTCCAGCAGCCAGACGCCGACCAGCGCGCCCGGCACGCTGCCGACCGCCAGCCACTTCGAGACGCCCAGGTCGACGGTCCCCTTGCGCAGGTGCCGCCAGCCGCCGAGCGTCTTGGTGATCGCGCCGTATGCGAGGTCGGTCCCAATCGCGACGACCGGGGAGATCCCGGCGAAGAGGACGAGCAGCGGCGTCATCAACGACCCGCCGCCGATCCCCGTCAGGCCGATCAGGATCCCGACGCCGAACCCGAATGCGATCACCATCGGATCCACTAGACGTGCAGCCCGCACTCGGTCTTGGCGGTCCCGCTCCAGCGCCCGTCGCGGCCGCTGCCCGGCTGGGTGCAGGGCGCGCAGCCGATCGACTCGTAGCCGGCGTCGTGCAGCGGGTGGTACGGAAGATCGCGCTCGTGGATGCGCGTCCAGAGGTCGCGCTCGGTCCAGTGCGCCAGCGGGCTGTACTTCGCGATCCCGCCGCGCTTCTCGTCGACCTCGACGGTCTCCGTCGCCGCGCGGGTCGGGCCCTGCTCGCGGCGCAGGCCGGTGATCCAGGCGTCGGCTCCCGCCAGCGCGCGCTCGAGCGCGGCGACCTTCGCCGCGCCGCAGCACTGCTCGGGACCCGTCCAGTCGCCGAAGGCCTCCTCGACCGCGATCTGCACGCCGAAGCGCTCCTCGAACGCCCGCCAGGTGGCGAGCGTCTCCTCGAAGAGCACGCCGGTGTCGATCGTCACGACGCGCACGTGCGGCGCGATCGCCAGCAGCTCGTCGAGGATGACCGACTCCTCCTTCTGGAACGAGCACAGGAACACGAGCCGGTCGTGCGCAGCGGCCAGCCGCAGGGTCTCGGTGAGCGACCCCGCGAGATCGGTGGTCAGACCGCGCACTCGCCCTCGCCGCGCTCGACCTTGAAACGGCGCGTTCTTCGTCCAGTCGATGAACGTCGTCATCGTCTCCAGGCCGAAGTCGACCGGCATCGCGAGGTCGCGGGCCCTGTCCTCGAACGCCTTCGCGCCGACGCGCGCGGCGAAGGCGTTGAAGACCTCGCCCTCCTGGCGCTCGGCCTCGTACCAGCGCAGCCAGCGCTCGATCGCGTCGGGCACGCGCTTGGCGGGCAGGCGCACCTTCAGCCGCCGGCCGTAGACGATCTCGCCATCGTCGAAGTTGCCGGCGATGTGCACGACGTAGGCCGGGATCGTGTGCTCGCCGACCTTGATCGACGCGCCGTAGAACCCGATGTTCGCGATGTGGTGCTGGCTGCAGCCGTTCGGGCAGCCGCTCATCTTGATGTGGACCGCGCGCGTCAGCTCGTCGGTGATCCGCATCTCCTCCAGGCGCTGCTGGACGGCGGCGTTGAGCCCCATCGAGGACGTGATGCCGAGCTTGCAGGAGTCCGTCCCCGGGCAGGAGACGACGTCGTTGACCTTGTCGGGGCCGGCGTCGGCGAGGCCGAGCGCGTCGAGCGCCTGCCAGACCTCGTAGACGGTCTCGTCGCGGACCCAGCGCAGCAGCATGTTCTGGTGCACCGTCGTGCGCATGTAGCCGCCGGAGTAGCGGCGCATGATGTCGGCGACGCCGCGGAACTGCTCGGGCGACAGGTCGCCGCGCGTGACCTTGACGTGGACGGTCGAGAAGCCGTCCTGCACCTGCGCCTTGACGTTGTCGGCGCGGAAGCGCTCGAACGCCGCGACGTCGCCGTTCGGGCTCTCCCAGATCTCGGGCACCGGCGGCGCGGACGCCTGCTCGTCGTCCTGCCAGCTCAGGCGGTCGACGACGTCGAAGTCGCGCTCGGCGACCCAGTCGCCCTGCAGCTCCTCCTCGACCATGTCGCGGAAGGCGTCCATGCCGATCTTGTCGACGAGCACCTTGATGCGGGCGCGGGCGCGGTTGACGCGCAGGAAGTCCTGGCGGTCGAAGATCCGCAGGCAGGCCTCGGCGACCTTGAGGTACTCGCCGTCGTCGAGGCCGACGAACTCGTACAGCGTCGGGGCGACGCGCGGCATGATCGACGTGCCGCCGCCGACGCGGATCTCGCAGCCGCGCCGGCCGTCGGCGTCGAGCTTGGCGATGAAGGCGATGTCGTGGATGCCGCTGAGCGCGCGGTCGGCGGGCGCGCCGTTGAAGGAGGTCTTGATCTTGCGCGGCATGAGCTGCGTCGTGGGATGGCGTACGAAGTAGCGCACGTACGCGCCCGCGTAGGGCGTCATGTCGAAGGGCTCGTCGTCGCAGACGCCGGCCCAGGGGTCGCCGGTCACGTTGCGCACGGTGTTGCCGCAGCCCTCGCGCGAGGACAGGCCGCAGTCCGACAGCTCGCGGATCGCCTTGGCGGCGTCGGGCAGCGGGACGTGGTGCAGCTGGATGTTCTGGCGCGTCGTGATGTGCCCCTTGTTGAGCGGCACGTACTTCTCGACGACCTCGCCGAAGGCGTCCATCTGCTCGGGCGTGATCCCGCCGAAGGGCAGCTTGACGCGGATCATCTGGACGCCGGGCTGGCGCTGGCCGTAGACGCCCTGCTTCAGCCGGAAGCCGATGAACTCGTTCTCGGTGAGCTCGCCGCGCAGGAAGCGCTGGGACTCCGTGTCGAAGTCGTCGAACTCCTGCTCGAGGATGGGGATGACGTGGCCGGGGACGTCCTCGCGAACCTCGGGGTTCTCGAGCGTCCCCTGGCGGCCGACTGCCGTGCTGGGCTCCATGGGCGTCAGTGCTCCGGGGTGGCGGGCGGGGAACGGGAGATAATAGCGGTAATACCGACCGGGTTTCCCCCCAATCGGGTCCAGTACCGGTGCAGGGCTGCCCCCGACGCGCCGGGTAGCCTCCCGCGCCATGCCCGAGCTCCTGGTGCTGGACCACGACGCGGTGCTGCAGGCGGTCTCGCCGAAGGCGGCGATCGAGGCCACCCGCGAGGCCTTCCTGCGCCACCACCGCGGCGAGTGGGTCATGCCGGCGAAGGTGTACCTGGACTCGCCGCCATACGGCGACTTCCGCGCGATGCCGGCGCTCGGGGGCGAGCTGGCGCTGCTGAAGTGGATCACCTCGTTTCCCGGCAACCCCGAGCAGGGGCTGCCGACGGTCAGCGGCGTCGTCTGCCTGTCGGACCGGCGCACCGGCGTGCCGCTCGCGCTGCTCGACGCGCGCGCCGTGACGGCACTGCGCACCGGCGCGGTCGCGGCGGTCGCCGGCCGCGCGCTCGCCCGCCCCGACGCGCGCACGGTGGGCATCGTCGGCTGCGGACTGCACGGGGCCTGGACGGCGCGCTGCCTTGCCGCCGCCGGCTACGACGCGGGCGTCTGCTTCGACCCCCGCGCGGATGCCGCCGCGACGCTGGCCGACGAGCTCTCCTGGTCGGTCGGCTCGCTCGCCGAGGCGCTCGCGTGCGAGATCGTCTGCACGATCACGCCGGGCGCGGTCGTCGTCGTCGACGCCGCTGACCTGCGGCCCGGCCAGCACCTGAACATGCTCGGCGCCGACGGCTCGGGCAAGGCCGAGGCGAGCATCGCGGCGGTCACCGCGTGCGAGCTGTACTGCGACGAATGGGAGCAGGCGTCGCACGGCGGCGAGCTCGCCGGCGCGGTCGCGGCGGGTGCCACGACGCGGGCGGACGTCACCGCGCTGGGCGCCGTCCTGGCCGGCGACGCGCCGGGTCGCAGCGGCCCGGACGCGGTCACGCTGTTTGACTCCACCGGCCTCGCGATCCAGGATCTGGCGGTCGCCGCCGAGGCGCTGAAAGCGGCACGTTCTGGGGAGGTTTCGGCGCCGAAGCTGCAGCTGTAGCGCGCCCTGAAGGTCGGATCGGTGGTCCGACAAAGGTCCTAGCGCGCAGTGCAACATGCGCACCCCGACTGTGCGTGCCATCCCCTGGTTGCGTCCTGCGGGCGATGTCACTCTCGATTGCATAGGGGAGCGCGGCCAATGGGGCCGCCCCGCACGGATGAATAGGGGACAGCACCATGGCTGACCGGAATCGCGCAGTCGGACTGCGCGCGCGCCGAGGCGCGCTCGTCGCATCGCTGGCACTCATCGGACTCTCGGCGCTCGGCGTCGGTTCGGCCAGTGCAGACCTGCAGTCGATCGGACCGATCGACCCGGCCCACGGCTTCCCGCGGACCTTCACCGATCGTCAGGGCCGCACGCTCGAGCTCTGTGTCGAGAATACGGGCATGTGCCTCGGCACGCTTCCCAACCCGGACCAGCCCGCCTCGGTCCCGGACAACTTCGGCGACGAGCAGTTCTGGTGGAGCGCCGAGTCCAGCGTCCCGATGCCCAACGGCGGGGACGCGCGGCTCGTGCTCGCGCTCGAGGCCGCCTTCGGCGGCGACGGCCAGATCAAGGACGGCAACCAGAGCGCATTCGGCCGCATCCGCGTCCGCGCCGATGATCTGACGCCGGGCGCCACGTACACCTTCACACATCCCTACGGCGTGACCACCGGTGTCGCCGACGATCGCGGGCGCGTCTTCGAGACCGCCGACATCGGCTGCTTCGACAGCTGCCAGGAGCGCAACTACTCGCCGCTGCTGAACACGAACATCGGGCCCTTCCTGCGCTGGGACACCGGCGCCCCGGCGGGCTACCTCGGCGACCCGAACATCGAGCACCGCGTGACGGGCAGCCCGTTCTCGACGAACTACTTCCGCATGCAGGGCCCGGGCGGGATCGACCTGCGCAACGACCTGTTCACGGTCTCCGGCAAGCTGGCGACCAACCCGCCGCCGCCGACCGCGATCGCCAAGCTCGACCGCACGTCGATCGACTTCGGCTCGCGCCGCATCACCGAGTCGACCGGCAAGGAGACCGTGACGATCAAGAACAACGGCGAGGCCAACCTCACGTTCGCCGGCGGCGTCACGCTGACCGGTGCCGAGCCGCGGCCAGTTCGTCCTCTCCGACAACACCTGCACCGGCCCGGTCGCCCCGGCGGCCGCCTGCACCGTCAACGTCGCGATGAAGGCGACGACCGTCGGCACGCACAACGCGACGCTGCGCTTCGGCGACAACGCCCCGGGCGCGCCGCACCTCGTGACGCTGACCGGCATCGGCGATCCGCTGCCGCCGCCGCCCGAGCCCGCGACGACCGCCGTGGCGAACCTGTCGCCGCTGAGCATCGCGTTCGGCAACCAGAACACCGGCACGACGAGCGCGGCGAAGGACGTCACGCTCACGAACACCGGCGACGAGTCGCTGACCGTCTCGGGCGTCAGCCTCGCGGGTGACAACCCGGGCAGCTACGCGATCGCGGCCAACGGCTGCACGACGGTCGCCGTGGGCGCGGACTGCACCGTGTCGGTGACGTTCTCGCCGGCCTCGGAGGGCAGCAAGCCCGCGACGCTGCGCTTCACGCACGGGGCGCTCGGCGCCAAGGACGTGACGCTCGGCGGAACCGGTGTCGGCAGCACCCCGGCGCCCGCGCCCGTGGCATCGGTCACGCCGCTGTCGCTGGCCTACGGGTCGGGCATCGTCGGCACGACCAGCGTCGTGAAGCTCGCGACGATCGGCAACACCGGCAACGCGCCGATGTCGCTCGCGACGACGCTGACCGGCGCCAACAGCGCCGACTTCGTCGTGTCGTCCAACAACTGCCCGGCGACGCTCGCCGCCGGCGCGCAGTGCCAGGTCGGGGTGGCCTTCAAGCCGCTGACGGCCGCGGCGAGCAAGGTCGCGCTGCTGCGCTTCACCGACAACTCCGGCAACGTCGCCGGCAGCACGCAGGACGTGACGCTGACGGGCAGCGCCGTTGCGCCGCCGCCGCCGGTCGCGGGGATCAACGTGACCCCGAACCCGATCACGCTGCCCGACAGCAAGGTCGGGCTGCTGCTCGGCCTCGGTGCCACGGCGACGTTCCAGACGGTCACGGTGACGAGCAACGGTGCCGCGCCGCTCGTGATCGGGGCGGTGAACCTGACGGGCGCGTCGGACTTCACGCTCTCGTCGAACACGTGCGCCAACACGACGCGTGCCCCCGGGGCGACGTGCCAGGTGACGATCCGCTTCCAGGCGACCGCCCGGAGCACGCGCACCTCGACGCTGAACATCACCAGCAACGCGCCGGGCAGCCCGCTGCACATCGCGGTCTCGGGCAAGGGGATCTAGCCCGCGACCCCAGCAGCACGCCCTGTCAACACAGCGGCCCGTACCGGCTCACGCCGGTGCGGGCCGCGCTGCGTTGGGGGTGCATCCGCCCCTACATCGGCAGGAGCGGGATATCCCCCAGGAGGCCCCAGGCGAGCACTGCGCCCGCGGCGAGGGCGACCGCGATCCCCGTGAGGATCCGCTCGCCGGTCGTCGTCTCCGAGGCCTTGCGCCTGGCGACCTCGCCCTGGCGCAGCGCGTGCTCGAGCAGCCGCTCGGCCCAGACGAACTCCAGCGAGAGGACGGCGAGCCCGATCGGGATCACGACGAACGCGGGGCCCGGCAGTACGAGCATCGCGGCGCCGGCGACCAGCAGCGTGAAGCCGACGACGATGTAGAGCACGCGGACGGCGAGCGGCCGCCGGCGGTGGCGGTCGCGCTGGGCCTCCAGGCGCCGGACGATCCTCGGCTTGGGTGGATCGTCCGCGGCCACTGCGCGATCAGCCTAGCCGCGCTGCGGCTGTCAGACGGCCAGGACCGACTCGGGCTCGTCGGCGTCGGCGGCCGCGCCGGCGGCCGGCGGCACGAAGCTCATCGCCCGCTCGGCGAGCGCGGTGATCGTGAGGCTCGGGTTGACGCCGACGTTCGCGGGGACGACCGACCCGTCGCAGACGAGCAGGTTCTCGTAGCCGAAGACGCGGTGGCGGCTGTCGACGACGCCTGACTCGGGCGTCTCCCCGATGACGACGCCGCCCATGATGTGCGCCGTCGTCGGGATGTTCGCGAGCGCCTCGGTGACCGAGCTCTGCGGCACGCCGCCGATCCGCTTGGCGATCCACTCGGCCGAGTCGTTGGCGATCGGGATGAAGGTCGGGTTGGGCTTGGACGGGTCCTGCTCGGTCTGCAGGCGCATCGCGCCCATCCGCCCGGGCCGCGGGCGCAGGGCGATCGCGTTGTCGAGCGTCTGCATGACGAGCAGGATGATCGTCCGCCGCGACCAGGCGCGGGGGTCGAAGAGCTTGGCGAACGTCAGCGGGTGGCGGGCGGCGGCGAAGGCCAGCTTCAGCGGGCGGGTGACGCGCGTGCCGTCGCCGACGAGCGCGGTGTAGAGCAGGCCCATCGAGTCGCCGGCGTGGCCGTAGCTGACGGTCTCGATGTGGGTGTTCTCGTCGGGGTAGATCGAGCCGCTGATCGCGACGCGCTTGGTGAAGTCGACGCTGTCGTCGGGCGCGGTGACGGCGAGGATCGCCTCGCTGTTGGTGCGGACGAGCTCGCCCAGGCGCGCGGAGACCTTCGGCAGCGAGCCGAAGTGGCGGCAGCGCTGCAGCAGCTTGTTCGTGCCCAGCGGACCGCCGGCGAGCACGACGTTGGCGGCGGTGTGCGTGTGCCGCTGCTTGCGCAGCCAGGCGCCGGTGCGCTCGGTGGTGACCGCGTAGCCGTCGGAGCCGTCGCCGCGGCCCAGCGGGCGAACGTCGACGACGGTGCGCTCGGGGATGATCTGGGCGCCGGCGCGCTCGGCGAACCAGAGGTAGTTCTTGGGCAGCGTGTTCTTCGCGCCGACCGGGCAGCCGACCATGCAGCGCCCGCAGCCGATGCAGCCGGTCCGCGCCGGGCCGGCGCCGCCGAAGAAGGGGTCGGCGACCGTCGTGCCGGGCTCGCCGAAGAAGACGCCCACGCGCGTCTTGGCGTAGGTGTCGGCCGCGCCGATGTGCTCGCCGTACTCGCGCAGCACGTCGTCGGCGGGGTCGTCGGTCGTGACGGTCGTGACGCCCAGCATCCGCTCGGCCTCGTCGAAGTGGGGCGCGAGCGCCTGCTCCCAGTCCTCCAGCTCGGACCACTGCGCGTCCTCGTAGAAGCGCGGCCGCGGCCGGTAGAGCGTGTTGGCGTAGCCGAGGCTGCCGCCGCCCACGCCGGCGCCGCTGACGATCGTGACGTCCTTGAAGATCGACAGGCGGAAGATGCCGTGCAGGCCGAGGCGCGGGGCGAAGAAGTAGCGCCGGATGTCCCACGTGGACGTCGGGAAGTCGTGGTCGTTGTAGCGCTTGCCCGACTCGACGACGGCGACGCGGTAGCCCTTCTCGGTCAGTCGGTGCGCGGACACGCTGCCGCCGAAGCCCGAGCCGACCACGAGCCAGTCGAAATCGTGGTCCCCGCTCTCACGTGCCATCGGCGCGAGCATACCCTAGAACGTGACGCATGCGTCATCTTTGAGCCGCGGGCTGCCGCAGCGGCTGCGCCTGCTCGCCGTCCAGGCCCGTGCCGAGGTTGCCGGCCAGCAGAAGCTGGGGGGCCGGCGGGCGCATCCGGATGACCGTGAAGGTCTTCGCCTCGGTGCGCCCGGCGGCCCTGAAGCCGGGTCCCGGCTCGGGGTCGGCGGCGGGCCGCGCAGGGGTCGAGCGCCCGCCCGAGCGGCGCGCCGCCAGCACGACGTAGTCGACCTCCGCGGTCGGCGTGAAGGGCTCGGCGAGCGGCCGCAGGCGGGGGAGGTAGTAGCGCAGCGCGATCAGCGCGCCCGGCGGCGCGACGACGACGCGGTCGCCGCCGGGGTCGGTGCCCATCGCGCGGGCGGCTCCGCGCCAGTCGTCGCGCTGGTACTCGGGGTCGACGGCGACGCCGATCACGGCGACGAGCCCCAGCGCGCAGGCGACGGCGGCCGCCGCGAGCGCGGGCCGCAGCGCGAACGCGGCCAGCCCGGCGCCGGCGAGCGCCAGCGCCGGCGGCAGCGCCGCCAGCACGTTGCGGGTGACGACGTGGTCCTCGCCGGCGAGCGCGAGCAGCACGGGCACGAGCAGCGCGGCGGCGGTCACGGCGGTCAGCCGCGCGGCATCCGAGCGCGCCCGCGCCGGCAGGTTCGCCCGGCCCGCCAGCAGCGCGACGAGCCCGGCGACGCCGGCCAGCAGCGCGACCGCCGTCGCGACCGCGAGCAGGCGCTCCAGCGGCGCGTCGTAGCCGACGAGGAACTGCTTGGGCACCTGCGCGAGCCGGTGCGCCAGGCCGCTCTCGCCGATGAACGCGGCGCTGTCGTTGTTGCGCTGGTCGAGCGCCAGCGGCGCCAGCGCGAGCCCCGCCGCGAGCGGCAGCGCGAGCGCCGCGACGCGCGTGCGCAGCGTGGTCGCGCGCAGCAGCAGCCACAGCGCCTGCGGCGCGACGAGGAAGATCGCGTAGTAGTGGGTCGCCAGCGCGAGCGCGGCGACCGCGCCCCAGGCCAGCAGGCGGCCCGTCCGCGGCGCCTCCAGCGCCCGCAGCCACAGCAGCGCCGAGCAGGCCGCCAGCAGCGCCAGCAGCGAGTAGACGCGCGCCTCCTGGCTGAACCAGACGAGCATCGGGTTGACGGCGACGAGCGCCGCGGCGAACAGTCCGGCGCGCTCGCCCCCGACGCGCCGGGCGAGCGCCCAGACGACCGGGATCGTCGCTGTGCCCAGCAGCGCCGGCAGCACGCGCAGCCCGGCCTCGCCGGTGCCGAGGACCTGCGCGAACAGCCAGGCCAGGACGTAGTACAGCGGCGGCGAGGACTCGCTGTCGGGGATCGCGCCGAGGAGCCCGCCGAGGTCCTTCGTCAGCAGGTGCGCGGTGACGATCTCGTCGTACCAGAGGCTCTGCCCGTCGAGCGTCGCGAAGCGCAGCACCGCCCCCGCGAGGACCACGAGGACGAGCGCGCGGCCGGCGCCGCGCATCAGAGCGGGATGTTGCCGTGCTTGCGCTTCGGGCGCTCGACGCGCTTGGTGCGCAGGGACGCGAGCGCGGCGATCAGCTTGGGGCGCGTCTCGTGCGGGACGATGACGTCGTCGACGTAGCCGCGCTCGGCGGCGACGTAGGGGTTGGCGAAGCGCGCGCGGTAGTCGTCCTCGAGGCGCTGGCGCCGGGCCTCGGGCGTCGGCGAGCCCGCGATGTCGCGCTTGTAGATGACGTTGACCGCGCCCTCGGGGCCCATGACGGCGACCTCGGCGGTCGGCCAGGCGAGGTTGATGTCGGCGCCGAGGTGCTTGGAGGCCATGACGTCGTAGGCGCCGCCGTAGGCCTTGCGCGTGATGACCGTCAGCTTCGGCACCGTCGCCTCCGTGAAGGCGTACAGCAGCTTGGCACCGTGGCGGATGATGCCGCCCCACTCCTGGGCGGTGCCGGGGAGGAAGCCGGGGACGTCGGCGAACGTCAGCAGCGGGATGTTGAAGGCGTCGCAGGTGCGCACGAAGCGTGCGGCCTTGACGCTCGCGTCGATGTCGATGACGCCCGCCATCCGCATCGGCTGGTTGCCGACGATCCCGATCGCGTACCCGTCGAGGCGCGCGAAGCCGCAGACGATGTTCGTCGCGAAGTGCTCGTGGACCTCGTAGAACTCGCCGTCGTCGACGATGTGGCGTACGACGTCGCGGACGTCGTAGGGCTTGTTCGGGTCGGCCGGCACGACGCCGTCGAGCTCGGGGTCCATCCGCTGCGGGTCGTCGGTCGGCAGGACGCGCGGGACGGTCTCGAGGTTGTTGGACGGCAGGAAGCTCAGCAGGTAGCGGGCGTCCTGCAGGCACTGGTCCTCGTCGTCGCAGGCGAAGTGCGCGACGCCGGAGGTCGTGTTGTGCGACATCGCGCCGCCGAGCTTCTCCATCTCGACCTGCTCGCCGGTCACGGTGCGGATCACGTCGGGGCCCGTGATGAACATGTGCGAGCTGCTCTTGACCATCGAGATGAAGTCCGTGATCGCGGGCGAGTAGACCGCGCCGCCGGCGCAGGGCCCCATGATCAGGCTGATCTGGGGGATGACCCCGGAGCAGTTGACGTTGCGCATGAAGACCTCGCCGTAGGCGCCGAGCGAGACGACGCCCTCCTGGATCCGCGCGCCGCCGGAGTCGTTGATGCCGACGACGGGGCAGCCGATCTTCGCGGCCATGTCCATGACCTTGCAGATCTTCTCGGCCATGACCTCGCCGAGCGAGCCGCCGAAGATCGAGACGTCCTGGGAGAAGACGCACACGCGGCGGCCGTCGATCGTCCCGTGGCCGGTGACGACGGCGTCGCCCCAGGGCCGCTTCTTGTCCATGCCGAAGTCGGTCGTGCGGTGGCGCATGAACGTGTCGAGCTCCTGGAAGGAGCCGGGGTCCAGCAGCTTCTCGACGCGCTCGCGCGCCGAGTAGCGCCCGCGATCGTGCTGCTTGCGCTCGGCCTCGGAGGTCTCGCGGCCGGCAGCCTCGCGCCGCTCCTCGAGCTGGGCGAGCTTCATCTCATAGGTGTCTGGCGGCTTGCGGCGCTTGGACATGGCGCGCTCGATGGTAGAGCGAGAGCGCCGCCGGCACGGCGCACGCCTCGCCTCGTGCAGATGCCCGAGGCGAGGCTCTGGCCGTCCAAGCTGTGCGTCAGTCGCGCGAGAAGGGGCGGTGGTGGGCGGCGCCGAGGTCGTCGAGGACCTCGGTGAGGATCGCCGTCGTGCGGCTGGGGTCAAGCGCCGCGGCCCGGATCTGCGGCGGCGGGGTCGGGTCCGGCGCGGGCGTCGGCGGGGCCGGATCGGGCACCGGCGTCGGTCCCGGGGCCGGCGTCGGCGGGGCGGGCGGCGACGGGTCGGGCGTCGGCACCGGCGGGCTCGGATCGACCGGCGGCGGGATCGTCGCCGCCGGGCGGTTGAAGAGGCGCGCGAAGAACCCCTTGCGGTCGGGGGCGGGCGCGGGCGCGGGCGGCGCCTCGACCTTGATCGGGGCCACGAGCTTGGGCATCACGAAACGCTCGGGCGCCGGTTCGGGCTCCGGCTCGGGCGGTTCGGGCGCCGGTTGCGATTCTGCCGCCACCGGCTCGGTCGCGGGCGTTGCCGTCAGGACGACCTTCGTGCCCCACCCTGCCGGGGCGAGCTCCACCGTGCCGCTGGCGCGGTCGCCCTCCCAGGCGACGGTGGTCTCGGGCTCGACCCGCGTGATGCGGATCTCGCCGAACTCCGACAGGTGCCTGTTGAGCGCGTCCTCGCTGCTCACTTCCGCCCACAGCTCGGGCGGTGACTTCACGAGTTTGCGCTGCGCCGTCGATTGCTCCATGGCCGCGGTGTTCGCCCGGCCGCCGCGGACTCCTCCCCCATCGACGCCTGCAATCAGACGCCCGGCTTCGTGACCATGATGAACAGCGCGACGACGATCAGCAGCGACGCGAGGCCGCCGAAGCGCGCGAGCTTGATCGCCTCGCGCTCGTAGGCCTCGCTGGGCGGCTGGCCCTCGCGCAGGTCGCTCTGGGCCAGCGCCAGCAGGCGCTTCTCGGTCGGCCCGATGATCGCGCCGGCGAGGCCGCCGATGACGATCAGGATCACGAAGGTGGCGCTGATCCAGCCGTCGCCGAGGCTCCAGCGATCGGTCGCGAGGTAGATCCCGGCGACGAGGATCACGAGCAGCGCCGGCTGGATCAGGCGCTGGGTCAGAAAGACCTGGAAACGGTGCAGCGCGACGAGGTCGACGACGCGCGTGCGGCGGGCGTAGGCGTCGAGCAGGGGGTACGTGAAGATCACGCCGAAGCCGACGACAACGGCGAGGATGTGCACGAACAGCACGATGTTGTAGAGGTCGATCGTGGCGATGGGCATGCGCGCACTCTCCCACGCCGGGCGGCGGTTGGCGCCGGGCCGCGCCGCTCGTTGGCTACCCTTGCGAACGAGCCGAGATGCAGACGATCCGCGTCCTCCACTGCAACACGTCCGCCGACGAGGGCTGGACCGCCGACAGCCCGGATCTGAAGGGCTGGAGCGTCGAGGGCGCCTCCTACGGCGAGACGAAGCAGCTCGCCGAGGACGCCGTCCGCGCAGCAGCTCGCGCAGGACGTGCAGATCACCCATCACATCGCCTGCATGCGCCGCTGAATCTCAAGCAGTCGCGCCCCGCTGCCGATGGTCGGGCGTGCACCGCCGCCACCTCACGATTGCGCTTCTCACCACGGCCGCCGCGCTGCTCGCGCCGCCCGCCGCCGCCGTCGCTCAGCAGCCCTGCAGGCTGATCATCTTCTGCCCCAAGCCGGCGCCCGCCCCGGCGCCCGCGCCGGCCCCGGCGCCAGGGGCCCCCACTGCCCCCACCGCGCCGACCACGCCGGTCATCCCCGGCCGCCTGCTCCCGCCGAGCGTCCCGCCCGGCCAGGACGTCGCCTCCGCGATCCCGCCCCTCCAGCCGCTGCCGCTCTCGCGCCTGCGCCACGTCACCGGCGGCGCCGGGCGCGACGCGCTGCATGGCCGCGCCGGCGCCGACCTCATGAAGGGCCTCGGCGGCGCGGACACGCTCCTCGGACGCGCCGGCGCCGACCAGATCTTCGGCGAGACCGGCCCCGACCGCCTCGTCGGCGAGTCCGGTCCGGACTGGCTCGACGGCGCCTCGGGCGACGACGTGCTGCTGGCCGGCGCCGGCGCCGACGTCCTCGCCGGCGGCTTCGGCCACGACCGCCTCTACGGCTCGACCGGCGACGACCTGCTCTACGGCCAGGCCGCCCAGGACCGCCTCGTCGGCGGCCCCGGCGCCGACGTCCTGCACGGCGGCTCGGGCACCGACACCGTCCTCGGAGGCTCGGGCGACGACCTCGTCTACGCCGACTCCGGCCCCGACCGCCTGTTCGGCGGCGCCGGGAACGACACGGTCTACGCCAACGACGGCGGGCGCCAGGAGCTCGTCGACTGCGGCCCCGGCACCGACACGGTCGTGCTCGACCCGCGCGGGCGCAAGGGCGGCATCTCGGACTCCCAGATGAAGCGCGGCGGCCGCGTCAAGGGCTGCGAGACGATCACCTACGCCGCTGCACCCGCGGCCGACAAGAGCCGCGGCATCACCTGGCTGGGCCCCAAGCGCGGCGCCACGAAGCGCGGCTCGAGCCGCAACGACACGCTGCTGGGCAGCACCGGCGCGGACATCATCTACGGCCGCGGCGGCGCCGACGTCATCTGGGGCAACCAGCTGCACCGCGACCGCAGCCGCGCGCTCGACCGCCTCTTCGGCGGCGCCGGCAACGACACGATCTACGGCAGCCCCGGCCGCAACACGATCCGCGGCGAGGACGGCGACGACTACCTGCAGGGCGGCTCCGGGCGCAACGCGATCTACGGCGGTAACGGCGACGACGAGATCCGCCTGCGCGGCAGCGGCCCCAACCACGTCGACGCCGGGCCCGGCAACGACACGATCCACGCCTACGCCAAGGGGGCCACGACGATCGACTGCGGGCCGGGCCTGGACACGGTCTACGTCGACAAGGACGACCGCGCCGCCGACTGCGAGCGCGTCGTCCGCCGCTGACGCGGCGGCGGACGCGCTCGCGGCCCTCTGTTCCCTAGCGGCGCAGCGTCAGGCGCTCGGTGTCCCTGCGCGCGACGCCGTCGCGGCCGCGCGAGTCCACGCGCACGCTGACGCTCACCCGCGACGTGCGGCGCAGCAGCGCCTTGCCGGCCTTCGTCAGCGTGAGGCGCATCGTCGTGGCGCGATCGGCCTTGATCGAGAACGTCCGCCGGGCCAGCACCGTCTTGCCCGAGACGACGCGGATCGTCCCGCGGCAGACGTGACTGCTCGTGGACTCCGGGCAGCGCACGCGAACCGCGAAGCGGCCGCGCTTGTCCATCCGCAGCGTCCGCCGCGTGATCGAGATCGGCAGGACCTTCTTCTTCGCCGCGGGCTTGGTCGCGGCGCCGGCGCTCGGCGCGGCCGCCGCCGGTGGCGGCGGCGGCGGCGTCGCGCCGGCTGTCGGCGGCGAGCCGGCGGGCGGCCCGTCGGCCGCGGGCGCCACGACACCGAGGTGGCGCATCGCGCCACCCATCAGCGCCGCGCGCGTGTCGGCGCCGCTCACGCCCTCCAGGCCGAAGCCCCAGGTCACCGAGCGCGGGGTCTGGATCCCGGGGCCGTCGACGAAGCCGACGGCCGTGCTGGACGTCCACTCGCGCTGCGTCCCGGGCTCCGACCCGGCCGGGGGCGGGCCGGCGGTGAAGCCGCCGAGGCCGTCCTCGAACGAGGTCGTGTCGGTGACCGTGCCGTCCTTGGTGATCTGCGCGTCGTCGACGAAGACGCCGAGGCCGCTGACCGCGAAGTCCTGCACGTACGTGATCGCGACCTCCACCTGGGAGCCCGCGTAGGCGCTCAGGTCGACCTTCCAGTCCTGGTAGCCGCCCGAGTTGCCGGTGGCGCCGTTCCAGGCGCCGGTCGTCCCGGTCGGGGTGCAGTCCTCGGCGCCCGCGGCCTGATCCTTGCTGACGTTGGTCTGGTAGTGGGCGAGGAACGGGTGCAGCGTGTCCCAGTTGATGTCGCAGGACGCGCCGACGTCGTTCGACGTGTGCCCGTTGGCGTCCGGCAGCGTCGTCCAGTCGTCGGCGCCGACGTGGTGAGCCTCGACGATGACGTAGTCGAACGCCGGCTCGGTGTCGTGGGAGAGCTTGAACGAGAGGTCGGCGCTCGTGTTGGCGGTCAGGTCGATCGTCCTGCGCAGGCGCTGGTAGCCCTCGTCGTCGCTGCGCGCGACCGCGTAGCGCGAACCGGTGATCGGGTCGAACGACGCCGGGCGGTTGAACGTCGCCGCCAGGCCCGACTGGAACTGCGGGAACCGCGCCGGCGGCAGGACGCTCGAGGTCGTGACCATCGAGTAGGTGTGCTCCTGGTTGTCGGCGGACGCCGGCCCGTTGAGCCCGAACGCGAAGCCCCCGAACGGCGCGGGTGCGCCGAATGGCAGCGCCGACGCGTCGGCCTTCGTCGCCGCGGCGTCGATGTTGATGTAGGCCCCCAGCCAGTACTGGAGGAAGTCGTTGGACAGCAGGACGCAGCCCGGCGTGTTGGCCGGGGTCGCCGCGTCGCAGAACGGCGGCTCGCCCTGGGGGTTGAACGGGAACGCGTTGACCTGCGCAAAGGCCGCGTTCTGGCCCGTGTAGAGCAGCTTGCCGCCGTCGTTGAGGTAGTCGCGCACGGCGAGGATCTCGTCGTTGGAGAGCCGCGCCACGCCCGTGCCGCCGGGCACGCCGACGTCGCGGATGAGCGAGTCGTTGGCCGTGTACCAGACGATCGCGTCGTAGTGGGAGAGCACGCCCATCGGATCGGGTGCCGTGCGCTGCTCGGCGTCCACGTCGTAGACGTCGTAGGCGATCCCGCTGGCCGTCAGCGCGTCCTCGTAGTAGCTGAGGTAGTTGGGCTGCGTGCGGCTGGCGTAGGCGGGCGACTCGGTCGCGGCGCCCGGCTTGCCGGAGTAGTCCTCGGCGGCCATGATCAGCACGCGGCGGCCGCTGTCGGAGCGCACCGCGTAGCCGAACGACTGCGAGCGCTGGCCGCCGGCCTCGAACCAGACCTTGACGTCGTCGCCGGGGCCCGTCCCGTCGACCGTGCCGCGCAGCTCGTGGTAGTAGACGTCCAGGTCGCCGCCGTAGCGCTCGCCGCCCTGGTACTCGGTGGTCGGGGCGGAGTGCTCGTCGCCGGCGTTGACCGTCCAGTGCACGGTGACCGCGCCGAGCGAGCGCTTGGCGTTGACGCGCACCTTCTGCGGGTCGCCGTAGGAGACGGTGAACGGGTGGATCTCGAACGCCGGCGCATCGCGGCCGAGGTGCGAGACCGGGTTGGCCGGGTCGGCCGCGGACGTCGCGACGTCCAGCGCGAACGGGATGTTCTTCTCAAAGGCCTGCTGGATGTCGGGCTCGGAGTCCTGGAACTCGAAGACCGAATCGCCCCCGCCGCGGGCGGGGTCGGAGACGTCCATCTCCGGCGTGAAGGACAGCGTGCGGTGGATCGCGTGCGCCGACTCGTCGGTGTCGCCGTTGGTCGTGTACAGCTCGGAGGAGACGTCGGGGTCGTAGGGGTCGGGCGCTCCGGGCGGGTTGCCGGGGATCGCCGGCTCGGCGTCGGTGCCCGCGAGCGCGCGGTAGATCGGGTCGTCCTCGGAGTCCGTCTGGACCTGGAAGCCCGTGCCGTAGAGCAGCAGCTCGGCGGCGGAGTGGTAGTTGACGAGGAACTCGAAGCCGATGCGCTTGAAGAGCCCGACCATCGCCTTCGTCTCGGGCTCGGAGGCGGGGCCGGCGCCGCGGAAGGTCTCGGCGCCCGGGTCCTCGGAGGAGCCCTCGTTGTCAAAGCCCCAGTGCGCGGGGTAGTTGCGGTTGGGGTCGACGCCGTCGACGGCGGTGATCTGGCCGTCGCCGTCGTTGTCGCGCAGGTTCTTGCGCCACAGGCGGTTGCCGGGGGTGAAGGTGAAGTCGTAGCCGTCAGGGTTGGCGACCGGCACGATCCAGATCTCGCGCGTGTTGACGAGGTTCGTCAGGTCGCCGGCGTCGAGGCCGGCGATCGCCACGCCCGCGGTGTTGACGGCCGGGCCCGCGTTGCCGTAGTTGTCGATGAAGAGGTGCGCCAGGCGCCGCGTCTGCTCGGTGGTGATCCACTCGCGCGCGTGCTGGGTGGACATGAACAGCGCCGCCGGCCGCGAGCCGTCGGGGTTCGTGGGCTCACGGGCGTCGCGCGTGATCCGCAGCGCGATGATCGGCTTGCCGTTGATCGACTGGCCGATCGTCTCGGGCTTGACGAAGCTCGTGTTCTGGGCGGCGAGGCGCTGGAACTCCTCGTAGATCGTCTCGCGCGGCGTGCCGCCGGGGATGTTGTCGACCGTGCCGACGAAGGTGTGGTCGAAGTAGGGGCGGTAGACGTTGTAGCTGCCGTCGGCGTTGATCGACTCGGCGGCGGCGGTGCCGCGGCGCGCGGGGGTGGTCGAGATGCCGAACTTGCCGAGCGCGCGTGCCTGCGCGGCGGTCGCGACGATCTGCTTGCGGGCGGCGCTGCCACCCTCGGTGAGGTCAAAGCCCTGCTGGGCGAGGACGCGCAGCGCGTCCGGGTCGCCGCCCGGGACGTTGTAGGCGTTCAGCCCCGCCGGGTCGGCCTGTGCCGCCCCGGCGAACAGCAACGACACCGCGAGAGCGGCTTGAACACTGCGAACGACGAGATGCTTCATGTAGACCCCCCGGCCCAACCCCTGGTTTAGCCGGGGACCTACCCACTCCTGTCGTTAATACTCGTCGCCGTTCATCCGCGCGGGCGATACGCCCCGAAGACGTCCTTCATCGCCCCGCAGACCTCGCCCATCGAGCAGCGATCCTGCAGCGCCTGGCGGATCGGGTGCATGAGGTTCTCCGGCCCGCGGCAGGCCTCGCGCAGCTCGTCGAGGCGGCGCGCGACGAGCTCGTGGTCGCGGTTGGACTTGAACTCGCGCAGGCGGTCGAGCTGCTCGCGCTCGGTCTCGGGGTCGACGCGGAGGATGTCCTCGATCTCGATCGCGTCCTCCTCGTACTTGTTGACGCCCACGACGATGTCCTGCTTGTTGGAGTAGCGCTCCTGGTAGCCCCAGGCGGACTCGTCGATCTCGTTCGTGATGAACTCGATCGCGTTGACCGAGCCGCCGAGCTCGTCGACCTTGGCGATCAGCTCGTACGCGCGCGACTCGATCTCGTCGGTCAGCGACTCGACGTAGTAGGAGCCCGCGAAGGGGTCGACGGTGTCGGTCGCGCCGGACTCGTGGTAGATGATCTGCTGCGTGCGCAGCGCGATCTTCGCGGCCCGCTCGGAGGGCAGCGCGAGCGCCTCGTCGAAGCCGTTGGTGTGCAGCGACTGGGTGCCGCCGCAGACCGCGGCGAAGCCCTGCAGGGCGACGCGCACGACGTTGTTCTGCGGCTGCTGGGCGGTGAGCGTCACGCCGCCGGTCTGCGTGTGGAAGCGCAGCTTCAGCGACTTCTCGCTCTTGGCCCCGAAGCGGTCGCGCATGATGTGCGCCCACATCCGCCGGGCGGCGCGGAACTTCGCGACCTCCTGGAAGACGTTGTTGTGGCCGTTGAAGAAGAACGCCAGGCGCGGGGCGAACTCGTCGACCTCGAGGCCCGCGTCGATCGCCGCCTGCACGTAGGCGATCGCGCTGCACATCGTGAACGCGACCTCCTGCACCGCCGAGCAGCCCTTCTCGCGGAAGTGGTAGCCGGAGATCGAGATCGTGTTCCACTTCGGGACGTACTCCTTGCAGTACGCGAAGAGGTCCGTCGTCAGGCGCATCGTGCCCTCGGGCGGGTAGATGAAGTTCCCGCGCGCGATGTACTCCTTGAGCACGTCGTTCTGCGTCGTGCCGCCCAGCTCGGCCAGCGGGGTGCCCTGCTCCTCGCCGACGAGCGTGTAGAGCGCCAGCAGCACGGTGGCGGGCGCGTTGATCGTCATCGACGTCGTGATCGCGTTCAGCGGGATGCCGTCGAAGACCGTGCGCATGTCGTCGATCGTGTCGATCGAGACGCCGGTGCGGCCGACCTCGCCCAGGCAGCGCTGGTCGTCGGAGTCCAGGCCCAGCTGGGTCGGCAGGTCGAAGGCCATCGACAGGCCCGTGGAGCCGTGCGCGAGCAGGTACTTGTAGCGCTCGTTGGACTCCTTGGAGGACGCATAGCCCGCGTACTGGCGCATCGTCCACGGGCGCTTGCGGTACATCTCCTGATGCACCCCGCGCGTGTAGGGGAACCCGCCCGGATCGCCCAGCTCGAGGTCGGCCGGCAAGTCGTCCTCGGTGTAGAGCTGGTTGACCTCGATGCCCGAGTCGGTGAAGCGCCGCGGGTCGTCCGGGCCGACGATGGGGGCGACGGTGAGACGTTCTTCGGTGGCCATCGTGCAAGCGTACTTGCGCCAGGCCGCTGCGTGACGCCCGCGCCTGACATAACTCTTATGAACGGGAGAGCTGTCGTTCAGCGCCTCCTCGTTGACTTGCGACCATGACTTCCGACCGCCGCCGTTCCAACTTCCTCGCCGCGCTCTTCGGAGCGCTCGTCGTCGGCCTGCCGCTCGGCGGCCTCGCGATCGGCGGCGCGTTCGACTCCACCAACACCGTCACGGTCGCCCCGGCGACGTCGGCGCCGGCCGGTGAGACCGCTGCGCCCGTCGCCCCGGCGCGCAGCGCCACCGACGTCTCGGGCCTCTACGAGCGCGTGAGCCCCGGCGTCGTCTCGATCGAGGTGCGCACGGGCGCCGGCGGCGGCACCGGCTCGGGCTTCGTGCTCGACGACGCCGGCTACATCCTCACGAACGACCACGTCGTCGAGGACGCCCAGAGCGTCCGTGTGCGCTTCGAGGAGGGCGCGCCGGTCACCGCCAAGGTCGTCGGGACCGACCAGTCGACGGACCTCGCGCTCATCAAGATCGACCCCTCGGCGCACAAGCTCACGCCGCTGGCGCTGGGCTCGTCGAAGTCGCTGAAGGTCGGCCAGTCGGCGATCGCGATCGGCAGCCCCTACCGCCTGCAGGGCACGCTCACGACCGGCGTCATCTCGGCCCTCGGGCGCTCGATCACCGCGCCCAACAACTTCCCGATCGACAACGTCGTGCAGACCGACGCCGCGATCAACCCCGGCAACTCGGGCGGCCCGCTGCTGGACGCCGGCGGGCGCGTCGTCGGCGTCAACGCGCAGATCGCGACGAACACGGGCGCCAACGACGGCGTCGGCTTCGCGATCCCGATCGACACGGCCAAGCAGGTCCTGCCGCAGCTGAAGACCGGCAAGGAGATCAAGCGCCCGTACCTCGGCGTCTCCACGAGCGACCCCGTCTCCGGCACCGGCGCGCTCGTCGAGCGCGTCGTCGCCGGCGCACCCGCGCAGGACGCCGGCCTGCGCCTCGGCGACCGGATCGTCTCCGTCGGCGGCCGGACGATCGGCAAGTCCGACGACGTCGCGAGCGCGGTGACGGCCCGCAAGCCCGGTGACGAGATCGAGATCGTCGTGCGCCGCGGCAGCGACGAGCGGACGCTCAAGGTCAAGCTCGGGACGCGGCCGGACGTCGCCACGCCGGGCTGATCGCGGCCCGACCGGGTCCGTCTTCACACGAAGATCACACCGCCGTCTCGAGTCGTTTACGAAAGGCCGCGTGCCGCTGCGCGTCGTCGACATCGCGCTGTTCTCACCACGCTGCACGAACGGCTGCCCGCCGGGGCTCGCCGTACCCCGGACGCGCGCGTAACGTCGCGCTCATGCTCGACCAGGCCCGCAGCTCGGCTGCCCCGCCGGCGCCGCAGACCGCGCAGCCGGCGCCGGCGGCCGCGCGGCCGGCTGCGCTCGCCGGACCCGTGCCCGCCCCCGGCGACCTCCTCGCCCGCTCGCTCGCCGGCGCCGTCCGCGAACGCGCTGGCGCCGCGCTGCTGGCCCGCCAGATCACCGTCCGGGGCGGCGTCGTCACCGCGCAGAACTGGGCCACCGTCGCGGACAAGCTGGAAGGGCAGCTCGGGGTGTACTGCGGGATCGAAGGGATCCACGACAGCCGGAAGATCGAAGCGATGCTCGCCGAGCTCAAGGCGTGGGCGGAGGAGCCCGCCGACCACGATTACAGCGTCGGCCTCCCGCGCGCGCTCTTCAACGACGTTCGTGCGAGCGTCGACGCCCGCGAGGCGGCGGCGGCTGCGGCCGCCGCGCAGGCGCAGGTCGTCGCTGCGCCCGCTCTGACGCTCGAGGGCGCCGCGGCGACGTACGGATACACGCTCACCGTCACGCCCGGCGCGAAGATCCGCAACGCCCTCGCGGAGGCGGACTTCGTGAAGTGGTATCTCCCCAGCACCATGACGATCCAGGAGGCCGTCGACGAGGCGATCGACTCCTACGCCCTGAGCAAGTCGACGATGCCGAGGTACGCGCGGCACGACTTCCAGCCCGCACCGGCCGGGGTGGAGAACATCCAGGTCCAGCTCGGCGGATCGGCGGGCAACTTCCACAAGGGCGACGGCGACACGTCCTCGACGCTCGTCGTGATCGACACCCCCGTGTGGGAGAAGATCCCGGACGGCGCTCGTCGCGAGATCCTCGCGCTGGCGCATCGCCGCAGCTTCACCGGCGGGTCGAAGGTCGAGCTTCGCGTCCCGCCCAAGCCGGTCGAGGAGAAGAAGAAGAAGGCCCCGACGCGCCGCAAGTAGTGCCGCGGCGGGTCGCGTCGCTCGTCAGCGCGCGACGACCGTCACGTGAAACGGCGTGCGGAACTCCTCGACGACGTCGAAGCCGCTGAGCTTCAGCATCGTGCGCAGCGCCGACGGCGCGATGCCCCAGTACCAGGGGCCGTAGCCCGCGTCCGGCCCGGCCGGCGGCTCGGCGTTGGGGTGCTCGTCGCGGCCCGGCGCGATGACGCAGGTGTTGCGCCGGCCCGGGGTCTCGGCGACGGT
This sequence comes from uncultured Actinomycetes bacterium, assembly GCA_963786575.1. GTDB lineage: Bacteria > Actinomycetota > Thermoleophilia > Solirubrobacterales > Solirubrobacteraceae > CADCVQ01. The sequence continues at coordinate 299,970 of CAWAZH010000001.1, forward strand.
CTCGGTCGCCAGCAGCAGCGTCTGGCCGGTGAGCTCGCGCAGGCGCTCGAGCGTCAGCAGCGGATGCGGCGCGTGGTAGAGCACGCCCGAGCACCAGACGACGTCGTGGCGGCCGATCGCCGCGACGGTCGCGGGGTCGTGGAGGTCGCCCTGGACGAAGCGGACCTTCGAGTCGCGGCGCGCGACCTCGGCGTCGAAGCGCTCCGAGCGCGCCATGACGTCGACGCCCGTGACCGACGACGCGCCGGCGTCCTCGGCCGCGAAGCAGAGCTTGCCGTCGATCGTCCACATGCAGCCGACGTCGACGAACGAGCGGCCCGCGACGTGGCGGGCGATCAGCTCCTCGCGCGGCGGCGCGGCCGAGCCGAGGCGGGCGCGCAGGCGCGCGACGGCGGTGAGTGAGCGGCCGAGCACGGTCGCGCGAGTATGGCGGGCGCCCGGCGAGCGGTGCTCAGAGCGCGCCGCCGGCGGCGGGAGGCGCCGTCGGGTCCGCGGCCTCGGCGCCGGGCGACTCGCGGGCGAGGTACTCCTCGGCGAGCAGCGGGTTCTCCTTCGCCCGCTGGACGACCTTGAGCAGGTCGGACATCGAGGCGACCTCCTCGACCTGCTCCTTGATGAACCACTGCATGAACTGCTCGCTCGTGTAGTCGCCCTCCTGGCGGGCGATCCCGGCGAGGCCGTTGATCTGCTCGCTCACGCGGCGCTCCTGCGCGAGCGCCAGCGTGACCGGCTCGACGACGTCGCCGAAGCCCGTCCGCGGCGCGTCGACGCCCGGGATCGGCGCCTCGACGCCCGCGTCCAGGAGGTACTGGATCATCATCAGGGCGTGGTTGCGCTCCTCGAGCGACTGCGCGTAGAAGAACGCGGCCAGGCGCGGCAGCGTCTCGTCGTCGTAGTAGACGGCGATCGCGAGGTACTGCTGGGAGGCGGCGAATTCGTGGCCGACCTGCTCGTTGAGGCGGTCGACGAACGCTTGGGCTGGCATAGCGCGCTACTGTACAGATTAGGCACGCCTAATGAAGCTTCTCGTCAAACCCAAGAAGCGCTGCTGCAAGAGCAACCCTCGCTGCAAACGCTGCCCCGTCGTCGCCAAGCGACTCCAGAAGCAGGGCCTCGCCGAGCGCCGCCCGGACGGGCTCGTCCTCATCTCCGTGGGCGTGACCAAGAAGCAGATCAAGGCCGCGCGCAAGCGCTAGGGCCTCGCAGCGCCCGATAGCATCGGCCGATGCCCACTTGTGTCGTCACCGGTGGCGCCGGCTTCCTCGGCTCGCACCTGTGCGACGAGCTTCTGCGCCGCGGCCATCACGTCATCTGCGTCGACAACCTCGAGACGGGGTCGCTGGCCAACATCGAGCACATCCGCTCGCCGGCCTTCGAGTTCCTGCAGGTCGACATCGTGGCGCCCTACTTCGTCGACCGGGCTGTGGACTACGTCTACCACCTCGCGTCGCCCGCCTCGCCGATCGACTACCTGCGCCTGCCGCTGCACACGCTGAAGGTCGGCTCGCACGGCACGCACCACACGCTGGGCCTCGCGAAGAAGCACCGCGCCCGCTTCCTGCTGGCCTCGACGAGCGAGGTCTACGGCGACCCGCAGGTCCATCCCCAGAAGGAGACCTACTGGGGGCACGTCAACCCGATCGGCCCGCGCGGCGTCTACGACGAGGCCAAGCGCTACGCCGAGGCGCTGACGATGGCCTACCACCGCCAGCAGGGCGTCGACACCGCGATCATCCGGATCTTCAACACCTACGGCCCGCGCATGCGCCCGCACGACGGCCGCGCGATCCCGACCTTCATGCGCCAGGCGCTGCAGAACCGGCCGATCACGGTCTTCGGCGACGGCAGCCAGACGCGCTCCTTCTGTTACGTCGACGACCTGGTCCGCGGCATGCTCGCGCTGGGCGAGTCCGGCCAGCACCAGCCGATCAACGTCGGCAACCCGCACGAGTTCACCCTGCTGGCGCTCGCCGAGGCGGTCATCGAGGTCACCGGATCGAGCTCGGAGATCGTCTACGAGGCGCTGCCGACGGACGATCCGCAGGTGCGTCAGCCCGACATCACGCTCGCGCGCGAGCTGCTGGGCTGGGAGCCCGAGATCGAGCTCCTCGAGGGACTGACGAAGACGCTCGACCAGTCGGGTGCCGATGTCCTGATGGGGAGCGGATCGGCCTGACCCGCCGCACGGGACGCGCAGGGCGCTGCACCAAGGTCCAGCACCGCTCGCGCGGCGCCGGAACATCTGCCATCTTCACCCGTTAGAGCAGGGAGATGCCGACGACGACGCAGCAGCCACGGGAGGGCGCGGAGCGGGCACAACAGGACGTGCCGGCGAGCGACTTCGAGCTGTCCGATCGCGACGTCCGCCGCAAGCGCCCGCCGGTCCTGTCCTTCCTGCTGAAGCTCGACACGCTGCGCAAGGCGGTCCGCGTCAGCGCGCTGCTGACGCTCGACTTCTTCGGCGTCTACATGGCGATCATCACGGCGCTGTGGCTGAAGGCCGGCCTCACGACCGGCAACTGGGACGCCAAGGCGCAGTCGGAGGCGACGGCGGAGCTGTTCGACTTCGCCTACCTCGTCACGGTCCTGCTGTTCGCGCGCTCGGGGCTGTACTCCGCCCGCGGCGAGCGGCCCGGGATGTCGCGGATCGTCTCGTCGCTGTTCCAGGTGGCCTGCGTCGCGCTCGTCTTCGCGGTCGCCAGCGGCAACGAGTTCAGCTCGTACTACATCTTCTACGGGTCCTTCTTCTTCGGCGTCATGTACGTCTCGCTGCTGCGCCTGAGCTACGAGAAGGTCACCGGCTCGCTGCTGCGCCTCGCCGGCTACCAGCGCCGGGCGGTGCTCGTCGGCAGCGGCGAGCACATCGAGGCCGTCGGCCACGCGCTGCGCGACGCGGCGACGCCGACGGTCAAGGTCGTCGGCTTCATCTCGCTGACGCCGCGGCCCAACAACGGCCTCGTCTCGCTCGGCACGCTCGACGAGCTCGCCGAGGTCATCCACCGCCACCGCATCGACGAGGTGATCATCGCCGACCCCGACTTCCCGCAGCAGCAGGCGGTCGAGGTCGTCGACGTCGCCCACGCCCAGGGCGTGCGCGTGCGGATCGCGCCGTCGACGATGGAGCTGCTCGTCCACCGCGCCGAGTTCGTGCCCGGCGAGGCGGTGCCGCTGTTCGAGCTCAAGCCGCCCGTCTTCGAGGGCTTCGACTTCGTCCTCAAGCGCGCGTTCGACCTCGTCGGCGCGACGTTCCTGCTGCTCGTCTTCAGCCCGATCCTCACGGTCGCCGCTTTCGCGGTGCGCTTCAGCTCGCGCGGGCCGATCGTCTACCGCTCGATGCGGCCGGGCATCGGCGGCGTGCCGTTCGCCTGCCTGAAGTTCCGCACGATGTACCGCGACGCCGACCAGCGCCAGGCCGACCTCGAGTCGCTCAACGAGGCCTCGGGCGCGCTGTTCAAGATGCGCGACGACCCGCGCATGACGCCGGTCGGGCGCTTCCTGCGCCGCTACTCGATCGACGAGCTGCCGCAGCTGTTCAACGTCATCCGCGGCGAGATGTCGCTCGTCGGCCCGCGCCCGCTGCCCGAGCGCGACTTCCTCAAGCTCGAGGAGTGGCACAAGAAGCGCTACCTCGTCACGCCGGGGATCACGGGGCTGTGGCAGGTGTCGGGGCGCTCGGAGCTGGACTTCGACGACCTCGTGCGCCTGGACTTCCTCTACCTCGAGCGCTGGTCGGTCTTCCTCGACCTGAGCATCCTCGTCAAGACGGTCCCCGCCGTGTTCACGCGGCGCGGCGCGTTCTAGTGTCGCGCCGGTGAAGCCGCGCAACATCGCGGTCGGGGCGATGTTCGTCGTCGTCGTCCTCATCGCCGCGTACTTCGCGCGCGGCGGCGGCGACGCCAAGCCGCTGCCCGGCCCGCCGCTGCGCGAGCTGGGCAAGAAGAACGGCATGGAGGTCGGCACGGCCGTCCGCGGCGACGTGCTCGCGCGCAACCGCGCCTACCGCCAGGTGGTGGCGGCGCAGTTCTCGAGCGTCACGCCGGAGAACGAGATGAAGTGGGACGCCGTCGAGCCGTCGCGCGGCGACTTCAAGTTCGGTCCCGCCGACGACATCGTCGACAAGGCGCGCGACGCCGACCAGAAGGTGCGCGGCCACACGCTCGTCTGGCACGCGCAGGTGCCGGCCTGGGTCAAGGAGCTCGGCACGGACGACCTGCGCCAGGCGATGCGCGAGCACATCCGCCGCGTCATGGAGCACTTCGCGAAGGACGTCGGCGTCTGGGACGTCGTCAACGAGCCGATCACCGACGAGGGCGGGCTGCGCCAGTCCGTCTTCCAGCGCCGCCTCGGCGACGGCTTCATCGAGGACGCCTTCCGCACCGCGCGCGCGGCCGACCCCGACGCCAAGCTCTACCTCAACGAGATCGGCGCCGAAGGGATCAACCCGAAGTCCAACCGGCTCTACGAGATCGTCCGCGACCTCAAGGCCCGGGGCGTCCCGATCGACGGCGTCGGCTTCCAGACGCACGCGAACCTCAACGGCGTGCCGGCGGAGATGGTCGACAACATGCGCCGCTTCCGCGCGCTCGGGCTGGACGTCGCGATCACGGAGGCCGACGTCGCGCTGAAGCTGCCGGCCAGCGCGGAGGCTCTGCAGGCGCAGGCCTCCGTCTACGAGACGATCGTCCGCAACTGCCTCGGCGCCGGCTGCAGGTCGCTGACCTTCTGGGGCTTCACCGACGGGCGCTCGTGGATCTCCGAGACGCAGGCCGGGATGGGCGCCGCGACGCTGCTCGACGAGTCGCTGAAGCCCAAGCCGGCGTTTCTCGCCGTGCAGCGCGCGCTTGGCGGCACGTAGCCGCGCGACCGGGCAGCGAGCCTGAACGTTCGGGCACCGCCGTGCGGTGTACGCTCGCGATCGTGTCGCCCTCGGCACGCACAGCCCGTCGCGAGCCGGTGCCCGGCGGGCACCGCGAGCCCGCGCTCGCGCCGGCACCGGCCACGCTCGCAGCGGTGCCCGAGGCGCCCGCGCCGCGCGCCGCGCCCACGCCGCTGGACCGCGTCCTCGCGCGCGCCGTCCTGCAGCGTCGCGAGGAGGAGAAGAGCTGGTGGGACTCGATCGTCGACACCGTCGGCGATGCGATCGAGAGCGTCGGCTCCAAGCTCGAGCAGGCCTGGGAGCTGTCGGACTACCCGGCCGTCGAGCAGCCGCCGCCCAAGCCCGGCCCCGCCACCTGGGCGGCCAGCAAGGGGCTGACGGCGATCCGCGCGGGCAAGGGCCTGCTGTCGAAGAGCAAGGTGCCGCGCGGCGACAAGGCCGCGGCGCCGCTGCTCAAGGCGGCCGTCCACGCCTGGGGCGCCGAGACGTTCGGGCGCGACCTGCTGCCCAAGGCCGGGGCGGGCGGGAAGTTCGACGCCGAGGCGGCGGCCGCCGTCAGGCAGGTGCAGCTCTTCTACGACCTGACCGCCGACGGCGTCGTGGGCCCCAAGACGCTCGCGGCGCTCGACGGCTACGTCGCGCGCGGCACCGAGGCGGCGGCGGTCGACGAGGCGGACGTCGATCCGCGGACCGTGCCGATCGTCGACGGCTTCTCGGCCGACGAGGAGCTGTGGATCACGCAGGTCTGGGCGATGCCCGAGATCCGGGCGCTGTTCGGCCTGTACCCGACGATCCCGCGCCAGATCCTGACCCGCGTCGACAAGATCGTGTACCGCAAGGACGGCTCGCTGACGAGCTCGCAGGGGATCCAGCGCGAGGGCGGCGAGGAGGTCGAGATCGCCGACAACACGTACAACCAGCCGGAGAGCTGGGACGCGGACGACTCCGCGGAGGCGCAGTTCAAGACCGTGCTCATCCACGAGCTGTTTCACGTCTTCCAGTACTGGAACGACGACGTCGACCTCGGCGGGCTGAAGATCACGACGCCCGGCAAGCTCGTCGGCGACATGATCGACGTGAGGTACGGCTGGTTCATCCATCCCACCTCCGACCGCTGGGATCCGGACGCGCAGAAGGAGTGCCACTTCAGCTGGGGCGCGCTGGATGCAGAGGAGACCGACTACTTCCTCCCCCTCTACAGCCCGTTGCGCACGGCCAGGAGCAATCGCAGCGGCTGGGAGGCCAGCCCGGACAGCCGGGGCGCCGAGGAGGACGTCGCGACCTGCCTGGGCTGGTATCTCGGAAGCGACAACAGCCACGACCACCTGCAGGACACCTATCCGTGGCGCTACGAGCTGATCGACGAGTACGTGGGGCAGCTGCGCGCCGGTGCGGAGGGCCGCCTGTAGCGCGACCGCGATAATCGCGGCGTGGCCCACCGCTACCTCTTCGAGCAGATGGTCCGGCGCGAGCTGCGCCAGAAGTACAAGGGCTCGGCCCTCGGGGTCCTCTGGTACCTCATCAACCCGCTCGTCCTGATGGGCGCCTACTACCTCATGTTCGGCGTCCTGTTCAAGGTCGCCGGCGACGACCAGCCCCAGCACTACCCGCTGTTCCTGCTCGTCGGGCTCGTCGTCTGGATCTTCTTCAGCCAGGCCGTCCTGAGCTCGGCGCCGTCGCTGCTGGACCAGGGTGCGCTCGTGCGCAAGGCGCGCTTCCCGCGCGAGACGATCCCGGCCTCGGTCGTCACCGTTCAGCTCGTGACGTTCGTCGCGCTGCTCGCGCTGCTGACGCCGGTCACGATCGCGATCCGCGGCACCGGCCCCGCGCTGCTCGCGCTGCCGCTCGTGCTCGCCTGCCTGTTCGCGTTCGTGCTCGGCTTCGCGCTGGCGGTGAGCGTCCTGCACGCCTATTTCCGCGACGTCGCGCCGATCCTGTCGGCGGCGCTGCTGCCGTGGTTCTTCCTGTCGCCGATCTTCTTCGACCCGACGACCGCCGACCGCTTCAGCGAGCACTCCAGCCTCGTCTTCATCCTGGAGTGGATCAACCCCGTGGCGCCGTTCATCGTGGCGGTCCGCGACGTCGTCTACGGCGGCGCGCTGCCGGGCGCCGACGTGCTCGCCTACATCGTGCTGGCGGCCGCGCTCGTGCTCGGGGGCGGCCTGGCGCTGTTCCGGCGCATGCAGGGCGAGCTGGCGGTGGTCGTATGAGCCGCCGTCGCCCGCCGCTGGACGAGGGCGTGCGCCCGGGCGAGATCGTCCTCGAGCACGCCTCGCGCTCGTTCAGCGTCAAGGCCGACCGCGGCCGCACGCTGAAGGAGATGCTGATCGGCCGCACCCGCGCCGGCGGCCCCGCGCCGGTGGAGGCGCTGCGCGACGTCTCGCTGCGCATCGAGCCGGGCGAGACGGTCGGGATCGTCGGGCGCAACGGCGCCGGCAAGACCTCGACGCTGCGCGTGCTGTCGGGGATCGTGCCGCTGAACTCCGGGCGCGTCGCCTGCGGCGGCCAGGTCGTCGCCCAGCTCGAGCTCGGCGCCGGCTTCGGCCGCGACTTCTCCGGGCGCGAGAACATCTTCCTCAACGGCGCGCTGCACGGCCTGACGAAGGAGCAGATCGAGGCGCGGATGGAGGCGATCGTCGCCTTCTCCGAGCTCGGCGACTTCATCGACGCCCCGGTCGCGACCTACTCGTCGGGCATGTTCCTGCGCCTCGGCTTCGCGATCGCCGCGCACCTCGACGCCGACGTGCTGCTGATCGACGAGGTGCTGGCCGTCGGCGACGAGGCCTTCCAGCGCAAGTGCGAGGCGCGCATCGCCGAGCAGATCGCGGGCGGCGCCACGCTCGTCCTCGTCTCGCACGATGCGGCACTGATCGAGCGCTCGTGCGAGCGCGTCATCGTGCTCGACGGCGGCGAGAAGGTCTTCGACGGGCCCGTCGGCGAGGGCATGCCCTTCTACCACCGGCTGATGGGCACGGCCGAGCCGGTGGTGTCGCCATGAAGCCCGAGGACGCGGTCGCGGCCGCGCGCGCCGCCGCCGCCGAGCGCGACGACGCCCTGCCGCCGGGGATGACGATCGAGCCGACCGAGCGCGTCTCGATCGAGCAGCTCATGGAGTGGGCGGCGATCGAGCCCGACGCCGACCTCATGCGCTCCACGCGCCGGCTCGGCGCGCCGATCACATGGGCCAAGCGCCAGCTCGTGCACGTCATGCGCCAGTACCTGCGCGAGCTGCAGTCCCAGCAGACGCGCTTCAACCTCAACGTCCTCATCCGCGTCGCCGAGCTCGAGGACCGCGTGGCGCGGCTCGAGGAGCGCGCGGACGAGCGCAGGCCCGACGACGCGTGAAGGTCCACCAGGTCCTCAGCGGCGCCGGTCCCTACGACGCCGTCACGACGCAGGCGCTCGCCTTCCGCGACCTGTTCGGGACATGGGGCTGGGGCGGGCGCGACGTCGCGGCCGAGATCGACCCCCGCATCGGGCACCGGATCGCGCCGCTGCGGGCGCTGTCGGCGGGCGACGGCGACCTGCTGCTGCTGCACTACTCCGCCTATGCGCCCAAGCTGCGCGGGGTGCTCGAGCTGCCCCAGCGCAAGCTGCTGATCTCACACAACATCACGCCGGCGCGCTGGTTCTGGGACCACGACCCGCAGGCGGCGGTCGTCTGCGCGCTCGGGCGCAAGCAGCTGCCGGAGTTCGCCGCGGCCGTCGACATCGCCGCCGGCGTGTCGCTCTACAACGCCCGCGAGCTCGGCTCGGAGACCGTCATCCCGATCCTCTTCGACCCGTCGGTGCTCGGCGCGCCCGGACCCCCGGACCCGCCCGGCCCGCCGGTGATCCTGTTCGTCGGCCGCCTCGCGCCGCACAAGCGCCAGGACGCGATCATCCGCGCGTTCGAGCTCTACCGCCGCCGCCACGCGCCCGACGCCCGGCTCGTGCTCGTCGGAGCGCCGATCAACTGGGCCTATGACGCCTCGATGCGCGCGCTCGCCGAAGAGCTGTCGCCCGGCCACGTGACGATCGAGTCCGGGCTGACGCCCGAGCAGCTCGCCGCGCGCTGGCGCTCGGCGCACGCGTTCCTGTGCCTCTCCGAGCACGAGGGCTTCTGCATCCCGCTGCTGGAGGCCTGCCACTTCGGCGTGCCGATCGTCGCCCGCCCCGTCGGCGGCGTGCCCGAGGTCGTCGGCGATGCCGCGCTGCTGCTCGACCCGGCCGACGGCGAGAGCGTCGTCGCCGAGCTGCTGGCGCTCGCCGTCGGCGACCCCGAGCTGCGCGCCGAGCTGCGCGAGCGCGCCGCCGGCCGCGTCGCCGCCTACGCGCCCGAGCCGACCGCGCGCACGCTGCGCGCGGCGCTCGAGTCGCTCGCCGCGTGAGCGATCTTCGGCCGGGCGAGCCGGGACGCATGCGCTGGGCGGGCGCTTCCGGCATCGATAAGGGAGGTGCCTCGGCGCGGGCGGTGGCGGGGCCGCGCACGACCAGGTCCTTCGCGGGAGTGCCAGCCACTGCTAGCCCCGGGCTGGCATCCGCTAGCACGTCGGCGGGAGGACCGTGGCGTTCGCGCCGCTGCGCTGCGGCGCCCCCGGGCGCTGAGTGGCGACGTCCTTGCGCCGGCGGTAACCAACTCGCCACTCAGATCGCCACGGCCCCCCCGGCGAACGAACCCACTCCTTATCGATGCCGGAAGCGCCCGTGCCCCAGGACGAGTGAGGTCCCGGCCCACACGCGCCGCGCGGACCGCCCCGAGTGAGCCTCGTCACACGGGCCGTATCACCGAGGCCCGGCCGGTGTTCGTGTGGGCATGAACTCCCCGCGTGTCACCGAGCTGCCCCGCCGCCTGGAGCCCGTCGCGCGCGACCCGTTCCTCGAGCGCGCCGTCGCCGGGGAGCTCGTCGTGCTGCGGCCGCCCGCCGCGCGCGAGGCCGCACCCCCGCCGCCCCGCGCGGCCTAGCGCCGGCCCGCTACCACTCGCGCGGCTGCGCGAGCGCGTGGACCGCGCCCGCACCCGCCACCGGCGCCGGGCCGTCGAGGTTCGTCGTCACGTAGTCGAGCTCCTCCATCAGCGCGAGGAACGCCGAGTTGGTGTCGTGCAGCTCGCAGACGATCGCCGGGCGGTGGTGCTCGATCGTGGCGCGCATGCCCGCGATCGCCTGCAGCTCGGCGCCCTCGGTGTCGATCTTCAGGACGTCGGGCGGGGGGATCGCGCCGGACTCGACGAGCTCGTCGATCGAGACGACCGCGACGTCGATCTCGTCGCGCACGTCGGCGTGGCGCCCGGTCGAGGCCAGGTGCGACCAGCTCGCCTCGCCGACGACGAGCAGCTGGGCGCGACCGCTCTGCGCGCCGACGGCCTCCTCGCGGATCTCGGCGTGGGCGAACGCGTTGAGCGCGATGTTGTGCCCGACCGCGCGGGCGCAGGCGGGCACCGGCTCGAACGCCACGACCCGGCCCTGCGGGCCGACGAGCCGCGCGCCGAGGATCGTGAAGAAGCCGACGTTGGCGCCGACGTCGTAGAAGACGTCACCGGGCCCGAGCAGCCGCCGCAGCGCCTCCTGGACGGGCGGCTCGAGCGTGCCGCGGACGATCAGGCCGGCGTGCGCGTGGTCGAGCGGGAGGTCGGCGGTCGAGACGTAGAGCAGGTGCGCGAGGCCGCCGGCGATCGGGACGGGCGCGCGCCCGTACCAGCTCGACGCGCGCCGCAGCAGCGCCCGCGACGCGCGCCCGGAGCGGACGCGCTCGGCCAGGTCGGCGCGGCGCTCCTCGGGCATTCCGGTGATGACGTGCGTCGCGCTGTTGCGCAGGCGCCCGGTGAGCTCGTGGCGCAGGTGGCGTAGCGAGCCCGGCATCGGCGCGGATGATCGCACCGATGCCGAGGCGACCGCCTAGCGCGAGCGGTAGGGGTCGATGTAGACGTCGTCGATCCGCCAGCCGCGTGAGCTGCGCGGCGTGAAGCGCAGCGAGACCTGCAGCGAGCCGCCGAGCGAGGGGGCCTTCTCGTTGACGCGCAGCGGGAGGATGTCGCTCGGCGCCCACGTCGAGCGACCGCCGATGCGGCCGAGCTCGACGGCCTGCTGGCGGCCGTCGCGCTCGCGGTAGAGCGCCTGGATGGTGAGCTCGTCCGAGCGCGTCCCGGTCGCGAAGAAGCGCATGGTCTTGTGCTCGAGGGCGATGCACATCGGTGCGGTCGTGGCCGAGCTGCCCGCGGGGAGGTCGAGCGCGAGGTGGTCGCTGCGCGCGCCGACGCGGAAGGGCTCGTTGCCCTCCACCGCGCGGGCGCCGCCGGTCAGCGTCCATGTTCGACCCCCGGACTCGATCCCGCCATCAGGAGCAAGCACGTAGTCCGCGGTGTCCTGCCAGGCCGTGAACGGGTTGACGACCGGGACGGCCGGGCAGCCGGCGCCTGCGGGGGCGACGGCGGCCGCTGCGGGGCTGGCGGTGATGGCTGCCGCGGCGAGCGCCGTGGCGGCGCAGGTCAGGGCGGAGCGACTGCGGTCGGTCAGATGCACGAGGGATGCCTCTTCCGGTTGGTGGCGGGGAGCGGGCACTCCGCTCGGGCTCGTTGTCGGCACCGGGGGTAAAACCTTCGGCTGACCTCCTGACAAGCTGCTACGAACGTCCAACATGCGCGTCCAGCGCCTCTGGACGCCCCGTGGCGCCGATACGCTCGGACCCATGTCGGTGCCGGTTGATCTGGCGGAGGAGTCGCGGTCTCGCCTGACGCAGCCGCTGGCCGGCCGCGAGGTCGCCGCGTACCTGATCGTCGGGATCCCCTTCGTCCTCGCCGCCGGGCTGCTGGTCGCGTTCGGAGATGACGGCGACGTCGACGCGACCGACGTCGTCCTGTTCCTCCTGGCGATGGCCGTCATGGGCCGCCTGGAGTTCGAGATCGGCGCCGGCTACCTCGTCCCGACGCAGCTCATCTTCGTCCCCATGCTGTTCGTGCTGCCGGCGGCGATCGTGCCGCTCGTCGTCGTCGCGGCGTTGCTGCTCGACCGCGTGCCGGACCTCGTCATGCGGCGCCTGCACCCGCAGCGCCCGCTGCTGGTGTTCGGCGAGGCCTGGTTCGCCGTTGGCCCCGCCGCGGTCTTCGTCGTCGCCGACGTCGGGACGCCGGCGGTCGCCGACTGGCCGATCTACGCGCTGGCGCTCGCGGCCCAGTTCGCCGGCGACCTCGCCAGCTCGGCGGTGCGCGAGCGCGTCTCGCACGGCGTCCGGCCGACGCTCCAGATCGGCGTGCTGCGCGAGGTCTGGCTCGTCGACCTGCTGCTGTCGCCGATCGGCCTGCTCGCCGCCTTCGCCAGCACGGTCGAGCGCCGCGCGTACCTGCTCGTGCTGCCGCTCGGGGCGCTGCTGGCGGTGTTCGCGCGCGAGCGGCGCGAGCGGATCGGGACCGCGATCGAGCTGAGCTCCGCCTACCGCGGGACGGCGATCCTGCTCGGCGACGTGCTGACCGAGGACGACGAGTACACCGGGACCCACAGCCAGGGCGTCGTCGAGTTCGCGCTGGAGATCGCCGACGAGCTGCACCTGCACGAGGAGCAGCGCCGGCTGATCGAGTTCGGCGCGATGCTGCACGACATCGGCAAGATGTCCACGCCGAAGGAGATCCTCAACAAGCCGGGCCCGCTCGACGAGGAGGAGTGGGAGACGATGCGCCGGCACACGATCGACGGCCAGCGGATGCTCGACCAGGTCGGCGGTGCGCTGCACGACGCCGGCGAGGTCGTACGGGCGTCGCACGAGCGCTTCGACGGCGGCGGCTACCCCGACCAGCTGCGCGGGCACGCGATCCCGCTGGCCGCGCGCGTCGTCTCGGTCGCCGACGCCTACAGCGCGATGACGACGCGCCGCTCCTACCGCGAGCCGCTCGCGCACGTCGCCGCGGTGGGCGAGCTGCGGGCCAACGCGGGCACGCAGTTCGACCCGGCGGTCGTCGACGCGGCGGTCGCGGTCCTGGCGCGCGCGGACGGTCCGTCGATCGCTCTGACGTACGGTGCTGACCGTGCGTAAGATGGACGCGCCCTCCCGCTCGTCGTGCCGCCGGCGGGTCATCTCTGCAACTGCCCGCCGAACCGATCCGAGATGGACGAGCCGAACGCATCCCGCACCCCTGAAGCCCTCGCCGTCGACGCCGACCGCTACGACGCGGTCCTGTTCGACCTCGACGGCGTCCTGACGAGCACCGCCACGCTGCACACCGCCTGCTGGAAGCAGGTCTTCGACACGTTCCTGGAGGGCCGGGCGCAGCGGACCGGCGAGGCGCAGGCACCGTTTGACCCCGGCGCCGACTACCTGCGGTTCGTCGACGGCAAGCCGCGAGCCGCGGGCGTGCGCGACTTCCTGGCCTCGCGCGGGATCGCGCTGCCCGAGGCCGAGCACGACTCCGCGCCGGGCGACGACAGCATCCAGGCCGTCGCGAACTCCAAGCAGGAGCTGGTCGCGCACGAGCTCGCGGCCGGCAACGTCGAGGCCTTCCCGGGCTCGGTCGCCTGGGTCCGCGAGCTGCACGCGGACGGCCTGCGCACCGCGGTCGTCTCCTCCAGCGAGAACTGCCGCGCCGTGCTCGCCGCCGCCGGCATCGACGCGCTCTTCGAGGAGGTCGTCGACGGCACCGTGGCGCGCGAGATGGCGCTGCCCGGCAAGCCCGCGCCGGACACGTTCCTGGAGGCCGCCGCGCGCCTGGGCGTGGAGCCCGGCCGCGCGGTCGTCGTGGAGGACGCGCTCGTCGGCGTCGCCGCGGGCCGTGCCGGCGGCTTCGGCCTCGTCGTCGGCGTCGCGCGCACCGCCGCGGCGTCCGACCTGCAGGAGCACGGCGCCGACGTCGTCGTGGCGGACCTGCAGGAGATGCTCCGATGAGCCTGCGCGAGGCGCGCCTGGCCACCCTGTCGCGGATCCGCGAGGGCCGCGAGGCGCCCGCGCTGCGCGCGGCGATGCCGGTCGATCCCTGGCGCCTCGTGTCGCGGCGCTTCTCGCTGGAGAGCCCGTCCGAGGCCGAGACGCTGTTCTCCGTCGCCAACGGCTACATGGGTCTGCGCGGCACGCACGAGGAGGGGCTGCCCTCCAACGACCCGGGCGTCTTCCTCAACGGCTTCCACGAGACCTGGCCGATCCCCTACGGCGAGTCGGCGTTCGGCTTCGCGACCACCGGCCAGACGATCGTCAGCGCCCCCGACGGCACCGTCATGCGCCTGTACGTCGACGAGGAGCCGCTCGTCCTGACCGAGTCCAAGGTCCTCGACTACGAGCGCGTGCTGGACATGCGCAGCGGCATGCTCGAGCGCTGCGTGACGTTCCGCACCGCGCGCGGCGCCGTCGTCCGCCTGCGCTCGCAGCGGCTCGTGTCGCTGCACTGGCGCCACCTCGCCGCGATCTCCTACGAGGTCACGCTGCTGTCGGGGATGGCCGAGCTGGCGATCGCCTCCGAGCTCGTCACCCACCTGCCGCGGCCCAAGGGCCACGACGACCCGCGCGTCGGCGTGCGCATGGACGAGTCGGCGCTGCAGCCCGTCGACAGCCACTGCGACGGCACGCGCGTGCTGCTGGAGCTGCGCACGCGCTCTAGCGGGATGACGGTCGCCTGCGGCATGGAGCACTCGATCGAGACCGAGCTGCGCCACAGCATCGAGTCCAGCGTCGAGGACGACGAGGGCCGCGTCGTGTTCTTCCTCGACGCCGAGCCCGGCGTGCCGGCGCGGATCACGAAGCTGCTCGGCTACCACCACGCCGAGCACGCGCCGACCGGGGACCTCGTCCGCCGCGTCAACCGCACGCTCGACCGCGCGGCCGGCGACGGCTTCGAGCGCGTCGCCGAGGTCCAGCGCGAGCGACTGGACTTCTTCTGGCAGCAGAGCGACATCGAGATCGACGGGCCCGAGGACATCCAGCAGGCCGTCCGCTTCAACCTCTTCCAGATCCGCCAGGCGTCGGCGCGCGTCGAGGGTCACGGCATCGGCGCCAAGGGCCTGACCGGCCGCGGCTACGAGGGTCAGTACTTCTGGGACACGGAGATCTACGTCCTGCCCTGCCTGACCTACACGCAGCCGCACGTCGCCCGCCGGCTGCTGCACTTCCGCTACGAGATGCTCGGCGCCGCGCGCCGGCGCGCCGAACAGCTTGGCCACGTCGGCGCGCTGTTCCCGTGGCGGACGATCAGCGGCGAGGAGGCCTCCGCCTACTACGCCGCCGGCACCGCTCAGTACCACATCAACGCCGCCATCTCCTACGCCGTGCGCCAGTTCGTGCGCGTCACGCGCGACGAGGAGTTCCTCGGCCGCGAGGGCGTCGAGATCCTCGTCGAGACCGCCCGCTTCTGGGCCGACCTCGGCTTCTTCTCGGTGCGCCGCGACGGGCAGTTCTGCATCCAGGGCGTCACCGGGCCGGACGAGTACTCGGCGGTCGTCGACAACAACGCCTACACGAACCTCATGGCGCGCGAGAACCTTTCGGCCGCCGCCGAGGGCCTGGATCTGCTGCGCCGCACCGATCCCGACGGCTACGACCGGCTGATCTCCCGCCTGCACATCTCCGAGCACGAGCCCGAGCAGTGGTGCCGCGCCGCCGAGCGGATGTTCGTCCCCTACGACGAGCGCGCCGGCGTGCTGCTGCAGGACGAGCACTTCCTCAACCGCAAGCCCTGGGACTTCGAGCACACGCCGCTGGACCACTACCCGCTGCTGCTGCACTACCACCCGCTGAACATCTACCGCCACCAGGTCATCAAGCAGACCGACGTGGTGCTCGCGACGTTCCTCGCCGGCGACCGCTTCACGCTCGACGAGAAGCGCCGCGTGTTCGAGTACTACGACCCGCTGACGACCGGCGACTCGTCGCTGTCGTCATGCGTGCAGAGCGTCATGGCGGCCGAGGTCGGCGACCTGCAGGCCGCCTACGACTACTTCCTGCTGAGCGCCGCCGTCGACCTCGCCAACCTCGCCGGCAACGTGAGCGACGGCATCCACGTCGCGTCCTGCGGCGGCGTGTGGATGGCGCTCGTCAACGGCTTTGCGGGGCTGCGCGACGCCGAGGGCGCCGACCTGCGCTTCAGCCCGCGCCTGCCGGCCGACTGGGAGCGCATGCGCTTCCGGATCATCTGCCGCGGCAGCCGCGTCGAGATCGAGATGCGGCGCGACAGCACGACCTTCACGCTGCTCGACGGCGCGCCGCTGTCGATGGTCAGCGACGGCCAGGAGTTCACGGTCGCGATCGACGAGCCCGTCACGGTGCCGGTGATCGTCGACGCCGACGACCTGCCGACCGCTGCGGCCGCGCGCTAGGCCTTCTTCACCGACTCTTCGCGAGGCCTTCGACAACCCTCCATCTCGGCTGGTCTCCTCTGATTCGCGCGCCGTCCGCGCCCGAATCAGCCTCGTCCGCAAGAACCGGAGACCGCCCGTGCCCGCATCGCGCCCGTCCCTCGCTCGTCCGCTCCTGGCGGGCCTCGCCCTCATCTGCCTCGTCCTGGCGCTCGCCGCCTGTGGCGGCGCTGCCTCCTCCGGCACGACCGCCCCCCAGCAGCGCGGCGGCGGCGGCGGCGGCGGCGCGTTCGCCGCGGCCCGGGACCCGAAGGTCCAGGCCTGCCTGAAGAAGGCGGGCGTCGCGCTGCCGGCCCCCGGCGGCGGGCGTCCCGGCGGCGGGACCGGGACCGCCCCCCAGCCGCAGGCGGGCACGAACGCGCCGCCGCGCGGCGGCGCCGGCCGCGACCCCGCGCAGTTCGCGAAGCTGCGGGCCGCGCTGGCGAAGTGCGGCGTGACGCTGCCCGACCGCGGCCCGGGTGGCGCGCCGGGCCCGGCCCCGACGACGACGACCGCGACCACGAGCTGACCGCTGATGCGCGCGCGGCGGATCCAGGGACGCCTCGCGGTGCCGCTCGCGCTCGCCGTACTCACGGGCGCCGGCGTCGCGGTGGCGGTCGCCAGCGTCGGCACCGACCCCGCAGCGAGCGGCGCCGAGCGCACGGTCACGGCGGCGAGCGGGGTCGTGCAGTCGACGGTCTCCGGCAGCGGCAACCTCGCGCCCAGCAACGAGCTCGATCTGAGCTTCGGCGCGAGCGGCGAGGTCACGAAGATCTACGTCAAGCCCGGTGAGCACGTCAGCCAGGGCGAGCTCCTGGCGACGATCGACCCGAGCAGCGCCGAGGTCGACCTCGCCGAGGCGAAGGCCACGCTGCAGTCTGCGCAGGACACGCTCGTCAGCGCCCAGGCCGGCGGCTCGTCGACCGTCAGCGCGCCGGCCGCACAGCCGGCGATCCGCACGATCGCGCTGACCGCCCAGGCGGCGCAGGACGTCCCGGCCACCACGACGCCGGAGGCGGCGACGACGACCACAACGACCCCCGCCCCTGCCACCACGACGACGCCGCCGAAGGCGAAGGCCACGACGACGCAGGCAGCGCCTGCAAGCTCCGCGGCGCCCGCGGCCCGCGGCGCCCGCGGCGGGCGCAGGCAGCGCGAGCGGCACGTCGATCGCGTCGGCCACCGCGGCGCTCGAGAGCGCGAAGCTCAGCGTGACCAAGGCCGAGCGCGCGCTCGCGGCGACCAAGCTCCACGCGCCGCTGGCGGGAACGATCGCCGCGGTCAACGGGGCCGTCGGCGACAGCGTCGACACGGGAACGAGCTCGTCGTCGTCGTCCACGACGGCGGACGCGGGCAGCGCAGCCGCGGTCGCCGGAGGACTGGGCGGCGGCGGCAGCTCGAGCCCGGCAACGGGCTCCGGCTCCGCTTCTGGCAGCTCGGGCTCGGGCTTCGTCACGCTCGTGCAGCTCAGCCGCTACGCGATGGACGTCTCGCTGAGCGAGTCCGACGTCGGCAAGGTGAAGGTCGGCCAGCAGGCGACCGTGACGGTCAACGCCGTCTCCGGCGCGCAGTTCGCGGCGCGGGTGCAGCACGTCGGGGTGCTCTCGTCGTCGAGCACGAGCAGCAGCGCCGTGAGCTATCCGGTGACGCTGCGGCTCACGCAGACCGGGACGAAGCTCAAGGCCGGGATGAGCGCGACGGCCGACATCGTCGTCGGCGAGGCGTCGGGCGTCACGGTCCCCAGCCAGGCCGTCAGCGGCTCGACCGTGACCGTCGTGCGCAACGGCACGCGCACGACCCAGCGCGTGCAGACCGGCGTCGTCGGCGACAGCTCGACCCAGATCCTCAGCGGCCTGAAGGCCGGCGACACGGTCGTCGTGCGCTCGGCGAGCGCCGCCGCGGGCGCGAACGCCGCGGCCGCGGCGACGCGCGGCGGCCGCAGGCCGCCGGCGCGGCGCGCGCCGGCTTCGGCGGGGGCGGCTTCGGCGGTGGCGGTGGCGGCTTCGGCGGCGCCCCGCGCGTGAACCGGGGCGGGCCGTGACACCCGCCGCCGCGCGCCGCCGGCCGCCGGTCATCGACCTGCGGGCCGTGGAGCGCGTCTACGGGGCCTCCGAGCGCGTCGTCGTGCGCGCGCTCGACGGCGTGTCGCTGCGGATCGAGCGCGGCGAGTTCGTCGCGATCATGGGCAGCTCGGGCAGCGGCAAGTCGACGCTCATGAACATCCTCGGCTGTCTCGACACGCCGACGAACGGCCGCTATCGCCTGGACGGCGCCGACGTGCGCGAGATCGCCGCCGACGACCTCGCCGACCTGCGCAACCGCAAGATCGGGTTCGTCTTCCAGAGCTTCAACCTCGTGCCGCGGACGAGCGCGCTCGCGAACGTCGAGCTGCCGCTCTCCTACGCGGGCGTCAAGCGCGCCGAGCGCCGCCGCCGTGCGGTCGCGGCGCTGCAAGCCGTCGGCCTCGGCGACCGCCTCGACCACGAGCCCTCCGAGCTGTCGGGCGGCCAGCAGCAGCGCGCCGCCGTCGCGCGGGCGCTCGTCACGAACCCGTCGCTGATCCTCGCCGACGAGCCGACGGGCAACCTCGACTCGCGCTCCACCGCCGAGGTGCTCGGCGTCTTCGAGCGCCTGCACGCCGAGGGACGCACGGTCGTGATCATCACCCACGAGCCTGACGTCGCCGCGCGCGCGCAGCGGATCGTCCGGCTCGCCGACGGCCGCGTCGTCGAGGACCGCGTCCTCGGAGCGCAGGCCGCGTGACGCCCGCCGAGACGCTGCGCATCGCGCTGGCGGGCATCACGGCGAACAAGCTGCGCTCCGGCCTCACGATCCTCGGCATGACGATCGGCGTCGCCGCCGTCATCGTGCTGGTCGCCGTCGGCAACGGCTCCAAGCGCCAGGTGCAGGCCGGCATCGACGCGCTCGGCTCCAACGTCCTCATCGTGCAGGCACAGCTCGGCGCCGGCGGGCCCGGCGGGGTGCGTGCCGGCGGAGGCGGCTTCGAGCTCACCACGAAGGACGCCGCGGCGATGCAGAACGCCTTCGACGCCCCCGACGTCAAGAGCGCCTCGCCGGTCGTCAACGCGACCGGGACGACGCTCGTCAGCGGCGCGGCGAGCTACTCGCCGTCGTCGTTCGTCGGCACGACGCCCGCGTACGCGACGGCGCGCGACTACGACATCGCGTCAGGGGCGATGTTCAGCGCGAGCGACGTGTCCAAGCACCGGCGCGTCGTCGTCGTCGGCCCGACGGTCGTCGCGAACCTGTTCGCCGGGCAGGACCCCGTCGGGCGCTCGCTGCGCGTCGACGGCACGAGCTTCCAGGTCGTCGGCGTCACGGGGGCCAAGGGCTCAAACGGCATCCAGGATCAGGACGACCTCGTGCTCGCGCCGATCACCGCGGTGCAGGACGCGATCTCCGGCTACGGCGCGCTGAGCTCGATCACCGTGCAGGCGACCTCGGCGACGACGCTCGACGCCGCGGAGGCGGAGGTGACGTCGCTGCTCACCACGCGCCACGACGTGGCGGACCCCGCGAACCCCGGCTTCCAGGTCGCCAACCAGGGCGCGGTCCGCGCGGCGTCGGACCAGAGCACCCAGGTCTTCACGACGCTGCTCGGCGCGGTCGCCGCGATCTCGCTGCTCGTCGGCGGCATCGGCGTCATGAACATCATGCTCGTGAGCGTCACCGAGCGCACGCGCGAGATCGGAATCCGCAAGGCGATCGGCGCGCGGCGCGCCCACATCCTCACGCAGTTCCTCACCGAGGCGGTGCTCGTGTCGCTCTTCGGCGGGCTCGCCGGCGTCGCGCTCGGGCTCGCCGGCAGCCAGTTTCAGATCGCCGGCGTCGACCCCGTCATCGCCGTCTACTCGGTGTTCCTCGCCTTCGGGTCGGCGCTGCTGTGCGGCCTGTTCTTCGGCACCTATCCGGCGGCCCGCGCCGCGGCGCTGAGCCCGATCGACGCCCTGCGCTTCGAATGACCCCCGAACCCCCTGGAGCCGAGATGCCCGATCCACCGTCCGACGACGACCTCGACGCCGAGCTGCTCGACGACGGCGAGCTGCCGCGACGCCAACATCGCCGACTCGTGACGCCCGTGACGGCCGGCCTCGCCGGGCTGGCGCTCGCGACGGCAGGTTTCATCGGCGGCGTGCAGGTCCAGAAGGGCCAGACCGTGAGCCCGACCGCGGCGCCGAACCTGCGCGCCGCGGGCGCCGGTGGCGCGCCCGGCGGCGGCGCTGCCCCAGCCGGCGGCGGGCAGGACGCGCCGACCGTCGGCACGGTCGCCAACAAGAAGGACGGCACGCTCTACGTCAGCGGCGCTGACGGGACGACCGTGCGCGTGAAGACGAACGCCCAGTCGAAGGTCACGCGCAACGCCGCGGCGAGCGCGCGCGGGATCTACCCGGGCGACACCGTCGTCGTACAGGGCGCGAAGGACGCCGACGGCAACCTCGTCGCGACGCAGATCACGGCGACGTCGAAGACGGCCGCCGCGAGCGGGGGCGGCTTCCCGGGCGGCGGCGGCGGGTTCGCGCGGCGCGCGCGGCGCCGGCGGCGGCGGCGCGGCGCCCGCCGGCGGCTGACCGTCAGGCCCCGGCGCGCGGCGCCGGCGCCGGGGTGGCGAGCTGCTCCACCGCGACCTCGCTGCCGACGGCGAGCGCCGTCAGGCGCAGCGTGAACAGCGAGCCGCCGCCGGGCGCCTCGTCGACGGCGATCGTCCCGCCGTGCGTCTCGGCGACCTGGCGCACGATCGCCAGGCCGAGGCCCGAGCCCGGGCGCCCGCGGGCGCCGCTGCCGCGGTAGAAGCGGTCGAAGACGTGCGCGCGGTCGGCCGCCGGGATCCCCGGGCCGTGGTCGCGCACCGTCAGCGCCCCGCCGCGCAGGCCGACCTCGACGCGCGCGCCCGCGGGGCTGTACTTCGCGGCGTTGTCGAGCAGGTTGTCGACGGCGCGGCCGAGGCGGTCGGGCAGTCCCTCGACGACGGTCGGCTCGAGCTCGGCCTTGAAGGTCGCGGTCGGCCGGCGCCGGCTCGCGCGCTGCACGGCCTCGGCGACGAGCGCGTCGAGCTGCACCTCCTCGACGCCCGACAGCGGCTCGTCGCCGCGGGCGAGCTCGATGACGTCGGTGATCAGCGCGCCGAGCTCCTCGGTCTCGGCGCGGACGTCCTCGAGCAGGCGGCGGCGGTCGTCGTCGGGCAGCTCGCCGCCGGCGAGCAGGACCTCGATGTTCGTCCGCAGCGCGGTCACCGGCGTGCGCAGCTCGTGCGAGGCGTCGGCG
Source organism: uncultured Actinomycetes bacterium (assembly GCA_963786575.1). Taxonomy (GTDB): domain Bacteria; phylum Actinomycetota; class Thermoleophilia; order Solirubrobacterales; family Solirubrobacteraceae; genus CADCVQ01. The sequence continues at coordinate 321,414 of CAWAZH010000001.1, forward strand.
ACGAGCTGGCGCTGGGCGTGGACCGAGGCGTCCAGCTCGCGGCGCGAGCCCTCGAGCGTGTCGAGCATCGTGTTGAAGCGCGCCGCCATGCGGCCGACCTCGTCGTCGCCGGGGACGTCGATGCGGCGCCCGAGGTCCTCGGTCTGCGTGATGTGCTCGGCCGCCGCCGTCAGGTCGGCCACCGGCTGGATGACCTGGCGCCCGAAGATCCGCCCGAGCGCGGCGGCCAGCAGCGTGCCCGCCGCGCACAGCAGCGCGAGCACGATCCGCAGCCGGCCGAGCGTGGCGTCGACGCTGCTGAGGCTGCGGGCGATCTGGATCGCGCCACCGCCGCCGACCGCGGCCGTGAGGACCCGCAGGTGCACGCCGTCGGCGCGCGTGTCGCGCACGAGGAAGCGCCGCCGGCCGGCGGCGATCGTGCGGTCGTCGTCGTCGACCGGCACCGGCAGGTCGCCGCGGGCGGGCAGGAAGATCTGGCCGTCGGAGGTCAGCAGCTGGACCGGGCCGCTGGGGGCGCCGCCGCGCACGGGCGCCGCCGGCAGCTGCAGCTCGCGCGTGAAGCCGAAGCGGTCGGTGCGCGTGGCGACCTGCGCGTACTGCTCGGCGAGCGCGTCGTCGACCTGGCCGCGCAGCTCGCTGCGCAACACGAGGAACGCGACGATCGAGACGAGCACGACCGTGACCCCGACCGTGCCGGCGGCCAGGATCGTCAGCCGGTGGCGCAGCGCCATCATCAGGGGTCGCGCAGGACGTAGCCGACGCCGCGCACGGTGTGCACGAGGCGGCGCTCGCCGCCGGCCTCGGTCTTGCGGCGCAGGTAGCCGATGTAGACGCCGAGCGCGTTGGAGGTGGCGCCGAAGTCATAGCCCCAGACGCGCTCGAAGAGCGTCGAGCGCGTCAGCACCTGGCGCGGGTGCTCGAGGAAGAGCTCCAGCAGCGAGAACTCGGTCTTGGACAGGTCGATCCGGCGCTGGCCGCGGTAGACCTCGTGCGCGGAGCGGTCCAGGACGAGGTCGCCGAAGGCGAGCGTCGGGCCGCCGGGGTCGACGCGGCGCAGCAGCGCGCGCAGGCGGGCGTTGAGCTCGCGCAGGGCGAACGGCTTGACGAGGTAGTCGTCGGCGCCGGCGTCGAGGCCGTCGACGCGGTCGTCGATCGCGTCGCGGGCGGTGAGCATCAGCACCGGCGTGCGGTCGCCGGCCGCCCGCAGGCGCCGGCACACCTCGAGGCCGTCGACGCGCGGCATCATCACGTCGAGCACGATCGCGTCGACGGTGCTCTCGGCGAGCGCGTCGAGCGCCTCCTGGCCGTCGGTCGCGACCAGGACGTCGTGGCGCTCGAGCGCCAGCGCGCGCTGCAGCGCGGCGCGGACACCGGGTTCGTCGTCGACCACCAAGACCTTCACGCTCAAAATCTCCTGCTGTTCAGCACATCACGGCTGCGTAAGAGCCTACGAAGTGCGCGAGGGGCTTACTCGACGTCGGTGCCGCCCGCGTAGAGCTTCTTGACGGTCAGGACCATCTTGCGCGAGCAGTCGTCGCGGCCGAGGTTCGGCTTGAGGCGGAAGAGCTGGTAGCGGTCGAGCGTCATCAGCGGCGGGCCGACGGCGTCAAACGGCTTGCGCCAGTCGTCGTCGACGAGGACGTAGTCGGCGGCGCGCGACACCGGGACGTGCGGATAGCTCGTCTCCAGCACCGGGCGCTGCGAGCACAGCGGCTGGCCGGACAGGATGATCCCGGCCCACAGCATGCGCCCGTCGGCGGGGATGTCGAGGCGCACCGAGGCGCTCGGCGGCAGCCGCGCGTCGATCCGCTTGAGCTCGAGCATGCTCTTGGGGAGCTGGTCGAAGGTCGCGCCGATCTGGCTGGCGGCGCCGTCGCGCGTCGCGCCGACGAGGAACACGAGCGCCAGGATGCTGACCCACGTCCACTGCAGCCGCGACAGGCCGACGACGGCGACCGTGATCGCCAGCGGCGCGACGAACGCCAGCGCCTTGAAGTGGAAGTACCAGCCGTAGTCGCGGGGGCGGAAGAACAGCGCGGCGAGGACGCCGAAGGCCACCACCGCGCCGAGGCCCCAGCGGATGTCGCGCGGGGCGGCGCGCAGCGCGACGACGAGGCCGACGGCGAGCAGCAGCCCGCCGATCGCCGCGGTGCCGGCCTCGCCGAAGCCGAGGAAGAAGCGCTCGGGGAAGAAGCCCGTCAGGTCGCCGCCCCAGTTGACCAGCGAGTAGCCCGGGGCCAGCACGCGGCCCGACGAGGCCGTCTTCTCCAGGACGCCCTGCAGCGGGATCAGCAGCCCGAAGAAGAGCGGCACGATCCACAGCAGCTGGCGCTTGCTGCGCAGCCGCGGCCGGCGCAGCAGCGAGCGCCCCTGGCGGCGGCGCTCGAAGCCCCAGAAGACGATCGCGGCGATCAGCGGGATCGGCATCGCGAGCGGGTAGGCGAACGTCAGCACGCCGAGGAACGCGGCCCACAGCACGAAGCCGCCGCGCGTCGGTTGTCGCACCGTGTACCAGGCGAGCACGATCGCGAACGCGAGCGCCATGTAGCCCCAGGTCTGGTTCACGTACGGGTGCATGCCGGTGAACAGCGCGATCCGGTTGAGGCCGATCAGGCCCATCGCGGCGCCGGCCGCCCACGGGCCCGCGCCCAGCAGCTCGCGTGCGAGCAGCCAGAAGCCGAGCGCGGCGAGCGCGATCAGGACGGCCTGCAGCGTCGCGATGACGGCGTAGGGCTCCATCCCCGCGACCCGCGCGACGGCGCCGAAGGCGAGGTAGATCGGCGGCTTGGAGCGCCAGACGAGCGGCACCCGGTCGACCGGCTCGTCGGGCGCGACGGCGGTCGGGTTGTGGCCCTGGAGGAACTGCGCCGTGCCGACGGCGAGATGCGCGTCCGAGCCGTTGCCGATGACCGTCACGAAGCCGCCGCGGAACATCGGCACGAGCGCGATCGCCGCGATCAGCGCCGCGAGGTACAGCGGCACGAGCAGTGTGCGCCAGGACGTCGTCACGCCCGCCTCGGCGGCCGAGCGGGCGAGCACGAGGCCGGGGTCGCGGCGCCAGGCGTAGACGCCGAGCGCGGCGCCGCCGCCCAGCACGATCGCCAGCGCGACGTCGAATGGGACGAACGCGTAGGCCAGCAGCGCCAGCTCCAGCGCCGTCGCGACGGCGCCGACCGGCAGCACCCACAACAGCTCGTGGCGGCGCAGCCCGGCGGGCAGCAGCAGGCGCGTCGGGCCGAACCCGGCCAGGCCGAAGAGCACGGCGCAGGCCGCGCCGACGTGCACCGCGTCCTTGACGCCGCCGCGGCCGACGACGCCGGCGTAGGTCGCCAGGCCGAGCGCGATCGCCGCCGCGCCGGCGACGGCGAGCCAGGCGAGCGCGCGTTCGGCGCGCGGGCTCAGCGGCCGGCGTGGGTGCGGCGGGCCTGCTTGAGCACCCGGCTCAGGAACACCGGGTTGCCCACCAGGTAGCGCCTCCACATCCGCTGCGGCTCGATCGCCAGTCTGAAGATCCATTCCAGTCCATTGTCGGACAACGAGGCCGGGGCACGCGGCACGCGGCCGGAGACGAAATCGAAGAGCGCGCCGACGCCCCAGAGCACGCGGCAGTCCAGGCGATCGACGGTGCGCTGGGCCCAGATCTCCTGCTTGGGCGTGCCCATGCCCACGAGCAGGATGTCAGGTCGGCAGGCGTTGATGTCCTCGACGACGCGGTCGTCGTGGCCGGAGCCCATCTCGAAGTAGCCGTGATGCGTGCCGACGACGCGCAGCCCGGGGTAGGCGCGGCGCAGGCGCTGGCCGGCCTGGGCGGCGACGCCGGGGTCGCAGCCGAGCAGGTAGACGGAGTGGTCCTGCTCCTCGCAGAGCGCGGCGAGGTCCCAGATCCAGTCGGCGCCGGTCATGCGGTGCGGGATCTCGGCGCTCAGCGCCTTCGCCGCAAGGCGGACGCCGTAGCCGTCGCAGTAGACGAGGTCGGCCTCCTCCAGCGCGCCGCGCAGGCCCGGATCCTCGCGCGACTGGTTGAGCACGTGTGCGTTCACGTACATGACCCGCTTGGTGGGGCCATCGTCGTCGACCCACCCGGTGATCCGGGCGAGCAGCTCGTCGGGATGGCCGAGCTCGATCGGGAGCTCGAAGATCCTCGACTGGCGCGGCTCTGTCGACGTGATGGCGGCTTCCGTTGCCTCTGGCACCACCCCGTGATCGTAACGACGCGTCCCCCGGGGCGGGTCATCCGAAGGTCTGGGCTTGTGTGCCAGATCCACTACGGCAGCGGCTTGTGCCAGACGAACAGGTGCCCGCGGGCCTCGCCCTGCAGCCCGAGCTCCCGGATCGCCTCGGTCACGCCGGGGTAGTCGGGGTCGTCGTAGTCGTGAAACGCGATGACGCCGCCGGGCGACAGCGCCGGCTCCCAGGTCCGGAACGTCGCCATCGTCTCGTCGAGCTCGTGGGAGGAGTCGATGAAGACGGCGTCGACGGCCGGCGGGTCGGCGGGGCCGAGGCCGCCGGGGCGGTCGTGCAGGTGCACGCGGGCGCGGTCGCCGGGCTGCAGCAGCGCGAGGTAGCGCTCGCGCTCGGGATGCGCCTCGACGTCCCAGCTGTGGACGTCGCGGCCCGGCCGCGCGAGCGCGATGCAGGAGGTCGTCCAGGCCGCCGCGGTCCCGACCTCCGCGACGCGCGGGCCGTCGCCGAGCGCGTCGAGCAGCACGCGCAGCTCGGCCGGGCGGCAGGCGACGTCGATGCTCCAGGTGTCGTGCTGGGCCTGCGCGCGGCGCATCGCCCGCACCCAGAACGCGGCGACCGGGCGCGGCAGCCGGGCCAGGTTCCAGGCCTGCATCGCGAGGCGCCGGCCGCGCTCGACCGTCGAGCGGCTGTCGCCCGAGCGAAAGAGGTGCAGGCGGCCGCGACCCATGCGGCGAGAACCTACTTCAGAGCCGCGGGCGCAGCTCGGCGTCCAGGTCGAGCGGTACGGACGGATGTCCGGTGCGGCCCCGTGAGAAGGTTCGCGCGTGCCGATCGTCGCCATCGACGCCCGCGACGCCTTCCAGCCCGAGCTGCGCGGCTGGGGGCGCTATGCCCGCGAGCTGCTCGACGCGCTGCCAGCGCGCGACGATCTCGACTACCGCATCATCTCCGAGGGCGGCCGCGGCCCCGAGGTCCTGTTCGAGCAGATCGGGCTGCCGCTGCGCCTGCGCCGCGAGGAGGCCGACCTCGTCCACGCCCCCAACTGCTTCCTGCCGCTGGCCCGCCCCTGCATGGGCGTCGTGACGATCCACGACCTCGCCTTCGAGGTCTTCCCGGACGACTTCTCCAAGCGCACGGGGTGGAAGTACCGGACGTTCGCGCCGCGCGCCGCGCGTTCGGCGCAGCGCGTGATCTGCGTCTCGGGCTACACGGCCGAGGACGTCATCCGCCGCTACGACGTCGACCCCGGGCGCGTGCGGATCATCCCCAACGCGCCGTCGCTGCCGATCGGCGACACGCCGGTGCCCGACGACGGCCCCTACCTGCTGGCGGTCGGCGACCTGCGGCCGAAGAAGAACCTCATGCGCCTCGTGCAGGCGTTCCGCGCGCTGCGGCGCGAGGGCCTCGGGCACCGGCTGGTCCTCGCCGGCGTCGACAGCGGCGAGGGCGACGCGGTGCGCGCGGCGGCGGGCGGTGAGCCGGTGCGCTTCACGGGCTACATCTCCGACGCGCGCCTGGACGCCCTGATGCGCGGCGCCGACGCGCTCGTGCACCCGTCGCTCTACGAGGGCTTCGGCCTCGTGATCGTCGAGGCGATGGCGCGCGGCGTGCCGGTCGTCGCGGCGCGCGCGACCGCGCTGCCGGAGACCGGCGGCGACGCGGCCGAGTACTTCGACCCGCTCGACGTCGGCGACATGGTCGCGGCGATCACGCGCGTCGTCGGCGACCGCGCGCGCCATGCCGAGCTGGCGGCGCTCGGCCGCGCCCGGGCCGCGCGGCTCTCGTGGGCCGACAGCGCCGCGCTGACGGTGGCGGTCTACGAGGAGATCCTCGCGCTGTAGCGAGGACATGCGGTGACCTTCGCCATCCACGCTCCGTCGAGCTACGGCGCGCTGCCGTGAGCAGCGCCGCCGAGCGCACGACGATCCTCGTCCTGAGCGTCGACGAGGCGCATCTGCTCGAGCACTCGCTCCCCGCCGCCGCGATCCAGCCCGGCGCCGAGCTACTCGTGGTCGACAACGCCTGCAGCGATGCCACGCGCACGGTCGCCGAGGCCAACGGCGCGCGCGTGCTCGGGCTGCGCGAGCGGGTCTCCTACGCGGCGGCGATCAACGCCGGCATCCTCGCGACCGAGACCGAGGCGATCCTGCTGCTCAACGCCGACTGCGTCCTGGACCCCGGCTTCCTCGCCGCCGCGCGGCCGCGCCTGGCCCAGCGCAGCGTCGGGTCGGTCGCCCCGCGGCTCGTGCGCGCGACGGGGATGCGACCCGACGACCGCCTGGACCTGCTCGACGCCGCCGGCATGGTCGTCGACCGCCGCCGCAAGAACGGGCTGGTCGGCCACGGCGAGCCGGCGTCCAGCTACGCGGCCGCGGCCGAGGTCTTCGGCGGCGACGGCGCCTGCGTGCTGTACCGGCGCGAGGTGCTCGACGCCTGCGCCGTCGGCGGCGAGGTGCTCGACGAGGACCTCGAGCTGTGGGCCTCCGACGTCGATCTCGCCTGGCGCGCGCGGCTGCTCGGATGGCGCTGCATGTACGAGCCGCGCGCCGTCGCGTGGCACATGCGCTTCTACTCGCCGACGACGCGCTCGCAGCTGCCCGAGGCGCACCGCCGCCTGCAGTTCCGCAACCGGCTGCTGATGATGGCCAAGAACGACGCCTGGGCCGACGTCCGCGGCGACCTGCACCGCATCCTCTTCTACGAGCTGCTGGCGATCGGCCACGTCGTGCTGCGCGAGCGCCACCTGCTGCGGGCCTACGGCCAGGCCTGGCGGGCGCTGCCGGCGGCGCGGCGGCGGCGGGCGGTCGTCCAGGCCAAGCGCCGCGCGCACCCGCCGTTCGGCCTGCGCGCGCCGCGCTAGCCCTCCTGCTCGGTCGGGCGGACGAGCAGCTCGTTGACGGCCATCCGCCGCGGGCGCGTGACGATGTAGGCGATCGCATCGGCGATGTCGGCGGGTTCGAGCGACTCGACGTCGGCGAAGCGGCCGCGCACCTGCTCGCGGATCTCGTCGCGGATGTGGTCGGTGAGCTCGGTCTCGACGGCGCCCGGCTCGACGAGCGACACCCTCACGTGGCGGCTGCTGAACTCCTGGCGCATCGACTCGCTGACCGCGCCGACACCCCACTTGGTGAGGTTGTAGACGCCGGAGCCCCGGCGCGCGATGCGCCCCGCGACGGAGCTGATGTTCACGAGGTCGGCGACGTGGCGCGGGTCCTGTTGGGCGGCGTCGAGCAGGTGCGGCAGCGCGGCGTGCGCGACGTACAGCAGGCCCTTGAGGTTGAGGTCGATCATCCGGTCCCACTCCTCGACGGGAGCGTCCTCGATCGGCCCGAGCAGCATCTGGCCGGCGTTGTTGACGACGACGTCCAGGCGCCCGAAGCGCTCGACCGTCTGCGCCACGAGCGCCTGCGCCTGCGCGCGATCGGTGACGTCGGTCTCGACGGCGAGCGCGCTGGCGCCGTCGTCCTCGATCGCGGTCGCCAGCTCGTCGAGGCGCTCCTTGCGCCGCGCCCCGATCGCCACGTCGGCGCCGAGGCGCGCAAGCTCGCGAGCGGTCGCCTCCCCGATCCCGCTGCTGGCGCCCGTCACGAGCGCCACGGTCCCATCAAGTGGTTGGGTCATCCGTCCCTTATGCCCCGTCGGGAGGGGCGAATCTCTCGTGTCTGTGGGCTACAGCTCTATATGCGAGCACTATCCGACAATCTCGCCCGGATCGCGGGGCGCCAGCACGGTCGGGTCACGCGAGAGCAGCTGCTCGCGGAGGGGGTTGATCGCAACCGCATCGGGAGGGCGGTGGCGGACGGGCGGCTGATCGGGGTCCACATCGGGGTCTACGCAGTGGGCCATCGCGCTCCGTCCCTGCGGGCCGACTACATGGCGGCTGTGCTCGCCGCGGGACCCGGTGCGGTGCTCAGCCATCGTGCGGCGGCGCATCTGCTGCTGCTGGTCCGCGGCGCGCCGCCGGCGCCCGAGGTCACGATTCCCGCCGGCGAAAGCCGCACGCGCCCGGGGATCTGCATCCATCGCTCGGCCCTGCCGTCGCTCGATACGTCGATCCTCGACGCGATCCCGATCACGACCGTCCCGAGAACGCTCCTGGACCTCGCGCCAACAACACAGCCTGAGCTGCTCACGCGCATGTGCCACGAGGCCTGGGTCCAGCACCGCACCACGCCCGGCCAGATCGACGCCGCGATCGCGCGCAACCCCCACAAGCCCGGAGCCGCGAAGCTGCGCCGAGCAGTCACCAGCGACGTCACCCTCAGTGAGCTGGAGAGTCGGTTCGCGTCGTTCCTCAAGCGCCACGACCTCCCGAAGGCCAGAACGAACATCGACCACGCAGGCGACAAGGTCGACTGCCACTGGCCCGCCCACGACCTCACCGTCGAGCTGCACTCCTACCGCTTCCACGCCACCCGCCACGCCTTCGAACAGGACCTCGCCAGACGCCGGCGCTCCAACCACATCGCCTACAGCTACGGCGACGTCACCGAACGCGCGCTTCAGACCGCCGACGACCTCCGCGCGCGTCTTGCCGCCGCGAAGATCTCGGCCACGGCGGGGTCCATGTAGTAGTCGGTTCCGCCGTCGGCGCGGCCCTCGGTCGCGATCGGCAGCTCGCGGGCGAGCTTGCGCGAGTAGCGGCCCGGCCAGGCGAGGATGCCGGCCACGCCGTGGGCGCCCTTGTCGAGGCCGAGCGCCGCTGCGATCTCGTTGCCCGCGCGGCGCTCGCCGGGGGCGTCGATCAGCAGGTCGAACAGCGCCCGTGCGGGCTCGGCGAGCTTGCCGTAGAGCCACTGCGCCTGGTCGGCGTCGGCGGCCGACCAGGCCGCCGGCTCGGCGAACGGCCCGCCGCGGCCACGGGGGCCGCCACGCGGCCCGCGCCCGCCCCAGGGCGGCCCGCCGGGCGGACCGCCCTCCGCCGCCAGGAAGTTCGCGAACCAGATGTAGAACTCCGGTACGCGCTCCTCCGGGACGGCGACGGTGATCTGCTTGTCGGCCATCAGGCCGTCTGGATGTCGGTGTCCGCGGGGGCGGCGGTCTCCTCGGCGTGGCGGTGGTGCGGCCCGCAGCGATGTCCGTGCGGACCTCCGCGGCCACGGCCGCGGCCACGGCGCCCGGGGAAGCCGGCGAGGAAGCGGCCGTAGAACGCGTAGAACTCGGCGACACGGTCCTCGGGGACCTCGATGGTGATCTGCTTGTCCTGCGTGGTGTTGGGCTCGGCAGTCATGGCCGGCCCTCCTTTCGCGTGAAATCGTTACTTACGCGAACCAGCATACACAAGTAAAATACTTAAGTAAAGGAACGCGCTACCAGGACCGCGTGAGCCCGCCGTCGACGAGCACGCGCTGGCCCGTGACATAGCTCGCCGCCTGCGAGCACAGGAACACCGCGGCGGCCGCGACCTCCTCCGGCGTCCCGAGTCGCCCGGCGGGCACCTCGGCGCGGGCGGCCTCCTCGGCGGCCTCCACGCTGCCGTAGCCCGAGAGCAGCCGGTCGGTCGCGATCCGCCCCGGCAGCACGGCGTTGAACGTCACGCCGTGGGCGGCGTTCTCGCGGGCCAGCAGCTTGAAGCCCGCCAGCAGCCCCGGCCGGTTGACGTTGGACAGCTGCAGGCCCGCGATCGGCTCGAGCGCGGCGCTGGAGGACACCGCCACGACGCGCCCGAACCCGCGCGAGCGCATGCCCGGCACGATCCGCGCCAGGATCAGCATCGGCGCGACGACGAGCGTGCGGTGCGCCTCCTCCCACTGCTCGGCGGTGAACGCCAGCGGGTCGGCATTGCGCGGCGGACCGCCGGTGTTCGCGACGTAGACGTCGATCGGGCCCAGGTCGCCCTCGACGGCGTCGACGAGCGCGCCGACGGAGCCGAGGTCCGCGCTGTCGAAGGCATACGCCGAGCTGCGCGACGCCCGCGCCACCGTCGCGCCCTCGGCTTCCAGCGCGTCCGCGATCGCCTTGCCGATCCCGCGCGACGCGCCCGTGACGAGCGCCACCCGCCCGGAGAGCCCGAGATCCATGACCTACGACCGCTCCGGCGCCCGCGCGATGACGGCCATCCGATCGCGGAAGTCCGGCGCCCACATGCGCTGCGCGACGCCCACGCGGCGCGCCGCTCCCACCAGCCCGCGCGCGACCCGCGGCGAGTAGCCGCCCACGCGCTCGAGGTAGTAGCCGACGCTGAAGGCCTTCGGCGCCGTCTGGATCTCGAGCACGGTCCAGCCCTGGCGCTCGAGCAGCGTGCGCATCGAGCGGCGCGTGAAGAACTGCACGTGCGTCGGGATCACCGACCACCAGCGCGCGCGCAGCCCGCGCGCGACGGCGCTGCCGGCGTCGGGCAGCGCCATCCAGACGATCCCGCCCGGCCGCAGCAGTGCCGCCATCCGCTCCAGCGCCTCCGCCGGGCGGGGGAGGTGCTCGATGACGTCGCCCATGACGATCGCGTCGAAGTGGTCCAGCGGCAGCTCGGTGGCGAACAGGTCGCCGGTGCGCACGTCGAGGCCCAGGCGCCCGCGCGCGTACTCCGAGGCGAAGGCCGAGGGCTCGACGCCGATCGCGTCCCAGCCGCGCTCGGCGGCCTCCGAGAGCAGGAAGCCGACCCAGCAGCCGAGGTCCAGCAGCGTGCGGTGGCGCGGACCGCCGTTGCCGGCCGGGATCGGCACGGGGGTCAGGCGCGCCTCGATGCGCTCGAGCGCGCGCCGCGCCGTCTCGCGCTGCCCGGCCTCCTCGTCGATGTAGTCCTCGGAGGCCGCGTCCGCGTAGGCGCTCTCGAGCACCGCGTCGGCCGGCATCGGATCGGTCTGGCGGTGGCCGCAGCGCGGGCAGCGCACGAGATCGGCCAGGGCCGTGCCGAAGCGATCGGTCGTCGGGATGAGGCCGTCCGGGCCAGCGTCCCCGGCCACCTTGAGGTGCGGGACCAGGCCGGCGGCGCCGCAGGCGCTGCAGCGCGTCACGCCGGTCAGCCTAAGCGATCATCTAGGGATGCGATCCCCGGCGCCCTCTACGATCAGACCCGTGGCCGAACGGCATCTGGGGCTGTTGAGCATCGTCACGCCGATGCTCGACGAGGAGGGCTCGGCGCGCGTCTTCTGCGATCGCGTGCGAACCGCGCTCGACGGCCTCCCCTGGGAGCTCGTCATCGTCGACGACGGCTCGACCGACGAGACGCCGCAGATCCTCGCCGAGCTGGCGGCCGCCGACGAGCGCGTGAAGGTCGTGACGCTGTCGCGCAACTTCGGCCACCAGACGGCGATCACGGCGGGCCTGGACCACGCCGCGGGCGACGTCGTCGTGATGATCGACGCCGATCTGCAGGACCCGCCCGAGCTCGTCCCGACGATGCTCGAGCACTGGCGCGCGGGCTCGGACGTCGTCTACGCCACGCGCACCGACCGCAGCGGCGAGACGCACTTCAAGCTCGCGACCGCGCGCTGGTTCTACCGGATCATGAGCAAGGTCTCCGACGTCCCGCTCGCGCAGAACTCGGGCGACTTTCGCCTGCTCGACCGGCGCGCGCTCGACGCCCTGCTGTCGATGCGCGAGCGCAACCGCTACCTGCGCGGCATGACCTCCTGGGTCGGCTTCACGCAGACCGCGGTGCCCTACCACCGCGACGCGCGCCACGCGGGCCAGACGAAGTACCCGATCCGCAAGATGATCCGCTTCGCCCTGGACGCGATCGCCTCGTTCTCGCACGCGCCGCTGCAGATCGCGACCGTCGCCGGCTTCCTCTTCGCCTTCCTCGCCTTCCTCGCGATCCCGGTCGCGATCGTCTTTCGGATCTTCGGCGCCTTCGTCCCCGGCGTGACGACGACCGTCGTCGCCGTGCTGCTGCTGGGCGGCATCCAGCTCATGGCGATCGGGATGATCGGCGAGTACGTCGGCCGGATCTACGACGAGGTCAAGCGCCGTCCGCTGTACGTCGTGCGCGAGCGCGCCAACGTGGCGGCCGCGGCCGAGGATGACCACGAGCGCACCCCGGCGTAACGGCCGGGACACGGCGCTGAAGGCACTCGGCGCGGCGGTCTCGCTCGCGGCGCTCGGCGCGCTGGTCGTCTGGGCGCTGCACCAGGAGGCGCCGACGTTCCCGCACGAGCCCGCGCGGCTGCTCGAGCTCGCCGCCGCCGTCGGCCTCTACCTCGCTGCCTGCGTCGCGCGCGCCGAGCGCTGGTACGAGCTGCTGCGCCACAACGGCGCGCGCCCGTCGCGGTCGGACGCCTACGCGCTGCTGACGGTCGCCTACGCGGGCAACAACGTGCTGCCGGCGCGCGCCGGCGACGCGCTGCGCGTCGTCCTGCTCACGCCCCGGGCGCGGACCGACGCGCGCACCGTCATCGGCACGATCGTCGCCGAGCGCGTGCTCGACGTCGTCGTCCTCGTCGCGCTGTTCGTCGCGCTCGCCTACGGCGTGCTGGGCGGCATCGAGATGCCGTCGGCGGGGCGGCTCGTCGTCGCCGCGCTGCTCGTGGGCGGGGTGCTGGCGGTCGTGGCCGGGGCCGCGTTCGTCCTGCGGCGGCGCGGGCACCTCAAGCGCGCGATCGCGTTCCTGGCGCCGATGGCCGAGGCGACGCGCCGCCTGCGCGGCAACCACGGCCGCGAGCTGCTGACCTGGACGCTGCTCGTCTGGACGCTCGAGTGGGCCGCCTGGTGGCTGACCGCGCGGGCCGCCGGGCTCGGCCTCGACGTGCTGGAGGCCGGCTACCTGCTCGGCCTGGCGTCGATCTTCGTGCTGGTGCCCAGCGGCCCCGGCTTCATCGGCACCTTCGACGCCGCGATCGTCTTCGGCGCCCGCGCGCTGGGCCGCAGCGGCGCGCAGGCGCTGTCGTACGTGCTGCTGCTGCGTTTCGTGGTGACGGTCCCGATCACGCTGATCGGGCTGGTCGTTCTGGTGGTGCGCTACGGCGGCGTCTCGCGCATCCGCAGCGCGGTGCGGGCGTGACAGCGCGTCATTGCTCGGCGATCGCCGGGTGCGACTCCGACGGCGGCCGCTCGCGATGAGGGTCGCCGTCCTCGGCGCGGGCGTCGCCGGTCTCGTCTGCGCCTACCGCCTGTCGCAGGAGGGCCATGTCTGCGACGTCTACGAGCGCTGGCCCGGCCTCGGCGGCCAGGCCGCGACGCTCGACGTCGGCGGCGGCGACCTGCTCGAGCGCTACTACCACCACCTCTTCACGAGCGACCGCCACATCGTCGACCTCTACGCCGAGCTCGGGATGCCCGACGAGCTGCAGTGGAAGACGTCGACGATGGCGTTCTTCCTCGACGGGCGCCAGTGGGCCTTCAACGGGCCGCTGGACCTCCTGCGCTTCAAGCCGCTGTCGCTGCCGTCGCGGCTGCGGATGGGCGTGGCCGTCCTGCTGCTCCAGAAGCGCGCCCGCGAGGTCGGGCCGTTCGAGTCGATCACCGCGCGGGAGTGGATCGAGACCCGGATGGGGCGCGGGCCGTGGCGCAAGGTCTGGGGCCCGCTGCTGCGTGGCAAGTTCGGCACGCGGGCCGAGGACATCTCGATGGCCTGGCTGTGGAGCAAGCTCACGCTGCGCCGCCAGCTCGAGGGCGACGAGGCGCGCGAGGAGAAGCTCGGGTATCCCGCACACTCCTGGGAGCTGCTCTTCGACGCCCTGCGCGACGCGATCGTCGCCGCCGGCGGGCGCGTGCTGATCGACCGCCCCGCGGCGGGGCTGAGCCGCGACCCCGCCGGCGGGCTGCTCCTACGTGCCGGCGCGCCCGGCTCGTTTCGCAACGGCCACGACCCGCGCGCCTTCGCAGCCGCCGACGGCGCGCCCGCCGAGCACTACGACGCGGTCGTCGCGACGGTGCCCAGCGACGTCTTCGAGGGGCTGCTCGACGACGACCTCGCGGCCGCGATCGGCCCGGCGTACCTCGACCGCCTGCGGGCGGCCGAGTACCACACCGCGCTGTGCCTGCTGCTCGAGCTCGACCGCCGCTTCTCGCCCTTCTACTGGACGAACATCGCCGACCCCGAGCTGCCCTTCGTCGGCCTCGTCGAGCACACGAACTTCATCGATCCCGAGCGCTACGGCGGGCGCCGCTTCCTCTACATCGCCAACTACCTCGCGCCCGGCGACCCGCTGCTGGGGCTCGACCCCGAGCAGCTGCTGGCCGCCTACCTGCCGGGGCTGCGCAAGGTCAACCCCGAGTTCTCCCCGGACTGGATCCGCAGGCGCTGGCTGCACCGCGAGCCGGCCGCGCAGCCGATCGTGACCGTCGGCTACCACGAGCGCATCCCGCCGCTGCAGACCGGCGTCCCGGGACTCGTGCTGGCCAACACGACGCAGATCTATCCCGAGGACCGCGGGACGAACTACAGCGTGCGGCTGGGGACCGACGCCGCGCGCGCGCTGCTGGACGGCGCCTGACCGCCGCGCCGGGCGTTGGCCCGCAGGGCCGGGTGGGCGGACACGATTCTGGACCTTCAGCGGTTGTCAGGCGTTATCTGCGCTCCACAATTCGGGTAACCGCCTCGCACTTCCCCCACCGAGGACCGTTGCCTATGGATGCATTCTCTCTCCCCCTCGTCGTGTTCACCGCCTTCATGGCCCTGCTGCTCGTGGCCATGTTCTGGGGCGCGTTCGACGACGACAGACCCCAGCGGGCGTCGCTCACCTGGGCCGTCAGCTGCCCGCTCTCGGGCCTGCTGTTCGGCGTCGGCCTCGCGCCGCTGGCCATCATCACGGGCGCCCTGAGCGCGCTCGCTCTCGGGTCGCTCGCCTGGTGGTTTTTGGCGCCCGCGCCCGACGACACCGACGACGACGCCGAGGAGCCGGTCGAGCCCGATCCCGGACCGAGCGACGACATCGTCGTCGAGGCGCCTCGCGAAGCCGAGCTCGAGCTCGACCCCGCGATCGACTGGGACGAGTTCGATCGCGCCCGCGCCGACTGGGAGCGCGAGCCCGCTCCCGCGCTAGCCGAGCACGTCTGAGTAGACCTGCCAGGTCGCCCGCGCCGCATCCGTCCACGACCAGGACGGCGGCGCGGGCGCCGGGCGGCGCGCCGCGACGCCGGCGGCGAGCAGGCCCTCGAGGTCGCCGGACGCGACGAACGTCGCCCGGTCGCCGAGGACCTCGCGCAGCACCGGCAGGTCGCTGACGACGACGGGCGTCCCGCAGGCCAGCGCCTCGACCGTCGGCAGGCCGAAGCCCTCGTCGTCGGAGGGGAAGACGAGCGCACGCGCGCCGGAGTAGATCGCCGCGAGATGGTCGTCGCTGACGTGGCCGGTGAGCGTCACGTCGGGCAGCTCGTGCGCCCACGGCTTCGTCGCCCCGACGAGCACGAGCGGCAGCTCGCGCGGCGTCTTGGCGAGCGCCGAGATGCGCTTGCGCGGGTCGGGCGTCTGCAGCCCGCCGACCCACAGCAGGTACTCCTCCGGCAGCCCGTAGAGCTCGCGCGCGGCGGCGACCTCCTCGGGGCCGCGCTCGTGCAGCGCGGGCGCCGGCGCCTCGGGGATGACGACGAGCCGCTCCTGCGGCAGGCCGAGGAACTCGACGACCTCGGCCGCGACCGTCGCGGTCGGCACGATCACGCGCGCGGCGCGCTCGACGGCGAGGTAGCGCAGGCGGAAGCGGATCCCGGTGCGCAGGTACTCGCTGCGGCGCTTGAGCGGCACGACGTCGTGGAGCGTCACGACCTGCGGGCACGGCGAGCGCAGCAGCGCGCCGTCGATCCAGGGTGCGTGAAAGACGTCGACGCGGCGCGGGCGGTGCGTCTCGACGACCTCGTTGTCGCCCGCGGTCTCGCGCAGCGCCGCGAGCAGGCAGCTCGCGTAGCGCCCGATCCCGCGCGGGTCGCGCGCGGGCCGGCTGTCGAAGGCGGCCTTCACCGGCCCGCCGCCCGCAGGAGGATCGCCTCGACGCGATCGGCGTAGGCGTCGGCGCCGAAGCGCTTGGCGCGCTCGCGCGCCGCGGCGCCCATCTGCACGCGGCTGGCGAGCACCTCGAGCACCGCCGCGGCCAGCTCGTCGGGGCGCCCGGGCTCGACGAGGCGGCCGGTCTCGCCGTCGGCGACGACCTCGGCCAGGCCGCCGACGCGCGTCGCCACGACCGGCGTGCCGGCGGCCATCGCCTCGGCCAGCACCGTGCCGAACGGCTCCTGGCGGGAGGGAACGACGAGCACGTCGAAGTGGCGCATCACGGCGGCGCCGTCAGCGACCCAGGGGACGTGCTCGATGCCCTCGGCGGCGCGCACCTGGGCGACGTACTCGGGCGCGCTGTCGTAGGGGTCGTCGCCGACGAGGACGATCCGCGCCCCCGGTGCGCCGGCGCGGATCGCGGGCGCCGCGCGGGTGAGGTCGAGCGGGCCCTTGCGCGGCTCGAGGCGTCCGACGAAGCCGATCACCGGGCGGGTCGGGTCGCCGTTGGACGGCCAGGGGGCGGGCTGGTCGGGGACGTCGAGCTCGACGGGGCAGTAGACGACGTCGGCGCTGAGGCCGGTGAGGCGGTCGGCGACGGCCTGCGAGTCGGCGAGGACGGCGTCGGCCAGCGACCAGAAGCGCGGGACGCGGTCGACGATGTCGTGCACGTGCAGGACGCTGCGCCGACCGGCGAGCGCGGGCAGCAGGCGGCCGCTGACGGTGCCGTTGAGGTAGACGAGGTCGAAGTCGCGGGCCAGCCGCCGGACCTGCGGCCAGCTGCGGATCGCCCGTGCGCCGGCGCCGCGCCGCATCCCGCCGACGTCGATGCGCACCATCGCCAGCCCCGCGTCGTCCATCGGGCCGGGAGCGGGCGTGGCGAGCGTCAGCTCGTGCCCGCGCGCGGTGAGCCGCGGCGCGAGGCGCAGCAGCCCGATCTCGGCGCCGCCGGGGTGGGCGACGGCGCAGACGGCGAGGATCCGCATCGGCGCGATCCTCGCACGCCGGACCCGTCGGGGACATGGACCTTCGGCGGAGCGCGGGGGCTAAGGTCGCGGAGCCGTGACCGCCGATCTCCACGACGCCGTCTGGTCCGCCGTGCCCGCGAACGCGGTGCCCGCGCACTTCGAGCTGCGGCGCGCGTTCCTGCTCGAGCACGTCGCCCGGGGGCAGACGGTGCTGGACCTCGGCTGTGGCGCGGGCGAGTTCAGCGCCGCGCTCGTCGCGGCCGGCGCGGCCCCGGTCGCGGTCGACGTCGCCGGCGAGGCGCTGCGGCGGGCGCGCGAGCGGGTGCCTGGCCTCGATGCGCGCCTCTGGCGCGACGGCGAGCCGCTGCCGCTGGAGGACACCAGCGTCGACGCGGTCTGGGCGGGCGAGGTCATCGAGCACGTCGTCGACGTCGCGCCCTGGCTGTCGGAGCTGCGCCGCGTCCTGCGCCCGCGCGGCACGCTGCTGCTCACGACGCCCGACCACGGTGCGGGGACGCTGCTCGCGCTCGCGCTGAGCCCGCGCCGCTTCGCGGCCCACTTCGAGCCGCGCTCCGACCACGTGCGCTTCTACTCGCGGCGCACCCTTGGCGCGCTGCTCGACGACCTCGGCTTCGACGTCGCCGCGTTGCGCAGCCGCCGCGGCACGATCCTGGCGCGGGCGACTCGCGGCTGATGCGCGTCCTGCTCGACACGACCTATGCGCGCCGCGGGCGCAGCGGCACCGCCGTCTACCTCGAGCGCCTCACGGAGGCGCTGCGCGCCGCGGGCGCCGACGTCGTCGAGGCCGCCAACGAGCGCCGCCGCGCGCCCGCCGGCGGCGGCGCCGGCAGCGCGCGCAACCTCGCGCTCGACGAGTGGTGGACGCAGGTCGAGCTGCCGCGGCTGGCGCGCGAGCACGGCGCCGACGTCCTGCACCACCCGCTGCCGGCGCTGGCCCTGCGCGCGCCCTGCCCGCAGGTCGTCACGCTGCACGACCTCGCCTTCGAGCGCCTGCCCGAGCACTTCTCGCCGGCCTTCCGCCGCTGGGCCTCGCGCGCGCACCGCCGCGCCGCCCGCGGCGCCGACGCCGTCGTGTGCGTCTCGCAGACGACGCGCGGCGACGCGCGCGCCCGCTGGGGCCTGGACGACGCCCGCATCGTCGTCGCCCTGCACGGCCCCGGCCAGCAGCTGGACGTGCGCCGCACGGAGCCCGAGCACTTCCTCTACGTCGGCGACGACGAGCCGCGCAAGAACCTCGGGCTGCTGCTGGACGCGTACGCCCGCTACCGCGAGGCGGCCGGCCCGGGCGCCCTGGGCCTCGTCCTCGCAGGCCGCGCGCGCAGCGAGCGCCCCGGCGTGCGCAGCGAGCGCGCACCCGACCTCGCCGCGCTGCTCGGCGCCGCGGCCGCGCTCGTGCACCCGGCGCTGCACGAGGGCTTCGGGCTCACGGTGCTGGAGGCGATGAGCGCCGGCGTGCCCGTGATCGCCGGCCGCTCGCCGGGGCTCGTGGAGACCTGCGCCGCGGCGGCGCGCTACGTCGACCCCTACGACGCCGCCGACCTCGCCACGGCGCTGGGCGAGCTGGCGACCGGCGCCGCCCTGCGCGCCGATCTCACGGAGCGCGGCATGGTCCGCGCCGCGGAGTTCTCCTGGCGGGCCTCGGCCCGCGCCCACATCGAGGCCTATACCCTGGCCCGTCACTCATGAAGGTTGCGATCCTCGGAACACGCGGCATCCCCGCGTCATACAGCGGCTTCGAGACGGCGGCGGAGCAGCTCGCCAGCCGCCTGACCCAGCGCGGCCACGAGGTCATCGTCTACTGCCGCCCGCACGTCGTCGACCGGCGCCTGCGCGAGCACAAGGGCGCCCGTCTCGTCCACATCCCGGCGGTGCGCAACAAGTACCTCGACACGTTCACACACACGCTGCTGTCCTCGCTGCACTGCGCCCGCCGCGTGCGCCCCGACGTCGCGCTCTTCTTCATCGCCGGCAACAGCCCGATGTGCCTCGTGACGCGCGGCGCCGGGATCCCGACGGTCATCAACGTCGACGGCCTGGACTCCGACCGCTCGAAGTGGCCGGCCTTCGCGAAGGCCTACCTGCGCTTCGCCGAGCGCAACGCGCCGCGCTGGTCGGACACCGCGATCACCGACTCGCACGCGGTCGCCGAGATCTTCGAGCAGCGCTACGGCACGCGGATCGGCGTCGTGCCCTACGGCGTCGAGGACCCGGGCCACGACGGCGTCGGGACGCTCGAGCGCCTCGGCCTGGAGCCCGACAAGTACGTCCTCTTCGTCGGGCGCCTGGAGCCCGAGAACAACCCGCACGTGCTCGTCGAGGCGTTCTCGCGGATCTCCGGCGAGCGCGCCCGCGGCATGAAGCTCGTCGTCGTCGGCGGCGCGCCCTACGCGCACGACTACATCCAGCAGGTCCACCGCGCCGGCGACCCGCGCGTGATCTTCCCCGGCTACGTCTTCGGGCGCGGCTACTGGGAGCTGCAGCGCCACGCCTACGTCTTCTGCGCGCCGACCGAGGTCGGCGGCACCCACCCGGTCATCCTCGAGGCGCTCGCCGCCGGCAACTGCGTGCTCGTCAACGACCACGCGCCCAACGTCGAGACCGTCGGCGACGCCGGCCTGACGTTCTCCGGCAAGGAGGGCGTGGCCTCGCTGACGGCGCAGCTCGAACGCCTCTTCGACGAGCCCGAGCTCGTCGAGCACTACCGCTCCCGCGCCCGCGAGCGGGCCCGGCGCTACTCCTGGGACGCCGTCACCGACGAGTACGAGCAGCTGCTCGTCAACGTGCGCGAGATGGGCGGGCCGGGCGCGCTGCCCGCCGAGCTCGTCGTCTCCTAGCGGCGGACGCGCTAGCGCCGGACGGTGACCGGCGCGGAGCGGCTGACCAGCGTCTTGCCGGCGTTGCGCCAGCTGAGCCGCAGGCTGCCGCTGCGGGGCGGGCGCACCGTCGTGTTGAAGTAGTTGCGCACGCCGGTGGACTTCGCGGTGCGCAGCTTGCGCCACTTCTTGGAGCCCTTGGACCGGAACTGGACCTGGGCCGAGGTCACGGCGCCCGCCTTCGCGCCGCGCAGCATGCCGAAGACGCCGGCGCTGCGGCCGCGGCGGATCGAGCGCTGCTTGACGTAGATCGGCGTGACGTAGGCGTTGTAGCCCGGCTTCTTCTTGCCGGTGAGCAGCTTCAGCCCGCTCTGGAACGTGCGCCAGTACAGCTGCGGGTCGGCCTTGGCGTCGACCCCGGGCACGGGGGCGTCGTCGATCAGCAGGAACTGGCTCATCGCGCGGACGTTCGGGTTGCGATAGGCGATGTACTCGGCCTGGTTGAGGAACGAGGCCTGCTGGTTGAACGAGACGACGAACGGGTCCGGCGGCGTCTGGTAGCCGTACTCGGTGAGGTACAGCGGGACGCCGCGGCTGGACTGCGTCTTCTGGCCGTAGCGGGCGTAGATGCGCTTCAGCTCGCGGCTGAGGGCGGCCAGATCGGACATCGCCACGTCGTCGGCCAGCTTGGACTTGCGCCCGGGCGGCGACAGCAGCGCGTACGGATGATGCGCGTAGCCCGCGGCGTGGAAGAGGCCCGGGTTGGCGGCGACGAACGTCGCCGCGTCGGGCGGGCAGCCGCGGACGGTCGCCTCGTCGGCCTTGAGGAGGTTGAGGTTGTCGTCGAGGCAGTAGAGGCGGCGCAGGAAGCGCAGCGGCGACAGCGGGCGGCTGAGGCCGCGGTCGGTCGCGCCGGCGGGCGCGGTCTCCCCGACGAGGACGGTGTCGGCGCCGTGGCCGCTGTCGGCGAGGTTCGTCCAGGCCTGCGCGACGAGGCTGCGGTAGGTCGTCGGCGCGGACTCGATGAAGAGCTTGTCGTTGCGCGGGTCGGGGCTCCACTGCGGCGTGAGCCAGCCGGCCTGGTTGGGCTCGTTCCAGATCGACCAGTAGTCGACGCGCGGCAGGCCCTGGTAGGTGCCGCTGTAGCGCGTGCCGACGGCCTTGACGAACTTGCCGAACTCCTCGACGTTGGGCCCGAAGGTCTCCTGCAGCTCGGGACGCGGCGAGGCGGTCGCCGCCCAGCGCGGGACCGGCGAGGTGAGGTTGAAGTTCACGGCGATGCCGTGGGCGGCGGCGGCCGTGACGATGCGGTCGTACCTCGCCCACAGCTCGGGCGGGTAGGCGCCCGGATCGGTGGCGTCGAAGACCGGCTTGACGGCCTGGTCGGTGGCCGGCGCGATGATGCTCCAGAAGACCGACACGCGGATGCGGTCGACGCCGAAGCCGGCGAGCGTCGTCAGCGTGGTGTTGACCTGCTCGTCGGTGCCGTAGACGAGCATCGGGTCGTCTTGGAACATCGACTCCTGCGTCGGCGACGCGAGGGCGGCTGAGGGAATGGCCGCCAGGACGAGGGCGGCGATGATGATCGATCGAAGTGTTCTCACGGGGCGGAAGTCTGCCGTTGCGCTGCAAGGAACACTGCGACGGCATCAGAAGAGCGGGGGTCAAGATAGATGGCTGGGCGAATTGCCGTCATCGCCACCTTCGGCCGCTGCATCACGTCGAGCTCGAAACGGGCAAGCGTCAGCCAGGTTTCCGGGTTGTCTGGCTGCAACTGCACTGCCTCCTCCAACGCGCCCCGGGCCGCAAACTTGCGGCCGGCCGCGATTTCGATTGTCGAGAGCTCGAACAGCGGGTCGACGGACAGCGGGTTGCGGTCGCGCGCCTGCTGCGCCTGCTTGCGCGCGGCGTCGGCGTTGCCGGTGTCCAGCGTGGCGATCGCGTCCTGCCCGATCGTGTCCGAGCGCAGCGGCTGCCAGACCGTCCAGGCGCAGACGAGCGCGACCAGCAGCGCGGCGCCGGCGGCCGCGGCGCGCGGCGGCTCGCGCAGCGCGGCGCGCAGCCGCGCCCCGAGCCCAGCGGCGGAGAAGCCGGCGGTCGCGGCCTCGGCGCCGAGCGGGCCGCGGCCCGCGACCCAGCCGGCGGCCAGCAGCGCGACCGCGGCGTTGGCGGGCACGAACCAGGTCCAGTCGATGAACGAGTGGACGCCGAAGACGATCACGACCGCGACGAGCGTCAGCAGCCCGACGCGCTCGGCGGTGAACTCGCGGCCGCGGTCGCGGCGGCGCAGCCCGGTGGCGCGCGCGGCGCTCACGATCCAGGCCGCCAGCAGGGCGAGGCTCACGGCGAGGCCGGCGAGCCCGAGGTCGGCGAGCGTCTGCACGACGTAGCCGTGGGCGTGGCGGACGGCGGGGTCAGCGGTGCGGTAGCGCTTGCGCACGGTGGCGTAGCCGCCGGCGCCGACCCCGCCCGCCGGGTTGTCCTCGAAGATCCGCAGCGCCTCGTCCCAGTAGCGCGCGCGCACGCTGCCGGCGGCCGTCAGGCGGCTGGGATCGTTGACCGGGATCGCGGCGTTGGGATCGGTGAGCGCCTTCCAGTTGCTCGAGATCGAGCCCCCGAAGCCGTTCTGCGAGAGCGCGAGCTTGCCCGCGACGCCGACCGGCACGAGCGCGAGCGCGACGAGCAGCGCGATGCCGATCTGCTCGCGGGTGCGGGCGCTGCGCGGCTGCGTCGCGGCGACGAAGTTCACGGCCAGGCCGGCGAGCGCCAGCAGGACGAGCACGACGACGACGGCGAGGCCGAGCTGCAGGCCGGCCTGGTTGCGCAGGTCGACCGGGACGCGGTCGTCGGTCAGCGCGTTCTGCGAGAACGCCCAGGCCGCGACGAGCGCGCCGCCGCCACCGCCGACGATCGCGACCGCGGCCCCGCGCAGGCGCAGCGGCACGGTCGCAAACCAGAACGCGGCGCCGAGCCCGGCGGCCAGCAGCGCGCCGCGCGAGTAGGCCATGAGGATCGTCAGCGTCAGCAGCCCGAGCGCCGGGTAGGCGAGCGCGTTGAGCCCCTGGTGGCCGCTGCGGCGGGCGCCAAGCCAGAGGCAGCCGGGCACCCCGAGCGCGGCCATCAGCCCGACGCTGTTCCAGTAGCCGAAGGGCTCGCGCAGCCGGGCGAACGTCTCGTCGGGGTTCAGCGCGCCGGGCAGGATCTTCGTCAGCAGGGCGTACGCGCTGAGCGCGACGGCGGCCAGCGTGATCGCGCCCAGCAGCGCGCTCCAGCGCCCCGGCACGCTGTGCGCGAGCGCGACCGCCGCGGCGAAGACCGCGGCGTAGGCGAGCGTGCGATTGGCCTCCAGCCAGGCGTCGGCCGGCTGGGCGGCCCACATGATCGACAGCGCCGTGAGCACCGCGAGCGCGACCATCGCAGCCAGCGAGCCGCTGCCCCACAGGCGCTCGCGACGCGGAGCCAGCAGCGCGGCGCCCGCGACCGCCAGGCCGCCGCCGAGGATCAGCCCCATCTCGGCCGGCGTCGTGCGGCCGACCTGCAGTCCGCTGTCGGCGGCCAGCGCGACGGCGCACAGGATTGCCGCCAGGCCGACGGTCAGCAGCGCGTCGACGGCCGGGCTCGAGAGCCTCAGCGTCGTCGCGCCGCCGGACGTCCGGTACTCAAGCGCGGCGGGCGTGGACAAGGCTTCGGATGCGGACCGCGCTGAGCGCAAGCGCCGCGACGAGCAGCAGCGCGAGCACTGCGACGAGGGGGGACGGCAGGTCGCTGACCCGGCTGACCCCCGGGACGGTGCCGACCTCGTTGGGATCGACGGTGGCGTTGGGGGCCGCGGGCGCGGTCGCGCGCGCCTCGTCGACGGCCTGGCGCTCGGTCGGCGTGGCGGCCTGCAACTGCTCGCGCGCCGGGGCGCTGCCGATCGCCGCGGGGCCGCCGCCGTTGCCGCCGCCGCCCGTGGCCGGCGCGGCGCCCGCGGAGCTGTCCTGCTTCTCCTTCTTGGCGCCCGCCGCGGATGCGGCCGCCAGCTGCGCGCGCTTGATGACGTCGCGGCAGTTGCCGTACTGGTCGGTGTCGCCCTGCAGCTGGGCGAGCGCGTCGCGGTAGTCCTGCTGCGAGTAGGTCTTGGACATGACCTCGTCGTCGGTGCAGTCGTTGAGGACGGCGCGGCCGGAGGCGAGCACCGTGGCGGAGCCGCCGAGCAGTGCGAGGGTCGCCAGCAGGGCGACGAGGAGCATTCGTGGCACGCAGTTCACCGTAGCGAGCGCAGGGCGGCGTCGAAGCCCGTCGCCCAGGCTTCGAACGTGTAGGGCGCGACGTCGCGGCGCGCATTGGCGCCCAGGCGTGCGCGCAGATCGTGGTCGTCGTGCATCCGCCGCAGCGCGGCGGCGAGCGCCGCGGGGTCGTCGGCGCGACCACGAGGCCGTTGCGCTCGTGGCGGACGAGGCCGCCGGCGACGGCGCCGACCTCCTCGCTTGCGATGACGGGTGTGGACTGGTTCATGGCCTCGTTCGCCACGAGCCCCCAGGGCTCGCGAAAGCTGCGCGTACGCAGGGACGGTATGACGCAAACGTCCGCGCGGGCCAGGAAGTTGCGGACCTGCTCGGCCGGTTGCGGACCGACAAAGGCCACCGCGCCGCCGGCAGGGCTCCGGGCGGACCCGGTTCCCGTACCGACGAGGACGAGCGCGGCGGCCGATGCCCCAAGGCCTGACAAGCGCCAGGCGTCAAGGAGCAACACTGCACCCTTTGCCCGACTCTGCCGACCGAGAAACACCGCTGTGAACGCAGCCGTGCGCTCGACATTCACCGGCGCGCTCCAGAACTCGTTGTCGACCGCCTGCGGCGCCACATGGACGTTGCGCGCGCCGCGGGCGCGGGCGAAGGCCGCGACGTGCGGGCCGTAGGCGACCACGGCGTCGGCGGTGCGGTACAGCGTCGCCAGCAGCGGCGCCCCGCCGGCGATGTGCGCGGGCGTGCGCGGATGCGCCCACAGCGCGCTCCAGAGGACGAACGGGACGCGCGCCGCGCGCGCGCCGAGGGCGGCCGCGGGCAGCGCGCCCCGGCCCGCGGTGCCACAGACGACGGCGCTGTAGCGGTGCGACGCCGCCAGCGCCGCGATGTCGCGCTGGCGCACGTGGTTGTGCGGCACGCCGGGGTCGGCGACGCCCGCGGTCGCGTGGATCGAGCGGCCGCCGAAGATCGCCAGCTCGAGCGGGACCCGGCGCTGCAGCGCGGCGAACGCGCCGACGCGCTCGGGCGGGACGTGATTGGTGACGAACAGGATCGGCTTCACGCGGCCGCCGCCTCGTAGGCCGCGAGCGTCGCGGCGCCGCACTGGCGCCACGAGAAGCTCGCCTCGACCGTCGCGCGGGCGCGCTCGGCCTCGTCGCGCAGCGCGCGCTCGTCGGACAGCAGCGCGTCGATCGCGGCGGCGATCTGCCGGGCGTCGCCGGCGTCGACGAGCGTCATGCCGCCGCCGGCGGCGGCGATCTCCTCCGGCCCGGGCTCGCCGCGCGCGCCGATTGCCGGCAGCCACCCGGCCATCGCCTCGACGTAGACCATCCCGAACGCCTCGTCGTGCGACGCCATCGCCAGCAGCGCCGCGCGGCGCGTGCGCTCCAGCGCCACTTCGGGATCGAGCTGGCCGGCGAGCTCGACGCGCGCCGCGATTCCCAGCTCGTCGGCGAGCGCGCGCAGCGGCTCGCGCTCGGGCCCGTCGCCGATCACGAGGTAGCGCAGGCGCGGGTGGCGCTCGCCGAGCAGCGCGATCGCGTGCAGGACGTCGGCATGGCGCTTGCGGGCGACGAGGTGCCCGGTCGTGACGACGGTCGGCTCGTCGTAGGGCTGGGCGCGGCGGGCGGGAAGGTCGGTGCCGAGATGGACGACGCGCGTCGTGCGCGCGCCGAGCACGCGGCAGCGGCGCTCGATCCCCGCGCTGTTGGCGATCACGAGCTGCGCGCGGTGCAGCGCGGCGCGGACGGCCTCGGCGCCGCGCGCGGAGCGGGGCGCGGTGTGGAAGACGTCGCCGCCGTGGACGGAGACCACGAGCGGCGTGTCGCCGCCGGCGCGGCGGACGGCCTCGCCGGCGGGGACGGCGTTGTGCGCGTGGATCACGTCGTAGTCGAACTCGCGCCGCAGCGCGCGCAGCGCGACCGCCAGCGACGGCGCCGCCCAGCGGCCCCAGTCGCTGTAGCTGCGCGGCCGGGGCGGCGCGAGGAACGGGACGTAGGTGACCTCGATCCCGTCGAGCGTCGCGTGCAGTGGCTGTGCGGCTGCGCGGGCGCTCGCCCGCAGTGCGCCCGCCGCACCGCCGCGCAGGGCCGCCAGCGGCGGCAGGGGGCGGTGCAGGACGAGCACGCGCACGTCGGCCCCGGCGTCGCGGGCGGCGACGGCCTGGCGGTGCGCCCAGATGCCCAGCACCGGGTCGGCGGCGCGGGGATAGAACTCGGCGACGACGGCGACCTTCATCGCAGCCGCCGCGACCAGCCGGCCTCGCCGCGGGTCACGTAGGGGCGCTCGGCGAGGAAGGCCTGCGCCTCGGCGACGGCGTCGGCGCGGTCATAGCCCCCGCCGACCGGCGTCGTGTGCAGGATCGGCGTCGCGTCGACGATCCCGACCGGCCAGCGGTGCTCGCTCGCCAGCGCGCCCCAGTGGGCGTCAAGGCCCCAGCCCATCCGCAGCGGCGGGAACGGCAGCAGCGCGTCGTAGGTCGCAGCCGCGAACGCGGTGACCGGGCCGATCTCGGCGAAGCGCGACGCGCGCACCGCGCCGCCCAGGCGCCGCCGCGTGACGGGCCAGGCGGCGTGCGAGTGCAGCCGGTGGGCGGGCTGGGCGAGCAGCAGGCCGGCGTCCTCGGCGCACAGCAGGAAGCGGTCGAGGAAGCCGCGCGGCAGGACGACGTCGTCGTCGACGACGAGCAGCCAGTCGTGGTCCTCCGGCGGGTTCTCGCGCAGCAGCTCGTCGAGATGCTCGAAGCGCCCGCCGTCGCCCATCGCGACGGTGCGCATCGTCACCTCGTGGCGGGTGCGGTGCAGCTCGGCGCGAGCGCGGTCCATGAGGCGGCCGGGACGCTCGACGCCGATGACGAGGACCTTCCGGCGCGGTGGGCGCTCGCGCGCGGCGCGGTCGAGGCGGCGGTTGCGCCGCGCGGCCTCGGCGTCGAGCAGGGCGTCGGCGGCGACGCGCAGCGGCCGGCGCCAGCCGCGGACGGTGCCGCTGTGGCCGGAGAGGAAGTCGGGCTCGGGTTGTGGTCGCGGCGGATCGTGCTCCAGTGCGGCGCGCACGCGCCCGAGCGAATGGGCGGCCAGCACGATCCCGTTCGGGCAGGCGAAGCGCACGGTGTGCAAGGCGCAGCCGGCGAGCACGCGCAGCTCGCGCGGAAGCGACGGCGAGCGGCCCTCGCGGGCGTCGAAGCGCCGCGCGGTGGCGCCGCGGGTGTAGGCGGCCCGGGCGAGCGCGCGCAGCCGAGCGTCGTCGCCGGCGCGCCGGTGGTCCAGCGCGGCGGCCGCGACGTAGCGGATCCGCCCGCCGGAGGCGAGCAGCCGGCGCTCCCAGCCCTCCTCGTCGCCGGCGCCCGTCGGCCCGTCGTCGAACGCGCCGACGCGTTCGATCGCGCTGCGGCGAATCGTCATGTTCGCGCCCCAGGCGTGCTCGACGTCGCGGTCGGCGGGGCCGTGGTCCTGCGTCGTGATCGGCGGGTCCTCGCGCCCGCAGGTGCGCAGGCGGTGGTCCTCGAAGCGCGCGTGGATCGGGCCGGTCAGCACGCCGACGTCGGGCTCGGCGCCGGCGTCGGCGTCGAGCAGCGCCGCCAGCCAGCCGGGCCGCACGGCGACGTCGTCGTCGACGAACACGAGCAGGTCGGAGCCGGCGGCCGCGATGCCGGTGTTGCGCGCCGCGTTGAGGCCACGCGAGGCGTCGTGGGCGACGTAGCGCGCGCCGTGGCGCAGGGCGGTCGCACGCGTCGCTTCGCCGGGCCCGTCGTCGACGACGAGCAGCTCCGCGCCGGCCGCCGCGGCCTGCGGTGCGATCGACGCAAGCGCGACGTCGAGGTACCCCGCCCGCTCACGGGTGGGGACGATGATGCTCGCCGTCAAGGCCATGGTCGTGCCCGCAGTCTAAGTTGGCACTCGTCCGCGGCCGACCTGGCACGAACCGCGCGCCTCCCGTGATCCTCTTCCTCCACAACCGCTATCGCACCACCGGCGGCGAGGAGCGGGCGGTCGAGGACCTCATGTGGCTCGTCCGCGAGCACCTGCACGAGGACGCCGAGCTGCTCAGCCGCGACAGCGCGACGATCGGCCGCGCCCGCGCCGCGGCGGGGCTGCTGGGCGGGGGCCTGGCGCCCCAGCAGGTCGCCGACGCCGTGCGCCGCAGCGGCGCGCGCGTCGTCCACGCGCACAATCTCAACCCGGAGCTCGGCTGGCGCGCGCTCGCCGCCGCGCGCGCCGCCGGGGCGCGGACGATCCTGCACCTCCACAACTACCGGCTCGTCTGCGCGGTCGGGACGTGCTTCACGCGCGGTGCCGACTGCACGCGCTGCCACGGTCGCGACACGCTGCCCGGCGTGCGCCTGAACTGCCGCGGCACCGGTGCCGAGGCGGCCGCCTACGCCGCCGCGCTCGCGCTCTGGCAGCGCCGTCTCGTCGCCGAGGCCGACGCCGTGATCGTCCCGAGCGCCTTCGCCCGCGACCGCCTGCGCGAGCTCGGCGCGCCGCTCGTGCGGCCGGTGCACGTCGTCGGCCACGTCGTGCGCGAGCTGGTCGAGCGCTCGGCGGCCGCCGGCGGGCGCCACGCGCTGGTCGTCTCGCGCCTGGCGCCGGAGAAGGGCGTCGACGTCGCGATCGCCGCCTGCGCCGCTGCGGGCCTGCCGCTCGTCGTCGCCGGCCATGGGCCGGAGCGGGCCGCTCTGGAGGCCCGGGCCGCAGGAACCGACACGACGTTCGTCGGCCGCGTCGCCGCCTGGCAGCTCGTGCAGTTGCGCGCCGATGCGGGTGTCGCGATCGTGCCCTCGCGGTCGGCCGAGACGTTCGGGCTGGCGGCCGCCGAGGCGATGGCGGCGGGCGTGCCGGTCGTCGCCAGCGCGGTCGGCGCGCTGCCCGAGCTCTGCGACCCCGACGGGCTCGTGGCGCCGGGCGACGCGGCCGCGCTGGCGCTCGCCGCCCGCACGCGCTTCCGCGACGCCGCCGCCGGCGAGGCCGGCCGCCGGCGGGTCGCGCGAATCGCCGCGCCGGAGGCGGTCGCCCCGGCGCTGGCGGCCGTCTACGACGCGCTCAGCTGACGGCTGCCACCGCCGGGCGGGCGCGCTCGCGCGCCGCGTCGACGAGCGCGGTGACCACGTCGGCGAGCAGCTCGCGCAGCCCGGCGTCGTGCAGCGAGCCGTCGGGGGCGAAGGCCTCGTGCGCCGTGCCGACGGGCAGTTCGTGGTCGAGCACGCGGGCGCCCATGGCAGCGAGGACCTTGCGGGCGTCGGCCTGCGCCCAGACCGCGCCGAAGACGCCGGTGCTCGCGCCCACGACGGCGACGGGCTTGGCCCGCAGCACGCTCGTCGTGAGCGGCCGCGAGGCCCAGTCCAGCGCGTTCTTGAGCTGACCCGGCAGCGAGGAGTTGTACTCCGGCGTCGCGATCAGGACGGCGTCGGCCTGCGCGATCGCGGCGCGCAGCGCGGCCGCGCCGGGCGCTACGCCGCCGGCGTCGAGGTCCTCGGAGTAGGGCGGGACCGCCGCGAGCTCCTCGAACAGCACGAAGCTCGAGCCGGGCGGCAGCTCGATGGCCGCCGCCCGCAGGAGCCGCGTGTTGTAGGAGTCGTCGCGCAGGGAGCCCGAGATCCCCAGGACGCGCATGACTAGCCGGCGTCCTTGGCGAGCTCGAGGTGGACCTCCAGCGTGACGTCCCAGCCGAGCGCGTCGCCGCCCTTGGGCAGCGCGGCCTGCCAGCTCATGTCCCAGTCGCGGCGGTCGACGACGGCGCGCAGGTCGAGCGCGGCGCGCAGGCCGCCGCCGAGGTCCTCCTGGGGCTCCTGCCAGGTGCCGGTCGCGGTGAGCGGCTTGGCGATCCCCTTGATGACGAGCTCGCCCTCGAGCTCGGCGCTGCCGTCGTCGCGCAGCTCCAGCCGCGACGAGGAGAACGTGACCTCGGGGTGGCCGGCGGCGTCGAAGAAGTCCTCGGCGAGCACGTGGGCGCGGAACTCCGGCGGGTTCTGGATCGCGATCGACTCCACCCGTACGCGACCCTCGAGGCGGGTCCCGGCGTCGTCGGCGACCAGCCGCGCGTCGAGGTCGGAGAACGAGGTGCGAAACGAGCCGACGCCCATGTGGCGGACCCCGGCCTGGAAGCTCGAATGAGCGGTGTCTGCGGTGTAGGTGCCGTCGGCGATGCGCGTGGCGGTCGGCATGAGATCTCCCTCGGGAAGAAACAAGAACACGTTCCGATTTGAACGTGAGCCCACGGTAGCACAATAGGAACACGTTCCGATTTGAGTTAGACTCTTGTCCATGGACGCTGAGACACCACCCATCGCGATCGCGTGGTTGGATGGGTCGGTGGGCGAGGGATCCGACAGCGAGCAGCAGCGCGATCCCGAGCCGCTGCGGCTCGTGGGCGCCGTCTCCGAGCGCAGCGACGCGCTGCGCAACCGCAGCCGCGTGCTCGCGGCGGCGCAGCGGCTCGTGTCCGAATCAGGCGTCGAGCGCCTCGACGTGCGCGAGGTGGCGCGCGAGGCCGGCGTCGGCGTCGGCACCGTCTACCGCCGCTTCGGCGACAAGGCCGGGCTCGTCGCCGCGCTGGTCGACGAGCGCGAGCGCATCTTCCAGGAGCGCGTGCTCCGCGGGCCGGCGCCGCTGGGGCCGGGCGCGCCGCCACGCGAGCGGCTCGTGGCGTTCCTCCACGAGCTCGCCGACCTGCTCGAGGAGAACCTCCCGATCTTCGTGCTGCTCCACGGCGCGGCCCCCGGCGCGCGCTTTCGCGTCGGCGCCTACCGCGCCTGGCGGCTGCACGCCACGATCCTGCTGGAGGAGGCCGCGCCGGACATCGATGCGGCGTGGTTCGCCGAGCTGCTGCTGTCGCCGCTGGCGGCCGACCTCTTCCACCACCAGCGCTACGAGCTCGGCGTGTCGCGCGAGCGGCTGCGCGACAACCTCGCGGCGGCCGTCGACGCCGTGCTGGCGGCGGCGGCAGGCGACGACTGAGCCGCCCGCCGGCTTACGGCTTGTCGTCCTCCCCGGACTCGGCGCCGGACTCGGACGCGTCGTCCTTCTCGGAGTCCTTCTTGGCGGCGGCCTTCGGCGTGGCGTCGTCGTCGTCCTCGTCGGCCTTGGCCTCCGGCTCGGGGAGCGCGGCAGGCAGGTCCTCGACGGCTGCCGGCGGCTCGGGCGCGGCCTGCAGCGACGGGGGCGGCGCGGCGTTGTGCACGATCGCCGCGGCCGTCGGGTTCGGCGCGGGCGGGGCGGACGCGGCCGGCGGAGCCGCAGCGGGCTCGTGCGGGGCCGGCGGGGTGTAGGCGTCGTCGCCTCCGCCGCCCTTGAGCTTGCGGGCGACGACGGCGCCGAGGCCGCCGACGAGCGCGAGCGCGCCCGTGAGCCGTGCGGGCGTGCCGGTCACCATGGCCTTCAGGCCCGAGGGCTTGCCGCCCTTGATCTCGGCCGCCTTCTTCGCGCCCTTGCGGACGCCCTTGCCCGCGCGCTTGGCGAGCTGCCACTCCGACCAGGTCTTCGCCGCGGACGCGACGACGTCCAGCGCCTGGTCCTGCTTGCGCTTCGGTCGTCTTCCGAGCTTCATTCCGATCCTCCTGGGGGTCATCACCATGCTATTTGACCTACCCCCGGCGCGCCCGCGGCCAAACGGGCGCTGCGCCTGGCGGGCGGGGCGGGGTCCATAGACTGGCGGGCGCATGCGGACCCTCGTCACCGGCGGCGCCGGCTTCATCGGCTCGCACCTGGTCGACGCGCTCGTCGCCCGCGGCGACACCGTCACCGTCCTCGACGACCTGTCCAGCGGCAAGGAGCGAAACCTCGCCGGCGCGATCGCCGCGGGCGCCGCGCTCGAGCGCGGCGACATCCGCGACGCGGCTGCGCTCGCGAGCGTCTTCGAGGCGGCCCGCCCGCAGCTCGTCTTCCACCTGGCGGCGCAGGTCGACGTCCGCGTCTCGATCGCCGACCCGGCCTACGACGCCCGCACGAACGTCGAGGGCACGATCAACGTGCTCGAGGCCGCCCGCGCGGCGGGCGGCGACGAGCCCGCCCGCGTCGTCTTCTCCTCGACCGGCGGCGCGATCTACGGCGAGACCGACATCCTGCCGACGCCCGAGACGGTCGAGCCGCTGCCGATGGCGGCCTACGGGCAGAGCAAGTTCTGCGCCGAGCGCTACCTCGGCCTGTTCGCGCGCCTCTACGGCATGTCGACGCTCGCGCTGCGCTTCGGCAACGTCTACGGCCCGCGCCAGGACCCGCACGGCGAGGCCGGCGTCGTCGCGATCTTCTGCGGGCGCATGCGCGACGGCGGGCGGCCGAAGATCTTCGGCGACGGCCGCCAGACCCGCGACTACATCTACGTCGCCGACCTCGTCGAGGCGCTGCTGAGCGCCGGCGCGAGCGCCGCGGGCGGCGTCGTCAACATCGGGACCGAGGAGGAGACGTCGGTCCTGGACATCGTGCACCGCCTCGCGGAGGTCCACGGCCCGGGCGCGCCGGAGCCGGAGTTCGCGCCCGCGCGGCTCGGCGAGATCGAGCGCTCGTGCCTGGCCGCGTCGCGCGCCCGCGAGCTGCTCGGATGGAGCTCGCAGACGCCGATCGCCGACGGCCTGCGCCTGACGTACGACGCGCTCGAGGCAACATAAATTTGCGTTAACGGCCCGGCCCGTTTAGGGTCCCCGCTCGTTGCTGGGGGAGAGGGCGCGAACCGTGCGGCTCCCGGGATGCAGGCCTGCGTCACCGGGAGCCAGCGGTCCGCCGTGTGCGCCGGCGGCCCGGTCCTCTACTGGACTGCGGCCAGCCGGTCGCGCAGCCACTCGACGGTCTGCGCGATCCCGTCGTGCACGTCGATCTGCGCCTCCCAGCCGAGCACCGTGCGCGCCTTCTCGACGCTCGGCCAGCGCCGCTGCACGTCGACCGTGAAGGTCGGCAGGTGCTCGAGCTCGAAGGCCTCCGCGTCGCGCCCGCAGGCCGTCCAGATGATGCGCGCGATCTCCGCGACGGTCAGCTCGTCGGAGGCCGAGATGTTGAAGTCCTCGTGCAGGCCTGCCGGCGAGCCCATCGCCGTCACGACGCCGTCGGCGATGTCGTCGATGTGCGTGAGCGTGCGCGTCTGCTCGCCTGATCCGAAGATCTGCAGCGGGTGCTGGCCCGACAGCGCCTTGCGGATGAGGTCGGGAACCGCGTGCGCGATCCCCGGCTCGTCGTCGGGCATCTCGCCCGGGCCGTAGGCGTTGAAGGGCCGGCAGATCGTGAACGGCAGCCCGTGCTCGTCGTGGGCGGCGCGGCACCAGACCTCGCCGGCGAGCTTGGAGAAGCCGTACGCCGACTGCGGCATCGCGACCTCCCAGACGTGCTCCTCGGTCGTCGGGTACTGCGTGGCGCGCTCGAAGACCATCGAGCTCGAGACGTACGTGAAGCGCTCGACGTCGTGGTCGAGCGCCGCCTGGATGACGGCGTCGTAGAGCGCGCTGTTGACCGCCGTCAGCGTGTGCGGCAGCTTGTGGAAGTTCGCGATCCCGCCGACGATCGCGGCGAGGTGGATGACGTGCGTGCAGCCCTTCGTCGCCGTCCGCGCCTCGGCGAGCTCGCGCAGGTCGCCGGTGTGCACCTCGCAGCCCTCGCGCATCCACTGCGGCGCGGCGCGCTGGTCGGAGACGCGGACCTCGTAGGCCGGATCGCGCAGCAGGCGTCGCACGACTGCGGCGCCGATCGTGCCGGCGCCGCCGGTGACCAGCACCCTGCTGGTCAAGGCAGCGCGACCTCGCCGCTGGTGAGCGAGCTCAGCTCGGCGACGTAGGCGAAGACCTGCGCGGCGCCGAAGCAGTTCCAGGGATCGACGATCAGCGTGTCCTCGCCGGCGAGCTCGGCGATCACGCGCAGCGGGCCTGAGCCGGCGAACTCGTCGTGGTTGGCGGCGACGACGATCGCGTCGGCGTCGGCGACCGTCTCCTCGAACGGCGGCGTCGGCGTGGCGACGCGCGGGTCGTGGACGGCGACGTCGGCGAGCTCGCGCTCGAGCAGGCGCACGAGCTTGTGCGCGAGCGAGTCGCGCTCGTCGTCGGTGTTGCCCTTGAAGGCGAGGCCGAGGACCGCGATCTTGCGCCCGTTCAGCGAGCCCAGGCGGCGCTTCATGCCCTCGACGAGGAACAGCGGGACGGACTCGTTGACGCGCGACACGGCGAGCAGCATGCCGGGGGCGTTGGAGCGCTCCTCGCTGAACGCGAAGTCCTTGCGCAGGCAGGTCCCGGCGGTGAAGCCCGGCATCGCGATGCCGCCGCGCGGATAGTCGCGGTTGATGAGGTCGATGACCTCGAAGACGTTCGCGCCGTGCTGCTCGCAGTCCATCATCAGGAGGTTGGGCAGCGCGAAGTTCGCGTAGCGCAGGATGTTGGTCCAGATCTTCGCGAGCTCGGCCTGCGCGGGCGTCGTCTGCACGATCGGGGCGCCGAAGATCGAGAACAGCGCGGCGACGCGCTCGCCGGATGCCTCGTCGACACCGCCGACGATGCACGGCAGCGTCCCGATCTCCTCGAAGAAGCGCCCCGCGGCGATGCGCTCGGGGGCGTGGGCGACGAAGACGTCTTCGCCGATGACGAAGTCGCGGTGCTTGGCGAGGTAGCCGGCGACGAAGTCGGTCGTGCCGGGGGCGATCGTCGAGCGCAGCGCGATCGTGTGGCCCGCGCGCAGGTGCGGCAGCAGGTCGTCGAGCGCGGAGCGGATGTCGGAGATGTCGATCTCGACGTGCGAGAGCGACGGCGTCCCGAGCGTGATGACGATGTGCTCGGCCAGCGCGGCGTCGGCGACGCGGTCGGAGATCGTGAGCGTGCCGGCGGCGTGGACGCGGTCCAGCGCCTCCTGCGCGCCCGGCTCGGCGAACGGCATGTGCGCGTCGCGCACGGCCTGGAGGCGATCGGGGTCCTTGTCGATCCCGAGCACGCGGAGGCCGCGGTCGGCGAAGGACACGGCCAGGGGAAGGCCGATCCGACCCAGACCGATGACAGCGACCTCGGCGGACATGGCAGCAGTCACAGTGGTGCGGGAATCTACTGGTCGGGCTGACCGGCACGCAGCCGGTGACGCGCGTACTGCTTTGCGAAGCCCGTCACGAAGCGCGGGTTGTAGCGGACGTAGCGCGGTCCGAGCCGTCGCGGCTCCTGGGCCATCCGGTACAGCCATTCGAGCCCGGCGGACTGCATCCACTCCGGCGCCTGCGGCACGAGCCCGGCGTGGAAGTCGAACGCGGCGCCGACGCCGACGAGCACGGGGGCATCGAGGCGCTCGCGCATCGCGGCCATCCACTTCTCCTGCTTGGGCGCGCCGACACCGACCCAGACGACGTCGGCCTGGGTGCCGTTGATCTCGTCGACGATCGCGTCCTCCTCCTCCTCGGAGAGGTCGCGGAAGGGCGGCGAGTAGCCGCCGACGATCTTCACGCCCGGGTAGCTCTGGCGCAGGTTGAGCGCCAGCTGCACGAGCGCGCCCTGGTTGCGGCCGCCGTACAGGTACATGCGGGCGCCGTTGCCGGCGGCGCGCTCGCAGTAGCGGGCCATGAGGTCGGGGCCGTAGACGCGGTCGGTGAGGTTGCCGCCGAGCGCGTTCATCGCCCAGACGAGCGGCTGCCCGTCGGGGACGGTGAGCGAGGAGTTCAGGACGGCCTCGCGCAGCTCGGGGTCCTCGTGGCAGACCATGATCGTGTGCGTCGCGGCGACGCAGATGTAGCCCGTCTCGCGGTGCGCGATCGTCGCGTCCATCCACTCCATCGTGTCGTCGTAGTCGGTCAGCGCCAGGGGCACGCCGAGCACGCTCACTTCACGTGGGGTGGTTGGGGCGGCTGCTGGCTGCGGGGGCGTGGCCAGGCCGCTGGGGAGGGGGCGGGAGAGCGTCATCCGGGGTGAGGATGTCTGCACGTCTGTGCGGAGGGTACGAATCAGAACGCGCGGGGGACTGAAAGGTTGCGTTCTTGCAAATGGGGTGTTCTCTGGCCCCTACCCACCTGAAAGGCCCAAAAACACGGCGATCGTGGGCGCGCGACCGACCACTACGCTTCGCGCGTGCCGCGAGCGCTGATCACGGGGGTCACCGGGCAGGACGGCTCCTACCTCGCCGAGCTGCTGCTCGGCGCGGGCTACGAGGTCGTCGGCATGACCCGCTCGCCCGTCGAGCTGGACGGCGCCAGCACCGTCCACGGCGACCTCGGCGACCCCGCCTCGCTGCGCGCGGCGGTGCTCGAGACGGCGCCCGACGAGCTCTACCACCTGGCCGCGCCGACCTTCGTCCCCGCGTCGTGGAAGGACCCCGCCGGCACGCTCGCGCTCGTGGCCGGCGCGACCGCGACGCTGCTGCAGGCCGCGCGCGAGGCCGGCAGCGGCATGCGCGTGCTCGTCGCCAGCTCGGGCGAGATCTTCGGCGCGGCGCGCGTCTCGCCGCAGGACGAGGACACGCCGATGCGCCCCCGCTCGCCCTACGGCGTCGCGAAGCTCGCCGCGTTCGGGCTCGTCGACACGATCCGCGCGAAGCACGGGCTGCATGCCAGCAGCGCGATCGCCTACAACCACGAGTCGCCGCGGCGGCCCGAGCGCTTCCTGCCGCGCAAGGTCGCGCGCGGAGCGGCGGCGATCAAGCTCGGCCTGCAGGACGAGCTTGTCCTTGGGGACCTCGCTGCGGTCCGCGACTGGTGCCACGCTCGCGACGTCGTGCGCGGCTACCGGCTGATGCTCGCGCAGGACGAGCCCGGCGACTACGTGCTGGCGAGCGGCGTCGGGCGCACCGTCGGCGAGCTCGTCGACACGGCGTTCGCGTGCGTCGGCCTCGATCCCGCCGACCACGTGAAGGTCGACCCCGCGCTGGTCCGCCCGTCCGAGCGCACGCCCCCCGTCGGCGACATCGCGCGGGCCCGCGAGCGGCTCGGCTGGGAGCCGGAGACGAGCTTCGCGGCGATGATCGAGGAGATGGTGCAGGCCGACCTGGCGGCGCTCAGCCGCGCCTGAGCGCGCTCGTACCGGCGTCCGCTCATCTCGGCGCCGGCTTCTACACTTCCGCGGATCATGGTCATCGGAGTCATCGGAATGGGATATGTCGGCCTGCCGCTCGCGGTCGCGTTCGCGGCGGAGGGCCACGACGTCATCGCCGTCGACGTCGACCGCCGCAAGGTCGACGCGCTGCGCCGCGGCGAGTCGTACATCGAGGACGTCTCAGACGAGTCGCTCGGCGCGGTCACGGACCGGATCGAGGCGACGACGCGCTTCGCCTCGCTCGCCCGCTGCGACGCGATCCTCGTCTGCGTCCCGACGCCGCTGACGCCCAACCGCGAGCCCGACCTCGGCATGCTCGTCGGTGCCTCGCGCGAGCTCGCGGGCGTGCTGCAGGCGGGCCAGCTCGTCGTGCTCGAGTCCACGACGTACCCGGGCACGACGCGCGACCGCGTCGCCCCGATCCTCTCGGAGTCCGGCCTCGTGGCGGGCGAGGACTTCAACCTCGCCTTCTCGCCCGAGCGCGTCGACCCCGGCCGCACCGACTTCACGATGCGCACGACGCCGAAGGTCGTCGGCGGGCTGACGCCGGCCTGCGGCGATCGCGCCGAGGCGCTCTACGGCGAGGTCTGCGACACGATCGTGCGCGTCTCGACGCCCGAGGCGGCGGAGCTCACGAAGCTGCTGGAGAACATCTTCCGCTCGGTCAACATCGCGCTCGTCAACGAGCTGGCGATGCTCTGCGACCGCATGAAGATCGACATCTGGGAGGTCGTCGACGCGGCGGCCTCCAAGCCCTACGGCTTCATGCGCTTCGACCCGGGTCCCGGCATGGGCGGGCACTGCCTGCCGGTCGACCCCTTCTACCTGTCCTGGCGGGCGCGCGAGTTCGACATGACGACCGAGTTCATCGAGCTCGCGGGCAAGATCAACCAGCAGATGCCCTACCACTGCGTCGCGAAGGTCGAGCGGATGCTCAACGACGCCTCCAAGCCGATTCGCGGCTCGAAGATCGCGGTGCTCGGGGTGAGCTACAAGGCCGGCGTCGGCGACGTGCGCGAGTCGCCGGGGCTGAAGATCGTGACGCTGCTGGCGTCGCTCGGCGCCGATCTCAGCTACCACGACGCGTTCGTCGACGAGCTGCCCGAGCACGGCCTGCGCAGCCAGCCGCTGGACGCGGCCCTCGAGGGCGCCGACCTCGCCCTGATCGTGACCGCGCATCCGGGCATCGACCACGATGCCGCCGTCGAGCGCGTGCCGCTCGCGCTCGACCTGCGCGGCGTCACCCGCCGCTCGGGCGGACGGGCCGTGCTGCTCTAGTGGGCGTTTCGCCGGCCGATCCTCGCAAGCCCGGATCTCCCGGCGACTCCACCGTCCGGGTCGGCGTCGTCGGGCTCGGCTACTGGGGCCCGAACCTCGCCCGCAACTTCGACGGCCTCGACGGCGCCGAGCTCGCGTGGTGCTGCGACGGCCGCGCCGAGGTGCGCGAGCGCTTGTCCGCCGTGCACCGCAGCACGCGCTTCACGGCCGACCTCGACGACCTGCTCGCCGACGACGAGCTCGACGCGATCGTCGTCGCCACCCCGGTCCCGACACACGCCGATCTCGCCGTGCGCGTGCTCGAGGCCGGCAAGCACTGCTTCGTCGAGAAGCCGCTCGCGCAGTCGGTCGCCGACGCCGAGCGCGCCGTCGAGGCCGCGCGCGCGGCCGGATCGCATCCTGATGGTCGGCCACCTGCTCCAGTACCACCCGGGCGTGCGCAAGCTCAAGGAGATCGCCGACTCGGGCGAGCTCGGCGACATCCACTACATCTACTCCAACCGCCTGAACCTCGGCCAGCTGCGCGCCGACGAGAACGCGCTCTGGAGCCTCGGCGCGCACGACATCTCGGTGATCCTGCACCTCGCCGACGAGGACCCCTGCGAGGTCAGCGCGCGCGGCGAGTCCTACATGCGCGACGGCATCGAGGACGTCGTCTTCGCCTTCCTGCGCTTCCCCAGCGGACTGGCGGCGCATCTGCACCTGTCCTGGCTGGACCCGCACAAGGAGCGGCGCTTCACGGTCGTCGGCTCGCAGCGGATGGCGACGTTCGACGACATGGACCTCGAGCGCAAGGTCACCGTCTACGACAAGGGCTTCGACCAGAAGGCCGACTCCTACGGCGAGTACATCACCCGCGCAGGCGACATCTACAGCCCGCGCATCTCCAACGCCGAGCCCCTCCGCCTCGAGGTCGCCCACTTCGTCGACTGCGTCCGCGAAGGGCGCACGCCGGTGTCCGACGGCGAGAGCGGGCTGCGCGTCGTGCGCGTGCTCGAGCAGTTGCAGGAGGAGCTCGAGCGCTCGCGGCGCCGGCTGCCGGCGGAACGCGCTCAGCCTAGAACTGCGCGCACCGCGTCGACGACCTCGGTCGCCTGCTCGGCGCTCAGCACCGGGCTCATCGGCAGCGCGAGGTGGGTCCTCGCCAGCTCGTCGGTGACGGGCAGCTGCACGCCGGCGGCGAACTCGCGCATCGCGGGCTGGCGGTGCACGGGCGTGCGGTAGTAGCCACGGCAGTCGATGCCCGCTGCGGCGAGGCCGGCGGCGAGCTCGTCGGCGCGCTCGCTGCGCACGACGTACAGGTGCCAGGCGGGTTCGGCGCCGGCGCGTGGCGACCGGCAGCGTGACGA
This sequence comes from uncultured Actinomycetes bacterium, assembly GCA_963786575.1. Classification (GTDB taxonomy): domain Bacteria; phylum Actinomycetota; class Thermoleophilia; order Solirubrobacterales; family Solirubrobacteraceae; genus CADCVQ01. The sequence goes on from CAWAZH010000001.1 coordinate 361,081, forward strand.
GCTCTCCGAGCCCGGCCCCCTCATAGTGGCGCGCGGCCGCGCGGCGGCCGTCGGCCCACGCGTCGAGGTGGGGGAGCTGGACGCGCAGGATCGCCGCCTGGAGCTCGTCGAGGCGCGAGTTGTAGCCCACCTGCTCGTAGGTCACCTTGTCGCGCGAGCCGTGGAAGCGCAGCGTCCGCACGCGGTCGGCGATGTCGTCGTCGCCGGTCGTGATCGCCCCGCCGTCGCCGAAGCAGCCGAGGTTCTTGGAGGGAAAGAAGCTGAAGGTCGCGGCCGTGCCCAGCGCTCCCGGCCGGCCGCGGCCGACCGCGAGCCGGCGGCCTGGGCGGCGTCCTCGAGCACCGGCACGCCCAGCGCCTCGATCTCGGCGACCGGCGCGATGTTGCCGAACAGGTGCACGGCGATGACGGCCTTCGTCGCGGGGGTCATCGCGGCGCGCACGGTCTCGGCGGTCACGCAGTACGTGGCCGGGTCGACGTCGCAGAAGACCGGCCGGGCCCCGGTCGGCGGAATCGCCTCGGCGGTGGCGTAGAAGGTGAACGACGGCACGATCACGTCGTCGCCGGGGCCGACGCCCATCGCGCGCAGGGCGATCGTCAGCGCGTCGGTCCCGTTGGCGACGCCGATGGCGTGGCGCTGCCCATGTAGTCCGCGAACTCCCCTCGAAGGCCGTGACCTGCGGCCCGAGGATGAAGCGGCCCGAGTCCAGGACGCTCGCGATCGCGGCGTCGATTGCGGCCCGTGAGGGGCGCGAGCGGCGTGGTGGTGTCGAAGAGCGGGACGGGCATCGGAGTGGCTCGAGGGTCGATCGGCTCAGCCTAGCATCCGCGACGTTCATGCCAGCCACTCGTCGACCCCGACTTCTGGCGCGATCGCGCCGTGCTCGTCACGGGGCACACCGGCTTCAAGGGTGCATGGCTGACGCTCTGGCTGCACGCGCTGGGCGCTCGCGTCGCGGGGTTCGCCGACACCGTCCCGACGTCGCCGTCGCTGTACGAGCTCGCGCGGGCGGGCGAAGGGATCGCCGACGTTCGCGGCGATGTCCGTGACCACGCCGCCGTGCTGGGCGCCTTCGCCGCCCACGAGCCCGAGATCGTCATGCACCTGGCCGCCCAGGCGTTCGTGCGGCGCTCGTTTGCCGATCCGCGTGGGACGTACGAGACGAACGTCATGGGAACGGTCAACGTCCTCGAGGCGGTCCGCGCGACGCCGTCGGTGCGGGCGGTCGTGAACGTCACTTCGGACAAGTGCTACGACAACCGCGAGCAGCGCCGCCCGTTCGTCGAGACCGACCCGATGGGCGGTCACGATCCGTACTCGAACTCCAAGGGCTGCGCGGAGCTCGTCGCCGACGCCTACCTGCGGTCGTTCTTCGCCCCGGACGTGGATGGTCCGCGACTGGGCTCGGCGCGCGCCGGCAACGTCATCGGCGGCGGCGACTGGGGCGAGGACCGTCTCATCCCGGACATCATGCGCGGCGCGATCGACGGCGCCCCGATCCCGATCCGCAACCCCGACGCGGTCCGGCCCTGGCAGCACGTGCTCAACCCGCTGTCGGGCTATCTGCGACTCGCGCAGGCCTTGCACGCCGACCCGGCGGCGCAGGGCGGCTGGAACTTCGGACCCGCCGACGCCGACGCGCGGTCCGTCCGCTGGATCGCCGACCGCCTGACGGACCTCTGGCTCGGCGACGACTGCGCTGGGAGCTCGACGCGCGGGCCGCACCCGCACGAGGCGCACCATCTCACGCTGGACTCCTCCAAGGCTCGCGAGCGGCTGGGCTGGGTGCCGGCATGGGGGCTTGACGAGGCGCTCGCCGGGGTCGTCGAGTGGTACGAGGTGCTGCGCGCCGGCGACGACGCCCGCGCCGTGACGCTTGCGCAGATCGATGCCTTCCAGGCGGCGTCCGCGGCTGCCCCGTCTAAGGCTTGAGCGCCGCGAGGTCCGAGCGCGTCATGAGCCGGATGAGCTCCTCGAAGCTCGTCTTCGGCTCCCAGCCGAGCTGTCGCTTGGCCTTCGCCGGGTTGCCGATGAGCTGGTCGACCTCGGCCGGGCGCAGGAACGCGGGGTCGAGCCGCACGTATTTCTCCCAGTCGTCGACCCCGGCCTCGTCGAAGGCGATTCGCACGCAGTCGCGCACGGTGTGTGTCTTGTTCGTGGCGATGACGTAGTCGTCGGGCTCGTCCTGCTGGAGCATGAGGTACATCGCCTCGACGTAGTCCTTGGCGTAGCCCCAGTCGCGCTCGGCGTCGAGGTTGCCCGAGCGCCAGCTCGTGGCGCAGGCCGTGCTTGATCGCGGCCGCATGCCAGGTGATCTTGCGCGTCACGAACTCCAGGCCGCGGCGCTCGCACTCGTGGTTGAACAGGATCCCAGAGCACGCGAAGAGGTCGTAGGACTCGCGGTAGTTGACGGTGATGAAGTGGCCGTAGGCCTTCGCCACGCCGTAGGGCGAGCGGGGGTAGAACGGCGTCGTCTCGGTCTGCGGGACCTCGAGCACCTTGCCGAACATCTCCGAGCTCGACGCCTGGTAGAAGCGGGCGCCGGGGGCGGCCTCGCGGACGGCCTCGAGCATGCGCGTTACGCCGACGCCTGTGAATTCGGCGGTGAGGGTCGGCTGGATCCACGAGACCGCGACGAAGCTCATCGCCGCGAGGTTGTAGATCTCCGCCGGCTCGGCCGCGCGAATCGTGTCGACGAGCGAGCGCTGGTCGAGCAGGTCGCCCTGGTGCAGCGTGATCCTGTCGCGGAGGTGCTCAATGCGCTCGAACTTCTCCGTCGACGCCCGGCGGACCATCCCGTGGACCTCGTAGCCGTGTTCGAGCAGCAGTTCGGCGAGGTAGGAGCCGTCCTGGCCGGTGATCCCGTGATGAGTGCAGAGCGCGCCATATCGGCGGCGCACACTACCCTGCGCCGAGTGAAAGCGGTCATTCTCGCCGGCGGACTCGGCTCGCGGTTGAGCGAGGAGACGACGGTCAAGCCCAAGCCGATGGTCGAGATCGGCGGCAAGCCGATCCTCTGGCACATCATGAAGATCTACTCCTCGCACGGCATCAACGAGTTCGTCGTCTGCCTCGGCTACAAGGGTTACGTCATCAAGGAGTGGTTCGCCAACTACGCCCTTCACACGTCAGATGTGACGTTCGACATGCGCAGCAGCGAGATGGAGGTCCACCATTCCACGACCGAGCCCTGGCGGGTGACGCTCGTCGAGACGGGCGAAGAGACGATGACCGGCGGGCGGCTGAAGCGCGTGATGCCCTACGTCGGCGACGAGACCTTCTGCCTGACCTACGGCGACGGCGTCGGCGACGTGGACATCGGGGCGCTCGTCGCGCTCCATCGCGCGAGGGGCGGCTCGCGACGGTGACAGCAGTCCAGCCGCCCGGCCGCTTCGGCTCGCTGGAGATCGACGGCGACCCGGGTCGACAGCTTCGCGGAGAAGCCGCGCGGCGACGGCGCGTGGATCAACGGCGGTTTCTTCGTCTGCGAGCCGGCCGTCGGCGCCGCGATCGCCGGTGACGACACGAAGTGGGAGGAGGAGCCGCTGCGCGGTCTGGCCGCGCGCGGCGAGCTCACGGTGTTCCACCACCGCGGCTTCTGGCAGGCGATGGACACGCTACGCGAGCGCAACGAGCTCGAGACGCTGTGGGACTCCGGCGGCGCCCCGTGGTGCTCGTGGTAGCGATCCGCCCTGCCGCTTCTGCGGCGCTCCGCTGCGCGACGTGTTCGCCGATCTCGGGATGTCGCCGGTCGCCAACGACAATGTCGCGCTGGAGCACGCGAGCGCGATGGAGCCGTTCTATCCGCTGTGCGCGCTCGTGTGCGCCGAGTGCTTCCTCGTCCAGCTCGCGCCGTACGAGACGCCGAAGCCGATCTTCCGCGACGACTACGCCTACTTCTCGTCTTATTCGAGCTCGTGGCTCGAGCACAGCCGCCGCTACACCGAGAGATGATCGAGCGCCTGGGCCTCGGCGCCTCCAGCCAGGTCGTCGAGCTCGCCTCCAACGACGGCTACCTCCTGCAGTACTTCAGCGCGGCCGGCGTGCCGGTGCTCGGCATCGAGCCGACCGCGAACACGGCGCAGGTCGCGATCGACAAGGGGATCCCGACGCGCGTGGACTTCTGGGGCGTCGAGACGGCCCGCTCGGTCGCGGCGGAGACGCAGGCCGACCTGCTGCTCGGCAACAACGTCCTCGCCCACGTCCCGGACATCAACGACTTCGTCGCGGGCATGAAGCCGCGCTGAAGCCCGGCGGGGTCATCACGATGGAGTTCCCGCACCTGCTGAAGCTCATCGAGCTCAACCAGTGGGACACGATCTACCACGAGCACTTCTCGTACCTCTCGTTCTCGACCGTCGAGCGCGTCTTCGCCGCCCACGGCCTGCGGCTCTTCGACGTCGAGGAGCTGCCGACGCACGGCGGCTCGCTGCGGATTTTCGCCTGCCACGACGACGACCCGCAGGCCGAGACCGGCGCCGCGCGCCAGCTGCGCGAGCGCGAGCTCGCCGCCGGCCTCGACGAGTTGCAGACCTACCGCGACTACGGCGCGCGCGTCGTCGCCGACAAGCGGCAGATCCTCGAGTTCCTCATCGAGCTCAAGCACGGCGGCAACTCGATCGCCGGCTACGGCGCCCCGGCGAAAGGCAACACGCTGCTGAACTACTGCGGTGTCGGCCGGGACTTCATCGACTTCACGTGCGACGCCAACCCGCACAAGCAGGCCATGTGCTGCCGGGCACGCACATCCCGATCTCGCCCCCGGCGCGATCCGCGAGCGCCGGCCCGACGTGGTCCTGATCCTGCCCTGGAACATCAAGGACGAGATCATGGAGCAGCTCTCCGACATCCGGGAATGGGGCGGGCGCTTCGCGGCCCGGGCGCCGGAGCTGCGGCTGTTCCGTGAGGTTCGAGCCGACGCCGCTGGCGGGGGCATGGGTGGTAGAGCTCGACCTGCTCGGCGACGAGCGCGGCTGGTTCGCGCGGACGTACGACGAGGCGCTGTTCGTCGAGCACGGGCTCGAGCCGGTGGGCGTGCAGTGCAACAGCTCGTTCAACCGGCGCGCGACACCCTGCGGGGCATGCACCTCCAAACCGAGCCGCACGGTGAGGCCAAGCTCGTGCGCTGCCTGCGTGGTGCGATCTGGGACGTCGGCCTGGACCTGCGGCGCGACTCCGAGACCTACTTGCGCTGGCACGCCGTTGAGCTCACCGCCGACAACCGCCGCGGCTACTACCTCCCGGCTGGACTCGCCCACGGCTTTCAGACGCTGACCGACGACTGCGAGGTCCAGTACGCGATGGGCCACGTCTACGTGCCGGACGCGGCGGGCGGCGTTCGCTGGGACGATCCGGCGTTCGCGATCGACTGGCCGGCGCCGCAGGACAGCGGACGATGTCCGAGAAGGACGCCGCGTACCCGGACTACGAGCCGTGAGCCCGCGGCGGGTGCTTGTGACGGGTGCGAGCGGCTTCGTGGCCGCCGGGCGCTCGCGCCGCTGGCCGCGCGCGGGTTCGAAGTCCACGCGGTCGGGCGCGGGGCCAACCGCCAGCGGGCGCGCCGGAGGGCGTGACGTGGCATCGGTTCGACCTGCTCGACAAGCCCGCGCGCGGTGCCCTCGTGGACCATGTCGGCGCCTCGCACCTCCTGCACCTCGCCTGGTACGCCGAGCCGGGGGCATTCTGGGACGCCGCGCGAACGCCGCCTGGGTCGCGGCGAGCGTCGGCCTCGTGGACGAGTTCGCCGCCGCGGGCGGCGAGCGGCCGTGCTCGCCGGGACGTGCGCGGAGTACGCTGGAGCGCCGCGCAGCCGCTGGGCGAGGAAGCGCCGATCGCGCCGTCGACGTACTACGGCACCTGCAAGGACGCGACCCGTCGCGTCGTGGCGGGGCTCGCCGAGCGGGCCGGGCTCTCGCTCGCCTGGGGGCGGATCTTCTTCCTCTACGGGCCGCAGGAGGACGAGCGCCGGCTCGTCGCCGGCGTCGCCTCCAAGCTCGTCGCTGGCGAGCGGGCGCCGACGAGCGCGGGCACTCAGCTGCGCGACTTCCTCCACGTCGACGACGTCGCCGGCGCGTTCGCCGCGCTCGTCGACGGCGAGTCGACGGGCCCCGTCAACATCGCATCCGGTGAGCCCGTGACGGTGCGTTCGATCGTCGAGTCCATCGCGCGCGCCGCCGGGCGGCCGGACCTGCTCGACGTCGGCGCGCTACCCCAGCGCGTCGGGGATCCCGACGAGATCGCGGCGGACGTCACGCGGCTGCGCAATGAGGTCGACTTCACCCCCGCCTTCTCGCTGCAGGCGGGCTTGAGCAGACCGTCGCCTGGTGGCGCGATCAGCCCCGCGTGTCGTAGAGCCCGTGGAAGAACGCCCGCTGGATCGGGTGCGTGCGCTCGTAGACCTGCCGCCACGACGGCGGGTAGGGATAGCTCTCGCGATCGACGACGACGTCGTCGTCAGGGTTGTGCCACGTGCCCCATTGCTTCGTGTAGAAGAAACCGTCCGTATGCCGATCGACTTCGCCGAGGTAGTGGGCGATCTGCTCGGGCCGCATCTCGTGCAGCGAGCTGATATTCACGAACAGCGAGACGCCTAGCGGATCGAGCATCGAGAGCTGGTTCGGCGTCAGGAAGACGATGCGCGCGGCCGCGAGCTCATCGGCCACTTCGGCCTCGCTGTCGAAGTGGCGAAAGCGGAACGCGGCACGCTCCG
>CAWAZH010000002.1:0-779083 GCA_963786575.1 uncultured Actinomycetes bacterium
CGGGCTCGGCCTCCGCGACCGCCAGGTGCAGCGCGAGGTTGTCGCCGGGCGTGAGCGTCACGGTGTGCGCCGTTCCCTGCACGTGGCGGCCGGGCGTCTGCGCCACGAGCGCCGTGATCGCGCCGCGCCCGTCGAGGGCGTCGCAGAGCGCGGAGCTGCCGATGGCCTCGGGCTCGGTCATGCGGCGCTCTCGATGACCGTCGACACGAAGCTCGCCGCGGCGACGTCGTAGAGCCCCTTCGACGACAGGCCGTAGGCGGGGATCGTGACGAGCGCGGTGAAGCTCAGCGCGAGCACCGGCGCCTTGAGCCCGCAGCCGGCGCGCCGCAACGCCTCGTTCATCGCCTCGAAGCGCTCGCGGACGACGGCCAGCGGCGCGTCGTCGAAGACCCCGACGACCGGCAGCGGCCATTCCCCCAGCACGCCGTCGGGCCCGACGAGCGTGATGCCGCCGCCGATCTCGGCCAGCCGGTTGGCGGCCGCGGCGAGCAGGTCGTCGGAGGTGCCGATCGTCAGGACGCTGAAGAACGGGTGGTTGTAGGTCGTCGCCACGGCGGCGTCGCGCAGCCCGAAGCCGCGCACGAAGCCGACCCCGGTCGCGGCCGTGCCGCGATGGGGCTCGATCGCGGCGACCTTCAGCAGGTCGTGCTGCGGCTCCGCCACGACGGCGCCGTCGACGACTGCGAGCGTCGCCTCGCCTGCGCCCGAGACGAGGCTGCCGTCGGGCACGTCGATCACGCGCACGCGGGCCGTCGTCCCCTCCGCGGCGACGCGGAAGTCCTGCGGCGTCATCCGGCGCCCGAGGTTCACGCGACTGCGCACCGACTCCGGCGCGGGCGGCGCGGCCGGGGCGGCCGGCCCGCGCTCCAGGCGCCGGCCGCTGGCGTAGACGTCGGAGATCGAGAAGCGCTCGAGGTCGTCGAGGACGACGATGTCGGCGACGCGCCCGGGAGCGAGCGACCCGAGGTCGTGGTCGACGCGGTAGTACTCGGCCGGGTTCAGCGTGACCATCTGGATCGCGACGACGGGATCGATGCCCTGCCCGATGACGTAGCGGACCTTCGCGTCCTGGTGGCCGTCGGAGGAGAGGTCGATCGGGTCGACCTCGTCGGTGCCCAGCGACATGTGGCGGGTCGCCAGCGGCTGGTCGCGCGCCAGCGACACGAGCTGGGGCAGGTCGCGCGCGGCCGACCCCTGCCGCAGGATCACCTTCATCCCGAGGCCGAGCTTCATCCACGCCGCCTCGGCGTCGGCGGACTCGTGGTCGGATGACGGGCCCGTGGCGACGTAGGCCTGCAGGTCGTCGCCGGTCAGCTCGGGGGCGTGCCCGGAGTAGATGAGGCCGCGGCGCAGCGCCTCGCTGACGATCTCCAGCGTGTCCGGGCCCTTGGCGAACAGGGCGCCCGGGGGCGGCTCGTTGATCGCGACCGTCTCGGGCCAGTCGAGCATCCGGCGCAGGTCGTCGACGTGCATCGCGTGCCCGGTGACGCCGAGCGGGTGGATGACGAACTGCTGCAGCGGGATGAGGTACTTGATGCGCAGGCCGGCGGCCTGGGCCTCGTCGATCGCGGCGCGCACGGCGTCGGGGCCGGCGTTGGCGTAGTGCTCCTGGAAGTCGCAGACGGTCGTGGTCGTGCCGCGGTCCAGCAGCGCCTCGGCCAGCCGCGCGGGCGAGAGGTGGCAGCCGCCGGCGTGGAAGTGGGGATCGAAGAGGCCCGGGACGACCCAGCGGCCGGTCACGTCGTGGACCTCGTCGGCGTCGGGGCGGTCGCTCGTCAGGCCGACGACGCGGCCCGCCTTGACGGCCACGTTGAGCTCGTGCCACGAGCCGCGGTAGACGTCGAGCACCGTCCCGCCGACGAGCAGGAGGTCGGCCCGCTCGACGCGCCGGCCAGCGTCCATCAGGACGGACAGGACGTCGGGGGTGCGCGCGGCTGCGAGGGTGATCGTCGTCATCGCGAGGCGGACTGTATACAGTATTCAGTCGGCTCGCAAGCCGCCGCCGCGGGACGCCAGTCGAAGCTGCACAGCGGCCCTTGCACCGGTGACCTGGGCGGCCGCGCTCCCAGGATGCGCCCGTCGCGCAGCGTCGTCAGCCGGCCGCCGCGGTCGCGCGGATTGCGGGCGCCGGCGATCTCGCGCGGCTCTCCCCCGGCCAGGTGCACGACATCGCCGCGCGGCGCCTTGCCCTGCTCATGCCAGGTCCGCGTCCAGGCCACGTCGCCGTCCGCGCCGACCGCCGTGACCTCGTCGAGCGTGACGTAGAGGTCGTCCTGCCCCCAGCGCTGAAAGCCGGTCGCCACCGCGTCGGCCCACAGCACGGCGCGGCACCCGGATTCGAGGTCCAGCTCGAGCACCTCGTCGGCGGAGGTGGCGAGCAGCCGGCCCGCGGCCGTCCACGCGCACGAGCGCCACAGCGGGCCGCCGGCCAGCCGGCGCTCGGCACCCGTCGCGAGATCCAGCGCGATCAGGTCGCGCTGCTCGCCGTCGACGTCGCGGACGTAGGCGACCTCGCGGCCGCCGGGGTGGAACGCGGCCGGAGCGGGCGCGAAGACGTCGAGGCGGATGTCGAGCAGCTCGCCGGAGGGGTCGTGGAGCGCGAGGAACGGCCCCGCCCCGCCCCGCCCCCCGCTGACGCTCGTGATCGCCACGTGGCCGCTGGGCCCCAGGCGCGCGGCCGCCGGCGGCGAGTCCAGGCCGAAGGCCAGCTCCATGCGGCCGGCGCAGAACAGCAGCGCGCGTTCGGCGTCGGCGACGAGCAGGTCGGTCATGAGCGTCCTCGCAGTCGAACGTCGGCGAGCACCGCGACGATCAGGATCGATCCCGTCGCGACGAGCTGCCAGAAGCTCTGCACCCCGACGAGGTCGAGGCCGTTGTTGACCGACGCCAGCAGCAGCGCCCCGAGGACCGCTCCGCTGACGCTCCCGGTCCCGCCCGCGAGGCTCGTCCCGCCGATGACGGCGGCGGCGATCGCGTCGAGCTCCAGCGGCGACGCGCCGGCGGGCGGTGCGCCGTCGATCCGGGCGATGAGGATCATGCCGGCGATCGCGTAGAGCGCGCCCATCATCCCGAACACCGTGAGCGTCACGCGTCGGGTCGAGATGCCGGCGAGCTCGGCGGCGACGGGGTTGCCGCCCGCCGCGAAGAGGCTGCGCCCGAAGCGCGTCAGCCGCGCGATCGCGGCCAGCAGGCCGGTCACGACGAGCGCGATGACGACCGGGACCGGCAGGCCGCGGTCCGGGATCGATCAGCGTGACGGTTGCGACGAGGACGAGGCCCACGGCGACGACCCGGCTCGCCCAGCGCATGCGGGCCGCGGCGTCGGCGGTGCGCCAGGCGCGACCTGCGAGCGCCGCGGCGGCGACCAGCGCCGCCACGGCGACCACGACGGTCGGCCCGAACGCCACCGAGTCGCGCCCGATCGCGGCGAAGCTGTCGGGAAAGCCGGCGATCGTGTTGCCGGAGGTGATCAGCAGGCCGATCCCCTGGAAGATCAGCAGCCCGCCGAGCGTGACGATGAACGACGGCACGCCGAGCCCGGCGACGATCGCGCCCTGGATCAGGCCCATGAGCAGGCCCGCGGCGAGCGTCAGCGCGACCGTCGCCCAGACCGGGACGCCCTGCTCGTTCATCATCCAGGCCGCCAGGATCCCGCAGAGGCCCACGGCCGAGCCGATCGACAGATCGATCTGGCGGCCGATGATGACGAGCGCGACGCCGGCCGCGACGATCGCCGTGACCGCGGCCTGGCGCAGGAGCAGCGGGACGTTGCGCGAGGAGATGAACAGGCCGTCGCTGGCGATCTCGAAGACGACGGCGACGGCGACGAGGATGAGCAGGAGCGCGTACTGCTGGGCCAGCGCCCGCAACGCCGACGCGCGCGCCGAGTCGGCGACCCGCGTGCTCATGCGGCGCGCTCCGCGAGCCCGCTGGCGAGCGCCTCGAGGCGATGCTCGTCGAGCTCGGCCACGTCGTAGGTGCCCACCTGCCGCCCCCGGTCGAGCACGACGACGCGGTCGGCGACGGCGAGGACGTCGGCCGGCTCGGAGAAGGCGCCGACGACGGCCAGGCCCTCGCCTGCCAGCCGGCGCAGCAGCGTGAAGAGGTCGGCCTTGGCGCCGACGTCGACGCCGCGCGCCGGCTCGTCGAGCAGGAGCAGCCGCGGCTGGGTCAGCAGGGCCCGGCCCAGCAGCACCTTCTGCTGGTTGCCGCCGCTGAGCTCGGTGATCGGCTGGTCGGGCGAGGCGAAGCTCGCGCCGACGTTGCCGAGCATGCTCGCGCCGACGCGTCGCTCCGCCGCGCGGTCGACGAGCCCGGCGCGCGTCGGCACGCTGCCGAGCGTCACGTTCTCGAGCACCGACATCCACGGCTGCAGGCCGAGCTCCTTGCGGTCCTCGGTCAGCAGGACGATGCCCTTGCGCACGGTGCGCTGCGGCCGGCCCAGCCGCAGCCGCGCGCCGTCGAACGACACCTGGCCGCTGAGCGGCTGGGCGCCGATGCCCGCCAGCGCGGTCAGCAGCTCGGTGCGGCCCGCGCCGACGTTGCCGAACAGCGCGACGACCTCGCCCGCGGCCGCGTCGAGCGTGAACGGCCCCAGCGGCGGCCGTCCGCCGGCGGCGCTGGGCAGCACGAGCGCGTCGAGCTCGAGCACGGCGGCGCGCCGCGCGGCGCGGACGGGGGCGCGCACGACCTCGGCGAGCCGGCGGCCCATCATGTCGGCCGCGAGCACGCCGGCGTCCAGACCGGCCGTCGGGGCGTCGCGGACGAGCACGCCGTCGCGCAGCACCGCCACCCGGTCGCAGACCTCCAGGACCTCGTCGAGCCGGTGTGAGACGTAGACGATGCAGAGCCCCTGCTCGCGCAGCTCGCGGATGCGCTCGAACAGCGGCCGCACCTCCTTCGGCGACAGCGACGACGTCGGCTCGTCGAGCAGCAGCACGCGCGCCTGCTTGCTCAGCGCCTTGGCGAACTCGACCGTCTGCTGCGCAGCCATCCCGAGCTCGCGCATCTGCGCGTCCGGCGCGATGTCCGCGCCGAGCCGGGCCAGCAGCTGCTCGGCGCCGCGGCGCAGCGCCCCGCGGCGGACGATCCCGAAGCGGGTCGGCTCGCGGTTGAGGAACAGGTTGTCCATGACCGACATGTCCGGCACGCAGGCGAGCTCCTGCGGGACCAGCACGACGCCGCGCCGCTCGGCCTCGACGAGCGAGCCGATCGGCGCCGGGTCGCCCCCGACCGACACGGCGCCGTCGTAGCTGCCCGCCGGGTGGATGCCGGCGAGGATCCGCATGAGCGTCGACTTGCCGGCGCCGTTGACCCCGATCAGCCCCAGCACCTCGCCGGGCGCCGCCGCCAGGTCGACGCCCTTGAGGACGCGGTTGGCCCCGAAGCGCTTGTCGAGGCCCGCGACCGAGAAGGCCGAGCCGGCGTGGCTCAGACCTTCGGCCATGAGGCTCGCGGCTGGTTCTTGTAGACCTGATCGACGGTCAGCCACCTCGTGTCGCCGAGGAACTTCGCCATGTTGGTCTTCGTCACCGCGTAGGCGTCGATCTTCGAGCCGGGGATGCTCGCCGAGCCGTTGTCGAACGTCGCGTCGGACGGGGGCTTGTCGCCCTTGGCGAGCGCAACCGCCGCGTCGACCGCCCGGATCGCCATCTGCTGGAGGTCGGTGTAGGAGCTCATCCCGACGTCGCCGTCGACGATGCCGGCGGCGGCCGCGTCGAAGACGTCCTCGCCCGCGAGGTAGGTCTCGCCGAGCAGGCCGGCCTCCTTGAGGATCGGCAGCGCGCTGAGGATGAAGCCGTCGTAGGTGCAGAGGATCGCGTCGACCTTGCCGCCCGCCTTGCCGAGCGCGGCCTCGAGCTGATCGGCGCCCTTGACCGGGTCGTAGGCCGCGTTGAACTGCTGCGAGACGACCTTGATGTCGCCGCGGTCGACGAACGGCTTGAGGATCTCGAGGTTGCCTTTCGTCTTGTCCTGGGCGACGTCGGCGCCGGGATCGCCGGCGATGATCACGTAGTTGCCCTTCGGCTTGGCCTTCGTCGCCAGCCGCGCCTGGATGCGGCCGACGTCGGCGTTGTCGCGCGCGACCCAGAAGTCGATGTCGGACTTCAGCGCGATCGCGTTGTAGGAGACGACCGGGATCTTCTCGTCCTTCGCGCTGCGAACCGACGCCGCGGCGGTGCTGACGTTGACCGGCGAGAGGATCAGCGCGTCGATGCCGCGCGAGAGCATGTTCTCGACCTGGCTGGCCTGGACCGTGTCGGAGTCCTGGGCGGCCGCGAACACGATCGAGTGCCCGAGCTGCTTGGCGTGCGCCTCGACGAAGCGGCGGTCAAAGCCCCAGCGCCGCTGGGCCAGCGTCGGCAGCGAGAGCCCGATCGTCAGCCCGCCCGCGGCCTTGCCGGCGCCATCGCTCGCGGTCTTGTCGTCGGATCCGCACGAGGCCAGGAACGCGGCGAGCGACGCTCCCCCCAGTCCCATGGCGGCCCCGCGGCGCAGCAGCTCCCGGCGCGTGCTGGGCGCGAGTGTGTCAGCGGACATCAGTTCCTCCGTTCGACGGTGGATATTGCATACAAGACGAGATCCGACGGCGCCCAGCCCGTATCCTTCGCCGATGCCACGGGCGCTCAGCACGGGCTACGTCGCGAGCGAGAAGCTCGCCGAAGGGGTCCTGCGCCACCTGTCCCGCGACATCGTCAGCGGGGTGCTCGCGCCGGGCCAGCGGCTGGTGGAGGTGCAGCTGGCGGAGGAGCTCGGCGTCAGCCGCTCCCCCGTCCGCGAGGCGATCCACCGGCTCGCGACCGACGGCCTCGTCGAGATCCAGCCGCGGCGCGGGGCATTCGTCGCCGCGCTCACCCCGAAGGACCTCGAGGACGTGTTCGACGTCCGCGAGCAGCTCGAGCGGATGGCCGCCGGCCTCGCAGCGAGCGCCGCGGGTCCGGCGCGCGCCGCCGAGCTGCGGGCGATCGAGACCGACGTGCGCGGCGGCCGCCTCGGCCGGCGACGTGACGAGCTTCTTCGAGCTCAACGACCGCCTGCACGCCCTCGTCGCCCAGCTCTCCGGCAACGCGTACCTGCACCAGCTGCAGCGCAGTGCCGCCCAGCGCAGCTTCCGCGCGCTGTTCCTGCAGGCCGACAGCGACGACTTCCTCGCCCGCAGCGTGACCGAGCACCGCGCGATCGTGGACGCGATCGCCACAGGCGACCGCGCGGCCGCGGAGACGACCATGGGCGATCACCTGCGCCACGCGCGCGAGGCCGCGGTCGCGCTGCTGCAGCGCCAGGCGCCGGCGCCCGGCTGACGGCGCGCGGTCACACCGCACCCACGACGGGATCGACGAAGACGCCGGCCTCGACGTCGTAGAGGCCGCGATCGGACAGGCCGTAGGCGGGGATCGTGATGAGCCCCGAGAACGTGCAGGCGAGCACCGGCGCCTTGAACGAGCAGCCGAGCGTCCGCAGCGCGCCGTTCATGCGATCGAAGCCGCCGCGGACCGCGTCCAGCGACTGGTGCGAGAACACGCCGACGATCGGCAGCTGCCACTCCGCGAGCAGCTCGTCGCCCTGCACCGCCACGATCCCGCCGCCGAGCTCGGCCAGCCGGTTGACGGCGCGGCACATCGCCGCCTCCGAGGTGCCGATCGTCAGGAGGCTGAAGAACGGGTTCTGGTAGGTCGTCGCGACCGCCCCGTCGCGCAGCCCGAAGCCGCGCGCGAACGCGACCGTCCGCGCGGCCTCGCCGCCGAAGCGGTCGATGAAGGCGATCTTCAGGACGTCGGCGGCGGGGTCGGCCAGCACCGCGCCGTCGGCGGTCTCGAGCGTCGCGCGCCCGTCGCCGCTGACGAGGTTGCCGTCCTGGACGTCGATCACGCGCACCTCGACGCGGCCGGCACCGGCGGGCGCGGCGACGGCGAGGTCGGCCGGCTCGAGCGGTCGCGGCAGGCGCACGACCGAGCGGATCGCCGCGGGGTAGTCCTCGATCGCGGGGGCCGGGCGGTCGCCGGCGCGGACGCGGGCGCCGCTCGCGATGACGTGGTCGATGCGCACCTGCTCGACGTCGTCGAGCACGAGCAGGTCGGCGTAGCGGCCCGGGGTGATCGACCCGACCTCGTGGTCGACGCGGTAGTACTCGGCGGCGTTGAGCGTCGCCATCTGAAACGCGATCACCGGGTCGACGCCGGCCGCGATCGCGTAGCGGACCTTGTGGTCGGTGTGGCCCTTGTCCATGAAGTCGACGGGGTCGACCTCGTCGGTCGCGAAGGTCATGTGGCGGCTGGCGAGCGGGTGCTCGACCGCGAGGCGCACGAGCTCGGGCAGGTCGGGGGCCGCCGACCCGTCGCGCATCATCGTCTTCAGGCCGAGCCCCAGCTTCTCCCAGGCGGCCGCGGCGTCGCGGCTCTCATGGTCGGAGGACGCGCCCGTCGCCGCATAGGCCTGCAGCGCCAGGCCGGTGAACTCCGGCGCGTGGCCGGAGTACAGCAGGCCGCGGGCGAGCGCCTTGGAGACGATCGCGAGGGTCGCCGGGTCCTCCGCGAACAGCGACGCCGGCGGCGGCTCGTTGATCGCCACGGTCTCGGGCCAGTCGAGCATGTCGAGCATGTCCTGCGCGGTCATCTCGTGGCCGCTGGCGCCGAGGTGGTTGACGACGTACTGCATGAGCGGCGCGAGGTAGAAGACGCGCAGCCCGGCGGCGAGCGCCTCGTCGAGCGCGTAGCGGGCGGCCGCGAGGCCGGCGTTCGTGTAGTGCTCCTGGAAGTCGCAGACCGTCGAGGTGGTGCCGCGCAGCAGCAGCTCCTCTGCCAGTCTGGTCGGCGACAGGTGCGTGCCGCCGGCGTGGAAGTGCGGCTCGAAGAAGCCCGGGACGAGCCACGTGCCGGCGAGGTCGATCGTCTCGACGGCCTCGGGGGTCTCGACCCCGACGGTCGCGATGCGGTCGCCCACGAGGCCCACGTTGGCCTCGCGCCAGAGGCCGCGGTGCACGTCGAGGATCGTTGCGCCGGTCAGCAAAGTGCCGACAGGTTCGAGGCCGCGGCCCGCTCGCATGAGCGCCACGAGGTCCTCGGGACTCGGCGGTCCGCGGCGCGCTGCGACGACCTCGGCATTGAGCATTCGCGCAACTTACGCGCTACGAACGGGCCACGTCAAGGCGCGACCGCGAACCCCAACAGCCGACAGTCGCTTGCTTCGGCACTACAAACCTGTCTACAGTTATCGCCGTGAGCCCCGAACCCGAACTGCACGACGACAACGGTGGCGCCGACGCGGTCACGATGGCCCACGACGCGCTGCGCTCGGCGATCCTGCGCGACGAGCTGGCGCTCGGCGCGCCCCTCAGCCAGGTGCAGCTCGCCCGCCAGCTGGGGATCAGCCGCTCGCCGCTGCGCGAGGCGCTGAAGCTGCTCGAGCGCGAGGGCCTGGTCGTGGCCGAGCCCAACCGCCGCGTGCGCATCGCGGGCGTGTCGGTGGAGGACCTCGAGGACCTCTACGCGATGCGCATCACGCTCGAGGCCTTCGGAGCGTCGGTGACGATCCCCCTGCTGACCGATGCCGAGCTCGGCGAGCTGCGCCAGGACGTCGACGACATGGACACGCGGATCGCCGCCGCCGACCACGAGGGCTGGCACGTGCCCCACCGCGCCTTCCACAGCGGGCTCATCCAGCACTCGGGACCGCGGCTGCGCACGTCGGCCGACCAGCTGTCTGACCATTCCGACCGCTACCGGCGCATGCATCTCGAGCAGCCGCTGTCCTACTCGCGCGGCTCCGCCGAGCACCGGGCGCTGCTGGAGGCCGCCGAGCGCCGCGACGGGCCGGCCGCCGCGCACCAGCTCGCCGACCACCTCGCCCGCACCGCCCTCTCCGTCCTCGCCCAGATGGACCCGGCCCACGAGCCGCAGCTGCTGCGCGCCGCCGTCCGCAACGCGCGCACCTCAACCGCCGCATGACCACGACGTGACCATCACCATCACACCCGCGGGTGAGCCCCCGCGCAACCCACCGGGAGGCCGTTCGATGTTCCTGCACCCACCCTTGAAGTGGCGTCGGACCGCTGTCGCGCTGACCTGCGCGCTCGCTGCGACGGTGCTCGTCGCGTGCGGCGACGACGAGAAGCCGGCCGCGTCCGCCGCGTCCGGCACCCCGACGACGTCGGCCGCCGACGGGATCGCCGCGGCCAAGAAGGAGCTGGTCACAGCCTCGGCCGCCAAGTCCGAGTGGACCGGCCCGACGACCGCGCCGAAGCCGGTGACCGGCAAGACGATCGGCGTCATGCCCTGCGGGAAGGCCGTCGAGGGCTGTGCCCGCGAGGCGCGCGGCGCCGTCGAGGCCGCCAAGGAGCTCGGCTGGAAGACGATCGAGCTCGACCCGCAGTTCGATCCGCAGAAGACGAGCGCGGCGATGAACACGTTCATCACCCGTAAGGTCGACGGCATCTTCATCGCGTCGATCAACCCGGCCGCGATCGCCGAGCAGATCCAGCGCGCGAAGAAGCAGGGCATCTTCACGGTCGCCGCGTTCTCCGCCGACCCGACGCCGTTCGGCGGCTTCGCGGAGGTCGGGATCGACGACGAGGCCGCCGGCCGCGCGGCCGCCGCGTATGTCGTCGCCAACGGCGGCGGCGACGTCGCGATCTTCAACCAGAACGACAGCCCGCCGGTCGCCGAGCGCGCCGAGGGCTTCAAGGCCGCGCTGGACGAGTGGGGCACGGCGAAGATCGTCAGCGACCAGGCCCTGACCGGCGCGCAGCTCGGCCCGCCGCAGGTGCCGCTCATGCAGGCGCTGCTCAAGCAGCGTCCCAAGGGCCAGCTGGACTGGGTCTTCTCGGGCTTTGACTTCATGCTCACGCCGCTCGTGCAGACCGCCGTCCGCGAGGGCCGCGACGACGTCAAGGGGATCTCCTACGACGGCAACCAGCAGAACCTCGACTTCATCCGCGAGGGCAAGGGCCAGGTCGCGGTCATCGGCTACCCGCTGGAGTGGTCGGGCTGGGCCGGCGTCGACCAGCTCAACCGCGCGATGAACGGCGAGCCCGCGGCGAAGGACGCGGGGCTCTCGTTCCGGGTGCTCGACAAGGCATCGATCCCGCCGGCCGGCAAGGCGTACGTCGGCGACCTCGACTTCCGGTCGCAGTACCGCAAGATCTGGGGGAAATAGGCCGCCGGTGAACGCCGTCCTGGAGGTCCGCGGGCTGCACAAGCGCTTCGGCAGCCAGCGCGCGGTCGACGACGTCTCGTTCACGCTGCTCCCCGGCGAGGTCCATGGCCTCGTCGGGGAGAACGGCGCCGGCAAGAGCACGGTCATCAAGATCCTCTCCGGCGTCTACCGGCCCGACGCCGGCGAGGTCCTCGTCGACGGCGAGCCGGTCGCGCTGGACTCCCCGCGGGCGAGCGCTGCGGCCGGGATCGGGGTCATCCACCAGCAGCCCGCGCTCGTGCCGAGCCTGAGCGTCGGCGAGAACGTCACGCTCGGGACGAGCTACCCGACGCGCGCCGGGATCGTCGACTGGAAGCGCCAGCACCGGCGCGCGCGCGAGGTGCTCGACCGCGTCGGCCTGCGGGTCGACGTCCGCACGCCCCTGCACCTGCTGTCGGTCGCCGAGCAGCAGCTCGTCGCGATCGCGCGGGTGCTGCTCGAACGCCACCGGGCGATCGTGCTCGACGAGGTCACGGCGTCGCTGACGGCGACCGAGGTCCAGCGGCTCTTCGGCCTCATCGAGCAGCTGCGCGCGGAGGGCGTGGCGTTCATCTACGTCTCACACCGCCTGGAGGAGGTCCTGCAGCTCGCCCAGCGCGTGACCGTCCTGCGCAACGGCCGCCTCGTCGCGACGCGCGAGCGCGCCGGCCTCGACGCCGCGAAGCTCACCGAGCTCATCATCGGCGCCGACCGCGAGCTCGTCGATCGCCGCCGCGACGACGCCCCGCCGGCGCGCGAGCCGCTGCTCGTGGCGCAAGGGCTGACCGCGCCCGGCGTCCGCGACGTGTCGCTGACCGTCGCCCGTGGCGAGATCCTCGGCCTGGCCGGCCTCGCCGGCGCCGGACGGACCGAAGTCCTGCAATGCCTCTTCGGCGCCCGGCGCCTGCAGGCCGGCACGATGACGCTCGACGGGCGGCCCTTCCGCCCCCGCGATCCCGCCGACGCGGTCGCCGCCGGCCTGGCGCTCGTCACCGAGGACCGCAAGCTCGACGGCTACGCGGCCGAGGATCCGGTCTGGCAGTCGATCTCGCTGCCGTCGCTGCGGCGCTTCCGCGGACGCACGCGGATCCTCAACCTCCGCAGCGAGCGGCGCTTCGCCGACGACGTGGCGCGCCGCTTCGACGTCCGCGCCGCGTCGACGGCGAGCCTCATGCGCGAGCTCTCCGGCGGCAACCAGCAGAAGGCGATCCTCGGGCGCTGGCTGTCGCGCGAGCCGGCGCTGCTGCTGCTCGACGAGCCGACCCACGGCGTCGACGTGGGCGCCAAGGACGCGATCGCCGCGACGATCCGCGACGTCGCCGAGCGCGGCACGGCGGTGATCGTCGTCTCCAGTGAGCTCGACGAGCTCGAGGCGCTGTGCGATCGCGTGCTGCTGCTCGTCGAGGGCCGCAGCGTCGGCGAGCTGGAAGGCGCCGAGGTGACCACGGCGGCGATGCTCGAGACCCTCTTCAGGACCCCGACCGTCACGGAGGCACTTGCATGAGCACGGTCACCGCTCCCCAGGACAGCGCGCCGCCCGACGTCCCGCCGGCGCCCCCGCCGCGACCGCAGCGCGACCTCGGGACGTGGGCGCCGATCGCCTTCTTCGTCGGCCTGATCGTCGTCTTCGGCGCGTGGGCTCCCGACACGTTCCTGACCGCCGAGAACTTCCGCTCGATCCTCAACGACCAGGCGGTCCTGCTGATCGCGGCCTGCGGGCTGACCTGCGTCCTGCTGTGCGGCGAGTTCGACCTGTCGATCGGCGGGATCATCTCGCTGTCGGGCGCATTGGCGACCGGGCTGATCGCCAAGCAGGGGCTGCCGATCGGCGTCGCGATCGCCATCGCGCTTGCCGCCGGCATCGCGATCGGAGCGCTCAACGGGGTACTCGTGACGGCCTTCGAGATCCCGGCGCTGATCGCCACGCTCGCGATGGCGACGGTCCTCGACGGCATGGCGCTCTGGTACACGAACGGCGAGACGATCAGCGCGAACGTCCCCGACGCGTACTCGCAGCTCGGCCGCGGCGGCATCGCCGGCTTCGCCAACCCCTTCCTGGTCGGTCTCGTGCTCGCCGTCGGGCTCTGGTTCGTGCTGCGCTACACGACGAGCGGGCGCTTCCTGCACGCGATCGGCGGCAACCGCGCCGCGGCGAAGATCTCCGGGATCCGCGTCGAGCGCCACGTCATCCTGGCGTTCATGATCTCCGGCGGCGCGGCGGCGATCGCGGGCGTGCTGCTCGCCGCCCGCAACGCCTCGGCGGCGCCGGCGGCCGGCACGTCGTTCCTGCTGCCGGCCTTCGCCGCGACGTTCCTGGGCGCCGCGACGTTGCGCCGGGGGCAGTTCCACGTCCTGGGCACGGTCATCGGCGTGTATCTGATCGCCACGGGCACGACGGGCTTCTTCATCGTCGGCTCGCCGTCGTGGGTGCAGAGCGTCTTCAGCGGCGTGATCCTGATCCTCGCGACGGCCGGGGCGCGGTTCCTGGGGCGACGGCAGAAGTCCTAGCGCCGCGCGGAGCCGGCGCCCGGTGCTCGCGCGGAGCGCGGGTTCTGCCGATGGAGTCGGATGAGCCGACCGCGCCTGCTGCTGCTCGCCGTCCTGCTGGTCGTCGCGGTCGCTCCGTCGCCCGCGCGGGCGACGACCTGCGCCGGGTACGACACCCAGGCCGCGGCACAGCGCGCCGCCGACACGCGCGACGCCGACAGCGATGGGATCTACTGCGAGTCGCTGCCCTGCCCGTGCCTGAAGCCCGGTGACGCGCGCACGCCGCCGCCCGCGCCCGCGTCGGCACCGAAGACCTCCTGCACGCGCACGACGACCGTCCAGCGCCTGCGCTTCAGCGCCGCGAAGTACCCGAACATCAAGCGCCACACCGAGGCGGCGATCGCCAGGGGCTGGCCGCGCGTGATGGTGCTCAACCGGCGCGGGACCGATCAGCGCCGCGACCGCCTGCTGGAGGGCATGCCGACGCGTAGCGGCTTTGACCGCGACGAGTACCCGGCGGCGGTCGGGCGCGGACGCGCCGACGCCGGCCGGCGCGGTCTCGTGCGCGGGAGCGGCCCGATCGGCTGGATGGCCGACGTCATGTACGTGCCGAGCAGCGAGAACCGCTCGCACGGCTCGTCGATGGGCAGCAAGCTGCGCCGCTTCTGCGAGGGCACCCGCTTTCGCTACCTCTTCGGCTGATTACCCTCTCTCGTCGTGCAAGTGGCGGCCTACCTTGAGCGGATCGGCTACGACGGCCCGCTCGATCCCGGCGCGGACACGCTCGCAGCGTTGCAGCGCGCGCACCTGCTGGCGGTCCCGTTCGACGCGCTCGACTGCCACCTCGGCAACCCGGTGACCGTCGAGCCCGCGGACGCCTACCGCAAGGTCGTCGAGGGCGGCCGCGGCGGCTACTGCTTCGAGCTCAACGGCCTCTTCGGCTGGCTCCTCGGCGAGCTCGGCTTCGACGTGACGCTGCTGGCCGCCCAGCCGGCGATCGGCGACGACCGCTTCGCGCTGCCCGACGCGCACCTCGCGCTGCTCGTCGACACCGGCGAGCGCTGGCTCGTGGACGTCGGCTTCGGCAGCTTCGCGGTCGAGCCGCTGCGCATCGACGACGACGGCGAGCAGGCCCGCGGCGCCCGGCGCTTTCGCGTCGCGCCCGCCGGCGACGCGGACTGGCTGCTGGCCGAGGAGCTCGGCGTCGCGTCGCCGAACGCCTACCGCTTCACGCTCGCCCCCGCCACCCGCGAGTTCTTCGCCGACCGCTGCCGCGTCTTCAGCACCGACCCGGACTCGCCCTTCGTCCGCCAGGGATCGGTGCAGCAGCTCTTCGACGACGGCTGGGCGAGCGTCAAGCGCACGCAGACATCCGGGCAGCGCGGCGCGACCGCGTGGGACCGCCCGATCGCCCACGAGGACGACTGGCGCGCCGAGCTGCAGCGCCACTTCGGGCTCGTCGTGCAGGACTCCGAAGTGCGCGGTTGGACATAGGTCTGAATGTGATTGACACCCACGCAGCGCGGGTGTGTCATGCGCTGTGGGACGTGCCGTTCACGGACGACGACGGGGGATGCGATGGCTTGGCGCGCGGGGACGATGGGCCTGCTGGCAGCGCTGCTCCTGGTGCTCGCGGGCGCCGGGTCCGCCCAGGCGTCGGTGTCCGTCAGCCGCGCCTCGGTGAGCGCGGGCTCGCTGCGCCTGGAAGGCAGCGCCACCGCCAACCGCGACATCACCGTCGACGGTGCGGTCCTCGGTCGCAGCGACGGCTCGGGCAAGTTCAAGATCCAGCGCAGCGGCTACACCGCGCCGGCCGACTGCACGGTCGACGTCAACGACGGATCGGCGACCGCGCGGGTCGCGACGCTGTCGGGCTGCACCGTCAGCCCGCCGGGCCCACCACCGCCGCCACCACCGGCCCCGCCGCCACCACCCGCGCCACCACCACCACCGCCGCCGCCGCCCGCCTCGGGACCGCCGGCACCGGCAGCCGTGGCGCCGGTCGCGGGAGCGAGCGTCACCGTCCCGTTCACGATCTCCTGGTCGGCCGTCAGCGACCCCTGGGGCGTCACGGGCTACAACTGGCAGGTCAGCACGACGCAGACGTTCGCCAAGCTCGCCGCCGCTGACTCCGTCAACGCCCCGACCACGCAGGACACGGTCGACGGCCTGACCAACGGGACGTACTTCTGGCGCGTCCAGGCGGTCAACGGCGCCTTCGAGCAGGGCGCCTGGTCGGCGCCGCGCAGCTTCGTCGTGACGGGCGCCGGCGCGGGCTCGCCTCCCAGCCCCGTCTTCGACCCGCTCGCCAACGGCACGCGCTACCACCCGATGGAGAGCTTCCCGATCACGTGGAGCCCGGTCGCGGGCGCGGCCAGCTATGTCGTCGAGGTCTCCAAGGACGCCTCGTTCCCGGCGCCGCCCGACATCAAGTTCGACAACATCCCCGACCCGCACTACGCGCTGACGTTCCACGGCTCGCTGATCGGCAGCTGGAACGTGCGCGTCTACGCCGTCGGCTCCAACGGCGTGCGCGGCATCCCGTCGAACGTGCGGACGTTCTCGATCGCCTACAACGCCCCGGTCGGCCCGGCGCCGACGCTCGTAGCGCCGGCTGACGGCGCGTCGCTCGGTCTGCCGATCACGCTGGACTGGAACGACGTCGCCAACCCGCAGCCCTCCGGCTATGAGGCGCAGGTCTCCTCGAGCTCCTCGTTCTCGTCCGTCGAGCTGCAGATCAGCGGCCAGACGAGCTCGCAGTACACGATCGTCTCGCTGAAGTCCGGCAAGAAGTTCTGGCGCGTGCGCCACTTCCAGGGCGACGCGTCGCCGACGACGGCGGCACCGACGGCGTGGTCCGTGGTGCGCTCGTTCACCGTCGGCGCCGCACCGGCGCAGATGGCGGCGCTGACGCTCACGCGCACGGCGGCGTCCAGCGGCGAGGACGACATCGCCGACGTGCAGCTCAGCGCGGCGGCGCCCGCCGGCGGATCCGTCGTCCAGCTGACGAGCAGCAACCCGGCCGCAGTGCCCGTCCCTGCGTCGGTGACCGTCCCGGCCGGGTTCGCCTTCACCCAGTTGCGGTTCGGCTACGGCCAGGTGACGGCGGCCACGCCCGTGACGATCACCGCCAAGCTCGGCACCTCCACGGCGACCGCGAGCGTGACGGTCAACCCGCCGTCGCTGAAGAACCTGTTGATGTCGCCGCTGAGCATCACGGGCGGCACCGGCGGCTCGGCGTACGTGGAGCTCAACGGCGCCGCGCCCGCGGGCGGCGCCGTGGTCGCGCTGTCCAGCAGCTCGCCGCTGGCGCGCCCGCCGGCGACGATGACCGTTCCCGCGGGCTTCTTCTCGTGGCCGTTCAGCATCGAGACGAGCGCCGTCGCCGCGAACACCACCGTGACGATCAGCGCGACCTATCAGGGCAAGCAGGTCCAGTCGCCGCTGACCCTCACGCCGGGGATCGCGCCGGGCTCGGTGACCGTCAGCCCGACCACGACGAGCGGGACGCAGGGCTCTGACGGCCGCGTCGGGCTCGCCGAGCCGCCCGGTCGCGACGTCCAGTTCAACCTCACGAGCAGCAACCCGACGATCGCGCGCGTGCCGCCGTCGGTCACCGTCCCGGCGTTCGCCGCGGCCGCGGGCTTCCTGATCCAGACGACGTCGCCCGCGACGCCGACGACGGTCACGATCAGCGCGACGGGCGGCGGCGTGACGAAGACCGCGACGCTGACCGTCAACCCCTGACCACGCGGTCTGCCCCGCCGTCGTGTGGACGGCGACGCGATCGCCCTCGACGGGATGCAGGAGCTCGAGCAGGTCGTCGACGGTGGCGCTGAGGTCGGCGACGACGACGTCTCAGCGGCACGCGCGAGCGATGCGTTGAGCTCCCCCGCCGCCGCTCAACGACCACGGCGCATCTGCCGACAACGGTCTCAGGATGCCCGTCTCGGCCCCGACCGCGCCCGCCAAGCACGCGTTGTGGCGCGTCCCCGGCGAGCACGCCAAGGGCATCCTCTACGAATCAGGGCGGGTGCACACCTGGCCGGAGGCCGAGGCCTCCCACGGCGCCATCGCCCGCGACCACGTTCGTGAGACCGGTGACCACCCGATCGTCTGCTTTCTCATCCGCCCGGACGGCAGCGTCACCTACGGCGCCCGCTACGCCCAGCACGCGGCGAAGCTCCACGCCGCCCTGGGTGACGCCGACCCCGCGCTGACCGTCGTCGCCCCTCGCCGTCCCGAGGGTGCCGGCGGCTGCGCGGACCCCGCCATGGCGGCGGTCTGCCGCTGGCTGGAGTTCGGCCTGACGTCCTAGAGCTCGCCGGTCTCGGATCGCGCCTTGCCCTGCCCTGTACGGCACCTGTACGGTCGGGCTGGGTCGGTCTCGATCCAGCATCCACGGACCAGGAGCGGACATGACTGGCAACAAGGATTGGCTCGCACCGCTGACCGGCGCGGCGTTCGTCGTCGTTGGGATCCTCGGCTTCGCAATCGGCGGCGAGCCGGAGGGCGCCGACAAGCCGGCGCCCACGATCGTCAAGTTCTACGTCGACAACAAGGATTCGGTCCAGCTCGGCGCGATCCTCGCGGCGGTCGCGGGCGTGCTGTTGATCTTCTTCGCGGCGTACCTGCGCACGGTCCTGCACGCCGCCGCGGGCCCAGGCGAGATCCTGTCGCTGGTCGCGTTCGTCGGCCTCGTCGTCGTCGCGATCGGGTTCGCCGTCGACGGGATGATCTCGTTCGCGCTCGCCGACGCCGCCGGAGACATCGATCCGGTCGCGGCGCAGGCGCTCCAGGCGCTGTGGGACAACGACTTCATCCCACTGATCATGGGCGTGATGGCGTTCCTGTGGGCGACCGGGCTCGCGGTCCTCAAGAGCGGCGTGCTTCCGCGCTGGCTGGGCTGGGTGATGATCGCGCTCGGCGTCATCGCCGCGACACCGATCGGGTTCGTCGCCGCGATCGGCGCTGCGATCCTCGTGCTGGTGATCAGCATCATGCTGACGATGCGCGCCCGCCCCGACGCGCCAGCCGAGCCTGCCGTGTAGAGATACGAGTCGTGCAGCGCACGCTGTCCGTCCCCGCTCGATAGAACCGGCCGTTCGGCGTCCCGGCCGGTACCGACGGCCGGCATGGGCCTCGCCGGGGCTAGAGGATCTGAACTTTCTGCGTCCTCGTCCGCGATGTGCAGCCCTCGGTCCCGACGACCTCCACGATCCAGTCTCCCGTCGCGCTTGGCGGCAGCGTGAACGATCCTCCGTTTGCGATCGCTTGGGGTGGCACGGACGCCGGTTCCTCCCCGGGGCGATACATCTTCCACGTGAGCTTGATCGCCTGGTCGGTGAAGACGATGTCGCTGGCGCCGACGGTGAAGCGGGAGCCCCGAGGCACCACGACCGTGGCAAGGAGGGGGACCGACACGTCCGCGGGGCGCACGATGACGCCGGGCTCGTTGGGGTCGGAGCGGTCCGGCGAGGGCGGATCGCCGAGTTCCGGGAAGTTCGGCTGCTCCGTGATGGCGTTGTTCTCCCAATCGGTGAACAGCGCACGGAACGCGGGGCGCAGCAGGCAGCTCTCCCACAGGGGGTACTGGCCCGTCCCGCCTCGCGGGCCCGCGAATCGCGGCAGGCCGTTCTGTCGCCATGCGTGGTCGCCGTCGATGAGCACGAGCCACGGCGCCGTCCCGCTCAGCGGCGTGTACATGATGTTGCTGTGGTCGCCGGCGGCCGCGGGATAGGTCTTCACCTGGGCCGGGCTCTTGATGACCTTGTCGTCGTAGAGGACGTCGCCGAAGGCGTGGTTGAGTTCGGCGCCGTTGAGCAGCAGCAGCTTGGCCTGGGTGATGCTGTTCTTGATCGGCGCGAACTTCTTCGGATCGAAGTCGTACTTCGAGCTGGGGTTCAGCGGCGAGCAGTCCGACGAGGTCGTGTGGTGGTTCGGCGCCAGCCCCATGATCGCGTCCAGCCGCTGATGGCGGGCGACGGTGAACAGGCCCGTGGCGGGGATCGTGCCGGTTACGGGCAGCGTGAAGGAGGCGAGCGCGCCCCCGCACATCCACCGGCTCGGCTTCTTCAGGAAGCTCGTGACCTGATCGGGGTCGACCCCGGTCGCGTCGCGGATGCTCTCCTTGACGAAGCTCCCGATCGCGTGCTTGATCGTCAGCTTCAGCTCGTGGAACGGATTGAGCGCCGGGCCGAGGATCTTGTCCAGCAGGTCGCTGACGAAGCTCGCCACGGACTCCGCGTGGTCGGCGAGCCAGGCCACCGCATCGGGCGCCCCGAGCATCGACAGCAGGTGGTCGAAGAAGTAGTCGCGCGACGTGAAGATGATCGTGTCGATCGCGCCGATCGCCTGCTCGCACTGCGCCCGCGACAGGCTCTTCTCCGACGGGTACTGGTCGCAGCCGGCGTTCTGCGCATCGCGTCGGGCCTGCGGGTTGAACAGGGCCTGGGTGATCGCGAGGCTGAACGTGCTCCAGTCCTTCAGCCCGGACGAGATGTCGGCGATCCAGGCGTCGAGATACGCCGCCGTCGGCGAGACGCTGCTGTCCGCGTTGCTCGTGGTGCAGCGCGCGACGGCGCAGCGCGATCGCGGGATGGCGAGGATCTTCTGGCCCCGGACGGTCGAGACCACCAGCGTGGGGGTGATGGTCTTGCACAGCGGATCGTTCTTCGGGCAGTCCTCGGCGTTGTATCTGAGCCGCGCGGCCTCGGTCGCGAGACCGGCCTGCATGTCCAGGAACGTGTCCAGCATCTTGCCGCGCTGCGGCTCGGGCGCGCCGACGCTGTAGGCCTGGCTCGGGCAGCCGTCGTCGGGCGTGCCGTCGTGGTCGTCGTCGACGTTGTCGCCGCACGTGCCGAACGGGAGCGGAACGCGCGGATTGATGAGGTTGTCGTAGATGAACTCGTTCGGAACGGCGAACTGGATGGCGTGCGTCTGGTCGTCGCTGACGTCGTTGCACACCGTGGCCAGGACGGGCGGACGGCAGACGGTGGCGCGGTCGGAGGCGTCGGTCGACCGGTCCCAGCCGGGCGTGGCGGAGCCGGCGTACCCCTCGGCGACGACGTGGCGCAACGCGTTGCGCGCAGCGCTCTCCCGCGTCCTGGGGTCGGTGAGGTCCTTGAAGGCCGGGAAGACGCCGTCCGCAAAGTCGTTGATCAGGGTGTGGCCCCACATGTCGCCCGCCGCGTGCGTCAGGAAGCCGTAGGTGAAGGCGAGGATCCGCCCGCGCTCCTCCTCGGAGGCGTAGCCCGGCCGGCCTCGTATCGCCTGCGCCTTCCACGCCTTGTCCACGAGGTAGCTCAGCCACTCTCCGGTCTCCTCCGGATGGATCACCGACTGGCCGTAGACGATGTCCGGAAAGCCATCGGGTCCGACGACCCCGGCGTTGTAGTACGGGCGGCTGCGCTTCAGCGCCTTGACCAGCTCCGCGTCGAGCGGATAGCTGTGAGTACCGATGGTGACCTGGCCGTCGTCGGTGGCGTCGCGGTACGCCTGATCTCCGATGTAGTTGTGCGTGTACGGCTTCCACGCCATCGCCGTCGTCGGAATTGCCAGCAGCACCGCCATGACAGCTACCGCAACGATCGTCAACCGCGTCGTTTGCCGGCGCTGATCCGGCGCCCGCGTACAGCGTGCATCCAGCCGAGTCATGGCGAATCCCCTAATTCGTAAAGACACTCGCGCCGACCCTCCCGCCCGTTCCCCGGCCGGCGCCGCACCGACGAGCCGGATGTACCACGCGCGCGATGCCGCGCTGGCCGCGTTCGCAGATAACGCACGGCCATCGGCGCAAAAGCACCGCATCTGGCTCAGCCGGTCCCGCAGGACGTAACCGACCGTGAGGCCTCGACGTCGGGCCTCTGAGAAGGCCGGGAGCCCCGGTACAACGGGGCCCCCGTGTAGTCGGGGAGACAGGATTTGAACCTGCGACCGCCCGGCCCCCAGCCGGGTGCGCTACCAGACTGCGCCACTCCCCGTGGCTGACGAAGCGGGCGACGGGAATCGAACCCGCCCTAAAAGCTTGGAAGGCTTTTGTGCAGCCACAACACTTCGCCCGCACGCCCGCCGGGAGGATACCGCGCCCGGCTCGGGCCGCCGCCCGGCGGGTCCCGGGCGGCGAGCGGGGGATGGAGGAATCGAACCTCCCGTTGCGGTTTTGGAGACCGCCGTGTTACCGATACACCAATCCCCCGGGACGGGCTCGGCATTGTAGATGCGGCCTGCCCAGGCGGCGCGCCCGCCCTTGAGCGCCCGCCCGGAGGGCCTATCCCCGCAGCGCGAACCCGCCGCGCGCAGGGCGCGTGAGAAGTCCATGTATCGGGCAGGTCCTGCCATAGCGCGGGGGTGCCTGGCCGAGGATCATTGCATGTACAACTACTTGGCCCTTTCGGAAGCAACCCGAGGAGACATCATGAGCACCACTCAGATCACTGCGATTCCCACCGGTACCTGGACCGTCGACGCGTCGCATTCGAGCGTCGATTTCCGCGTCAAGCATCTTGGCATCTCGACCGTCCGCGGCTCCTTCCGCGAGTTCGAGGGCTCCCTCGAGATCGGCGAGGACATCACGTCGTCGAAGGTCACCGGCAAGATCAAGGCCGCCTCGATCGACACCGGCGAGCCCAAGCGCGACGAGCACCTGCGCTCGGCCGACTTCTTCGACGCCGACACCTACCCCGAGATCACGTTCGAGTCGACCTCGATCGAGGTCATCGACGAGGACGAGTTCCACGTCACGGGCGACCTGACGATGCACGGCGTGACGAAGCCGATCACGCTGCACGCCGAGGTCACCGGCACCGAGGAGGACCCGTGGGGCAACACGCGCGTCGGCCTCGAGGCGCAGGGCGAGCTCAGCCGCGGCGACTGGGGCATGACCTTCAACCAGGCTCTCGGCAGCGGCAACATGATGGTCAGCGACAAGGTCCGCATCAACGCCGAGATCTCGGCCGTCAAGGCCTCCTAGCCCCTCCCCACCCGGTCTCGGCGCGCGGGGCGCACCCTCCCCCCCAAGCGGTGCAGGATGATTGACACCGTGAGCACCGCGCGCGCCGAACCCTCGCCCTCCCCGTCGCCAGCCGGCGACGGGAGCGGCGAGCTCACCGTCGACCGCCTCTCCGACGCGGTCGACCCCGTCCAGGTCCTGCTGTTCGACGGCTTCGAGGTCGGGTCCGACGGCGAGCCCGTACGCGGGCCGCACCGCCACGACTACCACGAGCTCATCTGGGTCCGGGAGGGCTCCGGCCACCACCTCCTCGACGGCCAGCTCGTGCCGATCATCCCGGGCACGCTCACCGTCATCGGGCGCGGCCAGGTGCATGTCTTCGAGCGCGCCCGCTCGGTCAGCGGCGCCGCGATCCGCTTCGGCGACGAGTTGCTGCACGGCGGGCGTATCGCGCGCAGCGACCCGTCCTGGCTGCTGTCGGGCTGCGGGCGCTGGACCGTCACCGTCCCGCGCGATCACGTCGAGGCGCTCGAGAGCACGATCAGGATGCTCGCCGACGAGGCCGCCGCACCGCCCGACCCCCACAGCGCCGACCTGCAGCTGCACCTCCTGTCGCTGCTGCTCGTGTGGATCGAGCGCTGGTACGACGCCCAGCGCACCGAGCGCCGCGACGTCGACGACGCCGGCGTCCAGATCTTCCGCCGCTTCGCCCGCGTGCTCGAGCGCGACTTCGCCGACCACCACGACGCCGTTCACTACGCCGACGCCCTCGGAATGCCGCCCGCCGCGCTGTCGCAGGCGCTCCACCGCGTCCTCGGGCGCTCGACGAAGGAGCTCGTCACCGACCGCGTCATGCTCGAGGCGTCGCGGCTGCTGCGCTTCACCGACCGCACGATCGGCGAGATCGCCTTCGCCACCGGCTTCAGCGACCCGCTGTACTTCTCGCGCGCGTTCAAGCGCCACAACGGCCAGGCCCCAAGCGCCTATCGCGATCTCGCGAGAGGACTGCAGCCGGCGACCTGAGGATGTCCATGGATCGGCGCCTTCCTGCCATTGGAATGGGACGCCGCCAGGCCTACGCTCTGCTGTATGAGCACCATCGAGAATCCCTCTGAGACGACCACGGTCGCGTCGCTGCCGGACGCGCTGCGCCTGGGGCCCGTGCACCTGACCGTGTCGGACCTCGACGGCTCGATCGCCTTCTACGAGCGCTCGCTCGGACTGCAGCTCCACGGCCGCGGCGGCTCCACCGCCGCGATGGGCGCGGGCGGCGAGGACCTGCTCGTCCTCGACGAGGCGCCGGGCGCCGCGAGCGGCGGCCGCCACGCCGGCCTCTACCACTTCGCGCTGCTGTTCGACACCCGCGAGGAGCTCGCCCGCGCCGTCCGGCGCCTGGCCGACACGCGCACCCGCATCGAGGGCGCCGCCGACCACGGTGTCTCGGAGGCGATCTACCTCCGCGACCCCGACGACAACGGCATCGAGCTGTACGCCGACCGCCCGCGCGAGGACTGGCCCGCCCCCCGCACCGAGGGCGAGAAGGTCGAGATTTACACGATCGCGCTGGACATCAAGGCGTTGCTTGACACCGTCGCCGGCGAGGCGCCGCAGGAGCACGCCGGCAGCGGCCTGCAGATGGGGCACCTGCACCTGCACGTCGGCGACATCAACCGCGGCCTGGCGTTCTACCGCGACGTCCTCGGCTTCGAGGTCATGGTCAACCTCGGCAGCGCCGCGTTCGTCTCGGCGGGCGGCTACCACCATCACCTCGGCTTCAACGTCTGGCTGGGCAAGGACGTCAAGCCGCGGCCGGACGGGACCGCGGGCCTGCGCCACTGGACCGTCGTTCTGCCGAACGCCGACGACGTCGCGACCGTCCGCGAGCGCGTGCGCGCCGCCGGCCTGCCGATCGAGGAGCGCGACAGCGGCTTCCTCGTGCGCGACCCGTGGGAGACCGCGGTCGTGATCGCCACGTCGCCCAACGCCTGACGCCTCAGCGCGAGGACGGACAGCACCACGTCACGGTCCGCGGGAACGCGGCCCGTCCGGCGCCCGGTCCGAACTGCCGCGCGATGTTCGCGACCGCGCTGACGCGGCGGGCGCCCTCCGGGCGCAGGAACAGCCATTGGTCGGCCTCCGGCCAGGGCAGCAGCAGCCAGCGCCCGTCGGGCGACCAGGCGGGTGCGCCGAAGCGCCCAGGCCCGGCCGGCAGCAGCCGCTCGCGCAGCCCGCGCCCGGCATCGAGCACGGCGACCTCGCTGCGCCGCGTCGCGCGGCTCGTGCGCACGAGCGCCAGCCGCCCGCCGCGCGGCGCCCAGACGGCGTGCTCGGCCTCGAAGCCGGCGGGCACGTTACGCGCGGCGACGAAGCGCCCGCGGGCGTCGTAGAGCTTCACGCGCCGCGGCTCGAGCACGAGCAGGCGGTCGCCGCTCGCCGACCACAGCAGCTGCGCGCCGCGCGCGACCGCGGCGCTCTCGCGCCACAGCCGCGCGCCGCTGTCGGCGGCGGCGACGGTCAGCCGGTCGCGGCGGTCGACGTAGGCGAGGACGTGCTCGGCGCGCGGCCGCCAGGCCGGGGCGACGTCGCTGCGCGCGGAGGCGAAGCGGCGGTCGCCGGCGCCGTCGCCGCCGACGACGCGCAGCGAGCGGCCCGCCAGGTAGGCGACGAGGAAGCCGTCGCCCGGCGCCCAGCGCGCGTCCGTGACCGGCTGCGCGCGCGCCGGCAGCGCCCAGCGCACGCGCCCGCGCGGGTCGACGGCCGTCAGCTCGCCGCCGCGCCAGACGACCGCAAACAGGCCGTGCGGCGACCACGAGGCGCCGTCGTAGGTGCCCAGCCGGCGCCGGACGCCGTCGCCCGCGACGACCCAGGTGCTCGAGCCGGCAGCGACGAGCAGCCGCCCGCCGCCGGGGACGCGCACGAGCGCCGGTCGCGCGTCGGGCTCCCCCACCCCGAGCACGTCGCGCACGAAGCGCCCGACGTCGCTGCGCGGCGCGCTCGCCGCCGCGACGCCGGCGGCGCCGACGGCCGCCGCGAGCACGATCGCGACGAGCGCCGCCCACGGCCGGCGGCGGCGCACCGGCGCGGCGCCCGCCGCGTAGGCGGCACGGACGACGCGCCAGGAGCGCTCGCGGGCGGCCGGGTCGTCGGGCGCGGCGCGCTCGAGCTCGCGGCGCAGGTCGGGTGCGCGGCTCATCCGCGGTCCTCCGAGACGCTGTCGCCGAGCGCATCCAGGCCGCGGCGCAGGCGCGAGTTGACGGTGCCGCGCGGCAGGTCGAGCGCGTCGGCGATCTCGCCGGGCGTGAAGTCCAGGACGTAGCGCAGCACGATCACCGCGCGCTGCTCGGGCGCGAGCGCCAGCAGCGCGGTCGCGACGTCGTCGGGCAGCGCGCGCGGGTCGGCGGCCTCGCGCGCGGCGGCGTCGGGCGCGGCGTCCGCGCCGACCTCGTGGCGGTGCGCCCGCGCGCGCGACCAGTCGATCGCGCGGTTGACGACGATCCGGTGCAGCCACGGGCGCAGCGGCCGGCGCAGGTCAAAGCGCGGCAGCGCGCGCAGGGCGGCGAGGAACGCCTCCTGCGCGATGTCCTCGGCGGCGGCGCGATCGCCGGTGACGAGCAGCGCGGCGCGGTAGGCGGCGTCCCAGTGGCGGGCGAAGAGCTCCTCGACCGCCTGCTCGGACCCCTGCCGCGCGGCGCGCACGAGCGCCGCCTCGCTGAGCCGGCCGCGGCGCATCAGCGCGCGCCGGCGCCCGGCGCCCGCGCGGCCCGCGATCTCCGAGAGCACCGGCACGGCCGCGACATTACCCCCGCCCGCGACCCATGCGAACGGGTCCTCGGCGGCCTCGGCGGATCCAGGGTCAGCGCGGCCCACGCGTCCTATACGGACGCGGGCCGCGCAGAGGTCCCGGCGGCCGGAGCTGCCAGCCAGATGCGGGCGGAGGGACTCGAACCCCCATAGCTTGCGCCACCGGCACCTAAAGCCGGCGTGTCTACCAATTCCACCACGCCCGCGCGCGGCATCCGGCGAAACCCTCGCGCGTCGCCGGTGCGGATCGTATATTGGCCTGCCATGGCCCAAGGCTCCGGCGTGATCGAGCATCCCAATCGTGACAAGGCCGAGTCACGGGCCACGAAGACGGCCGTCGTGGCGCTCCTGCTGGTCAGCGCCGCGCTCATGGCGATCGTCACGATCGGCGGCTGGGACACGCTGCAGGGCGCCAAGTCGCTGCAGATCGTCTACGTCCTCGTCTATCTCGTGCTCGCCTTCCAGATCGCGCGCTGGCGCAGCGGACTGCTGCCGGTCGCAGCCGCGCTGGCGATCGTGCTGCTGATCTTCGCCGCGATCAGCGGCCCGCAGTGGTTCGCGCGCGACCGCGGGGGCTTCGCCGACCCGCTGCTGGACGAGAGCATCCTCGGCCTGCTGACCGTGCTGATCGTGCCGCTGCAGCTGCTGCTGATCCTGTTCGCGGCGCGCGGCTTCTCGCAGCGCTGGAGCGTCGAGGTCGAGCGCGGGGGCACCGGTCCGCACGCGCCCCAGCCCGCGTAGCGCGCCCGACCTACAATCCTGGCCCGCGCCCGGGTGCTGGAACTGGAATACAGGATCGGCTCAAAACCGATTGCCCGTGAGGGATTGTGGGTTCGAATCCCACCCCGGGTATCGCCTACGCCACGAGCTCGGCGAGCGCGCCCATGATCCCGGCGGGCGCCACGACGAGGCCGGCCGGCGCGACGCCCGCGGGCTCGAGCGTGCGGACCTGCAGCCCCGCGCACTCGCACAGCACGACGCCGGCGGCGATGTCCCAGGCCTGCACGCCGCGCTCGTAGAAGGCGTCGTAGCGCCCGGCGGCGGTCCAGGCGAGATCGAGCGCCGCGCTGCCCATCCGCCGCACGTCGCGGACGATCGGCAGCAGCCGCGCCACGACCGCCGCCTGCAGCTCGCGCACCTCGGCCGAGTAGGCGAAGCCGGTGCCGACGAGCGACGTCGCGAGGTCGGCGCTCACCGAGGCGCTGACCGGCGCGCCGTTGAGCGTCGGGCCGCCGCCGCCGCGCTCGCCGGCGTAGAGCTCGTCGCGCAGCGGGTCGAAGACGACGCCCGCCAGGCCGCCCTCGTCGTCGTGGACGGCGACGCTCACGCACCACTGCGGGATCCCGTAGAGGAAGTTCACGGTGCCGTCGAGCGGGTCGACGATCCAGCGCAGGCCCTCGCCCTCCTGCGTCTCGCCGCCCTCCTCGCCGAGGATCGCGTCGCCGGGCCGGCGGGCGGCGATGAGGTCGCGGATCGCGCGCTCGGCGGCGAGGTCGGCCTCCGAGACAACGTCGGTCGGCGAGGACTTCGACGCCGTCGCGCGCTCGCCGCCGGCGAGGAAGCGCTCGAGCAGCAGCTCGCCGGCCGCCCGCGCCGCCTCGGCGGCGATGACGCGCAGCTCGGTTGCGCTGACCGGCGTGGTCAAGAGATCGGGGGGCGCCGGTCGGCCCAGGGCCGCGCGGCCTCGAGCTGGGCCGACAGCGCGAACAGCGTCGCCTCGCCGCCGTGCGCCGCGACGAGCTGGACCGACAGCGGCAGGCCATCGGCATCGAAGCCCGCGGGCACCGCGGCCGCCGGGTTGCCGAGGTGGTTCCAGACGCCGTTGAACGGCACGAAGCGCAGCGCGCCGTTGAGCGTGTAGGCGGCGCCGCGGCCCTCGTACCTGCCGACCGGCAGCGCCGAGCGCGCCAGCGTCGGGCCGAGCACGACGTCGACGTCGTCGAAGATCGCGTTGATGCGCGCGCCGTCGCCGGCGACCGCCGCGCGGGCAGCGCCCAGGCGCCGCTGCGCGAGCGCGCCGATCCGCGCCAGCCGGCGCGTGCGGCGCTCCAGGCGCTCCGGATGCTCGACGGCCCCGACCTCGGCGTGCACGCCCGCCAGGTAGCGCGTGAGCGTGTTGATGCCGGCCTGCCCGATCTTCGGGTCGCGCTCGACGACCTCGTGCCCGAGCGAGCCCAGCAGCTCGGTGGTCTGCTCGGCGGCGCGCCGCCAGTCGGCGTGCAGCCGCGCGGAGCTTCCCGGCGGGATCTTCAGCGACAGGGCGATCCGCAGCTTGCCAGGCTCGCGCGCGGCCGCGGCCACGTAGGGCTCGCCGGTGGCGACCTCGTAGAGCAGCGCCGTGTCGGCGACCGAGCGCGCGAGGAAGCCGTAGACCGACAGCCCGTTCCAGACCTCGCCGAGCGGCTCGGTGGAAACGAGCCCCCGCGTCGTCTTGAGGCCGAACAGCCCGCAGCAGGCGGCCGGGATGCGGATCGAGCCGGCGCCGTCGGAGGCCGTCGAGGCCGGGACGAGCCCCGCCGCGACCGCGGTCGCCGGGCCGCCGCTCGAGCCGCCCGAGGTGCGCTGCGGGTCCCAGGGGTTGCGGGTGATCCCGCCGGCCGCCGTCTCGGTGAACGGCCACACGCCCAGCTCGGGCGTGCGGACGATGCCGACGACGATCGCGCCCGCGGCGCGCAGGCAGCGGACGAGCTCAGCGTCGGCGGGCTCGACCGTCTCGCGGGCGTTGGAGCCCAGCGTGCGGACCTGGCCCGCGACGGGCGTGTCGTCCTTGACGGCGATCGGGACGCCGAGCAGCGGCCGCGTCGCGTCGCCTGCGCCGGCGCGCCCGCCGGCCTGGTCGGCCTCGGTCAGCGCCCGCTCGGCGAAGAGGACGCGAAAGGCGTTGAGCTCGGGATCGAGGCGCTCGATGCGCTCCAGGGCGGTCTCGACGAGCTCGCGCGGCGACACCTCGCCGGATCGCACGAGCGCGGCCTGGCGCGCGACTCCGGCGAAGGCGAGGTCGGCGCGCTCGCTGGTGGTGGCGGCGGCCATGCGCGGCAAGACTATCCTCAGCGGCCCATGAGCCTCGTCGTCTGCGAGGACCGCGGCGCGGTCCGCCATGTCGTCCTGAACCGGCCCGAGAAGCGCAACGCGCTCAGCAGCGCGCTGATCGAGGAGCTCGGCGCCGCGCTGCGCGGCGCGGCCGCCGATCCGGACGTGCGCTGCATCGTCCTGCGCGGCGAGGGCGCGATGTTCTCCAGCGGCATGGACATCGCCGACCTCGGCGCGCTCGCCGCCGACCCGTCGCGGCTGCGCGAGTTCCGGACCGCGATCCTCGCGATCTGGAACCTGCTCGAGGACATGGCCAAGCCGACGATCGCCCAGATCCACGGCGCCTGCCTCGGCGGGGCGGCCGAGCTCGTGCTCGCCTGCGACCTGCGCGTCATGGCGAGCGAGGGCGTCATCGGCCTCGTCGAGACGCGCGTCGGCCTGATCCCCGACGTCGGCGGCTGCTCGCGGCTGCCGGCGCTCGTCGGGCTGGGCCGCGCGAAGGAGCTGATCATGGCCTCCAAGCTGATCGACGGGACCGAGGCCGAGCGGATCGGGCTCGTCAACCGCGTCGCGCCCGCCGCCGGGCTGGACGCCGCGACGGAGGCGCTGGCGGGCGAGCTGCTGGCCTGCGCGCCGCTGGCCGTGGGGCTCGCCAAGGGCGTCCTGAACGCCGCCGCGCGGCCAGCGCTGGCCGAGACGCTCGAGCAGGAGGTCGGCGCGCAGGAGCTGCTCGCCGGCAGCGAGGACTTCCGCGAGGGCACGCGGGCCTTCGCCGAGAAGCGCACGCCGCGATTCGCCGGCCGCTGACGCCCGCCGGACGACGGAGTTCGGGGGCGGGGTCCGGAGTGCGGATATGCTCGCGGCGCCCTTGCCCGAGCCGATTTCCATCATCGGCGCCTCAGGCGCGCTCGGCTTCGGACTGGCGGTGCGGCTCGCCCGCGCCGGCAGCGAGGTCACGATCGGCTCCCGCGAGACCTCTCGCGCGGAGGAGGCGGCAGACCGCGCGCGAGCCGCGGTCCCCGAAGGCACGTTCACCCCGCTCGCCAACGAGTCCGCCGCAGCAGCCAACGAGATCCTGATCCTCTCCATCCCCTTCAGAAACCAGGCCGAGA
The DNA here is from genome assembly GCA_963786575.1 of uncultured Actinomycetes bacterium. Taxonomy (GTDB): domain Bacteria; phylum Actinomycetota; class Thermoleophilia; order Solirubrobacterales; family Solirubrobacteraceae; genus CADCVQ01. Next base: position 30,550 of record CAWAZH010000002.1, read on the forward strand.
CCCTGAACAACCTGCGCGACGTCCTGCGCCCGGGGCAGCTGGTCATCGACGCGACGGTGCCGCTGGCGGCCGCCGTGGGCGGCAAGGCGACGCGCGTCCTGGGCGTCTGGCAGGGCTCGGCGGCCCAGCAGGCGCAGGAGATGGTGCCCGAGGGCGTGACCGTGCTGAGCGCCCTGCACACCATCAGCGCCGCGGCACTGCGCAACCTCGACCACGAGCTCGACGAGGACGTCCTGCTCGCAGGCGATCGCAAGGCCGACAAGCGCCGCGCAGCCGCGCTGCTGGACACGATCGACGGCCTGCGCTGCGTCGACTGCGGCCGGTTGGAGATGGCGCGCATCACCGAGCAGCTCACCGCGCTCATGATCTCCGTGAACGTGCGCTACAAGACCCGCGCCGGAATCCGGATCACCGGCCTGCCCGACGACCTCTGGCCGGCCACCTGATGTCCTCGGTCGTCGTCCTCGCGGGCGGCAGCGGCGGGGCGAAGCTCGCGCGCGGCATGCTCGACGTCGCCGGCGACGACCTCGTCGTCGTCGCCAACACCGCCGACGACATCGAGATCTACGGCGCCCACGTGAGCCCGGACCCGGACCTCTGCACGTTCTGGCTCACCGACCGCATCGACGACCGCGGCTGGGGCCTGCGCGACGACACGTTCGCGGTCATGGACGGGCTGCGCGAGCTCGGCGTCGACGTCTGGTTTCAGCTCGGCGACCGCGACCTGGCGATCGGGATCGAGCGCGCCCGGCGCCTGGCCGGCGGCGCGCGGCTGACCGAGGCGCTCGCCGAGCTCGGCGCGGCGCTCGGCCTGCGCGGGCGCGTGCTGCCGATGTCCGACGACCCGGTGCGCACGTGGGTGCGCAAGGACGGCGACTGGATCGCGTTTCAGGAGTTCATGATCCGCGCGCGAGCCGAGGGGCCGGTGGAGGGTGTGCAGCTGCGCGGCGCCGAGCAGGCCCAGCCGGCGCCCGAGGTGCTCGAGGCGCTCGCCGGCGCCCGCGCGATCGTCATCGGCCCCTCCAACCCGGTGATCTCGATCGGGCCGATCCTCGCAGTGCCGAGGATGCGCCAGGCGCTGATCGACAGCCCCGCCCCCGTCGTCGCGGTCTCGCCGATCGTCGGCGGCGACGTCGTCAAGGGCCCGACCGCCGCGTTCATGCGCTGGAGCGGCAGCTCGGCGACGACCGAGGCGATCGCCGACTGCTACGCCGGCCTGATCGACGGGCTCGTCGCCGACGAGGCCGTCGACGGCCTGCCGGTCCTGAGGACCGACACGCTGATGGCCGACGCCGACGGCCGCCGCCGCCTCGCCGCCGAGACGCTGAGCTTCGCCGAGGGCCTGGCCTGATGGCGCGCGCGGCCGACCGCACGATCGCGATCCTGCCGGTCAAGCGCTTCGCCACCTCGAAGGCGCGCCTCGGCGACGAGCTCTCCGGCGGCACGCGGCGCGCGCTGACCGAGGCGATGGTGACCGACGTCCTCATGGCGCTGCGGCGCACGGACGCCGTCCACGAGGTGCTGATCGTCACCTCCGAGCCGGCGGCGGAGGCGATCGGGCGCGGCTACGGCGCCAACGTCCTGCACGACGACCTCGAGGAGGGTCAGAGCGCCGCGGCGCTGATCGGCATCGCGCACGCCCTCGAGGGGGGCGCGACACGCGTGCTGCTCGTGCCCGGCGACTGCCCGGCGCTGGACCCGGCCGAGCTCACCGCGCTGCTGGAGCGCCCGCAGATCGGCCGCGGCGTGGTCATCGTCCCCGACCGCCACGGCAGCGGCACGAACGCGCTCCTGCTGACGCCGCCGGACGTCATCGAGCCCGCCTTCGGACCCGACAGCCGCGCGCGCCACGAGGAGATCGCGACGGCCGCGGGGGTCCCCTGCAGCGTCGAGGAGATCCCGACGCTCGCGCTCGACGTCGACACCGCCGAGGACCTGGGGGCGCTGCGCCAGGCACTCGCCGACCGCCGCGGCGGCGCGGCGCACACCCGCGGGATGCTCAGCCGCCTGGCCGGCTGGGAGCGCGCGCCGACCGACAGCCCGTGATCTGCGCCCAGGCGCTGCCCGGGCTGCCGGAGATCGGCATCGGCGACGACCTGGGCGCGCTGCTGCTGGCCGCGAGCGACGGGCTGCGCGACGGCGACGTGCTCGTCGTCGCCCACAAGGTCGTGTCCAAGGCCGAGGGCCGCGTCGTCGTGCTCGCCGACGTGCAGCCCGGCGAGCGCGCGCGGGCGCTGGCGCTCGAGCACGGCAAGGACGCGCGCGTGATCGAGGTCATCCTCGGGGAGAGCACCGAGATCGTGCGCTCGCGCCCGGGCGTGCTGATCTGCCGCACGCACCACGGCTTCGTCTGCGCGAACGCCGGCGTCGACGCCTCCAACGCCCCTGATGGTCAGCTCGTGCTGCTGCCGCGCGATCCCGACGCCTCCGCCCGCGCCCTGCGCCACCGCCTGCTCGACCTCGCCGGCGTCGCGCCCGCGATCGTCGTCAGCGACTCCTTCGGCCGCGCCTGGCGCGTGGGCCAGTGCGACGTCGCGATCGGCGCCGCCGGCCTGGCCCCGGTCGACGACTGGCGCGGGCGCCGCGACGCCGCCGGCCACGAGCTGACCGCCACGATCGTCGCGGTCGCCGACGAGGCCGCGGCCGCGGCCGACCTCGTGCGCCGCAAGGACAGCCGCGAGCCGGCGGTGCTCCTGCGCGGCCTGGAGCGCCACGTCAGCGCTGCGGACGGGCCGGGCGCCGCGGCGCTCGTGCGGGCGCGCGGCGAGGACCTGTTCCTGTAGCGGTACCCATCCGACCCACGACCCCTCGATCCGGCGGTCGTGGCGCATTTGCTGCCCATGGCGCAGCAAATTCGCCACGACGGGCCGAACCCATTCCCTCAGAGATGCAGGAAGCGCGCCGGGCCCAGAGCTCGCCGAGCCCGCCGCCAGAACGCCCTCAGCCGACGCTGCGCACGCTGTAGCTGCGCTGCCCGCCCGGCGTCTCGACCGCGACCGTGTCGCCCGCGCGCGAACCGACGAGCGCGCGCGCGACCGGGGACTCGGCGGACAGGCGCCCCGTCTTGAGGTCGGCCTCGGTCGGGCCGACGAGCGTGAACTCCAGCTCGCGGCCGGAGGACTCGTCGACGACGGTGACCTTCGATCCGAACGCCACGACGTCCTGGGACTCGCTGCGCTCGACGACGCGCGCGGCGCGCAGGCGCTGGTTGAGCCGCAGGATCTTCGTCTCCAGATGCGCCTGATCGTCCTTGGCGATGTGGTACTCGGCGTTCTCCTTCAGATCGCCCAGCTCGCGCGCCGCCTTGATGCGGACGGCCATCTCAGCGCGACCCCGCGTCTCGAGATCGTGGATCTCCTCGCGCAGCGCGTCGAGCCCCTCGGGGGTGATCTGCTCGGGTTCTAGCATCGGGGCAGACTAACGACCCCCGTCAAGCGCCCCGGGCGCTCAGGTGCACTGCAGGCTGGAGAAGCCCTTGTGGCCGTGACCCTCGCGGCAGCGCTGCGTGTCGAGGTCGCGAACGACCGCCCACTTGCCGTTGCGCTTCTCGAGCGTCGCCTGATGGCGCTGATCCTTGACGGCCTTGTCCTTGACCCCGAGGACCGTGATCGTCGCGGTCGCCTCGTCGTCGGACGTGCGGCAGGCGTCGACCTCGATCTTGTCGGCGTCGACCGGCTTGGCGCCGACGATGATCTTGTCGACGTGGGCGCGGGCGGCCGCCTCGAGCGCCGGGTCCGACCCGGGCTGGCAGTCCTTGTTGGCTTCCTTGTCGTCGCCTCCGCAGGAGGCCAGCGCGAGGCCTGCGAGCAGGGCCGCGGTGAGCAGTGCGCGTCTCATCGCGCGCATCGTTTCATGCCGCGGCCGCTCGTGGGGGATAGCGCCGGCGGACCTCGTAGAGCGTCGTGCGCTCGGCGGCCGGGCGGCCGGCGCGATGGGCGGCCGCGATCAGGTCGGCGGGCTCCAGGCGGACGCCGTGGTAGCTGCCGGCCAGGCGGCTGATGTTCTCCTCCATGAGCGTGCCGCCGAGGTCGTTGACGCCCCAGCGCAGCGCCTCGGTCGCAGCGTCGAGGCCCATCTTCACCCAGCTCGCCTGCAGGCTCGGCACGCTGCGCCCGAGCGCCAGCCGGAACGCCGCGGTGTGCTTGAGGTTCTCCTCGCGCGAGATCTCCTCGACGCCGTGCGTGCGGCCCAGCAGCGTGTGGAACGGGATGAAGCTCAGCGGCACGAACTCCGTGAAGCCGCCGGTGCGCTCCTGCAGCTCGCGCACGACGCGCATGTGCTCGGCGAGCTCCCACGGCTCCTCGATGTGGCCGAACATCACCGTCACCGTCGAGCGCAGCCCGGCGCGGTGGGAGGCCTCGATGATCTCCACCCAGCGCGCGACCGGCAGCTTGTTGGGGCTGATGCGCTCGCGCACGCCGTCGTGCAGGACCTCGGCGGCGGTGCCGGGCGTCGAGCCCAGGCCGGCGTCGGCCAGCCGCGCGAAGACCTCGGCCGGCGCCAGTCCGCTGACGTCGCACATGTGCGCGATCTCCATCGGCGAGTAGGCGTGCAGGTGCAGCTGGGGCGCCGTCTCCTTCGCCAGGCGCAGCCAGCCGAGGTAGTCCTCCAGGCCCCAGTCGGGGTGGATCCCCGACTGCATGCAGATCTCGGTCGCGCCGAAGTCGACGGCCTCGTGGACGCGGCGCACGAACTCGTCGCGGGCGAGCTCGTAGGCGTCGGGCGAGCGCTTGCCCTGCCCGAAGCCGCAGAAGGCGCAGCCGACGATGCAGACGTTCGAGACGTTGACGTTGCGGTTGACGACGAACGTCACGGTCTCCCCCGCGAGCTCGCGGCGCAGCTCGTCGGCGGCCTGGCGCATGTCCTCGATCGCCTCCGGGCGCGTCTCGGCGAACAGCGCGGTCAGCTCGTCGGGCGCCAGCGCCGCGCCGTCGCGCGCCCGCGCCACGGCGCCGGCGACGAGGTCCGGGCGCAGCGGCCGCGGCGGCTGGGTGCGGCCGCTGCCGTGGCGCGGGATGAAGCTCCAGTAGCGCGCCTTGACGACGTCGAGCACGCCCTGCGCCATCCATTCCGGGTCGATGAACCGCGGGTACACGCACAGCCGCTCGGTCAGCGCGACGCCCTCGCCGGCCAGCCGCTTGCGCACCTGGTGCGGCGACGGGAACGGGTGCTCGGGCGAGATGTGGTCGCCGTTGGCGCTCAGCCCGCCGAGGTCGGTGGCGCCCGCCCGGACGAGCTCGGGCCACCAGTCGGCGAGGTTGGGCGGGACCTGCACGCCGACGTCGGGCATCAGCCGCCGGCACTCGCCGACGAGCCGGCGCAGCTCCTCGACCGTCACCGGCGTCGCCCACGCGGGCAGGTCCAGGCGCGGGCCGTGGCCGATGCCGGTGCGCCACAGCTCGCGGGCGGCCTCGTCGGCGATCTCGCCCGGCTCGCGGCCGTAGTAGCTGGCGTGCGGGACGAAGTTCTGGAGGATCACCTCCTGCAGGTGGCCGTGCTCGGCGTGGACGGCGGCGAGCGCCTCCAGCGCCGCGACGCGCTCGTCCTCGCTCTCGCCGATGCCGACGAGGATCCCGCTCGTGAACGGGATCCTCAGCTCGCCGGCGGCGGCGATCGTCTCCAGCCGCCGGGCCGGATGCTTCGTCGGCGAGCCCTGGTGGGCGACGAGATCGGGGTTGACGGACTCGAGCATCAGCCCCTGCGACGCCGTGACGTCGCGCAGGCGGGCGAGGTCCTCGCGGTCGAGCACGCCGAGGTTCGTATGCGGTAGCAGGCCGCGCTCCAGCGCGCGCTCGCAGGCCCAGGCGACGTAGCCGACGAAGTCCTCGTGGCCGTACTCGGCGAGGCGCTCGCGCACCCCGGCGTCGACCTCCGGGCGCTCGCCGGTCAGCACCAGCAGCTCCTTGACGCGGCGCCTGGCGGCGCCGTCGAGCAGCGCGATCACCTCGTCGGGGGCGTGCAGGTGCGTGCGGTGGGTCGCGAACGCGCAGTACTTGCAGTAGCACTGGCACGTCCGCGAGAGCGAGAGCGTCAGGTTGCGGCTGAAGGTGACCCGCCGGCGCACCGGCGGGAGACTACGCCTCGGGTGATCCGAGCTTGTCGACCGGGCGGATTCCGGCGGGCGGGTTGAGGATCATGGCGTTGTAGGCCGTGGCGGCTGCGACCCCGGCGAGGAGCGGGGCGACGACGAAGGCCATCAGGAACGTCCCCGCGCCGCCGAACTCGCCGCTGATCAGCGCCGGGCCGAAGGCGCGCGCGGGGTTCAGGCCGGCGCCCGTCATCGGCGCCAGCACGAGGACCGCGAAGCCGAGCGTCGCGCCGATGATGAACGGCGCCCAGGCCTTGTCCGAGGTCGGGTTGACGGCGGCGCCCATGATCGCCCACATGAGCGCGAACGTGCCGATGAACTCGCCGAGGAAGCCGGCCGCCGCCTTGCCGTCGAGGAGGTCCTTGGAGACCCCGGGGGCGCCCCAGTTGACGGCGTCGCCGCTGCCGTTCTGGATCAGCACCTTGGCGACGAGCACCGCCAGGACCGCGCCGGCGAGCTGGACGACGACGTAGATCGCGGCGTCGACCGGCGCGATCTTGCGGATCGCGAGGAGCCCGGCGGTGACCGCCGGGTTGAAGTGCGCCCCCGACGCGCCGCCGAGCGTCGCCACGAGCATCATCAGCGCGAACGCATGGACGAGACCGATCGCGACGAGATCGGGGCTCGCGGTGCCGTTGCCCGCGTAGACCGCAACGGTCAGGACGATGAAGAGCACGAGCATGAACGTCCCGACCAGTTCGGCCGCGTAGGCCGAGTTGGCGCGGCGTTCCATGTGCTCTCCAGTAGTTCGCAGGGCGTCCCGCGCCAACGTATCCTCGTCGCGCCATGCGACGCAAGCACATCGCGGCGCTGCTGCTCGCCGCCGCCGTCGCGCTCGGTGGCTGCGGCGCCGCCGCCGAGGACCGCGCGCCCAACAGCGCCGCGACGCTGCTGCTGGACTTCCAGCCCAACGCCGTCCACACCGGCATCTACATGGCGGTCGCGCGGGGCTACGACGACGCGCTCGGCGTCAACCTGCGCATCCGCGTGCCGGGCGACTCGACCGACGCCGTCAAGCTGCTCGTCTCGGGCCGCACGCAGTTCGCGGTGCTCGACATCCACGACCTCGCGATCGCCCGCGAGCGCGGCCGCGACCTCGTCGGCGTCATGGCGCTCGTCCAGACGCCGCTGGCGGCGATCCTCGCCCAGCCGTCGATCAGGACGCCACGCGACCTCGAGGGCAAGCGCGTCGGCGTCACCGGGCTGCCGAGCGACGACGCCGTGCTGCGCTCGATCGTCGCCGGCGCCGGCGGCGACCCGAAGAAGGTCCGCGCGACGACGATCGGCTTCAGCGCCGTGCAGAGCCTGCTGGCGGGCCGCGTCGCCGGCGCGACGGCGTTCTGGAACGCCGAGGGCGTCGCGCTGAAGGCCAAGCGCCCGAGCATCAAGGAGTTCCGCGTCGACGACTTCGGCGCGCCCGCCTACCCCGAGCTCGTGCTGACCGTGACCCGCGAGACGCTGCAGGACGACCCGGCGCTCGTGCGCGCGACCGTCGGCGCGCTCGCCCGCGGCTACTCCGAGGTGCTGGCCGACCCCGAGAGCGGCGTCAGCGCGCTGGTGACCGCGACGACGGGCCTCGACCGCATCGCCGTCCAGCGCGAGCTCGACGCCGTCTCCCCCTCGTTCACGGCCGGCGCGCGCGCCTTCGGCCAGCTCGACCAGACGCGGCTGCGCGCCTGGGCGCGCTGGGAGCAGCAGTTCGGGCTCGTCAAGCGCCTGCCCGACGTCGCGCAGGCCTTCTACGGGCGCTACGTGCCGCCGTCCGGCCGCGACTGAGCGTCCTCGAGCAGCAGCGCCATCAGCAGCGCCGAGCGCAGCGTGCCGTCGCGGCGGCGGTAGTGCGCGCGCCGCTCGCCCTCGACCTCGAAGCCGTGGGCCTCGTAGAGCGCGATCGCGCGGGCATTGTCGGGCCAGGCCTCCAGCTCCACCTTGTGCAGCGGGCGCCGGCGCGCGTGGTCGATCGCCGCCTCGAGCAGCGCGCGCCCGCCGCCGCGGCCGCGGGCGTCCTCGACGATGCACATGCCCAGCGACATGACGCCCGGCGTGCGCGTCGCGTGCAGGCCCATCGTGCCGACGACGCGGCCGTCGTCGTCGAGGACCCAGAGCACGTCGGCGCCCTTGGCGATCGTGCCGCGCACGATCTCGGCGAAGGCGGCGACGTCGACCGGCGGCTCGGTGGCGATCCAGCGGTCCTCGTCGGCCACGGCGGCGACCACGGCGGCGAACGCCTCCGCATCCTCGGGTCGAGCGCGCCGGACCTGCATGGGTCGCACAAATCTACGCGCTGACCCATCCGTCCAAACTACATAAATCTGATCGGGATTCTGTGTATTCTCCGGCGATGCTCGCAACCGACGTCCACCAGCACCTCTGGTCGGAGCAGTTGATCGCCGCGCTGTCCTGGCGCCGCGAGGCGCCGTTGCTGCGCCGCAGCGGCCGCGGCTGGACCCTGCGCCTGCGCGACGAGCCCGAGTGCGCCTTCGATCCGGCCGACCACGACCCCGACGCCCGGCGCGCGCTGCTGGCCCGCGACGGGATCGCCCGCGCGCTGCTGTGCATCTCCAGCCCGTTGGGCATCGAGGTCCTCGACCGGCGCGACGCCGAGCCGCTGCTGGAGGCCCACAACGGCGCCGGGCTGGAGCTCGGCGACGCGTTCGGCGTCTGGGGCGCGGTGTCGCTGCGGCCGGCGGACCCCGCCGACGTCGACGCGCTGCTGGACCGCGGCGCGGTCGGCATCTCGCTGCCCGCCGGCGCGCTGAACAGCCCCCGCGGCCTCGAGCGCTGCGGCCCGCTGCTGGAGCGCCTGGAGCGCCGCGGCGCGCCGCTGCTCGTCCACCCCGGCCCGGGCCCCTGGCGGGCCTGGCGCCCGCAGCCCTACGTCCTCGACGAGGCGCCCGGCTGGTGGCCGGCGATGACCCGTTACGTCTCGGACATGAACGCCGCCTGGCTGGCGTTCGCCGCCTTCGGCCGTGCCGCCCACCCCGAGCTGCGCGTCGTCTTCGCGATGATCGCCGGCGGCGCGCCGCTGCACGTCGAGCGCCTCGCCGCGCGCGGCGGCCCAAGCGCCGCGGTCTCCGACACCCGCATCTACTACGACACCTCCTCCTACGGCGTGCGCGCGATCGACGCGCTCGTGCGCTGCGTCGGCATCGACCAGGTCGTCCACGGCTCCGACCGCCCGGTCGTCGAGGCGGCCTCGCCGTCGGTCCTCGGGCCGGCCGCGCGCGCGGCGATGACGAGCGCCAACGTCGCCCGCCTGCTCGGCCGGCGCGCGGCCGCCCCGGCGAGCGCGGTGGCGGCATGACCCACACGCGCGACCTCACCCGCACCGAGCTGCGCGAGCTCGTCGCCGAGCTCGCCGGCACCCCCGAGCGCTGGCGCCACCTCGTCCACCACGACCCCGCGGTGCGCACCTACGAGCAGCTGCTGCGCGACGAGCACGTCGCCGTCTGGCTGATCTGCTGGATGGACGACCACGACACGGGCTTTCACGACCACGACGTCTCCTGCGGCGCGCTCGCCGTCGCCGAGGGCGCGGTCGTCGAGGAGCGCCTCGCGCTCGGCCGCGCGCCGATCCGGCGCAGCATGCGCGCGGGCGAGGCCGTCGACTTCGCCGCCGCCGACATCCACCGCGTCGCGCACGGCGGCGGCGGGCCCGCGATCACGATCAACGCCTACTCCCCGCCGCTGTGGCGGATGGGCGCCTACGAGACGACGCCCGGCGGCGAGCTGCGCCGCCACTCGATCTCCTACGCCGAGGAGCTGCGCCCGCTCGAGCCGGCGGCGGCGGTGGCCTAGCCGGTCAGGCCGTCGACGAGCGCCGCGCCCTCGCGGGCCATCCGCGAGCGCGGCACGACGAGGTCGAAGCCGGCCTCGACCGCGGCGGCCTTGACCTCGGGCGCGGTGTGGGCGTAGGAGCCCAGGACGCGCGCGTTCCCGAGCGTCCCGTCGGCCTTCAGCCCGGCGACCATCGCGATGGCGGCGTCGGGCTCGAAGAAGAGGTCGACGACGAGCAGCTCGACGCCGCTGGCGGCCTCGCGCGCGCCCGCCTCGGAGGCGACGAGCGCGACGTCGTGGCCGGCGGCCCGCAGCATCCCCTCGACCTTGGACCCGAAGAGCAGGTCCGGCACGTGCGCGACGACGCGGGCCATCGCTATTGCGAGCGCGAGCGCTTGAACTCGTCGCGCACGGACTGCGGGCGGCCCCACATCTGCGTGACCTCGACGCGCCCGGAGCGCATCTCGCGGAGCGCGAGCTCGCCCTCGATGCCGGCCTCGTCGAGCAGCTTCAGGCAGCCGTGGACGGTCTCCGCGGCGGCCGCGTGGCCGAAGCGGTGGGCGACGAGCAGGCGCCAGTGCCAGTCGTGGTGCGAGTAGGGCTGCGCGTTGCACGTCACGAGGTAGGTCGCCGCGTCGATGTAGCGGCGCTCGTCCTTGATCCGCAGGTCCAGCTCGAGATCTGTCCAGTCGTCGGGCAGCGAGTCGACGATCTGGGAGAACGTGTCCGCGAAGGCCATCGCGCGCAAGGCTATCCGCTCGTGGGCCCGGGCAGCCGCCGGCGGGGGCTATCCTCGAACGATGGCGATCCTCACCGAAGACCTCGCCAGCGAGTACCGCGTCCTGACGCAGGAGTGCGGCCTGCTCGACCGCTCCGAGCGCGGCAAGCTGGCGCTCACGGGCAGCGGGGCGAAGGAGTTCCTCGCCGGCCAGGTGACGAACGACACGATCGGCCTCGTGCCGGGCGGCGGCTGCTACGCGGCCTTCCTGACGCCCAAGGGCAAGATGCTCGGCGACCTGCGCATCCTCGACGTCGCCGAGCCCGCGCCCGAGCTGCTGCTCGACACCGAGCGCGCGACCCTGCAGGCGCTCTTCGACATGATCCGGCGCTTCAAGATCGGCTACGACGTCGAGCTGCACAAGCGCACGGTCCAGCGCGGGCTGCTGTCGCTGGCCGGCCCGGCGGCGCGGCGGATCGCGGGCGCCGAGCAGCTGCCCGCCGAGGAGCACGCCCACGCGCCCGGATCGATCGCGGGCCACGACGTGCGGCTGATCGCCACCGACGTCGGCGTCGACGTCCTCTGCGCGGCCGACGCCACCGAGGCGGTGCGGGCGGCGCTCCTGGATGCGGGCGCGACCGCGGTCTCCGAGGCGGCGGCCGAGATCCTGCGCGTCGAGCAGGGGCGCCCGCGCTACGGCGCCGAGCTCGACGACGCGACGATCCCCCAGGAGGCGGGCCTCAACGAGCGCGCCGTGAGCTTCACGAAGGGCTGCTACGTCGGCCAGGAGACCGTCGCGCGGCTCTTCTACCGCGGCAAGCCCAATCGCCACCTGCGCGGGCTGCGCCTCTCCGAGCCGGCCCCGCGGGCGCCGAGCTGCGCCTCGGCGAGCGCGTCGTCGGCCGGCTGTCGAGCTCGCTCGTCTCCCCCGCCCACGGCCCGATCGCACTGGCGCTCGTGCGCCGCGAGGCGGCGATCGGCGACACCGTCGACGTCGAGGGCGGCGCGACCGCCGAGGTCGTCGAGCTGCCGTTCGCTCAGGCCGCCGTCGCCTGAGCCACGAACGCCCGGATCGCCGCCTCGGTCGGCACCGGGGCGAGCGCGAGCGCAGGCGCGTCGTGCGCGGCCAGCCAGGTCTGCACGATGCGGGCCTCGCCGACGGCGTCGGGCGGCAGCTCGCCGCCGGCGCGCCGCAGCGCGTCGAGCGTGCGGCGCGTGCAGGTCGCCGGCGCGTCGCGAGGCCGTCCCAGTCGGCGACGCGGCCGCCGACGAGCCAGAAGGCGTCGAAGCCGGCGCCGCGCGGATGCGTGGCGAGCACGAGCCGCGGGCGCGCGTGCGTCGCCGCGAGCGAGCCCTGCAGCGCCTGCACGAGCCCGGCGATCCGCTCGCGCCGGCGCCGCAGCCAGGCGGCGCGCTCGTAGCGGCGATCGGCGCTGGCCGCGTGCATCTGGGCGTCGAGGTGCGCCAGCAGCGCGGCGCCGCCGTCGCCCTCGCCGGTGAAGAGCGCGAGCGCCTCGTCGAGGCGGCGGCGGTAGAGGTTGGGATCGAGGTCGTTGAGGCACGGCGACAGGCAGCGCCCCATCTGGCCGTAGGCCGACGGCCACTCGCGCAGGCGCAGCGCGCGGCCGCAGTGGCGCAGCCCGAACAGCGAGTCGAGCTGCTCCTTGAGCTCGACCGCGGCGGGACGGCTGCGCAGCGGCCCGACGGTCACCGCGCGCCCGGCCGCGGGCTCGCGCGCGACCTCGAGCACCGGGAAGGCGATGTCCAGCCGGCAGCGCAGGTAGACGTACTCGTCGACGTGCTTGTGGACGACGTTGCCGGGCGGGCGCAGCTCGCGGATCAGCCGGTGCTCGAGCAGGAGCGCGCCGAGCTCGGAGCTCGTCGTGCGGTGGTCGACGATCGCCGTCTGCTCGGTCCAGCCCTCCGACCGCGCCGATGGCGCGAAGTGCGCCCGCGCGCGGGTGCGCAGCGAGACCGACTTGCCGACGTAGAGCACCTGGCCGGCGGCGTTGCGCATGAGGTAGACGCCGGGCTCGTCGGGGAGGCCGGCGGTCGGCGGGGCGCCGCGCTTCGTCGCGCCGCCGGCCAGCGTGCGCCGCGCGCGCGGCCGCGGGCGCCGGCGTGCCGGGCTCAGCGCGGCGAGCGCATCGGCGACCGTGCCCGCGTGCGCGCAGAGGCGGCCGAAGAGCGCGCAGAAGACGCGCGCGCAGGTCTCGGCGTCGGCGAGCGCGCGGTGCGTCGTCTCGACCTCGATGCCGAGCGCGTCGGCGAGCGCCGCCAGGCGGCGCTGGCGCACGAGCGGCGCGAAGCGGCGCGCGAGCGCGACGGTGCACAGCGCGGGCGGATCGGGCCACGGCAGGCCGGCGCGCCCGAACGCCTGCGCGAGCACGCGGCGGTCGAAGGCGGCGTTGTGGGCGACGAGTACGCGGGTGGGCGGGGATCCAATCAACTCGGCGAACTCGGGCAGCGTGACGTCGGCCGGCGGGGCGGCGTCGACCATCTGCTGCGTGATCTGGGTGAAGCGCTGGATCGCGCGCGAGAGCGGCACGACGCCCGCGACGAGCGTCTCCCAGCGGTCGTGCAGCTCGCCGCCGCCGACGAGCACCGCGCCGACCTCGGTCAGCTCGCAGGCCTCGCCGCCGAGGCCGTTGGTCTCCGTGTCCACGACGAGGAACTCGGCGGTGGCCAGCGGCTGGGCGAGCAGATCCATGGCCGGCAAGCGTTGCGCGTGCCCCCGACGGAACGCACGTTCGCTTGCAGGCTCGACCATCCGCCGACCGATGGCGGGGGTAGCCTTGAGCACATGCTGTCCCTGGCCGAACGAGGAGTGTGATGGAGACCTTCGCCGCCCAGCCCGAGACCGAGCGCCTGCTGGCCGAGATCGACGCCCGTACCCGCAGCGCCTGGAGCGCCTACAGCGAGGACCTTCGCGAGCTCGCGGGCCGGGACTACGACGACGCCGAGGCGGCGGCATGGGATCAGCTGCAGGCCACGCTGCGCGGCCTTGAGTCCGAGCGCGGCGCCCTCACCTCCGCGCCCGCGTCCAGCTGACGACCCGCGCGTACCCTGCCCGCGCGCGCTCGGGTAGGTTTCCCGGAGTTGTCACGAGGATGGTGAGACAGGTCCACGCTCAGCGCAGGATGCTCCGGGCCGCCGCAGCGGTCGTCGTCGCGCTGGGCCTCGGATTCGCGGGCTGCGGTGACGACGAGTTCGCCAACAACCCGCGCCCGGCTGCGGCGATCACGGTGAGCGCCGCGATCTCGCCCGCTCGCGTGACGGTGTCGCCCGCGCGCTTCGGCGCCGGCACGGTCGAGCTGATCGCGAGCAACCAGACGACGACGTCGCAGCGCGTGACGCTGCGCAGCAGCGGGCCCGACGGGCCCGACGAGCCGCTGGAGCAGAGCACCGGGCCGATCAACCCCGGCGACACCGCCTCGCTGAAGGCCGACCTCACCGAGGGCAGCTACGTCGTCACCGCCCGCTCGGCGGCGATCGACCCGGCGACGCTCCTGGTCGGGGCCGCGCGCGGCAGCGCGGACACTCTCTTGCAGCCGTAGCGCCCCGGGCGGCAGGTTGCGACAATGAGCGCAATGCGCCGGCACCGGTCCCTCCCCGCCGCGCTGTTCACGCTCCTGCTCGCGGCCGGCGCCGTGCTGGCGATCAGCGCCGGGTCGTCGGCGGAGCCCTCCAAGTCGCAGGAGCTCTTCAAGAAGACGCTGCTGGAGGACGCCAAGACGACGAGCTCCGTCAAGACGCTGCTCAGCGAGGGCGGCGGCTTCGTCGCACCGGACATCGTGTTCGCCGACATCACCGGCGACGAGCGCTCCGACGCGCTCGTGCTCGTCGAGACCGGCGGCGCCGCGGGCGCGGTCGCGTTCTACGTCTTCAGCACCGACGGCGAGGCCGCCGACTCGCCCCTGCGCGCCGTCTTCCGCTCCCAGCGCCTGTACCGCGCGACCGTCGAGCCCGCCGGGACGACCCTGAAGCTGCGAACGCCGAAGTACGCCCAGGGCGACGACATCTGCTGCCCCGCGAAGATCACCCAGCGCGAGTACACCTGGAGCGCGACCGCCAAGGCGCTGCAGCTCCGGGACAAGATCGAGTTCGACGGCCCCAGCTGACTCGCCGGCCCGCGGCGCGGGCCTGTGAAGCCCACGGCCGCGGCAGCCTGGACCGATCGGTGCGCGCGTGCAATACTTGCGTGCATGCAAGCATCTGAGTCCGACTCCGCCACCGAGCTCGCCGGCCAGCTCCTCGCCCTCTGGCGTGCCGTGATCACCACCGGCGACGTCGAGGCCTACGCGATCTTCGAGGAGCTCGACCTCACGCTCACGCAGGTCAAGGCGATGTGCGCGCTGTCGGGCGCCGAGCTGACGGTCAAGGAGCTCGGCGAGCGCCTCGGCCTGTCGCTGCCGGGCGCCAGCCGCGCCGTCGACGCGCTCGTCGCGCGCGGCCTGCTGACCCGCCGCGAGGACACCGCCGACCGGCGCATGAAGCGCCTGCACTGCACCGACACCGGCCGCCGCGCGCTCGAGCGCCTCGACGAGGCCCGCCTTGCCGGCCTGGAGACGTTCATCGCCACCGTCCCCCCCGCCCAGCGCACCCGCCTCGCGGACGCCCTGCGCCCGATCCTCGACGACCTGCTGGCGGCCGCCGCATGACCAGGCGCATGGCTCTCAACGACGGCAACCGCCGCTGGTGGACGCTCGCGGCCATGTGCTTCGCGCTGTTCATGGTCATGCTCGACAACACGGTCGTCAACGTCGCGCTCCCGTCGATCCAGCGCGACCTGCACACGTCGATCGCGGGCCTGGAGTGGACTGTCAACGCCTACACGCTGGCCTTCGGCGTCCTGCTCGTCACCGGCGGCCGGCTCGGCGACATCTTCGGGCGCCGCCGCGTCTTCCTGCTCGGCGTCGTGCTGTTCGCCGCCTCGAGCGCGTTCATCGGCTTCTCGCAGTCCTCGGCCTGGCTCATCGGCGGCCGCGCGCTGCAGGGCGTCGGCGCGGCGCTGATGATGCCCGCCACCCTCTCGATCATCACGAACACCTTCCCGCCGCACGAGCGCGGCAAGGCGATCGGCACCTGGGCCGGCGTCTCGGCGCTGGCGCTCGCGATCGGCCCGGTGCTCGGCGGCGTGCTCGTCGAGCACGTGTCCTGGCAGTCGATCTTCTTCATCAACCTGCCGGTCGCCGCGGTCGCGATCGCGGTGACGCTGTTCGCCACGCAGGAGTCGCGCGACGAGACCGTGCTGCCGACGATCGACATCCCGGGCATCGCCGCGATCACGATCGGCCTGACGGCGCTGACGCTCGCGCTCGTGGAGGCATCGTCGTGGGGCTGGGGCTCGCCGCGCGTGCTCGGGCTGTTCGCGCTGGCGGCCGCCGGGCTCGCGGCGTTCGCGAGGATCGAGCGCCGCGTCAGGGTCCCGATGGTCGACTTCGACTTCTTCGGCTCGCGGACGTTCCTGGGCGCGAACATCGTCGCGTTCATCGTCTCCTTCGCGATGCTCGGGATGTTCTTCTTCCTGACGCTCTACATGCAGAACGTCCTGCGCTACTCGCCGCTGGAGGCGGGGCTGCGCTTCCTGCCGACGACGATCATGGTCATCGTCATCGCCCCGATCGCCGGCCGCCAGACCGACCGCATCGGGCCGCGCCCGCTGATGACCGCGGGGCTCGCGCTCGTCGCCACCTCGCTGCTGTGGCAGTCGTTCCTCACGCCCGACAGCGGCTTCGGCTTCCTGCTGCCCGGCTTCGTGCTGATGGGGATCGGGATCGCGCTCGTCATGTCGCCGATGAGCACCGCCGCGATGAACGCCGTCGACGCCAGCAAGGCCGGCGTCGCCTCCGGGATCCTGTCGATGAGCCGGATGGTCGGCGGCACGCTCGGCGTCGCCGTGCTCGGCACGTTCATCGGCCACACGACCTCGCAGGCCGACTTCGTCGACTCGCTCGGCAACGGCCTGTTCATCGGCGGGCTCGTCGCGGTGGCCGGCGCCGTGGTGGCCTGGGCGCTCATCTCGCCCGAGCTCGCGGGCGGCGCCGTGCGCCCGGTCGCGCCTGCGATCCAGACCGGCGAGGCCGTCGTGGCGCCGTCGGAACCGACCCACGAACGCGTCGGCGCGTAGGATTGCCGCCCGGACATCGAGCAAGCGAAACCAAGGGGTAGCAACGACCGTGGCCGTCGATCTCAGCCAAGTCTCAACCGTCGCAACCGAACCGGGCGAACTGCCCGCGACGATGGCCGCGTGGGTCATCCGCCAGGAGCGCGAGGGCGAGCCGACGGAGGCCTTCCAGATCGAGGAGATCGAGGTCCCCGAGCCCGGCGCCTTCGAGGTCATCGTCCGCGTCATGGCGGCCGGCGTGAACTTCAACAACGTCTGGGCCTCGCTCGGCAAACCGGTCTCGGTCTTTCGCTATCACCCCGACGAGGACCACCACATCGGCGGGTCGGACGCCTCCGGGATCGTCTGGAAGGTCGGCGAGGGCGTGACGCGCTGGAAGCTCGGCGACGAGGTCGTCGTGCACTGCAACCAGGCCTCCTACGAGGACGTCGAGGTCCACGGCCTCGACCCGCTCGCCGCGCCGAGCCAGCAGATCTGGGGCTATGAGACGAGCTGGGGCTCCTTCGCCCAGTTCTGCAAGGTCCAGGCCCAGCAGCTGCTCGCCAAGCCCGAGCACCTGGCCTGGGAGGAGGCCGCCTCCTACGGCCTGACGTACTTCACCGCCTACCGGATGCTCATGGACCAGGTCGAGCTGCAGGCCGGCCACAAGGTGCTGATCTGGGGCGCCGCGGGCGGCCTCGGCGTCTTCGCCACCCAGCTCTGCGCGCTGGCCGGAGCCGACTGTGTCGGCGTCGTCTCCAGCGACGCGAAGGGCGCGCTCGTCGAGCAGCTCGGCGCGAAGGGCTTCATCAACCGCAGCGAGTTCGCGGGCATGATGCGCAAGGGCGGCGAGTCGCCCGACGAGGAGAAGGCGCGCTTCAAGGTCAGCCGCGAGTTCGGCAAACGCGTCAAGGAGATCCTCGGCGGCCCGCCCGACATCGTCTTCGAGCACGTCGGCAAGGCGACGTTCCCCACGAGCGTCTTCGTCGTCAAGCCGTTCGGCAAGGTCGTCATCTGCGGCGCGACCTCGGGCTTCGACCTCGACTTCGACGTGCGCTACCTCTGGATGCGCCAGAAGCAGATCATCGGCTCGCACTTCGCCAACGCGTGGGAGTGCACGAAGGCCAACGACCTCATCCGCGAGTCCAAGATCCGGCCCGTCCTGTGGAAGACCATGCCGTTCGACGGCGTTGCGGAGGCGCATCAGCTCATGTACGAGAACAAGCACTCGGGGAAGATCGCGATCCTCGTCGGCGCCACCGAGACCGGCCAGGGCAAGACCGCCGAGGGACCGGGCGCGATCGCGGCCGAGGTGGGCGCCTGATGGCCGGCATCGTGCACCTCCCCGTCTACGCGACGGGCTTCCGCGGCGACGACATCGAGGCCGCGCTGCAGCAGCTCGCCCCGATCTCGATGCGCTACGGCGCGACGAAGTACGAGGTCTTCCGCTCGCGCGACGACCGCTACAAGTTCCTCATGTCGATCGACTTCGACGACCACGCCGACTGGGACGCGTTCTGGTTCGGCCCCGAGTTCACCGACTGGCGGATGTCCTGCTCGAGCTGGTACACGGTGCCGCTGCTGTACGTCGTGGAACGACCGCGTCGCCAGCGGCGAGGTCCACGACCCGGTCGCCGCCGGCGATCTGGACGAGTAGGTCGAGGTCGCACCGCCGGTGCATCCCGCCGAGCACCGCGGGCTGCGCGAGCTGTACGTCATGGCCCGCCAGCAGCGCGACCACTGGCGCGCGCTCGCGGGGCGGCTGGAGTCCACCGCGCCCGACGCCGCGGCGCTCCTGAGCGACGGCTCCGGCGTCGCGCGCACGCTGCTCGGCGAGCTGAGCGAGGTCACCGCCGCGCGCGGCCTGCACGGGCGCCCCGCGGCGCAGGGCTTCGGCGCGCGGCTGGCCTCACTGCACAGCCTGCTGCTGGACACGTCGCTGGAGGTCAACCAGGCGCTGCGCTTCGCCGCGCTGGACGTCGTCCACGTCGTGACCCTGCTCGAGTACCTCGCGGCGCTCGCGCGCGCCGACGCCGACGCCGAGCTGGAGGCCTTCCTCGACGGCTGGGCGGTGCGGATGCGCGCCCAGGAGGAGGCCGTCCGCGCGGCCGCGGTCGCCGTCGGCGAGACCCCCGACGTCGCGATCGGCGCCGCCGTGCCCGGCATCGCCGGGCGCATCGCGCACGGCGCCGCCAACGCCGCCGGCACGCTCGGCGAGTTGGTCGACCGCCGCTCCGCTCGCTAGTAGCGGAGCGCGCTCAGCGGCACAGCGCGAAGATCGTCCCCGAGCCCGTCTCGCCGGCGGCCACCGAGGGCGCCGCGCTCGCCATCACGAGCACCGAGCGCTTGCCCGACACGCGCCGGTCCAGGACGCCGGCGCCAACCTCGCCGGCAGAGCCGCCGGTGAACCAGGTCTTGCCCTTCGGGCAGGTCATGCGCATCGCGGCGAACGCGACCTCGGCGCCGCGGGTGATGCTCACGCCGCGCGCGATCGCGACGTAGCCCTTCGGCAGCGGGCGCCCGGCGCGGGCGTTGGGAGCGCCGGGGAAGTCGATCGGGCTCTTCTGCGGCGAGGCGATCACGACCCGCGGCGAGACGCGGATCGTGGTATCGGCGGGCGCCTCGGCACCGGCGACGCCGGCGAGGCCGAGCGCGGCGACGCTCGCCGCGAGCGCCGCGGCGACCCAGGTGGAACGGACTGACGACATGCGTGGCTCCTTGCCTTGCGATTGCTCCCCACGCAGATCGTGCACGAGGAGGCAAGCGCAGGGCAGGCACCTGGGTGTCGGTCTCGCACACCTGCTGCGGCGCAGGGGAGCGCCGCCCGCGACGGGCCGCAGAGCTCGCTCAGGGCGCCGGGGGCGCCACCGGCGTCGAGCCGGGCGGCGCCGGGCGGGCCGACGGTGCGGGCACCGTCGCCGTCGGTGCGGGCGCGAAGCCGCCGCGGGTCGATGGCACGGGCGTGGCCGCCGGCGGCGCCGCCGCGGAGGGCGGGCGCGCCGGCGTCGTCGCGGCCGGCGGCACGGCGGAGGGCGCCCTGGGGGTCGCCGGGACGGGCACGGCCGCCGCCGGCGCGCCGATGCGCTCCGAGCCGGCGACGATCGTCACGTCGGCCTTCACGCCGATCGACCCCGGGTACCCGCCGACGGGCCGCACGGCGGCGCCGCCGAGCGCGATCGCGACACGGCGGGCCTTGGCCTTCGCGCCCGGCGCGTAGAGCACGAGCGACCGCGGGACGGCCTGGTCGGGCGCGTTCTGCGTCGCGGCGACCGTCGCGCCGCGGCGCTCGAGCTGGTCGGCGACCGCGCGCGCCACGCCGGTCCGCGTCGTGCCGTTCAGGACCGCCACGGTGATGCCGTTCAGGCTCGTGCCGCGCACGGGAGCCGGCGCGGGCGCCGGGGCGACCTGCGGCGGCGTCGCCGGCTCGCTCGTCGACGAGGTCTCCAGCACCGACGGCAGCGCGACCGCGCCGCCCGCCGCGAGCAGCGCGATCGCGGCGGTCGCGGCGATCAGGGTGCGACCGCGGCCGGCGACCGCGCGTCCGACGCGGCCCTGCGCCTGGCGCCGGCGGGCGGCGCCGACGAGCTGGTCCTCGAGCTGGGCGTAGAAGTCGGTCATTGCTCCGTCCTCGTGAGTCGGTCGCGCAGCGTCGAGAGCCCGCGTGAGACGCGCTTGCGCACCACGAGCTCGGAGGCGCCGGACGCCAGGGCGATCTGGGAGTAGTCGAGCTCGTGCAGGACGCGCGCCTCGACGGCCGCGCGCTGGTCGGCCGGCAGCCCTTCGAGCTCGTCGAGCACGCGGGCGTGCGGGCCCTCGCGGACCGCGTCGGCCTCGATGCGCTCGAGCTGCTCGTCGTGCAGCTCGAGGCGGGGCATGCCCATGCGGCGGCGATGGCGCGTCTCGACCGCGCCGCGGCGGGCGAGCCGCCCGAGCTGGTGGTGGGCGATCCCGTAGAGCCAGCCGATCGCCGGCCCGCGCTCGGGATCGAAGCGCCGGCAGCCGTCGAGGGCCGCGGCGAAGGTCTCGGCGGTGAGGTCGGCGGCGACCTCGGCGTCGCGGCTGCGGCGCCAGAAGTAGGCCGCCAGCGCCCGCACGTGGCGGCGGTAGAAGAGCGCGAAGGCCTCGGGCTCGCCGGGTGCGGCGAGCAGCAGCTGCTCGTCGCTGCGCTCGGTGACGGTCGGGTCCATGTCCTTCATTCGCCCAGCCGCCGATCCTGTGACCGGCGCCTACACGTCGATGCGCTCGTCGTTGCGCTCGATGTCCGAGCGCAGCGTGCGCAGCGCCTGGCGGATGATCCGCGAGACCTGCATCTGCGAGACGCCGACGATCTTCGAGATCTCCGTCTGCGTGAGGTCCTCGGCGAAGCGCAGGCGCAGGACCTCGCGGTCGCGCTCGGACAGGACGTCGAAGGCGTCGTCGAGCAGCACGCGCATCTCGGCGCGGCCGATCTCCGGGTCGCGCGCGCCGATCGAGTCGGCGAGCGTCACGTCCTCCCCGGTCGGCTCGTCGAGCGAGCGGGTGCGCCGCGCCTCCTGGCTCTGGATCGTGATCAGCACCTCCTCGAAGGGCTGGTCGACCTCGTCGGCGAGCTCCTGGACGGTCGGCGAGCGCCCGAGCTCGGTCGTGAGCTTGTCGCGCGCCTTGGCGAGCTCGATCTGCAGCTCCTGCATGCCGCGCGGCACCCGCATCGCCCACGTCTTGTCGCGGAAGTGGCGCTTGATCTCGCCCAGGACGGTGGGCGTCGCGTAGGAGGAGAAGCGCACCTCGCGCTCGAGGTCGAAGCCCTCGATCGCCTTCATGATCCCGACGCAGGCGACCTGGACGAGGTCGTCGAGCGGCTCGCCGCGGCCGGAGTAGCGGCCCGCCAGCGCGCGGGCCAGCGGCACCATCTCCTCGGCCAGCGTGTCGCGGGCGCGCGTGTCGCCGTCCTCGTGGTAGCGGCGCAGCAGGAGTCGCTCGCGCGCCGCGCGGTCGGCGTTCGTCGTCTCGGCGGGCTCGCTCACGCTGCCCTCAGGGTGACACGACCGGGTAGCCGGCGGGTCCGGCTAGCCCTGCTCAAGCGGCGCCATCGTCAGCCCCGCTGACTGCAACTGCTCCCAGTACAGCTCGGCGGGTTCGCGGTGGCCGCTCCACACGATCGCCTGACCGCTGCGGTGGATCTGGTCGGCGATGCGGTAGCCGCGATCGACGGTGATGCCGGGGATGTAGCGAGCAAGTGCGTGGGCGACGCCGTCGAACGTGTTGTGATCGTCGTTGCGCACGATCACGCGCCATTGTCCTCCCAGCCCACTCCCGGGCGGGCCCGTGCGCGGCTTCTCGATGGTCTGCGTCATCGACTCTCAGGATAGGCGCGCTCAGCCCGTGGCGCCAACCTCGCGGATGCGCTGCAGGTATCGGTCCAGGCCGAGCCACTGGTCGTCGGCGGGCATCGCCATCCCGAAGGCGCGGGCGCTGTCGGGGTCAAGCGCCGCGTCGAAGGTCTCCCGCAGCGCGGCGGCGTAGGTCTCGCGGTCGACGCGGGCGGCGAGCTCGCTCCAGTGCGCCAGGGCGGCCCGCAGGCGGTCGACGTGCTCGGCGACGTCGCCGTAGTCGCCGAAGTGCGTGATCGCCAGGCGCTCGGGCTCCCAGGCCTCGATCGCGTCCAGCGAGGCGTACCAGGCCTCGAGGTCGACATCGGGCGGCGGCGTCGGCGGCAGGAGCAGGTCGCCGGCCGGCAGCCGCACGCCGCAGGTGTCGCCGGGGAAGACCCAGCCGCTGGACTGGTGGCGGTAGGAGACGTGGTGCGACGCGTGCCCCGGGGTGTAGGCGACGTCCCAGCCGTCCATGCTCTCGCCGCCGCGCAGGACGCGCAGCGAGCGCTCGGGGACCGGGACGACCTCGCCCCAGAGGTGGTCGAAGTCGTCGCCGTACAGGCGCTTGGCGGAGGCGACCAGGCGCTCGGGATCGGCGAGGTGGCGCGCGCCGCGCTCGTGGACCCAGACCTCGAGGTCGGGCCACTCGCGCACGAGCGCGCCGGCGGCGCCGGCGTGGTCGAAATGGATGTGCGTCAGCAGCAGGGCGCGCGGCTGCTCGTCACCGAGCGCGTCCAGCAGCGTGTCCAGCGTCGACTCCGGGCCGGGGTCGACGAGGACGTCGTCGACCTGCCAGCAGCAGATGACGTGCTCCTGGTCCTGGTGGCGGACGTCGATGGGCCTCATGCCCTGGACGCTACCCGGTCGCCCCGGGCGCGAACGCGAGGCGCCCGCGCGGGCGCCTCGCTCCGGCTGCGAGACCGGGCGTCAGCTGGGGTCGTCGCCCCCGGCCTCGCCCTCGGCCTCGGCGGCGTCGCCGGCGTCGGCCTCGGCATCGGCATCGCCCGCGTCGGCGTCGGCGTCGCCCGCATCGGCGTCGGCATCGCCGGCGTCGGCGTCGGCTTCGGCCGTCGCGCCGGCGTCGGCGTCCGCGTCCGCGTCGCCGGTGTCCAGGTTGGCGAGGTCGAGCGGCGCGCTGCCGCCGTCGTCGCCCTCCTCGGGAGGCTTGGCATCGATCTGGTCGACGCCGACCGGGATCTCGGTCTCGGAGACCTCGCCCTGGCCGGTGTCGGGAGGCGCGTAGCCGGTGCCCTCGGGCTGGTTGCCCTCGCCGGCCATCGTGGTCTGGTCGGGTGCTTCGTCTGCCATGTCGTCCTCCCAGGGGTCTTTGATCTCTCTCCTCTCTCGTCGGTACCCGCTGATGCGAGCCGGTATCCATGGCGCGCCAGCGCTCGTCCGGCGCCGGCACCGCGTCGGGTGGCGGCAGATGGGGTAGTCCGCAGCTCGATGCATCGCCCGGAGTGCGACGGCGATGCCCACAGGTGGCAAGGCGCGTTGTCGTGCACGGGCGTGACACGCGGTCTGACGTCGGATGGATCCGCGGTCACTGGTTCACCACGCAGGACCAAGGAGGAGCCCCAACCCATGCGCAGCAACCTCAAGCTCGTCGCGGCGTGCGTCGCGACAGCCGTCGCAGTCGGCGCAACGACCGCGACCGCAGCGACGCTCATCACCGGCGCGAAGGTGAAGAACAACAGCCTCACGGGCCTGGACATCAAGGACATCAAGTCCGGCGACCTCAAGGACGGCTCGATCCGCCTGCGCGACCTCCACGCCGAGGTCCTCAAGGCGATCCAGACCGGTAACGCGAACGCCGGCGCGAGCGTCGGCAACACCGGCAGCGCCGGCGCCCCGGGTGCCGCCGGTGCCAACGGCACAGCTGGCGCCAATGGCACGGCGGGCGCCAATGGGACGAACGGGACGAACGGCGCCAACGGCGCCAATCCGGCGACGGCGGTCGGCGCGAGCGGCGACGCCGGCTGGAGCTTCGTGGGCGCGCCCGCCGCGCGCCTGACCGGCGGCGAGCTGCGGCTCGGCGGCGGCTTCGACGCGTCGACCCCGAGCGGCGCGATCGGCATCGCCAAGCCCTTCTCGAGCGTCCCGCTGGGCAACCTCTCGGCGCTGTCCTACAGCTACCACATCAACAAGCGCCCGCCCGGCAACACGGTCAGCGCACCGACGATCCACGTCACGCTGACCGGCGCCAACCGCACCGATGGCACGGCGTCGGGCTTCACGAACCTCGTCTTCGAGCCGTACCTCAACGAGACGGTCGTGACGAACAACCACGACATCGACGCCCAGAGCGGCCAGTGGTGGAGCACGCGCGCAATCACCGGCAGCCCCGACCAGGGGACCACGCGCACGCTGGCGCAGATCGTCGCCGACAACCCGAACGCCGTCATCCAGGCGATCAGCCTCGACAACGGCGGCTCGTCGTCGAACACGATCCCGGTGGCCGACTTCGACGCCGGTGCCGACAACCTCGTCGTCGGCTTCGGCGCGACGTTCGACCGCTACGACTTCGGCGGCTAGCACCGCGCCGAAGGCACGACAGACGATCGAAGGGCCGCCGCCACGGCGGCCCTTCGTCGTTCGGCTCCTAGGTGTAGTTCCTGAGGAGGTTGTTCATCCGGGCCTCCTTGGAGGCTGGTGGTGCTGAAGCCCCAGTCCCAAGGAGACGCCGGATGAGATGTCACGCTAACGCGCGGCTCAGCCCGAAAGGGCGGGAGCTGTTGGTCGATCGGATTGAGAGCAAGAGGCAGACGGTCCGTGATGTCGCAGAGTCGGCCGGGATCTCTGAGAGAACGGCGCGTAAGTGGCTTGCGCGCTATCGGGCTGAGGGCGTTGTGGGCCTGCAGGACCGCAGTTCGGCGCCGCGCCATGTCGCCAACCGCACCGCGCCGGACACGGTCGAGCTGTTGACGGCGTTGCGCCGGCTGCGCTTCACAGCACCGGAGCTCGCTGACCTGCTGGATCTGCCGTGCTCGACGATCAGCGCTGTCCTCAAGCGCGAGGGGATGGGCAAGCTGGGCCGGCTGGGCCAGGAGCCGGTCGTGCGCTATGAGCGAGCACGGCCCGGTGAGCTGATCCACATCGACGTCAAGAAGCTCGGCCGCATCAAGGGCGGTGCGGGCAAACGCGTCACCGGCGGGCGCAAACGCAACCGTCACTCACGACGAATGGACGCCGACGGCGTTCCGCGGCTGCGGGCCGGCTGGGACGCCGTGCACGTCGCGATCGACGACGCCACACGGCTGGCCTACGCCGAAGTCCTGCCCGACGAAAAAGCCACGACCGCGATCGGCTTCTTGCATCGCGCGATCGCGTTCTACGAGCGCCACGGCATCACCGTCGAACGGGTCCTGACCGACAACGGCGCACCCTACGTCTCCAAGGTCCACGCGATCGCGTGTCGCGCCCACGGTGTCCGGCACCTGCGCACCCGGCCCTACCGCCCACAGACCAACGGCAAAGCCGAGCGCTTCATCCGCACGATGCTCGGCGGCTGGGCCTACAACGGCCTGACCTACGGCTCCTCCGACGAACGCACCGCCGCCCTTGACGGCTGGCTCTGGGAATACAACCATCGCCGACGACACCAATCACTCGGGCGACAGACCCCCATCACCCGCCTGAACAACCTCCTCGGAACTTACACCTAGGGCGCGACGCCCTGGGCGAACTTGAACGCGTTGCGCCCGTCGTAGGCGCGCTTGGCGAGCTTCAGGCGCGACAGGTTCGTGCCGTAGTAGGCGCGCTCCCAGGTGAGGAGCTCGGGGTCGATGTAGTTCTGGTAGGCGGCGCCCGAGGCGTACGAGCGCATCGCGCCGTGGATGTCGCGGATCCACTGCGTGTCGGCGGCGGCGATCGCCGCCGAGTCGCCGTTGCCCCAGAAGCTCAGGTAGGCGATGTGAAACAGCGAGCTGCGGTGGACGAACGCGGTCGCGGTGCTCGGCACGGCGTTGATCGCCCCACCGAGCGCGTCGAGCTGCACGCCGCCCTCGTGCGCCGTCGGGCCGCCGCCCGGCCAGCGCTCGACCTGCGCCACGAGCGCGGCGATCGCCGCCGGCGCCATCAGCGCGTCGAAGAAGTCCGAGCGCTGGTAGTTCGGATCGTGCAGGACGTCGGTCGTGATCGTGCCGTCGGGGTTGACGGTCGTGCGATCGGGCTCGGCCGCGGCCTGGTAGCTGATCGGGCGGATGTTCGACGAGGTCGGCCCGGCCGCGAGCAGCGGCCCGAGCAGCGTGTTGAGCGCCGCGGGCGCGCCGTACCAGTCGCCGCTGGCGACCGCGGTCAGGCGCCCGCTGGGCAGCTTGATCGCGCGGAAGCGGCCGAAGGCCAGCTCCTTGGGCGCCTGTGGCATCGAGCGCTGCCAGGCGTCGATGCCGGCGGCGGCCTGAGCCCAGGGGTAGGTGACCGAGAAGCGGATCGGCCCCGTCGCGGGCGTCACCGCGAAGCGCAGCGACAGGACGACGCCCATCCCGGCGCCACCGCCGCGCAGGGCCCAGAAGAGCTCGGGCTCCCGCGTCGCGTTGCAGACGACGACGCGCCCGTCGGCGAGCACGACCGTCGCCTCGCGCAGGCTGTCGGCCGTCGTGCCGAGGCGGCGCATGAGGCGCCCGAAGCCGCCGCCGATCGTCAGGCCGGCGATGCCGACCGTCGGGCAGGTCCCGACCGGAAACCAGACGCCGCGGGCGAGCACGAGGTCGCGGAAGACGTCGAGCACGTTGGCGCCCGCGCCGACGAGGACCGTCTGGCTCGCCGGGTCGTAGGAGACCGCGCGCATGCTCGCGACGTCGGCGACGATCCCGCCGGCGGCGTTGGAGTAGCCGGCGAACGAGTGGCGCCCGCCGCGGGCCGCCAGCGGCAGCCCGTTCTGGCGCGCGTAGACGACGACGTCGGAGACCTCCTGGGGCTTCTGGCAGAGCGCGATGAAGCGCGGCACGACGTTCAGGCGCGGGTTGTAGAGCGCCGCGGCCTCCTTCCAGCCCGGGCTGGACGGCGTCAGCAGCCGCCCCTGCAGCTGCTGGCCGAGGACGCCGAGCGCCGCGGTCGGGCGGTCCAGCAGCGCCTTGAGGAGGTCGGGCGGGAGGGTGAGCGCGGCGACCGTGCCCGCCGAGCGCGTGAGGAAGTTCCGCCGTGTCGATTCGTAGCTCATCTGCCGTCCCTGGCTCGCCTGTGCGCCTATCCAAGCACGGACGCCGGGCCCTGCCTAGTCCAGAGTACGATCCGCTTCATGAGCGAGCCTCCGGCGCATCGCCTTCCCGAGCGCGACCGGCCGTGGATGATGCGCACGTACGCGGGCCACTCCACGGCCGAGAAGTCCAACGAGCTGTACCGCAACAACCTCGCGAAGGGCCAGACCGGGCTCTCCGTCGCGTTCGACCTGCCCACCCAGACGGGCTATGACTCCGACCACGAGCTCGCCCGCGGCGAGGTCGGCAAGGTCGGCGTCCCGATCGCCCACCGCGGCGACATGCGCGCGCTGATGGACGGCATCCCGCTGGACACGATGAACACGTCGATGACGATCAACGCGACGGCGGCCTGGCTGCTGGCGCTCTACATCGTCGCCGCCGAGGAGCAGGGCCACGACTCGACGCAGCTTCAGGGCACGACCCAGAACGACATCATCAAGGAGTTCCTCGCCCGCGGGACCTACGCCTTCCCGCCCGCGCCCTCGATGCGGCTGATCGCCGACATGGTCGCCTACACCGTGACCGAGGTCCCGCGGTGGAACCCGATCAACATCTGCTCCTACCACCTGCAGGAGGCCGGAGCGACGCCCGTCCAGGAGATCGCCTACGCGCTCTGCAACGCGATCGCCGTGCTCGACGCCGTGCGCGCCCGCGTCGACGAGGATCTGATGGGCAAGGTCTTCAGCCGCATCTCGTTCTTCGTCAACGCCGGCGTCCGCTTCATCGAGGAGCACGCGAAGATGCGCGCGATGGCCCAGCTCTGGGAGCAGATCGGCCGCGAGCGCTACGGCGTCCAGGACCCCCGCGAGCTGCGCTTCCGCTACGGCGTGCAGGTCAACTCGCTGGGCCTCACGGAGTCCCAGCCGGAGAACAACGTCCAGCGGATCGTGCTCGAGGCGCTCGGCGTGACGCTCGGCCGCGACGCCCGCGCCCGGGCGATGCAGCTGCCGGCCTGGAACGAGGCGCTCGGCCTGCCGCGGCCGTGGGATCAGCAGTGGTCGCTGCGCATCCAGCAGATCCTCGCCTACGAGACCGACCTGCTCGAGTACCCCGACATCTTCGAGGGCTCGGTCGTGATGGACGGGCTCGTCGCCGAGCTCGCCGAGGGCGCGCGCGCCGAGATGACGGTCGTCGAGGAGCACGGCGGCGCCGTCGAGGCGGTCGGCTACATGAAGGCCGCGCTCGTCGACTCCCACCGCGACCGGATCCGCCGCATCGAGTCCGGCGACCTCGTCGTCGTCGGCCAGAACCGCTACGAGTCGACCGAGCCGTCGCCGCTTGCGACCGGCGAGGACGGCGGCATCCTGACCGTCGACCCCGGCGTCGAGGCCCACCAGATCGCGGCGCTCCAGGACTGGCGCGAGCAGCGCGACTCCAAGGCCGTCGAGCTGGCGCTCGTGCAGCTGCGCCGCGCGGCGAAGTCCGGCGACGAGAACATCATGCCCCCGACGATCGCCGCCGCCCGCGCAGGCGCGACGACCGGCGAATGGGCGCAGGCGCTGCGCGACGCCTTCGGCGAGTACCGCGCGCCGACCGGCGTCGGCGAGGCCAGCGCCGGCCCGGCCGCCGCGGGCTCGGACCTCGAGGAGCTGCGCGACGAGGTCGCCCGCGTCGGCGACGCGCTCGGCCGGCGCATCAAGATCCTCGTCGGCAAGCCGGGCCTCGACGGGCACTCCAACGGCGCCGAGCAGATCGCCGTCCGTGCCCGCGACGCCGGCATGGAGGTCGTCTACGAGGGCATCCGCCTGACGCCCTCGCAGATCGTGACGAGCGCCCTGCAGGAGGGCGTCCACGTCATCGGCCTGTCGATCCTGTCGGGCTCGCACCGCGAGCTGATCCCGACGGTCCTCGAGGGACTCGAGGAGGCCGGCGTCGACGCGCCCGTGATCGTCGGCGGGATCATCCCCGAGGCCGACGTGGCGCCCCTGAAGAGCGCGGGCGTCGCCGCGGTCTACACGCCGAAGGACTTCGACCTGACGCGCATCATGCGCGACATCGTCGCGCTCGTCGCCGAGCGCAACGGTGTCGGCGCGACCAGCGCCTGAGTCATCCGCTCCCCAGCGAGATCGCGACCTGCTCGAGGTGGTCCATCGCCTCCTGCATGCCGCTCTCCATGCCGGTCTCGATGACCGCGTCGCGCTCTTCGCGGCTGGACAGCTGCATCAGGATCTCGAGCGTCGTGCGCCCGCCGTCCTCGGTCAGCGTCGTCGTGGTGAGCGCCTCGCCCTCGGGCATGCCCTCGTAGACCTCGGTGTTGACGATCCGCTCGTCGGGCTCGATCTCGCGGTACTCGCCGTGGAAGGCGACCTCGAAGTCGCCGTGCGCCACCATCACGTAGCGCCACGTGCCGCCGACGCGCAGGTCGACCTCGGCGAGCGTCACGGTGCCGCGGTCGCCGCTCCACCAGCGCTTGATGAGCTCCGGCGTCGTCAGCGCCGTGTAGACCAGCTGCTTGGGGGCGTCGAACTCCCGCGTGATGAGGATCTGCTCATCGGTCGGGAGCGTCACCGTCGCCCTCTTCGCGCTACTCGTCATCTGCGCCATCACCTTCCTCCTTGCGTTTGAGGTCTTCCAACAGGTCGTCCAGTGCGTCAAAGCGCTCGGTCCAGAGGCGCTCGTAGCTCTTGACCCAGTCGTGGATCGGCTTCAGCGCGTGGCCGTCGATCCGGTAGAGCCGCCGGCGCCCGGCGTCGCGCACCTGCACCGCCCCGACTTCCCGCAGCACGCGCAGGTGCTTGGACACCTGCGGCTGCGTCAGCCCGAGCCGCCCCACCAGGTCGTTGACGGCGAGCTCGCCGCCCGCGAGGGCGTCGAGGATCTCGCGCCGCCGGGGCTCGGCGATCGCGTTGAACGCATCCGCCGTGGTCGCCGCTCGTGCCATGCCGGCACCTTATATGCCTATATAGGCATACGTCAAGCGAAGGCTGCGCGTACGAGCATCTCGACGACGTGCTCGATGTCGGCCTCGACCTCGTCCGGGGTCCGCGCCGCCGCCGGCGCGGCCCGCAGCAGGTCCCCCATCCCGACGTACATCGCGTAGGTCAGGCGCGCGTGGCGGGCGGCGTCGGGCGCGGCGACGCCGGCGTCGCGGTAGAGGCGCTCGAGCACCTCCAGGCGCGTCGTCGTCACGCGCGCCAGCACGGCGGCGACGCGCGGGTCGGCGGCGGCGGCGAGCACGCCGGCCTGGGCGTCGGCGCCGCGCGCCGCCCCTTCGAAGGCGATCCGTGCAAGCGACACGAGCCGCTCGCGCGGGTCCTCGATGCGCTCGATCTCCGCGACGAGCTCGACGGTGTCGCGCTGCTCCCAGCGCTCGAGCACCGCGGCGACGAGCGCGTCGCGCCCCGTGAAGTGCCAGTAGAAGCTGCCCTTCGTGGCGCCGAGCCGGCGCGCGAGCGGGTCGATCGCGACCGCCTGCATGCCCTCGCGGCCGAGGGCCTCCAGCGCCGCCTCGGTCCAGTCCTCGCGTGACAGCGCCATCGCCGTACTGTACGGTACGGACACGACCATACCCCGCAGTATGGAGGCCTCATGCTCACGCTCGACGACGTGCTCCCCGACCCCCACTTCCGCGAGCGCCACGCGTGCCACGTCGACGCGCCGCCGGCCGCGGTCTGGGAGGTCCTGCAGGACCTCCGGCTCGGCGACCTCGCCCTCAGCCGCGCGCTGATGGCGGTCCGCATGGCGCCCGCCCGCCTGGGGGGCACGTCGGCGCCGCCCGTGCTCAACGGCCGCTTCCTGGAGAACGCGCCGCTGCCCGTGCTCGATCTCGACGCGCCGCGTGCGGTCGTCGCGGGCGCCGCGATCCGGCCCTGGAAGCTGACCGGCGGCTACGACCACCCGGACCTCGACGGCCCCGGCCTGCGCGCCTTCGACGAGCCCGGCTGGGCGAAGTCCGCGCTCGACTTCGTGCTCGAGCCCGAGGGCGCCGGGACGCGCCTGAGCACCGAGACGCGCGTGACCGCGACCGACCGCCGCTCGCGGGCGCTGTTCGGCCTCTACTGGGCCGTGATCCGTGCCGGCTCGGGGCTCATCCGGCGCGACATGCTGCGGGCCGTCGCCCGCCGCGCCGAGCGCTGAGGCCCAGCGTCGCGGCGCTCCGCTAGCGTCCGGCGGCAGATGCCCGCGACCGGCGAAGACCTCGGCAGGCGCCTGCGCGAGCACGACCTCAGCGCCGCGCCGGCCGTGCTGAACCTCGTCGAGAGCCGCGCGCCCGGGCACCGGGAGGACATCGCGGCGCTGCTGCAGGCCGTCTCCCCCGCCGCGCTGGGCGCCGAGGCGCCGGCGCACGTCGTCGGCGTCACGGGACCGCCGGGCTCCGGCAAGTCGACGCTGCTGTCCCAGCTCGTGCGCGCGTGGCGCGAGGACGGGCGCAGCGTCGCCGTGCTCGCCGTCGACCCGTCCTCCAAGCGCTCGGGCGGCGCGCTGCTCGGCGACCGCGCGCGGATCGTCGTCGACCCCGGCGACCGCGAGATCTTCATCCGCTCGATGGCCGCGGCCGGGCGGCTCGGCGGGCTGGCCCCGGCGACCCGCGCGGCGGCCCACGCGCTCGCGGCGGCCTTCGACGTCGTGGTCATCGAGACGGTCGGGGTCGGGCAGTCGGAGACCGAGGTCGCCGAGGTAGCCGATACCGTCGCCGTCGTGGTCCAGCCCGCCGGCGGCGACGTCCTGCAGTTCTTGAAGTCGGGGATCATGGAGATCCCCGACGTGCTCGTCGTGACGAAGGCCGACCTCGGCCCCGCGGCGATGCGCTCGCGGCGCGACCTCAACGCGGCCCTGCGCTCGCTGGGCGCGAACGACACGCAGGTCGTGGCGGTCAGCTCGCTGGCGCCGGCGACGGGCTTCGACGAGCTCGTCGCGGCGCTCGACGAGCACCGCGGCCGGCTCGACGTCACCACGCGGCGGCTGGGCGCGCGGCGGGCCAGCGCGCTGGCGGACTTCATCGCCGAGCACGGCGAGCGCGGGCTGCGGGCGCTCGGCGGCCGCCGCGCCGCCGGCAAGCTGCTCGCCGAGCAGGAACCCGCGCTCGACGTGCCCGCGCTCACCCGCGCGCTCGAGCAGGCGGCCGCGGCATGAGGCGCGGGTGGCTCCTGGACCTCGCGCTCATGGTCGGCGCGTTCGTCGTCGTGACCGTCGTCGCCGAGCTGGCCGGCGCCGCGAACCTCGGCACGGCGATGTCGTTCGGCCAGATCGCGTTCGCGCTGGCGGCGGTGTTCGTGATCCTGCGGCGGTAGGCGCCGCTAGGGCGTGCTGCCCGAGAGCTGCGAGCCGGGCTCCGACAGCGACGCGATGCGCCAGCCGCCGTCCTCCTTGACGAGCTTGATCGTGTCGACCGAGGGCACCTCGCCGATCGCGGCCGTGCGCGCCCGGGCGAGCGCCTGGTCGCCGCTGACCTCGACGCCGAGCACCGTGAGCGTCGGACTGCGGCGGTCCTCGAGACCGGTCCGCAGGGCGACCTCGCAGGGCAGGCCGGCGTTGCGGATCTGCTCGACGAGGGCGGACGACAGCAGGTCGTCGCAGAGGCGCTGGTAGTCCTTCTCGGCCGAGGCCTTCCCGTAGCCCTCCAGCGCGGCGCGGACGTCCTTCTCCTCGTTGGGCCCCGGCCGCAGCGCGAGCACCGCGACGACGACGACCACGCCGACGATCACGAGCGCGGCGATCCGCGGCTTGCCCTTCAGGCCCGTGACCTTCTTCAGCGGGTTGGACCGCTTGGCCTTGGGCTGCTTGTTGGGCTTGGACTGCTTGCCGGCCTTGGGCGGCTTGGCGTCCTTGGCCGGCTTGTCGCGCTTGCGAAACGGCTTGGCCAGCAGGCCGAGGAGCCGGCGCAGGAAACGCAACGGCCAGGTGAGGATCGAGACGACGCTCTTGCGCATGGGCGCGCAGACTAGTGAACCTGGCGCCGACACCCGTCATGCATCCGTAAGCCGCGGATGAGAGAACACTGATGCACGGATGATCGTTCTGCTCCTCTTCGCGCTGCTCGCCGGCGCCGCCACCGCCATCACGCCCTGCGTGCTGCCCGTCCTTCCGGCGCTGCTGTCGGCCAGCGGCACGGGCGGGCGGCGCCGGCCGCTGGGGATCGTCGCCGGGCTGACCGTCACGTTCACGATCACGATCATCGGCGTCGCCTCCGTCGTGGACGGCGTCGGTGTCGGGGACGGGACGCTGCGGACCGTCTCGATCCTCGTGCTGGCGCTGTTTGGCGCGACGCTCCTGTACCCGCCCGCCGGCCACTGGATCGCCGACCGCATGTCGGGCCTGTCGCGCTTCGCGCCCACCAAGGACGCCGACGGCTTCTGGTCGGGCATCCTCGTCGGCGGCGCGCTCGGATTCGTCTTCGCTCCCTGCGCCGGGCCGATCCTGGCGGCCGTGATCTCCGTCAGCGCCTCGCAGGGCACGACCGGCAGGCTCGTCGCCGTCGGCATCGCCTACGGCCTCGGCACCGCGACGGTGCTGCTCGGGCTGGCGCTCGGCGGCCGGAGGATCATCGACCGCGTGCGCCGCGGCGGCCGCGGCCCGTCGCTGCAGCGCGGCTTCGGCGCCGTCATGGTCCTCACCGCGGTGCTCATGCTCACGAGCGTCGACCTGCGCTTTCAGACCGCCCTGGCCGACCACTTCCCGAGCTTCCTCACCAACCCGACCGGCGCGCTGGAGCGCTCCGGCGCCGTCGAGAGCCGGCTCGCCGAGCTGCGCGGCAAGGCGAAGTTCGACGCCGCGGCGGCCGCCGCCAAGCCGCCGATCCTCGCCTCCGACGCCGCGCTGCCGGGCGTCAAGACGCCCGACCTGCCGGTCCTCGGCAAGGCGCCCGAGTTCGCCAAGACCGGCCAGTGGTTCAACACGACGCCGCTGAAGATGAGCGCGCTGCGCGGCCGCGTCGTGCTCGTGGACTTCTGGACCTACACGTGCATCAACTGCATCCGCACGCTGCCCTACGTCAAGGCCTGGGACACGCGCTACCGCGCCGACGGGCTGACGATCGTCGGCGTCCACACGCCCGAGTTCGGCTTCGAGAAGAAGGCCTCGAACGTCGGCGACGCGGTCGCGCGCTCGCACCTGCGCTACCCCGTCGTCCAGGACAACGACTACGGCACCTGGAACGCCTGGGGCAACAACGCCTGGCCTGCGAAGTACCTCGTCGACGCCGACGGGCAGGTGCGCTACACGCACCTCGGCGAGGGCGAGTACAAGGAGACCGAGGCCGCGATCCGGACGCTGCTCGCCGAGGCCGGCCGCAAGCGCCTGGGCAAGGCCGCCAAGCCCGAGGGCACGGTCGTGACCGTCGGCGCGCAGGCGACGCCCGAGACCTACCTCGGCAGCGCGCGGGCGCAGAGCTTCTCGCCCGTCGGGCCCAAGGACGGCACGCGCGACTACACGCGCATGACCCCGGCCAAGCTGCCGCGCAGCGTCTTCAGCCTCGGCGGGCGCTGGACGATCGACCCGGAGTCCGCGCGCGCCGTGCGCGACGCGACGATCACCGCGCGCGTCGTCGGCACGGCCGTCTACCTCGTGCTCTCCTCCCCCGGCGACCAGCCGCGCAAGGTGCAGGTGCTGCTCGACGGGCACCCGATCTCCGCCGCCGACGCGGGCGCCGACGTCCACGGCGGGACCGTGACCGTGCGCCGCCAGCGCCTGTACTCGCTCGTGAAGCTCCGCGACATCGAGGAGCACGTCCTGACGCTGCGGCTGGATCCCGGCGTCTCGGGCTACGCGTTCACGTTCGGCTAGACCCGAGCCCTCCGTAAGATGACCCGATGGAAGCCTCCGAAGCCCGCTCCTGGCTGCGCTGCTACCGCTGCTGGTCGACCGACCTCGAGGTGCAGGTGCACTACGAGGGGATCCACAAGATCGATCCTGAGACCGGCGAGCGCGCCGAGCCCGTCGACGAGCTGCAGGAGGCCGTGGTGCAGTGCCTGGAGTGCATGCACGACCAGCCCCATCTCGGCTTCCACCACGGGCGCGTCGAGCCGATCGAGGACCGCTGGGAGCGGATGATCGCCGGGACGCCGTGGGTCGCGTCCTGCACCGTGACCGTCGACAGCGAGGACGTCGAGACCTGCTCGGGCCCCGAGGCCGGCGACGCGCTCTCCTACGCCGCCTTCGGCGACCACGGCACGCGCGAGTTCTTCACGCACGTGCGCTTCCACAAGCACGACGGCGACTCGATCGTCGTGCACCTGCTCGTCGAGCTCTACGCGCGGTCGGCCGAGGAGGCCACGACCGTGCTCGAGGAGGCCGCCCGCGGCCAGCTCGCGATCACGTCGCTCGCCGAGGAGTCGCGCCCGCCCGCAGCGACCGGCGACGACCGCCACTGAGCGCGCGCCTAGCTGAGCGCTACGGGTAGATGCCGCGCAGGCGCGCGGCCTCGGCCACGCGCTCGATCGCGACCGACAGCGCGGCCATCCGCATGTCGGCGCCCAGCCGGTCGGCGGCGTCGGTCACGCGCCCGAAGGCGGCGCGCAGCTGGCGGCGCAGCTTCTCCTGGACGTCCATCTCGTCCCAGGTGTAGCGCTGGTGGTCCATGACCCACTCGAAGTAGGAGACCGTCACGCCGCCGGCGTTGGCGAGGACGTCGGGCACGACGAGGATCCCGCGCTCGCGCAGGATCTCCTCGGCCTCGGGGGTCGTCGGGCCGTTGGCGGCCTCGATGACGAGCTCGCACTGCAGCCGCGCGGCGTTGTCCTCGGTGATCTGGCGCTCGAGCGCGGCCGGGATGAGGACCTCGCACGGCACCTCGAGGACGTCGGTCGGCCCGACCTCGTTGGCGTCGGGATAGCCGGCGAGGACACCGTGCTCGGCCATCCAGCGCTCGACCGCGGCGATGTCGAGGCCGTCGGGGTTGACGAGGCCGGCGCTGCGGTCGGAGACCGCGATCACGCGCGCGCCGATCGCGTACAGCTCGCGCGCCGCCACCGAGCCGACGTTGCCGAAGCCCTGGATCGCCACGCGCGCCTCGCGCAGCGACATGCCGATGCGCTCGCACATCGCCTCCAGGACGTAGACCACGCCGAGGCCGGTCGCGGCCTGGCGCCCGCTGGAGCCGCCGAGCACGACCGGCTTGCCGGTGACGATCTCGAAGACCGAGTGGCCCATCATCTGCGAGTAGGTGTCCATGAACCACGCCATCTCGCGCTCGCCGGTCGCCATGTCGGGCGCCGGGATGTCCTTGTCGGGACCGATGACGGGGATCAGCTCGGCGGCGTAGCGGCGCGTCAGCCGCTCGCGCTCGCCGAGACTCAGCTCGTCGGGGGTGCAGCGCACGCCGCCCTTGGCGCCGCCGTAGGGCAGGCCGAGCAGCGCGCACTTCCACGTCATCCACATCGCGAGCGCCGCGCACTCCCCCATCGAGACGTCGGGCCCGTAGCGAAAGCCGCCCTTCGTCGGGCCCATCGTCAGCGTGTGCTGGACGCGGTAGCCGGTCAGCCCGAGGACGCGCCCGTTGTCCAGGCGCACCGGGAAGTTCACGGTGAGCGAGCGGCGCGGCTCGCTGAGCCGGGTGCGGAACTCGGGGTCGAGTTCGAGCAGGGCGGAGGCGCGCTCGAACTGGTCGGTGGCGACGCGGTAGAGCTCGGAGCCCCACTCGCGGCCCGCGGCCACGTCGTCGAGCTCGCCGGCACCGGTGAGGTCGTGCGTGGCCATGTGCTGACCGTATCGACAAGCGCGCGCGCCGTCATGAGCGGGCGGAACCTTGCTTGGGCTTGGGAGCGATCAGCTTGTCGACGAGGCCGTAGGCGATCGCCTCCGCGGGCGTCATGTAGCGATCGCGGTCGGAGTCGGCGTGGATCTGCTCCGGCGTCTGGCCCGTGTGCGTGGCGTAGATCTCGTCGAGCTGGGCGCGCAGCGCGAGCGTCTCGCGTGCGTGGATCTCGATGTCCGACGACTGGCCCTGGAAGCCGCCCGTCGGCTGGTGGATGAGCATCCGGCCGTTGGGCAGCGTGAAGCGCTTGCCGGGCGCGCCCGCGGTCAGGATCAGCGCCCCCATCGACATCGCGACCCCGCAGCAGATCGTCTGCACGTCGCAGGCGACCGACTGCATCGTGTCGTAGATCGCCAGGCCCGCGTAGACGGAGCCGCCGGGCGAGTTGACGTAGAGCGAGATGTCGCGGTCGGGGTCGGCGGACTCCAGGTGCAGCAGCTGGGCGACGACGAGGTTGGCGATCTCGTCGTCGATCGGCTGGCCGAGGAAGACGATGCGCTCGTTGAGCAGCCGGCTGTAGATGTCGAACGAGCGCTCGCCGCGCCCATCCTGCTGGACGACCATCGGGACGAGGGGCATGGGCTGATCGGCTCCTTTCGCGTCGCGCAACTCATGGGTTGCGCGTTGGGTGACGGGGACGGTAGCATGTGCGCAACCGTTCAGTTGCACGACGAAGGAGCCCTCCAGCGATGGACGTCACCCGCGAGATCACCCTCCCCCTCGACCCCGACTCCGCCTGGGACGCCGTCGTGGACCTCGAGCGCTGGCTCACCGACGCCGGCTCGCTGGACCTCGAGCCCGGCGCCGAGGGCGAGCTGACGCTGCGCGACGGCGAGACGCGCTGGGCGACCGTCGCCGACGTCCGCCCCGGCGAGCACCTGTCCTTCTGGTGGCACGCGCCCGACGCGCTCGCGACGCTCGTCGAGGTGCGCCTGATCGGCGTCGACTCGGACACGCGCACGCGCGTCGTGGTCGTCGAGTCCGGCTACGCCGGCGCGCCGGTCTGCGGCTCGCCCTGGGCCGGCGGCGCCAGCAGCGGCCCGCGGGCGCGCAGCGCGGCCGCCGCGACGGCGTCGCCGAGCTTCGCGATCGGCCACGCGCACGTGCTCACGGTCATCGACTGGGAGCCGGCGCTCGCGCGCCTGCGCGGCGCCGGGGAGCTCGTCGCGGCGTGAACGAGCCCGAGCAGGCGGTCTTCGCCGCGCTCGCCGACCCGACGCGCCGCGCGCTGCTGCGCTCGATCTCGAGCGGCGAGGCGAACACGCCGACCGAGCTCGCCGCGCTGCTGCCGGTCAGCCGCCAGGCGGTCAGCAAGCACCTCGCGCTGCTCGAGCAGGCGCGGCTCGTCGACGCCGAGCGCAGCGGCCGCGAGGTGCGCTTTCAGGCGACGCCCGCGCCGCTGGGCGAGGCGATCGCCTGGATGACCGCGGTCGGCGCCGACTGGGACGACCGGCTGGCGGCGCTGGGCCGAGCGGTCACCGACCCGCCCGCCTGAGCTCAGCCAACTCTCAGGCTTCTCCCAGCCTCCTGCGAGCACGGGGGCCGATCGTGTGTCCCATGAGACACGACCACGACACCATCGAGGACCACGACCGCGGGCTCTCGTTCGACCTGCCGAAGCTCATCAACCGCCGCCGTGCCGTCGGCGTGCTCGCCGGGAGCCTCGGCTCGGCGGCGCTCGCCGCGTGCGGGTCGTCGGCGGATGGTGGCACGAGCGCCGCGACCGCGACCACCGCGGCGACCTCGCCCTCGACGTCGGCCTCGACGGCGACCGGCGACGTGACGCAGATCCCCGAGGAGACCGCCGGCCCGTTCCCCGGCGACGGCTCCAACGGGCCCGACGCCCTCACCGCGAGCGGCGTCGTGCGCCGCGACATCACGACGAGCTTCGGCGACGCGTCGGGCGTCGCCGAGGGCATGCCGACGACCGTCGAGATGACGCTCATCGACGTCGCGGGCGGGGGCACGCCGATGGCGGGCGCGGCGGTCTACCTCTGGCACTGCGACAGCGCCGGGCGCTACTCGATGTACGACCAGGCGATCGCCGGCGAGAACTACCTGCGCGGCGTGCAGGCGAGCGGCAGCGACGGCAGGCTCTCGTTCAGGACGATCTTCCCCGCCGCCTACTCCGGCCGCTGGCCGCACATCCACTTCGAGATCTACGAGAGCGTCGAGGCCGCGACCGCGGCCGGCTCGAAGCTCAAGACCTCACAGCTCGCGATCCCCAAGGACGCCTGCGAGCTCGCCTACGCCACCGCCGGCTACGAGCAGAGCGTCCAGAACCTCGCCCAGACCTCGCTCGAGTCCGACATGGTGTTCAGCGACGGCGTCGCCGGCCAGCTCGCCACCGCCTCCGGCGACGCCAGGAGCGGCTTCACGCTGAAGCTCAACGTCGGCGTCTGATCGGCCGCGCTACTGCAGGAACAGCGGCGTGCCGACCTTGACCTCGCCGTAGAGCTCCTTGACGTCGGGGACCGCCATCCGGATGCAGCCGTGCGAGGCGGCGGTCCCGAGCGACCCGATGTCGCTGGTGCCGTGGATGCCCTGGCCGTCGTGGAAGCCCATCCAGCGCGCCTCGAGCGGGTTCTGCGGATCGCCCGGGGGGATCGTCCGGCCGGCGAGGTCGCCCGCCCAGTCGCTGTCGGGCACGTGCCAGGGCGGGTTGACGATCTTCTCCTTGATCGTGTAGCGGCCGGCGGAGGTCTCCAGGCCCGCCTTGCCGACGGCGATCCTGTAGCGGTGCTCGAGCTGCAGGTCCTTGTAGAGGCGCAGCTGCTTGGCGTCGCGGTCGACGGCGATGACGGTCGGGTAGCGCTTGGCGAGGTCGTCGAGATTGCGGTCCGGCCGCTCGCCGACCTTCACCGGGACCTCGACCTTGCGCGCCGACGACCGGGCCGCCAGCCCGGCGGCGAGGGCCTTCGTGAACTGCGCGCGGCGGACCTGCAGGCCGGTGCGCGCGCGGGTGCGGTGGAGCTTGCCGTCGTGCCAGTCGATGTCGGCGTCACGGGCCCTGCGGTCGACGCGCCGGGCGACGCGGCCGGCGAAGTCCGCGACGGCCGAGCGCGAGAAGGTGACCCGCGGCGCGACCGTGCCGCTGCCGTCCTCGCTCAGCGCCGCATCGACGCTCGCGACGGCGTCCAGGCGGGCGCGCGCGATCTCGGGGCGCAGCACGAAGCGCTTGCCGCGGAAGGTCGCCACGACGCGCTCGCCGACCGTCCCCGCGAGCCGGCGCTGGACGAGCGCGCGCGCCTCGTCGCGCTTCATCCCGCCGACGTCGACCGAGCCGACCCGGACGCCGTCGGCGACGACGTCGTCGCGCGACGCGACGATCACGAGCGCCACGAGCGCCACGACCAGCGCGGCCGCGGCGGCGCTGATGGCGATGATCGTGCTGCGGCCCATCGCCGCCGTGATACCCACGGCGCGGGCGCGTCAGGCCGGCAATCCGTCAGCCCTCGGACCGCAGCCGCGCCACCGCCTCGGCCATCGCGCGCCGGGCCGCCTCGTCGAGCTCGGGGTGGCGGGGATCCATGCGCTCGAGGTGGTGCGCGACGATCTGCGCGACCGCGGTGCGCGCCATCCACTTGTGGTCGGCCGGGATGACGTACCAGCGCGCGTCGCGGGTGCTCGTCGCGCGGATGGCGGTCTCGTAGGCCGCCTGGTAGGCGTCCCAATGCGGTCGCTCGTCGACGTCGTCGGGCGAGAACTTCCACTGCTTCTCGGGGTCCTCGGCGCGCGCCAGCAGGCGCCGGCGCTGCTCCTCGAAGGAGATGTGCAAAAAGAACTTGACGACCTGCGTTCCGCAGGACGCGAGGTGGCGCTCCCAGGCGGCGACCGCGTTGCACCGCGCCTTCCAGAAGCGCTCGTCACGGGCCTCGCGCGGGTCCGCTCCCTCGCCGGGAAGCTGCTCGGGATGCACCCGCAGCGTGACGACCTCCTCGTAGTGGGAGCGGTTGAAGATGGCGATCTCGCCGCGCTCGGGCAGCGCCAGGACATGGCGCCACAGCCAGTCGTGGGCCAGCTCCGACGGGCTGGGCCGCTTGAACGCGGTCACGCGCACGCCCTGCGGGTTCAGGCCGCTCATGACGTGCGCAATCGTGCCGTCCTTGCCCGAGGCGTCGAGGCCCTGCAGCACGACCAGCAGCGACCGGCGGCCCTCGGCGTACAGGCGCGGCTGCAGCGCCTGCAGCCGCGCGACGTCCTTCTTGCGCCGCTTGCGCGCATGCGTGCGATCCAGGCCCGCCGTGTCCGCGGGATCGTGGTCGGCGAGCCGGAATGCTGCGGACGCGACCCGGTAGCGGGACTCGAGGTCGGGCTTGGACATCGCCGTGCGCTCGGCCGTCGCCCCCGCGAACGGGGGCGACGGGCTAACGCTTGCGAGCCTTCTTGCGCTTGCGCTGGCGCAGCCAGCGCTTGAACAGGTCGAGCATGGACCTAGCCTAGGCGCTCTTCGAACGCGTCGAGCTGGGCGCCGATCTCCGGCGGGAGGTCGTCGCCGAACTTCGCGAGGAACTCGCGCACCTGCGGCAGCTGCGCCTTGAACGCCTCGGGGTCGACGGTGACGACCTGCTCGAGGTCGGCATCGGAGATGTCGAGGCCCTCGACGTCGAGCTCGCCCGGCGCCGGCACGATCCCGACCGCCGTCTGCATGCCCTCCGCCGTGCCCGCGCAGCGCTCGAAGACCCACTTCAGCACGCGGCTGTTCTCGCCGAACCCGGGCCACAGGAACTTGCCGCTCTCCGGGTCCTTGCGGAACCAGTTGACGTAGAACAGCTTGGGCAGCTCGGCGCCCTCGTGGTTGCCGATGTCGAGCCAGTTCTGGAAGTACTCGGCCATGTTGTAGCCACAGAACGGCAGCATCGCGAACGGGTCGAAGCGCAGCTGGCCGACGCCGCCGGCCGCGGCCGCCGTCATCTCCGAGCTCATCGTCGAGCCCATGAACACGCCGTGCTCCCAGTCAAACGACTCGGTGACGAGCGGCACGACCGTCGCGCGGCGGCCACCGAAGATCATCGCGTCGACCGCGACGCCCTTGGGGTCCTCCCACTCCGGCGCGATCGCCGGGTCCTGCGCGGCGGGCGTCGTGAAGCGGCCGTTGGGATGCGCGGCGGGCGTCTCGGAGTCGGGCGTCCAGTCGTTGCCCTTCCAGTCGATCGCGTGCGCCGGCGGCTCCTTCGTCATGCCCTCCCACCAGACGTCGCCGTCGTCGGTCAGCGCGCAGTTGGCGAACAGCGTGTTCTTCGCGACCGTCGCCATCGCGTTGGGGTTCGTCTCCTCCCCCGTGCCCGGCGCGACGCCGAAGAACCCGGACTCCGGGTTGATCGCGTAGAGCTTGCCGTCGT
Organism: uncultured Actinomycetes bacterium; assembly: GCA_963786575.1. Classification (GTDB taxonomy): domain Bacteria; phylum Actinomycetota; class Thermoleophilia; order Solirubrobacterales; family Solirubrobacteraceae; genus CADCVQ01. Next base: position 72,824 of record CAWAZH010000002.1, read on the forward strand.
CGCCGAACTTCATCCAGGCGATGTCGTCGCCGATCGTCTCGACGGTCCAGCCCTCGAGCGTCGGGATCAGCATCGCGAGGTTCGTCTTGCCGCAGGCGCTCGGGAAGGCGCCGGTGACGACCTTGACCTCGCCCTCGGGCGAGGTGAGCTTGAGGATCAGCATGTGCTCGGCCATCCAGCCCTCGTCGCGCGCCATCTTGGAGGCGATCCGCAGCGCGAAGCACTTCTTGCCGAGCAGCGCGTTGCCGCCGTAGCCGGAGCCGAAGGACCAGATCTCGCGCGTCTCGGGGAAGTGGACGATGTACTTCGTCTCGGGGTTGCAGGGCCAGGCGACGTCCTGCTCGCCCTCGGCAAGCGGCGCGCCGACGGAGTGCACGCAGGGGACGAACTCGCCGTCCTCGCCGAGCACGTCGAGCGTGGCCGCCCCGACGCGGGTCATGATCATCATGTTGACCGTGACGCAGGCCGAGTCGGTCAGCTCGACGCCGATGTGGGCGATCGGCGATCCGAGCGGGCCCATCGAGAACGGCACGACGTACATCGTGCGGCCCTCCATGCAGCCGTCGAAGAGGCCGTTGAGCTTCGTGCGCATCTCGCCGGGGTCGGTCCAGTTGTTCGTCGGGCCCGCGTCGTGCTCGGTCTGCGTGCAGATGAACGTGCGGTCCTCGACACGCGCGACATCACCCGGGTCCGAGCGCGCGAGGTAGGAGTTCGGGCGCTTGGCGTCGGCGAGACGCGTAAACGTCCCGGCGTCGACGAGCTGCTGTGCCAGCTGGTCGTACTCCTCTGCGGAGCCGTCGCACCAGTGCACGTCCTTGGGCTTCGTCAGGGCGGCGATCTCGTCCACCCACTGGATCAGCTTCTCGTTCGTCGTCGGCACGGTCGTCGTGTCGCTCACGCTCTCTCCTCGTTCTCTCTCTCGGCATTCCCCGCGTGATTGTCGCGCAACTGCGCCTCAGGCGGAATCCTCATGCTCGCCTCACGGTCGCCGCGCAACTTCGGAGCGGGGTTGCGGGTTCGTTACTGCAACAACGCGCGGTCCGCCAGGGCGACGATCTGACCGCGCAGAGCCACCGGGCGACCACGCGGTCGCCCAGTCCACGACGGGCGTCGCACAGCGCCCGCGACAGCCCCTGCACCACGTTCATCCCCACAGGAGGAGACCACCCCATGCACAAACGCCGCCGCTTCCATCTGCCGCTCAAGAACAAGTCCCCGCGGACGCGCTCGGTCGTACTGGCGACCGGCCTGCTCGTCCTCGGCATCTCGCCGTTCGCGATCGCGAAGACCGGCTCGAACATTCGTGAAGGCCTGCGCAACGGCACCGCCACGCGCGAGACGCAGATCATCTCCAACGTCGGCTCGACGACCACGACGACGGGCGGCTACTCGACCCGTCAGTCCAACCTGTCGTCCTCCGGCGGCGGCGCGGTCTACGGCTGCCGCTCGCAGGCCGGTGGCTCCGCCGCCACGCCGCGGCCGCAGAACCCGTGCATCCGCGCGAACAACCTCTCGCGTGGCTTCGCGTTCGAGTTCAACGCCGCCAACGGCGACGTCGCCGGCCTCATCACCGCCGGCACCGGCGGCGACACGAAGAAGCCGTTCACGACCAACGCCACCGGCGTCGCGACCGGCCTGAACGCCGACCGCGTCGACAACCAGGATGCGGCCGACATCGCGAAGACCGGCGCCACCGCGGCGATCGCGGCGACGCAGGCGGCGACGCCGTTCGCGCAGGTCAACCTGGACGGCAGCGCCGGGACGACGCGTGGCGTGCCGACGGGCGGCGTGACGAACCCCGGCGGGGCCACGGACGACGGGACCTATTCGGTCGTCTTCACCGGCGACCTGAGCAAGTGCGCGCTGACCGCTTCCCTCGTCGGCACGGCGCCGGGCGAGATCACCGTCACGCCCACGGTGGCCGGCGGCAACACGACCGTCGACGTCCGCACGTTCAACGACGCGGCACCGGCCGTCGGGACGAACCACGCGTTCAACCTCACCGCCAACTGCTGAGGGGACTGACGCACCGAAGCACGAGCGAGGGGGCGCCTGCGGGCGCCCCCTCGTCGTTAAGCCTCCGGCGTCCCGTGCTCCTTGCGCGGGACGAGCACGAGGCGCTTGAACTCCGCCACGAGCACGCCGTCCTGGTTGAGCACGCGGGTGTGGACGCGCACCGTGCCGCGGTCGAGCTTCGTCTTGGACTCGCGCTTCTCGAGCACCTCGGACTCGCAGAACAGCGTGTCGCCGTGGAAGACCGGCGCCGGGTGCTTGAGCTCCTCCGTCTGGAGGTTGGCGATCGCCTTGCCGCTGACGTCCGAGACGCTCATGCCGAGCGCGAGCGAGTAGACCATCGGCCCGACGACGACGTTGCGCTTCTGCTGCGACGCCTTGGCGTAGACGTCGTTGAGGTGCAGCGGGTGGTGGTTCATCGTCAGCAGGCAGAAGAGGTGATCCTCGGATTCGGTCACCGTCTTGGCCGGCCAGTGCTTGTAGACCGCGCCGACCTCGAACTCCTCGAGGTAGCGCCCGTAGGGGTGCGCACCGGAGGCCTCGCGCTCAGCCTGATCGGTGGTGAAGTCGTCGCTCATCCAGTCTCCTTGTGAGGGGCGCCAGCACGCGGATCATGCCCGAACGGGAGATCAGCCGGCGTCGAGCTCGCGCAGGCGCGAGTGCACGAGCGCGCGGCGCTCCTCGAGCTCGGCCTGCAGCGCGTCGAGCTTGTCGCGCCGGCGCTGCACGAGCGCGAGCTGGTGCGCGATGTGATCGAGCGCCTCGCCGAGGATCTCCTCGCGCCGTCCGCGCGAGGGCGTGCCGTGGCGGAACTCCTGGCGCAGCGCGTTGCGCGCCTCCTCGCGCTCGACGACGTCGCGCAGCTCCTCGAGCGTCAGGCCGAGCAGGTCCTTCAGGCGCAGGAGCTGCTCGAGGCGCTCGACGTCGCCCTCGGAGTACATGCGGTGCTGCCCGGCGTCGCGCTCGGGGGCGGACGGCAGCAGGCCGAGCTCCTCGTAGTAGCGGATCGTGCGCGGCGTCGTGCCACAGCGCTTGGCGAGGTCGCCGATGCGCAGACCGGCGGATGGCGGGTTTCGGCCTTCGTTCCTCGCAAGCTCGGAACTCCGGACGACGCTACTCATGCCGCCGCCCGCTCCCGCTCGACGGCCCGGCGCTCCTTCAGCGCCACCGCCGCCGGCTCCTCGTCGGCCGGGCGCATCAGCGAGATGAGGGCACCGACCATCGACGTCGCGGCCAGCACCCACAGCGCGACGTGCATGTTCGAGATGAACGGATCCAGCTGGGCGTCGGAGAGCCCGCTCGTCAGGCCGGAGAAGATCTGGAAGAGCACGTCCTTCGGCACCGCGGCGGTGATGATCGCCAGCACGAAGGCGATCGACAGGACCGCGCCGGTGTTCTGCAGCATCATGCGCGCGCCGGCGGCGACACCGCGGCGCTGGGCGGGCACCGTGCCCATCATCGCCGCGGTGTTGGGCGAGTTGAACATGCCCGAGCCGATGCCGACGATCAGCATCCACAGCCCGCTCTGCCAGTAGGCCGTGTGCACCTCGAGCGTCGTCATCAGCGCCAGGCCGACGGCGCTGACGACCATCCCCGCGGCCGCGAGGATGCGCGAGCCGTGGCGGTCGGCCCAGACGCCGGCGATCGGCGAGGCGATGAGCATCCCGAAGGCCAGCGGCGCGAGCTTGATGCCGGCCGTGATCGGGTCGTCGCCCTGCGGGCCCTGGAAGTAGAAGACGAAGACGAACATCAGCGCGAAGCGCGACAGGCCGTTGACGAACGCGGCGCCGCTGGCGGCCGCGAAGAGCCGGTTACGGAAGATCGAGAGGTCGAGCATCGGCGCCGCGACGCGGCTCTCGATGAGGACGAAGGCCGGCAGCAGGACCAGCGCCACCGCGAGGCTGCCGAGGACGAGCGGGTCGACCCAGCTCTCGATGCCGCCGCGCGAGATCCCGAAGACGAGACCGGTCAGGCCGACGACGAACGTCACCGTCCCGAGGAGGTCGAGGCCGCGCACGGCGTCCGGCCGCGCGAGCTCGCGCAGGATCGTCGCACCCCAGAGGCCGCCGAGCAGCCCGAGCGGGACGTTGAACCAGAAGACCCACTGCCAGCCGATCGAGACGAGCGCGCCGCCGAGCACCGGGCCGATGACGAGGCCGACGGCCGCGACCATCGTGTTCGTCCCCATCGCCAGCCCGAGCTGCTCGCGCGGGAAGGCGTCGGTGACGAGCGCGGCGGCGTTCGCGAAGAGGAAGGCGCCGCCGATGCCCTGCAGGATGCGCCAGAGGATGAGCTGCGTGGCGTCGGCGGCGAAGCCGGCGCCGAGCGAGGCCAGCGCGAACACGACGAAGCCGCCGACGTAGGCGTTCTTGCGGCCGAAGAGATCCGACAGCCGGCCCGCGGTGAGCACGAGCACGGTCGAGGCGATCATGTAGGCGAGGATCACCCAGACGAGCGTCAGCAGGCCCGTGTGAAGCGCGCGCTCGAGGTCCGGCAGGGCGATGATCAGCGTGCCGGAGTTGATCGTCGCCAGCAGCATCCCGAGGCTCGTACACGACAGCGCCCACCACTTGTAGTGGTGGTGGTCGGAGTCGACGCCGAGGCGCCGGCGAGCGGGTTGCGCGGTCTGATTCAGCATCTTACGTAAACGTCAGTTTAGCACGAGTGCCGTGCGCTACTCGACGACGGCCGCGCAGCGGCGATAGGTTCCGCGGGCACCCCGTCCCGCCCCCGACGACCTGGAGCCCGCTCGTGCGCAACCCCCGTGCCTTCCTCAAGCCGCTCGCGATGGGCGCACCCGATCCGATGACCGAGGTCCCCGTGACCCCGTCGCGGATGATCCACTTCCTCGACTTCTCCAACGAGAAGATGGTCGCCAAGGCGCCCGACATCGCCAAGAAGGTCGACATCCTCCTCGGCAACCTCGAGGACGCGGTGCCGGTCGAGCGCAAGGAGGCCGCGCGCGAGGGGCTCATCACGGTCGGCCGCGACATGGACCTCGGCACGACCGCGCTGTGGACGCGGATCAACTCGCTCGAGTCGCCCTGGGTCCTCGACGACATCACGCGGATCGTCGGCGAGATCGGCCACAAGCTCGACGTGATCATGGTCCCCAAGGTCGAGGGCCCGTGGGACATCCACTACATGGACCGGCTGCTCGCCCAGCTCGAGGCGAAGGCCGGCATCGATCGCCCGATCCAGCTGCACGCGCTGCTGGAGACCGCGCTGGGCGTCAACAACATCGAGGACATCGCGGTCGCGAGCCCGCGCATGCAGGGCATGAGCCTCGGCCCGGCCGACCTCGCCGCCAGCCGCCGGATGAAGACGACGCGCGTCGGCGGCGGGCACCCCGGCTACCGCGTGCTGTCAGACCCCGACCCCGAGAACCCCGACGCCCCGCGCGAGAGCGCCCAGCAGGATCTCTGGCACTACTCGTTCGGGCGCATGGTCGACGCCTGCACGGCCGCCGACCTGCTGCCCTTCTACGGCCCGTTCGGCGACATCAAGGACGTCGCCGGCTGCGAGACGCAGTTCCGCGCCGCGTTCATCATGGGCTGCGTCGGCGCCTGGTCGCTGCATCCGGTGCAGATCGACATCGCCAAGAAGGTCTTCTCGCCCAACCCCGAAGAGGTGCTGTTCGCCAAGAAGGTCATCGAGGCGATCCCCGACGGCCGCGGCGTGCACATGATCGACGGCAAGATGCAGGACGACGCGACCTGGAAGCAGTGCCGCGTGATGGTCGACCTCGCCGAGATGCTCGCCCGCAAGGACCCCGAGCTCGCCGAGGCCTACGAGCTGGAGCCGACGCCGGCCTGAGGGCAGCGCTGACGCGAACGCGTCTATAGGGTCCGGTCCATGCGTTTCTTCGAATACGAAGCCCGTGAGGTCGTCAAGCGCGCCGGTATCCCCGTCACGGACTTCGGCTTCACCACCGACGCCGCCGAGGCGAGGACGATCGCCGAGCGCATCGGCGGCCCGACCGTCATCAAGTCCCAGGTCCTGACGGGCGGGCGGATGAAGGCCGGCGGCGTGAAGTTCGCCGACACGCCCGAGGAGGCCGAGCAGCACGCGGCCGACATCCTCCAGCTCGAGATCAGCGGGCACATGCCGCGCGGCGTGCTCGTCGATCCCAAGGCCGACGTCAAGCAGGAGTACTACGCGGGCGTCGTCTGGGACGGGATCGCCAAGAAGCCGGTGATCCTCTTCAGCGACATGGGCGGCATCGACATCGAAGAGGTCGCCGAGGAGCACCCCGACCACGTCGGCCGCGTGCACATCTCCAACCTCATGCCGATCAGCGACTACGCGGCGAAGGAGTGCATCGCGCAGACCGGCGTCACGGGGCGCGCGCTGCAGCGCCTGACGCCGATCGTCCGCAACCTCGCACAGCTCTTCGTCGACAACGACATGGTGCTCGCCGAGATCAACCCGCTCTGCGAGATGCAGGACGGCAGCTTCGTCGCGCTCGACGCGCACATGGACATGGAGAGCGAGGCGCGCGGGCGCCACAAGACGCTGCTGAAGGACCTCGGCATCGGCGACGACGAGACGCGCCTGGCGCGCGAGCCGACGCCGTTCGAGCTCGCGGGCGAGGAGGTCGACGGCGCCGACCACCGCGGCGTGGCCGGCAACGTCACGGAGTTCGACGGCGACATCGGCCTCGTCATCGGCGCCGGCGGCGGCTCGCTGACGCTCTTCGACGCCGTCCGCGCCCACGGCGGCAAGCCCGCGAACTACTGCGAGATCGGCGGCAACCCGTCGGTCTCGAAGACCTGCGGCCTGGCGAAGCTCGTGCTCACGAAGCCGGGCGTCGACAAGATCGCGGTGATGATGTCGATCGTCTCCAACACGCGGGTGGACATCGTCGCGCGCGGGGTCATCAAGGCCTGCCTCGAGCTCGGGATGGATCCGGCGGAGAAGATCGCGATCTTCCGGATCCCCGGCGCCTGGGAGGAAGAGGGCTTCAAGATCCTCGAGAAGTACGGGATCGAGTACGCCGACCGCTCGGTGTCGATGCACGAGGCCGCGCGCCGCGCGGTCGCGAAGATCGGCGCGTCGTCGGAGGCCGTCTCGTGAGCATCCTGATCGACAGCGACACGACCTTCATCGTCCAGGGGATCACCGGGCGCGAGGCGGTCAACCTCACGCGCGAGTGCCTCGACTACGGCACCGGCGCGAAGATCGTCGGCGGCGTCACGCCGGGCCGCAAGGGCCGCGACGTCCACGGCGTCCCCGTCTGGGACACCGTCGCGCAGGCGGTCGAGGCGCACGGCGCCCCGATCGACGGCTCCGTCGTCACCGTGCCGCCGGCGTTCACGAAGGACGCGGTCTTCGAAGCGCTCGAGAACGGCGTCAAGCTCGTCGTCATCGTCACTGAGCGCATCCCGCGCCGCGACGTCGCGCAGATGGTCGAGCTCGCGACGCTGCGCGGGGCGCGCATCATCGGCCCCAACTGCCTCGGGATCATCGTCCCCGACGTCATCAAGATGGGCGGCATCGGCGGCCCGGCGAAGAACGCCGCGCAGGCCTACACGCCGGGGCCGATCGGCGTCATCTCGCGCTCGGGCGGTATGACGACCGAGATGTCCTCGACGCTCACGCACGCCGGCCTCGGCCAGTCGACCGCCGTCTCGATCGGCGGCGACGCGATCATCGGCTCCTCCTACGCCGAGCTGATGCCGCACTTCGAGGCCGACAAGCAGACCGAGGGCATCGTCATCTACACGGAGCCGGGCGGGCGCATGGAGGCCGAGCTGGCCGCGTGGGTCATCGACACCGAGTGCCGCATGCCGATCGTCGCCTTCATGGCGGGCCGCTTCATGGACGAGATGCCGGGCATGAGCTTCGGCCACGCCGGCACGATCGTCGAGGGCAAGGAGGACACCGCGACCGAGAAGATCGCGCGCCTCGCCGATGCCGGCATCACCGTCGCCGAGGAGATCTCCGAGATCCCGGACATCATGAAGTCCAAGCTGCCGGCCCACGTGCAGCACCGCCCGCCCCCGGGCGTCTCGGTCCCCGAATGGACGCGAGGAGGCACGCGATGAGAAGCGACGGGATCTTCATCGGCATCGAGGTCGACGACGACGCGATCGCCGCCGAGCCGCACCTGGCGCGCCACCTCGCCCAGGTCTGCCCGGTCGACATCTACCACGAGGCCGAGGGCGGCGGGCTGCGGATCGCCGACGAGAACGTCGACGAGTGCGTGCTCTGCCGGCTGTGCCTGGATCTGACGAGCCTCGACGTCGACGACGGGTCCGTGCGCGTGCTGAAGCTCTACGACGGGGGCATCGCGCTGTAGGACGGACGCGCGGGTGTGGCGGGTCGCACCCTGGGTTGGCTCGCGCGGCGACCGGCGGGCGCCGATGGTGTTCGCATGAACAGAACTCTCGCCATCACCGCCGGCGCGCTCGTGGCCGCGGGCGCGCTGAGCAGCACCGCCTTCGCGCTCAACAGCGGCGACACCCGCTCGCGCAACATCGCCGTCTCGCACGCCAGCATCGCCGGCTTCGACTCGCCGCGCACGGTCTCGGCCAAGATGCGCCTGTCGTTCCCCGCCTCCTGGAAGCGGGTCACGTCCCCCGCCTCGCGCCTCTCGCTGCGCACGGGCACCCCGACCTGCCTCTACAGCGTCGTGGCACGGACGGCCGTCGCCGTCGGCTCGGCCACCGACACGACCGCGACCGCCTACGCCCGCACGCTCGCTCCCGCGACCGGCCGGCTGACGCTCGAGGAGGGCACGCGCGGCTCGTCCGCCTGGCGCGTGACGCGGATCCGGCGCGACGCAGGGGTCATCGAGCTGCACGCCGTCGGCGTCAGCCCCTTGAACTCGATGAGCAAGCAGCTCGGCCTGACCGGCGGCCGGCGCGCGTTTCAGGTGACGACCGTCGACGCGCGGTCGCGCAAGACCGACGAGTGCCACTCGGGCACGTACCGCCAGGTCGTCGGACCGAGCATCGGCGACGCGCTCGCAACCTCGCGCGGCCGCGCCTTCGTCGACTAGCAGGAGTCGTCCGCGCGGTGGCTGGCGGATGTGGATGTGCGGCGCGGTTACGGCGCCGCCACCGCGGGATCAGTGGGCGATCGTCCACTCCGGGCTGCCGCGCCTCGGCTGCAGCGCCCACGCTCGGCATCAGGCCGCGGCGCCGACCTCGACGGGCTCCACCTGCGGCGAGCGCTCGGCGTGGACGATGAGCACGGGGACCGGGCTGTGGTGCAGCACGTGGTGACTCACGCTCCCCAGCAGCGCTGAGCGGACCGCGCCGCGACCGCGCGACCCCATCACCACGAGATCGTGGTCGCCCTCGCCGATCTCCTGGATCAGCGCGTTGCGGACCGGCTGCTCGGTCAGCACCGTGCGGACGGACGGCCTGTGCCAGCGCAGCGTCGGCGTGCGCGGAGCCATCGACGGCAACGAGGATCTTGCGGAACATTGCGCGCTCCTTTCTTCTGAGAGCGGCTGATGTGCCTTGACAACGTATCGCTTTACAATATAGATTGTCAATATGAGTTCCGGAACGAGTCAGGGAGAGCGCTCACAGCAGATCGCACAGGTCTCCAGCCAGCTGCTCCCGCGCGCGGCGCTGGTCACGCGGCTGCTCGTGTGCCGGCTGGGCTGCAAGCTCTCGCGCACCGAGATCGGCCTTCTGAACACCCTGGGCCACGGCCCGCGCCGGATCACCGAGCTGGCCGCGCTGGAGCGCCTCGCCCAGCCCACGATGACGCAGCTCGTCAAGCGGCTGGAATGCGAGGGGCTCGTCGCGCGTGAGCGCCAGGCCGACGACGGACGCGTCGTCCTCGTACGGCTGACGCCGGCCGGCGCGGCCGCGCTCGAGCAGTTCCGCACGAGCGCCGGCGCCGCGCTCAGCGCCCACCTCGCCGAGATGCCCGACGACGAGGTCGAAGCGCTCGCCACCGCTACCGAGACGCTCGCACGACTCGTCGAACACCTCCAGGAGGAATCACCATGAGCATCGACACGCTGCCGACCGACGCCGGCGTCTCGCGCCGGATCCGCGACCAGCGCTCGCAGCGCGCCGTCGCCGGCTGGCTTGCAACCCGCATGCGCGCCGGCGCACGTGCTCGCCGGCACGGCGCCCGCGACGATCCGGCGCCCGATCCGCCGGCGCCCAGGACGCACGACTCGCTCGGAGCGTTCGTCGCCGAGGACGCACGCCGCGAGCTGCGCAACGAGCACGAGTTCGGGGACTTCTGGCTCGCCGACGGATTCCCGCCGGCAGCATGGCGCGCCGCGTGGCTGCCGCGCACCGGCGAGCTCTACATGCAGCGCATCGGCGGCGTGGCGCCCGCAGGCCGCGTGACCGTCGTAGCGCGCTTCGCGGACGAGGCGGCGCTCGCCACGCGCCTCGCCGGCTGGGAGGACGTCGCCGGCACCGACGGATCGGTCCACTGGCTGCTCGAACGCCTCGGGCTCGACGACAGCCACCTACCCGCGACCGCATCGGCCGGCGACGCGTAGGCGGGTCCCGACCCTGGATCGCGCTGATCTCCGACGCGCCGTCAGCCGTCAGTCTCGATGACCCACGACGTTGATCACGTTGCCGTCTGGTGCTCGGACGAAGAAACGACGCACCCCCCACGGCTCGGTCGTGATCGGGTGCACGATCTCATAACCGAGGCTCTGGGCTTCTTCGTAGGCACCGTCGACGTCGTCCGTGTGAACGGAGATGACCGAGTCCTCGGGTGCGCTCGCGTCGCGCGTGACGAGCTGGACGTTCGACCCCGTGTCGGAAGAGGTGTAGCGGGCGACCCATCCCATGTTGAACTCCTCCGTGTCCAGCCCGAGGTAGTCCGTGTAGAAGCCCTTCGCTGCGCCGACGTCGGCCACTCGAAGATTCGGCGTGATGCGCATGGCACGCATGCGGTCCTCCTGTTTCGGGGTCGAATACGGTCCGCACGGGTCGGTCGTTCTCGGGGCTACGCTCGGGTCATGCGGGAGATCTTCAAGGGATTCCTCATGCTGAGGCTGCTCGCGGTGATCCCCCTGTTGGTCGTCATCCTGGCGCTGGTGGGGATCTCGGCGCTCGCGCGGGGCGCGGACGTCCTCGGCATCGCCGTTCTCGCGGGCCTTCCCATCGTCGTGGTGGCTGCGCTCGGATGGCTCATGGCGCGGCGCGCTGGTGAGCGACGTCGTTAGGCGCCCGCAGGCCTGACGGTCAACGAGGAATGTTGTCGATCGACGTTCTGGTCAGGTCAGCCGCAGCTCGCGGCTGGCGCGGAGAAGGTCGCCGCACTCGCTGCCGGCGAGCTCGAGTCGCTTCGTGGCTGTCAGGACGGCGATGCGTGTCGGACCCCGTCTCTGTCGACAGCCGTATCGCGTCCCGAGTTTGACCGGCATGCCGGTGCCGAGCGTTCGCTGCAGCCGATGGCGAGTCTCCTGTCGGCGTGGCGCGGTCGTCACGGTCAGCGAGAAGTGCCACGCGTCACCGCTGCCGGGATCAGGTGGTCGGGGGTCGCCGTAGTTGACGACTACCAGTGGTGGATGTCGGCGGTCCACGCTATGGAAGCGTAAATCGCCATAGCGCGGGCCAAGCCAGGCGATCCTCTCGGCGAACTGGGTCGGCGGCGGGGTCCGTGCCGGCTCAGGCGGGCCCTGGGACCGCGAACGTCGCTCATCGCCGCAGCCAGAAATGCAGACGAGAACCACGGCGACGGTCGCGGCCACCAAGCGTTCGCGCGCAGCACGTCGACCGCCGCCTCTCATCCGGCGACGGTACCGCGTCCTCCTCACACATCTGCCGCGGCGTCGCCGACGTGCTCAGCGCGTACGCAGACCCGCGCCCGCACCCCGCGAATTCGGCGCATTGGCTCTCGGGGCCAACCGGCGCGGGTTCGGGCAGCCGGTTGACGACGCACGAGCGGCGCTACAGCGGACGCGGGCCCTGCGGGAGGCCCGCGCCCTTGCGCTGGAAGACCTCCAGCAGCTCGTTCTCGTGCGCGACGCGCCCCTGGGCGCCGTCGAGCTCGCGGAACGCCTCCTTGAGGATGTGCACGCCCTCGGGCGCGTGTGCCGCGACGTGGGCGGCGAGCTTCAGGGCGGCGGCCTCGGCCTCGTCGGCGGGCACGGTGTCGTGCACGAGGCCGATCGCGGCCGCCTCGACGGCGCCGACGACGCGGCCGGTGAAGATCAGCTCCTTGGCGCGGGCGACGCCGACGAGCGGCGTCAGCCGCGCAGGACCGACCGGCACGCCGAGGCGCGCGCCCGCCCACGCGAGCTTGAGGTTGTCGCCGGCGATGCGCAGGTCGCAGCCGGCGACGAGCTCGGCGCCGCCGCCGACGCAGTTGCCCACGCAGACGGCGATCGTCGGGACATGGAACGCCTCCAGCGCCGCGAGGAACTGCGAGAACGACTTCATCCGCGCGACGCCGCCGGCGTGGGTGAGCTCCTCCGTGACGTCGACGCCCGAGCACAGCGCGCGCGAGGAGGTCGTCGAGAAGACCAGGACGCGCAGCTCGTCGTCGATCGACAGGCGTTCGAGTGCGTCGACGAGCTCGATCAGCAGGCCCGAGTCCAGCGCGTTGCGCCGATCCGGGCGATCGAGGCGCAGGACCACGATTCCGGGCGCCGGGGTGTCCTGCTGAAGCGATGGCATCGCGCCATGCAAGCAGACTTCCCGCGCTTTTCGGTCTTCGAGGCCTAACTTTCGCGGCGGATCGCGCGCAGCCGCACGCGCGGCAGGCCGCGCACCCCGGCGAGCGCCGATCGCTTCACGGCGACCAGCACCCACGGCCGCTCGAGCGTCGAGCTGGCAAGCTCGCCGCCCTCGTAGCGCACCAGCCCCTCGACGACGGCCTCGCGGCCGTGCACGTCGACGCGCGACACCCGCGCGCGGTAGCCGCTGCTCGGCTGGTAGGGAGCGATCGCGACGATCAGGCTCTCGCGGGCGAAGTTCACCGAGGACGCCGCCGCGCCGGCATCCAGGCCCCACGCGCGCAGCACCCGCGCGGCCTCGCGCGCGTCGCGCAGCACCCGCCCGTTCGCGGCCGGGTTCTCGCCGTGGACGATCCAGCCGCGGCTGCCCTGCGCCACCTCGCGGAAGCTCAGCCGGCCGCCCGCGGCCGGCGCGGCGGCGGCCGTCACGGCGACGAGCGTGACCAGCACGACCAGCGCGAGCGCGGCAGGCCGCCGCTCAGCAGTCAGGAAACCGGTCACGCGGGCCAGCCTCCCAGTACCGGGCTCCGGAGTCCACCCGCCCGGCTACCCCAACGGGGGGCGCGGCGTCAGCGCCTGCACCGCCTCCCCCACCGACGCGTCCAGCGGCACGGTGCGCTCGATGTCGACGAGCTCGAGCACGCGCAGCACCGCCGCGCCCGGCTCGGCGACGACGCGCAGCGCCTGCCCGCGCTCCTCCAGCGCCAGCATCAGCTCGTGGACGAGGTGGACGCCGGCGCTGTCGAGGTAGTCGACGCAGCTGAGGTCGAGCACCAGGCCGCGGTCGCGGGGCTCGACCGCCGCCGCGAGCGCCGCGGCGAGCTGGGCCTTGCGCCCGAGGTCGACCTCGCCCTGCAACCGCGCGACCGGGACGTCGCCCACGCGCTCGACGCGCAGCTCGGAGGCGGCGTGCGCGTCCGGCGCGCCGGCGGCGACGGTGCCGGTGCCGCTGCCGAGGCGGAAGCGCAGATCCACGCGCGTCCCGCTCTCCGCGGTCGCGACCTTCATCCCGCTCGACAGCACGCGCATCAGCCGCAGCCCGTGGCCGCGGTCGGCGGGCGCGGTCGCCGCGCGCCAGACGCCGCTGTCGCCGATGCTCACGGCCAGCTCGCGCCCGCTCATGCGCGCGCGGACGTCGACGGTCGCGCCGCTGGCGGCGCCCGCGTGCTCGATCGCATTGGAGCACGCCTCGCCGACCGCGATCAGGACGTCGTTGGTCTCCGGCTGCGTGGCGCCGACGCCGGCCAGCCAGGCGCGCAGGTCGGTCCGCAGCGCGCGCAGCTCGTCTGGGACGCCGCGGATCGACGCCGCGAACGCGCCCTCCGGCGGCCCGTGCGCGCGCAGCGCCAGCAGCGCGATGTCGTCGGTTCGCACGCCGCCCTCGGTGAGCTTCGCCGTCAGCTCCTTGAGCTGCGCGGGCAGGTCGGCGGGCGCTGCCTCCAGCGCGGCGCGCAGCTCCTCCAGGCGGGTGTCGATGTTCGCGTCGCGGCGCTCGACGAGACCGTCGGTGTAGAGCAGCAGGCTGTCGCCGGGCGCCAGGACGAGGCGATCCTGCGGGATCGCCACGTGCGCGGGCGCGGCGCCCAGCGGCGTCGAGCGCGCGCCGGCGAGGAAGCGCGGCGGCCCGTCCGCGGGCGCGTGCAGGACCGGCAGGTGGCCGGCGCTGACGTAGCGCAGCTCGAGCGTGAACGGGTCGAGGTCGAGGTAGGTGAGCGTCGTGCTGAGCCCGACGCGCAGATGGCCGACGAGCCGGTGCAGCTTCGCCACGACCTCGGCCGGCTCCAGCCCCTCCACGGCGTAGGCGCGCAGCGCGGTGCGCAGCTGGCTCATCGTCGCCGCGGCCTCGACCCCGCGGCCGACGACGTCGCCGATGACGATCCCGACGCGGCCGTCGGGCAGCGGGATGACGTCGTACCAGTCGCCGCTGACCTCGGCGTCCGAGCCGCTGGGCAGGTAGCGCACCGCGAGCTCGACCCCGTCGACCTCCGGGAGCTGGGTCGTGAGCATGCTGCGCTGGAGCGTGTGGGCGATCCGCCGCTCGCCGATGTCCAGGACGATGCCGATGATGAACTGCGGGCGCTCCTGCGCATCGCGGAAGAGCGTCGTCGAGACCTCGGCCCAGATGATCTCGCCGTCGGGCGCGAGATAGCGCTTCTCGTAGCGGAAGACCGGCACCTCGCCGATCAGCAGCGAGCGCAGCGCGTAGCGCGTGTAGGCCTTGTCGTCGGGATGCGTGATCGCGACCGCGCCGACCGCCATCAGCTCCTCGCGCGAGCGCCGCACGGTACGGCAGTAGGCATCGTTGGCCTGCACGAAGTTGCCCTCGAGATCGAGCAGCGCGACCCCGACCGGCCCCTGCTCGAACGCGATCCGGAAGCGCTCCTCGCTCGCTCGCAGCGCCTCCTGGGCCTCGCGCTCGCGGGTCATGTCGCGGGCGATCGTCGCGTAGAACTCGACGTCGCCGGCGGCGTCGGTGCGCGCGACGATCACCTGCGAGACCGGGATCTCGTGGCCGTCGCGGTGCAGGCGCGCGAGGTCGCCGCGCCAGACGCCCTCGCGGCGGGCGATCGGCAGCGCCTCGGCCAGCACGCGCTCGCGCGCCCAGGCCGGCGAGAACTCGCCGACGCGCGCGCCCGCGATGTCCTCGTCGAGGCCGATCCCGACCATCCGCCGCCCGCCCGCGTTGACGTAGACGAGCCGCCCCTCGGCGTCGGCGATCGAGACCCAGTCCGACGTCGCGCCGATGACCGCGCCGAAGCGCCGCTCGGCGGCGTGGGCGCGACCGCGCGCGAGGATGTCCTCGTAGACGACGAGCAGCCGGCCGCCGATCCGCGACGCGGACACGTCGATCGGCCCGTCGAAGCCGGCGCCGGGCGCGAACGCCTCGCGCGCGTCGAGCTGCGTGCGCAGCGGCGCGCCGTCCTCGACGACGGCGGCGAAGGCCTCCAGCAGGGTCCGCGGGAACTCGGGCCAGACGGCCTCGACCGGGCGCCCGGCGAGCTCGCCGGCGGCGACGCCGAAGGCCGCTGCGGCAACGCTGTTGGCGTACTCGAAGACGAAGGCGCCGATGGCGCCGCGCGCGTCGCGCACGGGCTCCAGGACGACCGCCGCCTCCGGCAGCTCGTCGAGCGCCGCGAACGCCCGCGGGCCGAGCTCAGACGAGGCGGCAGGGTCCGGGCCCCTCAGATCGGCGCGCTCCATGCACCCGATGTTGTACCGGGCCGGTCCAGCGCGCCGGTCAATCGCCCGACGGCCACTCGTCGCCGGAGAGCGCGCGGCTGAGCTGCTCCTCGAGGATCCGGTCGATGTCCGGGACGAGCATCAGCGACGCCGGCTCGGGATGGGCCGTGCGCTCGTAGAACTCGGCCGGCGTCTGCGCGGCCGGCCGCTCCAGCACCGCGACGAGGGCGTCGACGACCTGCGGGTCGAACTGCGTCCCGGCGCACGTGCGCAGCTCCTTGATCGCCGCCTCGGCGGACTGCGCGACGCGGTAGGGCCGCGTGGTCGTGATCGCGCTGAAGGCGTCGGCGACGGCGACGATCCGCGCCGGCATCGGGACGTCCTCGCCGGTGATGCCGTCGGGGTAGCCGGCGCCGTCCCAGCGCTCGTGGGAGGCGCGCACGATCGCGCCGACCTCCGTCATCCCGCCGCCGATCTTGTCGAGCATCCGCTGCCCGGCGATCGTGTGCTGGCGCATGACCGCCCACTCGTCGTCGGTCAGCGGGCCGGCCTTGTTGACGATCTCCTTCGGCACGGCGATCTTGCCGACGTCGTGCAGCAGCGCGCCGAACTCGACGAGCCGGCGATCGTCCTCGTCGAGCCCGAGCTCGTCGGCGATCTCCAGCGACAGCGAGATGACGCCATAGGAGTGCTCGCCGGTGTACTCGTCGTCGTGGGCGATGACCTCGCCGAGCAGCAGCGCGGTGCCGCGGTAGGCGGAGCTCAGCTCGATCGCCTGGTCGATGCGCGCGGTGCGCTCGCGCGCGAAGACGCGCAGCAGGGCCGCGAGCGGGAGGACGAGCAGGAACGCCAGCGGCTCGTCCTGGGCGACGAGCGCGGCCATCAGGCCGATCGGCGTGAGCAGCACGTCGACGAGGAAGACGAGGCCGGTCATGCGCAGCTGCAGGCGCGGCTGGACGCCGAGGACGGCCCACTCGCGCCCCGCGCCGGCCGCCGTGTCGCCGGCGAACTGGCCGGCGAGCGCGATCAGGTAGACGGGCCAGTGCTGCCACGAGAGCTCGTGGACGTCGAAGGCGACGAGGACCAGCGCCGGGACGACGGCGAACCAGGCGTTGTTGGCGGCGACGGCCAGCTGGCGCTCGGCGTTGTGGTCGCGCAGGGCGTCGCGCAGGCGCCCGACGACGAGTCCGCCGGCGACGATCAGCGGCGCCCAGGCCGGATCGGCGACGAACAGCACCGGCAGGAAGACGAGCTGGATCGGGTACGTCATGCCGGCGCCGACGTCGAACTCCACGCGCGACGCGAGCGCGAGCGCGGCGATCAGCGCGATCGTGACCCCGGCCGACGGCGCCGCGGCGCCGGACGCCAGCGGCAACGCGACGGCGACCGACAGGAGCAGGAGCAGCGCGGTCGCCTCGACGACCAGCTCGCGGCGCACGGCCCGCCGGCGCTGGCGCTCGTGGCGACCGGCCATCAGCCGCTCGGCGGCGCCGCTCAGATGGGGCTTCGTGCTTTCGCGCAGGAGCGCGAAGGAGGACATGTGGTCGCTCGCGTTCACCCTGCGTGCCATATCGGCGGGTCCCCCCGGTGTCCACACCCCCTGGACGAATATTCGACGAATCCCCGACGGGCTCATGGCACCGGATTCTGTGTCCGAGGGGGTGCGAGAGCGCTCGGAGGCGCTTTCCACCCCTCGTAAGGAGAACGCCCGAATGTCAGCTCGCCGTATGCACCGCCGCGCCAGCGCGACCGCCGTCGTCGTCCTCGCCGCCCTCGGTATCGCAGCCACGAGCGCGAACGCCGGGGTGCTCGTCGCCTCAGCGCCCTCCTGCGACGACCAGGCGCTGGCCCAGCCCTTCACGCCGTGGCTGGACTACGCCCGCTACACCGCCCTGTCCGGCGGCGACTTCGAGGGCGACGGCGCCGGCTGGTCGACGACCGGCGCGACCGCGATCGCACACGGCAACGAGACCTTCCACGTCGGCGGCGCGTCCGACGACGAGTCGCTCGCCATCCCGGCCGGCGGCTCGGCCACGAGCCCGTCGATCTGCGTCGGCCTCGAGCACCCGACCATCCGCTTCTTCGCCAAGCGCCGCTCGACCGGCCTGCTGGCATCGCTGTCCTCGCTGCGCGTCGATGCGCTCGTCGAGCTGCAGGGCGGCGCGACGCTGGCCCTGCCGATCGGCGTCGTGCTGAACCCCGGCAGCTGGCAGCCGACGCTGCCGATGGCGATCGTCGCCAACCTCCTGCCGCTGCTGCCGGACGAGCACACGGCCGTCGCGTTCCGCTTCACCGCGGTCGGCGGCGACTGGTCGGTCGACGACGTCTGGGTCGATCCCTACGGGCGCCGCTAGGGCGCCGCGGGCGAGCGTCAGCTGCGCGCCCTGCGCGTACGCTGGCGCTCTTCCTGCTTCTCCACGACGTGGACGATCAGCTTGATGATCTCGTTCACGCCGGTGGCCTTCGCCTTGCCGTACATGAAGGCCTCGCGCCAGTCGGGGAGCTCGGCCTCCTGGGCCATGATGTTGAAGAAGGCGCGCGGCATCTCGACGCGCACGCGGGCATCCTCGGCGATGCCCTTCGTGATCTTGACCTGATCGCGCCCACCGAGCTCGACGCGGTACATCTGCACGTCGCCGCGCCCGCGCAGCTCCACGGCGAAGACGAGCTTGAGCGGAGCGAGCGCCGGCACCTCCTTGAGGAAGCGGTCGATCGCGGTCGCGATCAGGGTCTTGGCGTCGTCCGTGGACAAGGCGTCCACCCTAGATGATCGGTTTAGGAGAGCGGCCTGAGCGCGCCGCGCTTGCTCTCCGGCCGGTAGTCGACCTTCTCGCAGTTGCGGATCTTGTAGCCCTTCTTGCGCGAGCGGGCGACGTGGTAGATGTCGCGCCCGGGCCCGCAGTCCAGCGAGCCGCGGCCGTAGTGGATCGAGATCACGTCGTTGCCGGCGCCGGCGAGGATCGTGTTGGAGCCGTGCGAGCCGTAGATGAAGTCCGTGCCCGCGCCGCCGTAGATGGCGTCCTTCTGCGTCGACGGCTGTCCGCCCGGGTCCCAGTCGCCCCACAGGACGTCTGACCCGTCAGCGCCGCGCAGCGTGTCCGAGCCGTGGTGGCCGAGCAGCTCGTCGGACTTCGCCGTGCCGACGTAGCTGACCGCGCCCGCGCCCGCCTTCTTGATGATGCCGTCGATCTTCGGCCATTCCGTGTGGTCGGCGCAGTTCGTGCAGCTGCCCGAGATGTGGCTCGCGGTGGCAGCCGCGGCGAGGCCGAGCGTGGCGGTCAGTGCGACGGCGACGGTGCTGCGAAGGCGGTGGATGGACACCCCTCCAGTGTGGCGGATCAGATCTTGTTGCGCTGCAGCAGCTTGCGCCCGATGACCATCTTCTGGATCTCGGACGTGCCCTCGCCGATCAGCAGCAGCGGCGCGTCGCGGTACAGGCGCTCGATCTCGTACTCCTTGGAGTAGCCGTAGCCGCCGTGGATCCGGAAGCACTCCTCGACGCAGAAGCGGCCGGCCTCGGATGCGAACAGCTTCGCCATCCCGGCCTCGAGCTCGGAGCTCTCCCCCGCGTCCTTCAGGCGCGCGGCCTTGCGCGTCAGCAGGCGCGCGGCCTCGATCTGCGTCGCCATGTCGGCGAGCTTGAACTGGATCACCTGGTGCTGGGCGATCGGCTTGCCGAACGTCTTGCGCTCCTGCGAGTAGCGCAGCGCGAGCTCGAGCGCGCGCTGGGCGATGCCGACGCCGCGGGCGGCGACGTTCGCGCGGCCGACCTCGAGCGCGTCCATCATCTGCTGGAAGCCGCGGTTCAGGCCGTCCTGTTCGCCGCCGAGGATGTTCTCGGCCGGGCACGTGTAGCCGTCGAAGACCAGCTCGGTCGACTCGACGCCCTTGTAGCCCATCTTCTTCAGCGGCGGCGGGACCGTGAAGCCCGCGTACTCGCCGGTGTTGACCGAGACGCCCGGCTCCTTCTCGCAGATGAAGCAGGACATGCCCTTGTAGGGCGGGTCGGCCTTGGTATCGGTGCGCACGAGCGTGAAGACGATCGTCGAGCGCAGGCCGTTGGTGACCCACATCTTCTGGCCGTTGATCTCGTAGTTGCCGTCGTCGAGCTTCTTGGCGGTCGACTTCAGCGCCTGCACGTCGGAGCCCATCTCCGGCTCGGAGAGGCTGAAGGCCGCGCGGCACTCGCCGGTCGCCATCTCCGGCAGGAACTTCTGCTTCTGCTCCTCGGTGCCGAACTTCATGAGCAGGTAGGAGCCGATGAAGTGCGTGTTGATGATCCCCGAGATCGAGATCCAGCCGCGCGACAGCTCCTCGACGATCATGCAGTAGGTCGTGAGGTCCAGGCCCATCCCGCCGTACTCCTCGGGGATCGTGACCCCGAACAGGCCGAGCTCCTTCATCTGGTCCACGATCGGCTGCGGGAACTCGTCCTCGTGGTCGTAGTGCTCGGCGTTGGGCAGGATCTGCTCGTCGGCGAACTGGCGGACCATCGCGATGATGTCCTTCTGCTCGTCGGTGTACTCGCTGTAGGGCGCGGCTACGGCCATGGCGTGACGTTCTCCCAGGGTCAGGATCTCGCGGGTGACTCGCGGGTCAGCTTACATACGGTCGATGGACCCCGGCGCTTCCGCGAACTTCGCCGTCGACGTCGTGGAAGCGACGGCGCCCGACCGCCTCGCGCTCGTCGAGCTGGCGCGCGACGGGGCGCGCCGCGAGTGGTCCTTCGGCGCGGTGGCCCGCGCGGCCCGGGCGCTGGCGGCGGCGATGCACGAGCGCGGCGTGCGGCGGGGCGACGTCGTGCTGACGCTCGTCGGCAACCGGCCGCAATGGGTCGCCGCGATGGTGGCGTGCTTTCGCCAGGGCTACGTGGTGCTGCCCTGCAACGAGCAGCTGCGCCCGAAGGACCTGCGGCTGCGCCTGGACGCCTGCCCGCCGGCGCTCGTGGTCTGCGACGAGCGCAACGCCTCGGTGCTGGAGGCGTCGGGCTGGCGCGGGCCGACGATCCACGTCCCGGGTGACGTGCAGGCGCACGCGGCGACCGCGCCCGCGCCCGCGCAGCTCTCGCCGCTGGACCCCTGCCTCGTGACGTTCACGAGCGGGACGGCGGGCGAGCCGAAGGCGGTCGTCCACGGCCAGCGCTACCTCGCCGGCCAGCAGGTGCAGGCCGAGCACTGGCTCGCGCCGCGGCCGGGCGACCTCGTCTGGTGCACGGCCGCCAGCGGCTGGAGCAAGTCGGCGCGCAACGCCTTCATCGCGCCCTGGATCCGGGGCGCGGCGGCGCTCCTGCACGACGCCCGCTTCGATCCTGCCGAGCGGCTGGACCTGCTCGAGCGCGAGGGCGTGAACATCCTCTGCATGGCGCCGACGGAGTACCGCGTCATCGCCAAGCGCGCGACGCTGCGGCCGATCCCCTCGCTGCGCGGCCTGGTCGCCGCGGGCGAGGCGCTCAACCCCGAGGTCCTGCGCGCGTGGCAGGAGGCGACCGGCCTGCAGATCCGCGACGGCTACGGCCAGACCGAGACCGGCCAGCTCACCGGGATGCCCCCGGGCGAAGAGGTGCGGCCGGGCTCGATGGGCCGCCCGCTGCCCGGCATGCGCCTGTCGATCGACGACGGCGAACTCGTCGCCGACCCCGCGAGCGTGCCGACGTTCTTCCTGCATTACGAGGGTTTTTCGGCACCCGAGGGCGTCTGGCGCACCGGCGACCGCGTGACCCAGGACGAGGACGGCTACCTCTTCTTCGAGGGCCGCACCGACGACGTGATCATCTCCTCCGGCTACCGGATCGGGCCCTTCGAGGTCGAGTCGGCGCTCGTCGCGCACGAGGCGGTCGCCGAAGCGGCGGTCGTGGCCGCGCCCGACGACGAGCGCGGCTCGATCGTGCGGGCGGTCGTCGTCCTGCGCGACGGCTTCGACGCCTCCGACGCGCTGGCGGGCGCGCTGCAGGACCACGTCAAGGAGCAGACGGCGCCCTACAAGTACCCGCGGATCGTCGACTTCGCCGACGAGCTGCCGAAGACCGCCAGCGGCAAGGTGCGCCGCGCGCTGCTGCGCGAGGAGTGACTCAGTCCGACAGCGCGACGATCGCGTCGATCTCGACCTCGGCGCCCTTCGGCAGCGCGGCGACGCCGATCGCCACGCGCGCGGGCGGGTCGGACTCGAAGAACTTCCCGTAGGCGTCGTTGACCTCCGCGAACGCTCCGAGGTCGGTCATGTAGACCGTGCAGCGCACCGCGTCGTGCAGCGACCCGCCGGCGGCAGCGCAGACGGCCTCGAGGTTCTGCAGGCAGCGGCGGGCCTGCTCGGCGGGCGTGTCGCCGGTGAGCTCGTTGGTCTCCGGGTCGAGCGGGATCTGACCCGAGCAGAACAGCAACGAGCCCGCGCGGACGGCGTGGCTGTACGGTCCGATGGCAGCCGGTGCGCCGAGCGCGGTCACGGGTTCGCGGTGCTTTGACACGGTCTTGTTGGCTCCTGAAGGTCGCGGGGCAGGTGCGGCGAGAGCACCGTAGCGCGCTGCTACCGTGAACTCCGGATGCGCCTTTGGGCCCTGAAGGGACTGCCGCTCGCCGTGGCCCTCCTGCTGCTGGTGGCTCCCGGCGCCGTCGCCGCCGTCGCCTACGCCCCGTGCCCGTCGACGCCGGGCCTGGAATGTGGCGCGCTGGACGTCCCGCTGGACCGCAGCGGCGCGGTCCCCGGCGTGATCCGGCTGGCCGCGATGCGCCGCGTCGTCGCGCCCGCCGCCAACCCGACGCGGACGGCCGTCGTGGCGCTCGCCGGTGGCCCGGGGCAGGCGGCGACGCCGCTGACGCTCGACTTCGCGACCGTCATCGCCCCGGCCCTCGCGACCCGCGACCTGCTCGTCTTCGACCAGCGCGGCACCGGCGGCTCGACCCCGCTGACCTGCCGCCTCGCGGGCAAGACGCTGACCGACGCCGCCGGCCGCTGCGCCACCGAGCTCGGCGTGCGCCGCGGCCAGTACACGACCGCGGCGAGCGTCGAGGATCTCGAGGCGCTGCGCGCCGAGAGCGGCTACGAGAAGCTCGTCCTCTACGGCGTCTCCTACGGCACGAAGGTCGCGCTGGACTACGCCGCCCGCTACCCGACGCGCGTCGAGTCGCTGGTGCTGGACTCGGTCGTGCTGCCGGCCGGCCCCGACACCCTGCAGCGCTCGACGTTCGCGGCGATGCGCCGCGTCCTCAACGACCTGTGCGCCAACGGCGACTGCGCCGGCATCTCGACGAACCCCGTCGGTCAGCTCAACGGCCAGGTCAGGCGCCTGGCGCGCAAGTCGCTGCGCGGCCGCCTGACCGACGGCCGCGGGCGCCGCGTGAAGGCCTCGATGAACGGCGAGGACCTCTTCAACGTCCTGATCTCCGGCGACCTGAACCCGACGCTGCGCGCCGAGCTGCCGAGCGCGCTGCAGTCCTCGCGCCGCGGCGACGCGGCGCCGCTCATCCGCCTGGCGGCGCGCTCGGCGGGCATCATCGAGCTGGCGAGCCAGGCGGCCGGCGAGGACTTCAGCGACCCCGTCTTCGCGGCGACGCTGTGCGAGGAGGGCGCGTTCCCCTGGGATCGCGGCTCGAGCCGCCCGACCCGCGTCCAGCAGGCGCGCGCGATCGTCAACACGCTCGGCGACGCGCCGTTCTATCCGTTCCTGCGCTCGACCGCGCTGCAGACGGACATCGTCGACCTCTGCCTCGGCTGGCCCACGATCACGCCGCCGGCGCTGCCGGCCGGGCCGCTGCCCAACGTCCCGACGCTCGTCATCGACGGCCGCGCCGACCTGCGCACGCCGATCGAGGACGCCGCCAAGGTCGCCGAGCTGATCCCCGCGGCGCAGCTGCTCACGATCCCCTACACCGGGCACTCCGCGCTGGCCAGCGACCAGACGCCGGAGAGCTGCGCGCAGCGCGGCGTCGGGGAGTTCTTCACCGGCCAGCCGGTGCAGCCCTGCGCGGCGACCGGCAACCCCTTCACGCCGACGCCGGTCGCACCGACGCGGCTGGGACGGCTGTCGGCCACCGGCGGGGCCGGCAAGACCGGCCGCACCGTGACCGCGGCGATCCGCACCGCCGTCGACATGCGCCGCCAGGTCATCGGCGACCTGCTCGAGGCCGGGCGGCTGCCGAGCCGCCTGGGCGGGCTGCGCGGCGGCCGCGCGACCGTCAGCTCGCGCGGCACGATCGAGCTCACGCGGGTCGTCTACGTGCCGGGCGTCGAGATCTCCGGCAGCGTGCCGCTGGACGCCGCGGGGGCGCAGACGCTGCGCGTCGGCGGCACGAAGAGCGCCCACGGCAACCTCACCATCACGCCGGAGCGGATCAGCGGGCGCCTCGGCGGGCGGCGCGTGAACCTCGTCGCGCGCAGCGCCGGCGTCACGGCCTCCGACGACCCGCCCTACGACGCGCTCCTGCGCAGCTTCCGCCTGCGCCACGCCGGGTAGCGCGGCGGGCATGGCCAACGCGCTCGCGGGCGAGACCTCGCCCTACCTCCTGCAGCACCGCGACAACCCCGTCGACTGGCTGCCCTGGGGCGAGGAGGCGCTGGCGCGCGCCCGCGACCTGGACCGGCCGCTGCTCGTCTCGATCGGCTACTCGGCCTGCCACTGGTGCCACGTCATGGAGCGCGAGTGCTTCGAGGTCGACGAGATCGCCGCGCAGATGAACGAGCACTTCGTCTGCGTGAAGGTCGACCGCGAGGAGCGCCCCGACGTCGACGCGCTCTACATGGAGGCCGTCCAGGCGATGACCGGCTCCGGCGGCTGGCCGCTGAACGTCTTCATCACCCCCGAGCAGGTGCCCTTCTACGCGGGCACGTACTTCCCGCCGCAGCCCCGGCAGGGGATGCCGAGCTGGCCGATGGTGCTCGGCGCCGTCGCCGAGGCCTGGGACGCGCGCCGCGACGAGATCCGCGAGCAGAGCGCCCAGCTCGCCGCGCGGCTGTCGGGCGCCGCGCGGCTGAAGCCGGTGGCGGGCCCGGTCGACGCCGGCGTCCTGGACGAGGCGATCGCGTCGCTGCGGGCGAGCTTCGACGCCGTCAACGGCGGCTGGGGCGGCGCGCCGAAGTTCCCGGCATCCTCGACGATCGAGTTCCTCCTGCGCCGCGGCGAAACGTCCATGACCCTGCAGACGCTGCGCTCGATGGCCTCCGGCGGCATCTTCGACCAGATCGGCGGCGGCTTCGCCCGCTACTCCGTCGACGCCCACTGGACCGTGCCGCACTTCGAGAAGATGCTCTACGACAACGCGCTGCTCGCGCGGGCCTACCTGCACGGCTGGCAGGTCAGCGGCGACGACGTGCTGCGCCGCACGTGCGAGGAGACGCTCGACTGGGCGCTGCGCGAGATGACCGGGCCCGAGGGTGGCTTCTACTCGGCGCTGGACGCCGACTCCGAGGGCGTCGAGGGCAGGTTCTACGTCTGGTCGATTGACGAGCTGCGCGCCGTGCTCGGCGACGACGCGGACGTCGCGATCGCCTGGTTGGGCGCAAGCGAGCACGGCAACTTCGAGGGCGCGAACATCCTGGAGTCGCGCGGCGCCGAGCCCGAGCCGCAGGTGCGCGAGCGCATCCGCACCGCGCTGCTGGCGGTGCGCGACGACCGCGTCTGGCCGGGCCTGGACGACAAGCGGCTGACGGCCTGGAACGCGCTGATGATCAGCGCGCTGGCGGAGGCGGGCGCGGTGCTCGAGCGCGACGACTACCTGGACGCCGCCCGCCGCGCCGCCGGCTTCGTGCTCGACGAGCTGCGCGACGCCGACGGGCGGCTGCTGCGCACCTACAACGCGGGCGAGGCGAAGCTCAACGCCTACCTCGAGGACCACGCCTTCCTGCTCGAGGCGCTGCTGACGCTCTACGAGGCGACCTTCGAGCCACGCTGGTTTCACGCCGCCCGCGAGCTCGCGGACACGATGATCGAGCGCTTCGCCGACCCCGACAACGGCGGCTTCTTTCAGACCTCCGCCGACCACGAGCGGCTCGTCGCGCGGCGCAAGGAGATCGACGACGCGCCGATCCCGTCGGGGCAGTCCAGCGCGGCCTTCGGGCTCCTGCGGCTGGCGGCGCTCACCGGCGAGGCGCGCTACGAGGAGCACGGCAGCTCGGTCCTGCGCCTGTTCGCGGACCTGCTGAGCCGCTCGGCGCTCGGCTTCGGCCACCTGCTGCAGGCGCTGGACTTCCAGCTCGCCGCGGTGCGCGAGGTGGCGCTGGTCGGCGAGGACGTCGGGGAGCTCGTGCGGGTGGTGCGCGCGGAGTTCCGGCCGCATGTGGTGCTTGCGGGCGGTTCCGGCGCGCCGGATACGGGTGGCGTGCCGCTGCTGGAGGGTCGGGGCGCCGTGGACGGCGTTGCGACGGCGTACGTCTGCGAGGGCTTCTCGTGTCTGGCGCCGGTGACGTCGGCGGAGGACCTGCGCGCGTTGCTCTCCGCGGCTGGGTGAGCCTCCGCGTCGCCGAACGGCGGCGATGAGGGCGCGAGTCCGTTCGCGAGGGCGCGAGCTGCCGGCGCGAGCCGTGAGTGGCGAGTTGGTTACGGATGGCGCGAACAACTCGCCAGTCGCGAATCCGTCGAACGCGCTCGTCGAGCTGAACGTCCCGAGCGCCGCGCAGCGCGACCCGCCTCAGGCCGCCGCCGCGGTCAGCCGCTCCACCTGCTCCTCGCGTCAACCGCAGCTCCCCGGCCTCGATGTTCTCCTCGAGGTGCGCGAGCGAGCCGGTGCCCGGGATCGGCAGCGTCACGGGCGAGTGGGCGAGCAGCCAGGCGAGCGCGACCTGGCCGGGGCTCGCGTCGTGCTCGGCGGCGATCTCGGCGGCCGCTCCGCCGGGCTTGGCGAGGTCGCCGGCGGCCAGCGGGAACCAGGGGAAGAAGCCGAGCCCGTCGCGCTCGCAGACGGCGAGCACGCCGGCCGAGCGGCGGTCGGCGAGGTTGAAGCGGTTCTGGACGCTGACGACGTCGACGATCGCGCGCGCGACGTCGAGCTGCTCGACGCTGACGTTGGAGACGCCGATGTGGCGGATCTTGCCCTCGTCCTGGAGCTCCTTCAGGGTGCCGACGGACTCCTCGTAGGGCACCTCGGGATCGGGCGCGTGCAGCTGGTAGAGGTCGATCCGATCGACGCGCAGGTCGCGCAGCGAGCCCTCGCAGGCATCGCGCAGGTGCTCCGGGCGCGCGTTGCGCGGCCACTCCCCCGGGCCCGTGCGCTCCAGCCCGCCCTTCGTCGCGATCAGCAGCCCCTCCGGGTAGGGGTGCAGCGCCTCGGCGATGAGCTGCTCGCTGACGTGCGGCCCGTAGCTGTCGGCCGTGTCGATGAGGTTCACGCCGAGCTCGACCGCGCGCCGGACGACCGCCAGCGCCGTGTCGCGATCGGGCGGCGGGCCCCAGGTGCCGGCGCCGACGATCCGCATCGCCCCGAAGCCGAGCCGCCGGACCTCGATGTCGCCGCCGAGCGTGAGCGTCTCAGACATTGCTCGCCTGCGACGGCTCGGCGCGCACCTCGAAGCTCGTGAGCGTGAGCGGGCCGAACGAGGTGATCAGCGCGACGTCGACCGCGTCGCGGCCGCGGCCGACGACGACGCGGCCGATCCGCGGCACGTTGTTGCGCGCGTCGAACGTGCGCCACTCGCCGTCGAGGTAGGCCTCGAACCAGGCGGCGAAGTCCATCGCCTCCGGGGGCGCCGGGATCCCGATGTTCGGGATGTAGCCGAAGACGTAGCGCGCGGGGATGTTGAGTGCGCGGCAGAACGTGATCGCGAGGTGGGCGAAGTCGCGGCAGACGCCCTGGCCGGCGCGGTAGGCGTCAGCGGCGGTCGTCCAGGGGTTCGACGCGCCCTCGACCCACGCCAGGTGCCCGTGGACGTAGTCGACGACCGCCTGCACGCGCGACCAGCCGGGCGCGAGGTCGCCGAAGCGCTGCCAGGCCTCGTGGCCGAGCTCGTCGGGCAGGCAGAAGCGGCTGGGCATGACGAAGCTCATGACCTCGTCGGGCAGCGACTCGACCGGCGTCTCGGGCGTCTCGGGCGCGATCACGTCCGCCGGCTGCGCGAGCAGGACGTCGGCCTCGTAGGTGACCTCCGAGCCGCCGGTCGCCAGCCCGAAGCGCTCGCAGCGATTGCCGTAGCTGTCGACGTAGGCGTGGTGCTCGGCGTCGGTGACCCAGCGCTCGCTGGCGACCGACATGCCGGCCTCGAGGTAGGGCGCGACCTGCATGATCGCCACGGCCGGCTGGAAGGTCTCCAGCCCGAACGTGCACCCGACCGTGAGCGCGAGTGCGTCGTTCATCTCCGAGGGCAGGATGCCAGGTCGCTCAGGCCGCCGACCTGGCCGCGCTCGCGGGCGCCCGCGCCAGCACGATCTGCTCGGCGAGGTGCTCGGCGTCGCGGGCCACGCCGGCGAAGCGGCCCGAGCCCCAGGTGTGCAGCCACGGCAGGCCGACGACGTACAGGCCCGGGACCTCCGTGACGCCGCGCTCGTGCGTCGGGTAGCCGGCGTCGTCGAAGGCGTCGAGCTTGACCCACGACCAGTCCGGCACGAACCCCGTCGCCCAGATGATCGTGCGGATGCCGGCGGCGTCGAGGTCCAGCGTGCCGCCGCCGTCGCCCGCGGGCTCGAAGACCGGGACGTACCTGTCCTCGACAGGCGCGTCGATGCCCTGCGACTCGATCCAGCGGTCGATCGCGTCCTTGATGCGATCGGCGGTCGCGTCGGCGGCGTCGAGGTTGCGCGGCAGGTCGCCGGCGAGCTCGAGCTGCGCGCCGCGCGCGCCCAGCAGCCGCCCGTGCAGCGCCATCCCGTCGCGGGCGAACGCGCGCAGGTCGATGTCGCGCCCGCCGTCGCGGCCGGTCACGTAGTGGTTGGCCTCCTTGCGCGCCGCCAGGCCCTCGGGGTGCTCGCTGATCGGCATGTCGTAATGGCCCATGTCCTCCAGCCACGCGACGCAGTCGCGCCCGCGGTAGAAGCGCGCGACCCGCGGCGCGCTGCCGACGCAGAGATGCGTCTCGCGCCCGGCGAGGTGCAGGTCCTCGGCGATCTGCGCGCCCGACTGGCCGCTGCCGACGACGAGCACGCCGCCGTCGGGCAGCGACTCGGCGTTGCGGTAGCCCGACGAGTGCAGCTGCGTGACGTGCGCGGGCAGCTCGGCCGCCATCGGCGGGAAGCGCGGCGTGTGGTAGCCGCCGACGGCGAGCACGATCGCGTCGGCGGTCAGCACGCCGCGGCTCGTCCGCACGCGGTAGCCGCCGCCGAGCGCGGCCGCGACCTCGGTCACCGCGACGCCCTCGTGCAGCGGCGGCGAGAACGACGCCGCGTAGCTCTCGACGTAGTCGATGATCTGCTCGCAGACCATGAAGCCGTCGGGATCGTCGCCCGCGTAGGGGTGACCCGGCAGCCGGCACTGGTAGTTCGGGGTGACGAGGCAGAACGAGTCCCAGCGCTGCGTGCGCCAGGTGTGGCCGATGCGCTCGCGCTCGAGCACGACGTGGCGGATGCCCTGCTCGCCCAGGCACCACGACACGGCGAGGCCCGCCTGGCCGCCGCCGATCACGATGACCTCGTGGTCGCCGAAGAGCTCGTCGGGCGCCGGGAAGCGCGGGCGCGTCGGCGCGCGGCGCAGGCGCTCGACGCGCACCACGCCGTCGCCGGGCACGCCGAGCCGCGCCGCGGCCGCCTCGAGGTCCTCGATCTGCTGCGCCGCCGACGAGCAGGCGAAGCCGTACGTCGCCCGCACGCGCTCGCTGCCGGCCTGCAGCGCCGAGCGCGCGCGCTGCAGCAGCTCCGCGCAGGGGTAGCGCCCGCCCTCGGTCAGCGCCCGCTCGATCGTCCGCGACGGCGAGACGCAGCGCTGCGCGCTCCCGTCCGGCCAGCGCAGCGTGAAGTGGACCTCGGGCATCAGGGGAACGGCACCGGCTCGGCCGCCCGGTAGAGGTCCGGGCGCAGGTCGCGGATCGGCGACAGCGCGCGGCGCGCGCCCTCCAGCGCGGCGTCGAGGTCGAGCGTCGTGACGGCCAGGCCGCCGTCGACGCCGGTCTGCGCGAGCGGATCGCCGCCGGGCCCGACGACGCGCGCGCTGCCGACGAAGCGCAGCGACCCGAACGAGCCGGTCTGGTTCGCCGACGCGACGATCAGCGAGTTCTCGGCCGCGCGGGCGCGGTCCCACAGCTCCGAGCGGCGCCACTGGCGGTCGTCCTGCAGCCGCGGCGCGGGGTTCGTCGCGCTGCACGGCCAGGCCGACAGGAAGCACAGCACCTGCGCCCCGTCGAGCGTCAGCGTCCGCGACGCCTCGGGGAAGGCCTTGTCGTAACAGATCAGCATGCCGATCCGGCCGACCGGGGTGTCGAACGCGGCGAGGCTGTCGCCGGGCGTCGTCATGCGGTGCTCGTCGAGCGGCAGGTGGACCTTGCGGTGCAGCCCGTGCAGCCCCTCCCCGCTGACGCAGGCCGCGACGTTGTGGCGCAGCCCGCCGCCGCCGTCCTCGCAGAAGCCGATGCAGACGACCATGTCGCCGGCCAGCTCCATGACGCGCGCGAGCTCGGGCCCGTCGGCATCCAGCGCCGGCGGTGGCTCGGCGTCGCCGTGCAGCGACTCGACGTAGCCGCCGAGCGCCGCCTCGGGCAGGACGAGCAGCTGCACGCCGCGCTCGCGCGCCTGCCCGATGACCGCCTCGATCGTGGCGAAGCAGGCATCCATGTCGCGGTCGAACGGGGCCGCCGCGGCGGCGATCGTGAGCTCGGTCATCCGCCCACCTGCGCGAGCGCCGAGCAGGCGCCGCAGGCCGCGCAGCCGGCGACCTGGGCCGAGCCGCGCATCCCGGCCGCGGAGAGCGCGGCGCCGACGCGGCGGGTGACGTCCGTGAGCACGCCGGCGTCGGGCGCCGGCACGCCCTCGGCGTGGGCGAGGCTGCCGGCGAGCGGGCGGTAGGGCACCACGAACGGGTAGACGCCCATCGCGACGAGCCGCTCGGCGCCCGCGACGAGCTCGTCGGGATCCTCGCCGAGCCCGACGAGCAGGTAGGTCGAGACGCGATTGGCGCCGAAGACCGCGACCGCGCGCCGCCACGCCTCCTCGTAGCCCGCGACCGACACCGTCGCCTTGCCCGGCGTCCAGCGCGCGCGCACGCCGGGGTCCAGCGACTCGATGTGGATCCCGACCGCGTCGGCGCCGGCCGCATGCAGGCGCTCGATCCAGGCGAGGTCGGTCGGCGGCTCGATCTGCACCTGGATCGGCAGCCCGGGGACCGCCGCCTTGACCGCCGCGACGCAGCGCGCGAGGTGCTTGGCCCCGCGGTCGGGCCCGTTGGAGGTGCCGGTCGTCATGACCATCTGGCGCACGCCGTCCAGGCGCACGGCCGCCGCCGCGACCTCGGCGAGCTGCTCGGGGCGCTTGACCTGCGTCGTCGCGCCCGCGCGCAGCGACTCCTCGATCGTGCAGAAGCGACAGCGCGTCGACTCCGCGGCGTAGCGGATGCAGGTCTGCACGACCGTCGTCGCCAGCACGTCGCTGCCGTGCAGCCGCGCGAGCTGCTCGTAGGCGACGCCGTCGGCGGTCTGCAGGTCGTAGAAGCGCGGGCGCTCGATCGGCTCGAGCAGCGCGTCCTCGACGACGACGCCGTCGCGCGTCAGGCGCCCACCGGCGTCGAGCTCGAAGGGCGAGTCGGGGGCCATCGGCAGCGTCGCGGCGCAGCCGCCGCGCAGCTGCCAATGCCCGTCGTCGCTCGGCCCCGCCCCGGCGCGGCGGCGCAGCGGCGGAGCGCCGCGCAGCCCGCGCACGGCGAGCTCGGTGCGGAGCGGGAGTTCCATCACGCCCCCGCTAGAACATCCAGGTCGTGTTGATGATCGCGCCCTTGCGGGCGTACTCGATCATGGCGTCCTGCATGTCGAGCGGGTGGCACGGGATGACGCCCTCCATGAGGTCCTCCTCGCGGGCGCCGTGCAGCGACAGCCCGAGCCGGCAGGCGAAGACCTTGCCGCCCTCGTCGATGAACTTCGCCAGCTGCGCGTTCTCGTTGCGCATGCCCGGGAAGATCTCCGAGCCGATGTCCGGGAAGCCGCGCGTCGCCAGGCAGTTCAGCGCGCCGATCCCGAAGAAGTACAGGGCGGAGTCAAAGCCCTTGCGCTGCGCGCGGATCGCCAGCAGGACCGCCACGAAGCTGACCGACGACTCGTGCACGATCCCGTGGACCATGCCGAGGTAGGTCTCGCCCGGCTCGGCCTGGTAGTCCGGGAACACCTTGGTGGCTCCGTAGATCGACTCGCCGATTCCCTTCGACGGGTGCGGGATCTCCATCAGGCTTGCGATCTCCTGATCGCTGAGCTTCGGCTCTACTGCCATGCGCTGGCTCCTTCGGTCTCGGGGCTGGGCTTGGCATGGATGGTTGCGCCGGGTCTGCGCGGCGCATATGGACCGGCTGGCAGGGCCGGGCGGCCCGCGTGCGGACCCGGCGTACAGTGCCGAGGCCGACCCTCCGGCCAACCCCACGGCCGCCCTCGGGTTGGCCCGCGGCATGCGACGATCCCCGGCAGCAATGGCGCGCTACACGGTCGATCAGGTCGGAGAGATGCTCGGGACGGCGCCGCGCGACGTGCTCGAGGCGCTGCTGGCGACCGTCCCCGACGCCGTCTACGTCGTCGACCCCGACGGCCGCGTCGAGTTCGCCAACCCGGCGGCGCTGGCGATGCTCGGCTACGAGGAGCCCGAGCTGCTCGGCCGCGTCAGCCACCCGACGATCCACCACCACCACTGGGACGGCACGCCGTTCCCCGTCGAGGACTGCCCGATGCTGCGCCCGCGCACGACCGGCGAGACGGTGCGCGTCGACGGCGACACCTTCTGGCGCAAGGACGGCACGAAGTTCCGCGTCGCGTACTCGTCGGCGCCGCTGCAGATGACCGGCGGCCGCGGCGCGGTCGTCGTCTTCCGCGACGTGACCGACCGCATCGACGCCGAGCAGGCCGCCCGCCGCGAGGAGGTCGAGCGCGCCCGCGCGCACGAGCTCCACGCCTCGCGCGCCCGCATCGTCGAGGCCGCCGACGCCGAGCGCCGGCGGCTCGTGCGCGACCTCCACGACGGCGCCCAGCAGCGGCTCGTGCGCATCCTGCTGTCGCTGCGGCTGGCCGCCGGCGGGTTGGATGCCGCGTCGCCCGACGTCCGCGCGCTGCTCGACCAGGCCGCCGCCGACTCCGAGGCGGCGATCGAGGAGCTGCGCGAGCTCGGGTCCGGCATCCACCCGCAGATCCTCACGACGCGCGGCCTCGCCGCCGCCGTCGAGAGCCTGACCGGGCCGATCCCGCTCGTCGTCGACCTCGAGATCCCCGAGCGCCGCTACCCGCCGACCGTCGAGAGCGTCGCCTACTTCGTCATCGCGGAGGGCCTGACGAACGTCATCAAGCACGCCGGCGCGACCGCGGCGACGGTCGCCGTGTCCGGCTGCGACGACGAGATCGCCGTCGAGATCGCCGACGACGGCTGCGGCGGCGTCGACCTCGCAGCGGGCAGCGGGCTGCGCGGACTGCAGGATCGCCTCGACGCCCTCGACGGGACGCTGGAGATCTCGAGCCCCGCAGGCGGCGGCACGCGGCTGCGCGCCGTGCTGCCGCTGCGCAGCGCGTCATGACGCCCGCAGCATCGTCAGCACCGCCATCACGCGGCGGTGCTGCAGCGGCTCGCTGACGAGCCCGAGCTTCTGGAAGACGCTCGTGATGTGCTTCTCGACGGCTGCAGCGGTCACCGCCATCACGTCGCCGATCCCGTGGTTGGACATCCCCTCGGCCATCAGCCCGAGCACCTCGCGCTCGCGCGGCGTGAGGTCGTCGATCGGGCTCGCGCGGCGGCGTCGCTGCACCATCCGCCCGACGACCTGCGGATCCAGCGCCGAGCCGCCGTCGGCGACCCGGTGCACCGCCTCGACGAACGAGCCGACATCGCCGACGCGGCTCTTGAGCAGGTAGCCGACGCCCTCGGCGTCGTCGCCGATCAGGTCCAGCGGATAGCGCTCCTCGAGGAAGTTCGACAGGACGAGGACCGCGATCCCGGGGTGCTCGGCGCGGACCGCGATCGCGGCGCGCAGGCCGTCGTCGGTGCGCTCGGGCGGCATCTGCACGTCGACGATCGCGACGTCGGGCACGTGGCTTGCGACCGCGTCGAGGATCCGGTCGGCGGTCGCGACCTGGGCGACGACCTCCATCCCGGCGTCCTCGAGGAGGCGCGCGATCCCCGCGCTCAGGAGCACCTCGTCGTCGGCGATCAGCACGCGTACGGCCACGTGGCCAACCGTATGGCCCCGCGCGACCAGTCCAAATGGCCAGGATGGCGCCTTCGAGGCCGCACGGTTGGCCCTCTGGACTGGTAGAAGCAACAGTCCATGGCCTCCCTCCTCGCCAAGGTCGCCGGCCGGCGGGCCAAGTGGGTCGCCGTCGGCATCTGGCTGCTGGTCTTCGCGGGCGCGTCGGCGGCGCAGCTGCCGGCGAAGTTCGCCGACGGCCAGAAGAACGGGCCGCAGTCGTTCCTGCCCGGCGACGCGGAGTCGACGCAGGCGCTGGGGTTCATCCAGGGGCTGAAGGGCAACCAGGCGCCGGTCGTCGTCGTCTACCACCGCGACAGCGGCCTGACGACGAAGGACCGCGCGACGATCGCCCGCGACCGCCTCGAGCTCAACAGCTCGCGCGCCACGCGCACGACCGGCTTCAACCCCCCGCAGATCTCCAAGGACCGCACCTCCGCGCTGCTGCGCTCGCAGATCAGGCTCGGCCTCAAGAAGGACGACGAGGCAGCCACGGCATCGGACCGGATCGTCGATGCGGTCGCCGCCGTGCGCGACGACGTCCGCGATCCCGGCGGCGGCCTGCAGGTCAACGTCACCGGCGACTCGGCCTTCTCGGCCGACGCGATCAACGTCTTCCGCGACATCGACTCGCGCCTGCTGCTGGGCTCGATCCTGCTCGTGATCGTGCTGCTCGCGGTGATCTATCGCAGCCCGTTCTTCCTCTGGATCCCGCTCGCCGCCGTCGGCCTGGCCGAGCAGATCACGCGCTCGCTCGGCTACGGGCTGACCGAGCTCGGCGTCACGGTCAACGGCGAGGCCGCCTCGATCCTCTCGATCATCGTCCTCGGCGCGGGCACCGACTACGCGCTGCTGCTCGTCGCCCGCTACCGCGAGGAGCTGCGCCGCCACGAGGACCGCTACGAAGCGATGCGGCGCGCGCTGCAGACCGCCGGCCCGGCGATCCTGGCCTCCGGCGGCACCGTCATGGCGGCGCTGCTGTGCCTGACGCTCGCGGAGGTCAACGGCACCGCCGGGCTGGGCCCGATCGGCGCGATGGGCGTCGGGGTCGCGGTGCTCGCGACGCTGACGCTGCTGCCGGCGCTGCTGCTGATCTTCGGGCGGCGCGCGTTCTGGCCCTCGGTGCCGCACGCCGGCGACGCCGGCGCCGACGAGACGAGCGGGCGCTGGCGCGCCGTCGGCGACCTCGTCGCGCGCCGCCCGCGGCGCGTCGCGATCGGCGTCGTCGCGATGCTCGCGATCATGTCGCTGGGCCTGCTGAACTACGACGACGGCCTCACCCGCGGCAACCAGTTCCGCGACAGCGTCGAGGCGGTGCGCGGCCAGGACACGCTCGACGCCTCGTTCCCCGGCGGGTCGGCGCCCGCGCCCACGCAGGTCGTCGTCTCCAACCCCGAGGTCGTCGGCGAGACGGCCGTGCTGGGCGCGCTGCGCAACGTCCCCGGCGTCGTGTCGGTGATCTTCGACAACCGCACGAACATCTTCGAGGCCGGCGGGCCGGCGGTCGGGATCCTGCTGCTCGAGGTCGTGCTGCGCCCGCCGCCGTTCTCCGACGAGGCCCTGGCGATCATTCCCAAGCTGCGCGAGTCCGCGCGCCGCAGCGGCGGCACGAAGACGCTCGTCGGCGGCGGGACGGCGGTCGAGTACGACCTGCGCCAGGCCGCGGTGCGCGACAACAAGGTCGTCGTGCCGCTGACGCTGATCGTCGTCTTCCTCGTGCTGGTGGCGCTCCTGCGGGCCGTCGTCGCGCCGCTGCTGCTGCTCGGGACGGTGATCCTGTCCTTCGCGGCGTCGCTCGGCGTCGGGTCCGTCGTCTTCGACGTGATCTTCGGCTTCCCCGGCAGCGACCCGAGCGTCCCGCTGTACGCGTTCGTCTTCCTCGTGGCGCTGGCGATCGACTACAACATCTTCCTCATGGCACGGGTGCGCGAGGAGACGCGCACGCACGGCACGCGCGAGGGGATGCTGCGCGGCCTGGCGGTGACGGGCGGCGTCATCACCTCGGCGGGGATCGTGCTCGCGGGCGTCTTCGTCGTGCTCGGTGTCCTGCCGCTCGTCTTCCTCAGCGAGATCGGCTTCATCGTCGCGTTCGGCGTCCTGCTGGACACCTTCATCGTGCGCTCGCTGCTCGTCCCGGCGCTGACGTTCGAGCTCGGGCCGCGGATCTGGTGGCCGTCGGCGCTGGGCGAGGCCGAGGGGCCGGGCCCGTCGCCGCGCTCGCGGGGGTCGCTGGCGGCCGTCGACGTCGACCCCGCGACCAGCGGCTGACGCGACTGCCGTGGCATCGCTCCTCGCCAGGTGCGCCGGACGGCGCGCCCGCTGGGTGATCCTCGCGCTCTGGATCGTCGCCGCCGGCGCCGCGGCGGGCGCGCAGCTGCCGGCGAAGTTCGCCGACGCCCAGCAGAACCGGTCGACCTCGTTCCTTCCCGCCGACGCGGAGTCGACGAAGGCCGAGGGCCTCGTCCAGGCGATCCGCGGCGACCAGATCCCGATGATCGTCGTCTACCGCCGCGACGGCGGGCTGACCGCCGCCGACCGCGCGCGCATCGCCGCCGACCGCGCGACGCTCAACGGGCTCGGGCTGCGCCGGACGTCGGCGTTCGCCGCGCCCGAGTTCTCCGCGGACCGCGCCGCCGCGCTCGTGCGGGCGAACATCAAGCGCGACAAGCAGTCGGCGACGATCGTCGACGCCGTCGAGGCCGTGCGCGACGCGGTCTCAGACCCCGGCGGCGGGCTGGCGGTCAAGGTCACCGGCGACGCCGCCTTCTCGGCCGACACCGTCACGGTCTTTCGCAACGTCGACGGCACGCTGCTGGGCGCGGCGTTCCTGCTCGTGCTCGTCCTGCTCGCGCTGATCTACCGCAGCCCGTTCTTCCTCTGGTTCCCGCTGGCCGCCGTCGCGCTCGCCGAGCAGGCCACGCGCTCGCTCGGCTACGGCCTGACCGAGCTGGGCGTGACGGTCAACGGGCAGTCGGCGTCGATCCTGTCGATCCTCGTGCTCGGCGCGGGCACGGACTACGCGCTGCTGCTCGTCGCCCGCTACCGCGAGGAGCTGCGCCGCCGCGAGGACACCTACGAGGCGATGGCGCACGCGCTGCGCACCGCCGGCCCGGCGATCGTCGCGTCCGGCGGCACCGTGATCGCGGCGCTGCTGTGCCTGTCGCTCGCCGAGGTCAACGGCACGGCGGGACTCGGCCCGCTCGGCGCGATGGGGATCCTCGTCGCGGTCCTCGCGATGCTGACGCTGCTGCCGGCGCTGCTGCTGATCGGCGGGCGGCGCGTCTTCTGGCCGGCCGTCCCGCACGTCGGCGACGCCGGGGCCGACGAGACCAGCGGGCGCTGGCGCGCCGTCGGCGAGCGCGTGGCGCGCGAGCCGCGGCGGGTGGCGGTCTGCGTCGTGGCCGTGCTCGGCGTCATGGCGCTCGGCCTCGTGAGCTTCGACAACGGCCTGACGCGCGACGACGCGTTCCGCGACGACGTCGAGGCGGTCGCGGGCCAGGACCTCGTCGATCGTTCGTTCCCGGGCGGCTCCAACGCGCCGACGGAGGTCGTCGTGGCGCGGCCCGACCTCGTGGGCGAGGTCAACCCCGTCAACGCGCTCGCGCGGGTGCCCGGCGTGGCGTCGGTGCGCATCGACAAGCGCCCGACCGCCCCGGGCGGCCCGGGCGCCGTGCTGCTGCTCGAGGTCGTCCTCGAGCCCAAGCCGTTCTCGCACGAGGCGTTCGCGCTGATCCCGACGATCCGCGCGGCGGCCGACATCGGCGGCGGGCCGGACACGATCGTCGGCGGGCCGACGGCGATCGAGGCCGACCTGCGCGCGGCGACGGTCCGCGACAACCTCAGGATCGTGCCGCTCGCGCTGCTGGTCGTGTTCCTCGTCCTCGTCGCGCTGCTGCGCGCGGTCGTCGCGCCGCTGCTGCTGATGGGGACGGTGGTCATGTCCTTCGCCGCGGCGCTCGGCGCGAGCGCCGTCGTCTTCGACGTCGTGTTCGGCTTCGCGGGCTCGGACCCCGGGCTGCCGCTCTACGCGTTCGTCTTCCTCGTCGCGCTGGGGACCGACTACAACATCTTCCTCATGGCGCGGGTCCGCGAGGAGGCCGCCGGGCACGGCACGCACGAGGGGATGCTGCGCGGCCTGGCGGTCACCGGCGCCGTCATCACGTCGGCGGGGATCGTGCTCGCCGGGGTCTTCCTCGTGCTCGGCGTCCTGCCGCTCGTCTTCCTCACGCAGATGGGCTTCGTCGTCGCCTTCGGCGTCCTGCTGGACACGCTGATCGTGCGCTCGCTGCTCGTGCCCGCACTGGTCTTCCAGCTCGGGCCGCGGATCTGGTGGCCGTCGCGGCGGCGGCGGCGGCGGTTACAGCACCGGCAGGTAGCGGTCCAGCTCCCACTGGCTGACCTGCACGCGGTAGTCCTCCCACTCGCGCCGCTTGATCTCGACGAAGCGGTTGAACGTGTGCTCGCCGAGCGCACGCAGCACCAGCTCGGATTCCGAGGTCAGCTCGATCGCCTCGCCGAGCGTCTCGGGGAGCTGCTCGATCCCGAGCCGGCGGCGGTCGTCGGGCGACAGGTGGTAGAGGTTCTTCTCCATCGGCTCGGGCAGCTCGTAGCCCTTCTCGATCCCCTCCAGGCCCGCCTGCAGCAGGGCGGCGAACGTGAGGTAGGGGTTGCACGCCGGGTCCGGGCAGCGCAGCTCCATCCGCGTGGCGCCCTCCTTGCCGGGGTGATACAGCGGGACGCGCACGAGCGCCGAGCGGTTGCGCCGGCTCCAGGCGACGTAGACCGGTGCCTCGAAGCCCGGCACGAGGCGCTTGTAGGAGTTCACCCACTGGGCGAAGATCGACGAGATCTCGCGCGCGTGCTTGAGCTGGCCGGCGATGAACGCCTTGCCGACCTCGGAGAGGAAGTAGGGATCGTTCTCGTCGAAGAACGCGTTGCGGCCGTCCTTGAAGAGGCTCATGTGCGTGTGCATGCCCGAGCCGTTCTCGCCGTACAGCGGCTTGGGCATGAAGGTCGCGTGCCAGCCGTACTTCATCGCGTACTCCTTGACCGTGATGCGGTACGTCATGCAGTCGTCGGCCATCTGCAGCGCGTCGCTGTAGCGCATGTCGATCTCGTGCTGGCTGGGCCCGACCTCGTGGTGGGTGTACTCGACGTGGATGCCGAGCTGCTCGAGCGCGAGCACCGTCTCGCGGCGCACGTCGGAGCCGGCGTCGAGGGTCGTGAGGTCGAAGTAGCCGCCGTTGTCGAGGACCTCGGTGCCCTTGGAGTCGCGGAAGAGGTAGTACTCGAGCTCGGGGCCGACGTTGAACGTGTCAAAGCCCATCGCGCTGGCGCGCTGCAGGGCGCGGCGCAGGACGTGGCGCGGATCGCCCTCGTAGGGCGTGCGCTCGGGCGTCAGGACGTCGCAGAACAGCCGCCCGACGCCCTGCTCCTCGGGCCGCCAGGGCAGCACCGCGAAGGTCGTGGGATCGGGCATCGCGAGCATGTCGGATTCCTCGATCGCGTTGAAGCCCGTGATCGAGGACCCGTCGAAGCCCATGCCGCCCTCGAAGGCGTCGTCAAGCTCTGCGCGGTTGATCGAGAACGACTTCAGCTGACCGAGGATGTCGGTGAACCAGAGGCGGATGAAGCGGATGTCGCGCTCTGCGACGAGCGCCTTGACGTCGTCGGGCGTCTGTGGGCGGTCGGCGGCCATGGCGGGGGAGCCTAGATCACGAACAGCGAGATCGGCGCGTTCGCGGCGAAAACTATGCGAGCCAGCGCCGCGCCCAGCGCTCGAGCTCGTGCACGGCCGGGGCCAGCTCGCGGCCCATCTCGGTCAGCGCGTACTCCACGCGCACCGGGCGCCCGGGACGGACGGTGCGACAGACGACGCCGCGCGCCTCGAGCTCCTTCATGCGCTCGGACAGCAGGCGGTCGGAGAGCTCGGGGACGCACTCGGCGATCTCGCCGAAGCGCAGGATCTCGCGGTGGATCAGGACGCCGACGATCGCGCCCGTCCAGCGCCGCCCGATGAGCTCGATCGCCTCGTGGTAGTACGGACAGCAGGGCGGCCTGCCGCCGTTGGCGCCGGGACCACAGGAGGGCTGTGCCGGCGCGGTCGCGCGCCACGCCGGCTCCCGGCCTTCCTCGTGTACGGCCATGCGGCCTACGCTGCCCGCAGCGTCCGCGTGTCCTCGACGGAGCCGTCGACGGGCACGTCGCCGGCGACGTTCACCATCGCCGTGAAGCGCTCGAGGGCGACGTAGGCGATCGCCTCGAGGATCTGCTCGTCCGACCAGCCGGTCTCGCGCGCCTCCTCGTGGAGGTGCATCGGGGGGCGGCCCGGGTTCTCGACGACGGCCTTCAGGTACGTCAGCAGCGCCGCCGCGCGCTCGTCGCGCGAGTCGAACTCGCGGGCCAGGGCGACCTCGTCGAGCGCGAGGCCCGCCTGGCGTGCCGAGCGGCTGTGCAGGGCGATGCCCGGCTGGGACCCGTGGTACTCGGCGACGGCCAGCGAGATGCGCTCGAGCATCGGGACGTCGAGCTCACCGCGCCGCAGCTCGGAGCGGAAGCGCGCGTAACCGCGCAGCGCCGCTGGAGAGCCGGCGAGGGCGCCGAGGAAGTTGGGCAGCTGCCCGCCGGTCGCAAGCGCGCCGCGCAGGACGGGGACGGAGCCCTCGGGGGCTGTCAAGTCGTCGTGGATCTGGAATCTGCTCATGGCTGTCTTCATGGGGGTGGCCTTCTGATATGGCGATGGAATGGCGTCGGTACGCCAGTGCTTTACTCGGAGCTTGTTGCTTACGCGATGTAAGTGTAGGCCGGGGAAGCTGCCCACACAAGTCCCTACTGCTCTACTACGGGCCGACTGGGGCGGGCGGCTCATCGCAGCCGCACACAAACACGGGTTCCCATGCGGGGACCCACGCAATCGGCTATGTGACCGATGTCTCAGGTCGGCGAGGCGGTGGTGATCGCCACGGCGATCAGCACGAGGCCCATCATCAGCGCCCACATCGCGACCCGGTCCGGGCGCGGGCCGACGCGCTCGATCGCGCGGCGCGGCGGGCGACGGGTGCGGTCGAGCTCGACCGTGCGCGGGACGGCCGGCGCGGGCACGGTGCGCCCGCGGATCTCGATCGTGCGGCGGCCCGCGACGGCGTCGCCGTAGCCGCCGCGGCGCGGGGCGGGGGCGTCGAGACGGCGCTGCGCACCGGCGGCGTCGGGGTGGTCGCGGCGGCGCGCTGACGGGGCGTCGGGCTCGAAGCGGCGCGGCTGCGGGGCCGGGGCCGGCGCGACCTCGGCTTCGACGTGGCTGCGCTCACGGCTCGCGCGGCGTGCGGCCAGGTCGGCCTTGTCGGCGCGCCGGCGTGCCTCGTCGGTTCGCTCTGCTGCGTCGCGCAGATGCTGGACGTCTGCCCACCAGGCGCTGGTCCCCGTCTGTGTCATGCGTATCCGGTCCTCTTTCTGTGGAGGCCTACGGGGTTAGCTGACGGGCTCGCGCTGAAAGAGTGCTGCGCTACGTCCGCGATCCGGACGATTCGCCCCTGCGACTGGGTCCCCCGCTCCCGGCGCCCTTCGGCACCGGAACTCGGCATCTGACGGCGCCATCGTAACACCGTTGGATTTCCCTGCATATACGCAGTGTTATGGAACCCGCGGACGGAAACCGCGCAGTTTGCGGGGTCGGGCGGTCGGATCGTGCCGGCGGGCGCCCGCGGGCGCCGTTCTCAGCTGCCGGCGACGTCTTGGATGTAGTTCGCGACGTTCTTCGCGTCCTGGCCGTCGAGCAGCTGGGCGGGCATCTGGCCCGTCCCCCGCGCGCGACCCTGCTGGATCGCGTTGACGGTCAGGCCCGCGGTCGGCGCGAGCGTGTCGAGGTTCGGCCCGACGCGACCCACCGCGTTGGCGTCCTCGAGCGTGTGGCAGGTGGCGCACTTGGCGTTGAAGAGCTTGCGCCCGTCGGCCTGGTTCTCGCTGAGCGTGTTGCCGCCCGGCCCGGCCTTCGCCTGGTCGCCGCGCATGACGATGGCGGGGACGGCGATGCCGAAGAGCGCGATCACGCCGACGATCGCGAACTCGGCCACGTGCAGCGGACGGCGGCGGCCGGCCTCGAGCGTGTCGCGCACGCCGCGCGGGCCACCGCGCATCGCGACGAGGACGACGCCCAGCCCGAGCACGATGAAGAAACCGAGGAAGATCAGTGCCGCCATGCGGCGCGCAATCTACTTGACCGCGTGGTCGGGCGGCCTCACCGCCGCCGCCCGGCCCCGAAGTTCATGACCGGCGGCGCGACGGCGCGGAAGTCGTCGGTCCCGGTGGCGGCGAGCTGCTCCTGCGCCTGCGCCTGCTCCTGCTCCTGCGCGCGGGCGAGCGCGATCGCGTCCAGCAGCGAGAAGTCCTTGACCTGCGCGTTGACGCGGTCGTCGACCTCCAGCGCCGTCACGCGCCGCGCGACGACGTTGATCGCCCCGCCCGCCGCGGCGTGGCGCTCCAGCCGGCCGTCGATGATCACGAGCGGCTCGGTGCGCACCGTCAGCCGGTCGCGCTCGTAGATCTGCGGCGAGACGATGACGTTGACCGTCCCGCGCTCGTCCTCGAGCAGCATGAACGTGATCCCCTTCGCCGTCCCCGGCCGCTGGCGGGCGATCACGAGCCCGCCGACACGCACCGGCGCGCCGTGCGGCAGGCGCTCGAGCGCGCCGACGTCGACGGCGCCCTCCGCGCGCAGGCGCTCGCGCAGCAGCAGGAGCGGGTGGCCGGTCGCCGTCAGCCCGGTCGTCGCGTAGTCGGCGATCATCGCGTCCCAGCGCGACAGGGCCTTCAGCTCGGGCGCGGCCGGCAGGTCGAGCGCGAGCGCGAGCTGCGTCCCCGCGGCGATCCGCTGCCCCGGCGCGGTCACCCCGAGCTGCCACAGCGCCACGCGGCGGTCGCCGCCGGCGAGCACGTCGCAGGCGCCCGACCAGGCCAGGCGCTCGAGCGCCGCGCGGCCGGCGCCGGCGCGCGAGGCGAGGTCCTCCAGCGAGCGGAACGGGCCACCCTCCCGCCGCGCCTCGACGAGCGCTTCGACCTCGTCGGCGCGCACGCCCAGCACGTAGCCGAGGCCGACCTGCACGGCGCCCTCGGGCGTCACGGTGCAGCCGACGTCGCTGGCGTTGACCTC
Source organism: uncultured Actinomycetes bacterium (assembly GCA_963786575.1). Taxonomy (GTDB): domain Bacteria; phylum Actinomycetota; class Thermoleophilia; order Solirubrobacterales; family Solirubrobacteraceae; genus CADCVQ01. The sequence goes on from CAWAZH010000002.1 coordinate 116,100, forward strand.
CGGCGGCAGGACCGGGATGTCGCGCCGCTGCGCCTCGTGGACGAGCGCGTCGGGCGGATAGAAGCCCATCGGCTGCTCGTCGAGCAGCGCACAGAGGAACTCCGGGCCGTAGTGCACGCGCAGCCAGGTCGACTGGTAGGCGAGCAGCCCGAAGGCGGCCCCGTGCGCCTTGGGGAAGCCGAAGCCCGAGAAGCCCGAGACCATCGTGAAGACCTGCTCGGCGAGCTCCTCGCTGCAGTCGGGGTGCTTGGCCATCGCGCCCTCGACGAAGCGCCGGTGGTGGGCCTCGATCGCCTCGGCCGAGCGCTTGCGGCTCATCGCGCGGCGCAGGCCCTCGGCGTCCCCCACGCTGAAGCCGGCGAACGCCTGCGCGACCTCGAGCACCTGGTCCTGGAAGATGATCGTCCCGAGCGTGTCGCGCAGCGGGGGCTCCAGCGACGGGTGCAGGTAGGGCACCTGGTAGCCGGGTTCGACGCGCAGGCGCTGGCGGCGCTCGATGTACGGGTTGACGGCGCCGCCGACGATCGGGCCCGGGCGCACGATCGCGACCTGGATCGTGATCTCGTCGAGGTTCTTCGGGCGCGTGCGCCGCAGCGATCCCATCTGCGCGCGCGACTCGATCTGGAAGACGCCGGTCGTGTCGGCGTTCTGGATGCACTCGTAGGTGGCGGGGTCGTCGAACGGGATCCGGCTGAGGTCGATGCGCTCGTTGCGGCGTGCGGCGATGTGGTCGACGCAGCGCTCGACGGCGCTGAGCATCCCGAGGCCGAGCAGGTCGATCTTCAGGAAGCCGGCGTCGGCGCAGGAGTCCTTGTCCCACTGCGCGAGCTGGCGGCCCTCCATCGCCGCGGGGACGAGCGGGACGCAGTCGACCAGGTCGCGGGTGGCGACGATCATCCCGCCGGAGTGCTGGGAGAGATGGCGCGGCAGGCCGTAGGCCTCGTCGGCCAGGCGGGCGAGCCAGGCCCAGCGGCCGGTCCGCCGGTCCGGGCCCAGCGAGCTGTCGATGTCGCGGTCGACGTCGCGCGAGGACCAGCCCTCGCTGCCGCGCGCGACGCGCTCGATCTCGCCCGGCGGCAGGCCCAGCGCCTTGCCGAGCTCGCGGATCGCGCCGCGCGCGCGGTAGGTCGGAAAGGCCGCCACGAGCGCCGAGCGCTCGGTGCCGTAGCGCTCGTGCACGCGCGGGATGAGCACCGCGCGGATGTCGCGCGGGAAGTCGAGGTCGATGTCGGGCAGCGCCGTCAGCTCCTCGTTGAGGAAGCGCCCGAGCAGGAGCTTGTTGGCGATCGGGTCGACGTGGCTGAGGCCGGTGAGGTGGCAGACGATCGAGGAGACGCTCGACCCGCGCCCGCGCCCGGGCGGCAGCAGCGCTCGCGCCGCCGATGCGCCGCGCACCTCGACGGCGACCTCGCGCGCGAGCTCGAGCAGGTCGCGGTGCAGCAGGAAGAAGCCGGCCAGGCCGAGCTCGTCGATGACGCGCAGCTCCTCCTCCAGGCGGGTCTGGGCCTCGGCGCGGTGGACGCTGCCGTGCGGGTAGCGCTCGTCGAAGCGCGCCTGGCAGACCTCGGAGAGGGCGCGGCCCGCGGTCGCGTCCTCGGCGCCGGGGTAGCGGTAGCCGAGGTCGTTGGTGAGGTCGAACGTCAGCGTCTCGGCGAGGCGCACGGACTCGGCGGCGGCCTCGGGGTGGTCGGCGAAGCGGGCCGCCATCGCCTGCGGCGTCGTGAGCACGTGCGCGTGGTTGCCGCGCCGCAGCGGCTCGGAGGCGTCGAGCGTCGTGTGCTCGCGGATCGCGACGAGAGCGTCCTGCAGGCGCGCCCGCTCGGGCGTGTGCGCGTGGACGTTGCCGGTGGCGACCGTCGGGACGTGCAGCCGGGCGGCGAGCCCCGCCAGCCCGCGGTTCAGCGCCCGGTCGTGGCGGGCGAGCGGGCGCTGCAGCTCGACGCGGAAGGCGTCGGGGCCGAAGGCGGCGAGCAGGCGTCGCATCGTCGGCTCGTCGCGGACGCCGCTGCGCGCGCAGCCGCTGAGGCAGACGAGGCCCTCGTGGTGGGCCTCGACGTCGTCGAGGGTCGCCGCGGGCTCGGTGCGGTCGCGCTGCGGGCCGTCGCGGGTGTGGGCGTGCGCGCGCGTCAGCAGCCGGCAGAGGTTGCGCCAGCCGGTCGCGTCGCGGACGAGCAGCGTGAGGTGGCGGCCGTCGGAGAGCGTCACCTCCGCCCCGTGGATCGCCTTGAGCCCGAGCGCCCGCGCCGCCTGCGCGAACTCCATCGAGCCCGAGAGCGAGTCGTGGTCGGTCAGCGCCAGCGCCCCGTGCCCGCGCTGCACCGCCGCCCCCACGAGCTCCCCGGGCTGCGAGGCGCCGTCCAGGAAGGAGTAGGCGGAATGGCAGTGCAGCTCGACGTAGGGCGGCATACGAACGTATGTTCGCAGATGCGGCGGAGGGTGCGGATGGGTACGCCGCATGCGGGTTCCTCGCCGGCGAGCAATGCGCGACGTTCGCCACCGCCGCGGCCCGCTACACGCAGTCCACCCGCGCCTCCCACAACCCGAACGGCGGGCGCGTCGAGGCCGCCAGCAGCCGCGAGCGGTCGGTCGCCTGCTCGTACTCGCCGCCGAGCTTGAGCCCGACCGCGAGCCCGACGCCGGCACCGACCGCGGAGCTGTCGACCCGGTAGTCGCGCACGTCGACCGTCGCGTGGCTGCGCAGCTGCTCGCCGAGCGCGCGGATCGCGGCGGTGCTCGTGGGCGCGCCGCGGAAGGTCCGCCAGGCGCCGGCGACGGCCGGGTCGCGGAGGTCGACGCGCGCGCCGAGCTCCCAGCGGTGCCCGCCGGTGCTCGCCGACGTCCGGGGGTCGGCGACCTGCTTGAGCGCGTCGGCGATCCCGCCCGGCAGCGACGCGCCGGCCGCGACCCGGCCGGTCGCCGACACCGACAGCTCGACCGGCCGCCGGTGGCGGTCGAGCGTCAGCCCGAGCACCGCCTGTCCGTCGAGCGCGCCGGCCTCGCCGCCGACGGCGATCGAGACCAGGCCGGCACCCGCGCCGCCCGCGCCCATCGAGAACGTCCAGGAATCGCTGCGACGGTCGTGGCGCGCCCCCAGCAGCGCCGTCGCCGACCCGTCGAGCCAGCCGTCGAGCACGTGCGCCCCGCCGGCGACGACGCGGCCCAGGCCGCGGCCGCCGCCCTCGTAGAAGACCTCGCTCGCCCGTGGCGCGTCGCGCCGGCGGATCGCGTCCATCAGCTCGCGCGCCTCGCGCTCGCCGCGCGCGTAGTAGACGGCGCCGTGGCCGATCACGCCCTGCAGGCCGGCCCGCGCCTCGCCCGCGAAGCCGACCGAGCGCTTGCCCAGATCGAGCTTGAGCTTGCCGCCGACGCCGCCCTCCATCCCGCCGCCGTCGCGCTGGGACACCGTCAGCCGGATCGTCCCGTCCGACAGGCGCTCGCGCAGCACGACGCGGTCGTCGTCGAGCCGCACGATGCCGAGGTTGACCGCGACGTGACGCGACTCGCGCGTGCTCGCGACGGTGCAGGGCCGCCGCGGCGCGACCGGGCAGTCGCCGCCGCCGACGAGACACAGCGCGCGGCGGACCTGGCCGAGGACGGCGTTCGCCACCCCCGGCGCAGCGATCGCCACGACGCCGCCCGCGGCGCCCAGGACGAGCGCGAGCAGGGCCAGCAGCGCGACGTAGTCGGTCGTCGCCTGTCCGCGCTCGGATCGCATGGGGCCGAGGCTGCCGGACCTCGTGTGCCCGAACAGCACGCGGGCGTGACAAACGACGCGCGATCTCGCAACGACACCGGCTCACCCAGGCCTAGCGCTGGCGGTACCAGCGCCCCTCCCCCAGCTCGCGGAAGACGACGTCGTTGCGCCCGCAGGTCGTGACGATCTCCCAGTAGCGCCGCCGCAGCGGCCGGTCGGTCCACCAGCGGTCCTCGACGAGCCAGGACTCGCGGACGGCGTCGACGGTCCGCCCGTCGACCGTCAGCGGCATCCCGACGGCGTCCGCGCGGACCACCACCGGCCGCGGCTCGCCCAGCCGGCGCGGGCCCGGACTCACGGGTCCATCGGCGTCAGCACGACCCGCCGCTCGGGCACGCGCGACTCGGGATCGATCTCCAGGACGCGCAGCGCCGCGTTGGGCCCGGCGGCCGCGCGGGCCTGGCGGACGGCCTCGCGCAGGCGCTCGTCGCGGGCCGCGGCGCCGTCGTCGAACAGCGCGCGCACCTCGGGCGCCGGCGGGCCGAAGCCCTCGACCGTGAGCAGCAGCGTCTCGGCGGGCGCGGGCAGCAGTGCGAGGCGGCCGCCCAGCGCGAGGCGCATCCGCTCGGGGTCGGCGAGCGCCTGGCGGAAGACGATGCGCTCGCGCCACGTCCCGCCCTCGACGAGCCGCGCCGACAGGACGACCGCGCGCAGCGTGCGCCCGCGCCGCTCGCCGCGGGCCAGGAGGCGGTCGACGAGCAGGCCCAGCGCGCGGCCGAGCTGCTCCCCGGAGCCGGCCTCGGGCAGCTCGAGCGACTCGCGCAGCAGCTCGCCCGGCAGGCGCGGGCGCAGCGGGGTGTCGCGCCCGCGCGCGAGGTCGTGGGCCAGCAGGCCGGGGCGCCCGAAGCGGTCGGCGACCGCGGCGCGCGACAGCTCGGCGAGCGCGCCGAGGGTCGCGATCCCGAGGCGCTCGAGCGGCTCGACGAGCGCCGCGGTCTCCGCGCGGCGGCGCAGGAGCTCGACCGGCCGCGAGGCGAGGTCGTCGGCGCCGGCGACGCGCGCCGGGCGCCGGACGCGGGCGCCGTGGGCGGCGACCATCGCGCAGAAGCGCGTCGGCCCCTGCCCGACCCGCGCGCCGGCGAGCACGCGGCGCAGGCGCTCGTCGGGCCCCTGCGCGGCGAGGTGGCCCTCGGCGAGCATCCGCACGATCTGGCCCGAGTGCAGCCGCTGCAGCCCGCTCGCATCGAAGCAGGCCTCGCCCGGGCGCAGCGACTCGACCGCCGCGCCGAGCGCCTCCAGGCGCCCCATCGCGCGCTCCCAGGCCTCCGCGACGCCCATCGGATCGGGCGGCACGAGCGCCAGCCCGGGACAGCGCGACAGCGCCTCCCCCATGCGCATCCCGGCGTGGATCCCGTAGGCCTCGGCGGCCGGCGAGGCCTCGCCGACGAAGAGCTCGCGCCCGGGCTCGGGGGCCAGCGCGGAGGGCTCCTTCAGCAGCCCCGCACGGCCGCCCGCGGCGACGGCGAGCTCGAATCTGTCCAGTAGGACGCATACGATCATCTACGAACACATGTTCGCATCGATCACCCCCACAAGCAAGCGCTGGATTGTCGCCCTGCGCGCTCGTAAGCTCTGGCATCGCGATGCGCGGCCCCTCGATGTTCGACAGCAGGACGAAAGCCCGCTCGCTGGCCTTCCTCTTCGCCGCAGGCGCGCTCGTCAGCGTGCTCACGATCGCCCTCCCCGAGGGCCAGACGACCACGACCTGGGTCGTGCTCGTCACCGGCGCCTGCTCGCTGCTGCTCGCGCTCGCCTTCCTGCGCTGGTCCAACGCGATCACCGAGCGCTTCCTGCACGCCGCGCTCGCGCTCGTGACGATCATCCTCAGCCTCGTCATCCACTACACGCAGCAGACCGGGCTCTATCCGCTCATCTACATGTGGCCCGCGCTGTACGCGTTCTTCTTCTTCTCGACGTGGAAGGCGATCGCGCACCTCGCCTTCATCGGCGTCGCCTACGCCACCGTCCTGTACGTCGACGAGACGCCGGACACGACCGTCCGGCTCGTGCTCGTGCTCGGGACGCCGCTCGTCGTCGGTCTGCTGATCTCGCGCCTGCTCGGGTTCGTGCGCGCGGGGATCGAGCGCAGCGCGCGCCAGGAGCGGGCGCTGCGCAGCAGCGAGCGGCGCACGCGGCTGATCGTCGACAGCGCCCGCGACGGCTTCATCTCGACCGACGCCGACGGTCGCGTCCTCGACATCAACGCCTCGGCCGAGCGCCTGCTCGGCCGCCCTCGCGCGGACGTGCTCGGCCGGGCCTTCCAGGATCTCGGCATCCCGCCGCAGGCCCACGCGAAGTTCGACGAGCGCCGGCGCGCGCTGCTGGAGGGCGCGCGCGAGGAGGGCATGCGCCACCTCGCGATGCGTGTGGCGATCGACCGCCCGGACGGGACGCGGCTGGAGGGCGAGACGATGATCTGGGTCGTCGAGCGCGATGGCGAGTGGATGTTCAACGCGCGCCTGACGGACATCGGCGACCGGCTGCGCGACGAGCAGGAGCGCGAGCGGCGCGTGCGGGCCGAGGCCGAGCGGGCCGAGGCCGAGCGCGCGACGCTGACGATCGGGCGCCTGCAGGCCGTCGCCGACGCGGCGCTCACGCACCGCGACCTCGACGCGCTGCTGCCCGCGATCCTCGCCCGCACGCGCGAGGTCATGGACGCCGAGGCGGCCGCGCTGCTGCTGCTGCAGGAGGACGGCACGCTGTCGCTCATCTCCTCCGACCCCGTGACGGAGGCGGGCCGGCCCGAGCGCGTGCCGGCCGACGCCGGCATCGCCGGCCGCGTCCTGGCCACGCGCGCGCCGGTGCTGCTCGACGACCCGCCGCCCGAGGAGCTCGCCGACCCCTCGATCCTCGCCGTCGGCATCTCGTCGATGCTGGGCGTCCCGCTCGTCGCCCACGACGAGATCATCGGCGTGATCGAGGTCGGCACGCGCAAGCCGCGCCGCCTGGGCGCGGACGACGTCGACCTGCTGCGCCTGACGGCCGACCGCGTCGCGCTGGCGATCGACCATGCCCGCGCGTTCGGGCGCGAGCACCGGATCGCCGAGACGCTGCAGCGCAGCCTGCTGCCGCAGACGCTGCCCTCGCTGCCGGGCGTCGCGCTCGGCGCGCGCTACCTGCCGGCGGCCTCGGAGGCCGAGGTCGGCGGCGACTGGTACGACGCGATCGCGCTGTCGGGCGGGCGTGCGCTGCTGGTGCTGGGCGACGTGTCGGGCAAGGGGCTGGCGGCGGCCTCGACGCTCGGCGCGCTGCGCAACGCGATCCGCGCCTACGCGCTGGAGGGCCACGGGCCGGCCGAGATCGCCGAGCGCCTGAACGAGTTCGTCCTGGCCGACCCCGGGCGCGAGCACATGGCGACGCTCGTGCTCGCGATGTTCGACCCGGTCGGCGGCGATCTGACGTGGGTCAACGCCGGGCACCCGTCGCCGCTGATCCTGTCGGCCGACGGCAGCGCCGAGCTGCTGGAGGGCGGGCGCTCGGTGCCGCTCGGCGTGCTGCCGTTCCCCGGCTACGCCGTCGAGACGACCACGATCGAGCCCGGCGGCGCGCTCGTGCTGTACACCGACGGCCTGATCGAGCGCCGCGGCGAGCACCTCGACGACGGGATGGCGCTGCTGCTGCGCACGGCGGCGCACGGGCCGCTGGACCCCGACGCGCTCTGCGACCGGCTGCTGGCGGCCGCGGCCCCCTCCGGCGCGACGAGCGACGACATCGCGCTGCTCGCGCTGTCGCACGTCCCGCTCGGCGCGCGGCTGGCGCTCGACATGCCGAGCGAGCCGGCCGCGCTGCGGTCGCTGCGGGCGCTGCTGCGCCGCTGGCTGACGCAGGCCGACGCCGCCGACATCGACGTCCACGCGATCGTCATGGCCTGCAGCGAGGCCTGCACGAACGCGATCGAGCACGCCGGCGCGGGGCCCGACGAGCTGATCTCCTTCGAGGCCGTGCTGCAGGACGGCGAGGTCGACGTCACGGTGCGCGATCGCGGCCACTGGCGCGACCAGCGGCCGCCCAGCGACCAGGGCCGCGGCCTGGACCTCATCGCCGCGCTCATGGACGACGTGCAGCTCGAGACGAGCCCGACCGGCACCGTCATCCGCCTGCGCCGCCGGCTGAGCGAGCCGGTCCGCGCATGAACGCGCCCGCGACGCTCGCATCCGAACGCCACGGCGACAACGTCGTGGTGAGCGTCGTCGGCGAGCTCGACGTCTTCAACGCGGCGACGATCGCGGCCGAGATCGAGGCGGCGGTGCCGTCCGAGGCCCACGGCGCGGTGCTCGACCTCACGGGCGTCGGCTTCCTGGACTCGACGGCGATCCGCAAGCTGTTCGCGCTCACGAGCCGGCTGCGCGAGCGCCGCCAGCGCGTCCTGATCGTCACGCCCGGCGGCAGCATCGTCCTGCGCACGCTGCAGCTCGTCGAGTTCTCCCGGGCCGCGCCGCTGCACGACTCCGTCGAGGAGGCGCTCGCCGAGCTCGGGCCGGCGGGCGGCGACGGCGACGAGGCCGCCTGAGGGGCGGGCCGGGCCGGGCCGGGCCGGGCGCGGCTGCGGTCAGCCGCCCTGCTCTGCTCGCCGCAGCTCCGTGCGGTCGAGCCTCGTGATCGTCAGGAAGACGACCGTCGCGAGGATCGCCGAGAGGAAGATCAGGCTCGTGACCGTCGTGCCCAGCCCGAGGCCGCCGTCCTGACGGGTCTGAGAGAGCTCGTCGCCGATCGAGGCGCCCAGTGGCCGGGTGAGGATGTACGCGATCCAGAACGCGGTGATCGGACCGAGCCTGAGCAGACGGTGGGCGAGGTACACGAGCCCGATCGCCCCACCGAAGATCAGCGCGGACTTCCAGTAGCCGACGGCGAGCTTCTCGGCGACCAGATCGCCCGCCGCGGTGCCGAGGGCGAACGTGAACAGGACGGTCAGCCAGTAGAACGCCTCGCGGCGCGTCGTGACGATCGTGTGGATCGACAGCGTCTTCTCGGACGCGTACCAGACGACGAACGTCGCGATCAGCGCGATCGAGAACGCGATCGTGCTCGTCGTCAGGCTGACGCCGAGGTTCTCGACCATGTTGTCGGTGATGAGCGTTCCGACGACGCTGATCAAGACCACGCACCACCAGTACACCGCGGGCACGTACGCGTTCAGCCGGAACTGGAAGAACAGCGACACGACCAGAACGGCGCTCATCGCCCAGGTCGTGTTGCTCAGGCCGAAGCCGAGCGTGTCGTTGAGGTAGTCGGCGAAGGTCTCTCCGACAGTGGTGCAGAGGACCTTGATGATCCAGAAGTAGACCGTGACTTCCGGAACCTTGTTGAGCATCCGCGCGGTGCGCGTCGGGCTGCGGGGAACGGCGGCTGTGGTGTCGATCGTCGAGATGGCACGAGTATTTCCCGGCGCCCCTGAAGTGCGCCTGAGTGCGTTGTCCTCCGATCGCACCGCCGTCGCCTCCCATAGAAAAGCCCCGCAATTGCGGGGCTTTTCCGTAGCAGGCCGATAAGCCGGATTCTGTCGTGAGCAACCATCCATCTGAGCGGCCGACCTGGACCTCGGCGGGCAGCCTACGAGCGGTCCTGCTTGGCCTTGCATCGGGTGGGGTTTGCCTGGCCGCCGTGTCGCCACGGCGCCGGTGCGCTCTTACCGCACCTTTTCACCCTTGCCTGTGCGCGCCGTACGTACAGGCGCGCCATCGGCGGTGTGTTTCTGTGGCACTTTCCCGCGGGTTTCCCCGGGTCGGGTTCCCGACCACCCTGCCCTGTGATGTCCGGACTTTCCTCGAAGGGCGAGCCTCCGCGGCTGCTTGGCCTGCAGTTCCAGCCTAGCGTCGCGCGCACCGACTGCAAGCGGCGATAGGGTCCGCCCAATGGAGCCCGGACAGATCCTCGGCCGGCGCGTCGCCGCCGCCGTCATCGACTCGCTGATCATCCTGCTCCTGCTCGTCGTCGTCGCGAAGGTCCTCGGCGACGAGGGCGAGACGAAGCGCTCGGTCTGGGCCGAGACCTCGGGCAGCCCGCGCGCGGTGTTCTTCCTGCTGACGCTCGCCTACTTCCTCGCCGCCGAGCTCGTCTGGGCGCAGACGATCGGCAAGCGCGTCATGAAGATCCGCGTGGTCGGGCTCGACGGCGCCAAGCTCACGCCCGTCGCGGCCGTCATCCGCAACGTCGTGCGGATCGTCGACTGGCTCCCGGGCCTCTACATCGTCGGCGCGATCGCGCTGTTCACGATCGGCAACAAGACCGCGCGCCTGGGCGACATGGCCGCCAAGACGAAGATCGTCGCCGACGACACGCCACCGCCACCACCGCCCGAGCCACGCGACCGGCCCGACGACGACGACGTCATCGCGCAGGTCCTCGGCGGGCGCTGAACGGCGCTCAGGCCAGGTCGGACCGGCACGCGCAGCAGCGGCCGCCGACCGCAGACGGCCCGGCTCCGTAACGGGGCTCCATCGCCCCGGCACAGACCGGACACGTCGCGGTGCGGTGCGCGCTCAGGTCCTCCCAGGCGCCGGAGAGAAGATCCTCCAGCGTCCGGCCCTCGCGCGGCACGGGTGAGAGCAGGGCGGGGCGCTCCAGGTGCGCGATCGCAGCCATCAGGGCACGCTCCGGAACACGCCGACGACGCGGCCGAGCACGCGCACGTCGCGCGAGCGGATCGGCTCCATCGTCACGTTCTCGGGCTGCAGGCGGATGTGGTCGGCCTCGCGGAAGAAGCGCTTGACGGTCGCCTCCTCGCCGACGAGGGCGACGACGATCTCGCCGTCCTCGGCCGTCTCCTGGGGGCGCACGACGACGTAGTCGTCGGGCAGGATGCCGGCGTCGATCATCGACTCGCCGCGCACGCGCAGGACGTACTCGCCCTCCTCGCCGCCGGCGAGCGAGGGCACCGAGACGTACTCCTCGATGTTCTCCTCGGCCAGGACCGGCGAGCCGGCCGCGACCTGCCCGATGAGCGGCAGCCCGTCCGGGCGCACGATCGACTTGACCTGCTCGACGGCGCGGTCGAGCATCTCGATCGCGCGCGGCTTGGAGGGGTCGCGCCGCAGCAGCCCGAGCTTCTCGAGGTTCGCGAGGTGCGCGTGAACGGTCGACGACGAGGCGAGGCCGACGGCCTTGCCGATGTCGCGCACCGTCGGCGGATAGCCGTACTTCGTCGAGTGGTGCTTGATGAAGTCGAAGATCTCCTGCTGGCGCTTGGTCAGGTCCAGGTCCATCAGGCGGGCTCCTTGGCGCGGAAGGGTGTTTCTGCAAAAGCGAACATCTGTTCGTACAAGCTAACGGGGCCGGCGGACGGAAGCAAGCTGCCTATACTCCGGACCCCGCGCGCCGGTGGCGGAATTGGTAGACGCGCAAGGTTGAGGGCCTTGTGGGGGGATTCCCCCGTGGAGGTTCGAGTCCTCTTCGGCGCATCAAGAAAGGCCCGCAAATGCGGGCCTTTCTTCGTTCGGGCGAGGGCGCTCAGCTCGCGAGCGCGAGCGAGCCGTGGCTGGCCTCGAACTCGGCCCCGACCTCGGCGAGGATCTCGAGCATCGCCGCACCGGCCGCCGAGACGAAGCCGCCCGCGAGCGTCGCCGCGATGATGCGGCGCACGGGCGCGCGGCCCTGCAGCGGGCGGACGACGACGTCGTCGCGGACCGCCACGAGCGCGAGGTCGGGGATCAGGCAGACGCCGACGCCGGCGGCGATGAAGCCCTGGATCGCGACGTAGTCGTCGGACTGGAAGGCGACGCGCGGCTCGAAGCCGGCGGCCTGGCAGGCGCGCTCGAGGATCGCCGAGTCCGGGCAGGTGCCGGGGACGCTCGTGATCCAGGTCTCGTCGGAGAGGTCGGAGAGCCTGATCTTGCGCTTGCTCGCGACCGGGTGCCCGCACGGCAGGCAGATGTACATCGGGTCGTCGAGCAGGTGGTGGCAGGCGATCGCCTTGTCGTCGATGCGCCGGAAGGCGGCCTCGACGGTCAGCGCGATGTCGCACTCCCCCGTCTTCAGGCACTCCAGGCCCTCGTGCGGCTCACGCGGCGCGAGCGTGACCTCGACGCCCGGGAAGCGCTCGCGGAAGCGCGCGATCGCGCGCGGCGCGATCGTCGCGCCGGCGGTCGGGAACGACACCATCCGCAGGCGCCCGCCGCGGACGCCCGCGATCGCCTCCAGCTCGGCCTCGGCGTCGGCCAGCCGGGCGAGGATCACCTCGGCGTGGCGGACGAGCGCGTGACCGGACTCGGTCAGGCGCACGCCGCGCGCGTTGCGGTCGACGAGCACCGTCCCGGCCTCGCGCTCGAGGGCCGCGATCTGCTGGGAGACGGCCGACTGCGTGTAGGCCAGCGACTCCGCCGCGGCGGAGAAGGATCCGCGGGCGGCGACCTCGCGCAGCACCCGCAACCGCTTGACGTCGAGCATTAGCGCACCTTATCGCTTACCCGCAGGAATGTCATTTGTGCTCATGGCCTCACGCTGGGACTCTGGATGCAGTTCAACGCACAGGAGCCCACTCACAGGAGCCAAAGCCATGACCCCGTCGCCCACCATCGTCATCCGTCTCGCCGGCCACCACGACGCCACGACGCTCACCAACCTCGCCGCGCTCGACAGCCGCCTCCCGCTCGCCGGCCCGGCGATGCTCGCCGAGATCGACGGCACGGTCCGCGCCGCGCTGGACCTCGCCGACGGCAGCGTCGCCGCCGACCCGTTCGTCCGCACGGCCGAGGTCGTCGAGATGCTGCGCCTGCGCGCCGCGCGCATCAAGGGCGAGCAGCGCCCGGTCTCGCTGCGCGAGCGCGCCCTGCGCCTGCGTCGTCCCCGCGGAGCGTTGTCCGCCCGGACCTGAGAGCCGAAGGCCTGCTGGCCTCGCCGCGCCGCTAGTGGATCTGGCCGGAAGTTCGGACGGATCCGCTAGTCCAGCGGCGAGGCCAGCACGGCCGGGCCGAACAGCACGGCCCGGCCCCCGCCCGCCCGCGACGCCGCATGCATCGCGGTCGAGGCGCGCTGCCAGACCGTGTCGGCCTCGGTCGCCCCGGCACCGAAGATCGCCGCGCCGATGCTGACCGTCACGGGCGCGCCGATCCGGTCGGCCGAGGCGGTCTGGGCGGTCTCCAGGCGGGCCACCAGATCCTCCGCGAGCGCCATCAGGCTGCCGGCGCCGCCGTGCGGCACGAGCACCGCGAACTCGTCGTCGCCGACGCGCGCGGCGAAGTCGCTGCGCCGCACGCGCGACTCCAGCCCGATCGCGAAGCGCCGCAGGACGTCGTCGCCGCCGCCGCGCCCGAGCGCCTCGTTGATCGCCTTCAGGCCGTCGACGTCGATCATCAGCACGCCGCCGTCAGTGCCGTAGCGCTCGACCCGCGCGGCGTGACGGCGCAGCTCGCGCGCGAAGCCGGTGCGGTTGAGCAGCAGCGTCAGCTCGTCGCGGTCGCTGAGTGTCCGCAGGCGCTCCTCCTCGCGGCGGCGCTCGGTGAGGTCCTGGAGCTGGAGCAGCAGGTGCTGCGGGCGCCCGCGGCTGTCGCGGATGACCGCCACGTGGACGGCCGCCCAGATCTCGTGCCCGTCGGCGTGCAGCAGCCGCTTCTCGGTGACGTGGACCGTCGTCGTGCCCTGGGCCAGCGCCTGCAGGCCGGCGGCGCTGGACTCGAGCTCGTCGGGGTGCAGCAGCGACTCGAGCGTCGCCCGGCGCAGGTGCTCCAGGCGCCAGCCGGTGAGCTCGGCGAGCGCGAGGTTCGCCGACCAGAAGCGACCGTCGAGGCCCGCGATGCCCATCCCGACCGGGGCGTGGTCGAACGCGACGCGGAAGCGCTCCTCGGCCTCCAGCGACGCCTTCTGCGCCAGCCGCTGCTCGGTGACGTCGCGGATCGTCATGATCGCGCCGCGCGCGCCGCTGGAGGCGGCGATCGGATGGCCGGCCAGCACGAGCCAGCGGCGCTCGCCGTCGAGGTCGCCGGCGAGGTACTCCTCGTCGGCGACGTCCTCCCCGCGCAGCGCGCGCGGAAGCGGGAGGTCGTCGCGGGAGACGGGATCGCCGGTCGCCGCGAGGTGCAGCTCGCCGCGGTCGGCGAGCTGCTCGAGCGCGAGCTGGTCCTCCTCGCCGAAGCGGCGCGCGGCGGCGTTGACGATCCGCAGCTCGCCGCGCTCGTCGGAGGCGATGACGCCCTCGCCGAGGCTCTCCAGGACGGCCGCGATGAAGCGCCGCTCGGCCTCGACCTCGTCGCCGCCGCGGTCGCTGCGGGCGGTGCGCTCGGCGCTCCAGAGGATCTCGCGGCGGGCGAGGTGGGTGAGCTCGTGGAGGATCTCGAGCTGCTCCTCGGTCCAGGCGCGCGAGCGGCGGTCGGCGACGCTCAGCGCGCCGATCGCAAGGCCGGAGGCGGTCGTCAGCGGCACGGCGGCGTAGGCGACGATGCCGAGCTCCGTGATCGCCGCGCTGTCGCGCAGCACCGGGTCGGTGCGGGCGTCGGCGACGACGAGCGGGGCGTTGTTGGCGACCGCGTAGCGCGCGAGCGAGTGCGTCAGCGGCCAGCCGCGGCGGGCCGCGTGCGGCTCGGGCACGCCCACGTGCGCGGTGAGGAACTCGCGGTCGACGTCGATCAGCGAGATCAGCGCGACCGGCGCGTCCATGAGCTTGGCGGCCAGCCGCGCGAGCCCGTCGAAGCTCGCGTCGACCGGGCCGTCGAGCAGCCCCGTCGCCCGCAGCGCCTGGATGCGCGCCGGATCGTCGACGTGCTCGGCGACCGCCGCCTGCTCGGCGACGCGCACCGGGATCCAGACGCGGATCGTCGTGCCCTCGCCGGGCGCGGAGCGGACCTCGAGCTCGCCGCCCGCGGCGCCGACGCGCTGGCGCGTGGAGGCCAGGCCGACGTGGCCGGCCTGCAGGGCCTCCTCGGGGCGCGACTCGGCGGCCATCCCGACGCCGTCGTCGGCGACCGTCAGCACGATCGCCTCGGCGGTCCGCTCGAGGCGCACCTCCAGGCGCTTGGCCGCCGCGTGCTTGACGGCGTTGGTGATGAGCTCGCGCGCGACGGCGTACAGCAGCGAGTCGTGCGAGCCGACGGCGTCGGGGTCGACCTGCAGGTCGACCTCGAGCTGCGTGCGGCGCGCGGCGCGGTCGAGCTCGACGTCGAGCGCGACGCCGAGGCCGCGGTCGGCGAGCGAGGCCGGGTGCAGGCCCATCACCGTGTCGCGCAGCGCGCGCACGGCGTCGGCCAGCGCCTCGTCGGCGTACTCGAGCGACTGCAGGTAGCCCGAGCGCGCCTCGCGGACGTCCTGCTGGGCGGCGAGCAGCGACTGCAGCGTGTCGTCGTGCAGGCGCTCGCCGATGCGCGCGCGCTCGCGCTCCTCGGCATCGAGCGCCTCGTGCAGCAGCGCCGCACGCTCGGTGCCGAGCTCCTTGACCTGCTGCGTGCGGCGGAAGACCGCCCGCGCCAGCGCGACGCCGATCGCGCCGACGATCAGCAGCGCGGCGAGCGTCTCGGCGAACGCGGTGTCGGCCGGCGTGTCGCCGAGCGAGGACGCCGACACCGCGACGAAGCCGAGGCCGGCGACGGCCGTGACGATCGCGATCGAGCGCGCCGAGCTCGTGAGGCCCATCGCGACCGGATAGACGACGAGCGCGAAGCGCGCCTCCGAGACGGCGCCCCCGCTGAAGGCGATCAGCGCGAGGACGAACGCGACGTCGGCCAGCGAGATCACGAGGCCGGGCTTCTGCCGGCGCGCACGCGTGGCGAGCACGATCGCGTAGACGCAGCCGGCGGCGAGCGCGATCAGGAAGCCGGTGCCGTGGTCGGCGGGGCCGACGAAGACGGCCAGCGCGATGACGAGCGCACCGCCGATCCGCAGCGCAGCGACCGCCTCATCCGAGGTTCGTCGTCTCCTGAGTCCGTTCAGCCGGTCCATGGCCTGGGGCCAGCGTAGTCGGTTCGGCGGCCGGCGAACATGCCGTGCGCGCATCATCCGATCGGATGACCCCCGCATCGTCTGTTTTTCGTGCGGGCGAGGTATGGCTTAACCGGCGCAGGGGAGTCACACTTGAAACCGTGAACCTCTCCGGCGTCAATCCTGCGGGCCCGGCGAAGGCACCGGCCCGGGCCATCACGGTCGTGCTCGCCGACGACAGCGACGTCTACCGCCGCGGCATGAAGCGCGCGATCGAGGCCGACGACCGCCTCGCGCTCGTCGCCGAGGTCAACGACGGAGCCGCCGCGCTGGAGGCGATCCGCCGGCACCAGCCCGACGTCGCGCTGCTGGACTTCCAGATGCCCGAGCTCGACGGCGTCGAGGTCTGCTGCCGCGTCCAGGCCGACCCGCCCGGGCACCGCACCCGCTTCGTGCTCGTCAGCGCCTTCCTCAGCGACGACGTCATCGCCCGCGCCAGCGCCTGCGGCATGGACCACCAGCTCGAGAAGACCACGCCGCGCCGCCAGATCTGCGACCTCCTCGCCGCCGCGCAGGACCCCGAGCCGGATCTCCCGGCCGACGTCGCCTAGCGCCAAGGAGTCGCGCGCCGTACCGGACATCGCGTAGTTTGGGCGTCATGGCCCCGCGCGTCTCGGTCTATCTCGGTGAGGACCACCCGATCTACCTCGAGGGTCTCGTGCGCGCGCTGCGCCAGCGGCCCGAGTTCGAGGTCGTCGGGAGCTCCGGCGACGGGCGCCAGGCGCTCGACGAGATCCGCGCGCTCGCGCCCGCCGTCGCGATCCTCGACGAGAACATGCCGGGCCTGCGCGGCAACGACATCCTGCAGGCGATCAGCCGCGACGGGCTGCCCACCCGCGTCGTGATGCTGTCGGCCTCGGTCGACAGCCAGGTCGTCTTCCGCGCCGTCGCCAACGGCGTGAGCGCCTATCTCACGAAGGACTCCGACCGCGCGACGATCTGCGATGCCGTCGCCGCCGTCGCACGCGGGCAGACCGTCCTCGCGCCGCAGGTGCAGGCGGGTCTCGCCGGCGAGGTGCGCCTGCGCGAGCACGAGGCGCGGCCGGCGCTGTCGCCGCGCGAGCACGAGATCCTCGAGAAGACGGCCGGCGGGCTGAGCGCGCCCGACATCGCGCGCGAGCTGCAGATCAGCACCGCGACCGTGAAGACGCACCTGCGCAACATCTACGAGAAGCTCGGCGTCTCCGAGCGCGCCGCCGCGGTGGCCGAGGCGATGCGCCGCGGCCTGCTCGAGTAGACCGGGCTCATCCGATCGATGGAGGGCACGCGGCGCGGTCGGCTGATCGAAAGTCCCACCTCGAAATGATGCCTTCGGCCGATGGGCGGCGGGCGCGCGTTGGCTGATCATGTGTCCACGACCAAGGAACGGTCCGCAGGGAAGCTTCACCGCCGGAGCCAGGGGTGGCAACGCGGGGGCAGCCGCACGCGGCGCTGGTCGGGGCACGGATGCCCGGACCAGCGCGGCGGGCGCGTACCGGTCGTGATGTGATGTGTCCATCGCGCGGGAACGCTTCACCTGGCAGGACGGCGAGCGCACGATCCACTTCGGGCGCGGCGTGCTGGCCGGCGCGGCCGAGTCGCTCGGCGACGGCTACACGCTCCTGACGACCGCGCGGGCGCGGTCGATGGCGCCGGGACTCGCCGAGCGCGCGGGCGCACTGCACGAGGTGCCGGCCGGGCGCGTGGACGAGATCGCGGGCGGCCTGCTCGACGAGGTCGATCCCGGCGCGCTGATCGTCGCGCTCGGGGGCGGGCGCGTCGTCGACGTGGCGAAGGCGCTGGCGGCGGCGCGGCCGGTCGGCGCGCGCCCGCGCGTCGCGGCCGTGCCGACGACGCTCAGCGCCGCCGAGATGACGGCCATCCACCGCCGCGCCGCCGGCGCCGACGGCGCGCTGCCGGGCGTGCGGCCGACGATCGTCGTCAACGACCCGGCGCTCAGCGCCTCGCAGCCGCCCGTCGCGCTCGCCGCCAGCGCCGCCAACGCGCTCGGCCACGCCGCCGAGGGACCGGCTACGACGCGCTCGAGCCCGCTGCCGGCGCTCGCCGGGCGCGAGGCCGCGCGCCTGATCGGCCTCGCCTACGCGGACGGCGACGAGCCCGACCGCGACACGCTCGCGCTCGCCGCCCTGCTGTCGGGCTACTCGATCGACTCCGCCGGCTACGGCCTGCACCACGTGCTCTCGCAGACGCTCGTGCGCTTCGGCGGCGTCGGCCACGGACCCGCGAACGCCGCGATGCTGCCGCACACGCTCGTCGCGCTGGAGCGCCGCGGCGCGCACGGCGCCGGCGAGCTCGTGCCGCTGGCGACCGAGCTGGCCCGCCGCGCGGAGGCCGTGCGGCTGCGCGATCTCGGCGTCGACGAGGCGCTGCTGGACGAGCTCGCCGACGCCGCCGCGCCCCGCTCCGAGCTCGATCTGATCCCGCCGCGCCCCGATCGCGACGAGCTGCGAGCCCTCTACGCCTCCGCGTTCTGACCCTGGCAGACTGGTCCTGGTGAGCGACGACGCCGCGCTGCTTGACCGCGCCCTCTTCGACGAATTCGCCGAGCTCTTCGACCGCGACGAGATGCGCGACGTCATCGCGGAGTGGCACGCCGACGTCGCCTCCGCCCTCGGGCTCATGGAGGCTGCGCTGGAGCGCGACGACACGGGCGAGGTCGCGCGCGTCGCGCATCGCACCGCCGGCGGCGGGCTGGCGCTGGGCGCGACGAACCTCGCGGCCGTCTGCGAGGCGCTGCGCGCGCTCGCCGAGTCGGGCACGCTGACGGCGGACGACATCGACCGCGTGCGCGAGGCCGCCGCCGCCACGCACCGCGCGCTCGCCGACGCCGCTGGCATGTAGGACCCGGGTGCTCGGCCAGCTCACCGAGCTGATGGCGCGCGTGCCGCCGCGCTGCACCTACGCCGAGGCCCGCCACGTGTCGACCGACGACGAGGACGTGCTCGTCCGCGGCGGCCACGTCGAGCAGGTCGACAGCGAGAGCTCCGAGGGAATCGGCGTGCGCGTGCGGGTCGGCGGCGGCTGGGGCTTCGCGGCCACCCGCGAGACGACGCTCGCCGGCGCCGAGGCCGCCCTCGCGCGGGCGCTGGCGATCGCCGAGAGCCAGCCGGCCGCGCCCGCGGGCCCGCTCGCGCCGGTGCCGCCGGCGCTCGGCGAATGGGCCTGCGCCTACGAGATCGACCCCTTCGACGTCGCGCTCGAGGACAAGCTCGAGCTGCTGTTCGCCGCCGAGGCGGCGCTGCGCGGCGACCCGCGGATCGTGCGCTCGGAGGCGAGCTGCTCCAGCCGCCGCGCGCGCAGCGCGTTCGCGTCGACCGAGGGCGCCGCCTGCACGCAGGTGCGCGTTGAGTGCGGCGCGGCGATCTCGGCGATCGCCGTCGACGGCGACGAGCTGCAGGTGCGCTCGCACCCCGGCGCGCACGGCGGCTCGGCGGCCTGCGCCGGCTGGGAGCACGTGCTCGCGTTCGACCTCGCCGCCAACGCGCCGCGCGTCGCGGCCGAGGCGATCGAGCTGCTGACCGCGCCGCCCTGCCCGAGCGGCCGCGCGACGGTCGTCCTCGGCGGCGAGCAGCTCGCGCTGCAGGTCCACGAGTCGATCGGCCACGCGCTCGAGCTCGACCGGATGCTGCTCGGCGAGGCCTCGTACGCGGGGACGAGCTGGGTCTCCCCCGCCGACCTCGGGACGCTGCGCTACGGCTCCGAGCAGCTACACGTCACCGCCGACGCGACGCTGCCCGGCGGCCTGGGCTCGTTCGGCTGGGACGACGAGGGGGTCGCCGCCGCGCGCACGCCGCTCGTCGAGGACGGCATCCTGCGGGCCGCGCTCTCCGACCGCCAGTCGGCCGCCGCGATCGGCCTGCAACGCTCCGGCGGCTGCGCGCGCGCCGACGGCTTCGCGCGCCAGCCGATCGTGCGCATGACGAACGTCTCGATCGAGCCGGGGGCGGCCGGGACGCTCGAGGAGCTGATCGCCGACACCGGCGAAGGGCTGTACCTCGAGTGCAACCGCTCGTGGTCGATCGACGATCGCCGCCTGCACTTCCAGTTCGCGACCGAGTTCGCGCGCGAGATCCGCGGCGGCGAGCTCGGCCGGCTGCTGCGCAACCCGAGCTACGCGGGCGTGACGCCGCACTTCTGGCGCGGTCTCGACGCCGTCTGCTCGGCGCCCGAGTGGCGGCTGTGGGGCGTGGGCAACTGCGGCAAGGGCGAGCCCGGGCAGGTGATGCGCGTCTCTCACGGCACGGCGCCGGCGCGCTTCCGCGACGTCCAGGTCGGCGTCGCCTGATGCTCGACCTCGCCGAGCGCGCGCTCGCGCTCGCCGGGCCCGACATGCAGGTCACGGTCGTCCGCGAGCGCTCGCTGCTGTCGCGCTTCGCGCGCTCGGCGCCGACGCAGGCGACGGAGGTCGACGACACGACGGTCGAGATCCTCGCCGTCCGCGACGGCCACACGGCGTCGGCGACGACGAACCGCCTCGACGACGAGTCGCTGCGCGCCGCGGCGCGGCGGGCGCAGGCGAGCGCGCTCGCGAGCGCGCGCTCGGGACCGGGGGCGCACCCCGGGCTCGCCGAGCCCGCGCCCGTGCGCCCGCACGCCGGCTTCGACGCCGACACCGCGCGTCTGGATCCCGCCCGCGCCGGCGCCGCGCTGCGCACCGCGTTCGAGGTCGCCGCCGAGCACGGCCTGGAGGCGTTCGGCGTCTGGACGGCCGGCGCGGTGCGCACGGCGATCGCGTCGACGACCGGCCTGGCGCTCGACGACGAGGTGACCGACGCGTTCATGAAGGTCGTCTGCCGCGACGCCGGCGGGCGCAGCGGCTACGCCGTCGGCACCGCGGCGGCGGCGTCGCGGATCGATCCCGCCGCGCTCGCGCGGCGGTCGGCGGCGAAGGTGTCCGACGAGCCGGCCGCCTCGCTCGGGCCGGGCTGCTACCCGGTCGTCCTGGAGCCGGAGGCGGTCGGCCTGCTGCTGGAGTTCCTCGGCGACCTCGCGTTCAACGGGCTCGACCACGCCGAGGGACGCGGCGCGCTCAGCGGGCGCCTGGGCACCGCCGTGGCAGCGCCGGCGATCGACCTCGCCGATTCCACGCGCGTCGCCGGCACGCTGCCGCGCGCGTTCGACTTCGAGGGCCTGCCGAAGGCGCCGATCACGCTGATCGAGGACGGCGTCGCGGCCCGCGTCGTCCACGACCGCCGGTCGGCCGCGGTCGCCGGCGGCGGCGCGCGCTCGACGGGCCACGCGACCGCGCCCGGCGGCTCGCCCGGCGGGCCGTCGCCCACGAACCTCGTGCTCGCCGGCGGCGGCGCCGCCGACCTCGCCGAGCTGGTCGCGCCGATCGAGCGCGGGATCTACGTCACGCGCCTGTGGTACGTCAACACGGTCCGCGAGAAGGAGACGCTGCTGACCGGCATGACGCGCGACGGCACGTTCCTGATCGAGGACGGCGCGATCACGCGCCCGCTGCGCGACGTGCGCTTCACCGACTCGGTGCTGCGCCTGCTCGCCGCGACCGAGGCGCTCACGGGCGAGCAGCGGCTCGTCAGCGAGGGCGAGTTCTACGGCCGCCGCTTCGCCTACGGCGTGCTGTGCCCGGCGCTGCGCGCGGACGGATTCAGGGTGACCGGCGCGACGGAGTAGGCACCGGCGCCCCGCGGTGGTAGAACGTCGCACATGGCGTTCATGTCGGCCCCCGACCTCGCACGGCAGGCGCCCGTCGCGGCGCAACCGCAGCCGCAACCGCAGCCGCCGGTGAACGCCGAGTCGCACGGTGACGCCGCGACCGCGCACGAACGTCGCGCGGATCCGCTCGCCGCGACGCTCGCGCGCACGGTGCTGCAGCGCAGCCTGCTCGACGATCTGCTCGGCGCCGTCTCCGCGGTGGTCGACGCCGCCCGCAACGGACCGGCGATCACCACGGTGCGGCTGTTCATCAAGGCCGGCAGCACCGACGAGAACTACCTCACGAACATCGCCTTCTGGTTCGTGCACCCGGAGATCGAGGGCACGAAGCTGCGCCCCAAGGAGGTACCGGAGCACAAGGCGCTCGTCGAGGAGTGGCTGGCGCTGCGCGACCAGCTCGTCCGCCCGGAGCTCAAGCGCGCCAAGGCGGACAGCGAGGCGCCCGCCGAGGAGCCGAGCGGGCCGGCCCCCGCCCCGGCGCCGGCCGGCAAGCTCGACAGCACGCAGTTCCTCGCCGCGAACCGCGGGTTGCTGGCGCAGCTCGATGCCAGCGACGACGAGCTGCTGATGCTCCTGGACGACACGCTGCGGGAGCGCTCGGCGGTGCGCCTGGAGTACACGTCCTACAGCAAGGCGACCAAGCCGGTCCCGCTCACGCAGAAGCTCTTCATGCGCCGTAATCCCGCTGTGGACGTGGTGGCGAAGCTCGGGCCGACGCCGCTGAAGGACTGGCAGAAGAAGGCCGACGCGGCCGGCGGCTGGGCCGGGCTCGGCGTGACGTCGGCGCAGTGGGTGGAGATCGCCGGCATCCGCGACGACATCGTCTATCCGTTCCTGCGCATCGTGCTGCCGCGGATCGAGTCGGCCGGGACGCTGCGCGCCGATGCGAGCGCCGGCGAGCGGATCGCGCACCGCGCCCACGCCTACCTCGGGGTCCGCTACGCGATGGGCGGCAGGTATGCGGCCGGCGGCGACCCGCTGAAGGCCGATCCGTCGAAGGAGGCCGCGTCGCGGCTGGACTGCGCGTCGCTCGTCCGCAAGGTCCTGGGCGACCTGCAGCTCACCGTCAAGAACGGCCCCAACTCCGACGGCGACGGAGGCGCGACGTCGCCGCTGCGAAACAGCCCCGATGTCGACACGGTCGACGCCGGCTCGCTGCAGCCCGGCGACCTGCTGTTCCGGCCCCGCCTCGAGGCCGGCAAGGTCGTCGGCGAGCATGTCGGGATCCTCGTCGACCAGGACTGGCTGATCGAGGCGCCGCACACCGGCCGCGTCGTGAGCAAGACCCCGTTCCTCGCCGACAAGTGGACGTGGTTCCGCCGTCGCAAGGCCAAGTAGCGCGGGGCGACTGAGTAGGCATCGGCCCTCGCCGGCGGGCTGAGACTGCATCGATAAGGGGAGGGTGTCGTTCGCCCGGGCGCTTCGCGCGAGCCGACGGGTGCACGGGCCCACGGACGTGGCCTCCTTTCCCGATGTGCTAGCGAGTGCGAGCACGGGGCTAGCAGCTGCTAGCACTTCGCAAGCGATCGCGCCCGCGCCCGGCGGCGCGAGAGACCGCCGCCTACAGCTTCAGCAGGATGATCGTGTTCAGCACCCACACGATCGCGAACGCGACGGTCCAGCGGTTGAGGTTGCGCTCGACGAGCGAACCACCGCCGAAGGGCCCGGCGCCGCTGCCGACGCCGAAGGCGCCCGACAGCCCCGCGTCCTTGCCGGAGTGCATGAGCACGAGGAAGATCAGCGTGATCGACAGGCCGACCTGGACCACTGAGAGGATCGTCTCCATGGCCCAAGCCTACCGGTCGTGGGCCTCGTCGAGCGCGTGCAGCACGTCCATCGCCTCCGCGCGCAGCTGGCGGTCCAGGGCGCGGTGGTCCTCCTCGGAGAGCTTGCCGGTGCGCAGGTCCATCTCGGCGTCGCGGATCTCGCGGTACTTGGCGTCCTTGCGCGCCTCGAGCTCGGCGATGCGGTCCGCCGACTCGCCGCGCTCCTGCTCGCCGCGGCCCGCGCGCAGCGGCGCCGAGACGACGACCACGACAGCGCCCAGGGCAAGGACGATCACGAGCAGCGCCACGACGTCCACGGCAAACGCCTCCTAGGCCAGGACGGCGCGCTCGCGCTCGCCCGACTGCTGCTCGCCGTCGCCGCCCGCGCCGCCGTCGCCGGAGCCCAGCTCCTGCGCCACGCGCGCCGCGTAGCGCGCGCGCACGCGCCGGCGCGGGGAGTCGGTCCCCGGCCACATCGCGATCAGCGCGCCGCCGAAGACGATCAGCGCGCCGAGCCAGATCCAGGTGACCAGCGGCGAGGTGATGATCCGGAACGTCGCCGGCGGCGGGTTGTTCGCGTAGCGGCCGGCGAGCCCGCGCAGGGCGGCGCCGAGCGCGGCGCCCTCGGCCGCCGGCGTGATCTTGCCGCGGGCGTTGGCGAAGACCTTGTCGCCCTGGTTGATGACCGGCAGCAGCGCGCGGATGTCGGGCGTCATCGCGGCCCAGACGTCGCGGCGCAGCCCGGCCTTCAGCCCGACCTCGCTCGTCGCCTCGCCCTCGAAGAAGCGCCCGACCGGGCCGAGGCTCTCGTCGCGCGAGGGGAAGTAGCCGCGCTCGGGGCGCAGCGTCGTCACGAGCTTGCCGTCGCGGCGGACCCTGACGACCGCGCCGAAGGAGATCTTCTCGAGGTGGCCCGAGCCCGTGGTGGAGATCCGCGACGTCGGCTTCTCGTACGTGAAGTCGTAGCCGCCGACGCGCGCCGACTGCCCGACGTCGAGGCGGATGTCGCGGGCGTCGTTGAACGCCGTCGAGGCGGCGACGCCGATGAACAGCGCCGCCATGCCGACGTGGATGATGTAGCCGCCGTAGCGGCGCCGGTTGCGCCCCACGAGCGAGCCGAGCGCGCGGATCGGGCCCTGGCCGGTCATCGTCCGCCGCACCGCGACGCCACGCCAGAACTCCTGGCCGACCGACGCGAACACGAACGCGCCGACGACGAACATCGCCAGCGCCAGCGGCCGCTCGGCGACGCCGAAGAACGCCGCCAGCACGACGCCGGTGGCGAGCGCCACCGCGCCGGGAACGAGGAAGTTGCGGCGCGCGTTGGCCGCGGTCGCCCGGCGCCAGGCGATGACCGGGCCGATCCCGCTGAGCAGCACGAGCACGAGCGCCAGCGGCACCGTGTACTTGTCGAACCACGGCGGCCCGAGCGAGCGGCGCGTGCCGGTCAGCGCCTCGGCGATCAGCGGCCAGAACGTGCCCCAGAAGACGACGAACGCCATCGCGACGAGCACGAGGTTGTTGCCGAGGAAGACCGCCTCGCGCGACAGCATCGAGTCGAGCTTGTTCTCCGAGCGCAGCGCCTCGCGGCGCCAGACGACGAGCCCGATCGAGCCGGCGATCATCGTCCCGATCAGGATCACGAACGGCACGCCGAGCGTCGAGGCGCCGAAGGCGTGGATCGAGTCCAGGATCCCCGAGCGCACGAGGAACGTCCCCATGATCGCCAGCACGCCCGTGGCGAGGACGAGCGAGACGTTCCAGATCTTCAGCATCCCGCGCTTCTCCTGGAGCATGATCGAGTGCAGGAACGCGGTGCCGGTCAGCCACGGCAGCAGCGAGGCGTTCTCGACCGGGTCCCAGGCCCAGTAGCCGCCCCAGCCGAGCTCGGTGTAGGACCAGCGGGCGCCGAGCAGGATCCCGATCCCGAGGAAGAACCAGGCCGCGAGCGCGAAGCGGCGCGTCGAGCGGATCCAGTCGGCCGCGCCGACCTGGCGGGTGACGAGCG
Source organism: uncultured Actinomycetes bacterium (assembly GCA_963786575.1). GTDB lineage: Bacteria > Actinomycetota > Thermoleophilia > Solirubrobacterales > Solirubrobacteraceae > CADCVQ01. The sequence goes on from CAWAZH010000002.1 coordinate 141,208, forward strand.
CGCCGACCGCGAACGCGAACGGGATCGCGAACAGCGTGTAGCCCGAGTAGAGCATCGGCGGGTGGATCATCATGCTCGGGTGGCGCAGCAGCGGGTTCAGGCCGTTGCCCTCCAGCGGCGCCGCCGCCAGCACCGCGAAGGGCGTCTCGAGGAACACGAGCAGCGCCGCGAAGAAGACCGCGAAGCCGAGCAGCACCGCGGTCGCGTAGGGCGCCACGCGGCGCAGGCTCTTGCGCGTGAGGAACAGCACGAGGCTCGACCACAGCGACAGCAGCCAGAGCCACAGCATCAGCGAGCCCTCCTGCGAGGACCAGGCCGCGGCCGCCTTGTAGAAGGTCGGCGTCGTCGTCGACGAGTGGCTCGCGACGGTCGCGAACTGAAAGTCCGAGCGCAGGAACGCGATCTCGAGGATCGCGAAGGCGCCGGTGCACAGGCCCGCGACGGCGTAGACGGCGCGGCGTCCGGACACGACGAGCTCCGGGCGCCCCCGGCGGGCGCCGTAGATCGAGGCGAAGATGCCGTACGCCGCGGTGGCGAGGGCGAGGATCAGCAGGGCGCGGCCGACGGTCGCCATGCGCAGCTAGGACTTCGTGGCGTCTTCGGTGAACTTCGACGGGCACTTCGTGATGAGCGAGTCGCGCTCGCCGACGAAGCCGGCCCCCTGCTTGCGGACGGTGATGATGACCTCGCGGCCTTCGCGGAAGGGGTCGGGGACCGCGCCGCTGTAGGTCACGGGGACCGAGACCTTGCCGTTGCGGTCGCGGACGCGGAAGTCGACGCCGTCCTTCGTCGTGCGCACCGAGCCATCGGAGACCTTGCCGGTCAGCTGGTAGGCGACGCCGGCCTTCGCGGCCTTCAGGCCGCTCGGCGAGACGGCCTCGCTGGACGCGCTGAAGCTCGTGACGACGAGCGCGGTGGCGAGGACGACGGCCGCGGAGAGAGCGACCACGAGCCGGATCTTGCGCTTGCGGGCAGGCTGCATGGACCGCTCAGTATCGCATCCGCGCCCCGCCGGAACGCTGGTCGCGGCAGCGCTCGGCGGACGGGCTGCGAGGAAAAGTCCGCTTTACACAGAAACCTTTGGCATGTTCGCGAGTCCTAGCCGATAGACCCATGAGCCCCATGTCCGTCAGACAGAACGCCACGGCCCGTCAGCCGCCCAAGCAGCGCCGCCTGCACATCGTGCCCAGCCCCGAGCCGCTGCCGGAGCCGATGCACCCGGCCGAGCGGCGCCTGCGCGACGCGGGCGGCCCGCACGACCGCGCGTGCTACTCCTGCGGCTGCGGCTACCTCTTCGAAGCCCCGGTCTCGGCCTCCGTGCAGTGCCCCAACTGCGACACCGAGCAGGCCTGGTAGGCGATCAGAGCAGTGCGGGCGACTCGGCAGCGCGGAACTCGATGAGCTTTGCGGTCCCGTCGAACTCGAGCGGCTCGGTCGTGAACTCGGCGCCCGGGCCCTCGCGCATGCTGCGCCGGCGGGTCGCGTGGATGCCGACCGTGCGGAAGCTCGCCTCGGTCGCGTCCTCGATGACGAGGTCCGGCAGGAAGACCGTCAGGGTGATGGTGCGCAGGTGCGAGACGCCGTCGAGCGTCACGCTCACCTCTCGACCGCGGGCGCTGTCCTCCGTCGTGATCGCATCACCCTCGAAGCTGTGGCGGCCCATGGGGCCGGAATACTCGAGCCTGGGAGCACCGGTGCCCTCGTCGAGGGCGTAGATGATCTTCGTGTCCTCGTAACTCAACTCGAACAGGTTGGGACCCTGGGTTTGCACAGCCATGAGTGCCCTCGCATTCGGACGGTCGGCGCGTTGACGCTGGATGGTGAGCCAGCGGGCGCGCCTTGTCCAGCATTTTGCGAGAACGTTTAAGCGCTCCTTAGTAACCGATCGGTCGGACGTCAGCTCTGCGCGACGAGCTCGGCACCGAGTTGCGTGGCGAGACCCAGTGCCCCCTGGCGCATGACGTAATCGTGGTTCCAGGTGAACACGGGGCGCGCGATCGGCGCGATCCGGTTCATCCAGCCGCGCGTCGTCGACACGTCCCAGGAGTAGACGATCGCCGTCCCCAGCGCGCTCGAGTACAGGCGCCAGACGCCGACGCCCTCGAGCTCGCCGCTCGCGTGCGCCTCGAGCAGATACGGCGGCTCCGAGCGCGTCACGCGCATGTCGAACTCCAGCGAATAGGGCAGCTTGCTGCGCCACTCAAGCCGCGACAGCGTCCCGACGCCGTTGACGCCGCCGGGCTCGAGCTCGGTGACGCTCCTGACGCCCTTCCACCACTCCGGGTAGCGCTCGCTCGACGAGATCAGGTCCCACACCGGCTCGATCGGCGCGTCGACGCACCACGTGGTGAGGAAGCTGTAGGCAGCCATGACGCGGCGCGAGGATAACGCGCCGCGCGGGCGCCGTGGAACTCGGAACCCGCGCGCTAGGCCACCGCCGCCACGACGCGGTCATCCGACGTCGCTGCGAAGCCGGGCAGCGAGAGCACGAAGGCGCTGCCGGCGCCCGGGTCGCTCGTGACGCTCACGCCGCCGCCGTGGGCCTCGGCGATCGACCTCACGATCGCGAGGCCGAGGCCGGTCCCCTCCGCCGCGTCGGCGTCGGGCGGCACGACGCGGGCGAAGCGCTCGAAGACCCGGTCGCGGTCGGCGAGCGCGATGCCGCGGCCGCCGTCGCGGACCTCGATCTGCAGCGTGCCGCCGTCGGCGCGGCAGCCCAGGACGATCGCGTCGCCCGCGGCGGTCGCCGCCACGGCGTTCTCGATCAGCGCGTCCAGCGCGCAGGTCAGCCGGCCGGCGTCGGCGTGCACGGTGCCGACCGCGCGGGCGTCGCAGCGCCACTCGCGCGGCGCGCTCGCGCGCCAGCGGTCGAAGGTCTGCTCGACGAGCAGGCGCGCATCCACGGGCCGGCGCACGAGCGCGTCGCCGTGCTCGGCGGCCGCGAGCGCCAGCAGCCGGGCCGTGATCGTCTCCAGCCGGTCGAGCTCGTCGATGACGACGTCGACGTCGCACGCCTCGTCGAAGCCGGTGACCGCCGCGCGGACGAGCTCGGCGTGGCCGCGGGCGATCGTGATCGGCGTGCGCAGCTCGTGCGAGGCGTCGCGGGCGAACTCGCGCTCGCGCTCGGACGCGCGGGCGAGCGCGTCGACCGCGACCTGACGCCGGCGCGCGTGCCAGACCATCGCGAGGAACATCAGGGCCATCAGCGGCACCTCGCTGAGCTCGTCGACGCCGCCGCCGTGCGCGACCGCGGCGTGCACGAGCGCGCTCCCCGTCGCGACGACGACCGTGAGCAGCACGAGCGCCGTCGGCCACGGGTCCCACAGGCGAAAGCCGTAGAGGATCGTGAGGCTCACCCAGATGAAGTGAAACGGGACCGTCTGCCAGTGGTCGAGCGCGAACATCACCTCGACGTTGGCGGTGGCGAACAGCGCCCACGCGATCTCCGGGCGCAGGCTACGCAGCTTCGAGCGCATAGCCCACGTTGCGGATCGTCGCGACGACGTCGGTGCCGAGCTTGCAGCGCAGGCGGCGAATGCCGACGTCGACGACGTTCGTGCCGGGGTCGAACTCGCAGCCCCAGACCTCCTTGAGCAGCTCCTCGCGCGTGCAGACGTCGCCCTGGCGGACCATGAGATGGCGCAGCAGCTCGAACTCGCGGGCCGAGAGGCCGACGGGGCCCTGCCCGGCGTCGGCGGTGCGCCGGTCGAGGTCGAGCTCGATGCCGGCGCGGCGCTCCAGGCGCGGCTCGGCCTGCCCCGGCGCCTGCGCCGCGCGCCGCAGCTGCGCCCCGATCCGCGCGAGCAGCTCCGCCGTCGCGAACGGCTTGGTGAGGTAGTCGCAGGCGCCGAGCTCGAGCGCGCGGACCTTCGTCTCCACGTCGGCGAGCGCGGACAGGACGATGACGCGCTGGGCGGGCCGGGCCGCGAGCGTCCCCTCGAGCACGACCAGACCGTCGACGTGCGGCATCCGCAGGTCGAGCACGACGAGGTCGTAGGGCTCGGCGCGCGTGCGCGCGAGCCCCTCCGCCCCGCCGTGCGCACGGTCGACCGCGAACCCGTGGGCGGCGAGCGCGCGAGCGAGGAAGTCCACGATCCGCGGCTCGTCGTCGATCACCAGGAGCTTCGTCATCGTCGCGCGAGTCTTGCGGCGCCGGCCGCGCGGCGCCAGGGGATCTCGGGCGCGCCGTGGTGCCAGAAGGCGAACGCCGGTGCGCGTTCAGGCACCCGCGGTCCGACCATCGGCGGACAGCGGCTCCTCGCCGCGCTGCTCGATGCGCACATCGGGGGCGACGAGTCCGGCCGAAGCGGACGACGGGGGTCGAACCCGCGACCTCGAGCTTGGGAAGCTCGCGCTCTACCAACTGAGCTACGTCCGCAGCGGGGCTGATTCTAGGCGTCCGACGCGGGCGGCGCGTGCCTCGCTCTACGCTGCAGGGCATGCGCCGCCTCGCCGTTCCCATCGTCTCCGCCTTCGTCGCGCTCGGCCTCGTCGGCCTGCTCGTGTACGGCCTGGCGGCGCGCAGCGACGACACCTCGATCGAGCAGGCGGTCGCGCGCGGCGAGCGCCCGCTCGCGCCCAGCAGCGACCTGCCGATGCTCGGGTCGCAGGGGACGGGCTCGGTCGCGGCGCAGCGCGGGAAGGTCGTCGTCCTGAACTTCTGGGCCTCGTGGTGCGGGCCCTGCGTCGCCGAGGCGCCGGTGCTCGCGGCCGCGCAGAAGCGGCTGCAGGAGAGCGGCGCCGGCACGGTGCTGGGCGTCACGTACGACGACTCCACGCCGGACAGCGTGAAGTTCGTGCGCGACCACGGCCTCGACTACCCCAACCTGCGCGACGTCGGCACGAAGCTCGCCCGCCGCTACGGGACCAACAACGTCCCCGAGACGTTCGTCATCGGCCGCGACGGGCGCATCGTCGACCTCTTCCGCGGCCAGATCGACGAGACGTTCATGAAGCGCGCCCTGGCCAAGGCGAAGGCATGAGGCGCGCCGCCGCGCTGCTCGCGCTCGTGGTGGCGCTGGGCGCCCCGGCGGGCGCGCTCGCCGCGGCGCCGCGGGCCTCGCTCGTGGACATCGAGGACGAGGTCATGTGCGTCACGTGCAAGATCCCGCTGAACATCGCCGAGGGCCCGCAGCCCAACCGCGAGCGCGAGCTGATCCGCGGCCTCATCGCCCAGGGCAAGACGAAGGCGCAGATCAAGCAGGCGCTCGTCGCCGAGTACGGCAGCCTCGTGCTCGCGCTGCCAGAGCGCAAGGGCTTCGGGCTGACGGCGTACCTCGTGCCGCTCGGCCTGCTGGCGCTGCTGGTGGGAGGGCTCGCGCTGCTGCTGCCGCGCTGGCGGGCGCGCACCCGCGCGGCTGGCGAGGAGCCCGCAGCCCCCGCAGCCCCGGCGCTCAGCAGCGCCGACGCGACCCGTCTCGACGACGACCTCGCGCGCTACGGCGCGTAGCTCGGTGCGCCTGTGGCGCTCGCCTCCGCGGTGAGTGGCGAGGTATCGACCGCGGGCGCCCACAACTCGCCACTCACTTCCCGATCCGCGCCCCGGGTCCGACTCCTTCCGCCGCTACATGTGCTGCGGCGCGCTGACGCCGAGCAGGTCCAGCGAGCGCGCGATCGTGCTCTGCGCAGCGACGCTCAGCGCCAGCCGGAAGGACTCGACGCCCTCGCCCTCGGCACCGACGACCTGGCAGTCGCGGTAGAAGGCCGTGAACGTCTGCGCGAGCTCGAGCGCGTAGGCGGCGATCCGGTGCGGGGCGCGCCGCTCGGCCGCCTCGGCGACCTCGTCGGCGAACGCCAGCAGCTTCTTGACGAGCGTCCGCTCGGCGGGGTCCAGCGCGCCCGCGAAGTCCGGGGCCTCGGCCAGCGCGGCCGCCACGCGCTCGCCGCCGGCCTTCTTGAGGATCGACGCGATCCGGGCGTGGGCGTACTGGATGTAGTAGACGGGGTTCTCGCTGGACTGCTCGCGCGCGAGGTCGAGGTCGAGGTCGACGGTCGTGTCGTGCGAGCGCTGGAGCATGAAGAAGCGCGCGGCGTCGACGCCGATCTGCTCGATGAGGTCGTCGAGCGTGACGAAGTCGCCGCGGCGCTTGGACATCGACGCCCGCTCGCCGCGCTCGACGAGGTTGACGAACTGCATGATGATGAGCTCGAGCTCGCCGCGGCCCTGGACGAGCGCCTCGAGCGCCTCGAACGCCGCGTGCATGCGCTGCGTGTAGCCGTGGTGGTCGGCGCCCCAGACGTCGATCAGCCGCTCGAAGCCGCGCTCGAGCTTGTCGAGGTGGTAGGCGATGTCCGACGCGAAGTACGTGTGCTCGCCCGTCGAGCGCTCGAGCACGCGGGGCTTGTCGTCGCCGTGGGCGTCGGTGCGCATCCACAGCGCGCCCTCGCTGCGGTAGGTCTCGCCGCGCTGCTCGAGCTCGGCGAAGGCGTGTGCGACCTTCGTCGGCTCGCCCTCGTGCAGCGTGCGCTCGGAGAACCAGACGTCGAAGTCGACGCGCATCGCCTTCATCGACGTGCGGATGCCCTCGAGCAGCAGCGCGACGCCGCGCTCGGCGACGACCGCGACGTCGTCGGTGGCGGCGTTCGGGATCCGCTGCGACAGCGCGACGAGGTACGCGCCCTGGTAGCCGTCCTCGGCCGGCTCCTCGCCGCGCGCGCGCGCCCGGATCGACTCGCCCAGGCGCGTGATCTGGCTGCCGAAGTCGTTGATGTAGTACTCCCGCGAGACGTCGTGGCCGCCGAACTCCAGCAGCCGCGCGAGCGAATCGCCGTAGGCCGCGTGGCGCCCCGTGGCGGCCGTCATCGGGCCGGTCGGGTTGGCGGAGACGAACTCGACGTTGATGCGCTCGGGCTTGTCGGCGAAGCCGGCGCCGAACGCGCTGCCGGCCTCCAGCACGTGGGCCAGCGCGCCGACGCACCAGCGGTCGGAGAGGAAGAGGTTCAGGAAGCCCGGGCCGGCGACCTCGACGCGGTCCAGCGCCGCGCCCAGGCGCGTCTCGAGCTCGGTCGCGAGCCTCGCCGCGACGTCGCGCGGCGGTGCGCCGGCGGTGGGCGCGAGCAGCATCGCCGCGTTCGTCGCGTAGTCGCCGAAGCCGGCCTTCTTCGGGCGCTCGAGCATCGGCCGCGGGCGGGTCTTGCCGTTGTCGCCGGCGATCGCGCCGGAGGCGGCCTCGACGGCGTCGCGCAGCTCTGCGAGTGGACCCGGCATCAGAGCCAGGGTATCGGCGAGCCCGCTCAGTAGTGGTAGGGCTCGCCGGCGAGGATCTTGTGGCCGCGGTAGAGCTGCTCGAGCAGCACGACGCGCGCGAGCTGGTGGGGCAGCGTCAGCGGGCCGAGCGAGAAGCGGTGGTCGGCGTCGCCGAGCTGCAGGCCGAGCGGACCGCCGACGACGAAGCAGACGTCGCGCCCGGCCTGGCGGCGGTCCTCGAGGAAGCGGCTGAACTGCAGCGAGTCCAGCTGCTCGCCGCCGCGGTCCAGCAGCGAGACGAACGAGCGCTCGGGGATGCGCGCGGCGAGCTGCTCCTCCTGGCGCACCTCGATCGACTCGACGCGCGCCTGGCGGCCGAGAAGCTTGAGGTAGTGCTGGGCGTCGTCGACGTAGGGCGGACGCAGCCGCCCGACGGCGAGGACGATGATGCGCACGCTGCGATACTAGTTCTGCGATGGCCGCAGAAGAGCAACCCGAGCGTCACATCAACATCCACTTCGCCCCGGAGGACATGGGCGGCGTGTACGCCAACTTCGCCAACGTCTCGTTCTCGGACTACGAGTTCACGATCACGTTCGCCCGGGTCGACCACGAGATCGACGCCGACGAGATCCCCGGCATCGTCGTGTCGCGGGTGAACCTGTCGCCGAAGTTCATGCGCGAGCTCGCGGACGCGCTCGAGGACTCCTGGTCGAAGTACCGCACGCGCGAGGGCATCAAGAACCTGCCCGAGTTCGGCGGCGACGCGCCGCTGCAGTCCGACGACTCGTAGCCAGTTCGTTATTGCAGCTTGCGCGTGCTCGATGGGTGCGGGACCATCGTCGTCGTCATGAACGACATTCCACCGCAGCTGCGCACACTGATCGAGGCCGCCGTCGCCGACGGCGCCGGCATGGACGACATCGAGCACGAGCTCATCGACCCGGCGAACCTGCCGCCCGAGGACCACGACGCCGTCTGGCTCTACGCGCTCGCCCGCAGCGACCGGCCCCGCCGCCGGGCGATCGCGATCATCGACGGCTAGCGCGCTCGTACGCGACGCCGATCCCGATCCGGTCGATGACCGGCGGGTGCGTGGCGAGCAGGAACGTCTGCCACTCCGGCGGGGCGGGGTCGGCGAGGTTGCGCAGCGCGATCCGCTGCTCGAACGAGATGAACGGCTCGGGCTCGCCGGTGAGCTCGAGCGCGAAGGAGTCCGCGCGCGCCTCGACCTCGCGGCTGAGCTGATTGGAGATCGTCGTGATCGTCGTCGTCATGACGGCGAGGCTCAGCGCGAGCGCGGGCAGCATCGCGGGCCCGGGCCGCGCGGCCTGGCCGGGCGCCAGGCGGGCCGTCAGGCGCGCCACGGCGAAGACGCCGAACGGCGCGACGATCGCGAGGTACAGCAGCCCGTTGGGCACGTCGCGGTGGTGGACGTGCGCGAGCTCGTGCGCGACGACGAGCCGCAGCTCGTCGCGCTCGAAGTTGTCCAGCAGGGTGTCGTAGAGCACGACGCGCTTCGTGGCGCCCAGGCCCGTGACGTAGGCGTTGGCCGCGGTCGTGCGGCGGCTGGCGTCGACGGTCAGGACCTGGCCGACGTCGACGCCCGCCTTGCGCGCGAGCTCGAGCACGTCGCGGCGCGCCTGTCCCTCGGGCAGTGGCTTGAACGTGTTGAAGAGCGGGTCCAGGACGACCGGCCCGGCATAGATGCTCACGACGCCGAACGCGACCACGAGCGCCGAGCCCGGCGCCCACCAGCCGCGCGGGTAGCGGCGGATGAGCCCGAGGCCCGCCGCCGCGCCGGCGCCCGCGATGATCGCCCCGATCCCCCACGAGACGGTCGTGTCGCGGGCGTAGCCGCTCCACGACTGCGTCACGAGGCCGTAGTCCTTGGCCCGCTCGCGCGAGAGCACCTTCAGCGGCAGCACGGCCGCCGAGACGCCGACCGAGAGCGCCGCTCCGGCGACCGCGCCGGCCAGCAGCGGGCGCTTGAAGGGGCCGCGCAGGCGGGCCGGCGGGCGGGCCGCCAGCAGGGCCAGGAGCCCGAGCTCGACGACCAGCACGCCGCCGTAGAGCGCCAGCTGCGGGCGCCGGTAGTCGCGCGCGCGCTCGATCTGCGAGTCGCTGAAGTACGATTGCGCGTTGACAGGGGCGGGCTCGATGACGCCGTCGCGGGGCCGCAGGAGCACCACCGCGAGCTCGGCGACGACGACGGCGGCTCCAACCGCCACTGCCCAGCGCAGGCGTGCCCGGTCCACGATCTCACTGTACGAGATGCAGGTCGCGATCCTCTCCGACATCCACGGCAACCGTCACGCCTTCGAGGCGGTGCTCGCCGACGCCGAGAGCTCGGGCGCCGACGAGATGTGGTGCCTCGGCGATCTCGTCGGCTACGGCGCCGAACCCGATGCGTGCGTCGAGCTCGCGCGCCGCCACGCGGCGATCTGCCTCGCCGGCAACCACGACCTCGGGGTCACCGGCGAGATCGGCCTCGACGAGTTCTCGACCGGCGCCGCGATCGCCGCGCGCTGGACGCAGGAGACGATCACCAACGCCAACCTCGAGTTCCTCCGTGCGCTGCGCCCGCAGGGCGAGGAGGGCGCGATCGGCCTCTACCACGCAAGCCCGCGCGACCCGGTCTGGGAGTACGTCCTCAGCGCGCTGCTGGCGGAGCTGTGCTTCGACGTCCAGCGCCAGCGCGTGGCGCTGATCGGCCACTCGCACGTCGCGCTGTCGTTCGTGCGCCCGGAGGGCGACGTCGCCACCGGCGAGCCGCGCCGCGACGGCGACGAGCTGGACATCGGCGCCGGCGAGTGGCTGCTGAACCCGGGCTCCGTCGGGCAGCCGCGCGACGGCGACCCGCGCGCCGCCTGGCTCATGCTCGACATCGACGGCGCGCGCGCGAGCTGGCGCCGGGTGGAGTACGACGTCGCGGGCGCGGCCGCGGCGATCCGCGCCGCGCGGCTGCCCGATTCGCTCGCCGAGCGCCTTGGGTACGGTCAATGAGCATGCGCCGCGGCCTCCCCCACCTCCTCGCGCTCGTGCTCGGCGTCGGCGCCGCGCTGGGCCTCGCGTCCTGCGGCGGATCGAGCACCCGCGGCGGCATTCCGGAGGCCTCGGGGTCGAACATCAAGGACCAGCTCGAGGAGATCCGCTCGCGGGTGTCCGACGGCGACTGCGACGGCATCTCGACCCAGCTGCGCGCGCTCAAGACGCGGATCGACAACCTCCCGCGCTCGGTCGACAACCGGCTCGTGTCGGCGCTGCGCGACGGCGCCGACCGCCTGCAGGAGAACGCGATCCAGGACTGCAACGACAACAGCGCGCCGACCGCGACCCAGACGACGCCGCCCGCGACGAACACGGCGCCGCCGCAGACCCAGACGCAGACCGTGCCGCCGGAGACGACGACGACCCCGCCCGAGACGACCACGACCCCGCCCGAGACGGCGCCGCCGCCGACCGCGACGATCGCGCCCGTGCCGCCGCCCGAGCCCGCGCCGGTTCCGCCGCCGCCGGTCGTCAGCCCCGGCGGCGGGACCCCGCCGGACGTCCCATGAGCACCGACTCCTCGCTGATCGCCGGCCGCTACGAGCTCGGCGACCGCCTCGGCCACGGCGGCATGTCGACCGTCCAGGTCGCCGTCGATCGCCGCCTCGAGCGCGAGGTCGCCGTCAAGCTGCTGGCCGAGCACCTCGCCGACGACAGCCAGTTCATCTCGCGCTTCCGCCGCGAGGCGCTGGCCGCCGCCAAGCTCGTGCACCCGAACATCGTGCAGGTCTTCGACTTCGGCCTCGACGAGCCCAGCGGGCGCTACTACATCGTCATGGAGTACATCCGCGGCCGCTCGGGCGCCGAGATCCTGCGCGAGGAGACGCGCCTCGGCGTCCACGACACGCTCGAGCTCGTCGACGGCGCCTGCCGCGGCCTGGCCCACGCGCACCGGATGGGCGTCGTGCACCGCGACGTCAAGCCGGGCAACATCCTGCGCTCCGACGACGGCGCGGTGAAGCTCGCCGACTTCGGGATCGCGAAGGCGATGGCCGGCCAGACGTCGCAGATCACGCAGGCCGGCTCGGTCCTCGGGACCGCCGCCTACCTCGCGCCCGAGCAGGCGATGGGCGGCGAGGTCGGGCCGCGGGCCGACATCTACGGCCTCGGCGTCGTGACCTACCAGCTGCTCGCCGGGCGCCTGCCCTACGACGCCGCGTCGCTGACCCAGCTGGCGATGCTCCAGCAGCGCCAGCAGCCGCCGCGCCTGGACGAGCTCACGCACGAGGTGCCGGCGGCGCTGGCGCTCGCCGTCGAGCGCGCGCTGGCGATCGAGCCCTCCCAGCGCTACGCGACCGCCGAGGAGATGCGCGCCGCGCTGCACGCCGGCGCGCGCGGCGTCGCGCCCACGGGGATGGCCGGCGACGGGACGGCCGCGACCGCGCTGCTGGCGGGCGGCGGGCCGACCGCCGCGACCCGCGCGGCGCCGTCGCAGCCGCCCCCGCGGCGCCTGCAGCCGACGCCGGGCGCGCCCGTCTACGAGGAGCCCGCGCCGCCCGCCTACGGCCCGCGCGACGAGCGCCGCGGCGCCAGCGGCGCCACGCGGGCGCTCATGTTCGTGCTGCTCGCCGCGCTCGTGGCGGGCGCGATCGCGTTCGCGATCGGCAGCTCGCAGGGCGGCTCGGGCACGGTCACGGTGACGCCGGTCAACGGTGGCTCGACGGACTCGATCGTCGACCAGATGACGCGCCTGGTCGACGACAACACGCGCTAGGCGGGCGCGGCCGGCGGCGCCCCGGCCCGCAGCTGCGCGGCCCGCTGCGCGAGCGTCCCGGCGGCGATCGCGCCGCGCAGGTCGGCCATCAGGCGCTGGATGTAGGCGAGGTTGTGGAGCGTCAGCAGCCGCACCGCGGTCAGCTCGCGGTTGCGCAGCAGGTAGCGCAGGTAGCCGCGCGAGTGCCCGCCCTCGCAGGCCGGGCAGGGACAGCCCTCCATGATCGGCTCCGCGCTCTCGCGCCAGCGCGCGCCGGTGAGGTCCACGCGCCAGCGCGCCTCGGGGTCGGGGACGATCGCCACGCCGTGGCGGCCCAGGCGCGTCGGCATCGCGCAGTCGAACGTGTCGACGCCGAGCTCGACCCCGCGGATCAGGTCGTCGACGTCGCCGATGCCGAGCAGGTGGCGCGGGCGGGCGTCGTCGATGCCGGCGATCGCCCACGACACGACCTCGTACATCTGCGGCTTGTCGGCGCCCAGCGAGCCGCCGATCGCGATGCCGTCGACGGGCCGCGCGGCGACCTCCTGCGCGGACGCGATCCGCAGGTCCTCGTGGACGCCGCCCTGCACGATCCCGTAGACGAGCTGGCCGGGCGGACCGTGCTCGGCGTGCCAGGCCAGGCAGCGGTCCAGCCAGCGGTGCGTGCGCTCGGTCGAGCGGGCGGTGTAGTCGCGGTCGATGTGAAACGGCGTGCACTCGTCGAAGACGAGCGCGAGGTCGGACGCCAGCGCGGCCTGCACCTGCATCGAGGTCTCCGGGCCGAGGAAGCGCTCGGAGCCGTCGATGTAGGAGCGGAAGCGCACGCCGTCCTCGGTGATCTCGAGCACGCGGCCGCGCCGCTGCGGGCCGCTCGGGGCGCGGCCCTTGATCTCGTCGGCGACCGTGCCGTGGCCCATCGAGAAGACCTGGAAGCCGCCGGAGTCGGTGATGATCGGCCGCCGCCAGCCCATGAACTCGTGCAGCCCGCCGAAGTGGTCGACGAGCTCGGGGCCGGGATCCAGGAACAGGTGGAACGTGTTGCCCAGGACCATGTCGTAGCCGAGGGCGGCGACCTCGCGCGCCTCCATGCCCTTGATCGCGCCCTTCGTCGCAAGCGGGACGAACGCGGGCGTGCGCACCTCGCCGTGGGCGGTCCGCAAGACCCCGGCCCGCGCGAGCGAACCGGGGTCGCGATGCAGGATCTGCAGGGCGCTCATCGGCCCCGCAGCGTATGAGCTACCTGCAGCAGCCGAAGCCGGCGTGCTCGAGCACCCGGTCCCACGAGCCGCCGAGCAGCTCGAGCTCCTCCGCGGTGAACAGGTCGATGAACATCGCCCGGACGCCGGCGAGGTGCGTGACGCGCGCCGCGGCCAGGCGGTCGCGCCCGAGCGGGGTGAGCTTGGCGAAGGCGCCACGGGCGTCGTCGGCGCAGGCGACGCGCTCGAGCAGGCCCTCGCGCTGGAGGCGGTCGACGAGCCGCGTCAGGCCGCTGCGGCTCAGGAGGATCGTGGAGGCGAGGTCGCACATGCGCATGCGCTGCTCCTCGGCGTCGGCGAGGTACATGAGCACCTCGTAGGAGCTCAGCTGCAGGCCGTGGGCGGCCTCGAGCTGGGCGTCGAGCGCCTTGGCGAGCGCGGCGTGCGCGCGCAGCATGCCGCGCCAGGCGCGCAGTTCCGGGGCGCTCAGCAGCCGGGCCTGCGGGATGTCGCGTGCTGTCGCCATGTGATCAACGATAGCCACTTCTGGTTGCATACGCAACGACATTCGTCCGGTCGGGGACGCGCTCGCGCCCGCGGCGGCCTAACGTACCGTCACAGATGACCCCCCGCGACCACGAGGAGCTCGTCCATGTCGTGCGCGAGGCCGCGGGCGAGCCCGCGGGCGCGCTCGTGCTCCTGCACGGCCGCGGCGCCGACGAGCACGACCTGCAGCCCGTGCTCGACGCGCTCGACCCCGACCGCCGGCTCGTCGGCCTCACGCCGGGCGCGCCCTTGCCCGGACCCGGCGGCGGGCGCTGGTGGTACCAGGTGCCGCGCGTCGGCTTCCCCGACCCCGGCACCTTCCAGGCGACCTACGCGCGGCTGACGGCGTTCCTCGACGGCTGGCTGGAGGGGCGCGGGATCGACTGGTCGCACACCGTGATCGGCGGCTTCTCGATGGGCTGCGTCATGTCCTATGCGACCGGCCTCGGCCGCGGCCGCCCGTCGCCCGCCGGGATCCTGGCGATGAGCGGCTTCATCCCGACCGTCGAGGGCTGGGAGCCCGAGCTCGAGACCCGCCGCGACCTGCCCGTCTTCATCACGCACGGCGCGCGCGACCCCGTGATCTCGGTCGAGTTCGCCCGCGACGCCCGCACGCGCCTGGAGGACGCCGGCCTGGCGGTCACCTACCACGAGCACGGCGGCGGCCACCACCTCGACCCGCGGACGCTGCCGCTCATGACCGCCTGGGTCGCCGAGCGCGTCACGCAGCCGGCATGAGCAAGCCCGCCGACGACGACCGCTTCAAGCGGCTGCTCGCCCAGCAGCTGGAGATGAACCCGAAGACCTGGGCGGCGCTCGAGGACCACGGCGTCGACGAGCAGTCGCTGATGGTCATCGAGTTCTCCTTCACGGCGCCCGGCAAGCGCCAGGCCAACGAGCTCGTCAACGTCCTGCGCGCGCGGACGACCTTCAGCGCCCAGGTGCTGCGCGAGGGCTCGCTGCTCAAGCGCCACTGGCGCGTCGTCGGCCACACGCTGCCCTCGACGGCCTCCGTCGCGATGCTCGACGACTGGGTGACCTTCATGGTCACGCTCGGCGCCGGCAACGGCGAGTGCCGCTTCGACGGCTGGGGCGTGCGGATGCCCGACGGCAAGCCGCAGGGCGACGCGACGCAGGGGCTCCAGCACGGCTTCGAGAAGCAGTCGCGCAACGGGCACCACAAGGCGCTGCTGGTCGATGACCGCGACGAGCCGGAGCCGGGGCCAGAGCCACCTCACGCGTAGCCGGGGCGAGCGCACCCTCCTTGCAGCATGAGCAGCGGGTGCTATCGCTGGTGATAGCAGGGGCTACTCACGCCCGCCGGCGACTGCTGACCCCGCCACGACGGTCCTCGTCTCCCCCCTCATCGATGCCGGTCGCCAGCGCCGGCCTCGCCGCCGGCCGCCATCGCGTCACAACGCGCTCGTCGCCAGCGCGATCAGCGCCGTCGCGGCCAGGACGACCAGGACGGCCACCTCGTAGCGCTCGCCCACGAGCCAGGCGAACGCGCGGCGGCCGAGCAGCTGGCCCGCCGCACCGGCGGCCAGCAGCACGCCGATCCCCTCCGGCATCGTGAAGGTGTCCGTCGCCAGGAGGACCGGCGTGCCGATCACCGACAGCGCGACGAAGACGGCCGCCAGCGTGTCGCGCATCTGCTCCGGGGAGGCGCCGCGCGCGAGCAGGTAGAAGACCAGCGGCGGGCCGCTCAGCGAGGTCGACGTCGCCAGCGCGCCGCTGCTCGCCCCGGCGGCCGCGGCATGCCACGCGCGCGGCGCGGCGGCGACCCGCGGACCGCCGCCGCGCCGCGCGCGCAGCCGCTGCACGAGCGCCGCGACGACCCCGAGCGCCACGACCACCGACAGCGCCCTGTCGGGCAGCTCGCGCAGCGCGAACGCCCCCACGACGAGCCCCGGCAGCGCCCAGCCGACGAGCGCCACCGCGTCGCGGCGCAGCACCCGCGGCCTGCGGGCCTCGGTGGCGAGCGTCAGCAGGCTGAGCTCCATGCCCAGCAGCACGCCCGCGGTGACCGCCTCCTGCGGCCCGAGGATCGCGAACAGCAGCGGCGCGGCCACGAGCGCGAAGCCGAACCCCGTCGCCGACTGCAGCGCCGCGCCGAGCAGCACGGCGGCCGTGGCGACGACGATCACGTCGGGTGCAGCAGCGACCGGCCGGTCATCTCGGGAGGCTGGTCGATGCCGAGCAGCTCCAGCGCCGTCGGCGCGACGTCGGCGAGGATCCCGCCCTCGTGGTCGAGCGCGGCGCCCTCGACGGTGACGATGAACGGCACCGGGTTCAGCGAGTGCGCGGTGTTCGGCGAGCCGTCGGGCTCGAGCATGTGGTCGGCGTTGCCGTGGTCGGCGGTGACGATCAGCGCGCCGCCGCTGCCCTGGACGGCGGCGACGACCTCGCCGAGGCAGCGGTCGACGGTCTCGATCGCCTCGACGGCGGCCGGGATGACGCCGGTGTGGCCGACCATGTCGGGGTTGGCGAAGTTGATGATCGCGAAGCGGAAGTCCTCCTCGCCCCACGCGCGCACGAACGCCTCGGTCGCCTGAGGGGCGCTCATCTGCGGCTTGTGGTCGTAGGTCGGCACGTCGCGTGCCGAGGGCACGACCTCGCGCCGCTCGCCCTCCTCCGGGCTCTCCTTGCCGCCGCCGAAGAAGTACGTCACGTGCGGGTACTTCTCGGTCTCGGCGACGTGCAGCTGACGCCCGCCCTCATGGCTGATGACCGTCGGCAGCGTCACCGCCGGGCGCGCCGCGACGAAGGCGATCGGGTGGTCGCGGACCATGCCGCCGTAGTCGGTCAGCGTCGTGTAGCGGCGCACCGGGCCGACGCCGCGGCGGTCGATCTGCTCGCACTCCGGCGACGCGAGCGCATAGCTCAGCTCGCGCATCCGGTCGGGGCGGAAGTTGAACGTGATGACCGAGTCGCCGGGCCGGATGACGCCCTCCTCCCCGACGCTCGTCGGCGCGACGAACTCGTCGGTCTCGGCGCGCTCGTAGGCGGCGCGCACCGCGCCGGCGGCGGTCGGCGCCGCGTGCTCGGCGATCCCGTGGACGAGCAGGTCGTAGGCGGCCTGCACGCGCTCCCAGCGGTTGTCGCGGTCCATCGCGTAGAAGCGCCCGACGACGCTCGCGACGCGTCCCACGCCGGCCTCGGCGCACCAGCCCTCGACCGTCGCGAGGAAGTCCGCGCCGGCGGTCGGCAGGGTGTCGCGCCCGTCGGTGAACGCGTGGATGACGAGGTCCGGCACGCCGTGCGCCGCGGCCATGCGGATCAGCGCCGCGAGGTGGTCCATGCTCGAGTGCACGCCGCCGTCGGACACGAGCCCGGCGAGGTGCACGCGCTCGGAGCCCTCCAGCGCGGCCCGCAGCACCTCGTTGCCGCCGAAGTCCGGCAGCTCGGCGGCCTCGTTGATGAGCGTCAGGTCCTGCTTGACCACCGCGCCCGCGCCGAGGTTGAGGTGGCCGACCTCGGAGTTGCCCATCTGGCCGTCGGGCAGCCCGACGGCGCGCCCGCAGGCCGTCAGCGTCGTGTGCGGGTAGCGCGCCCAGAGGTCGTCGAAGACCGGCGTGTCGGCGAGCGAGACGGCGTTTCCGGGGCCGTCCGGGGCCAGGCCCCAGCCATCGAGGACGACGATGCAGACAGACGGCAGCGCGGTCACGCCGCGAGCGCGACCGCCGCCGCCACGATCTGCGCGAACGAGTCCGCGTCCAGCGACCCGCCGCCGACGAGCGCCCCGTCGATGTCCGGCAGCGCGAGCAGCTCCGCGGCGTTGTCGGGGTTGACGGAGCCGCCGTACTGCACGCGCACGAGCGGCGCCGCGTCGGGCGCCTTGTCGCCGACGAGCGCGCGCACGAACGAGCACGCGTCCTGCGCCTGCTCGGGCGTCGCGACCTTGCCCGTCCCGATCGCCCAGATCGGCTCGTAGGCGATCGTCATCGCGGCGATCTGCTCGGGCGTCAGGCGCTCGAGGCCCTCCTGGACCTGGTGGCGCAGCTTGCGCTCGGTGTCGCCGCGCTCGCGCTCCTCCTCGGACTCGCCGACGCAGAGGATCGGCTTGAGCCCGTGCTCGAACGCCGTGACGAGCTTGTGCGACAGCGCGCGGTCGGTCTCGTTGTAGTACTGGCGGCGCTCGGAGTGGCCGAGCACGACGCCGTGGGTGTCGATCTCCGTGAGCATCGGGGCCGAGACCTCACCGGTGTAGGCGCCGTGGGTGGCCTCGTGCATGTTCTGCGCGAAGACCTCCACGCGCGAGCCGCGCGTGGAGTCGACCATCGCCTGCAGGTCGGTGAACGGAACGCAGATCGCGACGTCGACGCCGTCGACCGAGGAGACGCGCGGCAGCAGGGCCTGGATGTACTCCTCGGCCTCCGCCACCGTCTTGTGCATCTTCCAGTTGCCGGCGATGAATGGCGTGCGGCTCATTGAGTCCGCAGCCTAATCCGACAGCGCATCGAGGCCCGGGAGGGGCTCGCCCTCGATGAGGCTCAGCGAGGCGCCGCCGCCGGTCGAGAGGTGGGTGACGGCGTTCGCGAGGCCGAACTCCGCGACGGCCGCGCCCGAGTCGCCGCCGCCGATGACCGTGATGGCATCCGTCTGCGCCATCGCCTGGGCGATCGCCAGCGAGCCGGCCGCGAACGACTTGTACTCGTAGGCGCCGATCGGTCCGTTCCAGAAGATCGTCCGCGCGTTGCGGATCTCGGCGACGTAGGAGGTCCGCGTGCGGGAGCCGATGTCGAGCTGCATCCAGCCGTCGGGCACGTCGACGCCCTGGATGATCCTCACCTCGGCGCGGCTGGCGAACTTGTCGGCGATGACGAGATCGCTCGGGAGGCGGATCTTCCCGTTCGGGTAGCCGTCCTTCTCGAGCGCCTCGCGGGCCGGCTCGATGCCGCTTTCCTCGCACAGCGATTCGCCGATGTCGTGCCCGAGCGCCTTGAGGAACGGCGTCGCCATGGCGCCGCCGAGCAGCACGACGTCGGCGCGTTCGAGGAACTTGTCGATGACCCCGATCTTGTCGGTCACCTTGGCGCCGCCGATGATCGCCAAAAACGGCCGGTGGGGCCGGGCCATGACCCGGTTGATCGTGTCGACCTCGGCCTGGAACAGCAGCCCGGCGGCCGAGTGCTTGACGAACTTCACGATGCCCTCGGTCGACGCGTGCGCGCGATGCGAGGTCCCGAACGCGTCGTTGACGAAGTAGTCGGCGAGGCCCGCGAGCTTCTCGGCGAGCTCGTCGTCGTTCTTCGTCTCGCCCGGCTGGAAGCGGATGTTCTCGAGCATCACGACGTCGGCGTCGGGGACGTTGTCGATGTCCTCTGCGAACAGGACCTCGGTGTCCAGGAGCTCCCCGGTGTGCTTGGCGATCGGCTTCAGCGAGAACTCCGGCTCGTGGTCCTTCGGCCGGCCGAAGTGCGAGACGAGCAGGAGCTTCGCCCCGCGCTTGCGCAGTTCCTCGAGCGTCGGGATCGCGCGTTGCATGCGCGCGTCGTCGCGCACCCTGCCTTCGTCGAGCGGAACGTTGAAGTCGACGCGAACGAGCACGCGCTTCCCGGCGATGTCGCCGAGGTCGTCGAGTGTCCGCACCTACAGAACCTTCTGGATCAGGTCGACGCAGCGGTTCGAGTACCCCCACTCGTTGTCGTACCAGCTGACGACCTTCACCAGCGTGCCCTCCATGACCGACGTCAGCAGGCCGTCGACGATCGACGAGTGCGGGTTGCCGACGATGTCGCTGGAGACGATCGGGTCCTCCGTGTACTGGAGGATGCCGGCGAGCGGGCCCTCGGCCGCCGCGGCGAAGGCCGCGTTGACGTCCTCGACGGTCGTCGGCTTGGACGCGACGAAGGTCAGGTCGACGACCGAGCCCGTCGGGACGGGGGCGCGCACGGCGAAGCCGTGCAGCTTGCCGTTGAGCTCCGGGAGCACGAGGCCGACGGCCTTGGCGGCGCCGGTCGAGGTCGGGACGAGGTTGATCGCGGCCGCGCGGGCGCGGCGCAGGTCCTTGTGCGGGCCGTCCTGGAGGTTCTGGTCGGCGGTGTAGGCGTGGATCGTCGTCATCAGGCCGTGCTCGATGCCGACCGCGTCGTGGACGACCTTCGCGAACGGCGCGAGGCAGTTCGTCGTGCACGACGCGTTGGAGATGACGTCGTGCGAGTCCTTGTTGTACGTGTCGAAGTTCACGCCGAGGACGACGGTGATGTCCTCGTCGGTCGCGGGCGCGGAGATGACGACCTTCTTCGCGCCGGCCTCCAGGTGCTTGGCCGCGCCGTCGCGCTTGGTGAAGAAGCCGGTCGACTCGAGGACGACGTCGACGCCGAGCTCGCCCCAGGGCAGCGCCGCGGGATCGCGCTCCTCGTAGACCTTGATCTCCGTGCCGTCGACGACGAGGCCGTCGTCAGACAGCTCGACGGTGCCGGGGTAGGGCCCGAGGATCGAGTCGTAGCGCAGCAGGTGCGCCAGCGTCTCGTTGTCCGTCAGGTCGTTCACGGCGACCCAGTCGATATCGGCTCCCGCCGCCTGGGCGGCGCGGAAGACGTTTCGGCCGATGCGGCCGAAGCCGTTGATGCCAACTCGTACTGACATTCGGGAGTCTGTCCTTCCTCGGGTGTTCGAAGCTCGGGGGTTCGCCCGGGCGGGCTTGGTCCTTCCCCTCCCCACGGGACCGGCAACCCTATATGTCCTCGCCGCGAGGCAGCCTGTCCGCCCACGGACCACGGTACGGTGCGCTCATGTCCGCCCCCATCCGCGGCGTCGGCGCCTCAGCCACGCTGAACCACGACGGTCCCGAGGATCCAGAGTTCGCGACCGTCGACCTGCGCCTGTTCGCCACGATCGACGGCGGCGAGCGCGTCGACGACCCGCAGCCGGCCTCCGCGAGCGTGCGTCTGGAGCGCTCAAAGCTCGCGGCCGTCGAGCTGTCGGTCCAGATGTCGATGCGCCTCAGCCGGCCGCCGACCGGCCCGCGCCTGGAGGCCTGGGAGCGGATCTCCGCCGAGCTCGCCGCGCGCGGGATCGAGGCCGCGCCCGAGGAGCTGCACGCGATGCGCTTCTCGCTCGTGCCCGACGACGAGCTGCGCGCCGCCCAGCAGGCCGTCTGGCCCCACGGCCACTAGGAACGTCGACCGCAGGTCGGAGCTTGCGACGACCGAAGGGCGAAACCACTCGCTCTACAGCACCGCCGGCTTGAGCAGGCTGGCCCCGATCGCGCCGCCGAGGTCGCCGAGCTCGGCGACGACGACCGCCGGCGGCCGGTGGTCGTGGAAGAGGTGCGGCGCCATCGCCGCGGCGATCCTGTCCGCGTAGGGCTGGCCGAGGCGGACGCCGAGGCCGCCGCCGAGGATCACGATCGGGACGTCGAGCACGTTGACGACCGATGCGACGCCGGCGCCGAGCGCCACCACCGCGCGGTCGACGAGCTTCGTCGCCAGCGGGTCCTTGCGCTCGAGGGCGGCGGCCCAGATGCCGCTCGTCAGCCGCTCGCGCCCGCGCTTGTGCGCGAGCTTGAACAGCTCGGTCGGCTCGCCCTTGTGGTGCAGCTCGCGCGCGCGGCGCTCCATCGCGTTGCGACCGGCGTAGGCCTCCATGCAGCCCTTGCGCCCGCAGGGGCATTGCGCGCCGTCGACCTTCACCACGACGTGGCCGATCTCGCCCGCCCCGCCCTGGCCGAGCCAGGGCTTGCCGTCGAGCACGATCCCGCCGCCGACGCCGGTGCCCCAGAAGACGCCGAGCATCGACGAATGGCTGCGCCCGGCGCCGAGCTGGTCCTCGGCGTCGGTGGCGACCTGCACGTCGTTGCCGAGCGCGACCGCCGTCCCGAGCTCCTCCGCGAGCAGCGCCCCGAGCCCGAACGAGCCCTCCCAGCCGGGCAGGTTGCGGGCGCTCGTGACGGTGCCCGTCGCCGCGTTGACCTCGCCCGGCGAGCCGATGCCGACGTGCGTGAGGTCGGCGGTCGCGACGCCCGCCTCGGCCGCCGCGGCGCGCATCGCCGCGACCATCGCGGCGGCGACGTCGGCCGGGCCGCCCTGCGTCGGCGTCGGCGCGCGCGCCTGGCCGGCGACGACGCTGGCGGCGTCGACGACCACGGTCTGGATCTTCGTGCCGCCGAGGTCGATGCCCCCGCGCAGCCGGGGCGCGCCGCGTTTGGCCATCGCCGCAGGGTACCGCCGCGTTCGGGCGCGCCCGCGAGCGGGTAACCGGAGCGCTGCAGGGACGAGCGATGCGAACCGACCACACGCCCATCACCGACCCACCGCCGTCCTCCGTTGCCGCGCGCAACCTCGAGGCCGGCCTGCTGCTGCTCGGCCTCGGCGCGATCGTCCTGTTCGTCAGCCTGTTCCTCGACTGGTACGCGCCCGGCCTCGATGCCTGGACCGTGTTCGAGGTCTGGGACATCGTCCTCGCCCTCGCGGCGATCGCCGCGCTCGTCGCCGTCGCGGGGCGCATGGGCTTCGGGCCGCCGCGCCCCAGCAGCTGGCTGGTCGGGCCCGCGGCCGTCGCGATCGTCGTCGTGCTCTTCGCGCTCGTCAACCACCCGCCGGCCGCGTCCGGCGTCGGCAACGATCCCGACGACGGGCTGTGGCTCGCGCTCGCGGGCGCCGTGCTGATGCTCGCCGGCACGGTGCTGTCGGTCGCGCGCATCTCGGTCGCGCTGAACGTCGGCGACAGGCCGGTGGCGCCTCCGCCGGCGACGCCGCAGGCGGCGCCGCCCGTCGCTCCGCCGGTCGGCACGCCGCCGACCGAGCCGACGCGCCGGCTGTAGTCAGTAGGCGCCGGTGGCGAGCTCGACGCGGAGGCCGTCGGGGTCGAGCAGGTAGCCGGCGTAGTAGCGCGCCCCGTAGCGCGGGCGCGGCCCGGGCGCGCCGTCGTCGCTGCCGCCGTTGGCCAGCCCCGCCGCGTGCGCGCCGTCGACCGCCGCCCGCCCGGAGGCGGCGAGCGCGACGTGGCCGTAGCCGGGCGCCGGGGTGCGGCCGCGCGCGACGATCCAGAACTGCTCGTGGTCGTGGCCATAGGCGACGGCGCCGTCGCTCTCGAACATCCGCCGCGCGCCGAGGGCGTGGAAGAGCGCGTCGTAGAAGCGCGCCGAGCGCGGCAGGTCGCTGACCTCGAAGGCGACGTGGACGATCACTGCGAGGACTCGGTCACGTCGTGAGGCGTCCCACGTCGCGGTGGGCGACCTCGACGTCGACGTCGTCGCGGCCGCGGAAGCGGGCCGCGAGCGCCTCGACGATCGCCACCGAGCGGTGGCGCCCGCCGGTGCAGCCGATCGCGACCGCGAGGTGGGCCTTGCCCTCGGCGATGTACTCGGGCACGAGGAAGTCCAGCAGCGGCTCGAGGCGGTCATAGAAGGCCTGCAGCTTGCCGTCGCGGGCGATGTAGTCGACGACCTGCGGGTCGAAGCCCGTCAGCGGGCGCAGGTCGGCCTCCCAGTGCGGGTTGGAGAGGAAGCGGACGTCGATGACCATGTCGGCGTCGCGCGGGGCGCCGTGCTTGTGGCCGAACGAGGCGAACGTGATCGCGAGCTTCGAGCGCGCCTGGCGCGGGAGGAAGTCCTCGGCGATCCGGCGGCGCAGCGTCGCGGCGCTGATGCCGCTCGTGTCGAGGACGAGGTCGGCACCGGACTTGAACGGCGCGAGCGCCGCGCGCTCGGCGGCGATGCCCTGCGCGACCGATCCCGTCGGGCTCAGCGGGTGGCGGCGGCGGGTCTCCTTGTAGCGGCCGATCAGCGTCTCCTCGTCGGCGTCGAGGAACAGCACGCGGTGGGGCACGCCGAGCCGGTTGAGGTCGTCGAGCACCTTGCTCAGCGTCTCGAACAGCGCGCCGCCGCGCACGTCGGAGACGACCGCCGCGCGCCGCACCTTCGAGCCGCCGTGGACGAACAGGTCGACGAGCCCGCGGATCATCTCGGGCGGCAGGTTGTCGACGCAGAAGTAGCCGTCGTCCTCGAAAACGTTCATCGCCGTCGACTTCCCGGCGCCGGAGAAGCCGGTGATGATCACGAGGTCCTCCAGGCTGGAGGTTGAGGTCACATCACCGGCGACGGTTGTCACGCTCGCCATTCTGACGGGCTGCGCGGTCGATGTGGTTGGCCAACCACTGCTAACCGCTTGTGCGGTTGAGGTAGGCGTAGAGGTCGCCGGCGACCTTCGACGGCAGCCCGGGGACGCCCTCGAGCCGCTCGCGCGAGGCGTTGAGCACCGCGTCGGGCGAGCCGAAGTGCGCCAGCAGCGCGCGCTTGCGCTTGGGCCCGACGCCGGGCAGGCCGTCGAGGACGGACTCCGTCATCTGGCGGTCGCGGCGCTGGCGGTGGTGGGTGATCGCGAAGCGGTGGGCCTCGTCGCGGACGCGCTGCAGGAGCTGCAGCTCGGGCGTGTCGTGGGCCAGCAGCAGCGGCGCGCGGCGGCCCGGGACGAAGATCTCCTCGACCCGCTTGGCGAGGCTGATGACCGCCACGCCGCGGTCACGAAATCCCTGCAAAGCGCGCATTCCTGCGGCAAGCTGGCCGGGGCCGCCGTCGATCACGATGAGGCTCGGCAGCGTCGCGAAGGACTCGTTGCGCTTGGGGTCGTTGGGGCTGATCTCCTGCTCGGACTCCCAGCGCGCGAGGCGGCGGCTGAGGACCTCCTCCATCGCGGCGAAGTCGTCGGGCACGCCCTCGGTCGTCGAGCGGATGTTGAAGCGCCGGTAGTCGCTCTTCTTCGGCGCGCCGCCCTCGAAGACGACCATCGACGCGACCGTGTTGGTCCCCATGAGGTTGGAGATGTCGAAGCACTCGATCCGCAGCGGCAGCGCATCCAGGCCGAGCACCTCCTGCAGCCCGTCGAGCGCCTCGACGCGCTGCTGGCGGCGGCGCTCGTCGCGCAGGCGCTCCTGGTCGAGCGCGAGCGCGGCGTTGCGCTCGGCGAGCTCGAGGATCCGGCGCTTGTCGCCGCGCTCGGCCGCGCGGACCTCGACGCGCGTGCCGCGCAGGTCGCTCAGCAGCTCGCCGAGCGCCTCGCGGTCGGGGACGTGCGGCTGGACGATGATCTGCGACGGGATCACCATCGTGTCGCCGTAGTACTGCAGGAGGAACTCCTCGGCGACCTCGCCGATGTCGTAGCCGGCCTCGTTGGAGAGGTAGAAGGACTGGCGGTCCGACAGCACGCCGTCGCGGACCTGGAAGACCTGCGCGTTGGCGTCGGTGCCGTCGACGGCGATCGCCACGGCGTCGAGCGTGCCGACCGACTCGTTGGCGACGCGCTGGCGCTCGAGCAGGCTGCGGACCGCCTTCAGCCGGTTGCGCTCCAGCGCGGCCTGCTCGAACTCCTGGGCGGCCGAGGCCTCCTTCATGCGCTGCTCGAGGTCGCGCTCGATCTGGCGGTAGCGGCCCGACAGGAACGTCACCACGCCGTCGATCGCCGCGCGGTACTCCTCCTTGGACTGGTAGCCGACGCAGGGCGCGCCGCAGCGCTTGATGTAGAAGTCCAGGCACGGCGAGCCGCTGCGCCGGCCGGGCTCGGTGCCGGGGCAGGAGCGGAAGGCGAAGACCTTCTGCAGCAGGTCGAGCGTGCCGCGGACCTTCTTCGCGTTGGAGTACGGGCCGAAGTAGAGGCGGTCCTTGCGGTGGCGCTCGCGCGTGAAGTAGACGCGCGGGAAGTCCTCGTCCATCGAGATCGCCAGAAACGGATAGGACTTGTCGTCGCGCAGCCGGATGTTGAAGCGCGGCTTGTACTGCTTGATGAAGCTCTGCTCGGTCAGCAGCGCCTCGGCCTCGGAGGCGACGAGCAGGAAGTCGATGTGCCGGATGCGGTCGACCATCTCGACCGCGCCGCGGGTCACCGAGTTGGAGAAGTGGCTCGCGACCCGCTTGCGGATCGACTTCGCCTTGCCGACGTAGATGACCTTGCCGCGCTCGTCGCGGAAGAGGTAGACGCCCGGCCCGTCGGGCAGGCTGCGGCGCTGCTCGCGCATGCGCGTCGAGGCCTTGGATGCGGGTGTGGTCACCACCCCTTCGAGGATAGATCGGCCTCCACCGAACCTTGCGGGGCGCTCGGCGAGCCGAGGGAATCGGGTCGGGCGCCGCGGGAACGTGAGTGGCGTCTTATGCGCGCATAGCGCGTATCAGACGCCACGTCACGGGTCGGGGGTCGCGGGTCGCGCGGCGGTCCGGGCGCTCCCCTTATCGATGCCGTCAGCGCGACGAGCCCGGCCGGCGAGCGAGCCGAACGCCGCTGGTCCTGGCGTGAACCGCGGGCGAGACGGGCAAGAGCCATCCATGCGCGCTCTCGCCACGATCCTCGCCGCCACCGCCGCCATCGCCCTCACCGCCGTCACGGCCGCCTCGGCGCAGGCCGACCCGCCGACGTCGACCGGCCGCGGCGGCGCCGCCGCGACCGTCGACCGGCTCGCCTCGCAGGCTGCGATCGGCGCGCTGAAGCGCGGCGGCAACGCCACCGACGCCGCGATCACCGCGGCCGCGGTGCTCGGCGTCACCGAGCCCTTCTCGTCGGGCATCGGCGGCGGCGGCTTCATGGTCTCCTACGACGCGCGCACGCGCGGGGTCACGACGCTCGACCAGCGCGAGCGCGCGCCGCGCGCGATGCAGGTCGACGCGTTCTTCGAGAACGGCGCGCCGCTCGCGTTCGACGACGCGCGCTTCAGCGGCATGTCGGTCGGCGTGCCGGGCACGGTGCTCGGCTGGGCCCGCGCGCTGCGGCTGCACGGGACGATCACGCTCGCCGAGGCGCTCGCGCCGGCGATCCGGATCGCCAGGCGCGGCTTCGTCGTCGACGCGACGTTCGCGGGACAGATCAAGAGCAACCTCGACCGCTTCGACGACATCCCCGCGACGGCCGCGATCTACCTCGACCCCGACGGGACGCCGCGCAACATCGGCAGCACGCTGCGCAACCCCGACCTCGCGCGCACGTACGAGCTGATCGCGCGCAAGGGCGCGCGCGGCTTCTACCGCGGCCCGGTCGCGCAGGCGATCGCCCGCACCGTCCGCACCCCGCCGGTCGCCGCGGGCGCCAACCACGTCTACCGGCCCGGCCTGATGGACGCCACCGACCTGCGCAACTACACGGCGCCCGAGCGCAGCCCGGTCCACACGACCTACCGCGGCCTCGACGTCTACGGCATGGGCCCGCCCTCCAGCGGCGGCTCGACCGTCGGCGAGGCGCTCAACATCCTCGAGGGCTACAACCTCAAGGGGATGCCGCGCGCCGACGCGCTGCACCTCGAGCTGGAGGCATCGCGGCTGGCGTTCGCCGACCGCGGCGCCTACCTCGCCGACCCCAAGTTCTTCGCCGTCCCGCTGCGCGGCCTGCTGTCGCAGCCGTTCGCCGCGACGCGGCGGGCGCTGATCGGCGACCAGGCCGCGGTCAGCCCGGTCGCGCCCGGCGACCCGGCCCCGTTCGACGACACGCCCGCGGGCGCCTCGTCGACCACCACGCGCGACGGCTCGACGACGCATCTGACCGTCGCCGACGGCGCGGGCAACGTCGTCGCC
This sequence comes from uncultured Actinomycetes bacterium, assembly GCA_963786575.1. Lineage (GTDB taxonomy): Bacteria > Actinomycetota > Thermoleophilia > Solirubrobacterales > Solirubrobacteraceae > CADCVQ01. The sequence goes on from CAWAZH010000002.1 coordinate 168,375, forward strand.
TACACGTTCACGATCGAGTCGATCGGCGGCTCGGCGCTGGTCGTGCCCGGCTGGGGCTTCCTGCTCAACAACGAGCTGACGGACTTCAACTTCACCTCGACGACGGCCGCCAACCGCGTGCAGGGCGGCAAGCGCCCGCGCAGCTCGATGGCGCCGACGATCGTCCTGAGGGCCGGCAAGCCGCTGCTGGCGGTCGGCTCGCCGGGCGGCTCGACGATCATCTCGACGGTCCTCGGGCTGCTCGTCAACCGGCTCGACCTCGGCGACACGCTGCCGGAGGCGATCGCGAGGCCGCGCGCGAGCGAGGCCAACGCCGCGACCGCGCAGGCCGAGCCGGCGTTCATCTCCTCCCCCGAGGGCGCCGCGCTCGCCGCCCGCGGCCACGCCTTCACCTCCACGCCGGAGATCGGCGCCGCGACCGGCATCGAGTTCCTCGCGGGCAACCGGCTGCTGGCGGCCGCCGAGCCCGTCCGCCGCGGCCACGGCAGCGCGCTCGTGGTACGGGGCGCGGGCGCCGGACCGACCACGCCGGGCTGCGTCGGGGCCCTCTGCTAGGTAGTTGCGCGTACAACGACCTATTGGGTATGGTGGAACCAGCGCCCACGACCAGAGCCTCCGCGAAGGAGCCAGCCCATGAACCTCGACGGCATCCACCACATCACCGCCATCACGGGCGACGCGCCCGGCAACGTCGACTTCTACACGCGGGTCCTCGGGCTGCGGATGACGGCCAAGACGGTCAACCAGGACGACCCGAGCGTCTACCACCTCTTCTACGGCGACGAGAACGCCCAGCCCGGCGCCGACCTCACGTTCTTCGAGTACCCCGGCGCGGCCCGCGGCCGCGCGGGCGCCGGCATGGTGCACCGCGTCGTCTGGCGCGTCGCCTCGCCCGAGGCGATCGACTTCTGGTCCGCCCGCCTGGGTGACGAGGGCGTCGCAACCGAGCGCGGCGAGGACGGCGCGCTGCTGTTCGCCGACCCCGAGGGCCTGGCCCACGAGCTCGTCGTCGACACGACGTCCGACGAGCCGCTGATCGCCGAGCACCCCGAGATCCCCGCGGCCGTCGCGCTGCAGGGCTTCGAGGGCGTGCGCGCCTACAGCTCGAGCCTCGACAACAGCGCGCTCGTGCTCGAGCAGCTCATGGGCGCGACAGCGCGCGACGGCGAGGACGACACCTACGAGCTGCGCGGCGAGCGCCGTGGCGGCTGGATCGCCTGGGATGCCCCGCCCGCCGAGCGCGGACGCACGAGCGCCGGGACGATCCACCACATCGCCTGGGGCACGACCGACGCCGACATGCCGGCGTGGATCGACCGCGTCAACGAGGCCGGCATCCCGAACTCCGGCTACGTCGACCGCCACTACTTCCACTCGCTCTACTTCCGCGAGCCCAGCGGCGTGCTCTACGAGCTGGCGACCCGCGAGCCCGGCTTCACCGTCGACGGCCCGGTCGAGGAGCTCGGCACGAAGCTCATCCTGCCGCCGTTCCTCGAGGACCGCCGCGAGGAGATCGCCGCGCGCCTGACGCCGCTGCCCGACCCGCGCGCCGGCCGGCGCGAGGCGGGCGCCGCCCGGACCTCCTGAGCACCGCGACCGCGCGACGCGGCGCGGAGGGACTACGCGGCGGCGTCGCCGGCGAGTGCCACGGCCGGCTCGTCCTGCATCGTCCACTGGCGATAGGCGCGGATCGCGACCGCGCGCGGCGCGGTGGCGTCGGTGGCGAGGAGGATGTCCTCGGCGACCTGGGCGTCCAGGCGCGGCGCGATCTCGAGCGCCATCGCCTGCAGGTGCAGACCCTGGAATGACGACTCGCCGGCGGCGATCCGGTCGCTGAGCGTGGCCGCCTCGGCGCGGAGGCGGCAGACGGTGATCTCGGTCCAGCCGAGCACGGCCCGCAGGCGGGCCAGCTCGAGCCCGGACTCCACCCGCCAGGAGACGACGAGCCGCTGCGCGCCGGCGGCCACGCGGGTGTGGAGGATCTCGTTGAGGTCCAGCAGCGGGTCCTCGTGCAGCAGCCCGTTGGTGCCGAACTGGTCGCGGTCGACATAGGCGTAGGGGACCCGCGCGTCGTCGAGGAGATGGCAGACCTGCTGCGCAGCCGAGGACTTGCCGACGCTCGGCGGGCCGATGAAGAGCAGCAGCGACACGCGCGGCGGCGGAACCTGGCGGATGTCGATCGGTGCGCGCATGGCCGTGAGAGTCATCCTCCACACCCCCGGGGGTCGATACCAGCGTCGACATACGCACGGACTGCGCATGCGACTGCAGACCGGATGGCGGGAACTCGCACCCCGCGAGGACCAGAGGTCGGAGAGACGTCGTAGCGGCGCAGCGGGCCGCCGGCGGTCATGTGCCCGAACGTCCGGCGGGTTCGCGGCGCCCGGGCGGACCGTTCGTCCAGTGCCTCGCCGCCCGGCGCTCGTCAGGTTGTCGAGTTTCGCAAGAACTGGTTTGGGATGCCGATGGTGCAGCTGACAGCAGTTAACCGCAATTCCGTTTGACGGGGCCAGGGGCCTCGGGAGGCCGCCGGCAGGACGCCGGCGACCCCGACGGTCGGAAAGGAATCCCCACATGCCCCACGCTCCTCGTTGCCGTCGCGTCCTACCTGCTGCGCTGCTCCTCGCACTGGTCGCTTGCTGCATTCCCGCTGCCGCGTCTGCGAGCGGCACGATCACCGCGACCGCCGGCGGCGTGCGCAGCCTGCTCAACAACGACGACGGCTACGCCAACGCTCTGGCGGGCGTGGCGTTCGAGAAGGCGGCCTGGGTCAGCGATCCGGCAACGGCGAGCTGGTCGGCGCTGTGCACGACCGATGGGACCGCAAGCTGCACGTCGGCGAGCCTGGCCAACGGCCGCTACCTCGTCCGCCAGGCTGCGCTGGGCGCACCCTCCGGCTGGCGTGCGCTGACCCGGCTGGCATGGGGCGGAAGCTCCGCGGGCGCGAGCCCGGCCCGCGACTACGTCGGCGACGTCAACGTCTCCAACGGCTCGTCGGCCACCGTGCGCCCGTCGACGGCCTGGTCGCCGACCGCGGCCTCGTCCGCCTCGGGGCGCTTCGTCGTGGCGAAGAACAACCCGCCGCTGCCCGCCCGCTGCGGCCTCGACGTGCTCCTGCTGCTCGACCGCTCGGGCTCGATCACCTCGCAGCGCGACACCTACAAGGCCGCCGCGCAGCAGCTCGTCAGCACCCTGAGCGGCACGCCCACGCGCCTGAAGATCTACAGCTTCGCGGAGAGCGCTTCGGCGAACCAGAGCGCCTTCCTCAACCTCGACACCCCCGCGGATGTCGCGACGGCGAACAGCGTCATCAACGCCGTCTACGCCGGCACCGGCGGAGCCACGAACTGGGATGCGGGCATGAAGCTCGCGGCCGGGGCGGCCGTCGACACCGTCCTGTTCGTCACGGACGGCAACCCCACGTATCGCGATTCCTCGACCTCGAGCGCCAACGACGACGGCGGGACGACGGTCAACCTGCTCGACCTCACGGCCGGGATCGCGTCGGCGAACAAGGTCAAGGCCGAGGGCAAGTCCGGCGGTCCGCTGCTGGCGGCCGGCGCGACGATCCTCGGCGTCGGCTCGGGCAGCGGCATCACGGCCTCGAACCTCGCGGCGGTCTCCGGGCCGGTCGAGGGCACCGACTACGTCACCTCGAGCGTCAGCGGCCTCGGCGCCGAGCTGCAGCGGATCGCCAACCAGCTCTGCGGCGCGCGCATCCACGTCCGCAAGCTCACCGACGACCCCGACGCGGCGGTCGCGAAGGCGGGCTGGGACATCGCTGCCGGCAAGCCCGGCGGCTCGCCCGTGTCGTTCACGCCCGGGGCGCTGACGACGACCGGCGATCCCGCCGACGACGTCATCAACGTCGACAAGATCCCGGCTGCCGGCGCCACGAGCATCACCGTGAGCGAGACCCAGAAGACCGGCTACGCGTTCGTCGCCTCGGCCTGCCAGAAGGACAGCTTCGCGACGCCGGGCTCCGGTGGCTCGACCACCGCGACGATCGCGACGCTGCGGCGCACCGAGGACTGGTACTGCACGTTCCGCAACTCCCACAGCGGCCGGCTGATCGTCAAGAAGCAGACGCTTCCGGACGGCGACCCGGAGAGCTTCGGGTTCACGACCAACGCCACGGGCGCCGGCACGTTCTCGCTCGGCGACGACGGGACCGAGTCGCGCGCCGTCGCGCCCGGCACCTACACCGCGACCGAGGCCGCGAAGGCCGACTGGGCGCTGAGCGGCCTGACCTGCGACGACGCCAACAGCACCGGCGATACGACGGCGGGCACCGCGACGTTCCGGATCGCCGCCGGCGAGACCGTCACCTGCACCTTCACGAACACCAAGAACGGCCGGCTGATCGTCGAGAAGCAGACGCTTCCCAACGGCGACCCCGCGAGCTTCGGGTTCACGACGACCGCCACCGGCGCGGGCACGTTCTCGCTGACCGACGGCGCCACCGAGTCGCGCTCCGTGGTTCCGGGGACCTACACGGCGACCGAGACCGCCAAGGCCGACTGGAACCTCACCGGCCTCACGTGTAACGACTCCAACAGCACCGGCGACGCGACGGCGGGCACCGCGACGTTCCGCATCGCCGCCGGCGAGACGTCACCTGCACCTTCACGAACACCAAGAACGGCGCGTCATCGTCGAGAAGCAGACGCTCCCCACGGGACCCCGCCTTCGCCTTCACGACGACCGCCACCGGCTCGGGACGTTCTCGCTGACCGACGGCGGGACCGAGTCGCGCTCCGTGGTTCGGGGCACACCGCCACCGAGACCGCGAAGACCGACTGGGCACTCACGGTCTGACCTGCAACGACGCCAGAGCAGGCGACGGCACGCCCGCAGCGCAACGTCCGCGTCGCCGCCGGCGAGACCGTGACCTGCACCTTCACGCACCAAGACGGCGCCATCGTCGAGAAGCAGACGCTCAACGGGACCCCTGCCTTCGCCTTCACGACGACCGCCACCGCCGACGCCGTGACCGCGGCGCCGCGAGTCGCCGCCGTCGCGCCCGGCACCTACAGCGGCCGACCCAGGACGCCAAGGCCGACTGGAACCTCACCGGCCTCACCTGCGACGACAGCGACAGCACGACCGACAAGCCGGCCGGCTCCGCGACCTTCCACGTCGCCGCCGGCGAGACCGTCACCTGCACCTTCACCAACACCAAGAACGGCCGCCTGATCGTCGAGAAGCAGACGCTGCCCAACGGCGACCCGGCAAGCTTCGCCTTCACGACCACCGCCACGGGCGCGGGCAGCTTCTCGCTCAGCGACGGGCAGACCGAGGGACGCGACGTCGCCCCCGGCACCTACACGGCGACGGAGACCGCCAAGGCCGACTGGAACCTCACCGGCCTGACCTGCGACGACACCAACAGCACCGGCGACACGACCGCGGGCACCGCGACGTACCGCGTCGCCCCCGGCGAGACGGTCACCTGCACGTTCACGAACACCAAGAACGGCCGGATCATCGTCGCGCAGCAGACCCTCCCCGACGGCGACCCCGCCACGTTTGACTTCACCAGCGGCAGCGACAGCTTCTCGCTCGCCGACGACGCCACCAACTCGCGACCCGTCTCCCCCGGCACCTACAGCGCCACCCAGGACGCCAAGGCCGCCTGGAACCTCACCGGCCTCACCTGCGACGACAGCGACAGCACGACCGACAAGCCGGCCGGCTCCGCGACCTTCCACGTCGCCCCCGGCGAGACCGTCACCTGCACCTTCACGAACACCAAGAACGGCCGCCTGATCGTCGAGAAGCACACCCTCCCGGCCGGCGACCCGACGCAGTTCGACTTCGCGACCGACGCGACCGGCGTGCGCTCGTTCAAGCTGGCCGACGGCGGCAGCGAGTCGCGCAGCGTCGCGCCGGGGAGCTACGCGGTCACCGAGGCCCGCACCTCCGGCTACCGCCTGACCGGCGTGAGCTGCACCGACGCCGACAGCCTGACCGACGTCGCGACCCGCACGGCGTCCTACGCGATCGCGCCGGGCGAGACCGTCACGTGCTCCTTCACCAACCAGCTCGTCACGGTGCAGCCGGTGGTCGTCAAGGCCGGCCCCGAGTACGCCTACCACGGCGACACGCTGACCTTCACGTTCCAGGTCACGAACCCCGCTGGCGGCGACCTCACGAGCGTGCAGGTCAGCGACGACCGCTGCGCTCCCGTGAACGTCAGCTCCCGCAGGGATTCGGGCGGCGCGCCAGACGCGACGCCGGCCGTCCTGAACATCGGCGACGTGTGGGTCTACGAGTGCTCGATGGCGGCGCCGGCACACACGGCCGGCGAGCCGAACCCGACGGTCAACACCGTGACCGTCACCGCGGTCGACGAGTTCGACCGGCCGGTGTCCGACACCGACCAGCACTCGACGCGCATCCTGCATCCCGCGATCGACATCGAGAAGTCCGGCCCCGCCACGGCGCAGGCCGGCGACGCGGTGACCTACGGCCTGGCCGTCACGAACCCCGGCGACGTGCCGTTCCTCGCGGCCAACGTCAACGTCGGCGACGTCCGCTGCGAGGCGCCGCCGGCGCTGACCACCACGAACGGCGACGCCACGCCCGGTCAGCTCGATCCCGGCGACCACTGGAGCTACACCTGCCTCGTCCGCACCGCGGTCGGGGAGACCCAGGTCGTCAACGTCGGCGTCGTGACCGCGAAGGACAGCTTCGGCGGCCACGTGGTCACCGACCAGGACGAGGTCGTGACGGTCCTGACCGCGCCGGCGGTCGTGACGCCCGCGCCGACCCCGCCGGCCGCCGCCGCGGCGGCGCCGACGGCCAAGGCCCCGGCCAGGTCCGGCGTGCTCGCGGCGACCGACGAGTCAGGCTCCGCCCGCCTCAGCGGTCCGTCCAGCTGCGTCCGCGGCCCGTTCCGCGCCACCGTCACGGGCAGCAAGATCCGCCAGGTCACCTTCACCGTCGGCGGCAAGCGCCGCGGCACGGTGAAGGCCAAGTCCGGGCGCAAGGCGTTCTCGCTGCGCATCGACCCGCGCCACCAGGGCTTCGGCGTCATCAAGGTGTCCGCCAAGGTCAGCTTCACCGCCGCCAGCGCCACGAAGGCCCGCACGCTGCGCCTCGTCTACCAGCGCTGCCCCAAGTCCGCGGTGCTGCCGCAGTTCACCGGCTGAGATGAGGCACCGCCTCGTGCAGATCGTGGTGGCGTGCGCCTGCGCCGCCGGGGCCCTGGCCTCGGCGGCGCAGGCCGCATCTGCCGCCGACACGACGACCGTCCGCCCGCTGCACTCCGAGGCGCCGCTGGGCAGCGAGCGGCTCTCGGACGAGAGCACGATCACCCGCTATGCCAACGCGGTTCGGCTCGCGCCGGTGCGCAGCCGCGCCAGCCGCAACGCCCCGCGCGTCGCACGACTGCGCTACCGGACCGAGGACGGACCGCTGGAGACCTACCTCGCGCTCGAGAGCCGCGTCGACTCCGCCGGACGCACGTGGGTGCACATCCGGGTCCCCGGACGTCCGAACGGCCGCACGGGCTGGGTCGACCGCGACGACCTCGGGCCGCTGTTCGAGATCACGACGATGCTGCGCATCGATCGCCACGCGCTGCGCGCCACGCTCTACAGGAGCGGCAAGCGCGTCTGGACCTCGCGCGTCGGCATCGGCAAATCCGCCACGCCGACGCCGGTCGGCCACTTCTGGATCCGCAGCCGGCTGAAGGGCTTCGGCGGCGGCGCCTACGGCCCCTGGGCCTTCGGCACGGCCGCCTACTCGCGGCTGAGCGACTGGCCCGGCGGCGGCGTGATCGGCATCCACGGGACGAACGAGCCGCAGCTGATCCCGGGCCGCCCGTCGCACGGCTGCGTCCGCGTGCCCAACGACAAGGTCCGCAAGCTCGCGAAGCTCATGCCGGTCGGCACGCCGGTCGAGATCGTCTGACCCGTCAGCTCACGAGCCGCACCTCCAGCCCGCCGCCCGCGACGGTCTCCCCCGCGCCGCCGAGCAGGCCGAGGATGCGCGCGACGTAGCCGCGCGTCTCGGGGTAGGGCGGCACGCAGCCACAGGCCGCGACGGGTCCGGGGCCCGCGTTGTAGGCCGCCAGCGCCAGGGGCACCGCGCCGAACCGGCGCAGCAGATCGCGCATGAGGTGCGCCTGGGCGTCGATCGCGGCGCCGGCGTCGAACGGGTCGCGCAGGCCGAGCTCGCGTGCCGTCGCGGGCATGAACTGCGCGATGCCCTGCGCCCCCGCCTCGGAGCGGGCGAACGGGTTGAAGTTCGACTCCGCATACAGCTGCGCTCCCAGCAGCGCCGCCGAGATGTTCCACCGCTGCGCTGCCCGCGCCAGCGGCGCCGCGAACTGCGCCGGGACGAACGACGGCAGCCCGCGGCCGGTCTCGCCGTCGGCGCCGGCCCGCCCGAAGCCGACCGACGACGTCCCGGCGTTGAGGACGAACCCGTAGTGCCAGGGCTCCCACGAATAGCGCTGCACGAAGTGAAACCGCGGCGCGTGGGCGGCGAGCCAGCCGTAGGCGGCGGATGGTCCGAGGTCGAGCTCGGTCCCGAGGCGGTGCAGCGACTGCCCCGGCGGCGCGACCCACGTCGGATCGGGGTGGCGGGCGAACAGCGCCGCCTGCTCGCCGTTCGTGCGAAAGCCGCTGACGACGATCAGCTCGAGACCGTCGCGCGACGCCGCGGCCGCCATCCGGTCAAACGCGGCCGCGACGTCGGGTCGCATCGGCTTGCCCTGCCGGACCGCCAGCGGCCCGCGGTACTCGCCGGCGCCCGCGCTCGTGGCGGCGATCTCGGCCGGTGGCGCCAGCTCGGCCTCGGCGCGCACGCCCGCGCGCACGCGCTCGGTGTCGCCGACCGCGATGTCGTCGCGGACGTTCACGCGCACGCGCACGGGCGCGAACGTCGCGCCGTCGGGGAAGCTCACCGCGACGTGCTCTGCCCCGTTGCGCCGCGCGGTCGCCTCCGCGGCGCGGCGCCCGAGCGCGAGGTACGCCGCGCGCTCCAGATGCGCGGGGTTCGCGCGGCCGGCGATCACCGGCGCCTCGAAGAGCCCGGCGTACTGCTCGTGCATCGCCCGCGCTCCCGCGAGCGCGGCGAGGTCGGCGGCGCGCTGCTGGTCGCCGTGGGCGCCGATGCCCTGGGCGATGGCGCCGAGCACGAGCGCGCCCAGCAGCAGCGCCATCGCCATGCCGAGCAGCAGGATCGTCGCCTGGCCCGAGGCGTCTCCCAGCCGCGCTCGCACGGTCACGACAGCTCCGCGACGGGACCGGCCAGCGCCCGCCGCGCCGACGGCAGCAGCGTGATGCCGGCCGCCGCGAGGACACGCGCCGGGCGCGCCTCCGGGACCTCGCAGGCGCAGGCGCAGACCGCACCGGCGAGCCCCTCGACCGCGAGCCGCGCGAGGACGGGATCGGCGCCGCTGCGCGTCCCCACCACGACGAGGTCCTGATCGGCCAGCAGCGCGTCGAAGGCCGCGCGGCGCGGGCCGCCGAGCGCCAGCACGGCGGGCGCCGCGCCGGCGGCCGCCAGCACCCGGCGCGCCTCCAGCGCCCCGTCCTCGTCGGAGCCCGCGAGCTGCACGAGCACGAGGCGCCCCGCGGGGCGCGCGGCGTGGCCGCGCGCCGCCAGGGCGTCCGCGAGCCGCCGTGCCGCGGGCAGCGCTGGCGCCCGCCAGGCCGGCGGCGCGGGCTGCCCCGCGCTCCACGCGCACACGACGACCACGGGCGCCCGCCTCGCGCGCGCGAGCGCCAAACCCAGCGCCGCGCCCAGCGCGGGCGCGTCCGGCGCCGCGGCGAGCACGGCGACACCGGGGGGCGTGCGCGGGGCGGGGTCCGCGCACGCCGGTTCCGGCGCCTCGCCCGGGGCGGCGAAGTCCTCGAACGCCGCGGGCGGCATATCGCCCGCGGGGATCACGAAGTGCTCGGCGAGCCGGCGCGCGAGGCTCACGGCGGTGCCGGCCCCGCGTCGGCGTCGCCTCCGCCCTCGAGCAGGTCGCCCAGCGCGGCGACCGGTGCGGGCGGGCGCAGCCGCACGCTGACGTGCCGGCCGCGCACCTTCACGGCCATCCGCTCGCGCGACCAGCCCGGCACCGCGGCGCGTGCCGCGGCGACGGGATCGCCGCCCTGCAGCAGCGCGACGGCGGCGGCCTCGGCGGCGTGATCGGCGAGCGCGCCCGCCGCGCCGGCGGCCAGCAGCTGCGCGGCGGCAAGCACGATCGCGACGAGCAACGGCGCCAGCACGGCCAGCTCGACGCTCGCCTGCCCGGCCTCGCGCTCACGCGGCGGCGCGGTCATGACGTCTGGTCCTGCAGCGCGGCACGCGCCGAGACGCTGCCGAGCCGGCCGCCGCCGACGATCGCCGGAATCGAGATCGCGACCCGGACGCCCGTCTCGCCATCCACGCGCGCGACGACGAGGCCGCGCTCCAGGCGCTCGGGCAGCACGCGCCGCGCCGCGGCGCGCGGGTCGGCGCCGACGGCCTCGGCCCGCGCGGCCGCGCGGGCGGCGGACCCGGCCAGCCAGACCGCCTGGCCCGCCACCACCGACTGCCACATCGACCCGGCCAGCACGGCGACCAGCGGCAGCAGCGCGACGAGCTCGACGGTCGCCTGGCCGCGCTCGCGCGCGGGGTGAGGAGGGGGTGCGGGAGCCATGCGACGAGGCTCGCGCAGCGCCCGTCACGGAGCTACACGCGTTCGTGCCGATCGGGCCGCGAACGTGTCACGCAAGACCGCGGGCCCGCGAACGGCTCAGACGTACGAGCGGTACTGCTGCCAGACGAGGTACAGCGTGTACGACGCCCCGCCCACGAGCACGAACCACATCAGCGTCCCGGCGCCGGTGTCGAACAGCCGCCGCGAGGCCGCGATCGTCACGATCGCGGTGCCGACGGCCGCGTACAGCGCCAGCCGCCACTTGTCGCCGAGCGCGAAGATCTCGCCGCGGTACTGGCGATAGAGGATCCCGCAGATGACGGCCATCGCGACGATGAACAGCGCGTTGAGCAGCTGCTGGATGAACGTCGCGCCCTCGCCCCCGCCCGGCGCGAGCCAGACGACCAGCGCGATGAGCACGATGATCCCGATGTTGCGGGCGACCTCGACGGACATGCGATCAAGGCTAGCCCAACCGGCGGGCGCGCCGGCGTCCTACACGAGCGCGTGCAGGTCCCGCGGCGCGGCGGGGTCCTTCGCGGCCGGCGGCGCGGCCGGCGCGGACGCCGGAGCCGCCTCGACCGCAGGCGCAGCCGCGGCAACCGCGCCCGCGGGCTCACCCGCATCCGCAGCCTCGGCCGCAAACCGGTAGCCCACGCCGAAGTGCGTGTGGATGTAGTTCCAGCCCGGCGACGCCTGCTGCAGCTTGGCGCGCAGCTTGCGGACGAAGACGTCGACCGAGCGGTCGCCATGGGCCATCGTGTAGCCCCAGACGCGCTGGTAGATCTCCTCGCGCTCGAGCACGCGGCCCTCCGCCGCGGCCAGCAGCTGGATGAGCTCGAACTCGCGCCGCGTGAGGTCGATCGACGCGCCGTGCGCGAAGACCTGGAACTGATCCGGGCGCACCTCGATCTCACCCGCGAGCACCGTGTCGTCGCCCGCGCCGTCGGCCCGGCGCTGGCGCCGCGCGACCGTCTCGATGCGGGCGATCAGCTCCTCGGGGTGGCAGGGCTTGGTGACCCAGTCGTCGGCGCCCATCCGCAGGCCGCGGACGCGCTGGGAGACCGTCGACTGCCCCGTGCAGACGACGACCGGCAGCGCCGGCAGCTCGCGCGTCACGCGCTCGAGGTACTCCCAGGCATGCGGGCCCAGGAGCGCGAGGTCCAGCACGAGCGCCCCGAGGCGCATCGCCACCAGGCGCTCGACGGGTACGGCGCCCGCCAGCACGCGGTGCTCCCATCCGAGTCGGTCCAGCCGCTTCGTCAGCACCTGGACGAAGCCCGAGTCGCCGTCGCTGATCGCGACGCGCATGCCACCGGCTGTGGCTGCTGTGTTCGTGTCGTTCATGTCTGCCGGAGTGTAGGTGCCGCCACCGATGGCCCCACAGTCCCGATAACGAGATCTTTACAGCTGTTCGGCCGCAACGTGCGGCCGATCGGTGAACTCGCGAAACAGCCCGCTGACGAGGAAGGCCGTCTGCTCGCCGACGTCGACGGCGTTGTCGCCGACACGCTCGAAGGCCCGCGCGGCGAGCGTCATGAGCATCGCCCACTCGCGCGTGTCCTCGTCGTCGCCGGCGGCGATCGCCAGCCGGAAGATCTCGCGGTTGAGGCGGTTGACCTCGCGGTCGCGGTTGACGAGGTCCTCGGCCAGCTCGACGTTGCGCTCCGCGAACGAGCGCCGGCACTGCACGACCTCGGCGCGCGCGCAGCGGCCCATCGTGAGCACGCGCCGCAGGATCTCGGCGCGCACCGGCGGCTCGTGGCCGGACAGCGGGATGAGCTTGGCGACCGAGACGCACTGGTTGCCCATCCGCTCGACGTAGCGCACGACGTGCAGCAGCGCGGCGAGCAGGCGCAGGTCGCCGGCGACCGGCCCCTGCAGCGCGAGCAGCGACAGCGCCTGGTGCTGGACCTCCCTGCAGCGCGCGCCGATGCGGGCGTTCTCCTCGAGCACGATCTGCGTGAGCTCGACGTCCTGGTGCTCGAGCGCCTCGATGACGCGGTCCAGGAGCCCGAGCACGAGGTCGAGCGCGCCGAGCGCGAGGCGCTCGAGCTCGGCGAGGTCGCTGCGGAACTGCTGGCGCGTGGTGCTCATCGGAACTCGCCCGTGGCCATGAAGATCGCCTGCTCGCCGATGTCGACGGCGTTGTCGCCGATGCGCTCCAGCGCGCGTGCCGCGAGCGTCATCGTCATCGCCCACTCGCGCAGCAGCGGGTCCTCGCCGACGCGCACCGCCAGGCGGAAGACCTCGCGGTTGAGGCGGTCGACCTCGAGGTCCTGCTCGGCCAGCGACCGTGCGAGCACGACGTCGCGGTCGGCGAACGCCTGGCGCGCCTGGACGAGCTCCCCGCGCGCCAGCGCGCCCATCCGCAGCACCAGGTCGCACAGCTCGTGCGGGACCTCGGGGACGTGGTCTGCCAGCGGCATCAGCTTCGCGATGTTCACGCACTGGTCGCCGACGCGCTCGATGTTGTTGATGACGTACAGGACGGCCGCCACGACGCGCAGGTCGCCGGCCACCGGCGCCTGCAGCGCCAGCAGCGAGAGCACGCCCTGGTGGACCTCGAGGTAGCGCCCGTCGATGCGGTCGTCGTCGGCGATGACGAACTGCGCGAGCCGCAGGTCGGCCTCCGCGAGCGCGTCGATGACGCGCTCGACCTGCCCGATCGCCATGTCGAGGCCGCCCAGCGCCGCGCGTTCGAGCTCGAGCATCTGTCCCTGGAAGAGCTGGCGGCCCTGTCCGGTGACGGCCATCAGGAGAACTTGCCGGTGACGTACTCCTCGGTACGCGCGTTCGCCGGAGTGCTGAACAGCGTCTCGGTGTCCGCGTGCTCGATGAGCTCGCCGAGGTAGAAGAAGGCGGTCGTGTCCGACACGCGTGCAGCCTGCTGCATGTTGTGGGTCACGATGATGATCGTGAAGTCGCGCTTGAGCTCGGTGATGAGCTCCTCGATCTTCAGCGTCGCGATCGGGTCCAGCGCCGAGCAGGGCTCGTCCATGAGGATGACCTCGGGCTCGACCGCGATCGTGCGGGCGATGCACAGCCGCTGCTGCTGGCCGCCGGAGAGGCCGATGCCCGGCTCCGAGAGGCGGTCCTTGACCTCCTCCCAGAGGCCGGCGCCGCGCAGCGAGCGCTCGACGACCTCCTGGGTGTCACGGCCCTTGATGCCGGCGAGCTTCAGGCCCGCGGCGACGTTGTCGAAGATCGACATCGTGGGGAACGGGTTGGGCTTCTGGAAGACCATGCCGATCGCCCGCCGCACGGCGGTGACGTCGACGCCGTCGCCGTAGATCTCGAGGTCGTCGAGCGTCACCCGGCCGTCGGCGCGGGCGCCGCCGATCTCCTCGTGCATCCGGTTCAGGCAGCGCAGGACCGTCGACTTGCCGCAGCCCGACGGCCCGATCATCGCGGTCACCTCGTTGGCCGCGTAGTCGAGGCTGACGTCCTTCACGGCGTGGGTCGCGCCGTAGTAGGCGTTGAGCTTCTCGAGCGTCATGCTGCGCCCGGTCTTGGCGGCAGGCGCCGCGACCGTCGCGAGCGGCGGCTCGGACGGTTCACGGGTGGGGACATGCGGCAGGGGTGGCATCACGCGCTCTTTGGCGTCGGGGTTGGTCATGGCTGCAGGCGACTCCTTCTCTGAACCAGGCGGGCGGCGAGGGTCACGACGAGGATCATCAGCACGAGCGTCAGGGCCGCTCCCCAGGCGCGCTGCACAAGGCGGTCCTGGGCCTGGCCGACGTCGTTGAAGATCTGCAGCGGCAGCGAGTTCATCCGCGCGCCGATGTCGTAGCTCACGCCGTTGACGAACGCGACCGTGAACAGCAGCGGCGCGGTCTCGCCGGCGGCGCGGGCGACGGCGAGCATCGAGCCGGTGACGAGGCCCGGGGCCGCGGTCGGCAGCACGACGCGGAACACGACCCGCCAGCGCGGCGCGCCCAGCGCGAGGGCGGATTCGCGCAGCTCGTTGGGCACGAGGTTCAGCACGACCTCGGAGGCGCGCGCCACGACCGGCAGCATCAGCAGCGCCAGCGCGACCGCGCCCTTCCAGGCCGCGAACGTCCCGCCGATCTGCGAGACGACGAGCACGATGTAGATGAACAGGCCGAAGACGACCGACGGCACGCCGGTCATGACGTCGATGAAGTAGCGCACGACGTTGGCGAAGGTGCTGCGCTTGCCGTACTCGACGAGGTACAGCGCGACGCCGATCCCCAGCGGGACCGCGATCGCGGTGGCGACCACGACGATCATCACCGTGCCGACGATCGCGCTGCGGATGCCGCCCGGGTCGCCGATGAAGCGGCCGGTCGGGTCGGTCGTGAAGAAGTCGAGGCTGAAGGCGCCGAGCCCTTCCCTGAGCAGGTAGTAGAGGACGAGGAACAGCGGGACGAGCGCCAGCAGCGTCAGCGCGAGCGTCGTGCCGCGGGCGGCGCGGTCGGTCAGCCGGCGCCGGCGCGAGATCGCCGGGAGGACATTGGCGCTCATCGCACGCCCTCAGCGCGCGTCACGAACCAGCGCGCCATCAGGTTGACCCCGAGCGTCAGCAGGAACAGCAGCAGGCCGGCGGCGATCAGCGACGCGCGGTGGACCGGATCAGACGCCGCCTCGCCGAACTCGTTGGCGATGACCGCCGCCAGCGTGTAGCCCTGCGAGAAGACCGAGTCGCCGATGTTCGCGGCGTTGCCGATGACGATCGTGACCGCGATCGTCTCGCCGATCGCGCGGCCGAGGCCGAGCATCGCGGCGCCTGCGATTCCCGCGCGCGAGTACGGGAGCACCGCCATGCGGATCATCTCCCAGCGCGTGGCGCCGAGCGCGAGCGCCGCCTCCTTGTGGTCGCGCGGGACCGTCGCCATGACCTCGCGCGAGATCGCGCTGACGATCGGCACGATCATGATCCCGAGGATCAACCCGGCGACGAAGTAGTTGGGGATCGAGACGGTGCCGCCGATGAACGGCAGGAAGCTGAAGGTGTCGTTGAACCACCTCTCGGCCGGCAGCAGCTTCGGCGCGAGGAAGAAGATCCCCCACAGGCCGTAGACGACCGACGGCACGGCGGCCAGCAGCTCGAGCAGGATCGTCAGCGGCGTGCGCAGCCGCCGCGGGCTGAGCTCGGTGATGTACAGCGCGCTCGCGACGGCGACGGGCACGCCGATGACGAGCGCGATCCCCGAGGTGAGCAGCGTGCCCACGACGAGCGGCAGCGCCCCGAACTGGTCGCGCGAGGGCACCCAGTTGTCGGCGAAGACGAAGTCCAGGACGCCCGTCTGGTCGAAGGCCGGCTTGGACTCGACGAGCAGCCGGACGAAGAAGAAGCCGATGAGGATCAGCACGCCGGCCGCGATCGCGGCCAGCACGCCCTGCAGCAGCGGATCGGCGAAGCGGGGCCCCGACCCGCGGGGCAGCGCCCTGCGGGTCGGGGTGATCCCGGCAGCTTCCATCAGGCCGTCAGCCCGCCGCGATCGCGGCGCCGTTGCAGACCAGGCCGTCGATCTTGGCCTGTGCCTTGGCCTTGATCGAGTCCGGCAGCGGCGCGTACTCGAGCTCGGGGGCAACGGCCTGGCCGTCGCCCTCGGCGTAGTTCAGCCAGTCCTTCACGAGCCCGGCCTTGGCGGCGTCCAGGCCGGCCTTGCACATGTCCTGGTAGACGAGCAGGAACGTGACGGCCGTGATCGGGTAGGTGGCCTCGCCCGGCGCGTCGATCGTGCTGAAGCGCAGGTCCTCGGGCGGCTTGGCCGCCTCGCCGGCGGCCGAGGTCGCCTCCAGCGTCGGCTCGACGAACTGCCCGGCCTTGTTCTTCACGGCCGCGGTCGTGAAGTCGTTCTGCAGCGCGAACGCCTGCTCGACGTAGCCGACCGCCCCGTCGGTCTGCTTGACGCAGCCGGCGACGCCGTCGTTGCCCTTGGCGCCGGTGCCCGCCGGCCACTTGACCGACTTGTCGACGCCCGGACCGCTCTTCCATGCCGGCGAGTAGGCGGCGAGGAACTCGGTGAAGTTCTTCGTCGTTCCCGACTCGTCGGAGCGGTGGCAGACCGTGATGTCGGTGCCCGGCAGGTCGACGCCGCTGTTGAGCGCCTTGACCTTCGCGTCGTCCCAGGTCTTGATCTTGCCGAGGAACATGTCGGCGACGGTCGCGCCGTCGAGCTTGAGGCCCTTGTCGACGCCCTGGACGTTGTAGGACACCGTCACGGCGCCCAGCACGGTCGGCACGTGGACGGGGTCGCCCTTCTTGGCGGCCGTGATCTCCTCGTCCTTCATCGGTGCGTCGGACGCGCCGAAGTCGACGGTGCCGGCGGTGAACTGGGCGATGCCGCCGCCCGAGCCGATCGCCTGGTAGTTGACGGTGGTGCCCTGGGCGTCCTTGAAGCGCGCCGCCCATTCGCTGTAGACGGGCGCGGGGAAGGTCGCTCCGGCGCCGTTGATCGTGCCGCCCTTCTGGGCGACGTCGGCGGTGGTCGAGCCGCTGGAGCCGCTGTCGCTGTTGTCATCGGAGCCGCAGGCGGCGAATCCGAGCGCGAGCGCGCTGCAACCGGCGAGCGCGACGACGGTGCGCTGGAGCTTCAAGGTCGTGCCTCCTCTGAGAATTCCATAGGCGCCGACCGTCTCAGCGCCTGCCCGGCATGCTGTTACCGAGCGGTGGCCGCCGTGTGAAAAGGATGTGAAGGGGTCGGATCGAGGCGATAGCCGAACCCGACGTGCGTATGGATGAAGCGCATCCCCGGCAGCGCCTCCTCGAGCTTGCAGCGCAGCTTGTGGACGTAGACGTCGCACGAGCGGTCGCCGTTGCGCAGCGTCCCGCCCCAGGCCAGGCGATAGAGCTCCTCGCGCGAGACGATGCGTCCCGCGTTGCGGGCGAGCGCCACGAGCAGGTCGAACTCGCGCACCGAGAGGGTCAGCGCGCGGCCGCTGGCGAGCACGAGCCCCTCGCGTGCGCGGATCTCCAGATCGCCGATCCTGACGAGCTCACCGTGACTGGGCTCCATCGCCCGTCAGGCTCGCGCGTCGGGGTCCGCGGGCGGTTACCCGGGCGTTACCTCGCGGTGAAGATGATGTGAACCGCCGCGACCGGGCCCTGCGTGACCTTGCAGCCGGTTCCGGGGACTTGGCGCAGATATCTCCCGCAGCGGTCCGGCGCTGGCTAGCCTGCACGGACGGCCGACCCACAATCGGTCCTGCGTGGTCAAGGCCGCCCATGCAGCCGCCGATAGCAGGGCCATTGTCCTGCGTTGGGCGACACACCGGAAACAAGCGAGATTCCATCGACATGACGTCGCAGCAGGTGAGGGGCACGAAGGTGCGGGCGAGCCGTAGGCGGTTCGCGGCTGCCCTGTGCACCGCCGGCGTCGTCGCGGTCGCGCTCGGGGGCAACCTGCTGGGCGCCGGCGCCCAGGAGACCGCGCCACCGGTGCCCGGCGAGCAGGTCTCCGCGCCGCCCACGCAGGTCGAGCCCGCGGCGCCGAGCGAGCACGCCGTCGCACCCGCGACGACCACCGCGCCGGAGTCCTCGGACGGCGGCGACCCCGGCACGACCGAGACGACGCCCGCCGACCCGCCGGCGACCACCACGCCCGAGCCGGCCACCACGACGCCTGACCCGCCCGCCGCCGCCGACCCGCCGGCCGGCGGCCCGGGCCTGCCGATCCCCGCCGCGACCGAGCCCGGCCAGCCGCCCGCCGCCGCGGCCCCGCCGGCCGCCGCCGCCCCGGCGGCCGCGCCCAAGCCCGCGGCCACCGCCCCCCTGCCGATCGGCGGCTTCGCCGGCCCCGCCGTCACCGGCACGACCGCGCGGTGCACCGAGGCCGACAAGGGCAAGACGAAGCAGCAGCGCGGGGCGCCGGTGGCGACCTTCAGCGGCGGCGGCGCCACGCCCACCGAGCCCGCCGAGGACTGCACGCGCCGCGACTCCAAGCACACGATCTCGCCCGACCGCCTGCAGGACGAGCCGCCCGCCGCGCCGCTGCGCAACGAGCAGGGCCTGCCGACGGTCACGAACCCGACGACCTCGCTGGCGCTCCCGGGCCCGGTCCCCGTCGGCGTCCCGAACTTCTTCATCGACAAGTTCCGCATCCCGCCGTTCCTGCTGCCGATCTACCAGGCCGCCGGCATCGAGTACGGCGTGCGCTGGGAGGTCCTGGCGGCGATCAATGAGATCGAGACCGACTACGGCCGCAACCTCAACATCTCCTCGGCCGGCGCGCTCGGCTGGATGCAGTTCATGCCCCAGACCTGGGAGGCCTACGGCACCGACGCCAACCGCGACGGTCGCAAGGACCCGTTCAACCCGGTCGACGCGATCTTCGCCGCCGCCCGCTACCTCAAGGCCGCCGGCGCCGACAGCGACCTGCGCCGCGCGATCTTCGCCTACAACCACGCCGACTGGTACGTCGAGTCGGTGCTCATGCGCGCGCGCCTCATCGGCGGCCTGCCGACCGACCTCGTCGGCTCGCTGAGCGGCCTGACGCAGGGCCACTTCCCCGTCTTCGCCCGCGCCCGCTACGCCGACGACATCGCCGAGCGCCGCGCCGCGACCCGGATCGCCGCCGGCACGAACGCCGCGCAGCCGGTCGAGTCCGACGCCTCGCGCCGCGGCATCGACATCTTCGCCGACGCCGGCGCGCCCGTGATCGCCGTGCAGGACGGCAAGATCACCGAGCTGGGCGAGTCCAAGCGGCTCGGGCGCTACGTCAAGCTGCGCGACGCCTTCGGCAACACCTACACCTACGCGCACCTCAAGAAGATCGCCGCGCGCGTGCCGGTCCCGAAGGCCAAGACGCAGAGCAGGGCCTCGATCGCCAAGGAGCTCGCGCTGGACCCCAAGCCGACGGCGGCGGCGTCGGCGGGTTCGCAGACCGCCGCGACGACGACCACGCCGACCGGCCCCGCCGCCGCCGCCCCCGCCCCCGCGATCGACCCGATCACGAAGGAGCGCCTCTTCGCGCATCCCTCGCGGCCCAACGCGCTGGCCAACGGCGGCGCCCAGCAGATCCTCGAGCTCGAGTCCGCCTTCGCCGACGACGAGACCCTGCGCTCCTACTTCACCGGCGTCTACGGGCTCGACAAGAACGACGTCGTGCTCAAGCCGCTGGCCGTCGGGCGCCGCGTCATCGCGGGCACGATCCTCGGGCGCATCGGCACGACGACCGAGGGCACGTCCCCCCGCCTGTACTTCGAGATCCGGCCGGCCGGCCGCGGCGCCCCGCGGATCGACCCCAAGCCGATCCTCGACGGCTGGAAGCTGCTGGAGTCCACCGCGCTCTACCGCGCCCAGGGCAAGAACGTGCTGATGTCCGGCGCCGCGGGCGCCTCGATCGGCCAGATCATGCTCATGACCAAGGAGGAGCTCGCCCAGCGCGTCCTCTCCAACCCGCGCATCGAGCTCTACTCCTGCGGCCGCCGCGACATCGAGGCCGGCGGCGTCGACCGCCGCGTGCTCGCGACGCTCGAGTTCCTCGCCGCCAGCGGCCTGAAGCCGACCGTCACGTCGCTGACCTGCGGGCACGGCTTCTACACGGCGGGCGGCAACGTCTCCGAGCACTCCTCCGGCAACGCCGTCGACATCGCGAAGATCAACGGCATCCCGATCGTCGGCCACCAGGGCGAGGGCTCGATCACCGACATCACGATCCGCCGGCTGCTGACGCTGCAGGGCACGATCAAGCCGCACCAGATCATCAGCCTCATGAAGTACGAGGGCGCCGACAACACGCTCGCGCTGGGAGACCACGCCGACCACATCCACGTCGGCTTCCACCCCGAGTACCTGCCCGGCACGCCCGACGCGCGCCAGCTCGACGCCGTCCTCAAGCCGACGCAGTGGATCAAGCTGATCGACCGCATCGGCCAGATCGACAACCCGACGGTCAGCCTCAAGGCCTCGAAGTACGCGATCCGCGTCCCGGTGCCGCGGGCGTCGGCCGAGCACCAGGGCGAGTAGCCCGGCTCAGCCTCCGAGCGCGCCGGGGTCCGACGGGACGTCGACGGCATGCTCGCGCAGCACCGCCAGCGAGACGATCTCCAATGCGCGCTCGTGGGTCGAGGCGAGCACGACGTAGGCCGCCGCCCCGTCCTCGTGCGCGCGCAGCCAGTTCATCGCCGTCACGCACCAGCGATCGCCGGGGACGAGGCCGGGGAAGTGGTAGTGCGGCATCGGCGTGCTGAGGTCGTTGCCGATCGCCCGCTGGTGCGCGAGGAACTCCTCGGTCACGACCGCGCAGATCGTGTGGCTGCCGAGGTCCTCGGCGCCCGTGCTGCAGCAGCCGTCGCGGTAGAAGCCCGTCATCGGGTCGGTGCCGCAGGTCTCCAGCTCGTCGCCCAGCACGTTGCGCTCGGTCATGGCTGGAGTATCGAGGCAAATCCGGCGCGCGTGCTCAGCGCCAGGCGCGCGCGATCGCGACGAGGCGCATCCGCCGTCCCGCCGCCGACGCCGACTGGCGGATGCGCCAGGTCGCTGCCGATGTCCGCGGCAGCCCGAACAGGAAGCGGTCGCGGTCGCAGACGTAGTTCAGCCGGTAGCCGCCGGCGAGCTGCGACGCGCCCGTGACGAAGACGCAGCGCGCGCCGCTGGCGAGCTCCAGCGCCCAGGGCCGCCCGGCGGCGCCGATCGGCTCGTCGGCGGGAAGCGGGTCGCGCAGCGCGATGCGCACGACGGTGCGCCGCCACGGGTCGGCGACGCAGATCACCGTCGGGTCGGCCGCGGCGGGATCGAGGTAGCAGGGGTCGCGCAGGATGTTGCCGGTGATGCAGCGGTAGACGCCGCGGCGCCCGATCAGCGACGACGTCGTGAAGCACTCCCCCGCGCGGTCGACGGCGTGCAGCCCGGCGCGCAGCGCTCCGCCCGCGGCGAACGGCGTGTAGGTCGCGCGCTGCGTCGGCGCCGCGGCGGACGCGGGCGCGGGCGCGGCCAGCGCCAGGGTGAGCGCGAGGGCCGCTACGACGGCGATCCGGGCGCGTTTCATCGCTCCCCCATCGCGATCAGGAGAACGCATCGAAGAAGCGCTTGGCGATCGGCGCCGCGACCTCGCCGCCCGAGCGGCCCTTCTCGACGAGCACCGCGATCGCGACGTTCGCGCGGTAGGCGATGAACCAGGCATGCGTCGGCGGCGGGTCGCCGCTGCCGTACTCGGCGGTGCCGCTCTTGCCCGCGACCTCGCCGGGGACGCCGGCGAGCGCAGTGCCGGTGCCGCCGGTCACGACGGAGCGCATGAGCTCGCGCAGCGTCGCGGCCTCGCTCGCGGGCAGCGGGCCGGCGCTCGCGCGCGGGTCGCCGTCGACGAGGCGCGGCGCGCGCCAGCGCCCGTCGGCGACGGTCGCGGCGACGCCGGCCATCGTCAGCGGGCTGGCGACGATCCGGTCCTGGCCGATCATCATCGCCGCGCGCGCGACGGGGTCGTCGGAGGACGGGACGCGGCCGTCGGCCGCGGGCGGGCGCAGGCGGACCTCGCGGCCGAAGCCGAAGTCGCGCGCGACGTCGGTCAGCGCGGTCGCGCTCAGGCGGCCGGCGAGCCCGATGAAGGCCGTGTTGCAGGACTGCGCGAAGTCGGTCCGGAACGGCACCGCGCCGCGCGCCGAGCCCTCGAAGTTGCGAAACGCGCGCCCGTCGACGACGCGCGTCTTCGGGCAGTCGACGGTCTCGTCGACCGACAGCCCGTCGCGCAGCAGCGCCGCCGTGGTGATGACCTTGAACGTCGAGCCGGGCGGATAGAGGCCGGTGAAGGCGCGGTTCAGCGACGAGTCGCCGGGCCGGTTGGCGACCGCCAGGATGTCGCCGCTGGAGGGCTGGACGGCGACGAGCGCGGCCTTGCCCTTCATGTCCCCGAGCGCGCGCTCGGCGGCACGCTGGACGTCGAGGTCGAGCGTCGTGCGCAGCGTTTGCCCGCGCTTGCCGGGCACGCGGCGCAGCGTATCCAGGACGCTGCCGTCGCCGCGGTCGCGGATCACGATCGAGCCGTCGCCGGTCGCGGCGAGGCTGGGCTCGAAGGCGGCCTGCAGCCCCCATTGGCCGATCTCGTCGCCCTCGCCCAGGCGCCCGCGGGCGGCCTTCACCTGCTCGGCCGTCACCGGGCCGACGGCGCCCAGCAGCGCGCGGCCGAAGGTCTTCGTCGGCGCCAGCGGCGCCGTGTCCGGCGCGATCGAGATGCCCGGCACCGCCGCCAGCTCGGTGGCGACGTCGTCGTAGTCGGCCTTGCGCAGCGTGATGACGGGGATGAAGCGCCCCGCGGGCGCGCGCCGGATCAGGCTCGCGAGCCGGCGCTCGCCGACGTCGACGAGCGCTGCGATCCGCCGCGCTGTCGCGGCCGGCGCGGTGTCGCGGCCGACCTTGACATCGACGTGCACGACCGCGCGGTTGGCGACGAGCGCGCGGGCGCTGCGGTCGAGGATCGCGCCGCGGCGCGCGGCCTCGCGGACGGTGCCCAGGCGCGAGGTCGCCTTCAGGCCCGGGTGCACGTTCGTCGACCGCCAGCGGACCTGCCAGCCGTCGCCCTCGCGCGCCGCGCGCAGCGTCGTGCGGTAGCTCCAGGCGCCGATGCCGGGCACCTGCCAGCGGACCGCGAGCGCCGCGCGGGCGTCATCGCCGTCCTCCGTGACGTCGCCGACCGTCGCGCTGACGCGCGCGCCGTCGAGGCCGTCGCGCGAGGCCGCCAGCGCGCGGCGCGCGACGGCCGCGCGGTCGGTGAGCGCGGCGGCCGCGCCGTCGGCGCCGCGGCTCCAGTCGCGCGCGTAGCGCTCGAACGTCGCGCTCGCAGGCGGGCCGCCGCGCAGGCTGAGGGCGCCGACGGCGGCCGCGGCCAGCAGGCCGACCAGCAGCAGCGAGATGGCGATGGTGCGGCCCGACATCAGCCGGGCACTAGATCATGCCGGGGCGCCCAGGACCAACACCGGCGCCGGCGCTCACCAGCCCAGCGTCCCCAGCGGCCCCTTGAACGGCCCGACGAGGTCGGCCGTGATCCAGCCGCCGTAGAAGTCGCCCTCCTGCGCCTCGATGCGCTCCTCGCCGACCCAGGCGGCGTCGACGCGGCCGGGGTAGAAGGCGACGTGGTCGCGCAGCGCCTCGTAGCCCGGCGCCGGGTCGGCGTAGGTCCAGCCGGCCGCGCGCACGTCGGCGGGCGGCACGTAGATCGTCGGCGGGTGGCTCGTCTCCAGCACGCGCAGCGCGCGCGTCGAGTCGGCCAGCAGCTCGCCGCCGAGCTCCACGCGGATGCGCCGCTCGCAGGCGACGACGGCGGGTGGGCGGGGGTAGTCCCAGACGCGCTCCATGCCCTCGCATACGGCACCGTCGCCGCAGCGGCTCACAGGTGCGCGATGTCGAGCGCCGGCAGCGCGTCGGCGGGCGCGAAGCCGAAGATGAGCCCCGCGAAGGCGAGCTCGGCCTCGAGCGTGCGGCGGATGTTCTCGGCCTTGCGGAAGCCGTGGCCCTCGCCCTCGAACAGGATGTAGGAGTGCGGGACGCCGTTGCGGTCCAGCGCCGCGACGATCATCTCCGACTGGCTCGGCGGGACGACCTCGTCCTCGCTGCCCTGCAGCACCAGCAGCGGGCGCTCGATCCGGTCGGCGGAGTGGATCGGCGAGCGCTCGCGGTAGAGGTCCGCGCGCTCGGGATAGGGGCCGATCAGCGTGTCGAGGTAGCGCGCCTCGAACTTGTGCGTGTCCTGGGCGAGCGTCTCGGCGTCCGCCACGCCGTACAGGCACACCCCCGCGGCGAGCGCCGTCGGATCGAAGGCCAGCGCGCACAGCACGACGTAGCCGCCGGCGCTGCCGCCCTCGATCCACGTCCGCTCGGGGTCGGCGTCGCCCGCGTCGGCGACGTGGCGGGCCGCGGCGACGCAGTCGCGCCAGTCGATGTCGCCCCAGCGGCCGTCGAGCGCCCGGCGGTAGGCGCGGCCGAAGCCGCTGCTGCCGCGGTAGTTGACGTCGAGGACGCCGATCCCGCGCTGGGTGAAGAACTGGACTGCGAACGCCAGCGACGGTGCTCGGTGGGCGGTCGGGCCGCCGTGGCAGATGACCCGCAGCGGCGGCCGCTCGTCCGCGGGCCCCTCCCACTCGGCGCTCGCGGGCGGGTAGTAGAAGGCGTGCGCGACCTCGCCGTCGCCGGTGTCGACGTCGAGCGAGCGCGGCACGCTGACGGCCGCCGGGTCGAGCGCGAGGTCCAGCGAGCGGCGGACGACGTCCTCGCCGCCCGTCGCCGGGTCGATCACGACGAGCGTCGAGGGCGTGGTCGGCGACTGCGCCGCGAAGGCGAGCCGGCCGCCGCCGGCGGCGAAGACGGTCGCGTCGTAGTCGGTCCACTGCAGCCCCAGCGGCTCCAGGACGCCGCTGCCGGGCGCCAGCAGCTCGAGCGAGTCGGTGGCCGCGCGCGTCACGACGCACGCGATCGAGCCGTCGCCGAGGAACGCGTAGCGGCTCATCCCGAACACCCACTGCGGGGAGCCGATCTCGCCGTCGTCGAGCGCGGTCAGCGCCGTCGCGCTGCCGTCGGCCTCGAGGCGATACAGGTTCCACCAGCCGCTGCGGTCCGAGCAGAAGTGCAGGACGCCGTCGGGGCTCCACGCCGGCTGGAAGACCGACTCCTCGTCGCCGCCGGCGACGACGCGCGCGCCCGTCACCGTGCCGTCCGGCGCCAGGTCCCCGAGCCAGAGCAGCGTCGCGTCCCACGGCATGTGCGGGTGATCCCAGGTCAGCCAGGCCAGGCGCCGGCCCTCGGGGTCAGGCCGCGGGCTCGCCACGAAGTCGCTGCCGGACACGACGACGCGCGGCTCCGCCGAGCCGTCGGCGGGCAGCGCGACGAGCTCGTTGGCGACGCTGCCGTCGTCGTCGTGGCGCTCCTGGACGCAGATGACGGTGGCGCCGGCCACGCAGCCGTCGGCGTAGCGCAGCGCATGCGGCGCCGGCGGCGCGGGCGTCAGCGCCTGCGGCTCCGCACCGCACCCGCACCGTCCTGGCGGTACAGGCGCGAGTCGGCGAGGTCGGAGAAGAACACGCTGTCGCCGTCGAACCAGCACGCGCCGCCGCCGTACTCGTGCACGCGCGAGCGGACGTTGCGCCCGGCCGGCGTGACGTCGGCGATCTCGCCGTCCGGACCGCGCGCCACGACGACGCCGCGGCCGCCCTCGTCGGAGCGGTACTCCAGCCAGCGCAGCCGGTCGGCCTCGCAGCAGACCGTCGCGAAGCGCCGTCCCGCCCCGCGCGCGACCAGGTCCGGGCTGAGCTGCGACGACCACTCGCCGTACGGGCGGACGGGCACGTCAGGCCGCGATCCGCTCGCGCAGCTCCGCCCACAGCTGCGCGTAGGCCTCGCCCGCGCGCCCGTGCGGGGCGAACTCGGCCAGCGTCCGGCGTTCGACGGCCATGCGCTCGACGTCGCTGGCGTACGGAATCGCCGTGTGCAGGACGCCGTCGTCGCCCGCCAGCCCCGCGACGGCCTCGCGGTGCACGCGGCGGCGGCCGTCGAGCATCGAGAAGAAGGCGAGGATCCGCGGCGGGTCGGGCACCTGGCCGGCGACGAACTCGCGCAGCTGGTCGAAGGTGCGCAGCGACAGCGGCGACGGGATCAGCGGGACGAGGAGGACGTCGGCCGCCTCGAAGATGCTCTCGGAGGCCAGCGAGATCGCGGGCGGGCAGTCCAGGAAGATGTGGTCGTAGCCCTCGAGCTGCTCGAGGACGCGCGCGAGGCGCCGCGTCGGGCGCTTGGTCTCGTCGAGCGCGAGGTCCATGTTGCGGTAGGAGAAGTCGGCCGGCAGGAGGTCCAGGCGCTCGTGGTCGGTGCCCTTCAGCAGCGCCGCCGGGTCGGTCTTGCCGTGCACGAGCTTGCGCCCGCCGCCCTTGACCTTCGGCTTGATGCGCAGCATGAAGGTCGCGGCGCCCTGCGGGTCGAGGTCCCACAGCAGCACGCGCGCGCCGCCCGCGGCCGCCAGCCAGGCGAGGTTGACGCTCACGGAGGTCTTCCCGACGCCGCCCTTGATGTTGTAGGCGGCGACGACGGTCATGCGAACGTCTGCTTGACGAGCGCCCGCTGCTCCTTCGCCGCGAAGGCGGTGAAGCTCGCGGTGAACTCGGCCCGTGCCGCCGCCTGGTCGGCGAGCAGCTCCTGCACGAGGACGCCCATCGCCATGAGCGCCGGCGCCCCGCCCTCGAGCGCGGCGACCTCGTCGCCGAGCGAGCGCAGCAGGTCGGCCTGCACCTCGCGATCCTGGAAGCGGCCGAGGACGTCCTGCAGCGCCTTCAGCGACGTCACCATCGGCTTGACGACCTCGGCCGGGTAGATCGAGGCGAAGAACTCGAGCAGGTAGCGCAGCTCCTTGCCCTTCTTGCGCAGGTCGTGCAGCGACTCCGCGGGGCTGTCGTCGTCGATCCGCGTGCCCATCTTCACCATCCGCCGGTAGACCTTCGCGATCCGCTCGCCCGCGACGTCGGCGATCGGGCGCGCGGCGTCGGGGCGGCCGGCCTCGTCGCTGTCGACGAGCCCGTCGAGGATCTCGGCCCAGTTGTCCAGCAGCGCGCGGGTGGCCGGCGAGCGCAGCTCGGCGACCATGACCGCGCGGGCGACCGCGAGGTGCTGCTCGAGCAGCCGGCGCAGCGGGACGACGTCGCCGGCCTCGGCGGCGGGCAGCCCCGCGGCGAGGTCGCCGAACTCGAGCAGCTGGACGTCGAGGTCGCGCGTCGGGCCGGTGATCGCCTGCAGCTCGCGGAAGCCGTCGCGGAAGACGCGCAGCGGCTCGGGCGCGAAGACGCCCGCCAGCTCGCGCTGCAGCGCGCGCGAGCGGCGCACCGCGACGCGCAGGTCGTGGAGGAACTCGCTGTCGACGTCGTCGAGCGTGCCGGGCAGGTTGACCTCGATGACGGCGACGAGGCGGCGGGCGATCGCGACCGCCGCGGCGTCGGCGCGCTCGTCGGGGCTCAGCGCGACCTTGAGCTTCGACGAGGTCCCGCCGGCGCTGGAGCCGGCCGAACGGACGGCCTCGTCCTGCACCGGCCGCCGGGCGGGGATGAGCCCGAGCCCGTTCTCCAGGCGGGCGAGCACGCGCTCGAAGTCGCGGTCGTAGCCGAGCACGCCGGCGACGTGCAGCCGCGCCGTCAGCGGCTCGGTGCGCTTGCCGGCGAGCTGCGCGACGGGCTCCTCGACGCGCAGGCGCACGACGATCTTGCCGATGTCGTCGAGCACGTTGATCGGCAGGAAGCGGCTGCGCACGCGCGCGACCGGTGTGACCGCGCGCATCTCGATCAGCGGCGCGACGCGCTCCTGCAGCGCGCCCGGCGGCAGGTCGCCGGCGAACAGCCTCGTGACGCCGCGCGGCAGCGGCTCGGCGGCCTGCTCGGCCGACGTCTCCGCGTCCGCGAGGACGAGCCGGCCCGCGCTCCCGGCGAGCGTCAGCCCGGCGCCGTGCAGGCGGCCGTCGAAGGTGTCCCAGAAGGTCCGGTCGATCGCGTTCGCGCGCTGCGTGACGATCGCCAGCTCCGCGGCGAGGGCGTCGGCGACGGCCGCCGCCGTGAGACCCTCGGGCAGCAGCAGCTGGATCGCCGGCGGTGGCATCGGCGCACAGTGTGCCAGCGCGCCAGCATCGCCGGTCTGTTCGCGCGCGAGCGGGGGCGGGTAGCCGCAGTACCCATGCGCGTCGTCGTCACGGGAGCCACCGGGAACGCCGGCACGAGCGTGCTGCACGCGCTCGGCCAGGACCCCGCGGTGCGGGAGATCGTCGGCCTCGCGCGGCGCCGGCCGCAGCTCGAGCTGCCGCGCACGCGCTGGGTCACCGCCGACGTCGCGCGCGACGACCTCGTGGCGCACTTCGCCGGCGCCGGCGCGGTCGTCCACCTCGCCTGGCTGATCCAGCCCTCGCGCGACCGCGCCACCACGTACGCCGTCAACGTCGAGGGCAGCCGGCGGGTCTTCGAGGCCGCCGCGGCGGCGAGCGTCCCGGCGCTCGTCCACGGGTCGTCGGTCGGCGCCTACTCGCCCGGCCCGAAGGACCGCAGCGTCGACGAGAGCTGGCCGACCGGGGGCATCCCGAGCTCGTTCTACTCGCGCGACAAGGCGACGGTCGAGCGGATCCTCGACCGCTTCGAGGCCGAGCACCCGCAGGTCCGCGTCGTGCGGCTGCGCCCGGGGCTGATCTTCAAGGCCGAGGCGGCGTCCGGGATCCGGCGCCTGTTCGCGGGCCCGCTGCTGCCGACGCCGCTGCTGCGCCGCCGGCTGATCGCGATCGTGCCCGCGCTCGATCGCCTGCGCTTCCAGGGCGTGCACTCGCTCGACGTCGGCGAGGCCTACCGGCTGGCGGTCGTGCGCGACGTGCGCGGCGCCTTCAACGTGGCCGCCGAGCCGGTGCTCGACCCGCAGGAGCTCGGCCGCCTGCTCGGCGCACGGCCGGTGCCGGTGCCCGAGCGCGCGCTGCGAGCGGCGGTCGACGCGACCTGGAGGCTGCGCCTGCAGCCGACCCCGCCGGGCTGGCTGGACCTCGCGCTCGGCGTGCCGATCATGGACGTCGGGCGCGCGCGCGAGGAGCTCGGCTGGACGCCGACGCGCACCGCCGGCGAGGCGCTGCTCGAGCTCATCGACGCGATGCGCCGCGGCGACGGGCTGCAGACGGCGCCGCTACAGCCGGGCAACGCCGGCCCGCTGCGCATCCGCGAGCTGCTGACCGGGATCGGCGGCCGGTCGCGCGGCTGACGGCGCCGGGGCGGCCGCGCCACCGGGCACGCGGGCGACCATGTCCTGCGCGAAGCGCTCGCTGAAGCCGGCGATGAACGCGATGCCGACGTAGAAGAACAGCTGGGCCTCGGGCGTGTCGCCGGGGGTGGTGATCGTCAGCAGGCCGCCGGCGAGCAGGACGTAGACGGCGGCGCCGAGGATCGCGCCCAGCAGCGGCCGGATGAGGCCGAGCAGGCGCATGATCGTCCGGCCGGACTCGTAGGAGAGCAGCATCTGGCCGCGCGTCATCCGGGCGAGCACGCTGACGAACGCGCCCAGGCCGGCGGCCAGCGGCGTGTAGAGCAGCGGCTGCGCGCGCAGGTCGGCGTCGCAGGCCCAGCCGGTGAGCAGCAGCGCGGCGACGAGCAGCACCAGGCCGGCGCCCATGCCGATGAAGTACTCGACCTGCGACTGGCGCTGGGCCGAGCGGTCGTAGTAGCCGCGCGCCTGCGCGATGACCTCGTTGAGGCATCTGACCTCGTGCGGCTCGAGGCAGACGGCGCGGCCGTGGCAGCGGCGCTCGTCGAGGATGCCGAGCAGCGAGGTGACGACGCCCATGATCATCCGCATGCAGATCTTGCGCGGCTTGGGCGTGAGGAACTCGATCGCCCGGTAGTGCAGGTCCAGGCACTGAAAGAGGATCGCCCGCGCGGTCGGGTCGACGGGGTCGCCGAGCGCGCACTCGATGTGGATCGCCGAGCTCGACGCGGCCATCCGGTCGCGGCGGCCGCTCGCCCCCTGCTCCTGCGCCAGCGACTCGCCCAGCTCCGCGGCGCGGTGGATGTCGGTGAGCGCCGCGGCGACGCGCACGTGGCGGCAGAAGTAGGCGGTCACGATGCCGCCGCGCGGCTCGCCGAAGGCGCTCAGCAGCGCCGGGTAGAGCTGCTCGCAGCGCTCGCGCTGCTCCTCGGGAAGCTCGTCGTCGCAGACGTGAAACCAGGCGCGGGCGACGTCGTTGAAGGTGACCTGACCGTCGCGCAGCGCCTGCTCGAGGGCGCCGATGTCGGCGGGGACGGCGCTTCCGCGCGCCGGCGGCGGTGTGCTCAGCGCGGTGATCGCGGCCGGGCTGTGGTGCTTCGTCGTCGCCATCGCACCTGGTAGAGCGCGGCGGGCGCGCGGTGATACGTGGTTCTTCTGCTTGCGGGCGAGTCTGTCGTGGTCGGCCGCCCGCGGGAGCGCCGCGGGCGTTCACCGCGCCGCCACCGCCGGCAGTGCGATCCAGACGTCGGCTCCGCCGGCCGGGCGGTTCTGCGCTCCCGCGCTGCCGCCGTGCAGCTCGGCGATCGACCGCACGATCGCGAGGCCCAGGCCGCTGCCGTCCTCGGTGCGCCCCGCGTCGGCGCGGGCGAAGCGCTCCCAGGCGTGCGGGAGGAACTCCGCGGGGAAGCCGGGCCCGTCGTCGAGCACGTGCAGCTCGACGGCCCCGCCGCGGGCGCGGACCGTGCAGAGCACCTGCGCGTCGGCGTAGCGCAGCGCGTTGGCGAGCAGGTTGTCGAGCGCGCGCGCGACCTGCCCGGAGTCGGCGCACACCATCGCCCCGTTCGCGTCCCCGACGACGACTCTGGGATCGCGCGCCCGGACCGCGGCGGCCTGCTGCAGGTCGTGGGCGCGCAGCGGCCGCGCTTCGATCGCGAGCCGGCGATCGTCGACGCGCCCCAGCAGCAGCAGGTCGTCGGCCAGGCGGCTGACCCGATCGGTCTCCTCGATCGCGGACCCGACCGCCAGCTGCAGCGCGGCGCCCGTGGGGCGCTCGCGGCCGAGCAGCTCGAGCTCGGTGCGCAGCATCGCGAGCGGGCTGCGCAGCTCGTGGCTGGCATCGGCGACGAACGTCCGCTCGCGGCTCACGGCGTCATCGACGCGCGCGAGCAGCTCGTTGAGCGTGCGCCCGAGCCGGCCGAGCTCGTCGTCGCCGCCGGCGGCGGGCAGGCGGCGCCCGAGGTCGTGGATCGAGAGCTCGGCCGCGCGGCGGCGCAGCGCTTCGACGGGCGAGAGCGCGGCGCCGGTCAGCAGGTAACCCGCCAGCGACGCGAGCAGCAGCGCCGCCGGGCCTCCCAGCAGCAGGACGCCGGAGAGGTTGTCCAGCGCCCGCGCGCGATCCTCGAGCGACGCGCCCACGATCACCACCATCCGCTGGTCCTGCGCGTTCACCGGCGTGGCGATGAGCCGCACGCGCTCATCGCGCAGGCGGGTCTCGCGGACCTGCTCGTGCCCGGACCGCGCGCGCACGATCGCGGCCGGAGCGAACAGCGGCGTCGCGGGCAGGCCCGGGGCGCGGTCGACGACCCGCCCGCGAGCGTCGACGAGCTGCGCGAGCGCCGGGACCCCCTCCCGCGACGAGCCGTCGGCCTCCGTCTCCGCCAGGCCGTGCTCGGACTGCTGCGCGAGCGCAGCCACGTCCGCGGCGCGCGAGCGCAGGTTGTTGGCGATCGAGGCGTCGAGCGTCGAGGCGAGCCGCCCGTGGACGAACAGCCCCGTCGCCAGGAGCACGACCGCGATGACGATCGAGAACGCGAGCGTCAGCCGCCAGCGCACCGGCAGCCGCGTCAGCACGCAGCCCCGTCGCGCAGCCGGTAGCCGCGGCCGCGGACGGTCTCGATCCGGCGCGCGCCGATGCGCTCGCGGAGCATGCGCACGTGCTGGTCGACGACGTTGGAGCGATTCTCGTAGCTGCCGTCCCAGGCGGCCTCGAGCAGATCGAAGCGCGACAGCACGACCCCGGGCTGGCGCATGAACGCATCCAGCAGCGCGAGGCACTTGCCGGGCAGCTCGACCGTGCGCCCCGCGCGCCACACGCGGTGCGTCGCCGGGTCCAGGCGCAGGTCGCCGACCTCGAGCACCGCCGGGCGCTCGCGTGGCCGGCGGCGGATGAGCGCACGCAGGCGCGCCGCGAGCTCCTCGACCTCGAAGGGCTTGACGAGGTAGTCGTCGGCGCCGCCGTCGAGGCCCGCGACGCGGTCCTCCAGCGCGCTGCGCGCGGTGAGCATCAGCACCGGGGTCCAGACCTCGTCGGCGCGCAGGCGCCGGCAGGTCTCGAAGCCGTCGATCCCCGGCAGCATCACGTCGAGCACGACGGCGTCGTACTGCGTGGATCCCGCCATCCAGAGGGCGTCCTCACCGCGATGGGCGATGTCGGTGGCAAAGCCCTCGGAGGCGAGCGCCCGCCGCAGCAGGCCGGCCATCTTGACCTTGTCCTCGACGATCAGCAGGCGCATCGCCGGACCGTCGCAGCTTTCGGATGAGCCGCTCCTGAACGCTGCTGCGGGCGCCCTCCGACGGGGCGCCCGCGCGTCAGGGTCGGTGCCGCGCTACTGACCCGCGGCCTGCGTGCTCGCACCGGCAGCGCCCGCCTCGTCGGCGTGGCCGCCGGGGCCGTCGTCGTCGGCCGCGGACTCGGTCTCGCCCTGCTCGCCGGCGTCGGACTTCTCGCCGGCGTCGGACGTCTCGTTGGCGTCCGCCTTCTCGTTGGCGTCGGACTTCTCGCTGGCGTCCGCCTTGTCCGCCGGATCCGCCGCGTCGGCCTTGTCGGCCGGGTCGGCCTTGCCGGCGGCGTCGGCCGGGTCGGTCGCGGACGACGTCGCGGCGCTGGGGGTCTTCGGCGCGGGCGTCCCGGACTGCGCGTTGGCGTACACCGCGCCGCCGGCGGCCAGCGCCGCCAGGCCCGCGACCATCGCGAGCAGCTTCTTGAGCCTCGTGATCATGTGAGTGTCCTTTCGTCGGGGGAGGAGTGACCCCGGCGAGGCTCACAGGCGAACATGTAGTGGCCGTGTAGTCGGCTACCAGACGTCGCCGTCGCGCCAGTCGCAGGTCAGCTCGCCCGCGCGGTCCAGCGCGACGGCGTGCTCGAGGACGTAGATGGCGCCGTCGGCGTCGGAGGTGCGCTCGATGCCGCGCGGCGTGAGCGCCGACGACGGTCCCTGCCACAGCCGCCAGCCGCGCGGCTCGTAGAGCGCCACGGCCTCGTCGGTGGCGCCGAGCGCGCCGAGGTCGTACGCGCCGCGCACCACCCGCTCGAGCGCCTCCATCAGCACGGCGCCGTGCCCGCGGCGGCGGCGGTCGGCGCGGACGCCGACGCCCTCGACGTAGCCCGCGCGCAGCGCCCGCCCGCCGTGCAGCAGCCGCCGCTGGACGACCGACGCGTGCCCGACGAGCTCGGCGCCCTCCCACACGAGCGCGTGGATCCCGCCGAGCGCGTGCTCCCAGTCGTGCTCGTCGAAGTCGCCCGCGAAGGCGTCGAGGAGCAGGGCGTGCGCGGCCGCGAGCGTCGCGGCGTCGAGCGCCGAGGTGTGCGCGGTCTGAAGCTCGGCCACGCCGGCTACGCGGCGAGCGCGATCTGGCGGTCCGGCGTGACGGCGCCGGTCCAGTCAAAGCCCTTGAGCTCGACCGCGTGGCCCGAGCGGCGGGCCTCGACGATGATCCCCCACGGCTTCGGGTGGACGATCACGTCGGCGCGCGGATGGCGGCGGCGCAGGCGCACGATCTCGCGCATCTGGTCGATCGTGAGCTCGTGCGACATGCCTCAACCCTCCCACCGCGCCGGGGCCGCGGGGATGGGGGAAACCCGTGCATCGAGGTGCGGTTTCCCGCACCTCGCGCGGGTAGCCTGCGCGCATGGCCGCTCGCATCGCCAAGGCCGACGTCCAGCCGCCCGATCGCGACCGCATCGAGGCCCGCTACGCCGACGACGGGCTGCGGCCCTACTCGTGGGGCAACGGGCCCGGCGACACGTACGAGTGGCACACGCACGGCTACACGAAGGTCCTCTACTGCGTGCAGGGGAGCATCGTCTTCCACACGCGCGAGGGCGACTTCGCCCTCGAGCCCGGCGACCGCCTCGAGGTCGACCCGGGCACCGAGCACGCCGCGACCGTCGGGGACGACGGCGTGCTGTGCCTCGAAGCCGCCGCGCGCTGAGCGCTCAGCGCTCAGGCCAGCCGGCGCGGCAGCCCGTCCTCGTACTCCGGGAAGTAGCGGCCGATCACGTCGAGCGAGAACTCGCCCAGGATCGACGAGGCGGGCTCGCGCTCGAGCAGGAACTCGAACGAGACCCGCACGACGCGCGCGAGGTCGTCGTCGCCGAAGCGCTCGGTGACGGTCACGCGATGGCGGCTCGAGCCGTCGACGACGACCTCGAACGTGCGCGGCTCGACGGACGTGACGGCGATGTCAGCCACTGCGCTCGTCCAGGCGCTGGAGCAGGTCGTGCGCGGCCAGCTCGATCTGCTTGTGGCGCCACTCCGCGGCGCGGTACACGCACGCGATCAGCGCCGAGCGGTGGACGCGCCGCAGGTCGCCGTAGACGAACGCGCAGCGGGCCTTCGTCTCGTCGTTGGCGCCCTCGGTCAGGCCGAGGTGCCAGGCGGCGTACTCCTCCCAGGAGTGCGTCTGCAGGAAGCGGTTCTCGTCCTCGGCGCTCGGCTGCACCTCGCCCCAGTCGCTGTCGAGCACGTACTGGCGCGCGTCGATCAGCCGCTGCGCCTGCGCGACGGCGCGAGCGTTGACGGAGTAGGAGGCCACAGGCCGATCATGCCCGGTTGCGCGCGAACGTAAGAATGGCGCGATGAGCACGATCGAGGCGTGGTGGGCGGCCGGCGAGCGGGTGGCGCTGGAGCTGCGCGGCACCGAGCGCGAGGTCTTCGTGCGACGCCTCGGCGAGGGCCCCGCGATGACGCTGCTGCACGGCTTCCCGAGCTCGTCGCACGACTGGGCGCGCGTCGCGCCGCTGCTCGCCGATCGTCACGCGCTGCTGCTCCCCGACTTCCTCGGCTTCGGCGCGTCCGACAAGCCGGCCGAGCACGACTACGCGCTGCACGAGCAGGCCGATCTCGTCGAGGCGCTCTGGGCCCGCGAGGGCGTGCGCTCGACGGTCCTCGTCGCGCACGACTACGCGGTGTCGGTCACGCAGGAGCTGCTCGCCCGCCACGCCGAGGGGGCGCTCGCCGTCGAGCTCGTCGCCGTGCACCTGCTCAACGGCGGCCTGTACCCCGACCTGCACCGGCCCGAGCCGATCCAGACCGCGCTGCTGGACCCCGTGCAGGGACCGCTCATCAGCGCCCAGCTCACCGCCGAGCACCTGACGTTCGCGCTGGCGCCGACGTTCCCCGAGAACTTCGACGCGACCGCCGACAGCGCCGACATCTGGCAGGCGCTCAGCCGCGACGCCGGCCAGCGGATCGCCCACCTGCTGATCGGCTACATGTCCGATCGCGTGGAGCACGAGCAGCGCTGGGTCACCGCGCTGGAGACGACCACCGTGCCGCTCGCCTTCGTCTGGGGGATGCTCGACCCGATCTCCGGCGCCCACGTCGCCGAGCGCCTGCGCGAGCGCCTGCCGCAGGCGCCGCTGGCGGCGCTGCACGACGTCGCGCACTGGCCGGCGCTCGAGGCGCCCGAGCGCGTGGCGGCCGCGATCCTCGGCGGCTGACGACCGACCCCGACCAGCCCCGGCTCAGGCCGCGGCCAGCTCCAGCGCCCGCGCCTCGGCCGGGTCCAGCGCGCGCCGGTAGCCGTCGGCGAGGCGCTGCAGCGAGCGCTCCCAGGTGCGCCCCTCGACGGCGTCCAGCGCGGTCCCGGCGAGGCGCTCGCGCTGCAGCGGCTGGGCGGCGAGCTCGACGACCGCGTCGGCGAGGGCGGTGGCGTCGGCGGGGCACAGGCGGCCCGTGATCCCGTCGGCGACGATGCTCGTCGGCCCGCCCTCGGCGACCGCGACGACCGCCAGCCCCGAGGCCTGGGCCTCGAGCAGCACCTGGCCGAAGGTGTCGGTGCGGCTGGCGAAGAGGAAGATGTCGGCGCTCGCGTAGGTACGCGCCAGCTCGTCGCCCTCCTGCCAGCCGAGGAACGTCGCGTGCTCGCCGAGGCGCTCGCGCAGGACGCCCTCCTCGGGCCCGCCGCCGGCGAGCACGAGGTGCAGCCGGGGGTCGCGCCCGACTGCCTGCAGGAACGCGTCGGCGAGCAGGTCGGCGCCCTTCTCGCGGGTCAACCTGCCCGCGTAGAGGACGGTGATCTCTCCGGGCAGCAGCCCTTCGACGCGGCGGTCGGGAGAGAAGCGGTCGATGTCGACGCCGCGGTCCCAGCGGCCGATGCGCTCGTCGGGCAGCCCCATGTCGCGCAGGACGTCGTCGGACGCCGGGCTCGGCGACAGCACGCGCCGGCACTGGCCGTAGAAGGCGCCGATCGCGAGCTTGGCGGCGAGCTCGAGGCCCGGGTCCTGCGAGCGCAGGCCGGCGTAGGCGGCCAGCTCGGTGTGGTAGCTGCCGAGCACCGGCACGCCCATCGCGCGGGCGATCACCGCCGCGGCCGCGCCGGCGGGGCCGGGCGAGCAGAGGTGGACGAGGTCGTAGCGCCCCTCCGCGAGCGTCTCGACGATCGCGGGCAGGCTCGGGACGCCGACCTTCAGCCCGGCGTAGAAGGGGATGTCGATCTCGGCGACGGCGCTGAGGCGGCGGTCGACGTTGTGGTCGGTGCCGACGACCTCGACCTCGAAGCCGGGCACGCCGCGCTCGCGCAGCTCGTCGAGCGTGTGCGTGACGCCGTGCATCCCGCCGACGGCGTCGGCGACGAGCGCGACCCGCAGCGGCTCGCCGTCGCGCTGGGCGAGCTTGGCCTTCTCGCGGCCGAGGAAGGCGGCCGCCGGGGCGTAGGGGATCGCCGCCAGGCAGGCGTCGAACAGCGTCTCGGCGGTCTGCACGAGGTCGCCGCTGCCGGGCGTCGTGGCGGCGATCTGCTCGACGGCGCGCGCGAGCTTGCGCTCGTGGCAGCGGCGGGCGCGCCGGTAGAGGTCGGCGTGGCTGAAGTCCTCGTGCTGGAGGTACGCGAGCAGCTGGGGCTCGTCGAGGTCGAGCTCGACGGCGCCCAGCCAGGCGCGCAGCAGCGCGCGGGCGTCGTCGGGGCACAGGCCCGTGCCGAGCGCGCCGGCGCGGGCATCGCCCTCCTTCATGAGCCGCTGGACCATCGTGAAGACGGCCTGCGGGTCCGGCCGCGCGCCGTCCTCGCCGCGCCCGAGCGCGCGCGTCGCCAGGCCCATCGCCGCGTGCGTCCACTTCGCGGCGCTGCCCTGCTCGCCGCGCGCGGTCGCCCGGCCGAGCACGATGTGGTGCAGGAACGTGCGCCAGTCCGGCGCCGCCGGCGTCTCGGTGAACGTGCGCCCGACGTCGACGCCGGCGTGGTCGTCGGACCCGCCGACGCCCGTGCCGCCGTGGGTCTCGATGTAGACCTGCGCGGGCGAGTTGAGCTCCCGCGCGCGGGAGCCGTTGCGCGTCTCCCAGATCGGGAAGAGCTGCGCGAGGCGGCGGCGGTGGCGCGGCAGCAGCGGCGCCTCGACGGCGTAGAACGGGTGCGCGAGCGCGCAGGCGATCGAGCGGACGCGCAGCTCGTTGGCGACCGCCTCGACGTCGCCGGCCAGCGACTGCAGGCGCTCGTGGTCGTCGGGCGTGATGCCCCAGCAGAGGATGTGGACGGCCTGGGGCTCGCCCCGAAATGAGGCCGTGAGCTCCTCGGAGACGAAGGCGTCGTCGTAGCGCTCGGCGAGCTCGAGCGCCCCGTCGATCGTGTCGTGATCGGTGATCGTCACGAAGTCCATCCCGCGGCGCTTGGCGAGCTCATAGACGTCCTCGGGGGGCGTCGCGCACTCCGGGAGCCCGAGCGCACGCTGCACGCCGAGCTTTGAGACCACCGAGGCGGTGGAGTGGCAGTGCAGGTCGACCCGGCTGGTCGCTGAAGGGGTCATCGTCGCTCCCTTTCGAAATCTGATCGCGGTATGAGACGCACTTTCCGCTGCAAACAGGGCTGTTTCGTGAACGAGCTGGAACCGAGGCGTGTCCTTTGTGTGAACGCCCGCCGGCTCGGACCGCCGGCGGCGAACCTCTCCCCCGTGCCGGTACTGACCGCGACGCTCGGCGACGCCCTCGTGCTCGATCGCGGGGCGCTGCGGGTGCAGATCGCGCAGCACCCGTTCGCCATCCACGTCCGCCGCGACGGCCGCCGGCTCGTGCGCGCGCTCGGGCTGTGGGGCGCCGACGGCGAGATCTGCGACCAGTTCATCCAGTTCACCGAGGGCGTCATCGCCGCCGAGGAGCTGGAGATCCCGGAGCGCGTCGTCGCCGTCAGCGTCGCCGAGCCGCTCGCCGACGGCGTCGAGCTGGCCGTGCGCTGCGCGGGCGGGCGCCGCGGGCGCCTGCGGATCACGCTGCCGGGGCCCGAGACGGTGCTCGTCGAGCTCGAGCTCGACGGCGCGCCGCTGCGCCTGGCCGCCGGCTGGGACGGGCGGCCGGAGGAGCGCTTCGCCGGCCTCGGCGCGCGCCATGCGTCGCGCGTGGACCACGCCGGGCGCAGCATCCAGCTCGGCGCCGACCGCGCCTACACCGGCCCCGACTGCCCGCCCGAGATGCTCGACGTCGGCGGCATCCCCCAGGGCGACTACGCGCCCGTCCCCTGGCTGCAGTCCTCGCGCGGCTACGCCGTCTGGGCGCAGGGCCACGGCAACGGGATGCGCTTCGAGCTCGGCGACGACCGCACGGTCGTCTCCGCCCGCGCGCGCGCCGGGCCGCTGCGCCTGTGGTTCTTCACCGACCCCTCCCCCGCCGCCCGCCTGCGCCGCTACCTGCGCGCCACGGGCCTGCCCGCGCTGCTGCCGGAGTGGGGCTACGGCTTCTGGAAGTCGCGCGACGTCTACAACCACCAGAGCGAGGTCGAGGACGACTTCAACGGCTGCGCGGAGAACGCGATCGCGCTCGACGCGGTCGTGCTCGATTCGCCCTGGGAGACGCAGTACAACACCTGGATCCCCAACCCCCACCAGTTCCCGGACTTCACGGGGATGGTGCGCGAGTTCCGCGACGCCGGCGTGCGGACCGTCGTCTGGGTCACGCCGTGGGTGAACGTCGAGTCCGAGGACGGGCAGATGCCGCCGGGCAGGCAGACGCGCGCGCTGCACCGCGCGCCGGCCTCCAACTACGCCGCCGGCGCCGAGGGCGGCCACTACGTCCGCGACGCCGCCGGCGAGCCCTTCGTCGCGCGCTGGTGGATGGGCACCGGCTCGCCGATCGACTTCAGCTCGCCGGCGGCCGAGGAGTGGTGGCGCGAGCAGGCCAAGGGCGCGCTCGCCCTCGGCGTCGAGGGCATCAAGGCCGACGACGGCGAGGGCTACTACTTCCCCGACGACGTCCGCTTCGCCGACGGCTGCACCGGCGCCGACGCCGCCTGGCGCGTCGGCGGCGCCTACCGGCGCTCGATGCAGCGCGCGCTCGACGAGGTCCACCCCGGCCGCGGCGTGCTCTTCGGCCGCAGCGGCTGGAGCGGCCAGCAGGCGACCGGGATGCTCTGGGGCGGCGACCAGGTGTCGGACTTCTGGTCGCTGCGCGTGCTCGTCGCGGCGACGCTGTCGGCCGCCTCCAGCGGGTTCTCGAACTGGTCGCACGACGTCGGCGGCTACCTCGGCCACCGGCTCGTCGAGCGCTGCCCGGCCGGAGCTGCTCGTGCGCTGGGTGCAGCTCGGCTGCTTCACGCCGCTCATGCAGGCCCACGGGCGCCAGGTGCAGGAGCCGTGGACCTACGACGAGCGCACGCTCGGCCTCTACCGCGCCTATGTCCTGCTGCACGAGCAGCTCGTCCCCTACGTCCGCGCCGCGGCCGCGACCGCCGCGCGCTGCGGGCTGCCGATCATCCGCCCGCTCTCGCTGCTGGACCCCGCCGACGAGCGCGGCTGGGCGATCGCCGACGCCTTCGGCTACGGCCCGGCGCTGTGGGTCGCGCCGGTGCTCGACGAGGGCGCGCGCTCGCGCGAGGTCGCGCTGCCGCGCGGCGACTGGATCGAGACCTGGTCGGGCGAGCGCGTGCGCGGCGGCGGCGAGGTGCTCGCGCCCGCGCCGCGCAGCACGATCCCGGTCTGGGTGCGCGCGGGCTCGATCGTCGTGACGTATCCCGCCGCCCACGTCGCGGCGGGGCTCGGCGACACGCCCGAGCACGAGCGCCCGCTGGAGGCGACGCTCTGGGGCGAGCCGGTGCTCGGTCATGCGTCGGCGCACCTGGCCGACGGCACGCGGGTGTCGTGGCGGCGCGGCGTGTGGTCGGTGGACCGGGAGCGCGACGTGGTATTCGGCGAGCGCTGACCGATTCGCAACCGTGCTCGGCCGCCCGGCGCTTGTCGACCGCTGGCGCGACCGGGATACTCAGTGCGCATGGACGCTGGGGGCGGCGACGATCTGAGCCAGGGCAGCGAGGCGCTCGAGCGAGCGGACTGGAAGGCCGCGCGCAGCGCCTTCGAGCGCGTGCTCGAGACGCGTGACGCTCCGGATGCGCACGAGGGCCTCGGCCTGGCGCTGTGGTTCCTCGGTGACGTCGCTGCCGGCATCGCGTCGCGTGAGCGGGCGTTCGAGGGCTATGTGCGCGCCGGGCGCTGCGACGACGCGGCGCGCATCGGGGTGTGGGTGTCCCATCAGCACTCCGTCGGCGGGCGCGCATCGGCGGCGCGCGGGTGGCTGGCGCGGGCCGAGCGGGCGCTCGAGAACGCCGGCGCGTGCGCCGGACATGGCTGGGTGGCGGTGGAACGCGCCCGCCACACGGCCAACGTCGACGAGCAGATCGCGCACGCGCGGCGCGCGATGGAGGTCGCGCGCGCGTGCGGCTCGGATGATCTGGAGGTGTTCGCGCTCAGCCTGCTCGGGCGCGCCGAGGTGAGCGCCGGGCGCACCGAGGCCGGAATGACGTTGCTGGAGGAGGCGATGGCCGCCGCGACCGCCGGGCGGGTGCGCAACGTGCACACGCTCGCGGAGGCCTACTGCAACCTCATCATGGCCTGCACGAACGCGGGCGACTGGGAGCGTGCGACGGAATGGTGCGAGCTCGTCGACGAGTTCTCGCGCACGCACGAGACGGCACCGCTGTTCGGCGCCTGCCGGACGGTGCACGCCGACGTGCTGATGGCGACCGGGCGCTGGCCCGAGGCCGAGCAGGCGCTCGAGACCGCGCTGGAGACCCACCGGCGCCACGTCCCGCAGATGGGTGCTGCGACGGTCGCGACGATGGCCGAGCTGCGCGTCCGCCAGGGCCGGCTGGCAGAGGCCGTGCAACTGCTCGACGGGCGCGAGGAGAGCTCGTCCGCGCTGCGCGTGCTGGCACTGCTGCGCATCGCCGAGGGCCGCCCGCAGATCGCGGCCGCGCTGCTCGGGCGCGGCCTGCAGTCCGCGGAGGGCGACACGATGCGCATCACCCAGTTGCTCGCGCCGCTCGTCGACGCGCGGCTCGCGTGCGGCGACGTCGACGGCGCGCGCAGCGCTGCGGCCGAGCTCGCCGTGCTCGCCGAGGAGTCCGGCATCCGGCTCGTCGCGGCACGAGCGCAGCTCGCCGCGGCTCGGGTCGCGCTCGCCGAGGGGCGTCCGGACGCGGCCGCCGGGCCGGCGCGCCTCGCGCTGGCGCGCTTCGGCGAGCTCGCGATGCCACACGACGGCGCCGAGGCGCGGCTCGAGCTCGCCCGTGCGCTGGCGACCCACGAGCCCGGGGTGGCCGACGA
This sequence comes from uncultured Actinomycetes bacterium, assembly GCA_963786575.1. Lineage (GTDB taxonomy): Bacteria > Actinomycetota > Thermoleophilia > Solirubrobacterales > Solirubrobacteraceae > CADCVQ01. The sequence goes on from CAWAZH010000002.1 coordinate 210,198, forward strand.
CGAAGCGCGCACCGCGCTTGGCGTGTTCCGCCAGCTCGGCGCTGCCCGCGCGATCGATGCCGCGGCAGGTGTCCTGCGCGAGCTGGGCGCCGGGACCGGCGGGCGTCCGCGCGCGACGGGCGAGCTGACCGCTCGCGAGCGGGAGGTGCTCGAGCTGATCGCGCTCGGCATGTCGAACGCGCGGATCGCCCGCACGCTGGTGATCAGCGAGCGGACCGCCGCCCACCACGTCAGCCGCATCCTCTCCAAGCTCGGCGTGCGCAACCGCGGCGAGGCCGCCGCCCTCGCCGCCCGCGGCGCCACCGCAAGATAGGTAGCGAATAGGCATTCCTCCCGATGTGCGGACCGGCCGGCGGACGGATGCTCCTGTCCGCGTGATCACATCGACAAGGAGGGCGAGATGAGTGTGCAGGTTGCCGACACCGAGCTGAAGGCCCGTCATCGCAAGATGTGGGCATCGGGGGACTACCCCCGCATGGTCGAGACGTTCCTGCTGCCGCTGGGACCGCGGCTGATCGACGCCTGCGCGATCGCTCCCGGGGCGCGGGTGCTCGACATCGCCTCGGGCACCGGCAACGCCGCGATCCCGGCCGCCCAGCGCGGCGCGCTCGTGACCGCCAGCGACCTGACACCCGAGCTGCTCGAGGCGGGACGCCGGCGTCCCGAGGCGGCGGGACTCGCGATCGAGTGGGTCCAGGCCGACGCCGAGCACCTGCCCTTCGAGGACGAGAGCTTCGACGTCGTCATCTCGTCGATCGGCGTCATGTTCGCGCCGCATCACCAGGACGCGGCCGACGAGATCGTGCGCGTATGCCGGCCCGGCGGCACCGTCGGCCTCATGAGCTGGACGCCCGAGGGCATGATCGGCGCGCTCTTCCGCACGATGAAGCCATTTGCGCCCGCCCCGCCGCCCGGCGCCCAGTCCCCGCCCCTGTGGGGCAGCGAGGAGCACGTCAGCGGGCTCTTCGGCGGCCGCGTCGACTTCCGCACGCTGGAGCGCGACGTGCTCGAGATCACCGCCTTCGAGCGCGCTCAGGGCTGGGGCGAGCACTTCAAGGCCTACTACGGCCCCACGATGGCAGCGCGGGCGAACGCCGTCCGTGAGGGTCAGGAGACCGAGTTCGACGCCGCCGTGGACAGCTTCTGCGACGAGTGGAATCGCGGGACCCCCGAGCAGGCGCGCTTCGAGCAGGAGTACCTGCTGGCCGTGGGCGTGCGGGGCTGAGGCGCGCGCTGACGGGTGCCGCCTAGCGCCCGCGACCGAGGACGTACAGCGCCCGGCACAGGCACCCCGCCGCCGCCACCGCCGCGACCGTCCGCACCGCGTTCCAGGCGACCCAGGGCCCGAGGAAGTCGTCGCGCACCTGTGCGATGTCGCGGATCCGGGCCGGGTCGCCGGCGCTCGCCAGGTCGTCGTTGAGCGGGAAGTTGAAGGCGAAGGTCACCACGAACACGACCGCGGACAGCACGAGCGCCGCGGCGACCCAGCGCGCCAGCTCGCGCGAGCCCGACCGCCGCGCGTTCACGAGCGCCCAGGCGATCAGCACGGGCGCGCCGAGGAACGTCAGGAAGAAGACCGGGTTCTCGATCGACACGTTCATCTGCTGCATCGCGTCGACGAGCGTGCGGTCGTCGGCGTTGCCCAGGCCCGGCATGACGGCGCAGGCGAAGCCGTACATCACGCCGGCGAGCAGGCCGGTCGCGACGACGGCGAGGCCCAGCACGGCGGCGGCGTTGCGGCTCTGCGGGCGCGACATCACGCGACCACTGCGACGGCCGGGGCGCTGCGCGGGCGCCGGCCCGAGCGGGCGAACGGCGCCAGCAGCAGGCGCTGCATCCCGACGCTGAGGAAGGGCGCGTGCGCCTCCTGGTCGTAGCGGCGCGCGAGCGAGGCGAGCTCGAGCGGGTTGCGCGGCAGCCCGCGGCTGTTCATGCGCCCCGCCTCGGCCATCGCGATGACCTCGGCGAACATCTCCTCCATCTGCAGCGCCGGGCGGACCTCGACGCGCACGCGCGCCTCGACGTCACCGACGTTCGCGAAGCCGTGCATGACGCCGGGCTCGACGACGATCACGTCGCCCGGGGCCGCCATCCGGTGCCCGAGCCCGATCCGGAAGCGCATGTAGCCCTCGACGATCTCGAAGCGCTCGGTCTGGATCGGGTGCACGTGCGGGATCGGCACCGAGCCGCCGGGGCGCAGCGCGAGCTCGAAGGCCAGCAGCTCGCCGCCGGTGCTGGCGGCCGTGTCGGTGAAGGTGAAGCGCTCGCCGGTGACCGGGTTCTCGAGCGTCTGACCGGGCGTGATCATGGTGTCCCTCTCGGTGGTTGCGGTGCTCACGCTCCGCATCAAATCGGCCCGGGATAAGACGCGCCATAGCTCAGACGTGCAATCCCATGCGTCAGCGTCTACACTTCGCCGATGGACGCCATCGCAGGGCTGCTCGACGGACCACGCGCGCGGGAGGCCTTCCTCCTGCTCTCCACGCTCGACCCGCCGTGGTCGCTGCGCATCGAGGACGAGGCACCGCTGACCGTCGTCGCGATGGTGCGCGGCGAGGCCTGGTTCGTCCCCGACGGCGGCGGCGACGCGGTCGCGCTGCACGCCGGCGACGTCGCGATCGTCCGCGGCCCGGACCACTACACCGTCGCCGACCACCCCGCGACGCCGCCGCAGATCGTCATCGAGCCCGGCCAGGTCTGCCGCAGCGTCGCCGCCGGCGGCGAGGCGCTCGTCGACAGCTTCAGCCTCGGCGTGCGCACCTGGGGCAACACCGACGGCGTTGCCGCGACGGAGATCCTCACCGGCATCTACCAGCTCGACGGCGAGGTCAGCCGGCGCCTGCTGCGCGCGCTGCCGCCGCTGGTCGTCCTGCGCGACGACGAGTGGGACTGCCCCGTCGTCCCCCTGCTCGCCGACGAGATCGTCAAGGACGAGCCCGGCCAGGAGGCGGTGCTCGACCGCCTGCTCGACCTGCTGCTGATCGCGGTCCTGCGCGCCTGGTTCGCGCGCCCCGAGGCCCCCGAGTGGTACCGCGCCTACAGCGACCCGGTCGTCGGCCACGCGCTGCGCCTGCTGCACCACAACCCCAGGCACCCGTGGACCGTCGCCGAGCTCGCCCACGAGACGGGCGCGTCGCGCGCGGCGCTCGCGCGGCGCTTCAACGAGCTCGTCGGCGAGCCGCCGATGACGTTCCTCGCGAGCTGGCGGATCGCCCTCGCGGCCGACCTGCTGCTCGAGCCCGGCGCGACGATCGGCTCCGTCGCCCACGAGGTCGGCTACGGCAGCCCGTTCGCCCTCAGCACCGCCTTCAAGCGCCTGCGCGGGATCAGCCCGCAGCAGCACCGCCGCGCCGCGCGCGCCGCCGAGGACGCGCGGCCGGCGAGCGTCGGCGCCTGAGCGTCAGCCGCCGTCGAGCAGCAGCCGCGTCAGCGCCACGCGCGAGTCCACGCCCAGCTTGCGATAGATCCGCTTGACGTACTGGCTGACGGTGTGGTGGCTGAGGAACAGGCGCGTGCCGATCTCGCGGTCGCTGAGCCCGTCGACCACGAGCCGCGCGACCTCGCGCTCGCGCGGCGTCAGCGCGCTCAGCAGCGCGGGACGGATCTGCGGCTCGTCGCTGCGCAGCTCGAGCACGGTGACCACCGATCCGCCGGCGCCCGCCGGCCGGCTGCTGCGGCCGTGCAGGACCGCGGCCGTGCCGTCGGCGAGCGCGACGTCGAGCCGGCGCGCGAAGGCGCGCCGCGGCGCCGCGGTCGAGGGCGCGATCAGCGCATGCACGCGCTGCTGCGCGCCGCGGACCGGCGCGAGCAGCGCGCGCGCCGCCGCGTTGAGGACGAGCTCGCTCGTGGCCGGCGCGCTCGTGACGACCGCGGTGCCGGTGAGCTCCAGCGCCGCCAGCGCGCGGTCGCGCTCGCAGCGCACCCGGGCCTGCGAGCGCACGCGCTCGATCGCGCAGGCGAGCAGCCGCGCGAGCTCCTCGGCCAGGCGCAGCTCGGCGGCGGCGAACGTCCGCGCGCCGTCGCCGTCCGCGAAGCGCAGGTCGCCGATCGTGCCCCCGGCGCCGATCAGCGGCACCTCGACGAGCTGGCGCACCCCGTGCAGCCGGTAGGCGCGGCGGTAGACCGGCGAGGCCAGCCACTGCGCTGCCGACATCATCGACGTGTTGTAGGCGGCCCGACCGCTGGCGAGCGCCTGCGCGAGGACGGGATCCAGCTGCATCGCCTCGCGCTCGTAGCGCGCGAGGAACGCGTCGCTGAGGTTCGCCGCGGACGCGTACGTCAGGCGCCCGCCGGCCGGATCGCGCAGGTTGAAGCCGTACATCGGCGCGTCGATCACGCGGCCGAAGCCGGCGCGGAAGCTGCGGTCGAGCTCGTCGAGGCTCGCGGCGACGATCAGCTTCTCGGCGAAGCACGAGGGGACATTCGGGGTGGCGGACATCTCTGACAAAACTTATGGTTGCCAAAAGATTACAGCAACCCCATTCATGGCCTGACGCCGGAGCGCGGGGTAAGCTCCGCGACGTTGATGTGCCGAATCTCTCCGGCTCCGTGCCGGGGAGAGCGGGGGAACCAGGTTGTTGGGGCGAATCGGCTTGGATGCAGGCCGTAGCGTGATCTTCGCGCGAGCCCGTCAGCTCACCTCGTAGGCCGCCCGACCACAGGTATCTGACGATCGACCGATCACGCCATCGACTGTCGCGCTGGGCCACGGGCCTCGCGTCGCTCCTCGCCCTCACGGCGCCCGGGTCGGCGCTCGCGGACTCCGCCACGGGCGGCGCCGCCGCCTCCGACGAGCCGCAGGTCAGCGCGCTCAAATGCGGGACCGGCGAGCAGACCAGCTGCCCGCAGGGAGCCGTCCTGCGGCTCAGCGGCGAGAACCTCGCCACGACGAAGAGCGTGATCTTCCTCGGCGGGCGCGGCACGCGCGACGACCGGCGCGCGCGCCCGCAGACCGCCAGCCCGCATCGCGTGATCGTGACCGTCCCCACGTCGGCGCGCAGCGGCAGGCTGCGCGTCGTGGCCGCCGCCGCGGCGGCCTCCGGACCCCGACTGCAGGTCCTCCCGGGCGCGCTGCCGTCGCCGGTGCCGGTGCCCGGCCTGCCGTGGGCCTTCCCGGTCCAGGGGGCGCACGACTTCGGTACCGCCGTCAACGGCTTCGGCGGCGGCCGCGGCCACGAGGGTCAGGACATCCTGGCCGCCTGCCGCCTGCCGGTCGTCGCCGCCCTCCCCGGGACCGTGACGCTGATCCGCTTCCAGGCGCGCGCCGGCAACTACGTCGTGATCAAGGCCGTCGACGGGACGAGCCAGGCGTACATGCACCTGCTCGCCCCGGCCACCGTCACCAAGGGACAGGTCGTCGCGGCCGGCCAGTCGCTGGGCCAGGTCGGCAAGACCGGCGACGCGTCGGCCTGCCACCTGCACTTCGAGCTGTGGACCGCACCGGGCTGGTACGAAGGCGGCGCAGCGATCGACCCGCTGCCGTTCCTGCGGCTCGTCGACACCCCCGCCTGACCGCCGCCCGCGGCAGGCCGCCGCACACAATCGCGTCAGCGGCGCACGCAGCGCCGGCGTGCGGCCGCCGCTCGCCTGGCTCGCCGCGCTCGTGCTCGGCGCGGCCGCGTGCGCGGCGATCCTCGCCTTCGGCGTGCACGCGATGACGCAGAAGTGATCGCGCGGCGCCCGCGGCTCGGGGGACGCGCGCGCTGCGGTCCAGCGCCTACTCCCCGTCGCGCGCCGCCTTCGCGATGTCGGGGTTGTCGGTGAACACGCCGTCGACGCCGAGGTCGAAGAACTGCGTGAACTCGGCGATCGCGCTGCCGTAGGCGGCCGGGTCGGCGCTCGAGCGCAGCTCCAGCGGCAGGAACGTGTTCTCGGGGCGGAACGTGTAGGCGACGACATCGAGGCCGGCACGGTGCGCGTCGGTCACGAACGTCGTCGGCGCCAGCGACCGCCCGGCGGCGTCGCGCGGCACGACGTAGTCCTTCGAGGGACTTGCCACGTCGGCGTAGCGCGCGACGTCGCGCAGACCGGCGGGCGTCGCCATCTGGCCGTAGGTCGTCGTGCCGCCGGCGGCCAGCACGTCGCCCGGCTTGTTGGCCTTGGCGTCGAACAGCTGGACGAGCGGCACGCCCGGCAGCAGGTGGTCGAGGACCTTGAGGTTTCCGACCTCGAAGGACTGCACGGTCACCTTCGCGCCGCGGTCGTCGATGTGGTTCTGATGCAGGGTCTGCACGAACCGCTCCTCGAGCGGCAGGCCGATCGAGCGGAAGTACGTCGAGTGCTTGAGCTCGGGCACGAGCCCGATCTTGCGATGCAGCTCGCGCGAGAGCTCGTCGCGCAGCTCGGTGACCTCCTGGAACGTCGGGATCTCGTAGCGCCCGTCGTAGATCGTGTTGCGCTGGCGGATGGCCGGGAGGCGCTCCTTCGCGCGCAGCGTCTTGAGCTCGGCGAGCGTGAAGTCCTCGGTGAACCAGTCGTCGGCGAACGTGACGCCGTCGATGACCTTCGTCGTGCGGCGGTCGGCGAACTCGGGGTGGGCGGCGACGTCGGTCGTGGCGCCGATCGCCGGCTCGTGGCGGGCGACGAGCACGTGGTCCTTCGTGGACACGAGGTCGGGCTCGATGTAGTCGGCGCCCAGCCGCGCGCCGGTGCGGTAGGAGCCCAGCGTGTGCTCGGGCCGGTGGCCGGCAGCACCGCGGTGGCCGTAGATCGTGACGCGGTCGTGGCCGTCGTCGTCGTGGTCGCGGGCGAGCGCCGGGCCGATCGTCGTGAGCGGGAGCGCGGCGGCCGCGAGCAGCAGCATGGTGAGGCGGCGAGAGGTGATCATGCCGCCAGCACAGCGCTGATCACCCGCGCGCGGGTGATCAGCTCGTGACGTGCTGCGCAGGCTCGGCAGGGCCGACTCGTGCGGCCCGCCGGCCCGGGGGTCCGGGGCCGGCGGGAGCGCACTGTGCTCTCTGGCTTCGCGCGCGCTGGAGGAGGTCACAGCGCTCGCGCCAGCAGTCTCCCGAGCGCGATCGCGCGCGGCGTGAACGTCGTGAGAACGGTCAGTCCAGCGGCACGCTGAACGTCATCCGCAGCTCCGTGCCGCCGCCCTCGCCGCTGGCGATGTCGAGCGTGTCGGCGGTGTCGGCGATGAACGGCAGCCCGACGCCCAGGCCAGGGCTGTCGAGGCGCGGCATCATCCCCAGGCCGTCGTCGCTGACGGTCACGAAGACCGTGCCGTCGCACAGGCACGTCGCGACGCGCACCTCCCCCGGCTCGTCGACGTCGACGTAGGCGTGCATGACGGCATTCGTCACCGCCTCCGAGACGGCGAGCTTGACGGCGTCCAGGTGCGGCGGGCGCACGCCGGCGGCGACGACGAACTCGGCGACGGCGGCGCGCAGCACCGGCACCGAGGCCGGGATGGCAGGGAGCGACCTCTGCAGCTGTGACGTCACAGTCGGTGGACCGCCATCGTCACCCGCTCCCCCATTCGCATTTCGCCGCTGCTCCTGTACCCGGTGCAACGACGAAATTATCCCGCAGTCGCGCCGAGCTCGGCGCTCAGCCGTCCCGCGCGATCAGCCTGCTGAGGACGATCGTCGTCTTCGTCCGCGCGATCTCGGGATTGGCCCGGATGCGCTCGATCGTCGCCTCCAGATGCCCGACGTCGGTCGCGCGCACGTGCACGAGCGCGTCGGCCTCGCCGCTGACGGTGTAGGCGCCCACGACCTCGGGCTCGGCGGCGAGCGTCTCGCGCAGCGCGATCGTGCTCATGTTCGCCACGCAGTAGACCTCGACGAAGGCCTCGGTGTGCTGCCCCAGCGCGGCCGGGTCGACGATCGCCGTGAAGCCCGTGATCACGCCCGTCGCGCGCAGGCGGTCGACGCGCCGCTTGACCGCGGGCGAGGACAGGCTCACGCGGTCGCCGAGCTCGGCCAGGCTCAGGCGCCCGTCCTGGAGCAGCTCGGCGACGATGCGGCGATCGATCTCGTCTATGCGGCGAAGGATGCCGGGTGCTGCGGCGGCGCGGCGACGCGCAGCAGCTCCGGTGCCGTGAGGACGTCGAGCAGGCGCTCGAGCAGCCAGTCGGCCTCGTCGGTGGTCAGCGTCAGCGGCGGCGCCAGGCGGATCGTGTGCTCGTGGGTGTCCTTCGCCAGCACGCCTGCGCCCAGCAGCTGCTCGCAGACCGCGCGGCCGTCGCGGCGGCCGCCCTCGTGCAGGTCCAGGCCGAACCACAGCCCGCGCGAGCGGATCGCCGCGAGCTCGGCGGGCGCCGCGGCATCGAGCGCCGCGCGCATCCGGGTGCCGAGCCGCGCGGCGTTGGCCTGCGGCTCACCGGTGGCGAGCAGGTCGAGCACCGCGCGGCCGACCGCGCAGGCGAGCGGGTTGCCGCCGAACGTCGAGCCGTGCGACCCGGGGCCGAAGACGCCGAGCACGTCGTCGTCGCCGACGACCGCCGACAGCGCGACGATCCCGCCGCCCAGCGCCTTGCCGAGCACGTAGAGGTCGGGCACGACGTCCTCGTGGTCGCAGGCGAACGTCCGCCCCGTGCGCCCGAGCCCGGACTGGATCTCGTCGGCGATCAGCAGCACGCCGTGCTCGCTGCACAGGCGCCGCGCCGCGCGCAGGTAGCCGTCGGGCGGCAGGACGACGCCGGCCTCGCCCTGGATCGGCTCGACGAGGAAGCCGACGACGTCGTCGTCCTCGGCGAGCGCCGCCGCGAGCGCGTCGGCGTCGCCGAACGGCACGCGGCGGAAGCCGGGCGTGAAGGGGCCGAAGCCGTCGCGCGCGAGCGGGTCGTCGGAGAACGACACGATCGTGGTCGTGCGGCCGTGGAAGTTGCCGTCGCAGACGAGGATCGTCGCGCGGTCCGGGCGCACGCCCCTGACCTCGTAGCCCCACTTGCGGGCCGTCTTGATCGCGGTCTCGACGGCCTCGGCGCCGGTGTTCATCGGGAGCACGCGGTCCTTGCCGCAGAGCGCGGCGAGGTCGCGGGCGAACGGGCCGAGCTGGTCGTTGGAGAACGCGCGGCTCGTGAGCGTCACGCGGTCCAGCTGCGCGTGCGCGGCGGCGACGAGCCGCGGGTGGCGGTGGCCGAAGTTCAGCGCGCTGTAGGCCGACAGCGCGTCGAGGTAGCGGCCGCCGCGGTCGTCGCGGACCCAGGCGCCCTCGGCGCTCGAGACCGTGACCGGCAGCGGGTGGTAGTTGTGGGCGGTGTGGCGCTCGGCGATCTCCGCCGCGTCCTCGTGGCCGAGCCGGGTGTCGAGCGCGAGCGTCAGGCAGCGCGGGCCGCCGCCCGCCTTGAGGAACTCCGAGACGTCGACCACGACCGGCTCGAAGCCGCGCTCGCGCAGCTCGAGCTCCAGGCGCGGCGTGCAGGCGGGCATGACGACGGTCCGCCCCACGACGACGGCGTTCGCGCAGAACGCGTGCGTCTCGTCCTCGGTGAGCCAGATCGGGTCGGGGATGAGCGCGGCGAGGCGGCGGCGGTCGTCCTCGCCGAACGCGCCCGGCGCGATCAGCGCGCTCTGCGAGCTCAGCGGGCAGAACGTGATGTCGACGTGGTAGAGGCGGTCGTCGACGAGCTCGAGCGGCAGGATCCGACCCTCGACGATCCGCGCGAGCTCGACGTAGGCCGAAGCCGACGAGCGCGTGCGGTGGCCGCCGACGAGCGTGGCGCCGAACGGCAGCGCGTCGCCGGCGCCCTCCTGCACGACGTCCTCGCCCAGGCGCCGGACGTCGTAGCCGTGCGCGCGAAACCAGTCCTCGGCGTGGGCCGGCTCGGCCCGGCGCTCGGGGTGGCGCATGCGCGCGGGGATGAACGTCGTGCCGTCGACGAGGCCGAGGTTGGCGGTGAAGACGATGTCCGGCAGACCCGGGACCGCGTCGAGCTGCTCGACCTCCGCGCCGGCCTCGCGGAGCGTCGCGACGAGGGTGTCCCACTGGCGCTGCGCGCGCTCGCGGTCGACGCGGACCGTGAGGTCCATCCAGGGGTTGATCGCGTAGGCGACGTCGAAGTGGGTGGGCGGGCACATGAGGTAGCGCCGGCCCCATGGGAGCTGGGAGGTCATGCGTCACACGGTGGCACGCCGGAGCGCTCCCGCCAAGACCGAGACCTTGCGCATCCGTGCAAGATTCGGACGGATTGCGGCTTTGTACGGGTGATTCTTGCGCTGGACCAGCCGTACAATAACAGTTCCTTCCGTATGGACCAGATGTCCAATTGGGCTCGGTCGCAGCGGCGCAACGACCAACGTCCACTGGTGTTTGGGACCGGCGCGGGCGCACACTCTCATCACCAACCGACGAAGGAGCCAACCCAATGTCCGATCACTCCACATTTGCCCAGAAGCTGCGCATCGGCGCCGTCACCCTGCTGCTCTGCAGCGCGGGCGCCGCCACCGCCGTCACGAGCGCACAGGGCAAGAACGGTGCTGATGACGGCACCACCACGACCGGCACGACGTCTACGACCGGCGGCACGCCGCGCGCGCCGCTGATCTCCGACATCGAGGTCGACAGCGCCGCCGGCGGCAAGCTGCGCCTGCGCACCGAGGTCGCCGCACGCGGCTCGAAGGTGACGTCGGTGCGGATCCGCTACCGCGGGGTCAGCTACAAGGCGACCCGCACGGTCGGCAAGCACTACGCCCGCACGGTCGACGCCCGCAACGGCGACGGCAACGACACCGTCATCACGCTGAAGGTCACGGCCTGCTCCGCGGCCGGCTGCATCTCGAAGACCGGCAGCGACGACGCATAGGCACGCCGCACAGCGCGCCGTCTACGAGGCCGCCGCCTCCCAGCGGGCAAAGGCTTCCTCGACGGCGCGCTTGGCGTTTGCGTGGCGCTCGCTCGAGGCCGCGCTGCGGTCGGGCGTGGCCCACGCCTCGGGCGCGGCGAGCTCGGCCTCGATCGCCTTCAGCGCCTCCTCGGCGAGCTCGATCTCGCGCTCGAGGTTCTTGATGTGCCGGCGCGCGTTCTTCGACAGCGCCGTCCCCGCTCCGTTGCCGTTGATCGTCGCGGTCGCCATGCGCTCGCTCGCGCAGCCGGGCTCGGTCTTGGCCTTCGCCTTCTTGGGCCTGGGCTTGGGCTTCAGCGGTGCGGGCACCGGAGCCTTGGCGGCCGTCGGCGGGGCCGGCGCGGGCGCGGGGGCCCGCTCGGCCAGCCGGCGCTCCTCGCGCACGCGCAGGTATTCCTGCCAGCCGCCCTCGTAGGAGCGCAGCGTGCCGTCCTGGACGGCGACCGTGCGCGAGCCGACCGCCTCCAGCAGCGCGCGATCGTGGGAGACGAGCAGCAGCGAGCCCTCGTAGGCCTGCAGGGCGTCCTCGAGCGCCTCGCGGCTCTCGATGTCGAGGTGGTTGGTCGGCTCGTCGAGGATCAGGACGTTGGCGCCCGAGGCCACGAGGATCGCCAGCGACAGCCGCCGGCGCTCGCCGCCGCTGAGGCCCTCCAGCGGCTTCTCGGCGTCCTCGCCGCTGAAGAGAAAGCGCCCGAGCAGCGCGCGCGCCTTGCCCGGCGTCAGGCCGGTGTGCACCACGCAGGACTCGACGACCGTCCGCGCGCGGCCGCCCGCCCCGCGGCCGAGCTCGTCGGCGTGCTGGGAGAGGTGGCCGAGCTTGACGTTGTGGCCGGTGCTGAGCTTGCCGGCCGCCAGCGGGCGCACGCCCGCGAGCGTGTCGACGATCGTCGTCTTGCCGGTCCCGTTGGCGCCGACGAGCGACACGTGCTCCCCGCGCTCGAGCCAGATCTCGGCGTCGTCGACGAGCACCCGCGGCGGATCGGCCCCGACCTCGACGCGCCCGCCGCTCATCTCGAACACGATCCGGCCCGAGCGCTCGGGCGCCTTGAAGTCGAACTTCAGCGCCGTGCGGTCGCGCGGGTCGCGCTCGATGCGCTCGATCTTGTCCAGGCGCTTGACGCGCGACTGCGCCTGCTTGGCCTTCGTCGCCTTCGCGCGGAAGCGCTCGACGAACTGCTCCAGTCGCGCGATCTCGGCCTGCTGCTTGTCGATCGCGCGGCCCAGCGCGATCTCGCGCGCGGCCTGCTCCTTGCGCCACTGCGTCCACGTCCCGGGGAAGAAGCGCGAGCGCCCGGCCTCGAGCTCGAGCACCGACGTCCCGACGGCCTCGAGGAACCAGCGGTCGTGGGCGACGAGCACGATCGCGGCGTCGAGCGACGTCAGCGTCTTCTCGAGCCACTCGAGCGACTCGATGTCGAGGTGGTTGGTCGGCTCGTCGAGCAGCAGCAGGTCGGGATCGCCCGCCAGCGCGCGGGCGAGCGAGGCGCGCGTCAGCTCGCCGCCGGAGAAGGTCTTCAGGGAGCGGTCGAGGTCGGCCTCGTCGGTGAAGCCGAGGCCGCGGACCATGGCGGTCGCGCGGTCGCGCCAGGTCCAGCCGCCGGCGTGCTCCAGCCGCGCCTCCGCGCGCGAGTAGGCGGCGAAGGCGGCCGCGTCGCCGTCGGCCATCGCCTGCGCCAGGCGCGCGAGGTCGGCCTCGACCTGGATCAGCTCGGCGCAGCCGCTGAGCACGTAGTCGCGCAGCGTCAGCTCGCGGTCGCGCGGCGGGCGCTGGTCGTGCAGGCTGACCTTGCATCCCTTCTCGAAGGACAGCTCGCCGCCGTCGACGGTCGACTCGCCCGCGAGCATCCGCAGCAGGGTCGTCTTGCCCGCCCCGTTGCGCCCGGCGATCGTCAGCCGCTCGCGGCGCTCGAGCTTGAACGAGACCCCGCGCAGCAGCGGGGAGCCCGCGATGTCCTTGCTGAGGTCGGATGCGATGAGGACGGCCATGGCGTCCATGGTAGGAGGCGCCCGCCCGTAGGTCCGCTGCCCGGTGCCGGCCGCTGCACGATCCCGCAATCCTGCTGGTGGTTCGCGCAGACCTGGCGGCCCTGCGCCAGTTTGGCGGGGATGATGCGCAAAGGCGCAGGCGGGATGCCGGCGTAGTCCATAAAGGAGAAGCGTGCACGGACGCGCGCGACCGCGAAACGGAGGTTGTAATGCGGAAAGTGCTGCTCATGCTGCTCGCCCTGATTGCATTCATGGGGGTCGGCGCTGCGACGGGGATCGCGGACGACGGGCACAACGGGGACGGACAGAACTGCAGCCAGGGTCCCGGCAACAACTGCGACGACCACAACGGCGACTGCGACAGCAGCGGTCCCGGCAACCCCTGCAACGACGACGACGAGGACTGCGACAAGAGCGGTCCCGGCGGCGAGTGCAAGCCGCCCGAGAACCCGGCCGGCTGCCCGCCGGCGACAGGGCCGATCTCGAGCATCGTGCAGGCCGTCTCCGACGGCGTTCGCACCGCGGGGCTCGGACCCGTCGCGGACCTCGTCGACCAGATCAACTGCGCGTTGATCGTCGACGTGCTGCATCTCAGCGCGGCTGGAACAGGGCTCTAGCCGACCGGTCATGATGCGCCCAGGAGGCCGCGGCCCGCGGCCTCCTGGTCTCGCATCGATGTTGCTCCTGCGACCCATCCGCGCGCGCACCGCGCTGGCCGTTCTCGCGGCGGCGGCGCTGCTGGGCGCCTGCGGCTCCGACGACGCACCCAGCACGACGGGCGCGGGCGCCGCGGCCACGACCGAGCGCGGCGGCGCCGCGGTCTCGACGACCGCGACGGGACCGCGCTCGACCGGCGACGACCCGTCGGCGCCCTCCTACAGCGGCGCCGACGACCGGCCCTTCCCCGGCGCGGCCGGTGCCGGAACGCGGCCCGAGTCCGGCGGCGACCGCCCGGCCGCCGCCGGCGACGACAGCGGCGCGTCGAAGACGACCTCCACCCCGGCTGCCGCGGCCGAGCCGAGCGGCCCGACGAAGGCCTCCTTCGTCGCCTTCGCCGACGGCGTCTGCGCGCGCTTTCGCGCCGACGTCGCCGAGCTCGACCGCGGTGAGCGCGCGAAGGAGCCCGCCTATCGCGCCCGCCGCCTGTCGGACCTGTTCGACACCGCCGTCCAGCAGCTGACGACCGAGCCGCGCCCGCGCAACGACCGCGCGGCGCTGCGGTCCTACCTCCTGCGCCTCGTCGACCAGCGCGCGCTGCTGCGCCGGCTGGCCGACGCCGCCGAGCGCAAGGACGCCGTCGAGGTCGACGCCGTCCGCCGCGAGGTCGACGACGTCGCCGCGTCCGCGCGCTCGCGCGCGCAGGCCTACGGCCTCGTCGTCTGCGGCTCGGCCTAGCGGACGAGCGACCGCTCACGCGTCGGGCGGCTCCTCCTCGTCGGCCTCGCCGTACTCCGCCGGGCTGAGGTCGGACTCGCGCTCGGGGGTGAACGCGTCGCGCTCGGGATAGCCCGCGCCGTCGTCGTGGCTGGCGTTGCGCTCGAGGTCGAGCTCGGCGAGCTCGAAGCCCTCCGCCTCGCCGCCGCCGGCCTCGTAGACCGGGCGCAGCGCCTCGTCGACCTCGTCGCCGCCGGCGATCCGTTCGGGCTCGGGCACGCCGCCCAGCGCGCGCGCCTCGGCAGCCGCCGCCCACTCCTCGCGGGTCACGAGGTCCGGCTCGTCGTCGCTGTCGTCCAAGCGCTCCATCGGGCCTCCAGTCGTCGGGTGCACGTGCTGGCTACCCGCTACCGAACCGCCGCCATCGGTAAACTGCGCGGCCGTGATCCGTCGCGTGCCCGCCACCCTCGCGCTCGCCCTGACGACGCTGCTCGTCGTCGCCGCGCCGGTCTTCGCCCACGACGGCGGCGAGGGCCTCTACGGCGAGACCAACGACCAGGTCGTCACGAACGCGGGCTTCATCCTGATCATCTTCTTCCCGCTGTTCTGCCTGTTCGCATCGCTGCTGCAGTGGCGTCTGGAGAAGCGCAAGTACGCGCGCCAGGCGGCCGCCAAGGCCCGCGCGCAGGACCCCGGCGGCTGGTAGCCCGAACCCTCGGCCGGCCCGCGCCCGGCCAGTAGGCTAGGCCCGTACGCGGGGCACCACCGAGAAGGAGAGCGATGACGTACTTCGTGACGGGCGCGACCGGCTTCATCGGTCGCCATCTCGTCGAGCGACTGCTCGAACGTGAGGGCGACATCCACGTGCTCGTCCGCGAGGGCTCGCAGGACCGCCTCGACGCGCTGATCGAGCGCTGGGGCCGGCCGGAGCGGATCACGAAGGTCGTCGGCGACCTGCAGCAGCCGATGCTCGGCGTCTCCGACGACCAGGTCGCGGAGCTGGCCGGCAGCATCGACCATTTCTTCCACCTCGCCGCGATCTACGACATGACCGCGCCCGACGAGGCCAACGAGCTGCTCAACGTCGCCGGCACGGGCAACGCCGTCGACCTCGCCAATGCGCTCGGCGCGGGCACGCTGCACCACGTCTCCTCGGTCGCCGTCGCCGGCGAGCACAAGGGCTTCTTCCGCGAGGACATGTTCGACGAGGGCCAGCGCCTCCCGTCCGCCTACCACCGCACGAAGTTCGAGTCCGAGAAGCTCGTGCGCGAGCGCGCGACGGTGCCCTGGCGCGTGTATCGCCCGGCGATCGTCGTCGGGCACTCGCAGACCGGCGAGATGGACAAGATCGACGGCCCGTACTACTTCTTCAAGGCGATCCAGAAGGCCCGCTTCGCGCTGCCGGAGTGGTTCCCGCTGATCGGGCCGGAGCTGGGCTACACGAACCTCGTCCCCGTCGACTACGTCACGGCGGCGATGGACCACATCGCCCACCAGCCGGGGGTGAACTTCCAGGCCTTCCACCTGACGAACCCCAAGCCGATGCGCGTCGGCGAGTCGCTGAACGCGTTCGCCGAGGCCGCGCACGCGCCCAAGCTCGCGATCCGCGTCGACAAGCGCATCATCGACGCCCTGCCCAAGGGCACGCTGTCGATGCTCATGAAGCTCCCCCAGGCGCGCGACATCCGGCGCACGCTGCTGGCCGACTTCGGGATCCCCGAGGAGGTCATCGAGCACATGGCGCTCAAGCCGCAGTTCGACACCCGCGACACCGAGCGCGCGCTGGCCGGTACGGGCATCGAGGTGCCCGAGCTGAAGACCTACGCGACGAAGCTCTGGGACTACTGGGAGCGCACGCTGGACCCCGACCTCTACAAGGACCGCTCCTTCGGGCACTTCATCAACGGCAAGACCGTCGTCATCACGGGCGCGTCCAGCGGCATCGGCCGCGCCACGGCGCTGAAGGTCGCGGCGGCCGGCGGCGTCCCGCTGCTCGTCGCACGCGGGATGGAGAAGCTCGAGGCGCTGCGCGACGAGATCGCCGAGCTCGGCGGCACCGCGCACGTCTACAGCGCCGACCTGTCGGACATGGACTCGATCGACGACATCGTCGCGCGGATGCTCGCCGACCACCCCGCGATCGACATCCTCGTCAACAACGCCGGCCGCTCGATCCGCCGCTCGATCAAGCTCAGCGAGTCCGACCGCTTCCACGACTTCGAGCGCACGATGCAGCTCAACTACTTCGGCGCGATCAAGCTGATCATGGCCCTGCTGCCGCACTGGCGCGAGCGCAGGTTCGGCCACGTCGTGAACGTCAGCTCGATCGGCGTGCAGACCAACCCGCCGCGCTTCAGCGCCTACGTCGCCTCCAAGGCGGCGCTGGACTCCTGGACGCGCGTGGTCTCCTCGGAGGTCGTCGGCGACGGGATCACGTTCACGACGATCCACATGCCGCTCGTCCGCACGCCGATGATCGCCCCGACGAAGCTCTACGACCACTTCCCGACGATCAGCCCCGACGAGGCCGCCGACCTCATCTGCGAGGCGATGCGCTCGCGGCCGAAGGAGATCAACACGCGCCTGGGGACCGCCGGCGAGGTCATGCATGCGCTGGCGCCGAAGGTCATGGACCAGATCCTGCACGTGGCCTACAAGGTCTTCCCCGACTCGGCGGCGTCCAAGGGCGAGAAGGACCCGGCCGCGGCCGAGAAGGCCAGCGTCGAGCAGATCGCGATGGCGAACATCATGAAGGGCGTGCACTGGTAGAGCTGCGCGTCGCGACCGCGGCCGACGCGCCGCAGATCGCCGAGCTCATGCGCGACTCGATCCTCGCGCTGTTCGGGCGCTGCTACGACGAGCGCCAGACCGCCTCGTCGGCCGTCTACATCGGGCGCCTGGACGCGCAGCTGATCGCGGACGGGACCTACTTCGTCCGTGAGGAGGGCGGCGAGATCGTCGCCTGCGGCGGCTGGAGCCGGCGCGACCGGCTGCACGCGGGCGCGCAGGACTCCGACGACGACGCCCGCCTGCTGGACCCGCGCACCGAGCCGGCGCGCGTGCGCGCCATGTTCGTCCGCGGCGATCGGACGCGGCGCGGGATCGGGCGCGCGATCCTCGAGGCCTGCGAGCGCGCCGCCGCCGCGGAGGGCTTCGAGACGCTCGCGCTGATGGCGACGCTGCCGGGCGTCGCGCTCTACCGGGCGTTCGGCTTCCGCGAGCTCGGTCGCCACCCCGTCACGCTGCCCGACGGCGTCACGATCGAGTGCGCTTCGATGGAGCGCGAGATCGCACGGTACGGACCGGTCTCTCCTTAATTCGAAATGATGTTGCGCCTTGCATTTTGAACACGAAGGGGTACGTTGCGCGTAATGCGCATGGTCTGATCCCGCGTCGTGGGATGGAGTTTTCGCAGGCTTTCTAGGGGGGTTTCAGGAGATGATGGACACACGCCTTCGGCGAGGGTGGTCTACGTGATCGCACTCTCGACCTGGTGGACCGTCGGGTGGGCCGTCGGAGCTGTCGTGGTGCTGCTCGTCGCAGTGCTCTTGCTCGCGATCACCGCCTTGGCACGCAAGATCGACGGGGTCGCAAACGGGCTCGTGACCGACCTCGACTCGATCGCGCACAAGACCGAGCCGCTGCAGAACGTCGCGGCCACGAACAACGCCGTCGTGACGATCACGCGCTGCCTGCGCGCCGCACGCGGCGGCGAGCCCGTCGTCGACAAGTACCACACCTCTCCGGGGTGGCGACCATGAGCATGCTCGCGGTCAGTACGGGCATCCAGGTGCTCGCCATCATCGGCCTCGTCGTCGGACTGGTCGTGTTCGGTGTCGTGATCTTCCTGCTCAGCAACACGCTGAAGCCGCTGCTGAAGGTCAGTTCCGACGTGCAGCTGGCGCTGACGGCGCCGATGCTCGAGCGCGGCGTGCCGGGAACCGAGCAGCTCGGTCAGACGCGGCGGCTCGCGGAGTCCGTTCCGCCGCTGGCGATCGCCTACCTGCAGAAGCTCTCGCTGTCGCCGGCCGCTCCGGCCGCGCCGGCTCCGTACCAGCCGGCCCCCTCGGCCGCTCCGAGCGGTCCGAATGTGGCCGGTCCCTCCGGTGTCGCGTCGTGGCGCCCGCCGCCGCCGCCGCCGCCGAAGGACCAAGCCGACCTGCCGGCATGGCAGAGGTACAGGGGATGAGTGCCATGACAGTGGTCGCAGCGATGTCCGACAACCAGAACGCGTGGATGTACACCCTGATCGTCGGCGTGGTCGTGCTGCTCGTCGTGATCGCCCTGCTGGAGGGCCTGCGGCGCGCCGTGCTGGCGCTCAACGACGACCTCTGGGGAACCTGGGTCAGCGGCAAGAAGGTCGTCAAGAACACCGCCACGACCTTCCAGCTGAAGAACACGCGCAACTCCGGCGAGGAACTCGTCGCGGAGCTTCGAAACCATGGGTAGCGAGAGGAACGACCGATGAACTCCATCCTGATCGTCGCAACATTGGTCGAGGTCCTGTTGCTGGTCCTCGTCCTCGCCGGCTACCTGCTGGCGATCACCGGGACCCTCACCAAGATCGCCTCGACCGCCGGCCTGATCCAGATCGGGGTGCACGCGATCGACGACCAGGTCCGGCCGATCGAAGCCGAGGTTCGCGGCATCAACGGGGCGCTGACGCAGGTTGCTGACGCCCTGACGAACGCCACGCGCTAGCCGTACCGCTCGTTCCGGCCCCCTCGTCCGCGCCCCCTTCCCTCGGCGCGGACGAGCGTCGGCCGCGGCCGGCTCACATGATCGGGCCGCCATGCCGATGACGGAGGGATGCGCCGCATCGCCTCCATCCTCGGACTGCTGCTGCTGGTGCTCGCCATTCCCGCGGGCGCGCACGCGCTCGGCGGCCGCGGCAGCGATCTCCTGCGCGGCGACGCCCGCGCCGACCGCCTGAGCGGCGGCTTCGGCGGCGACATGCTCCTCGGGCTCGGCGGCGCCGACGTCCTGCGCGGCGACTCCGGCGACGATCGCCTGACCGGCGGCTCGGGCGCCGACCGGCTCGCCGGCGGCAGCGGCAACGACGTCCTCGACGGCGGGCCCGGCGACGACGTCCTGGACGGCGGCGACGGCGACGACGTCGCCCGCGGCGGAGGTGGCAACGACTACGTCGTCGAGGCCGGCTTCGGCAACGACAAGCTCCTCGACGGCGGCCCCGGCGACGACTACCTCGACTCCAACCGCGGCGACGACCGCGCGGTCACCGGCGGCGCGGGCGACGACATCCTGCGCGGTGGCGCCGGCCGCGAGCTGCTCGACGGCGGCCCGGGCGACGACCGGATCGCGGGTGGCGACGGCAAGGACACGCTCGTCGGTGGCGATGGCGACGACATCGTCGTCAGCGGGCCGAAGGTGGACCTCGTCGACCTCGGACCCGGCAACGACGAGATCTTCCGCAGCGGCTACGACAACGTCGACTGCGGCCCCGGGATCGACACGATCCACGCCCAGGCCGACGGCCGCCCGCCGCAGGTCGTCACGTTCGTGAACTTCCCCGGCTTCTCGCGCGGGCAGATCCGCAACTGCGAGCTGGTCGTCGACGACGACACGAGCGACCCGCGCTACCCCGGGCCCGACATCACGCTGGACTGGTCCAACGCGGGCCGCAGGACCGGCGCCGGCGCCGACCGGCCGGGCGGCTCGATCGCCCGCGACGCAGTTCGGCGGCTGTCGGCCCGCGGGACCGACCGCAACGACCATTTCGACCCCGCGCTCCCCGGCATGACGATCACGGCGCAGTTCCGGATCAAGGCCCCCGACGGCGGCCCGGCTGTCGGCCTGCTGATCTTCGGCCGCGGCGGCGACGACATCCTCACGGGCGGGCCGGACTCCGACCACATCGAGGGCGACGGCGGCGACGACACGCTCGACGGGCGCGCCGGCGACGACCTGCTCAACGGGCGCCAGGGCGCCGACGTCGTCCGCGGCGGAGCGGGCGCAGACCGGCTCGAGGGCGGCCGCGGCCGCGACGTCCTGCAGGGCGGCGCCGGCGACGACGCGATCACCGGCGGCATCGACCGCGACCGGCTCAGCGGCGGCGGCGGCAACGACCGCATCGTCGCGGTCGGCGGCGGGCGCGACAGCGTCGACTGCGGCCCCGGCCGCGACACGGCGATCGTCGACAGCGGCGATCGCGTCAACCGCAACTGCGAGCGCGTCCGCGGCGGCTGACCGTGACGCCGACCGCCGAGGGGACGCTGCGGGGGCAGGTCCCGCCCGGCGGCGGCATCGGCGCGGAGGGGTTCTCCGCGAGCTGCGGCTAGGCCGCGATGAACGGCTTGACGGCCTTGAGCACGGCGTCCATCTGCGACGCCTTGTCGAACGCCAGCGGCGCCGGCGGCTTGCCGCGCGTCAGGCGGATGAGCGCCGCGTGGCGCGCCTCCACCTGGACGATGCTGCCGGCCGCGCCGAGGACGTCGCCGGACTGGATCGAGGTCGCCGCGCCGTTGTAGGCGCTGACGCCGGTGTCCTCGAGCACGTTGGCGGTCTTCAGGAACGCCGCCGGGCTCGCGAAGGCGCCGCCGAAGTCGAACGTCGGCTTCGCCGCCGGCTTGCCGCCGAGGTCCTTGACGGTCGCCGTCAGCGCATCGACGTGCGCGTCCTCGTCGTCGCGGATCTGCTTGGCGAGCTTCGTGTCGTCGGCGCTGAGGCCCTTCACCTGCTTGAGGGCCTTCGCGTAGAACTCCGCCTCGAGGTACTCGAGCGTGAGCGCGAAGTTGACGATGTCGATGTCGCCCGCCCCGCTCTGCGCGAGCGCCCTCGTGATGTACGGGGTCGCCGACAGCGCGCCGTAGGCGGTGCCCGCGGCGAGCGTCGAGCGCAGCAGGAACGACTCCCGCGTCATGCCGTGGACGGTGATCGTGGCCGCAGCAGCCATGTCTGTTCTCGCTTTCATGGTGGGCATCAGGTGGCGATGAACGGGGCGACGGCCTTCAGCACCGCGTCCATGTCCATCGGCTTGCCGAAGGGGCCGTCGGGCAGCGAGCCCTCGAGGCCGCCCTTGCCGTCGCCGAAGCCGCGGCCGACGAGCTGGTTGAGGGCCGCGGCGTGCCGCGCCTCGACCGAGTGGATCGACAGGGCGGCGGCGAGGATGTCCTTGCTCTTGATGTTGCCCGCCTGGCCGAGGTAGGCCGCGGCACCGAGGTTCTCGACCGTCGCGGCGGTCATGAGGATCGTCTCGGCACCCTTGTCGATCGTGTCCTGGAACTTCGTCTTCGGCTTGGTCGCCGGCGTGCCGCCGAGCGACTTCGCCGTGGCGATCAGGGCGTCGACGTGCTCCTGCTCGGCCTGCGCCAGGGCCTTGGCGAGGTCGCCGATCTTCTTGTCCTTGATGACGCCGCTGTCGATGACCTCCTGGTAGAAGGTCGCCTCCAGGTACTCGAGCGTCAGCGCGTAGTTGACGATCTTCAGATCGCCCGCGTTGTCGGCCTCGGGGGTCGTCGTGGCGGCTGCCGGAGTGCTGTCCTTCTTGTCGTCGCCGCAGGCGGCGATCAGGACGGTGGCCGCGCTGACCGCGCCGGCACCGCCGAGCATCTTGAAGAAGCGCTTGCGCGAGGACGGGTCGTCCGCGAGCTCGCGCAGTGCAGAGTCGGTCACGAAAATGCTGCCTTCCGAGTAAGGGTGAGTGACATGTTCACCACCCCCTAGCGCGCCGGCGCCCACTTCAGATCAAGCGCTGGCGCGCCCCCGCTCAGATGCGGAAGATCGGCACCAGCCGCTGCTCGTGCTCGGCCTCGATCCGCGCGACGACCTCGATGTGCTCGGCCAGCAGCGTCCCGCGCAGCTTCGTGCCCAGGCCCTCGTCGACCTGGAAGATCCCGGCCGAGTTGGACATCTCGATCTCCACCCGCACGGCCTTGTCCTCGCCGGCGCCGATCGAGACCTTCTCGATCGCGTAGGCCGACAGCGAGTGGATGTTCGTATGCCCGGCCTCGAACGGCACGCGCGACCGGCCGCGGGCCATGTCGAGCGCGTCGGCGACGCGCAGGATCGCGCCCTCGATCGTGAACGGATCGCCCTTGGAGCGGTGCGAGATGATCGCGTGCATCGTCTCGGCGACGACGATCGAGCGCGTCGGCTCGCTGTACGTGTCGGCGAGCAGGCCGCCGAGCTTGTCGGCGGTCAGAAACAGCGAGTAGGACTCGTGGTCGGTGCGGTGGATCGACATGCCCACGCAGTGCAGCAGCGCCGCGCCCGCGATCACGACCTCGGCGTCGCGCACCTCCATGCCGTGGTCGGTGACGATGCTCGGCTGCACCCCGCGCGCGAACAGCAGCCGCGACAGGCGCAGCGCCATGTTGAGCACGATCTGGATGTGGACCCAGGAGTGGTCGGACATGTGCAGGCGCTCGGCGTTGACGCCGGCGGCGTGCCACCAGGCCTTGACCTGCAGGTCGGCGTCGACGGCGTCCAGGAGCTTCTGCAGGCGCCGGTTGCCGCGCGCGGGCGCGTGCACGCGCGCGTCCTCGGGCGCCGCTCGCGCGATCGGTATCGGGACCTCGGGGTCCGTCACTCGTCCGCCTGGGCGCCCTCGCTGGCCCGCGCTGCGTGCTTGAGCATGAGGTCGCGCTGGACCGAGGACGGCGGGTCGCCGGGCGTGCGCTTGCGCCAGCTGCCGTCGGCCTGCAGCTCCCAGGCGCCGACGTCGGTCGCCAGCGAGCGGTCCAGCGTGTCGAGCAGGTCCTCCTGCAGCAGCTCGTCCTCGACGGGCGTGAGCAGCTCGACGCGCGTGTCGAGGTTGCGCGGCATGAGGTCGGCCGAGCCGATCAGGACGCGCGTCTCGCCGCCGCGCTCGAAGCTGTAGAGGCGCGAGTGCTCGAGGAAGCGCCCGAGCACGCTGACGACGCAGATGTTGTCCGACACGCCCTCGACGCCGGGTCGCAGGCAGCAGATGCCGCGCACGTTGAGATCGACCCGCACGCCCGCGCGCGAGGCGCGGTACAGCGCGCGGATGATGCGCCGGTCGACGAGCGAGTTCATCTTCAGGCGGATCCGCGCCGCCTCGCCGCGCTCGTGCGCCGCAATCGTGCGGTCGACCTCCTCGATGATCGCCTCGCGCATCCCGTTGGGGGCGATGATGACCTTGCGATAGCCCTCCGGACGGGCGAGGCCGGTGAGGAAGTTGAACATGTCCGCGACGTCGGCGCCGATCTCCTCGTCGCAGGTGAACAGGCCGAAGTCGGTGTACAGGCGCGCGGTCTTGGGGTGGTAGTTGCCCGTCCCGATGTGGACGTAGTGGCGCACGCCGTCGCCCTCGCGGCGCACGACGAGGATGCACTTGGCGTGCGTCTTCAGGCCGGGCTGGCCGTAGACGACGTGGACGCCGGCCTCCTCCAGCGCGCGCGCCCAGGTGATGTTCGCGCGCTCGTCGAAGCGGGCCTTGAGCTCCACCATGCAGACCGCCTGCTTGCCGCGCTCGGTCGCCCGGATCAGCGCCGGGACGAGCGGCGAGTCGTCGGACGTGCGGTAGACCGTCTGCTTGATCGCGAGCACGTCGGGGTCGGCGACCGCCTGCTCGACGAAGCGCTCGACCGACGTCGCGAACGAGTCGTAGGGGTGGTGCACGAGGATGTCGGCGCGCCGCATCTCGGCGAGGAAGCTCACGTGCTCGGACTCCGCGCCCTGCAGCCGCGGCTGCGTCACCGGCGTCCAGGGCGGGTCGCGCAGCTCGCCGAAGCCGCGCACGCCGTAGATCTCCCACAGGTCGCCGGTGTCCAGCAGGCCGTCGACGACGTAGACCTGGCGCTCCTCGAGGTCCAGCGCGTCGGTCAGCAGCTCGCGCACCCCGTCGTCGAGGTCGACGCCGACCTCCAGGCGCACGGCCTCGCCGAAGCGGCGGCGGCGCAGCTCGGCCTCGACGGCCTGCAGGAGGTCGTCGGCCTCGTCGGAGACCTCGAAGTCCGCGTCGCGCGTGACGCGAAAGAAGCCGTGCTCGACGATCTCCATCCCCGGGAACAGCTTCTCGAGGTTCGCGGCGATGACCTCCTCGAGCGCGACGAACGTCAGCGGATCGTCGTCGAGCGCGACGAAGCGCGGCAGCATCTCGGTCGGCACCTTCACGCGCGCGAAGCTCTGCTCGTCGCGGACCGGGTCGCGGACGAGCACCGCCAGCGACAGCGAGAGGCTCGAGATGTACGGGAACGGGCGCCCGGCGCCGACGGCGAGCGGGGTCAGCACGGGGAAGATCTGGCGCTGGAAGCGCTCGGCGAGCGCCGCGCGCTGGTCGCCGGTGACGTCGTCCATGCCGACGATCCGGATGCCGTGCTCGGCGAGCGCCGGGAACAGCGTCCCCAGCACCGTGTCCTCCAGGCGCTGCTGCTGGGCGAGCACGACCTGGCGGATCGTCTGGATCGTCTGCGACGGCGTCAGCCCGTCGGGGCCGGCGTCGACGAGGCCGGCGTCGATCTGGTCGTGGACCCCGGCGACGCGGATCTGGAAGAACTCGTCGAGGTTCGAGCTCCAGATCGCGGCGAGCTTCACGCGCTCGAGCAGCGGCTGGTCGGGGTCCTCGACGAGCTGCAGGACGCGGTCGTTGAAGTCCAGCCAGGACAGCTCGCGGCCGAAGTACAGCGAGCTGTCGTGGAGATCGAGGTCCTCGGGCTCCGGCGGCTCGGGCGGGGGAACGGAGGCGCTGACGGACTCCTGCAGTGGCGTGTCGGTTTCGGTATCGGTCACGGTCGTCGTCTGGCGCTTGGGCGCGCTTCCATCAGAGTACGCGGCGGCGCCCGCGACGTTGCCATCGTGTGAACCTCGTGTTCACGCGGGCTCGGCGCGCAGGCGCGCGAGCTGCTCGAGCACGACGCCCTCGCGCAGGCCGCCGCCGGCGAGCTGCAGCGGCGCCTGCAGCGCGCGCGAGGCCGCGTCGAGCAGCAGGATCCCCGCCGGCAGCAGGCGCGCGCGCTCGGGATGCAGCCCCAGGCGCAGCGCGATCTCCGCCGCCGGGCGCGTGACGAGCGCCTGCAGCCCGCGCGCCAGCGCGTCGCGCTCGAGCGAGAGGCTGCCGACGAGGCGCTGCAGCGAGGTCGCGTTGCCGCCGACGGCGTAGGCCATCGCCGGCCGCGGCACCTCGACGCCGGCGAACACGCGCGCGAGCTTGCGGCGCAGGCGTGCGAGCTCGGCCGCCGACGGCGGGTCGGTGGGCAGGTCGGCCTCCGTCACGATGCTGGAGCCGAGCGGCAGCGACACCGACCAGGTGACGCCCTGCGCCGCGGTCCCGACGACGAGCTCGGTCGAGCCGCCGCCGACGTCGACGACGCCGAGCAGGCCGGGCGGCGCCGCGGCGAGCATCCCGACGGCGCCGGCGAACGCCAGCCGCGCCTCGTCCTCGCCCGCGAGGACCTCGAGCGTGACGCCGCAGGCGTCGGCGATCGCGGCCGCGAGCGCGGGGCCGTTGGGGGCCTGGCGCACCGCCGCAGTCGCGACGACGCGCAGCGAGGCGGCGCCCAGCTCGCGCGCGATCCGCACCTGACGCGCGACGACCGCCGCGACCTCGGCGACCTTGGCGGCGGAGATCTCGCCGTCCTGGCCGCAGCCGGAGCCCAGGCGGGTGAACGCGCGCTCGGCGAACAGCTCGTGCAGGCCTGGTCCGTCGTCCATCGCCACGAGCAACCGCGTGGTGTTCGAGCCGACATCGATGCAGGCGCAACGAACCACTTGATCGACGTCCGATCTTGTCATGATTGGCGCGATGGACTCCGCGGCCCCGGCCATTCTCGTGCGCGACCTGCACAAGTCCTATGGCGACGTGCAGGCGGTCCGGGGCATCGACTTCGAGGTCGCCCGCGGCGAGGTGTTCGGGCTGCTCGGTCCCAACGGGGCCGGCAAGACGACGACGGTCGAGATGCTCGAGGGCTACCGCCAGCGCACGAGCGGGATCGTCTCGGTGCTCGGCTACGACCCCGGCGGCCGGCCGCGCGCGCTGCGCGAGCGCGTCGGGATCGTGTTGCAGGACAGCGGCCTCTACCGCCACGCGACCGTGCGCGAGCTCGTCACGCACTGGGCCGGCTTCTACCCCTCCCCCCGCGACGTCGAGGAGGTCATCGACCTCGCCGGCCTGCGCGAGTCCGAGGACGTCCGCGCGCGCAAGCTGTCGGGCGGCCAGGCGCGGCGCTTGGACTTCGCGCTGGCGCTCGTCGGCGACCCCGAGCTGATCTTCCTCGACGAGCCGACGACCGGCTTCGACCCCGCCGCCCGGCGCGCCGCATGGGAGACGATCCGCGCGCTCGCCGAGCTCGGCAAGACCGTTCTGATCACGACGCACTACCTCGACGAGGCGCAGGCGCTGTGCGACCGCGTGGCGATCATCAAGGGCGGGCGGATCCTCGCGGTCGGCGCGCCGGCCGAGCTCGGCGTCGGCACCGCCTCGCGCTACCGCGTGAGCTGGCGCGACGAGGACGGGACGATGGTCACCCGCGAGACCGACGACCCGACGGCCCTGCTGCACCAGCTCACGAGCGCCGCGTTGGCCCGTGGAACGGGCGTTTCGGACCTCTCCGTCAGCCGCCCGTCGCTCGAGGACGTCTACCTCGAGCTCACCACCGAGCCCACCGTCGAGGAGCCGGCGCTGTGAGCGAGACCGCCGCCCTGACCTGGCGCCAGTACCGCCTGGAGCGCAAGATGTTCTGGCGCAACCCGAGCGCCGCCTTCTTCAACTTCCTGCTGCCGCTGATCTTCCTGTCGCTCTTCGGGGCGATCTTCGCGGGCAGCCAGAGCGACCTCGACGTCATCGTCCCCGGCATCGCCGGCATGAGCGTCATGTCGACGACGTTCTCCGCGCTGGCGATGAACATGGTCTTCCTGCGCGAGCAGGGCGTGCTCAAGCGCCTGCGCGGGACGCCGCTGCCGTCGGGGGCCTACCTCGGCGGGCTGGCCGCCAACGCGGTGACCAACACGGCGGTCCAGATCGCGATCGTGGTCGGCGCGGGCGCGGCGGTCTTCGGCGTCGGGCTGCCGAAGGACTGGCTGCAGCTGGTCGTCTTCACCGGCGTCGGCGTCGTCTGCTTCGCGAGCCTCGGCGTCGCCCTCTCGCACGCGATCCCGAACTTCGACTCGGCGCCCGCCTACGTCAACGCGATCTTCCTGCCGGCGATCTTCATCAGCGGCGTGTTCTACGACGCCGGCAACGCGCCGTCCTTCCTGCGCGACATCGCCGAGGTGCTCCCGCTCACCCACCTGATCGACGGCCTGTCGGCCGCCCTGGTGACCGGCGCGTCGTTCTCGGACTCGCTCTCGGACCTCGCCGTCGTGCTGGCGTGGGCCGTCGTCGGGGTCGTCCTGGCGATCCGCGGATTCAGCTGGGAGGCCCGCCGGGGCTAGCAGCACGACCGTCTCCGCGCCACGTTGGTCGGAGAAAGGGCTACGCCTGCTCGTCGTTCACTCGAGCGGTCGTCGTGCGTTTGGGGCGCTTGCGAACGGCAGCGATGAGGGAAGCGCCCCTGCGCTGGGGTGACGCGGGCGGTCGCCGGCGCCCGGACCGCCCGAGGGCTGTCGACTTTCTGCTCGCATGGAGCAGAAAGTCGCCCCTACGCCGGGGTGACGCGGGCGGTCGCCGGCGCCCGGACCGCCCGAGGGCTGTCGACTTTCTGCTCGCATGGAGCAGAAGGTCGCCCCTACGCCGGGGTGACGCGGGCGGTCGCCGGCGCCCGGACCGCCCGAGGCTGTCGACTTTCTGCTCGCATGGAGCAGAAAGTCGCCCCGCCGCGACGCGAACGTGGTCGCATGGGACACGGTCGCGTCGGACCCTCCTCTTATCGGCGCCGTTTCAGAACGCGACCACGAACGCGTGTGGCGGCCCGCCGGTGACCGTGACGGGCACGTCGCGCAGGGGGCCGTGGAGCCAGTCCTCGCGCAGCAGTCCGTAGACGGCGACGTCGAGCGAGCGGCCGCGGTGGCGGTGGAAGGAGCGCAGGACGCCCTCGCGCTCGAAGCCCAGCCGCTCGAGCGCGCGCTGCGAGCGGACGTGGTCGACGTTCGTGTAGGCGCCGACGCGCTCCAGGCCGCACAGCGCGAACCCGATGTGGCACATGAGCGCCTTGCACTCGCGGTTGGCGCCCGTGCCCCACCAGTCGCGCCCGAGCCAGGTCCCGATCGTCGCGCGGCGGTCGCGGGTCGACAGCTCGGCCAGCCCGGAGATGCCGATCGGGCCCGCGTCGAGGTGCTCGACGACGAGGTCGAGCTGCTCGCCGCGCCCGCGCTGCGCGGGCAGGCGTGCGAGGTACGCGCTGGCCTCGACCTCCGACGTGTAGGGCCCCCACGAGAACCAGCGCGTCACCTCGGCGTCGGAGGCGTGGGCGTACAGGCCGGCCGCGTCGTCGGGGCGCGGGATCCGCACGCACAGGCTCGGTCCCGTGACGGCAAGGTCGACCACGGGGCGTAAGACTACGAGGATGCTGGCGCTGATCTACGACGTGCACGGCAACCTCGAGGCGCTGGACGCCGTTCTCGCCGACGCCGCCGAGCAGGGCGCGGACGCCTACCTCATCGGCGGCGACGTCGCGCTCTTCGGCCCCTGGCCCGAGGAGAGCGTCAAACGGCTCGAGGAGCTCGCGCCCGCGACCTGGATCCGCGGCAACGGCGAGCGCTGGACCGCCGACCCGCAATCGGCGCCCGAGCCCGTCCGCGGTGCCACCGCCGCCGCGCGCGAGGCGCTCGGCGACGCGCTCGTCGAGCGGCTCGCGGCGCTGCCCGAGAGCGCCGCGATCGGCGCGGGCGCCCGCGCATGGCACGGCTCGCCGGCCAGCGACGTGCGCTCGTTCACGCCCGAGCCCGGCGACGACGAGGCCGAGCTGCTGGCGGGAGTCAGCGAGCGGCTGCTCGTCTTCGGCCACACGCATGTCCCCTTCCGGCGCGCAGCGGCGGTCGGCGACGTCGAGCTCGTCAACCCGGGGAGCGTCGGGATGCCCTTCGACGGCGACCACCGCGCGGCCTACGCGCTGCTGTCCGGCGACGCCACCATCACGCACCGCCGGGTCGAATACGACCACGCCGCGGTGCCCGCCGCGCTGACCGCGCGCTACGGCGGCGAGGCCTGGATCGAGACACCGCTGGCTCGCTTCACGAACGCACAACCCTGAGGGGTATGACCGCGGCCGGTGCGGTGTTAGCCTCCGGGCCGTCCAGGGGGCAGCATCGAGAGGGGAGTGCAATGACCCGCATCCGCATCCTGATCGCATTCTGCACTGCGATCTTCGTTCTTGCCGGGCTGGCGACGATCTCGTCGGCCGCCGACAAGAAGCTCTACGGCACGATGGACGGCAAGCAGGAGAAGCCGGCCGGCGACACCGACGGCACCGGCACCGCCGTCATCACGCTGAAGGCCAGCACCGTCTGCTACGACATCCGCCCGAAGAAGGCCGGGATCACGTTCGGCGCCGGGCACATCCACGTCGGCGTCAAGGGCAAGGCCGGCGGCGTGTTCATCGCGCTGTTCACGACGCCCAAGAAGGTCAAGGGCGGCAAGCTCACCGGTTGCTCGAAGACCGTGCCCGCGGCCGACATCGCCAAGGTCCGCGCGAAGCCGAGCGGCTACTACGTGAACATCCACAGCGCGGCGTTCCCGGCCGGCGCGATCCGCGGCCAGCTGACCGCGACGAAGCCCAGCTGACGCCAGACCCCGACCCGCCGGCCGAAGACCAGGAGCTCGCGCTCGCCATCGCGCTCGCGCGCGAGCTCCTGCACGGCTCGGCCGCGCTTCGCGTCAGCGTCGCGCTCGACTGCGACCATCCGGCCGTCGTCGAGTGCGAGCGGCTGCGCGCCGTCGTCGTCCACGACGACGAGGGGCGCCGTGACCTGCCCCACGACGCCGCCGCCGACGTCGCGCTGCCCGAGCTGCCGCCGATGCACCGCATGGGGCGCTTCGAGGTCGACCCCGAGGGCGGCGTCGTCGCCGGCCTGCTCGGCGGGCTGGAGATGCTCGGCCGCGCCGTGCGCGACGTCGCGGCGCTGCTGCCGGGTCGCAGCGTCGTCGCCGCCGACTACGAGACGACCGACCCGCAGACGCCGCTCGGCATCGCCGGCCGCGCCGGCGAGCCGCTGGTGATCCTGATCGGCGACGAGGAGTTCGCGCTGGACTGCTGACCGCGCGCGTCAGGCCAGGTCGGCCAGCGCCGCCGTGCGGTCCTCGACGACGCTCAGCATCTCCAGCAGCCCGCTCGTCTCGAGCGTGCGGCGCACGATGCTCCCCGCGCCCGCGACGATCGTCAGCGCGCCGCCGGCCTCGCCGGTGGCGACGTGGGCGCGGATGACGGCCGCAAGCCCGGTCGAGTCGATGAACTCGAGCGCGGAGCAGTCGAGGCAGACGTGCGGGTGCGCGCCGGCGGACGCGCCGGCGAGTGCGGCGTCGAGCTCGGCCACGGAGTTGAGATCCAGCTCACCGCTCAGCTCCACGACCTGCACGCCGTCCTTCTCCGAGCGTGAGACGGCGAGCTGTGGATGGCGATGATCCGGCGGCACGAACGCCGGATCATGGCGCACTCCCTACGCCATCGGCAGCTCGGCCGGGTTGGCGCCCACGATCGCGCGCGAATCGGCGCCGCGCACGAGCACGAGCGTGGCGATGATTCCGAGCACCGCAAAGCCGGCGCCCGTGAGGAACGCGAGCTGGAATCCCTCGGTGAGCGCGTTGGGGATCGCGGCCGGATTGCCCTGCGCCTGGGTCACGAGATCCTCCGTATGCGAGCTGGCGATCGTGCCCAGCACGGCGAGGCCGAGCGCGCCGCCGATCTGCTGGGAGGTGTTGATGAGCCCCGAGGCGAGTCCGGAGTCGTCCGCGGAGATGTTGCTGACGGCCGCGATCGTCACCGGCACGAACGCGAAGCCCAGCCCGATCGCGGCGAGGATCATCGGACCGAGCAGGTCGGGCACGTAACTGCCGTCGACCGGGACCTGGGAGAGCCACACCAGCGCGACGGCAACCAACCCCATCCCGGTGATGAGCACCGGCTTGAAGCCCAGCCGCGTCACGAGTACCGAGGCGCCGCCCGCGGAGGCGATGATGAACAGCGCGAGCGGCAGGTACGCCAAGCCGGCCTTCAGGGCCGAGTAGCCGAGCACCTGCTGCATGTAGCGCGAGAGGAAGAAGAACATCGCAAACAGCGAGGCGCCGACGAGCAGGCCGACCACGTTGGCGCCCGTCAGCGTGCGCAGGCGGAAGATCCGGAACGGCATGAGCGGCGAGCGCGAGCGCAGCTCCGTCACCACGAACACCGCGATCAGCGCCGCCGAGAGCGCCAGCAGCAGCAGCGTCTGAGTGGAGCCCCAGCCCGCGTTGACCGCGTCGACGAGCGCGAAGACGAGCAGCGACAGGCCGGCGGTGACCGTCACGGCGCCGAGCGCGTCGAACGTCTTCGTCTCGGCCTCCTTGCGGCTCTCGTCGAGCAGGCGCGGGGCCAGGAACGCGGCGACGACGCCGATCGGCACGTTGACCCACAGCACCCATTCCCAGCCGAGGTACTCGGTCAGGATGCCGCCGAGCAGCACGCCGGCTGCGCCGCCGGATCCCGACACGGCGCCCCAGACGCCGAGCGCCTTGTTGCGCTCGGCACCCTCAGAGAACATGTTCGTGACCATCGACAGCGCCGACGGGGCGAGCAGCGCGGCGCCGAGGCCCTGCAGCGCGCGGGCGGCGATGAGCTGCGTCTCGCTGGTCGACAGGCCGCCGAGCAGCGACGCGAACGAGAACAGGACGAGGCCGATCATGAAGAGGCGCCGGCGACCGAGCAGGTCCGCCATCCGGCCGCCGAGGAGCAGGAAGCCGCCGAACGTCAGCGCGTAGGCGTTCGGGATCCAGGTGAGGTTCTCCTCGGAGAAGTGCAGGTCGTCGCCGATCGACGGGATCGCGACGTTGACGATCGCGGCGTCGAGGACGATGACGAACTGGGTCGTGGCGAGAAGCGCGAGAGCGAGCCACTTGCGTCGCTCGGCAGCCTGTGCGTCGGTCATGGGTGGTGCTCCACGGGGAGGGGCGTTAACATGAGGGGTGGTTCCGCTTGCTGCGTGGGCCAGCATATGGAAGGCTCGTTCCGCTTGTCAACACTCGCACCCAGACCACTGCGCGCCGACGCCCGCCGCAACCGCGAGAAGATCCTCGTGGCCGCCGCGCAGGCCTTCGGCGAGAGCGGGCTCGACAGCCAGGTCGAGGACATCGCGCGCCGCGCGGGCGTCGGCGTCGGGACCGTCTACCGCCACTTCCCGACGAAGGACGCGCTCGTCACGGCGCTCGCCGACGCCCACTTCGAGCGCCTCGCCGACACCGTCGAGGCGACGCACGCCGAGGGCGGCGAGCCCTGGGAGGTGTTCGCCAAGGCGATCTGGCGCGCCGCCGAGCCCGCGGCCTCCGACCTCGCCTGGTGCGAGATCGTCGCCGGGCACCGCAATGCCGGCCAGGGCGGCCCGCTCCCCGGCCAGCTGCGCCTCGCCACGGCGACCGACGCGCTGATCGCGCGCGCCAAGGACGCCGGCGTCATGCGCCCCGATGCGCAGGTCCATGACATCCAGGCGATCATGTGCGGCCTCGGCCACATCGCCACGGCGCAGCGCGAAGGCGCCGCGCTGGACT
The DNA here is from genome assembly GCA_963786575.1 of uncultured Actinomycetes bacterium. Classification (GTDB taxonomy): domain Bacteria; phylum Actinomycetota; class Thermoleophilia; order Solirubrobacterales; family Solirubrobacteraceae; genus CADCVQ01. The sequence continues at coordinate 242,933 of CAWAZH010000002.1, forward strand.
GGCGGCGCTACCTGACCATCGCCCTCGACGGGCTGCGGGCCCGGTGAGCTGGCCCCGGCGCCTGCTGAGCGTCTTCTTCCTCTCCGCCGGCACGCTGCACTTCCTGCGACCGGAGATCTACGAGCAGATCGTCCCCGACTACCTGCCCGCCCATCGCGAGCTCGTGCTGCTCAGCGGCGCCGCCGAGATCGCCGGCGGCGTGGCGGTCGCGTTCCGGCGCACGCGGCGCGGCGCCGGCCTCTGGCTGACGGCCGTGCTCGTGGCCATCTTCCCTGCAAATGTCCAGATGGCGCTGCATCCCGACCGCTACCGGTCGATCCCGCGGGCGCTGCTGTGGGCGCGCCTGCCGCTGCAGCCGCTGCTCGTCGCGTGGGCGCTGCTCGCGACCCGCCGCGAAAGTTAAAGGAAACCTCATCCGCCCCTTACCGCGCGTTGATGTGCGGGACGGAGAATGCTCCGCAGGTTCCTCTTCCGTCGGACTAGAGACCCCTCCCCCATCTAGTCCGACCGCCTACGTCTCGGTGTCCAAGCCGGGATGGTGAGCAAGGAACCGCGGCTCGCGCTCCCGATACCTGACGCGACCGCAGACCGCGAGGGTTGTGGGGCGGCGGACCGATGCCGCCGCCCCGCTCCCCGCGCACCAGCTGTTCGCTCCCCCGACGGCTGTGCGTAGCGGAGCCGGCACAGAATGCGCCAACGTCGCGCATCCTCATGCCGGCTCCGCGATCGGTCGTTCTTCGCTGAACGGACGCAGAACGACGACGGGGCGCCCAGAGCGCCCCGTCGCGTGCTGCTGTCCCTGGGAGGAGGGAGCGTTGGTCAGGCGGCGATCGCCTCGGCGCGCGCCGGCTCGAGAGCCACGGCGAGCACCTCGTCGATCGTCATGACCGGGTGGAACGTCATCGCCTCGCGCACGTCCTCGGGGACGTCGTCGAGGTCGGCCCGGTTGCGCTCGGGCAGGATCACGTCGGTGAGCCCGGCCGCGTGCGCGGCCAGCACCTTCTGCTTGAGGCCGCCGATCGGCAGGACCCGGCCCTGGAGCGTCACCTCGCCGGTCATGCCGACGGTGTGGCGCACGGGCCGCCCGCTGAGCAGCGAGGCGAGAGCGGTCGTCATCGTGACGCCCGCGCTCGGGCCGTCCTTCGGGATCGCGCCCGCGGGGACGTGGACGTGGAACTCACGCTCGTCGAAGGCGTCCTCGTCGATGCCGAGCTGCTCGGCATGCGCGCGGACGTACGTCAGCGCGATCCGCGCCGACTCCTTCATGACGTCGCCGAGCTGGCCGGTCAGCGTCAGCGCCGCCCTGGGATGGGCGGGATGGCATCCCGGAGGCCTCGATGAACAGCACGTCGCCGCCGACGCCGGTCACCGCGAGGCCCGTCGCCACGCCCGGAACCGCCGTGCGTGCCGCGGCCTCCTGGAAGACCTTCTGGCGTCCGAGCGCCTCGCGCACCGCGTCGACGTCGACCGTCACCGGCGCGAGCGACTCGTCGGAGGCGATCTTCGTTGCGGTCTTGCGCAGCAGCGTCCCGAGCTCGCGCTCGAGCTGGCGCACGCCCGCCTCGCGGGTGTACTCGGCGACGACGAGCTTCAGCGTCTCGTCCTCGACGACGACCTCGTCCTCGCGCAGCCCGTTGCGCTCGCGCTGGCGCGGCCACAGGTAGTCGCGGGCGATGGCGGTCTTCTCGGCGACGGTGTAGCCGTCGAAGCGAATGACCTCCATGCGGTCCAGCAGCGGGCCCGGGATCGTCTCGGCGACGTTCGCCGTGGCGATGAACAGGACCTGCGACAGGTCGATCTCGATGTCGAGGTAGTGATCGCGGAACGCGTGGTTCTGCGCGGGGTCGAGGACCTCGAGCAGCGCCGCCGACGGGTCGCCGCGCCAGTCGGCGCCGACCTTGTCGACCTCGTCGAGCATGATCACCGGGTTCATCGTGCCGGCGTCGCGCAGGGCACGGACGAGCCGTCCCGGCAGGGCGCCGATGTAGGTGCGGCGGTGGCCGCGGATCTCGGCCTCGTCGCGGACGCCGCCGAGCGACATGCGGACGAACTCGCGTCCGGTCGCGCGGGCGATCGACTCGCCGATCGAGGTCTTGCCGGTGCCGGGAGGGCCGATCAGGGTGAGGATCGCCCCCGCCTTGCGGTCCATCTCGACGCCGCGCTCCTGGCGCAGCTTGCGCACCGCGATGTACTCCGTGATGCGGTCCTTGACGTCCTCCAGGCCCGCGTGATCGGCGTCGAGCACCTCACGCGCGTGGACCGGATCGAGGACCTCGTCGGAGCGCTTGCTCCACGGGACCGCGACGAGCCAGTCCAGGTAGGTCCGGATCATCGAGGACTCGCCGCTCTGCTCGCCGGTGCGCTCGAGGCGGTCGAGCTCGCGCTCGGCCTGCTCACGGACGTCATCCGGCATGCCGGCCTCTTCGATCTTCGTGCGGTACTCGTCGGCGACCGAGCCCTCGTCCTCGCCCAGCTCGCGGCGGATGGACTCCATCTGCTGGCGCAGGAAGTACTCGCGCTGCTGCTTCTGGGCACCGGACTCGACGTCGTTGCGGATGCGGTTGCGCACCTGCAGCTCCGTCAGGCGCTCGCGCTGGAACTCGACGGCGAGCGCGAGGCGCTCGGTGACGTCGATCGCCTCCAGCAGGCGGACCTTCTGCTCGAACGTCAGGTCGGGGCTGTAGCCGGCGGTGTCCGCCAGCGGGCCGGGATCGGCGACCGAGCGCAGGAACGCGCCGACGCGCTCGTCGGCGCCGCGCTCGACGAGGATCTCCTCGACGACCGCGCGGTACTCGCGCTCGAGCTCGCGGGTGCGCCCGTCGACCGGCTTGGTCTCGGGGTGCTCGGTGACCTCGGCGCGCAGACGACCGAGCTCGTCGGCCTCGGCGGCGCCGGTGATGATGCCGCGCGCGTGGCTCTCGAGAGCGACGCCGCGTCCGCCGCCCGGCAGGCGAACGGTGTCGGTGACCTTGGCGATCGTGCCGACCTTTGCGTACTGCCCGTCGTGCCGGGGCACGAGGAGCACGCGATCCTCGCCCGTCGCGTCGACCGGGAGGTTGATGTCCATCGTGGGGAAGACGACGATGTCGTCGAGTGGGATGAGCAGCAGCTTGGACATGAGTGTGCGGGTTCCTTTCGTTGCACGCACAACCATACCCAATTCTGCTTACGAAATGTTAGTTCCTTACGAAGTCTAGGCGCCGAGCCGCTCGTTCTCGCGCAGGATCGAGATCGCGCGCACCGTGGCGTAGCCGCGCCACTCCAGGGCGGCCGCCGGCGAGTAGCTCGCGAAGTCCACGCGCCAGCCGCCGTCGTCCTGCTGCGCGGCGGCCAGCCGGTCGAGCTCGGCCGCGATCGTCGCGCCGGCGAAGAGCGCCCGCACGGGGCGGTTCGGGGCCGGGGCGATGTCCAGCGGGCGCAGCATCTCGTCCGCCAGACCGCCGCTCACGCGCAGGCAGCCGTCGGGCGGGATCAGGCGCCCGAGGCGCTCGATCAAGGCGGCCGCCTCGGCGCGCGTCTCGTGCACGGCGTCGAGCAGGCCGAGCGTCGCGCCGACCACGTAGGCGTGCCGCGCGTCGTCCAGCTCCGCGGCCGCGGCGAGGCAGTAGTCGGTCGCGCGTGCGAGCCAGGGGTGCCCGGCGACCGCCGGATCGTGGACGGCGACGCGCTGGGCGGCCGCCGCGACGAAGGCCGTGATCTGCAGCGACGAGACCGCCGGATCGGCCTGTGCCCAGAACGGCGCGCAGCCGGCGGGATCTTTGACCGGGAAGGCGAACGGCAGCCCGCCGTCGGGCAGCGCCACCGACTCCAGCCAGTCGCACAGCTCCACGGCGCGCGGGCTCGTGGCGGGCGCGACGTCGGCGAGCGCCTCGAAGGCGTGCAGGGCGCCGCCGGGCTGGCTCTCCGGCGAGCGCAGGTCGGGCTCGAGGCCCCAGCCGTAGCCGCCGTCGGGGTTGCGGTAGGCGTCCAGCGCGCCCAGCACGGCGCCCGGATCGCCGCCGTCGATCTGCAGCTCGAGGCGGCGCCGGTCGAGCGTGCGGCCGTGGCCGGCCATGAAGCCGATCGCGGCGGGGACGTCGATGCTCATGCAGGCAGCCTAGGCGTGCGCCGCCGCGGCGGTCTTGGACGTTTCGGCCGTTCTCAGGTCTCGAGGAACAGGTCCGGCAGCAGGTCGGCGTCGGGGACGTAGGCGTACGCGCTCAGGTCGGTGACGCCGGCCTCCGCGAGCACGTCGTCGTCGATGAAGAAGTTGCCGGTCGTCTCGCGCGCGGGGCGCGTGAGGATGTGGTGCGCGGCGTCGGCGACGATCTCCGGCCGCCGCGAGCGCGCCATCGCGGCCTCGCCGCCGAGGATGTTCTGCACCGCCGCGGTCGCGATGATCGTGCGCGGCCACAGCGAGTTGAACGCGATCCCCGACTCGGCGTGCTCGGCCGCCATGCCGAGCGTGCACATGCTCATCCCGAACTTCGCGAGCGTGTAGGCGAGGTGCGGGCCGTACCAGCGCGGGTCGAGGCTCAGCGGCGGGCTGAGCGTCAGCACGTGCGGGTTCTCGGCGTCGAGGAGGTGCGGGACGCACATCCGCGACAGCAGGAAGGTCCCGCGCGCGTTGACGTCCTGCATGAGGTCGTAGCGCTTCATCGCGATCGTGCTGCTCGGGCTGACGTCGATCGCGCTGGCGTTGTTGACGACGATGTCGATGCCGCCGAAGCGGTCGACGGCTCGCTCGACGGCGTCGCCGACGCAGCGGTCGTCGCGCACGTCGCCGACGCACGCCAGCGCCTGGCCGCCCGCCTCCTCGATCTCCTGCGCGGCGGTGAACACCGTGCCGGCCAGGCGCGGGTGCGGCTCGGCGGTCTTGGCGAGCAGCGCGACGTTGGCGCCGTCGCGCGCGGCGCGCAGCGCGATCGCGAGCCCGATCCCGCGGCTGCCGCCCGACATCATGATCGTCTTCCCCGCGAGGTCGCTCACGCGATGCGCCTGCGGCGGGTCATCAGGTCGGCGTAGCCGAGCGGCACGAGCCGTTCGTCGGTGATCCCGAGCGCCGCGCGCAGCTCCTCGACGCGGTCGCGCTCGACCTCCAGCCCTCCGGGCGACGCCGCCACGGCCTCGATCTCGACGAAGTCGCCGAGGTCCTCGACGCGGTCGAGGTGGATGCGGACGTTGCGCCACAGCAGCAGGCGCCGGAACTTCTCCACGACGACGCGGACGCCGAGCGAGTCCGCCAGCGCGTCGACGAGGGCGAGGTGGTCGGCGACCGGCACGACGCGGTAGAGGCTGACCTTCGGCCCCGCGAGCTCGGCGCGCGCGTAGGCGATCAGCTCGGCCGGCTGCGGCGGCGCCTCGCGCAGCTTCAGGCGGCCCTGGACGGCGTGGAAGTACGTGTCGCGCTGGCGCAGCACGCCCTGGTCCTGCGCTCCGAGGGCGACCGCGGCCGCGTAGGTGGCCTGCGGATCGGGGTCGATCGCCTTGACCTCGAGGTTGCGCTGGCGCCCGGCCATCGCCTGCAGGCTATCCGCACCGCGCGGGTGCGGGGTGCGACTAGTAGCCCAGGCGGGCGAGGCGCTCGCGCTCGGCGCGGCGCTTGGCGTCGCGCTGCTCCTTGCGGATCCGGTCGCGCTCGCGGCGCTCCTGGTCCTCGTCGTGACCGGTGACGATGCGCACGCTCTTGCGCAGCGTGCCGTCCTGCGCGTGGGAGGCGAACTCCTGGCGGCTGGGGCGGTCGTCGCGGCGCCCGCGGTCTCCGCGTCCGCCACCGGGGCGCTGGCCGCCGGGACGGCGGCCGCCGGACTCGCCGGGGCGTCCGCCGCTGCCACGCTCGGCCTCGGCCGGGCGGGGAAGCTGGGCCTTGACCTCGCGGACGGGCGTCGCGGCGAGACGGACCCAGGCGTTGAAGACGGGATCGCCGGGCTTCAGGCCCTCGGCGGCCTGGGCGCAGACGGCGGCCCACTTCAGCGGCTGGCCCTTCTCGTCCTGCTTGGGCTTCAGCGCCTCCTTGATGACCTCGGCGCCGCCGACGCGCTCGATGGCGGCGGTCAGGCGGGCCGGCGAGGACAGCGAGCGGTCCTGCTGAGCGGCGGTCTCGCCCTGGGGCTGCTCCTCGGCGGGCGCGGCGTCGGCCGGCGCGGGCGCGTCGGCGACCTCGGCGGCGGGCGCCTGGACCTCGGGAGCGGCGGCCTCGGGAGCGGCGGCCTCGGGAGCGGGGGCCTCGGGAGCGGGGGCCTCGGCGGCCGGAGCCTCGGCGGTGGGCGCCTCGGGAGCGGGGGCCTCGGCGGCGGCGGCCTCGGCGGCCGGAGCCTCGGCGGTGGGCGCCTCGGGAGCGGGGGCCTCGGCGGCGGCGGCCTCGGCGGCGGGCGCCTCGGCGACGGCGGCCTGCTCGTCGGCGGGCTGCTCGTCGGCGGCGGGCGCGGCGGCGCTGGCCGGCTGGCCGCCGCGGCGAAGGTCGGTGAGCGCGGAGAAGAAGGCGCGGCGGTGGCGCTCGGCGGCCGAGGGGCGGCGGCGGCGCTTGCGCGTGGGCAGCGTGGCCTTGACCGTCGGCAGCGGCTTGGGCGGCTGCGCGACGCCGAGGATCTTCGGGCCGACGGCTGGACGTTCGGCGTCCGGCGTGACCACCGGGGTCGCCTCGGCCGCGGGCTCGGAGGGCTCGGAAGACTCAGCGGCGGGAGCGGACTCGGCGGCCGGCTCGGAAGACTCAGCGGCGGGAGCGGACTCGGCGGCGGGCTCGCGCTTGGCGGCGACGACCGGCGCGTCGGCGGCGACCGGCTGGCCCATGTCGACCGGCGCGGTGGGCTCCTCGGCAGCGGCAGCGGGCACCTCGGCAGCCGCAGCGGGCTCCGGGGCGGCAGGCGCGGACTCGGCGGCAGCGGGCTCCGGCGGGGTGGCGTCCGGCTCGGCCTGGCCGTTCGCGGCGGCGCTCTCGGAGGTCTCCGGAGCAGCGGCGGCGTCGATACGCACAGCGTCCTCCGCGCTCGCGGTGCTCCTCTCCCCCGTAGGTTGAGTCGCCGTCAGGCCGTCGTGCTCGGCCGTCATCTCGGCTGACGAATCGCCAGTCACTAGCGTCAGGTTACCGAGGCTTGGCCGTTTGAGGCGCCGTGGTTGAAGAAAATGGTCGTTCGCCGTCCCTCTGAGCGCCTCCGGAGGCCCCTCACGACGCCACCGGGACGTCCGGCGTGGCCGCGATCGAGCACGCGGTGACCAGCAGGTGGATGTGCGCGATGCGCTCCGGGATCGTCTCCCCCATCGGCTGCGCGAGCGCCAGATCGAGCAGCTGCAGGATCGACGCGCAGTGCGCCGCCTGCGGCGCGCCGTCGCCCACGAGGCAGGACAGCCGCGCGAGGTCGATGAACTCCAGCGGCGAGCCGCCGGCCAGCGCCGTGGCGAAGGCGGCGACGAGGAAGTAGTTCACGCGGTCCAGCAGCGGGTCGCTGCGCGTGCCCTCGGGGTGCGGCGCGGGGCCGAGGTCGAGCGGGTCCTCGCCGGCGATGAGCCGCTCGAGCTGCCCCGAGGCGACGCTCGCGAGCTGCTCGGCGCTCAGGCCTGCCTGCAGCGCGCACCGGAACGTCCCGATGATCGTCTGCTCGGGGGTCCCGAACGGGATGTCGGTCGCGTAGAGGATCTGCCCCGGCGGGACGAGCGAGAACAGTGCGGTCTGGTCGGCCGCGCTCCACCAGGCGGTGTCGAAGAAGACGTTGGGGTGGCCGGCGATCCCGCGCCAGATCCAGGCGAGGTCGCAGACGCCCGCGTGGGCGAGGATGAAGCGGGCGCCGGGGAACTCGGTCGCGTAGTCGAGGACGTGCGCGCCGAGCGCCGGGATCCCGCGGCCGGCATGGATGAGGATCGGCAGCCGGTGCTCCTCGGCGACCTCGACGATCTCGCGCACGCCGGGCTCGAGCATTCCGAACTGCTCGGCCCGCGGGTGCAGCTTGATCCCGCGCGCGCCGAGCTGCAGGCAGCGGCGGACCTCGGCGGCCGCCTCGGCGTGCGGGTCGACGCGGCAGAAGGGGACGAGCACGCCGCCGGACCCCAGCGCCGTGGCGATCACGTGGTCGTTGGCGGGCGGATAGCCGTCCGGCTCGTGCATCGGGAAGACGACCGCGCGCGAGCCCGTGGGCTTCAGCGTCGCCAAGAGGTCCTCGGCGGTGCACGCGAATCCGTCGGGATCGTTGACGCCGATGTGCGTGTGCGCGTCGAACAGCGGCACGTCCGGCAGCAGGCTCCTGGTCTGCTCCCACCAGGGGGCCAGCAGTTCGTCGGCGTACACGCGCGGCAGTCTATGCGCCGCCGCGCTTGGCCTTCCGCGCGGAGCGCGGGGCGCTCACGTGCTCGCAGCCGATGACCCGGTCGCGCCTGTCCACCGTGGCCGTGTCGTCGCCCGCGCCGCAGTCGACGACGTCGGCCGAGCCGTCGTAGGCGTTGAGCTCGTCGTTGCCGGCGCCGCCGCTGAGACGGTCGGAGCCGACCCCGCCGAAGAGCCGGTCCGCGCCGCCGCCGCCCGACAGCCGGTCGTCGCCGCGGCCGCCCTCGACGTAGTCGTCGCCGTCCTCGCCCCAGAGGCTGTCATCGCCGGTGCGGCCGAAGAGCACGTCCTGGCCGGGGCCGCCCCAGATCGAGTCGCTGCCGCCCTCGCCCTCGAGGCTGACGTCGTCGCCGTCGCCGGCGTGGATCGTGTCGTCGCCGTCGCCGCCGAGCACGGTGTCGTCGCCGGGCGAGCCGGCGATGACGTCGTCGCCCTCGCCGGCGTTGAAGACGCTCGCGCCGTCGGGGCTGCCGGCGGGGGTCAGCGTGCGCGGGTTGGCGGCCTGGCCGGCCGGGACCGCGACGAGGGTGTCCGCCAGCGCGGTGCCGCGGACGTTGGGGCGCAGGTCGTCGGTCGGGTCGACGAGGTAGCGCACGGAGTAATCCGAGCAGGAGCGCAGCGCTGCCTCGTCGGTCGGCCAGGCGGGCTTCTCGGGGAAGGGCGAGGCCGCGGCGAGCACGCGGTTGGGGTTGGGGGGGAACTGCTCGACGGGGAGCAGCTTGCCGGTCTTCAGCGGCAGGGTGTCCGGCTTGACGGCACCGCCGTTGAGCCAGCGCGAGACCTGCGTGCAGTCCGACGCATCCGAGCGCAGCACGACGATCCGCTCGCAGCCCGTGACGAGGCGGCGCTCGTCGGCGAGGTCGATGACCGCCATGTCGTTGCCGTCGCCGCAGTCGATCGCGTTGTCGCCGGGCGCCGTGAAGAACGCGGGATCGAGGACGTCGGTGGAGTTGCGCTCGAAGTCGATCGCCCAGAGGAGGTCGTCGCCGGGTCCGCCGACGAGCGTGTCGGCGCCGCTGCCGCCGACGATCACGTCGTTGCCGAGTCCGGCCTGCAGCTCGTCGCCGCCCTTGCCGCCGAGCAGGAGGTCGTTGCCGTCGCCGGCGTCGAGGTAGTCGCCGCCACCGCCGCCGAAGAGGACGTCGTCGCCGGGAAGGCCGTCGGGCCTGGCGTCGCCGAAGATGCGGTCGTCGCCGCCGTCGCCGCTGACGAGGTCGGCGCCGGGGCCGCCGTAGAGGCCGCCGTCGTTGCCGTTGCCGCCGTCGACGCGGTCGTTGCCCGCGCCGCCGAGGCCGAGGTGGTCGTCGCCGAAGGCCATGAGCACGGCGTCGTCGCCGTCGCCGCCGTCGGCCGCGTCGTCGCCCTGGCCGGCGTTGAGGACGTCGTTGCCGGGGCCGCCGTCGAGCGTGTCGTCGCCGCGCTCGGCGCCGAAGTCCGAGCCGTGGCCGAGCTCGTCGTCGCCGACGCCGCCGGTGAGGCGGTCGTTGCCGCTGCCGCCGCGCAGCTTGTCGTTGCCCGAGCCGCCGTTGAGGCGGTCGTTGCCCGCGCCGCCGAAGACGAGGTCGTTGCCGCCCAGCGCGCAGAGCCGGTCGGCGAGCCAGCCGCCGGTGAGGCGGTCGGCGCCCGCGCTGCCGCGCTTGGAGCAGCTCGCCGCCTGCGCCGAGGCGGGCAGGACGACGACCGCGAGGACCAGTAGGGCCCCGAGCCAGCGCAGGTGAAGAAGCAACCGCTGCATGACCCCGGTTATCGACACCTGCAGGCTCCTCGTGAGCGCCCCGGGCGGCGGGCGGACCAACGGCGCCCGGCGCCCCTGTCGTCCGAGCGGCGACCGAATGTCCGTCGAACGCGTGACCTGAGGGTCCGCGACGCCTACACTTGACAGGCATGAGCTACGCGAACGGGAGCGTTGGGTTCTGCGCCTGCGGCAATATGGCCGTAGCCAGCTGCGGCCGCTGTGGCAAGCCGGTCTGCGAGGTCCACGGCAACGAGCTGCCGGAGACGCCAAGCGGCATCTCTCAGGATGCCGCCGGCTCCTTCACGGTCGCCATCCGAACGCCCCTTGAGCCGACGTGCCAGGCCTGCCGTGCGGAGATCGGCCACTACGCCGTGCATCACGCCGTCACCCAGCGGCGCGCGCCGCTGCCGGCCCACTGGCTGGACCGCGCGATCGCGCTGAGCAGCGACAGCAGCCGCAGCGACCTCGAGAAGGCGGAAGACGCCGATCTGCCGTCCTCGCTGACCCCGAAGGACGTCGCCGAGGAGTTCCTGCGCCGGATGGAGCAGCAGCCGCGCGAGCGCGTCCCGATCAGCGAGAGCACCGTCCTGCGCAAGCCCGAGTACGTCGAGGGCTGGACCGTCGACTGCCGGCGCACGGAGTACATCGCGGTCGGCGCGGGCGCCCGGTACAAGCTGCCCTGCATGATCTCGGTGCACGGCGAGCTGCTGGGCCCGATCCTCGAGGACAACCAGCACGCCAGCGCGACCTGGTGGATCGTCGACACCAGCGACATCGAGCTCGCGCGTCTCGTCGCGGCCGTGGCGAACATCCTCATGCTGAGCGCGTTCGTCAAGTCGCCCGAAGCATTCTGATCGACGTCGCCGCCGCGACCGACCTGCTCGCGGCGCTCGTCGCGATCGACTCGGTCAACCCGGCGCTGGTCCCCGGCGCCGCCGGCGAGGCCGAGATCGCGGACTTCGTCGCCGACTGGCTCGGCGAGCGCGGCCTCGTCGTGACGCTCGACGAGCCGCTGGAGGGCCGCCCGAGCGTCGTCGGCGTCGCCCGCGGCACCGGCGGCGGCGCGGCGCTGATGCTCAACGCGCACATGGACACCGTCGGCGTCGAGGGGATGACGCGCCCGCACGAGCCCGAGGTCCGCGACGGGCGCCTGTACGGCCGCGGCGCCTACGACATGAAGGCCGGGCTGGCGGCGATCATGCTCGCCGGCGCCGAGGTCGCCGATGCCGGGCTGCGCGGCGACGTCGTCGTGACCGCGGTCGCCGACGAGGAGCACGCGAGCGAGGGCGTGCAGTCGGTCCTGCGCCGCTGGAGCGCCGACGCCTGCGTCGTCACGGAGCCGACGTCGCTGCGCGCCTGCGTCGCGCACAAGGGCTTCGCGTGGGCCGAGCTGGAGACGCGCGGCCACGCCGCCCACGGCTCGCGCCCCGACCTCGGCGTCGACGCGATCGCCGGCATGGCCCCGGTGCTCGCCGGCCTGCGCGAGCTGCAGGCGCACCTCGACGAGCGCCCGCACCCGCTCCTGGGCCCCGCGAGCCTGCACGCCTCGCTGATCGGCGGCGGGCAGGAGCTGTCGAGCTATCCCGAGCGCTGCGTCCTGTCGATCGAGCGGCGCACGCTGCCCGGCGAGACGCGCGCCGGCGTCGAGCACGAGCTCGAGCAGCTGCTCGCCCTCGCCGGCGCCGCCGACGAGCGCCTGGAGACCGAGCTGCGGATCGTCCTCGTGCGCGAGCCCTTCGAGGTCGACCCCGAGGCGCCCGTCGTCACGATGCTGCGCGCCGCCGCCGCCGACACGCTCGGAGAGCCGCCGCCGGTCGTCGGCGACCACCCCTGGATGGACGCCGCGTTCACGTCGGCGGCCGGCATCCCGACGGTCGTCTTCGGGCCCGGCGGCGGGGGCGCGCACGCGGTCGAGGAGTACGCCGACCTCGCGAGCGTCGCCGCCTGCGCCGACGTGCTCGTCGCGACGGCGCGGCGCCTGTGCGCCTGACGTCCTAGCGGCGCGCGCCGCCGGCCTGCGTGGCCGGCCGCCCCGGAGCGAGGCGCAGCGCCTTGCGCAGCCCGTCGGGCAGGTACCAGTTCCAGTCGCCGATGAGCTTCATGAGCGCGGGCACGAGCAGCGCGCGGACGATCGTCGCGTCGAGCGCGATCGCCACCGAGAGCCCCAACCCGAACTCCTGCAGCCCCACGAACGAGCCGGCGGTGAAGCCCGCGAACGCCGCGATCATGATCAGCGCGGCCGCCGTGATGATCCGGCCGGTGTGCTCCAGGCCGCTGGAGACCGCGAGCTCGTTGTCGTGGGTGCGGTCCCACTCCTCGCGCATCCGCGACAGCAGGAAGACCTCGTAGTCCATCGACAGGCCGAAGAGCATCGCGAACAGGAAGATCGGGATCCAGGCCTCGATCTGCGCCGAGCCCTGCAGGCCGATCGCCTCGTGCAGGCCGTGCTGGAAGACGAGCACGAGCACGCCGTAGGTGGCCGCGACCGACAGGAGGTTCATGAGCACCGCCTTCAGCGGCAGGATCACCGAGCGGAACGCGCGCAGCAAGAGCAGGTAGGACAGCACGAGCACGGCGACGATCAGCCACGGGAAGGCCCCGTAGGCGCGGTCGATGAAGTCCACGCCGAAGGCCGGGGCGCCGGTGACGATGACGTCCGCGCCGTTGGGGAAGCGGGCCGCCGGGACGTAGTCCTCGCGGATGCGGTGGACGAGGTCCATCGCCTCGTCGGTGCCCGCGTCGCCGCGGCCCGCGACCTTGATCTGCAGCACGCGGCCCTCGCGGTCGACGAGGTTCGCCCGCTTGGCCGCGAGCAGCCCGGCGCGCGTGTGCGCCAGCAGCACCGGCGCCTGCAGCGTCTGCGGCTTGACCTCCGGGTCGCGCCGCAGCGCGGCGATCAGCCGCTCCTGCGCCGCGCGCACCGCGGCCGCCTGCGCGCCGCCCGCCCGGCCCGTGTCGACGGCGATCTGATGGGGCGCCAGCGCGCCCGGCCCGAGCGTGCGCTGCAGCAGCGCCAGCCCTCGCGTGGACTCGGTGGTCAGGGGGATGCCGCGGTTGTCGCCGCCGGTGAGCTTCAGCCCGAGCGCCGGGTAGGCGAGCGCGAGCATCACCACCGTCGAGGCGACGAGGTACAGAACGGGCCGGCGCATGATCGAGCGCGCGAGCTTGGTCCAGAAGCCCGGCCGCCCGCCGGTGCGCGCCGCCAGCACGCGCCGGGGTACGACGCGCAGGCGGTTGATCTTGTGCCCCGTCACCGCGAGCAGCGCGGGCAGGAAGGTCGCGGCCGCCGCGATCGATACGAGCGGGACGAGCAGCCCGCCGACGCCCATCGACTGCATGAACGGCAGCGGCATGAAGACGAGCAGCGCGAGCCCGATCGCGACGACGCCGCCGGAGAACAGCGTCGCGCGGCCGGCGGTGCCCATCGTCGTGACGAGCGCCTCCTCGACGCTCCTCTGGCGCGCGAGCTCCTCGCGGAAGCGGAACACGACGAGCATCGAGTAGTCGATCGCGATCGCGAAGCCGATCAGCGTGACGATGTTCGTCACGTAGATCGCCATGTCCATGACGTGGGCGACGATCCAGACGGCTCCGAGCGTCGTCGGGATCGTCACGAGCGCGAACGCCAGCGGGATCCCGATCGCGACGAGCGTCCCGAACATGAACGCGAGCACGAGCAGCGCGATCGGGATCGCGATCGACTCGCCGCGCGCGAGGTCCTCGTTGTAGAGCTTCTGGGTGTCGTTGTTGATCGCCGGGAAGCCGCTGAGGTACGTCGTCGCGCCCGCGATCTCCGGCAGCGCGGCGCGCATCGCGGGCGTCTCCTTGGCCGCGTCGGCGTTCTCCAGCGGCGTGTTGATCTGGACGTAGGCGACGTTCGGCGCCGCCGCCAGGACCGGCCCGGGGCGCGCACCGTCGACGGTCGCGGCCGCCCTGCGCGCCGCGGCCGCGACCGAGCGCCGCACGGTCGCGCTGCGCGCCACCGGCCGGTCGGTCTGGACGACGAGCGTGAAGGCGCCGTCGCCGCGCTCGTCGAAGCGGTCCTTCAGGAGGTCGAGACCGCGCTCGGCGTCCGAGCCGGGGACGCTGAAGCGGTTGCTGAGCAGGTCGCCGACGTTGGCCGCCGCGTAGCCGCCGACGAGGAAGAGCACCAGCCACAGCACCAGGACCTTCCTGCGGTTGCGGATGATGAGCCTCGTCCAGCCTGCCATCGGCTCAGAGTACGACGGGCGACGGCCCCCGGCTGTGTGTCGTTGCACACAGGTCTCAGGCGCGGCGCAGGTACTCCTCCAGCGACGTCGCCGGCGCGCCGGTCAGCTCCTCCATGGCCGGGCTGACGACGTCGAGGCTGCCGTCGGCGATCGCCTGGTAGGAGCTCACCCAGCCGCGCACCGCCGACTCCGGTGCGCCGATGCAGGCGCGCGACGCGTAGGCCTCCTCCTCGGTCTCGTGCTCGTAGCGGACCTCCCTGCCGGTCAGCCGCGTCATGAGCTCGGCCGCCTCGCCGAGCGAGAAGCTCGCCGGGCCGGTGAGGTCGAACGTGCGGCCGTCGTGGCCGTCGGAGGTCAGGACCGCCACGGCCGCGGCCGCGACGTCCTCGCGCAGGATCGCCGCGACGCGCCCGTCGCCGGCGGGCCCGCGGATCACGCCGTCGGCGCCGACCATCGTCGCGATGAAGTCCATGTAGAGGCTCATCCGCAGGAACGTGAACGCCATGTCCTTCGTGCGGACGTGCTCCTCGGTCGCCCAGTGGTCGCGGGCGAGCGTGAACGTCGCGGCCGGCGCGGCGCCCAGATACGAGAGGTAGACGATCCGCTCGACGCCGGCCGCGACCGCGGCATCGACGACGGTCGTGTGCTGCATCACCCGGTGCGGGTGCTCGGCGGCCGGGATCAGCAGCAGCGTGCCGGCGCCCTCGAGCGCGGCGTGCATCCCCTCGTAGTCGGCGTAGTCGGCGACGCCGCGCACCTGCGCGCCGGGGTGCCGCGGAGCCCGCCGGGCGTCGCGGACGACGAGCCGCTGGCGGATCCCGGCCGCGGCGAGGCTCGCGGCGATGCGCCCGCCGACGGCGCCACTGGAGCCGGTGACGGCGATGAGCGGGGCGTCAGCCAACGGCCGTGACGCCGCTGACCGGCGGCAGGCTCGCTGCCGCCGTGAACCAGCTCGCCCCGGCGTCGCCCGAGCCGAAGACGTCGCCCGAGGTGGCGCCGAAGTAGAGCTCCAGCGCGGGGCCCTCGCCGGCGCTGTCGAAGGCCTGGCGCAGCACCGTCAGGTACGCGTTGCGCTGCGGCAGGCCGTCGCCGCGCGCCGTCCAGGTCGCGCCGGCGTCGCGCGTCTCGTAGACGCGCACGCGGCCCTCGGGCGTGACGCGGTCGACATCGGCGTTGAGCGGGATGACGTAGGCGCTGTCGGGGTCGGCGGGGTCGATCGCGAGCGGGAAGCCGAAGTCCGACGGCAGCCCGGGCGCGATGTCGACCCAGCTCTCGCCGGCGTCGTCGGAGCGGTAGACCCCGCCGTGGAACTGCATGAAGATCCGCTCGGGCTGCGCCGGCGCGCGCTCGAGGTGGTGGACGCAGAGGTCGTTCGTCGCCTCGCGCGCGTCGTCGGGCACGTAGCCGGCGACGAGGCCCCGGTTGCCGCGCCGCCAGGAGCCGCCGCCGTCCTCGGTCAGCCAGACGCCGGCGGCCGACACCGCGACCGCGAGCCGGTCGGGCTCGCCCGGCCAGGGCACGATCGAGTGCAGGCACAGCCCGCCCCCGCCGGGCTGCCAGCGGCCGCGCGCCTGCTCCTCCCAGAGCGCCTCGTTGAGCTGCCAGCTGGCCCCTCCGTCGCGGCTCTCGAAGAGCACGCCGGGATCGCCGCCGGCGTACAGCGGCGCGTCGTCGCCCGCGCCCGCGGCGATGACCCAGATGCGCTCGAGCGCCTGCTCGCCGCCTGCGGGCAGCGCCAGCCCCTCGGCCTGCTCCCACTCCCCCGCCGCATCGTCGGCGCACCAGATCTTCGGGCCGTGCCAGCCGGACGTCACCGACGCGACGAGGCGACCCGTGCGCGGATCGCGCATCGCGTACTCGACGGGCTCGCCGGCGAACGCGCGCGTGGTGACCTCAAACGGCGCGCCGGGCTCGCCCTCGAGCACGAACAGTCCCTTCTTCGTTGCGACGAGGAGCTCGGTCATGCAGCGGATCGTACGCCGCCGCGCGTGTCGCGGGATACGATTGCCCGCATGCCCGATCAGCTGCATTTCACGGCCTCCGAGGAGGCCAACGCCCTGATCGCCACCGACCCGATGGCGCTGCTCGTCGGGTTCGTGCTCGACCAGCAGGTCACCGTGCAGAAGGCGTTCTCGGGACCGCTGGCGCTGCAGGAGCGCCTCGGCTCGCTGGACGCGGCGACGATCGCCGCCGCCGACCTCGAGCCGATCTTCCGCGAGCGCCCGGCGATCCACCGCTTCCCCGGGTCGATGGCCCAGCGCGTGCACGACCTCGCCGTCCACGTCAGCGAGCGCTATGACGGCGACGCCGCCCGCGTCTGGACCGACGCCGCCGACGCCGACGACCTGCGCGCCAACCTCGCCGCGCTGCCGGGCTTCGGCGAGATGAAGATCAAGGCGCTCGGCGGCGTGCTCGCCAAGCGCTTCGGCGTCGAGGCCGCGCGCGAGCTCGTGCCGTGGCACCCGACGCTCGGCGACGTCGACTCGCCGCAGGCGCTGGCCGACTACCAGGCCGCCAAGCGCGTGCACAAGAAGGAGTGGGCGAAGGCGCGCGCGGGCGCGTAGGCGGCGGCCGGGTCCGGGCGCGAGCGGCGTCGCTCGCTTTCCTCCCCTAGAGTCTTATAAGATTAGAAGCAAGGCAGATTCCGGTGGAGAGCCGGGCTGCAAACGCTGTTCTTCGCTGTTCTTCCGGGGAGGAGAAACGTGACGATTGCTGCAACGGACACACACGCCCTCTGGCAGGTCGTGCTCGGTATGGGCGCGGTCGTGCTGGCAGTGGTGATCATCCTGATGATGCTGCTGCTCAGCCTCGTCAAGGACATCGAGCAGCGCGTCGGGGGCCTTCTCGAGCTCGCGGGCGCAGTCGCCGCGCAGACCAAGAACCTGCCCAAGCTCGCCGCCACACCCGGCGTGCTGAACATGATCATCGACGAGGCGCTCGTGCAGAACGAGTACATGGACGTCCTCGCCGCCCACTACGCCGCGCCCGGAGAGGTCGTGGTCGCATGAGCACCGACGCGATGACCGTCCTCAGCGTCGTGGAAGTGGTGCTGCTCGTCGGCGTCCTCGCGTTCTCGCTCATGCGCGTCCGCGCGCGCCTGTCGAACATCGAAGGGGGCCTCGCGGCCCTCGGTGGGGCGCTGTCGACGGTCGAGTCCCAGCACCTGCGTCCGCTCGGTACCTGGGTCGCGAACATCAACACCCCGCTGAACACGATCATGACCGTGCTGCCGGGCATCGCCGCCAAGGCCGCCTTCGTCGTGCGCAAAGTGACGGGAGGCTGACCATGGCTGCACTTTGGCTCGTCGCGCTGCTGCTGCTCGTCGCGGTTCCGATCCTCCTCTTCGTGCTGAAGGGGATCGTCACGGCCTCCCGCGGCATCGAGAACAACGTCAACGCCATCGCCGGCGTCGCCGCAGCGGGATCGGTCGACCTCGACGCGGTCGTCGTGCTGCTCACGACGCAGAGCTACATCGGCCAGATCGTCGACGGACTCGCAAACTACGGCGGCTCGCTGAACGCCGCCCTTCCGGACGCCTAGGGGTACTCGATGTCACCTGCTGTTGCGATCATCATCGCCCTCACCGCCGTGATCATCCTGGCGCTCGCGCTGTACCTCGCGATCACGATCCGCTGTCTGTTCAAGATCAACCAGGGTCTGGACCGCACGCTCGTGAGCGTCGGGGAGATCGCGTCGAAGACCTCGCCGGTCAACGGCGTGCTCGACGCGGTCAACGCAACCCTGCTGGCGGGCCGCAACCTGCTCGAGGGCCTGTTCCTCAAGAAGGCGGGCGAGGACGCCGCCGGCCTCGTCGAGTCGGCCTTCCCCGGAGAGGGACCGCGGTTCCTGGCCCGCGTGGGACGCCGTGGCACGGTCCTGCCCATCGGCGAGAGCTATCCGCGTGGCGAGGCGATCCTCGCCTCACTGCTCGGTGCGCCGGCTCCGTCCGCCCCCGCCGCCCCCGCCGCTCCCGTCGAGCGCTTGTCGGCGATGGGCGCGCGCCCCTGGGAGCGCTGAACACCGACCGAAGGTCAGCTCCTCGGCGAGGGTGACTCCTCGTCGAGGACGCCGGCCAGGTCCTCCATCAGCGCGCTGCTCTCCTGCAGCTGCGTGGCGAGGATCTGCCGCGCGACCTCCAGCAGCTGAAAGACCCGCGGATCGGCGACGCGATAGTAGAAGCTCGTTCCGTCCCTGCGGTTCTCCAGCAGGCCCTGACGCCGCATCGCGCCCAGGTGCTGAGACGTGCCGCTGGAATCGAGTCCCAGCGCAGCCTGCAGGTCGCCGACGGTCCGCTCCTGATCGCGCAGCAGCTCGAGGATCCGCACGCGCGCGGGATGGCTCAGCAGGCGGAACAGCTCGGCCTTGACCCGGTCGACCGGAGGGCTCTCGTTCCGCGTGGCTCGGTGTTTCGTATTGGTGCTCATGTCGCCTTGCGGTCGTAGGAATCCTGGAGAGGGACCGGTCTCATCGCTACATCGTACGAGCAATCGTCCGCTAGGGATACCCCTCCCTATCTTATTAGCGCACGAATCTCTAAGATTCGTCTCGAACGCGCCTTTCGGGAGCGGGTTTCAAACGGCGTACCACAGTGGTCCTGAGTCGGGCTCCCCCCCGCCTCAGGACCAGCGCCGTCCTCGCGCGGCTCAGAAAACCCTCGGCGGCCGTCATTCCACGTATGCTCGGTTTCTTCGTGAGGGGTTCTGGAGGCATCACGTGACGACGACGCCCGGAGACGAGCCGCACACCTCGTCCTCGGAAGATCAGGCTGCCCTGTTCGCGTCGCTGGCCGATGTGACGTCCCTCGCGATCATCCGGTACCTGGGCGACGGCGACCCGCGCACGGTCACCCAGATCACCGCCAGCACCGGCGCCGAGCGCCGCGCCGTCCTCATGCAGGTCGACGAGCTGCGCCATCGCGGCGTGCTCGTCGCCCACCACGGCACGGCGTTCACGCGCTACGCCGTCAAGGACATCCGCATCCTTCAGCTGCTCGAGCTCGCGACCGAGATGCCGACGTGGGCAAGTCGCCTGTCGCTCGGACCCGTGCCCAGCAGCGACGCGCTCCACGACGAGCTCGCCAGGACGCAGGCCGTGCCTGATTCCGGCATCCGCAAGGCCTGACCAGCGCGGATACCCGCGGCGCGGGTGCCACAACGAAGAATCCTGCGGGGCATGTCGATTGCGCCCGGCCTCGTTCGACGTCCGTGTAGACGTCAATCGAGCGCAGGCGAGAAGGAGTCACCGTGTCCGCAGCCGTTCTCTCCATGTCCATGTCCCTCGACGGATTCATCGCCGGGCCCAACGCGGGGCCGGGCAACGGGCTCGGCGACGGCGGGCATCGCCTGCACGAGTGGGTCTTCACCGACCATCTGGCGGGCGTCAACGCCCAGGTGGTCGACGAGTTCATGGCGACCGGAGCGGTCGTCGCCGGCCGGGGGACCTTCGAGCCGGCCGGCCAAGCGAGCCGCCGGCGACAAGAACGTGCTGGTCCACGGCGCCGGAGTCGCACAGCTGGCACTCGCGGCCGGGGTCCTGGACGAGATCGAGATCCACCTCGTCCCAGTGCTCCTCGGCCAGGGGCGCCGGCTCTTCGACAACCTCGATCCGGAGCAGACCGAGCTCGAGCGCACGCGCGTCCTCGAGGGCGACGGCGGCGTCACCCACCTGCACTACCGCGTCCAGCGCTGAGCTCGCGAACAACGCGAGCCGCCCGGATCGGTGAACGAGCCTGCTGGGCGCTCGGCACCGCAATCGGCCGAGTCAGGGGACACCGGCGCAATGGTGTCAGCTCATTCTGGACTGGCCGCCTCCAGTGCTGAGAGGGGCGCCTGCGCCCCTCTCCACATCAAGAGTATCGCTGCCCGGGGGGCTTGTTTCAAGCCCCGGGGTGTGCTCCATACTCGCTCGCCGCAAGCGACGAAGGGAGCAACGCGATGAGTCCGGATGAGCAGGCGGCGGCGATCGCCGGAGGCGATCTGACGGGGATCTCCACCTTGCTGCCCGACTGCTACGTGGTGGGTTTCCAAGCGATCGACGCGACGCAGGTCGCGGTCGTCGGCGGCAAGGGCGCACACCTCGGAGAGCTTTCGCAGATCGACGGGATCCGCGTGCCGCCTGGCTTCTGCGTGACGACGAGCGCGTTCCGGCGGATCATGGCGGAAGACCAGTCGATCGAGGATCTGCTCGATCGGCTGTCGCGCCTGGACGCGGGCGACCGCAACGCGATCCGCGAGCTCAGCGCGGAGATCCGCCGGACCCTCGAAGCGATCGCCATCCCCGACGATGTGGCGACGGCGATCACCGTCGCGCTCGCCGGTCTCGGCGAGCAGGCCGCCTACGCCGTCCGATCGAGTGCGACGGCAGAGGACCTGCCGAGGGCCTCCTTCGCAGGCCAGCACGACACGTACCTGAACATCGTGGGGCCGGCCGCGATCCTCGAGCACGTCAGCCGGTGCTGGGCCTCGCTGTTCACCGAGCAAGCCGTGACCTACCGCCTGCGCAACGGCTTCGACCACCGCAAGGTCGACATGGCCGTCGTCGTGCAGCAGATGGTCTTCCCGCATGCGGCCGGCATCCTCTTCACGGCCGACCCCGTCACGTCCAACCGGAAGCTCGCCTCGGTGGAGGCCGGCTTCGGGCTCGGCGAGGTCCTCGTCTCCGGTCTGGTGAACGCGGACACCTACAAGGTGCGAGACGGGGCGATCGTCGCCAAGGCGGTCGGCACCAAGCGGCTCGCCATCCACGCCTCGCCCGGCGGTGGGACGGTGCACCGGACGATCGAGGCGGAGCGCCAGGAGCAGCCGGCGCTGACGGATGCGCAGGTCGTGCGGCTCGCGCAGCTCGGCCGGCGGATCGAAGCGCACTTCGGCCGCCCGCAGGACATCGAATGGTGCCTCGTCGACGATCGCTTCGAGATCGTTCAGAGCCGGCCGATCACGACGCTGTTCCCCGTCCCCGCGGCCGGCGACCGAGAGAACCACGTCTACGTCTCAGTCGGTCATCAGCAGATGATGACCGACGCCATGAAGCCCCTGGGGCTCTCGATGTGGCAGCTGAAGGCCATCCCGCGGATGTACGAGGCGGGCGGGAGGCTCTTCGTCGACGTCACCCGGCGCCTGGCTTCGCCGGCAACCCGCGCAGCTGTCCTGGACTCCCTCGGGAAATCCGAGCCGCTGATCGGCGACGCGCTGCAGAGCATCCTCGACCGCGGCGACTTCCTCCCGTCGCTCCCCGACGACGGTCCCGCCGGCCCGCCGGCCGGCGCCGCACCAGCCCCGATCGAGACCGATCCGGCCATCGTCGCCGAGCTGATCGAAAAGAGCGAGATCTCGCTCGCGGCCCTGAAGCGCGACATCCGGGCGACGTCGGGATCGGCGCTGCTGGAGTTCGTCCTGGCCGATATCCAAGAGCTCAAGCGGATCCTGCTCGATCCGCAGTGCATGCGGGTGATCATGGCGGGGATGGAGGCCACCTGGTCGCTGAACGAGCAGTTGGAGGCGTGGCTGGGCGAGAAGAACGCGGCCGACACGCTGGCGCAGTCTGTCCCCGGCAACGTCACGTCGGAGATGGGGCTGGCGCTCCTGGACGTCGCAGACGTCATCCGCCCGCATCCGGCCGTGGTGGCATTCCTGCGACACGTCGAGGACGACGACTTTCTCGACGAGCTGCCCGATCTCGCCGGCGGGCCGCAGGCGCGAGACGCCATCCTCGCCTACCTCGACACGTATGGGATGCGCTGCGTCGGCGAGATCGACATCACGAGGCCGCGCTGGAGCGAACGCCCCTCCACGCTCGTGCCCGCGCTCCTCGGCAACATCAAGAACTCCGAGCCGGGCGCCGGTCGGCGGCGCTTCGAGCACGGGCGCCAGGAGGCGTGGGAGAAGGAGCAGGAGCTGCTGGAGCGCCTGCGGGCCTTGCCGGGCGGCGAGCGCAAGGCCGACGAGGTCAAGCGGATGATCGACCGCGTCCGGACCTTCGGCGGGTACCGGGAGTATCCGAAGTACCACATCGTCAGCCGCTCCTTCGTCCACAAGCAGGCCCTGCTCGGTGAGGCCGAGCGGCTCGTGCAGGCCGGCGTGCTTCGTGAGAAGGAGGACATCTTCTACCTCACGTTCCAGGAGCTTCACGACGTCGTGCGCACGAACGAGGTCGATGACCGGCTCATCTCCCAGCGCAAGCAGGCGTTCAGGTCCTACCAGGCGCTCACACCGCCCCGGGTGCTCACGTCGGAGGGCGAGGTCGTCGCCGGGGCCTACCGGCGCGACCACGTGCCGACCGGCGCGCTGATCGGCCTACCGGTCTCCAGCGGAACCATCGAGGGGCGGGCCCGCGTCGTCCTGGACATGGAGGATGCCGAGCTCGAACCCGGCGACATCCTGGTCACGGCGTACACGGACCCCAGCTGGACGCCCCTGTTCGTCGCGATCAAGGGCCTGGTGACGGAGGTGGGGGGCCTGATGACCCACGGCGCGGTGATCGCCCGCGAGTACGGCTTGCCGGCCGTCGTGGGGGTGGAGCACGCCACCCGGCTGATCCAGGATGGCCAGCGGATCCGCCTGCACGGAACGGACGGGTTCGTCGAGATCCTGCGCTGACGGCCCCTGCCGAGAATCCGCACCAGTGCCGAACGCGCGAGAGCCGCTCAGCTGAGCGGCTCTCGAAGGTTCCAGTGGAGACGGCGGGAATCGAACCCGCGTCCGCGATCGCGTAACGGTGACGTCTACGAGCGTATCCGGCGCTCTGATCTCGCCCTCAGCTCGCCTCGCCGGCGGGGTTGCTGAGGGCCAGCTCCCTGAAATTTCTCCGGTTCGGCGGGAGCGGACCTCCCCGGATGAGCCGACATCTGATTCCGGCGATCCCCACGGTCGGCAGGCGGGGGCCAGAACCTCACTCGCCTAGTTTGAGCTAGACAGCGAGGGCGTACTCGTGAGAGTCCGCACGTATGGTTTTGTCAGGTGTTTTACGAGGCCTCCTGACACCTCGGCTCGCAACCACCGTCACGAATTCGACCACGTCGAAGCCATGTCGTCCCCGTGTCGGTGCGCCGTCCAGTCTAGCCGACGCGGCGACTAGGGCTGGACGTCCGGCGGCACCGGCACCGTGGTCGAGGGCGACGGCGTCGGCGTGGTCGTGGCGGGCGCGGGCGCCGTGGTCGCCGGCGGGATCGTGACGGCCGGCGCCTGCGGCGTCGTCTGCGCGGGCACGGGGACCGTCACGGTCGTCGGCGGCGGCACGGTCACCGTGCGCCCGGGGACGGTCGTCGTCTCGGTCGGCGCCGTGCTGTTCTGCTTCTGGCCGCCGAAGAGCGTCGTGCTGCGGTCGCCGCCGGCGGCCGAGTTGCCGGCGACGAGCTCGGGCACGGTGAACACGACCGCCGCGATCAGGAAGCCCAGCAGGCCGGTGATGATCGCCAGCCGCCAGCGCCGCGCGCTCGTGCTCGGGCCCGACGAGTGGTAGGAGACCGCGCCGTGCTGCGGCACGCGCTCCATCGGCGGCGGGCCTTCGGCGGGCGCCGGCGGCGCCACCATCGTCGGCTCGGGCGCGGCCCCGGGCTCATATGGATCGTGGGGCTGGGCGCTGCGCACGACGCCGCGCACCGGGACGACCTGCGTCACGACCTGCGCGGGCTTGGCCAGCGCCTCCTTGACGATCGCCACGAGCACGGGCGTGAACGCCGCCGACGCGAGCGTTCCGGGGGCCCAGACCTTCGAGCAGACGTAGGCCGCGACGGCCGACGCCACTGCCGTGATCAGCAGGGTGACGATGTCGATGCCGCCCCCCGAGGAGGACGTGGACGAGCGCGGAGCCATGACCGAAGAGGTTGACACCTCACTGCGGCTGCCCCGCGACGGGGGGCGCTGAAACGGCGGGCCGCGAAGGTTTGGCCGCGGTTTAACAAACGCGACGCGGTTCCAGGGCCGCTTGAGGAACCCTCGACCGGGTCGCGCTCCGAAGAGGCGCCCCGGCGTCTGGGTGGCGCGGCCTCACACCTCGGTGGCCTCGCTCTTTGCGGCTCCAGTTCCGCGTCGCAGTGCGAAGGTACATCGAGGCCCGAAATCCGGTCAAGAGCCGATCCGCACAAGAACCCGCATTCTGCGTGAAATAGTCTTGCGCCATGACCGTGCAAGACGTTTCCTGGGACCTCTCACCGCTCGTCCACGGCGAGGCCGACGCCGGCGCCGACCGCCTCCTCACCGAGGCCGACGAGCGCGCGCAGGCCTTCGCCGACCGCTACGCCGGCCGCCTCGGCGAGCTCGAGCCGCAGAGCTTCGCCGCCGCCATCGCCGACCTGCAGGAGATCTCCGAGCTCGCCTCGCGCGCCGGCAACTACGCGATGCTGCGCTTCAGCATCGACACCGCCGATCCCGCCCGCGGCGCGCTGCTACAGCGCGTCCAGGAGCAGGGCACGCAGATCGAGACGAAGCTCCTGTTCTTCGAGCTCGAGTGGGCGGCGCTCGACGACGAGCGCGCCGACGAGCTGCTCGCCGCCGACGGCCTCGACACGGCGCGCCACTTCCTGCGCTCCGCCCGCCGCTACCGCCCGCACCTCCTGACCGAGCCGGAGGAGAAGATCCTCGCCGAGAAGACGGTCTCCGGCAGCTCGGCCTGGTCGCGCCTGTTCAGCGAGCAGACGTCGGCGATCACGGTGCCGGTGCCCGGCGAGGACGAGCCCGTCCCGCTCGACAGCGCGCTCGCGCGCCTGATGTCGCCCGACCGCGAGGTGCGCCGCAGCACCGCCGAGAGCGTCACCGAGGCCCTTGCCCCCGGCCTGCGCACGCGGGCGTACATCTTCAACACGCTGCTTGCCGACAAGGCGACCGACGACCGCCTGCGCCACTACCCCAACTGGCTGGCCGCGCGCAACCTCTCCAACGAGGCCTCCGACGAGTCCGTCCAGGCGCTGCTGACGGCGGTGCGCAACCGCTACGAGCTGGCCCGCCGCTGGTACCGGCTGAAGGCGAAGCTGCTCGGCCTGGACGTGCTTGCCGACTACGACCGCATCGCCGCCGTGACGCAGGACGACGAGCCGGTCGACTGGGAGGACGCCAAGGAGCTCGTGCTCGCGTCCTACGCCGACTTCACGCCCGAGCTCGGCGACCCTGCGCGCGCGTTCTTCGACGACAACCGCATCGACGCCCCGCCGCGGCCGGGCAAGCGCGGGGGCGCGTTCGCGGCCTACACGGTCCCGTCCGAGCACCCCTACCTGATGCTCAACTACACGGCCAAGCGCCGCGACGTGCTGATCCTCGCCCACGAGATGGGCCACGGCCTGCACGCCGAGCTCGCCCGCCCGCGCGGCGTGCTGGAGCAGGGCACGCCGCTGACGCTCGCCGAGACGGCGTCGGTCTTCGGCGAGACGCTCGTCTTCCGGCGGCTGCTGGAGCAGGCAGCGACGCCCGAGTCGCGGCTGTCGCTGCTGGCGGAGTCGATCGAGGGCTCGATCGCGACGGTCTTCCGCCAGACGGCGATGAACGGCTTCGAGGACCTCGTCCACACCGCCCGGCGCGACGAGGGCGAGCTCGCCGTCGAGCGCTTCAACGAGCTGTGGGCGCAGTCGCAGGAGGAGATGCTCGGCGACAGCGTGCAGCTCACCGAGGGCTACCGCTCGTGGTGGTCCTACGTCCCGCACTTCATCTCGACGCCGGGCTACGTCTACGCGTACGCCTACGGGCAGCTCTTGGCGCTGTCGATCTACAAGCGCTACGTCGACGAGGGCGAGTCGTTCGTGCCGAGCTACCTCGAGCTGCTGCGCGCCGGCGGATCCAAGAGCCCGGAGGAGCTCGGCGCGATCGTCGGCATCGACCTCGCCGACCCCGGCTTCTGGGACAGCGGCCTGGATCTCGTCGAGACGCAGCTCGAGGAGGCCGAGGCCGCCGCGAACGAGGCGCTGGCGCGGGCCTCGTAGGCGTCCAACGACCCGTCCACGGTTCAGCGCACCTTCAGCCACCCTTGTCACAATGGGGCCATGAGCCCGCACTGGCCCGCGCCCGCGGTGCCCGCCGAGGGGTCGGTCTCGACCCCGGAAGTCGTCGAGCCCGTCGCTCCCCCATCGCCGCCTGACGTCGCACCCGAGCCCCCGCGCCCGTGGTGGCGGCGCAGCCTGAGCTGGCTCGTCGTCGCCGGCGCCTTCCTCCTGAAGTTCGGCAAGCCCGCGCTGCTGCTGCTGCCCAAGGCCAAGCTCCTGACGACGTCGGGGACGATGCTGATCTCGGTCGCCGCCTACAGCCTGATCTGGGGCTGGAAGTTCGCGCTCGGCTTCGTCGTCCTGCTCTTCGTGCACGAGATGGGCCACGTCATCCAGTTGCGTCGCGAGGGCATCGAGGCGAGCGCGCCGATGTTCATCCCGTTCCTCGGGGCGGTGGTCATGGCGAAGTCGCTGGGCAACGACGCGACCGCAGAGGCGCGCGTCGGCCTCGCCGGCCCGATCCTCGGCGTGCTCGGCTGCCTCGCGCTGCTGCCTGTGGCCGCCGCCACGGGCGATGACTTCTGGTACGCCCTCGTCTTCACGGGGCTGTTCCTCAACCTCTTCAACCTGCTCCCGGTCGTGCCGCTGGACGGCGGCCGCGCGATGGCCGCGCTGTCGCCCTGGATGTGGTTCGTCGGGCTCTTCGCGATGGTGCTGCTGGCCTTCGTCTATCCCAACCCGGTCATGTTCCTGATCATCCTGTTCGCGATCCTCGAGACCCACCGCCGCTGGAAGGCGCGCAAGGCGGGCGGCGAGGAGGTCGAGGCCTACTACAAGGTCAAGCCGTCGCACCGGCTCGCGATCCTGGCCGTCTACATCGGGCTGATCGTCGTCTGCGGCGTGGGCATGGAGCTGACCCACATCGAGCGCAGCATCCCGTCGTGAGCCATGGCTGAGATCACCGTCGACCGGCTGGTGAAGCGCTACGGGGAGACGCTCGCCGTCGACGACCTGTCGTTCACCGTCGAGGCCGGGCGCGTCACGGGCTTCCTCGGCCCCAACGGCTCGGGCAAGTCGACGACGCTGCGCGCGCTGCTGGGGCTGATCCGGCCGACGAGCGGGACCGCGCTCGTGATGGGCAAGCCCTTCCACGAGCTGCGCAACCCCGTGCGCTCGGTCGGCGCGTCGCTGGACGCCGCCGACGTGCACCCCGGCCGCTCGGGCCGCGGGCACCTGCGCACGCTCGCCGCCGCCGCCGGGCTGCCCAACAGCCGCGTCGACGAGGTGCTCGACATGACCGAGCTGACGCCGGCGCGCGACCGCCGCGTCAAGGGCTACTCGATGGGCATGCGCCAGCGCCTCGCGCTCGCGGCGGCGCTGCTCGGCGACCCGAAGATCCTCATGCTCGACGAGCCCGCCAACGGCCTCGACCCGCAGGGCATGCGCTGGCTGCGCGACATCCTCGTCGCGCTCGCCGCCGAGGGCCGCGCCGTGCTGATCTCCAGCCACGTCCTCTCCGAGGTCGAGCAGACGGTCGACAGCGTCGTCGTCATCGGCGCCGGACGGCTGGTCATGCAGGGCTCGCTCTCCGACCTCATCCGCGGCGACACGCGCCCCGCGCTCGTGCGCTCGCCGCGCGCCGCCGAGCTGCGCGAGCTGCTCGAGGACGAGGGCGCGCGCGTCGTCCTCGACGGGCGCCCGGACTCGATGCTCGTCCACCAGGCGACGCTCGAGCAGATCGGCACGCTCGCCGCCGACCACGGGATCCCGATCTTCGAGCTCACGCACGAGGTCTCCACGCTGGAGGATCGCTTCCTCGAGCTCACCGGCGAGGGCGGCAACGTCCGTTGAACGTCCTGAAGTCCGAGTGGCTGAAGCTCGTCTCCGTGCGCACGACCTGGGCGCTGCTGTTCGCGATGATCCTGATCGAGGGGCTCGCGGCCGGCCTGACGACCTCGCTCGGCGACATCGACGACCTGCGGCGGCGCAACGTCGCGACGCTGATCATCGGCACGCACCTGGCGATCGTCTTCATGTTCACGCTCGGCGCGCTGCTGTCGACGAACGAGTTCCGCCACGGGACGGCGAACTCGACCTTCGTCGTCACGCCCAAGCGCGAGCGCGTGATCCTCGCCAAGCTCTTCGTCGGCCTCGTCGTCGGCATCGTCGGGGCGCTGCTCTACGTCGCCGTCAACGCCGGCCTCGGGCTGTCGATCCTCTCCAACCGCGGGATCGAGGTCAAAGCCGACAAGGCCGTGAACATCTACACCGGGGTCGCGGTGGGGCTCGTCCTCGGCTGCCTGTTCGGCGTCGCGCTGGGGGCGCTGCTGCGCAACCAGATCCTCACCGTCGTGACCGGCATGGTGATCTTCCTGCTGGCCGGCACGGCCGCGCTGTTCATCGGCAACGACGTCGGCCAGTACTTCCCGGGCGAGTCGCTGCTGGCGCTCAACGGGACGCCGGGCGCGGAGGACACGCTGCTCAGCCAGACCAACGGCGGGCTCGTCCTGGGCGCCTATTGCGTCGTGCTCGGCATCCTCGGGATGGCGGTCACGCGACAGCGCGAGATCACGTAGCGCTGCTCAGGAGTCGAGCGCTGCAGCAGCGCCTGGCCGCGCACCCGGCGGCCGACGAGCAACGGACCGACGACGCCGCGAGCGTCAGCAGGACATCGGCGGCGTCGCGCACCGCCGGGTCGAACGCGGCGCGGACGGCGACGATCGCCGCCACCGCGACGGCGGCCGCCGCGAGGCCGCGCGCGCCCGGATCCCGTCAGCACCGCCGCCAGCAGGACGTCGCGCCCGGACGACTTCCTGGCGCGCGAGCGCCGGTCCGCCGGCCCGTCCTCGTCTGCAGTGACGAGCCCGGCCTCATCATCGAGGAGGAGACGAGGCCGCCGGCCACCGCCCCAAGGACGACACGCGAATCGCCTGCGCGGCCGACGACGCGCCGCCCGGCCGCTGCGAGCGTGGCGCCCATGCAATCAGCCGCCGCCCCGAAGGCCCGTCCGATCGCCACGCCGCGGTGGCCGCTGTCGCCGCGGCTGCGCCGCTCGGTGCTGACCTTCCACATCATCACCTCCGTCGGGCTGCTCGGCGACGTCGCCGCGGTCCTGGCGATCAACATCCGCGCTGCCACGACCGGCGACCCCGTCCTGGCCGCGTCCTCCTACGAGCTGCTGGAGATGTTCAGCTTCGTGTTCGGGATCCCGCTGAGCCTCGCCTCCCTGTTCAGCGGGCTCGCACTCGGGTTCGGCACGAAGTGGGGCGTCCTGCGCCACGCCTGGACGACGATCAAGCTCGGCCTGATCCTCTCCGTGATCCTCGTCGGCGCGTTCGTCATCGGCCCGTCGGTCGGCGCGATGACCAGCGGCGACGGCGGCCGCGAGACCGTGCTCATCCTCGCCAGCGCGTGGGACGTCGTCGCGCTCTGCGTGGCGACCGGCCTGTCGGTGTTCAAGCCCAGCGGCCGCAGGCGCGGCCGGCGCTCGCTGCGTTAGCGGTTGACCTCGCGCAACGCCCGGTCCATGTCGCGCTTGGTCTCGCGCTCCTTGATGGCCTCGCGCTTGTCGAAGCGGTCCTTGCCCTTGGCGAGCGCGATCTCGACCTTCGCGCGGCCGCCGGTGAAGTACATCCGCGTCGGGACGAGCGTGAGGCCCTTCTCCTTGGTCTGGGCCTTGAGGCGGTCGATCTGGCGGCGGCTGAGCAGCAGCTTGCGGTCGCGCTCGGGGTCGTGGTTGTTGCGCGAGGCCGGCGCATAGGGCGGGATGTGGACGCTGACGAGGTAGACCTCGTCGTCGCGGATCAGCGCGTAGCCCTCCTTGAGCTGGGCGCCGCCGTTGCGCAGCGCCTTGACCTCGGTGCCCTCGAGCACGATCCCGCATTCCAGCCGCTCGATGAGATCGAAGCGGTAGCTCGCGTAGCGGTTGGAGGCGACGTCGCCGGGGGCGACCTTGCGCTTCTTGCCCTTGGCCATGTCACGAGGGTAAAGGGCGCAGCTCGCTGTCCTCGGCGACGATCGACCATGCCTTGTTCTGCGAGATGGCGCCGAGCGCCTGCCGCTGCCCGGATCGCACGCCCGCGAGGTGCGCCGCGAGGCGCACGTAGAGATCGTCGGGCAGCCCGCGCCCGAGGAGCCGGAGCGACACGCGCGAGCTCGCCCAGGACAGGCCCGAGCGCGCGATGGCAGCGGTGAACGGCTCCTCGCGCTTCATCAGGTAGACGGCCTTGAGCTCGTCCTGCGCCTCCGTCGCGTCCGCGATCTGCTCCTCGTAGTCGCGCAGCGTCGTGGTCATCGCAAACCGCGCCGGCCGTTCGGCGACCCAGGACGATCCGATCACGCCCGCGCTCTGCAGGGGCCGCCAGGGCGGCGGCTGCGTCGCGAACTTGGGACTCAGGTCGACGTCGCCGATGCCGGCCGCCGCCAGCCACGCATGCCCGAGCCGCGACGAGCCCTCCTGCCCGATCCCGACCGGCGGCGCGCCGCCGCCCGAGCCGGGCCCCTGGACGAACATGCAGCGGCCGTGGCGGATGCGGACGTCCTCGGCGCCCAGCTCGCAGAGCAGCCGGCCCACGACGACGACGTGGTCGCGGCATGACCAGCCGTCGTCGGACGTCGCGCGGTTGAGGAAGCGATCGGTCCAGAGGAAGGCGTGCAGCTCGTCGGCGAGGCGCTCGTCCCGCAGGACGGACGCCAGCTCGGGTTCGGTCGCGGACACGCTCGGCCACGGTACCGTCCGTCGTCATGGAGCGGTTTCGCACGATCATCGAGCCCTTCCGGATCCACTCCGTCGAGCCGATCCGCATCACCGATCGCGCCGAGCGCGAGGAGCTCCTCGCGGCGGCCGCCCACAACCTCTTCGCGCTGCACAGCGCCGACGTGCTGATCGACCTGCTCACCGACTCGGGCACGGGCGCGATGTCGGCCGAGCAGTGGGCGGGCCTGCAGCGCGGCGACGAGAGCTACGCGGGCTCGCCCTCGTGGTTTCGCTTCCTCGACGCGGTGCGCGAGCTGTTCGACTTCGCCCACGTCATCCCGACCCACCAGGGCCGCGCGGCGGAGAAGATCCTCTTCACGGCGCTCGGCGGCCCGGGGCGCGTGATCCCGAACAACGCGCACTTCGACACCACGCGGGCCAACGTCGAGTTCACGGGCGCGGAGGCGGTCGACCTGCCGATCGCCGCGGCGCGCACGCCCGCCGTCGAGCATCCGTTCAAGGGCAACATGGACGTCGCGGCGCTGACCGCGCTGCTGGAGCAGCGCGGCGCCGACGTGCCGGTCGTCTTCGTCACCGTGACGAACAACTCCGGCGGCGGCCAGCCGGTTTCGCTGGAGAACCTGCGCGCGGTGCGCGCGGTCTGCGACCGCCACGGCGTGCCGCTGTTCCTCGACGCCTGCCGCTTCGCCGAGAACGCGTGGTTCATCCGCGAGCGCGAGCAGGGTCAGGAGGGCCGCGACGTCGCCGCCATCGTGCGCGACATGGCCGCGCTGGCCGACGGCATGACGATGTCCGCCAAGAAGGACGGGCTGGCGAACATCGGCGGCTGGCTGGCCGTGCGCGACGACGGGCTCGCCGAGCAGTGCCGCAACCTCCTGATCCTCACCGAGGGCTTCCCGACCTACGGCGGGCTGGCCGGCCGCGACCTCGAGGCGATCGCCCAGGGCCTGCGCGAGGTCGTCCAGCACGACTACCTGCGCTACCGGATCCGCTCGACGGCCTACCTCGGCGACGCGCTGCACGCGGGCGGCGTCCCGGTCATCCGGCCGATCGGCGGGCACGCCGTCTACATCGACGCCGGCGCGCTGCTCCCGCAGATCGAGCCGCTGCGCTACCCCGGCCAGGCGCTCGCCTGCGAGCTGTACGCGACCGGCGGCGTCCGCGGCTGCGAGATCGGCAGCGTCATGTTCGGCCGTCGCCCCGACGGCAGCGAATCGCCGGCGCCGATCGAGCTCGTGCGCCTGGCGATCCCGCGGCGCACGTACACCCAGAGCCACGTCGACTACGTGATCGAGGTCGTCCTCGACGTGGCCGCGCGCGCGGACGAGCTGCGCGGGCTGCGGATCGTCGAGGAGGCGCCGGCGCTGCGGCACTTCACGGCGCGGTTCGAACCGCTGGGCGACCCCCGATGAGCGTCGTCGCCGCGGACATCGCCCGCGCGCGCGCCGCGATCGGCGACGTCGCGCGGCGCACGCCCCTGCTGCCATCCAAGACGCTGTCGGAGCGCTGCGGCGCGCCGGTGGCGCTGAAGGCCGAGAACCTGCAGCGCACCGGGTCCTTCAAGCTGCGCGGCGCGCTGAACAAGCTCGCGGCGCTCGGCGACGGCTGCGAGGGCGGCGTCGTGGCCGGCAGCGCGGGCAACCACGCCTGGGCGCTGGCCGACGCCGCGCGGGCGCGGGGCGTTCCCTGCGAGGTCTTCATGCCCACCCAGGCGCCGCTCTCCAAGGTCGACGGCTGCGCGGCGCTGGGCGCGACCGTGCGCCTCGTCGGCGACTCGCTGGAGGACTGCTTCGCCGCGGCCCACGAGCGCGCGCAGGAGGGCGGGTTCGCGTTCGTGCATCCCTTCGACGACCCCGACGTCGTCGCCGGCCAGGGCACGATCGGCCTCGAGCTGCTCGAGGACGTCGACGACCTCGCGAAGGTCATCGTGCCGCTGGGCGGCGGCGGGCTGTCGAGCGGCATCGCGATCGCGGTGAAGTCGGCGCTGCCGCGAGCCGAGGTCGTGGGCGTGCAGGCCGAGGCCTGCGCGCCGTTCGCCGACTCGCTGCTGCGCGGTGAGCCGGTCGCGGCCGCGTCGGCGCTGACGATCGCCGACGGGATCGCCGTCAAGCGGCCCGGCGAGCTGACGCTCGGGCTCGTCGAGCACTGGCTCGACGACGTCGTCGCCGTCGGCGAGGACGAGATCGCCGAGGCGATGGTGCTGCTCATGGAGCACGGCAAGCTCGTGGTCGAGGGCGCGGGCGCCGTCGGCGTCGCCGCGCTGCTGGGCGGCCTCGTCGCGCCCGCGGCGAGCGGGACGACCGTCGTCGTGCTCTCCGGCGGCAACGTCGACGCGGGGATGCTCGCGGCGGTCGCCCGCCGTCACGAGACGCAGGTCGGGCGCCGCCTCGTGATCTTCACCCGGCTGCGCGACCGGCCCGGCTCGCTCGCGCACCTGCTGGCGTGCGTCGCCGCCGCCGGCGGCAACCTCGTCGAGGTCGAGCACGTCCGCGAAGGCGTCGACCTGCACGTCCGCGAGACCGCCGTCCAGCTCGTGCTGGAGACCCGCGGCCGCGAGCACGCCCAAGAGGTGCTCGCGGCGATCGCCGGCGACGGCTATTCGGCGCGCGTGCTGAGCTGAGCGAGGTCGTCCGCTCGAAGACGGCCTCGACTCATCGCCCGCGCGCGCCCGGCTCCTCCTCCGCCTCCACCGGCACGAGGTCCACGCGCCCGCGGGCCGTCTCGACGCGCTCGACCTTCACCCGCAGCGGGTCGCCGAGGCGGATCGTCTGGCCGCTGCGCTCGCCGGTGAGGATCGTGCCCTCCTCGTTGAGCTCCCACCAGTCGCCGCGCAGGCGACGCACCGGCAGCAGGCCCTCGTGGCCGCCGCCGAAGCGCACGAAGGCGCCGGCCCCGATCAGGCCGGTGACCTCGCCGTCGAACTCCTGGTTCCAGCCGGTCTCGAAGAGCTCGCGCTCGAGCAGGAACGCGCGCGCGACGCGGTCGGCGAGGCGCTCGATGCTCATCGCGTCGCGCTCGCGGGCGCTCGACCAGACGCCGGTCTCCTCCATGTCGGAGCCGCGCGGCTGCTCCTCCCCGGCCCCGATCGCGCTCAGCAGCGCGCGGTGCGCGACGAGGTCCGGGTAGCGGCGGATCGGCGAGGTGAAGTGCGTGTAGTGCGTCAGGCCGAGCCCCGCGTGGCCGAGGTTCTTCGGGCTGTAGTAGGCCTGCTTGAGCGCGCGCAGGATCAGGAACGTCAGCGCGTCGCGGCCGTGGCCGGCGCGGGCGACGTGCTGGGCGACGAGCCGCGAGCAGGCGGCCACGACGTCGGCGGCCTCGGCCGGCGTCATGTGGTCCTTGACCGGCGGCGTCGCGACGCCGAGCGAGGCGAGCTGCGCCACGAGCCGCTGCGCGCTCTCGCCGTCGGGGCGCTCGTGGACGCGGTAGAGCGCCGGCACCGAGCGCGTGTCCAGCAGCCGCGCGACCTGCTCGTTGGTGGCGATCATCAGGTGCTCGATGAGGCGGTGTGACTCCGTCTGGGCGCTCGGGCGCGACTCCGCGACGTGGCCGCCGACGTCGAACGTGAACTCGGGCTCGCTGGTTTCGAGCTCGAGCGCGTCCTGGGCAAGGCGGCGCTCGTGCAGCGCCGCGGCGACGGCGCGCGCGGCGGCGAGCGGCTGCGCCCAGGGTTCTTCGGCGGGCTCCTCGCCGGCGAAGACGCGATCGACCCGGTCGTAGTCCAGCCGCGCGTCGGAGCGGATCGTCGAGCGATAGAAGGCGGCGCGCACGACCTCCGCTCCGTCGAAGTCAAGCTGCGCGGTGACGGCCGCGCGGGCCTCGCCGGGGACCAGCGAGCAGGCGTCGTTGGAGAGCGCCTCGGGCAGCATCGGCTCGACGCGGCCGGGGACGTAGACGCTCGTCGCGCGCCGCGCGGCCTCGCGGTCGACCAGCGACCCCGGCGCGACATAGGCGCTGACGTCGGCGATGTGGACCCAGATGCGCGTCGTGCCGTCGTCGAGCACCTCGGCGGAGATCGCGTCGTCGAAGTCGCGGGCGGTGACAGGGTCGATCGTGAAGGTCGGCAGGTCGGTGAGGTCGCGGCGGGCGATCTCGGGGTCGGGGCCCTGATCGCGCGCCTTGCGCGCGGCGCGCTCGACGGCGGGGTCGAAGCGCCGCCGCAGACCGCGGTCGAGCATCAGCGCCTCGAGCACGTCGCCGGCGACGTCGGGGCGCCCGAGCGGGCGCACGAGCTTCGCGTGCCCGCCGCTGCGGCTGGACGGGCGCACGAGCACGAGGTCGCCCGGCTTGGCGCGGGCGTCGCGGTCGAGCACCATCCGCCCGCCGCGCTCGAAGAACGGCTCCGCGACGAGGAACCGCCCGCGCTTGTCGACGACCGCGACGGTGCCCTCGCCGCTGTGCTCGCGCGCCGGGCGCTCGGGGCGCTCGGGCCTGCCCCCGCTGCGAGCGGCCCCGCGCGGCGGCGCCTGCCGCCGGGCCATTACAGCTTCCCGGCGAGGACGTCCAGGGCCTTGTCGAGCGCCTCGTCGCGCCGCGTGTCCGGATCGTCCTCGGCCTGCACGTCGGGCTTGATGCCGCTGCCGGGCTTGGTCCCGGCGCCGCCGAGGTTGCGCCCGCTCGGCAGGAAGTACTGGCCCACGGTGATGTCCAGCGCGCCGCCGTTGTCGAGCGGCATGACCTCCTGGAAGACGCCCTTGCCGAACGTCCGCGTCCCGACGAGCGTCGCCCGCTTGCGGTCCTGCAGGGCGCCCGCGACGATCTCCGACGCCGAGGCGGTCCCGCGATCGACGAGCACGACGGTCGGCAGGCCGCCGGCGATCGGCTCGCCGATCGCCTTCAGGGTCTGCGTCTTGACCGCGCGCCCGCGGGTGGTGACGATCGTCCCGTCCTTGAGGAACATGCTCGCGATGAGCTGCGCCTCGCTGACGAGGCCGCCGCCGTTGCGGCGCAGGTCCAGGACGATCCCCTTCGCCTTGCGCCGCTTGAGGCGGGTGATCGCATCGGCGACCTGCACGTGGGCGGTGCGCGGCCCGAACGTCGACAGCGCGATGTAGGCGGCGCGCTGGCCGCCCGCGTTGGCGATCTTCGACGCCACGACGGGGATCGAGATCCGCGCCCGCGTGACCGCCTTGGTCAGCGTGCGGTCGCCGCGGCGGATGCGCAGCTTGACGGTCGTCCCCGCGCGGCCCTTGATGATCGCCGTCGCGGCGGCCTCCGAGAGGCCCGCCAGCCTGCGACCGTCGGCCTGCGTCACGACGTCGCCCACCCGGATGCCGGCCTTCGCGGCGGGCGAGTCGGGGTAGACGGTCTCGATCCGCAGCCCGTCCTTGACCCCGCGCACGGCGGTGCCGATCCCCTCGAAGGCGTTGTCGAGCGACTGCTGGAAGGCATGGAAGTCCTTCGCCGAGAGGTAGGCCGAGAAGCGGTCGTCGAGGTCCCGCACGGCCCCGGCGATCGCGGCGTCCGACAGCTCGCCGAGCGGGACCCCGCGGTAGTACTTGTCGTGGATCGTGTCCAGCGCCTCGAGCGTCACGCGGCGGTCCTCGTGGCCGACGAGCACGTCGGCGACCGGATCCAGCAGCCAGCGCGGGTGCCCGCCCAGCCAGATCCCGCCCGCGAGCACGAACGGGAGCAGCAGGGCCAGGACGAGCGTGAGGGAGGGCAGGCGGCGGGGCACGCGGTCTTACACCGTATTTGGTGGGCGCGCCCGGCGAGCCTCAGCGCCGCCGGCGGCGGCGGGCATGGCGGTCCAGCGAGTCGCCGACGAGCCACAGCGTCGGCGGCCACAGGCCGACGAAGAGCGCCCGCCGCTCGGCGTTGCCGCGCTCGTCCTGGTCGACGGTCTTGGCGCGGATCCAGAGCGAGATGCAGAGCACGACCCCTCCGATCGACAGCGCCTGGAAATGGTCGCTGCGCAGGCCGGCGGAATGGAGCATGCGGCTGATCATGTCTCCCCCAGTTCCCCCGTGTGGGCCCTGGCATGCGGCGGGTATGCGCCGAGCATGGCCCAGGGACTCCCGCTCTCCCGCCGCCTGAGCACCGCCGCGCGCTGGCCGCTGGGCGTCCTGAAGACCGGCTGGGACTACCTCTGGCGCACGACGCCGATGCATCGCCTCGAGGAGGCCGGCAACGCCGCCGAGGACGTCCCGCCGCCGCTGCCGCCGGGGACCGACCGCACCGACCTGCAGGGCATCGAGGACGGCGTCGGCCCGCTCATGCACCGCCGCTACGTCACGCGCGTGCGCGACGCCGAGCTCACCGCCGGCGACCTGATCGGCGCCTTCGGCGACAAGCCCAACCGCGCGGCACCGACGGCGCTGGCGAGCTTCGTGAAGATCCGCGGCGAGCGCGGCGAGCTGCGCGTCGGCGACGAGTTCACGGTCCGCATGCCCGGGCCCTGGGACGGGCCGGTGCGCACGGTCGAGGTCGAGCCGGCGCAGTTCGGCTTCGCGACGCTCGACGGCCACCTCGAGGCCGGTCGCATCCGCTTCGCCGCGCGCGACCTCGCGCCGGGGTGCCTGGAGCTGCGGATCGAGGCCTGGGCGCGCGGCGGCGACCGCGTCTCGAACCTGCTCTTCGACCGCCTGCCGATCAACAAGGAGGTCCAGCTGCACATGTGGACCTCGGTGCTCGAGCGCCTGACGAAGCTGTCCGGCGGCCGTCGCGACGGGCCGGTCGACATCACGACGCGCCGCGTGGACCCGGCCGAGCTCGCCGGTGGACGCTGACCGCCCGGCCGCCTCGGCGCGCGCCCGCCGGGCGCTCGCCGAGCTCGCCGGCCGGCCCCTGAACTTCGACCCCGCCGAGCTGGAGGGCGCCGGGCCGCAGAGCGGCTGGCACGTCGACGACTACCGCCGGGCGCTGCCGCGCGAGCCGCCCGGCGACCCGCTGCCCGGCGGCAGCTTCGAGACCGCCCGCCGGCTGATGTCCGACTACGCGTTCGCCGATCCGGCGATCGTCCGCGCGGTCTTCGATCCCGGTGGCGGCCTGGCGAACCGCAACATGCTGCTCGAGGCGCGCTTCGGCCCGCTGCGCTTCTTGCTCGGCTGCCGCGTCGGCGCGGTCGCCGACGAGACGCGCCTCGTCGAGGGCCGCGCGGTCCGCGTCTGGGGCTGGAGCTACGGCACGCTGGCGGGCCATTTCGAGCGCGGGCGGATGGACTTCGCGGTCTGGAAGGCGCTCGACGACGGCGCCGTCGAGTTCCGCATCCACGCCGTCTCCCAGCGCGCGCCCACGCGCAACCCGCTCGTCGCACTCGGCCTGCGGCTCCTCGGCCGCCGCGAGCAGGTGCGCTTCGCCCGCCGCGCCTGCGAGCGGATGGCGCTGCTCGTCGAGCGCGAGCTCGAGCTCGCCGCGGCGCCGGGGGCGCTCAGCGCGCGCTGATCAGCGCGGCGCGGCGCAGCTGCGTGCGCAGCGCCGAGCGCTTGCGCAGCAGGGCGCTGTCGGCGACCGCGACGAACGTGACCTTGCCGCGGCGCACGCCGAACAGCATCTGCTTCGACGGGCCGCTGGAGACGCGGCGCACGCCCGGCAGCGAGCTGCGCAGCCGCCGTCCGAACTTGCGCTGCAGCGACCTCAGCGAGCTGCCGCGGCCGATCCCCAGGCGCTTGTGGCCGCGGGCCGTCGTCGCCGCCAGGCTCACCCGGCCCTTGGCGTCGAAGCCGACGAGGACGCTGCCGCCGCTCTTGACGCAGTAGCGCAGCACGCCGCGTGCGGTGCGCGCCGGCGGCCCGATGCGGCGGCCGACGAGGTCGCGGGTCGAGCGCACCGACAGGCGGCCGATCGAGCGCCCGCCGACGCGCAGCCTGCGCGCGAAGCAGCGCGTGCGCTCGTCGGTCTCCTGGGCGCCGTTGTTGACGCGCGCCGCGAAGACCTCCTGGTAGGGCGAGTGCTCCTTGTCGGTCGCCGGGAGGTTGTTGAGCTGGGTGTCGTTCCAGAACGGGATCGCGACCTCGTCGTCGGCGACGAGGCCCTGGTAGTCGCCGATGAACTTGCCCGAGACCGAGGTGGGCGCGTTGACCGCCGGGTCCCACATCCGCTGCGACACGCGGCGGTCGGTGAACGTCCGCCCGCCGTCCTCCGAGCGCGCGAGCCAGGTGTCGATGAAGTAGTTCGACGGGTCGTCGCGGCGGTCGAAGAAGGAGATGTTGACCTGGCCGGAGGGCGTGACCGCCATCCAGGGCTGGAACTGGTCGGCGTCGCCGTTGCCCGAGTCCTGGTTGACGCGCACCGGTCCCGTGTACGTGCGCCCGCCGTTGGTCGACTTGAACAGCACGATGTCCGAGCCCGACAGCGGGCCGAGGCCGTCGCCACCGGCCTTGTAGTCGACCCCGGCGATGTTGTTGGCGTCCTTGGAGGTCAGCAGCTCCTCGAGGTCGGGGATCGAGAGGCCGCCCTCCTTGATCGCCTTGCCGAGCGCGAGGACGTTGCCCAGCAGCGGGTTGCCCTGCGCGTTCAGCGACGCGGCGGCGACGTAGACCGCGCCGCTGGAGTCGACCGCGGTCGTCGGCAGCGACAGGTTGCGAAAGCCCTCGCCCGGGAACGGGTCGTTGACGCCGGCGATCCCGGCGATCGGCGCCGCGAGCGTCCAGAGGCGGCCGCGGTTCTCGGACTTCGCCTGCATGAGCGCGTTGAGCTGGTTGTCGTACCAGGTCGCGTAGACCTCGCCCTTGGGCCCGATCGCGATGTGGCAGCCGATCCCCGAGATCAGCGTCTTCTGGCTGATCGGGAACGGGATGTTGTCGCCGGGGACGATCCCGCCCCAGGTCCTGCCGCCGTCCAGGGAGCGCATGATCACGATCTCCTGCAGCGGCACGACGCCGGTCCCGTCGAGGTCCCAGCACATGTACATGGTCCCGATCTTGCCGTCGCGCGGGGTGTTCGGGCCGCCGTTGACGTCGGTGTGGTTGTCGACCGCGAGCCAGTTCTTGTCGTCGAGCAGCAGCCGCGTGGTGAGCGGGTTGACGCGGTTGTCGTGGGCCGTGATCGGAAGGCTCCAGGGCTGGCCCGGGCGCTTGACGTGGAGCGTCATGTTGAAGCCGCGGAAGGCCGCCGTCCCGCCCGGCGCGTCGAGGACGTTGGCGTAGACGTTGCCCTCGTCGTCGAAGTCCAGCGAGATGTCCGAGGTCGTGCGGTAGGCGCCCTCGTTGGCCGGGTCGCACTCGCCCGGGGCCTGGCAGTAGCCCGGCAGCTGGCCCTGGTCATCCCAGGTGCGGCCGCCGTCGTGGGACTCGTAGGTGCCGATCTTGAAGAGGTACTTGTCGTTGTTCTCGTACATCTTCGAGCCGGCCATCAGGTGGTTGTGGTCCAGCGGGTCCATCGCGATCGTCGGCTCGGAGTGCGACGTGAACCCGTCGCGCGAGGCGCGGAAGTTCGTCACGCCCTTGGGCGCGGACGCCTCGGCGGCCGCGATGTCGGGGCCCTGGCGGGTCACGATCTCGGCGCTGGCGGTGTAGGTCTGCGGCCCGACCGTCGTGTACGGCGTGACGACCACGAGGTAGGCGCCGGTCGCCTTGTCGATGCCGACGTTCTCATCGGTGCCGAGCACCTGGCCGTCGCCGGTGACGAAGTCGCCGCGCGTCCCGTCGGGGTTGCGGCGGTAGACGTACATGTCGAGGTCGGCGATCCCGAAGCCGCCGACCTGGATGCTGACGGCGCCCGGGCGGTCGGTGTAGAACGCCGCGTCGACGGCGACGTCGAGCGCGAACACGTCGCAGCCGGAGGCCGCCGCCAGGCGCCCGTCGGCGCCGAAGCAGCCCAGGCCGCTGTCGGACTTCAGCGCCTCGCCGCCGATGTTCGCCGTGCCGGTCCAGCTCAGCGCCGCGGCGTCCGCCGTCAGCGTGCCGGAGGCCGGGCTCGCGCCCGACGCGGGGGCAGCGAGCACGACGGCACATGCGACGCCAAGCAGCGCCGTCGCCCAGCTCCGACTCCCCCGTGTCCAGGACACGGCGGGCAGTCTCTCAGGAACGCGCTAGACGCGCAGGAAACGGCGCAGCGAGAGCCCGGAGCCGGCCGCCGAGACGGCGACGCTCGCGAGCAGCAGGATCACGATCAGCAGGCCGAAGTTGATCGTCTCGGGCGCCGCGATCAGCGAGAAGTCGTGCTTGAGCGGGTCGATGAACGCGACCTTGCCCACGAGCAGCAGCAGGATCGCCATGAGGCCTCCCAGCGCTCCCACGATCACGCCCTCGATCACGAACGGCCAGCGGATGAACCAGTCGGTCGCGCCGACGAGCTTCATGACCTCGACCTCGCGGCGGCGGGCGAACAGCGACAGCCGCACGGTGTTGGAGATCAGCAGGATCGAGGCGAGCACGAGCAGGCCCGCGAGCAGCGCCATGCTGAGCTTCACGACGCGGGTGGCGGAGAGGATCTTCGTCGTCTCGTCGCGGCGGTTCTTGACCTCGTCGATCGCGGGGTCGACGACCGTGCGCTCGCCGCTGGGCGTGATCGGGGCCAGCGCGTCGCGCAGCTTGCCGACGTTGCCCGGCTTGTCGGGCGTGACGCGGAAGGTGTCGGGCAGCGGGTTTGAGCCCAGCAGCTCGTAGGCCTCGGGGTTCTGCTTCTTCTCCTTGGCGTAGGCGTCGGCCTTGGAGACGAACGTGACGTTGCCGACGTGCGGCGTGTCCTGCGTCAGCGTGCGGCGCACGCGCTCGAGCTGGGCGTCGGTGGCGTCGGTCTTCAGGAAGACGTCGACGAGCACCTTGCCGCGGACCTCGTTGGCGGCGCCGGTCGTCGCCTGGACCATCGGGATGAAGACGCCGAGCACGAGCATCGTCACGAGCACCGACGCCATCGCCGCGAACGACGGGACGGCGTTGCGCCGCAGCGAGCGGCTGGCCTCGCGCAGGAAGAAGCTGACGCGCATCTAGTAGTTGCGGAAGTTCCGCGGGTCGTCGTTGTGGCGCGGATCGTCCTTGTAGGCGCGGCCGAGCTGGTCGGAGAACTCGTCGGTGGACTGCTCGCGCTGGGCGTACAGGCCGCTGGCCTCGTCGCGGACGATGACGCCGCCCTGCAGCTCGATGACGCGCCGGCGCATGCGGTCGACCATGTGCGAGTCGTGCGTGGCGACGATCACGGTCGTCCCGGCGCGGTAGATCCGGTACAGCAGCTGCATGATGCCCAGCGACGTGTGCGGATCGAGGTTGCCCGTCGGCTCGTCGGCCAGCAGCAGCGGCGGGTGGTTGACGAACGCGCGCGCCACCGAGACGCGCTGCTGCTCGCCGCCGGAGAGCTGGTCGGGGAAGTTGTGCAGCTTCGTCGACAGGCCCGTCAGGCGCAGGACGTCGGGCACCTTCGCGCGGATGTCCTTGCGCGTGGCCCCGGTCGCCGACAGCGCGTAGGCGACGTTGTCGTAGACGGTCCGGTTGGGCAGGAGCTTGAAGTCCTGGAAGACGACGCCGAGGTTGCGGCGGTAGTACGGGACCTTGGTG
The DNA here is from genome assembly GCA_963786575.1 of uncultured Actinomycetes bacterium. Taxonomy (GTDB): domain Bacteria; phylum Actinomycetota; class Thermoleophilia; order Solirubrobacterales; family Solirubrobacteraceae; genus CADCVQ01. The sequence continues at coordinate 285,223 of CAWAZH010000002.1, forward strand.
CGCTCCATCGCGCCGAGGTCGCGGCCGGCGACGCGGATCGTGCCGGAGGTCGGCTCGCGCTCCTTGATGAGCAGGCGCATGATCGTCGACTTGCCCGAGCCGGTCGAGCCGACGATGAAGACGAACTCGCCCGCGCGGACGTTGAACGTCGCGCCGTCGAGGCCGATGTCGCCCGCCGGGTAGTGCATGCAGACGTTGCGGAACTCGATGACGTTGCGGGCGTCGGGCGGACGGTCGGCCGAGCGCGCGGGCGGCTGGACCGGCAGGGCCTTCGCGCGGTGGCGGGCCGAGGGCAGGTGGCGAGGGCGGATCTGTCGCTCAGATGCGGACACTCGTTAAGAACCTAGCGGGCCGATCCGGCGGCGGCGCACGTCGCATGCGGTCTTGCAAGCAGGACCCATATCACTCCCAACAGGGCCCGGCGACCGGTGTTGCGGTCTCAGGCGAAGCGCCGCAGGCCGGCCCAGGCGGCGGCGCCGAAGACGACGATCAGCCCGGCGAGGTGCGCGAGCGCCTGCGCCATGCTGGCCCCGCTGTTGTTGATCGCGGCGTCGATCGCGTCCAGCGACGGCTTGAACGGGAAGGCGGCGGAGATGACGCGGATCACGTCGTAGAGCAGCGGCGAGACGCCGCCGCTGGGCACGAGCGCGAGGAACGCCAGCGGCAGCGCGAGCATCAGCGCCAGCAGCGAGGCGGCGCGCACCTCGCGGGCGAGGCTGCCGATCGCGACGCCGAGCGTGGCGAAGGCCAGCGAGGCGACCGCCAGGGAGAGGATCCACAGCCCCAGGCGGGCGTAGTCCAGCGGGACGAAGGCGCTGATCCCCAGCAGCATCACGAACGTCACGGCGAACGCGCAGCAGGCGGCGAGGACGACCTTGCCGGCGAGCAGCAGCCAGCCGGGCACGAGGCCGCGGGCCAGGCGGGAGAAGGTGTTCTCCTCGCGCTCCAGCGCCAGCAGGCCCGACGCCAGCAGGACGCAGACGAACATCAGCGAGACGGTCACGGCGAGCGCCACGGCGAACGTGTCCAGCGGCGTGCGACGGCCGCTGAGGACGGTCTCCTTGACGGTCACGGGGCGCTCGACCGTGCGCAGGACGTCCTTGAAGCGGTCGACGTTCGCCACGCCGAGCGCGGCGAAGTTCTGGACCGGCTTGATGCGGCGCTGCAGCGCCGCGTCGTCCTTGGCGAGCCGCAATGCGGACTTCAGGAGGTTGTTGGCCTTGTTGAGGCCGATGAGGTCGAACTCCGACCCGACGATGTTGATCTTGCCGCCGTTGGCGATCGTGTTGATGTAGCCCCCGGCGATCTGGGTGATCTGGCGGGCCAGGGCGGCATCGGCCTCGGCGAGCTTGGAGTTGACCGTCGAGCGCACGAAGGACTGCTTCAGCGCGTCGCCGTTGTAGATCACCTCGATGCTCGCGGAGCTGAAGCCGCCGTTGGAGAGCTGCGTCGTGAAGTTCGGCGGGATGATCAGCCCGGCCAGGACCTTGCCGGTGCGCACCTGCTCGAGCGCCTGCTCGCGGTTCTCGACGTCGACGCGCTGCACCGAGCCGAACAGCCTGTTCGTGTACGTCTTGATGTCGATGCTCTGGTTGCCGAGCTTGATCGTCTGCTGGGTCGGCGGGATCTTGTTGAGGAACGCCAGGCTCGGCTTGTCGGGGCCGCTGGAGAGCGCGAAGCCGATCAGCAGCGCGATCGCGACGGGGTAGACGATCAGCAGCCCGACGAGCAGCTTGGAGCGCCGCAGGATCTGCAGATCCTTGAGGAGCATCCAGACCATCGGCCGCTCCTAGTGCCCCTTGGAGCGCAGGAAGGAGACGAAGGCCTGCTCGAGGTCCTCGCCGTTGTCGGCGCCGCCGGCGGCCTTCAGCTCGTCCGCGGTGCCGCTGAAGAGCATCTCGCCGTCGGCGAGGATCAGGATGCGGTGCGCGTGGCGCTCGGCCTCGGCGATGTCGTGGGTGGCGAAGATGACCGCGGTGCCGCGCTCGGTCAGCGCCGTGATGAAGCCCCACAGGCGCTCGCGCTGGCGCGGATCCAGCGCCCCGGAGGGCTCGTCGAGCAGCAGCACCGGCGGGTCGGCGAGCAGGCCGACGGCGATGTTCACGCGCTGGCGGTTGCCGCCCGAGAGCTTGCCCAGCTCGTCGTCGGCGCGGTCCTCCAGGCCCGTCTGCACGAGCATCCGCTGCACCGTCGCGTCGGGGTCGGCGACGTGCTCGAGCTTGGCGAACAGGCGCAGGTTCTGGGCGACGGTGAGCTTGCCGTAGATCGCCGTCTGCTGCGGGACCCAGCCGATCCGCGCCGTCGTGCCCGGCGGCTGCTCGACGGTCCCGGTCTCCGACTGCAGGATGTCGGCGAGGATCGACAGCAGCGTCGTCTTGCCCGCGCCGTTGGGGCCGATGATCGCCAGCAGCTCGCCGCGCGCGACCTGAAAGCTCACGTCGCGCACGGCGTGGCGCTCGCCGAAGTGCTTGTTGACCGCCTGGACCGTCAGCGCGGGCGCCCCCTGCGCCGCGTCGACCCCCACTAGTGGACCCGTCCCACTACCGCACCGCCTCCGCCAGCGCGTCGAGCGAGATCTGCAGCGCGGCGTAGGAGCCGCGGTTGCTCGGGACGTCGATCGACTGCTCGGCGCCGACGTCGGTCACGTCGAGGTTGCCCGCGACCCTGATGCTCGTGAAGCCGCCGAGGATCTTGCGGTCCTTGGCCGAGGGCTTGACCACCATGCGGAACTTCGCCCGGCGCAGGACCTTGTCCTTGGCGCCCGTGTAGACGTCCCCGGACGCGCTCGTCACCGAGCGCACGAGCGCGGCGCGCGCCCTGCGGTCGACCGCGCGCGGCAAGCCGGTGATGTTCGTGATCTTCAGCGACGTCAGGCGCTTGGCGAGCGCGGCGAGGTCGAGGAAGAACGCCTTCGTGTCGATCTCCGCGGTGCCGTGGATCGTGTCGATGCCCCCGACCCGCTCGTTGCCGACGATGCGCGGGTTCTTCGCCCAGCGCTGGGGGGCGATGTGGAACACGCCCATGACCGCCGTCAGCGCGTTGTCGGAGCCCTCCAGCGGCTTGCGGAAGGGGATCGCGATCGGGTCGGGCACCCGGTAGGCGGTCGAGCCGAGGCCGATCAGCGCCTGCTGGCCCTTGAAGTACACGTCGCCGCCGAGGATCCCGCCGCGCAGCCCGAGCGAGACGTTGAAGGCCGCCTCCGGGCTGCCGGACGCGTCGGTGAACGGCCCGACGACGCTGACCTGGATCGGCTCCTTGTAGCGCTCCAGACCCTTGACGGTGATGTCGATGATGCCGCTGAGGTTGCCCGACTTCGCCTTCGGGTTGGCGCCGAAGGTGTCGCTGATGAGCTTGCGGACCTCGGGGGAGTTGGCCTTGCCGCCCTTGTCGGGCGTGGCCTTGTCGTCCGGCGACGAGCCGCCGCCGCAGCCGATCAGCGCGACGGCCAGCGCGATGGGCACGGTGCTGAAGACAGCCTTGATTCGCAACGTTCCTCCCCTTGTCACCCGATCAGCGATGGCGAGTCTACGACGCCCGAGCCGCGGGCCGCGTCAGCCGCCGGGCAGCTCGAACATCCGCGCCAGTGCGAGTCCTACCCGCTCGCGCACGACGAGCGCGCTGCGCTGGACGTGGGCGCGCATGAAGGCCGCCGACGCGTCGGCGTCGCGCGCGAGGATGCAGGCGACGATCTCGAGGTGCTCGGCGATCGTCGCGCCGATGCGGTCGTCGGTCGTGAAGTCGTAGATGCGCAGGATCCGGATGCGGTCGTTGAGGTCGCCGAGCATCGCCTCGGCGACGTCGTTGCCGCTGGCGGCGGCGAGCTGGCGGTGGAAGCCCTCGTCGGCGTGGACGAAGTCGGGGCCGCGCGGCAGCGAGCGCGTGTCCTGCCAGGCGGCCTGCAGCGCGCGCCAGTCCTGCTCGATCGCCTCGATGCGGCCGCGGTCGCCCGACGAGGCGGCGCGGCGGGCGACGAGCTCCTCGATCGCGACACGCACCTCGTAGAGCTCGCGCATCGACTTGACGCTCGGCGCGCTGGGGCAGACGCCGCCGCCGGGGTCGCGGACGATGTGGCCGTCGCCCTCCAGGCGGCGCAGCGCCTCGCGCACCGGCGTGCGGCTCGTGTTGAACTCGGCCGCGAGCTGCTGCTCGACGAGCCGGCGGCCGATCGGCAGGTCGCCGCGCAGCAGCCGCTCGCGCAGCTGCTCGTAGACGCGCTCGGCCTGGGAGACCCCCCGCACGCCCCCATTGTCTGCGCGGGTCTTCGCCATGACGGCCTATGTTCGCCGATCAGCCATCGAGCGCCGCCACCGCCGCGGTGAACGCCTCCAGCGGCGGGAGCGTCACGCCGCCGCCGATCTGCCCCACGCCGGGCTCGCGATGGGCGATGCCGGTGTGGATCGGCGGCACGATCCCCTCGCGCACGACCGCGCGCGCGTCGACGCCGAGGACCGCCGGGCCGTCGGGCAGCGACAGCGCCGGGTGCTCGCCCGCCGCGATCCGGCGGAACATCGCCATCCGCTCGGGGATCGTGGCCGGGTCCAGGCCGACCGACGGCGCCGACAGCGGCGACGCGCCGATCGCCAGCGCGCCGAGGCCGTAGACCTCGATGATCGCCGAGTCGCCGAGGTCGTTCTGCATCTCGGCGGGCGTGAAGCCGGGGTACAGCGCGGCCGGGTCGGGCGCCGCGGCGGGGCCGGTGAACCAGGTGTCGCCGGTGCCCGACAGCCGCACGCCGACCTCGACGCCGTTGCGAGCAACGGCGGTCACGAGCGCCGAGCCCTCCACGCCCGAGGCGCAGACGAGCGCGAGCTTGGAGAAGACCATCGCGACGTTGAGGAAGAACTGCCCGTTGCCGCGGATGAAGGCCTCGACGCCGGGCGCCATCGGCGCCAGCGCGTCGGCGATCAGCTGGGTCCCGGCCTCGGTGCGGTGGTGGGCCTCGTCGCCGGCCGCCAGCGAGGCGGCGTGCAGCTCGAGCAGGTCGAGCGGGCCGTGGTCGTCGAGCGCGCGCGCGAGCTCGGGCGCGAGCTCGTCGCGCATCCAGGACAGCCGCTCGACGACCTCCTCGTCGTTGGCGCCGTAGCGCAGGACCTTGCCCGAGCCCTCGTTCAGCGGGCACCAGGCCTCCAGGCCGGTCGCCTCGTCGCGGGCGATCAGGACCGGCATCGAGCCGGTCACGACGCCCGACATCGGGCCGACCCCGCCGCAGTCGTGGTTGGTCCGCAGCGGGACCTCGCCCGCGTCGGCGAGCTCGAGCGCGTAGCCGGCGCTCTCGGCCACGCCCTCCATCGCGAGCGCGACGCCGAGCGCCGCGCGCATCGGGCCGCACATCGCGGACGACGCGATCGGCGGGCCCGCGTGGCAGGCGCCGCCGCCGGCGAGGTGGGGCACGACCGACGCGGCGGGAACCACGTCGACGAGCCGGGGGCGCGCCGCGGCGAGGGCCGCGGCAGCCCGATCGACTGCATACAACGGTGTGCTCATAGTGCCCGCCACCGTAATGGCGCCCGGGCGGCGACGGCATGGACCCGGTGGCGAAATGTGCCCGCCGCTCATAGGCCATCTGGCCAATGCGACGGCGACCGGGCGCGACGTAGGTTGCTCGCGGACTCCCACGCCGTGCACCGCATTGCATACAACGTGCCGAGAAAGGCCCCGATGAGCACCGAGCCAGCCGCCGTACCGGCCGCGCCGTACCCCTTCTCGCTGGACCCCGCCAGGACCGCGCTGGTGATCATCGACATGCAGCGCGACTTCCTGCTCCCGGGCGGCTTCGGCGCGCTGCTCGGCAACGACGTGTCGATGCTCACGAAGGTCATCGACCCGCTGGCCGCCGTCCTCGCCGCCGCCCGCGCCGCCGGGATGCTCGTGATCCACACGCGCGAGGGCCACCGCCCGGACCTGTCGGACTGCCCGCCGAGCAAGCTCGCGCGCGGGCAACCTCGACACGCCGATCGGCTCCGAGGGTCCCAACGGCCGCATCCTGATCCGCGGCGAGGAGGGCCACGGGATCATCGACGAGCTCGCCCCGATCGACGGCGAGGTGATCCTCGACAAGCCCGGCAAGGGGGCGTTCTACGCCACCGACCTCGAGCTGCTGCTGCGCAACGCGCAGATCACGAGCCTCGTCGTCACCGGCGTCACGACCGAGGTCTGCGTCCACACGACCGTGCGCGAGGGCAACGACCGCGGCTTCGAGTGCCTCGTGCTCTCGGACTGCGTCGGCTCCTACTTCCCGGAGTTCCAGGAGGTCGGCCTGAAGATGATCGCCGCGCAGGGCGGGATCTTCGGCTGGGTCGCCTCCTCGCAGGACCTGCTGGCTCACCTGCCCACCCCAGCCGCCGTCAACTAGAGAGGTCGCCGAATGTCAACCGCCGCCGTGCCCGCGCCGTCCTTCACCCCTCCGCTGTGGACGCGCGGGGACCTCAACGCCTTCTTCGGACTGGGCATCAACATGCTCGTCAACGTCCTCGTCCTGGCCGGCCTGTCGGCGGGCGTCGTGCAGATCCCGGCCGACGACGTCTTCCAGACGATCCTTCCTGCGCTCGGCATCGAGCTGCTGGTCGGCAACTGCTTCTACTTCTACCTCGCGAAGAAGCTCGCCGAGAAGGAGGGCCGCAGCGACGTCACGGCGATGCCCTACGGCCCGAGCGTGCCGCACATGTTCATCGTCACGTTCGTCGTCATGCTGCCGACGTTCATCGCGACGAAGGACCCGGTCAAGGCCTGGGAGGCCGGCCTCGCGTGGGCGTTCATCATCGGCGTGATCATCCTGATCGGCGCCTTCGTCGGCCCGACGATCCGCAAGTTCACGCCGCGCGCGGCGCTGCTGGGCACGCTCGCCGGGATCTCGATCACGTTCATCTCGATGCGCCCGGCGGCGCAGATGTGGGAGGCCGCCTGGATCGCGCTGCCGGTGCTGGCGCTGATCATCATCGGCTTCGTCGGCGGCGTGAAGCTGCCGGGCAACTTCCCGCTCGGCCTCGCCGCGCTGCTGCTGGGCAGCGCGATCGCCTGGGCCGGCGGCTTCATGGAGACCGCGGCGGTCAGCTCGGCCGCGCACGACATCGCGATCGGGATCCCGTCGCTGAACCTCGACCTGCTCTTCAACGGCCTGGACGGGATCTCGCCGCTGCTGGCGACCGCGATCCCATTGGGCATCTACAACTTCACCGAAGCCATGAGCAACGTCGAGTCGGCCGCGGCGGCCGGCGACAACTACAGCCTGCGCAAGGTGCTGCTCGCCGACGGCACCGGCGCGATCATCGGCTCGGGCCTGGGCTGCCCGTTCCCGCCCGCCGTCTACGTCGGCCAGCCCGGCTGGAAGGCCGCGGGCGGGCGGATCTCCTACTCGCTGGCGACCGGCATCGCGATCTTCCTGCTCTGCGTCATCGGGCTGTTCCCGCTGCTGGACTCGCTGCTGCCGGTCCCGGCGATCGTGCCGGTGCTGCTCTACATCGGCCTCGTCATCGGCGCGCAGGCGTTCCGGGCGGTGCCGCGGGCGCACTACGCCGCGGTCGTGCTGGCGATCGTGCCCAACGCCGCCGCCTGGGCCAGCGGCCTGATCGACAACTCGCTGGCGGCGGCCGGGACGAACGCCGCCAAGGTCGGCGACGACGCGCTCAACAACGCGGGCGTGATCTACACCGGCATGCTCAAGCTCGGCGAGGGCGCGGTCCTTGCGGGCCTGCTGCTGGGCGCGATCGCGGCGTTCATGATCGACCGCCGCTTCCTGTGGGCCGCCGGCTACAGCGCGCTTGCGGGGCTGCTCTCCTGCGTGGGGCTGATCCACGGCGCGGAGGTGTCGGTCGACTTCGACGCGGTGCAGCTCAAGCTCGCCCTGGGCTACTTCTTCGTGGCGCTGGTGTGCCTCGCCTTCTACGCGATGAAGCTGCCCGAACGCGAGGTCGACCCGTCCGACCCGGCCGACGTCGAGGAGGCGGCCGAGCGCATGGCGGCGAGCAGGGCGCCGATCGAGCGTCCCGAGCCCGCGCCGCCCGTCCCGGCGTAGCAGGGCGCTGCACGTGGGCATCGAGCGGCTGCTCGCGGGCTACCGCGACGGCACGCAGGCTCCCGAGGAGGTCGTCGCGCGCGCCTACGAGCGCGCGCGGTCGGCCTCCCAGCCGGCCTGGATCTCGCTCGTCGCGTGGCGCGACGTCACGGCGCTGCTCGCGCGGCTGCGGGGGTTGAAGACGAGCCTGCCGCTGTACGGGGTCCCGTTCGCGATCAAGGACAACATCGACCTCGCGGGGACGCCGACGACGGCCGGCTGCCCCGCGTACTCCTACGTGCCCGACGCCAGCGCGTTCGTCGTCGAGCGGCTGATCGCGGCCGGGGCGATCCCGATCGGCAAGACGAACATGGACCAGTTCGCGACCGGGCTGACGGGCACGCGCACGCCCTACGGCGCGTGCGCGAGCGTCGCCGACCCGCGCTACGTCTCGGGCGGCTCGAGCTCGGGCTCGGCGGTCGTCGTCGCCGACGGCACGGTGCCGTTCGCGCTCGGGACCGACACCGCCGGCTCGGGCCGCGTGCCGGCGGCGCTGAACGCGATCGTCGGCCTCAAGCCGTCGCTCGGGCGGATCGGCACGAGCGGCGTCGTGCCGGCCTGCCGCAGCCTGGACTGCGTCTCGATCCTCAGCGGCGCCGTCGCCGACGCCGCACGCGTGCTCGACGTCGCCGCCGGTCCCGACCCCGGCGACCCCTACTCGCGCGTGCCCCCGGCCGCCGCCGCCGAGCGCGTCGGCTGGGGCGCGGCCGGCGCGCGCCTGGCGGTCCCGCGCCCCGACCAGCTCGAGTTCTTCGGCGACGCGGCCGCCGCCGGCGCCTGGGAGCGGGCGCGCGAGCACGCGCTCGCGCTCGGCTGGGAGCTCGCCGAGATCGACTTCGAGCCCTTCGCCGAGGCGGCGCGGCTGCTCTACGACGGCCCCTGGGTCGCCGAGCGCTACGCGGCCGTCGGGGCCTTCATCGCCGCACACGCGGACGCGGTCGACCCGGTCGTGCGCCAGGTGATCATGGCCGGCCGCGACCTCGGCGCGGTCGAGGCCTTCCAGGGCGCGCAGCGGCTCGCCGAGCTGCGCGGCGCGACCCGCCCGGTGTGGGAGTCCGCCGACGCGCTGCTGCTGCCGACGGCGCCGACGCTCTTCACGGCCGCCGAGATCGCCGAGGAGCCGATCGCGCGCAACGCCCAGCTGGGGATCTACACGAACTTCGTCAACCTGCTCGACCTCTGCGCGATCGCGGTCCCCGCGGGCGCGCGCGAGGACGGACTGCCGTTCGGCGTCTCGCTGATCGCGCCCGCCGGCGCCGAGCGCGCGCTGCTGACGCTCGCCGCCCGCTGGCGCGACGAGCAGCCCGGCCGCGCGGCCGACGCGCCCGCCGCCACCGTGGCGGTCGCGGTCGTCGGCGCGCACCTCTCGGGCGAGCCGCTCAACGGCCAGCTGCTCGGGCTCGGCGCGCGGCTGCTTCAGACGACCCGCACCGCCACGACGTACCGCCTCTACGAGCTGCCCGGCGCGGTGCCGGCGAAGCCGGGGCTCGTCGGCGGCGGCGCGCCGGCCGGCGACGGCATCGAGGTCGAGATCTGGGAGCTCGCCACCGAGGCCTTCGGGCGCCTCGTCGCGGGCGTCCCGGCGCCGCTGGCGATCGGGACGATCACGCTGGCCGACGGGCGCGCGGTCAAGGGCTTCATCTGCGAGGCGGACGCGGTCGCGAGCGCGCGCGACATCACCGAGCACGGCGGCTGGCGGGCCTACCGGGCGGCCGCGGGCCTCGCGGGCACGAGCGGAAGCTAGCCTCGTATCATCTGCGACGTGAGGTCGCCGACGCCGGTGAGGCGGTTGTTGTCCCGACGCGGCGGGCACGCGCTGGCGCTCGCACCCGGGCTCGCCGTCGCCGGCCTCTTCGCGCTCGTCGACGCCACCGCGCAGCCCACGACCGCGGTGATCGGGTTCGTCGTCGTCGCGCCGCTGCTGACGGCGCTCTTCGGGACCGCCCGCGACGTCGCCATCGTCGGCGCGGTCACGGTGCTGCTCGCGGCCCTGAGCGGCATCTGGCGCGACAACATCGGCGAGGGCGTCTACGTCAACCGGATCGTCGTCGACTCGATCGCGAGCGTCCTCGCCGCGCTCGCCGCGCGCAGCCGCGGGCAGGTCGGCGTCGACCGCCAGCGCTTCGCCGTGCTGTCGGAGGTCGCCGAGATCGCCGACGGGACGCTCAGCCTCGAGGACACGGTCGCGGGCCTCAACGACATCGTCGTGCCGGCCATCGCCGACATCTGCATCGTCGACGCGGTCAAGCAGGGCACGCTGCAGCGCTTGGCCGTGCGCGCCGCCGGCCCCGGCGGCGACGCGGCCGTCGCCGCGCTCCGCGCCCGGCCGCCGGGGACCGCCGACAACGTCATGGACCCCGACGAGCCACGGCTGATGGCGACCGTCGGCGACGCGGTCCTGCGGCAGGTCGCGACCGATGCCGAGGACCTCGAGCGTCTGCGCGCGCTGTGCCTGCAGTCGTGCGTCATCGTGCCGCTGCGGGCGCGCGGGCGGCGGCTGGGGTCGCTCACGCTCATGACCACGACGCTCTCCAACCGCCGCTACGGCGAGCAGGACGTCGACTTCGCGCGGGTCCTCGCGGGCCGCGCCGCGCTGGCGCTCGACAACGCCGGCCTGTACTCCGAGCTGGAGACGATCGAGGCTCAGCTGACCGTGGCGCTGTCGACGCTCGCCGAGGCCGTCACCGTCCAGCACGCCGAGGGCGCGCTGATCTACGCCAACGAGGCCGCCGCCCGCATGCTCGGCTACGAGTCCGCCCAGGAGCTGCTCGCGACGCCGGTGCAGGAGATCGTCGGCCGCTTCGAGACGACCACCGAGGACGGCCTGCCCGTGCGCCTCGACGACCTGCCGGGCCGCCGCGTGCTCGCCGGCGAGGAGCCCAAGCCGCTCGTCGTGCGGGCGATCGACCGCCGGACCCGCGAGGAGACCTGGCGCGTGACGAAGGCCTCCGGCGTCTACGACCGCGACGGCAACGTCAAGCTCGTCGTCAACGTCATCGAGGACATCACCGAGGTCAAGCGCGCCGAGATGGCCCAGCGGCTGCTCGCGCGCGCCGGCGAGATGCTGACCTCGTCGCTGGACTACGAGGACACGCTGCAGCAGGTCGCCGAGCTCGCGGTGCCCCAGCTCGCCGACTGGTGCGCGGTCAGCATGCCCGACGGCCGCGGTTTCATCCGCTCGGTCGCCGTCGCGCACATCGACCCCGCGAAGGTCGCGTTCGCGCGCAGCATCGGCGAGCGCTACCCGTCGCGCGCCGACGGGCCGGGCGCCGGCGAGGTGATCCGCAGCGGCACGTCGCAGGTCGTCAACGAGATCCCCGACGAGATGCTCGTGGCCGCGGCCGTCGACGACGAGCACCTCGAGCTCCTGCGCGCCGTCGGGATGCACGCGGGGCTGATCGTCCCGATGACCGCCGCCGGCACCAACGTCGGCACGCTCAGCCTGATCAGCGCGGAGTCCGCGCGGCGCTTCAGCCCGGCCGACGTCGAGCTCGCCGAGGAGCTCGCGCGGCGCGCGGGGACCGCGGTCGCCAACACGCGGCTGTACACCGAGCGCTCGCACATCGCGCGCACGCTGCAGACGGGGCTGCTGCCCGGGCGCATGCCGAAGATCCCGGGCTGGCGGATCGCGACGCTCTACCGGCCCGCCGGCGACGAGAACTGGGTCGGCGGCGACTTCTACGACGCCTTCGAGGTGCGCGGCGGCTGGCTGACGCTCGTCGGCGACGTCGCCGGCCGCGGCGCCGAGGCCGCGGCGCTCACCGGCCTCGCGCGCCACACCCTGCGCACGGCGGCCAAGCTGCTCGACGACCCGCTCGGCGCCGTCGCCACGCTCAACGCCGAGCTGCGCGCCCGCGAGCAGATGTCGCTGTGCTCGGTCGCCGCCGTGCTCCTGCGCGAGCACGAGGGCGCCGCGACCGCCGAGATCGTGTGCGCCGGCCACCCGCTGGCGCTGCTGGCGCGCGACGGGCAGGTCCGGCCCGTGGGCGAGTTCTCGCCGATGCTCGGCGCCTACGACGTCGAGGACTGGGCCCGCTCGACGGTCGCGATCGAGCCCGGCGACGTGCTCGTGCTCTACACCGACGGCGTCTTCGACGCGGTCGGCGCCGACGGCCGCTTCGGCGAGGACCGGCTCGAGCGGACGGTCGCCGCCGTCAGCGACGCCGCCGACGCGGTCGCCCGGATCGACGCCGCGCTGAGCGCGTTCGAGGTCGGCCCGCAGGCCGACGACACGGCGGTGCTCGCGATCGAGCGCATCCGCATCCCGGCCCCCGCGGGGGCCGGCCGCCCCGGCCGGCGGCGCGACGACGGCGAGCAGCGCACATGATCGAGCAGCCCGAGCCCAAGCCGGCGGGCTTCCTCATGCGCGAGTCCTGGCGCGCGGACGTCGTGCACGCGCACAAGTTCGAGCTCGCCGGCGGGACGACGGCGCCGGCGCAGGCACGGGCGCAGTTCGTCGAGCTCGTCGGCAGCGAGCTCAGCGAGGACGAGCTCATCGACACCTGCGTGCTCGTCTCCGAGCTCGTCACCAACTCCGTGCGCCACGGCGGCGCCGACAAGCACGAGACGATCATCGTGCACGTCGCGATCGCGCCGGCCGTCCTGCGCGTCGAGGTCTGCGACCAGGGCCCGGGCTTCGATCCTCCGGAGGTGCCGCGCTCGCGGCCGGAGGGCGGCGGCAACGGCCTCGTGCTGCTCGCGCGGATGAGCAGCGAATGGGGCGTCGCGGGCGACGACGGGACGTGCGTCTGGTTCGAGCGCGTGCTCGTCGCGGGCTGACCGGGCGCGTCGCCGCGCTCGCTACCGTTCATCCATGCCCACGATCGCCTCCTCCACGCTGGCCAACGGCCTGCCCCTGCACCGCATCGCCCTCGGCGGCACGCGCGCGGTCACCGTCCTCGTCGCCTTCGACGCCGGCGCGCGCACCGAGCGCCGCGACGAGAACGGAATGGCCCACTTCCTCGAGCACCTCGTCTTCAAGGGCGGCGAGAAGTACCCCCACTACCGCGACGTCAACGACACCGCCGAGCGCCTCGGCGGCGTGCTGAACGCCTACACCTCGCACGACCTCGTCGCCTTCCACCTCACGGTGCGCGCCGAGGCCGCGATGGAGGCGATCGACCTCCTCACGGACTTCGCCGGGCGCCCGCACATCGACGCCGGCGAGCTCGACCGCGAGCGCGGCGTCGTCATCCAGGAGATCCAGCGCTACAAGGACGAGCCGTCCTCGGTCGCGGAGAACCTGATCGACCGCGCGGCCTTCGGCGACCACCCGCTCGGGCGCCCGGTGCTCGGCCCCGAGGAGCACCTGCGGACGTTCACGCGCGACGCGATCGTCGCCTTCCGCGACCGCCGCTGGGCGGGCGCGCGCGGCGGGGCGTTCATCGTCGGCAACCTCGACCACGTCGAGGCCAACGGCAACACCGCCGCGCTGTTCGAGCGCTTCCCGACGCTGCCCGATCCCGAGCCGTTCGAGCCCGCCCCCGCGTTCACACCGCTGACGATCGTCGAGGAGCGCGACACCAACCAGTCGCACCTGCGCATGTCCTACCGGCCGCAGGTCGACGTCTCCAACCCCGCCCAGCGCGCGGCGATGACGATCTACGCGACGCTGCTGGGCGGCTCGATGAGCTCGCGCCTGTTCGACGAGATTCGCGAGCAGCGCGGGCTGGCCTACTCGGTCTACGGCGTCTCGCACTCGCACGCCGACGTGCCGCTGCTGCAGCTCGGCGCGGGCCTGGACTCGACGAAGTGCATCGAGGCCTACCGCCGGATGCGCGAGATCGTCGGCGAGCTGCGCGACGACGGGCCGACCGTCGCCGAGGTCGAGCGCGCCCGCGCCTACGCCGCCGGCCGCCGCGTGCTGGCGTTCGAGAACACGAACGCGGTCGCGCGCCACGCGGCTGCGCAGTCGATCGTCTTCGGCGAGCAGATCGATCCCGACGGCGCGATCGCGGCGCTGGACGCGGTCACGATCGAGGAGGTCCGCGAGGTCGCCGCCGACGTCGCCGACACGCTCGCGGTCGCCTGCGTCGGGCCGCACGGCGTGGACGACTTCGACTGACGCCGGTGGTACGGTCGCGGTCCAATGCGACTGCGACTGCTCGCGGCGTTCGGATCGACCGTGGCGCTGCTGCTGGCGGCGGCGCCCGCGGGCGCGTTCCTGATCCAGGACAAGGGCCTGCTGGCATCGGCGGCGAACGGGATCGCGCTCGGTCCTGACGGCGAACCTCTGGGTCGCGGAGCCGTTCAACGCGGGCGGCACCGTCGCCCGGGTCTCGCCCGCCGGGGTGGTGCTCGACCGCTACGCGGTGGGCGCCGACCCGACGACGGTCACCACGGGGCCGGGCGGGCGCGTCTGGGTCGCCGTGACCGGCGCCGAGAAGCTCGTCTGGTTCGACGCCACCGCGCCGGTGCCGAGTCCGCATGACGTGGTGACCGGGGCGGCCGGGGACTGCGGACCCGTCGGGCTGGCCGCGGGCGGCGACGGCCGGATCTACTTCTCGACACCGACCGACGCCCTGGGCTGCACGGCGGCCAACCTGATCCGCAGCGTCGCCGACACCGGTCTCGGCCCGATCGCGGGGAACGCCGTCGCCGGGACCGTCTTCGACCTCGCCGTCACCGGCGGCAAGCTGTTCGCACCCGACTTCGGCGGTGACGTCGTGAGGCGCTTCAGCCTGGGCGCCGCGCCCGTCCAGGAGGCCGTCTTCGGCGCACCGGCCGGCTCGAGCCCGGACGGCATCGCCGCCGACGGCGCCGGCAACCTCTGGTTCACGGCGTTCACCAGCGGGCAGGTCGGGCGCGTCGCAGCGACCGCCGCGAACGCCAGCAGCGCCGTGATGTTCGCGCCCGCCGGCGGCACGCTCACGAACCCGGTCGGCATCGTCGCCGCCGCCGACGGCAACATGTACGTCGCCGGCAGCAACAGCCAGAACATCGCCCGCGTCTCCCCCGCCGGCGCGTTCACGTTCTTCGCCGCGCCCAACGCGCAGCCGTTTCGCATCGTCAACGGCGCCGACGGCGACCTCTGGTTCACCGACCAGGCGCGGGCGCTCGTCCATCGCTTCGTCAACAGCGCGCCGCGCGCCGTGACGACCGGCGCCACCCCGACGTCGGCGGTCGCCGTCCTGCTGTCGGCGACCGTCGACCCGCGCGGCAACGACACGACCGCCGTCTTCGACTACGGGACCACGACGCCTACGGCGCCAGCAGCGGGCCGATCGCGGTGGCCAAGGGCGCCGACCCCGTGCCGCTCGGCGTCGCGATCGCCGGCCTCGCGCCGGCGACGACGTACCACGCGCGCGTGCGGGCCGCGAACGCGGAGGGCAGCTCGATCGGCGCCGACGTCGCCTTCACGACGCCCGCGGCCGCGGCCGTCACCCCGCGGCCGGTGGCGACGACCCCGCGGCTGGCCGCGACGACGTCCGTTCGTCTTCTCGCGCTTCGCGACCTCGCTGATCGTCCGCAAGCTCACGCTCGGCAAGCTCAGCGGCGGCGAGACGGCGACGATCCGCTGCACCGGCAAGCGGTGCCCGTTCAAGGTCAAGACCTACAGGAAGCTCAAGAAGGGCTCGCGCGCGTTCGGCAAGAGCCTGTTCAAGAAGCGCAAGCTGCCAGTCGGCGCGACGATCTCCGTCCGCATCACCAAGACGGGCACGATCGGCCGCTCGACCGTGCTGAAGGTCCGCAGGCGCAAGGCCCCGCAGATCACGCGCCGGTGCCTGCCGCCGGGGGCCAAGAGCCCGGCGGCCTGCACTTGACCGCGAGCGACGAGCTCAACCGCCGCGAGCTCGCGCGCTACGTCAGCCGCGTGAGCGGGCGCTGGCCGCTGGACCGGGCGCTGCTGGGCGGCGCGCGCGTCGCCGACCTGCACGGCGCGGGTCCCCAGCGCGAGCGCGGGCAGGAGTACGTCGTGGTGCTCGTCTCCGACGCCTTCGGCGGCGTGCCGTGGCTCGAGCGCGTCTACCAGGCCGGCAGCCTCTGGGACGCCGACGAGATGGGCGCCCGCGCCGACGTGCACTGCTACACGCCGCGCGAGCTCGAGCGCCGGGTGCAGCGCATGCGCGTCGTCGGCGAGGCCGTCAGCGACGGCATCGACCTGCTGGCTCCGTAGGAGCCGGCTCCTAGCCGAGGTTCCCGCAGAGGTTGAAGCCGTACGTGACGGCGCGCCGGTTGGCGCTCGCCTGGCCGGCGCGGAACGCGTCGAGCGCCTGGCGCACCTCGTTGCCGGCCTCCTGGACCTTGGCGACGTCGGTGCCGGCGGTCGAGGCCTGAAACGCCTTCGAGGACGTGCGCAGGTCCCCGAGCAGCCCCTCGGTGCGCTGCACCGCCGCGACGTAGGCCGCCGCGCCTCGCCGGTCGGCGGCGGCCGTCGGCAGGTCGAGGTCGCGCAGGCCCTCGAGCAGGTCGCCGTAGTTGTCGGCGAGGACGCGGGCGGAGTCGGCGATGTCCTTCGACGACTTCGGATCGTTGGCGCCGGCGTCGGCGAAGCGCTCGGCGAGGCTCGCGCAGACGAGGTCGCCCTCGGAGATGAAGCTGTCCTTCGTGACGACCTTCGGCCCGTCGTCGCCCCCGCCGCAGCCGGCGAGCAGCGCGGCCGCGGTGAGCGCGGCCGCGACGACGCGCCTCACGAGATCGCGACCATGCGTTCGATCGGAACGCGCGCGCGCTCGGCGATCTCGGCGGGCACCTTGACCTCGTGGACGAGGTCGCGCAGCGCGTCGCGGAGCTTGGGCAGCGTGATCATCTTCATGTAGGTGCAGGCGGCGCGCTCGTTGGCGGCGATGAACTCCGTGTCCGGCGCGGCCTCGCGCAGCGGGTGCAGCATCCCGATCTCGGTGGCGACGATCGCCGTGCTGCCGGGCTTGGCGGCGCCGGCGTAGCGCAGCATCCCGCCGGTGGAGAGCATGTGCACGCCGTCGTCGTCGATGTCGCCGGCGGCGGCGTACTCCATGACCGAGGTCGAGCAGCCGCACTCGGGATGGATCAGGAAGTCGGCGCCGGGGTGCGCCGCGCGGACCTGCTCGATGTCGCTCGGGCGGATCCCGGCATGGACGTGGCACTCGCCGTCCCAGACGTGCAGCGCGCGGCCGATCCGGCGCTCGACGTAGGCGCCGAGGAACATGTCCGGGCCGAAGAGGATCTCGGTGTCCGGACCCTGCTCGCGCAGGATGTGCTCGACGACGGCGACCGCGTTGGCCGACGTCACGCAGTAGTCGGTCAGGGCCTTGATCTCGGCCGTCGTGTTGACGTACATCACCGTGACCGCGCCCGGATGCTCGGCCTGCCAGGCGCGCAGCTGGTCGGGCGTGATCGCGTCGGCGAGCGAGCAGCCGGCGTCGAGGTCGGGGATCAGGACGGTCTTCTCGGGCGACAGCACGGAGGCCGTCTCGGCCATGAAGTGCACGCCGCAGAAGGCGATCACGGACGCGCCGGCGGCCGCCGCCTGGCGCGACAGGCCGAGCGAGTCGCCGACGTAGTCGGCGACGTCCTGGATCTCGGGCAGCTGGTAGTTGTGGGCGAGGATGACCGCGTCGCGCTCGGCGGCGAGCGCGCGGACCTCGGCCTGGAGCGCCTTGACGTCGTAGAGCTGCAGCAGGGTCATGAGCTCGCCTCCAGGGTGAGAGAGAGGTCCAGCGCGGGCGCCGAATGCGTCAGCGCACCGACCGAGATCCAGTCTACGCCGGTCTCCGCGTAGCTCCTGAGCGTCTCCATGGCGATCCCGCCGCTGGCCTCGAGCGTCGCCCGCCCGCCGACCTGCGCGACGACGGCGCGCAGCTCGTCGGGGCTCATGTTGTCCAGCAGCAGCCGCTCGGCGCCGGCCGCCAGGGCCTCGTCGACCTCGTCCGGCGTGCGGCACTCGACCTCCAGCTCGAAGTCCGCGTGGGTGGCCTTGACGGCCTCGACGGCGGCGGTGATCCCGCCCGCCAGCGCGGCATGGTTCTCCTTGACGAGCACCATGTCGTAGAGGCCGGCGCGGTGGTTCGTCCCGCCGCCGGCGGCGACGGCGGCCTTCTCGAGCGCGCGCAGGCCCGGCGTCGTCTTGCGCGTGTCGAGGATCGCGGTCTTCGTGCCCTCGACGGCCTGCATGCAGCGCGCCGTCAGGGTCGCGATCCCGGACAGGTGCGCGAGGAAGTTCAGGGCCGTGCGCTCGGCGGCGAGCAGGGCACGGGCGTCGCCGGTCACGCGCAGGACCGGCGCCGGCGCCTCGGTCCACTCGCCCTCGGGTCCGAGCCGCTCGAGCGTCACGTCGGGGTCCAGCGCCATGAACGTCGCCTCGGCCGCGTCGAGGCCGAAGACGACGCCGGGCGCCTTCTGCGTGATCGTCGCAACGGCGCGCGTGCCCTCGGGCACGGTCGCCTGGCTCGTGACGTCGGCCTCCCCCACGTCCTCGGCGAGGGCGCGCATCACGAGCTGCTCGAGCGTCTGCGCGTCAGGCGACATTCCCGGCGCAGGATACGGATCCCGGCTCGTCAAGATGTCGCTCGTGGCCCACGCGACCCCCGATCTCGACGCCTGGATCGCGGACCCGCAGATCCGCACGTGCCACAGCCGGGCCTCGCAGGCCGATCCCGACACGCTCTGGGCGGCCGCCAACGCCGTGCGCCTGGACCAGACGCGCACGATCGGGCGCCTGGTGCGCTGGCGGATCCCGGGCGTGCCCTGGAGCGAGTCCTTCGGCGACATGCTCGCGGGCGACCCCTTCACGGTCCTCGACGCCGGCGAGCGCTACTCGGTCTCCGGGCTGTGCGGGCGCATCTGGACGCTCGCGCGCGACTACCCGCAGCTCGAGGGCCCGGACGCCTTCCTCGCCTGGGATGCGCCGCGCACGGTCCGCGTCCTGATCGCGCACTGGGTCGAGCAGGACGCCGACGGCGCGAGCACGATCTTCAGCGAGGCGCGGATCGCGCCCACCGACCGCGTGGCGCGGGTCGCGCGTACAGGCGCTGTGGATCGTCGTCGGGCCGTTCGAGCGCCTGATCGGCGCCGAGCCGCTGGCGCTCGCCGTCGCGGGCGCCGAGTCCGACTGACCACATTTCGGCTCGTCCTTTTTTCGTCACTGCCCGACAGTGACTCTCGGCACACACCGGTATTCGCGACGGTGGGCGCGCCTCTGGTGAGCACCGTCCTCACGGATATTCACTGGAGCCGCCCATGTCTGCCTTTCCGATCACGAGCCTGCTCGTCCGCTACACGTCGGGCGCCGATGCGCGGCTGCGCGCGCTCGACCTCGCCTCCCGGCGCTGGCTGATCGCCCACAGCATCACGGTGCTGCGCGTCAGCCTGGGCGCCGTCTTCCTCGCCTTCGGCGCGCTGAAGTTCTTCCCCGGCGTCAGCCCCGCCCAGGAGCTCGTCGAGCGCACGACCGACATCCTCACGTTCGGCCTGGTCCCCGGTCCTGCGGCGCTGCTGCTCGTCGCGGCGGCCGAATGCACGGTCGGGTTGTGCCTGCTCACGGGCCGCGCTGTCCCGCTGGCCGTCTGCCTGCTGGGCCTGCTGCTCGTCGGCATCCTCTCGCCGCTCGTCCTGCTGACCGGGCGCCTGTTCGCCGGACCGCACGGCGCCCCGACGCTCGAGGGCCAGTACGTCCTCAAGGACGTGATCCTCGTGGGCGCCGGCCTCGTCGTCGCCGCGACCTGCCGCGGCGCACGCCTGCAGGACACGCCCGACCGCTGACACCGATTTATGGTGGTAGTTACACCAAAAATCGGCTGTCGCGCTCCGTGATTGGTGTCACACGCAGCGCTCGTCGCACACAATAAACCTATCTCCACCATCACCGAAGGAGGAGTCTCGGATGCTCGACCTCAAGCACGGCGGACATGTCGTCCAGGAGAACGCCAACGGCGCACGTCACGCCGCAGAGACGATGGGCGACCGGCTCGCCAAGAGCGTTCCAGAGGGAACGCCGTTCGACTACCTGCTGGCGGACCTCAAGACCAAGCCCGAGGCGCGCCTGCCGGGCGACCCGGCGAAGGTCACCGCCGACCTCAAGGCGCTGGGCGCGGCGATGGTCGACGACGGGCCCGCGGTCGGCAGCGCGCCGGCGCCGAAGGTCAACTCGACGATCCCCGCGGTCTACACCTACTGGGGCCAGTTCATCGACCACGACATGACGGCCAACACCGACCGCGACTCGCCGACGAGCGACATCACCAAGACGCCGCTGGTGCCGGTCGACCCGAAGGTCGTCGCCCGCGACCTGCGCAACCTGCGCCGGCCGACGTTCGACCTCGACCACGTCTACGGCAACGGCCCGGGCCTCGACGAGCACGACCGCCACCCCGACCCCGGCCCCGCCGACAAGGGCTTCTACGACGGCATCCGCCTGCGCGTCGGCGCCAACACCGACCGGCCCGGGATCCCTGGCGTGAAGATCCCGCCGGAGGCCGACCTCGTCCGCGACCTGCCGCGGATCGGCCCGCTGCTGGCCCAGGGCGTGATCACCGAGGACGACATCCCCGACAGCATCAAGACCGACGTCAACCGCGACACGCGTGCGTTCATCGGCGACCTGCGCAACGACGAGAACCTGATCGTCGCGCAGTTCCACCTCGCGTTCCTGCGCTTCCACAACGCGGTCGTCGACGCGATCGATGCCGACCCGCGCGCCTTCGGCCTGCGCGGCGGCCACCACGACGACGAGTCCGAGCGCTTCGAAGCCGCCCGGCGGCTCGTGCGCTTCCACTACCAGTGGCTCGTCGTCAACGACTACCTCAAGACCGTGACGCTCGCGGGGGTCGTCGACAAGGTCCTCGTCGGCGGCAACAAGTTCTACAAGCCGCTGGCGGGCAACAAGCTGTTCGCCCCGCTGGAGTACTCCGTCGCCGCCTACCGCTTCGGTCACAGCATGGTCCGCGGCGGCTACGACCACAACCGCAACTTCGGCGCCGCGGTGGCGCCGAACCCCAACGTCCAGCCGTTCGCGGCCTTCGCCGACCTGTTCCGCTTCACCGGCAACGGCTTCGCGATCGACCCCAACGACATCACCAAGAGCACGCGCGACCCGTTCCGCGGGCTGCCCACGCTGCCGTTCAACTGGATCATCGAGTGGGACCGCATGACGAGCAAGGCCGATCCCAACGAGGCGCACTTCGCCCGCCGGATCGACACGCGCCTGTCGCCCCCGATCCTCAACATGGTCAACGAGGGCACGTCGGCGACGATCCAGGACGACACGAACCCGTCCAGCAAGCCGCTGCGCCAGCTCCTGCGCAGCCTCGCCGCGCGCAACCTGCTGCGCGGCTACCTGCTGAGCCTGCCGACCGGTCAGGCCGCGGCGACGAAGATGGGGATCGCGCCGCTGACCGAGGCCGAGCTGCGCCAGGGCAACACCGACGCCGTCAACGCGGCGCTGGAGACCGGCGGCTTCATCGCGCACACGCCGCTGTGGTACTACGTCCTCAAGGAGGCCGAGGTCCGCGCCAACGGCAACTCGCTCGGCGAGCTCGGCAGCCGGATCGTCGTCGAGACGCAGGTCGGGATCATGCGCAACGACCGCGGCTCCTACCTCAACGCCAAGGGCGGCTGGGACCCATCGCAGGGCGTCAAGCTGCCCAACGGCGACCCGATCGTCACGATCCGCGACTTCTTCGCCTTTGCGAAGCTCGCCGCCTGAGGGGCCGGGCTAGGAGCTGCCGCGCTCGAGGCCGCCGAGCGCGCTGGCCCCGCTGAAGAGCGTCCGCCGCCCGCGGCGGACGCTGACGTGGACCTCCGACGCGAGGTACTGCGCCGCCGCACCCTCCAGGTTGCGCCGCTGCGCCGCGAGCGGGATCGGGAGCGCGTGCGGCGGCGTGCCGTTGGAGCGGCCCTCGAGCTCGATCGTGTGGCGCGCCGTGCGCGCCTGCAGCCGCCAGCCGCCCGGGCCGACGTCGACGCGCATCGGGTGCAGCGGGCGCACGGCGCGCACGACCTCGTCGCCGACGCGCACGACGAGCGCGGTCGAGAGCACCTGCAGGCGCCCGAGCCCGGCGCGGCCGCCGGCGAACGCGACGCAGACGTCGTCGCGCTCGAAGCCCTGCGCCTGGCCCCACCACCACGCCGGCGGGAAGCCACCGCGGCCCCAGTTCTTCTCGGCGTAGACGGTCGCGCCGTCGAGGTCGATCTCGCGGTCGCCGAGACGCGCGCTGCCGCTCACCCGGCCGCCGAGCAGATGCGGGTGCCAGTACTGGCTGAGGCCGGGGATCGCCTGCGCGGCGCCGATCCCGCCGAAGGCGCCTCCGGGCCAGCCGACGGCGTCGTCGAAGTGGACGTCGACGCGGGCGTCGGCGCCGAGGTCGACGGTCAGGGTGCGCTCGTCGGCGCGCAGCGCGGTGCGCCCGTCCTCGCCGGCCCAGACGCCGATGCCGACCGGCGCGCCGTTGGCCTCGTCGACGGCGACCGAGCGCGCGAACCCGCCCGGGTGGCCCGCGAGCCCGACCGTGCCCCAGGTCTCGCCGGCGCCGTCGCGGTTGACGCCGGCCAGCACGACGAGCACGGTGCGCGAGGGCACGTGCGTCAGGCGCCAGAAGTAGCCCTCCATGGCGACGCCGTGGTAGCCGCGCGGGTCCATGAACGGCAGGTCGGCGCCGGTGCGTCGGTAGCGAGACAGCATCGTCTCCGGCTTCTGCGCGCGCATGCGGTCTGCCGGATCAATCACGATGACGCTCATGGACGCCGATCCCGACCGCCTGGCCGCCCTGTTCGCCGGCGGCGCGCGCCCGCGCTGTTACGTCGCCAGCCCGCTCGGCTTCTCGGAGGCCACCCGCGGGTACTACGCCGCGCGCTACCTGCCGGAGCTCGCCGAGCACGTCGAGCCCGTCGACCCATGGGCGCTCACGGCGCCCGGCGAGTTCGCCGCGGCGCGCGCCGAGGGCCGCGAGCACGAGCTCGGGATCGAGGTCGGCGCGCGCAACGCGTCGGCGATCCGCGCCGCGGACCTGCTGATCGCGCACCTCGACGGCCAGGAGGTCGACGCCGGGACGGCGGCGGAGGTCGGCTACGCGGCCGCGCTCGGGCTGCCCTGCCTCGCGCTGCGCAGCGACCTGCGCGCCAGCGGCGAGCCGGGGATGCGCGTCAACCTCCAGCTGGAGGCCTTCGTCGTGCTGTCGGGCGGCTTCGTCGCGGGCTCGCTCGCCGAGCTGGTCGAGCGCCTGGCGGCGCTGCGCGGCGCGAGCTGAAACGACGGCTCAGCGCTTCGCGCTGCGCAGGAGGTAGGCGCGCACGAAGCCGTCGAGGTCGCCCTCGAGCACGCGGTTGGCATCGCCCATCTCGTGATCGGTGCGGTGATCCTTGACCATCGTGTACGGGTGCAGGACGTAGGAGCGGATCTGCGAGCCGAAGTTGACGTCCTGCGCCTCGCCCTTCTCCTTCGCGAGCTCCTCCATGCGCTCGCGCTCCTGGCGCTCGACGAGCTTGCCGCGCAGCACCTTCATCGCCGATTCGCGGTTCTGCGTCTGCGAGCGCTCGTTCTGGCACTGCACGACGATGCCGCTCGGGCGGTGGGTGATGCGCACCGCGGAGTCGGTCTTGTTGACGTGCTGGCCGCCGGCGCCCGACGCGCGATAGGTGTCGACCTGCAGGTCGTCTGAGTCGATCTCGACCTCGGCGGCGTCCTCGATGACGGGCGCGACCTCGACGCCGGCGAACGACGTCTGGCGGCGGTTGGCGGAGTCGAACGGCGACAGGCGCACGAGCCGGTGCACGCCCTTCTCGGCGCCGTAGAGGCCGTAGGCGTTGTCGCCGTCGACGCGGAACGTCGCCGACTTGATGCCGGCCTCCTCCCCCGCCGTCGCCTCCAGCAGCTCGACCTTGAAGCCGCGCTTCTCGGCCCAGCGCATCTCCATGCGCAGGACCATCTCGGCCCAGTCCTGCGCGTCGGTCCCGCCGGCGCCGGCGTTGACGGTGACGAGCGCGTCGCCGGCGTCGTAGCGGCCCGAGAACAGGCGCTGCTCCTCGAGCGCCTCCAGGCGCTGCTCGACGGGCGCGAGCTGGGATTCGAGCTCGGCCGCGATCTCGGGGTCCTCCTCGGCCATCTCGGCGAGGCTCGCGAGGTCCTCAACCTCGGTCTCCAGCGTGTTGAACTCCTCGACGCGGCGCGCCGCGCGCGAGTGCTCGGCGCTGACCTTGGCAGCCAGCTCCTGGTCGTCCCAGAAGCCCGGCGCCGACATCTGCTCCTCGAGGGAGGCGAGCCGTTCGCTCAGCGCGGCCGGGTCAAAGGTAGTCCGCGAGCAGGGACATCTGCGCGCGGATCGCCGCGAGGCGCTGCGGGGTGCTCTCGGGCGTGGGCGTTGCGGCCATGCCAGCCAGCATAGAGGCCCGCGCTCGCACGTCCGTCGAGCAGCGCGGCGTTCGCGCGCGTGGACGCTCGCGCGCGCCGATGCAGCGGATGCATGAGCGCCACGAAGAAGCCCAAGCGGCGCAAGGCCGTCGCCAAGACCTGCCGCAAGGTCCGCATCAAGGGCACGAAGCGCACGCGCAAGGTCTGCACGCCCAAGAAGAAGAAGAAGAAGGTCGTCGCCAAGCGCAAGCCCGTCGCGGCGAAGAAGCCGGTCGCGGCGGTTGTCGCGCCGCCGATCGTCGCCGCCAACCCGGTCCCGTCGCCGTCGGCGGCGGCGCCGCCGGTCACGACCCCCGAGCAGCCCGCGCCCCAGCCACCGCCCGTCGAGGTGCCGACGGCGCCCGGCCTGCCGGTCTACGACGGCGCGTTCGGCCTCCGCGAGGCGCAGCGGCTGCTCTGGCGCGCCGGCTTCGGCCCGCGGCCCGGCGAAGCCGAGGCGCTCGCCGCCGGCGGCCTGCTCGCCGCGGTGCGCAGCCTCACCCGCCCCGCCGGCGCGGCCACGCTCAGCGGCGCCGAGCCGGTGCTCGAGGACGGCTCGCCGATCGCCCCGCTGGACGCCTGGGGCCACGACCACCTCTGGTGGATGGACCGCATGGTCCGCTCCGACCAGCCGCTCGTCGAGCGGATGACGCTCGTCTGGCACGACTGGTTTGCGACCTCCAACAGCGACGTCAACAGCCAGGCCCTGATGCTCGACCAGAACGCGCTGCTGCGCCGCGGCGCGCTGGGCTCGTTCGCCGACCTTCTGCGCGACGTCACCACCGATCCGGCGATGCTCGTCTTCCTGTCGGGGATCTCCAACGCGCGCTGGGCACCGAACGAGAACTACGCCCGCGAGATGATGGAGCTCTTCACGCTCGGCGCCGACCGCGGCGCCTACACGGAGACCGACGTCCGCGACCTCGCCCGCGCGCTGACGGGCTGGCGCGCGACCTGGACGGACCCCGTCGGCTTCACCGACTTCCGCTTCGACCCCACCCGCGCCGACCGGAGCGCCAAGACGCTGTGGGCCGGCACGAGCCACGCGCGCACCGGCGCCTTCGACTGGCGCGACGCCTGCACGCTCTGCCTCGAGAACCCCTGGCACCGCTCGTTCTTCGTGGCGAAGCTGTGGTCCTACTTCGTGCCGAGCCCGCCCGGCGCCGACACGCAGGCGGGCCTGGAGGCGCTCTACGAGAGCAGCGGGCGCTCGATCGGGCAGGTCGTCGAGGCGATCCTGCTGCACCCCGACGTCTACCGCGGCGCGTCGCTCGTCAAGCCGCCGGTCGTCTACGCGGCCGGGCTGCTGCGCGCGACCGGCCGGACGATCGACACCGACGCCTGGACCTGGCTGGGCACGATGGCCGGCCAGCAGCTCTTCTACCCGCCCAACGTCGCCGGCTGGAACGACCGCGCCTGGCTGGACACCTCGCGGCTGTACGGGCGCTGGTACACGGCCGACTACGCCGTGCGCGCGCGGGTCGCCGCCGACTACAGCGGCTCGAGCGAGACCGCGGCGCAGGCGCTCGCCGCGGCGCTGGCGTCGGTCGGCGGTCCGACCCTCACGAGCGAGACGCTCGCGGTGCTGCTGGCGTTCGCCGAGCAGCCCGCGCCCGCCGGGACCGACGGCGCGAGCTACCGCGCCCTGCGCCAGAACGCGCTGCGCCAGCTCGTCGCCAGCTGCCCCGACCACCAGGTCTGCTGATGGCCGCCTGCGAGGACTTCACCCGCTCCCACCTCTTGCGCGCCTCGATCGCGGCGGCCGGCGACGGCCTGCCCGCGACCGAGCCGGGGATGCCGCTGCCCGCGGGCACGGGGCTGACGCGACGCTCGGTGCTGCTGCGCGGCGCGGGCCTCGCGCTCGCGGTCTACGGCGCCGGGCGCACGGTCGCGCCGGGAGCGTTCGAGGCGGCGGTCGCCGAGGCCGCCGGCGAGCAGAAGGTGCTCGTCTCGATCTTCATGGACGGCGGCGCGGACGCGCTGTCGCTGCTGGCGCCGACCGGCGATTCCCGCTACGTGGCGCTGCGCCCGCAGCTGCGGCTGACGCCCGGCACGGGGTCAGTGTTCGAGGCCGACCCGCGCCTGACCTGGCACCCGTCGGCCCAGGGGCTCAAGGAGCTGTGGGACGACGCGGGCATCGGCGTCGCCGTGGCGCCGGCGATCGGCTACGACTCGCCCAACCAGTCGCACTTCACCTCGCGCCACTTCTGGGAGGTCGGCGCCACCGACCCGACGGCCGCGACCGGCTGGCTGGGGCGCTACCTCGATCGCGTCGGCTCGCCCGACGTGCCGATCCAGGGCCTGAGCCTCGCCGACACGCTCTCCCCCACGCTCGCGACCGCGAGCGTCGCCGTCGCCGCCACGACGAACCTCGACAGCTACCGCTTCAGCGCCGAGGGCGTCTGGGGTACGACGGAGACCAGGATGCGCAGCACGTTCGCCGCCCTCGGCGCGCTGCCGGCGAGCGACCCGATCACCGCGCAGGCGCGGCGCGTGCAGGCCAACGCGGCCGGGCTCGCCGGCGACCTCGCCTCGGTCGGGTCCGGTGCGCCGCCGGCGGGCGCCGGCTACCCGGCCTCGAGCAGCGCGTTCAAGACGCGCCTGCAGGGGCTCGCGCGGCTGCTGGCGACCGTCGACGGCGCGGGCAACGCGCTGCCGCTGCGCTGCGTCACCCTCAACGCCGCGGGCGGCTACGACACGCACTCCGACCAGGCGGCGAGCTTCTCGAGCAACCTCCTGGCGACGGCCGGCAACCTGCGGGCGTTCATGCGCGACCTCGAGCTGCGCGGCGTCGCCGACCGCGTCGTGGTGACGCTCTGGAGCGAGTTCGGGCGCCGGCCCGCGGAGAACGGCTCGGCCGGGACCGACCACGGGGCCGCGGGCGCCGCGTTCGTGATCGGCAAGGGCGTGCGCCAGGGGCTGATCGGCGAGTTCCCGGGCCTGGCTCCCGGCGCCGGGCTCGACGCCGACGGCAACCTGCGCGCGACGTCGGACTTCCGCGGGCTGTACTGCTCGCTGCTGGAGCAGTGGTTCGACACCGATGCGGCGGGGATCATCCCCTCGGCGGGGGCGTTCGCGCGGCCGGTGCTGATCGGGTGAGGCTGTTCGCGTTGTCGGTGGCGGTGGGGCTGGTGGTGGTTCTCGGTGGCGTTTCGGTCGAGGCGTCCGTGAAGAAGCCGGCGCAGAAGGCGTCGGTGAAGAAGCAGCGGTGTGCCGTGATGCGCGCGCATGAGTCCAAGCGGGCGCGGGCGGCGCGGCGGGCGTGCCGGCGGCGGGCGGCGGCTGCTGCTGCTGCGAAGCGCAAGCGCGCGCCGCAGGTCGTGGCGCCGCCGGTGGTGGGGGTCGCTCCGCCGCCGATCGCGGCGGGCGATGGGCCCGCCTCGCCCCCGGAGTCGCCCGGCCCGGCGCCCGCGCCGGTGGCCAGCACGCTCGGGGTCGGCGCCTACGATCTCGGCTCGTTCGCGTTGCGCCTCACGCGCGCAGCGGTCCCGGCGGGCACGCTGACGGTGTACTTCCGCAACCACGACGTCAGCGACCACAACCTGTGGATCGCGGGCCCCGGGCTGGCCTCGGCGCTGGCGATCAGCGGCGACGTCGGCGAGGGCGGCTCGGCGACGGGCACGCTCGCGGTCGGCGCGGGCTCCTGGCGGCTGTACTGCTCGCTGCCGGGCCACGGGTCGATGAGCGCCGTGCTCGCCGTCGGCTGAGCCGCCTCGTCGGCACAATTGGCGGGATGGATCCGCACGCCGTGCTCGGGCTCGACGCGGGCGCCTCGATCGAGGAGGCGACGCGCGCCTACCGCGAGCTCGCCAAGCAGTGGCATCCCGACCGCGCGGGCGCCCAGGGCGCGGGCCGGATGATCGAGCTCAACGTCGCGCTGGAGCTGCTGCGCTCGACGCAGCGGCCGGGATCGCGCCTGACGGTCCGGCCCGCCGCCGCGGGCGCCGCGAAGGGCCCGGTGCTCGGCGGCTGGCTGCCCGAGTCGATCCGCGAGGCGCTCGGCCGCGAGCTGCTCGACGCGCTCGACCGCGACGAGCCGGTGACGCTCGTCACGCCCGCGGCGACCTGGGCCAGCCCCAGCACGCTGCTCGCCGTCACCGACCGCCGCCTGCTGTGGCTGCTCGACGACGCCGTCGGCAACCGCGTGCGCTCGCTGCGCTTCCGCGACACGGAGGGCATCGAGCAGCGCCCGATGTGGCCCCGGCGCTCGCGCGCCCGCCTGCGCGTCAGCCCCCGCTACGGCGCCCAGCGCTGGACCTTCGCCGACCTGCGCCCCGCCACCGCCGCCGCGATCGCCGGCCAGGTGCGCGCGGGGCTGCCGGCGCCGCGGGGCTGAGGGCTGCCGGCGCCCCGCGGCGCCGCGAGGCGCCGCCGGCGCCCCACACCCGAGGGCAGCCAGCGCCCCACAGCCGAGGGGCTGCCGGCGCCCCACACTCGAGGGCAGCCAGCGCCCCGCACCCGAGGGCAGCCAGCGCCCCACACCCGAGGGCTGTCGACTTTCTGCTCCCCGCGAGCAGAAAGTCGACACGCCTCCGCCCGCCTGGGGCGAATTCGCGGGGGCTGCCGACTTTGTGTTCGTATGCGGCAGAACGTCGACACCGGTCCGCCCGACGCGCGGATCGCGCGGATCGCGGCGGCGCAGTTCGGGGTCGTGGGCCTCGCGCAACTGGAGGCGGCGGGCCTGGGACCCGGCGCGATCTACTCGCGCGTTCGCGCCGGGCGCCTGCACCGGCTGCACCGCGGTGTGTTCGCGGTCGGCCACACGCGCCTGTCGGCCGACGGCCACCGCCTCGCAGCGGTCCTCGCGCTCGGCCGGAGTGCGGCGCTGAGCCACCTCGACGCGGGGGCGCATCGGAGCCTGCGCCCCAGCAACGCAGGGGCGATCCACGTCACGGTGCCGTCGCACGCGGGCCGGCTTCGACGACCGGGGATCGTGGTCCACAGATCGATCGCCCTGCGCCCGCAGGACACGACGGTCCACGAGGGCATCCTCACCACGTCCGTCGCGCGCACGCTCCTGGACCTCGCCGGCATGCTGGCCCCGGGGCCGCTCGAGCGCGCCGCCGAGCGATCGCTCGCGCTGCGCCTCTTCGACCTCGCCGCGGTGCGCTCCGTCATCGCCGCCAATCGCACCCATCGCGGCGCCGCGCCACTCGCGCGCCTCGTCGAAGCCATCCACGACGAGCCGCCGCTCACGCGCTCGGAGCTCGAGGCATTCATGCGCGACCTCTGCGACGCGCACAACATCCCCCGCCCCGAGGTCAACGTCCACGTCGAGGGCCTCGAGGTCGACTTCCTCTGGCGCGCCCAGCGGCTGATCGTCGAGACGGACGGCCACGAGGACCACGGCACCCGCACCGCATTCGAACGCGACCGCGCCCGCGACGCCCGCCTCACCGCTCTCGGCTACCGCGTCGTCCGCTTCACCCACCGGCAACTGGCCAACGACCCCCGCGGGGTCGCCCAGACGATCGTCGCCCTCATCGCTGCAGCTCGAGAGCCACCGACCCGCCGGCGGTAGCCTCCACGAGCATGCCCACGTCCAACGCCGAGCTCGTCGCCTGGTCGTTCGAGCGCATGAACGACCACGACCTCGACGCGCTGCGCCGGTTCTGGGGACCGGACACGATCGAGCGCTTCCCGAACGGCACCTGTCGCGGCCAGGACGAGATCGCGGCCTACTTCGCCGAGGCGATGGCGGCGCTGCCCGACTGGCACATGAAGGTCGTCTCGATCGTCGAGCAGGGCGACGACGTCTTCGTCCACTGGCAGCTGTCCGGCACCCACAGCGGCGGCGCGTTTCACGGCATCGAGCCGACCGGCCGCCGGATCGCGCTCGACGGCATGGACCACTTCGTCATGCGCGACGGCAGGGTCGTCTCGAACTTCGTCGTGTTCGACCAGATGCAGTTCGCGCGCGACATCGGGATGCTGCCGCCCGACGGCTCGCGCGCCGACCGCGCCGCCAAGGCCGCGTTCAACGCGCGCTCGCGCCTCGCCGCGCGGCTGCGGCGCATCTAGGCCCGCACGGGCGACGCCGATGCCCTGGATCGTCGACGGCATGAACGTGATCGGCTCGCGCCCCGACGGCTGGTGGCGCGACCGCCACGCGGCGATGGTCCGGCTCGTCGACCTGCTCGAGCGCTGGGCCGCCGCCGAGGGCGAGGACGTGACGGTCGTCTTCGAGGGCCCGCCGCGGCCGCCGATCACGTCGTCGCTGATCGACGTCGCGCACGCCGGCCGCCGCGGCGCGAACTCCGCCGACCACGAGATCGTCCGCCTCGTCGACGCCGCCGCCGACCCCGGCACCCTGCGCGTCGTCACCTCCGACCGCGTGCTCGCCGACCTGGCGCGGATCCGCGGCGCCGCCGTTCACCCGGCCGAGTCCTTCCGCAACGAGATCGACCCGCGCTGACGCGCGCACCGGCCCGCCGCGGCAATCAGCCGAAGACGTCGATCCAGGTCAGCACGCGCCCGCCCGCGCCGATCGCGACCGGCACCGCGCGCGTGCGCCGCCGCGGCGTCGCGTGCGACATCAGCGCCGCGCGCACGACCTCCTCGATCGTGCCGAGCTCCGAACGCGCGGGGCGCTCCTGCACGCGCAGCACGATGCCCGTCGAGACGAGATGCACCGACGTGTCGAACATCGAGCTCGCCGACGGCTCGCGCAGCTCCACGCTGAAGCCACGATCGCGCAGCCCGCTCGCGACGCTGGCGGCGAGCTGCTCGTCGCCACCGGTGCTGTTGTCGACCACGAGCTGCATCCCTCTGAAGGTATGGCCTCGGCCGCGGTTCGGCAAACCCAAGCGCCGCCTACACCGACATGAGCTGCTGCATGCGCTCGCGCTCGAACGTCTCGGTCGGCCCGGAGGCCACGATCCGCCCGACGTCCATGACCGCGTAGGTGTCGGCGAGACGCATCGCGAAGTCGACGTACTGCTCGACGAGCAGGATCGACATCCCGCCGTGCTTGAGGTCCGCGATCGCGTCCTCGATCTCGAGGATGATCGACGGCTGGATGCCCTCGGTCGGCTCGTCGAGGAGCAGCAGCCGCGGGCGCGTCACGAGCGCGCGGGCGATCGCCAGCTGCTGCGCCTCGCCGCCGCTCAAAAAGCCCGCCGGGCGGTCGAGGATCTTGCGCAGCCGCGGGAAGCGGTCAAGCGCCTCCTCGATGACGTTCACGCCCGACTTCTCCGACGCCTCCGCCACGACGCGCAGGTTCTCGAACACCGTCAGATAGGGAAAGGCCTCGCGCCCCTGCGGGACGTACGCGATCCCCGCCTTCACGCGGTCGTAGGGCGCGCGCTTGGTGATCTCCTTCCAGCCCAGCGAGATCGTGCCCGCCTTCGCGGGCTGCAGCCCGACGATCGTCTGCAGCAGCGTGCTCTTGCCCACGCCGTTGCGGCCCATCAGGCAGCACAGCCCGCCCTCGGGCACGTCCAGCGAGACGCCGAAGATCACCTGCGTCGGCCCGTAGGCGACCTCGA
The DNA here is from genome assembly GCA_963786575.1 of uncultured Actinomycetes bacterium. GTDB lineage: Bacteria > Actinomycetota > Thermoleophilia > Solirubrobacterales > Solirubrobacteraceae > CADCVQ01. The sequence goes on from CAWAZH010000002.1 coordinate 317,060, forward strand.
GCTCGGAGACGCTCAGGATCGGCGGCGGGTCGACGTTCGCGCCGGGCTGCGTCGGCGCCGCTGCGCGAGTGGCGCTCATGCCGGCACCTCCGCCGCGCCGCGGGCGTCGCGCGGGCGCCCGAGGTAGACCTCGCGCACCGTCTCGTTGCGCTGCACCTCGGCGACCGTGCCCTCGGTGAGGATCTTGCCCTCGTGCATGACGGTCACCTTGTGCGCGAAGCGGCGCACGAAGTCCATGTCGTGCTCGACGACCATCACCGTCGTGCCCTGCTCGGCGATGTTCGTGATCAGCTCGCCGGTGTGCAGGCGCTCCTTCTGGGTCATACCGGCGACCGGCTCGTCGAGCAGCAGCAGCCGCGGCCGCTGGACGAGCACCATCGCGACCTCCAGCCACTGCTTCTGGCCATGCGACAGCGAGCCCGCCGGGTCCTCGCGCTGCTCGGACAGGTTGACCGACTCCAGCGCCGACTCGACCTCCTCGGACATCCCCTTGCGCCGGCGCAGCAGCGAGCGGAACGGCAGCCGGAAGGAGGCGGCGATGTCGACGTTCTCGAGCACCGTCAGCTCGTCGAAGACCGACGGCTTCTGGAAGGTGCGGCCGATCCCCGTGCGGACGATCGCGTGCTCGCTCTTGCCCACGAGCTCCTCCCCCGCGAACAGGATCGACCCGCTCGTCGGGCGCACGAGGTTCGTGATCGAGTCGATCAGCGTCGTCTTGCCGGCGCCGTTGGGCCCGATGACGAAGCGCACCTCCTGCTCGGCGAGGCTGAGGTCGAGGCCGTCGACGGCGTGGAACTTGTCGAATGCGACGACGAGGTCGCGGATCTCCAGCAGCACGGCGGTCATGCGACCTCCTTGACCTTCGTCGTCGCCGGCGGCGGCGCCGTGACGATCTGCGGCCGCCGCAGCAGCGGCAGCCGCCCGGCGAGCCGGCGCAGGTCGCTGACCGCGCCCCCGACGCCCTTGGGCAGGTAGAGGATCACGACGACGAACAGCAGGCCCTGCAGGTACAGCCAGCCCGAGGGGAACTGCTCGGAGATGCTCGTCTTCGCCCAGTTGACGATCACCGCCCCGGCCGCCGCCCAGGCGAGCGCGGTGCGGCCGCCGAGCGCGACCCAGATGACCATCTCGATCGAGGGCACGATCCCCAGCAGCGCCGGCGAGATGATGCCGACGACCGGGACGAACAGCGCGCCCGCCAGGCCCGCCATGCCGGCCGCCAGGACGTAGGCGACGAGCTTGATGCGGGTCGGGTCGTAGCCGAGGAAGCGCACGCGGTCCTCGTCGTCGCGCACCGCGATCAGCACCCGGCCGTAGCGCCCGAGGACCAGCGCGCGCGTCATGAGGAACACGAGCAGCAGGACGATCGCGACGATGAAGTAGAGAATCCGCTGGTCGGCCGGATTGGAGACCGACAGGCCGAAGAAGGTCTGGAAGTTCGTCAGCCCGTTCGTGCCGCCGGTCAGCGACAGGTTGCCGACGATGACGATCACGAACGCGCCCGCGAGCGCCTGGCTGAGGATCGCGAAGTAGGCGCCGCGGATGCGCTGGCGGAAGACCGCGGCGCCGAGCAGCGCGGCGATCGCCATCGGCAGCAGGATCGCCATGGGGATCGCGAACCAGGCAGAGCTGAACGGCTTCCAGAGCGCCGGCAGCGAGTCGTACTTGCCGCTGTAGGTGAGGATGTCGGGCAGGTTGCCGGGGCCCGCGTCGACGATCTTCATGTGCATGCCCATGCAGTAGCCGCCGAGGCCGAAGAAGAGCCCCTGGCCGAGGACGAGCATCCCGCCCTGGCCCCAGGCCAGCCCGATACCGAGGGCGATGATCGCGAAGCACAGGAACTTCGCCAGCAGCGACAGGCGGAAGTCCGACAGCACCGCCGGCGCGAGCAGCAGCAGCGCGGCCGCCACGAGCGCGAAGCGCACCACGAACGCCGACGGCTTGGGCGTGCTCGAGGGCAGCAGCTTCGCCAGCGACGTCACGACGCCAGCCCCCGGCGCTGCTGGACGACCATGCCCTGCGGGCGCCATTGCAGGAACAGGACGATGAGCAGGAAGACGCCCGCCTTGGCGATGCTCGTGCTCGTGTTGTACTCGATGAACGAGTTCGCCATCCCGAGCGCGAGCGCGGCGAAGATCGCCCCCCGCAGCTGCCCGAGGCCGCCGACGATGACGACGAGGAAGGCGTCGATGATGTAGCCGAGGCCGAGCGTCGGGCCGACCGGCCCCAGCAGCGTGATGCCGACGCCCGCGAGGCCCGCGAGGCCGGAGCCGATGAAGAACGTCGTGCGGTCCACGCGCGTGGTGCGCACGCCGCTGACCGACGCCAGCGGCCGGTTCTGCATGACCGCGCGCATCCGCCGCCCGGCCGGCGTGCGCTGCATGTAGATCGCGATCGCGATCACGACGAGGACGACGACGCCGATGATGAACAGCCGCGGGTAGGAGAGCGAGACGCCGCCGACGTCGACGCCGCCGTCGAGGATCCCCGGCGAGTCGACGTTGACGTTCTGCGCGCCGAAGAGGTCGCGGGCGAGCTGCTGGAGCATGAGGCCGACGCCCCAGGTGACCAGCAGCGTGTCAAGCGGCCGGCCGTAGAGGCGCCGGATCACGACGAACTCGAGGATCAGGCCCATCGTGCCGGCGACCACGAACGCGGCCGGCAGCGCGAGCCCGAAGGCGAGCGTGATGGCGCCGGTTCCCAGCGCCGTCTGCAGGACGTACGTCGTGTAGGCCCCGGCCATGATGAACTCGCCGTGCGCCATGTTGATGACGTTCATCTGGCCGAACGTGAACGTCAGCCCGAGCGCGACGAGCAGGAGGATCGAGGCGATGCTCAGCCCGACGAAGAGCTGGCTGAAGATGACTTCCATTGCTGACTGGGCGCACCGGGGTCGCGGGGGCGGCGACCGGCCGCCGCCCCCGCTGGTCCCGAGTCGCTAGAGGCCCTTGGCCCAGGTGTAGGTCTTCAGGAACGGATCGGGCTCGATCGGCTTGCCCGAGCCGCCGACCTCGTCGATCAGCCCGTTGGGCTGAAGCTGCCCGATGCGCGCCGTCTTGGAGATGTGCTGGTTCTCGCCGTTGACGGTCACCAGCCCCTCCGGCGCGTCGAACGTCAGGCCCTTGGAGGCGGCCTTGACCTTCTCCGGGTCGGTCGACTGGGCCTTCTCGGCCGCGAGCGCCCACAGGTGGACGCCCACGTAACCGGCCTCGATCGGGTCGTCCGTCACGCGATCGGCGCCGTACTTCGCCTTGTAGGCCTTGACGAACGCCTCGTTCTTGGCGCCCGGAGTGGTCTGGTAGTAGTTCCACGCCACGTACTGGCCGACGATGTTCTTGATCCCGACGCCGCGGACCTCGTCCTCAGCCGTCGAGACCGAGATGACCGGCATCTTCTTGGCGTCCAGGCCGGCGTCGGTGAACTGCTTCCAGAAGGCGACGTTGGAGTCGCCGTTGATCGTCTGGAACACCGCGTCGGGGTTGGCCTGCTTGATCTTGTTGACCGTCGTGGCGTAGTCGGTGTTGCCCAGCGGCGAGTACTCCTCGCCGACGATCTTCATCCCGTTCTCCTTCGCCCAGGCCTTGATCTCCTTGTTCGCCGTGCGCGGGAACACGTAGTCGGAGCCGACGAGGAAGAGCGTCTTGACCTTCAGGTTCTTCTGGAGGAACTCCAGCCCGGGGATGATCTGCTGGTTGGTCGTCGCACCGGTGTAGAAGATGTACGGCGACGCCTCCAGGCCCTCGTACTGGACGGGGTAGTAGAGCAGCGCCTTGTTGCGCTCGAAGACGGGCAGCATCGCCTTGCGGCTCGCGGAGGTCCAGCCGCCGAAGGTCGCAGCGACCTTGTCGGTGGAGATCAGCTTCTGCGCCTTCTCGGCGAACGTCGGCCAGTCGGAGGCGCCGTCCTCGATGACGGGCTTGAGCTGCTTGCCCAGCACGCCGCCGGCCTTGTTGATCTCGTCGATCGCGAGCAGCTCGGAGTCGCGCACCGACACCTCGCTGATGGCCATCGTCCCACTGAGCGAGTGAAGGATGCCGACGGGGATCGTGCTGCCGGAGCTGCTGGCGGTGCCAGACGTGCTCTTGTCCTCCGTAGCGCTCCCACAACCCACCGCGAAGACGGTCGACGCAAGTGCAGCGGCGCCGAGTGCCCAGCGCCCAGCACTACGTGGCCCACGAATGGGACGGTTCATCGAAAACCCCCTACAGGTCGGGTCACACACCCGCTGGTCGGGCGTGTGAATCGCGTTCAACCTATGTCGCGCGCGGGGGCTCTCGATATGGACCGCACGGCAAACAATCGGCCGCGCGGCTCGACCAGTTGGCGGGGGGTCAGGCGCCGTGGCAGCGCTTGAACTTCTTGCCCGATCCGCACCAGCACGGATCGTTGCGACCGACCTGCTGCTCCTCGTCGAGCACGCGCTGCTGGACCGGCGCCGCCACCTCGTAGAGCTCCTCGTCGGCGCCCGGGGCGCCCTCGGCGGCCATCGCCAGCGCGCCCGGCGCGGCCTGCGAGCCGCCGGAGTAGGAGACGCGGCCGGGGCGCGTCGAGGTGCCCGCGGGCTCGTAGCGGCTCTCGGGCTCCTCCTCCTCGGCGAGCGGCTCGACCTCGAGGTTGAAGATCATCCGGGTGAAGTCCGACCAGATCGACGCCATCAGATCGGTGAAGAGATCGAACGCCTCGTTCTTGTAAGCGACGATCGGCTCGATCTGTGCGAACCCGCGCAGGTGAATGCCCTCGCGCAGGTAGTCCATGTCGTACAGGTGCTCGCGCCAGCGCGAGTCGATGAACTGCAGCAGGACGAAGCGCTCGATCGCGCGCATGAGCTCGGCGCCGAGCTCCTCCTCGCGCTGGTCGTAGAGCGTGATCGCCTCGACCTGCAGCCGGCGGATGAGCTCCTCGCGGTCGGTCTGCTCGGCCGCCAGCTCCTCGCCGGTCAGCTCGACTGGGAAGATGTCCTCGAGCGCCGTGAAGAGCCCGTCGAGGTCCCAGTCCTCGATGAAGTCCGTCGGCGTGTACTCGCCGACGATGCGCGCGATGACGGAGCCGATCTCCTCGCGGACCGTGTCGCCCATGTCCTTGCCCTCGAGCACCTCGTTGCGGTAGCGGTAGACGATCCGCCGCTGCTCGTTCATGACGTCGTCGTACTCGAGCACGCGCTTGCGCTGCAGGAAGTTCTGCTCCTCCACCTTCTTCTGGGCCTTCTCGATCTGCTTGGAGAGCATCCCGGCCTCGATCGGCTCCTCGTTGCCCTCCTCGTCGACGGTGCCCAGGCGGTCGAGGATCTTGTAGATCCGATCGCCCGCGAACAGGCGCACGAGGTCGTCCTCGGCGGAGAGGAAGAAGCGCGACTCGCCGGGGTCGCCCTGGCGGCCGGCGCGGCCGCGCAGCTGGTTGTCGATCCGGCGCGACTCGTGGCGCTCGGTGCCGACGATGTACAGCCCGCCGGCCTCCAGGACCTTCTCGCGGTCGGCCTCGATGCGCCGCTCGATCGACGGCAGGACGTCCTTGTAGCGCTCGTCGTAGTCGGGGTCGCCCGGCTTCAGGCCGTTCTTGGCGAGCTCGAGCTGCGTGAGGTGCTCGGGGTTGCCGCCGAGCTTGATGTCGACGCCGCGGCCGGCCATGTTCGTCGCGATCGTGACGGCGCCGGGCTGGCCCGCCTCGGCGACGATCTCGGCCTCGCGCTCGGCGTACTCGGGCTTGGCGTTGAGGACGGTGTGCTTGATGCCGGCCTTCGTCAGCTCGTGGCCGAGCAGCTCGGAGACCTCGACGGAGACCGTCCCGACGAGCACCGGCTGGCCGGACTCGTGGCGCTCGATGACCTCGCGGGTCACGGCGCTCCACTTGCCGGCCTTGGTCTTGTAGACCTGATCGTTGCAGTCCTTGCGGACCATCGCCTGGTTCGTCGGGATCTCGACGACCGAGAGCTTGTAGATCTTCATGAACTCGGTGGCCTCGGTGAGCGCCGTGCCGGTCATGCCGCCGAGCTTCTTGTAGAGGCGGAAGTAGTTCTGCAGCGTGATCGTCGCGAGGGTCTGGCTCTCCTCCTGGACGTGCACGCCCTCCTTGGCCTCGATCGCCTGGTGCAGGCCCTCCGACCAGCGCCGGCCCTCGAGGATGCGCCCCGTGAACTCGTCGATGATCATGACCTGGTCCTCGACGACGGCGTAGTCGACGTCGCGCTTGTAGAGCGACTCGGCCTTCAGGGCCTGCTGGAGGTGGTTGACGAGCGGCCCGTTCTCGGCCCGGTAGAGGTGCGAGATGCCGAGGAACTTCTCGGCCTTCGCGACGCCCTGCTCGGTCACCGAGACGGTCTTGTGCTTCTCCTCGAACTCGAAGTCGAAGTCGGCGACGAAGTCCTTCTTCATCCGCGGGTCCATGCCGTCGGGCTTCTTGCCGGAGACCATCTTGCGGGCCAGGCGGGCGAACTGCTGGTACATGTCGGCCGCCGCCTCGGGCTGGCCGGAGATGATCAGCGGGGTGCGCGCCTCGTCGATGAGGATGTTGTCGACCTCGTCGACGATCGCGAACTCGTGGCCGCGCTGGACCTTCTCCTCGAGCGCGGTCGCCATGTTGTCGCGCAGGTAGTCGAAGCCGAACTCGGAGTTCGTGCCGTAGGTGACGTCCGCCGCGTAGGCGACCTGCTTGTCCTCGTAGGACTGCATGTTCTGCAGGACGCCGACCTGCATCCCGAGCCCGTGGTAGATCGGGCTCATCCAGTCGGCGTCGCGGCGGGCGAGGTAGTCGTTGACCGTCACGACGTGCAGGCCGTTGCCGGGCAGCGAGTTCAGGACGACCGCGAGCGTCGCGGTCAGCGTCTTGCCCTCGCCGGTGCGCATCTCGGCGATCGCGCCGGAGTGCAGCACCATCCCGCCGATGAGCTGGACGTCGAAGTGGCGCATGCCCATCTCGCGCTTGGAGATCTCGCGCACGAGCGCGAACGTCTCGGGCAGGAGGTCGTCGAGCTTGGCGCCGCTGCGCGCCTGCTCCCGCAGTGCGTCCATGCGCGCGCGCAGCTCGTCGGTGGACTCCAGCTCGAGCTCGGGCTCGAAGTCGTTGATGCGGGCGACCCGCTTTTCGAACTGCTTGAACTGCTTCGCTTCGCCCATCCGGAGGGCCTTGTCGAGGAGCGCCATGGGGCTCAGGGTACCAACGCGGCGGGCCGCGCCCGCCGCGTTCGCACAAGTGTTCTAGGACCGCGTCAGACGGCCGGCTGCGTGCCCGCCGCGGCGCGCGCCTCGCGGCGGCGCCGGCGCTTCTCGCGGTGGCGCTTGACCTGCGGGGCGAGCTCGTCGGAGCAGAGCCTGATCGCGTGCGGCATCTCGCGGGCGCTGCCCTCGGCGCGCAGCGTGACGCCCTTGAGGTACAGCGTCACCTCGGCGACCTGGTCGTCGGCGATTGCCGGATTGCGCTCCTCACGCAGTTCGACCTCCATGCGGGCCAGGTCTGAGACCTGGGCCGCGACCTTGCGGAACTTGCGTTCCACCAGTTCGCGAAGCTCATCGTTGACAGGGACGTTGCGGCCCTTGACCTCGATCTGCATGTCGGGGTCCTCTCTGTGGAGAACGTTCGTACAGCGATGGTACGCCGGGCACCGGGCGCCTTCAACACAACTCTCGTCCAGGTTCGATACCGGATGGTCTACAGCGCGCGCGCCCATGTGATCGCGACGATCCGGCGCGCCCCGGCCTGCCGCAGCGCGGTCGCGCAGGCCTCCAGCGTGGCGCCCGTGGTGTGGACGTCGTCGACCAGCACGACGGCCTGCGGCGCCGGGTGGCGGGCGGTGATCGGCAGGCGCCCGGGGGCGCGGCGCACGTCGCGCGGCGCGCCGAGCTGGCGCACGGCGCCGCCGCCGCGGCGCAGGACGGGCGCGTACGGCAGGCCGGTGCGGCGCGCCAGCGCGCGGGCGAGCAGCTCGGCGGGGTCAAAGCCGCGGGCCCGGCGGCGCCCCGGGTGCGCGGGCACGGGCACGACCGCGCCCGTGCGCAGCAGGCCGGGCGGCGCGCCGGCGGCGATCTGCGCTGCCATGACGGCGGCCAGCGGCCGCGCGCCGGAGAACTTCAGCGCGTGCAGGACGTCGCGGGCCGCGCCCTCGTAGGCGACCGCCGCCCAGGCCGCGGCGAAGGGCGCATCGGCGGCCGGGCAGCGCCCGCGGTGGCGCGGCAGCGCGCAGCGCTCGCAGCAGCTGTCCGGCAGCCACGGCAGCGCCCGCCGGCAGGCGGCGCAGAGCACGCCTGCGGCGCGCGGACCGGGCGCGCGGCAGGCCGCGCAGCGCGGCGGGACGGCGAGGGCGACGAGCTGGGCGAGCATCGCCTCCGAGCCTGCCGCGCGCGGTGTTGCAGCGGACACGCGGACTGCGACAATCGCGCGCATCCTGCCGCTCGCCGCCTCCCCCGACGCCTCGTGGACGCTCGAGCCCGGCGTGCTGGTCGTCGTCGCGACGCTGACCGTGCTCTACGTGCGCCGCTGGCGCGAGGTGGGGGCGAGCGCCGGGCGCCTCGTGAGCTTCCTGGGCGGCATGGTGCTCGTGCTGATCGCGCTCTGCTCGCCGGTCGACCGCCTCGCCGAGCAGCTCTTCTTCATGCACATGGTCCAGCACCTGGTGCTGCTCGACCTCGCGCCGATCCTCGTCCTGCTCGGCCTGACGAAGAAGATCCTGCGCCCGCTGACGCGCCGGCTCATGCGCGTCGAGCAGGCGGCGGGGCCGTTCGCCCATCCCGTCTTCGCGATCGCCGTCTACGCCGGCTTCATGGTGCTGTGGCACATCCCGGCGCTGTACGACGCCGCGCTCGAGCACCCGGTCGTACACGTCCTCGAGCACCTGACCTTCGGCTTCGCGGGTGGCCTGTACTGGTGGTTTCTGCTGTCGCCGATCCGCTCGCGCCGGCGGTTGGGCGGGATGGGCCCGGTCGTCTACATGCTGGCGACGAAGGCGATCGTCGGCCTGCTCGGCATCCTGCTCGCCTTCGCGCCCGATGCGATCTACGACTTCTACGAGCGCCAGCCGGGAGCCTATCCCGCCCACCTGTCGCCCGGCACCGACCAGGCGGTCGGCGGCCTCGTCATGGCGCTGGAGCAGTCGATCGTCATGGGCGTCGCGCTCGTGTTCCTGTTCGTGCGCGCGCTGGGCGAGAGCGAGCGCGAGGAGCAGCGCGCGGAGCGCTACGAGGACGACCGCTGAACACACCGACTCGGAGGTGGGGCAATGGGAACGATCGAAGTCCACGAGTTCATGAGCCTCGACGGCGTGGTCGACGCGCCGACGTGGACGTTCGACTACGGCTTCGACCCCGGGATGGGAGCGGTCCTGGCCGAGGTCTGCGGACGTTGCACGGGCATCCTGCTCGGGCGCAACACCTACGAGATGTTCGAGCCGGCGTGGTCGACGCGGACCGTTGAGGACGACCCGGGGGCGCCGTTCTTCAACGACACCACGAAGCACGTCGTCTCCGCGACGCTCACCCATCCGACGTGGCGCAACTCGCAGATCGTCGGGCCCTACGACCCCGACGCGATCCGCAGCCTGAAGGACGAGGCCGACGGCGACCTCTACGTCAGCGGCAGCATCACGCTGGTGCGCGCGATGCTCGCCGCCGGCCTCGTCGACGGGCTGCACCTGTTCGTCTACCCGCTCACGCTCGGCGCGGGCACGCGGCTGTTCACCGAGGACGGGGCGCCGGCCACGTTCTCGCTCGCGGCCTGCGATTCCTACGACAACGGCGTGGTCTACCTGAGCTACCGGCCGCTGGCGTGAGTGGCGAGTACTGAACCGTCAGCGCAAAGAACGCGCCACTCACCGCGCGCGCGGGCGCCGGCACGACATCGACCGCTCGGGCGCCGCGCGCCGCGAGCGAACGAGCCCGCTCCCTCATCGCCGCCGTTCACCCACGCCGGCGCGCCCGGGTGCTCCACGAGTCACCAACCGGCGCGCGCTCAGATCCCCGTGAGGAAGTCCAGCCCGATGTTGTCGAGCAGCTTCTGGGCCTCGATGTTCAGCTGCGTCAGCTCGCCGGTCCAGATCAGCACGCCCATGACGACGAGGATCGCGCCGCCGAAGGCCATGATCACGCCGTAGTGGCGCTTGACGGCGTCGAAGACCGTCGTCATGCGGTTGAAGGCGACGGCCGTCAGGAGGAACGGGATCGCGAGGCCGGCCGAGTACCAGGCGAGCAGGTAGGCGCCGCGGCCGGTGGTCTCCGACAGCGCGGCCGCGCTGAGGATCGCGCCGAGCGTCGGGCCGATGCAGGGCGTCCAGGCGATCGCGAAGGCGGCTCCGGCGAGCACCGGTCCGCCGCGGCCCGCCCGCAGCATCAGGCCCTCGACGTGCCACTCGCGGTTCAGCCGCGGGACGAACGGCGTCGCGAGGAAGAACAGCCCGAGCGCGATGATGATCGCCGCCGACACCTTCTCGAGCGTGTCGATGTGGTCGTTGAGCGACGAGCCGAGCTTCGTCGCCCCGAGCCCCAGCAGGATGAAGATCGCCGAGAAGCTCGCGACGAACAGCAGGCTGGGCGCCAGGACCTTCCACAGCGGCGCGTCCTCGAGGTCCTTCGGCCGCACGCCCGAGACCGCCGACAGGTAGCCCGGCACGAGCGGCAGCACGCACGGGCTGAGGAACGACACGACGCCGGCGGCGAGCGCCGCGAGGACGCCGACGCCCGCGCTGGGGTCGTCGACGGCCGCCAGGATCGTCGCGATCACGGCGCTCCGCCGAGGACCGCGCCGTCCTCGATCCGCAGCGGGCCGTCGCCGTCCTGCTCGACGGTCACGGCGCCGCGCACGACGACGTCCGCGCCGAACTCGACGTCGCCGCAGACCGTCAGCGATTCGCAGGCGACGAGCGAGGGGGCGCCCGCGGGGAAGCGCGCGTCGAAGTCGCGCAGGAGCTTGAAGTGGGCGCTGTCGAGGTCGACGAGCGGGGCGCCGTCGCCGTCGCGCTCGGGCGCGATCGCGATCCGCCCGTCGTCGTGCAATGCGTAGGCGTCCGAGCGCAGGGCGAGCAGGTCGTTCGTCGTCTTGACGGGGGCGAAGCGGGTGCGCGGGACGCGGATCGCGGCGGCGCCGTCGAAGACGTCGATCGCGGCGCCCATCGCGGTCTCGAGCTGGAGGACGGCGGGCGAGCCGGGGTCGGCCGGGTCGACGGTCTTGCGGTTGACGATCATCGGCAGCCCGAGCACGCCGTCGCGCTCCTCGAGCACCGCCGCCAGCGCGCGCAGGTCGATCCACAGCGTGTTCGTGTTGAAGAAGCGGTGGCGGGTGATGTCCTGGAAGGCGTCGAGGTCCTCGTCGGGCGTCTGGGCGACCTCGCGCAGGACGAGCCCGCCATCCGCCCGCCGGGCGAGGTGGCCGCCCTTGCGGTCGGCGGCGGTGCGGTCGGCGACCTCCATGAGGAACGGGATCCGCTCGCGCGCGAACCAGGCGAGGATGCGCGGCTCCATGACCGCGCCGAGGTTGTCGACGTTGGCGACGAACGCGTACTCGTAGCCCGCGGCGAGCAGCTCGTCGAGCATCCCCGAGCTCTGCAGCGACGGGTACAGGTCGCCGTGGCCGGGCGGCGCCCACTCGAGCGCCGGATCGTCGGGCCAGCTCACGGGCGCGAGGTCGTCGGCGACGAGCTTGGGGGCCTTGCTCTGCACGAAGTCGGCGGCGACGCCGTCGACCGCCAGCGTGTCGTAGGGCTCAAGCGCCTCCAGCGACGCGTCGCGGGTCGCGAAGCTGTTCATCAGCACGAGCGGCAGCGTGGCCCCGCTGCGCTCGCGCAGGTCGAGGATCTGGCGCACCGTGATGTCGAGGAACGTCAGCCCGTCCTTGACCTCCAGCAGCGACTTGGGCGCCGTCATCCCCATGCTCGTCCCGAGGCCGCCGTTGAGCTTGATGACGACGGTGCGGTCGAGCGCGGCGCGCGCGCCCTCCTCGTCGTCGGGCAGCTCGTCGGCGTCGGGCAGCTCGGCGACGGGCTCGATCTCGGACTCGGCGAGCACGCCCGTCTCACCGGCGCGCAGGAGCTCGAAGTAGTGCGCGAACGTGTCGATCGCGACGTCCGCGACGCCCTCGTCGCGCATCTTCGCGGTGGCGGCCCGCAGCTGTTCGTCGGTCACGGCGCCGGAGGCTAGCCGACCGCTCTGGGTGAGGGGGACGCCTGCGCGCCGGGGGCCGGCTCGGACGGTCGCCGGCGCCCCAGGGCTGTCGACGTTCTGCTCGCAGGAAGCAGAAAGTCGCCCCGACCCGCCCCCTCAAGCCGCCTGCTCGGCCAATGCCGCCCGCAGGGTCGAGCGCGCGCGGCTGTAGGTCGACTTGACGGTCCCGACCTCCATGCCCAGCGCGGTCGCCACCTCGGCGTAGCCGAGATCGCCGACGGCGACGAGCAGCACGACCGAGCGGGCGCGCTCGGGCAGCACGAGCAGCGCGCGGCGCATGCCGGCCGACAGGCCCGCGGGCTCGGGGTCCTCGCGGCCGGAGGCGTGGTGCTCGGGCTCGTCGGTGAGGAAGCTGCGCTCGCTCGCCGTGCGCGTGCGGCGCGTCGCGGAGATCATCGCCCGCACGCCGACGGCGAGCAGGTAGCCGTCGAGCGGGCCCTCGCCGCGGTAGCGCCCAAGCACGTCGGCGCTCGTGATGCGCAGCAGCGCCTCCTGGACGAGGTCCTGCGGATCGTGGCCCGCGCCGCCGAGGTTCCAGGCCGCCGCGCGCAGCCGCGGCGTCAGCCGGCCGAGCAGCTCGCGCAGCACCGCGTGATCGCGGGCGGCGGCCGCGCGGGCGACACGCAGATCCCTCGCCGGATCGAAGCTCTCGCTCACCGGGGGCGAGTCGCGGGAATGTGAACCGTCCGTGGACATCCCAGATGAGCAACGCTACCTCAGATGACGACCGTTGCCGACAGCGCTCGCGCCCGCTGCAGCGCGCTGCTCACCGAGCCGGCGCTGGAGGCGCTCGCGCCCGCGATCGAGCGCGCGCTGGACCGTCTCGACAAGCCGCTCGTCGTCGCCGTGACGGGCCATGTCAGCGCCGGCAAGTCGACGCTCATCAACGCCCTCGCCGGCCGCTCGGTGACCGCCACCGGGGCGACGGAGACGACGCTCGTCAGCTGGTGGCTGCGCCGCGGCAGCGAGGAGCGCGTCGTCGTCAAGCGCCGCGGCCAGGCGCCGCTGCAGCTGGGGATCGGGGCCGACCTGACGCTCGCCGAGGACGAGCTCGACCTCGACGCCGTCGAGCCGATCACGGTCTGGCTGAGCTCGCATCTGCTCGACGACCTCGTGCTCGTCGACACGCCGGGCCTGTTCTCCCCCAACGACGAGCGCAGCGCGCGCGCCCGCGAGCTCGTCCACGCCCAGACCGGGCGCGCCGCGGCGGGCGCCGACGCCGTCGTGCACGTGACCGCCGAGGCCCCGGGCGCCAAGCGCGAGACGGCCGAGCTCGACGCCTTCGCCGCCGGCTTCCCCGACCTCGGCCACGCGCCGACCAACGCGCTGATCGTGATGACGAAGGCCGACCGCTACTGGCCCTCGTCGCAGGACCCGCGCGCGACGGCGGGCGCGGCGCTGGACTCCGCCCGCGCGGCCTGGCGCAGCCGCGCCTGGCAGGCGATCCCGGTCGCGGCCCTGCTGGCGGAGGCGCAGCTGGACGACGGCGACCGCGCGATCCTCGAGCGCCTGGCGGCGCACGACCCGCTGGACTCCGCCATCCGCCTGCTCGCCGCGCGCGCGCGCTCGGGTCGGGCGCCCGCCGACGAGGCCGCGCTGCTGGCGCGCCTGGGCCCCTACGGCCTCGCGGTCGGGGCCCGCGCCGTGGCCGCCGGCGCCGATCCCGCCGCGGCGCTGCGGGCGGCGTCGGGGATCGACGAGGTGCGCCGCGCGATCGACCAGATGTTCCGCGCGCGCACGCAGACGATGCGCACCGACCGGATGCTGCGCGAGCTCGAGGCGCTCGCCTTCCGCCGCGACGTCGCGCCCGCGGCCGGCGCGCGCCTGCGGGCCGCCGTCGACGACGTGCGCGCCGGCCAGGACGGCGCCGGCCTGCGCGTGCTGCTCGCCCTGCGCCTCGCCGCCGACCCGCGCGTGCGCCTGTCCGAGGAGGGGCGCGACGAGGTCCGCGCCGTCTTCGCCAGCGCGACGGCCGGCGAGCGCCTCGCGGTCGCGCCCGGTGACGGGCCCGCCGTGCCGCGGCCGCTGGCGCGCGAGCGCGCGCGCTGGTGGCGGGCGCTCGAGATGGTGCGCCCGTCGGCGCCCGACCGGCGCTGGCTGGCCGCCCAGGTCGCCGCCGCCTACGACCAGATCGCGCGCGATTCGGACATCTCCGATCCCCCCGCCGGGCTCGCGGGCCGCTGATAGCTTCACCCGCGTGACCGCGAGCTCGCAGGCCCCCGTGACGCTTCCGGCCGCGGAGCGCCTGGCCGCGGCCAAGCGCCTGGCGAAGGCCGCCTACGGGCTCGCCCGCGACCGCGGCTCGGCCGCCGTCCCGGCCCGCCTGCAGCGCGCCGCCGGGCACACGACGGCGATGGCGCGCGTGGCCGTCGTCGGCGAGCGCAAGCGCGGCAAGAGCACGCTCGTCAACGCGCTCGTCGACCACCACGACCTGCTGCCGCGCGACGTCGACGTCGCGACGAACACCTACATCGAGGTCATCTCCCCCAAGCGCGTCGGGCTGCCGGCCGTGCCCGCCGCGCGCGTGCACCTGCAGTCGGGCGCGGTCGTCGACGCCGACATCGCCGACCTCGGGCGCTGGGCGTCGGAGCAGTCCAACCCGCAGAACGCGCGCCGCGTCGCCTTCGTGCAGGTCCTGCTGCCCCACCCGCTGCTCGACGCCGGGCTCGTGCTGCTCGACACGCCCGGCCTCGGCGGGCTGCTCGGCGCGCACGGGACGATGACGCTCAACGCCCTGGACCAGAGCAGCGCGCTCGTGCTCGTGCTGAGCGCCGCCGCGCCCGCGACCGCCGACGAGCTGGCGTTCCTCGACCGCGCCCGCGGCCGCACCGGCGGCACGGTGATCGTCGAGTCCGCCGGCCCCGAGGCGACCGACGCCGCCGCCGTCGCCGCGGCCGACCGCGCCGCGCTCGACGAGCACCACCCATCGCTGCGCTCGGCGCCGGTGCTCGTCGTCTCGCCGCTGGACGCCCACGACGCGATGACCGAGCCCGATCCCGAGGTCGCCGCCGAGCTGCGGGCGCTCAGCGGCGTCGACGCGCTCGCGCGGCGGCTGCTCGCCGACGTCCTCGAGCCCGAGCTCGTGCGCCAGTCCGAGCTGCTGGAGAGCGAGGTGTCGTCGTGCCTCGACGAGCTCGCCGGGCCCGACCGCGCACTCGTCGCGACGCTCGGCGCGCTCGACGCCGCCACGGCGCTTGCGCGCGCCCGCAGCGAGCTCGCCGACGCCGAGCGCGTCTCCCCCGTCACCGCCTTCGACGGCCGCTTCGCCGATCTGCGCCGTGACGTCGACGCGACGCTGCAGGCCCAGATCACGCGCGAGCGCGACGACCTGCTCGACCGCATCGAGGACCAGTGGTCGGGCGCGCTGGGCACCGCGCTGCCGGAGATGTGCCGCACGATGCTCGCCCGCGCCGTGACCGACGCCGGCGGCCGGCTCGCCGAGCGCGCGGGCCCGATCGCGGCCGAGATCGCCGAGCGCAACGGCCTCGGCGTCGTGTCGACGACGCTCGAGACCCCCGACGGCGCGTTCGAGATCGACCTGCCCGGCCGGCCGCGGGCGATTCGCCAGCTCGACCAGGAGCGCGTGCTCGGCTGGCTGACGCGCGGCGGCCCGATGCTGATGATCGGCGTCGTCACGGCCAACCCGATCCTCGTCGGCATCGGCGTGGTCGTCGTCGGCGCGAGCGAGTACGTCCAGGGATCGAGCCTGGACCGCCGGCGCGCGCGCGAGTACGTCCAGCGCGCGGTCGCGCGCGGGCAGCTGGAGCTGCGCACCGCGATCGACGAGCGCGCGGGCGGCGTGCGCACCGCCTACGCGGAGGACCTCCACGCCCGCCACAACGCCCGCGTCGAGCGCCTGCGCGCGACCGTCCGCGCGCTGGAGTCGGGCGCCGACGCCGACGGGGCGCGGCGGCGGGTGGCCGAGGTCGATCGCCTGCAGGCCGAGCTGCGCGCGCTGGCGCCCGCGAGCGCCTGACCGCCGCGATGGCCGCGCTGCTCGCCGTCGACGTCGGCTGCACGACGGTCGTCGCCGCCGTCGGCGATCCCCCGCGGATGCTCGCGTTCGACGACGAGGACGGCCCCGCCGGGACGCTCGCGGCGTCGCTGACGTGGGCGGCCGGCGGCCGCGCGCGCGTGGGGATCGACGCCGACCGCGCGCTCGACGCCGATCCCCACCACGGTGTCCGCGGGCCGCTCGCGCACCTCGAATCCGGCAGCTCGACGCTCGAGCTGGCGCCCGGGCCGGTGCCCGTCGTCGCGCTCGTCGCCGAGCTGCTGGGGCGCCCGCTGCGCGTCGCCGCCCGCGAGCTCGGCGCCGCGCCCGAGCGGGCCGTGCTGACGATCCCCTCGGGCTGGGCGGCGGACGGACGCCGGGCGCGGGCGCTGCGGGCGGCGGCGGCGCTCGCCGGGCTGCCGCCGGTCGAGCTGGTCGCGGCGGCGATCGCGGCCGCCGAGCTGCTGCGCGACGGCGACGCCGAGGTCCTGCTCGTCTGCGACGTCGGCGGGCGCACCGCGCAGCTGTCGCTCGTCGACCTGCGCGACGGGCCCGGGCGCCTGGAGGCGACGACCGAGCTCGTCGTCGGCGCCGACCTGTTCGACGAGCTGCTCTACCACGAGCTCCTGCGCGAGCTGGCCGCGGACCACCCGGAGGCGGCGCGGCAGCTGGAGGAGCTGCACCTGCAGGCCGGCGGCTCGTCGCGCGACCGCGAGGCGGCGCGCTGGGCCGCCTGCCAGGCCGAGCTGGCGCGCGCGGTGCGCCACTGCCGCGAGGCGCTCACGGGCGCCGACGCGCACGCCGTCGCGATCGGCGCGCCGGTCGGGGTGACGCTCGAGCTCACCGCTCGGCGCGCGCGCGACCTGCTGGCGAGCGAGCTGCAGGTTCTCGCCGCCGCCGCCCGCGAGCAGCTCGCGCTCGCCGACCTCGGCGGCGCGCGCGTGAGCGCCGTGCTCGTCGGCGGCGGCGCGCTGACGCCGGGGCTGCGCGAGGCGCTGCAGGACGAGCTCGACCTGCCGGTGGCGGTCGCCGACGAGCCGGTGACCGCCGTCGCCCGCGGCGCGCTGCTGGCCGCGGCCGCGCCGCCTGCGCCCGTGCCCGAGCGCCCGGCGCACCGGCCGCCGCCCGCGCCCCGCCGCCCCGCGCCGTTCGCGCAGACGGTGCGGACGGTCCTGGAGGACGTCGTCGCCGCGACGACGAGCGGCGACGACGTCGTGGCCGTCGTGCGCCACGACGCCCATCACCGCGTCGTGCGCATCGACCTCGACGGCCGCGTCGGCGCGGCCCACACCGCCGGCGGCGGCGAGATCGACGCCGTGACGGCGACGCCCGCGGCGGTCGTCGTGTCGGGCCCCGCCGAGGCGACGGTCTTCAGCGCCGACCTGCGGCCGATCACGACGATCGCGCGTCCCCTGCTGGCGGCCGCGTCGGGCGCAACCGCCTGGGTCCTGTCGGCAGGCGACGAGCAGGCGCCCGTGCTGACGCTCACGACGCTCGCAGTCGCCGGCCGCGAGGCGGAGGTCGTCGCTGCCGGGCGGGTCGGGCTGGCGGCGCCGCCCGCGGCCGGGCGCCTCCCGCGGCGAGCGGCGCGGCCCGCCCCGCCGCCCCCGCACGCGCATGTGGCCGGCAAGCGGCTGCGCTTCGCGGTGCCGGCGCGCGGGCGCGGCGGCAGCGCGGCGCAGCGCGTCGGCGACGCGGGACCCGGCGGGCTGGGCGCGGTCGCGACGCGGACCGGGCCCGGCTGGCTGACCGCGCAGGCGCCCGCCGGCGACCGGCTGCTGACCGTCAGCGACGGCGGCGCCCCGGTGCTCGCACTGGACGGCGCCGAGCTCGCGAGCTGGCCGGCCGGCGTGCGCGTCCGCCTCGCCGCGCACGCCGCGCAGGGCCCCTGGATCGTCGCCGCCCGCCGCGCGCGCTGGGAGGCGCTGCGACTCGCCGGCGACGAGACCGTTGCGGTCCGCACCGGCGACGGCGCCGTCGAGGCCGTGCTGGCGCAGGACGACGGGCTGTGGCTCGTCTGCGAGAGCGGCGGCGAGCGGCGCCTCGTCCGCGTCGGCCCCGGCGGCGAGCTCGACCGGCTCGCCGCGCTCGGGGCGCCGCTGGAGCCGATCGGCCGGGCGGGCGACGAGATCCTCGTGCTCGCCGGCGTCCGCGGCGCGCCGCGGACGCTCGTGGCGATCACGCCCGGCTAGGCGTCGCCGAGCCGGCGCAGCGTCCAGTCGACGAGGTCGTCGGAGGACGGCAGCTCGCCGGAGTCGGCGGGCGGCGGTGCGAGCTGGTCGCGCAGCTCGGCGTCGCCGCCCTCGTCGCCGGCGGCCTGCTGCGGGTCGCCGAGCCACGCGCTGAAGCGGTCGTCGTCGGGCCACGGGGCGGCGGGGTCAAGCTCGGCGGGGGCATCGGGGGCGTCCTGCGCGTCGTCGTCGCCGGGGAAGTGCAGATCGTCGGGCAGCGCCGCGTGGGAGCCGCCGAGATCGTCCAGCGGCGGCAGGTGCGCGTCGGACGGGACGTCGTGCGGCTGGTGGTCGGGGAGTTCCACCGGCGGCGGTGCGTCGTGCTCGCCGTCGTGGTGGTGGTCGTCCGGTACGTACTCGGTCATGGGGTCCACGATCTCAGATGGGGTGCAGTGCCGGCGAGGGGCGCCGCGAGCGCGGCGCCCCTCGGGCTGGTGCTAGTAGGAGGCCGGGTCCGTGTCGGCCGCGGGCATCGGGTCGTGCACCGGCTCGGGCGCGGGCGCGGGGGGCTCCGGCGCGGGCGGCGGGGGCGGCGGCGGGGGCGGCGCGGCGGCCGGCTCGTAGTGCGGCGCGGGCTCGGGCGGCGGCGGCACGTCGGCCGGCGGGGGCGGCGGCGCGGGGTCGTCGTGCGCGACCGGCGGCGGGGGCGGCGGGGGCGCCGGGTCCTCGTGCGCGGGCGCGGGCGGCGGCGGCGGCGGGTCGCCGGCGGCCTCGTGCGGCGGGGGCGGCGGCGCGGGGTCGTCGCCGGAGCCGCCGTCGACCGTCGGGGGCGCGGGCGGGGCGTCGTCGCCGCCGTCGCTCGTGCCGGCCGGGGGCGGCGGGGTCGTCGTGTCGGAGTCGGCGACCGGCGGAGGCGCGGGCGCGTCGTCGGGGAACGACAGCTCGTCGCCGGAGCCGGAGACCGCGGCCGGCGCGACCGCGGCGACCGAGCCGGGCGTCGCGTCGGGATCGGCGGCGGGCAACGGTGGCGCGCCGTCGTCGCCGGTCTGACCGGCGTCGATCGCCTCGGGGCCGACGCCGAGGACCGAGCCCGGCGTCGAATCGGGATCGGAGACGGGCGGGGGCGGCGTACCGGCGTCGGACACGGGGACCGTGTCGTCGAGCGTCACGTCCGCGAGCGGCTGACCGCCGGCGCCGAAGCCGGGCTGGCCGGCGGGCGCGATGCCCTGGCCCTCGGGAGCGGTCGGCTCGGCGCCCGGGATCGTGCCGTCGCCGGTGGGGACGGCGCCGTCGGCGGGGGCGTCGATGTCGGCCGCCGCGCCCTCGGCGCCGGCGACCTGGGTGCCGTCGCCGGGCGTCGCTCCGGCGCCGATCTCGCTGACGGTGATCGTGTCACCGGCGATCGAGAGGCCGAAGTTGCCCTCATGCAGCGGCACGGCGTCACCGGTGGGGAGGACGACGCGGCCGCCGTTGGCGGGGTCGTAGACGAGGCCGGTCTTCTCGTTGTCGATCGTGATCTCGCCGCCGGCCGGGTTGACCGAGCCGACCGGGTTGCCGCCGATGCTGACGGCGCCCGTCTGCGGGTCGATGTGCAGGACGACCGGGTCCGCCGGGCCCTGCTGCTCGCCGGGGCCGGGGGCCGGGGTGGGCGTCGTCGGCGCCTGGGCGCCGGGGATCGCTGCGTCGGTGGGCGCCGGCACTGGGACCGGGGTCGCGGGAGCCGCGGCAGCGGCGGCGGCGGGGTCGGCCGGCGTGGCCGGCGCGGGGGTCTCCTCGACGACGACCTCGCCGGTGACCTCCTTGACGTCGGCGAGCTCGCCGGGGCCCATGTGGGCGACTGGAACGGTGGCGTGCTCGACCGGCGCGGCGGGGGCGGCGTGCGGTGCCTGCGCAGCGGCGGGCTCGTGGTGCTCGGCCTTGTGGTCGGCGTCGGCGATCGCCTTGTCGATCGCCTTGTCGTCGGACGCGTCCGGGAAGGACAGGTCGTCGTCGCTCTTCAGGGCGGCGGCGGCGACGACGCCACCGCCGACGGCGACGGTCGCGCCACCGGCGATCAGCAGGCGCTTGATGCGCTGGACGCGCTCCTGCTCGGGGTCCTGCTCGGGCTGATCGAAGACGTTGGTCATGACGGCGCTCCTGAGGAGAAGTTGGACGTTTCGCTCTATGACGCCGACGGCGCTGCGAAAGGTTCCCTCGATGTCACAGGAACTTTCAAGTGCGACTCATGCGTCTTTACGACCATGACCACGAGTTCACAGCCGCACGCGCACGGCGATCGCGCGCGCCCTGCTGGCGCGCCGCAGCCCGCGACCGTCCCGCACATCGGCCCGCAGCCTGACGCGCTGGCCGCGTCGCACGCCCGCGAGCGCGCGGCAGACGTCGCCCGCGTCGTCCACCACGGTGCCGCCGATCGCGAAGATCGTCGCGCCGAGCAGCCGCGGCCCGCCCGGGTCGACGCCCGTGACGAGCAGCCCCGGCCGGCCGCGGCGGATCTCCGACCAGGGCTCCAGGCGCAGGCCGAGGTCGCGCTCCGTGCGAGCGGTCGCGAGGTCGCCGTAGAGGCCGGCCGCGCGCTCGATCGGCAGCGCCGCCGCGATCCGGCCGCGGTCGGGCGCGACGAGGTTCAGCCCGACGACCTCCCCGTCGGCGTCGACGAGCGGTCCGCCCGCGCCGCCGGCGCCCACCCGGGCGCTGTGGAGGATCAGGCCGCGCAGGCGCGGATCGGCGGGATCGAGCGTCGCGCGGGCGCGGCCGCCGGCGACCACTCCGGGAGCCGCGCGCAGCCCGCCGCCGCGCACGCGGCCGCCGACGCGCGAGCCGGGATAGCCGAGCGCGACGACGGCGTCGCCGCGGCTCAGGGCGCCGGCGGCGCCGAGGTCCGCCGCGCGGGCGCCGCCCGGCAGCCCGGGCAGGCGCACGAGCGCGATGCCGTCGCAGGGCGCGCGCGCCACGAGCGCGGCGCGGCGCGCGCTGCCGTCGCCGAAGCGGCCGCTGAGGCGCGCGGCGCCGGCGACGAGCCGGTCGGCGGTGAGGATCAGCCCGCGCCGCGCGTCGACGACGATCCCGCTGCCCGAGCGCGGTGGTGCCGTTGCGGGCGCGGCGCGTGCGACCCGCTGCACGACCCCCGACGGCTGCACGATCAGCTGGACGGTCGAGCGCCGGCCGTCGCGCAGGATCGAGCTCGGGTCGGCGTCGCCGCCGCGGACGAGCAGCCAGACGACGACCGCCAGCAGCGCGAGCGCCGTGGCGGCGCCGATCCGCAGCTCGGGCCGCTCGACGAGCGTGGCGAGGCCGGGGCTCGGGCGCGGGCGCTGGCGCGGAGCGGGCGCCGCTGGGATCCGCGGCGCGTCGACCAGGACGGTCTCCTGCGCGCGCGCCGCCGGAGCGGCCGGCGCGACCGGGTCGTCATGGTCGGCGACGACCAGCACGGTCTCGCCGAGCTGGACGCGGTCGCCCGCGCGCAGCGCGGTCGCAGCGGCGATCCGCTCGCCGTTGACGCGCGTGCCGTTCAGCGATCCGAGGTCCTCGATCGTCAGCCCGCCGCCGGCGCCGCGCACGATCCGGGCGTGGCGCCGCGAGAGCGCGGGCTCGCCGTCGAGCCGGCCGTCACCGGCGGCCTCGCGCCCGATCACGAGCTCGTCGCCGAGCGCGATCTCGCGCCCCTCGCCGGCTCCCCTGACGACGCGCAGCACGAGGCGGGACACGGCGGCAATCCTAGACCCGAGACTAGACCTTTGCCCCCCGCGGTTGGCATAGGGTTTGCGAGGTCGCAAACAGGGATGGGTGCCGAGCCGGAGGGGTGTGCCATGAACGCGAGAGCGAACGGGTGGCGTTTCGCGATCTGCTGCATCGCGGCGCTTGCATGCACGCTCGCAAGCGCCGGCGCGGCGAACGCGCAGGCGCCGAACAACAACTTCGCGAACGCGCAGCCGCTGGTCCTCGGCCAGACCGACAACCGCTTCAGCAACCTCGGCGCGACCCGTGAGGCCTTCGAGGCGCTGACGCCCGCCAGCGCCGAGCGGCCCAACTGCAGCTACGCCGGCGGCCTGACCTCGCAGACGGACTTCACGCTCTGGTGGACGGTCATCGGCACCGGTCGTCGGGTCCGCGTGACCACCGAAGGATCGAACTTCGACACCCACCTCGGGATCTTCCACGGCACGCTCACCGATCCCGGGCTGCTGTGCTTCGACGCCCCCGGCAACGAGTTCCTCGAGTTCGATTCGAACCCGGGGCAGGTCTACCAGGTGCAGGTCGGCGACTGCCGTCAGACTGCCGCGCCGTTCAACACCTCGTGCCCGCTCAACAACGCGAACTCCGCCATCTCCGTCACCGCCACCTCACCGGCGGCTGACAACGACAACCGGGCCGGCGCCGCCCCCCTCGCCACCGGCCAGCTCGTCGCCGGCGACAACTTCGCCGCCACCGAGGAGGCCGGCGAGCCGGTCGACTGCGCGAGCGCCCGCGGCACGTCGCCCTACGGTCGCACCGTCTGGTACCGCTGGAGCGCGCCCGCGGCGGGGACGGCCGTCTTCACCGCCACCGGCTTCGACACCGTGCTGGCGGTCCTGCCGGCGGGCAACGTCCCGCTGGCCTGCGACGACGATCCGGCCGTGTCCGGCCCGTCGCGGATCCAGCTCGGCGTCACGCCGGGCGACTACTTCGTCCAGGTGGCGGGCTTCGGCCGCCACGCCGGCTTCGGCGACTCCGCCCAGGGCCGCTTCAACGTCTCGGCGGAGTTCACGGCGGCCCCGCCCCCGCCGCCGCCCGACAGCGACGGCGACGGCATCCCCGACGCCCGCGACAAGTGCCCGACCGTCAAGCCGACGCGCGACGCCAACAACGACGGCTGCCAGGACAAGCCCACGCGGATCCTCTCCGACCTCAAGTACGACGGCCGCTTCATCCGCCGCGCCGGGGCGATCCGCGGCATCACGCTCTCGCGCGTGCGGCTGACGCGCGTGCCCAAGGGCGCCACCGTGCGCGTGACCTGCTCGCGCTGCCGCCGCGCCTCGGCCGGCGGCGGAAGCCGCGCCTTCCGCACCTTCTCGTTCAAGGCCAAGAAGGTCGGCACGCAGACGATGGGGCGCCTCAACCGCGTGCAGCTCGTCCGCGGCAGGCAGATCGTCGTCGTCGTGACGAACCCCGCGCACCTGGGCCGCAAGGTCGTCGTGAAGATGGTCGGCCGCCGCGACCGCGTGACGCTCAGCTGCCTCGCGGTCGGCAGCGCCACCAAGCGCGTCGCCTGCTCGACGGGAGCATGAGATGGCGCGCGTGCGACTCGCCGCGCTGATCTGCTCGGCGGCGCTGCTGATCGGCCTCGGCATCGGGCTGATCGCGAGCCCGGGCGGCGACACGGCCTCCGATCCGCCGAAGCCGGCGGGCACGAAGCTGCAGCGGCTGGCGGCCCCGGCGGTCGGGGCCGTCGACGTCCCAGCGCTGAAGCTCCCGGCGAGCAGGAAGCCCGTCACGACCCCGCCGCCCCCGCCGTCGATCGTCGTCACACCGCCGGTCGTCCCGCCGCCGCCGGTCGTGGTGACGCCACCGCCCCCGCCCCCGCCGCCACCGCCCGCGGGCCCCGACGTCACGCGCCGCTGATGCTCGCCACCGGCACGACCATCGGTGGCTACCGGATCGAGCGGCTGCTCGGCAGCGGCGGCATGGGATCGGTCTACCTCGCGACGCAGGAGTCGCTCAACCGCCCCGTCGCGCTGAAGCTCCTGAGCCCGCACCTGACGGCCGACGAGACCTTCCGCGCCCGCTTCCGGCGCGAGGGCGAGGTGCAGGCCGCGCTCGACCACCCGCACATCGTTCCCGTCTACGAGGCCGGCGCGACCGAGGACGGGCTGTTCCTCGCGATGCGCTACGTGCGCGGCAGCACGCTGAAGGACCTCGTCCTCGGCGGCGAGCTCGACCCCGCCCGCACGCTGCGGCTGCTCACGCCCGTCGCCGGCGCGCTCGACGCCGCCAACGCCGCCGGGCTGATCCATCGCGACGTCAAGCCGCAGAACATCCTCGTCGACCAGACCGACTGGCCCTACCTCGCCGACTTCGGCCTCACGCGCGGCAACGCCGGCGGCCCGACGCGCACCGGCCAGCTCGTCGGCACGTTCGCCTACATCGCGCCCGAGCAGGTGCAGGGCCACAAGGCGTCCGCGCGCAGCGACCAGTACGCGCTCGCCGCGGTCCTGTTCGAATGCCTCGCCGGCGACGTCCCGCACAACCACGAGTCCGACGCCGCGCTGCTCTACGCGAAGGTCCACGAGGAGCCGCCGCGGCTCAGCCAGCGGATCGCCGACCTGCCCGCCGGCTTCGACGAGATCCTCGCGCGCGGGATGTCGCGCGACCCCGCCGAGCGCTACCCCGACGCGACCGCGCTGCTCGCCGCGGCGACCGAGGCGCTGGACCGGGCCGCGGCGCCGCTGCCGCCGCCGCTGCCGGTGGCGGTCGCGGTGGCGCCCCCGCGGGCGCCCGCGCCGCCGCCGACGCCCCTGCCGGCACCGCCACCGCCCGCGCCCGGCGCCGGCCAGGACACCGTGCTCGTCGACGCGCCCGTCGTCGCGAAGCCACCGAAGTTGGCGAAGCCACCGAAGCCACCGAAGCCCGCCAAGCCGCCGCGCCCGCCGCGCGATCCGCTCGCCGCCGCGCCGCCCTGGGCGCTGCCCGCCGCCGCCTGCGCCGCCGCCGTCATCGGCTTCGTCCTCGCGGGCGCCCTCTCCGGCGACGGCGCAGCACAGCCGCGCCGGGCCGCCGCGGGCGAGCTCGGCACGATCGCGGTCCCCGCGCAGCTGCGCTCGGCGCGCGGCCCGGCCGGCCTCGGCCTGCAGTCGCTGCGCGCCTTCGCCGGCGGCTCGGGCGCGGCGCGGCGCACGCTCGCCGTCGGCTCCGGCCCGCCAGCGGGCCCCAACCTGCTGCCGGCGGGCGCGCTGGCCGACGCCGCCCGCAAGGGCGCCGCCCCGGTCGTCGTGCGCGTCGGCGACGCCCGCGGCCTGCGCTTCGGCGGGCTCACCGTCCTCGGCCTGCCGGGCCGCACGCAGGTGCTGACGATCCCGACGAGCGGCGGCGTCCTCGTCGCCGCCTGCGCGGCCCGCGCCGCCCAGGACGCCACCTGCGCCGGCGCGCTCGGCTCGCTCGCGCCGCGCGCGGGGGTCAAGACGGCCGCTGTCGGCGTGCCCGCCGGCTACGCCCAGGGCGTCGGCGGCCTGCTGACGACCTACGAGTCCGCGCGCGCGTCGGCGACCCGCGCGCTGCGCGGCGCCGGGCGCTCGGCCACCCAGGCGCGGGCGGCGCGCGGCCTGCGCGACGGCGCCGCCGCGCTCGCCACGGGCCTGCGCGGGCTCGACCCGCCGCCCGGCGCCAAGCCCGCCCAGGACGATCTGCTCGCCGCCGCCGGCCGCCTGCGGGCCGCCGCCGGCCGCCTCGCCACCGCCGCCTCGGGCCGCGCGCCGTCGCGCTACACGACCGCCGCGGCGGCCACCGAGTCGGCCGCGCGCGCCGTGCGCCGCGCGGTCGCGCGCCTGCGCGACGTCTACCGCGAAGCCTGAGGGAACAAATCCGCAGGGCCGCTGCGTCAGAGGAGGTGTCACGTCGCGTACGACCTTTCTTCTGGCCCGGAGGCCCCCAATGACCGCTCGCCGCTTCATCGCCCGCTCAGCCGCCACACTCCTCGCCGGCACGCTCGTCGCCTCGGCCGCCCCGGCCCAGGCCGCCGTCGCCCCCGAGAGGATCATCGCCGGCAGCAGCGCCCCCACCGGCAGCTGGCCGTCGATCGCCCGCGTCGAGTCGCAGTTCAGCGATGCCGGCGGCGCGAAGGTCTCCAAGTGCGGTGGCACCGTCATCGCCCCGCACTGGGTCCTGACCGCCGGCCACTGCACCTTCCCCGGCGGCGTCGCCGGGACCGCCGCCCAGATGACCGTCACCACCGGCCGCCACGACATGGGCGCCATCGGGCAGGGCCAGTCGATCGGCGTCAGCGAGATCATCCGCTTCCCGGGCTACAGCCTCGACCGGCTCGGCAACGACGTCGCCCTCCTGCACCTCAGCAGCGCCACCTCGGCCACGCCGATGCAGGTCGCCACGCAGGCCGCCGTCGCCTCCTACCGCAGCCCGGCCGGCGTCGCCAACACCGCGGGCTGGGGCTGGACGGCCCCCGGCGACACGGGCACCGGCTCGCAGACGCTCAACGAGACCTACATCGCGCTGCGCGAGAACGCCGACTGCGTCACCGGCCTGGCCGCCACCGGCACCTTCGAGCCGTCGACGATGGTCTGCGCCGGCACCCCCGGCCCGAACACGACCACCTGCCACGGCGACAGCGGCGGCCCGCTGGTCGTCTTCGCCGGCAACCAGCCCGTCCTGTGGGGCGTCACGAGCTGGGGCGACGCGCGCTGCGCCAGCGGCATCGGCGCCTACTCCCGCGTCGCGGCGTTCCAGTCCTTCCTCGCCCCGGCCCTCGCCGAGATCGCCCCCGCGCCGGCGCCCGCCGCCGTCTCCGTCCCGGTCTCGGCGCCCGCGCCCGCCGCGCAGAGGCCGGCCGCGCCCGCGACGACCGCCCCGGCCTCCACGCCCGGCGACCGCGTCGGCCCGACGCTCAGCCACTTCCGCATCCCCGGCCGCGTCTTCGTCCGCCGCGGCCGCGTCACCCGGCCGATCGTGGTCCAGCTGCACTCCAGCGAGCGCGCGACGCTGCGCATCAGCCTCCTGCGCAAGTCCGGCGGCAGCCTGCGCGCCCAGCGCCGGATCTTCCGCGCGACCGTCGGCGGCGGCACGAGCCGCATGACGCTGCCGCGCTCGCTGTGGCGCATGACCCCCGGCTCCTACCGGCTGCGCATCCAGGCGACCGACGCCGCCGGCAACACCCGCACCGTGCTCGCCTCGATGCGCGCCCGGATGCGCTAGCCGACGTCAGTGGCGGGTTGCCGACCACCCGCGCAAGCAACTCGCCACTCACCGCCCCCACCGAAGGCCTGTCGACTTTCTGCTCCCACCGAGCGGTTTCTCGACAGGCCTTCGTGCGTGAGCGCCCCGACGGACCACCCGGAGCGCTGGCTCAGCCGCCCCAGCTCGTCAGGTACGCCCGCTGCGCCGCGGTCAGCTCGTCGATCCGCACGTCCAGCGAGGCGAGCTTCAGGCGTGCGACCTCGCGGTCGATCTGCGGCGGGACGGGCAGCACGCGCGGCTCGAGCGTCCGGCCCACCCGCGCGAGGTGCTCGACGCACAGCGCCTGGTTGGCGAACGACATGTCCATCACCGCCGCCGGGTGCCCCTCGGCGGCCGCGAGGTTCACGACCCGGCCCTGGGCGAGCAGGTTCAGCCGGGTGGGCGGGGTCGAATTTCCGACCTCGAACTGCTCGACGAGCGGCAGCACCTGGCGCCGGCGGGTCGCCAGGTCGACGAGCTGGTCGACCGCGATCTCGACGTCGAAGTGGCCCGCGTTGGCGAGCATCGCGCCGTCCTTCATGCGCTCGAAGTGCTCGCGCGCGAGCACGTCGCGCCCGCCGGTCACGGTGATGAAGACGTCGCCGCGCTCGGCCGCGTCGAGCGCCGGCATGACCTCGCAGCCGTCCATCCGCGCCTCCAGCGCGCGCATCGGATCGACCTCGCAGACGATCACCGTCGCGCCCGCGCCCTTGGCGCGCAGCACGACGCCCTTGCCGGTCCAGCCGTAGCCGAGCACGACGACGCTGCGCCCCGCCAGCAGCATGTTCGTCGCCCGCAGGATGCCGTCGAGCGTCGACTGGCCGGTGCCGTAGCGATCGTTGAAGGTGCGCTCGGCGAGCGACTCGTTGACCGCCAGGACGGGGCACGCCAGGCGCCCCTCGTCCTCCAGCGCGCGCAGACGCAGCAGCCCGGTGGTCGTCTCCTCCGTGCCGCCGAGCAGGTCCGCGCGCCACGCGCGATCGCCGGCGTGCAGCGCGCTGAGCAGGTCGGCGCCGTCGTCGAGCGTGACGTGCGGAGCGCGCGACGCCAGCGCGATGACGTGCGCCGCGTAGGCATCGGCGTCCTCCCCGCGCGCCGCGTGCACGGCGACGTCGTGGTGGGCGACGAGCGCCGCCGCCACGTCGTCCTGCGTCGTCAGCGGGTTGGACGCGCACAGCTCCGCCTGCGCGCCCCCGGCCGTCAGCGCGCGCAGGAGGTTGGCCGTCTCCGACGTGACGTGCAGGCAGGCCGCGACCCGCAGCCCCTCGAGCGGGCGCTCGCGCTCGAAGCGCTCGCGGATCGAGCGCAGGACGGGCATCTGCCCGTCCGCCCAGGCGATGCGGACCTGCCCGGCCTCCGCGTCTATCTGGTTTCGTCCTTCGGTCATCGAACCCGATCACCGGAGCACGCGCAGGTTCGGCGCACCGGGGATCGGAACCGCTGACCTACGGACGACGTCACATTTAGTACCGGTACTCGTGCGACTTGTACGGCCCGTCGACCGGACGGCCGATGTAGTCCGCCTGCTCCTGCGTCATGACCGTGAGCTTCGCGCCGACGGCGGCGAGGTGCAGGCGCGCGACCTTCTCGTCGAGCTCCTTGGAGAGCACGTAGACCTGCTTCTCGTAGGCGTCGTTGTTCGTGTACAGCTCGATCTGCGCCAGCGTCTGGTTCGTGAACGAGTTGGACATCACGAACGACGGGTGGCCGGTCGCGTTGCCGAGGTTCAGCAGGCGCCCCTCGGACAGCAGGATGATCGCGTGGCCGTCGGGGAAGACCCACTTGTCGACCTGCGGCTTGATCTTGACCCGCTCGATGCCGGCGATCTTCTCGAGGCCCGCGACGTCGATCTCGTTGTCGAAGTGGCCGATGTTCCCGACGATCGCGTGGTGCTTCATCTTCGCCATGTGGTCGGCGGTGATGATGTCCTTGTTGCCCGTCGTCGTGACGAACACGTCGGCGGTCGCGACGACGTCGTCGAGCGTCTTGACGTCGTAGCCCTCCATCGACGCCTGCAGCGCGCAGATCGGGTCGATCTCGGTGACGACGACGCGGCAGCCCTGGGCGCGCAGCGAGGCGGCCGAGCCCTTGCCGACGTCGCCGTAGCCGCAGACCACGCCGACCTTGCCGGCGAGCATGACGTCGGTCGCCCGGAAGATCCCGTCGACGAGCGAGTGGCGGCAGCCGTAGAGGTTGTCGAACTTCGACTTCGTGACCGAGTCGTTGACGTTGATCGCCGGGAACAGGAGCGTGCCCTGCTTGGCCATCTGGTAGAGGCGCCCGACGCCGGTCGTCGTCTCCTCGGAGACGCCGATGATGCCGGCGGCCATCTTCGTGAAGCGCTGGCCGTCCTCCTCGAGCGTGCGGTTGAGGACCTTCAGGAAGGAGACGAACTCCTCCGACTCACCGGTCGAGGGATCGGGCGCGGCGCCGGCGGCCTCGAACTCGACGCCCTTGTGGACGAGCATCGTGGCGTCGCCGCCGTCGTCGAGGATCAGGTTCGGGCCGTTGACGCCGTCCCCGCCCTCCCACTCCAGCGCGCGCTCGGTGCACCACCAGTACTCGTCGAGCGTCTCGCCCTTCCAGGCGAAGACCGGCACGCCCTTGGGCTCCTCGGGGGTGCCGTCGGGACCGACGACCGCTGCGGCGGCGGCGTGGTCCTGGGTCGAGAAGATGTTGCAGCTGCACCAGCGGACCTCGGCGCCCAGCGAGGTCAGCGTCTCGATCAGCACGGCCGTCTGGATCGTCATGTGCAGCGAGCCGGTGACCCGCGCGCCCTTCAGCGGCTGCGAGTCGGCGTACTCCGCGCGGGTCTGCATCAGGCCGGGCATCTCGTGCTCGGCGAGGATGATCTCGTTGCGGCCATAGTCGGCGAGCGAGAGGTCGGCGACCTTGAAGTCCTGCGCGGTTTCGACGGCTGTGGGGTTCATGTGGGGTGGATCTCCTTGCTCAGGCGTGGGTTGGCTCTGGTCGTGCATGTGCTGCGGCCAGTGCCAGCAGCTTTGAGTGCTTGTCCTGCTCCCAGCGCAGCCACTCGGCCGGCGGGACGTCGTCGGGGCGCTGCGGCTCGGCCTCGAACCACGCGTCGACCGCGCTCGCGAGGTCGTCGTCGCGACGCATGCGCATCGCGAATCCGATCTCGCCCAAGCCGATCTGAAAGCGCGTGACGAGCTCGCGCAGCGTGCGCAACCGCTGCAGCTCGGCGGCGCCGTACAAGCGGTATCCGGCCTCCGAGCGCTGCGGCTCGATGAGGCCCGCATCCTCGATGTAGCGAAGCATCCGCGGCGACCACTCCGTCGTCTGCGCTGCCTCTTGGATCGTCAGGGCTTCCATCCGCGGATGAACCTTACCACGACTGTGTCAAGGTTTGGGGCCGGGCGCGCGACGGCGCCCACCCCACGCCGTCCTACGGCTGGACGACGGCCAGCACCGTCTTGCGCTTGCGGTGGCTGCGCTCGTAGAGCAGCACGATCGCCTTGGTGGCGTCGTCGGAGGCCTTGACGCGGTCGATGATCTCGGGCGCGTTCATCGACGTGTAGCCCGGCCAGGGCTCGTCGACGCGGATCTCGGGACCGGGACCGTCCTCGGTCCGCTCGGCCTCGCGCTGCGCCTCGCGGATGCGGGCGGCCTCGCCGCGCGTGGGCTCGGGCACGACGGCGATCGGCGCGGGCGCGCGCGTGGGCGCCGAAGCAGGCGCAGCAGCCCGGGCGGGCGCCGGGGGCGCCGGCGGCGGCGTCCGCGGCGCAGCGGGCGCCGGATCGGCGGGCATCGGGGCGCGGCGGCGGTCGCGGATCTCGGCGCGCGCGATCTCCGCCGCCGATACCGCGAGCTGGACGGAGGCGCGCGCGAGGTCGGCGGCGGCGTCGGCGGCCTTGGAGAGCAGGCGTGGGATCGGGGTCATGACGTGCGGTTCCCCGCGAACCGGCGCCGCCATGCGCCCGATCTCAGTCCTCCTGCGCCAGGCGCTCCTTCAGCGTCTCGATGGCGTCGACCGGCGTCGGGTCGGTTCCGCGCAGGACGGCGACGTAGAGCGAGACGAGGTCGCCCAGCAGGACGAGCGAGAAGATCCGCTCGACGGCCGTGTGGCCGCGCGACTGGACGACATGGGTGCCCGTGGCCCGCTCGCCGATCAGCTCGCGCGTCAGCTCGATGCGCTGCTTGACGCGCAGCGGCGTGTCGCTGTCGTCGAGGAAGACCGCCGCGAAGCGGCCGAGCGTCGGCGCGTCCTGCCAGCCGACGAGCTCGTTGTGGTCGAGCTCGGGCAGCTCGTGCGTGAACGCCGGGATCTTCGCGTTCTCGTTGAACTGCGCCTTCCAGCGGTAGGCGACGGCCTGCGTGATCCCGGAGCCGGCGATCACGGGGACGCTGTCGCGCAGCGCGCGGGCGAGCTCCTTGGGCTCGGAGTCCTCCGGGCCGTCCGCGGCCCAGTCCACGACGAGGTGCTCGAGGTGGTCGGCGGCGACGTCGATCTCCGAGCCGCAGCGCGGCCCGGCCCCGCAGAGGCCCGCGACCTCGAGCGCCGCGACGGTCATGTAGGCCACCGCCGCCCGCGGCTGGAAGCCGCCCGCGACCGGGATGACCGGCACGCCGTCGGCGCGCGCGAGCTCGGCGAGCTTGCCGCCGCTGGTCACCGCGACGCGGGTCGCGCCGAGCGCACCGGCGGCCTCGTAACAGGCGAGCGTCTCCTCGGTGTTGCCCGAGTAGGAGGCGCACAGGACGGTCGTGTCGGGCGTCGTCCAGGCCGGCAGGCCGTAGGTGCGCGCCGACAGGATCGGGCGCGACGCGTGGTCGCCGAGGATCGCCCGCGCGAGCACGCCGCCGACGCCGGAGCCGCCCATGCCGGCGACGATCAGGCCGCCGGGCGACTCCCACGGCTGCATCTGCGCGGACTGCACCTTCCAGAGGGCATCGCGCAGGTGCTCGGGCAGGCCGACGATGTCGGCGTGCAGGTCGGCGCTGTCGACGGCCGCGATCGCCTCGGGGTCCAGCCGCAGTTCGGTCATCTCAGAAGGCGAGGCCGCCATCGGGTACCTCCATGCCGGGGAACAGACGCGCGCCATGCGCGAGGACGTTGTCGGCGCCGATCGCGACGCCCTCGCCGACGATCGAACCGCCGAGGACCTGCGTGCGATCGCCGATCCGCGCGCCGGGACCGACGACACAGTCTCGCAGCAGGCAGCCGGCGCCGATCGAGGCGCCCTGCAGGACGACGCTGCGCTCGACGGTGCTGCCCTCCCCCACGCTGACGTCCTCGGCGAGGACGGCGAGGCTGCCGACGTGGGCGCCGCGGGCGATCGAGCAGCCGGCGCCGACCATCGCGGGCGGGATCGCGCGCCCGTCGACGGTCGCCGTCGGGTCGACCGCGAGGAAGTCGTCGCCGAGCAGCGCCGTCACCGCGGTGCGCACGTTGCCCTCGAGGACGTCGAACGTCGCCTCGAGGTAGCGGTCGGGCGTGCCGACGTCGAGCCAGTAGGCGTCGTCGTCGACGAAGCCGTAGAGGCCCTCGCCGACGAGCGCCGGCCAGACCTCGCGCTCGATCGAGACGTTGCGGTCGGGCGCGATCATGTCGAGGACCGAGCGCTCCAGGACGTAGGCGCCGGCGGAGATGAGGTTCGTGTCGAGCACCGCGTCGGGCGAGGGCTTCTCGAGGAACTCCAGCACCGAGCCGTCCTCGTTCAGGCGCACGAGGCCGTAGCTCGACGGGTCCGGAACCGGGACGAGCGCCAGCGTCCCGGTCGCGCCGGTGCGCTCGTGCTGGGCGATCTGCGCCGTCAGGTCGAGGTCGGTGAGGACGTCGCCGTTGAGCATGAGGAAGCGCTCGTCGAGGAACTCCTCGGCGAACTTCAGCGCGCCGGCGGTGCCGCGCGGGTCGGGCTCCTCGACGAAGCGCAGCCGGATCCCCAGCTGCGAGCCGTCCCCGAGCACGTCGCGCACCTTCGTCGCCTTGAAGCCGCAGGACATGATCACGTCGTCGATGCCGTGGCCGCGCAGCCATTCGAGCATGTAAACCATCATCGGGCGGTCGACGAGCGGCAGGACGGGCTTGGGAACGGTCGACGTCAGCGGCCGCAGCCGGGTCCCCTCGCCGCCCACGAGGATCACGGCCTGCATGGCTGAGGATGCGCGCGCATCACGGCAAGGATGTCAGCGTTCCGCGACCGATGCCCTCGTAGGTCAGACCGGCCGCCGTCACGGCCTCGGCGTCGAGCGCGTTGCGCCCGTCGAGGACGAGCGTCCCCGCCATCCGCGCCGCGACCTCGTTCCAGTCCAGGGCCAGGAACTCGTCCCATTCGGTGACGAGTACGACGGCGTCGGCGCCCTGCACCGCGTCGAGCGCGTCGGTCGCGAAGTGCACCCCGCGGATCAGCGCGCGGGCCTCGGACTCGGCGACCGGATCGAAGACGCGGATCGTCGACCCGTCGGCCTGCAGCCGCGCGCTGAGGACGAGCGAGGACGCCTCGCGCATGTCGTCGGTGTTGGGCTTGAACGCGAGGCCGAGGAGGCAGATGGTCTTGCCGACGAGCGAGCCGAGGTGCTTCTGCAGCTTGCCGATGACGCGGCGCTTCTGCAGCTCGTTGACCTCGATGACGGCGTTGAGCAGCTGGAAGTGATAGCCCGAGTTGCCGGCAAGCTGCTTGAGCGCGTTGACGTCCTTCGGGAAGCACGAGCCGCCGAAGCCGATGCCGGCCTGGAGGAACTTCGGTCCGATGCGGTCGTCGAGCCCCATCCCCTTCGCGACCTCGATGACGTCGGCGCCGGTCTCCTCGCAGACGTTGGCGATCTCGTTGATGAACGAGATCTTGGTCGCCAGGAAGGCGTTGGAGGCGAGCTTGACCATCTCCGCGGAGGCGATGTCGGTGCGCACGAGCGGCGCCTCCAGCGGCGCGTAGAGCGCGACGACCGCGTCGCCGGCCCAGTCGCCGTCGTCGCCGATGACGACGCGGTCGGGCGCGAGGAAGTCCTTGACCGCCGAGCCCTCCTTGAGGAACTCCGGGCAGGACACGTAGCGCAGCTGGTCCTTGCCCGTCTCGGCGAGCACGCGCTTGATCGAGGCGCCGGTGCCGGCCGGGACGGTCGACTTCATGACGAGCGCGTGCTGGTCGGATGCGGGGATCGCATCGACGACCGCGCGCACGGCGCTGAGGTCGGCGTCGCCGGAGTAGGTCGGCGGCGTGCCGACGGCGACGAACAGCAGCCGCGCGTGCTCGAGCGCGTCGGCGATGTCGGTCGAGAAGTGCATCCGGGCCGCGTTGTCGGCGACCATCTCGGCCAGGCCCGGCTCGTAGATCGGGATCTCGCCCGCCTGCAGGCGCGCGATCTTGTCGGCATCGATGTCGATGCAGAACACCTCGCTGCCGAGGTGGGCGAAGCCCGCGGCGGTAACGAGGCCGACGTAGCCGGTGCCGATGACACCGATGGGCTCGCGACCGACGCTCATGCGGTCGCGCAGGTTACTGGCCGATGCGCTGGAGCGACCGCGCGATGTCCATCATCTGCGCGTTCGTGAGCTCCTTGGAGAGCGTGTTGGAGACCCAGTAGACGCCCTTGTCGGTCTTCCAGGCGATGATCCGCAGCTTGTGGCCGTCGAAGTAGCGCTGGTAGGTGCGCTTGCGCATGCGCACCTCGTCGGTCGGGTTGTCGAGGATCGGCGGCGCCTTCCAGGTCGTGCCCTGGACCCCGTAGTACTGGCCGTTGTCGCCCTGCGACAGGACGATCCGGTAGGCGCGGTACTTGTTCTTGTTGCGGTCGAAGATGTCGTAGGAGCGCGGGCTGTCCTTGACGTAGCCGCCGCGCGCGACGATCGCCTTGGGGAAGTACACCGGCAGGTTGGGCAGGCGCGCGGAGATGTCGATGACGTGCGTCTCGCCGGCGTCCTTGCGCAGCACGAGCCCGGGCGCGAGCGAGCGCTTCTTCTTGATGCTCTTCGGCTTGGGCTTGGAGCCGCCCTCGCCCGCCTCGGCCGCCGGCGTGCCGATCAGGCCGACGTCGATGAACTCGTTGACGGTCCGGCGCAGCTGGTCGGCGGAGATCTCGACGTACGGCCCCGCCCGCGACTGGCCGCCGCGGAAGTGGATCTCCTGGATCGGATGCTTGGAGGACTCGTAGGCGAGCTTGAGCAGGCGCAGGATCGCGGCGTCGTTGTTGCGCGCGATGTCGGTCTGCGTGTAGCGCCCGAAGATCTTCAGCAGCTCGTTGCGGTCGCCGAAGATGCGGCCGAGGCCGATCTGGTCCTTGGCCTGGCGCAGGAACTCCTGCTGGCGCGCGGCGCGCACGAAGTCGTCGTCGGTGTGGCGGTAGCGGACGAAGTCCAGCGAGTCCTGCCCGCAGAGCTTCTGGTAGCCGGGCTTGAGGTTGATCGTCGCGTAGCCGCCGGGGCCGCCGCGGTCGTTGAAGTAGCGCCGGTCGACCTCGGCGTAGACGCAGCCCAGGCGGTTGACGGCCCGCTGGAAGCCGCTGAAGTTCACGTTGACGACGTGGCTGATCGGGATCCCGAGCAGCGCCTTGACGGTCCGGACGGTGAGCTTCGGGCCGCCCTCGGCGTAGGCCGCGTTGATCTTGTCGGAGCCGTGGCCGGGGATGTCGACCTTCAGGTCGCGCGGGATCGAGAGGATCGCGGTCGAGTTCTTGTCGGGATCGAGGCGCACGACGATGATCGTGTCCGAGCGCGGCGTGGCGCCCTTGCCGTCGCCGTAGCGGCGGTCGGAGCCGAGCACGAGGATCGTCTGCGGGCTGCCGGGATCGACCTTGTCGAGCTCGTTCTCGATGTCGGGGATCGGGATCGAGTTCTCCTGGAAGACCTCGATGCTCTTGTCGACCTCCAGCAGCACGGCGCTGGAGACGGCGGTCGCCGAGAGCAGCACGATCAGGACCGCGCCGATCGCGAACTTCTTCGCCATCGCGAGCCCCAGGCGGGGCGGCAGCTCGGGGCTCAACTGCGGCCGCCTTCGACCGCGCGCAGCGGTGGCTTACCGGCGGCCGCCTCGACCGCCGCCAGCCAGCCGGGCAGGCCGTTGACGAAGTCGCCGAGCGCCTGGCGGTAGCGCTGCAGCGAGTCGACCGAGACCCACTCCTCGGGGCCGTGGTGACCGCCGCCGGTCGGCCCGAACTCGACCGCCGGGACGCCGGCCTCGAGGAAGGAGATCGCGTCCGAGGCGCCGTCGCGGCCGATCGACAGCGCCTCGCCCTCGAGCGAGTTGGAGACCGCCTCGCGCAGCGCGCGGACGTAGGGGTTCTGCCGCGACACGCGCGCGGGGGCGCGCTGGAAGGTCTTGAGGATGCGCACGTCGGGCAGCGCGCGGATCTCGGCGAGGATCTCGCCGGGGTCCTGGTTGGGCAGGAAGCGGATGTCGACGTCCATGGTGCAGCGGTCGGGCACCTTGTTGAAGGCGTCGCCACCGAGGATCCGCGAGACGTTGATCGACGGGCGGTCGAACAGGTCCGACGACTCGCGGCTGAAGGGTAGGGTCTCGATGCGACGGAACACGTCGTAGGCCTTGAGGATCGCGTTGTCGCCGAGCCACGGCGTCGAGCCGTGGGCGGCGATCCCGTTGACTTCGACGCGCACCGCCAGAACCCCCTTCGCCTGGACGCCGATGTGCAGGTCCGTCGGCTCGCCCGTGATCGCGAAGTCCGCCCGCAGGCCCTCCTGCACGAGCGTGTCGGTGCTGCGGTGCTCGACGTCCTCGGACTCCTCGTCGGGGACGCAGACGAAGCGCACGCGGACCTTGCCGTTGGCGGCGACGTCCTTGACGGCGCACATCATCGCCGCCAGCGCGCCCTTCATGTCGTAGGCGCCGCGGCCGATCAGCCGGTCGCCCTCGATCCGTGGTAGGAACTGGTTCTCGTGCGCGGGCACGACATCGACGTGACCGTGGAGGATCACGCTCGGGCCGTCGCTGGGGCCGACGTCGGCGAGCACCACCGGCAGGCCACCGAACTCGCGGCCGCTGACGGGGATGTCGCGGGCCTCGAGCCACCCCTTGATGAATCCGACCGCTGCGCGCAGGCCATCGCCGGTGGACGTGTCATAGGTGATCAGCCGTTCGGCGAGTACCCGCTCGTCCATCGGCGCCAGCGTAGTGCAAAGCAACGCCTCGGACTCATCTGCCGGTCAGCTGGAGCGTCAGCCTGAGCACCTCGATCTCAGCTCGACGGCCGTGCCGGACGGCGGACCGCGTAGCGTGTGGGCATGGCCGGTCGCGTCGTCCTGTTCGGAGCAACCGGGTACACCGGCGAGCTGACCGCCCGCGCGCTCGTGGCGCGCGGCGCGCGACCGCTGCTGGTGGGCCGCAGCGCCGACCGCCTGCGGGCGCTCGCAGCGCAACTCGGCGAGCTCGACACGGCGGTCGTCGACGCAACGGCGCCGGGCGCGGCATCGTCGCTGGCCGCGCTCGCCGGCCCCGGCGACGTGCTCGTCTGCACCGTCGGGCCGTTCATGCGCTGGGGCGAGACCGGCGTGCGCGCGGCGCTGGAGTCCGGCGCGCACTACCTCGACTCCACCGGCGAGCCGCCGTTCATCCGCCGGGTCTTCGAGCAGCACGGTCCGGCGGCCGAGCGGGCGGGCTGCGGGCTGCTGACCGCGCTGGGCTACGACTACGTGCCGGGCAACCTCGCGGGCGCGCTGGCGCTGCGCGAGGCCGGCGAGCGCGCGGTGAGCGTCGACGTCGGCTACTTCGTCAGCGGCCGCGGCGGCGCGCAGGCCAGCGGCGGGACGCGCGCGTCGGCGGTCGGGATGCTCGCCGAGCCGGGCTACGCGTTTCGCGACGGCAAGATCGTGAGCGAGCGGGCGGCGCGCCGCGTGCACGAGATCGACGGCCGCCCGGCGATCTCGGTCGGCGCGACCGAGCAGTTCGCGCTGCCGCGCATCCACCCCGGCCTGCGCGACGTCCGCGTCTGGCTGGGCTGGTTCGGCCCTGCGTCGCGCCCG
This sequence comes from uncultured Actinomycetes bacterium, assembly GCA_963786575.1. Lineage (GTDB taxonomy): Bacteria > Actinomycetota > Thermoleophilia > Solirubrobacterales > Solirubrobacteraceae > CADCVQ01. The sequence continues at coordinate 355,208 of CAWAZH010000002.1, forward strand.
CTGCAGGCGCTCTCGACCGCCACGGCGCTCGTGACGAGGCTCCCGGGCGCCCGCGGGGCGATCGGCGCGACCGCCAACCGGCTCGTGAAGGGCTCGAGCGGCGGCCCCGACGCCGCGACGCGCGCGAAGGCGACCTCGCGGATCCTCGCGGTCGCCTCCGACGCCGGCGGCGAGCCGCTCGCGACCGTGCGCCTGAAGGGCGCCAACCCCTACGACTTCACCGGCGACATGCTCGCCTGGGCGGCGCTGCGCGCGGCCGCGGGCGGGCTGGTCGGCGCCGGGGCGCTGGGCCCGGTCGACGGCTTCGGCCTGGATGCGCTCGAGGCGGGCGTCGCGGAGGCCGGGATCGTGCGCGTCGAGGGGTAGCGACCGGCTCCGCGCCGGATCCCCAGAACTGGTGACTTGACACGTGAGTGAGTGGTCACTTACGGTGCTGCGCGAACGCCGATGCTCGCCTCGATCGCACAGCTCGTCACCACCCGCCCTCGCCGCGTCCTCGCCGCGACGGTCGCGTTCCTCGCCCTGGCGATCGGCTTCGGCGCACCGGTCGCGGGCCTGCTGTCCGTCGATCCCGACGTCGACTTCATCGACCCGCAGGCCGAGAGCAACGTCACCGGCCGCCAGGTCCGCGACGCGATCGGCCGCGGCCTCAGCCCCGGGATCGTCGTGCTCGTGCGCTCGTCCGCGCCGGTCGGCAGCGACGCGGGGCGCGCGCGGCTGCGGGCGGTCGTCACGCGGATCGAGGCCGACCCGGGGATCGCGACGACGAGCTCGGCGCTGACCGACCCGCGGCCCTCCAGCCCGTTCGTCTCGCGCGACGGGCGCTCGAGCTTCGTCGCGGCGTTCGTGCGCGCCGGGGCCGACGGCGAGGAGGCCGGCAAGCGGATCGACGCGGGCCTGGAGCGCTTCCCCGGCGTCAAGGTCGGCGGCCTGTCGATCGCCGGGCCGGAGGTCGGCGACCAGGTCTCCAAGGACCTCGCCAAGGCCGAGGCGCTCGCCTTCCCGCTCCTCTTCATCCTGTCGCTGATCGTCTTCCGCGGCGCGATCGCCGCACTGCTGCCGCTGTTCGTCGGGCTGCTGACGATCATGACCACGTTCCTCGGGCTGCGGCTCGTCAACGAGGCGACGCCGCTGTCGATCTTCGCCCTGAACCTCGCGATCGGCCTCGGGCTCGGCCTCGCGATCGACTACTCGCTGTTCATCCTGTCGCGCTACCGCGAGGAGATGGGCCGCGACGGGCCCGGCCGCGAGGCGCTCACGCGGACGCTGCGCACCGCCGGGCGCACGGTGATCTTCAGCTCGCTGACGGTCGCCGCGGCGATGCTGTCGCTGCTCGTCTTCCCCCAGCGCTTCCTGTACTCGATGGCGATCAGCGGCTCGATCACCGCCCTCGGCGCGGGCCTGATCTCGCTCGTCGCGCTGCCGGCGCTGCTGATGGTGCTCGGCCCGCGCGTCGACGCGCTCGCGCCCAAGCGCTGGCGCCACCGCGAGGTCGACCCCGAGCACGGCTTCTGGTACCGGCTCTCGCACCTCGTCATGCGCCGCCCGATCGCGGTCGCGGTGACGACCGCCGCGGTGCTGATCGTCGCGGGCATCCCGTTCACGCGGATCCAGTTCACCGGCGTCGACGCCAGCGTGCTGCCCGACAGCGCCGAGTCCAAGCAGGTCGACACCGCGCTGCGCACCGAGTTCCCGCCGGGCCGCATCTCGCCGCTGCACGTGGCCGTCAGCGCGCCGCGCAGCGCGACGCCGCGACTGCGGGCCTACGCCCGCCGGCTCGCGGCGCAGGACGGCGTCGGCGCCGTCGACCCGCCGCGCTTCGTCGGCGGCGGCACCTGGCTCGTCGAGGTCGTGCCGGCCGCGGACGCGCTCGCGCCGCGCACGCTGGATCTCGTGCGGGCCGTCCGCGCCGGGCCCGCCCCGGGCGCGGTGCGGATCTCGGGCGAGTCGGCGCGCTTCGTCGACCAGCGCGCGGGCCTCGCCCACCGCCTCCCCTACGCGCTCGCCGTGCTCGCGATCACGACGCTCGTGATCCTGTTTCTCATGACCGGATCGGTCGTGCTCCCGCTCAAGGCGCTCGTGATGAACGTGCTCGGCCTCAGCGCGGCCTTCGGCGTGCTCGTGCTCGTCTTCCAGGACGGGCGGCTGGAGGGGCTGCTCGGCTACCAGAGCCAGGGGGCGCTCGAGATCACGCAGCCGCTCGTGCTGCTGGCGATCGTGTTCGGGCTCAGCACCGACTACGGCGTCTTCCTGCTCACGCGCATCAAGGAGGCGCGCGACGCGGGCCACTCCAACGAGGAGGCGGTCGCGCTCGGCATCCAGCGCACGGGCCGGATCGTGACCGCCGCGGCGCTGCTGCTCGTCGTCGCGATCGGCGCGTTCGCGACGTCGCAGATCGTCTTCATCAAGCAGCTCGGGGTCGGCACCGCCGTCGCCGTCGCGATCGACGCGACGATCGTGCGCGCGCTGCTCGTCCCGGCGCTGATGAAGCTGCTCGGCGAGCGCAACTGGTGGGCGCCGCGCCCGCTCGCGCGCCTGCACGCGCGGCTGCGCCTCGGGGACTAGACCGTATGGCGGGTGAGTCCTGCCGCTGATGGTGTTCTGTCTGCTGGCCGTGTAACGGTCAGCACCTCGCGCAACCTGCGTGGGCCCGGGTGGCGGCTGGAACCCGCCGCGCGGGCGAACGCCTCACGCAGCCCTGGTGACGGCGGCGTGGGCCGACACATAGCTGGGAGGTGCTGACCGTGACGGACGCTATCCGTTGGGTCGGGCTTGACGTGCATGCGGCGCAGACGACGGTCGCGGTGATCGACAAGGCATCCGGTGAGCTGCAGCGGGCGAAGCTGCGCGGCTCGCCGAGCACGGTGCTGGACTTCATCGCGGGCTATGACGGCCGGGTGATCGCGGTCTATGAGGCCGGGCCGACCGGCATGACGCTCGCGCGTGAGGCCCAAGCGCTCGGCATCGATCTGCGTGTGTGCGCGCCGGGGTTGATCCCGCGCAAGCCGACCGATCGGATCAAGACCGACGCGCGCGACGCTGAGATCCTGGCCCGCCAGCTCGCTGCCGGCGCCCTGTCGTTCGTGCGCGTCCCGACGATCGAGGAGGAGTCGCTACGCGATCTCGTTCGGGCCCGCGAGGACGTGCGCCAGGACCTCACCCGGGCGCGTCATCGGCTCAGCAAGTTCTTGCTTCGCCGCGATCGGCGCTACACCCACAGCGGCGCGTGGACGCTGAAGCATCTGCACTGGATCTCCCAGCAGACCTTCGACGACGTGTCGGCGCAGACGACGTGCACGGAGTACCTCAACGCCGTGCGCGTCTTGATCGCGCGTCGCGATCTGCTGGAGAAGACTCTCGACGACGTGCTACCGACGACACCGTATGCCGAGACGATCTATCGGCTGCGAGCGTTTCGCGGGATCGACACGCTGACCGCGTTCGGGTTGTGCGCCGAGATCGGCGACTTCGCGCGTTTCGCCAAGCCCGGCCAGCTCTCGGCGTACCTGGGCATCGTGCCGTCCGAGCACACGACCGATACCAAGCGGCGGCTAGGGTCGATCACCAAGGCCGGCTCAGGTCACGCTCGCCGACTGCTCGTCGAAGCCGCCTGGCACTACCGCCGCCCACCAACGGTCGGCGCACTGCTCGAGCGCCGCCAGCGCGGCGTTGACCCGCGCGTCGTCGCGATCGCCTGGCGCTGCCAGCGCCGCCTCTATGACCGCCACCACACGCTGCGCGACGCACGCCGCAAGCCCGCCGGCGTCGTCAACATCGCCTGCGCCCGCGAGCTGGCCTGCTTCGTCTGGGAGGCCGCCACGATCAACTGACCACACCCCTCCATCGCCCCGGCGTGGCTGCCGGGGCCAGACGTCACTCCGCGAGGCCCCAGAGCGCCGCCTCGACGAGAGCTGCGGAACTCCTATGGGCACCGCCGGCCAACAGATCCGGCCGGCGTCGCGCCCGTTCCTAGAGTGCAGCTCCGCGGCGAATCTTCCGGTCATGGGGTAGCCCAAGTCCCCGCATATCAGGCTGACCATCACAGTCGACTCGCCTGGTTCCTCTGACGTCTGGCCCCGGGAACACCGCCCGAGCGCCGCCGCCCCCAACCCCCACGCAACTACACCGATAAGGAGATCAGCCCCTGTGCACTTGACAAACACGTCGCCATATCAGGAGTCTGTCGGGAAAGTCCCGGCGCGACTTTTTTGACAGGCTCCTAGAGCAGGAACAGCGGGACGTACAGCAGCACGGTGCCGAGCACGGCGGCCGCGAGGATCCAGAGCGCGTCCTGCTGATCGCCCTCGGAGTAGCGGAAGCCCGCGAGGATCACGCCGGAGGGTGGCAGGAAGAAGGCGATCGCGTACGGGAAGACCCAGCGCAGCAGGTCGAGGACGCGGTCGAGCATGCCCGGCAGGCTCGCAGATGCGGGGCGCGGGCGGCGCCGTCGCCCCGATATCCTCGCTGCATGGGCGACCTGCGCGTCACGCGCGACGGCGCGTTCTACGGTGTGAGCATCCGCGGCGTGCTGGAGTCCGGCGCCGGAGAGCCGGTGTACGTCTCACTCCGCGCCGAGCGCGTCGAGTGGTGCGACCCCGAGGACCCCGACGCCGGTCCCGAGGGCTGGATCCGCTCGGACGCCGAGGGCGCGACGCAGGGCGAGCTCGAGCTGCGCTTCACACGCGAGAAGGTCCACGAGCGCGCGCTCGCGCAGCTGGAGGCCTGGCGCGCCGACCCGCCCCCGCAGCTCGTCGGGGTCAGCTCGGTCAGCGAGCAGTACTGCGGCCTCATCGACCAGGCCAACGGCAACGGCGTCGGGATCCAGCACACCGAGGAGCGCCAGGACCGCTCCGCCGCCCGCGCCTACGCGACCTGGTCGGGCGGCAAGCTGCACGCCGTCCCGCCGCGGGCCGACTGAGCTGCGCTAGCCCGCGCCGCCGTTCTCGGCGATGCGCAGGAACGTCTCCCAGCGGCGCTTGTCGCGCGCGGCGCGGCGCTCCTCCTCGCTGCCCTTCTCGGCGGCGCTGAGCGCGTCCTCGGCCTGGCGCAGCTTGTCGCGCAGGTCGGCGACGTCGAGGTTGCCCGGCTCGAGGGCCTCCTCGACGAGGATCAGCACGCCGTCGGGCGAGACCTGGATGTAGCCCTCGCCCTGGGCGTACGTGACGATGTCCGACTCGCTGCGATACAGCCGCAGCGCGGTCGGGACGAGCATGCCGAGCAGCGGCTCGTGGCGGGCCAGGATGCCGATCGATCCGACCTCCGTCCGCGTCGAGACCATCTCGACGTCCTCGTCGAAGGTCGACCCCTCGGGCGTGAGGACCTCGACGTGGAACTGGGTGCGAGGCATCAGTGGTCCGTCCTGTGGGCCGGTGCCCGTTCGGGCGGCTGCCGGCGTCGTCTGGCAAGGACGCAGTGAGGGAGGTGGGCCTCTGGCCCATGACCGATCGAGGACGCCGCCAGGCGGCGATCGGCGGCCGATCCGAGCGGGTGCGGGTCTGCAGGACGGACCACGAGTTACTCGTCCTTCTTGCCGCTGGCGGCCTTGACGACGTCGTCGATCGTGCCCTTGAGGAAGAACGCCGACTCCGGCACGTCGTCGTGCTCGCCCTCGATGATCTCCTTGAAGCCGCGGATCGTCTCGGCGATCGGGACGTACTGGCCGGGAGTGCCGGTGAACTGCTCGGCGACGAAGAACGGCTGCGAGAGGAAGCGCTCGACGCGACGTGCGCGGCCGACGATCAGCTTGTCCTCGTCGGACAGCTCGTCGATGCCGAGGATCGCGATGATGTCCTGCAGCTCCTTGTAGCGCTGCAGGATCTCCTTGACGCGGTTGGCCGTCGTGAAGTGCTCCTCGCCGAGGATGTCCGGCTTGAGGATCGTGGAGGTCGAGTCCAGCGGGTCGACCGCCGGGTAGATCCCCTTCTCGGAGATCGCGCGCGAGAGCACCGTCGTCGCGTTGAGGTGGGCGAACACCGACGCGGGCGCAGGGTCGGTGAGGTCGTCGGCAGGGACGTAGATCGCCTGCACCGAGGTGACCGAGCCGTCGCGCGTCGACGTGATGCGCTCCTGCAGCTGGCCCATCTCGGTCTCGAGCGTCGGCTGGTAGCCGACCTGCGACGGCATCCGTCCCAGCAGCGCCGAGACCTCCGAGCCGGCCTGGACGAAGCGGAAGATGTTGTCGATGAAGAGCAGCACGTCCTGGCCGCCCTTCTCACGGAAGTACTCGGCCATCGTGAGGCCCGACAGCGCGACGCGCATGCGCGCTCCGGGGGGCTCGTTCATCTGCCCGAAGACGAGGATCGTCTTGTCGATGACCCCCGACTCCTTCATCTCGAGCCAGAGGTCGTTGCCCTCGCGCGAGCGCTCGCCGACGCCGCAGAAGGCCGACAGGCCGCCGTGCTCCTGGGCGAGGTTGTTGATGAGCTCCTGGATGAGCACGGTCTTGCCCACGCCGGCGCCGCCGAACAGGCCGACCTTGCCGCCCTTGGCGTAGGGCGCGAGCAGGTCGACGACCTTGATGCCGGTCTCGAACATCTCGGTCGTCGGCATGAGGTTCTCGACCGTCGGGGCGGGCCGGTGGATCGGCCAGCGCTCGTCGTACTCGACGTCGCCGGCGAGGTCGATCGGCTCGCCGAGCAGGTTGAAGATCCGGCCCAGCGTGCCGTTGCCGACGGGCACCGTGATCGGGCCGCCGGTGTCGACGACCTCCATGCCGCGGGCGAGGCCGTCGGTGGAGTCCATCGCGACGCAGCGCACGCGGTCGTCGCCGAGGTGCTGCTGCACCTCGAGCGTCAGCTTCTCGTCGTCGCCGCGGTCGATCGTCAGCGCGTTGTAGATCTCGGGAAGCTCGCCGTTGGGGAACGTCGCCTCGATCACGACGCCCTGGATCTCCTCGATCCGGCCGGTGCTCGTCTTGGTGTCAGTGGTCTCAGTGGTGGCCATGGTTCTCCTAGGTCAAACTCTCGGCGCCAGCGACGACTTCCATGATCTCCTGGGTGATCTCGGCCTGGCGGGCACGGTTCATTTCAAGTGTCAGGTCCTCGATGAGCTCGCCGGCGTTCTCGGAGGCGTTGCGCATCGCGGTCATGCGGGCGCCGTGCTCGGACGCCGTGGACTCCAGCAGCGCGCGGTACACGGAGATCTCGACGTAGTCGGGCACGAGGCGGGCGAGGATCTCCTTGGGATCGGGCTCGTAGTCCACGAGGGCGCGGCGGCCGGGCTTCTCGTCGGCCTCGTCCTCCTCGTGCTCGGAGTCCTCGAGGATCGTCGCCTGCTGCAGCGGCAGCAGCGTCTCGCGGCGGACCTCCTGGGTCAGCGGCGAGATGTAGCCGTTGTAGAAGATCTCCACGCGGTCGGCCTTGCCGTCGATGTACGACGCCATCAGCTCCTCGGCGATCGCGCGCGCGTCGGCATAGGCCGGGCGGTCGGTGAAGCCGACGTAGCGGCCGACCGGCTCCTTGCCGCGGAAGGTCAGCGTCGAGACGCCGCGGCGCCCGACGGCGCTGTAGAGCACCGAGCGCCCCTCGGCCTCGTGCTCGCGAGCCGCACGCAGCCCGGCCCGCACGATCTGCGAGTTGAAGGCGCCCGCCAGGCCGCGGTCACCGGTGACGAGCAGGACGGCGACCGTGTTCTCGCTGTCGTGCTCGCGCAGGATCGGCAGGCTCGAGACCTCGGAGGAGCCCGCGGCCTCGGCGGCCTGGCGCGTCATGCGCCGGATCGCTCCGGCGTAGGGGCGCAGGGCGGCGATCCGCTGCTCGGCGCGGCGCAGCCGCGCCGCCGCGACCATCTCCATGGCGCGGGTGATCTTCTGGATGTTCTTGACGGACCCGATGCGGGTCTTGACGTCGCGCTGAGTTGCGCTCATCGCGAGGGGCTACCTTCCGGGTTCGAACGGGCGGATGTCGAGCACTGACCCGTTGTCACGCCGGTGCCGCCTCCTTCTCGGACTCGTCGGCCGTCTCCTCGTCGGAGTCGTCGTCGTCGTCGCTGGAGGCCTCGGCCTTGTCGTCGGACGTGGACTCGACGGCGACGCCGTCCTCGTCGATGTCCTCGCCGAAGTCCTTGGCGAACCCCTCGACGGCGCTCTGGACGGCCTCGACGATGTCGTCGTCCCAGTTGCCGCCCGCGATCTTCTCGAGCACCTCGGCCTCCTCGGCGCGCAGCCGCGAGATCAGGTCGGCGAGGAACTCGGGCACGCGATCGACCGAGATGCGGTCGAGGAAGCCGTTGGTCGCGGCGTAGATCGACACGACCTGCTCCTCGACGGCCATCGGCGAGCGCTCGTTCTGGTTGAGCGTCTTGACCAGCCGCTCACCGCGGGCCAGCGTGGCCTGCGTGTCGGCGTCGAGGTCGGAGCCGAACTGCGCGAAGGCCTCGAGGTCGCGGTACTGCGACAGCTCGAGCTTCAGGCGTCCGGCGACCTTCTTCATCGGCTTGATCTGCGCGTTGCCGCCGACCCGCGACACCGAGATGCCGACGTTGATGGCCGGCCGCACGCCCGAGAAGAACAGCTTGGGCTCGAGGAAGATCTGGCCGTCGGTGATCGAGATGACGTTCGTCGGGATGTAGGCCGACACGTCGCCGGCCTGCGTCTCGATGATCGGCAGCGCGGTCATCGAGCCGCCGCCGAGGTCGTCGTTGAGCTTGACGGCGCGCTCGAGCAGGCGGCTGTGGAGGTAGAAGACGTCGCCCGGGTAGGCCTCGCGACCCGGCGGGCGGCGCAGCAGCAGCGACATCTGGCGGTAGGCGAACGCGTGCTTGGTGAGGTCGTCGTAGACGCACAGCGCGGCGCCGCCGTTGTAGAGGAAGTGCTCGGCCATCGCGGCACCCGCGTAGGGCGCGAGGAACTTCACCGGGGCGGCCTCGTTGGCGGCCGCGGCCACGATGATCGTGTTCTCCATCGCGCCGGCCTCCTGCAGCGTCTCGGCGAGCGCGACGACCGTCGCCATGCGCTGACCGATCGCGACGTACACGGAGATGACGCCCGACTTGCGGTTGTTGATGATCGTGTCGATCGCGATCGTCGTCTTGCCGGTCTGACGGTCGCCGATGATCAGCTCGCGCTGGCCGCGGCCGATCGGGATCATCGCGTCGATCGCCTTGATGCCGGTCTGCAGCGGCTCGACGACCGGCTGGCGCTGAACGACGCCGGGGGCCTTGAACTCGGCCGGGCGCTTCTCGCTCGTGTTGATGTCGCCCTTGCCGTCCAGCGGGTTGCCGAGCGGGTCGACGATGCGCCCGAGCAGCTCGTCGCCGACGGGGATCTCGAGCAGCGAGCCGGTGCGCTTGACCGTGTCGCCCTCGACGATCTTGTCCCAGTCGCCGAACAGCACGACGCCGACGTTGTCGGACTCGAGGTTCAGCGCGAGTCCGGTGACGCCATGCGGCAGCTCGAGCATCTCGAACGACATGGCGTTCTCGAGCCCGTGGACGCGGGCGATGCCGTCACCGACGGACAGGACCGTGCCGACCTCGGTCAGCTCGGCCGAGTCGGTGTCCAGCCCCTCGATCCGGCTCTTGAGGATGGAGGTGATCTCATCAGGCTTGATCTTCATGGAGGTCGTGTCAGCTCCTTGATGCTCGCGGTTGGCGTCAGGCGCCGCGGGCGACGTGCTTTCTCAGGTTGTCGAGGCGGTTGCGGATCGAGGCGTCGAGGATCGAGTTGCCCACCCGCAGGACGATGCCGCCGAGGATGTCGGGGTTCACGTCCGCTGTGAGCTCGATCCGCTGCCCGGTGTCCTTCGCGATGCGGTCGCCGATCTGCTTGACGATCGCGTCGTCGAGCTTCGTGGCGGTCGAGATCTGGACCGGCAGGACCTTGTTCTCCTGCTCCCACAGCCCGTCGAAGTAGCGCCGGATGCGAAACAGGGCCGGCATGCGGTGCTTCTCGATCAGCAGCTCGAGGAAGTTGATCAGGATCGGGTCGGCGTCCTCGAGCATCTTCTCGAGGCCTTCCTTCTTCTCGGGCGTGGAGAAGTAGGGCGAGAAGAAGAAGACCGCCAGGTCGCGATTCTCCTGCAGCGCGTCGGCGAACTCGCCGAGTTGCTCGCGAATCGTGTCGAGCTTGTCGCTCTCCTTGGCGACCTCGAACAACGACCGCCCATAGACCTCGGCGATCTCCTCCATCAGATCAGCCCTTCCGCTCGCCCGTGAGCGCGGAGAAGTCCAGCTCGCTGAGGGCGTCCTCGACGAGCTTGCGCTGGTCGTCCTCGTCGAGCGTCTTGCGCGTGACCTTCTCGGTCGCGAGGATCGTCAGGTCGGCGACCTCGTTGCGGATGTCCTGGATCGCGCGGCGGGTCTCGGCCTGGATCTCGCGCTTGGTGGCCTCGAGCATCTCCTCGCGCTTGGCCTTGCCCTCCGACAGCGCGGCGGCCTCGGCGGCCTCGGCGGCCTTGCGGGCACGCGACAGGATCTCGTCGGCCTGCTCGCGGGCCTCCGACAGGCGCTCGCGGTACTCCGCCAGCAGCTCGTCGGCCTCCACGCGCGTGCGCTCGGCGGCATCGATCGATTCGTCGATCGCGTGCTGGCGCTTGTCGAGCGCCTCCTGGATGCGCGGGAAGACGAGCTTCTTGAGGACGTAGAGCGAGATCGTGAAGACGACGAGCGTCCAGATCATCAGCCCGACGTTGGGCGAGACCAGGAACGACCCGCCCTCATCCTCCGCCGCGGCACCGCCGGATTCGGCGGCCGCGAGCGGCAGTGCGGCTATCAGGCTGACGACGTCCATCGGGGCCTACAGGAAGAAGGCGATGAGGCCGCCGACGAGGCCGTAGAAGAAGCACGCCTCGGTGAGGGCGAAGCCGAGCCACTGGATCGAGGCGATCTCGTCCTTCATCTCGGGCTGGCGCGTCACCGATTCGATGACCTTGCCGAACAGCATGCCGATGCCTGCGCCGGCGCCCGCGGCGCCGCCGCCCGCACCCACGCCCAGCGCGATCGCGCGGCCGGCCTTCTGGCCGTAGAGGTCGGGTTGCGCCGCCTGTGCGATGACGGTGCTGAGGATGTCGAGGTCGAGCATTGGGGGTGAAGCTCCTTCTAGTGGTGGTCGGAGACGGCGCTACCCAGGTAGATGCACGTCAGGATGGCGAAGATGAAGGCCTGCAACCCCGCGATCAGCGTCACCTCGAAGAGGAAGATCGCGATCCCGGCGGGCAGCGTAAACCAGGCCAGGACCTCGAGGCCGAGCAGCACGGACAGGCCCCCGGACATGAACTGGATGAGCATGTGGCCGGCGAGCAGGTTGGCGAACAACCTGACGGTGAGGGAGATCAGCCGCAGGAAGTGCGAGAGCACCTCGAGCGGGAAGATCATGATCAGGATGGGTCCGGTGACGCCGGGCGGGGCCATGCTCTTCGTGTAGCCCCAGAGGCCCTTCGCGCGGAGGCCCTCGACGTTGTAGGAGATGAAGACGATCAGCGCCAGGACCAGCGGGATCGAGACGTTCGCGGTCGCGGCGTAGATCTGGAACGACGGGATGTCCGCGCCGAAGATGTGGAACTTCTCCCCCGAGTTGACGGGCAGCGGCAGGTAGCCGATGAGGTTGGAGATCCAGATGAAGACGAACAGCGTGCAGACGAGCGGGAACCACTTGCGCGCCATGTCCTCGTCCATGTTGTCGCGCACGATCTTGTCCTTCATCCCCGTGTAGAGCCACTCGACGGCGGTCTGCACGCGGTTCGGGCGCGCCTTCATGCGGTTGGAGACGTAGACCATGACGCCGATCGTCAGCGTCGTCGTGATCAACAGGTAGAGGACGCCCTTGTTGATGTCCAGCGGACCGGGCAGGTTGATCCAGGTGAGCAGCTTGAACTCGTCCTGGGGCTTGAAGAGCGGGTTGTCCTGGCGGGTGGCGCCGAAGATCGCGACGATCCCGATCATGCCCAGGATGTAGACGCCCCCGATGCCGAGGCCCAGCTTGCGGCGCGTGCTCATGCGTTCGAGCTCCTGCTCTCGGTCATGTGCGCGATGGCAGACCGGACGAAGTAGAAGGAGAAGGCGCCGAAGATCACGAGCGCCGCGGTGAGTCCGTCGGCGCGCGTGGCCGCGACGCCGACGACGATGATCGTGACCGCCAGCAGCCAGACGCGCAGCATCGAGGAGGTGACGCCGAGCCCGAGCCTGCGGCGCAGGTCGGTGACGTTCTCGAGCTTGCGGTCGACCACGACGGAGGCGAGGCGCTGGAGGATCCAGGCCGTCGCGCCGACGGTGTATCCCAGCGCCGGCGCGCCCAGCGCGAGCGCGGGCACGGCCACGACCGCAACCAGGACGATGTCGAGGTAGGTCAGGGCCACGGATCCGCGCTCAAAGGTCGCGGAAGCGCTTACGGACAACGACCGGTCCCGCGAAGCGGTGGCCAGAGGCAGCGCCCGTCGCGCACCGTGCCGGAGGGCGGCTGGGCGGGCGGCGGCGTCGTGTTGTCGTGAGGAGCCATTGCGAGGGGTCGCAACCCTACACGTGCGCGAGCGCGCGGGGAGCGCGGTCGGACGTTCGGGCGGCGGGCCCCGACGATACTCGGAATGACGACTTTGTAACAACTTAGTGACACCCGCCACGACGGCGTCTGAGCCGCTGCCGCGGGCACGCCGACGCCCCGCAGCTCGATCGCTCGCGCGGGCGGCGTAACGTCCCGGCCGATGGCCCATGATCACGATCATTCCCACGCTGGGCATTCGCATGCCCCATCCGCGGACGCCGATCGCCGCTGGCTGACGCTCGCGCTGGCGCTGATCGTCGGTTTCATGGGCGTCGAGGTCGCCGCGGGCGTGCTCGCGGGATCGCTGGCGCTGCTCTCCGATGCGGCCCACATGCTCACCGACGCGGCCTCGATCGCGCTGGCGCTCGTCGCCGCGCGGCTGGCGGCACGGCCCGCCGCGGGCGCCTTCACGTTCGGGCTCGGGCGCGCCGAGATCGTCTCCGCGCAGATCAACGGCGCGGCGCTGTTCATCCTCGCGGGCGCGATCGCGATCGAGGGCGTGCGGCGCCTGGGCTCACCGCCCGACGTCGAGGGCGTGGTCGTCATCGTGGTCGGTGCCGTCGGCGCGCTCGTCAACGTCGGCGCGTTCCTCGCGCTGTCGCGCGCGGAGCGGCGCAGCCTCAACGTCGAGGGGGCGCGGGCGCACGTGCTCGCCGACCTCTACGGCTCGGTCGCCGCGATCGTCGCCGGCGTCGTGATCGCCGCGGGCGGGCCGGCCGGGATCGACGCGCTCGCGGCGCTCACCGTCGCGGCGCTCATGCTGCGCTCGGGCTGGTCGCTGCTGCACGCCTCCACGCGCGTGCTGCTGGAGGCGGCGCCGCGCGGCATCGACCCGCAGGAGGTCGGCATCGCGCTGGCGTCGATGCCGGGGATCGTCGAGATCCACGATCTCCACGTCTGGGAGGTCACGTCGGGCTTCCCCGCGCTGGCGGCGCACGTCGTCGTCGCTCCCGACGACGACTGCCACGGGCGCCGGCGCGAGCTGCAGGCGCTGCTCGCCGAGCGCTTCGGCATCGAGCACACGACGCTGCAGGTCGATCACGAGTCCTGGCACCCGATCGTGCAGATCGAGGACCTCTAGGCGGGCGCTGCCAGCGGGGCGATGCGGCGCGCGGCGCGCGGGAGCGTCAGCAGCGCGAGCGCGGCGATCGCGGTGCCGCCGAGCGTGACGAGGAAGACGGCGTTGCCGGTGGCGGTTGCCGCGTGCGCGCCGCCGGCGCCGTGCAGGCCGCCGGCGTAGAGGGTCACCGCGGCGGCGAGCGCGATCGAGGCGCCGACCTGGCGCAGCAGCATGAGCGTGCCCATCGCGGCGCCGATCGCGGCCGGCTCGACCGTGCGCTGGATCGCGATCTGCAGGCCCGAGAGCGTCGGCCCGACGCCGAGCCCGATGAGCGCCATGAACAGCAGCGACTGCCAGTCGGGCGTGCTGGCGTCGAAGGTGGCGAAGCCGGCGGCGCCCGTGGCGGCCAGGCCGGCGCCGGCGAGGATCGTCGCGCGGAACTCGCCGCTGCGGGCGATGATCGCGCCGGCGACGTTGACGGAGACCAGCAGGCCGAGCAGCAGCGGGTAGATCAGCAGTCCGGAGTGGGTGGCGCTCACGTGGCGGACGCTCTGGAAGTAGAGCGGCAGCAGCAGGACGCTCGCGAAGAGGCCGAAGGCGCCGGTCGCGGCGGCGACCATGATCGCGCCGGTGCGGCGGTCGGTCAGCAGCTTCAGCGGGATCACCGGCGCGGCGGCGCGCCGCTCGACGGCGACGAAGGCGACGAGGGCGAGCAGCCCGGCGGCGATCAGCCCGCCGGTCTGGAGCTCCAGCCAGCCGGGCAGCAGGCCGGCGCCGTCGGGGTGCGAGCGGATGCTCAGCCCGATGAGCAACAGGCCGACGGCGACCGTCAGCAGCGCGATGCCGCCGAGGTCCAGCGGGGTGCCGCGGCGCTCGCGGCGGCCGACCGAGGCCGGCAGCGCGGTGGCGACGACGATCAGCGCGGCGATGCCGATCGGCAGGTTGACGGTGAACACCGCGCGCCAGCCGACGTGATCGGTGAGGAAGCCGCCGATCAGCGGGCCCGCGATGAACGCGACCGCCATGAGGCCGGCGAGCGCCGCCTGCAGGGCGGCGCTGCGCCGCCCCGCGAAGAGGTCGGCGACGAGGATGAACGACAGCCCCTCCAGCGCCCCCGCGCCGAGGCCCTGCAGGCCGCGCCAGGCGATGAGCTGGGAGATGTCCTGCGCGGTGGCGGCCAGCGCCGACCCGGCGAGGAAGAGCGTCATGCCGACGAGCAGCAGCGCCCGCCGCCCGTGGCGATCGGACAGCCGCGCGTAGATCGGCAGGGAGACGGTCGCCGGGACGAGGTAGGCGGTGACGAGCCAGATGTAGAGATGGCTGCCGCCGAGGTCGCCGACGATCGCCGGCAGCGCGGTGCCGACGACCGTCTGGTCGAGCATCGCCAGCAGCAGCCCGGACATGACCGCCGCGAGCACGAGCCGCTGGCGCCGGGGCGAGAGGGTCGCGGTCGTGTCCATATGACGAGTTTTACATGTTGAGATTTACATGTCAATCTCGACAGTTCGCGCTAGGCTTGGCGCATGTCGCTCCGACACGCGGTTCTCGGGCTGCTGGCCTCCCAGCCGGCCACCGGCTACGACCTCGCCCAGAAGTTCGATCGCTCGCTGGCCAACGCCTGGCACGCCTCGCACAGCCAGATCTATCCCGAGCTCGCCAAGCTCCACGCGGCCGGGATGGTCGAGGTCGTCGGCGAGGGCCCGCGCCGCAGCCGCACCTGGGCCGTCACGGACGAGGGCCACGACGAGCTGCGCCGTTGGATGCTCGAGAGCGAGCCCAACCGCAGCCAGCGCAACGAGACCGCCGTGCGCTGGTTCCTGCTCGGCCTGCTGCCGGTGGCGCAGCGGCGCGTCGCTCTCGAGCGCGAGCTCGCGTTCTGCGACGACGAGCTCGAGCGGTTGGGCGCCGTCGCGGAGCTGCTGGACGCCGCGCCCGCCCCCGGGCCGTTTCGCCCGACGGTCGACCTCGGCCTGCGCTTCAGCGCGGTGATGCGCGACTGGCTGCAGGAGCAGCGCGACGCGCTGGGCTGAACGGGCGCCTGCGCTCTGCCGCCGGGGGGGTGTGTCGAATGATGCTCGCCTGGCGATCGTGATTCGACACACCCTGGCTCCCCTACAGCGCCGAGGCCCCGATGACCTCCTGCCACCACGCCCGCTCGGCGTCGGTCGACGCCGTCCGCAACCGCCGGCGGGCGTGCCACTGCAGCTGCTCGCGGCTGCCGACGAGCACGTGCGGGCCCGTGACCGCGTAGCGGCCGTCGGCGAGGACGACGAGCGCGCCCGGCACGTCCCAGCGGGTGTTCAGGCGCTCGATGACGTCCAGGCCGAGCACGACCTCGGGCGCGTCGGGGTCGCCGTCGTCCTCGGTCCAGGGGCGGGTCGTGAAGATCGGGGCGCTCGTGGAGGGCATCCGCGCGGGCCGCGGCGCCGGGCCCACCGGACCGGTGCGCCAGCGCTCGCGCGCATCCTCCAGCGCGGCCAGCGCCGTCTGGCGGGCGACGATGTGCAGCCGGTCGCCGGCCTCCAGGCGCGTCGAGCCGCGCGGCGGCAGCGCCTCGTCGCCGCGCACCAGCACGTTGACGAGCGCGTCGCGCGGGAGGCCGAGGTCGCGCACGCGCACGCCGATCGCCGCGTCGCCGTCGGCGATCGGGACCTCGACGACGTCGGCGCCGAGCTGGCGGATCGAGCCGACCTCGACGAGCGGGCGCGGCAGCGCGGGCTCGGTCGTCGTCGCCCGCATCCAGCGCGCGAAGGGCTCGAACGTCGAGCCCTGCAGCAGCGTCGACAGCAACACGGCGAAGAACGCGATGTTGAAGAACTTCAGGCTGCCGTCGATGCCCTCGATGATCGGGAACAGCGCGAGCACGACCGGCACCGCCCCGCGCAGGCCGGCCCAGCCGAGCACCGCCCGGTCCCCGAGCGACAGCGGCGCGAACGCGGTCGCCACCATCACCGCCAGCGGCCGGGCGACGAAGACGAGCACGAGCGCCAGCAGCGTGCCCTGCAGCACGATGTCGTCGAGCTGGTGGGGGAAGACGAGCAGGCCGAGCGTGAGGAACATCGCCAGCTGCGCCACCCACGCCAGCCCGTCGTGGAACGCGCCGACCGTCTGGCGCGCGGGCAGCGGCGAGGAACCCATCATGAGCCCGGCCAGGTAGACGGCGAGGAAGCCCGAGCCGTGCAGGACGTCGGCGGCGCCGAAGGCGAGCGCGACGACGGCGAGCGACGCAACCGGGTACAGCCCGGCCGTCGCCAGCCGCGCACGGCGGAAGGCCTGCACGGCCAGCCAGCCGACCGCGATGCCGGCCACGGCGCCGATCCCGAGCTGCTGGACGAACAGGACGAACATGTCGACGACGCCGTAGTCGGGGCGCTTGATCCACTCGATGAAGCCGAGCACGAGCAGCACGGCGACGGGGTCGTTCATCCCGGCCTCGCCCTCGAGCGTGCGCGCCAGGCGCCGCTTGAGCTGCGATCCGCGCAGCAGGGCGAAGATCGCGGCGCCGTCCGTGGCCGACACGATCGCGCCGACGAGTAGGCCCTCGAGCGTCGTGAGGTCCAGCAGCCACGACGCCGCCAGGCCCGTGATGACCGCCGTGAGCGCCGTCCCCAGCAGCGCGAGGCTCAGCGCCGAGCCGAGCACGGGCCGGATCTCCGGGAAGCCCGCGGCGAGGCCGCCCTCGAACAGGATCAGCGCCAGCGCGATGATCCCGATCGTCCGCGCGAGCTCGTAGTCGCCGAACTCGATGACGCCCAGGCCGTCGGAGCCGACGAGCATGCCGAGGCCCAGAAACAGGACGAGGCCGGGGATCCGCAGGCGGCCCGCGAGCAGGGACGCGCCGAGGCCGAGCGAGAGCAACACGCCCGCGGCCAGGATGAACGTGCCCTCGTGTCCCATCGCGGGATCTTGCTACAGCCAGCCGGCGCGGCGCAGTACGCGGTGCAGCGCGGCGCCCAGGACGACCATCACGGCGAGCGCCGCCGGGTAGCCGTACTCCCACCGCAGCTCGGGCATGTGCTCGAAGTTCATCCCGTAGATGCTGGCGATCAGCGTCGGGACGGTGATGATCGCCGCCCAGCCCGAGATCTGCTTGACGATGTCGTTCTGGCGGACGGAGATCACGGCGAGGTTGGCCTGCAGGATGCTCGTCAGCAGTTCGCGCTGGGTCGCGATCGCGTCCTCGATGCGCTTGACGTGGTCGGCGATGTCGCGGAAGTGCTCGCGCAGATGCCCGTCGATCTCCGGGTGCTCCTTGGAGACGAGGTTCTCCAGCGGCGCCAGCAGGGGGTGCACGGCGCGGAAGAACTCGGCCAGCTCGCGGCGCAGGAAGTAGATCCGGCGCGTCTCGTCGCTGGACTCCCCGAAGACGGCGACCTCGACCTCCTCGACGTCGTTCTCCAGGCCCGCCATGACGGGCTCGTAGTCGTCGACGATCTTGTCGACGATCGCCCAGACCGCCGCCGCGGGCCCCTCGCTCAGCAGCTCGGGGTGCTCGTGCTCGAGCCGCTCGCGCGCCGAGTGCAGCTCGCTCGCCGCGCCGTGGCGCAGGACGATGGCGAAGCCGGGGCCGGTGAAGACGTGGACCTCGCCGAACTCGACCTCCTCGCGGTCGTCGAGGTAGCGCGCCGTGTGCAGCACGAGGAAGTAGCCGTCGTCGTAGTCCTCGAGCTTCGGGCGCTGGTGCGCCTGCATCGCGTCCTCGACGGCGAGCTCGGGGAGGTGGAAGCGCTCGGCGACCTCGCGCAGCTCATCGGGCCCTGGATCGTGCAGGCCGATCCAGACGAAGCCCTCCTCCTGGGAGCGCTCGGCGGCCTCGTCGATCGGCAGCGGGCCCTCGTGCTGTCGACTGCCGTCCTTGTAGTGCGCGCAGTCGATGATCACCGGGGCTCTACCCGGAGGATACGCCCGCGCCCGCCGAGCGGAACGGCGCCGCAGGGCGCAGCCCGAAGCGCAGGACGCGCGCGAGCACGAACAGCGCCGAGCGCTCGCCACCGGACGGGTTGATCAGGCCCGAGTCCCAGGTGACGGTCTTCGGCCCCGCGTTCCAGTGGTAGAGGTAGACGCGCTTGATCCGCGGGTTGACCGGCAGGATGCGATCGAAGATGTAGCGCGTGACCTCGCCCGCGTGGCGGGCGCCCTCGGGGATGTCGGTCGTGCTGGCGTTGTTGCGGCGGACGAGCCCGCCGGTCTCCGTCAGCCAGATCTCCGATCCCGGCGTGGCGCGGATGAACGCGCGCAGGCGCTTCTGCTTGAAGCGGTTGGCCTCGACGTAGTTGTGCACGCCCCAGCGCGCGGGGCTGTAGCCGAGCGCCTTGCGGAAGTCCTTGGCCCAGCGGACCATGTTGGGCATGTCCAGCAGCTCCGGCGCGATGATCGTGCAGCTCGGGCACTCCTTGCGCAGCATGCGGTAGTAGCCGGCGGCGAGCGAGGGCCGGTTGCAGGTCGGCTCGCCGCAGAGGTTGGCCTCGTTCCAGGTCGCGAACGTCGTCACCCAGGGGTAGCGCTGGCGGAACTTGCGGAACTCGACGAGCAGCCGGGCGGGCGTCGGGCGCGAGCGGCGGTTCGTGCGCGAGTGGCCGAAGGAGATCAGCGGGTCGACGCCGTTCTCCTGAGCGCCCTGCAGCCAGGTGTCGAGCTCGGCGGTCTGCCAGGCGCTCGACAGCGCGTCCCAGCCGACGGCGAAGCGGGCGCGGTCGATGCCGAGGTCGGCGAAGCGGGGGTCGGAGAACATGTCCGGCTTCTGGTCGGCGATGCCGACGTTGACGCCGTTCTGCTCCGGGGTCGTGGCGGCGGCCGCGCTCGCGCTGGCGGGACCCGCGACCGCCGCGCCGAGCGTGAGCAGCACGGCGAGTTGCGCCAGGCGGCGTGCCACGTCGATCAGCCGCCCGTGAGGACGGTGTCGGCGTCGCTGTAGGGGGGCGCGCAGCAGCACAAGAGCCTTATCGGCACGTCGCCGGTATTGCTGAGCTTGTGGACCGCGCCGGGCGGGATGACGACGCATTCGCCCGCCCGCACGTCGCGCTGCTCGTCGCCGACGCGCAGGCGCCCGCTGCCGGACTGAAAGAAGTACAGCTCCTCGCTGAGGCGGTGGTAGTGCTCGTCGGTCGCGCCGCCGACCGGCACCGTCGCCTCGGCGAGCGACTGCTTCTCGGTCGGGATCGAGACGGGGCCGGCGAGCTCGCGGATCTCCGACCCGTCGAGGGTCGTGAAGGCCGCTGCGTCGTCGAGGTTGGACACGAGCACGAGACCAGGAAAGGTAGTAGGCGCGACGAGCTGGCGGTCCACTAGTGTGACTTGGGTCATGGAGATCCTCTCGCGCAGGCCGGACCTTCCGACCGACAAGCGCCGGGCGATCGAGTCCGATGTGCTTCACGCGACCGAGGCCCTGCTCGGCGAGGGCGCGAGCTACGCGAACCTCAGCATCGAGCGCATCGCCACGCGCGCCGGCATCTCCCGGACCGCGTTCTACTTCTACTTCGCCGACAAGCGCGAGCTGCTCATGCGGCTGGCCGCCGACGTCGGCCAGCAGCTCTACCGCGAGGCCGAGACGTGGTGGTCGGGCAGCGGCGACGGCCCCGCCCAGCTCACCGAGGCGCTCGGAAAGATCGCCGTCCTGTACCGCGCCCACGGCCCGCTCGTCTGCGCGATCGTCGAGGTGTCGACCTACGACCCGCCGGTCGGCGTGTTCTGGCGCGGGCTCGTCGGGCGCTTCGTCGACGCCAGCGCCGAGCGCATCGAAACCGAGCAGGCCGCCGGCCGCGCCGATGCCGTGCTCGATCCGACCGCCACGGCGTTCGCGCTCGTCTGGATGACCGAGCGCAGCTTCCACCAGATGCTCGTGCAGGAGGACCCGATCCCGGTCGGCGAGCTCGTGGAGGCGCTCGCGCTCGTCTGGCGCTCGACGGTCTACGGCGGCGCTCAGCCGTAGCCGGCGCGCAGGTCGACCGCCACGTCGGCGAGCTCGCGGGCGCCGTCGCGCGCCGTCGCGGCGAGGCGCACGACCGCGCGCACCGGGTGGCGGCCCTCCCAGTGCAGGCGGCCGCGGTCGGGCGTGACGTGGAGCGCCGCGCCGGGGCGCAGGAAGCCGGCGCGCGGCAGCACGCCCTCCCAGTAGCCGGCGCGCGTCGGCGGCGGGCGCAGGGTGAAGCTGCGGCCGTCGATCGTCGCCGTCAGCCGTGCGACGGGGCGCCGCAGCCAGACGGCGAGGCCGGCGCGGTCGCAGCCGATCGAGTTGGCGGTCGGGCAGCGGACGCCGAGGTAGGGCTCGCGACGCAGCGCCAGCGTGCGCGGCAGCGGGCGCCGGCAGGCGCCGCGGCGCGAGCGCGGCGTGCAGTCGCGCAGGCCCGACGACAGCGCCACCGACGCCGCGGCCTGCTCGGCGAGCGCGATCCGCGCCGCGCTCGCCCGCGGGCCGGCGGCGATCCAGGCGCTGAAGCGCAGCCCGCGCCAGGACACGCCGGCGCGCCGCCAGCGCAGCGCGGGCCAGGCCGCGGCCGGACCGTCGCTGACCGCGGCGAGGTCCTGCGGCCGCGCCCACGCACGCCGGCCGGCCAGCGGCGGGAAGGAGGCCGCGGGGCCGCCGCGGCGCTCCTCGACGACCCAGAGCGCGACGGCAGCGGGGCCGGCCTGCCCGAGCCCGGGCGTCGCCGCGGGCGGCGGCAGCGCGCCGGCACGGCCGCCGCGCGCGCCCGCCAGCCGCTCGCTCGCGGTGAGGAACAGCGTCCGCGGGCGCGGCAGGCGACGCGGGATCGCGGTGAGGCCGCCCGTCCAGCGCGGCGGCGCGCGCAGCGAGTCGCCGGACTCGTCCACGAGCGTCGGCCAGCCGGCGAACGGGTCGGGCGGCGGCGGCGGGAGCGCGTCGAAGCGCAGCCCGTCAAGGACCCGCTCGACCGTCGTGCGCTCCGCAGTGCTGACGCGCGCCCCGAGCGCGACATGGACCTGGATCGGGCGGTCAGCCTCCTGAAAGCGCAGGGTGTAGGACGGTCGCGCGATGCATTCCACCGGCTGCGGCGCGTACGTCGGAAGGCGCAGGCGCGCCGGACGGGCAGGGAAGGCCGCGCGCTTGGCGGCGCTCCCCCAGACGGCGCCGCGCGCCGGGCGGTACT
Source organism: uncultured Actinomycetes bacterium (assembly GCA_963786575.1). Taxonomy (GTDB): domain Bacteria; phylum Actinomycetota; class Thermoleophilia; order Solirubrobacterales; family Solirubrobacteraceae; genus CADCVQ01. The sequence continues at coordinate 376,845 of CAWAZH010000002.1, forward strand.
CCATGACGAAGATCAGCGCGTCGTGCGGGCCGAGGTCGCGCAGCGCGCGATCGGGCCCGCAGCTGCCGCCGCGGCGCAGCGGATAGGAGGCGAGCGTCACGACCTCGCGCGGGAACGCGAGCGCGCTCAGCGGCCCGGCGGCGTGCCAGCCCGGCGGGAGATCGGCGCTGACGCCGCGGCCCGCGTCGCGATATCCGGGCGCCGGATCCGAGCCGGCCGAGGCGGCGACCGCGACGCCGGCCGCGGCCGCTGCGACGGCGAGCGCAGCGGCGGCGGCGAGCGTCCTCATGCTCCCTCTACGCGCGCGCCCCCGCCGGAGGTCCCGCCGGCGCTAAGAGCCCAGCCGCTCGAACTCCTCGGTCTCGCGCCGCACGGCGTCGAACTCGCCGGTCTCCATGCGCGCCGCGACGTCGGCGTCGATCTCGTCCTCGGTCACCGTGGGCCGCGCGCGGCGCAGCAGCAGCGCGTCGAGGTGCTTGAACTTCAGGATCTCCAGGACGTACACCAGGTAGATCGACGCGACGATCACGAACAGCCCGAGGGCCGCCATCACCGCCGCCCATTGCACGTCGAGCGTGCCGCCGTTGTCGGAGTAGGGCACGAAGCGCAGCGCGATCGCCAGGCCCGCGAGCGCGAGCGTCCAGGCGTAGAGGTAGAGCACCGTGCGCCGGGTCGAGAAGCCGATCCGGTCCAGGCGATGGTGGAAGTGCTCGCGGTCGGCCTCGTAGACCGGCTTGCCGTACTTCATCCGCTTGAGCACGACGAACGTCGTGTCCAGGAACGGGACGGCGAGCACGATCAGCGGGAAGATCAGCGCGAGCACGGCGTTCGTCTTCACCGTCCCGAGGACCGCGACGCAGCCGAGCATGAAGCCCAGCAGGTTGGAGCCGCAGTCGCCCATGTAGACCGACGCCGGGTGGAAGTTGTGGATCAGGAAGCCGAGCGCGGCGCCGGCCGTCAGCGCGGCGAGGATCCCGGCCTGGTTGCGCGCGAGGTCGAAGGCGATGACCGACAGCGCCGCGGCGCTGATCGCGCAGACCCCCGCGGCGAGCCCGTCGATCCCGTCGGAGAGGTTCACGACGTTCATGACGACGACGAGCCCGAGCACCGTCAGCGGGTCGCCGAGGCTGCCGAAGTCCAGCGAGCCCGCGAATGGGATCGTCACGTTGTCGACGGTCACGCCCGCGCGGACGGCGACCACCGCCGCCGCGATCTGGCCGAGCAGCTTGACCGGCGGCGAGAGCTCGAAGCGGTCGTCGAGCGCGCCGACGAACGTGATGATCGCGGCGGCCAGCAGGATGCCGTGCAGGACCTCGCTGCCCGGCAGCACGATCGTCGCCGCCAGCGCGCCGCCGGCGAAGATCGCCAGCCCGCCGAGCAGCGGCGTGCCGCCGGGCGCCAGGCCGCGGCCCCGCGCGTGGTCGACCGCACCGAGGCTGCGTGCGAAGCGCATCGTGACCGGTGTCAGGACGGCGGTCGCCACCAGGGCGATCGCGAACGCCTTGACCGCGTCGAGCTCGTCGAGCACGACAGCGACTGTATCCGGCGGTGCGGTCCGCTTGGCCGCAGCGGACCGCGCGAAGCTCAGTCGCTCGCGGACTCCTCGATCGCCGCGACCCGCCGCGCGTGCCGGCCGCCCTCGAAGGTGCCGTCGATGAAGGCGCTGACGATCGCGTCCGCCTGCTCGCCGTCCAGGCGGCGGCCCGAGAGCGTCACGACGTTGACGTCGTTGTGGGCCCGCGCCATCGCGGCCTCCTCGGGGTCGTGCGCGTTGACGGCGCGCACGCCGGGGACCTTGTTGGCGACGATCGAGACCCCGACGCCGGAGCCGCAGACGAGCACGCCGCGCTCGGCGTCGCCCTCGGCGACGAGCTGCGCGGCCGGGCGGGCGTAGCGCGGGTAGTCGGTGGAGTCGTCGGTCTCGGGGCCGACGTCGACGACGTCGTGGCCGGAGGCGGTGAGGTGCGCCTTGACGTGCTCCTTGAGCTCGAAGCCGGCGTGGTCTGAGGCGATGGCGATTCTCATGCCCGGCACCCTAGCCATCTGCGCGCGACGACCGAGCGGCCGCCCCAGGGGGCGGCCGCTCGTCCGTGCGCTCGTCGTCGCGGCGCGTGCCATCGCCGCTGGGACGGGGGCTTAGCGCAGTGGCTTGACCTTCGCGACCTTGGCGATCGTGGGGCCGAGCGTCGTCTTCGTGCGCCCGACGCTGAGCTCGACGCGGTAGCGGCCCGGCTTCAGCCCGCGCAGCCCCTTGTCGTTGAGCGCGAAGCGCTGGCGCTTGCCGGTCTTGATCGTGCGGAACACCGTCGCGACCTGCTTGGCCTTCGGCTTGGACACCGGTCCGCTGAGGCGCAACACGCGGATCCGCACCGAGCGCGCGGCGGTCGGGATCGTGGCCGTCACCGTGAGGCGGCGGGTCTTGCGGTCGACCTTGACCGTCATGCCCCAGGCCTTCAGGCGCCCGAGCCCGATCTGCGAGCCGCCCGCGGCGTCCGGTGACAGCGCGGCGGCGAGCCCGCCCGCACCGGCGTTCGCAGCGCCCGCGCCGGCGCCCGCACCCGCGCCCGCGCCACCCGGCAGCGGCGGCGGCGGCGCTGCCGTCACCGCGGCCGACGCGGCTGAGATCCGCTGCTCGGGCGTGCCGTGGTTGTCGGTGAACGAGACGACGAGGCGAAGCCGCTGCCCGATCAGCCCCGCGGTCGGCGTGAACGTGGACCCGGCGGCGCCGGCGATGTTCGCGTAGCCCGTCGGAGCGCCGGCCTCCTCGTGCTGCCAGCGGTAGGCGAACGTCACGCCCGCCAGCCCGTCGCCGTCGGCGATCGAGCCGGTCTGCGCGGCGATCGAGCGGCCCTCCTGCGGGGTGGTGTCGCTGAGCGTCGCGGCACCGGTCGGCGTGTCGTTGATGTTCACGACGGCCGCCGTCGGCGCCGAGATCACGCGCTCGGGGACGTTGGCGCCGTCGACGTACTGGGCGACCACGCGCAGGCGCAGGCCGACCTCGGCGTCGCGCGGCGCGAACGTCGCGCCGGCGTGGACCGGCGACCACTGGTTGGCGGCGGTCTCGGCCTGCCAGCTGAACGCCATCGACCCGGCGGCGATGCCGTCGGCGTCGGTGATCGCCTGGCCGGCGGCCAGCGTCTGGTCCTCGGTCGGCGTCGTGTCGCTGATCGAGGCCGTGCCGGCCGGGAGGGCGTTGCCGCCCGGCGCGGTGACCTCGATCGTGTCGGCGAACACGAGCCGCTCGACGTTGCGCACCGTGTCGACGCCGTCCAGCAGCGTGCCGCGAGCGTGGTTGACGGTCAGCGACCCGTCGGCGTTCGTGGTGATGTCGTAGCTGGAGCGGACGTCCGAGAAGACCGCGGTGTCGACGAAGCCCGCCGCGGCCGGGGTGATGATCTCGCGGACGATGCGGATGTTCGACGGGCTGATCGTCCCCGCGAACACGCCGGCCTGCAGCGCGCTCATGCTGTTGGCCGTCTGCGTCTCGGTGGCCGGGTTGGCGGGGTCGGTCCGGACGCTCAGGCGGGCGTTGAGCCAGCGATCGCCGTCCAGGACGTCGTCGCCGCCGCGACCCTCGAGGATGTCCGAGCCGTTGCCGCCGAGGATGATGTTGCCCCCGGTGAACGCCGTGGCGCCGCCGAGCACGCCGGCCGCGAGGCCGTCGATGAGCTCGGGCCGCGTCAGCTCGTGGTCGCCGAGCATCGTCGCCGCGGTGTCGTCGGTGCCACGCAGCTGGTCGTCGTTGTCCCAGCCCGACAGGCCCTCGGTGCCGTCGAAGCGATCGCGGATGTTGTCGATGTCCGGCGGCTCGAAGCCGCTGAAGCTCATGTCCGCGTCGGCGGGCTGCGGGTCGCGGGCGTAGGTGGCCCAGTCGAAACCGATCTGGCCCTCCATGCGCTCGGTGCCGGTGCCGGCGATCAGGATGTCGTCGCCGCCTTCGGAGTCGTAGTCGTCGTTGCCGCCGCCGCCGTCGATGACGTCGTCGCCGAGGCGGCCCTGCTGGAACGGGTCGCCGTGCTCGCCCTGCAGCAGGTCGGCCTGTCCGCCGCCCTCGATCCAGTCCGCGCCCTCGTCGCCGAAGACGGTGTCGGCAGCGTCGCCGGCGATGATGAAGTCGTCGCCGCCACCGCCGAAGGTCTCCTTCGGATCGGAGCCCGCGACGACGAAGTCGTTGCCGGGGCCGGGCAGGAGCAGGTCGAAGCCCGGGCCGGCGTTGATCGCGTCGTCGCCGGGCCCGCCCTTGATGTTGTCGTCGCCGAAGACGTCGGTGATGATGTCGGCGCCGTCACCGCCGTTGATCGAGTCGACGCCGTCACCGCCGAGGATGCGGTCGTTGCCCTCGTCGCCCCAGAAGGTGTCGTCGCCCTCGGAGCCCTGCATGCGGTCGTCCTGCGGGGTGCCGCCGAAGACCGTGTGCTCAGGGCCGGCGAAGCGCACGATGCCGTTGGGCTGCTTGTTGAGCAGCGCCGACTCGTCGTAGTCCGGCGTCGCGGGATCGTCGGTGATCGCGCCTGCCCCGTTGGCGTTGATGTTCGCGAACTCGAAGATGAAGTCCGGGCGCGAGAACACGTCGAACGGCAGGTGCTTGGTGTCGGTCGTGCGGTTGATGAGCTCCGAGAAGGAGTTCTCCTCGAGCTGGGTCAGGAAGTTGAGGCCCGCGTTGCGGTGCAGGTAGTAGAGCCGGTCGCCGTCCTGCAGCTTCTCGAGCTGCGTCTCGAAGACGAAGTTGAACGTCGAGCCCAGCAGGCCGCCGAAGACCATCTGCTTCTCGGCGAGGCCGCCGACCCAGAAGTCGACGTCGTCCAGGCCGGTCGGATCGGCCGCCCAGGCCCCCGTGCTGCTGAGGAAGTCCAGCCGGTCGCCCGGGGCTCCGGCGCCGCCGTTGACGATCAGCTCGGCCGCGGTGCGCTTCGCGGCCACCGTCGTCGCGGCCGTGATCGTCGGATGCGTTCCGTACGCCGCGACGAAGTTCGCCAGCGACGTCTGGTTGCGCATGCCGAGCCTGAAGTCGTTCCAGTCGTCGTAGGGGCGCAGCGCGTCGTTGCTCGTCTGCGAGAAGAACGTCCGCCGCGCCGAGTTCAGCGACGGCACGCCGGTGTCACGGCCGCGCGCCAGGTTGACGGTCGCGAGGTCGAGCGGCAGGCCGACGAGGTTGTTGCGCAGCGCGCCCGTGACGAACTCGTCGATCTCGTTGCCGACCTGGCGCGTCATGCCGCGCACGATCCCGCCGGCCGCCTGCGCCGGCGTGAGGTTCGCGCCGGCGCCGTTGTCGCGGAACGCGAGCGGGTTGAGGAAGGCCGGGATCAGCCCGAGGTCGTAGTCGCCGCCCGCGGGCGTCTTGCGGGCGACGGTCTCGGTCAGCATCGAGTGCCCGAAGCGGTAGACCGTGTTCGCGAACTCCGAGACGATCGCGGGATCGATGTCCGGCTCGTAGCCGGCGAACAGGTTGATCTGCGGCTGGACCTTGCGGGCGAACTCCTCGAAGACCAGGTGCTGGTACTCCATCTCGGTCACGAAGCGCGCCGCCTGGAAGAGGCGCTCGCCGTTCCAGGAGCCGTCGGGCAGCTGCCAGTCGGCGGGCAGCGGGCCGCCGGGCTCGTTGACGAGGTCGACGATCTCGCCGACGCGCAGGTTGTGCTCGGTGTGGAAGACGTGGTGGACCGTGGTCAGGCCGATGTTCTCGTTGCCGCGGCCGTCACCGGTGATGAAGTGCTCGCTGAGCAGCTCGTCGTCGTACTGACCCGCCGGGGGTGTGTTGCTCGTCGTGGCGTCGCCGTCGGGGCTCAGCGGCCCGCGCGGGGTCGCCGGGTCGCTGTCGGTCTCGCCGAACGGCGCCGCGGAGTGCGCGATGTCGTCCAGGAAGGCGTGACCGGTGCGGACGGCCGTCGTGGCGTCCACGGGCGCGCCGGGCGTGCCCGAGCTCAGCGTCAGCGGGCTCTCGTTGGTCACGAGCTGCGCCATGCCGGTCGTCGGGTGCGGGACGAACTTGCCGTACTCGTCGGTGAGCAGGAGCGGCACGTTGAGCAGGTCCTGATCGTCGAGCGCGATGCCGAGCATCGCCTGCGCCTGGGCCTTGACGTCGGTCCAGCGCGCAAGGCCGCCCTCGGTCGGGCGGTCCAGCAGGCGGCCGTTGGAGACCGGCCGGCCGGCGCCGTTGAGCTCGTACTCGCGCAGGAACACCTGGTGCGACGGGTGCGAGGTGTAGGTCTGGTTCTGGTCGACCCACGGCGTCGTCGTGTTCTGGTGCTCCTGGATGTCGTCCGGGGTGCCGAGAACGCCGTCGGGGCCCTTCTGGTTGTTGGCCCGCGTGAGGACCATGAAGTTCGTCGGCGAGCCCGCGACGAAGAGCGGATCGTCCTCCTTCAGCGGGATGATGACCGTGCCCGAGCCACCCTTCGTGGTGAGGTCGAGGCCGTGGTCGAAGAACTGGCCGAAGAGCGTGAACCAGGAGTTGAAGGGCGCCGAGAGGCCGGTGTCGGGCGCGACGTTCGGGATGACGTGCGAGCCCTTGGGGTCGGCGGGATCCACGGGCGGCACGGAGTTGGGGTTCGCCGCGGCGGCGGCGACGGCCGCCGGGTTGCGGCCCGAGGCGTCGACGATCAGGTTGGAGATCGTGCGCGGCTGCGAGTCCTGGACGATGCCCGCGGCGCCGGTCTTGTCGGCGTAGCTCGTCGGGCCGGCCGTCAGCGGGCCGGGACCGTCAGGATCGAACGCGAGGTCCTCGGCGCCGCGGAAGAACGGCGTCGCGAGGCGCGGCATGAGGCGATCGGCGGCGCCGAACAGCGACTGGCCGGGAACGAGGTTGTTGAGGCGGCCGTTGACGGTCCGCAGGCCGTAGGGCAGCGTCACGTCGCCGACCTGGTCGGCGCCCGGGCCCAGCAGCTGGCCGCCGGCGGCGTGCGCCTCGGCCTTCTTGATCTGGGCCAGGATGAAGTCGATGTCGGCCCCGTTGGGCTCGACCGCGTGCGCGACTCCCGCGCCGGTGCCCAGCAGTGCTCCACACATCAGTACGCCAGCCGTGGCTCGCGAGGCGAGACGGAAGTTCATCACCAGCCCCCTGTTTCGAATCCATTCGCCGCTGCGGTTCGCAGCGAATCTCAGAGTGCCAGCGCGTCAGCCTGCGGGCCAGGTCTCAACTGGCCGACCATGTGGACCTAAGTCGCAGTCCTCGTCATGCGGCTGGAGACCGAAAGTGCGAGTTCCCGCAATCGTTGTAGTCCTTTGGTCGCACTCCGCGACCCGCGCGGAGGACAGCCGCTCAGCTCGGCTCGCCGAGCGCGGCGCGCAGCGCCGGGGTCCCCACCGCGCCCGCGCGCACGACCGTCCAGGCGCCGTCCTCGTAGCCGCGCAGGTCGACGACCGTCGAGGACGTGCCCGGCAGCTGGCCCCCGTCGAGCACGAGGTCGGCCTGGGCGCGGATCGCCTCCGGGACCTCCTCGAGCGTGCGCGCGTCCGCGCCGCCGGCGGCGTTGGCGCTGGACTGCAGCAGCGGCTTCGTGACCCCGCCGAGCACCCACAGCTCGTCGCTCAGCGCGGGCACGCGCAGCCCGAGCGTCCCGGGGTCCGGCCCGCAGGCGAGGGGGAAGCGGCCGGCCGGGTTGGGCAGCAGCAGCGTCAGCGCGCCCGGCAGCAGCGCCTCGACGGCCGCGCGCGTGCGCGGGCCGAGCTCGGGCAGCGCCGCCAGCGCCGCGTCGAGCGCGAAGAACAGGACGGCCGCCGGCTTGTCCGCCGGGCGGCCCTTGAGCTCGTACAGGCGCGCCACCGCGGCGGGCGACTCGGGGTCGCAGGCCAGGCCGTAGACGGTGTCGGCCGGGAAGACCGCGACCCCGCCGTCGCCCAGGCAGCACTCCAGCGCGTGCGCGTCGGCCATCCGCAGGCTCACGACGAGCCCACGACGACGCGCTCGACGCCCGCGAGGTCGCGCCGCGCCACGACCTGCCGGTAGCCGGCGGCGCCCATCAGCGTCGTGACGCGCCCCGCCTGCCCCGCACCGACCTCGATCGCCAGCAGCGCCGCGCGCGCCCGCGCCGCCGCCGGCACGAGGCGGCGGATCACGTCGAGGCCGTCGGCACCGGCGAACAGCGCGCCCGGCGGCTCGTGGCGCGTGATCTCCGCAGCGAGCGTGGCGCGGTCGGCCTCGGCGACGTAGGGCGGGTTGGAGAGCACCGCGTCGACCTCCCCCACCCCGGCCAGCAGGTCGCCGTGGACGAACTCGACGTCGAGGCCGAGCCGGCCCGCGTTCGCGCGCGCGACCGCGAGCGCGTGGATGCTCGTGTCGGTCGCGAGCACGACGAGGTCCGGGCGCTCGTGCTTGAGCGCCAGCGCGACCGCGCCGCTGCCGGTCCCGACGTCGACGACGCGCGCGCCGTCGGGGAGGTCGAGCCCGATCTCGACGAGCAGCTCGGTCTCCGGGCGCGGCACGAGCACGCGCGCGTCGACGGCGAGCTCGAGGTGGCGGAAGCCGCGGCGGCCGAGGATGTAGGCGACCGGCTCGCGCCCGGCCGAGCGGCGTCGCACCGCCTCCTGGAAGGTCCGCACCGCGGGGCCCGCGACCTCGCGGCGCGAGTCGGTGACGAGCGTCGCGCGGTCGACGCCGAGCGCGTCGGCGAGCAGCAGCTCGGCGTCCAGGCGCGGCGTGTCCGAGCCGGCGGCGGCGATCGCGATGACGGCGGAGTCGATCGCCTCGCGGACGGACGCGCCGCCGAACGCCATTACGCCGTCGCCTGGAGCTCCAGCGCGCGCCGCTTGGCGTCGGACTGCAGCGCCTGCGTGAACTCGTCCAGCGCCCCCTCGAGGACGTCGTCGAGGTTGTGCGCGGTGTGCTTGATGCGGTGGTCGGTGACGCGCCGCTCGCCGTAGTTGTAGGTGCGGATCTTCTCGGCCCGCTCGCCGGTGCCGACCTGCGAGCGCCGGTCGGCCGCGAGCTCGGCCTGCTGCTCGGCGAGCGCGGCCTCGTAGAGGCGGGCGCGCAGGACGCGCATCGCGCGCTCGCGGTTCTGCAGCTGGGACTTCTCGTCCTGCATCGAGACGACGATCCCGCTCGGCTTGTGCGTGATGCGCACGGCGGAGTCGGTCGTGTTGACCGACTGCCCGCCGGGGCCCGACGAGCGGTAGACGTCGATCTGCAGGTCGCCGGCGTCGACCTGGATGTCGACGTCCTCGGCCTCGGGCAGCACGGCGACGGTCGCCGTCGAGGTGTGGATGCGGCCCTGCGACTCGGTCGCGGGCACGCGCTGGACGCGATGCGTGCCGCCCTCGAACTTGAAGATCGAATAGGCGCCGTCGCCCTTGATCGCGAACGTGTAGGCGCCGTCGGCGACCTGCAGCGGCTCGACGGTCAGGCCCTTGCGCTCGGCGTACTTGCTCAGCATCCGGAAGATGTCCTCGGCCCACAGGCCGGCCTCGTCGCCGCCCGCGCCGGCGCGGATCTCGACGATGACGTTCTTGTCGTCGTTGGGGTCGCGCTGGACCATCGCCAGGCGGATCTCCTCCTCGAGGCGCTCGATCTCCGCGCGCGCGGCGACGAGGAACTCGCGCGTCTCGGCGTCCTCGTGCTCGTCGAGCAGCTCGCGGGCGCCGGCCTCGTCGTCGACGGCGCGGCGCCACTGCTCGGCGAGCTTGGCGGCCGGCTCGAGCTGGCGGAAGTTGCGCCCGGCCGCGGCCGCGCGGTTGCGATCCCCGAAGATCTCGGGGTCGGACATCTCGCGCTGCGCGTCGGCGAAGCGCGCTTCGATCTGGTCGACGAGCTGCTCGATCACAGCGTCGAAGATAGAGCAGGCGCCCGCGGGCGCTACGCGACGACCTCCATGCCGACGCGGTCCTCGTCGCTCGCGTCGCGGGGGCTCTCGACGGCGAGCACGGCGTTCAGCGCCGCGATCGCGACGGCGAGCTGGGCGAGATCGGGCTCGCGCGTCGTCAGCAGCTGGAGCTTGAGCCCCGGCAGCATCAGCGCCCGCACCCAGCGCTTGGAGCGGTTGCGCCCGAACCACTTGATGACCTCGAAGGCGAGGCCGGCGACGATCGGGATCCCGAGGATCCGCGAGGCGAACAGCCAGTACCACGCCGGCGTCCCGAGCGGGGCGAAGACGACGATCGCGACCACCATGACGATGAGCAGGAAGCTCGTCCCGCAGCGCGGGTGCAACCGGCTGAAGCGCTTCGCGTTCTCGGGCGTGAGCTCGACGCCGGCCTCGTAGCAGGAGATGACCTTGTGCTCGGCGCCGTGGTACTCGAAGACGCGCTGCAGGTCGCGCAGCCGCGAGATCGCCCACAGGTAGGTCAGGAAGATCGCGATCCGGATCAGCTTCTCGACGATGACGAAGACCACCGAGTTGGGCAGCGAGTCCTTGAAGAGGCTCGTCAGCCCGACGGGCAGCAGGAAGAACAGCCCGATCGCGAGCATCAGGGCGAGGGCGACCGCGCCGGTCCAGGCCCCGCCGGAGATCGGCTCCTCGTCCTCGGGGAGCTGCGCGTTGGCGGAGATGTTCAGCGCGGCGAAGCCGATCTTCAGCGACTCGCCGAGCGCGACGACGCCGCGGATGATCGGCCAGCGCAGCCAGCGGTGGCGCTTGAGCACCGAGACCAGCGGGAAGCTCTGGACCTCGATGTCGCCCTCGGCCGCCTCGTCGGCTTCGAGCCTGCCGTGCCGGCGCTGCTCGGCGGTCGGGACGCGGACGGCGACCGCCCACGTCGAGACGCCGCGCATCATCACGCCCTCGAGCACCGCCTGACCGCCCACGGGGGCGTCCCGGCTGGAGACGAGGGTGCCGTCGGGCAGCCGCTCAGAATCGTCGGCGGCTGCCACCGATGACGGCTAGCCTCCGGCCTGGCGCTTGGCGGCGCGACGCTTGAAGCGATCGACGCGCCCGCCGGTGTCGACGAGCTTCTGGCGGCCGGTGTAGAAGGGATGACAGTTCGAGCAGATCTCGACGTGGATCTCGGATTGCGTGGAACGGGTCTCGAACTCGTTGCCGCACGTGCAGCGGACGTGGGCCTGGACGTACTCGGGATGGATTTCGGTCTTCATAGTGCTACCGAGTCTATCGACCCCCGGCGGGTCGCCCTGGACGTCAGGCGCCCCACAACGGACACCTGCGCCGGACGAGGTTTCCGCGCTCGTGCGACTCGTCGACGCGGCGGTCGGCGTCGACCTCGGCGAGCGCCGACGTCCCCGCCAGGCAGATCGGCGAGATCACGAGGACCGTGCGCTGCTCCTGCGCCCGCAGGCCGTCGACCTCGGTGCTCGCGCCGCCGACGCGGACGCTGAACGCGCCCGCCGCCGAGCGACCGGTGTTGCGCACGACGAGCGTGTAGATCGCCAGGCCGGGGCGCGCATCGAAGATTCCGGTCAGCGGGCCGGGCACGAGGTTCGGGCGCATGTCCGGCTGTGCGCAGGACAGCGTGCGGCGGATCGCGCGGCGCACGACCCGGCCGCGGGCGTCGAGCCAGCGGAAGCGGACGAGGGCGCGGTAGCTGGCCGGCACGAGCAGGCCGTCGACGCGCTTGTGGAAGACGAAGCCGGCGCGCCCCCGCGCGGTGGTCTCCCAGGCCTCGAAGCCGGGCGGCACGGCGGGCATCCGGCGCCAGTGCGCGTCGCGCGGGCGCAGGCGCTCCAGGACGAAGCGCATCTGCATCCGCTCGTCGCCGGTGAGGGTCGGCATCGAGCCCACGAAGGAGGCCATCCGCCCCGCCGGCAGCGCGCTCGTGGCGCAGCTCTCCAGCGAGGCCGCGAGCGCCGGCGGTTGCGGCGCGTCGGGGGCGTCGGCGCGCGCGGTCCCGGTCGCGACGAGCAGCGCGAGGAGCAGGGAGCCGATGACCGTCGGGCGACGCACGCGCTACTGAGACAACCCGCGCACCCGCAAGTTGCGGGCACGGACGGGTGTTGCGCGGGGCCGGCGCCGGCAGCTCAGCGCGCGGCGGCCGCCGCCAGCAGCTCGTCGCGCGAGGCGAGCTTCACCCGCGGGCGATCCTCGCTGCGCCCGCGCGCGAGCTCGTCGCCGGCGATCGCGTGCCAGCCCGCGGCCGTGACGAGCTGCGGGACGCGCTCGGCGAGCAGCGCGTCGATCTGCTCCCGTCCGGGCCTCGGCGCCTGCGCCGGCGCCGCGTCGACGTCCTCGACGAGGCAGCTCACCGTCTCCTCGGCGTCGCGCTTGTTCGTGCCGAGGATCCCCGTGGGCCCGCGCTTGATCCAGCCGACCGCGTAGACGCCGGGGACGGGCACGCCGTCGGGCGTATGGACGCGGCCACGCTCGTTGGGGAGCACGAAGCGGCGCTCGTCGAAGGGCACGTCGGGCAGCGCCAGCGCGCGGTAGCCCACCGAGCGCAGGACCAGGCCGCAGTCGATCGTCTCGATCTCCTCGCCCGCGGCGCGGGCGCGCAGCGAGCCGTCCTCGGCGCGCACGATCTCGTTGCGGCGCACGTCGACCGCCTCGACGCCGGCGGTCCCGCGGATCGCCACCGGCGAGCGCAGGAAGCGCAGCGCGATCCGGCGACCCGTCTCGGAGCGCGGCGGCCGGGCCGCGAACTCGCGCAGCAGCTGGACGTTCTTGCGCGCGGTGAAGGTGCCGTCCTCGTCGAGCCACTCGCGCGAGACCGGATCCAGCGCGATCTCGTCTGGGTCGAGGCGCAGGTCGACGCCGTCGAGGTGGCCGAGCTCGCGCAGCTCGGCGCTCGTGAAGGCGGCCTGCGCGGGGCCGCGGCGGCCGAGCACGACGACCTCCTCGATCGCGCTCGAGCGCAGCGCCTCGAGCGCGTGGTCGGCGACGTCGGTGCGCGCGAGCTCGCGGTCGCTGAGCGTGAGCATCCGCGTCACGTCGGCGGCCACGTTGCCGTTGCCGATGACCACGGCGCGCCTGGCCGACAGGTCGAACTGCAGGTCGCGGTAGTCGGGGTGGCCGTTGTACCAGGCGACGAACTCGGTGGCGGCCCAGCTGCCGGGCAGGTCCTCGCCGGGGATCCCGAGCGACTTGTCGGTCTGCGCCCCGGTCGCGTAGATCACGGCCGCGTAGTGCTGCACGAGCTCGGCGTGCGAGATGTCGGTTCCGACCTCGACGTTGGCGAGCAGGCGGCAGCCGCGCCCGAGCGTCTCGCGGTCGAAGGTGTCCTCCAGGCGCTTGATCTCCTGGTGGTCGGGGGCGACGCCGCCGCGCAGCAGCCCCCACGGCGTCGGCAGCCGCTCGAAGAGGTCGACCTCGGCGTCGCCGCGGGCGCGCAACAGGGCGGCGGCGGCGAAGGCCCCGGCCGGTCCGGCGCCGACGATCGCGACTCGCAGGGGCGCGGCGGCCATCAGCGGGCCGTGCGCTCGGTCGTGCTGAGCTCGGCGAAGAACTCGCCGTTGAGCTCGAGCGCGTAGTCGTACTTGGCGGGGATCTGGGAGCCGGCGAAGATCGCGTCGACCGGGCAGGCCTCGACGCAGGCGTCGCAGTCGATGCACTCCGCGGGGTCGATGTAGAGCTGCTCCGCCGTCTCGAAGTCCGCGTCTCCCGGCCTGGGGTGGATGCAGTCGACCGGACAGACCTCGATGCACGAGTCGTCCTTGATGCAGCTTCCGACGATGACGTAGGTCATGACGCACAGGCTACATACCTGGCAAACCGGAGTGCCTTTCGGGTAAATGTGCGTCGCGGGCGTGACGCACGTGCGGTACCGCGTAGATTGAGGTCCATGCAGCAGCGAACGCTCGCGCGAACCGGGGTGCACGTCAGCCCGCTGTGCCTCGGCGCGATGATGTTCGGCGCCTGGGGCGAACCCGACCACGACGCCGGCATCCGGATCATCCACCGCGCGCTCGACGCGGGGATCAACTTCATCGGCACGGCCGACGTCTACAGCCGCGGCGAGTCCGAGGAGATCGTCGGCAAGGCGCTCGCCGGCGGCCGCCGCGACAACGTCGTGCTCGCGACGAAGTTCCACGGCACGATGGGCGACGACCCCAACGAGGCGGGCAACAGCCGCCGCTGGATCTTCCGCGAGGTCGAGGCGTCGCTGCGGCGCCTGAAGACCGACTGGATCGATCTCTACCAGGTGCACCGCTGGGATCCCTGGACCGATCACGAGGAGACGCTCGGCGCGCTGTCGGACCTCGTCAGCCAGGGCAAGGTCCGCTACATCGGCTCCTCGACGTATCCGGCCGCGCAGATCGTCCGGGCGCAGTGGATCGCGCGCGAGCGCGGGACGCAGCGCTTCGTCTGCGAGCAGCCGCCCTACTCGATCCTCGTCCGCGGGATTGAGGCCGACGTGCTGCCGGCCTGCCTGGAGCACGGCATGGGCGCGATCGCGTGGAGCCCGCTCGCCGGCGGCTGGCTCTCGGGTCGCTGGCGCAAGGGCGCCGAGGACCTCAGCTCCCGCCGCTCGGCGATGATCCCCGCGCGCTACGACCTCTCGCTCCCGGCCAACCAGGCCAAGCTCGAGGCCGCCGACGCGCTCGCGCAGCTGGCGGACGACGCCGGGATGTCGCTGATCGACATGGCGCTGGCGTTCGTCATCCGCCACCCGGCCGTCACGGCCGCGATCATCGGGCCGCGAACGATGGAGCAGCTCGAGTCCCAGCTCGGCGCCGCCGACGTCACGCTCGACGACGCGCTGCTGGACCGCATCGACGAGATCGTCGCGCCCGGGACGAACATCAACCCCGCCGACGCCGGCTGGACGAACCCGGCGCTCGCGCCCGAGGCGCGGCGGCGGTAGCGATGCCCGGCGCCGACAGCTTCCGCGCGTCGGCCGAGGCCTACGACCGGCTCGTCGGCCGCTACAGCCCGCGGCTTGCCGCGGCGCTGATCGACTTCGCGGGCGTCCAGCCGGGGATGCGCGCCGTCGACGTCGGCTGCGGGCCGGGGGCGCTGGCGGCCGCGCTCGCACAGCGGCTCGGGCCCGGGAACGTGAGCGCGGCGGACCCGTCGGAGGCTTTCGCGCAAGCCTGCCGGGCGCGACTGCCCGGCGTCGAGGTCGTTGTCGCGGGCGCCGAGGCGCTGCCGTTCGCCGACGGCGCGTTCGACGCCGCGCTCTCGCAGCTCGTCGTGAACTTCATGACCGACGCCGAGGCCGGCGTGCGCGAGCTGGCGCGCGTGGCCGCGCCCGGCGCGATCGTCGCCTCCTGCGTCTGGGACTACGCCGGTGAGATGACGCTCCTGCGCGCGTTCTGGGACGCGGCGCGCGAGGTCGAGCCCGAGCGCGGGGCGGCCGCCGACGAGGGCGTCGTCATGCGCTGGTGCGGGGACGGCGAGCTCGCGACGCTGTGGGAGGCCGCGGGCCTGCGCGAGGTGCGCACCGGCGCGCTGACCGTGAGCGCGTCGTACTCGGGCTTCGAGGACCTGTGGGCGCCGCTGCCGACCGGGGTCGCGCCGTCCGGTGCGTTCTGCGCCTCGCTCGACGACGACCGGCGCGCCGCGCTGCACGACGCGCTGCGCCGCCGGCTCGGCGTCGGCGACGGGCCGTTCGAGCTCAGCGCCCGCGCGTGGGCGGTCGCCGGCAGGGCCTAGGCCCAGGTAGCGCTCGACGGTCCCGGGGTCGCGGATCGCCGCGTCGTCGGCTCAGTCAGGTTCGAGAAACATGGAATTGGGATTGCTCGGCCTCCAGTTGGGATCGATCTCGGCGATCCTGCCGTCCCTGACGGCCTGTACATCGCTTTCGTAGTCGTATCGCTCCGTGGAGCTGGGACCGTCGTGGAACTCGGGGTCTTCGATCTTTGACACGCGTGCCTCGACCCTTGTGAGCCGCGCATCGATGTGCTCGAACACCTGCGGATTTTGGGGGTTGACCGCGGACGGCCCCTCGACGGGGGCCCCGAGCTCCCGCCGCTGTTTGGACCGAGTCCCTGCGAAATCCGCTTCGAGGTACGACTGCGGCTGGTCCTCTTTGCGGAGCCGCAGCGGTTTATCGTCGTTGATGTCCAGCTCGGGGTAGAGGGGCTCGATCACGACCGGGCGGCTCGGGCGTCGGCGTGCATCACCCATGACGCGCTGCAGCACAGCACGGCTGAGCGTGCTGCCGAGCGCATCATCCGAGCGGGTCTGGCCGGGCGCAGCGGCCGGCGTCCCTAGCGGCTTGACGCGTGGCCGCGTTACGTCTGGAGCCGAGGAGCCGGGCGTCGAGTGTGACGCAGCCGGGCGAACTTCTGCCTTCTTGATCACGGTGACTCCACTCGTTTGTGTGAGCGCGAGCCTAGTGTGTGTCACCAGGCGGGAGGAGAACAATTCGGACCGCCATTCGGGCAGCCCGACAGGCGACCTCGCCGTCAGCCCAGGTAGCGCTCGACGGTCCCGGAGTCGCGGATCGCCGCGTCGTCGGGGTTGCCGCCGGAGTCGCGCAGGGCGCGGCGCTGGCGCAGGTAGTCCCACAGCTGGTCGAGCTCGAGCCGCAGGGCCTCGAGCCGCTGAGCATCGGCGGCAACCTGCTCGGTCCCGTCGTGCTGGGCGGCGTCGCTCTCATCGCTGCGCAGCTCGCGCTCCTCCTGCTCGAGCGCCTCGATCCGCGCCTGCACCTGTTCGTCGTTCATCGGTTTCGCCATGAGCCAAAGAGTACGCCCGTCCGACCAGCTGCCCGGCGATCAGCACGCGATCGAGCACAGCGCTCCGGCCACCACCGACGCCCTGCCGGGCGCGTCGGGCCGCGGTCCCGGCGCGCCCGGCCCGCACGGGCCGGTCAAGAGACCAGCAGCGTCAGGTGATCTGGTACAGCGGCCCGTCGCCGCCCTCGGGCGTCGTCAGGCGCCCGCCCTTGGCCGTGATCGCGCCGCACTGCACGCAGTTGGTGTAGTTGACGATCACGTCGACGTCACCGTGGGCCGGGGCGTCCTCGGGGATCTCGTAGACCCCTGCCGGGCACATCCACATCCACGTCTCGGCGACCTCGCGCGGCACGCGCTTGCGCACGCGGATGTGGTTGGGGGCATCGTCGCGGGTGGCGTTGCCGGTGATGTAGACCGACGAGAGCTTGTCGAACGTGTACTTGCCGTCGGGCTTGGGATAGCCGTCCTTCGTGTCGCCGATGAACATCGGCTTCTGGTCGTTGCGGTGCCACTTCCAGCGCCCGCCGGGGAAGCGCCCCTTCGTCGCGATCATGAGGTTCACGAGCGGGCCGCCACGCAGGAAGCCCTTCTGGAACGGCTGGCGCGTGTTGCGGACCGCGTAGAGCTCCCTGCCGATCTCCGAGTTGTCGACGGCATCCTCGTAGGACGACAGGTCGCTGTCGCCGCGCTTCAACGCCGCGTAGATCGCCTCGGCCGCGAGCTTGCCCGACCGGATCGAGTGGTGCACGCCCTTCAGCGCGACCGTGTCGACCATGCCGCCCGAGTCGCCGACGAGCACCGCACCCGGCATCGAGAGCTTGGGCATCGACCAGTAGCCGCCGGCCGGCAGCGCCTTGGCGCCCCAGCTCACGCGCTCGCCGCCCTCGAGGATCTCGCGCACGAGCGGGTGCAGCTTGAACTGCTGCAGCAGGTCGTGGGCCGAGGTCGTCGCGTCGGCGTACTCGAGGTCGACGACGAAGCCGATCGAGACGAGGTCGTCGCCGGTCTTCTCATCCTTCATCGGATACAGCCAGGTGCCGCCGATCTGCCCGTACTTCGACTTGAGCTTCAGCGGCCAGGGCCCGATCGTGTGGATCAGGCGGTCCAGCGGCTTGGGGACCTTCCAGACCTCCTTGACCCCGAGCTCCCAGACCTGCGGCTCGCGGCCGTCGGCGAGGTCGAACTCGCGGATCGCGGCGCCGGTGAGGTGGCCCCAGCAGCCCTCGGCGAGGACCGTCGCCTTCGCCTTGACGTCGGTGCCCGGCTCGAAGTTGCGCAGCGGCTTGCCGTCCTTGCCGCGGCCCTTGTCGCCCGAGCGCACGCCGACGACCCTGCCGTCCTCGACGATCAGCTGCGTCGCCGCGGTCTCGGTGAGGATGTAGGCGCCGGCGTCCTCGGCGACGCGCTGCTGGTAGCGCGCGAGCGCGGCGACCGACACGACCTCGTTGCCGTGGTTCTTGAAGGGCGGCGGCGTCGGGATCTTCACGGCCTTGGTCGCGGAGGGCATCAGGTAGACGGCCTCCTTGCCCACCGAGCCGTAGGCGAAGCCCTCCTTGCGCCAGTCCTCGCGCGACAGCTCGGGAAACAGCTCCAGCAGCGCCGCCGGGCGCATGACCGCGCCCGACAGGTTGTGCCCGCCGCAGGTCTTGGCCTTCTCGATCACCGCGACCGGGACCTCGCCCAGCGACTCGAGCAGCTCCTCGTCGTCGGCCAGCAGCGCCAGCAGGCGGTTGGCGCAGGCCAGGCCCGCCGTGCCGCCGCCGACGATCGCGACGCCGACCTCGATCAGGTCGTCCTCGGGGTCGAGGCCGTGCTTGACGAACTCGCCCGCGGGATCGACCGGGGGCGGGTACTGCGCGGGCGCGGGCATGCCGCCGTTGCTGCCGGACATCGCGGCGCTCAGCCCTTCTTGGCCTTCACGGCCTCGGTCAGCTTCGGCAGGATCTTGTTGAGATCGCCGACGATCCCGAGGTCGGAGTACTCGAAGATCGGGGCGTTGGAGTCCTTGTTGATCGCGATGATGTTCTCCGAGGACTGAAAGCCGACCTTGTGCTGGATCGCGCCCGAGATGCCGGCCGCGAGGTAGAGCTTCGGCGACACGGTCTTGCCGGTCTGGCCGATCTGCGTCGAGTACGGGTACCAGCCGGCGTCGACGACCGCGCGGGTCGCGGCGACGGCGCCGCCGAGCGCGGCGGCAAGCGCCTCGCAGAGCTCGAAGCCCTCGGGCTTGCCGAGGCCGCGGCCGCCGGCGACGAGGATGTCGGCGCCCTCGATGTCGATGTCCTCGCCGCGCTGCTCGCCGCGCGTGACCATCGTCATCTTCGACGAGAAGTCCGACAGCTCGACGTCGACGTCGACGATCTCGGCGCTGGAGTCGCTCGGCGTGGCGGTCTCGAAGGCGTTGAGGCGGCCGATGATGATCCCGCGGTCCTTGTAGGACGACGTCGAGATCGACGAGTCGCCGTGGATCGGGCGCTCGGCCTGCAGCTTGCCGTCGGCGACGTTGACCTGCGTGACCTCCATCGTCACGCCGGCGTTCAGGCGCGCGGCGAGGCCGGCGCCGATCTCGAAGCCGAGCAGGCCGCCGCCGAACAGCGCGTAGTCGTGGCCCTCGTCGTCCATGACCTGGGCCATGACGTCGACGACCGGCTGGGCGAGGCCCTCGGGGACGTCCTTGGCGCGGAAGACCTTCGTCGCGCCGTAGTTGCCCAGCGTGGCGGCGAGCTCGTCGCTGACATCCCCCACGACGACCGCGTGCGCCTCGGCGCCGAGGTCGGCGGCGAGGCGGGCGGCCTCCGAGACGCCGCCGAGCGAGTTCTTGTTGAAGGCGCCCTCGTAGTGCAGCGCAAAGGCCAGGATCCCGCTCATGACAGAAGCTTCCTCTCGTCGAGCCAGGCGATGATCTTCTCGACCGTCTCGTTGGTGTCCTCGTCCTCGATGATCTCGCCGGCGGCCTTCTGCGGCGGGGCCTTGAAGTCGCCGCAGACGACCTTCGAGCCGGCCTCGCCGACGCGGTCGGCGTCGATGCCGACGTCGCCGATGGCGACGGCGTCCAGCGGCTTCTTCTTCGCGCCCATGATCGCCTTCAGCGAGGGGTAGCGCGGCTCGTTGATCGCGTCGCCGACGGAGATGACGGCGGGCAGCTCGATGTCGACCGTGTCGTAGCCGTACTCGGCCTGGCGCTCGCAGCGCAGCTTGCCCTCGGTCACGTCCATCTTGATGACCTGCGTCAGCGAGGGCATCCGCAGGTGGTCGGCCACGACGGCGCCGATCGTGTAGCACTCGCCGTCGTCGGACTGCTGGCCGAGCAGGACGAGGTCGGGGCTCTCGCGCTCGAGCACCTTCGCCAGCGCGTAGCCGGTCGCGGCCACGTCGGAGCCGGCGAGGCTCTCGTCGCTGAGGTGGACCGAGCGGTCGGCGCCGAGGGAGACGGCCTTGTGCAGCGCGCGGACGGCGGTGTCCGGGCCCATCGTCACGGCGATGATCTCGTCGACCTCGACCTCCCCGCCCTCCTTGACCTGCATCGCGGCCTCGATCGCATGCGTGTCATACGGGTTGAGGTTGCGCTCGCCGCTGCGGTCCATCCGTCCGGTCTGCGGGTTGATCCGCTTCTCGACGGCGGCGTCGGGCACCTCCTTCACCAGGACGCAGATCTTCAACTGGAGCCTCCTTCGGGACGTGACATGCGGTCAGGATAACCGATTGACTGACCAGTCAATCGCGTGCGTTGCGACCGCCGGTCAGGCGGATGCGACGTTGCCGCGGATGAAGTCGACGATCGCCTCGGTGCTCGATCCGGGCGTGAACACCTCGGCCACGCCGAGGCGCTTGAGCTCGGGGATGTCGTCGCTGGGGATCGTCCCGCCGACGGTGACGAGGACGTCGTCGATCCCCTGCTCCTCCAGCAGCGCGACGATCCGCGGGACGAGCGTCATGTGCGCGCCGGAGAGGATCGACAGGCCGACGGCGTGCGCGTCCTCCTGGATCACGGTCTCGACGATCTGCTCGGGCGTCTGGTGCAACCCGGTGTAGATGACCTCCATCCCGGCGTCGCGCAGGGCGCGGGCGATGATCTTCGCGCCGCGGTCGTGCCCGTCGAGGCCGGGCTTGGCCACGACCACGCGGATCTTCTTGCTCGAGGGGGTGGACTCAGGCATAGGTGCCCAGGGGCGGGCGCATCATAGTCCGCGAACGCCCGCGCGCGGGCTGCGGTCGTCAGCCCCAGCGACGCGTCGCGGCGACCGGCTTGCCGGTCGGCGACAGGCACAGCCCCGCGGCGGTCTCGCCGAACTGGCAGAAGTGCTTGATGTGCTCGCAGTTCTTGGTCCTGAAGGCGTTGCCGGTGCGGATCCGGGCGGTGTCGTCGCCGGGGCCGCAGTCGATCGTGCCCTTGCCGTAGAACGCCCAGACGTAGTCCGAGCCGGGCCCGCCGCGGACGATCGTCTTGTTGCTGTGGCTGGGATAGATCCAGTCGTTGCCCGGGCCGCCGCTGAGGACGTCGCGCTGGGCGGTGGTGTTGCCGCTGGGATCCCAGTCGCCCCAGAGGATGTCGTGCCCGCCGCCGCCGGAGAGCGTGTCGTCGCCGTGGTGGCCGTTGAGCTCGTCGTTGAGCGGGCCGCCGACCTTGCGGTAGGGCGTGCGGCTGTCGTCGGTGACCTGCCAGAGGATGCCGCTGAGCTTCGGCCACACGCGCGTCGCGCGCTGGCCCTTCTTCTTGTTGAGGCCGTTGTCGTGGGGCACCTTGTCGCCGCCACCAGGCGACTGGCGATCGTTGCCGGGACCGCAGCTGATCAGCGCGCGGTCGACGCCGGCGCAGAGCTCGGCGGGCGACTGGGCCAGCCCGGCGACGGGGATGCAGAGTGCCGCGCACGCGACGACGGCGACTCCGAGGAGCAGCCTTCTGGGAGATCGCTCGATCGCGCGAATGTAGTCCAGCGGCCGCGATCGTGTGGCCGGTCTGGACGTTTCTCGTACTCCGCGCGGACGGCGTACGGGCGCGAGGCCGATCAGTAGTCGTAGTAATAGGACCCGGAGGTGTCGAGCACCGCCGCGAAGAGGATCACCCAGAGGATCGTGGCAACGATCGCGATGATCCCCAGGACGATGCCCGCCGTCGCCATGCCCCCGCGGCCGATCGCGGGGTTCGCGACGGCGCGCTTGCGCCCGAGCACGCCGAACACGATCGCGATGATGCCGAGGATCCAGCCGACGAAGAACGGCAGCACGCCGAGCACCACGCCGACGATCCCGCAGACGAGCGCCGTCACCGCAAACCCGTTCCCCGCCTGGGGGACGGCCGCGGCGGCCTGTGCGGGACGCCGGTGCTCTGACCAGATGGTCCCGTCCCAGTAACGCTCAGAGTCCGGGTGCTCCGGGTCGGCGTACCACGCGGGAGCGGGTCGCGGCGGGTCCTCGAGCGCCATGCCGCGAATCTATCACCGTCACTGAAATCCGCCGCCTGTTCAACCCGAGGGCGTTCCACTACGCTCGCCGCGATGGAATTCTCGTCAGGCGGGCAACCCCCGCCCCCGCCTGTCGGACCACCGGCTCCGCCAGTCGTCCTCGCGAGCAAGACGAACGGGTTCGCGATCGCGTCGATGGTGCTCGGAATCGTCTGGATCTACTGGATCGGATCGATCCTCGCACTCGTCTTCGGGTACATCGCCAAGTCGCAGATCGAACAATCGGGCGGCCGCGAGCAGGGCATGGGCATGGCCATCACGGGGATCGTCCTCGGCTGGGTCGGCGTCGGCATCCTCGCGATATTTGTGGTGTTCATCCTTTTCGGCGCGTGGTCGTCGTTGCTCTGGCTGTAGCCGCGCGATTCACCTCAACCGGAGTCTCCGCCGGTGTGAGTGCTCAGAAGACCGGCGTCTCGGTGTACGTCCCGAAGACGTCCTGCAGCGCGCGGACGATCTCGCCCTCGGTGGCGTGGGCGCGCGCGCAGTCCATCAGCGCGGGCATGAGGTTGCGGTCGCCCTGTGCGGCGTGCGCGCGCAGGGCGACGAGCGTCGTCTCGACGGCGCCGGAGTCGCGGCGCGCGCGGACGGCCTGCAGGCGGCCGATCTGCTTGCGCTCGAGCTCGGGGTCGATGCGCAGGATCGGGATCTCCGACTCGCCCGCGTCGACGTAGTCGTTGACGCCGACGAGGATCCGGTCGCGGCTGTCGTACTCCGTCTGCAGCTCGTAGGCGGCGTCGGCGATCTCGCGCTGGGGGAAGTTCGCCTTGACGGCCTCGACCATGCCGCCGAGCTCGTCGATGCGGCTGAAGTAGTCGTAGGCCTCGCGCTCGAGGCGGTCGGTCAGCGCCTCGACGAAGTAGGAGCCGCCGAGCGGGTCGATCGTGTTCGTGACGCCGGTCTCGTGGGCGATGATCTGCTGGGTGCGCAGCGCGATCCGGGCGGCCTCCTCGGTCGGCAGCGCGAGCGCCTCGTCATAGGAGTTCGTGTGCAGCGACTGCGTGCCGCCGAGCACGCCGGCGAGCGCCTCGATCGCCGTGCGGACGATGTTGTTCAGCGGCTGCTGGGCGGTGAGGCTGACGCCCGCGGTCTGCGTGTGGAAGCGCATCCGCCAGGAGCGCGGGTCCTGGGCGCCGAAGCGCTCGCGCAGCTCGCGGGCCCAGATGCGACGGGCCGCGCGGTACTTGGCGACCTCCTCGAAGAAGTCGATCTGGGCGTTGAAGAAGAAGCTCAGGCGAGGTGCGAAGTCGTCGACGTTCAGCCCGCGCGCGACGGCCTCCTCGACGTACGTCAACCCGTCCTTGATCGTGAAGGCGAGCTCCTGCGCCGCGGTCGAGCCGGCCTCGCGGATGTGGTAGCCGGAGACCGAGATCGGGTGCCAGCGCGGCATGTTGTGCGAGCACCACTCGATCATGTCGCCGCACAGGCGCATCGCCGGGTCGACGGGGAAGCACCACTCCTTCTGGGCGATGTACTCCTTGAGGATGTCGGCCTGGATCGTGCCGCGCAGGCGGTCGGCCGGGATGCCGCGCTGCTCGGCGGCGGCGACGTAGAAGGCGAGCATCACGACGGCCGGCGCGTTGATCGTCATCGAGACCGAGATCTCGCCGAGGTCGATGCCGTCGAAGAGCGTGCTCATGTCGTCGAGCGTGTCGACGGCGACGCCCTCGCGGCCGACCTCGCCGAGGCTCAGCGCGGCGTCGCTGTCATGGCCCATGAGGCTCGGCATGTCAAACGCGGTGCTGAGCCCGTCCTGGCCGTGGGCCAGCAGGTAGCGGAAGCGCTCGTTGGTCTCCTCGGCGGTGCCGAAGCCGGCGAACTGGCGCATCGTCCACAGGCGGCCGCGGTACATCGACGGGTAGACGCCGCGCGTGTAGGGATACACGCCCGGGTGACCGGGGTCGCCGGGGGCGTCGGCCGCGGTGTACAGCGGCTGCACCGGCGTCCCGCTGAGCGTCGTGAACGGGACCTCGCGCTCGGGCTGCAGGCCGTAGGCGGCGCGCCACTGGTCGGCGGTCGTGGGCTGATGGGTGGTCGCCATAGTGTCGGGGGCCAGATAGTCGGAAGCCCTCGCTTTCAACTCTACCACCTGCGCGCGCCGCGTCCAGCCCGGCCTCGCAGCGCGGCCCTGGAGGCCCGGCGTCCAGACGTTCGCCCGAGCGGGTAGCCTCGCTCGACATGGCACGAGAACTGGTCAAGATGGTGATGCTCCCCCGCGGGGAGACGAAGAACGCCCGCTCGCTCGAGCACCTCGCCGGCGCGCTTCCCGAGGACGCCGTCGGGACGAACCCCGACGAGGACGGCGTCTTCGAGGTCGAGCTCGAAGCCGCCGACATCGACGCCGCGCGCCACCGCGTGTGGAACGCCGTCTCCGTCGCCGGGATCAACGAGCACGTGATGCTGCTCGACGACGACGACCTCCCGGACGAGTGGCGTGCCCACGCGCGCCTGCCGCACAAACCGGCGACGAGCTAGCGATCTGGCCGGACGGGTCCGCTAGCCGAAGGCGACGAAGCGCAGCGAGCGTGACGAGCGCCGGTCCGTCCGGGCGCTCGAGGCGTAGTGCGCGACCTGCGGGCGGCGGATCGCCGGCCGCGGAGCGACGGCGGCGGGCGCGGCCGGTGCCGCGACGGCGGGCCGGTCGAGGCCGTGGCGCTGGCTGAGGTGGGCTGCGAGCGCCATCGCGGTGGCGGCCTCGTGCGGCGTGGCGCCGCGCTCGACGGTGACCTCCCGCAGCTTGCCGACTCGCTGGATCGCCTTGTCCCTCGTCATGGATCGATGGTGCCGCGCGGCGGGCGCTGCGTCGTCACCCCGCGGGGGTGAGATCGGGGTGACGCGCCCCCTCCCCGCCCGCGCCCTCAGGGCAGCTCGACGTGCACGATCTCGATCGTGGCCGGCGCCGTCTCCTGGCCGAGCTCGATCAGCTGCGCCGACACCTCGATCGCGCCGAACTCGATCCCGCGCGTGAACGACGCGCTGATGAGGTCGACGACGAACTGGAAGTCCTCCTCGTCCTGCAGTCCCAGCCGCTCGACGATCCGCTCCATGCGGTCGTGTGGGAACAGCCGCGCGAGCTCCTTGGTGATGTCCTCGCGGACGTCGCCGCGCTCGGGCTCCTCGCCGTCGGGCGCGACCTCCTCGTCGGGTGGAATCGACATCGTCTGGCGTAGCATCCCACTCCGTCGCATGGGAGACATCGGCAAGCCGCTTCGCGAAACCGAACGCCCCGCGCCCGTGCGGGCTCCCCCGCCCGAGCCGCGTCGCGAGCCCGCGCCCGAGCCCGCGAAGGCGCCGCCCCGTCGCGAGCCCGTGCCCGGATGACGGCCGAGCCGGTCGCACAGCCGCTCGTCGGCTTCCGGCGCTGGGGCGCCCGCCGCGGCGGGCTGTACTCGGGCATCTTCGTCGCGGGCCGCTTCGTCCCCAACCCGGCGCTCGGCATGATCTCGCCGCGGGCCGCCCAGCGACCCTGGCCGACCGACCACGACCGTCCCGCGAAGTGCTTCGCCCTGGGCGGCCACGACGCGCCGTTTCGCGACTGCAACTGCGGCTTCTCGGCCTACTACGCGCTGCCGGCCCCGCCCGAGCTGCCGGCGCCCGAGGCCGTCTGGGGCGCGATCGTCGCCTGGGGCCGGATCGTCGAGTGCGAGACCGGCTTCCGCGCCCAGCACGCGCGCCCGATCGCGCTGCTCGACATCGCCCACCCCGACGACCTGCGCGAGCGCGGCCGCCGCCGCATCGTCGCCGCCGAGGCGTATGGCATCCCGCTGCTGGCGCATGACGAGCTCGTGGCGTATGCGGCGTGGCATGGGGAGGTCGCGGCGTAGCTCGCTCGGACCGTCGTGGTACCGCGAACGCTCAAGGCATCGATAAGGGGTGGCTCGGACCCCGCGGCGCTCGGCGCGGCGCGCCTGGGGCAGTGAGTGGCGAGTTATGTACCCGGAGCGCACACAACTCGCCACTCACTCCCGGACGAGCGCCCCGGCGCCCAAACAACCTCCCCTCGTCGCTGCCGTTCGCGAGCGCTCGCCCCCGCGCGAGCCGCCACACGAACGCCTACGCGAAGTCCCCCGCCTCCAGCCGCAGCGTGCGCAGCAGCTGCGTGAGCTGGTCCTGCTCGTCGCCGCCGAGCGCGGCGAGGCCGAAGGCGTCGGCGTTGAGCAGCTCGGTGGCGCGGGCGGCGACGTCGCGGCCGGCGTCGGTGATCTCCGCGAGCGTCGTGCGGCGGTCGGCCTCGTGCGGCACGCGCCGGACGAGGCCGTCGGCCTCGAGCTTGTCGATGATGTTCGTGACGCTCGTGCGGTGGACCTGGAGGCGCTCGCCGACCTTGCCCATCGGCAGCGTGCCGGTCTTCGTGAACGAGAGCAGCATCAGCGCCTCGTAGCGCGGGAAGGTGAGGTTCAGCGGTCCCAGCAGCTCGTTGAGGCGCGCGAGCAGGATCTGCTGCGCGCGCATGATCGAGGTGATCGCCTCCATCGGGCGGGCGGGCTCGTCGCCCCAGCGCTCGCTCCAGTGCCGCCGGGCCTCGGCGATCGGATCGATCCGTAGCGGCTTGGTCGTCATCGCAGCCAGCAGCCTATTCGCGGGCGGCTTCGCCGAGCAGCGCCCGGGCGATCACGAGGCGCTGGATCTCCGAGGTGCCCTCGTAGATCTCGGTGATCTTCGCGTCGCGGTAGTAGCGCTCGGCGGGCAGGTCGCGGGTGTAGCCGTAGCCGCCGAGCACCTGGATCGCCTCGCCCGTCACGCGCCGCGCGACGGCGGAGGCGAAGAGCTTGGCCTGCGCGCCCTCGACGGTGTGCGGGCGCCCCGCGTCCTTCAGGCGCGCGGCGCGCCAGGTCAGCGCGCGCGCCGCCTCGATCTCGGTCTGCATGTCGGCGAGCTTCTGCTGGATCGCCTGGTGGGCGCCGATCGGCTTGCCGAACGTGCGCCGCTCCTTCGCGTGCCTGACGGCGAGGTCGAGCGCCGCCTGGGCGATCCCGGTCGCCTGCGCGGCGATCCCGATGCGGCCGCCGTCGAGCGTCGCCAGCGCGATCCGCAGCCCCGCCCCGGGGAGCCCGAGGCGCTCGGCGGGCGTGTCGTCGAATGCGAGGTCGGCCGTGCTGGACGAGTTCAGGCCGAGCTTGTCCTCCTCGCGGACCGGCTTGAAGCCGTGCGCGCCGCGGCGCACGATGAACGCGCTCGGGCGGTCGGGGTCCTTCGCGAAGACGATGAAGACGTGCGCGTGCGAGCCGTTGGTGACCCACTGCTTCATCCCCGACAGGCAGCCGTTCTCGGCGCGGGTGGTCAGCGCGCCAGCGTCGGAGCCGGCGTTGGACTCCGTCAGCGCGAAGGCCGCGAGCTCGTGGCCCTGGGCCAGCGGCGGCACGAGCCGGTCGATCTGCTGGCGCGTCCCGCGGGCGATGATCGGCAGCGTCCCGGCGCCGGTGTGGACGGCCAGCGTCACACCGAGCCCGGCATCGCCGCGCGAGAGCTCCTCGATGACGAGCACGTACGTGAGGTAGTCAGCGCCGGCGCCGCCGAGGTCCTGGGGGACGCAGACGCCCATCAGGCCGAGCTCGCCGAGCTGCGCGATGACCTCCTTGGGGAAGTGGTGCTGCTTGTCCCAGTTGGAGGCCTGCGGCGCGACGATCTCGTCGGAGAACTTCGCGGCGAGGGCGCGGATGTCGCGCTGCTCGTCGGTGAGGCCGTGGACGTTCATCCCGAGCGCCGCGCGACGAGCACGGCGAAGCGGTGGTCCTTGTAGAGGCAGTCGGCGTCGGCGAAGCCGGCCTCGCGCAGCCACGCGAGCTGGTGCTCGACGCTCGCCCAGCGGTCCAAGCGCATGCGCTCGCGGGCGGCGTCCCACTGCTCGGGCGTCGTGCCGAGCTCGGCGGCGCGCGTCTCGTGCCAGGCGGCGTAGACGTCGTCGAAGAACGCGCTCGGGCCGCTGACCTGCTCGGCGTTGACGAAGACGCCGCCGGGCGCGAGCTCGCCGTGGACGCGCGCGAACAGCGCGCGCTTGCCGGCGTCGTCGAGGTGATGGATCGCCAGCGCGCTGACGACGGCGTCCCAGGGCCCGGGCGGCAGCGGGTAGGCGAGGTCGCCGGCGACGTAGGTCGCGTCGTCGCCGAGCGCGTCACGGGCCTCGGCGAGCATCGCCGGCGAGCCGTCCAGCAGCGTCAGCGAAACATCGGGGTGCGCGGCCGCGACCGAGCGCGCGAGCAGGCCGGTGCCGGCGCCCAGGTCGAGAATCCGGTGCAGCGGGCGTCCGGCCAGCGCGAGGGCCGCGACCGCGGTCCCGTAGAAGACGTCGTAGGACGGCACGAGCCGCCGTCGCTGCGCTTCGTAGTCGGTCGCGTGAACCTCGAAGATTGCAGGGACGTCTGTCATCTGCCCGCACGGTACGCCATCGCGCCCGCGCGCTACCGCCGCTGCACGCGTCCTGGCACCGAGCGCGGTGTCGCCGGGCGTCGCGCGACCGCGCCACCGACCCCGCCGGCGACCGCCGCCGCCAGCGCGGCCGCGACGATCTTCAGGCGCCGGTGCAGGCGGTCGAAGTGCATGACTTCCCAGCCCTCCTCGCGCGCGACGCGCGCCAGCGTCGCGTCGGGGTTGACCGCGACCGGGTGGCCGACGGCGCGCAGCATCGGCAGGTCGGACTCGGAGTCCGAGTAGGCGAAGCACGCGGACAGGTCGTAGCCCTTGCGCTCGGCCAGCTCGCGGATCGCCTGCGCCTTGCCCTCGCGGTAGGTGAACACGCCGCCCTCGCGCCCGGTGTAGACGCCGTCGAGCACCTCCGAGCGCGACCCGATCCCGCCGTCGAAGCTCAGCACCACCGACAGCAGGCTCGCCATCTCGTGCGAGGCCGCGGTGCAGATGTAGATCGGGCGGCCGGCGTCCTGGTGGGCGTAGGCGACCGCCAGCATCTGCGGGTACAGGCGCGGCAGCACGCCGGCGAGCACGCGCGGCGCCATCCGGCGCAGGTCGCGCTCGGGGACGCCCTCGATGTACGTGCCCAGGCGGGCGCGGACCTTCGCGGTCCCCGCGTCGGTCGAGCCCCAGAGGCGGAACTTCAGCCCGTCGACCAGGTCGCCGGCGAGCCGCCGGCGGTCGATCATCCCCTGCTCGTAGGCCGCACGGACGAAGTGCAGGCCGGACGAGCCGGCCATGAGCGTGCGGTCGAGGTCGAAGAAGGCCGCGCTGGCCGTCTCAGGCCTCGACCTTCAGGATGATCGCGTCGCCCTGCCCGCCGCCGGAGCAGATCGCCGCGCAGCCCAGGCCGCCGCCGCGCAGGCGCAGCTCGTGCACGAGCGTGCCGATGATGCGCGCGCCGGAGGCGCCGATCGGATGGCCGAGCGCGACCGCGCCGCCGTTGACGTTGACCTTCTCCTCGTCGATGCCGAGCATCCGCATCGAGTTCAGCGTCACCGAGGCGAAGGCCTCGTTGATCTCCCAGAGGTCGATGTCCTCGGCGCTCAGGCCGGCCTTGGCGAGCGCGGCCATCGCGGCGTTGGCGGGCGTGCGGGCGAGGTAGGCGAAGTCCTCGGCGGTCTGCGCCTGGGCGATGATCGTCGCGAGGATCTCCTTGCCGTTGGCCCGCGCCCAGTCGTCGGAGGCGACGACGATCGCGCCCGCGCCGTCGTTGACGCCGGGCGAGTTGCCGGCCGTGTGCGAGCCCTCCTTGCTGACGAGCCCGCGCAGCTTCGCGAGCGACTCCAGCGTGCTGCCGCGGCGCGGCGCCTCGTCGACCTCGACGACCGTGTCGCCCTTGCGGCCCTTGATCGTCACGGCGACGATCTCCTCGGGCAGGCGGCCGTTGTCGGTGGCCTCGATCGCGCGCTCGTGGCTGCGCAGCGCCCAGCGGTCGAGGTCCAGCCGCGTGATCTCGAGCTCGTCGCCGATCTCGGTCGCCTCGTCGAACATCTGGCGGCCGCTGAAGGGGTTGGTCAGCCCGTCGTGGACCATCGCGTCGAGCGCCTTCGTGTCGCCCATGCGAAAGCCGAAGCGGGCCCCGGGCAGCAGGTAGGGCGCGCAGGACATCGACTCCATGCCGCCGCCGACGCCGACCTCGACGTCGCCCGCGCGGATCTGCGCGTCGAGGATGCCGACGGCGCGCACGCTGGAGGCGCAGACCTTGTTGATCGTCTCGGAGCTGACCTCCTTGGGGATCCCGGCCTTGATCTGCGCCTGGCGCGACGGGATCTGGCCCTGGCCGGCCTGCAGCACCTGGCCCATGATCACGTGCTGGACCTCCTCGCCGCCGATGTCGGCGCGCTCCAGCGCGGCCTTGATCGCGATGCCGCCGAGCTCCGTGGCGTCAAGCGTCTTCAGACCCCCGCCCATCTTCCCGATCGGGGTGCGGGCGGAGCCGAGGATGACGGTCTGTGGCATGGGAGCGCTCTCTCCGATCTCAGGGGACGACGGGCCGGGGCAGTGTATGACCTCGCCGGAGCAGGCGGGGAGTTTCGGGCGCGGCGCCCCGTGGCGTAGATTCCGGCGGCGTGATCGTCGAATCCACCACGCTGCTGCCCGCCGACGCCGACGCCGATACCGTCGTGATCGGCGTCCTGACCGACGAGAAGGTCCACCACGACGTCGACGGGGTCCTCAACGGGCTCGTCGCGGCCGGCGAGGCGAAGGCCAAGCACCGCCACCTCGCCGTCGGCCACGCCGGCGGGAGGCGCTGGATCCTCGTCGGGCTCGGCTCCCGCGACACGCTCGACGGCGAGCGCGTGCGCGTCGCGGCGGCGTCGGCCCTCGGCCGCGCCCGCGAGCTCGGCGCGCGCCGCCTGTGCTGGGAGGTGCCGCACAAGGTCGGCCCCGAGATCGCGGAGGCGATCGTCGAGGGCACGCTGCTGAGCGCCTACCGCTTCGACCGCTTCAAGAGCGGGTCATCCGAGGAGCCGGGCGGCCTCGAGGCGCTCGTCGTCTCCGCCCACGACGACCTGGCGACCGTCGTCGCCGAGGCCGAGATCGTCGCGCGCGCGGTCAACGCCGCGCGCAACCTGCAGAACACCCCCGCCAACGAGATGACGCCCCGCCACCTCGCCGACGCCGCGCGCGTCCTCGGCGAGCTCGACGGCGTGACCGTCGAGGTCGAGGACCGCGCGGGCCTGCAGCGCCTCGGTATGGGCTCGTTCGCCGCCGTCGCCCAGGGCGCCCACGAGGAGCCCGCGCTCATCACGCTGCGTTACGAGGGGCCCGACGCGAAGGGGCCGGTCCTCGGGCTCGTCGGCAAGGCCGTGACGTTCGACACCGGCGGCATCTCGATCAAGGGCGCGAACAAGATGTTCGAGATGAAGTTCGACATGTCCGGCGGCGCCGCGGTCCTCGGCGCGATCGAGGCGATCGCCGAGCTGCGGCTGCCGGTGCGCCTGATCGCGGTCGTCGGGGCGACGGAGAACATGCCGTCCGGGCACGCGATGAAGCCCGGCGACGTCGTGCGCGCCGCCAACGGCACGACGATCGAGATCATCAACACCGACGCCGAGGGGCGGCTCGTGCTCGCCGACTG
Source organism: uncultured Actinomycetes bacterium (assembly GCA_963786575.1). Lineage (GTDB taxonomy): Bacteria > Actinomycetota > Thermoleophilia > Solirubrobacterales > Solirubrobacteraceae > CADCVQ01. Next base: position 408,298 of record CAWAZH010000002.1, read on the forward strand.
CCTCACGCACGCGGTCAACCTCGGGGCCGAGCGGCTCGTCGACATCGCGACGCTGACCGGCGCGATCATCACCGCGCTCGGCAACACCCACGCCGGGCTCGTCGCGTCCGACGACGACTGGGCGCGACAGGTCGAGGCGGCGGCCACGAGCACCGGCGAGATCGTCTGGCGGCTGCCATTGCACCCCGACTACGCGAAGGCGCTCGAGAGCGAGACCGCCGACCTCATGAACGTCAACGAGACGCGCAAGGCGGGCTCGATCGTGGCCGCCGAGTTCCTGCGGCGCTTCACCGGCGACGTCCCGTGGGCGCACCTGGACATCGCGGGCACCGCCTGGGGCGCCGGGCGCCCGTACACGCCCAAGGGCGGGTCGGGCTGGGGCGTGCGCCTGTTCGTGGCGCTCGCGCGCTCGCTGGCCGACTGACGCCGACGGCGCCCGTCGGTCAGTCGTCGTTCGCCGCCGCCGCCGCCGCCCTTGCCCTTGCCGGAGTTGTCGCCGCCGCCGCCGTCGTTGCCCGAGTCGCCAGCCTCGTCGGGGACGGTCAGCGTCGGCGTCGTCAGGACGGGAACGGTCACCTTCGGGACCTTGGGCCGGGGCTGAACCGCCGGCTTGACATTGGCCTTCGCGGTGACGCGCGGGGTCGTCCTGGTCGGCGCCGGCGGAGCGGTCGCGGTCCGCGGCGCGGAGCCGGCGAGCGAGGGCGCGCTCGCGGGCGGCGCCGTCGTCTTCTTCTTCTTCGCGGCGGAGGTCGTGCGCTTCTTCTTCGGCGCCGCGGCGCGCTTCTTCGCGCGCTTCTTGGCGGGGCGCGCCTGCACCGGCGCGGCCGCGGCCGTCGCGGGCGGCGCGAGTGCCTCGCCTGCGGACACGGGCTCGCCCGCCAGGCCGACGTCGGTCGACGAGACGCGGCTCGTGGCGGTCGCCAGCGCAGCGGCGAGGAGCAGGCCCAGCACGCCCGCGGAGATCCAGATCAGTCGTTCGCGCATGACCACAAAGCGTCTCAGACGGGCGGCAAATTGCCGGTAAAGGGCGGGAGGCGCAGGGTGGCGCGGGCGCCGCCCTCGGGCCGGTTGTCGAGCTCGGTGTCGCCCTGCCAGCAGCGCATGAGCTCGCGCGCGATCGCGAGGCCGAGGCCGGTCCCCGACGGGCCGCCGCGGCCGGCGCTGCCGCGCGCGAAGCGCTCGAAGATCTGGTCCTCCTCGCCGTAGGCCAGGCCGATCCCCTCGTCGAGCACCTCGATCGTGCTGCCGACGACGCGGATCGTGATCGCCTGGCCGCCCTGGCCGTAGAGGATCGCGTTCTCGATGACGGCATCCAGGGCGCGCTCGAGGTCGGCGCGCGCGATCCAGACGGGCGGGCTGGCGCCGTTGGCCTCGACGTGCATCTCGAGCCGATGGCTGGCGGCCGTCGGGCGCCAGCGCTGCGCCGCCGTCTCGGCGATCTCGGCTGGATCCAGGCGCTCGCCCGGGGTGTCGCGCTCGCCGGTGCGGCTGAGCACGAGCAGCTCGTCGACAGTCTCGGCGATCCGGTCGACCTCGCGCAGGCCGGCGTCGAGCTCGTACTCCAGCGCGGTGCGGTCCTCGGCGAGGCGCGCCTCCTCCAGGCGCAGGCGCAGCCCGGTCAGCGGGGTGCGCAGCTCGTGCGAGGCGTCGGCGGCGAACTCGCGCTGGGCGCGGACCGTGCGACCGAGGCGCTCGGTCATCGCGTTGAACGAGCGCGCGAGCGAGCGCTGCTCGTTGGTCCCCTCGATCTGCGCGCGGGTGTCGAGGTCGCCGGCGGCGACGCGCTGGGCCGCCTCGTCCAGGCGCGTGATCGGCCGGGCGATCCCGCGGGCGAGCAGGAAGGCGACCACGAGCGCGGTGAGCAGGACGGCGAGGCCGACGGCGAGGATGCCGAGCATCGTGTTGTTGACGGCGTCGTTGACGCTCCCGACGCTCTGCGTCAGCCGCACGCCGCCGACGACGTCGCCGCGGCGGAAGATCGGATCGGCGCTGACGAGCAGCTCCTCGTCGAGCGTGTCGCTGCGGCGCTCGATCTGCACGCGGCGCCCCGCCAGGGTGGCGAGCAGCTCGGGCCGGGCGTCGGTCGCATAGATCACCCCGGGGCGGGCGGCGCCGCTGCTGTCGGCGAGCACGCGGCCCGCGCGGTCGACGATCACGACCCGGCCGCGCGCGGACCGCGCCGAGCTGCGCGCCAGCACGCCGAGGTCGGCGAGGTTGCGGTCGGCGACCGCCTCCGCCGAGCCCGCGGCGAGCACGCCGATCTGGCTGCGCGCCTCCGAGCGCACCTCCTCGCGCGTGCGGTCGCGGAGGTTCATCGCCAGCGGGACCGCGAACGCGACCGTGACGAGGACGACGAGATAGCCGAGCGCGAGCAGCAGCCGCGTTCGCAGGCTCATCGCCGCTGTTACTCCTCGGGCGCGGCGAGCTGGAAGCCGACGCCGCGCACGGTGCGCAGATAGCGCGGGGCGGTCGCATCGTCGCCGAGCTTGCGGCGCAGGAAGCCGATGTGCACGTCGAGCGTCTTCGTCGAGCCGAACCAGTTCTCGTCCCAGACGTCGGCCATCAGGTCCTCGCGCGACACGACGGTGCCCGGCTCGCGGGCGAGGCGGGCGAGCAGGTCGAACTCCTTGCGCGTCAGGCCGAGGTCGGCGCCGCCCATCGTCGCGCCGCGCGTCGACGGGTCGATCGCGAGCTCGCCGATCGTGACGCGCTCGTGCTGCGCCGAGCGGTCGGGCGCCGCGCGCCGCAGGACGGCGCGGATGCGCGCGGCGACCTCGGCCGAGCTGAACGGCTTGACGACGTAGTCGTCGGCCCCGAGCTCGAGGCCGACGACGCGATCGGTCTCGGTGCCGCGGGCGGTGAGCATGATGATCGGGACCTGCGAGTCGCGCCGCCATTCGCGGCACAGCTCGCGGCCGTCGCCGTCGGGCAGGGTGAGGTCCAGCAGGACGATGTTCGGGCGCCGGCGCGCGAACAGCTCGCGCGCGGCGGCCGCGGTCGCCGCGACGACGGGGTGAAAGCCCTCGCGCTCGAGGGCGCGGGCGAATGGCTCGGCGATCGACGCCTCGTCCTCGACGAGCAGCACGATCGGGTGGTCGGTGGGCGTCGACATGTGCCGTCCAACCTAGCCGCGCGCGCAAACGTGGTCCCGCCGGTTTCCCGAAGCTTTACCTCGCCTTGCCCGGCGCTTGCCGAGGTCTGCACCACAGTGCGCAGCGCACACCCACCTTCAAGGAGAACGCACGCATGCGCAGTATCCGAACCACGATCGCACTGGGACTCTCGCTGCTGGCCCTCGGCGGGGCCACGGCCCTGGCCGTCGGCACCAGCGGCGACGACAACGCGACCACCAGCGCCACGACGGCGACGACCGCGACGACGCCCACGACCGATACGGCGACCGTCGACGCAGCGGCGACGCCGACGACGACCGCCACCACGCCGTCGCGCTCCGGCCGGCGCGACCACGGCGCCGACGAGGACAACAGCGGCCCCGGCAACGCCCGCGACCGCAAGGCCGACGACGCGCCGGCCGTCGCGACCCCCGTCACGCCGACGACGACCACCGACGACCATGGCGACGACGACCGCGGGCATGCCAACCGCGACGACGAGGACAACAGCGGGCCCGGCAACGCCGACGATCGCACCGACAACAGCGGCCCGGGCAACGCCCGCGACCGCCGCGACGACGCGCCCGTCGTCGCGACGCCGCTCGCCCCGTCCGGCAGCGACGACAACGGCGGCGACGACAACAGCGGCCACGGCGGTGGCGGTGGCGGTGGCGGCGACGACCACGGCGGCGGCGGGGACGACTGACCTCCGAGAGCGGGCAACGGGCCGGCGGCGGCACTGCCCCCGCTGTCGCCGGCCGGCCTGCTCATCCACCCCCTGCACGCCGCCTCCGCGGCCGCAACCTGCGCATAACGGCGCCGGCTTCCCTTTGTCCGCCGCGCTGACTACGGTGCGGCCGTGCCGCTCAAGAGCAACCTGCGTCGCCGCAAGCCCCGCGACCTGCTCGAGGAGCGCCGCGAGCTCGGCTTCGTTCGCCAGCCGGCGGTGCAATGGCTGAGCCCGAAGCTGCTGGCGAAGTCGGGCGTCGAGGTCGTCGTCTCGGGCACCTTCGGCAAGTTCGCCGACAAGCGCGAGATCCAGCGCGAGTGCCAGGACGGCCTGGACTACTCGGCCGCCTCGGAGATGTGGATCGACTACCTCAGCGATACCGGCGACGGCTTCGACGCGACGTACACGATGGCCTGGCTGCTCGCAAAGGAAAAGCTGGAGTTCGGCGCCGACAAGAAGGCGCTGCCGCGCGGCAGCGTGCTGCTGCTCGGCGGCGATCAGGTCTACCCGACCGCCGGCGCTGAGGCCTACGAGGACCGCTTTATAGGGCCCGTTCGCCGCTGCGTCGCCCGATCCCGACCCGCCGGGCACCGAGGAGCCTGATCGCGTGCGAAGTCGTTGCCCCGGCGGGCAAGCCGGACCTCTACGCGCTGCCCGGCAACCACGACTGGTACGACGGGCTCGTCAGCTTCCTGCGCGTCTTCTGCGCGACCAAGGGACGGATCGGCGCCTACCGCACGCGCCAGCGCCGCAGCTACTTCGCGATCAAGCTCGCCCACGGCTGGTGGATCTGGGGCATCGACATCCAGCTGGACACCTACATCGACGACGGGCAGCTCGAGTACTTCCGCAACCAGGTGGTCGAGGAGGGCGACAAGGTCGTCCTGCTGACGGCGAAGCCGAGCTGGGTCAAGGCGGTCCCCGGCGTCGTTGCGCCCGAGTCCTGGCGCTACCTCTCGTTCTTCGAGGAGCGGGTCGTCCGTGCCAAGGGCCTCAAGCTCGTCATGACGCTCACGGGCGACACGCACCACTACGCGCGCTTCGAGCCCGTCGATGCCGGCGACGAGCCGACCCGGGTCACCGCCGGCGGCGGCGGCGCGTACCTCTCCTCCACGCACACGCTCAAGAAGTTGCTCGACGTGCTTCGGGTCGGCCAGACGGTGGGCGTGAAGTACGACCGGGAGGAGCAGATCTACCCCAGCGCCGAGGACTCCAAGAAGCTGCAGCCGCGGGATCCTCAAGCTCCCGTTCCTCAACCCGTCCTTCGCCGCGCTGCTCGGGGTCATCCACATCCTGCTCGGGGCCACGATGCTCGGCGCGCTCGACGCCCGCCCGGGCGCGCTTGTCGCGACGGCGAAGGGGCACGACTACCCGGGGCTGCTCGCGAGCGCCGTGAGCGGCATGTCGATCGTCCTCGTCGTCCTGCTGTTCCTCGCGATCCGGGTGGGGGTCGACGTCAAGCCGACGCCGGACGAGCACGGGCGCGGGCTGCTGCTGGCGTTCGCCCGCGGGGCCATCGCGCTGTTGCAGACCGCCGCCAACGTCGCGCTGGCGGGGTTCGCCGTCTGGCTGGCGGCGAAGGTCGCCGGCCATGAGTGGGACGGCATCTGGCTCTGGCTCCTGAGCCTGCTGCCGCTGTTCGCCGTCGGCTGGCTGATCGGCGCGACGGTGTTCGGGCTCTTCCTGTTCCTCGTCCACCGCTGGCGCCGCGAGAAGGCGCCCGAGAACGCCAACACGGTCTTCACGGGCCAGTCGATCCCGGACTTCAAGAACATGCTGCGGATGCACTTCGCAGACGACGGGGGCCTCACGGTCTACCCGCTCGGCGTCGACCGCGTCGGGCGCAACTGGGAGCACATCGGGCCGGTCGGCAACGAGCCGCAGTTCGACACCGCCGTCGGAGGGCAGGCCGGCCCCGCACGCGATCGACGTCCCGCTGACCTACGACGAGACCGGCAAGTGCACGACCAAGCGCACGACCAAGCCCTGAGGCCCGCCGCGGGCGCCAGCCGCGATCATGGGCGCGGTGCGCCGGGCCGCCGCAGTGTGGATCGTCCTCTTCGCGGCCTATGCCGCGACGATCGGGCTGCCCGCGTTCGGCCACTCGCAGTACGGCGGCGACGAGCCGCACTACCTCCTGACGGCCGAGTCGATCGTCACCGACCACGACCTCGACCTGCGCGACGAATACGCCGCGCGCGCCTACCGCGACTGGTACCCGTACGTCCTGGAGCGCCACGGCCGGCTCACCAACGGCCAGGCCAACGAGCCGCACGGCGCCGGCTTCCCGCTGCTGATCGCCCCCGCCTACGCGATCGGCGGGCCGACGGCGGTGCAGCTGCTGATGGCGGCGATCGCGGCGCTGGCGTTCACGCTCGCGTCGCGGCTCGCGCGTCGCGTCGTGCCCGAGCCCTGGGCCAGCGCGGCGGCGCTGGCCTGCGGGCTGTCGCCGCCCGCGCTCGCCTACGGGACGGCGGTCACGCCCGAGCTGACCGCCGGCGCGCTGATCGCCGGCGCGGCGCTGCTGGCGCTCGGCGCGCGCGAGCGCCCGCGCATCCGGCGCGTCACCGGCGCCGGGCTGATGCTCGGCGCGCTGCCCTGGCTGGGGCTCGTGTTCGCGATCCCGGGGGCCGTCGTCGCGCTCGCGCTCCTGCGCTGGCTGCGCCGCCGCGGGCGCGGCTTCGCGATGCTCGTCGTCGGCGAGCTGGTCGTCTTCTCGGGCGTCATGTACGTGACGATCAACGACCAGCTCTTCGGCGGCTTCACGCCCACGACCGCCGACGTCCCCGGCCGCGGTCTCGACGACCTCGGCGCCGGCGACATCCTCGACCGCGCGCCGCGGCTCGTCGCGCTGTGGGTCGACCGCTCCTACGGCGTGCTGCGCTGGGCGCCGGTGCTCGCGCTGGCGTTCCTCGGGCTGTGGCTGCTGTGGCGCTCGCGCCGCGACCGGCTCGCGGACATCCTGCCCGACCGCCGCGACGTCGAGGTCGCCGCCACGCTCGCCGGCCTCGTCTGCGCCGCCCAGGTCTTCGTGGCGACGTTCATCGCGCCGACGATGTTCGGCTTCTGGTTCCCCGGGCGCTACCTGCTCGCGGCGTTCCCGCTGGCCGTGGCGCTCGTCGCCTGGGGCATGCGCGTCGCGCCGCGCACGGGCATCGTGCTCGCCGCGATCACGCTCCTCACGAGCATGTGGTGGTACGTGCAGCTGCGGATCGACGGCAGCGGGATCATCGGGCCGACGTCGCGCGCCCCGCTGGGCCCGCTGGACGGCCTTCTGCCGCAGTTCGACCGCGGCTCGTCGGCGGTCGTCGTCGCGGTCGCTGTCGCCGCCGCGGCGCTGCTCGCGCTGGAGTGGCGCAGCTGGCGCCGGCGGCTGCTCTAACGGCGGGCGGCCGCAGCGAACGCCGCGAGCGCGACGAGCATCAACGCCGCGGCGTAGGCGAACGCCGCGGCCGGCGAGACGAGCGTCCAGAGCAGCCCCGCGATGCTGCTCGCGACGAGGTTGCCGAGGCTCTGCGCGGTGGCGAGCAGGCCGAACGCCGAGCCGCGCAGATCCTCGGGCGCGAGCGCGGCCACGGCGGCGTGCTCGGCGGTCTCGACGCAGCCGATGCCCACGCCCGCGAGGACGAACCCGCAGGCGAGGACGAGGATGGTCGGGCCCGTGAGCGCGAGAACGAGGTAGGCGAGCGCGAACGCGATCGTGCCACCGGCAAGCACCTCGATCGGGCGCCGGCGGTCGCCGTGGCGCCCGGCCGGGACGCTGATCAGCGTCGCGGCGATGTTGTAGGCGGTGTAGAGGGCGAGCGCGAGCTGCGCCGCGCGGTCGGCGCCGTGCTCGGGACGCAGGAGGTCGGTCGCGCGCAGGATCAGCAGCGTCGCGGCGATGTTGCCCAGCTCGAACAGGCCGACGGCGCCGAGCAGGCGCCCGAGCTCGCCGCGCAGGACGGGCCGGACCTGGATGCGGATCGGCCGGCGCGCGGTCGTCTGCGGGAGCTTCGCGGCGCGGATCGCGTAGACGATCGCGCCGACCGCAAGCAGACCCGGGACGATCGACAGGAGGATCGCACCGCGGACGCCGGCCGCGGCCACGAGCGCGATCCCGAGCAGCGGCCCGAGGATCGCGCCGAGGTTGTCCATCATCCGCTCGAAGCCGTAGGCGCGACCGTAGGCGCCGGCAGGGACGACGTCCGCGAGCAGGGCGTTGCGCGCCGGCACGCGCAGCCCGCGCGCCGCCCAGGCGCCGGAGCGCAGGATCGCGACCTGCCAGACCGACGTCGCGACGCCGATCAGCCCCGACAGCACGGCGGTCGTGCCGTAGCCGCCGATCGCGATCGCCCGCCGGCGCTGCGGGTCGTCGGCCAGCGCCCCGCCGCCGAAGCGCGCGGCGCCGGCCAGGCCGTCGGCGACGCCCTCGATGACGCCGAGCGCCGCCGCGGGCGCGCCGAGCGTCCCGGTCAGCAGCGACGGGAGCAGCGAGGTCGGGATCTCGTGGCCGACGTCGGCGAGGAGGCTCGCGCCGCCGATCCCGCGAACGCCCGGCGTCAGCCAGGTCTCGCCCGGAGCCGCGAGTTGATCAGATCGGGTCGTAGCGCTCGAGGATGTCGGCGGCGGCGCTGGCCGGGTCGAGATTGCGGGCCACGACGTCGTCGATCAGCGCGTCGAAGCCCGCGTCGCCGGTCAGGCGCTCCTCCAGGCCGCGGCGCAGGCGCGCGGTCGCGATCGCCAGCACCTCGTTGCGCAGGTTGTGGCGCCGGCGCTCGACGAGCGAGCCGTCCTGCTCGATGAAGGTGCGGTGCTCGACGATCTTCTCCATCAGCTCGTCGACGCCCTTGCCGTCGACGGCCTCGGTCTGGCAGATCGGCACCTTCCAGGGCCCCTGCGGCGCGAGCGAGAGGACGCCGCGGATCTCGCGCACCATCGTCTGCGTCAGGGGGTGGTCGGACTTGTTGACGACGATGATGTCGGGGATCTCCATGATCCCGGCCTTCAGGGCCTGCACCGAGTCGCCGCCGCCCGGCATCAGCACGAGCACGACGGTGTCGGCGTGGTCGATGATGTCGACCTCGGCCTGCCCGACGCCGACGGTCTCCAGGAAGACGTCGTCGCGGCCGGCGGCGTCCATCAGCAGCGCCGCCTGCAGCGAGGCCTCGCTGAGCCCGCCGAGCGCGCCGCGGTTGGCCATCGAGCGGATGAAGACGCCGCGGTCGAGGAAGTGGTCGACGAGCCGGATGCGGTCGCCCAGGAGCGCGCCGTGGGTGAACGGCGAGGAGGGGTCGATCGAAAGCACCGCGACGGTGCGATCGGCGGCGCGGCGGTTCTTGACGAGCGCGCCGATCAGCGTCGACTTCCCGGCCCCGGGCGCGCCGGTCACGCCGACGACGGCGGCCTTGCCGGTGTGCGGGTAGACCTCGCGGACGAGCTCCCAGCCGAGCGGGTCGTCGTCCTCCACGAGCGAGATCGCGCGAGCGAGCGCGCGGCGATCGCCGTCGAGCAGGCGCTGCGAGAGAGATGCGTCGGCGGCCACGGCGGACGATCATGCCAGGCTTACGCGTAGCCTTACCGCCATGTCCGTCCCCGTGCCCCTCGACGAGCTCGCCGGCGCGATCGAGCGCTTCGCGACCAACCCCTATCTCGTGACGGTCGCCGCCGACGGCCGACCGCGCGCGACCTCGGTGAGCGTCACGTGGCACCGCGAGCTGCTGCGGGTCGGCGCCGGCCGGCGGACGAGCGAGAACGTCGCCGCCAACGACGCCGTCGCGCTGCTGTGGCCGGCGCCCGAGCCGGGCGCGCACGCCCTGATCGTCGACGGCTGGGGCGCCGTCTACGACAGCCCGGAGACGAACCTCGTGATCTTCATCCAGCCGGGGAAGGCCGTGCTGCACGTCTCCAAGGACTGATGGCGATGGATCCCGAGCGCTACAACGCCGGCTCGCGCGAGCTGCAGGACCGCTTCGACACCCGCCGCCTCGCCGACCGCCTCGACGAGCGCACCGCGCGCGACCACATCCGCCCCGAGGACGCTGCGCTGATCGAGCGGATGGACATGTTCTTCCTCGCGACCGCCGACGCCGACGGGCGCCCGCAGTGCTCCTACAAGGGCGGCGAGCCGGGCTTCGTCCGCGTGCTCGACGAGCACACGCTCGCGTTCCCCAACTACGACGGCAACGGGATGTACCTGTCCTGGGGCAACGCGCTCGTCAACCCGCAGGTCGGGCTGCTGTTCATCGACTTCGTCGCCGAGCGCCCCACGCGGCTGCGGCTCGAGGGCGTCGCGTCGGTGCAGCCCGACGACGAGCTGCTGTCGTCGTGGCCGGAGGCGCAGTTCGTCGTCCGCGTGCGCGCCCAGCGCGTGTTCCCCAACTGCCCGCGCTACATCCACCGCATGGCGCTCGTCGAGCGCTCGCCGTACGTGCCGCGCGCCGGCGTGCAGACCCCGGTCCCGGCCTGGAAGCTCGGCCCGCTCGGCGAGGGCGTCCTGCCCGCGGGCGACCCCGCAGCGACTCCGCCCCGGGGTGGTTGAATGGCCTCGGTGGAGCGCACCCTCACGATCGCCGAGCCGGCTCCCGCCGCGCCCGCGCTGCCGCCGCGCGTCGCGCCCGCGCCGCTGCACGGCGGCCCGCTCGCCCTGTGGCGCTTCATGCGCTCGCACGGGATGCTCAACACGCGCTACGCGCGGCTGATCGCGCGCTGGCTGTGGCTGAAGCTGCGCTGGCGCGGGCGGCTGAAGACCGACGGGCTGTGCTTCGTCTGCCCCGGCGTGACGATCGAGATCGGCAGGGGCGCGACGCTGCACCTCGGGCGCTGGTCGTGGATCGGGCACGGCTCGAAGATCCGCGTCCACGAGGGCGAGGCGAGCATCGGGGCCAAGTCGGTGCTCGGCCAGGAGTGCACGATCTCCGCCTTCCAGCACGTCTCGATCGGCCGCGAGTGCATCATCGCCGACCGCGTGATGCTGATCGACTTCGACCACGGCGTCGTCGAGACCGAGCGCCCGATCCGCGACCAGGGCATCTACAAGCGCGACGTGCGCGTCGGCCACAACGTCTGGATCGGCTACGGGGTGGCGATCCTGCGCGGCGTGACGGTCGGCGACAACTGCGTCCTGGGCACCTCGACGATCGTGTCCAAGGACGTCCCGCCGAACGCCGTCGCGGCTGGCGTGCCCGTGCGCGTGCTGCGGATGCGCAGATCGCCCGAGACGCTGCGCTGGGAGTAGCTCAGGGCACCGGATTCCGGGGCCTGGCCCATGGGCCAGGTTGCCCCCGATCCGGCTGGTGAAGCCGGCGTACTCGCGCTAGCTTCACGTCATGCGCGCGTTCTGGATCTGCAGTTCTGCGCTGATCGTCGCGCTGGCCCTCGCGGTCGGGGCGAGCGCCGCCGGCAAGGTCGCCTACCACGAGCTGACGGCCGGCAGCCGCGCCTCCAACCTGCGCGGCGAGCAGATGCAGGCGGTCGGGCGGGTGCTGCGCAGCCGCACCGCGGCGGTCCGCGCACTGCGCGGGTTCGGCCTCGACACGACGGCCGCGAAGAACGTCAACTTCACCCGCAAGAGCCTGATCGTCGCGCTGGCGGAGTATCAGCCCAGCGGCGGCTGGCGGGCCCGCGTCTCGCACGTCGCCGTCGACGGACGCGAGGCCGTCGTCACGCTCGGCGTCCGCTACGAGGGCGGCGACGTCGCGGTGTCGGACATCGAGCGGCCCTGGGTCGTCGTCGCGGTCGACCGCGACGACGTCGCCGGGGTGCGCAGCACGGCGCGGATCCGCCGCCGCTAGTGGATCTGGCCGGAAGTTCTGCGAGGTTTTGCCGGATGCCCGGCCGTGATCTGACGGTCGACGGTGATCCGGCGTACGTGCCGGTGGCACGTACCCGGTCGCCGGCGGCCGTCAGGCACGGATCGGGCGCCGGCAAAACCCGCAGAACTTGCGGACGGGTCCGCTAGGTCGCCCGGGTCCGCCGCGGTGAGCATCGACCACGTCATCTACGCGACCGCGGACCTCGATGCCGCCACGGCGCGCGTGCAGGCCGACCTTGGGCTCACCGCGCAGGGCGGCGGGCGCCACGACGGGCAGGGGACGCACAACCGGATCGTCGTGCTCCCCGGCGGCAGCTACCTCGAGCTGCTCGCGGTCTGCGACCGCCAGGAGGCGAGCGCGTCGGAGATCGGCCGCCTGGTGCAGGCGGCGATCGCGCGCGGCGACGGGCTGCTGACCTGGGCGGTCGGCGTCGCCGACGTCGAGGCGGTCGCGGCGCGGATCGGCGCGCCGGTCGTCACCGTCGGGCGCGACGGGCAGACCGCGCGGCTGACGGGCGTCGCGGAGTCGCTGACCGAGCACTGCCTGCCGTTCTTCGTCGAGCGCGACCCACCGTTTGACGCGGGCGCGATCGAGTGGATCGAGGTCGCCGGCGACCGCGGCCGGATCGCGGCCTGGCTGGATGGCGCCGACCTACCGGTGCGCGTGACCGACGGCCCGCCGCGGCTGCACGCGCTGCGGATCGGCGAGCGCGAGCTGCGGACGGGGCCGTGAGGTCGGCGCGCCGATGAAGGGGTCGGGCGTGACCGCCTGGAGGGGGCGGCTGATCTCGGTGACCTTGGGCGTGCTCATGCCCTTCAGACCACGGCGGCGGCGCGAACTCATCGGTCGTCAAGGACGCGACGCCGCGCGCCGATAGACACGTGATGGCTCCCCGCGCCGCAGACCACCTACGAGCCGAGCTGGTGGACGCCGGGCGCGAGCTCGCGTGCTCCGGCCTCGTGATCGGCGCCGCCGGGAACGTCAGCGCCCGCGTGGGCGATCTGGTCGCGATCACGCCGACCGGCGCCCGCCTCGCCCAGCTCACCGCGGACGAGATCGCGGTCGTCGACCTCGACGGCGCGCTCGTCGACGCGCCGCTCGCGCCGACCTCCGAGCTGCCGCTGCACCTCGCCATCTACCGGAACTTCGACGCCGCCGCGGTCGTCCACACGCACCCGCCGATGGGGACCGCCATCGCCTGCGTCGCCGACGAGCTGCCGTGCATCCACTACGCGCTGCTCGCGCTCGGCGGCAACGTGCGCGTCGCCCGCTACGCCACCTACGGCACCGACGAGCTGGCCGACAGCGTCGTCGAGGCGCTCGAGGGCCGCACGGCGGCGCTCATGGGAGGCCACGGCGCCGTGACCTACGGGTCCGACCTCCAGGCCGCGGTTGACGCGACCGAGCTGCTGGAGTGGGCCTGCGGCGTCTACGTGCACGCGTGTGCGTGCGGCACGCCCCGCGTGCTGGGCGACGGCGAGCGCCTCGAGGTCGCCGCGGCGCTCGCCTCCTACGGCTATCGCAGCACGGGCCAGGCGCCGGGCGCCTGAGCGCGCTCAGGCGTCGGCGAGTGCCGGAACCCCGGTCTCGTTCGTCGCGGCGTCGTCGGACACCGTCTCCGGGTTGGCGGCCGCGAGCTTGCGGGCGTCCTTGCGGGCCTGCTTGTCCATCCGGCGCTCGCGCATCTTGGCCTCGCGATTGAGCTTTGCCATCGTCGTCTTCTTCTTGCCGCTTGAGGCCATGTGGTGCTCCCTCGTTGTGGGGTCGAGCCGTCGGTGAGTCGCGCCGCGGGAGCGATCGGGGGTCGATCGGGAGTCGCGCGTCGCTGCAGGCAGGGCTGCCGCTGGCATGCCGACGCCGGGTGTGGCGCCGCCGGCCCTGCCGCCGGTGATCGACCAATGATACGCGTGTGGCGGGACGGCCCTAGCATCCGGCGATGGCGACCGACCCGCCGTACGGCCACGAGCACGGCGACATCAACCCGCGGCTGATCGACGCCGTGGTGCCGCTCGTCGCCGAGATGGACGCCCGCATCGAGCTCCCCGACGACGTCCGCGCGGTCGTGACCGCGGTCATCAGCAAGGCCGTGATGGCGGGCGTGCGGGTCGGGATCGCCGAGGCGCTCGCCCAGGCAATCGAGCAGGGCGTGAAGATCGACCTCGAGCTCGACATCGTCGACCCGAGCCTGGACGAGCTGATCGCCGGGGACTGAGCATGTGGAAAAATGTCCCGCCTCGATGGATGACTTCTACTACGACGACGAGTACCGCACGATCGTCGAGCGGATCGTCGGGCAGGACCTCGACGAGGTCTCCGGCAAGGGCCGGAGCCTGTCGAGTCGCGCCCGCCAGACGCAGCGCTCGATCGAGGCCTACCTCAAGTCCGGCGTGCGCCCGCGCTGGATGGAGCGCGTCGCCGACGTCGACGCCGGCATCGCCCGCGAGCGCCGCCGCCTCGGCGCCGCCCACCGCGCCCTGAAGGAGGAGTGCGCCGGCGACCCCGCCCTCTTCGCCCGCCTCTGGCGCGGGGTCGCGAGCACCTGGAGCTTCGACCGCGAGCTCAACGAGCTGATCGCCCAGCACAACGAGTGGTATCCGATCGAGCGCGACCTGCCGCTGAACCCGCGCACGGGCGAGTACGTGCGCGTCGCCGGGCGCTCCTTCCGCCGTCCGCTGCTCGGACCCGAATGGGTGCTCGAGCAGTTCCCGCCCGACTAGGCCGGGGGCGGCTCGCGCAGGAGCTGCGCGCTCGCGGTCTCCAGGAACCAGCGCTCGTACCCCGCCGGCGTCCAGCCGCGCCGGACGACGAGCAGCTGCCACAGGTCGGGGTGGTTCAGCGCCCACAGGATGTCGGCGCCGCGCTCGACGCCGAGGCCGCGCCGCAGCGCGTGCAGGTCGTGCAGCGACTGGACGATCGCGCGCTGGTTGTCGTGGAAGTCGGACTGGATGCGCTCCCACAGCTCGCCGACGTCGGGGTCGGCCGCGGCGGCGCCGCGGATCACGTCCATGACCGCCGCGGCGCGCTCCTTCACGCGCCGCGAGGCGCCCGCCGCGAGGCGCAGCTTGCGCGCGGGATCGGGCTCCTCGAGCACCTCGACGTACCAGGGGCGCTGGCCCACCGGCGCCGCGTCCTGGTCGCCGCGCAGGAGCAGGTGCCAGAGCGCCCGCAGCACGCCGCTCTTGGTCTCGAAGACCACGTAGACGGTCTTCAGCGAGACGCCGGCCTCCATGGCGATCGCCGCCATCGTCGTGGCCGCGTAACCGTCGCGCTCGAACAGGCGCTGGGCGGCGTCGAGGATCAGCCGGCGGGTCGCCGCCGCCTGGTCGCGCCGCCGCGGCGACTCGTAGCGCCGCGTGCTCTTGACAGGCTCGGCCATTTCAGTAGTCTCGCACCTAATTCATTACTCGTTGTGAGTAGTCAATTCTAGCGGGAGGTGCACCATGCAGGTCCAGAGCATCGCCGAGCAGCCGGACGCAGGCCGTGAGGAGCTGCGCGGCCATCTGCACCAGATGTGGTCCGCGGTCGCCGGCGGGTGGGCCGAGCACGCCGACGACGTCGACGCGCGCGGGGCGGCGCTCGCCGAGCGGATGCTCGACCTCAGCGCGCCGCGACCCGGCGAGCGCGTGCTCGAGCTGGCCTGCGGCCCGGGCGGCCTGGGCCACGCGGCGGCCGCGCGCGTGGCCCCGGGCGGCGAGGTCCTGCTCTCCGACGTCGCCCCCGAGATGACGGCGATCGCCGCGGCGCGCGCGCACGCGCTCGGCCTGCACGACGTGCGTACCGCCGTGCTCGACCTCGAGCAGATCGACCAGCCCGACGGCGCCTTCGACGTCGTGCTCTGCCGCGAGGGGCTCATGTTCGCGACCGACCCCGCCCGCGCGCTGGCCGAGATCCGGCGCGTGCTGGCGCCCGGCGGGCGGGTCGCGATCGCCGTCTGGGGCCCGCGCGAGCGCAACCCCTGGCTCGGCCTCGTGCTCGACGCCGTCAGCGCGCAGGTTGGCCGGCCCGTCCCGCCGCCCGGTGTCCCCGGGCCGTTCGCGCTCGAGGACGCGGCCCGGCTGGGCGAGCTGCTCGCCGGCGCGGGCCTCCAGGACGTCGCCGTGCAGGAGCTCCCGGTGCCGCTGCGCACGGGCTCCTTCGACGAGTGGTGGACGCGCACGTCGGCGCTCGCCGGACCGCTCTCGAAGGTGCTCGCAGCGCTGCCCGAGCCGGCCGTGGCGGGCATCCGCGCCCGCCTGCAGGAGGCGGTCGCGCCCTACGCGACGGCGGACGGCCTCGAGTTCCCCGGCGTCACGCTGCTCGCGAGCGGGCGCCGCTGATCGCGGCGAAGAGCAGCAGCGTGAGCGCGGGCGGGATCGTCGCCGGCAGGACGTCGTAGACGAGGAAGAGCTGGTCCCAGGCCAGCGAGATCGCGAGCATCGCGCCCGCGGCGAGCAGCTGCGGGCGCCGCTCGGCCGCGAGGATCCCGCCGACGACCGCGGCCGCGAAGAAGTCGCCGTAGCCCAGGCCCGCGTGGCCGAAGGAGCCCGACTGCAGCTGCGGCAGGCCGCCTCCCGGCGAGGCCGCGACGAGCACCGCGTTGGGCGCCTGCAGCTTGTTGGAGAACACGAGGTAGGCGTCGATCGCGGCCATCGCCACGACGCCCGCCTTCAGGAGCGTCAGCGGCGCCGCGCCGGCCAGCAGCCGCCCGAGCGTGACGGCCGACCCGGCGATCAGCAGCGTCGCCGCGGCCTGGCCGGCGCGCTCGCCGGGGTAGGCCCAGGCGAGCGCCAGCAGCGGCGCGGCGAGCAGCGCCAGGGCCGGGCGGGCGCCACGCGCCGCCCAGCCGAGCGCCAGCGCGCAGCCCGGCGGCACGAGCAGCAGCGCCACCCAGGTGAGGACGTCGGCGGTCGACGGCGCGAGCTCGATCGCGGCGACGACGACCGCGATCGACAGCGGCAGCACGAGCGCCCAGCCGGGCGCGCGCAGTCGCTGGGCCCAGGGCGGCAGCCCGGCCGCCGGGAGCGCGACGCAAGCCGACTGCGCGGCCACGAGCACGAGGTTGTCGGCCGACAGGAACACGCCGACACTGCAGCAGGTCGAGCCCGCGGGACAAAGGTCTCACCGCGCATGCGCCGACCCGCAGCGCGATGCGCGATCTCCCCCGATGTGCACGGGGACCCCGGGTCCGATCATGCATATAGACCCGCGAGTGCCCGACCGCCCCCAGCGGCCAGGACTCGACAGCCCCGGCGATCACGACTGCCCCCGTGGTCGCCGGGGTTTGGGTTTTCCTCAGCCCAGCGCGCGCAGGCCGGCGGTCACGAGCACCGCCACCGCGACGCCGGCGATGATCGACCCGCCGCGCCACAGGACGACGCCGGCCAGCCCGACGCCCGCCGTGTCGGCGCCGATCTTGATGTGCTCGCCGTCGGCCAGCGCCTGTGTCACGACGAGCGCCACGAGCAGCGCCGGCGCCATCAGCGCGATCACCCCGGCCAGGCGCGGCGGCAGGTCGCGGCCGCCGAAGGCGACGGGCCCGGCGGCCTTGATCAGCACGGTCACGACCGCGCAGCCGCCGATCAGCGCCCATTGCGTCGCGCTGCTCATGGCGCCACCGCCCCACGGCTGCGCAGGCCGATGAGCGCCACCAGGCTGGCGGCGAGCACCGGCACGCCCGCCGGGGCGAGCGGGACGAGCGCGAGCGCGATCAGCCCGCCGCCGAGCGCCGCCGCCCGGGCGCGGCCGTTGCGCAGCTCGGCCCCGAGCAGGGCGAGGAAGAAGGCCGGGAAGATCGCATCCAGGCCGTAGGTGCGCGGGTCGCCGAGCCCCTCCCCCGCGAACGCGCCGATCGTCGTGCCCAGCAGCCAGGTCGCGTACTGGACCGCGCTCGCGCCGAAGAGGAAGTGGCGGTCGAAGCGACCGCCGCCGCGGTTGGCCATCGCCCACGACGCGTCGACGACGGTCTGGCCCTGCGCGGCGCGCTTGAGCATCCGGCCCGGCAGCGACGGCGCGAGCGCGACGCCCATCGGCAGAAAGCGCGAGTTCATGAGCGCGGCGGCTGCGATCGCCGCGCCGACGCCCCCGCCGCCGGCGACGATCGCCAGCGCCGCGAACTGGGCCGATCCGGCGAAGACGATCGCCGACATCGCGATCGTCGCGAAGGCCGAGAAGCCCGCCTGGCGGGCGACGACGCCGAAGGACAGCGCGAGCACGCCGCCGGCGATCGCGTAGGGCACCCCCGCCCGCAGTCCCTCCCGGAACGACCCGCGCGGCGAGGGTGGCTGGGGCTCCGCGTCCATGCGCGCAGAGACTGCCAAACCGGCGACGCCGGCCCGTTTGGGTGCTAGATGGTTGGTCCCGCGGCCGGTGCCGTCAGATGTGCGTGGATCGCGGATGCAGGGTGCCGCGGGCCGAAGGTGGACAGTGCCAGCGGCACGGCCGCGTTCGGCGCGTGGCGATCCTGCGCCGCGAGACGCGTGCAGCTGACGGTGCCGGTCGTGGGACCAACCATCAAGGGCGGTGCGCGATCGTCAGGAGGTACTCGGCCTCGATGTGCAGCTCGCCCTCGCCCTGGTCGAACTCCTCGACGAGTGCGCGGACGTCCTCGAGGACCACGGCGAAGCGCGCGTCGCCCAGCGCCCGGCGCGCGAGGACGAACGGGCCGAAGGCGTGGTCGTACATCGCGATCATCGCGTCGCGCGACGGGCCGCGCAGGTCGACCGTGCGGCGCTCCTGGGCGAGCAGCAGCTGGCCGCCGATCAGCGTGCGCACGTGGCGCTCGTCGCCCCACTGCACGGGCGACGACCCGCCCGCCGCCGGGGCCGGCAGGTGGCGGCCGAGCGTGGCGAACAGCCGGCCGGTGAAGCCCTGCGGCGTCCAGCTGGCGACGACGACGCTGCCCCCGGAGCGGCAGACGCGCGCCAGCTCGGCCGCGGCGACCCGCTGGCGCGGGGCGAACATCACCCCGAACACCGACAGGACGCGGTCGAAGCTCTCGTCCTCGAACGGCAGCGCCTCGGCGTCGCCCTCGACCCACTCGATCGTCACCCCGGCCTCGCCGGCGTGGGCACGCGCGGCGTCGAAGAGCTCGGGCGTGAGGTCCAGGCCCGTGACGTTCGCGCCCGCGACCGCGGCGGGGATCGCGGCGTTGCCGGTGCCGGTCGCGACGTCGAGGACCGCCATCCCGGGCTCGATCTGGGCCGCCTCGGCGACGACCGCGCCGACCGCCGCGATGCGCTGGGCGATGAGGTCGTAGTTGCCGGCCGACCAGGTCGCGCGCTGGCGCGCCTTGAGCTCGTCGATGTTCGGTGTGGTGGTCACACGGCGCACCCTACCCGTGCCGGACAGGGGTTCCGGGCACGGGTAGGGCACATTGGGAAAGAGCGGGTCAGGCCTGCTGGGCGCAGACCGGCCAGGACCCCGGGCCGTCCTGCGCCATGAGCATCGCGGCGCGCTTGTCCTGCTCGGCCTCGGGCGCCGCGGCGGGATCGCCGCTGCCGCCCATGCGCTGCCAGGTCTCCAGCGAGAACTGGTACTTGCCGTGGTACTGGCCGTCGGCGGAGACGGCGGTCGGGTCGCCGCCGGACTCGCATTGCGCGATGCGCTCGAGGTCCGAGACCGCAGCGTCCTTCACCTCGCCGGTCTCGACGCCGAGCGCCTTCAGGGTCTGCGGGCCGATGACGCCGTCGACGGTCAGATCCTGCTTGCGCTGGAAGGTCTTGGTGGCGCGCCGCGTCTGCGGGCCGACGACGCCGTCGGCGGTGACGCCGAGCGCCTTCTGCGCGGCGGCGATCGTGTCGGGGCTCAGGCCGGGGCCGGGCGCCGACTGCTGCTGGGCGAACGCCCCGCCGGCCACGACGAAGAGCCCCGCCGCGGCGACGAGCGCCGAGCTGCGGCTGCGCAGGATCCGGCGCCGGCGCAGCGCGGCGACGGCGCGGCGGGTGCGCGAGGCGCGCAGCGAGCGGCGGAAGGCCAGCGTGCGCTCGGCGTCGCTCCCGGGCTCGATGGCGATCCGGCGGTCGGCGACCGGGGTCGCCATCAGGTCATCGGGTGCTGCGGGCATCGGTGCTCCTTGATCGTCGTCTCGGCGCCTACGGGGTTAGCTGACGGGCTCGCGCTGTGACGTGCGCTACGCCTCCGGACCGCTCGCGGCGGTGGTGGCGATTCGCCCCCGGGCCGGTGTCAGCGGCCCAAGTGGTTCCCCCGTTCCCGGCCGCGCTGGGCGCCCGGGACTCGGCTCGTTATGGAAAGCAGCGCTGCATCCTACGCAGCGATCGGACGGAACGGCGTCTTGACGCTCGCAAGGAGCGGGAAAAACGTGTCCCCGTCAGGGCTCGAGCAGGGCCGCCGGCGAGGCATCGGGTGCCAGGTTGCGCAGCTGCGGCTCGCACGAGCCGGGCCGTGCGAGCGCGGCGTCCAGCGCCGCGCGGTGGCCGGCGGCGCGCTCGCGGCCGTAGGGCTCGGCGAGCTCCTGGCTGACGAGAAACGCCCAGTCGCTGGACTGCAGCGCGAGCAGCTCGCGGACCGCGCGCTCGTCAAGGCGCGGCCCGGCGGCGAGCGCGCGCAGCTCGGCGTCGCGGGCGTCCCAGGCCATGCCGGCGACCGGCGGCGCGCTCCAGGTCGTCAGGTCGCGCGGCGTCCCCCAGGTCGTCACCGGCAGGCCGGCGGGCGCCGCGACCGGCTCGTGGCGCGTCAGCGCGTCGTCGAGGCGCGCGAGCGCCAGCCCCTGCGCGGTCGCCTCGTCGACCACGGCGGCGAGCCACAGCGGGCCCTCGTGCCACCAGTCGCCGATCAGCTCGGTGTCGACCGCGACGACGCACAGGCCGCCGCCGGCGACCCGCGCGCGGACGCGGGCGACGAAGTCGGCGGCGTGCTCGCGCGCAGCGGCGGCGGCGCGGGCCGGGTCATAGGGGGCGCCGTCGTTGCTCCAGGCGCGGTGGCGGTGCTGCGTGAAGGCGTGGTAGCTGCGGTAGCGGGCGTCGGCCGGGTAGCCGCCGTTGCTCCAGACGAGCTCGATCGTCGCGCGGTCGATCGGGACGAGCAGCGGCCCGGCGGCCGAGCGCAGCGGGCGCAGGTGGCCGCCGGCCGGCAGGACGTCGGTGAGGTCGACGCAGGTGGCGCGCACGCCGGCCTCCTCGAGCAGCGGATCCAGCCAGGGCGCGTGCGCGCACTCGGGCAGCCACAGCCCGCCGCCCCAACCCGCGCCGAAGCGGCGGCGATGGGCGTCGATCCCGGCGCGCAGCTGCAGGCGCACGCCGGCGGCGGTCGCCAGCAGCGGCAGGACGGCATGCGTCGCCGCCGACGTCCACGCGACGTGGCGGCCGAGCGCGCCGAGCAGGTCGCCGCCGAGCGCCGCCAGGCGCTCGCGCGCCCACTCATAGCGCGCCGCGGAGTGCTCGAGCGCGGCGACGACGCCCGGCTCCCCGGCGGCGCTCGCGATGTCGCGCCGGTGCGATTCGACGCGGATGCCGGCGAGGAACTCGGCGCAGCGCTCCAGCGCCCCGGGGGCCTCGAGCTGGTCGCAGAGCACCGGCGTGAGCGAGAGCGTCAGCGGCGCGCCCGCGTCGAGGAGATCCAGCAGCGGCAGGTAGGAGGTCGCGATCGACTCCCACAGCCACTCCTCGCCGAACGGCCACGTGCCGTGGCCTTCGACGTAGGGCTGGTGGGAATGCAGGACGATCGCGAGCTCGCCGGCGGCGGCGGCGCTCATGCGCGCAGCACGACGACGAGGTCCAGCGCCCGCTCGAGCTCGGCCGCCGCGCCGGCGCGCAGCGCGAAGTCGCGCACGTCGATCGCCGGGGTGAAGCGGTCGTAGAAGCGCTGCGTGATGCCCAGGCGCTTGTGGAGCTCGTCCCAGCCCAGGCGCAGCGCGGCGGCGTGGGCCGCGAGCTTGCGGGCGTGGAACAGCCCGTACAGCTCGACGCGCGGGAAGTGCGCGCGGCACAGCGCCGCGAACTCCTGCGGGCGGTACTCGTAGACGTGCCACGGGTTGCCCGAGCGCTCGGCCCCGGGCGGCGCGAGCGTGAGCACGTTGGGCGTCGAGACGTACGCCACGCCGCCCGGCGCCAGCAGCGCCTTGAAGCGCTCGAGGATCGCGCCGGGGTCCTGCACGTGCTCGATCGTCTGCAGGAAGACGAGCGCGTCGCAGGGCTCGTCGAAGCGCTCGACCATGTCGCGCTCGAAGCGCAGGTTGTCGCGGACGTAGCGCAGCCGCGCGTGCTCGTGGGCCTCGGGGTTGGCGTCGACGCCGACGACCGAGCGCGCGCCCGCCGCGGCCAGCACGTCGGAGCCGTAGCCCTCGCCGCAGGCGAGGTCGACGACCCGCAGCCCGGCCGTGCGGCGCGCGATCCACTCGTAGACGACGAGGTGGCGCTGGAACCAGTAGTTCTCCTCGGGGACGTCGGGGAGCGTGCGCTCGCCGGTCAGCGCGAGCGGCGGCACGCCAGGTGGCTGGTCGCGCTGGAGGTAGAGGGCGGGCTCGGGGTCGGCGGACACGGCGGCGGAGCCTACGCCCAAGATTCGGGAGCGACGCGCCCGGCGGGGCGATGCTGCATGCTGGCGCGCGTGCTCCGCGGTCTGCTCGCCACCCTCGCCACGGCCGCCGCAGGGCTCGCGTGCGGCGCCACGCCGGCCGCCGCGGTCGTGACCGTCGGCATCGCCGACCAGCGCGCCGGCACGTTCCACGACGCGCGCCTCACCGACCTGCCGGTCCACCATGCGCGCCTGAGCGTCCCCTGGGACGCGATGCGCTACGACTGGCAGCGCCGCGAGCTCGACGGCTGGATGGCCTCCGCGAGGGCCGTCGGGATCGAGCCGCTCGTGACCTTCGGCCGCAGCCGCACGCGCAAGTTCAGCCTGCCGCCGCGCGACGTCTACCGCACGGAGGTGCTGCGCTTCCGCCACCGCTATCCGCACGTCCGCGAGTACAGCCCGTGGAACGAGCCCAACATCGCGATCCGCAAGTCCAACTACGACCCCAGGAAGATCGCGTCGTACTACGACGTGCTGCGGCGCATGTGCCCGGCCTGCAAGGTTCTCGGCGCCGACGTCGTCGACACCTCGAGCCTCGATCGCTGGATGCGCTCCTACCTGCGCGAGTTCCCGCGCGACCGCCGGCCAAAGCTGTGGGGACTGCACAACTACGTCGACGTCAACTCCGACTCGAGCTGGGGCACGCGGACCATGCGGCGCCTGGCGCCCGGCGAGATCTGGTTCACGGAGACCGGGGCGATCGTGCGCCGCAAGGAGCCGACGACGACCGGCAAGGACGACCGCCGGCTGAAGATCCGCATCGGCGGCGCGCGCGCCCTCGAGGCGACCAAGCGCGTCTTCCGCCTGGCGCGGACGAGCCCGCGCATCACGCGGGTCTACATCTACCACTGGAAGGCGACGAAGTCGGGCAGCTGGGACTCGGCGCTCGTCGCGCCCAACGGCGAGCTGCGGCCGTCGTTCGACGTCTTCGCCGAGCAGGCGCGCCTGTCGCTGACGCAGGCGCCCGAACCCGCGGCGCCTACCTCGTAGCCCAGCGCAGCCCGTTGCCGACGAGGCGCAGGTGCCGGGGGTCGCGCCAGGCCGAGCTCGGGTGGCCGAGCGCGCTGTAGAAGACGCGTCCTGAGCCCTCGCGCCGCGTCCAGACGAGCGGCTCGTCGGCCTTCGTCGAACGCCGGGCGAGGATGTGCGCGCGCCGCCGCGGGTTGGTCTCGAAGACGTAGAACTCGTCGTCGACGACGAACGACGACGGCAGGCCGCGCGTCGCCGGGTGGCGGCGGTCGGTGACGACCACGCGCCCGCGCCCGACGAACGGGTGCGCCTTGAACTGCGCTCCGAGCATGCGGGCGAAGGCGGGCTCCTGCGCGAACGTGTTGGAGGCCGCGTGCAGGCCGACGAACGCGCCGCCGGCGCGGATCCAGTCCAGCAGCCGCGTCAGCCCGGCGGCGCCCATCCGCAGCTCGCCGGTCGTCGAGAGGAAGACGACCGCGCGCGCGTCGCGCAGCGCCGCCGCTGTCAGCGCGCGCGAGGACGCGACCGGCACGACGTCGTAGTCGGGGCTCGCGTCGCCCAGGCGCTGCAGCGCGGCGCGGGCGGCGGGGATCGACGGGTGATGGAAGCCCGCGGTCTCGGTCACGACGAGCGCGCGCGGCTGCTGCGGCGCGCCCGCGAGCGCCAGGACCGCGGCGGCGGCGAATCCCGCGATCACGCCATCGCCGCGCGCTGCTCGAGGTAGCGCGCCCGGTCGTGGAACGTCTCGCGCAGCGAGACCTGCAGCTCGTCGAGGAACTCCTCGCGGTAGGTCGCGTCGGTGAGCACGGCGATCGCGTAGTAGACGCCGCTGAAGGCCGCCAGGGCGCTTGAGACCTTCAGCAGCTCGACGCTCAGCGAGGCGTGGCCCGCGATCGCGCGCGGCGGCTCGCCGATCCACACCTCGACGACGTGCGGCGTGATCGCCAGCGCGCCGAAGGCGACGAAGAACGCGCCGACGAGGACCGACACGACGAGCACCTGCAGCCCCTGGCTGATGAACATCACGAAGCCGACGTTGAAGCGCTGGCTGGAGCTCAGCGGCGGCTCGGCGCCGACGTCGCGCTCGAGCTCGCGGACCTCGGCCGGCAGCCGCGAGGCGACGAACACCGACCCGACGCCGAAGAACAGCGCGACGACCCCGCCCAGCGCGGCGTCGGACACGTCCGAGAAGACCTGCCACATCTCGGTGTTGACGAACAGGACGATCATGAAGATCAGCAGCACCGGCACGGCGCGCGTGAGCAGCTTCAGCGACGCCGTCAGCTGGCTGAGCAGGCGCGCCCCGGCCCAGCGCAGGATCGACAGCAGGCCGATCCCGACGACCCCGTAGATGAGCGCCAGCAGCGCCGCGTTGCCCGCCGCCGTGACCAGCGCGCTGACGACCTGGCCGCCGAAGACGAGCGGCAGCAGCGCCGGCACGAGGACGAACGCCGCCAGCTCGACGGGCCCGACGCGGTCGGGGACCGACAGCGCCGGGCGCCCGCGCCCGCGGTTGACGAGCGCGACCCCGCCGACCAGGATCGCCAGGCCGCCGGCGAGCGCGAGCACGTTCGCCCACAGCGGCCAGTCGAGCTGCACCGCCCCGAGCAGCTGGCCGATGAAGACGAGCCCGAGCAGCGGCACGGCGCGCGTGAAGACGTCCTCGAAGGCCGAGTAGTCCTCGATCAGCAGCGGCAGCCCGGCGCGGCGCAGGCGCCGCTCGTAGGCCGCGAGCTCGTCCATGGGCCGAAGGATATGGTCGCCTCGATGTTCACCCCACGCACGATCCTCAGCACCGCCGCGATCGCGGTCGCGGCGCTCGTCCCCGGCGCCGTGGCCCAGGGCGCGACACGCGCGCCGATCAAGGACTGCGGCGACGTCGCCACGCTCGACAAGGACGGCTTCTTCAACGGCGCGATCACCGCCCAGGGCGGCAGCTGCAAGAACGCCCGCGCGGTCGCGACCGCCGTGGCGAAGTCCGCCGGCTGCAAGAGCACGGGCTCCTGCCGCCAGCGGACCTACACCTGCCTGCTCGCGAAGGCCGGCAAGGAGCTGACGCTCGTGCGCTGCGAGAACGCCAAGCAGACGGCGTTCATCCGCTTCGAGTTCGGGTCCTAGCCCGCCGCGCGGTAGCGCTCGATCGCCGTGCGACGCTCCTCGGCGTGGTCGACGATCGGCGCCGGGTAGTCGCGGCCGACGACGCAGCCGGCCGCGTGCTGCTGCTCCTCGCTCATGCGCCACGGCTCGGCCAGCAGCTCGTCGGGGACGTCGCGCAGCTCGGGCACCCAGCGGCGCACGTAGGCCCCGTCGGGGTCGAACTTGCGCTGCTGCAGGACGGGGTTGAAGATCCGCCGGAAGTAGGGCGCCGGATCGACCCCGACGGACGTGACCCACTGCCAGTTGCCGTTGTTCTGCGCGGGCTCGCCGTCGAGCAGCAGCGCCTCGAAGTGGTGCTCGCCCAGGCGCCAGTCGAGGTGCAGGTCCTTCGTGAGAAACGAGCCCACGACGAGCCGCGCACGGTTGTGCATCCAGCCCGTGCGCGCGAGCTCGCGCATCCCGGCGTCGACGAGCGGATAGCCGGTCTGGCCCTCGCGCCAGGCCTGCAGCGCGTCGTCGTCGTCGTGCCACCGCAGGTCGCGGTAGCGCTCCTGGTGCTCGCGCCGCGCGTTGGCGGGGTGCAGCAGGAGCACGTGGGCGTAGAAGTCGCGCCAGGCGAGCTGGCGGACCCAGGCCGCGGCGCCCGCGCCGCCGCGGCGAGCGGCGCGCGCCTCGCACTCGGCCGCCGAGACGCAGCCCCAGCGCAGGTACGGCGACAGCCGGCTCGTCGCGTCCTCGCCGAGCGCGTCGTGGCGGTCGGCGTAGCGGTCGACGGGCCCGTCCAGCCAGCGCGCGAGCGCGGCGCGGGCGGCGGCCTCGCCGGGCGCGCAGGCGGGCTCGGGGAGCGCGAAGCCGCCGTCGAGGCCGAGGGCGTCGAGCGCCGGCAGCCGGCCCTTGCGCAGCGCGCTCGGCAGCGCCGGCAGCCCGGCCGGCGCGCGGTGCACGGTGCGCCGCTCGAGCTCGAGCCAGTGGCGGTAAAACGGGGTGAAGACGGTGAACGGGCGGCCCGCCTGCGTGCGCGGCCGCGAGACGTCGACGACGTAGGCGCCGCCCTGCGCGACGGCGTCGACGCCGGCGTCGCGCAGCGCCGCGGTGACGCGGCGGTCGCGGGCGCGGGCGTAGGGCGCGACGTCGCTCGTCCACAGCACGGCGCCCGCGCCGGCCTCGGCGGCCAGCGCCGCCAGCTGCTCCTCGGGGCGCCCGCGGCGAACGACGAGCCCGCTGCCGCGCGCGCGCAGGTCGGCGTCCAGCGCGCGCAGGCAGCCGAGCATGAACGCCGTCCGCGGCGCCGACGCAAAGCGCCCGCGCAGCAGCGCGTCGTCGAGGACGAAGACCGGCACGACGCGCTCGTAGTCGTGCAGCGCGCGCGTGAGCGCCGGGTGATCGGCGAGGCGCAGGTCGCGCCGAAACCAGAGCAGCGCGGTCGCCGTCATGCTGAGATACCTCGATGCCCGACCGCACCGTGCGCGACTTCCCGCTGTTCCCGCTCCCGCTCGTCGCGATCCCGCACGAGCTCGTGCCGCTGCACATCTTCGAGGCCAGGTACCGGACGATGTTCGACGAGCTGCTCGAGAACGAGACGGAGTTCGGGATCGTCTGGTCGGCCGACGGCGAGCTGCGCCAGGTCGGCTGCGCCTGCGAGGTCACCGAGGTGCTCGAGCGCATGGAGGACGGGCGCCTGAACGTCCTCACGCGCGGCACGCGGCCGTTTCGGATCGTCGAGCGCCAGCGCGACCGGCCCTATCCCGCGGCGACCGTCGAGTTCCTCGAGGACAAGGCCGAGGAGCCCGACGAGGCGGCCGCCGAGACGGCGCGCAGCGCCTATGCGGAGCTCGTCGTGCAGGCCACCGACAACCAGCCCGACCCCGACGAGCTCGCCGCCAAGAGCGCCTACGCGATGGCCGCGACCGTCGACTTCGGCCTCGACGCCAAGCAGGGGCTGCTCGACCTGCGCTCGGAGAACGCGCGCATGCGGCTCGTCACGCGGCTGTTCCGCGCGGCGCTCAAGCGCCTGGACTTCGTCGAGCGTGCGCAGGCGCGGGCGCGCTCCAACGGCAAGGTCCGCTTCGGCTGACAGCACCTACGCCGGCTCGCGCACGGGCGGCGGCGGCTCCAGCGGCGCGGCGGGCACGACGCGCGCCTGGCCGGGCCAGCGCCCCTCGGCGGCGATCCAGGAGCCCGCGAGGATCAGCGCGAGGCCGAGCAGGGCGCCGATCGTCAGCGGCTCGCCGAGCAGCGAGACGCCGTAGAGGACCGCGAAGCCGGGCGCGATGTAGGCGACGAGCGATGCCCGCCCGGGGCCGATCTCGGAGATCAGCGTGAAGTAGATGAAGAACGCGATGCCCGTGCCGCCGGCGCCGAGCACGAGCAGCGATCCGGTCGCCTTCAGGCTGGGCGCGTGCGGGGGCAGCGCGAACAGGACCACGGGCAGGAGCACGAGCGTCCCGGCGATCATCGTCGCCGCAGCGATCCCGATCGGCGGCACGCCCTGCAGGCGGAACTTCAGAAACAGCGAGCCGATCGCGTAGCCCAGCGACGCCAGCAGCACCATCAGCCCGCCGGCGATCGCCTGCGCGTCGCCGCTGAGGTCGACGCCGAAGAGCAGCACGACGCCGACGATCCCCATGACGACGCCGGCGGTCGCGATCCCGTGCGGGCGCTCGTCGTCGTCGTAGCGGACCGCGATCAGCGCGGTGAAGATCGGGGCGGCGGACACGAGGATCCCGGTCAGCGACGAGGCGATGTGGCTCTCGCCGTAGGTGATCAGCGTGAACGGCAGCACGACCTGCACGACCGCCAGGAAGAGGATCGGCCCCTCGAGGCCGCGCATCGCGGGCAGCACCCCGGCGCGCGCGGCGATCGGCACGAGCACGGCGGCGCCGAGCGCGATCCGCGCGAAGACGATGAACAGCGGCGGCATGCCGTCGTCGAGGGCGACCTTGATGAAGAGGTAGGAGGCGCCCCAGAGCCCGGCCAGCAACGCCATGAGAATCCACGCACGGCGGTTCATCGCTGTCAGTAGCGGTCGCCGACGGCGACCGGCGCGCCGTCGAGCTCGGCGAGGTCGCCGCCGCTCAGCGCCAGGTGCGCGGCGCCCGCGTTCTCCTCGACGCGCTCGGGGCGCGTGGTGCCGGGGATCGGGACGACGTGCTCGCCCTGCGCGAGCGTCCAGGCGAGCGCGACCTGCGCGAGCGTCGCCTCGTGGCGCTCGGCGACGGCGCGAACGCGGTCGACGATCGCGAGGTTGGACTCCATCGCCTCGGCGGTGAAGCGCGGGTTGCGGGCGCGGAAGTCGTCGTCGGCGAAGCTCGCCCGCGTGATCGCCCCCGTCAGGAAGCCGCGCCCGAGCGGGGCGAACGGGATGAAGGCGACGCCGTGCTGCTCGCACCAGGGCAGGACCTCGGCGAGCGCGTCGCGCGTCCACAGCGACAGCTCGGACTGCACCGACGCGACGGGATGGATCGCGTGGGCGCGGGCGAGCTCGTCGACGCTCGCCTCCGACAACCCGATCCGCCCGGCCTTGCCGGCGCGCGCGACCTCGGCCATCGCGCCCCAGGTCTCCTCGACGGGCACCTGCGGGTCGACGCGGTGCAGCTGGTAGAGGTCGACGCGGTCGGTGCCCAGCCGCCGCAGCGACGCGTCGATCGCCGCGCGGACGTGCTGGGGGCTGGCGTCGCGGTGCATCGCGAACGTGACCGGGTCGTCGACGACGAGCCCGACCTTCGTCGCGAGCACGGCCTCGTCGCGGCGGCCGGCGAGCGCGCGGCCGACGAGCTCCTCGTTCGTGAACGGGCCGTACATGTCGGCCGTGTCGATGAGCGTCACGCCGGCGTCGAGCGCGCGGTGGATCGTCACGGCGCAGCGCTCGTCGTCCCTGTCCGCGGTCCCGTAGGCCCAGGACATGCCCATGCAGCCGAGGCCGACGGCGCCGACGTCCGGTCCGCCCGCGCCGAGCGCGCGCGTGGGAAGCGCGGCGTCAGGCACGGGCACCGGCGCCGGCGAGGATCGCGTCGAGCAGCCCCGGGAAGCGCTCGTCGAGGTCCCCGCGGCGCAGCGAGTTCAGGCGCGCCGTGCCGTCCTCGACCTGCGCGATGACGCCGGCCTCGCGCAGCACGCGGAAATGATGCGTTGCGGTCGACTTCGTGACGGGTAGCCCGAACGCTCCGCAGCGCTGCGGCTCCTCGCGCTCGGCGAGGACGCGCACGACCTGCAGCCGATGCGGGTCGCTCAGCGCGTGCAGGACGGCCGGCAGAGCCAGCTCGTCGATCGCCGGGTGATGGATGACGGTCATGGAGCCCGATTATACGACGTCCGTCGTACATTTGGTACGATGTTCGCCGTACTAAGCAAATCTCACGTTCCGCGGTCGCGGTCCGTTCGATGAAGAGGAAAGGAGGACCACATGCTCCCACGCTCCATCGCCATCGGCGTCCGCCGGTCCTCCGGCGCGACGCTCAGCCGCACCGCCGCCTTCTGGTCGCTCGCCGTCATCCTCGCCCTGCTGCTCTTCGCGTCGAGCGCCCCGTCGCCGCTGTACATCGTCTACCAGGCCCAGTTCGGCTTCTCGGCGATCACGCTGACGAGCGTCTTCGCGGTCTACGCGCTCGGCCTGCTGAGCGCGCTCGTCGTCGCCGGCTCGGTCTCCGATCACGTCGGCCGGCGCCCGACGCTGCTGGTCGCACTCGCCCTGGAGATCGTCGGCATGCTGCTGTTCGCCGAGGCCCAGAGCGTCGTCTGGCTGTTCGCCGCCCGCGCCCTGCAGGGGATCGCGACCGGTATCGCGATGGGCGCCATCAGCGCCGCCCTCCTGGACCTCCAGCCCGCGGCCAAGCCGCGCCTCGGCGCGCTGCTCGGCGTCGCCGCGCCGCTCGGCGGGCTGGCGGCCGGTGCCCTCGGCGCCGGGCTGCTCGTGCAGTACGGCCCGAGCCCGACGCGCCTGATCTTCTGGCTGCTGCTGGGCGCCTTCGCGGTCGCGATCCTCGTCGCCGCCGCGATGCCCGAGACGGTGCGCCGCAGCGGGCCGTGGGCGCACTCCCTGCGCCCGAGCGTCGCCGTGCCGCCACAGCTGCGCGTCGCCTTCGTCGCGACGATCCCCTGCCTCATGGCCTCGTGGGCGCTCGGCGGGCTGATCCTCTCGCTCGGGCCGTCGCTGACCGCGGGCGAGCTCGGGAACACGAGCCACGTCGCCGGCGGCCTGCCGATCTTCATCATGACCGGCGTCAGCTCGGCCGCCTCGGTCTGGCTGCGCGACACGCACGCGCGCTCCACGGCACGCGGCGGTCTCGGCGCGCTGATGGCCGGCGTCGCGCTGACGCTCGTCGGCCTCAACACCGGCTCGCTCGTCGTCTTCCTCCTCGGCGCCGCGATCGCCGGGCTCGGGTTCGGCCCGGCGTTCGCCGGCGCCTTCCGCGCGCTGTCGAGCCTGGCCCCGGCCGACGAGCGCGCCGGCCTCGTCTCGGCGATCCTCGTCGTCTCCTACCTCGCCTTCAGCCTTCCGGCGGTCGCCGCCGGCGCGGCGGTCACCCAGTTCGGCCTGCACGACACGACCGACGTCTACGGCGTCCTGCTGATCGTCGTCGCGGCGATCGCGCTGGCCCTGTCGGGCCAGCTGCAGGACCCGCAGAGCGAGCCGGCGCCCGCGTAGCGGTCGCGCGGCTCACTCGGACCGATCGCGCTCGAGCAGGTCGCGGAGCTCGCCCGCGGTGTAGGTGACCGCGAACGGCGATCCGTCCGGCTGCAACGCCACGCCGTGCTCGAGCGGCCCGGCGTCGACGGGGTCGAAGCCCAGCCGGTCGACGAAGCGCAGCACGGCGGCGACCGCCGCGCGGTCGCCGCCCGCGGCGCCGACGGCCAGGCGGCCGGGAGCGCCCTTCGGGCGCCGGTTCTCCTCGAGCTCGTGATAGCCGAGCTGGTTGAGGCTCTTCACCACGCGCGCGGATGAGAAGTGATCCTGAACGACCACGCTCGTGCCCTCGGCTGCGGCCTCGAGCTCATCGTCGTCACCGTCGATGGGCGGCCAGTAGTTCATCGTGTCGACGAGGACCTTGCCGGCGAAGAGGTCGCCCGGGAGCTCGCGGAAGCGGTGCGCCGGGACGGCCAGCACGATGAGATCCGCGTGACCCACGACCTCCTCGGTCGTCGCGGCGCGGGCGCCCGGCGCGAGCACGTCGACCGTGAGCGCGATGTCGTCAGGAGGCCCCGATCCCGAGACCGCGACGTCGTAGCCGGCCGCGACCGCGGCGCGGGCGATCGTCGTGCCGAGCTTGCCGGCTCCGACGATGCCCAGGCGCAGATCGCCGCCATCGCGTGTCGCCGCCGCAGCTCCATCGGCCGTCGTGCTCATGACCGCCATCATCGTCAACCCCCGACCCCCGGCTCGACGGCCTCAGCGTCGCCGTCCTCGTCCGCGGTGGCCAGCAGCTCGCGCACGCGCGGGATGACCTCGCGGCCGTAGAGCTCGATCGTCGACATCCGCTGTGCGTGGGGCACCCGTCCGACGGCGTAGGCCAGATCGAACCGGCTCAGCCCGAGCGCCCGGACGACTGCCGCGATCCTGTTGGCCACGGTCTCAGGCGACCCGACGTACATCGAGCCGTGATCGACCTCGGCGAGGAACTGCTCGTAGGTCGGAGCGCGCCAGCCGCGCTCCAGCGCCGCCCGGTCGAACTGCTCCTTGTAGTGGGGCCACTGGATCTCCATGGCCTGCGCATCCGTCGGCGCGACGAATCCCAGCGAGTGCACGCCGACCGGCAGCTCCGGCTGTCCGTACTGCGCGAGCGCGCGCTTGTAGAGGTCGACGTACGGGGCGAACCGCTTGGGATCGCCGCCGATGATCGCGAGCATGAGCGGCAGGCCGAAGCGCGCCGCCCGCATGACCGATTGCGGGCTGCCGCCGACACCCACCCACGTCGGGATGTGTCCCTCGGGGATCGGCGGGCTCAGGACCTGGCCGCTCAGCGGCGAGCGGAAGCTGCCCGACCAGGTCACGGGCTGCTCGCGCAGCAGGCGCGTCAGCAGGTCCAGCTTCTCCTCGAAGAGCTCCTCGTAGTCGGCGAGGTCGAACCCGAACAGCGGGAAGGACTCCGTCAGCGAGCCGCGGCCGACGATCAGCTGCGCGCGGCCGTCGGACACCGCGTCGAGCGTGGCGAAGTCCGTGAACAGCCGCACCGGATCCTGCGTGCTGAGGACGGTCACCGAGGTGCCGAGCCGGATCCGCGTCGTCCGAGCGGCGATCGCCGCGAGGATCACGTGATTCGCCGAGTCCATCATGTCGGCGCGGTAGTGCTCCCCGATGTTGAAGGAGTCGATCCCGACGGACTCGGCGAGGACCGCCTCCTCGACGGTGTTGCGGATCACCTGGTCGCCGCCGATCAGCTCCCCGGACTCGTCGACGGTCACGGGCAGGAAGGTGTCCAGGCCGAATTCCAGGTCGTGCGGCCGCATTGCTCGATCAGTGCTCCTCTCTCGTAGTTCGTGGTTATCTACTACCATGGTATTCTACCACTGTGGTACATGACACCGAACACGCCTAAGCTGAGCGGATGGCCACCACCCGCGAGCAGGTGCCGGCGTCGACCCTCCTGGCCGGCCTCGGCAGAGACGCCACCGCCCGCGTCCGCCGCGCGCTGCGACCCCTCGGCCTCGGCGCCCAGCAGTTCCTCGTCCTCCAGCAGCTCCAGGCGCTCGGCCCGACAAGCCAGGCGGAGCTCGCCGACGCGCTCGGCATCGATCGCAGCAACCTTGCGGCGATCACCGCCGAGCTGTCGGACCGCGAGCTCGTCGCACGGACCCGCGACGAGGGCGACCGGCGGCGCTACGAGCTGCGTCTGAGCCCAGCCGGCGCGCGGCTGCTGCGCCGCACCGACGGCGCCATCGCGGCGGCCGAGGACGAGCTCCTCGCCCCCCTTGACGCGGAGCAACGCGAGCAGCTCTACGGCCTGCTGCGACGGCTCGCCGACGGCGTCGAGCTGTGCCCGACGGCGGGCCACGACGCGTGCGAGGACTGAGGTCGTCTCGCTCGCATGCTGCGCATCGCCCTCCTCACTGGCCTGCTCGTCGTCGGCTGCGCGTCCAGCGCACCTGCCGCACCGCTGACGCTCCGCGACACCGGACTGTCGGGACACGCGCGCAGCGACGCCGTCCGCTACCTCGCAGCCTCCGATGGCCAGGCGGTGACGGTGCTCGACACCGCCACCGGAACGCGGCGCGCGATTCCCGCGCCCGGCCCGGGCTGCGGATTTACGGACATCCACCGAGGGACGCTGCTGTGGTCCTGCGAAAACCCGGCGGCACCGCTGGACCGTGGCGTGACGTTCGACCTCGCCAGCGGCCGCCTCGGCACGCTCGCACCCGCGCAGCCGCCGCTCAACAGCGGCGCGGGACCGGGCTTCTACGCCTCGATCGGCGACCGCTGGGCAGCCGCGACATTCACCACGGCGCGCCCACTGTCGGCGATCGCGTACGTGGAGCGCAGCACCGGACAGCAGCGACTGCTGGACCCGACCGCGCTGAGCCGCAACAGCGTCGTCGACATCGACACGCCCTCGCTGACGCGCAGGCTGTGCGACGGACAGCGCAGGCCGTACGTCGCCAACGTCGACGGGACCGGCCGCGAGCTCGGCGAGCTCGCAACCGCGGGCCGCTGGGCTGCGGCGACCACGTACCCCGGCCCGCGCGCCCGACAGACCGCTCCCGCCGGCGTGGAGCTGCAGCGCTGCGCCGCCAAGCCGCGCACCCTGAAGGTCTGCCGGGCGCCGTGGGCCTGCACCCAACCGGTCATCGACGACCGCGTCGTCGCGTGGGTCGAGACCCGGCGACGCAAGGGACGTCTCGTGGTCCGGTCGCTACGCACCGGCCGCGTGCGCGCCACGACCGTGCGCACCTTCCACGACGAGTTGAAGCCGCTGCTCGTCGGCGACCGCCTGTACCTCGCATCCGGGGACACCGTCCGTCGCGTCGCGCTGTAGCACCCTGGCAAGCCGGCCGCCCGTGGGAATCACAGCGTCGCCGGCAGGCCGTAGGCCTCGATGCCGACGAGGCGCGGGTCGAAGGTCGTGATCTCGGCGATCAGGCCGTCCTCGATACGCAGGACGTCGAGCTTGAACGGGCGAAAGACCGTGTCGCCGGGCGCCCGCAGGTAGCTCAGCGCGGCCGGCTGGCGGTTGGCGCGCGTGGCGAGCAGGCGCCACTCGCCCATCTCGCCGTCCAGCGCCTGGCGCATGAGACCCGCGATCGCGTCGATGCCGTCGAAGCAGCCCGGGTTGGGCGGCATCGTGACGCGGATGTCCTCGCGCACGAGCGCCAGCGCGGCGGCCGCGTCGCCGCTCATGTGGGTGTCGATGAAGCCCTGCAACAGCGCCTGCTCCTCGGCGGTGCTGTCGCCGGCCGAGGACTGCAGCCGGCGCTCGGGCGGCTGCTCGCGCAGCGTCGCGCGGGCGCGCTGCAGCGCGCTGTTGGCGGCCGCGACGCTGATCTCGAGCGCGTCGGCGGTCTCGCTCGCCGACCAGCCGAGCACGTCGCGCAGGATCAGCACCGCGCGCTGGCGCGCCGGCAGCAGCTGGATGACGGCGAGGTAGGCGAGCTCGATCGTCTCGCGCGCGACGACGACGGCGTCGGGCTCGTCCTCGCTCGGCGCGACCTCGTCGAGCAGGCGGTCGGGGTAGGGCTGCAGCCACGGCAGCTCGGCGGGTGAGCCGGGCGCGGACGCCGCGCGGCGCGACCGTCGCCGCAGGCTGTCGAGGCAGGCGTTCGTCGCGATCCGGTACAGCCAGGCGCGGTGCAACGAGCCGCCGTCGAACGTCGCGCGGCTGCGCCAGGCGCGCAGGAAGGTCTCCTGGACGAGGTCCTCGGCGTCCTCGAAGGAGCCGAGCATCCGGTAGCAGTGCACGTGCAGCTCGCGCCGGTGGGGCTCGAGCAGGGCCGCGAAGGCGGCCTCGTCGTCGGTGTTGGCGAAGGTGGTCATGTGCGGTGAAACGTCACGCGCGGGCGAACTCATCGGCGCGTCGATGATGGCGCTCGGTGGCGGCCCAGACGAGCAGCCCGGCGCTCGCGAACGCGGCGCCGAGCGCGCACGTCGCGTCCCAGCCGGCGGCGCCGTAGACCGTCGCCGACAGCAGCGAGCCGACGACGCCACCGAGGAAGAACGCGACCATGTAGGCGGTCGTCAGGCGGCTGCGCGCCTCCGGTGCCAGCGCGTAGATCCGCGTCTGGTTGGAGATCTGCGCGCCCTGGACGCCGAGGTCCAGCAGCGCGATCCCCGCGATCAGGGCGACGAGCGACGAGCTGCCGGCGGCCAGCAGCGCCCAGCTGACGAGCGTCGCGACGAGGCACGCTGTCAGCGCGATCCCGCCGCGCCCGCGGTCGGCGAGCCGGCCCGCGACCGATGCCGCCAGCGCGCCGGCGACGCCCGCCAGCCCGAACAGGCCGATGACCGCCTCGCCGTAGTGGTAGGGCGCGCCGCCGAGCAGGAACGCGATCGCGGTCCACAGGACGCTGAAGCCCGCCATCTGAAAGAACGCCAGGGCCATCCGCTGGCGCAGCACGGGCTCGGTGGCGATCAGCTCGAGCACCGAGCCGAGCGCGCGCGGGTAGGGCATCGGGTCGACCGGCGCGATCCGCGGCAGCACGCGGCGCAGGACGAGCGCGAGGACGAGCATCAGGCCCGCCGCGAGCGCGAAGACCAGCCGCCAGCCGCCGACCGCGGCGACCGCGCCGCTGACGGTCCGCGCCCCCAGGATGCCGATCAGCAGCCCGCTCATGACGCTGCCGACGACCTTGCCGCGCTCCTGCGGCGCCGCCAGCGTCGCCGCCAGCGGCACGAGGATCTGGGTGACGCAGGTCAGCGCGCCCACGACGACCAGCCCGGCGGCCAGGACGGCGAACGACGGCGCCGCGGCGCACACCGCCAGCGCGATCCCGACGCCGACGAGCAGCCGGCTGACGAGCGCGTTGCGCTCGCGCAGGTCGCCCAGCGGCACGAGCAGCGCCAGGCCGACGACGTAGCCGACCTGCGCGCACGTGACGAGCAGCCCGGCGGCGGTCTCCGAGAGGCCGAAGTCGTCGGCGACGACGTTGAGCAGCGGCTGGACGTAGTAGAGGTTCGCGACCGTCGCGCCCACGGCGACCGCCAGCAGGAGCACGAGCAGCGGCGAGAGCGTCCGCTCCTCCTGCTCGGCGGGGCTCAGCGCTGCAGCCCGCACAGGCCGATCGCGAGGCCGCGGACGAAGCGCGTCAGGCGGGGCAGGACCGACGGGCGCTGGGTCGTGTCGCCGTAACGCAGCGTGCCGGCCTCGCTGCGGACCGAGAAGCGGAAGATCTGCGCCGGCGTCGTCGGCGGCAGCGCCGTCTTGGCGAACTGGAACTCGAGCAGGTCCTTCGTGATGTCGCGCGCCTCGAGGATCTGGTCGCTCGACATCGGCCGCGACGCGTCGGTGTTGCAGCGCGCGCTCGTGTCGGAGACGAGCAGGTCGAGCTTGGCGCCCGGGACCGAGCCCGTGCGGTGCACGACGAAGAGGTCGGGCGAGGGCGTCCCGCAGGCGCCGAGCACGAGTGCCGCCGCCGCCGCCAGCGCGGCCGCCGCGAGCCTCATGCCGCGACCGCCACGCCGCCGCGGCGCGGGTCGCCGGCGCCGTCGAGCGCCCCCGTCTGCGGGTCGCGGCTGACGGCCTGCACACCGCCGAAGAACATGTTCGGCGCGCGGAAGTGCTGGACCACGTAGGGGTCGTAGCGCAGCTCGTCGAGCGCGCTGCCCGGCTCGGCGGAGATCAGGTCGTGTTCGAAGTGCACGCGCGGAGCGGCGACCGCGGCGGCCGCGTCGAGGCCGTGGTCGACGATCGCGACGATCGTCTGCAGCAGCGCCGAGCGGATCCGGTTGGAGCCCGAGGAGCCGAGCGCGACGTGCACCTCGCCGTCGCGCATGACGACCGTCGGCGACATCATCGACGGCATCCGCAGGCCCGCGGGCGCGGTGTTGAAGCCGAGCGGGTTGAGGTCGGCCTCGCCCATGATGTTGTTGACGTGGATGCCGGTGCCCGGCACGACGATGCCCGAGCCCTCGCCGTTGGTGCACGTCACCGAGCACGCCCGGCCCTCGCTGTCGAGCACCGAGATGTGCGTCGTCGAGCCCATCCGCGAGCCGAGCAGCCGCGCCGCGAAGCCGGGATCGGCGAGCCCGTCGACGAACTCCGGCGTGCGCGCCGACTGGGCGGCCTCCATCGCGCGGACGATCATCGCCAGGCGCGGCGGCGCGGGCGCCTCGTCGAGCAGCCCCAGCGCGAGCGCGAGCAGGATGCCGCCGGCCGACGGCGGCGGGTTGGTCAGGACGTCGCGGCCGCGGTAGCCGACGCGCAGCGGCGCCCGCGCCAGCGCCTCGTAGCGGCACAGGTCCTCGGCGGTGAGCACGCCGCCGCCGGCCGCGACCGTCGCGACGACGGCGTCGGCGATGTCGCCGCGGTAGAAGGGCTCGGCGCCGTCGGCGCCGAGGCGCTCGATCGTGTCGCCGAGCTCGGGGCTGCGGAAGCGGTCGCCGACCCCCAGCAGCCGCCCGCCGGGGGCGTAGAGCTGCTCGACGCCGGGGGTCGAGCGCAGGATCGCCTCCAGCAGGTGCACGACCTCGGCCTGCTGGTCGTTGAGGACGAGGCCGTCGCGGGCGAGCGCGGCGGCGGGCGCGGCGAGATCGGCGAGCTCCTGCGAGCCCCAGCGGCGGATCGCCTCGGCGGCCCCGGCGGGGGTGCCGAACGCGCCGCAGGAGGAGGCGCCGACGTGGAAGGTCTGGCGCGCGTCGCCGGCGAAGTCGACCTCGATCGGCAGCAGCTCGGCCGGCTCGCAGCCCTCGGCCCCGTGGCCGGGCGCGGCGACGAAGAAGTCCAGCAGCTCGGGCTCCTCGCCGGCGCCCGCGACGAGCATGTAGCCGCCGGCCCCGGGGCCGGTCAGCAGGGGCTCGGCGACCCAGGACACGAGCATCGCGGCGACGGCAGCGTCGACGGCGTTGCCGCCCTCGCGCAACACGCGCGCGCCGGCCTCCGCGGTGAGCGGATGGCCGGCGGCGACGATCCCGTGCGTTGCCTCGTCGTTCACGGCGACGAGGCTAGTGGGTGTGAGGGCGTTACCTCCGGGGTAGGGCGCGCCCAGTGGGGATCTCAAAGGGGGCGTTCACGGCGGCACTCGCCGTCTGCATCGCGGTGCTCGCGCCGGCGGCTGCGCAGGCCGCGCTGAGCATCGAGCTCGTCGGCGGGGACGCCCTCGAGGACCGCGCGATGACGTTCGTCGCGACCGGCACGACGACCGCCACGAACGAGATCTACGCGAAGTACCGGCCGTCCGGCGGTGTGCCGTGCGCGCCCTCCTACGCCGCCGACTCGGGCACGAGCCGGCTGTTCGCCGATCCGTCGGGCACACAGGACGTCATCACCTCCGACGAGCCGGGCGCCTACGTCTTCTGCGCCTACCTCGCCGCCTCCTCCACGGTGGCCCCGGTCGAGGCGTTCACGCTCCCGGTCAACGTCCGCGCGAACACCGCGACGCTCGCGGTCCAGGCGCCGGCCACCGGCTTCCCCGGCGTCGCGGTCCCCGTAACGCTCAGCGGGACCACGGAGCTCGGCCGCACGCTCTACGCGAAGGCCAAGCCGGTCGGCGCGGGCCCGTGCGCCCAGAGCCGATCCGCCGATCCCGCCTCGGAGTCCTTCGCCTTCTCGGAGCCGGCACTCGGTGTGTTCGGGCTCCCGCGGCTGGCGGGGCCGTTCAGCGACGTCGGCCAGTACACGCTCTGCGCCTGGCTGCAGGAGGGCTTCAGCGACGTGGTCGCCGAGGCCGCCGCGAGTGCCGTCGTGAACATCATCCCGCCGGTGCCGGTCCTGACGGGGCTGGACATGTCGCCGTCGGCGTTCGTCGCCCGGACCTCCGGCGGCTTCGAGACCGGCGGCTTCCCCTTCTCGAGCGTCAGCTACCGGCTGACGAACACCGCGGCGAGCGTCCGCTTCACGGTCGCCGCGCGGCGGCTGGGCCGGCGCGTGGGCGCGAGCTGCCGCAAGCCGACGCGCGCCCTGCGCCGGCGCAAGAGCTGCGTGCGCTACCAGCTCGTGCCGGGCTCGTTCACCGACAGCGGGACGTCGGGGACGAACTTCGTGCGCTTCAGCGGCCGCGTCGGCGGCCGGCGCCTGAAGACCGGCACCTACCGCCTCTACGCCTCGCCGCGGACCGCGACGGGCCGTGGCGTGACCGCGCGCCACACGTTCCGGATCATCCGTACGCGCTGAGCGGGGGCGGGCCGGCGCGCCCATGACGCGCCGGCCGGTACGGCAACGGTCCTAGGTGTGGTTCGGGCCGTCGTCCGCGCCGTGGCGGCGGTGGCTGGCGCTGTGGTGCGTGCCGCGGCGGCCGTGGCGGCCACGGTGGCGGTGCTTCGTCGAGCTCGTGTGGTGCGCGCCGCGGACATCGTCCCCGCCGCTGTGGCGGACGTGGCCGACGGGATCATCGGCGCCCTGGCGGGCCTGGGCGACGCCGGGGGCGGCGAGGGCGGCGACTGCGGTGGCGGTGAGGATGATCTTCTTGGTGCTCATGGTGGGCCTCCTGGGGGGTGGTCGTGCAGTGACGTAACCCTCCATCTCAGGCGGTCCGAGCCGCAATTGGACCTTCAACCCGGGACCGATGGGACCCTTGGTCGCAGCGTTTAGCCTGGTCTTTGCCGCCTTTTTACCGCGGCCGTTCAGGCTGCGTTCAGAGCCAGCCCTTTTCCTCCGCGATCCGCAGCGCCTCGATCCGCGAGTGCGCGCCGAGCTTGCCCATGATCGCCGAGAGGTGGTTGCGGGTCGTTCCCGGCGAGAGGTGCAGCGCGGCCGCGACCTGCGCGACGGTGGCGTGCTCGCGCGACGCCAGCAGCACCTCCTGCTCGCGCCCGGTCAGCGGGCTGGGCCCCTCGCTGAGCGCCGACGCCGCCAGCCCGGGGTCGACGATCCGCTCGCCCGCCATCGCCCGGCGGATCGCCGAGGAGAGCTCGGCGATCGGCGCATCCTTGAGCAGGAAGCCGGACGCGCCGCCCTCCATCGCGCGCCGCAGGTAGCCCGGGCGCCCGAACGTCGTGAGGATCAGGATCTTGGGGGCCGGCCGCAACACCGCCAGCAGGAGCAGCACCTCCAGGCCGTTGGCGCCCGGCATCTCGATGTCCAGCAGCGCGACGTCGGGATCGCAGGCCTCGACGGCCGCCAGGACCTCGTCGCCGCGGCCGACCTGCGCGACGACCTCGAGATCGTCCTCGAGGTCGAGCAGCCCGGCGATCGCCTCGCGCACCATCGCCTGGTCCTCGGCGATCAGGATGCGGATCACGTCGCCGGCGATCGCGGCACCGTGACGCAGAGGCGAAAGCCGCCCTCGGCGATGGGGCCGGCCTCGACGCGGCCCGCGACGCGCTCGGCGCGCTCGCGCAGCCCGGCGAGCCCGTTGCCGCTGCCGGCCGGCGCGTCCTGCGCCGCGCCGTCGTCGACGACCTCGGCGCTGACCTCCTCCGCGCCCGGGCTCACGGCGATCCGGCAGCTGCGAGCGTGGCTGTGGCGCACGATGTTCGTCGTCCCCTCGCGCACCGCCCAGGCCAGCACGGCCTCGACGTCGGCGGGCAGCTCGACGTCGGCGCCCTCCAGCTGCGCCTCGATGCCGGCCGCCTCCAGCGCCATCCGCGCGCCCTCCAGCTCGCTGGAGAGCGTCGGCTGGCGGTAGCCGCTGACGGCGTCGCGAACCTCGCCGAGCGCATCGCGGGCGACGAGCTTGACGTCGGCGACGTGCTCGGCGGCGCGCTGCGGGTCGCGCTCGAGCAGCCGCTCGGCGAGCTCGGCCTTGATCGCGATCACCGACAGGCTGTGGCCGAGCAGGTCGTGCAGGTCGCGCGCGAAGCGCGCGCGCTCCTCGGAGACCGCCAGGCGGGCGACCTCCTCGCGGGCGTCGACGAGCTCGCGGTTGAGCAGCATGAGCCGCCGGAAGGCGAACATCATGAAGCCGATGCCGAGCGTCGTCGCGGTGAGTGAGATCGTCGTCCCGGCGTCGGTGTCGAGCTCGATCAGCGTGGCCGCCGTCAGGCCGGTGCAGAGGATGATCCACAGGGCGCCCTCGCGCGGCGCGAGGCGGATCGCCCCCGCGAT
Organism: uncultured Actinomycetes bacterium; assembly: GCA_963786575.1. Classification (GTDB taxonomy): domain Bacteria; phylum Actinomycetota; class Thermoleophilia; order Solirubrobacterales; family Solirubrobacteraceae; genus CADCVQ01. The sequence goes on from CAWAZH010000002.1 coordinate 449,633, forward strand.
CGCGAGGAAGACGAACAGCACCGACCAGCTCGGGCGCTCGGCGATCACCAGCGCGAGCGTGGTCGCGGTCAGGATCGCGAGCCGCAGCGCGTCGGAGCGTCCCTGCTCGCCGGCGAATGTCGGACGGCGCGCGGGCAGGCCGTTGTAGACGCCGACGAAGAGCACCGCTCCGGCGAGCGCGAGCGCGACCCGCCACGGCGCCGCGTGCGCCCCGGCGAGATCGCTCAGCGGCACGAGCAGCCAGAGGAACGAGATGTTGATCGCGATCCGCTTGCGGTGCCAGTCGGCGGGCGTCTGCGGCACCGCGCCGGGCATGTACATCAGCCCGGTCGGGTCGTTGCGGGGGCCGGCGACGCCGCGGTCGCGCGCTGATGCGTCGCCGGACATCGCTCAGGCGGCCCGCGCCAGCGAGCTGAGGTAGGTCCGCATGAGCACGATCCCGATCACGGCCCAGACGGCGAGCGTGAGGAGGTCGTTGGCGACGATCCCGGTCCCGCCGAAGCGCGGGTCGAACGCCGCCTGCAGGCCGTCGGCGAGCGGGCGCAGCGGCAGCGCCTTGGAGACGTCCTGGATCCATGCCGGCGAGCCGTCCATCGGGTACCAGATGTTGGAGATGAAGACCATGGGCAGCGTCAGGACGCTGATGAAGCCGCCGCCGTTGGACGGGCTCTTGATGAGTCGCGCGGCGGCGATCCCGAGGGTCGTGAACGCCACCGTGCCGAGCGCCAGCGTGGCGAGCAGCCCGATCATCTTCTCACCCGGCACGTGGGCTCCGAAGACCGGGACGCCGAGCCCGAACAGCAGGACGATCGACAGGACGAGCACGATCGTCGTCGAGGCGACCGCGCCGCCGACGTAGACGAGCCACGGCAGCGGTGTCGTGCGCACGCGCTTGAGCGTGCCGTCGGTGCGCAGCGTGGCGAAGATCAGCGCCGTGCTGTTGAAGCAGATCAGCAGGACCGCGTAGGCCATGATCCCCGGCGTGTAGAAGTCGATGAACGACAGGTGGTCGCGGACGTCGAGCGTGTTGCCGTGGTTCAGCCCGCCGAAGATCGCGAGGAACATCGCCGGGAAGATGAGCGAGAAGAAGGCCGCCCGGCGGTTGCGCCAGAAGCTCAGCTGCTGGTAGCGCACCTGCCAGCCGGCGAGGCGCAGGTCGCGGCCGAGGCCGGAGTGGGGAACGGCGGTCATGAGGTTGCCTCCGCGGTCAGTGCGAGGTAGACGTCTTCGAGCGTCGGCTGCGAGACGGAGAAGCGCGTGATCCCGATTCCGCGCTCCAGCGCCCAGCCGGTGATCGTGTGGGTCGTGGCGACGCCCTGCGAGCTCGTGACGAGCACCTCGTCGCGCTCCTGGCTGACCGCGGCGCCGGGCAGCGGCGGCAGGCTGCCGAGGCCCAGGTCCGCCGGCAGCGCGAAGCGGATCTCGGTCGGCAGCGCGTCGCGGCCGCCGAGCGCCTCCGGCGGACCGCAGGCGACGATCCTGCCGTCGACCATCACCGCGACGCGGTCGGCGAGGTACTGCGCCTCGTCCATGAAGTGCGTCGTGAGGAAGACGGTCTTGCCGGTCTGGCAGAGCTGGCGGATCGTCGACCAGGCGTGACGGCGGGCATGCGGGTCGAAGCCGGTCGTCGGCTCGTCGAGGAACAGGACGTCGGGGTCGCCGACGAGGCCGAGCGCGAGGTCCAGCCGGCGGCGCTGGCCGCCGGAGAGCTCGCCCGCGCGGGTGTCGCGCTTGGCGTCGAGCTCGACGAGGTCGATCAGCTCGTCGGCGCCGAGCGAGCGCGAGTACCAGCGCCCGTGCATCTCCAGCAGCTCGCCGACCGTCAGCTCCTCCTGGACGCCGGAGGACTGCAGGACGACGCCGATGCGGTCGCGCAGCTCGCGCGGGGCGCGGCCGGGGTCGTGGCCGAGGACCGACACGCTCCCCGACGTGGGGACGCGGTGGCCTTCGGCGATCTCCGCGATCGTCGTCTTGCCGGCGCCGTTGGGCCCCAGCAGGCAGAACACCTCGCCGTGGGCGACGTCGAACGTGACGCCGCGGACGGCCTCCACATCGCCGTAGCGCTTGTGGACCTCAGAAACCTCGATTGCGGGCATGCCTGCACCGTAGGCACGACCGCCTGCGCGCGGAAGTGGCGCCCGGCCTGACTTGCCCATGACATCTGTCACCCCCGCGCTGGGGGCAGGCCGTACCTCCGCCGCCGCCGGGTCAGCGGCCGCGCGGCATGAACTCGGGCACGTCGAGCTCGGTGACCCGCAGGCCACCGCCGCTGCGGACGGGCTCGGGCTCGCGCTCGCGCTCGGGCTGGCGGTCGGGCTCGCGATAGCGGTTGTCGCGCTCGGGCGCGCGGCGGTAGGGCTCGCGCTCGGGCCCGCGGTAGACCGGCGACGGCGGCGGGGCCGTCTGGCGCGGGCCGCGCTGGACGCGCGGCTCGCCCATCGGCTCCTGCAGGCGCTTGGCCGGCGGTGCGCCGCCGTAGCGCGTCGCCACGACCGTGACCCAGACCTGGTCCTCGAGCGACTCGTCGACCATCGCGCCGAAGATGATGTTGGCCTCGGGATGGGCGGCGTCGGAGACGGCCTTGGCGGCCTCGTTGATCTCCCACAGCGACATGTCGCGGCCGCCGGTGATCGAGAGCAGGATCGAGTGCGCGCCCTCCATGCTCGTCTCCAGCAGCGGCGAGGAGACGGCGATGTTGGCGGCGTCGACGGCGCGGTTCTCGCCGCTGCCCATGCCGATGCCGAGCAGCGCGTTGCCGGCGTCGGCCATGATCGTGCGCACGTCGGCGAAGTCGAGGTTGATGACGCCCGGCAGCGTGACGAGGTCGGAGATGCCCTGCACGCCCTGGCGCAGCACGTCGTCGGCCACGCGGAAGGCCTCGACCATCGAGGTGTGCTTGTCGAGCACGGCCAGCAGGCGGTTGTTGGGGACGACGATCAGCGTGTCGACCTCGTCCTTGAGCGCCTGGATGCCGAGCTCCGCCTGCTCGCGGCGGCGCGAGCCCTCGAACCCGAACGGCTTGGTGACGATGCCGACGGTCAGCGCGCCGACCTCGACCGCGATGCGCGCGACGATCGGCGCCGCGCCCGTGCCCGTCCCGCCACCGGCGCCGGCGGCGATGAAGACCATGTCCGAGCCCTTGAGCAGCGCCTTGATGCGGTCGTAGTCCTCCATCGCGGCGGTGCGGCCGAGCTCCGGGTTGGAGCCCGAGCCCAGGCCGCGCGTGATGGTGGAGCCGATGTGCAGCGTGACGTCCGCGGAGGACTCCTGCAGCGACTGCAGGTCGGTGTTGATCGCGATGAACTCGACGCCCGAGATCTGGGCCTCGACCATGCGGTTGATGGCGTTGGAGCCGCCACCGCCGACGCCGACGACGCGCAGGACGGGCTGGCCGGCCGGCTTGGCGTGGCCGAACGGCGCCTCGCGCTGGCCGGCGTCGCCGCGCGCGAACGCGTCGATCTCGTCGTCGGCCAGGATGTGGCGGGTGCGCCCGGCCGGCGTCGCGGGAGCGGGCGCCTCCATGACGTTCTCGGGGATCTCCGAGGAGAAGGCGTTGCGCAGGCGCTCCTGCGGCGACGGGATGCGCGGCTCGTCCTCGCCGGGGTCCTGGACGTCGCGGGCGGCCAGCGACGGATGCGGGACCTCGCGCGGCGGGATCTCCTCGATCGGCGTCGGGACCGGGTCGGCGGCCTTCGCGGCGGGCGCGGCGGGATCGGCGTCCGGCGCCTTGGAGGCGTCCTCCTCGGTCTTCCTGAAGAGCGCGGCCAGCGGGCCCTCCCTCATGCTCGCGCGCTTACCGGATGCCATGAGCGAGAACCTCCTTCGCGAGGTCGCGATAGGACTGGGCGGCAGTGCCGTCCGGGTCGTACTTCAGGACTGACATGCCCTTCACCGGTGCCTCCGCAAACCGCACGGTCTTCTTGATCCGCGACGCGAACAGCCTGTCGCCGAAGTTCTCCTCGAGGATCTCGATCGCCTCCTTGGCGTGAACCGTCCGCATGTCCATCATCGTGGGCAGGATGCCCTCGATCTGAACGTCCGGATTGAGGTTCTCGCGAATCATCTGGAGCGTGTTCTGGAGCTGGATGAGCCCCCGCATCGACAGATACTCGCACTGCACGGGGACGATCACCTTGTCAGCGGCCGTCAACGCGTTGATCGTGAGGAGCCCGAGCGACGGCGGTGTGTCGATGCAGACGAAGTCGTAATCGTCCTCGACGGCCTTCAGCGCCTTGGCCAGGGAGCGCTCGCGGCCGATCTGCGTGGACATCGCGATCTCGGCGCCGGCGAGGTCGATCGAGGCACAGGCGACGTCGATCTCGCGGCGGCGGACGACCTGCTTGATCGGGATGTGATGGACGAGGACGTCGTACATCGAGAGCTCGAGCGTGTCCGGGTCGATCCCCTGCGACATCGTCAGGTTGCCCTGCGGATCCATGTCGACGCACAGCACGCGGTGGCCGGTCTCGGCGAACGCGGCGGCGAGGTTCAGGGTCGTCGTCGTCTTGGCGACGCCGCCCTTCTGGTTGGCGAAGGCGATGACCCGCGCCTTCTTGGGCTCGGCGGGAGGCTCCGCGGAGTTCTGGAAACCGGACACGACGCCGTTATTCGCACGCGCGTGGGGGATTCCTTCACCGCTGGGCATATGGTTCGCGCGTGGCGCACCAGCGGTTCGAAGATCCCGACGGGCGCTGGGCGATCACCGTGCCGGCGACGTGGGAACGCACGCTGGAGCGCAACGGTGTGGGCACGACCGACGCGCTGTGCTTCATCACGGCGGCCGCTGATCCGGCGCACTGGGCGGAGGATCCCGCCGCCGACGCGCTCCTGGTGATGATCATGCCCGGCGTCACGCTGCCGCAGGTGGTCGACATGTGGCGCGAGGTGCGCGACGACGAAGGCGTGGATCCGGTCGCTCGGCACGCCCGCTCGCTGGCGGGGCAGCCGGCTGACGAGAGCGTGTTCGACATGACTGCGGACGGCGTGGCGCGGCGGGTGCGGATCGCGTGCACGTCCGTCGGCGGCGCGCTGTACATGGTCATCCACGCTGCCGCGGTCGAGCGCTACGCGGCCGAGGAGCGGCAGGTCTCGGCGGCGCTGGATTCGTTCGAGCTGCTCCCGGGCTCCGCCTTTGCGCCGTCGACGGCCGCCGTGGACGCCGCCTTCGAGGCGCACGTGCAGGAGGTCATCGAACGCGAGCGCCAAGCGGCGCACGCGGACGACCCCCCGCCCGAGCGACCGCACGCCGGCATCGGACACAAGCTCGGATCGGTCCTTCGCCGCAGGCGCCGATGATCTGCCACTGGGACGACGAGCCGTGGGTCTCGCTGGAGGCCGGCGACCTGTGCTGCGAGCGCCAGAAGCTGTGCTCCACCGTAGGCGCTCCACGGGCCGCGCTGAGCCGCTACCGGATCCCCGCGGGACGGCGCCCGATGCCGCTGCACGTCCATGCCGACGAGGAGGAGATCTTCTTCGTGCTCGCCGGCTCGGGGCTGAGCTGGCAGGACGGCGCGACCCACGAGATCGGCGCCGGCGACCTGCTCGTCCACCGTGCACAGGCCGAGGCGCACACGCTCGTCGCCGGCCCCGACGCGCCGCTCGAGGTGCTCGCGTTCTCCAGCGGCTCGCCGACGGGCCTGACGACGCTGCCCCGCGCGGGCGTCACCTGGACCGGCTCGCGCTGGCTGCCGCCCGGCGCGCCGCACCCGTTCACCGCCGAGCCGCCCGCGCCCGAGCTGCCGCCGCTCGCACCGCGCCCGCCGACGATCGTCGCGCTGGCCGACGTCGAGCCGCGCACGCGGTCGGTCGGCCGCGTCCACCACGCGCGCCGCGACCTCGGCACCGCCGCCGGATCGGTGCTCAGCGGCCTGCAGCACGTCGAGGTCCCGCCCGGCAAGTTCTCCTCGACGCGCCACTGCCACTCGCTGGAGGACGAGATCTTCGTCGTGTTCGCGGGCGGCGGCGAGCTGCTGCTCGGCGACGAGGAGATGGCGGTCCGGCGCGGCTCGATCGTCTACCGGCCGCGGGCGACCGAGGTGGCGCACACCTTCCGCGCCGGCGACGACGGCCTGACGCTGCTGGCCTACGGCACGCGCGAGCCCAACGACATGTGCTGGTACCCGGACTCCGAGAAGCTCTTCTTCGGCGGCGCCGGCGTCATCGCGCGCGTCGAGCCGCTGGACTACTGGGACGGGGAGCGGTAGCGATCCCGCTCTCGCGCCGGCTCGTCGTCGTGACCGGCAAGGGCGGCGTCGGCAAGACGACGGTCGCGGCCGCGCTCGGGCTCGTGGCGGCGCGCGCGGGCAAGCGCACGATCGTCGCCGAGGTCGCGCGCCGCGGGGACGTCGCGTCGGCCTTCGACCGCGAGGGCGCCGCGCCGTTCTCGGAGACCGAGATCGCGCCGGGCCTCTTTCACATCTCGATCGATCCGCAGGACGCGCTGGAGGAGTACCTGCGCGACCAGCTTCCCTCGGGGCCGATCGCCGAGCTGCTGATCCGCAGCCGCGTCTTCGGGATGGTCGCGGCGGCGACGCCCGGCATGCGCGAGCTGCTCACCGTCGGCAAGCTCTGGGAGCTCGCCCAGCTCGACCGCCGCACGCCCGGCGCCGACAGCTACGACCTCGTCGTCGTCGACGCCCCGGCGACCGGCCACGGGGTCGCGATCCTCAGCGCGCCGCGGACGTTCGCGGCCGCCGCCGGCAGCGGCCCGGTCGCGCGCCAGGGGACGATCATCGACGCGATGCTGTCAGACCCCGAGCGCACCGCGGTCGTCGCGGTGGCGAAGGCCGAGGAGCTCGCGGTGACGGAGACCGGCCAGCTGCGCACGGCGCTGCGCGACAGCATCGGCCTGCCGCTGGCGCGCGTCGTCGCCAACGCGCTGCAGCCCGACCGCTTCTCGCCCGCCGAGGCCGGCCGCCTGGGGCCGCACGCCGACCACCCGGCGGTGGCGCGCGCGCTGAGCGAGCACCGCCGCGCGCTGCGCCAGCGCGCGCAGCTCGCTCGCCTGCGCAGGCTCACGGGCAACGTGGCGCCCGCGCGCCTGCCGCTGCATCCCGGCGGCCCCGACCTCGAGCGGCTCGCCGACGAGCTCGCCCCCCAGCTCGCGTGAGCGGCCTCGGCGACCGGCTGGAGGGCAAGCGCGTCGTGATCGTCGCCGGCTCGGGCGGCGTCGGCAAGACGACCGCCTCGGCGGCGCTCGCCCTCGGCATGGCGGCCGCCGGCCAGCGCGTCGCGGTCGTGACGATCGATCCCGCGCGGCGGCTGGCGGACTCGCTCGGCGTCGACGAGCTCGGCAACGAGCCCCACCAGGTCGACCCCGCGCTGCTGGAGGGCCACGGCATCGAGATGCGCGGCGAGCTGTGGGCGATGATGCTCGACCCCAAGGCGACGTTCGACGACCTGATCGTGAAGCTCTCGCCCGACGAGAGCACGCGCGAGGACGTCCTGGGCAACCGCATCTACGCCCAGCTCTCCAGCGCGATCGCCGGCTCGCAGGAGTTCAGCGCCGTCGCCAAGCTCTACGACATCAGCCGCGAGGAGCGCTTCGACGTCGTCGTGCTCGACACGCCGCCGTCGCGCAACGCGCTGGACTTCCTCGACGCGCCCGACCGCCTGACGGACTTCTTCGAGGGCAAGGCGCTGCGGCTGTTCCTCGTGCCGACGGGGATCGCGGCGCGCGTCATGAGCAAGGGCACGAGCGTCGTCTTCGCGATCCTCAAGCGGCTGACCGGCGTCGACCTGCTCGACGACGTCTCGCAGCTCTTCCGCGCCCTGGGCGGTCTGATCGACGGCTTCCGCGAGCGCGCGAGCGCCGTCAAGGCGCTGCTCGGCGACCCCGCCACGACGTTCTTCATCGTCACCTCGCCCGAGCGCGAGCCGGTCGCCGAGGCGATCTTCTTCCACGGCAAGCTGCGCGAGGCGCGGATGGCGTTCGGCGGGCTGATCGTCAACCGCGCGGCGGTCGCCGACCCGTCGCTGGGCGAGCCCGAGGCGGTGCGCGCCGCGCTGGCCGGCGAGGTCGGCGACGCACTCGCCGCCAAGGTCGCCGCGAGCGTCGCGGACCTGCAGCTGCTGGCCGCCCGCGACGCCGCGTCGATCGAGCACCTGAAGGTCGCACTCGACGAGCCCGCGCCGATCGTGGTCCCGCAGCTGGAGGGCGACGTGCAGGACATCGAGGGGCTCGTCGCGCTGTACCGCCACCTGTCGGCCTGACGGCGCTCGGTCATCCGTCCGGCCCGCGCTGCTTGTGGCGCGCGGGCTACGTTGCCCGTGCATGCGAACGATCCCGACCCTCAGCCTGTCCGCCGTGGCCGCTCTCGCCGTGTGCGCCCCCGCCTCGGCCGCCACGGTCTCCCCGACCCACGTGCGCTTCCCGCAGGTCGCCGTCAACCCCAGCGGCAGGACGGTCGTGGCGTGGGAGCGCCTGACCAACCGCCGCTTCGCCGTCGAGGCGCGCATCGGCGGCGTCCCGCAGAAGCTCGGCGCCACCCGCCGGCTCGCGCGGCAGGGCTTCACGCCGCAGGTCGCCGTCGGCGAGGACGGCACCGTCGCCGTCCAGTGGATGGAGTTCGCCGCCGACCGCAACGTCGACATCCGCGTCGCGGTCGCCCGCCCCGGGCACGGCCTCGGCAAGAGCCGGCTGCTGCAGCGCCGCCGCGCGAACATGCAGCCGCTCGGCGTCGTCGTGCAGCCCAACGGCCGCGTCGTCGCGCTCTGGCGGCGCTCGGGCACCCGCGTCGGCTACGCGCTGGCAGCCCGCGGCCATCGCTTCGGCAGGGCCCGCAACCTGGCGATCGCCGGCTCGCTGAGCCCGCGCTCGATCGCCCTCGACCCGCGCGACGGGACCGTCGTGCTCGCCCACGCGACACTGCCGGGCCTGACCGTGTCGCCGGTCGCGCGCACCCTCACCACGGCGGCGGCCGCGTTCTCGGAGCCGGCCGTCATCCCGGGCTCGGGCCCGCTCGACGCGGCGCTGCCGTTCGCGGTCTCCGGCGCCGCCGGCGCAGGCGTGGCGTACACCCAGCAGGGCCTGTCGGCGCTGAACGTCGCGCGCCTGCGCCCCGACGGCTCGTGGGCGACGCAGCGCATCGCGATCCCGAGCTACGGCCAGGACAGCTTCGCCCGCGAGCACGCCGCGACGCTCTCCAACGACGGCGCGGCCGCCGGCGCCTGGTCCGTCGTCCACGACTCGACCGACCCGTTCGCGCCGCCGCTGGGCACCCAGACCGCGGCCAGCGTCGCGCTGGCGTCGGCGCCCTTCGGCACGCCGCTGGGGTTCACGCCCGACGGCTCGACCTTCGGCCCGCCGCAGCTGGCATCCGCCGGCGACGACTCCTACCTCGCGACCGCCGAGAAGGACGGCGGCCGCGTGCTGCTCGCCACGCGCGGCGCGGGAGCCGACCGCTTCCAGGCGCCGGTCGCGCTGACGACGAAGGGCGACGGCGACGTCGTCCTCGCCGCCGGCGGCGCACACGTGCTCGTCGCCTACCAGCAGGGCGACCGCCTGCGCCTGAAGGTCGCGCGCTAGAGCCGCGCCATCTCGTAATGCAGCGTCAGGAAGCGGCGGCCGGCGAGGGCGAAGCTGTGGTCGGTCCGCAGCTCGCCGTCGTCGTCGACGAACACCTGGATGCGCTCCTCGAAGGCCATCAGCTTGATGACCGTCAGCGCGTCGCGCTCGCGGTCGACCGAGCTGAGGTAGTGGCCCGGGAACGGCAGCTCGCTGCGCGACGTCAGCTCGAAGTCGTGCTCGCCGGCGTTGTGCGGCAGCAGCGTCGCGGTGAAGTTCGAGCCCGGGATCGGGAAGCCGACGCTGACGTAGCCGCGGTCGTCGTGGCGGAAGCTCGTGTAGATCCCGACGTAGATCGGCTTGCCGGAGTCGGCGAACGTCCGGATCCAGCCGCGGACGTCGATCTCGTCGTCGCCCTCGTCGAAGTCGATCGTGTCGATCGCGCTGACCATCCCGCGCTGCGCCTCCTCGATGTTCGAGGGGATCGCCGCCTGCCCGAGCGGCTGCGCGACGATGCGCTTGAACAGCTCGTAGCCGGGCTTCACCCACGGCCGCCACTCGGGGACGATCGTCAGCTTGAAGCGGCTCGTGTGCTCGTAGAACTCGCGGATCAGCGGATGCACGCGAGCCGGGTCGAAGGTCGGCCCCGCGAGCGCGTCGAGCGACGCGAGGATGCCGATGTCGGGCAGGTTGCGCCGGAACGTGCCGCCGCGCAGCGCCGCGAGCTGCTCGACGTAGTCGGCGCCGACGTACTTCGTGCGCGCCTCGAAGGGGACGACGTAGAGCAGCTGCGAGGCGGGGACCTCCTCGGCCATGATCCGCGTCAGCGGCCGGTTGCGGTAGACGATCGCCGAGATCGTGCGGTAGGCGACGGTCACCAGCGCGGCGAGCAGCGCGGGCGCGAGGTCGGGCGCGAGCAGCCCGACGGCGACGCCCGTCGCCACGCCGAGCGCGAGCTTGCCCGCGCGCAGGCCGAGCGCGCTGATGAGCGCGCCGCTGAGGATCGCGGTCAGCAGCGGGTGGCCGTCGCCGTAGAGGAGCCCGAGCGCCGCGCCGAAGAGCGCCATCAGCAGCGCGGCGGCGAGGATCCGCCCCCACAGCGGCGGCTGGCGGCCGGGTCGCAGCGTGATCCGGATCGTGACCTCGGCGCCCGCCATCGCCGCCGCGCCGATGAGCGTGCCCGCGCCCGCGCCGACGCCGTCGATCGCCGCGCCGATCACGGCCCCCGACGCCGCGCCGAGCAGCGCGCCCCAGACGAGCGCGTCCGCGATCTGCCCGCGGCGGCTGCGCCTGGGCTGTCCCGCCTCGTGCATCGACCGGCCGCGAGCTCAGGCCGCGGCGCTTGACCCGGCGAGCAGCTGATCGGCCACGGCGCGCAGGTCGGAGTCCAGATGGCCGCAGAGCACGTCGCGCAGCAGCGCGCGCAGGTGGCTCGTGACCTCGGCCAGCAGCGCCTCGACGCCGCCGTCGACGGGCGCCAGGCCGGCGATGATCGCGCGCTCCATCGAGACCGCGTGCGCGACGCGCTCGGTCACGCGGATGCGGTGCTCGTCGGGAGCGCAGAGCACCGCGACGCGGCCGGCGAGGCGGCCGCTCTGGGGGCCCTCGGGCTCGAGCAGCGCGCGCAGCGCCAGCAGGTGGTCGGTCAGCGCCTCGTAGGCGTTGGGGCGCTCGCAGCCGAGCTCGTAGCGGCGCAGCGCCCAGGCGATCTCGCCCCCGCGCGGCGTGCGCCGCGCGACGAGGTTGCAGAACGCCCGCAGCTCGTCCTCGGCCGGCTCGGTGATCGTGAGCAGGCCGTGCGCGCGGCCGCCGGTGCCGAGGTCGCCGAAGCTCCAGGCGCCGGCGCCGGTGCGCTCCCAGGCGACGGGGCCCAGCGCGACGCGCACCGGGTCGTAGAGGCGCAGCGCGGTGAGCAGGCGGCGGAAGCGGACGCCCGCCTCGCTGAGCGGCGACGCCGCCCCGGCGTCGTTGGTGAGCGTCAGGCAGGCGAGCACGCAGGGCTCGTCGCTGCCGGGCGACCAGATCGCCTCGGAGGGCGCGTCGGGAAGCTCGTCGCCGCGCACGAGCGACAGCCCCTGCCCGAGCGCGACCTCGGCGGACTCCAGGCGCAGGCCGAGGATCGGCGTGACGACGACGGCCTCGGCGCGGCCGTCCAGCAGCGACTCCTCGAGCTCGTTGTAGGCGCGCTCGAGGCGGTCGGGCGTGATGACGAACTCGGTCGCCTCGCAGAAGACGCGGCTGACGAAGACGCGCAGCGCGGCGTCGGCGCGCTCGCGGGCGTCGACGGGGACGCGCTGCTCGCCCTGGGCGCGCAGGTAGTCGCCGACGCCGTCCAGGCCGGCCAGCGCGCGGGCGGCGGCCGGGTAGGACGGCAGGCGCTCCAGCACGCCGACGCGGTCGCGGATGTAGGTCTCGGTCAGCGAGCGGTAGCAGTACAGCGGCGTGTCACGGCGCGCGCCGCGTGACTCGACGATCTCGAACGGCACCTCGGCGCCGTCGGCGGTCTCCTCGGTGAGCTGCCACGCGGCCTCCTCGGCGAAGGTGCTGAGCGCGGCGTGCAGCGGGCGGTGGCGCATGGTCGGGGTCGTTCGCCCCGGCCCGGCGCCCTCCTGCTCGCTGCAGGCGGGCTGTCAGTCGGACTCGAGCTGCTCGTCCATCGGCCGCGCGCGCAGGATCACGTCGTGGCTCGTGACGACCATGCCCAGGCGCGCGCCGAGGCCGGAGATGACGCGCTCGAGCTCGGCGTCCTCGAACGGGACGACGTCGCCCGTGTCGAGCACGATGTGGTGGTGGTGGTCGCCCGACGGGTCGACCGGTTCGTAGCGGGCGACGCCGTCGGCGTCGAAGCGGCGCACGAGCCCGAGCTCGTAGAGCGTCTCCAGCGCGCGGTAGACCGTCGCCGTGGAGCCGGCGCTGCCCTCCTCGCGCAGGTGGTCGGCGATCTCCTGCGCGGTGAGCAGGCAGGTCTGGCGGCCGAGCAGCTCGACGACCGCGCTGCGGCCCGCGGTCGCGCGCAGGCCGGCTCCGCGCAGGACGACGTTGGCGTGCTCGAGCCAGCGGGTACGCGGGGGGCCGTGCATGCGCCGACCATGGTGCCATGCTGCGTAGCCGCGCACGCGGCCGGGTAGCATTCTGCGGGAATGCAAGCGCCCGACGTCAGCGCGACGCCGGACGCCTCGCAGACGAAGCACGACGGGCGGCTGGCATCGCTGGACGGCTTGCGCGGACTTGCCGCGCTGACGGTCTTCCTCTTTCACGGATGGCTGTACACGATGCCGAGACCGGACGCGTCGAATCGCTCCTCGTTCGGCGACTATGCCGCGCACGAGTTGCGACTCGGCCTCGTGTTGTTCTTCGTGCTGTCGGGCTTCCTGCTCTCGCGCCCCTGGTTCGCCGCCGCCCTCGAGGGCCGCTCCGCGCCCGACCTGCGCCGCTATGCGCGCTCACGGGTCGCCCGCATCGCACCGGCCTACTACGCGGCGCTGATCGGCTCGATCGCGCTGCTGTGGGGCCTGGCCGGCTCCCCCGGCGTGCGCCTGCCGCCCGCGAGCGAGCTGCCGCTGTTCTTCGTCTTCGGCCAGAACTTCTCGCCATCGAGCGTCATGAAGCTCGACCCGCCGATGTGGTCGCTCGCCGTCGAGGTCGGCTTCTACCTGCTGCTGCCGGTGCTCGGCTGGCTCGCCGTCCGGCTGCCGCCGAAGCGGCGCATGCAGGCGCTGATCCCGCTCGCGCTGCTCGTGATGGGCGTTGCCTTCAACTGGGCGATCGCCGGCCGCGGCATGAGCATGACGTGGACGAAGACGCTGGCCGCGATGCTGCCGTACTTCGCCGTCGGCATGCTCGGCGCGCTGGCGGTGCACGCGCGCACGATCGGGCCGCGGGCGCGCCCCGCCCTGCTGGCCGGCGGGCTGCTGCTCGTCGTCGCGGACGCCTTCACGAAGGCCGCCGTGCCCGCCTACGGCCTCGACGTCGGCAACTCGTTCTCGATCGTCCGCGACCTGGCGTCGGGGATCGGCTTCGCGATCGTCATCGCGACGGTCGCCGCGACGCCGAGCAGCCGCATCCTCGGCAGCCGCGCGCTCGCGGCGCTCGGCGCGATCTCCTACGGGTTCTATCTCTGGCACGTCCCCGTCCTGCTCTTCATGCGCGGCCACGGGCTGCTGCCGCTGGACCCGGTGCTCGGCACGCTCGCCGCGCTCGGCCCGGTCGTCGCGATCTCGTCGCTGAGCTGGGTCGCGCTCGAGCGCCCGATCATCGGCTGGGCGAAGCGGCGCAACGCCCGCTCGCGCGACGAGCGCCGGCGGCGCGAGCCACAGCGCAGGCCGGTTCCTGCTGGAGCGTCAGGCGGCGGCGGCAGCGGCGGCGTCGACCGTCGCGCCGGGCGCGAGGTCAGCACAGTCCGCACCTAGCCAGCGAGAGCCGTAGCTGCGCATGTCGTCGATGATCGGCAGCAGCGCACGGCCCTTCTCGGTCAGCTGGTACTCGACGCGCGGCGGCACCTCGGGATAGGTGTCGCGCTCGACGATGCCCTCCTCCTCCAGCGCGCGCAGCCGCAGCGACAGCGTGCGCGGGCTGATGCCCTGCAGCGAGCGCTCGAGCTCACAGAAGCGCGAGCGGCCCTCGGAGAGGTCGCGGATCAGCAGCAGCGTCCACTTCCCGCAGACGATCTCGGCTGTGCGACAGACGGGACAGGTGTCGTCCATGTCGCAACACTTTACAGACTGAAGCACCGTGCCTGGACGGGCGCTTTTGGGGACGCTAGGCGGCGCGCTGCGTCTCGGCCTGGGCGACGTCGTCCATCGTCGTGCCGCGGCGCCCGTCGGCGGCGAGCAGAAGCTTGAAGTCGTGCGGGCTCGTGGCCGCCTTGAGCGCGTGGTCGATGTCGACGCGGCCGGCCTTGACGTGGTCGAACAGCGCCTGGTCGAAGGTCTGCATCCCGTAGTAGGCGCCCTCGCTGACGACCTCCGTGAGGCGGCCGGTCTGCATCGGGTCCATGATCATGTCGCGCACGCGGCCGGTCATCCGCAGGATCTCGCAGGTCGCCACGCGGCCGCCGTCGGTGGACGGCACGAGGCGCTGGGAGATGACGCCCTTCAGGGTGCCGGCGAGCATCGCGCGGACCTGCTGGTGCATGTGCGGCGGGAAGAAGTCGATGATCCGGTTGACGGTCTCGGCGGCGTCGACGGTGTGGACGGTCGAGAGCACGAGGTGGCCGGTCTCGGCGGCGCTGAGCGCGGTGTGGACGGTCTCCTCGTCGCGCATCTCGCCGATCAGGATCACGTCGGGGTCCTGGCGCAGGACGCGCCGCAGCGCGCGCTTGAAGGACAGCGTGTCCATGCCGACCTCGCGCTGGTTGATGACCGAGCGCTTGTCGCGGTGCAGGAACTCGATCGGGTCCTCGATCGTCACGACGTGCTTGGCGTAGGTCTCGTTGATGTGGTCGATCATCGCCGCGAGCGTCGTGGACTTGCCCGAGCCGGTCGTGCCGGTCAGCAGGATGATCCCGCGCTCCTCGTCGGCGAGCTCGGTGACGACCGGCGGCAGCATGAGGTCTGAGACCGTCCGGATCGTGTGGGGGATCGCGCGGCAGACGAGGCTCAGCGAGCCGCGCTGGCGGAAGGCGTTGACGCGGAAGCGGGCGACGCCGGAGATCGAGTAGGAGAAGTCCACCTCGTGCTCGTCGGCGAGCTCTGAGAGCTTGGCCGGGTCGGTGAGCATCGTCCGCACCGCGGTCTCGGTGTCGGCCGGCGTGAGCGCGTCGGCGCTCTCGATCGGGCGCAGTTCGCCGTCGATGCGCGTCAGCGGCGGAACCTGGATCTTCAGGTGCAGGTCGGAGCCGCCCAGCGCGACGAGCGTGCAGAGGGCGTTGTCGATGTCGAACACGTCGTGGACATCGGTCACGGCTCGGCCGGGCGTTATGCGGGTTGAGGGTGGTGGACGAATGGGCGGGTGGCGAGCGGTCGCGGTTGACGCCGGCTCGGGGGGTGTGTCGGATGACTATCGCCAGGCGTGCATCATTCGACACACCCCCGGGCCCGATCGCTCAGTCCCACACCGCCCACGACGGGTCGGCCGTCCGCAGCCCGCGCTCCAGCCCCGCCACCCGCCCGCGCTCGTCGTCGCCGAGCTCGAAGTCGAACACCTCGAGGTTGGTGGCGCGGTGCTCGTGCGTCGAGGCCTTCGGGAGCGCGGCGACGTGCGGCTGGTCGAGCAGCCAGCGCAGCGCCACCTGCGCCGGGGTCTTGCCGTGCGCCTCGCCGATCTCGCGCAGCACGGGGTCGCGCTGGACCTCGCCGCGGGCCAGCGGCGAGTAGGCGGTCAGCAGGAGGTCGCGCTCGCGGGCGAGCGCCAGCAGCTCGGGCTGGCCGAGGTAGGGGTGGTACTCGACCTGGTTGCAGACGATCGGCGCCAGCTCGAGCGCATCGCGGACGAGCCGTGGCGCGAAAGTTCGACACGCCGAGGTGGCTCGCCTTGCCCTCCTCCTGCAGCTCGGTCATCGCGCCGAGCGTCTCGGCGAGCGGGACCTGCTCGTTGGGCCAGTGGATCAGCAGGAGGTCGACGTAGTCGGTGCCGAGGTCGCGCAGCGAGCGCTCGACCTGCTCGCGCACCGCGGCCGCGCGCAGGCCGTCGTGCCAGAGCTTCGTCGTGAGGAAGATGCTGCCGCGCTCGACGCCCGAGTGCTCCAGGCCCCACCCCACCTGCGTCTCGTTGCCGTAGGCGCTGGCGGTGTCGATGTGGCGGTAGCCGAGCTCGAGCGCGTCGCGGACGCCCTCGGCGCAGGCGTCGCCGCGCAGCTTGAAGGTCCCGAAGCCGAGCTTCGGGATCTCGATCCCCTGGAGGACGAGCGTGTCCGCCGCTGTGGCTTCGCGAGGCATCGGGGTCAGTGGGTGCCCGCCGCGCGGTCCCCGGAAACGACGACGGGGCCCCGGAGGGCCCCGTCGAACAGTGCTCGGGCGCGGTCGCCGGCTAGGCGACGTCGCGGAGCTTCTGGGCCTCCGCGAGGGACTGCAGCTTCTTCAGCGACTGGTTCTCGATCTGGCGGATGCGCTCGCGCGTGACGTTGAACGTCCGGCCGACCTCGTCGAGCGTCCGCGGGTGCTCGCCGCCGAGGCCGTAGCGCAGCTCCAGGACGCGGCGCTCGCGGTAGGAGAGGTTCTCCAGCGCCTCGCGCAGCGCCTCCTTCGTGAGGATCTCGGCGGCGCGCTCGTAGGGCGACTCGGCCCGCTCGTCGGCGATGAACTGGCCGAACTCGGACTCTTCCTCGTCGCCGACCGGCTTCTCCAGCGAGACGGGCGCCTGCGCGGAGCGCTTGATCGAGTCGACCTCCTCGGGATCGATGCCGGTGACCTCGGCGATCTCCTCCGGGGTGGGCTCGCGGCCCAGCTCGGTGACGAGCTTGCGCTCGGCGCGGCCGATCTTGTTGAGCTTCTCGACGACGTGGACCGGGATGCGGATCGTGCGCGCCTTGTCGGCGAGCGCGCGGGCGATCGCCTGGCGGATCCACCAGGTCGCGTAGGTCGAGAACTTGAAGCCCTTGCGGTAGTCGAACTTCTCCGCCGCGCGCACGAGGCCGAGCGTGCCCTCCTGGATGAGGTCCAGGAACGGCAGGCCCTGGTTGCGGTAGTTCTTGGCGATCGAGACGACGAGGCGCAGGTTGGACTCGACCATCTTCTGCTTGGCGTCGAGGTCGCCGCGCTCGATGCGCTTGGCGAGGTCGACCTCCTCCTGGGCGGTCAGCAGCCGCACCTTGCCGATGTCCTTCAGGAACAGCTGAAGGGAGTCGGTCGTCATGTCCGGCTTGAGGTCGATCGTCGCCTTCTTGCGCGCACGACGCTTGTCGGGCGCGCGCTCGACGGCGTTGGCAGCCTGGACGGCCGGATCGATCTCCTCGACGAGCTCGATCTCCGCCTTCTCCAGGTAGCCGTGAAGCTCCTCGATATCTGACTCGTCCAGATCGATCTCGGCGACCGCGCCGGCGATCTCGGCGTACGTGAGCACACCGGTCAGCTGGCCCTTGGTCACAAGGCCCTTGATCTCTTCGAGTTCCTGCAGTTCGGCTACGGACATCGCATTCGCTTTCACGTCGGGCACGGGCACGGATCAGCCCGCGTACTCATCTTGGCGGGGACCGGCAGATCTTCCTTGGGCCAACACCTCGCCCAACCTAGACCTCGTACTCTAGCGCGCCGGCGTACGTACTTCACTTTCTGAAGTCAACGACAGGCGCCCTCGCTACTACGTGCCCAGGTGTCCTTTGTTTCACAACCCAGGCTCGGATGGCGCAAAGCGCGTGACATCATGAGCGGGTGGCCGATCGACAGGACTCAGACCGCGAGGTGCTGACGAGCCTACCGCGCTCGCGGCCCGTGCGCCGCAGCGCCAAGCGCGCCGCGCGGCCGGAGACGACCGCCGCCGCCGGCAAGCCGCCGAAGGCGAAGAGCGCGAAGGGCGGCGGCAAGGCCGGCAAGAAGACGAAGGCCGCCGCCAAGGCCGCGGCCCCGAAGGCGAAGGCGAAGGCAAAGGCGGCCGCGACCGCGGCCCCCAAGGCGCAGGCGGCAACGAAGCCGAGGGCGACGGTCACCACGACCGCAGCCGCCGCGCCGAAAGCCGCAGCGCCCGACGCCGCCGCAGCCCGGCCTCCGCGCGCCGCCGCGCCCCGCAAGACGGCCGCGCCGAAGCCGCGCCGGACGATCCCGCCGGCCGGCTACGCCTCCCCCACCGGAAAGGCCGGCGAGGAGCCCGCCGCGGCGGCCGCGGACCTCGTCGGAACCGCCGTCCAGGCCGCCGGGGAGCTCGCCCAGATCGGCTTCGCCGTCGGGCGCCAGGCGCTGCAGTCGATGCTCGATCGCCTGCCCAAACCCTAAGCCTCAACCTGAGGATCAGGTCCGTCGGGCGAAATTGCCCGAACCGCAACGCACACGGCGCATAAGCGGTGGTAACCTGCCGCCAACTGCCGAGTTTCCGGGCTTCCGAGCCCGGGGAGCGGGGGAACCACTTGCGATCCATCGGACCGGATCGCTGGGGCGAATCGACCCAGATATTGGGTTGTAGCGCTTGGAAAGCGCGAGCCCGTCAGCTCACCCCGTAGGCCGCCACCACGATGACCAGAAACCGTCGCGATCGCGCCCTGCTATTCGCCGTGCTTTGCACGGGTATCCCGTGCTGCGCCGTAAGCGCCGCGCAGGCCGCCCCCGGCACCGGCGGCGCCCTGATGCCCGTCGTCCTCGCCCCGTCGACGGGCGGCGTCGGCTACGGCGACCCGCGCACGCGCTCGATCGTCGCCACGCCGTCGGTGCTGCTCGGGCGCCCGATCGACGTCCGCGGAACGATGCCCCACGCCGCCGACCGCCGGCTCATCCTCCAGCGCCTGGACGCGCGCCGCGGCTGGCGCAACGTCGCCCGCGGGCGCGTGCGCAGCAGCGAGCGCTTCCTCGTCCGCTGGCGTGCGGACCGCAGCGGCACGATCAGCCTGCGCGCCGTCCTCGTCCCGCGCAAGCGCGTCCGCGGCAAGAAGCGCGGCCGCGCCGCCGAGATCATCGCCCCCGCGGCGAAGGGGTCCGCCCCGACGATCGACGTGACCGTCTACCGCCGGGCGATGGCGTCCTTCTACGGCCCCGGGTTCTTCGGCCAGCAGACCGCCTGCGGGCAGACGCTGACACCCGACATGCACGGCGTCGCGCATCGCAAGCTGCCGTGCGGAACGCTCGTCGCGATCATGTACCGCGGCCGCGAGATCACGGTGCCGGTCATCGACCGCGGTCCGTTCAACGGCACCTACGACTGGGATCTGACCCAGGCGACCGCCGACGCCCTGGGCTTCCAGGCCGGCGGCATCGGCTACGCGCGCATCAAGGCCGCGCCGGCCACGGCCTCCTAGCGGGCGGCCGCTAGCCCTCGACCTGGAACGTCGGCCTGATCGCCGCGCGCGCGAGCGTGTGGAAGGTCAGGTTGAAGCCGACGTAGGCGGGCGACGCCTCCTTCGGGATGTCGAGCGTCTCCTCGTCGACCGCGAACACCGTGTAGACGTAGCGGTGCGGGATGTCGCCGCCGGGAGGCGCTGCGCCGCCGTAGCCGAACTCGCCGTAGTCGTTGCGCACCTCGACCGCGCCGTCGGGCAGGCCGTCGGGGCTCGCGCCGGTCGCCAGCTCGGTCGTGCCGGCCGGGATGTTGAAGACCGACCAGTGCCAGAAGCCGCTGCCCGTGGGGGCGTCGGGGTCGTAGCAGGTGACCGCGAAGCTCTTGGTCTCCTCGGGGAACCCCGACCAGCGCAGGTGCGGCGAGGTGTTCTCGCCGCCGGCGCTGGGGTGCGCGTACGCATCCGGTTGCGGTGCGCCGTCTGAGACGTCGTCGCTCTCGACGGAGAACGACGGCGCCGCCGGCAGCAGGTCGTGCGGATCGGGTGCTGTTGCTCGTTCGAGTGACATGTCGCGAACATATCCGATCATCCGCCGGTCGAACCGCGGCGCGGGTACCGTTGGGGACATGGTCGAGATCGCCGTCGTCGTGGTTGCGGCCGCAGTGCTGGCATTCGTCTGGTTCGCCGGGATCCGGCGGCTGCTGCTGCGCACGAAGACCGTCGCGCAATCGACGATCGTCGACCCCGAGGAGCACACGACGATGGACGAGCGCGGCGCGGTCCGCTCCGTGCAGGCGGCCGACATCACGCTGCCCGCCGACGCGCTCGAGGAGCTGTGGACGCCGATGCATCTCGAGCGCCTCGCGGCGACCTACTGGCGCTACCTCACGCGCCTGACGCTCGGGCTGATCCGCGTGAAGTACGACGAGGACGGGCGGGCGGTGGTGCTCGTCACGCGCCCGTTCGTGCTGCTGCGCTTCAAGGCGCCCGAGTACGCGATGAACTCGCGCTGCGGGCGCGTGCGCTGGCGGATCGCCAGCGGCGTGCTGGTGTCACGCAGCGCCCACGGCGGCGACGGCTACCTGCAGATCGAGGTGCGCCGCTGTGACCCCGTCGACGAGCGCACCGGCCGCGTCCACGTCGAGGTCGAGGTCGCGAACTTCTACCCCGCGCTCGCCAGCGCGATCGCCCGCTGGTTCTACTCCGCGACGCAGTCGCGCATCCACGTGATCGTCACGCACGCCTTCCTGCGGTCGCTGGCGCGGCTGGATCTCGCCGAGTCGGCCGTCGGGCGCTTTGACCCGCGCCGCGTGGAGAAGTTGCCCGAGCCCGAGCCCGAGCCCGAGCACCCCGCCACCGAGCACACGGCGGCCTGAAGCGACGAGGCCGCCGGCCCGGCCGCAAGCGCGGCCGGGCGGGGGGTCAGGTCGTCACGCCCCCTTGGGGTGCGTGTGGCGGTGGGTCACGTGCATGTCGTCGAGCAGGCGCGGGACGAACATGAGCGCGGCGATGCCGACCAGGACGTACATCACGTCCGCTGCGGTACCGCTGCCGAAGATCTCGGCTACGACGTTCGTGTCGAACAGCGCGAGGATGGCCCAGTTCAGGCCACCGATGATGAGCAGTGCGATCCAGAGCGGATCGAAACGCTTGAGGAGTTCCATCACGCCTCCTTTATTGACGCGACGGGTTGTACGGAACATCACGAAGTACCCCGCTCGTTGCGGAAGGTTTCAGATGACTCCCGGAGGTTTGCGAACCCGCGCGGTCTCGCCCGTGCGCAGCGCCGAGCCGGCGAGCATGAGGATCGCGCCGAGCAGCGCGACGTACCAGCCCCAGCGCAGCTCGATCTGCCCCGGCGGCGTGCCCGGCCGGTCGATGACGCCGATGTAGAGCAGCAGCCCGACGGCGGCGATCGCGAGCACCGCGGTCAGCTCGCCGCGCGCCCAGGTGAGCTGATGGTCGGCGACGACGATGTAGGCCAGGATGAACGGCGCGACCGCCATCACGAGCAGCGCCCAGCGCAGGATCTCGTGCGCCTCCCAGCCGCTGTAGACGCCGCGGCCGGTGACCCCGGCGATGTTCGCCAGCGGGCTGACGGCCGCGTACCAGTCCCCGAAGATCGCGCCCCCGAGCAGCAGTCCTCCGACCATCGCCACGAGCTCGTTGACCGTCAGGCGCTGCACGGGCGCCACGCTATCCGGTCGAGTCGGCGAGGGCGACCAGCTCCGCCAGCGCCCACGGGCCCTGGCCCGTGAGGCGCAGGTGCAGCCCGTCCTGCTCCCAGGCCAGCTCCTGCACGGGGCGCAGCTCGGGCTCGGCCTCGCTCAGCGGCGCGCTGCGGTGCGCGTAGCGCCCGAGGACCTCCGCGGCCGGCAGCCCGCGCTCGACCGGCGCGCTGACGCCGGCGTAGAGCGTCAGCCGGCCGGGGCTCAGCGGCCGCGTGTCGTCGAGGTTCCATTCGACCTGGACGGCCTGCGGTCCGCAGGCGACGACCTCGACCCAGCGCGCCAGCGGCAGCGGCGCCGCCGGCAGCGGCACGGCGCGCCCGAGGTGCGCGTCGGCTTCGGCGATGCCGGCCAGGGCGACGCGTTCCTCCACAGCGTCCGATGCTAGACCTGTGGCGTGAGCTTCGCGCGCGCCCACCGGACCGGCCTCGCCGCGCTGCTGGGATCGGCGCTGGTGGCGCTCGCGATCCTCGTGCTCCTGCGCCCCTGGCACACCGAGCCGCCGATCCACGAGCCGGCGGGCGCGTTCGTCGCCTCCGGCCCGCGCGAGCGGGCGGTCGTCTGGGCGGTCGGCGACGGTGCCGACGGCGGCGACGCGGGCCGCGCCGTCGCCGCCCGCATCCGCGCCGGGCGGGTCGACCGCTTCCTCTACCTCGGCGACGTCTACGCGCCGGGGATCCTCGGCCACCTGCGCGGCGAGGGCAACGCCGCCGACTACCGCAAGCGCTACGCGCCGCTGTACGGCGCGCTCGCCAAGCGCACCGCCCCGACGCCGGGCAACCACGAGTGGCCCGAGCGCGGCGACGGCTACGAGCCCTACTGGCGCGGCGTGACCGGCAGGACGCCGCCGGCGTACTACGCCTTCACGGTCGCCGGCTGGCAGGTCCTGAGCCTGAACTCCGAGGCCCCGCACGGGCGCGGCTCGGCGCAGCTGCGCTGGCTGCAGCGCCGGCTCTCCGCGCCCGGGACCTGCCGGCTGGCCTTCTGGCACCGCCCGCGCCTCAACGCCGGGCGCCACGGCGACCAGGCCGACCTCGCGCCGCTGTGGGACGCGCTGACCGGGCACGCCGCGCTCGTCGTCACCGGCCACGACCACAACATGCAGCGCTTCCACCCGATCCGCGACACCACGGAGGTCGTTTCGGGCGCCGGCGGCCACGGCCACTACGGGCTGCACCGCGACGCACGGCTGGCGTTCGGCAACGACCGCGACTACGGCGCGCTGCGGATCGACCTGCGCCCCGGCCGCGCGCGGCTGCGCTTCGTGTCCTCCGCCGGCCGCGTGCTCGACGACAGCGCGCTGCGCTGCCGTCAGGGCCCGAGCGCGTAGCGCGCGAACAGCTCGCTGCCCGCCACCAGCAGCCAGACGAGCTCGACGGCGCGCGGGTCGCCCGGCAACGCGGTCTCGAGGATCGTCAGCGCGCCGGCGCCGCCGGCGATCGTCGGGGCCGTCGTGAGGAAGAGCTCGTCGATCAGCCCGGCCGCCAGCAGCGAGCCGTTGAGGTGCGGGCCGCCCTCGCAGAGGATCGAGCGCACGCCGTGCTCGGCGCGCAGCCGCGCGAGCGCGCCCGCGAGGTCGACCGGCGACGAGCGCAGGTACTCGACCGGGGCGGCGCAGCCCTCGATGACGTCGTCGGAGGCGGTGATGATCGCGACGCGCTGCTCGGGGTCCTGCAGCAGCGGCACGTCGGCCGGGAGGTCCAGGCGCCCGCTGACGACGATCGCCAGCGGATCGGGCGCAAGGCCCGCGGCGCGGCGCTGCTCGCGGCGGGCAGCGTCGCGCACGAGGCGCCCGTAGCGCTCGGTGCGGATCGTCCCGGCGCCGACCATCACCGCGTCCACGCGCGTGCGCAGCGCGTGGAAGAGCTGGCGGTCGGCGATGCTCGAGATCGGCGCCGTGCGGCCGCTGACGGTGGCGCGCCCGTCGACCGTCGCGACCATGTTCACGGCGACGTAGGGGCGCTGCTCGGGTGCGAGCTCGCCGAAGCGCAGCGCCTGGACGAGCTCGTCGGCGGTCAGCTCGCCGGGCTCGGGCGCCAGCCGGCGCAGCGCCACCGGCGGCTCGTTGCGAGCCGCGGTCACGCCGGATGGCCGGGGTCGACGTCCTTGACGTTCTGGAAGTACTCCACGTCGCCGGGCTCGTGGTGCGCCGCGATCGGGCCCAGCAGATAGCCCATGTGGTCGCCGAGGTCGTGGCGCGCGCAGACCTCGCCGGCGAACCAGCTCGGGCAGGCGTCGAGGATCGGCAGCCCGCGCGGGCCCGGCGTCCAGGAGCAGCGCTCGAACTTGTCGATGTCGTCGCCGGTCTCACCGCCGAAGAGCTCGACGAGCGCCTGCTCGCCGCGCGGCACGAGGTGGACGGCGAGCGCGTCGACCTGCGCCGCCAGGCGGAAGGTCCGGTTCGCGCGCGAGAGGCAGGCGAGGAAGCGCGGCGGCTCGAAGCTCGTCTGCGTCGCGAAGCCGATGATGCAGCCCTCGCGGCGCTCGCCGTCGGCCGCGGTGACGATGAAGACCGGGTAGTCGAGCGAGCCCGTCAGCGTCAGGAACGTCTCGGCGGCATCGTCCACCCAGCGCAAGCTACCCGGTGTGCCATGCTCGAAGACACTGGGTAGCTGAGGGGGCTCATGAGCAAACGGCTGATCGGCGTCGATGTGGGCGGGACCAAGATCGCGGTGGCGGCGCTCGACGGCGCGACCCTGCAGACGCCCCGCGTCGAGCCGACCGATACGCGCGGCGGCGAGCAGCTCGTCGACCAGCTCGTGCGGGCCGTCGGCGAGGCGGGCGAGGCCTGCGCGGTCGGCGTCGCGGTCCCCTCCGTCGTCGACTTCGAGACCGGCCGCGTGCGCTCGTCGGTCAACGTGCCGCTGCATGACATTCCCCTGCGCGAGGTGCTGCGCGAGCGCCTCGGCGTGCCGGTCTACGTCGACAACGACGCGACCTGCGCGGCGCTCGCCGAGGCCTACGACGACGACGGCGCGCTGATCGCCCGCCACCTCGTGATGTTCACGGTCGGCACCGGCGTCGGCGGCGGGATCGTCATCCACGGCCGCGTCTACCGCGGCGCGACGGGCGCCGCCGCCGAGCTCGGCCACACGATCGTCGGCGCCGACCTCGGCAGCTGCCCGTTCGCGCACCGCGACCGCTTCCCGCAGCCCGGCTCGCTGGAGTCGCTGGCCGCCGGCAGCGCGCTCAACGAGCTCGGCCACGAGCACGGCCTGCCCGACAAGCGCACGATGGAGGCCGCGCGCGAGGGTCACGCCGGCGCGTGCGCGGCGATCGAGCTGCTCGGGCGCCGGCTCGGGATCGGGATCGCCAACGCGATCAACACCTTCGACCCCGACGTCGTCGTCATCGGCGGCGGCGTGTCGCGCGCGGGCGAGCTGCTGCTCGCGCCCGCCCGCGAGGAGGCGCGGCGCTTCACGCTCACCGGCGTCGGCACGCGCACCGAGATCCGCCAGGCCCGCTACGGCTCGCTGGCGGGCGTGCGCGGCGCGGCGCTGCTGGCGGGCCACGAGCTCGAGCACGAGGGCGAGCAGCTCGACGCCGCGCTGCGAGCGGCGCCATGAGGATCGCGCTCGCCGTCGACCACGCGGGCGTGCCCCTGCGCGTCACGGTCCTGGAGGCCGTGATGAGCGCCGGCCACGAGGTCCACGACCTCGGCGAGCACGACGACTACCCCGACGTCGCCCTCGCCGTCGGGCGCGCGATCACCGGCGGCGACGCCGATCGCGCCGTGCTCGTCTGCGGCTCGGGCGCCGGCGTCGCGATCGCCGCCTGCAAGCTGCCCGGCGTCCGCGCCGCCGTGGCCCACGACCACTACACCGCCGGCCAGTGCGTCACCCACGACGACGCCAACGTCCTGTGCCTCGGCGCGCGCGTGATCGGCCCGGCGATCGCCGCCGAGCTGACGGAGGCCTTCTGCGCCGCCGCGTTCAGCGGCGAGGAGCGCCATCTGCGCCGCGTCGGCAAGGTGCTCGCGATGGAACGCGACGGCCTCGACGCAAGTTGGTGAAGGCCCTGGAAAATTCCGGGTAGAAGGCCTGCGGACCGGCCGCGGTGTGCCACGATGGGCACGTGACCCGCCGAGCAGCACCCAGACACTGACATTCGAGGCATTGGAGGCGGGCTCATGAGCCAGGCCGTTGAGGTCAACGAGCGGCTCGCGGCCCTGACAGCGGCCGGGACGGCGGTGTGGCTGGACCAGATCCGGCGCTCGCTCACGCAGGGCGGCGAGCTGCAGCGGCTCGTCGAGGAGGACTCGCTGCGCGGCGTCACGTCGAACCCGGCGATCTTCGAGAAGGCGATCCTCGGCTCGCCCGACTACGACGAGCAGATCGAGGAGCTCGCCCGCGGCGGCGCCCTCGCCCGGGCGATCTACCAGGAGATCGCGATCCAGGACGTCCAGGAGGCCGCCGACGTCCTGCGCCCCGTCTTCGACGAGCTCGACGGCGCCGACGGCTACGTCTCGCTGGAGGTCGACCCCGATCTCGCCTTCGACTCCGACCGCACGATCACGCAGGCGCGCGAGTACTGGGAGCGCGTCGGGCGCCCGAACGTGATGATCAAGATCCCGGGCACGTCGGAGTGCCTGCCCGCGATCGAGCAGGCGATCTACGAGGGCATCAACGTCAACGTGACGCTGCTGTTCGCCGTCGAGGCCTACGCGACGGTCGCCGAGGCGTTCATCCGCGGCCTCGAGCGCCGCCAGGAGGAAGGGCTGAGCCTCGACGTGCACTCGGTCGCGTCGTTCTTCGTCTCGCGCGTCGACAGCGAGGTCGACAAGCGCCTGGAGGCGATCGGCCGCGCCGACCTGCAGGGCACGGCCGCCGTCGCCAACGCGCGCGCCGCCTACAGGCGCTTCGAGGAGATCTTCCGCGGCGACCGCTTCGCCGCGCTGCGCGATGCCGGCGCGCCGGTGCAGCGCCCGCTGTGGGCCTCGACCGGCGTCAAGAACCCCGCCTACTCCGAGACGAAGTACGTCGAGGAGCTCGTCGGCCCCGACACCGTCAACACGATGCCGATGCAGACGCTGCTGGCCTGCGCCGAGCGCCTGGAGGTCCACGGCGAGACCGTCCGCGAGGACCCGGCGGCGGTGCTCGAGGCGCTCGCCGGGGCCGGCATCGACATGGACGAGGTCACCGACGCGCTGCTGCGGGCCGGCATCGACGCCTTCGTCACGCCGATGGAGAAGCTGCTCGCCGGCATCGAGGCCAAGCGCGAGGCGATCTTCACCGGCCGCCCCGAGACAATCGACTCCTCACTGCCCGACGACCTCGAGCCGCTGATCGCCGAGCTCGTCAAGCGCGCCGAGACCGAGCGCGTCGCGCGCCGGATCTGGTCCAAGGACGACACGCTCTGGGGTCCCGCCGGACAGCCCGAGGTCGCCGACCGGCTCGGCTGGCTGACCGCGCACGAGACCTACGGCGAGGAGATCGACGACCTCGAGTCCTTCGCCGAGGAGGCGGTCCGCGACGGGTTCACCGACGCGGTCCTGCTGGGCATGGGCGGGTCGAGCCTCGCGCCCGAGGTCCTGCGGCGCAGCTTCGGCGGGCGCCAGCACGGGCGCCTGCGGCTGCACGTCCTGGACTCCACCGACCCCGGCGCCGTGCTGGCCCAGGAGCGCGCCGTCGACCTCGAGACCACGATCTTCATCGTCTCGACGAAGTCCGGCGGGACGATCGAGACGCTCTCGCTCTTCGAGCACTTCTGGAGCGTGCGGCCCAACGGCGTGCAGTACGTCGCGATCACCGACCCCGGCTCGTCGCTGGAGGCGCTCGCGGCCGAGCGCGGCTTCCGGCGCACGTTCCTCAACGACCCCGACGTCGGCGGGCGCTACAGCGCGCTGACGTTCTTCGGGCTCGTGCCCGCGGCGCTGATGGGCGTCGACCTCGAGTCGCTGCTGGAGGGCGCGGGCGTCGCGGCCGAGGCCTGCACCGCCTACTCCAGCGAGGGCAACAGCGGGCTGTGGCTCGGCATCTCGCTGGCGGCGCTGGCGCTGCAGGGCCGCGACAAGCTCACGCTGGTCGTCGACGACCCGATCGGCTCCTTCGGCCTCTGGGCCGAGCAGCTCGTGGCCGAGTCGCTGGGCAAGCAGGGCAAGGGGATCGTCCCGGTCACCGACGAGCCGGTCGGCGCGCCGGAGGTCTACGGGCGCGACCGCGTCTTCGCCTACCTGCGCGACAACGAGGACCCCAGCGAGGAGCTCGACGAGGCCGTCCGCGCGCTCGCGGCCGACGACCAGCCGACCGTCACGCTGTCGGCCGGCGGCCCCGAGGACCTCGGCCGGATCTTCTTCTTCGCCGAGTTCGCGACCGCGGTCGCCGGCTGGGCGCTGGGGATCAACCCGTTCGACCAGCCCGACGTCCAGGTCGCCAAGGACACGACCGGCCGGATCCTCGACGCGATCGCGGCGGGCGGCGATCCGCCGGCGCCCGAGCCGGCCGACGACGCCGCGCTGCGCGCGCTGCTGAGCGCCGAGCCCCCCGCCTACCTCGCGATCCTCGGCTTCTTCGCGCCCAGCGAGGCGGCCGACGAGGCCGTCGCCGAGCTGCGCGCGGCGATCCGCGACGCGACCGCGGCGACGACGACCTTCGGCTACGGGCCGCGCTACCTGCACTCGACCGGGCAGCTGCACAAGGGCGGGCCGGACGAGGGCCGCTTCCTCGTGCTCGTCCACGACGGGCCCGACGACGTCGAGATCCCGGGCCGGCCGTTCGGCTTCCGGGCGCTGAAGAACGCCCAGGCCGCGGGCGACCTGGAGACGCTGCGCAGCCGCGGGCGGACGGCCGAGTTCCTGCGGCTCGAAGGCGACGACCTCGCCGGCGCGGTGCGGGGGCTCACCGCTCAGATCAAGGAGATGCTGGGTTGAGCCAGATCGGATTCGTCGGGCTGGGCCGCATGGGCGGCAACATGGTCACGCGCATCCGCCGTGACTCCGACCACGAGGTCGTCGCCTACGACCGCGACAAGGCGACCGTCAAGAAGGTCGCCGAGGCGACCGGGCGCGAAGGGCGCGAGCTCGCTCTCGAACCTCGTCAAGAAGCTCAAGGCGCCGCGGATGGTGTGGATCATGGTGCCCGCCGGCACGCCGACGCAGGACACCGTCGACAAGCTCGCGTCGCTGCTGGAGAAGGGCGACATGATCATCGACGGCGGCAACTCGAAGTGGACCGACGACCAGGTCCGCGCGAAGACGCTGCGCAAGCTCGGCATCGACTACGTCGACGTCGGCACGAGCGGCGGCGTCTGGGGCCTGGAGGTCGGCTACTGCATGATGGTCGGCGGCCCCAATCCGGCGGTCAAGCGCCTTGCGCCGATCCTCGACGTCCTCGCCCCCGAGACCAACGACCTCAGCCGCGAGGCGCTCGGCCCGCGCGGCTGGGGGCACTTCGGCCCGAGCGGCGCCGGCCACTACGTGAAGATGGTCCACAACGGGATCGAGTACGGCCTCATGCAGGCCTACGCCGAGGGCTTCGACCTCTTCGACAAGTCCGACTTCGACCTCGACAACGCCAAGATCGCCCACCTCTGGAACCAGGGCTCGGTCGTGCGCTCGTGGCTGTGCGAGCTTGCCGCGCGCGCGTTCGAGATGGAGGGCAACGACCTCGCCGCGCTGAGCGCGTATACCGAGGACTCCGGCGAGGGCCGCTGGACGATCGAGGACGCGATGGCCAAGGACGTCCCGACGCCCGTCATCACGGCCTCGCTGCACGCCCGCTTCTACACGCGCGGCAACGGCGACTTCACCGGTCGCGTGCTGGCCGCGCTGCGGGCCCAGTTCGGGGGCCACGCGACCAAGAAGTCGGCCGACGGATGACCACGACGCCGACCCGGACCGACGAGAACCCGCTCGTCGAGGGGCTCGAGCGGCTTCCCGTCCACCCCACCTCGCTCGTGATCTTCGGCGCGACGGGCGACCTGGCGAAGCGCAAGCTGCTGCCGGCGCTCTACAACCTCGCCCACGAGGGCGCGCTGCCCGAGCGCTTCGCGCTCGTCGGCAGCGCCCGCTCGGAGATGACCGACGAGGAGTTCCGCCAGTCGGCGATCGAGTCGGTGCGCCAGTTCTCGCGCCGGCCGCCGAACGAGAAGGTGCTCGAGAAGCTCCTGCTCGACGTCCGCTACGTCAGCGGCTCGTTCGACGACGAGGCCGTCTACGCGGGGATCGGCGCGGCGCTCGACGAGTTCGACGAGATCGCCGGGCTGACGATGAACCGCTGCTTCTACCTCTCGACGGCGCCGAACTTCTTCCCGGTGATCATCGACGAGCTCGGCCGCGCGGACCTCGCGCAGCACGAGGGCGCGGAGGTCCGCGTCATCATCGAGAAGCCCTTCGGCCGCTCGCTCGCCGAGGCGCGCGAGCTCAACGCGCGCGTCCTGTCGGTCTTCCAGGAGCAGCAGGTCTTCCGCATCGACCACTACCTCGGCAAGGAGACCGTCCAGAACGTCCTGGCGCTGCGCTTCGCGAACAACATGTTCGAGCCGCTGTGGAACCGCAACTACATCGACAACGTGCAGATCACGGCGGCCGAGGACATCGGGATCGGCACGCGCGCGGGCTACTACGACACCGCCGGCGCGCTGCGCGACCTCGTCCAGAACCACATGCTCCAGCTGCTGTCGCTGCTGTGCATGGAGCCGCCGGTCGCCTTCGAGGCCGACGCCGTGCGCGACGAGAAGGTCAAGGTCCTGCGGGCGATCCAGGCGCCGAGCCCCGAGGAGGTGCCGGAGATCGCGGTGCGCGCCCAGTACGGCCCGGGCGTCGCGGCGGGCGAAGAGGTCCCCGGCTACCTCGACGAGCAGGGCGTGCCCGAGGACTCCACCACGGAGACCTACGCCGCGCTGCGCCTGGAGGTCCACAACTGGCGCTGGGCGGGCGTCCCGATCTACCTGCGCACCGGCAAGC
Source organism: uncultured Actinomycetes bacterium (assembly GCA_963786575.1). GTDB lineage: Bacteria > Actinomycetota > Thermoleophilia > Solirubrobacterales > Solirubrobacteraceae > CADCVQ01. The sequence goes on from CAWAZH010000002.1 coordinate 480,124, forward strand.
GCCTGGCGCGCAAGGTCACCGAGATCGCGGTGACGCTCAAGCCGGTCCCGCACATGGCCTTCCAGTCCGAGCTGTCGATGGACGTCAAGCCCAACGTCCTCGTCCTGACCGTGCAGCCCAACGAGGGCGTGTCGCTGTCGATCGGCGCGAAGATCCCCGGCACGCGGATGGCCATCCGCACGGTGAACATGGAGTTCCTCTACGGGACCGCGTTCCTGTCGCAGTCGCCGGAGGCCTACGAGCGGCTGATCATCGACGCGATGCGCGGCGACGCGACGCTCTTCACCCGCAACGACGAGGTCGAGGCGCAGTGGAACATCTGCGACCCGATCCTGCAGGCGTGGTCGCAGACGCCGGGCCCGCTGCCGCAGTACCCGGCCGGCTCGCAGGGCCCGCCCGAAGCCGACCGCCTGCTGCTCGACGACGATCGCTGGCGGATGATCTAGCGTGAGCACCACCGACGCTGTCTGGAGCGCCCAGGACACGTCGCCCTCGGCGATCGAGGAGGCGCTGCGCCACCTCGTCGCGGAGTGCCATGCGCGGATCGAGCAGTGCGTCCCGGCGCGGACGCTGAACCTCGTCTGCGTCGTCGACCGCGAGTGGAGCGGCGAGATCGCCAACCGGCTGCGCGGCGTCGGGCGCAACCACGCCTCGCGCACCGTCGTCTGCACCGTCGAGCCGGGGCGCACGACGATCGACGCGCAGGCGACGGTCTCGACCGAGGGCTCGCCGCGCGCGGGCGAATTCGCGGTCATGCGCGAGCTCGTGATCGTCACGGTCGGCGAGCGCCACCTGCGCGACCTCGACACGATCGTCGACCCGCTCGTCGTCACCGACCTGCGCACCGCGGTCTGGTCGCCGCACGGCCACCCCGAGGCCGTCGACGCGCTGACCAACGGGCGCGCCGGCGGGGAGGCGATCGCTCAGGTGGTGCTGCTGGACGCCGTCGACGAACCCGACCCCGCCTCCGCGCTGCAGCGCATCTGCGAGCTCGCCGAGCACACCGAGATCGTCGACCTCGCCTGGCTGCGCTGCACACCCTGGCGCGAGCGGCTGGCGGCGGCCTACGACCCGCCGTCGCGGCGCCAGGAGCTCGCGACGCTCTCGAAGATCTCCGTGCGCTATCAGCCCGACTCGATCGTGTCCGGACTGCTGCTCGTCGGCTGGCTGTGCGCGCGCCTGGGCTGGCGCCCGGAGGCGCTGGCCCGCCACGGCCCGCTCCTGCGCGGCCGCGCGCGGGCGCGCCGGGGCGAGGTCGAGCTGCGCCTGGAGCCCGTCGACGAGATGCGCGTGCCGGGGCTCGCGGGCATCGAGACGCGCTCGGACCTCGGCACGCTGCTGGCGCTCGAGCGCGGCGAGGGCGGGCTGACCGCGCGCCGGCGCGAGCCTGCGCAGCGCGGCGACGGCGACGCCTACGAGCACGTCTGGACGGTGCTCGGCGCGTCGCGAGGAGAGCCGGGCGTGCTGGGCGAGGGCATCCGCCACGCGCTCATGCGCGACCCGACCTACAAGCCCGCGCTCGCCGCGGCGCGGCGCATGCTCGCATGAGGCAGGTCGTCGCCAACGTCCCGCTGGCGGCGAGCCCCTTCCCACCGATCGCCGACTACGCCTTTCTCTCCGACTGCGAGGTCACGGCGCTGATCGCGCCCAGCGGCCAGGTCGAGTGGATGTGCCTGCCGCGGATGGACAGCCCGAGCGTCTTCGGCGCGATGCTCGACCGCGACGCCGGCATGTTCGCCCTCGCGCCGTCGGAGGCGCGCGTCCCCGCCGGCCAGCGCTACATCCCGGGAACGAACATCCTCGAGACGACCTGGGGCACGAAGACCGGCTGGCTGATCGTCCGCGACGTGCTGCTCGTCGGCCCCTGGCGCCACGACCGCGAGCGCTCGCACACCCACCGCCGCTCGCCGACCGACTACGACGCCGAGCACGTCCTGCTGCGGACGATGCGCTGCGTCAACGGGATGGTGCAGGTGCACATGGAGTGCGACCCGATCTACGACTACGGCCGCGCGCCCGCGAGCTGGACCTACGGCGGCGAGGCCTACGAGGAGTGCGAGGCGACGTTCGAGGGCCACGACCTGAAGCTGCGGCTGCACAGCGACCTGCGCCTGGGCATCGAGGGCTCGACGGTGCGCGCGCGCACGACGATGCACGACGGCGACATGGCGTTCGTGGCCCTGAGCTGGAGCGAGCACCCGGCGCCGAAGACCTGGGACGACGCCTACTCGCGCCTCGTGCGCACCGCCGACTACTGGCACGAGTGGCTCGCGCAGGGCACGTTCCCCGACCACCCCTGGCGCCAGCACCTGCAGCGCAGCGCGCTGACGCTCAAGGGGCTCGTCTACGCGCCGACCGGCGCGATGCTCGCCGCCGCGACGACCTCGCTGCCCGAGACGCCCGGCGGCGCGCGCAACTGGGACTACCGCTTCACCTGGGTGCGCGACTCGACGTTCATGCTCTGGGCGCTCTACACGCTCGGCTTCGACTGGGAGGCCGACGACTTCTTTCACTTCATCGCCGAGGTCTGCGCCGACGCCGACCTGCAGGTCATGTACGGCATCGGCGGCGAGCGCGAGCTCGTCGAGGAGGAGCTCGGCCACCTCGAGGGCTACGAGCAGTCGCGCCCGGTGCGGATCGGCAACGCCGCCTACCGCCACCAGCAGCACGACGTCTGGGGCAGCGCGCTGGACTCCTTCTACCTGCACACGAAGTCGCGCGACGGGCTGCGCGAGACCTACTGGCCGATGCTCTGCAAGCAGGTCGAGATGGCGCTGACGCACTGGCGCGAGCCCGATCGCGGCATCTGGGAGGTCCGCGGCGAGCCCAAGCACTTCACGTCGTCGAAGATCATGTGCTGGGTCGCGGCCGACCGCGGCGCGCGCCTGGCGCGGCTGCGCGAGGACGCCGCGAAGACCGAGCGCTGGCAGGCCGCCGCCGACGAGATCCAGGCCGACGTGCTCGCCCACGGCGTCGACGAGCGCGGGGTGCTGACGCAGCACTACGACACGACCGCGCTGGACGCCTCGCTGCTGCTCGCGCCGCTCGTGCGCTTCCTGCCCAACGACGACGAGCGGATCGTCAACACGGTCAACGCGATCGACCGCGAGCTGACCGTCCACGGGCTCGTCCTGCGCTACAAGGTCGACGAGACCGACGACGGGCTGGGCAACCAGGAGGAGGGCACGTTCACGATCTGCTCGTTCTGGATGGTCAGCGCGCTGAGCGAGATCGGCGAGAACCAGCGCGCCCGCGACCTCTGCGAGCGGCTGCTCTCCTACGCCAGCCCGCTGCAGCTCTACGGCGAGGAGCTCGACCCGCTGTCGGGCCGCCACCTCGGCAACTTCCCGCAGGCGTTCACGCACCTCGCGCTGATCAACGCCGCCATGCACGTCATCCGCGCCGACCAGCGCCTCTCGCTCGAGCAGCAGCCGCTCGACGCGACGCGCCGCGAGCCATGACCCGGCTGCGCGTCTTCGCCGACGCCGAGGCGGTGGCGCGCCACGCCGCCGACCAGGTCGCCTGGCGGATCGCCGAGTCGCGCCGCGACGGCCGCCAGGTCCACATCGCGCTCGCCGGCGGGCGCACGCCGCAGCGCGCCTACGAGCTGCTCGCCGACATCGAGGGCTCGTGGAAGCACGTGCACCTGTGGCTCGGCGACGAGCGCTGCGTGCCCGACGACCACCCGGAGTCCAATGCGCGCATGGTGCGCGAGTCGCTGTACGCCAACGCCCGCGCCGAGCCGCCGGTCCTGCACGCGGTGCCGACGCCCGAGCAGCCCGAGGACGCCGCCTGGCTCTACGGCCTGCAGATCGGCGACGAGGTTCCCGACGAGCGCTTCGACATCGTCCTGCTGGGCATGGGCCCCGACGGTCACACCGCGTCGCTGTTTCCGGGCTTCCCGCAGCTCGGGGTCGCGATCGCGCCGTGCGTCTGCGTCCGCGATGCGCCCAAGCCGCCGCCCGAGCGCGTGACGCTGACGCTGCCGGTCCTGCGCCGGGCGACGTTCACGATGCTGCTCGCCACCGGCGCCGAGAAGGCCGCGGCGCTGGCGCGGGCGCGGGCGGGCGACACATCGGTCCCGGTGGCGCTGCTCGGCGACGGGCTGGACGAGATCGCCTGCGACCCCGCGGCCGCGGGCGAGGCGGTGTGAGCCTCGGTCAGTCCTTCGGCTGCTCGGGCTCGAAGCCGACCATCGGCTCGCGGTCGGGCATCGGCACGGGGCCCTCGTCGGTCGGCGGCACGCCGACGCCCTTCGGTACGTCGGTGTTCGCCTTGTTGGACGTCAGCGATCGCACCGCCGCTGAAAGTTTGGAGAGGATGGACATGGTCCGGCTCCTTGATGTCGCGGTGGTCGCTCTACCGCCTACCCGCCTCGCATGACCGCGACGCTCTACGAGTGGGCCGGCGGCGGCGAGGCGTTCGAGCGGCTGATCAACGCCTTCTACGACCGCGTCGAGGGCGATCCGCTGCTCTCCCCCATGTTCCCCGGCGGCGTCGGCGAGGAGCACCGCGTGCACGTGATCGCGTGGTGGTCGGAGGTCTTCGGCGGCCCGGCGCGCTACACGGCCGAGCTCGGGGGCTACGAGCACATGCTCCACAAGCACCGCGACCTCGCCATCACGCCCGAGCAGCGCTTCCGCTTCGCCCTGCTGATGAGCGTCGCCGCCGACGACGCCGGCCTGCCCGACGACCCCGAGTTCCGCTCGGCCTTCGTCGCCTACGTCGAGTGGGGCACGCGCCTGGCGCTGCACAACTCGCAGCCGGGCGCGGACGTCGCCGAGCATGCGCCCGTGCCCCGCTGGGGCTGGGGCGAGGCGCCGCCCTGGACGCCGTAGCCGCGGGTCAGGGCCGCGGGTCGTAGCGCGGGTCGCTCGGCGGCTCGGCGTAGCCGTGCTGCGACGTGCCGGGCGCGGGCGCGGGATCGGCGTAGTCGCCGAGGTCCGCGGGGTCGGCGTACGCGGCGCGCGGCGGAAGGGCCAGGTCGTGGGCACGCTGGCGCTCGATCCGGTTGTTCTCGACCTGCTTGGCCGCGGCGATCTGGCGCGCCTCGACGCGCAGCCGCGCCTCCGCGGCGGGGACCTCGGACGGATCGGTGACCTGGGCATGGTCGACGACCGCGGCCGTCATCCCGTCGCCGGGCGGGACGGCGCGGCCCTGGCGGATGACTGGTTCTCTGCGCGCGCGGCCGAGTCCGCCGGCGCCGACGGGCCTGCGCTGGAGGAGCGCGAACGCCGTGCCCGCGATGACGACGATGACGAGGATTGCGACGAGGATTTCCATGGCGATGCGAGTACCCACGGGGCGCGGGCCGCAAGCCTCGTCTTTGTTTGACAGACTTGCCGTGGCTCGTCTAGTTTCTGGACAAGTCCAGTAGATCTGTAAACAGCGTTTGGGGAGGCATTTCAGCGTGACCGACGGACCGCAGGAGGACCCGCCGACGGGCAGCGGTCGGGCGAGCTACGCCGAGCAGGCGCACGACCTGCTCCACGAGCGCCTGCTGCTCGCCGCCGACGACCTGCTCGCCGACCGCGAGTGGGCCGCGATCACGATGGCCGACATCGCGCGCGGCGCGGGCGTCAGCCGCCAGACGCTCTACAACGAGTTCGGCTCGCGGCAGGAGTTCGCGCAGGCCTACGTGATGCGCGAGGCCGACCGCTTCGTCGGCATCGTCGAGAGCGCGATCGCCGAGCATGCCGGCGACCCTGAGGCCGCGCTGGCCGCGGCGCTCACCGGCGTGCTGTCGGCCGCCGCCGACAGCCCGCTCGTGCACGCGATGGTCGCCGACGAGCCGGCCGGCGGGCTGCTCGCGCTGGTGACGACGCAGGGCGCCCCCGTCGTCGGCGCGGCCACCGAGCGGATGGCCGCGTTCTTCGCCTTGACCTGGCCCGAGCTGCCCCTTCGGCGGGCGCGCATCGCGGCCGACTGCGCGACGCGCCTGGCGATCAGCCACGCGCTGCTGCCGAAGGACTCGCCGGAGCGCACCGCGGCGTCGATCGCCTCCGTGATCGGGCCGTATCTGCGTGCGCCCGGGGAGGACGCGTGACGATCGTCGACGCGACGGCGGTCGCGCCGGCGCTGGCGGTGCAGGGGATCGACAAGTGGTTCGGCGAGCGGCACGCGGTGCGCGGCGTGAGCTTTCGGGTCGCGCGCGGCGAGCTGCTGGCGATCATCGGCCCCAACGGCGCGGGCAAGACGACGCTGCTGTCGATCCTGGCCGGGATCCGGTGGCCGGATGCCGGCACGGTCGAGCAGCCGCCGGGCACGACGGCGCGGATCGGCTGGGTGCCGCAGCAGACGGCCGTCTACTCGAAGCTCACCGTGGCGCAGAACCTGCGCCTGTTCGCCAAGCTCGAGCACGTCGCCGACCCCGAGGCGACGGTGCGGCGGATGCTCGTGCAGACCGGCCTGGAGGACCGCGCCGACGACGAGCTCGGCTCGCTCTCGGGCGGCAACCGCCAGCGGGTGAACATCGCGGTGGGGCTCTGGCCGACCCGCCGGTGCTGCTGCTCGACGAGCCCTCCGGGGCGCTGGATCCGCGCCAGCGCGAGCGCCTGTGGGGCTTCATCACGGCGCTGACCGAGCGCGGCACGGCGGTCATCTTCGCCACCCACGACATCGCCGAGGCCGAGCGCCACGCGCATCGGGTGCTCGTGCTGGCCGACGGCGAGGTGCTCTTCAACGACACGCCGGCCGAGCTGAAGGCCGTCGCCGGGGCGGACGAGCAGCACGACCTCGAGCAGGCGTTCGTGTCCTTCCTGCGCGACCGGGGGCACTGAGCCGATGCTCTGGATGCTGTTGAAGGACCTGCAGATCCTGCGCCGCTCGAAGCTGCTGGTCGGGCTGCTGATCGTCTATCCCGTGGCGATCGCGCTGCTGATCGGCTTCGCGCTTTCGAGCGGTCCCGACAAGCCGAGCATGGCGTTCCTCAACAAGATCCCGCCGAGCCAGCAGAAGATCAAGCTCGGCGGCGAGACGATCGACATCAAGACGTACACGAACCAACTCTTCGATTCGGTCGAGCGCATCGACGTCGAGAACCGCGAGCAGGCGCTCGAGCAGATCCGGACCGGCAAGGCGCTCGCGGGCCTCATCATCCCGCCGAACTTCACGACGCGGCTGTCCAACGGCGGCTTCGACCAGGCCAGCGTCGAGGTGATCTTCAACGGCGACGCGCTCAAGCAGTCCTTCGTGCGCTCGACCGTGAACTCCAAGCTCGCCGAGGCCGACGCCGCGCTCGCGCGCGAGATCACCCAGGTCGCGGGCGGCTACATCGACACGATCGCCAACGGCGGCCACATCAACATCGCCGGATCCGAGTTCGACCTCATCGGCCTCAGCAAGGCCAACAGCCTGCTGAAGTCCGCGATGGCCCTCGCCGAGGGGAACGTCGAGCTGCGGCGCAAGGTCAAGCCGGTCCAGAACTTCGCCAACATCGGAGTCGCCAACGTCGACCGCTTCAAGGACGTCCTGTCGACCGTCGAGCGCCCGGTGAAGATCAAGGAGACCGTCTTGAGCGGCCGACGGACTCCGCTGGACACCTTCGCGGTGGCGCTCGCGGTGACGGTGTCGCTGATGTTCGTGTGCGTGCTGCTGGCGTCGGGCTTGCTGGCGCTGGAGCGCGAGGAGAACACGTTCTCGCGGTTGGCGCGCGGGCTGGTCCCCGGCTGGCTGCTGCTCGCGGGCAAGATCGTCTTGGCGGCGGCGTGCGCCTTCGTCGTGACATTCGTGATGCTGCTGGGGATCAGCGCGCTGGTGCCGCTGGACTACGGGCGGGTGGGCCTGTGGGTCGTGGCGATCGCCGGCGCCTCATTGGCGTTCGCGACGCTGGGTGTCGCGATCGGCAGCCTGGCGCGCGAAGTGCGAGCCGCCTCGCTGCTGGCGCTGATGCTCGCGCTGCCGCTGGCGTTCCTGGCGTTGGTGCCCAGCGGCGGCGTGTCGCCGCTGCTCTACGACGTTATCCGCGTCATCTCGGCGGCCTTCCCGTTCAAGCCCTCGCTTGATGCGATCGATGCCGCGATCAACGACAGCGGCGCGAACTTGATGCAGTCGCTGGCGCACCTGACGGGGTTGATCGTGGTGTTTGGCGGCGCGGCTTGGGCGGGGCTGCGGCGCTTCGCTTGAGGGGGTGAGCCGGGCCGCGGTTGCCGGCCGGGGCTTCGGCATGGGGCGGCCGCCCAAGCCGGTCTTTGCGGACCTATCAGCTAGCGGTCGTACCTCGGGTCGTAGCGCGGGTCGTGGGCCGGATCCTCGTAGCCGTCGACGGGCGCGCCGGTGGTCGGATCGACGTAGGTGCCGGTGCGCTCGTCGTAGATGGGCGCGGGCGCGGGATCCTGGTAGCCGTTGACCGGCGCGCCGGTGGCGGGATCGACGTAGCCGGGCGCGGGCGCGGCGTCGGCGTAGGCGTTCAGGCTCGCCGGATCCGCGTAGGACCCGCCGGGCGCAGGCGCCTGATCAGCGGCCCGCTGCTGCTCGACGCGGTTGTCCTGGGCCTGCCTCGCGGCAGCGACCTGCTGCGCCTGCGCGCGCAGTCGCGCCTCAGCCGCGGGCACCTCCGCAGGATCCGTCACCTGTGCATGGTCGACGACCGCCGCCGTCATCGGATCATTAGCCGGGACGGCCCGACGCTGGCGGACGGTGGGGGTCCTGCGCGGGCGACCGATGCCGCCAGCGCCGCCGGGCCTGCGCTGCTGGATGAGAGCGAACGCGACGCCGGCGATCACGACGATGATGAGGATTGCGACGAAGATCTCCATGGTCGGGCGATACCCGCGGGGGGTGCGGTGCAGTCGCCGTCAGACCGCGACCACGAGTCTGCGAGCCGAGAGCTGCGAGCGTCACCGCGCCAAGGACGGCGCACGCTGGAGCCCAGTTGGCAAGTGCTGGTTTTGGCGCGAGGCGAGCGTTGTGGACGAGTGCATCGTGGACTGCTGCCGTTCGTCCGAAGCGGAAGTCCGAGCGAGAAGTGCCGGATTCGTCGAGAAGCGAAACGCTGTTCGCTGCGGCGAAGGCCTCCGGGCTGCGATCCATCCGCACTCCGAGGCGGGCGGCTACGTAATCTTGATGACCGGCTTGCCGAGACGAAGCTGTGCTACGACCCGCAGAACCTCTTCCACATGAACCCGACCATCGAGCCCGCGCTGAGGACCAAGTGACCGACGCAGCGACAGATGGCGCACGCGTCGCGTCTGCGGCCCGAGCAGCTGAACACCGAGTCGCATCATGACGGTCCTGCGCACGGTCCGCGTCGCCGCGGTCCAGGCGACGCCGGTCATCCTCGACGCCGAGGCGACCGTCCGCAAAGCCGTCCGGCTGCTGGGCGACGCGGCGCAGGCGGGCGCCGAACTCGCGGTGTTGCCCGAGGCCTTCGTGTCGCTGTATCCCTCCAATGCGTGGGCGCACCAGGCCGCGACGTTCAGCGGCAGCGATGAGTTGTGGGAGCGCATGTGGCTGAGTTCCGTCGACGTGCCGGGGCCGCTCGTCGACGAGCTCGTCGCGGCGTGCCGGTCGTTCGGGATCCACGTGGTGATCGGCGTCAACGAGCGCGAGTCCGAGCGGCCCGGGACGCTGTACAACACGATGCTCTGGCTCGGCCCCGACGGGCTGCTGCACAAGCACCGCAAGCTGATGCCCACGCAGCACGAGCGACTGTTTCACGGCATCGGACGTGGTGATGATCTGCGGGCGGTCAGCACCGATTGCGGGCGGATCGGCGGCCTGATCTGCTGGGAGAACCGGATGCCGCTGGCGCGTTATGCGGTCTACCGGCAGGGCCCGCAGATCTGGGCGGCGCCCACGGCCGACGACTCGGATGGCTGGATCGCCCACATGCGCGCGATCGCGATCGAGTCCGGCGCGTTCGTGATCTCCGTCCCGCAGTACATCCCGCGCACGGCGTTCCCCGCCGATTTCCCGCTCGCGCTGCCCGAGCGCGACGTCTTCGGCAACGGCGGTGCAGTGATCGTCGAGCCGACGTGGGGCCACATCGTCGCCGGACCGCTCTACGGCGAGGAGGGCATGCTCGTCTACGACTGCGACCTCCGGCTCGGCCTTCACGCCAAGCGCCTCTTCGATGCCGTCGGTCACTACTCCCGCGACGACGTGCTCGCCGGCCTCCTCGCGGCCGCCCCGGCCGAGCCCCGCGACGACACGCCCCCGCCGGCCCGCATCGAGCCCGCCTGACGCCGGGCGAGCCGACCGCCCCGCGGCCGCCCGCTGACTCTGTCTCGCGGTCTGCAACAGCGCGGCCGTGGGCTACTCCGAGTCGGTCATCGCCTGCTCGCCCGCTCGGCTGAGGCGGTGTGCTCGAGGATCCCGCGGGCGATCGGCGCCCAATCGGCTCGATCGACCCCGTGGCCGGCGTCCTCGAGCCGAAGCAGCCTCGCAGCCGAGATCTCCCCGGCGAGCGCCTCGCCGTGCTCGGGCGGGAACATCGGATCCGCGGTGCCGTGGATCACGAGCGTAGGCACCCGAACCGCGGACAAGGGCTTGTTCGAGGACGCACCTTCCTCCAGCAGGTCGTGGTTCTGCGCCGCGCCGACGTCACGCGCGCGCTCGACGTCGCGGCGGACCAGCCGGCGCATCGCCGCCTCATCGAACGGGCGCCGACCTCCCGCCAGCAGCCGCGAGTAGGCCACCCCGTGCTCGATCACGGATTCCCTGTCGGACCAGTCAACCTCCGCGGTCGAGACGAACTGCCCGAACGCATCGGTGGGAGGCGGAAGGTCGCGATCGCCCGGGGTCGCGGGCGAGGTGCTGATGAGCACGAGCGAGAGGACCCGCTCGGGGAACCCGAGCGCGAGCAGCTGCGCCAACGCCCCGCCCGCCGAGACGCCGACCACGTGCGCGGCCGAGACTTCATGGGCGTCGAGCACGCCGGCGGCATCGGCGACCAGGTCGGCGCCGGTGTAACCGGGCAACCCGGGCTGATAGCTGACCGACCGGCCCGTGTCGCGGTGGTCGTAGCGGAGCACGAACCGCCCGCCGTCGGCGAGCATGTGGCAGAACCCTCCTCCCACCAGAGCATCGACCCGCCGATGCCCATGACAAGGAGGACCGGCGAGTCGGCCCGGTCACCGAAGGACTCCGCGCAGAGCTCGACACCGTTGACCTCGATCATGCGTTCCGCCATGCAACCTCTCCCTTCCTCGCCGATCTCGCCGCGCCGGAAGCCTCCGCCGTCTCTGCTGCTGCCTTACGTGTACTGGACGACCCAGATGTGATTGCCGTCAGGGTCCTCGATCGAGAACATCCGCGGGATCGGGCCTTCGCCACCGATCATCTCCCCGGTGGTCACGCCCTCGATCGCCGTGACGCGCGCGTACTCGGCCACGACGTCGGGCGTCTCGACGCCGACGCCGCCGCCACCCGGCTGCCCTCCCATCGGCGGGTTGAGCGCGAGCCGGGTCGCCGAGCCCGGCGGGGCGACCTCGACCCAGCGGTTGCCACCCTCGTCGCCGAAGGGGACGTCGGCCCGCAACTCCCAACCGAGAGTCTGGGTGTAGTACGCGATCGCCGCGTCTTGATCGGCGATCGTGAACATCGCAACGCCGATATTGGAGATGCTCGTGGGGACCTGCGTGGGATTGCTCATGCCCCCAAGACTCCCGCAGCTGCAAGAACTCATCGGTGACTACACATGCGTGTCACGGTCCTACTCGGCCCGGCGCCGCAGGCTCGACCGGCAGTGCGGCCGCAAGCGCGGACGTCGCCGAGCCCACGGCGCGGCTGCTCCCCCCAACGCCAAGCGTAGTTCGAGGACCGCGAGCCGCAGAGTTTCGCGCTTCTCCGTGGGGAGCGGCACTCGCCGCAGAGCGCCGCTTCTCGCGCATACGAGCGCTGTGGCCGGCGCAACGAGGACTGCTGCCTATCGTCCAAAGCAGGGGAGCGCCAGCGACACGCTCGGGTGCGTGTTCGGGTGTCAGCTGGTGGGGATCGAAGCACGCGAGGCGTACGCACCGGCAGACAGCACGTACCTACTCAGGTCGATCAGTCGTCCGTTGGACGCGACCTCCTGCGCGGCTCTGGCGTCGACCCGAGCCCCTCGGACAAAGACGTCATTACTTCGTAGGGGATCGACGAATCCGTAGGCGCCGGTCGCGCCATGCATGTAAGCCTTCGCGAGTTGCAATCTCCCGCCGACGGTCCTCCGATTGGCGTCTTCACACGCGTTGTGGATCGTTGCCAGCGGCTCCATCTTCCAATCAGTCGAGGACAGTGCCCTTCGCGAGCGGATCTGCCGCGCAACACGGCGCGCCCGTTTGACCTCATCGCCGATGAAGACGACCTCGCTCGAGTCGACCGGATCCACACGGCCGCGCCAACGGCGATCTGACGGGGTCCACTCGATGCGCAAGAGCATGTGGCTGGATTGTGTCAGCTTATTCACGGGGGGCCACCGGCGGCCTCGACGTCAGGCCTACGACGACCCGCCCTGGGCGCACTTCTGCTTTCCATGCAACGCGACAGTCCCGCGTGACGGCGCTCAAACTGCCGCTTCTCAACAAACCGCTCGTCAGTGCCTGCAGGTCCCCGAGCCCTCCCCCTCACCCAAACCGCCGCACCAACCGATGCACCAGCGCCAGCTTCATCTCCACCGGCGCTGTAATAACGAACGGATACAGGTCGCTTGACCCCATGCTCCGGTTGATCGCGTTCATCGCGTAGGTCAGCGGGAGCCAGGCGTCCAGCAGCTCGCGGACGCCTTCGTCGCCCTCGTCGGCGTCGTCGGGGTCGGCGCGCAGCGGGGCGAGGTCGGTGGTGGGGATGTCGGGGCCGTCGACGCGGAGGCCGTAGGCGGCGGCGGTTTGCAACGCATCGCGGATGTGGAGGTAGTGGGCGAAGGTCTCGGCCCAGTCCTCCCAGGGGTGCATCGTCGCGTAGGCGCTGACGAACCGCAGTGGCCAGTCGGGCGGCGCGCCGTCCTCGTAGTGGCGGTCCATCGCGGCCTTGTAGTCGGCGCGGTCGTCGCCGAAGCGGGCGCGGCAGACGTCGCGCGCCGGGGATCCCTCGGGCGCGAGGATCGGCTGGTAGTAGTGGCCGATCTCGTGGCGCAGGTGGCCGAGAACGGTTCGGTAGGGCTCCCCCAGCTCCGCCCGACGGCGCTCGCGGCTGACGCTGTCGGCCTCGGCGAGATCGAGCACGATCACGCCGTCGGCGTGGCCGGTCGACACCGGCTCGTGGGCGCTGGAGAGGAAGTCGAACACGAGCCCGCCCTCGCGATCGCGCCAGGACTCGACCGGCAGGCCGAGCTCCGCGAGCTCGAAGAGCAGGCGCCGCTTCGCTGCCTCCGCGGCGGCCAGCGCGGTCAGCCCCTCGTGGTCGGCATCGGACGGGCGCGTGCGCGTCAGCGCGCAGGCGGCGCACAGCCTGCCGGCCCCCGGCGCGAGCCAGTTGCACACCGCGAGCAGCTCGTTGGCGCAGCGGTGCCCGGCGGGCTCCAGCGCCCGCATGTCCCGCGTCTCGGGGTCGAACGCCAGCTCGGTGCGACAGTGCAGGCAGCGCGTGTTCTCGAACGCCACGAGGCGGCCGCAGGTCGGACAGGCGAAGGCGCGCATCCGGCCATTCTGATGTCACCGCGGGCCCGGCTATGCGACGGCGGCCGGCTCGAGCAGCCGGGCGAGCTTCGCGGGCGTGTCCTCGTCGGGCAGCGGCGAGAACAGGATCAGGCGCTGGTCGGAGGGCTCGTGGCGAAAGCCCGCGTGCTCGAAGACGAGCGTGCCGACGATCGGGTGCAGGAGCTCCTTGCGCCCCTCGCCGCTGCCCGCGACCTCGTGACGCTCCCACCACCTGCGGAACTCGGGGCTCGCCGCGCGCAGCGACGAGATGAGCCGCTCGAATGCGGGGTCACCGATGTGGCGCGCGCTGTCGGCGCGAAACTTCGCCGTCATGCGGCGCGCGCTGCGCTCCCAGTCCGCCATCAGCGCGCGGCGGGTCGGGTCCATGAACGTCTGCCAGATGTGGTTGCGCGTCGACGGGTCGCTGCCCGGCTCCCAGCAGAACACGGCGCGGGCGGCGTCGTTCCACGCGAGGTAGTCCCAGCGCCGTCCGAGGATGAAGGCGGGACTCGGCCCGAGGTTCTCGACGACCCGGCGCAGGGTCCTCGTGGAACGCTCGGCGGGCGGCGCGCACGCGGGCCCCTGCTCGCCGCGGCCCAGCAGGATGAGGTGGCCGCGCTCGGCCGGCGTGAGCTGCAGCGCCCGCGCCAGCGCCTCGAGCACGTCGAGCGAGGCGCGCACGTCGCGACCCTGCTCCAGCCACGTGTACCAGGTGGTCCCGACCCCGGCGATCGTCGCGACCTCCTCGCGCCGCAGCCCGGGCGTGCGCCGGCGCCCGCCGCTCGGCAGGCCGACGTCCTCGGGCAGCAGCGCCGCGCGCCGCGCGCGCAGGAAGTGGGCGAGCTCCTCGCGGCGGCGCTCGCTGGTGCCGTTCCCGTTGGGGGGTGCTTTCTCTACCAGGATAACCGCCTCTCTTGTACCCGGCTGGGAATGGTCGCACGATGTCCGCGTGAACGCAACCACCTTCATTCCACCGTCCGTCCGCGCGAACGCGCTGCTGCTCGTCGTGTGCCTCGCGCAGTTCATGGTCATCCTCGACGTGGCGATCGTGAACATCGCCCTGCCGGCGATCCACGACGACCTCGGCTTCTCGCCGAGCGGCCTGCAGTGGGTCGTCAACGCCTACACGCTGACGTTCGCCGGCTTCCTCATGCTCGGCGGCCGCGCCGCCGACCTGCTCGGGCGCCGCCGCGTGCTGATCGCCGGCACCGCCGCGTTCGCGCTGTCCTCGCTGCTGTGCGCGGTCGCGAGCTCGCGCGGGCTGCTGATCGGCGCGCGCGCCGTGCAGGGCCTCGCCGGCGCGATCGTCTCCCCCGCGACGCTGTCGATCATCACAACCTCCTTCGACGAGGGCCCGGAGCGCAACCGCGCGCTCGCCGCCTGGGTGACGATCGGCGCCGTCGGCGCCTCGTCGGGCGCGCTGCTGGGCGGCGTCCTGACGCAGACGCTCGGCTGGCCGGCGATCTTCGCCATCAACGCGCCGATCGGGCTGCTGACGATCGTGCTCGGACTGCGCTTCATCCCCGCCGGCGTGCGGCCCGCCGGGCCGCGTCACTTCGACCTGCTCGGCGCGACGCTCGTGACCGCCGGCCTCGTCGGCCTGACCTACGGGATCGTCCGCACCGACGAGCTCGGCTGGGGCTCGGCCGGCGTGCTCGCACCGGGAATCGGCGGGGTCGGCCTGCTCGCCGCCTTCGCCGTCGTCGAGGGCTACGTCGCGCGCGTGCCGCTCGTGCCGCTGTCGATCTTCCGCCTCCCGCAGCTGCGGGCCGCGAACCTCGTCGTGACGCTCATGTACGCGGCGCTGTTCGCGATGTTCTTCTTCGTGACGCTCTACATGCAGCAGGTGCTCGGCGACGGCGCGCTCGAGGCCGGGCTGAAGTTCCTGCCGATGACCGGCAGCGTCTTTGCCGGCTCGCGCGTCGCGGGCCGCCTCGTCGGGCGCTTCGGCGTGCGCCCCGTCATCGTCGCCGGGCTGCTGTCGGCGACCGCGGGCCTCGTCGTGCTGACGAGCGTCGCGCCCGGCGGCTCGTACCTCGCGGTCGTCCTGCCCGGCGGCGTGCTGGCGTGCTTCGGCATGGGCCTCGCGCTCGTGCCGGCGACGATCGCCGCGGTGCACGGCGTGCCGGGATCGCTCAGCGGCCTGGCCTCGGGCCTGCTGAACACGTCGCGGCTCGTCGGCGGGGCGATCGGCCTCGCGCTGCTGAGCACGCTCGCGACGGCGCACACGCGCGGCGAGCTGGCCGCGTCCGTCGCCGCGCCCCGCGCACTGACCGACGGCTACGCGCTGGCGTTCGAGGTCGGCGCCGGGTTCTGCGTCGCCGCGGCGCTCGCCGCGCTCGTGCTGCTGCGCGACCGGCCGGCGGCGGCGACCGCGGCCGAGGTCGTCGAACCGGAGCTCGAGGCGGTCGCGGCGTAGGCATGAGCGTGTCGCGCCGGACGATCAACGCGACCGCGACCGAGCGCTACCCGCCGTCGCTGCCACTGGTGCTGCGCAGGCGTCCCTGACGCGTCAGCACAGCGCGGCGCGGACGTCGGCGATCAGCCGGTCGACGGCGGCCGCCGCCGCAGCCGACTCGAGGTCCATGCCCTGGACGAACCCGTGCGGCAGGCCGGGCTCGCAGCGGTGGACCACGGGCACGCCGGCGGCCGCCAGGCGCGCCGCGTAGGCGGCGCCCTCGTCGCGCAGCGGGTCGTGCTCGGCGGTCACGATCACCGCCGGCGGCAGCCCGGCGAGGTCGGGGGCGTGCAGCGGGCTGACGTCGCCGTCGACGTGGCGCGCGACGTCGGGCACCCACTGCGCGGCGGCCCAGCGCACGTCGGCGGCCTCCAGGCCGAAGCCCGCCGCCTTCTCGGCCATGCTCGGCTGCGCGCCGGTGAGGTCGGTGTTGGGGCAGACGAGCACCTGCGCGCGCAGCAGCTCGCCGTCGCCGGCGTCGCGCAGCGCGAGCGCGGCCAGCGCCGCGAGGCAGCCGCCGGCGCTGTCGCCGCCGACCGCGACGACATCGGCCTCGGCGGCGGCGTGGCGGATCGCCGCGACCGCGTCGTGCACGGCGGCCGGCCACGGGTGCTCGGGCGCGCGCCGGTAGTCGACGGCGAGGACCTCGATGCCCGCCTCGGCGGCGATCCGGCGGCAGAGGCGGTCGTGCGTGTCGAGGTCGCCGAGCACCCACATCCCGCCGTGCAGGAAGACGAGCAGCGGGCGGCGCTCGTCGGCCGGGCGGTAGTGGCGCAGGCCGGGCGTGTCCGTGACCGATGCCAGCCGCGGGCCGGGCGGGCGCGCGGCGGCACGGGCGCGGGCGCCGGTGCGCAGTGCGGCGACGTCTCGCTTCACCGTCGCGCCCGCCTCTGCCGCCGCCGCCACCAGCCGAGCCCGACCGCCCCGGCGACCGCGACGCTCGCACCGCCGCCGACGACGCTCTCGCGCCAGTCGCACTCGTCGACCTCGTCGCAGTCCGCGCGGCAGCTGCGGGCCGCGGCGGCCCAGGCGTCGGGGTCATCCCAGCGGCCCTGCTGCTGGAACGCCGGGCCGTAGGGCGAGTCCTGCTCGGCCGGCATCCACCAGCGCGCGCGGGCGCCGCCCCAGCGCCCGGGCCAGCGCATCCAGCGCGGCGAGCTCGCGGTCACGCGCACGAGCCGCGGGCGCACGACGAGCCCGCGCCCGTCGGCCTCGTCGTTGGGATCGGGGAAGGTGCGGTCGCGGACGCCGGCGCGCAGATAGGACGCGTGCGAGCCGTGCGCCGGATAGACGACGGGGTGCCCGCCCCGCTGCTCGACGGACGGCCAGCCGCAGCGCTCGGCGCCGGAGTGCTGGGCGTAGACGGCCTGCACGGGGCGGGCGGCGTCGTCGATCCGCACCTGCACCATCTCCCAGTCGCCCGCGTGGCGGCCGCTGCGCACGATGCCGCGATCCTGGTCCTGGCCGCGGTAGAAGAACCAGTACTGCAGCCAGGCGCCGCCGTCCACGGAGGGCGCGCCGCGCCCGTAGACCGCGGGCCGGCGGTCGGCGTCCAGCCCGGGAACGCGCACCGGCGCGGCCGCCACCGACGCCAGCGGGAAGCTCTCGCGCGAGTCGTGGACGACGACGGGCGCGTTGGCGGCGAGGGCGAGCGCGAGGGCGGCGGCGGTCAGCATCGGACGCGCATCATCGCCCTACACTTCCGACGGCCTCACGCCGACCTGAGACCAATGCCACTTCTGCGCCGCTTCCTAGACGCCAACAGCCGCCTCTCCGCGCGTCTCGACAAGCGCAAGGACCAGGCGCTCTTCGACCGCTACGACGCCGAGGTCCGGGCCGCGATCGCGGCGCTGCCGGCCAACGCGCTGATCGTCGACCTCGGCGGCGGGCGCGACTGCCGCTTCGCCGACGACGTGCGGCCCGGGCAGCGGCTCGTGATCGTCGACGTCTCCGAGGAGGAGCTGGCCGCGAACACGTCGGGCTACGAGATCGTCCTCGGCGACGTGACGCAGAGCCTGCCGTTCGCCGACGGCGAGGTCGACCTGCTGATGTCGCGCACGGTGCTCGAGCACGTCTCCGACGTCGAGGCGGCCGCCCGCAACATCGCCCGCGTGCTGCGCCCCGGCGCGACGACGATCCACCTCGTACCCGGCCGCTACGCGCTCTTCGCGATCGCGGCGCGGAGCCTGCGCTTCGACGTCGCGCGGCGGCTGCTGCACGTCCTGCAGCCCGCGACGCAGGGCGTCGTCGAGTTCGACGTCGTCTATGACCGCACGCATCCCAACGCGCTCGAGCGCGTCTTCCGCCGCGCCGGCTTCGACGCGGTCGGGGTGCAGTGCACCTGGGACCAGAGCGACTACGCCGCGCCGATCTTCCCCGTCTTCCTCGCCGTGACCGTCTACCAGCGCGCCGCCGAGGCGCTGCGGATCCGCCCGCTCGCCTCGTACGCATTGGTGCGGGCGACGCGCTGAGCGTACGCTTTCACTGTGAACGGCATTTTCGGTGACGCCCGCCCGCGGCTCGCGCTGGCCGCGATCGCGGTGGCGATCGCCGCGGCGCCGGCGATCGCGACCGCCGCGCCCCCGCCGCGGGCGCCGACCTGGGCCGACGAGTTCGACGGCACGAGCCTGGACCTCGCGCGCTGGTCTCACCGCGCGACGGGCCCGCGCCACGACGGCGTCCTGACGCCCGACGCGGTCTCGGAGGGCGGCGGCGCGCTGACGATCACGACCTACACCGACCCCGACACGGGCGAGCACCGCTCGGGAATGATCAGCACGCTGGGCGGCCAGGCGGCGCCGTTCGAGCAGGCGTACGGCTACTTCGAGGCGAAGCTGCGGTTCAACACCACGTCGGGTCAGTGGTCGGCGTTCTGGTTGCAGTCGGCGACGATCGGCAGCCCGCTCGGCGACCCCGCCACGGCCGGCGTCGAGATGGACATCGCCGAGCACCGGCTGCGCTGCGTCTCGGCGCCCTGCGTCTCCGGCAACGACGTCACCGACCGCATCCAGCAGGCCCTGATCTGGGACGGGTACGACCCCGGAATCAGCAAGGCCGCGGTGAATCTCAGCACCCCGCTGCCGGGCCTCGGCAACGGCAGCTGGCACACCTACGCCCTGCGCTGGACGCCGACCGAGCTGATCTTCTCCTACGACGACACGCCGACGTGGACGATCAGCGGCCCGATCTCGCGCCGCAGCCAGTACCTCATCCTCAGCTCCGAGGTCGGGGAGTTCTTCGCGGGCGCGATTCCGGCCGGCGGCTACGGCTCACTCGCGACGAGCACGACGACCATGCAGGCCGACTACGTGCGGGTCTGGTCGTTCGCCCCGCAGAACACCGTCGGTCCCGCGCTCGGCGGGACGCCCGCGCCGGGGCGCGGGCTGTCCTGCTCGCCCGGGTCCTGGACCCAGGACCTGGCGACGGGCTTCACCTATGAGTGGCTGAGCGACGGCGCGCCGGTCGCCGGCGCGACGGGCGTCACGTACGCCGTCACGACCGCCGACCAGGGCCACGTCCTGTCCTGCCGGGTGACGGCCTCCAACGCGGCCGCGAGCACGAGCGCGGCGAGCAACGCGCTGCTGGTCCCGGCGCCGGTGCCCGTACCGGCGCCGCGACTCGCGCTCGCGCCGCTCCCGGCCCCCGACCGGACCGCGCCGGTCGCGCTGCTCTCGGGCAGCCGGACTCAGCCGCTGGGCACGACCGTCGCGGTCGCGATCACCTGCCCCGCCGAGGCCTGCCGCGCGACCACCGCGGGCAGCGTCCGCGTCCCGAGGATCGGGCGCACGCGGGCGCGGGCGATCTCGGCACCGGCGGTCACCAAGGCGATCGCGCGGGGCGCGAAGGCGACGGTGAAGCTCAGGCTCTCGACCAGCGCCCGGATCGCGATCAGGCGTGCGCTGCGCGCGCACCGGCGGATCGTCGTGAAGCTGTCCGTGCGCGTCGCCGACAGCGCGGGCAACGCCCGGACGCTGACGCGGCAGGTGACGCTGCGGCTCCCGCGCCGCTAGCGACGCGTGTACTTCGACGGCAGCAGGTCGAGCACCGCGACCTTGGCGGCGGCGCCGCCGCTCCTCGGCATGATCACCCAGGCCCGGGGCCCGTAGTCGCTGATGAGCTCGCGGCACATGCCGCACGGCGCGACGACCCACGGCTCGGCCTCCGCGCGCTGGCCACCCGGATGGGCGACGGCGACGATCGTCTCGGCGTCGCGCGCGCCCGCCGACAGCGCGCTGCCGAGCGCGACGGCCTCCGCGCACAGCGTCACGCGCCCGACGTTCGCCTCCACGTGGACCCCGGCGAACACACGGCCGTCGCGCATCCGGACGGCGGCCCCGATGTGGTGGCGACCGTTCTCGTAATTGGCGCGGATGACGGCCCGGGCGGCGGCGAGCAGCTCCTCGTCAGCAGCTGTGAGCGGAGCGGTTCGCATGGTCATTCGCACAGCATCGAGCATCGATGCGCACGCTGCAGCAACGCTTGCGTGCTCGCCCTCGCGGCCGTGGCATGATCGCCTCGCCGGAGGTAACCATGCCCACGACGGAGCACCCGACCCACGCCTCGCCACAGCGGCGCGTCACCTTCCCCGACCTCGTTCGGGTGCATTTCCGCTGGCGCGAGAGCCTCCACGACGGCTCGATGGCGACGGGGGCCGAGCGCGACGCGCTCGACGCGGAGTACCACGCCGCGCTCGCGACCTTCGAGGGCGAGCACGGGGAGCTCGTCAGCGCGTACTGGTGCGCGGACGTCGAGAGCGCGGTCGCGCTGACGGCCGGCAGGCCGAACGCGGGCTGGCTGCGGCGGCTGCTGTCGGTCTCGCCGAAGTTCCACCGCGTCAGCGACTGGGCCACGAAGGACGAGCCCGACATCGCGCGCGAGCTGCACCACTGCGACGAGCTGGCGATCCGCGCCGGCGAGGTCCTGCGCGGGCGCAGCCGGCGCATCTGCATCCAGCTCGTGATGACGACCGCCTGCCACCTGCTGAGCCTCGTCGACGCGCGCGGCGCGGGACGCGATCCCGCGGCGCACAAGAGCGCCGTCGCCCTGCACGCGCGCGAGCTCGCGCAGCTGCGCCACGACTACCGCCAGGCCGCCAACGGCGACGCGCAGCTCGTCTACTTCGGCGGGATGATCGTCGGGATCGGGCTGCTGGCGCTGCTCTACGTCTTCGCCGGCGGGATCCTGAAGGCCGACGAGAACATCGAGGACGCGACGATCGTCGGCTGCCTCGTCGCGGGCGCGGTCGGCGCGGTCGTGAGCGTCATCGCGCGCGTCAACACGGGCTCGTTCTCGCTCGACGTCGACGTCGCCCGCGGCTACACGCTGTTCCTCGGCGGGCTGCGGCCGGTGATCGGCTCGATCTTCGGCCTGCTGTCCTACTTCGCCCTGACGAGCGGCTTCGTCGAGGTCTTCAAGCTGCCCGAGGGCGACGACACCAAGCGCTTCTACTTCCTCTGCGTGATCGCGTTCGCCGCGGGCTTCAGCGAGCGCTGGGCGCAGGACACGCTGACGGGCGGGCTCACGGGCCGCGGCCGCGCGAAGGACACGCCGCCGGAGACCCCCGCCAAGCCCGCGCCCGCCCCGCCGGGCGCGGCGGCCGCCCAGCGCGGGCCGGGCGCCACGGCGCCGGGCGCAGACCCGCTGCTCGACTAGTCGATCTGGAGCCGGGTGCCCGGAAATCGGCCCGATCGGACGGTCCCGGCCGGGCACCGCGGGACTACCGTGGACGGACCCGCCGATGGCTCCGATCGTCACCACCGCCGCCAAGATCATGTGCGCCCATGGCGGGCAGGTCACGCTGATCCCGAAGCAGATGAAGGTGCTCGCGGGCGGCGCGCCGGTGCTCTGCGTCGGCGACCTCGTCGGCGCGCCGATCGTCGGCTGCGCGCAGCCGCTGACGCTCGTCACCGCCCCTGCCTGGCCGTCGTCGAGCGAGATCCCGATCCCGATGGTGGGCATGAGCCCAAAGGTCCTCGTCGGTGGCAAGCCGGCCCTGCTGGCCGGCATCAACGGCGTGACGAGCGGCGTGCCGCCGTCGCCGCTGATCGTCGCCTTCCCGGGCCAGATCACGGTCATGGGCTGAGCACATGTCGCTCGACAGCTACGACGTCATCCGCGAGCTGGGCCGGGGCGGCATGGCGATCGTCCACCTCTCCCGCCAGCGCGACCTCGGCCGCCTCGTCGCGCTGAAGGAGCTCGCCGGCTTCAACGCCGGCGACCCCGCCTTCGCCGAGCGCTTCCTGCGCGAGTCGCGCGTCGCCGGCTCGCTGAACCACCAGAACATCGTCACGGTCTATGAGTACTTCGACGACAACGGCGTGCCGTTCATTGCCATGGAGCTCATCGAGGGCGGCTCGCTGCGACCGCTGATCGGCGAGCTGTCGCTGCCGAAGGTCGCGCGCGTGCTCGAGGACCTGCTGGCGGCGGTCGGCTACGCCGGGCGCAACGGGATCGTCCACCGCGACCTCAAGCCCGAGAACGCGCTGATCACGAAGGACGGGCGCGTGAAGGTCGCCGACTTCGGGATCGCGAAGGCGGCGGCCAGCGGCCAGCAGGGGCTGACGTCGGAGGGCATGACGGTCGGCACGCCCGAGTACATGTCGCCCGAGCAGGCGATGGCGCGCGACGTCACGCCCGCGTCGGACCTGTACGCCGTCGGCTGCATGACCTACGAGATGCTCACCGGGCGCCTGCCGTTCACCGAGAGCTCGCAGGTCGCGCTGCTGATGCGCCACGTCAACGACCCGGTCCCCGACGTGCGCGAGGTCGATCCGCTGATCCCCGAGTCGGTCGCGCTGTGGGTCGCGCAGATGACCGCGAAGGACCCCGACGACCGGCCGCAGACCGCCGAGGAGGCGTGGGAGAGCTTCGAGGAGGCGATCCTCGAGTACGTCGGCGCGCTGTGGCGCCGCGACGCGACGCTCGAGCCGGGCTCGGCGATCGACCTCAGCGAGATCCCGCCGCAGGGCCCCAAGCCCCTGCGCCCCGCCGCCCGGACGGGCGCGGGCCCCGGCGCCAGCGTCGCGGGCTTTCAGACCTACCACGCGCCCGCGGCGCTGCACGAGCAGCTCGCGGCCGAGGGCGTCGACACCGGCGGCGCCGCCGTCGTCACGCCGCCGCCGGCGCCCGCGCCCGCTCGCCGCCCGACGCCCGCGCCCCAGCGCACCGCGCCGGTGCCGGTCGTGGCGCCCCCGCCGACGGCCAAGCCCGCGGCCGCGCCGCCTGAGCCCGAGCCGCCCGGGCTGCCGGTTCCCGCGATCGCCGGCGGCGCCGTTCTCGTCGCGATCGTCGCGTTCGTCATCGGCATCTCCGGCGGCAGCTCGGCGACCGTCGCGAGCGCCAGCGGCGACGGCTTCGTCCTGAAGGCGCCGACGGGCTGGACGACGGTGGGCGCGCCGGCCGTCCCCGCGCTCGGCGCCGGCGCCGTGGCGCTCGCGCCCCCCGCCCCCGGCGGCGGCGAGGCGATCGCGGCCGCGCGCCTGCAGCCCGCCGCCGCGGCGGCGCTCACCCGCGGGGCCGGGCCGCTGCAGCGCGTGAAGCTGTCGGCCGGCGACGCCGTCCGCTACGGCGCCGGCCTCTACATGCTGCCGACGAGCGACGGCACCGTCGTCGTGAGCTGCACCGCCGGCGCCGAGGTGCGCGCCGCCTGCCCGGCCGTCGCCGCATCGCTCGATCTCGGCCGCGGCAGCGCGCGGGCGCTGGGGCCCACCGAAGCGGGCGGCCGCGCCATCGCGGGTGACTTCACGCGGCTGCGCGAGGCGGCCCTGCACCCGGCCGAGGACCTCGCCGCCGCGCGCTCGGCCAGCGAGCAGGCACTCGCCGCCGGCGACCTGGCGCGCGCCTACCGCGCGGCGTCGACGGAGCTCGAGCCGATCCCGGTCGGAGCGCTCGCCGAGGGTGCGCGCGACGAGGCCGCGGCGGCCCTGAAGGCCGTCGGCGACGCCTGGGCGCGCTACGCTCGCGCCGCCCGCTCGGGCAGCGCGCGGGCGGCGAACTCGGCGCGCGGCGCGGTCACCCGCGCACGCACGCGACTCACGGCGGCACGCGGCAAGCTCGCGGCAGCCGGCTACCGGACCGGAGGCAGCTGAGATGAAGACCGCAATCGTGGCGGGCGTCACCGTGATCGTCGCCGGCCTGCTCGGCTTCCTCGCCGGCGGCGCGTTCGCCGGCGGCGACGACGGCGGGCTCTCGGGCGCCGCCCAGCCCGTGCAGGTCTCCCCGCGGCCGGTGTCGCAGGTCGTCGTCGGGCCGAAGGCGCCAGCGCTGCGCCGGGCGAGCTCGGGCGGCGGTGGCGGCAGCAGCAGCAGCAGCGCGGCCGGCGGGTCCGGCGGCGGGTCGAGCAGCGCAGGCGCAGGCGCAGGCGGCAACGGCGGCGGTGGCAGCAGCTCCTCTCCCCCGCCGCCGCCGGCGCCGCCCGCGAGCTCCACGCCGCCGTCGAGCCCGAAGCCGCCACCCGCACCGCCCCCGCCGCCCGCCGACGGCGGCGAGATCCAGGAGGGCTGAGCGCCTACAGCGAGCGGCCGACGCGCTCGGCTTCGGACTCGAGCGCGCCCGCCGGATCGGTGACCGTCAGAT
This sequence comes from uncultured Actinomycetes bacterium, assembly GCA_963786575.1. Taxonomy (GTDB): domain Bacteria; phylum Actinomycetota; class Thermoleophilia; order Solirubrobacterales; family Solirubrobacteraceae; genus CADCVQ01. The sequence goes on from CAWAZH010000002.1 coordinate 504,712, forward strand.
CGCCCGTGGTCGGCGCGCCGCGCTGCTGGACGACGTGCGTCAGCTCGTGGCCGATCAGCCGGCGGCCCTCGGGCGAGGCCGGGCGGTACTCGCCGCCTCCGAAGTAGATGTCGGCGCCGGTCGTGAACGCCCGCGCGGCGACGGCCTGCGCGAGCTGTCCGGCGAGCGGATCGGTGTGCACGCGCACGTCGCCGAAGTCGTGGCCGAGGTGCTCGGACATCTGCTGCGCCAAGGCCGGCTCGAGCGCACTGCCGCCGCCGCGCGTCGCGTTGATCTGCTGGCTGACGTCGGGATGGACGCGGCCGCCCTCGAGGATTCCCGGTTCGCGCTGGCTGAACATCACGGCACCTCGTAGACGGGGTTGCGGCCGCCGGTCTTCACCGGCGCGGGTTGGGTCGGTGCGCCGACCGAGAAGCGCACGACGTTGCCGAGCGGCTGGGTGCAGCCGGGGTCGGATTCGACGACGGCGAGCTCCTGCCCGTCCGGGCGCCAGGTCACGTCGCAGGCCGGCGCGCCGGTCGGCTTGGGCTCGGCGAGCGCGAGGTCGTTGACGTCGGCGAAGACGACCTCGAAACGGTCGGTGGCGAAGTTCGACACGACCGCCACGCGCGTGCCGCCGGGCGAGTAGGCGGCGGCGATCGCGCCCTTGCCGGGCGTCGCGATGCTCGTCGCGGTGCTGCCCGTCCACTGCACCGGCTCCAGCGCGTAGGGGCGCGTCGCCTTGTACTGGCGGATCGCGAAGACCGCCCCCGGGTTGTCGTGCCGGCGCGCGGGCACGAGCACCGAGCGCCCGTCGCTGCTCCAGGAGATGCGGCCGGAGAGGTCCCAGCCGTCGTCGGGCAGGCAGAGGTGGCCGAGGTCGGCGACGTCGAGGCGGCCGAAGCAGAGGTCGCCGTCGCCCTCCTCGCGGCGGATGGCGGCGAGCGTCAGGCCGTCGTTTCCGACCGCGGGATGCTCGAGCACGTCGGGGCCGTCGTAGAGCGTCCGCGCAACGGCGTTCTTGGCCGTGCCCGTGAGGACGAGCCGGACGCTCGAGCTGCGGTAGACGATCTGGCCCTTGCCGGGGACGTAGCTGGGCTCGAACGCGGTCCCGCCGGCGGCCGGCAGGCGGTTGAGCTCCTTGCCGCCCACGGGGTTGAGCAGCAGGACGAACTTCTGGCCCTGGACGGCGATCGGCGGCAGGCCACCGGCCGCGCGCACGGTCACGGTGTCGCCCTTCTTCGCCTTCGCGCCGGGCTTGGGATCGACGGCGAGCACCTTGCCCTGCGGCGCGCCGATCGCCGACTCGAGCTTGGGCTTGAGGCCGAGCTTCGTCAGCGCGGCCGAGTAGGCGGGCGAGAGCTTGTCGGCGATCGCCGGGATCGTGATGCTCGCGCCCGCGCCGCCCGCTCCGCCGGCACCACCGCCGGCCTTGGCCTTCGCCGCCGCCTTCTTCTTGTCGGCGGCCGCCTTCTTCTGCTTGGCGGTCGGCGGCGCCTTCTTCAGGAAGACCTTGACCGCCGTGCCGCGGTCGACCGACAGCCCGGCGTCGGGGATCTGGCTGCGCACGACGAAGTTGTCGGGCGCATCGGCGGGCTGCATGTCACCGAGCTCGAGGCCGACGCCGCGCAGGCGCTCGTCGGCCTTGACGCGCGTGAGGTTGGCAAGGCGCGGGACGGCGACCTTCGCCGCGCCGTCGGCGATCACGATCGTGACCGAGTCGCCCTCGTCGACCTCGCTCCCCGCGCTCGGCGACTGCTCGATGACGCTGCCCGGCTCGGAGTCGGGGTCGGCCCGGCGCTGGGCGGGCTGGCTGAGCTCCAGGCCCTGGGCGCGCAGGCGCTTCTCGGCGACGAACGCGTCGCTGGCGCCGATGAGCTGCGGGACGTCGGTCTTCTGCGGCAGCAGGGTGTAGATGACGTAGCCGGCGATCGCGAGCAGGATCAGCAGGCCGATGAGCCACAGCGGGATGATCGGCTTCTGGCGGAAGGACACCTGCCGCGCGGTGAGCGGCGCGGCGCCGGCGTCGCCGCCGCGCAGCCGGGCGATCGCCCCGGGGTCGAGCTTGAGCTTCTTCAGCGGGTTCTTGATCCGCGGCGGGCGGATCTTCGGCAGCGTCACGCCCCTGGAGGTGACCTTCACGCCCTTGGCGGTCTTGCCCGCCTCCTGCTTGGCGCGCGCGGCGAGCTTCTCCTTGGCGGTCAGCTCGGGAGGGCCGGTCTGCGGCGCCTCGGGCAGCATGTCGACGCCGACGCGATGCTCGATCGTGCGCCCGACGGGCAGCGGGATCTTCGGGCGCACGGTCAGGACGTCGATGCCGACCTCGCCGGGCGCCAGCACCAGCCGGCCGGCGGCGTAGCGCGTCTTGATCCGGCCGCTGTCCTCGATCGCGATCGGCCACAGCTCCTGCTCGCCGTTGCCGTCGTTGCGCGCCGCGGTCCGGTAGCGCGCGCGCAGGCGGCCGGACTTCACGAGCGGCACGACCTCGACCGACCAGGCCTGGAACGGGCGCACCTCGAACTGCGCGATCGCGCGCGCGGCGACCTGCGCCGTGGTGCGCGAGATCGCGATCAGCTCGAACGTCCAGATGCCCGCCGTCGAGCGGTGGTTGCGCGGCGGCGAGATGTCGATGCGCAGCGACTGGTCGCTCGCGCCGCGGCCCGATCCGAGCGGCACGAGGAACGCCGCGGCGGGCGCCACGACGGCCCAGTCGTCGGGCAGGCCGAGGACCCGCAGGTCGTAGTTGTCGACGATCTGGCTCTCGTTGCGGATCGTCGCGACGAACGCCAGCGTCGCGCCCGCCTCGACGGCGGCGACGCCGGCGGCGCCGACCGCGGGGTCGGCCGGGCGCAGGACGAGCGATGCGTCGCCGGTCGGCTCCGGTCCGCCGCTGATGCTCGCGAGCTCGGGAACCGTCGGGCCCGGGGTCGCCGGCGGCGGCGGTGGCGGCGCCGCGGGCGGCTCGGGCGGGGGCGGCGCGACCGCCGAGGCTGCGGCCGCGGCGGTGGGCGGCTCGGGCTCGGGCGGCGGCGGCGGCGCCGGGACGTCGGGCAGCGGCGGCTCGCCGCCCGAGGGTGGGCCGGGCTCGGTGACGGTGCCGTCGGCGGCGGCCGCGGCGGGCGGCGCGTCGGGGCCGCCGCTGACCGCCTCCTCGCTCTCCACGCCGTCGATCGCGGTCGTCGCGGCGTCGTGGCCGGGCACCGCCGCGACGTAGGCGGTCGGCGCCCAGCTGAGGTACTCGCCGCAGCGGTCGCAGAAGTCGCGGCCGGGCTCGTTCTCCAGCCCGCAGCTGCGGCAGGTGATGACCGCGGTGCTCACGGCTCGTCGTCGATCTCCGGGTCCTCGCCGAACGGCGGCTTGAGCTCGCGGGGCGTCTCGCCCGAGTTGCGCGGCGCGCGCGGGATCTCGGGCAGCGTCTTGACGCGCTCGCCGCGGCGCACGCGCAGCTTGTAGGTCGCGTGCACGGGCTTCCAGCGCTCGATGCAGCGCGCGACCGCCATCTGCGTCTCGGGCGGCAGCGACTGCTCGCAGAGGACGTCGAACGAGGCGGCGACGGCGGCCGGCGGCGCGCCCTCGACGCTCTGGCTGACGAGCACCTTGCCGTGGTCGTTGACATGCAGCGTGACCGCCGGGAAGAACAGCGTCAGCGCGAGCTCCAGGCCGGCGCGCGTACCGCGCAGGCGCCCGAGCTCGCCGGCCCGGCGCACGACCTCGCGGCGCTGGTCGGCCGGGAGCGTCTCGACCTCGTCGACGCCGAGCCAGGCGGCGAGCCCGGCGAGCGCGTGCTCGGGCGCGAGGTCGACGTCGAGGTGGGCGGGCAGCGAGTCGAGCGTCGCGACGATCGGGTCGAGCACCTCCTCGAGCGCGTGCAGGAAGCGCATCACGAACGGCGGCGGCTGGTCGCGGCGCGCGTAGGCGTCGCGGCGGTAGAGGTCGGGCACGCCGTTGCGCAGGTGGCGGCGCGCGGACACCGTCGCGGGCGCCGCCGGCCGGTCGGGCGAGGCGGGCGGGGCAGCGCCGTTGGAGGAGAGCTCGACGATGGCCATCAGATGCTCATGTTCCTCGCATCGTGGCCTTGACGATATGCACTCCGGAGGCGATCGTCTCGTCGGGCTCGAGCACGATGTGCGAGCCCGCGGGCTCGGGCGCCTGGCGGCCCGTGACGAGGTCCGCGCGGTAGATGCGCAGCAGCCGCACGTACTCGACGCCCGCGATCGAGTGCACGACGCCGTAGAGCTCGCCCTGGTTGAGCGTGCGGCCGAACTCCCAGCCGCTGCCGAGCTCGCCCGGCGAGCCGCCGACGAGCGGGTTGAGGAAGCGGTAGAGCTCGCGCAGCGTCTGCTCGCGGATCCGCGCGAGGTCGGCGAGCGGCTCGGTCTGCAGCTCGACGACGACGCTGACGCCGCGCAGGCGCACCGGCGCGACCTGCAGCGTCGCGCCGAGCAGCCGGCGGTCGTCGAGGTGCGCGGCGACGTCGTCGAGCAGGTCGCGCCCGGGCTGCAGCTCCTCGAAGTTCAGCCGCCGGTCGGCGGGGTGCACGCGCGGCAGCACGCGCACGGCGACCGCGTTGCCCTCGTCGGGCGGGACGCAGACCGCGCGCGCGACGCGCGGCGAGGCCTCGCGCGCGAGGTGCTCGAAGTCCTCGGCGGTGACCGCGCGGTGACGGGCGCGCAGCTCCATCGCACCGCGCTGGCGGACGCTGTCGACCATCTCGGGATCGACGCCGCCGCGCGCGCCGGCGGGGTTGGAGACCGAGGCGATCCCGGCCGGCCCGCTCTTGAGGACGCTCAGCGTGCCGGGCGCGACGTTGCCGCGCAGCCCGCCGCCGTAGCGGTAGCGCGAGAGGCGCAGCATCGCGCCCTTCGGCGGCACCGCGCCGTAGAAGCGCCAGTCGCCGTTGGCCTGGCGCACGGACGGGCCGAGCTCGATCGTGCCGGTCGCCGCGTCGCAGACGTAGCAGCGGTCGGCGGCGCCGCAGTCGACGAACGACTCGCGCACGCCCCAGCGGTCCCAGAGGCCGGTCTCGGGGTCGCGGACCTCGAGCCACTCGTCGTCGGACGGCGCGAGCATCGGCGGGCGCAGGACGCCGAAGACCTGGCCCGGCGTGCCGTCGCTCTCGCCGATGACCTCGTTGTCGACGTGCTCGGCGTGCTGGGCGAGCAGCGTCGCGCCGATCGGCAGGGCGGTGATCGTCGCGACCTCGGGCGGGCGCTCGTAGGCCGCCTCGCCGGCCTCCTGCGGGGAGGCCACGCGGCAGCGGATCCAGTGCAGGCGGTGGCCGTTGAGCGGGACGCGCTCGCTGTCGCCGGCGAGCTCGAGCAGGACCTCGCCGCTGCCGAAGTTGAAGCCGCCGGTCGTGTCCTCGAGCACGGTCACGCGCTCCCAGATCAGGTCGCCGGTGGGCCGCTCGCCGGTCGCCATCTCCCAGCGCAGCGGCGGGCGGCGCGGGTCGACGCCGGCCCCGCGGGCGGGATCGGCCTCGACCTCGACGCGCAGCAGCAGCCGCGAGAGCGAGTCGTCGAAGCCGAGGTGCATCGCGTCGCCGGGCAGCGGGACGGCGGAGAACGACGCGCGATCCGGGCCGACGGGACGGGCGACGCCGGCGTCGACGGCGATGTCGCGTACGAGCCCGTCGCGATGGACGACGTAGACCGCGGGCGCGAGCGGCTCGATCGTGCGGCTCTCGGCGACCTCGAAGACGACCGACTCCTCATAGGCGGTGCGGACGGTGCCGACCTCGGTGTCGCCGGCGGCGATCGTCACCGGCTCGATCGGCGGCGCGGACAGCACGAAGCGGATGTGCGTGCGCGCGGGCGTCGGCGGGCGCAGCGGGACGCCGAGCAGCTCGAGCAGCTGGACGTAGATCTTGTCCGGGACGCGGTTGAGCCGGTACGTCGTCATCTCCGTCATCCACGCGAACAGCTCGATGAGCGTGATGCCGGGATCGGAGACGTTGTGCTCCGTCCACTCCGGGCAGCGGCGGGCGATTCGCGTGCGCGCCTCCGAGACGAGCTCCTGGAAGCCCCGGTCGTCGAGCTCGATCTCCGGCAACCTCACCATTGCACCACCTCCGCGTCGACGATCTCGTCAGCCCCTTCCTCCTCCGGGATCACGTAGAACGGGTGCACGAGGTTGCGCACGCCCGGTACGTCGGGGATCTCGTACGTGAGCACGATCCCGAGGCAGCCCTCGTCCTGGCGGTCGAGGTCGAAGTCGACCGCCATCACCGTCACCCGCGGCTCCCAGCGCTCGATCGCCGTGCGCACGGCGTTCTCGATCGCGCCGAACGCCGCGGGGTCCAGGACGTCGAAGACGTGGTCGTGCACCGCGCAGCCGAACTCCGGGCGCATCGGGCGCTCGCCCGGGCGCCGTGCCGAGGATGATCCCGATCGCCTGCTCGATGTCGGTCTCGCCCTGCGACAGCGCGATCGCACCGCGCTGGTCGACCCCGAGCGGGAACGCCAGGCCGGATCCGAGCTGGCCGCTCATCCGAGCATCACCGTCGCGCCGGCGAGCTGCAGGACGCCGGTCGCCTGGACCTGGATGGCCGAGCCCTTGAGCTGCAGGACGGCGGTCGACTCGACGGTCACGGGTCCCGTGGCGGTGATCTTCAGCGGGCCGGTCGCCTTGAGCTCGACCCCCTGCGTGCCCTCCATCTTGATCTGGCCGGTCGTCTCGATCTTGAGCTCGCTCGGCGGGCCGCCGGCGCTCGCGGCGATGCTCAGCGCGGCGCCCGACGACAGCTCGACCGGGCCGTTCGTGGACTTCACCGTGATGTCCTTGCCGGCTTCGAGCAGCACCTTCTCGTCCGTCTTGACGTCGAGGTCGCGCGGGAAGCGGGCGGCGAGCGAGCTCGTGGTCTTGACGAGGTCGGCGCCGGGCTTGTCCTTGCCGTTGAAGAGCGCGCCCAGGACGAAGGGGCGGGCGACGTCGCCGTGCTGGAAGCCGACGACGACCTCGTCGTTGACGTGCGGCACCGCAACGGCACCGCGCGCATTGCCCGACGCGCCGCGCACGACCCGCGCCCAGCCGCTCTCGACCTCGCCTCCGAGGGTCGGGTACTGCACCTTGACGCGCCCGAGCTTGTCGGGGTCGTCGTTGCTCGTGACGATGCCGATGGCGAGGTGCTCGGCGAAGCCGGGAGCGTGACCGTTGGCGTGACCGCCGACGGCCTCGGCCAGCGGGCGACCACCGGCGCCGAGCGCCAGGCTCGTCCGATAGCCGCGCGTGCCGTAGGTGTGGACGGCGGAGACGATGCGATGCGTGCCACCGAAGCGCGTGCCGACGCCCTTGACGTCGACGTAGGACCCCGCGAGCAGCCGCGGGTCGCCGACCGCCGTCGCCTCGCCCTGCACCCGCTCGTGGCCGAGGCGGGTCGCGATCGCGCCGGCGCTCGCCTTCGCGTCGCCGGTCGTCGAGACGCGCGCTGTCGGGACGAGCACGGTGGCCCCGCTCACGGCCCCGTCGATCTTGGCGGCCTGCACGGGCGTCGAGGCCTTGACGTTCGCGGTCTGCGTGATCTCCTGCTTGCCCTTGGGGTCCCAGCCCGTGACCTCGACCTTCGCGACCTGTCCGGTGGTGGCGACGCGCGGGCGGAAGCGCTCGAGGTTCTCGCCGAAGATGAGCTCCATCACGGGTCGTGCGGACAGTGTCGGATCGACGATGTGCAGCGCGCCGCCGGCCACGTCGAGCTCTCCGCCGTGCCCGGCCACGAGGCGCGAGAGGAAGCTCCAGTCGCTCTCGCCGACCTGATGGAGGACCTCGGCGGGCCCGCCGGCGAGGTTCGCCAGCGTGCCGATCTTCAAGCCGTGCTCGCCGGCCATCTTTCTCGCGACGTCGGCGACCGTGACCTGGCGGAACGTCCGCGTCGTCGTCCGGCGATGCATCTTGTGCGAGCGGTCGTGGCCCGTGACCACGAGCTGCATGACGGGCGTGCCGCCGTGGCCGGACCCGAGCTCGGCCTCGATCGTCGTGATCTCGCCGTCGAAGACCGCCCCCGGCTGGCCGGTCATCGCCGCGAGCTTGACGCTCAGCGGCGCGCCGAGCGCGAAGACCGCGTTGTCGATGATCGTCAGCCCGTCGCCTGCGCTCATGTCGCCCTCGGTGAAGCGCAGCGTGCAGACGTCTGGGAGGGCGATCGTCGTCTCGACCCGGATGGCGACGAGCTGGTCGCTGATCTTGGGATCGAGCGGGCCGCCGATCTCGATCTTGTAGCCGGCGGCGAGTCCGTCCGAGTTGACGGTGGTCACGAGGGCAGCTCCGGGATCTTCACGCGGCGGCCGGGACGCAGGCGCAGCGGATCGTGGATGTCGTTGGCGCGCGCGATCGTGCGCCAGAGGGTCGGGTCGCCGTAGGCGTCGTAGGCGAGCGAGGGCAGCGAGTCGCCCTCGCAGACGACGCAGCTCGAGCCGGCCTCGGCGGCGCGGGTCGTGGGGTTCTGGGCCGCGGGCGTGCCGCCGCCGGTGCGCGGGTCGGCGGCGACCTGGAGGAGGTCCATCTTCGTCCACGCGCGGACGGGCTCGCCGTCGGCGCGGAAGAGGACGAACTGCACGTCCAGGCGCGTCGGCACGGCCTTGAAGGACTCGAAGGCGCCCCAGCGGAACGTGACCGTGGGCGGCGACTTGCCGGCCGAGCCGGTGCCGCCGGAGGGGACCTCCATCATCTTGAACAGCGCGTCGGTGATCGGCCGGACGCTCGGCTTGGCCGGGGTGCTGAGGGTCACGTCGAAGAGCAACTCGACGCTCATCTCGCGCGGCTGGCCGCCGACGAACTGCGGGGTGCCGAAGCTCGACCCCGGCACGGTCTGCACCTGGTAGTTGTTGACCTTCGTCATCGCGTACTGGGCGGGGTTGAAGAGGCAGTCGATCGGCGACTGGCCCTCGATCTCGAGCTTCGCGCGCTGCACGCTCGAGGTCGTGGCGGCGGCATTCGAGCCGGACCCGGCGGCGGCCGCCGCGGGGGTCGCGGCGGGCGGCGGCGCGGCCGGCGAGCCGGCGGGGGCTGCGGCGGCGACGGCGGTGTCCCCTGCGGGGGCGTCGCCTGCGGCGGCTTCGGTGGCGGCGGGGTCTTCGCCGGCGGCCGCGGGGTCTGCGGCGGCGGCGGCGGGGTCTTCGCCGGCGGCGGCGGGGTCCTCACCGGCGGCCGCGGGGTCCTCACCGGCGGCCGCGGGGTCCTCACCGGCGGCGGCCGGGTCCTCACCGGCGGCCGCGGGGTCCTCACCGGCGGCGGCCGGGTCCTCACCGGCGGCCGCCGGGTCTTCGCCGGCGGCGGCGGAGTCTTCGCCGGCGGCGGCCGCGGCCGCGGGCTCCTCCTCCGCAGCAGCAGCTGGCTCTTCCTCGGCGGCGGGCTCCTCGGCCTCCTCCTCCGCGGCCTCCTCCTCCGCGGCCGGCTCCTCGGCCTCTTCCTCCGCGGCGGGCTCCTCGGCCTCTTCCTCGGCGGCGGGCTCCTCGGCCTCCTCCTCGGCGGCGGGCTCCTCGGCCTCCTCCTCAGCAGCGGGCTCCTCGGCCTCCTCCTCAGCAGCGGGCTCCTCGGCCTCTTCCTCCGCGGCGGGCTCCTCGGCCTCCTCCTCAGCAGCGGGCTCCTCCGCTTCTTCCTCCGCGGCAGGCTCCTCCGCTTCTTCCTCCGCGGCAGGCTCCTCCGCTTCTCCCTCGGCGGCGGGCTCCTCGGCCTCTTCCTCAGCAGCGGGCTCCTCGGCCTCTTCCTCAGCAGCGGGCTCCTCCGCTTCTTCCTCAGCAGCAGGCTCCTCCGCTTCTTCCTCAGCAGCAGGCTCCTCCGCTTCTTCTTCAGCGGCGGGCTCCTCGGCCTCTTCTTCAGCGGCGGGCTCCTCGGCCTCTTCTTCAGCGGCGGGCTCCTCGGCCTCTTCCTCAGCAGCGGGCTCCTCGGCCTCTTCCTCAGCAGCGGGCTCCTCCGCTTCTTCCTCAGCAGCAGGCTCGTCCGCCTCCTCCTCAGCAGCAGGCTCCTCGGCCTCCGCAGGCTCGTCCCCAGCGCCGGCGGCGTCAGCTTCGTCGGCAGCCTCCGGCTCCTCAGCCTCATCGGAGGCCTCGGGCTCATCGGGCTCTTCAGCAGCCTCCGGCTCCTCGGCCTCTTCAGCAGCCTCCGGCTCCTCGGCCTCGCCGGCGCCCTCCGCGCCCTCGGCCTCGTCGGCGGCCTCCGGCTCCTCGGCCTCATCGGCAGCCTCCGCGCCCTCGGCGTCGTCGGCAGCCTCCGCGCCCTCGGCTTCGTCGGCGCCCTCCGCGCCCTCGGCCTCGTCGGCAGCCTCCGGCTCCTCGGCCTCGTCGGCGGCGGCGGGCTCGTCTCCACCCTCGGCCGCCTCGGGCGCGTCGGCACCCCCGGCGTCGGCGGCGGCGGCCGGCTCGTCGGCGCCCTCGTCACCCGGAGCTTCGGCGCCCGCTTCGTCCCCAGCGCCGGCGGCGGCGCCTGCGCCGGCGGCCGCGGGATCGCCGGCGGGCGGCTGAGCGCCGGGCGCCTTCGGGGCGTCCTTGGAGCCGCCGCCGAAGAGGTCGCCGATGCCGTCCAGGAAGCCCTCGTCCTTGTCTTCTGCGCTCATGGCTGCATCGGCGTCATGCCGGAGTGGGCGACTTCGAGTTCCTCGTTCGCGACGACGTTCGCGTCCGAGGTGAGGACCGGGCCGGTCCAGCGGACCGGGAACGCCTCGGCGAACGACCAGGCGCGCAGGGCCTTTCCGGCGGCGTCGAGGAAGGTCAGGGTCAGGGTGTGTCGCGACGCGCCGAGCCGGGTCTGGGCGAACCACTGCTCGACTGCCGTGCTCGTCAGCCCCTGGGACAGCACGAGGTTCGGGTACATGAGCGCGCCCGGCAGGCGGTGGACGACGTCGTTGATCCCGCCCTCGCGGTACTCGAGAACGTCGACCTGGGCCTGCAGGCCGCTCACCTGACCGAACGTCCCGAGCGTGAGGCCCAGGACCTCGGCGCTGAACCCGGCCGAGCTCTGGGCGACAGGGGGCTTGAGCGCGGCCGGTCCCGCCGGAGCCGCTGCGACGACCGCCGTGCTCCCGGGCGCGCCGTTGCCGGCCGCGGGATCGCCTGCGGGGGCGGGCTCCTCGCCGGCGGCGGCGGGATCCTCCTCCGCCGCGGCAGGATCCTCCTCAGCGGCGGCAGGCTCCTCCTCCGCCGCGGCAGGATCCTCCTCAGCGGCGGCAGGCTCCTCCTCGGCGGCGGCCGGATCTTCGGCCGCGGCGGGGTCCTCGGCAGCGGCCGGATCTTCGGCCGCGGCCGGGTCCTCGGCGGCGGCGGCAGGGTCAGCTGCGGCGTCGGCCGCGGCAGGCGCGTCGGGCGGCGCAGCGGCAGCGGGGGTGTCGCCGCCGAGGGCGGTCGCGCCGGCCGCGCCCGCGACGGCGCCGCCGGCTGCGGCAGCTGCGGTGCTGGCCATCCCGGAGGCCTCCCCGGCCGCGGCGCCCGCAGCCTCGGTCGCGCCCGCGGCGGCCTCCTGCGCGGCACCCGCAGCACCCGCGGCAGCGCTCCTGCGCAGGCACCGCGCAGCACCCGCAGCACCCGCGGCAGCCTCCTGCGCAGCACCCGCAGCACCCGCGGCAGCCTCCTGCGCAGCACCCGCAGCACCCGCGGCAGCCTCCTGCGCAGCACCGGCTGCGCCGGCCGCGGATTCGGCGGCGGCCGATCCGGCCTCGCCGGCTGCGGCAGCTGCGCCGGATGCGGCATCGGCGGCGCCGGCCACCTCCTCGGCTCCTGGGACACCCGCGTCAGCGGCAGCGTGCGCGGCGCCGGCAGCGGCGGAGGCTCCCGCGCCGGCGGCAGCAGCAGCGCCGGACGCCGCCTCCGATGCCGCGGCTGCGGCCTCCTCGGTGGCCCCGGCGGCAGCGGCCTCGGCGGCTTCGGCGGCGGACGAGGCGGCCTCGGCGGCGGCGCCCGCAGCCTCGGACGCGGCGTCGGCCGCGCCCGACGCGGCCTCCGAGGCGGAGTCCATCGCGCCTTCCAGCGCGCCGCCGTCAGCGTTCGGATCGTTCTCGTCGGTCATCAGCTCACGTCGTCGAGGAGGAAGCCGAGTCGCTCGCGGCCGTCGCGCAGCTCGTGGCGCAGGCGCTCGAGGACGTAGTCGGCGAGGGCGTCGAAGTCCGGCGGCTCGGGCGCGGGAGCGCGCTCGGCCGGCTGCGGCGGGGGCGCGGGCGCGGGCGCGGGCTGCTGCGCCGGCTCGGGTGCGGCTGCTGCGGGGCCCGAGGCGGGCGGCGCCGCGACCGACGCCCGCGAGAGGGACGCGTGCGCGAGCGGCGGAAGCGTCGCCAGCGCCGGCAGCGCGTCGGAAGGCCGCGCCGCCTGCTGGAAGGCGGCGAGCGAGGCGCTGCGCGTCGGCGCCGGGCGAGCGACGAACGGCCCGCCGTCGGCCGGGAGCGGAAGCGCGGCGACGACCGCCGAGTCCAGGAGGGTCGTGGTCGCCGGCTCGGGCCGCAGCGCGGGCACGGCGGCGGTCGCGCTGCGCGCGAGCTGCGGCGAAGCCAGCGGCGGCTGCGGCGCGGCGGCCGCTGCGCTCGGCGGCTCGGCACGGGCGACCGGCGCGGTCGCAGTCTGTGAACGCGGGCCGGGCGACGGCGTCGGCGTCGAACCGGCGGCCGGGGGCGGCGCCGACGGGGGCTCGGGCGCCGCCTGTGGCCGGGAAGGGCGCGACACCCGCACCGGGACCCGGGCGAGGGTCGCGGCCGCGCGCGGGGCGGCGTGACGGGCGACCGGGGCGAGCGCGGACAGCGCGCGGGCGAGTGCGGAGGCGGGCTTCGCGGGCGTCGGCGTCGGCGTTGACGCGGCCGGCACGGGCGCGGGGGCGGCCGGCGTTCGTGCGACTGCGGCCGCGGGCGGCGGCATACGGGCACTTGGGAGCGCGGGCGGCGCCGGCGCGGGAGCCGGCATCCGGGCAGCGGCGGGCGCGGGCGGAGTCGGCGCAGGCGGTGCCGGCGTGAGAGCGGCCGCGGGCGCCTGTGCCGCGGGCGGCGCGGGCGCCGGTGTGGGGGCGGCCGCGGGCGCCTGTGCCGCGGGCGGCGCGGGCGCCGGCGTGGGGGCGGCCACGGGTGCATGCGCCGCGGGGGCGCGGGCCACCGCGGGCGGCGCCAGCGACGGTGTGGGGGCAGCCACGGGCGGCTGCGCCGCGGGCGGCGCGCGCAACCTCGGGCGGCGCAGCGACGGTGTGGGGGCAGTCACGGGCGGCCGCGACGGGCGGAGCGCGCAACCTCAGGCGCGGACGGCGCCGGCGCACGCGCAACCTCAGGCGCAGACGACACCGGCGCACGCGCAACCTCAGGCGCAGACGGCACCGGCGCACGCGCAACCTCAGGCACGGACGGCACCGGCGCACGCGCAACCTCAGGCGCCGACGGCACCGGCCCACGCGCAACCTCAGGCGCGGACGACGCCGGCGCAGGTGCGGACTCAGGCGCGGACGGCACCGGCGCGCGCGCGGGTGGCTCGGGGGCGAAAGCTGAGGCCGGCTCTGGAACGACCGGCCGAGCGACGGGCGCCGGTGGCGGTGCAGCGTGCGCGGCCGGTAACGGCGCGACCGCGGGGGCGGGCGGGGACGGCGCAGTGATCGGCGCGCGCATGACCGGGCTCGGCGGCGCAGCGGGGACGTGCTCCGCCGTCACCGGCCGCGGGGGCGCGGCGCCGCGAGTGAGCTCAGGTGCGACCGGCGGCGCGTGGTGCATCTGCGGCACCTCCGGCTCGGCGCGCGGGGCCTGCGCAGCGGGCGGCGGCGAGGGTGCAACCGGCGTCCCCACGGGCGCACGGTCCACCGGCGATGGCGGCGCAGCGGTCGCTGGCGGCGGTTGCGCCGGCGTCTGCGGCGGGCCTGGCGCTGACGCGGTCGGCGGCGGCTGGGGCGCTTCGGGCTCGACGACGAACGTCGGCGGCGACGTCACGGGTGGTGCCTTCGGCTCGCTCCCGCGCGCGACCGGGGCGAGGGGTGCGTTCGGTGGCACGGGCGCGGCCGGGGCGCGGGCCAGGGTCGGGGAGGCCGGTGGCGGGCTGGCAGGTACCGCCTCGGGCGCGACGGGTGCCGCAGGCGCCGCGGGTGCCTCGGCGGCCGGCTCGGGCACCTCCGGGGCGCGCATGACCGCGGCGCCCTCCGCCGGCGGCGGGACGACCGGCGGCGTCGCCGCGGCAGGAGCGGCCGAGGGCGGGACGGGCGGCGGCGGGTCGGCGCGGGCCGCGGGCGGAGCCACGACGGCGGGACGCGGCGGGTCGGCGCGGGCCGCGGGCGGAGCCACGACGGCGGGCGGCGGGGTCGGCGGTGGCGAGGCCGCGGGGGTCCGTGCCAGGACCGGCGCGGCCGGCGGCGCCGGGGGCATCGGCGCAGGCGCGACGGCGGCCGGCGGACCCTCGGGAGCGACGGCGGCCGGCGGCGGCTGCACAGCGGGAACGGCCGGCAGGGGCTCGGCCGGCGGCTCGACCGGCGCCGACGCCTGCACCGGCGCGGCCGGTGCGTCCGGCGTGCGCGCCACCGGGCTCTCGCCCACCTGCGCGGCGGCCGGCGGGATCGAGCCCTCGATGATCCGCGAGCGCCGCGGGCTCGACGGCCGCTTCGGGCCCTCGGTCCGCGGCAGCATCGGCACCCTGGAGACGTCGACGCCGTGGGTCTTGCCGACGAGGAAGCGCCACGCCTCGTCGTTGATGTGGCTCGGCGGCGCCGCGATCACGAACCCCGCGTCGCCGGGCGCCGAGTCGGCAGGAGCAGGAGCAGGCTCGGGTGCCGTCGGCGGCTCCGCGCTGCGAGCCACCTGCGCCACGGGAGCGGGAGCGACCGGCGCACGTGGCGGCGCAGGCTCGGCGGCGACCGCGGTCACCTCGGGCGCCGGAGGCTCCGGCACGAACGCGGGCGCAACAGGCGGCGGCACAACGGACGCAGGGACAGCACGCGCAACAGGCGCAACCGCCGCCCCCGCCGCCAGCGCCTCGCGCGCCGCCACCGCAGCCCCGTCCGCCAGCGGCGCCGACGACGGCAGCGGCGGCAGCACGAGCCCCGCCGAAGCGGTCGACGGCAGCACAGCCGCCGCCAGGCGCAGCGGCGCGCCCGCGCGCTTGGGCGTGCGGCGCAGCGCGGGCGCCGCGTAGCGTGCGAGCGCCTGCTCGCGCGCGGCCAGCCGGGCGAGCGCCCGCGGCGCGGCGCGCAACCCGATCGGAACGCGGGCCGGTCGATCGGAGTCGGCCGAGCTCATCCCTCACCCATGGCAACGCCGACCGTCAGCAGCAGCCGGCGGTCGCGATGCTCGAGGTCCAGCGCGGCGTCAAGCGGCCACGCGAAGCGCCGGGCGAGCTCGGCCGCCTCAGCAATCAACTCCTGCTGAGACGGCCGTGTCATCCCCCCAGGCCACCGTCCTCGAGCCCGGCCAGGTCGATCTCGAAGGCGGAGGCGCAGGTCGGGCACGTCACCGTGCCGACCACCTCCTCGCTGGAGTTGACCCGTTCGTAGAGGCGCTGCAGGTGGTCGAAGTCGACCGCGTACAGGTCCTGGATGAGATCCGGCGTCACCTGCAGCTCGCCCAGCCGCGTCACGGTCCGGGCGAGCAGCAGGACGCTCAGGTAGGCGCCGTTCGAGCGCACCGAGGCGTCGCGCAGGGGCTCGATCTCGTCACGCGCGGTGGCGAGTCGCATGACGCCGTCGCGGTGGACCGTCCCAGCCGCGTCGGCGTAGCCCTGCGGGAGCGTGAACGCCACCTCGGTGCGCACCGCGACCTGCCTACTTCGTCCGTTCGATCTTCTCGCAGTCGAACGTCGCCTGGACGTCGAGATGCCCGCCGTGCTCGACGCCGATCGTGTTGACGGTCAGGCCGGTGATGACGGCCTTCGTCAGCGTCCACGTCGCGACCGGCGTGTTCGCCGCGCTGAACAGCGTCAGCGTTCCGTCCTTCTCGTTGCCCTCGAGACCCTTCTCGGCGACGGCCGCGATCCATTCGTCGAGGCCCAGGTCGGCGGTGGCTCCCGCCGAGCACGTGATCGACCCGTACTCCACGGAGCTCGCCGTGCGCAGGCGCTGCGGCTGGCCCTGTGCATCGGTGGTCGCCGAGGTGTGCAGCGGAACGCTGACCGACACGCCCTGCACGTCCTTGAACTGCGCGGCGACCGCCGGAAACTCCAGGTCGAAGTACTTCGCATCCAGCGGAGGCGGAGGCACTGACATGTATCTGATCCTCTCTTCTCGTTCTCAGGTTCTGAAACGCAGGCGGGGCGGCGGCTACTCGCCGCCGTCGCCGCCGTCGCCGCCGTCGATGAACTGGCTCAGGCGGAAGATCACGAACTCTGCGGGCTTGACCGGGCTGATCCCGACCTCGCAGATGACCTGGCCGGCCTCGATGACCTCGGGCGGGTTCGTCTCGGCGTCGCACTTGACGAAGAACGCCTGGTCGGGCGAGCTGCCGAACAGCGCGCCGCCACGCCAGAGCATCGTCAGGAAGTTCGAGACCGACGCGCGCAGCTTCAGCCACAGGCGCTCGTCGTTGGGCTCGAACACCGACCACTGCGTCCCCTCCATCAGCGTCTGCGAGACGAAGTTGAACAGCCGGCGCACGTTGATGTAGCGCCACTCCGGATCGCTGGACAGCGTGCGCGCACCCCACACCCGGATGCCGCGTCCGCTGAACGCGCGGATGCAGTTGATCCCGAGGCGGTTGAGCTCGCCCTGCTCGACGGACGTCAGCTGGAAGGCCAGCGACGTTGCGCCCATGACGACCTCGTTGGCGGGCGCCTTGTGCACGCCGCGCTGGTCGTCCGTGCGCGACCACAGGCCGGCCACGTGGCCGGACGGCGGAACCATGATCGGCCGCTTGGAGAGCGGGTCGATGACCTCGAGCCAGGGCCAGTACAGCGCCGCCATCTTCGAGTCGTAGCCCGCCGTGTCCTTGCGCCACTCGAGCACGTCCTGCGGGATCAGGTCCGGCGGCGTGTCGAGGATGCACATGCGGTCGCCGAGCGACTCGCAGTGCGAGATCATCTTGCCCTGCGCGTCGCGGAACATGACGTCGTTGCCGTTGAGCAGGTTGACGGCGTCCGGCATGCAGACGATCGACACCTCGTCGATCGCGACGAGACCGCCGATGCCGCGCCGGCGCGACGGGTCGCCCTCGAAGTCGCCCGACGTCAGCTCGGCCGCGGTCGGCGCCGCGGCGGCGAGCACGTACTTGCCGGGCTTGGGCGCGCGCTGCGCCTCGGGCAGGGAGGCACCGGTCTCCTCGATCTTGATGAGCTTGGAGGCGGCGTTGACCTTCGTGCGCAGGTTCGAGCGGCCCTTCATCGACAGGCCGTCGTACTCCTCGCGCTGGTCGCCGGCCTCGACCACGAGCCGGTAGGTCTTGTCGGCCTTGGGATCGTCGCCGGCGGGACCCTCCTCCTCCTCGAGCGTGACCGTCACGGGGTCCGAGACGTCCGGCAGCGCCACGGCGCGCAGCGTCTCGACGCTCGTGTCACCGGCCGCGGGCAGCGCGGCGACCGCGGGCGGCGCCGCGGCGTCCTCCTCGGCACCGATGCGGATGACCCAGCACAGCGTGCCGCCGTTCTGGAAGAAGCCGTACACGGAGTGCGCCAGGTAGGCGTCCTGCATGAACGGGCCCGCTTCGGGGTTGGAGGGATCGCCGAAGATGCGGGCGAACTGGCTCCAGTTGGCGATCCGCATCGGGGTGTTGACGGGTCCGCCGGGGGCGAGACCGATGAACGCCGCGACCGAGGTACTGACTCCCTCGAGCGGCTTCTGTGCTGCGGGGATCTCCTCGACGTAGACGCCGGGGGTCAGATACGACGTGGGCATCGCGCTCCTTCTCTCTCCTGCTCGAGGTCGGGTGAGTCGCCGTCACTCTCGCCCGCGCCTGCGGCGGCGCACAGTGCCCGGCGGGCAGCCGTTCGGGCAGACCTGAACGCCCGTCAGGACCGCCGGCCGCCGTTGGCCGCCGTCGCCGGCAGCGTCACGTCAAGCGGCCCGCCGGGAACATCGAACTCGACCGTGGTCTCGCGGCCGTCGCGGTCGCGCACGCGCACCTCGTGCGTGCCCTGCGGGACGCGCGCGATCCGGAAGTGCCCGGCGCCGTCGCTGAGCGCCAGGCGCGCGAGCGACGGCACCGCGACCCAGGCGTCGGCGATCGGCTCGCCGTCGTCGTCGCTGACCGTGCCGCCGATGTGGGCGAGCTCCTGCATCTGGCCCCGTGGCCGGTCGACGAGGCCCGTGCGGATCGTCGTGGCGCGCACGTCGGGCCCGCGCTTGACGACGTGCCCGCTCTCCACCGAGAGCGTCACGACGTAGTCGAGCGCCGGCTTGTAGACGCCGCCGACCGAGCGCCAGAAGTCCGCGCGCTGCTCGGGGCGCTGCTCGCCGACGGTCGCGAGGATCGAGAAGCGCTGTGCGCCGTCGTTCAGCCGCGCGCCGAGGTGGCCGTCGAGGATCGGGAACGCGTAGAGCACGCCGAGCACCTGCGACAGCAGCCGGTGCTCGTCGGCGATCGCCTTCGACCAGGCGGTGATCGCGAAGATGCAGTCCACGCGCATCGCCGGCGGGCGCTCGGTCGCGCGACCGCCGTCGCGCCCGCCCTCGGGCGCGCTCTGCCCGGCGCGCTGGGACTTGCGGATGTCGCAGAGGAAGAGGTTCACCGTCGGGCGCGTCAGCTGCCCGGCCCACTCCGTCGTCGGCGTCTCGAAGACGACGTCGATGTCGTCGAAGCCGTGGCGGCGCAGCTGGTTGAGCAGCAGCTCGCGCAGGCCGGCGTCGAGGTCGGCGATCATCGTGTTCGACGGGACGTCGATCGTCGTGCTCATCGTCTCTCCCCCGCGCCCGCGCGCACGAGCCCGTGGAAGCGCTCGAAGTCCGCCGCGAGCGTCAGCCGCCCGAGCTTGCCGTATTCCATCGCGACGCCGCGGACGAGGTGCTCCATCCCGATCGCGAGACCGTCCTGCGCCGCGAGCACCGCGCCCGCGATGGCGGCGTTGCGGATGCCGCCGCCGGAGAGCTCGAAGCGCTCGGCGAGGAAGTCGAGGTCGACGTCGTCCTCGCGCGGCGCCTGCTCGGGCAGCAGCAGGTCCCACAGCCGCCGCCGGTGCTCGGTGGCGGGGAAGGGGAACTCGACGACCGCGTCCATCCGCCGCAGGAACGCGTCGTCGACGTTGCCGCGCATGTTCGTCGCCAGGATCACCGGCCCGTCGTGGGACTCCATCCGCTGCAGCAGGAAGGCGGTCTGCAGGTTGGCGTAGCGGTCGCTCGAGTCCTGGACGTCGCTGCGGCGCCCGAAGACGGCGTCGGCCTCGTCGAAGAAGAGCACGGCGTTGGCGCCCTGCGCCGCCGCGAACACGCGCTCGAGGTTCTTCTCGGTCTCCCCCAGCCACTTGGAGACGACGGTCGCGAGGTCGATCCGGAACAGCTCCAGGCCCAGCTCGGCCGCCAGCACCCGCGCCGCGAGCGTCTTGCCGGTGCCCGAGTCGCCGGCGAACATCGCGACGAGCCCCTGCGCGCGGCCGGCGCGGCGGCCGAAGCCCCAGTCGTCGAGCACGAGGTCGCGATGGCGCATGAAGGCGGCGAGCGAGCGCAGCAGGCCGAGCGGGCGCTCGGGCAGGACGAGGTCGCCCCAGCCGATGTCGGCGTTCATCGCCACCGCGAGGTCGCCGAGCGCCGAGGAGGAGACCGCGCGCGCCGCGAGCTCGACGTCGTGGCGCTCGGGCTGCTCGCGCCCGTCGGCCTGCGCGGCCGCCGCCGCGAGCCTGGCGCCGTCGGCGATCTGGCCGAGCGCCAGCCGGTAGCCGGTGCTGAGCTCGGGCGCGACCTCGGCGCCGAGCGCCGCCGCCCACATCGCCGCGCGCTCCTCGGCCGTCGGCAGCGTGACCGCGACCGACAGGACGGGGACGTCCTCGAGCGCGACGAGCTCGTCGGCGCCCAGAAGGCTCAGCACCGCCCGGGGCAGCACCGCCAGGCGCGCGGGGAGCGCCGCGCGATCGGCGGGCGGCAGGTCGCCGAGGCGGTCGACGACGAGCACGCGCCGCTCGAGCGCGGCGGCGAGGACGGCGTCCAGCGCGATCGCCCCGTCGGCGAGGTCGGCGGCCGCGACGTGCAGCACGCCGCGCCCGGCGGCGTGCGCGACGGCAAGCGCGGCATCGGGACCGTGGGCGGCGACGAGCGGCTGCTGCTCGCCGGCCATCAGGCCCGCCAGGCGCGCGACCGCGCCCGTGCGGCCGAACGGGAGCGCGGGCGGCTCGCTGCGCCGCAGCCGCCCGCCGCGGGCCGGGTCGTCCAGCGCGGCGCCGAGCAGCAGCGCGGCGAGGCGATCGGCGAGGACGAGCGGGCGGTCGGCGAGCGCGGTGCCGTCGGGCGCGGGCGCCACGCGGACCGCGCCGAGCCGGCGCAGGGGCTCGGCGGGCGCGAGGGCGCAGAGCACGTCGGGCGCCGACGCGCCGGGGCCGGCGAGCAGGCGCGCGACCGCGCGGGCGGTTGTCGCGCCCGCGGGCGCGGGCGGGGCCAGCTGCGCGAGCGCGTCCCCGAGCTGCGGCGAGAGCTCGCGCAGCGCGACCGCCGCGAGCACCGCGCGCTCGAGGTCGTCGAGCGCCAGCCGGTCGCACGCGAAGGCGAAGCGCAGGTCGATCGACACGACCGCCGCGTCCGCCGCGTGGAGGTCGAGGTCGTCGAGCTGCGCGCCGACATCGGCGATCGACGCCAGCCGCTCGGCGACCGCGCCGAGCGTCACCTGCTCGAGCTGCTCTTCCACGACTGCGATCACAGCGCTTCGCGCCATGCCCCGGCAAGGACGGACGTGCGCACGATCGGGCACGACCGGGCAGCCCGCGGCGTGCAGAAGCGCCCGCTCGGACATGGACATCGCCGCGGGGCGACCAGAGAATGCAGTCATGAAGGACGAGAACGGCAGTCCGGCGTCGACTGCGATCGGCGCGCTCCCGCTCGCCGAGCGGCGCATCGAGGCGCTGCCGATGTCGATCGCGGGCTTCGTCGGCCTCGGCGCCGGCGGCCCGGTCGCCGAGCCGGTGCGCACGGAGAGCTTCGAGCACTTCTCCGAGATCTTCAGCGACCCCGACCGGCCGCGCCGCGGCCCGTTCGCGCCCGGCGCCAAGCTCGCCCATGCCGTGCGCGGGTTCTTCCGCAACGGCGGCCGCGCGTGCTGGGTCGTGCGTGCTCCCGGGCTGCCCGGCCACGCGCCGGTTGAGGGCGTCATCGCCGGGCTGCGGGCGCTGGTCGCGCTCGACGAGCCGACCGCGATCGCGGCCCCCGACGCGCACGGGCTGGAGGGCGGCGCGCTGTCCGCCGCGCTCGTCGAGCGCGAGCTCGTCGCCTGCTGCCAGCGGGTCGTCGGCCGGATGGCGATCGTCGACCCGCCGCCCGGACTGGATCCCGACGCGGCGCTCGCCTGGCGCGCGCAGTCGCGGATCGACAGCGCGACCGCGACCGCCTACTACCCCTGGGTCGAGGTCAGCGACCCGGCCTCCGGCCAGACGACGGCGGCACCGCCGTGCGGGCACGCCGCCGGCATGTGGGCGCGCGTCGACGGCCGCGCGGGACCCCACCGCGCGCCGACCGCAGAGGCGCTGATCGCGGCCGACGGGCCGGTGCTCGGCCTCGAGGCGGCAGAGCAGCACCGGCTCAACCGCGCGGGCGTCAACTGCCTGCGCACCTGGCCCGGCCCGGAGCTGCGCGTGTGGGGCGCGCGCACGCTCTCAGCCGATCCGGAGCTGCGCTACCTGCACCGCCAGCGGCTCGTCGGCCACCTCGTAAGCTCGATCGCCGCCGGCACCGGCTGGGCGATCCACGAGCCGCCCGGCGAGCGGCTCGCCGAGCGCGTGCAGGCGACGGTGACCGCGTTCCTCACCGGTTGGTGGCGGACCGGCGCGCTGCTCGGCGACAGTCCCGGCCAGGCGTTCTTCGTGCGCTGCGTCAGTACTCCAAAAGTCGGAGAAACGATGGATGCAGGGGATATCGTGCTCGAGATCGGATTGGCCGTCCGTCGGGCGGGGGACTTCCGCGTCCTGCGCATCGCACACCGCGCGGGCGCGCCAACGATGCCTTCTTGACAGCGCCCTCCGGACGCGGGATGTTGCGTATCTAAGGAGGGTTCCAGCCGCGCCGCCGATGCGGTCAGGGACCGGGGATACGGAAGCCAGGGGCACAGATGAGCCAGGGCATCACGGATGTGATGGTGGTGGAAGGGCACGCAGTATTTCGGCAGGGTCTGGTCTCCTGCCTCGAGGGATTCGACGGGATCGGCCGTGTGGAATCGGTCGGGTCCGTCGCCGAAGCGTGGGCGCATCCGGCGCTCGGAGAGGCCGAGGTCGTGCTCGTCGACGCGATGATCGACGGCGCCGGCGACTTCGTCGCCAACGTCCTCGACTTCACCGACACGCGCGTCGTCGCACTCGCCGGCTCCGAGCAGATCGATCGCCTCGCGGCGATGGTCGACGCCGGCGCCGTCGCGGCGCTCGTGCGCGACGATCTGACCGCCGAGCGCCTGGGCCTGAGCCTGCGCGCGGTGGCGGCGGGCGCGACGCACATGCTCGCGACCTACCCGAAGATGCGCGCCGCCGTGCCGGTCGCGGCCGGGCCCGAGCTCACCGACCGCGAGCAGCAGGTGCTCTCGCTCGTGGCCGACGGCCTGCCGACGCGCGAGATCGGAGAGGAGCTGCACTACAGCGAGCGCACCGTCAAGAAGGTGCTCGGCGACGTCGTCGTCAAGCTCGGCGCGCGCAGCCGCTCGCAGGCGATCGCGCGCGCGGTGCGGCAGGGGATCATCTAGCTACACGGCGTCCGGCGGGCACTTCTTCGCGACGCTCGACCCCGGCAGCAGGCAGAGGTCGGTCGTCTTCAGCCGAGGCGGCTCGCCGGACGTGTAGCGCCGGACCTTGCCGATCGTGCCGGGCGCGGTGATCCGCAGCTCGACGACCGTGCCGACCGGCAGGAGGCGGCGCTGATCAGCAGGGCCGTGAGCGAGACCTGACCGCCGGCCTTCGCCGGCTTGCGGGGCGGACCGCGCGTGAACGGGCAGCGGCGGCTGCGCGGGACCGCGATCCTGCGCCCCTTGACTTGGCCTTCGGTCTTGCAAGGTCACGACGACGGCTGCCGCGTGCAGCTGCGAGACACGAGGCGCTTGATGCGCGTCCCGGTGTTCTTCGGCGGGTCGAAGGCACCCCAGGGCCGCGCCGACGAGCGGCAGCGGCTCGTCGAAGCCGTCGCAGTTCTGGTCGATCCCGTCGCCGGCGATGTCCGTCGCGGCGAGGCCGATGCCCGGGTTGTTGTCGTTGCAGTCGAACGGCACGATGCTGCCGTCGCCGTCGGCGTCGACCAGGATCGGCACGTCGCCGCGGCGCGCGAACTCGCAGCCGCTGACCGTGTCGGCGGCGTCGACCTGCGCGTCGTCGTCGGCGCTGGGCCCGCAGTCGACGAGGTCGGCCTCGCCGTCGAAGGCGTCGAGCGAGTCGTCGTCGCCGCCGCCGAGGAGCTGGTCGTTCCCGGGCCCGCCGGAGATGACGTCGCGGAAGTCGCCGCCGATCAGCGTGTCGTTGCCGGCTCCGCCGGCGATCGTGTTCAGCCCGCCGCCGCCGACGAGCAGGTTGGGCCCGGCGTCGCCACCGAGGACATCGCTGCTCGCACCGCCGATGACGTCCTCGACGCCGCCGAGCGTGTCGTTCTCGCCGGGGGCGCCGTCGTCGCCCGGGGTCGCGAGCGTGACGCTGAGCGGCTCGCTGGCCGTGCGCTCGTCGTAGGTCGCGGTGTCGTGGCCGTCGCCGCCGCTGATGGTGTCGGTGCCGTGCCCGCCGCGCAGGAAGTCGTCGCCGGGCCCGGCGTCGATGGCGTCGTTGCCCGGGCCGGCGTTGATGACGTCATTGCCCGCGCCGAGGGTGTAGCTCTCGTCGCCGGGCGAGCCGAAGACCGTGTCGTTGCTGTCGCTGGTGATGACGCCGCGGAACGAGCTGAGGTGGTCGAGGCCGACAAGCGTCGCGGTGCCCGCGGTGAGGTCGACGCTGACCGGGCTCGGCCCCGCATAGCTCACGGTGTTGAGGCCCGGGCCGCCGTCGAGCGTGTCGCCGCCGCCGTGCCCCTCGATCAGGTCGTCCCCGTCGCCCCCGGCGAGGACGTCGCTGCCGGCGCCGCCGATGAGCCTGTCGTCGCCGCGGCCGCCCTCGAGGCGCTCGATGCCGTGCCGCGTGACGGCGCCGACCGTGACGTCGGTCCCGGTCTTCGTGAGCGTGAGTGGCACGACGGGCGTGATCAGATCGAAGCTCAGGCGGTCGTCGCCGATGCCGCCGTCGGCGTCCTGGAGGACCGCGGTCGGCTCGATCAGGTCGTCGTCGGCGTCGCCGAACAGCGGGCCCGGGCCGCTGAGCGTGTCGGCGCCGTCGCCGCCGCGGATCGTCAGCCCCGTGGCCAGCGACGCCACGACGTCGTTGCCCGGCCCGAGGTCGAGGTTGAGCGCCGGAGCAGCGGGCACCAGGCCCGGGTTGCCGAGGTCGTAGCGGTCGTCGCCGGAGTCGGTGCCGGTCAGGGTGATCGTGTTCACGCTGGGGCCGAGCGTGATCGAGTCCGACCCGGCGCCGGGCGCGACGTCGGCGGTGCCGATCGTCCCGTCGCCGTCGACGAGCAGCGAGTCGCTGGCGACGTTGCCGTCGAAGTCCAGCAGGGTGGTGTTCACGCTGTGGACCTGCACCTCGGCGACGGCGGCGGTCGTGAAGGACAGCCTGGCCGCGAGCGCCGTCGCATTGCAGATCGTCTTGCCGGGGGTCGCGTTGTTGCAGGGCCCGGCCGGGAACACGGTGGCCGCCGGTTCGAACTCCACCGTCACGCCCACGCGCGTCGCGTCGACGACGAGCGCTGAGCCCAGGACCGTCGGCGATGCGGCGAGCTCGGTGCCACCGCCGGCGGCGACGAGCTGGTAGGGCCCGCCGACGGCGGCCGGGGCGGCCGCCGGCAGGACGAGCGCCACGACCGCGGCGAGGGCGCCGGCGAGTGCGATCCGCGGGTGGCGCGTCATGGGCACGCCACCACGTCGACCCCGTTCAGCGCCAGGCAGGCCCGTTTCGGCGTGGGGCTGTTGCGGTCCTTGCGCGTCGTGAACGAGATGAAGCGCCCGATCGTGCGCGGCGCCGAGACGCGGACCTCGATGACGGCTCCGCGCCCGAGCGGGCGGTCGCCGAAGTAGCCGCGGACCGAGACGATCGGACTGCGCTTGGTGACCGTCCGCGTGCGGTCCTTGAAGACGCAGCGCGGCGAGCGCGTGGAGCGGCAGCGGACCTCGATCTTCGCGCCCGCCGGGACCTTGCGCAGCTGCAGGAGCTTCACGCGCGTCCCGAGCTTCGCCTTCGAAAAGCCCCAGCGGAAGTCGGTCGTCAGCGCCGGGAACGGCGCGTCGATCCCGTCGCAGTTCTGGTCGATCGCATCCCCCGGGGTGTCCGGCGCGCCGGGCCGGATCGACGGATCGAAGTCGTTGCAGTCGGTGCCGGCGAAGACGCCGTCGCGATCGCGGTCGCGCGAGCGCGGGTCCAGGACGAAGGCGGGCGGCAGGAAGCCGAGCAGGTTGCGCAGCTCGCAGTCGCCGGCGCTGAACGTGTCGACGAGGTCGTGGTCGACGCGGTCGTTGCCCGCTCCGCAGACGACGTTCTCGCTCGTGCCGTCGAAGGCGTTGATGTCGTCGTCGCCGTCGCCGCCGCTGAAGCCGTCGGCGTCGGCGGCGCCGTCGAGGCGGTCGTTGCCGTCGCCGCCGTTGAGCTGGTCGCTGCCGGGGCCGCCGTTGACGGTGTCGTTGCCGAGGTCGCCGTCGAGCGTGTCGTTGCCGTCGCCGCCGGCGATCGTGTCGGCGCCCTCAGCGCCCGCGATCGCGTCGCCGGCAGGGCTGCCGGTGAGCACGTCGTCGCCGGCTCCGCCGAGCAGGCGCTCGAAGTTGAAGAGCGTGTCGGACTCGCCGTTGCCGCCGCCCGTGCCGTTGAGCGTGACGGTGATGCCCTCGTTCGCGCCGCGGTCCTCGTAGGACGCGGTGTCGAACCCGGGGCCGCCGTCGAGGCGCTGGTCGCTGCCGCCGCCGCCGACGACGACGTCGTCGCCGCCGTCGCCGAGCACGATGTTGTCGCCCTGGTTGCCCTCGAGGTGGTCGGGCCCGCCGCCGCCGGTGATGTTCTCGGTCGTGACGACGTTGTCGTTCTCGCCGGGCGCCCCGTCGTCGGCGAGGCCGTTGAGCGACACGTCGACGCCCTGCGTCGCGCGGTCGAGGTAGGTGACGGTGTCGATGCCGGGTCCGCCGGTGAGCGCGTTGCCCAGCGGGGTGCCGGTGATCGTGTCGTTGCCGTTGCCGCCGATGACGTCCTCGAAGTTCGAGGCCGTGTCGCTGCCTGCCGGCGCGGCCGCCGAGCCGCTGAGGTTGACCGTGACGTCGCCGGTCTCGCCGATGTAGGTGAGCACGTCGCGCGCGCCGTCGTTGCCGCCGTCGAGCGCGTCGTTGCTGCCGTCGGCGCCGCCGAAGATCGTGTCGGCGCCGTTGCCGCCGCGGACGGTGTCGATGCCGCCGGCGCCGGTGAGGCTGTCGTCGCCGTCGACGCCGTCGAGCACGTTCGGGCCGGCCTCGCCGGTGATCGTGTCGCCGCCCGCGCCGCCGGTGACGTTCTCGGTGAGGACGTTGTCGCCCTCGGCGCCGCCCGTCTCGCCGTCGTTGGCCGCGCCGTCGAGCGTCACGGTGAGCGCCTGCAGCGGCCCGGGCTTGTCGGCGTAGTCGACGGTGTCGAGGCCGCCGGCACCGCTCATGGCGTTCGGTCCGGCGTTGCCCGTCAGCGTGTCGGCGCCGGCGCCGCCGGTGACGTTCTCGGCGATCGCGTTGTCGCCCTCGGCGCCCCCGCTCTCACCGTCGTTCGCGGCGGCGTCGAGCGTGACGCGGACCGCCTGCCCCGCGCCGACCTTGTCCTGGTAGTCGACCGTGTCGGTGTTCGCGGCGCCGTCGAGGCGGTTGGCGACGGCGTTGCCCGTCAGCCTGTCGGCGCCCGCGCCACCGGTGACGTTCTCCGAGATGACGTTGTCGCCCTCGGCGCCGCCGGCCTCGCCGTCGTTGGCCGCGCCGTCGAGCGTCACGGTGACGGCCTGCAGCGGCCCGGTCTTGTCGGCGTAGTCGACCGTATCGACGGCGCCCGCGCCGTCGAGGCGGTTGGGGCCGGTGTTGCCCGTGAGCGTGTCGGCTCCGCCACCGCCGGTGACGTTCTCGGCGATGACGTTGTCGCCCTCCGCGCCGGCCGCGGCGCCGTCGTTGGCGAGGCCGTCGAGCGTCACGGTCACGCTTGCGGCCCGGTCGAGGTAGGTCACCGTGTCGGCGCCGGGACCGCCGTTGAGGTTGTTGGCCAGCGCGTTGCCGGTGATCGTGTCGTCGCCGTTGCCGCCGAGCACGTCGGTGAAGTTCGTCGCGGTGTCGGTGCCGGCGGGTGGCGTGGCCGAGCCGCTGAGGTTGACGACGATCTGCGTCTCGTTGACGTAGCTCAGCAGGTCGCCGGCGTCGCCACCGCCGTCGAGCGTGTCGCCCGCGTCGGCCTCGCCGAGGACGATGTCGGCACCGCCGAGGGCGTTGATCGTGTCGGCCGACCCGGCGCCGCGCAGCGTGTTCGGCCCGGCGTTGCCGGTGATCGTGTCGACGCCCGCGCCGCCGGTGACGTTCTCGGCGATGACGTTGTCGCCCTCGGCGCCGGCGGTCTCGCCATCGTTCGCGGCGCCGTCGAGCGTCACCGTGACGCCCTGGCCGACCGCGACCTTGTCCTGGTAGTCGACGGTGTCGGTGTTGCCGGCCCCGTCGAGCCGGTTGGCGACGACGTTGCCGGTCAGCGTGTCGACGCCCGCGCCGCCCGTGACGTTCTCGGCGATGACGTTGTCGCCCTCGGCGCCGCCGCTCTCGCCGTCGTTGGGCGCGCCGTCGAGCGTCACCGTGACCGCCTGCGTGGCAAGCGTCTTGTCGGCGTAGTCGACCGTGTCGGTGTTGTCGGCGCCGCTCAGCACGTTCGCGGCGCCGTTGCCGGTCAGCGTGTCGGCACCCGCGCCGCCGGTCACGTTCTCGGTCAGGACGTTGTCGCCCTCGGCCCCGTTGGTCTCACCGTCGTTGGCGATGCCGTCGAGCGTGACCCTGACCGCCTGCAGCGGCCCCGCCTTGTCGAGGTAGTCGACCGTGTCGATGCCGCCCGCCCCGCTCACGGCGTTCGGGCCCGCGTTGCCCGTCAGCGTGTCGTCGCCCGCGCCGCCGGTCACGTTCTCGGCGATCACGTTGTCGCCCTCGGCGCCGACGCTCTCGCCGTCGTTCGCGACGCCGTCGAGGCGCACCGTCACGGCCTGCGTTGCCAGCGTCTTGTCGGCGTAGGTCACGGTGTCGGTGTTCCCGGCCCCGTCGAGGCGGTTGGCGACGGCGTTGCCGGTCAGCGTGTCGGCGCCCGCGCCACCGGTGACGTTCTCGGAGATCACGTTGTCGCCCTCTGCAAGCGTGCCGTCGTTGGCGAGGCCGTCGAGCGTCACGGTCACGGGCTCGGCCGCCCCCTTGTCCGCATAGGTGACGGTGTCGGTGTTGCCGGCGCCGTCCAGGCGGTTGGCGCCGCCGTTGCCCGTCAGCGTGTCCGCGCCGGCGCCGCCGGTGACGTTCTCGGTGATGACGTTGTCGTTCTCTGCGGCGGTGCCGTCGTTGGCGGCGCCGTCCAGCGTGACCGTGACCGCCTGCCCGGCGCCGGCCTTGTCGAGGTAGTCGACCGTGTCGATCCCGCCCGCGCCGCTCATGACGTTCGCGCCCGTGTTGCCCGTCAGCGTGTCGGCGCCCGCGCCGCCGGTCACGTTCTCCGAGATCACGTTGTCGCCCTCGGCGCCGACCGTCTCACCGTCGTTGGCGAGGCCGTCGAGGCGCACGGTCACGGCCTGTGTCCCCAGCGTCTTGTCGGCGTAGGTCACCGTGTCGGTGTTGGCGGCCCCGTCGAGGACGTTGGCGACCGCGTTGCCCGTCAGGGTGTCGGCGCCCGCGCCGCCGGTCACGTTCTCGGAGATCACGTTGTCGAGCTCGGCGCCGCCGCCCTCGCCGTCGTTCGCGATGCCGTCGAGCGTCACGGTCACGGGCTCGGCCGCCCCCTTGTCCGCATAGGTGACGGTGTCGACGTTCCCGGCCCCGCTGAGGCGATTGGCGCCGTTGTTGCCCGTCAGCGTGTCGGCGCCGGCGCCACCGGTGACGTTCTCGGTGATGACGTTGTCGTTCTCTAGGGCGGTGCCGTCGTTGGCGGCGCCGTCGAGCGTCACCGTGACCGCCTGCGTGGCAAGCGTCTTGTCCTGGTAGTCGACCGTGTCGATGCCGCCCGCGCCGTTCATGACGTTCGCGCCGCCGTTGCCGGTCAGCGTGTCGGCGCCCGCGCCGCCTGTGACGTTCTCGGCGATCGCGTTGTCGCCCTCGGCGGCGCCACCCTCGCCGTCGTTGGCCAGGCCGTCGAGCGTCACGGTCACGGGCTCGGCCGCCCCCTTGTCCGCATAGGTGACGGTGTCGATGCCGCCGGCGCCGTTGAGGACGTTCGCGCCGTTGTCGCCCGTCAGCGTGTCGGCCACGCCGCCGCCGGTGACGTTCTCGGCGATGACGTTGTCGCCCTCCGCGCCGGCCGCGCCGCCGTCGTTGGCGGCGCCGTCGAGCGTCACGGTCACGCCCACTGCCCGGTCGAGGTAGGTCACGGTGTCGACGCCGGGACCGCCGTTGAGGTTGTTGGCCGCGCCGTCGCCGGTGATCGTGTCACCGCCGTCGCCGCCGAGGACGTTGGCGAAGCCGTCGGCGTTGTCGGTCCCCGCCGGCGGGGCCCCCGAGCCGCTGAGGTTGACGACGATCGCCGACTCGCCGGCGTAGCTGAGCAGGTCGCCCGCGTTGCCGCCGCCGTCGAGCGTGTCGCCGGGGTCGGCCTCTCCGAAGATCGTGTCGGCGCCCGCGCCGCCGCTGACGCTGTCGATCGCTGCGCCGCCGCGCAGGGTGTCCCCCCCGTTGCCGCCGGTCAGGGTATCGGTGCCGCCCTCGCCGTTGGCCGTGACCTCCTGGGCGCCGGTCGCCGTGAAGGTGTCGCCGCCGCCGCCGAGGTTGACCAGGACGGTTCCCGCGACGTTGCCCGTGTAGGACACCGTGTTGACGTCGTTGCCGATGGCGTTGATGACGATCGAGGTCAGGCCGACGCACGGCAGCTCCGCGACCGCGTTGATCGTGACGACGTTGCCGGCGACCGACACGGCGGCGTTGAGCGGCGCCGCCGGGCCCGTGATCGTGATCGTCATGGTGCCCGCGACACAAGACGGGGTGATGGTCGCCTGCGCGGCCGCGGGTGTCAGCATGAGCGCGCCGAGCGCTGTTGCCACGATCGCCAGACGTCTCACGGCTTGACCTCCACAGGTCGGAAGCGGGGCTCGGCGGGTGTCCCGCCACCCTCCTTGGCGCTGCCGCCCCCGGCAGCCTCGAAGCTCGGCTCGGCCGGCTCCAGCCCGGGCCGTGGTGCTGTGTCCGTCGCCGGCGCGGCCGCGGCCGCCACCGCGACGGTCGCGGCGTCCGCAGCAGCCGCGCTCGCGGTCGCTCCCGCCGCGGGATCGTCGAAGCCGACGTGCAGGTGGTCGCGGTGGTCGCCGTCGCTGAAGTAGGCCGGGTCGTCGACCGTCCACGGCGACCCGATCTCGGTCGGGCGGATCTCGGGCGCGAGCGCACCGAGCGCCAGCGCCAGCTCGCGTGCCGCCGCGTTGTCCGCGCTGACCGGCTCACCGTCGACCGTCGCGATGTCGACCGCCCGGCCGAAGGAGTGATTGGAGACCGATCCGTTGACCGTGAGGTACGAGTGACCGGTCTGCATGACGCTCACCGTAATGGGTGCGAGCGCGGCGCACTGCAGTAGGACCGCCTCCAGCCGCGGGTCGATCCGGCCGGCGGCCAGATCCGTGCGCGCGTTCTCCGACAGCACGATCCGCGCGTCGGCCAGGACGCGCGCGGCGAGCTGGTCGGTGACCGGCGCCGCGGGCGTCGGCGGCGCGCCGTCGACCGTCAGCGCGAGCTCGAACGGCGCGAGCGCCGGAGCGGGCGTCGCGAGCAGCGCGCGGGCCGTCTCGAGCTGGCCCTGGTAGCGCCCGCGGTAGGGCACGGCGGGGCGCTCGACGTCGGCGATCCACTCGCCCCACTGCGCCGGGTCGGTGCCGAAGGAGGCGTCGCCGGCGGCGATGCGATCGGTCCGCACCGCGAGGGCGTGATCGAGGAACCAGCGCAGCTGCAGCTCCGGCCGCGCGAGGTAGCCCGCGTACGGCCCGGCGTCCCAGATCCCGGTCCGCATCTGGAAGTAGCCGACGCTGTCGCGGTCGCCGTAGGCCAGGTTGCGCAGCCCCGACTCGGTCAGCGCGGCCATCACCGGCAGCTCGCCCGGCAGCCCGGAGTCGCGGGCGCCCTGCGCCATCCAGTGCGCGATCGCGACCTGGCTGGAGTCCGTCAGCACCGGTGCGACGGCGACCGCCGCCGCCGCTGCGACGTCGGCGGCGGGCTCGGCCTCGGTCGCGACCGGGGCGCTGTCCTGCGGCTCGGGGACCCACAGCGGCTCGGGCGCGCTCGCGGCGGGAACGACCTGCGCTGCGGTGACGAGCGGCGCCTGCGCGCTCGCCGCGCCCGCGAGCGCGAGCGCGAGCGCGAGCGTCGCCGTCGCCGCCAGACCGCCGACCGCCGCCAGCACGCCGCAGCCCCGCGCCGTCACAAAACGCCCTTGGGCCCGGCGTAGGTCAGCGGCTGGAAGGCCGGATGGCGGCCACCGCTGGAGACCGTCGTCGCGCGCCGCGGCGCGGCCGGGTCGACGCGCACGACCTGGCCCAGCGGGCGGCTGCAGGCGTCGTCGCTCTGGACGACCGCGAGCTCGCCGCCGTCCGGGCGCCAGGCGGCCTCGCAGGCGCGCAGCGGCAGCGCCTGCGAGCCCGGCGCGCGCAGATCTGCGGCGCTCGTCACGAGCAGCTGGAAGCGCGGCAGCCCGACGTTCGTCACGAGCGCGACGTCGGTCCCGCCGGGCGCGTAGGCGGCGCCGATCACGCCGCGGCCGGGCTGCGAGGCGTCGGTGGCGAGCGCGCCGCGCCAGTCGCGCGGGTCGGTCGAGAACGGCTTCGAGCTGCGGTAGCGCAGCATCCCGAACTCCTCCGGATGGCCGCGCCGCACGCCGAAGACGAGCAGCTCGCGCCCGCCGGGGCGCCAGGCGATCTGGCGGCCGAGGTCCCAGCGCGGGTCGGCGGCGCAGCGCGGCCGCAGGTCGCCCTCGCCGACGCGCGCGAAGCAGAGGTCGCCATCGGAGCCCGTGCGCCGAACCAGGGCGACGACGCTCGCCGAGGCCGCCGTCGCGAACGTCGCAGCGGCGTACTTCGCCGTGCCGTCATAGAGGACGCGGCCGCGATCGGACAGGCGCGCCGACACGAGCAGCAGCCGCCGCCCGACGCGGTAGAGCAGGCGCCGGCCGTCCGGCGACCAGGAGGGCTCGACGGCCTTGCCCTGGGGCGGCGAGGCCTCGCGCACGGTGCGCCCGCTGCGCGGGTCGAAGAGCCGCACCGCGGCGCCGGTGTCGAACGCCAGCCGCGGCACGCCGGCGGCCACGAGCAGCCGCACGCGCTCGCCGGACTGCAGCGAGGTCCCGGGCCGCGGCCGCACCGCCACGAGCGTGCCGGCGGGCGCGGGATCGACCGCGCGGATGACCTTCGGCACCAGGCCGGTGGACGCGACCGCGCGGGCGTACTCGCGCACGCCGCGGCCGTCGAGCGAGGGGACGCGCGCATCGCGCGTGCTGACCGCCGGCGTGCGGGTGCCGGGCGACGCGGGCGGGTCGCCGGCCACGCGCCCGCGCATGAAGATCGTCGCGGCCGTGCCGGCGGGCACGCGCTGGCCGGCGGCCGGCAGCTGGCTGCCGACGACGGCGGTCGCGGCCGCGCCCTCGGGCAGCACCGGCCCGGCGGTCAGCCCGGCGCTGCGCAGGACCGCCGCGGCCTGCGGCGCGGTCAGCCCGCCGAGATCGGGCGCGGCCGATCGCTGCGCGCCGACGACGACGAGCAGCGAGACGCGCTCGCCGGGCTCGACGCGCACGCCGGGGCCCGGGATCTGGTCGAGGATCGAGCCCGGCTCGGCGCCGGCGACGGTCCGCGAGCGCAGCTGCGGGTCCAGGCGCAGGCCGGCGTCGCGCAGCGTGCGCTCGGCCGACGCCGTGTCCGGCGCGCCGACGACGCTTGGCACCGCGACGCGACTCGCGGGCAGGCGGGTGGCGCCGTACGCCGCGGCGGCGAGGAGGACGAGCAGCGCCAGCCAGCCCCACGGCGGCACGAGGCGCTCCTGCACGAAGACGATCTTGCGGGTGACGACGACGGCCGTGTCGGGTCCCTGGGCCTCGACCGTCGCGGGGTGGTCGAGCTCGCCGCCGAGCAGCCGCGGGCGGCGCGCGCGCAGGACGAGCTCGACGTTGCGCTGCTCGCCCGGCTGCAGCCCGACGACCGGCGGGAAGACGTCGGCGTGCACGCGCCCGCCGGGCGTATGCACCGACAGCCGCGCCTCGACGGCACAGGCGCCGGTGTTCGTGACGACCGCGTCGTACCCGCCGCGGCGGCGCCCGGTGGCGATCGACATCGGGACGTGGAGCTCGAGCTGGCCGACCGGGCGCGGCGCGTGCACCGACGCGACGACGTCACCGTCGTCGGCCACCGGCGGCACTCCGATCGTCGCCATGGGGCCGAAGCTACGTGCGCTCGCGCGCGAGGGATAGGGCTGCTGCGACGTCTGCCCGGAAATCAGGGCGAACGGGAGCCGCCCGCGGCCCGGCTGCGACGATGGCGCCGTGCTGACGATCAGCGAGGCCCGCGAGCAGTGGTCGCCCTCCGGCGTCTACCTCAACACCGCCAGCTATGGGCTGCCGCCGCGGACCGGCTTCGACGCGCTCCAGGAGGCGCTCGCCGACTGGCGCGGCGGCCGGACGAGCTGGGAGCACTGGGGCCACAGCAGCGAGGGCGCCCGCGCCGCCTTCGCCGCGATGGTCGGCGTGGCGCCCGAGCGGGTGGCGATCGGCGCGACCGCGTCGGAGTTCGTCGGCCTCGCCGCCGCCTCGCTCCCCGACGGCGCGCGCGTGCTCGTGCCTGACGTCGAGTTCACCTCGACCCTGTTCCCCTTCCTCGTCCAGGAGCGGCGCGGGATCACCGTGCGGACGGTGGCGCCGGCGCGGCTGGCCGAGGCGATCGACGCCCGCACCGACCTCGTCGCCTTCAGCGCCGTGCAGATGAGCACCGGCGAGGTCGCCGACCTCGACGCGATCGCGGCCGCGGCCGCGCACCACGGGGCGACGACGGTCGTCGACGCGACGCAGGCCTGCGGCTGGCTGCCGATCGCTGCCGGGCGCTTCGGGGCCGTCGTCTGCAGCGCCTACAAGTGGCTGATGTCGCCGCGTGGGACCGCGTTCATGGTCGTCGGCGAGGAGCTGCAGGAGGCGATCGTGCCCCACAGCGCGGGCTGGTACGCCGGCGAGGACGTGCACGCCAGCTACTTCGGCCCGCCGCTGCGCCTGGCCTCCGACGCCCGCCGCTTCGACACCTCGCCGGCCTGGTTCTCCTGGGTCGGCACGCAGCCCGCGATCGAATTGGTCAACCGGATCGGCGTCGACGCCGTATACGCCCACGATGTCGGACTCGCCAACCGCTTCCGCGCCGGCCTGGGACTCGCGCCGTCGGACAGCGCGATCGTCTGCGTCGAGCTGCCCGACGGCGCCGAGCGGATGCAGCGCGCCGGCATCCAGGCCGCGATGCGCGGCGGGCGGCTGCGCATCTCGGCGCATCTCTACAACGTCGAGGCCGACATCGACGCGGCCCTGGACGCGATCGCCGGCTGACCCTCGCCGCGCGGCCGAGCGGCAATCCGCCGGGTCGCCGCGATTCATGATTCCCGCGGAGGCGACTGGGTACTGTGCGGGGTCATGGCGATCGCCGTGACGTCCTCGCTCGGAGACGCCCTGCTGGAGGCACGCGAGCGCACGCTGGCGCTCGTCGCACCCTTCTCGCACGACGAGCTCGAGCGCGTCCAGCACCCCCTGATGAGCCCCCTGTGCTGGGACCTCGGGCACATCGCCGCCTACGAGGACCTCTGGCTCGTGCACCGCCACGGCGGCGAGGAGCTGTTGCGCGGCGACCTCGCCGACCTCTACGACGCCTTCGAGACCCCGCGCGCCGTCCGCGGCGAGATCCCCTTCCTGCGCGGGCGGGAGGTCTTCGACTACATCGCCGCCGTGCGCCGCCGCGCGCTGGAGGTGCTCGAGCGCCACGGCCCCGGCGACGGGACGCTGTTCGAGATGGTCATCCGCCACGAGGCCCAGCACAACGAGACGATGCGCCAGACGCTCTTCCTCGCGGGCCTGCCCGGCGGCCGGCCCGCCGCGCGACCCGACGGCGGCGCCCTACGCGACTGGATCGAGATCCCTGCCGGCCGCGCCGAGATCGGCGCCGCGGCGGACGGGTTCGCGTTCGACAACGAGCGCCCGCGCCACGCCGTCGAGCTGCCGGCGTTCCAGATCGCCCGCCGGCCGGTCTGCAACGGCAGCTGGCTGCACTTCTGCGAAGGCGGCGGCTACGAGCGCCGCGAGTGGTGGTCGGACGAGGGCTGGGCCTGGAAGGAGGAGTACGACATCACCCACCCCGAGGGCTGGACGGCGGACGGGCCGCGTGACGACATGCACCGGCCCGTCCTGCACGTCTCCTGGTTCGAGGCCGACGCCTTTTCTCGAGCGCACGGCGCGCGCCTCCCCACCGAAGCGGAGTGGGAGAGGGCATCGACCTGGACCCAGGAGCCACTGCAGGAGAACGGTGAGGTGTGGGAGTGGACGAGCTCGCACTTCGGCGGCTACCCCGGCTTTGAGGCGTACCCCTACCGCGAGTACTCCGAGGTCTTCTTCGGCGACGCCTACCGCGTCCTGCGCGGCGCCTCCTGGGCGACCGAGGCGCGGGTGCGCTCCCTCCACTTCCGCAATTGGGACCTCCCCCAGCGCCGGCAGATCTTCGCCGGCGTACGACTGGCAAAGGACGTGAGCTGATGGAGCCGATCGACGCCCTGGGCACCCTGGACGGCACCGTCGAGGTGCACTCCTACCTCGGCCCCGGCGATGAGCGATCGCTCGCCGACGACGTCCTCGACGGGCTCACGCGGCCGCTGAAGGAGCTGCCGCCCAAGCACCTCTACGACGCCCGCGGCTCCGAGCTCTTCGACGCGATCTGCGAGCTGCCCGAGTACTACCAGACGCGCACCGAGCGGCTGATCCTCCAGACCAACGCCGAGGACATCGTCGCGCGGACCGGCGCCGTCGAGCTCGTCGAGCTGGGCTCCGGCTCGGCGACGAAGACGCGCGTCCTGCTCGACGCGATGGCCGCCGCCGGGACGTTGCGCCGCTACATCCCAGTCGACGTCAGCGCGACGACCGTGCACGCGGTCGCCGAGCTCTTCAGCGAGGAGTACGACGGCCTGTCGGTGTACGGGGTCGTCGGCGACTTCGAGCGCCACCTGTCGCATCTGCCGCCGCCCGCCGGCCCGCGCCTGGTCCCCTTCCTCGGCGGGACGATCGGCAACTTCCCGCCCGGCAGCCGCCGGCGCTTCCTGCGCGGCCTGGGCACGATCCTCGGGCCCGACGGCCACCTGCTGCTCGGCACCGACCTCGTCAAGGACCCGCGCGTCATCGAGGCCGCCTACGACGACAGCGCCGGCGTCACGGCGCAGTTCAACCTCAACGTCCTGCACGTGCTCAACCGCGAGCTGGGCGCGAACTTCGACGTCGACGCCTTCGAGCACGTCGCGTTCTTCGACCGCGAGCGCGAGTGGATCGAGATGCGCCTGCGCGCCACCGAGCCCCAGCAGGTGCGCGTCGAGGCGCTGGACCTCGACATCGCCTTCGCCGCGCGTGAGGAGCTGCGCACCGAGATCAGCGCGAAGTTCACCCCCGACGGCCTGCGCGCCGACCTCGCCGCGGCCGGCCTGGAGCTCGTCGAGCTCTACACCGACCCCGACGAGCTGTTCGCGGTGTCGCTCGCCCGGGTCGCGTAGGTCGTCAATCGGGCGCGTCCGCGAGGTCCGGCCCGCTGCGCTGCGCCTGCCAGCCATCGAACGCGCACGGTCCCTCGGCGGCGCCGGCGGCGACCATCCACTCGACCCAGCCGTCGAGCAGCTCGAGCGTGATGAACGCCGGCTGCGTCGCACCGACGACGAGCCAGCTCGCGACCGTCGCCGTGCCCGCCTTCTGGGCGTGCACCTCGACGTCGTAGTCGGTCTCGGCGCGCAGGAAGCCCGCGAGCTCGTTGGCCTCCGCCTCGCCGGGCGCGAGGTAGATGAAGCCGAGCCGCAGCTCCTCCTCGTCGAGGCCCTCGTCCATGAAGCGCGCCCAGATCTCCGGGTTCTCGCGCAGCTGCAGCTCCAGGAGCTTCTCGTACCAGTCGGCGTCGTCGCTCATCGCTGCGAACCGTAATGCCTGGCGGTCAGCGCGGATTGCGGCGTGCGGCGACGACGTAGCCCACGACCGCCACCAGCAGGACCCCGAGCGCGAGCAGCAGCACGGCCCAGCGGCCGGGGTTGCGCACGAGGATGGCGACGAGCAGCAGGGCGACGACGACGGCGGCGGCGATCACCGCGCGCGGCCGGCGCAGCTGCTCGCGCAGCCGCTCGAGCGCCTCCTCGACCTCGGGATCGCGCTCGCGTGGCTCCCGCGGCCCCTGCTGGCCGCGCAGGATCCGCAGCGCCAGCCAGGCGCAGCCGAAGAGGACGATCGCGGCGAGAAAGACCATGACGGTGAAGGTACGCGACCGCTTAGGGTTGGCGCATGGAGATCGCAGACACAGGCGCGCTCGTCGTCGGCGGCGCCTCCGGGCTCGGCGAGGCGACGGCGCGCGCGCTGCACGAGCGCGGCGCGCACGTCCTCGTCGCCGACCTCGACGCCGAGCGCGGCGCGGCG
Organism: uncultured Actinomycetes bacterium; assembly: GCA_963786575.1. Lineage (GTDB taxonomy): Bacteria > Actinomycetota > Thermoleophilia > Solirubrobacterales > Solirubrobacteraceae > CADCVQ01. The sequence continues at coordinate 542,589 of CAWAZH010000002.1, forward strand.
CTCGCCGACGAGCTCGGCGAGCGTGCGAGCTTCCTCGCGACCGACGTCACGCGCGCCGCGGACGTCGAGGCCGCCGTCGCGGCGGCCGCCGAGCTCGCCGCGGGCGGCCTGCGCATCTCGGTGAGCTGCGCCGGGGTCGGCTACGCCGAGCGCCTCGCCCGCCCCCGCGGCCCGCACAAGCTCGAGACCTTCGAGAAGGTCGTCGCGATCAACCTCACCGGCACCTTCAACGCCCTGCGCCTGGCGAGCCACGCGATGCTCGCCAACGAGCCCGATGCCGACGGTCAGCGCGGCGTCTGCATCAACACCGCCTCGATCGCCGCCTACGACGGCCAGGTCGGCCAGATCGCCTACGCCGCCTCCAAGGGCGGCGTCGTGGCGATGACGCTGCCGGCCGCGCGCGACCTCGCGCAGTCCGGCATCCGCGTCTGCGCGATCGCCCCGGGCCTGTTCGACACGCCGCTGCTCGCCGGCCTGCCCGCCGACGCGCGCGAGCAGCTCGCGGCGGCGATCCCGTTCCCGCCGCGGCTGGGGCTGCCGGCCGAGTTCGCCGAGCTGGCCTGCCACATCGCGTCGAACCTCATGCTCAACGGCGAGGTCATCCGCCTCGACGGGGCGCTGCGCATGGCACCGCGGTAAGGAACCGCGATGGCGCAGGAGGACCTCTCCCCCGCCGACCGCTCCTCGCTCGCGGCCGAGCAGGGCACGGTCAACATGGCCGTCGGCGGCCTGCTGATCTTCGATGACGGCGACGGGATGGCCTACGAGCGGGTGCTCGAGCGCGTCGACGCGCGGCTGCACCTCGTCCCGCGCTACCGCCAGCGGCTGCACAGCACCGCCGCCGGGCTGGCCAACCCGGTCTGGGTCGACGACGACGGCTTCGACCTCGGCTGGCACGTGCGCCGCGCCGCGCTGCCGGCGCCGGGCGGCGACGAGCAGCTCGCCGAGCTCGCCGGCCGCGAGCTGTCGCGCCGCCTGGATCGCTCGCGCCCGCTGTGGGAGCTGACCGTGATCGAGGGCCTCGACGGCGGCCGTGCCGCGCTGCTGGCGAAGATGCACCACGCGCTCGTCGACGGCGTGGCGGCCGTCGACATCGGAACCGTCCTGCTGGATCCCTCGCCCGAGCCGATGGACATCCCGGCGCCCGAGGAGCCCTGGGCGCCGCGCTCCTACGAGCGCACGCGCCACCTCACCCGCCTCGCCGCCACCCCGATCGTGCGCGCCCAGAAGCTCCTGCTCGACAGCGCCACGCGGGCGCTGTCGCCCGACCCGCGCCGCGCCGCCGGCGACCTCAAGAGCGCGACCGAGCTGCTCGTGCAGCTCGCCCGCACCCGCCCGTCGGCGCCGATGACGCCGCTGAACGCCGGCCAGGGCCCCAACCGCCGCTTCGCGATGGCGCGCGCGTCGCTCGCCGACCTCAAGCTCGCGGGCAAGGCCCAGGGCGGGACGGTCAACGACGCGCTGCTGGCCGCCGTCGCCGGGATGCTGCGCCGCTACCTGGAGGCCGCCGGCGAGCCCGTCGAGCGCCCGCTCGTCGCGCTCGTGCCGGTGAGCGTGCGCCGCAGCGGCGACGAGGGCGGCAACCACATCTCGACCGTCCTCGTCGACCTGCCCGTCGGCGAGCCCGACCCGGCCGCGCGCGTCGCGGCGATCCACGCGACGATGGCCGAGATCAAGCAGTCGGCGGCCGTGCGCGCGGGCGCGCTGCTCGTCGGCGCGAGCGGCTGGGCGCCGCCGCTGGTCTCCTCGACGCTCGCCCGCGCGATGGGCGGCGTGCGCGCCTTCAACCTCGTCGTCTCCAACGTGCCCGGCCCGCAGCAGCCGTTCTGGCTCAACGGCTGCCGGCTGCTGGCGGTCCACCCCGCCGTCCCGCTGAACCCCGGCACGCAGGGGCTGAGCGTCGGGATCGTCTCCTACGACGGCAGCGTCTGCTTCGGCCTGCTGGCCGACCGCGACCTCGATCCGCCGCTCGCCGTGGCGGCCGCCGGCCTGCAGGACACGTTGGCCGAATTGACCCGTTGACCCGCCGTTGACAGGATCTTGCCCGCGGGGGCTGTGCTCCCCTGCGTCCCAACACGAGGGGAAGGTGATGTGACGTGCATCGATCCACGCGCTGGCCGAAGAACGTGCTCGCGCTCGGCGCCGGTGTCCTGGCGGCGCTCGGCGTCGCGGCGGGCCTGACGCAGGCGTCGTCGACCACGCCGACGACCACGCCGACGTCCACGGCTACGACCAACACCACGACGACGAAGAAGGCGACGCCGAAGCCGAAGGCGACGACGAAGAAGATCAAGTGCACGGCCGACCTCGTCGCGACGAAGCCGCCGGTCGACAACGCCGAGAACTTCGGCACGATGTCCTGCTCGGCGCCGCTCGGCAAGGGCGTCCATCACGACACGTCGGCGGTCACGCGCACGTCGCAGACCGCGGGTTCGTTCTCCGGCCCGCTGAAGTTCTTCTACAACACCGGCACGCTGCGCGGCACGTACAAGATGTCGTTCAACATCGCCAACAAGACGGTCACCTACGACGGCACGCTGAAGATCTCCAGCGGCACCGGCGAGTTCGCCGGCGTCACCGGGACCGGCACGATCGCCGGCACGAGCACCGACGCGGTGCACAGCGACATCACGGAGTCGATGACGCTCAAGATCCCGCCGAAGAAGACGGCCTGATGCGGCGCGCCGCGGCCACGGTCGCGGCGCTCGCCCTCGTGGCGCTCGCGGGCGGCGCGCCGGGGGCGCGCGCCGCCTCCGGGCCGCCCGTCCCGATCCTCCTGTACCACCACATCGCGCCCGCGCCGGCGGACGCGACGCTGCCCGCGCTGTGGGTGACGCCGGCGGCGCTGCGCTCCCAGGTGCGCGCGCTGCGCCGCGCCGGCTACCGCGCCGTGACGCTCGGGCGCGTCTGGGACTCCTGGCACGGCGGCGCGCGGCTGCCGCGCCGCCCGGTCGTCCTGACGTTCGACGACGGCTACGCCGATCAGGTCGCCGAGGCGCTGCCGGTCCTGAAGGCGGCCCGCTGGCCGGGCGTCCTGAACCTCGCGCTGACCTACCTGCCCGAGATGGGCGGCGAGCCGGCCGTCCGGCAGCTCCTGGACGCCGGCTGGGAGCTGGACTCGCACACGTTCACGCACGCGGACCTGCGACGCGTCGGACACTCGCGCCTGCGCGACGAGGTCGCCGGCTCGCGGGCGCGGATCCGCGAGCTGTTCGGCGTCACGCCGCGCTTCTTCTGCTACCCCTTCGGCCGCCTGAGCGGACCCGTCGGGCAGGCCGTGCGGCGCGCCGGCTACCTCGCCGCCACGACGACCCGCGCCGCCTTCGCGACCCCGCGCGACAACCGCTTCCTGCTGCCGCGCATCCAGGTCAGCCGCGGGGTCACCGCGACCGACCTGCTGCGCCGCCTGCGGGCCCTGCGCCCGCGCTAGTTCTGGCTCAGGCGCTCGACGAGCATCGCCTGGCCCATGCCGCCCGCGACGCACATCGACTCGATGCCGTAGCGGCCGTCGCGGGCGTCGAGGCCGTTGAGCAGCGTCGTCATGATCCGGGCGCCGGTCATCCCGAACGGGTGGCCGAGGGCGATCGCGCCGCCGAACGGGTTGAGCTTGGACTCGTCGATGCCCAGGTCGTTCATGCACGGGACGATCTGCGCCGCGAAGGCCTCGTTGATCTCGACGATGTCGATGTCGTCCATCGTCATGCCGGTCTGCGCGAGCAGCGCCTGGATCGCCGGGATCGGGCCCAGGCCCATGTACTCGGGGCGGATCGCGGCGACCGTCGAGGCGATGATCCGCGCGCGCGGCTTCAGGCCGAGCTTCGCGGCCTTCTCCTCGGACATCACGAGGACCGCGGCGGCACCGTCGTTGAGCGGGCAGGCGTTGCCGGCCGTGACGGTCCCGTTCTCGGGATCGAAGACCGGGTTGAGCGCGGCGAGCTTCTCGATCGTCGTGTTCGGCCGCGGGCCGTCGTCGCGCGTGTAGGGGCTGCCGTCGGGGAGCGTCACCGCGACGATCTCGGCGTCGAAGTGGCCGGACTCCTGCGCGGCGACGGCGCGCGTCTGGGAGACCAGCGCCCATTCGTCCTGCTGGGAGCGGGTCACGTCGCAGCGCGCCGCGACGTTCTCGGCCGTCAGCCCCATCGGGATGTAGACGTCGTAGAGCGAGCCCTCGGAGCCGTCGAGCTGCGGGTGCTTGGCCTCCTCGGGGATCCCGGCGCCCAGCCCGGCGCGCGAGACCGCCTCGACGCCGGCGGCGACGTACTGGTCGCCCTCGCCGGCCTTGATCGCGTGGAAGGCCATCCGCAGCGTCTGCAGCGACGAGGCGCAGAAGCGGTTGACGGTGCAGGCCGGGACGTGGTGGTCGAAGCCGGCCAGCAGCGTCGCGTTGCGGCCGATGTTGTAGCCCTGCTCGCCGATCCCGGAGGCGGCGCCCATCATCACGTCGACGGTCTCGGAGAAGTCGACGTCCGGGGTTGCGCTCGATCAGCGCGCGCAGCGGGGTGGCGGCGAGCTCGTCGGCGCGGACGCCTACGAGCGAGCCCTTGAAGGCGCGGCCGATGGGGGTGCGGACCGCGTCGACGATCACAGCTTCGGGCATGGGGTGCTCCTTGGTCGGTTGTGCCTCCGGCGGTCGCACTCCACGGAAGCGTGTTTCACCTGGCGTCACACTCGCCGGGCCTGAGTCGATTGTTTCACAGGACTGACCTCGCCCGTCGCGCGCTTGACATGGTGTCGAGTCGGCTCGTTCATCTGGCCACGCGCAGCCCGCTGCGTGCCGAGGGGCGCCGACCGCGGCCGATGACGGGGCAATGCCGTCCACGACCCCTCGCCTCCTGCGCCGCGCCGCGGCCGTCACCCTCGTCGCGCTCGCCGGCGCCGCCGCGCCCGCCGGCGCCCAGAGCCTGTTGACCACCCCGCTGCTGCCGGGCCTGCCGCCGGTCTCCGCGATCGTCCAGGTCCCCGGCCTGACCAACGCGCCCCAGCTCACCGTCCTGCCGACCGGGCCGCTGCAGGCCCTGCTCGGCGTCCCCGGCCCCGACCGCATGCGCGTGACGATCGCCACCGGCGGGGCGCTGCGCGGCTACGAGGGCCCCGACCGGCTCGTCGGCGGGCCCGGGCCCGACCGCCTCTACGGCGGCACCGGCCCCGACACCGCGATCGGCAACGGCGGCGACGACCTGCTCGAGGGCGAGTCCGGCGGCGACCGCCTCAGCGGCGGCGACGGCGGCGACCAGCTCTTCGGCGGCGTCGGCCACGACGAGCTCGCCGGCGGCCCCGGCAACGACGTGCTCGCCGGCGGCCCCGCGCCCGACGAGCTCAGCGGCGGCGAGGGCGACGACCTCATCCACGCCGGCGGCGCGGCCGACCACGTCGACGCGGGCGGCGGCAACGACGTCGTCTATGCCGACTCCGGGCGCGACCGGATCCTCGCCGGCGACGGCGACGACACCGTCTACGCCAACAACGGCACCGCCGTCGGGCTCGTCGACTGCGGCGCCGGCGACGACACGGTCGTCATCAACCCCTACGACATGAAGGGCGGCGTCTCCAACGCGCAGTCGCTGCGCTCGGGCGCGATCCGCAGCTGCGAGCACGTCGTCGAGGCCGCGCCGGTCGCCGACGTCAGCGTCGGCGTCAAGGTCATCGTCGGCGACAGCGGCGGCAACCGCCACGGCTCAGAGCGCAACGACAACCTCCTCGGCGGCCGCGGCTCCGACCGCCTCGACGGCCGCGACGGCGACGACGTCATGTGGGGCGACCGCCACGAGACCGACGCCGGCTTCGGCGCCACCGACGTCCTGATCGGCGGCCCCGGCCGCGACATGATCTACGGCGGCCGCGGCTTCAACCGCATCGACGGCGGCCCCGGCGACGACTTCCTGCAGGGCGGCGCGCACCGCAACACGATCCACGGCGGCGAGGGCGACGACGAGATCCGCATCCGCGGGCGCGGCACCAACACCGTCCGCGCGGGCAACGGCAACGACATCGTCCAGGCCGTCGGCATGCGCGGCGTCGTCGACTGCGGCCCCGGCTACGACATCGTCTACACCGGCCATCGCAAGCCGCGCACGCGCAACTGCGAGAAGCTCGTCAACCGCTGGACCGCCGCGCGGCACGCGACGACGGCGTAGCGGCGGCCGGGGAGGCGGGCGCACCCGCCTCCCCTTAGCGGCCGTCGGATCAGCGCTGGGTCAGGTGGCCCAGGTGGGTCGGAGCGCTCTGCGCCGACTTGAGCTGCCCGGTCGCGGCCTGCGGCGCGGGCGCGACGAGCGGCTCCTTGCGATCGGCGTAGACCGCCGTCGCATGCGCTGCGCCCGCGGAGAGCTGGCGCAGCCCGGGCGTGCTGTTGTTCGAGAACGTGTCGCACGCCTGGTGATAGCAGCGGTCATAGGCCTCGCCCGCGACGCCGCCGAAGCGCGTCGCCTGCTCGGCCGTCTTGACGCCCTCGGCACCGGAGAACAGCCCGCCGGCCGGAATCCCGGCCGCGATGAACGGGCCGTAATCCGAGCGGCCGTCGAACGCCGTCGGGTCGGTCGCCTGCCCGCGCGATGCGAACCAGGTCTCGAAGGTGTGCTCGATGTCGTCCGAGCCCGCGGGGCCGGGGGTGCCGAACGCCGACCCGTCGCCGTCGTAGACGAAGCGCACGAAGTTCGGCGAGCCGAGCATGTCGAAGTTGAGGTTGAGCCCGATCTGCGCGGCGTCCGCCTCGCTGAGCGACGCGACGTAGTGCGTCGACCCGATCAGCCCGGCCTCCTCGGCGCCCCAGAACGCGAAGCGCACGGGGTTGCGCGGGGACTTCTCCTTCGCCATCGCCTCGGCGATCTCGAGGATCGTCGCGGTCCCGCTGCCGTTGTCGTTGATGCCGGGCCCCTCGGCCACGGAATCCAGGTGCGCGCCGAGCAGCACCGTCTTGCCGGCCTTGTCGGCCTTCTTCGGCGCGAGGTCGGCGGTGACGTTCGACGTCTGGTTGTCCTCGATCTTCGTCGAGGTCGTCACGTGGACCGTCGCCGACTGGCCCGCCAGCTCGGCGCCGACGGCGAAGCTCGTGCCGACAGCGGGGATCGTGGCGGTCGTGTCGGCACCGAGCGTCCCGGCGACCGTCTCCTCGCGGCCGGCCTGGCCCTCGTTGAAGACGACCGCGGCGCTCGCGCCGGCGGTCTGCGCGTTCTGCACCTTGTCGGCGAACGGGCAGGTTCCGCGCTGCAGGAGCGCGACGTTGCCGGCGGGGAAGCCCGCGAAGTCCGCGGCCTCGCAGCCCGACGTCGACGAGTTCGCCTCGGCGCCCGGCGGGATCTGGACGTCGACCGGCGTCAGCGGCGCGGTCACGTCACCCGAGCCCGAGTAGGACATGATCGTGAACTCGGCCGGATCGGCGTACGTCCTGGGGTCCGGCGAGATGCGCTCGAACGCCGCCGGCGCGAGCTCCTCGAAGCTCTTGAACGAGAACTCCTGGCGCTGTGGCCTGTAGCCCGCGGCCTCCAGGCGGTTGATGACGTAGGCGGCCGAGGCGTCGAAGCCCGGCGTGCCGGACGCGCGGTTGCCGCCGTTCATCGTGGCGATGTCCTGCAGTGCCTGCTGGTGCTGGCGGATGCCGCCGACCTTGACGTCGGCGCGCAGCTTCTCTGAGATCTTGCCCGGGTCCTGCGCGGCGACGGCGACGCCCGGCGCAAGCGCCAGGGTCATCGCGGTCGCGGCCAGCGCGACGTGCGCCAGGCGGATGGATCGCTCCACGTAGTCCTCCTTGTGTGATCACGGCGTGATGCGTCCGCGCTACCCCGAGGTCCCCCGGGCAAACGACACCGCCCGGCGCTCCTACACTGGCTGGTCGATGCTCCCGCAGGCCCAGACCTTCTACGACGCCGTCGGCGGCGAGCCCACGTTCCGCAAGCTCGTCGCGCGCTTCTACGCCGAGGTCGCGCTCGACGAGGTGCTGCGCGCGCTGTATCCCGAGGACGACCTCGGGCCGGCCGAGGAGCGCCTGCGGCTGTTTCTCATCCAGTACTGGGGCGGGCCGCAGACCTACATGCAGACGCGCGGGCACCCGCGCCTGCGGATGCGCCACCACCCCTTCGTCATCGGCCCGCGCGAGCGCGACGCCTGGCTGCGCGCGATGCGCATCGCGGTCGACGAGCTCGACGTCGACGAGGCCCACCGCCGGCAGCTGTGGGACTACTTCGCGAACACCGCGGCGCACATGATGAACGCGCCCTAGGCGATATGAGCGTTTCCGCCCCGTCCCTGTTCGCCTTCGACAACTCGTATGTTCGCGAGCTGGAACGCCTGTACGTGCCGTGGGAGGCGTCGCCGTCGCCGGCGCCCCGCCTGCTGGCGCTCAACGAGCAGCTGGCCACCGAGCTGGGCGTCGATGCCGATGCGCTGAGGACGCCCGCTGGTGTCGCCGGTCTCGTCGGCAACGCGACGCCCGCGGGCGCGTCGCCGGTCGCGCAGGCGTACTCCGGTCATCAGTTCGGTGGCTTCTCACCGCGCCTCGGTGATGGCCGGGCACTGCTGCTCGGCGAGGTGCTCGACATCCACGGCCGCCGGCGCGACCTGCACCTGAAGGGGTCGGGGCGCACGCCGTTCGCGCGCGGCGGTGACGGCAAGGCGGCCGTCGGTCCGATGCTGCGCGAGTACGTGATCGGCGAGGCGATGCACGCGCTCGGCATCCCGACGACGCGCGCGCTGGCCGTGGTGGCGACCGGCGAGGACGTCGCGCGCGAGACGCTGCTGCCCGGGCGCGGTGCTCGTCCGCGTCGCGGCGAGCCACGTCCGCGTCGGCACGTTCGAGTACGCGGCCGCGCACGGGGACACCGCGCTCGTGCGTCGCCTCGCCGACTACGCGATCGCGCGCCATCACCCGCGCGCGCTCGAGGCGGAGAATCCGTACCTCGCGTTCTTCGAGGCCGTCGTCGACGCGCAGGCCTCGCTGATCGCGCGCTGGATGCTGGTCGGGTTCATCCACGGCGTGATGAACACCGACAACATGACGGTCTCCGGTGAGACGATCGACTACGGCCCGTGCGCGTTCATGGACGCGTTGCACCCGGCCACCGTGTTCAGCTCGATCGATCACGGCGGCCGCTACGCATACGGCAACCAGCCCGCCGTCGCGCAGTGGAACCTCGCGCGCCTGGCCGAGACCCTGCTGCCCCTGCTCGACGCCGACTCCGAGGAGGCGATCACGGCGGCCACCGAGGTGCTGGAGTCGTTCCCCGAGCGCTATGACGCGTGCTGGCTCGCAGGGATGCATGCCAAGCTGGGGCTGGCGGACGGCGCGGGCGAGGACGAAGCGCTGATCGAGGATCTGCTGGCGCTGATGCAGGCCCAGAGCGTCGACTTCACCTCGGGCTTTCGGGCACTCTCCTCGTCGCTGCGCGGAGATGGCGAACCTGCACGGTCGCTCTTCGCCGAGCCCGGCGCGTTCGACGCCTGGTCCGAGCGCTGGCGCGCGCAACTGTCCTCGCAACCGATCGACCTCCAGGCCGTCGCGGAGGCGATGAACCGGGTCAACCCGGTCTACATCGCCCGCAACCATCACGTCGAGGAGGCGCTGGCCGCCGCGACCGCCGGCGACCTGCAGCCGTTCGAACGACTGCTCGACGCGCTGGCCCAGCCCTTCGACGAACGACCCGGCCTCGAGACCTACGCCGCACCCGCCCCGCCGAGCTTCGGCGCCTACCGGACGTTCTGCGGGACGTAGGCGGCCGGGACGCGCTCCTGCGCCGTTGCACGACCCGCGAAGGTCGGCGCCACGACGATGGCGATCGTGTCGGCGAGCTTCGATGCATCGCTACCGCTGCTCGACAGCGAAACCTGGCAAGTACCCGATCGTGATCGGTTACTTGCGCGCGGACGTGCGCGTGTTCCCGGCGGGGGTGCTGCCCTTCTTCTCGAGATTGAAGATCGTCTGGGGAAGCCGGGGAACTGCCGAAGGCGCCGGGGGCTTGCTCGGCGCGGGAGGCGGAGGCTGCTTGTGCTCAGATGAAGACACGCCTACGAGGCTAGCGCGGCGGCGGTCGCAAGACCAGCTGTCTCGAGCGTGAGAGCCCCCAGCGCCCAACCGAGAAACGAAGCCAGTCGCGACACGACGCCAGCGTTCTGCTCGCGACGTTCGTCAAAGGCCTCGGCCAGTGCAAGGTCAACCATCGGCTGCTGCAAGATCTGCTGATCCCAGAGGGCTTGATAGGTCGCGCGCGCGTTGACGCTGAAGCCGAGTTCGCGTGGGATGAGCAGCAGCACGACGAAGATCAGCAACGCTCCGGCCGCGACTACGCCGACGAATGACGCGACGATGTCCGCGGTTCCAGCTGGATGGTCGCCAGCGAAGACAGGTTTCGCAAGTAACGACGCGATCACCGCACCGGCCGCTAACAAGGTTGCTCCCCTACCTCGTAGCTCGGCGACCTGACGCTCTTGCTCAGCCAGCGCCTCGGTTCCGAGCTCGTAGACACGCTCCTCGAAGTTCACCATCAGGTCGAAGCGTGGCGATCGAGCCGGATGTCAAGGCCGGTTGAAAATGCACCCCTCTGCGCCGGTTGAAAATGCACCCCCTTATGGCGCCGGTTGAAACGTGGGCCAGCGCCGGTGTTCGCGCTGGTGCTGCGGAGTCGAGGCCGTAGGCCGAGCGGAGCAGCGCCAGCGCGCGCCGGTCTGAGGGGGTCAGGAGTCGGTCGGAGTGGCGCGGGCGAGGTCGCGGTCTTTGAGGCGGTAGCTGTCGCCTTTGAGCGCGAGGATCTCGGCGTGGTGAACGAGGCGGTCGATCATCGCGGCGGCGGTGACCTCGTCGCCGAAGATCTCGCCCCAGCCTGAGAACGGCTTGTTGCTGGTCACGATCATGGAGGCGCGTTCGTAGCGGCGCGAGACGAGCATGAACATGAGGTTGGCGGCCTGCGGGTCAAAGGGGATGTAGCCGACTTCGTCGACGATCAGCAGCGGCACGCGTTGGAGCTTGTCGAGCTCTGCGTCGAGGCGGCCGTGGCGTTGGGCGTCGGCGAGCATCGCGACCCATTCGGTCGCCGTCTTGAACGCGACGCGGTGCCCGGCGAGGCAGGCCCGGATTCCCAACGCGATCGAGAGGTGCGTCTTGCCGGTGCCGGGCGGCCCGAGCAGCACGACGTTCTCCTTGCCGGCGAGGAAGTCGAGCTGCCCGAGGTGCAAGACGCTGTCGCGACGCACCGACGTCTGGAAGGCGAAGTCGAACTCCTCCAGCGTCTTGCGCGCCGGAAACCGCGCGGCTTTGATGCGGGCTTGGCCGCCGTGGCTGTCGCGGCTGTCGGTTTCGGTCTTGAGCAGCACCGCGGCGAACTGCTCATAGGACCATTCCTCCTGGCGGGCGCGGTCGGCGAGCTTCGGCAACGCCCGAGCCGCCGCCGGCGCCTTGAGCTGGCGAAACAGATACGTCAGCTCGGTCGTCGGGCGACTCACGCGATCAGCGCGTCGTAGCGCGCCAGCGGCCGGATCTCGACCGTCGCGTCGACGTCGTCGCGTTGGCCGCGGCCGGCGCGCAGCGCGCGGGCGTGCTCGAGCGCCGTGATCGTGCGGTGCTTGGCAAACGACCTGGGGTGCTGGCAGGCGAGCTCGCCGGTGTCGAGCACGATCGCGAGGACCTCGCGATCAGTGACTCTGGCTTCGACTCGGCGCCCGACGAACGCGGGGTGCAGCGAGTAGTCGCAGGTATCGAAGCGCAGATACGGATCGGGTGGCACTCTGAGCACCCAGCGCCGATCGGTGTCCGGCGGGCCCGCCGGCAACGGCGCCATCACGGCGCGTTCCTCGATCAGCCGGTCGATCGGTCGGCAGCGCAGCGTGCGGTGATGACGAGCATTCGCGCGGGTGTCGAACCAGGCGTCGAGCTGCAACTGGAAGTCGTGCTCGTTGGCGAACGCCCGCCCTGGTTCGAAGGAGCGCTCCATGAAGTCCTGCAGGCGCTCGACGACGCCCTTGGCCTGCGGGTCGGCCGCCTGGCAGAACTGCCAGCCGACGCGCAGCTGCCCGCAGAACGCCGCGAACTCCTCCGATGGGCGACCGCCGTGGCCGTGAATACCGGCCTGACGATCCCACACCAGCGTCTTGGGCAACCCGCCCAGCGACCACAAACAGCGACGCATCCCGGCGAGCAGATCGGGCGACTGCTTGGTGAAGATCACGGCGCCGGCGCCCGCGCGCGAGTAGCCCAAGCACGCCACAACGACCCAGCCCTGCCGCGTCTGGCCGTGACCGACCGGGATCTGCGCCCGCGGTTCCCAGACGTCGAACTGGCAGATCTCGCCCGGCCGATACACCGTCCGCTGAAACGTCCTGGGCGGCGGCGCGAACAGCGGCCGCACCTCGCGCAGGTAGTCATCGACGATCGTCTTGCCGCCCTCAAAGCCCAGCGGCGCGATCAGCTCCCGGACGCGCTGGCCCGGCAGCTTCGGATCGGCCTTCAACAACCGATGGATCTCATCCTTAAACGGATCGAGCTTGGACACCGACGCGCGCTCATAGACCGGCGGTGCGCTGGAGCGCAACGCGCGACGCACCGTGTTGCGATCGATCCCGTGCCGACGGACGAGCTCCTTGATCGACACGCCTCCGACGAAATGCTCCCGGCGCAGCTCCGCCCACCGCTCCACGTCCAGCACCCCTTCCTCCCCGCCTCGATCGCCGTCGACCAAGCCAGGCTCGGCACCCGCCCGGACGCCCACGCCTCAGGGGGGTGCATTTTCAACCGGCACAAGGGGGTGAGTATTCAACCGGCGCCGACAGCCGGACACATTCGCCTCGAGCATCTACCGCGATCCAGTGTGCCTGGCGGTGAGCACGCGAACGTGGCCGGCCAGCGCACGCGCCGCGCCTTCGGGCGCCAGCAGGCAGGCGGCAGCCAGCAGATGCTGTACGGCACGAGGAAGAACTCGCCGAACTGGAGCGCCTCGTCGAGCGCCCGCTAGGTGGCCGGCGCTACAGGCCGAGGTCGCGCACGCCGAGCTCGTCGGCGCCGAGATGGTGCGCGAGCTCGTGGCGGACGGTGCGGGTGACCTCGTCGCGCAGGCGCTCGGGGTCGTGACCGAAGTCGCGGCGCAGCGTGTCGCGGTAGATGACGATCCGGTCGGCGACGTCGTCGCGCGCGACGCCGTCGCCGTGGTAGAGGCCGTACGCGCCGCGCTTGCGCCCGCCGTCGGAGATCACGACCGCGACGTTGCGCTCCAGCGCGCGCTGCAGCAGGTCGGGCAGCTCGTCCATCGCGTCGCGGACGAGCTCGGCGAAGTCGTCGTCGTCGTAGGGATCGAGGTCCATGAACTCGACCTCGTCGGGATCGGGGGCGACGCCGTCGCGCGCCAGGCGCTCGGTCTCCTGCACGAGGCGCTCGAACTCGGCCTCGGACTCGGGCTCGCTCCAGCCGGCCAGCTTCAGCCCGAAGGACATCATCAGCGCGCCGACGATCGCGATCAGGACGACGACGAGCACGCCGCCCTGCAGCAGGCGCACGGGGCTCGAGAAGCTCGGGCCCTGCATCAGCGCCACGAGCCCCAGCCCGGCGGCGCAGGCCACGACCGCCGCCATCAGGACCCGTCGCACCGAGGGCCCGCGCATGCCCAGCTCCTACTTCATCGAGCGGGCGATGACGACCCGCTGGATCTCGTTGGTGCCCTCGTAGATCTGGGTGATCTTGGCATCGCGCATCATCCGCTCGACGGGGTATTCGTTGACGTAGCCGTAGCCGCCGAGGACCTGGATCGCCTCGATCGTGACGGCCATCGCGGTGTCGGACGCGAACAGCTTGGCCATCGAGGAGTACTTGCCGAGGTCGGGCTCGTTGCGGTCGGCCTTCGCGCAGGCCTTGTAGAGCAGCTCGCGCGCCGCCGCCGTCCGCGTCTCCATGTCGGCGAGCTTGAACTGGATGCCCTGCAGCGCGTTGATCGGCTTGCCGAAGGCGATCCGCTCGCGCGCGTAGGCAGCGGCGTAGTCGGTGGCGCCCTGCGCGATCCCGACCGCCTGCGCGGCCGCGCCCAGCCGCGTGCGCTCGAGCGTCGCCAGCGCCACAGAGAGGCCCTTGCCCTCGGCGCCGATGAGGTTGGAAGCCGGAACGCGGACATCGGTGAACGACGGCGAGCCGGTCGGCGAGCCCTTGATGCCGAGCTTGTGCTCCAGCGCGCCGGGGTCGAAGCCCTCGCGGTCGGCCTCGACGATGAACGCCGAGCTGCGGTTGCTCTCGCGGTCGGTCTTGGCGAAGACGACGTAGAAGTCGGCGACGCCGGCGTTCGTGATCCAGTTCTTCTGGCCGTTGATGACCCACTCGTCGCCGGCGTCGCTGCGGACGGCGGACGTCCGCAGCGCCGCGGGGTCCGAGCCGGCCTCGGGCTCGGACAGCGCGAAGGCCGGCGACCACTCGCCGCTGGCGCAGCGCGGCAGGAAGCGCTCCTTCTGCTCGTCGGTGCCGAAGAGCTGGATCGGCAGGGTCCCGAGCTCCTGGACCATGAGGATCAGCGCCGACGACGCGCAGGCCTTGGCGATCTCCTCGACCGCCATCTGGAGCATCAGCGTCCCGGTCCCGGTGCCGCCGTGCTGCTCCTCGAACGGCAGCCCCAGCACGTCGTGCTCGGCGAGCAGCTCGCGGATGTCCGTCGGATAGGTCGCGGTGCGGTCGATCTCGGCCGCGCGCGGGGCGATCCGCTCCTGCGCGAGGCGGCGGATCATGTCGCGCAGGTCGGCGAGCTCCTGCGGGATGTCGTAGACGCCTGAGGTGGTTGTCGACACGCCGACAATCGTACTGACGGCGGATCGGCGGTTACCGGGGTCCCGCGGCGGGAATACATCGAGGCATGGGACTAGGCACATCGATCTTCCTCATCGCGCTCGGCGCGATCCTCAAGTTCGCCGTAACAGCGTCCGTCTCGGGCATCGACCTCGCGACGGTCGGCGTGATCCTCATGGTCGTCGGCATCGTCGGCCTGTGCATCTCGCTCATCTGGCTCATGCAGGCGGACCGCCGCGCCGCGGTACCGGTCGCGCGTGAGCGGGTCGTCGAGCGCGACCCCTACCTCTAAGCCTCCACTCGAGGGAGCGCAGGACCACCGGCGTCCGTCATATGGCGGACGCCGGTCCTGCGTCGGGGCCGCCTTCCGGGAGGCGGTACCAGGCGGCGATGCGACCGTCGCGCACGAGCACGGCCGTCCGCGCGCTCTGACCGACACCGCTGCCGCACTGCCCGCGGCGCCCGCGGCGCTCGGTCAGGCGGAACGTCGCGATCGTGAAGCCGCGGGCGCCGCCGGCAGCGGTGAGCACCGCGCCGCAGCTCAGCGAGTCGTTGAAGACCCGCACCTCGGCACGCGTGCCCAGCGTCACGACCGGGGTGCCGTTCTGGATCCTCGCCGGCAGCGCCCACAGCGACGCCGCACGCGCCGCATCGCCGGTGCGCAGGGCCCGCGCCCAGTCGCGGATGGTGGCCGCGTCGGCGGCGTCCGCCGCCCCCGTCGGGGTGCGCGGGACGCCCGCCGGCAGGGCGAGCGGATCGCGCGCGGGTGCCGGCTGACGGGGCGTCGTGGCGGCCGGATCGTCCTTGGAGCCCCCGCCGCCGCAACCCGCGATGAGTAGGGTGCACAGCGAGGCGGTGACGGGCGCGCGCACATGCACGCGACCAGCATCGCACGCTCCCGCCGGCCGTCGCAGCGCCCGCGCGCCAAGCGAACTCTCGTTTGGAGCCCGCTTTACCGGGGCAGGGCTTACCCGACCTTTACCCGACGGAAGGACGTAAACGTGGCAACGCTCGACACGCAGCGATTCGAGCTGTACCTCCCGCCCACCAACACTGGTGGCGGACTGGATCAGGACGAGGAGTGGTGTGAGATCGAGCGCGACGGCGATCGCCAGCGCATTCGCCTGCATGACTATGCGGCCATCTACGACGTCCCGGGCCTCTACGAGCACCTCTTCGCCGAGATGCTCGAGTGCAGCTCGCCCGAGGTCGTCTGCGGGCTCCTGCGCACCGAGCTGGGCGAGTCCGACATCGACGCCGGCTCGCTCTCGGTGCTGGACTTCGGTGCCGGCAACGGCATGGTCGGCGAGCAGGTCGCCGACCTCGGCGTCGACTCGATCGTCGGCGTGGACCTGCTGCCCGAGGCGCGCGACGCCGCGCTGCGCGACCGTCCCGAGGTCTACGAGGACTACTACGCGCTGGACATCAGCGACATGAGCACGAGCGACCGCGCCGAGCTCGAGTCCGCCGACTTCAACGCGATGACCTGCGTCGCCGCGCTCGGCTTCGGCGACATCCCGCCGGTCGCCTTCGCCGAGGCGTTCAACCTCGTCAGCTCGCCGGGCCTGATCGCCTTCAACCTGCGCGAGCGCTTCCTCGACGAGGAGGATCCGGCCGGCTTCGGCCAGTTCATCGGGCGGATGTTCGAGGAGGGTGTCTTCGAGGAGCGCGCGCGGGTCAGCTACACCCACCGCGTGTCCGTCGCGGGCGAGGACCTGACGTACCTCGCCATGGTCGCGACCAAGCGCCGCGACGTGCCGATGGAGTGGGCGGCGAGCTAGATCCCGGCGAGGCCCATGCCCGCGCCGGACGCCATCAGCGCGCCGGCGAAGGACCCCACGAGCAGGCCGTGCAGCTCCTGGCGGGTCATGTCGCCGTGCTCGATCCAGTCCAGCGTGGCGGCGTCGAGGAAGGCCAGCCAGCCGAACACCGCCGCGCGGGTCGCGGGCTTCTCGCCCCCGGGCCCGAGGCCCGAGAGGATCTGCGCGGCGGTCTCGGCACGGACCTGGGCCATCGTCGCGCGCACCTCGCTGGCGCCCGCGCTCTCGAGCAGCTTGGCGTAGGCGCCGGGGCGCTCCTGGACCCAGCCGAGAAACGCGTCGAGCGTCGCCGAGAGGCGCTCGGCCGGCGGCAGCGCCGGGTCGATCTCGGTGCGCGCGCGCAGCTCGGCGGCGCCGGCGGCGAGCGCGGCCTCGAACAGCCGGCTCTTGCTCGGGAAGTAGTGGTACAGCAGCGCCTTGGAGATCTTCGCCTCGCGCGCGATCTGCGCCATCGACAGCGCGTCGTAGCCGTGCTCGCCGAACAGCTCGGTGGCGCGCTCGAGCAGGAGCGCGCGGCGCTCCTCGTTCTGCATCCGGCGGTACGCGGGCTCAGCCATGGGCCGATTCTAGCGCACCTCTTGACCGCTGGTCGACAAGCGCTGGCGGCCCGCTAAGCGCCGAGACCCGCGCGCGCGAGCGTCTGCTCGCCGACGGCTGTGGCGAGGAAGTCGACGATCCCCTGCGTCGTCGCGCCCGGCGTGAAGACGGCGTCGACGCCGAGTCGCTCGAGCTCGCGGATGTCGCTGGCGGGGATCGTGCCGCCCACCGTCACGACGACGTCGTCGATGCCCTGCTGTCGCAGGAGCGCGACGACGCGCGGGACGAGGGTCATGTGCGCGCCGGACAGGATCGACAGCCCAACGGCGTCGGCGTCCTCCTGGATGACGGTCTCGACGATCTGCTCGGGCGTCTGGTGCAGCCCGGTGTAGATGACCTCCATGCCGGCGTCGCGCAGTGCGCGCGCGATGATCTTGGCGCCGCGGTCGTGGCCGTCGAGCCCGGGCTTGGCGACGACGACGCGGATCCTGGGAGCGGTCGCCATCAGTAGACGGGCGTCTCGGTGTAGGAGCCCCAGACGTCTTGCAGCGCGCTGATGATCTCGCCCTCGCTGGCGTGCGCGCGGGCGCACTCGAGCAGGTGTGGCATGAGGTTGGCGCGCGGCCGGGCCGCCTGCTCGCGAAGGCATGCAAGCGTGCCCTCGACCAGCGCGCCGTCGCGGCGGGCGCGGACGGCCTGCAGGCGGCCGATCTGCTTGCTCTCCAGTCCGCGGTCGATGTGCAGGATCGAGATCTCTGGGTCGCCCTGATTCTGGAAGCGGTTGACGCCGACCACGACTCGCTCGCCTGCGTCGATCTCGGTCTGCAACTCGTAGCTGGCGTCCGCGATCTCGCGCTGCGGAAAGTTCTGCTTCACGGCCTCGACCATTCCGCCGAGCTGATCGATCCTGCGGAAGTAGTCGTAGGCCAGCTCCTCCAGGCGATCGGTCAGCGCCTCGACGAAGTAGGCACCGCCGAGCGGGTCGATCGTGTTCGTCACGCCGGTCTCGTGCGCGATGACCTGCTGCGTGCGCAGCGCGATCTGCACAGCCTCCTCGGTCGGCAGCGCGAGCGCCTCGTCATAGGAGTTGGTGTGCAGCGACTGCGTGCCGCCGAGCACGCCCGCGAGCGCCTCGATCGCCGTGCGCGTGATGTTGACGAGCGGCTGCTGGGCGGTCAGCGAGACGCCCGCCGTCTGCGTGTGAAAGCGCATGAGCCATGACTTCGGGTTGCGCGCGCCGTAGGTCTCGCGCAGCTCGCGCGCCCAGATCCGCCGGGCGGCCCGGTATTTCGCGATCTCCTCGAAGAAGTCGATCTGGGCGTTGAAGAAGAAGCTCAGCCGCGGTGCGAAGTCGTCGACGTCGAGCCCCCGCTCGATCGCCTGCTCGACGTACGTCAGGCCGTCTTTCAGCGTGAACGCGAGCTCTTGGGCCGCGGTCGAGCCGGCCTCGCGGATGTGGTAGCCGGAGATCGAGACGGGATGCCAGCGCGGCATGTCCGTCGAGCACCACTCGATCATGTCGCCGAGCAGCCGCATCGCCGGATCGATCGGGAAGCACCACTCCTTCTGGGCGATGTACTCCTTGAGGATGTCGGCCTGGATCGTGCCGCTGAGCCGCTGCGCGGGGATGCCCTGCCGCTCGGCGGCCGCGACGTAGAAGGCGAGCATGATCGCGGCGGGCGCGTTGATCGTCATCGACACGCTGACCTCGCTCAGGTCGATCCCGGCGAAGAGCGTGGTCATGTCGTCGAGGGTGTCGACCGCGACGCCCTCCCGGCCCACCTCACCCACCGACAGGCGATGGTCGGAGTCGTACCCCATCAGCGACGGCATGTCGAATGCCGTCGAAAGCCCTTCCTGGCCGTGCTCGAGGAGGTAGCGGAAGCGCTGGTTGGTCTCCTCGGCGGTCCCGAAGCCCGCGAACTGTCGCACCGTCCAGAGGCGACCGCGGTACATCGACGGGTAGACGCCGCGCGTGAACGGATAGCCGCCGGGCACGCCGATCGTCGTCTGGTCGGGGAGGTCGGCCTCGGTGTAGAGGGCCCTGACAGGCTCGCCGCTGAGCGTCGTGAACGGCGTCGCGCGCTCGGGGGTGAGGCCGTAGACCTCCTCCCAGTCCGCGAACGTCGTCGGCAACGCCGTTGCTCTCGCCGAGGTGCTCATGCCGGCGCTCACCCGAGCGTCCGTGCGATCACGACGCGCTGGATCTCGTTGGTGCCCTCGTAGATCTGCGTGAGCTTCGCGTCGCGCATCATGCGCTCGACCGGGTATTCGGTGACGTAGCCGTACCCGCCGAGGACCTGCACGGCATCGACCGTCACGTCCATCGCGACGTCCGAGCAGAAGAGCTTCGCCATCGCCGAGTACTTGCCGAGGTCGGGCTCGTGGCGCTCGGCTTTGGCGGCGGCGCGGTACAGCAGCTCGCGTGCCGCGGCGCAGCGCGTCTCCATGTCGGCGAGCTTGAACTGGATCCCCTGCAGCTCGAGGATCGGCTTGCCGAACGCGATCCGCTCGCGGGCATACGCGGCGGCGTAGTCGGTCGCTCCCTGCGCGATCCCGAGCGCCTGCGCCGCGATGCCCAGCCGCGAGTGGTCGAGGGTGCGCATCGCGATCTTGAAGCCGGCGCCCAGGGAGCCGATCAGGTTCGCGGCGGGGACGCGCACACCGTCGAGCACCGGCTGACCGGTCGGCGACCCGCGCATCCCCATCTTGTGCTCGAGGCGCCCGACCGAGAATCCGGGCCGATCGGCCTCGACGAGGAACGCCGAGATCCCATGGGAGCGCCGGGCATCCGGGTCGGTGACGGCGAACACGATGTACGCGTCCGCGACGCCGGCATTCGTGATCCAGTTCTTGCTTCCGTCGATCACCCAGTCGTCGCCGTCGCGCCTGGCCCGCGTGCGCATCGCGCGCGGATCGGAGCCCGCCTCGGGCTCAGACAGGGCGAAGGCCGCCAGCCATTCACCGCTGGCCATCCGCGGAAGGACCCGCTGCTTGAGCTCCTCCGAGCCCGCCAGCCGGATCGGCAACGAGCCGAGATCCTGAACCGCCAGCAGCAGTGCCGACGACGCGCAGCGCTTGGCGACCTCCTCGATCGCGACGCAGAGCATGAGCGCCCCGGTCCCGGTACCGCCGTGGGCCTCCTCGAACGGCAGCCTGAACAGGTCGTGGTCGGCGAACAGCCTCCGGATGTCCTCGGGGAACTCGCCACTGGCGTCGATCTCGGCGGCGCGCGGCCCGACGCGCTCGCGCGCGATCTGCCGGATGACGTCGCGGAAGGCGAGCTGCTCCTCGGTGAGCCCGTAGAGCGGCACGGCGTCGGGTGCGAGCGTCGTCATCGTCGCGCGAGCTCGTCGGTGCGCACAGGTGCGTAGTCGTAGAACCCGCGGCCGGACTTTCGCCCCAGGCGCCCGGCGCTGACCATCCGGCGCAGCAGCGGCGGCGGCGCGTACTCGTCGCGCCCGTACTCGTCGTGGAGGCTCACGCAGATGCCTTCGATGACGTCGAGCCCGATGAAGTCGCAGAGGGCCAGCGGACCCATCGGGTGACCGCAGCCGATGGTCATGCCGTCGTCGATGTCCTCGCGTGTCGCCAGGCCGCCGTCGTAGAGACGCACTGCGGACGCGAGGTACGGGATCAGCAGCAGGTTGACGAGAAAGCCGGCGCGATCCTTGGAGCAGATCGCGTGCTTGCCGATCTCGCGGGCGAACGTGTCGACCGCCATGACGACGTCCGGGCTGGTGGCCAACCCGGGGATGATCTCGACGAGCGCCATGACGGGGACCGGGGAGAAGAAGTGCAACCCGAGCACGTGCTGCGGGCGCGCGGTCGCCGCCGCCAGGGTCGCGATCGGGATCGACGACGTGTTCGACGCGAGGATCGCGGCGGGCGCGAGCAGGCCGTCCAGCATGCGGAAGACCTGCGTCTTGATCGCCTCGTCCTCGGTCACGGCCTCGATTGCGAGGTCGCAGCCGACCAGGTCGGGCACGTGTGTCGTGTGCGTGATCGCGCCGAGCGCGTCGCCCGCGGCGTCACTGCTGAGCTTCCCGCGCGCCACCGCCTTCTCCAGCGATGCAGCGATGCGCTCGCGGGACCTCTGCAGCGGAGCGGACTCGGGCTCGTAGACGGTGACGCGCATGCCGGCGACCGCGACGCACTCGGCGATCCCTGAGCCCATCTGGCCGGCGCCGACGATTCCGACCGCCCGCATGCCTACGCGACCGCCTCGAGCGAGCCGCACCTGGTGGTCTCGCACGTCGGTCACCCGGCGAGCTCGACGCGAGCGTGCTCGAAATGCGTCATGTCCTGCAGATCAGCGACACGGTCATGAATCTCCGCAGCCGTCAACCGCGCCACACGATCGGTCCCGAACTCCTCGACGTTGAACGACGCAAGCGCCGTCCCATACGCCATCGCCCGACGCAACGTCCCCCCATCCCCCACACCATCGAGATGACGCGCGAGATAGCCGACGAAGCCACCGGCGAACGTGTCCCCAGCACCCGTCGGATCAACCACCGACTCCAGCGGATAGGCCGGCAACGAGAAAAACCCGTCCTCCGTCACCAGCGCGGCACCGTACTCACCCTGCTTGGCCACGACCACCGACGGCCCCCACTCCAACACCTCACGCGCCGCCGCAACAAGGCTCGCGCGCGCCGTCAACTGCCGCAACTCAGCATCGTTGAGAATCACGCAATCAACCCGCCCGATCACGTCAAACAACTCCGCCCGCGCAATATCAATCCACAGATTCATCGAATCGAGCGCCACAAAACGCGCCGCGTCGCACTGATCGAGCACGTATCGCTGGACGGCCGGCTGGATGTTGGCGAGAAACAGCACGTCTGCCTGCCTGGCCGGCGCACTGAGCTCGGGCTTGAAGGTCTCGAAGACGCCGAGTTGGGTGTCGAGCGTCTCGCGGGTGTTGAGGTCCCAGCCATACTCGCCGGCCCAGAAGAAGCTCTTGCCGCCCCGCACATGCTCGACGTCGTCGAGGTTGGTCTGGCGCGTGGCGAGCACGGTGCGCGCATCGGCGCCGAAGTCATCGCCGACCGGACCGACGACGCGCACCTCGTCAAAGAAGGACGCCGCCAACGCGAAGTGCGTCGCGGCCCCGCCGACCATCCGCTCGCGCCTGCCGAACGGGGTCGTGACGGTGTCGAAAGCAATGGACCCGACGACGGTGATGGGCATCGCCGCAGCATGCTGGCCGCCGCCCTCCCGCACACCTGCCGTTGGGGCGGTCTTGCCCTACCGAAGGGTGGGAGTGGCGCCGCTCCCCGGCCCGTCGCCCAGCATCTGACGCAGGTAGCGCGCGCCTGCGTCCGCGCGGTTGGAGGCCTGCATCTTGCGCAGGATGTTCTTGACGTGGAACTTCACCGTGCCCGCCGACACGAAGAGCGCCTGTGCGATGTCGCTGTTGGTCTTGCCCTCCGCCATCAGGCGCAGCACGTCGAACTCGCGTGCCGTCAGATGGGCGTCGAGGCCGTCCTCGGTGAGCGTCTCGGGTGTGGGCAGGCGCGCGTTGTGCTCCTCCGCCGCACCGGCGGCCAGGACGATCATGTCGTCGCTCAGCTCACCGGTCCTGGCCTCCGCCCACGTCGCGATGCGATGGATCTCCAGCCGCTGGTCGCGGAGCCTGCGACGTAGCACGGCGCGCTCGAACACCATCGCGAAGCCGGCGGCGAAGTGCTCGAGCGCGTCAGCGTCCAGCTGGGCCAGCGGCCGCCTGCCGGGCTCGCGATCGCCGTGCAGGAGACCGATGACCGAACCGTCCACGATGATGGGCGCGGCGACGTACGCCCGCCAGCCCAGCGCATCGAGGAACGCATAGCGGCCGGGCTGCTCATGGTCGATGTCGTCGACGAGCTGGGTCTTTCGGCGCCGCATCAACTCGCACTCCAGCAGAGGGTAGGAGAGCCGCAGCGGTGCGCCGCGCAGCTGCTCGAGGACGCTGGCGCGGTCGGCGGTGGCGGTGCGGAGGTGCAGGCGCTCGGCGAGGAGCGTGCCGTTCTCGATCCGGCTGAGCAGCGCCCTGTCGAGGTCGACCGCCGCGGCCGCCTCGGCTGCGCAGCGGTCGATGACCTGGCTGACGGGTCCCAGCCGCGAGAGCGCCGTGACCGCGTTGCGGACCCGTTCGCAGGCCCGCAGGCGCAGGGCGAGGTCGGCGGCAGCCATCAGCGCGCGGCGCGCACGCCCTCTGGGTCCGCGGCCGCGCGGATCTCCAGAAGGTAGGCGACGACCAGGTCGTGCTCGCCGATCCGCAGGTGGTGGGCATCGCTGAGCTCCTCGACGCGCGCGATCTGCTCGCGGTGGTCGTCGAGCTCGGGCGGGAACGGGAAGATCTCGTAATCGACGACCTGCACGTCCAGGCCGGCTGTCGAAAGCAGCTCGGCGGTGCGCTGCTGGGACAGCAGCGACAGCTGGGTCACGTACGCGACGCCCTCGGGTGCCAGCGCGTAGGTCAGCTTGTTGAGGAGGTGGTCCATCGGGGCGCGGCCCCAGTAGTCGACCGCCCGCCGGCCTCCGACGTGCTGCTGCTCGGGATCGACCGGCGTCTGCTCGACGCAGGCGACGATCACCTCGTAGCGCTCCTCCGGGACCCACGGGTAGATGTCGATTCGGGCGGCGGTCATGCGGTCGGCGACGCCGTTGCGATGCGCGTTGGCCGCGGTATTGCGCACGGCGCGCTCGTCGACGTCGATCGCGCGGACGTGCGATGCGCCGTTGAGCGCGAGTTGGATGCCGAGGACACCGGTGCCGCTGCCGATGTCCAGGCAGCGCTGGTGGGATCCGATCGCGTGGTCATAGAGGTAGCGCCACGCCATGAGGCTGCCGACCGGCGGCAGCGTCACGCCCAGGTCGGCGACGAGGTCGGGGAACTCGAGCGGGTACACGGTGCGCCGGCGGCGATCGGTCCAGGCGGGCGCCGGCGGGCGCGGGCCGTCGAGGATGCGCGCGGAGGCCGTCGCGACCGAGCGATGCGTGCTGGGCTCGGTCTGCTCGAGCAGGTTGCGTGCGGCCGCGACATGATCTGCTCCGACGCCGCAGCAACCGCCGATGATCTGCGCGCCCTCGGCGCGCCAGCGCAGCGCCATCGCCGCGTACTCGCTGCTGCCGACGCCGGGTCCGAAGCGCCAGCCGTCGTCGGTGTAGTAGCCGAGGTTCGGGTACACGCCGAGCGGCAGGTCGGTGAAGTCGCGCAGATAGGGCACCATCCCGTCGACGTGATCGGGCGGGATGCAGTTGATCATCAGCGCACCGATGCCCATCTCCTCCAGGCGCGCGGCCGCGCGGCCGAATGTGTCGCCTTCGGGCCCTCCCCAGTGCTCCCCGTAGACGCTGCACAGGCCGTGACGGCAGCGCCGAAACGACATCCAGACGGGCAGACCGGTGTCGAGCAGCCGCTGGACCGTGGCGAACAGCGATGGCCGTACGAGCGTGAGCGTCTCCAGCAGAATCAGATCCGGTGCCTCGTCGGCGAAGAGGCGCGCGAGCAGCCGGATCGTGCTCTCGCCCTGGTCGGAGTCGACGTCGCCGTTGATCGAGAACGCGACGGCGCAGTCGTCGCTGCGGCCGCCGTCGGCGACCGCCTGGCGCGCGAGGCGCAGGCCGCGTCGCGCGAGGTCCATCCAGTGCACGGGCTCCGACGCGCTCCAGACCGGGACGGCGTCGTCGAGCAACGCGCTCGGCAGCGCCCACGTGTTCGTCGAGATCACGTCGCACCCGGCGCCGACGTAGCGGCGGTGCAGATCGAGGATCGCGTCCGACTCCTCGACGAGCGCGCGCGCACCCCACCGGCGCTCGTCGAGTGCGTGCTCCGCATCGCTGAGATGCGGCAGCTCGGTGCCGGTGGCGCCGTCGAGGATCACGCAGGTACCCGCGTCGAGCTTGTCCAGGACGCGCCTGTACGGAGCCGACTTGGATTCGGTGCGGGGCACAGCCGCGCCGGTCATGTTCGATCAAGCACCCCGTTCGTGTCGCGACCGTGAGACCGACCGGTCTCCTTCCCTCTGTCGTCAGCGTACGCCTGCCGGGAAGGCCAGTCAAGCCGCGAGCCGAGTCAGCTGTGCTCGGCGGTGATGTAGGTCCAGCAGGCCTTGAACGTCTCGCGGCCGCCGAAGATCGTGTCGATCGCATGGCGCATGATCCGCAGGCGGTCGCGGACCGCCTCCTCGGAGGGCTCAGCGCCCTCGATCCGCTTGCTCCCGCCGACCCAGCCCAGCACGGCCTCGTGGTAGGCGGTCATGAGCTCGAACCACTCGTTGACGTCAGCGACGATCGTGGCCTGGCTGATGTCGGTCACGGTCAGCCCGTTGCGCGCCAGCGCGTCGGTGTAGTACTCGAGGGGCCGCGGCTGCATGAAGACGCGGTCGCGATGAGCGTGGTGGGCCTGCAGGCGCTCCGTGTCGTCAAGCGCTGCGCGATACGCGGCGTAGGCGGGCTCGCTGCGTACGAGGCTCTCGGCGAGGTCGTTGATCACCCACACGGTCTCGTCGAGGATCCATTCCCCGGGCTTGGCGTCGGGGTTGCGCAGGTTGCCGGAGTTGATGAACACCTTCCCGCCGGGCTTCAGCGCCCGCGCCCAGGCGGAGGCGACCTCGTCGAGATCGGGATACAGATGGATCGCGTTGACCGCAGCGATCGCGTCGACGCCGCGCTGGAGCATCTCGGGCCCGAGCACCTCGTCGAGCGTCTGCAGCCGCTTCTCCTCCTTGATGTAGCGCAGCAGCCGCGCCGCAAACCGCGGATCGTCGTTGTACTTCTGCTGGGCGACGCGCAAGAACTTCGCCGACGCATCGACCACGACCGTCCCGACCGCACGATCGAAGATCCGCAACCGCAGCCGATCGACCAGGATGCCGGTCCCGCCCGAATAGTCGACAAGGATGTCCCCGTCACCCAGATGCGCGACCAGCTGATCGACGCTGCGATCGAGGTTTGAATACCAGCCGTGCGCATCGACGTGGTCATAGGCCAACCCGGCCTCGCTGAGCGGCGCACGCGTCCACTCCTCATCGGGAACGCGATCGAACCCCACCGGCCACGCGAACGACGTGCTCGCCCTGCGCGCATCGATGGGATCGCACGTCGCCCTGTGGAGCTCGAACAGCTCGTCGACGGCCGCCGAGCCTCCCCGGCCCCAGCCGCAGTCGGTGGCCACGCCGAAGCTGTGCACGTACCTGCTGGCGCAGCTGATGCGCCCGCGGGCACCGACCTTGCCGTCGTGCGGGTGCAGCACGCCGAGGTAGAGCTCCGTCTCAGGATGCAGGCGCAGGCGCGCCAGGGGCGCGAAGTAGTCCTCACCTGCCGGCGCGGGGACCGGAAGGTGGATCCAGTTCAGCGGGCGCGACAGCGTCGCGGCCAGTCCGTTCGCGACATCGACGAGCTTGCCCGTATCACCGGGCACCGTGAAGTGACCGTGATAGTCGTCGCCGTAGCAGAGGTGAAAGCCGAGCTCCACGGCGCGCGGCACGTGCCGGCTGCAGCGCAGCAGGCGCTCGAGGACCCCGCCGCGGACCTCCTCGAACCACGCCGGGCTGACGCCTTCCAGCAGCGCGAACTCCAGCCGCGTGTCCCATTGCAGCGCGAGCTGGTCGTGCGGCAGGGCCCCGAAGATCGCCGCGAGCTCCTGCAGCAGGCGCGCCTCGTAGACGGGCTCGACCTGCGCCTGGTGCTCGGGGGCGATGAAGGCGCTGATCGGCGCGAGCGGCGTCGGCAGCGAGATCTGGAACCGCACGTGAGCGGGAACGACGCCGTCGCGCTTGAGCTTGGCGAAGACGTTGTAGGAGACGATCGCGGCCTCCGCGAACCCCAGGCTGCCGAGCACGAGGTCCTCGGCGCGTGCGCCGTCGCGCAGGCGCAGCTTGGGAAGCGTGCGATACGTGCCGTCGCCGGGCGGTCCGACCTCAAACTGCGCCAGCGCGCTGAACACCGGGTACTGCGACAGGATCCAGTCCGCCCGCGCTCCCGGCTCGCCATCAGGCAGCCGGCGCAGGCGATCGCCGAGGGCACCCGCCGTGCGGCGAAAGACCTCCTCGACACTTCCCAGCGGGACGCTGCCGACCAGATGGGCGCCGACGGGTGCCCGTGGTGCGAGCTCCTCCGGCCCCGCGACCTCCGGCTCAAAGTACGTCTCCGTCGTCGTTGGCAACGTCGCCTGTTCGGCCATCGTCTCTCCTCACCCGGCGGTCGTGGTCGCGGTTGCGACCTGGGCTACTGCTTCTCATCCCGAGGGTGGCGACGATACGTCTGGGTCTGGCACGCGACAACGCGCCGGAAGGGAGGAATCCCCTGCCCCAAGGGGGGGTCGTGCGTGCCATCGGGGTGTCGCGCTGCTAGAGACAACGCCATGAGCCACCACTCGAGCACGGGCGCGTGACCTCCGCCCATATCATCGGATCCGCGGGGACCCGCTGCGGGCGCTTCCCGGACGCCACGGTCGCGAGCCTCGCCATCGACGCGCTCGACGGCGCGCTCGCCGACGCCGGCATCGACCCCGAAGGCGTCGAGGCGATCTTCTTCTCCAACGCGCTCTCGGGCCTGATGACCGGCCAGGAGTGCGTGCGCGGGCAGGTCGCGCTGCGCCACTCGCGCTACGGCGGGATCCCCGTGGTCAACGTCGAGAACGCCTGCGCGAGCGGGTCGACGGCGCTGCACCTCGCGTGCATGGCGATCGATGCCGGGATGTACGAAACGGTCGCGGTCGTCGGCTCCGAGAAGATGTCGCACGCCGACCGAACCCGCCCGATCAGAGCGCTTGCGGGCGCCGCCGACGTCGACCTGCTCAGCGATCAGGACGGCGGCGAGAGCCACAGCATCTTCATGGAGAGCTACGCCGAGCGCGCGCGCGGGCGGATCGATCGCTACGGCTGGACCGCAGCCGACTTCGCCGAGGTCGTCGTCAAGAGCCGCCGCCATGCCGTCCACAACGATGCTGCTCAGTTTCGCGCGACGATGACGATCGACGAGGTGCTCGCCAGCCGGATGATCACCGAACCGCTGACGCTGCCGATGTGCTCGCCGATCGGCGACGGCGCCGCAGCGCTCGTCGTGACAGGGACGCCCAACAACTCCACGGCGCCGGTCCTGGTGCGCGCCAGCGCCCTGAGCGCGACGGGCGGCCCGGCACCCGGCTCCGTCGTCCAGCGCGCCAGCGCAACGGCTCGCGAGCAGAGCGGCGTGGCTGCGGAGGACGTCGACGTCATCGAGGTCCACGACGCGACCGCGTCGGCGGAGATCGAGGCCTATGAGCACCTCGGACTGGCGGCGCCAGGCGAGGGCAACCGGCTGATCCCCGAGGGCCGCGTCGGGCTCGGCGGGCCGCTGCCGATCAACCCCAGCGGCGGTCTGCTCTCGCGCGGCCATCCCGTCGGAGCGACCGGCGTGCTGCAGATCGTCGAGCTCGTCGCCCAGCTGCGCGGGCGCGCGGGCGAGCGCCAGGTCGACCACTCCCCGCGGCTCGCACTCGCCCAGAATGCGGGCGGCTTCGTCGAGGGCGACAACGCTGCGGCGGTCATCACCGTGCTGGAGCGCGTGTGGTGACCGCCACCGGATCGCGGGCGCGATGCACGAACCCACATGTGTGTGGCCGTCTCCAGCTGCCGGGCGCGCTGCGCCCGGCAGCGACGGCCCGCCATTGACGACATCGAGATGCGCAGGGATCGCCGCGCGCGCCGGCGGAGGGCCGCTTTGTTACTCGCGCGCGCGTGCGCCGGGCATCGGACCACCGCCGTGCGGCGATGGGCGACGATAGCGCCATGGCCCTCGACTTCCGGCCCGGGCGCTCCGACGAACCGCCGGGCAGCGACCTGCTGGGCGAGCTGATCGAGTTCTTCAACGAGATCTACCCCGGCCGAGCCGCGCGACCGGGGTCGGTCACGACGCCCGACGAGATGGTGCCGCCCAGCGGGACGTTCCTCGTCGGCTACGAGGACGGACGCCCGATCGCGATCGGTGGCGTTCGCCGGCTCGAGGACTCGATCTGTGAGATCAAGCGCATGTACGTGGTCGCCGACGCCCGCTCGCGCGGCGCCGGGCGCGCGCTGCTCGCGGCCCTCGAAGACGCCGCCCGCGGGCTCGGCTTCCGATGTGTGCGGCTCGACGCCGGGCCACGCCAGACGCACAGCCGCGTGCTCTTCGCGAGCGCCGGCTACGTCGAGATCCCGAAGTACAACGACAACCACATCGCCGACTACTTCGCAGAGAAGATGCTCTGAGGTGCCGAGACCTCGACGGTTTCGCCGGGGTCAGGTCAGCGCGCCGGCGCTGACGCCCGCGGCGTCGCGCAGGGCCTCGGCCTTGCCGGTCTGCTCCCAGGTGAAGTCGGCGTCGTCGCGGCCGAAGTGGCCGTAGGCGGCGGTCTTCTGGTAGATCGGGCGATGCAGGTCGAGCTCCTTGCGAAACGCGCCCGGGCGCAGGTCGAAGTGCTCGTCGACGAGCGCGGCGATCGCGCCGCGGCCGATCTTCTCGGTCCCGAAGGTCTCGACCATCACCGAGACGGGGTGCGCGACGCCGATCGCGTAGGCGACCTGCACCTCGCAGCGGTCCGCCAGCCCGGCGGCCACGATGTTCTTCGCCACCCAGCGCGCCGCGTAGGCGGCCGAGCGATCGACCTTCGACGGGTCCTTGCCGCTGAACGCGCCGCCGCCGTGGCGCGCCATGCCGCCGTAGCTGTCGACGATGATCTTGCGGCCGGTCAGGCCGCAGTCGCCGACGGGGCCGCCGATCACGAAGCGCCCGGTGGGGTTGACGAGGAAGTCCCTGCGCAGCGCGTTGGCGTCGTAGAGCTCCTCCGGCAGGATCGGCACGACCACGGTCTCCCAGAGGTCGTCGAGGATCTGCTGGCGGGTCGCCGACTCCGCGTGCTGGGTGGAGATCAGCAGCTTCTCGATCGCCGTCGGCACACCATCCACGTAGCGCACCGAGACCTGCGTCTTGCCGTCCGGGCGCAGGTAGGACAGCGTGCCCTCGTGGCGCACGACCGCCAGCTGCTTGGCCAGCCGGTGCGCGAGCGAGATCGGCAACGGCATGAGCTCCGGCGTCTCGTTGCTCGCGTAGCCGAACATCATCCCCTGGTCGCCCGCGCCCGCCAGATCAAGCTCGTCAGCGCCCGCGCCGCTCTGGCGCTCATAGGACTCGTCGACGCCCTGCGCGATGTCGGCCGACTGCTTGTCGATCGCATTGAGGACGGCGCACGAGTCGGCCGAGAACCCGAGTTCGGCATCGATGTAGCCGATCCCGCGCACGGTGTCGCGCGCCACCTGCTGGATGTCGACGAACGTCTCCGTCGTGATCTCGCCTGAAACCACGATCAGCCCCGTGTTCACCAGCGTCTCGCATGCCACGCGCGAGGTCGGATCGTCGCGCAGGCACGCGTCCAGCACGCCGTCGGAGATCTGGTCGGCGACCTTGTCGGGATGACCCTCCGTCACCGACTCGGACGTGAAGAGGTACTCGTTCTCGGCGTAGCTGCTCATAGGTAACGCACCTCGTGGTGATGTTGATCGAACGTGACGGGCGCACGCGGCGTACTGGACCCGACGACGGTGATGGGCATCGCCGCAGCATGCTGGCCGTGGCCCTGCCGCACACCTGCCGTTCGGGCGGTCTTGCCCTACCGAAGGGTGGGAGTGGCGGCCAGGCAGGCTTGTCGGCGGAGACAGACTGTTCGGTCTTGCCGCGAAGCGTTACATCACGTCGTCGAGCCTAGGGTGTGAGCGCTGCGGCGATCTCGAGCTCCTGCTCGAGCAGCGATGCGCCCATGCGCCTGGCGCGCCGCGCCGCGTCCTGATCGCCCTCGTGGGCCGCGACGATCGCGCCGTTCATCAGCAGCTGCCAGCTGCGCGCGAACTGGTCGGTGTCGGCGATCCCCGCGCGCCGCGCCTGCTCCTCGATGAACGTGCGCACGCCGGCCAGGTAGGACGCTCCGGCGCGGTGGACGGGGTCGGCCGGGTCCGCGATGGCGAGCATGACGTTGATGAAGGAGCACCCCTCGTAATCTGGGGCGCGAAACCATTCATCCAGCACGTCAAAGATGGCGAGCAAACGCTGTGCCGGATCAGTCGCGCGCCGCTCGACCTCAAGCTGCAACCAGCCTCTCGTCCACAGGCGATCGCGCCGCTCGAGGAAGGCCAGCACGAGCGCCTGCTTGGACGGGAAATGGCGATACAGCGTCTGCCGCGCAACCCCTGAGTGGGTGATGATCGCGTCGATTCCGACCAACTGGGTTCCGCGACGCGAGAACAACTCGTAGGCCGCCGAAAGGATCCGCTCGCGGGCTCCGACGACGCCATTTGAGCCCTGTGCGCTCGTCGTCTCGTCGGTTGCCACGTACACGACGGTAGCAACACCTCGTCCCCACAAACGGGACGCGGCCTCAGCGGAGACCGATCTGTCTCCCATACAACCGGACAGCCCCCTTCTGCCCAGTGCTGCCTGCCGGGCGACGCGATCCGCCGCGGAAGGAAAACCGGCGGCACGGCGACCCAGGAGAGACTTCAGGTCGTCCGTGCCACCAGGGGTTCCTCGTGAGCCAACGGCAGCCGTTCCGCCACCCGAGGACTGGGTCGATGCCCGCAGAGGAGGACGATCTGTCTCATGGCTCGGCCATGCTATTGCGGGCTTCCGCTCGAAGTCAAGACCGATGCTGAGCTATCTGACCGTTTTCTCTATATGACGGGCGGAGCGGCCCGGTCGCCGGCTGGACTCAGCGACCGGGCCTCGCCCGCGGACTCGCTGCTAGCGGGCGATCCGGGCCAGAAGCCCCTTGGGGCCGGACGGCGTGCTGATGGTGATCCCGAGCTTGTCGGCCGCCATCTTCGTCCCCTGCACCCGAGCCGCGATCTTCTTGAACGCCACCTCACGGGCATAGTCCGGCGAGCCGTGGTTCGGCTTCTCGTCGATCGAGAACGGCGAGAACCCGCAATCATCCGTGGAGCCCAGTCGCTCCTTCGGGATGAAGTTCGCGGCACGCACGAGCGCGTCGCAGATCTCCTGCGCGCTCTCCGGGCGCGGCGACTGCGTGACGGTCACGCCGATGTAACACATCTGCGGCACGCCGTTGGCGTCATCGCGGCTGTGCTCCCCGATCGACTCGTAGACGGCGTCCCTGTCGCGCTCGGACGCCAGCTGGATGAGGAAGTAGCCGGCGTTGAGCTTGAACATCTCCGGCAGCAGGTTGTTGTAGGGGACGTCGGCGGAGTGCACCGAGTCGCGATCGCCGCCCGGACATGTGTGGATCCCGATCCGCGCGCGCTCATCGGGCGAGAAGCGATCGATGACGCGATTGTTGAGCTCGATGAAGTAGGGCAGCATTCCCGCTCCGGTCCACGGGTTGCGCGGATCCGCGCGGGTCGCCAGCCGGCCCTCGGTGAAGTCGATCGAGACCCTCGCCGCGCCCGCGTCGAACGCCTTGCGGATGTCCTTCTCGCACTCGTCGCAGAGGTCGGCCTCGAACTCGTCGTAGGAGTAGCCGGGGATGTCCTCGTTCCACGGATACAGCAGCGCCAGCATCGACGGTGCGATGACGGCCTGCTTGATCGGCTTGGAGGCGTACGGAAGCGACAGCGCCAGCGTGTCGGCGGCGTACGTCTTGTACTTGAACGGCCCGCCGGTCAGCTTGGGCAGCTGGCGGTTGTGGCCGTCGGCGAAGATCGCGAAGTACTGCCCCCCGCCCCCGAGATGATCGGCAAGGCCGGTTCCCGCCAGGGTGTCGGTGATCGGATACGTCGCAAAGCTCGACCAGCGCTGCTCGCCGTCGGAGACGATCGGCGAGCCCGTCGCCTCCATCTGCTGAATCGAGTCCTTGACCGCAGCGTCCTGCTCGAGCTGCAGCTGCTCCTTGCTGAAGCTGCCCGAGTCGTACTTCGCGTACGCCGCCTGAAGGCTGCTCGGCCGTGGGAGAGACCCAACCGGCTCCGTGGGGATGCCGGTGTCGGTCCTTGGCTCGTATGCCATGCGCGTGCTTCTCCTCCGCTGGTGACTGACCCATCCCCTGATCTGCCCGCCCGTCCAAGCACGGCGAACGTGCCCGGTCTCTCCCGCAGGTAGACAGACAGGTCTGTCTGATCGATTGGACCATAGCCACGTTCGATCGCCCGCGTCAAGCCGTGGATTTCGTTGGATTCGCCAGTTCGACAGGGGCAGAACCACCGCGTTGCGACCGACCGCAGACCAGACGGACCGGTCTGTCTTATAGGATCGCGCCTCGCGATGGCACGCATCCATCTCCCCCCTCTCGCTCGTTCGAACCTGCTGACGGCCGCGCGACACGCGGCCGCGGAAGCAGCGTAGGTGTGGTCCGCGGCGGGCCTGGCGGGATGACCGCGACCAGCCCTGATCCGATCGATCTGACCGTCATCGGCGGATTCCTCGGCGCCGGCAAGACGACGCTGCTCAACCAGCTGCTCCGCGGCGGCGGCGGCGGGCGCCGGCTCGCGGTACTCGTCAACGACTTCGGCGCGATCAACATCGACGCCGAGCTCGTCTCCTCGCACGACGGCGCGGTGGTGCGGCTGGAGAACGGTTGCATCTGCTGCAGCGTCGGGGGCGACTTCATCGGCGCCCTCGCGATGCTGCGCGACGGCCCGAGCCCGCCCGAGCACGTCGTCGTCGAGGCCAGCGGGGTCGCCGACCCGGGCGCCATCGCGGTGCTCGGCGACATGCCCGGCTACCGCCGCGACGCGGCCGTCGTCGTCGCCGACGCCGAGACCGTGCGCGCACGAGCCGACGACGACGTCACGCGCCACCAGGTGCTCTGCCAGCTGCGTGCCGCCGATCTGCTCGTGCTCAACAAGACCGACCTCGTCGAGCCGCAGGCGCTCGCGCAGACGCGCGCCTGGCTGCGCGAGGTCGCCGGGCCCTCGACGGCGATCGTCGAGACCGCATTCGGCGCGCTCGACGCCGATGTCGTGCTGGGCGCCGGAGCCGCCGCGGACCGCGCCACGAGCGACGGGCACCACGAGCACGATCATGACCACGACCACGCGCACCCGGCGTTCGAAACCTGGAGCTGGAGCGGCGACCAGCCCATCAGCGGGGCCGGGCTCGTTGACGAGATCCACGCGCTGCCGGAGGGGATCATCCGCGCCAAGGGGCTGCTGCACCTCCGCGAGGACCGGGCGCGGCGCTACGTCCTGCAGGTCGTGGGGCGGCGATTCACAATCGAGGCCGATCGACCCTGGGGCGAGGCCGCGCCGGCCTCGCAGGTCGTCGTCATCGGCCTGCCGGGGTCGATCGATCCCGGCGCGCTCGCAGCAGCGATCGAGCGCGTCGCCGCGCCGGCGGCATAGTCGCCGGTGTGCCGGTGTCATCGACGCCAGGGGTGGAGTGGTCGGCTCGCCACGAAACCGACCGGTCTCCTTTGACAGCTGGGCCGCCATCCGCGAGACGAGGTCGTCCTGGGTGCCGCCGAGGCCGCGACCTGTCGCTGAACGGCCCGTGATGAACACCGTCACCGTGGAGCACCCAGCCCGCCGCCCCGCCACGACACGCCATGGCGCTCGATAACGCACTCCTGGCGCTGGTCGATCTGGCGATCGTCATCGGCGTCGCTGCCTGGGGCGGCGGGCTCGCCGTACGAGCCGGCCACCCGCGCATCGCCGGCGAGCTCGTCGCGGTGGTCTTGGTCGGACCAACCGTGCTCGGCGGCCAGATCGAGGGCGTCGTGGGCGGCGCACCCGGATCCGGGCTGGTCAACTCGCTGTTTCCCCCGCCGGCGGTCGACGTCCTGACGTGGACCGGCACCATCGGGCTGATCCTCTACATGCTCTTGATCGGGATGACGATCGACCCCGCGCCGATCGCTCGGCGAGCTGGGACGATTGCCGTCCTCAGCCTCGGCGTCCTCGTTTCGACGGCCGGTCTCACCGCAATCGCCGCACCGTGGCTCGAGTCGGCCGGAGGCTGGAAGGCGACCGGCGCCGGCAGCGGCGCGTTCGTGCTGGCGCTGACGGCCGGATTGGCGGCAAACGGCGTTCCGATCGTCGCGCGCATCCTCGAGGAACGCCAGCTGCTGCGAACGGCGATCGGCGGACTCGTCATCGCGTCGGCAGCCACCATCACCACCGTCGCACTGATCGCATCGGGTATCGCCGGCCACGGCGCTGACAGCGGCGCGGCTGAGCACCTCGGACTCGTCCTCGCCGCCGGCGCCGTGCTCGTCGCGCTCGGCGCGGTCGTCGGCCGCTCGCCACGGACGGTGCTCGCTCCGCACCTGGCCGTCGGCGTGCTGCTCATCATCACGCTCGGCGCCGGGCTGGCGGGCAAGAGCCTCATCGGCACCGCGCTCGTCGGGCCGCTGATCGTCGGCATCGTCGTCCGCAACACGGGCTTCTCCGCAGCCTTCTGCGAACAGCGGCTGGGAACGCTCGTGCGCCGGGGGCTCCTACCGGTCTTTCTCGGCGTGGCGGCGCTTCATACGAACCTTCGCGAGCTGGGACCGTCGGTGATCGGCCCAGCGCTCGCGATCATCGCCACGGTCATCATCGTCAAGTACGCAGCGGCCTTCGGCTCCGCGCGCCTGCTCGGGTTCGGTCGATCCGAGAGCGCCGCGATCGGCGCGCTGCTGCAATGCGGCGGGATCATGACGATCGCCGTCTCGCTGGACATGCTCGAGGCCGGGATCATCACCACGCGGCTGCACGCCACGCTCACGCTGGCAGGGCTCGTGACGACCGTGCTGGCAGGCCCACTGCTGTCGCGGTCTGGCGCGGCCGAGCGCACGCCGCGCGACGCGGCCGGTCCGATCCAGCGCGCCCATCGACTCGGGCGCCGGTCCCGCCACCCGTCAACGCCTGACCCTGGGTCGCCACGACACGAGGCTGCTCCGTGACCGTCCAGCTTGTTGCACCTGCGCGATCTCGGGATCGACCGCGCTGACGGGCTTGGTCAGTGGTCCGGCCCCAGAACGGTCACGACGACTCGATTGACGCGGCGCCGAGCAGCGTCAACGCGTCCCAGCCGACAAACGTCGCGCCGAGCGGACCGCCGACATCGAGCAGCCGGTGCCAGAACGTCTCGATCGCGGGCGCGCGCACGAGGATCAGCACGCGCCGCTGGGTCTCGCGCAGAATCGCGATGACGGCCGCGTCGCGCGGGTCTCGCCCCAGCGCCCCGATCGCGAGGTCGCCCGGCAGGCCGGCGGCCGTCAGCAGTCGACCGGCGCGCGGGCCAATGACGCTGACCATCGCGATCGACGCCCCGATATCGCGGTTGACGAGGTTTCCGCGGTCACCGTACGTGCCGATCGGCCCCAGCTTGGAGAGGACCCCGTGCGCGGCGACGATCAGCGCACGGCGAGGCTCGGGGCGCAGGTACCACACGCCGCCCTGGCGCCGTCCAGCGCCCGCCGGGACCGGCGGATCCCCGACCCTGGCGGCGAGCGCGCGATCAAGCGACGACCGGCCGCCGCGCACCTCCAGCGTGCCGAGGTCGGAGCGGTCGGCGAGGCCGACGTGCGTCACGCACGCGGCGATCTCACCGTGGGTCGAGCCGTAGAGCATCGCGACGACATGCCCGTCGCGCTCCCCCAGCTGCGCGCCGGAGGCAAGGCACACCGCAGGAACTGAGCCCGTCGTCACGGGGTGGGAGGTGGTTGGCATGCTAGGGAAGGAGACAAGTTAGTCTCGCGCGTCGACCGGGCGATCATAACCCCATCGGCCGGTCCTGTCGCGTGCAATTGAGCCGGCCGCGGTGAGCAGGCCGCGCCGAGCGCCGCGAGCGTCTGCGCCGGCGATCAGGTCCCAGCGGGTTGCATGACCGTCGCGCGCCGTGACGGTCGGCGCGACCAGGTCGCCGTCGAGGAGTCGTGCGTCATCCGCGGCGGGCGTTCACGCCGACGCGAACCGCAGGCGCTCGACATGAACGGACCGCCGAACCACGCCCTCCATCCGAGGTTGACGTGAATCCAACGGAGGGATAGGTTCCTTCACGAGGGAGAGGAGACGGATCAGTCTCCTCCGGGATCAAGCCGTTGGCGAGCGAGCAACCGCCGCGTCGATCACACGCGGTCGTATCCACGCGCGTCAACCAGAACGATGCGAGGAGACGTTCACCTATGACGTACAACCCGAGGACCGCGACGGGCATCCCGACCGAGCCCGTCGGCTCACTCCCGCGGCCCAGCAGCCTGCAGGCCGCCTACGGCGACTACGACGCCGGCAACATCACCAAGGACGACCTGGAGAAGGAGCAGGACGCCGCCGTCAAGGACTCGATCGAGCGTTACGAGGCGACCGGCTCGCCGATCGTCTCCGACGGCGAGCAGCGCTGGTCGAGCTTTGCGACCTACCCGATCGCCGACACGCTGGCCGGCACGGGCCTGGCTCCGAATCTCGGCCCCGGCGGGCAGTTCTTTGCGATCTTCGCCGACGGCCACGGCCGCCAGCTGCCCAAGCTCACCGGCGGCCCGCTGAAGTACAACTTCTACGCGGCCGACACGCTGGCCAAGTCGATCAAGTACGCGACCAAGCCGATGAAGCAGGCCGTCATCGCACCGTCGATGCTGGCGCTGCTGTACCCGCTCAAGGACCCCGTCGAGGGCTACAGCCGCGAGCAGTTCGAGGAGGACATCGTCCAGGAGTGCGTGACCGACATCCGCAAGGCCTTCGCCGCCGGCGCTGCGCGTGTCTCGATCGACTTCACCGAGGGGCGCCTGGCGACCCGCGAGGATCCCCGCAACCCGTGGACCGGTGCCGGGCTGCTGCCGCACTTCATCGAGCTCAACAACCGCGTTCTGGCGAACTTCTCCGACGAGGAGCGTCGCAATATCGGCATTCACACGTGCCCCGGCGGCGACCGCGACTCGGTGCACTCCGCCGACGTGCCCTACAACAACCTCCTGCCGGAGATGTTCAAGATCAACGCCGGCTACTTCCTCATCCAGTGCGCCTCCGAGCGCGACAAGGACCCGGTCTTCGAGTCGATCGGACAGCACAGTCGCGACGATCAGATGTGCTACATCGGCGTGACCAACCCGGGCAACCCGCGTGCCGAGAGCCCGCAGGAGATCTGCGACATGCTCGTGCGTGCCGCCGACTTCATCCCCAAGGAGCGTCTGGGGTCGACCGACGACTGCGGCTTCTCGCCGTTCTCGATCGACGAGAAGCCCAACCACGGCTCTCCCGACTACGCCCGCGACATCGCCTTCCAGAAGATCGCCGCGCGCGTGGAGGGCACCCGCATGGCCGCCGAGAAGCTCGGCGTCGGCTGACCGGTACTGCCGCCTGAGCGCGGCCGCTGAACGGAGGTCCGGGGCTCAGCCCCGGACCTCGGCTCGCTGTCGCCACGTCAGCGGGCTGCCGGGTCGGACGCGATGTCGGAGCCCGAAGGAGCCTGCTTGCGTGGGGGTCGCCTACGTGCCCGCATCGCTCGAGATGCTCGCCGGGTGATGTCCTCGGCGGCGAACGCGGCGACGTACAGAACGCCGGCTCCGATGCCGATCGATGCCGCGTAGCGCCACGGCTGGGGCGAGCCGAGGATCTGCGGGATGAGGGCGATCGCGAGCGCTGGAGGATGAGGGGCGCTGAGCAGCCACATCAGCGCGAGCGTCATGCAGACCGCGACGGTCCCCGCGATCCAGCCCACAGCGATCAGCTGCGTCGCGATCGACCCCGCGAGCCCCGCGGCGACCAGCAGCGCACAGCGTCGCACGCCATCGCCCGCGACGAGCGCGGCGCGTCCCAGCCACTCCAGCACGGACACGAACAGCGGCGGCGCCAACACGACGGCGGCCAACTGCAGCTGCCAATCGGCGACGAGGATCCACACCACGATGACAAACCACGCGACTGCCGCGACGCGCATCGGATAGCGCTTGGGCAGCACGTCGTCCAGGCGGCGTGCCGCCGGGTGGTGCACGAGCCCCCAGAGCCCCGCAATGACCGCGCAGATCACCAGCACCGCGACCGGATAGCTCCACTCGTCGATGCCGAAGACGATCGGCAGCACCGCGGCCGACAGCGAAGGCGCCAGCCGGCTGTCGCATGCGGCCAACACCACGAGCCCGAACGTCACGCCACAGATCTCCGCGACGACACGCGGCAGGTCCACGCCCACGATCGCGACACCAGCCGCCGCGCAGAGCGGCGGCAGCGCGAGCACCCGCCAGCGCGATGCCGTCCAGCCTTCCAGGCCCAGGACCCAGATTCCCATCGCGAGCGCCGCCCCCTCGGGAAAGATGATCGCGTGCGTCCCGAGCGCCCGCGCGAGCGCGAGCATCGGTGCGACGACGACGAGCGGCAGCATCCAGCGCCAACGCGCCCACCAGTTCAGCGGCGCTGACGGCTGCATCATCGCCTGCTCACGATCGTCGTCGCTCCACGGTGCGTCGAAACCGGAAGCCACGTTGCCTACCCGCGACGACGCCCCCGCTGGCGCGGCTCAACGGGCTCGTGAAGGTCGGCGACGGACCGCTCGGCCGCAACGATCCCCGAGGCCGGGTTCCACGCCCCCCAGGCCGCGGTGCCCAGCGTCACAGCGAAGTCGTCCTGCTCGATGACCGCGACCCGCGCCGGCAGCTCGATGACGACGGGGCTCAGCACGGTGGTCACCCCGCGAGCTCGACGCGAGCGTTCTCGAAATGCGTCATGTCCTGCAGATCAGCGACGCGGTCATGAATCTCGGCAGCCGTCAACCGCGCCACACGATCGGTCCCGAACTCCTCGACGCTGAACGACGCAAGCGCCGTCCCATACGCCATCGCCCGACGCAACGTCTCCCCATCCCCCACACCATCGAGATGACGCGCGAGATAGCCGACGAAGCCACCGGCGAACGTGTCCCCAGCACCCGTCGGATCGACCACCGACTCCAGCGGATAGGCCGGCAACGAGAAAAACCCGTCCTCCGTCACCAGCGCCGCACCGTACTCACCCTGCTTCGCCACGACCACCGACGGCCCCCACTCCAACACCTCACGCGCCGCCGCAACAACGCTCGCGCGCGCCGTCAACTGCCGCAACTCAGCATCGTTGAGAATCACGCAATCAACCCGCCCGATCACGTCAAACAACTCCGCCCGCGCAATATCGATCCACAGATTCATCGAATCGAGCGCCACAAAACGCGCCGCGTCGCACTGCTTGAGCACCTGCAACTGCAATGCCGGCTGAACGTTGCCCAAGAACAAGACATCCGCGCCTCTGGAGGCATCCCCGAGCGTGGGCTGTGAGGTTCTCATGACGCGAAGCTGTGCGTCCAGGATGTCTCGCGAGTTCAGGCCCCAGCCGTACTCGCCCACCCAGAACACGCTCGTCTCGCCCCGCACGCGCTGGACGTCCTCGGTGTTGATCTGGCGCGTCGACCCAACCGCCGGAGCCGCCACGTCGATTCCATCGCCGGCCGGGCCCACGACGCGGACCCCATCAAAGAAGGACGCCGCCAACGCGAAGTGCGTCGCGCCGACCCCCGCCATTCGCTCGCGCGTGCCGAACGGGGTCGTCACCGTGTCGACGGCGATTGAACCCACAGCGGTGATCGACATACGCGAAAGCATCCTGCGGAGCGATCCAGCACGCGCCCTCCGAGGGGGCAGTCTTGCCCTGCCAAAGGGTGGGATTGGCGGCTACCGCGCCGAGCTGCAGTGCGAGCCGCGCCCGCTCCCGCGCGGTCGCCGATCAGCTCGCGTTGATCTGAACGCGAGACAGCTCGTCGGCCAGGACGAGGCGGCCCATCGCCTGAGCCCGCTTCGCGGCCTCCTGGTCGCCCTCGCCGGCAGCGACGATCGAGCCCTTCATGAGGATGTGCCACTTGCGCGAGAACCCGTCCGGATCAGCGATGCCGGCATCGCGCGCGAGCTCCTGCAGGAACCCGCGGATGTTGGCGAGGTAGACGTTGCAGGAGTCATAGACCGCGTCGCGGTCGTCGGCGGTCTCGAGCATGACGCTGATGAACGCGCAGCCCTCGAACGTCGACGTATGAAACCACCCGTCGAAGACGTCGAAGATCGCCAGCAGGCGCTCACAGGGATCATCGCTGCGGCGGCAGACATCGGTCTGCAGCCAGGCGCGCGTCCACCGCTCCTCGCGCGTTTCGAGGTATGCGAGGACAAGCTCCTCCTTGCTGCGGAAGTGCCGGTAGAGCGTCATCCGCGACACGCCCGACTCGGCGATGATGGCATCGAGCCCGACGCCGCGAATCCCGCGGCGCGAGAAAAGGCCGTACGCGGCGTCCAGGATACGCTCGCGAGCACCGCTGACTGGGGCTGTGGCCATCCTCTGAGAGTAGCTGCCCCACATGCGTAACTCTTGACAGCCCGCGGAAGGGCGCGGTAGCGTCGCACCAAGCAAGGAGACTTACCAGTCTCCTTTCAGAGCGACGGAGGGGTTCCACATGTCGGTGATGCTGTCGATGCTGCGCCGCCGTCACGGCGCGAGGCTCACCGAGCGCAGCGGCCGCACCGTCGTCGCGCACTACGGCTCGGGCGCCGCCGAGCTGGCCGTCTGCCGGATCGGGGTCGGCCTCGCCGAGCGCTCGGACCGCGCGACGCTCGAGCTGCGCGGCGCACACGAGGAGATCCATCGGGCGCTGCTGGAGCTCGCGACGCTCGGCGACGCCGTCTGGTGGGCGCGCTTGTCGCGCACACGAGTGATCGTCCGCTGCGAGCTTGCCGACCGCGGCGCCTGCCTCGCAGCGATCGGACGCGACGCGATCGTGACGGTCCACGACCTCGACGACGAGATCGCGGCGCTGACGCTCGTCGGGCCATTCGCCGAGGACCTGCTCGCCGCCGCGGGCCTCGACGAGGATCCCGACGCCACCGTCGTGCTGCGCGACCGCGGCGCGGGCATCGAGCTGCTCCTCCCGCACAGGCTCGGGCCCGCGCTGTGGTCACGCCTGCTCGACGCCGGCGAGCCGTTCGGGGTCGCCTGCGTCGGCCTCGAAGCGATCGAGCAGCTCACGAT
This sequence comes from uncultured Actinomycetes bacterium, assembly GCA_963786575.1. Taxonomy (GTDB): domain Bacteria; phylum Actinomycetota; class Thermoleophilia; order Solirubrobacterales; family Solirubrobacteraceae; genus CADCVQ01. The sequence continues at coordinate 584,588 of CAWAZH010000002.1, forward strand.
TTCGCGGCGGCTCGACCTCCGCCGGCGCGCCGCGATGGGGCCACGCCGATTGGAGGGCGTCCGCCAGCTCGCTCCCGCACGCCGCTCCAAGAGCGGCTGACCGCCGCTTCGAGGCGCCGCCGCGACTGCACCGAGCCGGGGCCGACCGCTACCCTCGGCCGATGCCCTCCATCTTCGATTCGGACAGCATCGAGGTCACGCCGGAGCAGACGCAGGCCGCGCTCGCCGACGACAGCGCGCAGATCATCGACGTCCGCGAGACCTACGAGTGGGACGCCGGCCGGATCGACGGCGCGCTGCACATCGAGCTCGAGCGCCTCGCGTCCAACGCCGCGAAGATCGACACCGATCGGCCGGTGATCTTCCACTGCCGCCTGGGCGCCCGCTCGGCGATGGCCGCGCAGGCGTTTCGCGGCGTCGGCGTCGACGCCTACTCGATGGCCGGCGGCCTCGAGCGCTGGGCGAGCGAGGGCCGGCCGCTGTCGCCGGAGGGCGGCGTCGTCGCCGACCATTGAGGCGGCGCATCGCTGGCATATGAGCCGCTCCGGGCGGGTACATCTCCGCGCACAGACCAAAGGAGCTGCATGTACATCGGCCTCGGAACCCTGCTGCTGATCATCATCATCCTGATCCTCATCTTCTGAGGACGAAAGGCCCGCTCACCGAGCGGGCCTTTCGCATTTTCTGGGCCTGACGCCGTGCGTTTTCTAGGATCCGCGGGACCGGATTTCAGCGAGAGGGGAGCCTGCCATGACGGAGGAAGCACACGAGGTCGTCACGGGCGACGGCTATGCCGTCGGCAACATCGGCGCGCTCGGCGAGGGTGGCGGGTTTCGCAAGATCCGCGCGGCGTTCGACGTCAAGGCGCTCGGCATCAACGTGATCGTCATGCCGCCCGAGTTCGCGGGCCGGCGCCACTACCACTACGAGCAGGAGGAGACGTACTTCATCCACCAGGGCCACTGTGAGCTCGAGTTCGGCGACGGCTCGGCGCACCGCCTCGGCCCCGGCGGGGTGGCACGGATCGACCCGGCGACGGTGCGCCGGATCCGCAACGTGGGCGAGGACGACCTCATCTACGTCGCGGTCGGCGGCAAGGAGGGCTACGTCGACGGCGACGGCCACCTGCTCCCGTCCGAGGAGACGTAGCGGCGCGCCGAGGCGCTCAGCGGGCGGTTCACCGAAAGAATCTCCTTGGCGCCGGGGTGCGGGAGTACGCTCGCCGCCAGCCCTTGAAGCGCATCCCCCTCATCGCGCTGCTCCTGCTCTGCTGGGTCCTCCCCGCGAGCGCCTCCGCGGCGGCGGGCAGCGATCCGCAGGAGCGGGTCGTCATCGTCGGACCGGTCCTCGTCGACCGCGGCGAGACCTCCAAGGACGTCTACGTGGCCGACGGGGACGTCACGGTGCGCGGCACGGTCGACGGCGACGTGGTCGTCGCCGACGGCGACGTGACGGTCCGCGGACACATCACCGGCGACATCGTGACGCTGGCCGGCAGGGCGACCCTCGGCCGCCGCGCGGTGGTCGACGGCGACGTCTCCTACGCCGACAAGAAGCCCGCCGTCGCGACGGGCGCGCAGGTCGGCGGCGAGGTCAAGAAGTTCGAGCCGGACGACATCGGCACGGCGGTCGAGATCGGCATCTGGATCGCGGTGACGGTCTCGATGCTCGTTCTCGGGCTGCTGCTGCTCCTGCTGTTCCCGAAGGCCGCCGACGCCGTCGGGCGCGCCGCGAAGGCGCGCACGCTGGTGGCGATATTCGTCGGCCTGGCGGCTTTCCTGCTGATCCCGGCGCTCGGCGTCGTCTCGCTGATCACGGTCGTCGGGATCCCGCTCGGGATCGGCCTGCTGCTCGTCTGGCTGCCGCTCTACGGGCTCGCCTACACCGCGAGCGCGTTCGTCGTCGGCCGGCTGATCATGAAGAAGGGCTCGCGGATGCTCGCCTTCGTCGCCGGCCTCGTGCTCCTGCGCGGCCTGGCGCTCGTCCCCTTCCTGGGCGAGCTCGTGTGGTTCCTGGCGACGATCCTCGGGCTCGGCGCGCTGCTGACGGCCGCACTGCGCGCCCGCAAGGCGTAGCCTCCCCCAACCTGCAGGATTGCTTGCAGGAGCAGGGCTTTAGAGCTCGATTGCAACGGCGTTGCTAGCGTCGCCGCCCGGCCCCCGATGCACGCTCCCCCTCTCCGCCGCCTCTTCGTCATCTGCGTCCTGGCCGCCCTCCTGGCGGTCGGCTCGATCGTGCTCGCCACCGCCGGCCCCGCCGGCGCCGACCTCAACGGCAAGATCTCGACGGCGGCCGGGCGCGCGGAGGCGCTGCGCGCCGCGGTCGCCTCGGAGACACGCAAGATCCGCTCCTCCAGCGCCGGGCTCGCGCAGGCGCAGGCGCGGCTGCAGAAGCTGCAGGCGAGCGTCAGCGAGGAGCAGGCCCAGCTGAAGGCGGTGCAGGACGCGCTCACGCGCTCACGCAACCGGCTGACGCGGCTCATCAAGCGCCAGCACGAGGCGACCGCCGCACTGCGCGAGAACCTCGTCACGGCCTACCGCAACCCGGCGCCCGACATCGTCTCCGTGATCATCTCCGCGCGCGGCTTCACCGACCTGCTGGAGAAGGCCGACTTCCTCAAGCGCGTCGGCAAGCAGAACGCGCGGATCATGGACGGCGCCCGCACCGCGCGCGTGGACGTGACCAAGCAGGCCAGCCGGCTGGCCGAGATCCAGGCCCACCAGCACGATGTCACGGTCCGCCTCGAGGCCCGCCGCAACCGCGCGCAGGCGGTCGAGAGCGCCCTGCTCAACGAGCGCGCCCGGCGGTTGGCCGGCCGCGACATCAAGCGCGCCGAGCTGCGCACGATCCAGAACCAGCTCGCGGAGCTGCGCAAGCGCCTGGCGCGGACCGCCCGCGCCGGCATCCGCACGAACGCGGGCGGGACCGCGCAGGCGCCCCCCGGCGCGCCGGCGGCGGTCGGGCTCGTCATGGCCGCCGGCAACGCGATCGCCGGTCTCCCCTACCTCTACGGCGGCGGCCACGCCGGTTTCAAGGACAGCGCCTACGACTGCTCGGGCTCGGTGAGCTACGCGCTCGCCGCCGCCGGCCTCGTCTCGGCGCCGATGGCCTCGGGCCCCTTCATGAGCTGGGGCGAGCCCGGCCCGGGCGAGTGGATCACGGTCTACGCCAACGCCGGCCACGCCTTCATGATCGTCGCGGGCTGGCGCTTCGACACGTCCGCGCTGTCGGGCGGCGGCACCCGCTGGACGCGCGACACGCGCAACGTCGGCGGCTTCGTCGCCCGCCACCCGCCCGGGCTCTGAGCGTCAGCGCCCGTCGAGGCGCCGTCGCGGTCACGACAGCAGGTCGGCCCCGATCGCCTCGCCGGGCTGCGCGCCGGGCGCGATCGCGAAGACCGCGCTGCCGACCGCGCGGGTGAGGCGGGCGAGCGCGTCCTCGCGCGCGAGCCGCTGCTGGAGCGGGACGAACTGGCGCCGCGGGTCGCGCTGGTAGAGCAGCAGGAGCAGGCCGGCGTCGCCGTGGCCATCGTCGTAGCTGTAGCCGCGGCGCAGCAGCGCCAGCTCGCCGTCCAGCGGCGCCGCGACGCGCGCGTGGGCGTCGGCGGGGACCGTGCCGTCCAGCGGCATCGGGTCGAACTCGTGCGCGCGCCCGAGCGGCGCGCCGCTGTCGCGCCGGCGGCCGATGACGCGCTCCTGCTCGCGCGGCGACAGCGCGTTCCAGGACTCGCGCAGGACGCGGACGCGGCGTACGACGAGGTAGGTCCCGCCGGCCATCGCCGTGCGGTCGCCGCGGCCGGCCCAGACGGCGCGGTCGAGGTCGCGGCCGCGTCGCGGGACGCTCGTGGCGTCCTTGAAGCCGAGCAGGTTGCGCGGGCGCCCCTGCGGCGGGTCGGACGCCAGGCGGTGCATCGACCCGCGCCGGCTCCAGCGCACAGCGGCGGCGGGGGCGGCGACGGCGACGAGCGCCGCAAGCGCGTCGCCGGCGCGCGCCGGGTCCGCGGCACAGGCCTGGATGCAGAGTTCGCCGCCGCAGTGCGCCGGGTCGAGCTCGTCGCCGGGGAACTGCGGGAGCTCGGCCAGCGCGACCGGCCGCCGCGCGGCAAGGCCGAAGCGCGCGCCGAAGACGCCCGGGCCGAGGCCGATCGTGACGGTCAGCTCGCGCTCCGCGGCGCGCATCGACCGCTCGGCTTCGAGCGTCAGCTCGCCCAGCAGCTCGCGCAGCTGCGCGATCGCGCCGGTCGTCACATCGAGCGCCGCGAAGGCGAGATGGTCGAGCAGCGGCGTCGCGATGCCGGGCTGGTGGCGGCCGTAGACCGACGGCGCGACGTCGTCGGGCCGGTAGGACGCGCCGGGCCCGCGCTCGGCGATCGGGACGCGGCCGCCGCGGCCGCGCGAGCTCCCACGTCCACGCTCCACCCCGGCATCATCCCGGGCAGCGTGCACGACGTCGAGCTTGTCCTGATCAGCCTCCTGGTGGCCGTGGCCGGCCTGGCCACCGCGGCGCGCCTGACGAACATCCCCTATCCGATCGTGCTCGTCGCCGGCGGCCTCGCGCTCGGGTTCGTGCCGGGGCTGCCCGAGATCCAGCTCGCCCCCGAGCTCGTGCTCGTGCTCTTCCTGCCGCCGCTCCTGTACGCGGCGGCGTTCTTCGCGAACCTGCGCGAGCTGCGCGCGGATGCACGCTCGATCTCGATGGCGGCGATCGGGCTCGTGCTCGCGACGATGTGCGCGGTCGCCGTGGTCGCGCACGCGGTGATCGACAGCCTGCCGTGGGCGGCGGCGTTCGCGCTCGGCGCGATCGTCGCGCCGACCGACCCGGTCGCGGCGACGACCGTCGCGCGGCGGCTGGCGGTGCCGCGGCGGGTGGTGTCGATCATCGAGGGCGAGAGCCTCATCAACGACGGCAGCGCGCTCGTCGCCTACAAGGTCGCCGTCGCCGCCGCGGTCGGCGGCTCGTTCTCGCTCGTCGACGCGGGGCTGGACTTCGTCCTGAGCGCGAGCGGCGGCGTGCTCGTCGGCCTCGCCGCGGGCTGGCTCGTCGCCGAGGTCCGCCGGCGGCTGGACGACATCCCGGTCGAGATCACGATCTCGCTGCTCAGCGGGTTCGCGGGCTACATCCCGGCGGAGGCGATCGGCGCATCCGGCGTCCTGGCCGCCGTGACCGTCGGCATCGTCGTCGGCTGGCGCGCGCCGCAGATCTCCAGCGCGAGCATGCGCTTACAGGGCTACGCGGTCTGGGAGACGCTCGTCTTCCTCGTCAACGCCCTGCTGTTCGTGCTGATCGGCCTGCAGCTGCCGCTGATCCTCGACGCGCTGTCGGGCCGCTCGCCGGCGTCGCTGCTCGCCGGGGCCGCGGCCGTCAGCGTTGCGGTGATCGTCACGCGCATCGCGTGGGTCAACACGACGCCCTACCTCGTGCGCGCGCTCGACCGCCGGCCTGCCCAGCGCGAGCGGCGCGTCGGCTGGCGGACGCGCATGATCATCGCCTGGTCCGGAATGCGCGGCGCGGTCTCGCTGGCTGCCGCGCTCGCCCTCCCCGCCGACTTCCCGCAGCGCGACATCGTCCTGTTCCTGACCTTCGCCGTGATCTTCACGACGCTCGTCCTGCAGGGGCTCACGCTGCCGTGGCTGATCCGCCGCCTCGGCGTCCGCGACGACGGCGCCGAGGAGCGCGAGGAGCTCGCCGGCCGCCGCGCCGCCACCGACGCCGCGCTCGCGGCGATCGACGACCTCGCGGGCGAGGAGTGGACGCGCGACGACACCGCCGATCGCATGCGCCGCGCCTACGAGTACCGGCGCAGCCGGCTGGCGGCGCGCGCCGGCGAGACCGACGACGGCGACGGCTACGAGCACCGCTCGCGCAAGTACCAGAAGATGATCCGGCGGGTCCTCGACGCCCAGCGCGGGGAGCTCGTGCGCCTGCGCAACGCGGGCGAGATCTCCAACGAGGTCATGCACCGCCTCGAGCGCGAGCTCGACCTCGAGGAGGAGCGCCTGGAGATCTGACCTATGCCGGCTTCGTGATCTCGCGCTTGAGGATCTTGCCGGTCGGGCCCTTGGGCAGCTCGTCGACGAGCCAGACGTGGCGCGGGTACTTGTAGCCGGCGACCTGCTCCTTGACGAAGGCCCGCAGCTCGTCGGGCCCCACGTCGGCGCCGTCCTTCAGCGCGACCGCGGCGCCGACCTCCTCCCCCAGCTCGGCGTGCGGGACGCCGACGACGGCGACCTCGCGGACGCCGGGGTGCTCGTAGAGCACCTCCTCGATCTCGCGCGGGTAGACGTTGTAGCCGCCGCGGATGATCAGCTCCTTCTTGCGATCGACGATGAAGTAGTAGCCGTCCTCGTCGACCTTCGCCATGTCGCCGGTGGCGAACCAGCCGTCCTTGATCGACTCGGCGGTCGCGTCGGGGTTGCGCCAGTAGCCCTTCATGACGTTGTGGCCCTTGATGAGGATCTCGCCGACCTCGCCGGTGGCGACGTCCTCGCGGTCGTCGTCGACGAGCCTGAACTCGACGCCCTCGATCGGCGTGCCGATCGAGCCCGCCTTGCGCTCGCGGTCGGGGTGGTTGAAGGAGGCGACCGGCGACGTCTCGCTGAGGCCGTAGCCCTCCAGCACCTTGCAGCCGAAGGCCTCCTCGAAGCCGCGCAGGACCTCGACCGGCATCGACGCGCCGCCCGACGCGCAGACGCGCAGGCAGCTGACGTCGAAGTTCTCGCGGTCGGGGTGGTGCAGCAGCGCGCCGTACATCGTCGGCACGCCCTCGAAGACCGCGCAGCCGTCGCGCTCGATGATCTCCAGCGCGCGGCCGGGATCGAAGCGCGGCAGCAGCGTGATCGTCGCGCCGCCGAGGACGGCGGCGTTCATCGTGCAGGTCTGGCCGAAGGAGTGAAACAGCGGCAGCCCGGCGAAGATCACGTCGCCGACGCCGAGGTCGAAGAGCGACGCCGACACCTCGACGTTGCGGCGCAGGTTGTCGTGCGTGAGCTCGGCGCCCTTCGGCTTGCCGGTGGTGCCGGACGTGTAGAGGATCACCGCGGTGTCGTCGCCGTCGCGGTCGGCGACGTCGTCGTCGGGCTCGTGGGCGAAGATCAGCCCCTCGATCTCCCCCGGCTTCACCGGCACGACCTCGACCCCACCGGCGTCCTTGGCGCCCTGCTCGGCGGCATCGAGGAAGTCGTGCCAGGCGAAGAGGACCTTGACCTCGGGATCGGAGAGGTAATAGCCGACCTCGCGCGCCTTCAGCAGGACGTTCATCGGGACGACGACGGCGCCGGCGCGCAGCACGCCGTAGTAGACGGCCGGGAAGTAGGGGACGTTGGGCAGCATGATCCCGACGCGGTCGCCGGGGCCGACGCCCTTGCTCTTCAGCATCGCCGAGACGCGGGCGCTGGCCTGGTCGAGCAGCCCGTAGTCGAACGCGGCATCGTCGAGCTTGCACGCGATGACGTCGGGGTGCGCGGCGGCCGTGCGCGTGAGGTTCAAGGCGAGGTTATGGGACATGAACGCGAATCTAACCATCCTCCGGTGTATTGGCGACCCCGGGCCGGACGCGCGAGTCGGGATGATCTGTGTGATGCCCGAGTTGCTGCACATCAACCGCGACGTCGCGATCCCGCTCGACGAGGTCGTCGTGCGCGCCAGCCGCTCGTCGGGCCCGGGCGGCCAGCACGCGAACGTCACCTCGTCGCGGATCGAGGCGAGCTTCGACGTCGAGGCGTCGAGCGCGCTCGACGACGCCCAGAAGCGGCGCATCATCGCCCGTCAGGGCCCGGTCGTGCGGGCGATCGCGCAGGACGCGCGCAGCCAGACGCGCAACCGCGCGCTCGCGCTCGACCGCCTGGCGGCGCGCCTGGCCGGAGCGCTCGAGGTCCAGCGCCCGCGCCGGCCGACGAAGCCCAGCAAGGGCGCGCGCCAGCGCCGCCTGGACGCCAAGCGCCGCGACGCCGAGCGCAAGCGCGGACGCCGGCGCCCGGCGGCCGACGACTAGCGACGCGGCCTACGAGGGGCCGTGCGCGCCGTCGTCGAGGTCCTGCTTGAACCCGCGGTAGTCGTAGATCGGCCAGGCCTCGGTCTTCACGCCCGGCCCCATCTCGCGGATGATCGGCAGCGAGCCGAGCGCGCGGTCGAGGTCCTCGGCCGTCGGCAGGTCGATGACCGCCAGCACGACCCGCTGGCCGGCGACCTTCCACAGGTGCACGACCACGCCGGCGTCGATCGCCCCGACGGCCGCCTCGGCCTCGCGCCTCCAGGTCGCGACGAGGTCCTCGTTGCTCACGTTGGCCGGCTGCGTGACGTCGAAGCGCACGAAGAACAGCATGTGCTCCTCCTCCTCTACTGCTCGGGGTCGGGGTCGGGGTCCTGCGGGGTGTCAAACGCACCGTCGATCAGCTCGATCCGGTAGCCATCCGGGTCGGCGACGAAGCAGATCCGGTACTCCTCGCGGCCGCCGGGCGGGTAGGGCGGCTTCTCGGGCTCGATGCCCTGCGCCGCGAGGCGCTCGAGCAGGCCGTCGAGGTCCTCGACCTCCAGCGCGACGTGGCCGTAGCCGTCGCCGAGGTCGTAGGGCTCCTCGCGCCCGGCGTTGACGGTCAGCTCGAGCGTGTCGCCGTCGCCGGGCAGCCCCAGGTAGACGTTGTAGGCACTGTCGAACTGCAGCCGCCCGCGGCGCTCGAAGCCCAGCGCCTCGTAGAAGCGCAGCGACGCGTCGATGTCGCGAACCCGGACGTTGGTGTGCACGAACCTCATGCGAGCCTCCTGACGAACGATCGTGCCCGCCATCCTGCCCGATCGCGGGCGCGCAGGCGCGGGCGGGGAGGATCTAGCGGCGCACGTCCTCGCAGTCGGGGGCCATGACGTCCCCGACGCTCGCGAAGACCGTGTCCTTGCCCGCTCCGCAGGTCACGACGTCCAGGCCGCCCGCCACGACGTTGATGCGGTCGTCGCCGGGACCGCCGTCGATCGCGTCGGGGTCGAGGTTGCCGAAGATCTCGTCGTTGCCGGGGCCGCCGAAGATGCGGTCGCTGCCGCGGTCGCCCGTGATGCGGTCGTCGCCCTCGTCGCCGTTGATCGTGTCGGCGCCGCCGCGGCCGGCCATGATGTCGTTGCCGGGGCCGCCGGACAGCTCGTCGTCGCCGTCCTCGCCGTCGACGTAGTCGTCGCCGCCGCGGCCGAAGAGGCGGTCGTTGCCGGTGCGGCCGAAGATCGAGTCGGCGTCGCCGGTGCCCTCGAGCAGGTCGTCGCCGTCGGTCCCGCGGATGACCGACGGCAGCTCGCCGTCGTTGGCGAGCTCCATCGGCACGCGGATGACGAGCTCGCAGTCGGTCAGCACGTCGCGCGACGGCGAGTCCTCCTCGACGTAGACGGTGTCGCTGCCCGAACCGCACTCGACCGTGTCGGCGCTGTCGTCGGCGGCGCGGATCGAATCGTCACCGCTGCCGCCGTCGAGCACGTCGGGGCCGGGCCCGCCGATGACCTCGTCGTTGTCGTCGCCGCCGGCGAGGTTGTCGGCGCCGGAGCCGCCGTCGAGGCGGTCCTGCCCGGCGTTGCCGTCGATCCGGTCGTTGCCGACGCCGCCGCGCAGCACGTCCTCGCCCTCGTCGCCGAGGATCTGGTCGCCGCCGCGGCCGCCGTCGAGCGTGTCGTCGCCGCGGCCGCCGCTCATCTGCTCGGAGCCGGACTCGCCGAACAGCTCGTCGTCGCCGTCGTCGCCGAGCATCCGGCGGTCGTCGCCGCGCCCCCCGCGGATGACGTCGTCGCCGGGGCCGCCGGAGAGCAGCTTCTCGTTGCCGAAGCCCTTCTCGAGCAGCTGGTCGTCACCCTCGCCGCCGCGGATCGTGTCGTCGCCGTCGCCGCCGTCGAGCGTGTCGTTGCCGTCGTCACCGTCGAGCGTGTCGTTGCCGGTGCCGCCGTCGGCGCCGTCGTCGCCGAGGCCGCCGCTCATCTTGTCGTCGCCGCTGCCGCCGGTGAGGAAGTCGTTGCCGTCGCCGCCGAGCAGGCGGTCGCTCAGCGAGCCGCCCGAGAGCCGATCGGCACCGGGGCCGCCGTCGAGCACGTCGCGCGCACGGCCGCCGCGCAGCAGGTCGTCGCCCTCCAGGCCCTCGATCCGGTCGGCCCCGCGCGTCCCGGTGAGCGCGTCGTTGCCCGCGGTACCGCGGATCAGCGCGCGCCCCGGCTGCACGACGATGCCGGCCGGCGCGGTGCCCGGCAGCGCGATGGTGTCCAGGCGCCGGCGCGAGAACGGGCTGACGAGCGTCAGGGTGCCGTTGCCGGCGTTGGCGAAGAAGATCCGGCTGGCGTCGGGCGTCCAGGCCGGCGAGCCGACGCCGGGACCGGCCGCCAGGCGCCGCACGTGGCCCGTGGTGAGGAAGACGAGCGCTCCGGCGGCGCCGCCCGCGCGGGCGCCGACGGCCAGCTTCGTGCGGCCCGGGGACAGGGCGAGCTGGCCGCCCGCGCCGTCGGGCAGCCGGATCGCGCGCTTGCGCACGCGGCGGCGACCGGGGTCGATGACGCGCAGGCGCCCGCGGGCGCTGACGAGCGTGCGACCGCTGTCGGCGACCGCGACGCCGACCGCGCGCGGTACGCGGACCTGGCGCAGCCGCCGCTTGGCCTTCGGATCGATCATCGTGACCGCGCCGCGCGTGAGCACGACGGCCGCCAGGCGCCCGTCGTCGCGCAGCGCCATCGTCGTGCCCTGCCCGCCGAGCGGGACCGAGCCGCGCAGCCCGAGCGTCACGGCGTCGAGGATCCGCAGGCGCGGGCCCTGGACGGCGTACAGCCGGCGCGCGTCGGGCGACAGCGCCAGCGCGGTGACGGGGGCGCTGCCGTGGGTGGCGCTCGTGAGCTCCGTGCGCTCGTTGACGTCGATCGCGACGATCGTCGGGCCGGCGGCAACGAAGCCGCGGTCGCCCTCGCGCGAGACCGCGACGGCCCGGGCGGGCGACGGGAGCGTGAGCCGCGCCACGACGCTGTCGTTCGTCAGGTCGACGAGCGGCAGCTCGGTCGTGTTCGTCGCGACGAGGGCCACGCGCGCCTGCGCCGCCGCCGGCATGATGCCGAGAGCGAGCAGCGCGAGCGTCGCCGCCGTGCGCCTCATCCGTGACCCGCGCTCATCCGTCGCACATCCTGACCACTACGTGTGCAACACGGCGAGCGGCGCGTCGGACCGCACCCGCGGACCGATGCGTCAGTCCTTGCGCAGCATCTCCTTGGCCTTGTCGGCGACGCCGCCGACGGTGTCCTTGACCTTGCCCGAGGCGCGGTCGACCTTGCCCTCGTCCTTGAGCTCCTGGTCGCCGGTGAGGTCGCCGACGGCCTCCTTCGCGCGGCCCTTGGCGTCGTCCATCGTTCCGTCCGACATGCGGTCTCCTTCCGGGGTTTGACGTGCAGCACCCCGTACCCGGTTAGGGCCGGCTACAGCCCAGGCGGGTGACGGACCGTGTACCCCTTGGCGGAGCGCATGTCCGCCTGCCAGCGCGTGCCGGCGCCGGAGCGCCCGCTCGTGTCGAAGCGCAGGCCCGCGATGACCGCGTAGATGTGGCCGCCGTTGGCGTACAGCGTGACCCACTGGCCGGGGCCCGGGTCGCCCCAGGACTCGAAGCTGCCGGAGGGCATCGCCGTCTCGAGCAGGCCGGCGCCGTGCAGCGCGTAGGAGACCGAGCCCGAGCAGTCATAGCCCGCGTCGTCCCACTTGCCGTGGCCGCCGCCGTAGATGTAGGGCTTCGTCGCGATCTGGTTGCCGGCGTTGATCATCGCCGCAACCGCGGGCGGCGCGAGGATCGGCGCGGTGGCCGTGCCGTCCGGGTTGACCGTCGCGGTGAACCCGGGGCCGACGAGCAGCGGCGGGGGCGGCGGGGGCGTGGGCGGCGCCATCTTCTTCGGCAGCGCGCCTCCGGTGACCTGCGCGGCCTGGACCGCGCCGCCGTTCTTGGCGACGTCCTGGAGGATGACGGCGTCGGTGCGCGTGACCTTGCCGTCGACCGGGCGGCGCTGGGAGCCCTCGAAGGCCTTGACGTTCTGCGTCGTGCCCGAGCCGAACTCGCCGTCGGCGTCGGTCTTGAGGCCGGCGCGGCTGAGGTACTTCTGCAGCGACTTGACGTCGCGGCCGGAATCGCCCTGCTTGAGCGTCCGGTCGCCGAGCTTGAAGCCGCGCTTCTTCGCGGCCGCCCCGGAAACGGGCACGAGCAGAGCGAACGCTGCGAGCAACGTGAGAAAACGGAACAACGACTTCACGCGGGCAAGACCCCTTCTCCTTCGGGTGCCTGCGGGGTTAGCTGACGGGCTCGCGCAGAAAGAGCTAGCGCTATGCCGCACAAGACGGCGATTCGCCCCCGGGAGGCAAAAACCTCCCAAATGGTTCCCCCGCTCCCTGCCGCTGGACGGCACGGATTCGGCTGATCACTGACGGGCGGAACCCTAGCGCAGGTTCAGGACGAATGCACGGCTGGTTGCAGGTCTGCCGTCTGACGCAGCTTTTGCCTAGACCAATGTCGCATCGACCAGCGCGAGAGCGACCTCGGCGCGCGTGCGCAGCGACGCTGCGAGGACGTATTCGCTGGGCGTGTGCGCCCCGCCACCACGCGGCCCGAGGCCGTCGATCGTCACGTCGATGACCGGCGCGAGGTAGCTGGCGTCGCTCGCGCCGCCGCGATTCGTGCCGCGGATCGGGCGCCCGAGGCGCTCGCTCGCGGCTGCCAGCAGCGGCGCGGTGTGCTCCTCGGCGTCCATGCCGGGCCAGATGCGCAGGAAGTCGGCCTCCAGGCGCACGCCGTCGACCTTCGCGGGCAGCGCGGCGAGGACGTCGTCGAACGTCTCCGAGGCGTCGGCGCGCAGGTCGCACAGCAGCTCGCCGGCGGCCGGGACGACGTTGAAGGCCTCGCCGCTGCGCACGACCGTCGGCACCGCGGTGAGGTGCCCGTCGCCGGCGGGGTCGTGGCGCGCGGCGACGGCCTGCGCGGCCTCCGCCAGCGCGAGCAGGGCGTTTGCGCCGCGGTCGGGGGCCGAGCCGGAGTGCGCCGAGCGCCCGTGCGCGACGACGCGCAGCGTCCCGGCGGCCTTGCGGCGCACGACGACGGCCTCCTCGCCCGCCGCCGTCAGCTCGCCGCCCTCGAAGCACAGGCAGGCGTCGTAGCCGGCGAAGCGCGCGGTATGGGCGAAGGGGCCGGCGCGCCACTCCTCGTCGCAGACGAGCAGCAGCGCCACCTCGGCGTAGCGCTCGGGCAGCTCGGCGAGCTCGCGCAGGACGCCCAGCGCGAGCACGTCGCCGCCCTTCATGTCGACGCTGCCCGAGCCGACGAGCTGCTCGCCGTCGGGCTCGAGCGCCCGGTGGACCTCATGCGCGTGGACGGTGTCGACGTGCCCGAGCAGCACGATCCGGGCCGTGCCGCTGCCCGCGAGGGTGAGGATCAGGTCGTCGGCGTGGCCCGCCGACGAGCACGGCGCCCGCTCCACGCGCGCGCTCGCGGGAGCGAGCGACTGCGCGACCGCGAAGGCGGCCTCGGCGCCCGCGACGTCGCCCGACGGCGAGGACACCGCCACGAGGCGCTCGAGCTCGGCCGGCGCGCGCCGGGCGATCCGCTCGGCGGCGGCTGCGATCCAGGGGTCCATTCGCCAGGGCCTCCGTCAGGCGCCGACGTAGGCCGCGAGGTGCTTGCCGGTGAGGGTGGAGCGGGCGGCGACGAGGTCGGCCGGCGTGCCCTCGAAGACGATCCGGCCGCCGTCGTGGCCGGCGCCGGGGCCGAGCTCGATGATCCAGTCGGCGTGCGCCATGACCGCCTGGTGGTGCGCGATGACGATGACCGACTTGCCGGAGTCGACGAGCCGGTCGAGCAGGCCGAGCAGCTGCTCGACGTCGGCGAGGTGCAGGCCGGTGGTCGGCTCGTCGAGGACGTAGACGCCGCCCTTGTCGGCCATGCGGATGGCGAGCTTGAGCCGCTGGCGCTCGCCGCCGGACAGCGTCGTGAGCGGCTGGCCGAGGCTGAGGTAGCCGAGCCCGACGTCGACCAGCCGGGTCAGGACCTTGTGGGCGGCCGGCGTGCGCGCCTCGCCGGCGCCGAAGAACGTCTCGGCCTCGCTCACCGCCATCGCGAGCACCTCGCTGATGTCCTTGCCGCCGAACGTGTACTCGAGCACCCCGGCCTCGAAGCGCTTTCCCTCGCACTCCTCGCAGGTGGTGGCGACGCCCGCCATCATCGCCAGGTCGGTGTAGATGACGCCGACGCCGTTGCAGGTGGGACAGGCGCCCTCGGAGTTGGCGCTGAACAGCGCCGGCTTGACGCCGTTGGCCTTGGCGAAGACCTTGCGGATCGGGTCGAGCAGCCCGGTGTACGTCGCCGGGTTGCTGCGCCGCGAGCCCTTGATCGCCGCCTGGTCGACCGACACCACCCCGTCGCGCCGCGAGACCGAGCCGTGGATCAGCGAGCTCTTTCCCGAGCCGGCCACGCCGGCCACCACCACCAGCACGCCGAGCGGGATGTCGACGTCGACGTCGTGCAGGTTGTGGGTGCCGGCGCCGCGGACCTCCAGCGCTCCCGACGGCGTCCGCACCGCTGGCTTCAGGGCGGCCCGGTCGTCGAGATGGCGGCCGGTGACGGTGGCACCGGCCCGCAGCCCGTCGACGGTGCCCTCGAAGCAGACGCTGCCGCCCGCCGTACCGGCGCCGGGGCCGAGGTCGACGACGTGGTCGGCGATCGCGATCGTCTCCGGCTTGTGCTCCACGACGAGCACCGTGTTGCCCTTGTCGCGCAGCCGCAGGAGCAGGTCGTTCATCCGCTGGATGTCATGGGGGTGCAGGCCCGTGGTGGGCTCGTCGAAGACGTAGGTGACGTCGGTGAGCGACGAGCCGAGGTGGCGGATCATCTTGACGCGCTGCGCCTCGCCGCCCGACAGCGTCCCCGAGGGCCGGTCGAGCGCGAGGTAGCCCAGCCCGATCTCCGCGAACGAGTCGAGGGTCTGCTGCAGCGCGGCGAGCAGCGGCGCCACCGACGGCTCGTCGAGGCCGCGAACCCATTCGGCCAGGTCGCTGATCTGCATCGCGCACGCAGCGGCGATGTTGACCCCGTCGATCTTCGACGATCGCGCCGCCTCGCTGAGTCGGGTGCCGTCGCACTCGGGGCAGGTGGTGAACGTCACCGCCCGCTCCACGAACGCGCGGATGTGCGGCTGGAGCGCGTCGACGTCCTTGGCGAGGAACGACTTCTGGATCTTCGGGATCACGCCCTCGTACGTCAGGTTGATGCCGTCGACCTTGATCTTGGTCGGCTCCTTGTGGAGCAGGTCGTGGAGCTCGGTCTCGGTGAACCTGCGGATCGGCTTGTCCGGGTCGAAGAAGCCGCAGCCGCCGAAGATGCGGCCGTACCAGCCGTCGACGCTGTAGCCGGGGACCGTGAGCGCACCCTCGTTGAGCGACTTGCTGTCGTCGTACAGCGCAGACAGGTCGAAGTCGGTGACCGAGCCGCGGCCCTCGCAGCCCGTGCACATGCCGCCGGTGCGGGTGAACTTCACCGCCCTGGTCTTGCCCTCACCGCGTTGCACCGTGATCGCGCCGCTCGCTCGGATCGAGGCGACGTTGAACGAGAACGCGTTGGGCGAGCCGATGTGCGGCTGCCCGAGCCGGCTGAAGAGGATGCGCAGCATCGCGTTGGCGTCGGTCGCGGTGCCGACCGTGGAGCGGGCGTCGGCGCCCATCCGCTGCTGGTCGACGATGATCGCGGTCGTCAGCCCTTCGAGCACGTCGACCTCGGGCCGCGCCAGCGTCGGCATGAAGCCCTGCACGAAGGCGCTGTAGGTCTCGTTGATCAGCCGCTGCGACTCGGCGGCGATCGTGCCGAACACCAGCGAGCTCTTGCCCGAGCCGGAGACGCCGGTGAACACCGTCAGCCGGCGCTTGGGGAGCTCGACGCTGACGTCCTTGAGGTTGTTCACGCGCGCGCCGTGCACGCGGATCAGATCGTGGCTGTCGCCACCGTGCGGCGCGGGCGACTGCGTGTCCGTCCTCGTGGCCACTACCGCCGCGGCCTCGTCCTCGCAGCAGGGCGGATCCGGCTCACCGGCGTAGGCGACATGTCCTAGCCCAGGACGGCTTCGAGCCGGCGCTCGAGCGCGCCCGCGATGGCCTCGCGGACGAAGCCCTCCTCGAAGCGCTCGACGGTCGCCTCGAGGAAGCCCTCGATCACGAGCCGCTTGGCCCGCTCCAGCGACAGCCCGCGCGAGCGCAGGTAGTACAGCTGCTCGGGGTCGATCTGGGCGATCGCCGCCGCGTGCGTGCAGCGCACGTCGTTGGCGAGGATCTCCAGGCCGGGGATCGAGTCGGCGTGCGCCTTCTTCGTCAGCAGCAGGTTGCGCGACTCCTGGAAGGCGTCGATCTGCTGGGCGCCGGGGTCGACCTTGATCATGCCCGACCAGACGGTGCTCGAGCGGCCGTCGAGGATCCCGCGGAAGGCGAGGTCCGACGTCGTGTTGGCCGCCGCGTGCTCCTGCGTCGTCGCGTAGTCCAGGTGCTGGCGCCCGTGCGTCGCGTAGGCGCCGGTGACCTTCGCGTCGGCGCCCGTGCCCGCGAGCTGGGTGTCCATCGCGACGCGGCCGTTGCCGGCGCCGAAGCCCAGCGCGATCCAGTCCAGCGCGCCGTCGCGCTCGATGACCGCGCGCTGGGAGCCGAAGATCCACGACTTCTCGCTGAGGCCCTGGGCGCAGACGTAGCGCAGGTTGGCGTTCTGGCCGACCGACAGCTCGGTGACGGTGCCGAACAGCGCTGCCTGATCATCGTCGGTCGAGACGTACTGCTCCCAGACCTCGGCCTGCGCGCCCTCCTCGAGGACGACGAGCGTGCGCCAGTTCAGCGCGGTCTGCGCCTGCGACTGCACGACGGTGACGACGATCGGCTCGGTGACGTGCACGCCGCGCGGGACGTACACGAACGCGCCGCCCTGCCAGCCCGCCTCGTTGCGCGCGACGAACGGGTTGCTCTCGGCCGAGACGATCGTGCCGAAGTGGCGCTCGACGAGCTCGGAGTGCGTCTGGACGGCGACGCTGAGCGGCAGCACGATCGTGCCGTCGGCGGCCGCCTCGGGGGGCGTGCCGTGGACGTGGTCGACCTGCTCGAGCAGCGTGGCGCCCGCGGGCGCCTCGAAGACGCCGAGGGCGCTCGCATCGACGTCTGCGGCCTCGGGCTCGGGCGCGCCATAGGCGTCGAGGTCGAGGCTCTTCAGCGACGTGAACTCCCAGCCGGGGTTGCCCCGGTAGGACGGCAGCGGCAGCGATTCGCGCAAGGCAACGGCGCGCTCGCGGCGCGCCGTCAGCCAAGCCGGTTCCGTGGCCGTTGAGGGACTAGCCAATGGAACCCTCCATCTGAAGCTCGATCAACCGGTTCATCTCGACGGCGTACTCCATCGGCAGCTCCTTGACGATCGGCTCGATGAAGCCGTTGACGATGAGCTTGCCGGCCTCCTCCTCGGTGAGCCCGTGGCTCATGAGGTAGAAGAGCTGCTCGTCGCCGACCTTCGAGACGGTCGCCTCGTGGCCGACGTTGACGTCGTCCTCGCCGATGCGGATCGTCGGGTAGGTGTCCGAGCGCGACTTGTCGTCGAGCAGCAGGGCGTCGCAGACGACCTTCGACTTGGAGCCGTGCGCGCCCTTGGCGACCTCCAGCAGGCCGCGGTAGGAGCCGCGCCCGCCGTCCTTGGAGATCGACTTGGCGAAGATGTTCGACGTCGTGTTGGGCGCCGCGTGCACGATCTTGCCGCCCGCGTCCTGGTGCTGGCCGGCGCCGGCGAAGGCGATCGACAGGATCTCGCCGTGCGCCCGCTCGCCGGTCAGGTAGACCGACGGGTACTTCATCGTGAGCTTGGAGCCGAGGTTGCAGTCGACCCACTCGACGGTCGCGTCGCGCTCGGCGATCGCGCGCTTGGTGACGAGGTTGAACACGTTCGTCGACCAGTTCTGCACCGTCGTGTAGCGGATCCGCGCGCCCGGCTTGGCGATCAGCTCGACGACCGCGGAGTGCAGCGAGTCCGAGGAGTACGTCGGCGCCGTGCAGCCCTCGACGTAGTGCACGTAGGAGCCCTCGTCGGCGATGATCAGCGTGCGCTCGAACTGGCCCATGTTCTCGGTGTTGATGCGGAAGTAGGCCTGCAGCGGCATCTCGATGTGCACGCCCGGCGGCACGTAGACGAACGAGCCGCCCGACCAGACGGCGCTGTTGAGCGCGGCGAGCTTGTTGTCGTTCGCCGGGATGATCGTGGCGAAGTACTCCTTGATGAGCTCCTCGTGCTCGCGCAGCCCGGAGTCCATGTCCATGAAGATGACGCCCTGCGCCTCGAGCTTCTCGTTGATCTGGTGGTAGACGACCTCGGACTCGTACTGCGCGCCGACGCCGGAGAGGAACTTGCGCTCGGCCTCCGGGATGCCAAGCCGGTCGAAGGTCTTCTTGACGTCGTCGGGGACGTCGTCCCAGGAGCGCTCGGCGCGCTCGGAGGCCCGCACGAAGTAATGGATGTTGTCGAAGTCGACCTCGGCCAGGTGCGGCGAGCCCCAGGTGGGCATCGGCCGGGCGAGGAAGTACTCGAGCGCCTTCAGGCGGAAGTCGCGCATCCACTGCGGCTCGTTCTTGAACTCGGAGATCTTCTCGACGAGCTCCTTCGTCAAGCCCTTCGGGGCCTTGTAGAGGTAGTTCTCGGCGTCGTGGAAGCCGTACTTCTCCGTGTAATCGGAGTTGATGTCCTGCAGGCCCTCTTGCTCGGCGATGGTCTCGGGAGTGGTTGCCATGTGGGTTACTCAACCTCCAGCTTGATCATGTCGTCCTCGACGCGGACGTCGAACGTGTCCACGGGGACGTAGGCGGGCAGGGTCACGGGCTTGCCGGTGCGCAGGTCGAAGAGCGATCCATGACGGGGGCACTCGACCGTGCAGCGCGCGGGGTCGAACTCGCCGTCGGCGAGGTTGCCGTCGTCATGCGAGCAGCGATCCTCGATCGCGAGCAGCTCGCCGTTGCAGTTGAAGATCCCGATCTCGAGGTCCTCCCACTCGATCGTGCGGGAGGCGCCGGGCGGAAGCTCGGAGACGGGACAGATGTCGAGGGTCTCGGTCATGAAGGAGCGAGCGCCGCGGGGCGGGGATGACAATCCCGTCCTGCGCGCTCGGATTTGTCTTGTTGCAGCATAGCCGCCCCATGGGGCGCCGTGGAAGGGGATTCCCCGGGTTTCACAGCTGATCGGCGCCGTTCGGATGACGTTCCACGCCCCCCTCGGCCTCGCTCGGCGGCGTCTCGGGCTCCCAGTCGACCGCGGCGCCCAGCGCCGCGCCCTTGAGGACCTTCAGCGTCAGCAGCGCGCACTTCAGTCGCGTGGCGGAGATGTTGATGCCCAGTAGCTCGAGGACGTACTGGCGATCGAGCTTCAGCAGCTCGTCGATCGTCATGCCCTTGACCTCGTCGGAGGTCATCGACGCCGAGGCCTGGCTGATCGCGCAGCCGTGGCCGGAGAAGCGCAGGTCCTCGATACGGCCCTCGGCGTCGGTCTTGATCTCGACGCGCAGCTCGTCGCCGCAGAGCGGGTTGGTGTCCTCGAAGGACAGGTCGTGCGGATCGAGGTGGCCCCAGTTGTGCGGGCGCTTGTAGTGCTCGAGGATCTCCTCGCGGTAGATCGAGTCCATGCTCATCCGAAGATCCTCCTGACCTCTCCGAGGGCGTCGACGAGCATGTCGACGTCGGACCGGGTGTTGTGGACGGCGAACGAGGCGCGCGTCGTCGCGGCGACCCCGAAGCGCTTCATCAGCGGCTGGGCGCAGTGGTGGCCGGCGCGGACGCAGACGCCGGCGTCGCCGAGGATCTCGGCGATGTCGTGCGGGTGCGCGATGTCCATCGTGAACGCGACCAGCGCGCCGCGGCGCTCGGCGTCCAGCGGGCCCATGACGGTGATGTCGGGCAGCTCGCCGAGGCGTTCCAGCGCGTAGGCGCAGAGGTCGCGCTCGTGCTCGCGGATCTGGTCCATGCCGAGGCCGGAGACGAAGTCGACGGCCGCGCCGAGGCCGATCGCCTCGGCGATGTTCGACGTGCCGGCCTCGAACTTCGCGGGAAGCTGGCCCCAGCGGATCTCGTCCACCGAGACCGAGGCGATCATGTGTCCGCCGCCGAGGAACGGCGGCATCGCGTCGAGCAGCTCCTTGCGGCCGTGCAGGATGCCGATGCCGGTCGGGCCGTAGAGCTTGTGGCCGGTCCAGGCGTAGAAGTCGGCGTCCAGCTCGGCGAGGTCGACCGCCATCTGCGGGACCGCCTGCGAGCCGTCGACGACGACGACCGCGCCGGCGGCGTGCGCGCGGCGCACGATCTCGGCGACCGGGTTGATCGTGCCGGCGGCGTTGGAGACGTGGCCGACGGCGACGAGCTTGACGCTGCCCTGGGCCAGCAGCGCGTCGAGGTGCTCGAGGTCCAGCTGCGCCTCGTCGTCGACCTCGACCATCTCGAAGCTCGCCCCCCGCTCCCTGCACAGCATGTGCCAGGGGACGAAGTTGGAGTGGTGCTCGAGCTGGGTCGTGACGACCGTGTCGCCGGGGCCGATGTTCGCGCGCCCCCACGAGTAGGCGACGAGGTTCAGCGCCTCGGTCGCGTTCTTCGTGAAGATCGTGCAGTCCGCCGGCCAGTTCATGAACGCCGCGATCCGGTCGCGGGCGCTCTCGAAGAGCTCGGTCGCCTCGGCGGCGAGCGCGTAGACGCTGCGGTGCACGGTGCCGCGATGGGCCGAGTAGTAGTCGTCCATCGCGTCGATCACCGGCTGCGCGGTCTGCGACGTCGCCGCGGAGTCGAGGTAGACCAAGCCCTCGCGCTGCAGGCAGGGGAACTCCGCGGCCAGGGGCCTGTCGGCCAGCGTGCTCACTACGCGGCCGACCCGACCTCTTCGCGAATCCCGGCGTAGCCCTCGGCCTCGAGGCGGTCGACGAGCTCGGGGCCGCCCTCGGTGGCGATGCGGCCGTCGAACATGATCGAGACGCGGGTCGGCGTGACCATGTGCAGGATGCGCTGGTAGTGGGTGATGATCAGCACGCCCATGTCGGCGCCGGTGGCGACGGTGTTGACGCCCTTGGCGACGACGTTCAGCGCGTCGATGTCCAGGCCCGAGTCGGTCTCGTCGAGGACGGCGAGCTTGGGCTGCTGGAGCGCGAGCTGG
This sequence comes from uncultured Actinomycetes bacterium, assembly GCA_963786575.1. Lineage (GTDB taxonomy): Bacteria > Actinomycetota > Thermoleophilia > Solirubrobacterales > Solirubrobacteraceae > CADCVQ01. Next base: position 605,743 of record CAWAZH010000002.1, read on the forward strand.
AGGATCTCCAGGCGCTTCTTCTCGCCGCCCGAGAAGCCCTCGTTGAGGTAGCGCGCGCTGAACTCGCGCGGGATGTCGACGAGCTCCATCGCGGCCTCGACGGTCTTGCGGAAGTCCTTCAGCGAGATGTCGGCCTCGCCGCGCGCCTCGCGGTGGGCGTTCATGACCATCCGCAGGTACTTCGTGATCGTGACGCCGGGGATCGCGACGGGGTACTGGAAGGCCATGAACAGGCCCATGAGGGCACGCTCGTTGGGGTCCGCCTCGGTGATGTCCTGGCCGCCGAAGAGGATCTGGCCCTCGCTGACCTCGAGGCTCGGGTGCCCCATGATCGCGTTGGCGAGCGTCGACTTGCCGGAGCCGTTGGGGCCCATCAGGGCGTGGATCTCACCGGGCTTGACGGTCAGGTTGACGCCCTTGAGGATCTGCTTGTCCTCGGCCTGGACGTGGAGGTTGCGGATCTCGAGCTCGGGCATGGTCTCCTTGGCTTCTGGTTTCGGATGCGTGACGTTTTGAAAGATCAGACGGGCGTGGGCGCCGCAGCCGGCTCGCGGGCGGGCGGGACGTGACCGGACTGGAACTCGACGAGCTCGGCGAGCGTCGTGTGGGCGAGCGTCTTGAGCACGCCGACCTGGACGCGCGTCCACAGCAGCTTCGTGGCGCAGCCGCGGCCGGAGTCGTCGTGGTGCGAGCAGAGCACGCGGCCGTCGTCGCTGCGGTCGTCGACGACGAAGCACTCCATCGGCGCCAGCGAGCCCTCGAGGGCGAGCACCACCTCGTCCATCGCGATGTCCTCGGCGGCGCGGGCGAGCTGGTAGCCGCCATGCGCCCCGCGGGTGGACTCGACGAGGTCGGCGCGCTTGAGCAGCGCGACGATGCGCTCGAGATAGGCGAGCGGGAGGTTCTCGGCGTCGGCGATCGCCTTCAGCGAGATCGGCTGGTCCTGCGGCTGGCGTCCGAGCTCGATCAGCAGGCGGACGCCGTACTCGGCTTTGGTCGTGAAGAACACGGTCGCTTAAACCTACCAGCGCGGTCGGGATAGCGGGCGACGCTCCCGCGGGCTGGCGCGAACGCGCTCGCGGGGCGCTCAGAAGCCGCGCACGGCCACGCGCACGCGTCCCGCGCGCGCCCACGTGAAGATCGCGTAGCGCCCGGCGGTGCGCAGGTCGCGGTTGGTCGAGTTGAAGTGGTTCGGCGGCGGCGGCGGGCCCTTCGGCTCGGCCGTCTTGCGGAAGACGCCGCCGGTCGCCAGCGAGGCGCCGATGCCCTTGCGGCCCGACCAGACGACGAGCACGCGGCCGCCGGTCAGCGCCATCGCGACCGGCTCCTTCGCCTGGCCGCTCGTGAGCGTCTGCAGCGGGCCGGCGCTGCCGTCGGCGTTCAGCGCGACCGCCCGGACCGGCGCCTCGGTCACGAACGCCTGGGACTTCGTCTTCAGCGCGAAGACGAGCGCGGCGCCGCCCGGCGTGAAGGCGGCAGTCGGCCCGAACGCGCGGCTCGGAAACTCGAGCTCGGGTCCGGCGGACGGCCCGAGCGTGCCGTCGGGCAGCACGCGCGCAACCGCCGGCGCGCCGAAGGAGCCCGCGTCGCCGCGCGTGGAGATCCGGGTGAACGCGATCAGCGCGTGGCCGTCGCCGTCGACGGCGACGCGCGGGTCGGCGGCCGCCGGGCCCGCCAGCGCGACCGGCACCGAGAACGCGCCGCCGTGCGGGCGCGTCGCGACGACGACCGGGTCGGTGCGCGGGAAGGGGGCGTTCAGCGGCGCCTCGCGCTTGAAGGCCAGCACCGCGCGGCCGCTGGAGTCGACGGCGATCGCCTGGGTCGGGCGCGCATCGATGCCGAACTCGCCCAGGCCGAGATCCTGGGCCTCGCCGAGGGGTCGGCCGGCGGGGTCCAGCGACAGCGCCCGCACGCGGTAGAGGCGGTTGGCGAAGACGCGCTCGGCGACCGCCCAGCCGCCCTCTGGGTCGGCGGCGACCTGCACGCCGTTGATCTCCGACGCCGGCCCGCCGGGGTAGCTGCGCCGCACGATGCTGCGTCCCGTTCGCGTCCGGACGGCGGCGCGGAGGCCGCCGGCGTCCTCCCATGCGACGAGGAACGCCCCGCCCGGTGCGGCGGCGATCGAATAGCTGCGGGCGCCGGACGCGACGATCCGCCGCGGGGCCGAGAAGCGGCCCTTCGGCGTGCCGGTGGTGAGCATCAGCGCACCGGCCCGCGTCTGGTAGACGACGGCGCTCGTGCCGTCGGTCGCGATCGCGGCACGCGGGACGGTCTCGTCGTTGCGTGCGGGACCGGCGCTGAATCCCTGCGTCGGCGACCAGGCGGCTGCGGCGGGCGCGGCACCCGCGAGCGGGGCCGCAGCGGCGATGCAAAGCAGCAGTGCGGTGGGGGTGCGCATGCCGCTGCAACGGTCCTCGCCAGCACAAGGTTGCGCCGCGAACCGCTAGAAGTGAGGCCTACATGCCGGAGTTCACCGCAGGCGATGTCTTCGTCGACCACCGCATCGAGGGCCTTGCCGGACGCGGCGGGATGGGCGTCGTCTACCGCGCGACGGACATCGAGCTCGAGCGGACCGTCGCGCTGAAGGTCATCACGCCGGCGCTCGCCGAGGAGGAGGACTTCCGCAAGCGCTTCGTCGCGGAGTCCAAGGCCGCGGCCTCGATCGAGCACCCCAACGTGATCCCCGTCTACTACGCCGGTGAGCGCGAGGGCGTGCTGTACATCGTCATGCGCTACATCGACGGGCCCGACCTGCGGGCGCTCGTGCGGGCGCAGGGCAAGCTCGACCCCGAGCGCGCGGCGCACATCGTCGCCCAGGTCGGCGCGGCGCTCGACGCCGCCCACGCCCACGGCCTCGTGCACCGCGACGTCAAGCCCGCCAACGTCCTGCTCGGCGAGGAGGACCACGCCTACCTCACGGACTTCGGCCTGACCAAGCGCACCGCGACGACGGGCGACCACGGCGTCAGCCGCGCCGGCGGCTGGGTCGGGACGCTGGGCTACGTCGCGCCCGAGCAGATCCGCGGCGGCCGCATCGACGCACGCACCGACGTCTACGCGCTCGGCTGCGTGCTCGTCTACGCGCTGACCGGCCAGGCCCCGTACATGGGCGAGTCCGACGAGGCGACGCTCTGGGCGCACCTCAACTCGCCGCCGCCGAGCGAGCTGGTGGCGCCCGAGTTCGAGGGGGTCGTCGCGCGCGCGCTCGCGAAGGACCCCTCCGACCGCTACCCCTCGGCCGGCGACCTCGGCCGCGCGGCGCTGGCGGCGGCGGGCCGCAGCGCGGCAACGCGCCCGGAGCGCAACGTCGCCCGCGGCGCGGCCGCGCCGCCCGGTCTGTCGGCGACGGCCGCGACCGCGCGCGTCGCCGCCCCCGACGCCGAGACCCGCCCCTCGCCACCCGTCGACGCGGCGACCGTCGTCACCGCGCGCGAGGGCGGCGGCGGCGCGGCCGCCGGCGTCCTGCGCACGATGCACGGCCAGTGGCTGGTCGTCACCGCGATCGTCACGGTGCTCGTCGCGGTCGTGCTGGCGATCGTCCTGCTGGGAGGCGGCGACGACACGCCTGCCGGCCAGGCGACCGCGACGACCCCGGCCCCGGCCGCCCGGCCCGCGGCGTTCGTCGGCAAGCCGATCGACGTCGGCGTGCGCCCCAACGCGCTGACCGTCGCCGGCGGGCGCGTCTGGGCGCTCAGCGGCAAGCCCGGCGAGCTCGACATCATCGACCCGGCGACGAAGGCCCGCACGCGCGCGTTCCCGATCGGCGACGGCGGCATGTCGCTGGCCGGCGGCTTCGACTCGCTCTGGCTGCTCAAGGGCGGGCGGGCGCGCACGCTGTCACGGCGCAGCGTCAAGACCGGCCGGCTGCAGGGCGAGGCCGTCGAGATCGCCTACCCCGGCGTCCCGGTCGCGATCGTCGCCGGCCAGCGCGCGCTCTGGGTCGGCGTGCGCACGAAGGGCGCGACGGGCGGCGCCGAGTCGGTCGTGAAGATCGACCCCAGCGCGCTCACGCAGCAGCAGATCTCGATCCCGGGCGGCGTGCAGGACATCGCCGTCGGCGCGGGCGCCCTGTGGGTCTCCAATCGCTTCCGGCCCTACGTCGTCCGCGTCGACGCGCGCACCGGCAGCCTGCGCGAGATCCGCGTCAGCGGCAGTCCCAAGGGCTTGGCCGTCGGCGCCGGCGCGCTCTGGGTCGCAACGCGCGGCGACGACACGATCACGCGCATCAGCCCGCGCGGGACGCAGGTCACCGCCATTGCGATGCCGAGCATCCCCACGCGCGTGACCGTCGGCGGCGGCTCGATCTGGGCGACGGCGCTCGAGGCCGGCCGGCTGCTGCGGATCGACCCGGAAACGCGCAGGCTCGTCGAGCAGATCGACACCGGCCCGCGGCCGTTCGCGCTCGACGTCGAGCACGGCACGACGGTCTGGATCACGCTCCTCAGCCAGAGCGCCGTGCAGCCCGTGACGTTCTCGCGCTAGAGGTCGCGCCGCGAAACCACGCCGTCCTGCAGCGCCCGCATCGCGAGGTACGAGCGCTTCTGGTTCTGCGGGAGGTGCTCGACGCCGAAGTAGCCGAACAGCGTGCGCAGGTGGGCCTTGACGGCGTCGACGGAGAGATAGAGCTCGTCGGCGATCTGCTGGTTCGTCGCGGGCGTGGCGAGCTCGGTGTCCTTGTAGGGCCGGCACAGCGCGGCGAGCACCGAGCGCTGCGTCGCGCTCAGCGTCGGCAGCTCGGCGCGGCTGCCGGCGACCGCCGTCGGGCTGGACACCGACGGATCCGGGACGCGGTAGGCGATCTGCGTGCGCCCGACGCGCAGGACGTCGCCGTCGCGCAGCCGGTGGCGCCCGGAGATCCGCTGCGCGTTGACGAACGAGCCGTTGCGCGACAGGCCGTCGTCGGCCGCCGTCCACTCGTCGCCGAGGCGCTCGAGCTCGGCGTGCAGGCGCGAGACCTCGGTGTCCCACTCCAGCGCGATGTCGTTGCCCGCGCTGCGGCCGATCGCGACGCGCTCGGTCGCCGGGTCCAGGACGAACAGGCGCTGCGCGCCGTCGCCGTCGCGCAGGACGAGGAAGGGGACGCCCTCGCGCTCGGCCTCGATGCGCTCGCGCAGCTCGGCGGGGGTGGCGGCGTGGGGCGCCAGCGGGGACGGATCGGCCTTCGGGGGCACCTCCTGAGCTTGCCACATCGCGCGGCCGGGACCAGCGGTTTGCCGGCAAGGCCGAGAGTTCAGCCACCTGGGTGGGCGAAGCTCACACCTAAGGGTGAAGGGTGTGCACCCGGGGGCGCCCGCAAGGCGGGCCCGCGCGGCGATCTTGCATGCACACGTTCCCGCAAGGAGGCCCGCATGATCGCCGCACCGCTCACCAGCCTTTCCGACGATGACCTCGTCGCCCGCTTTCGCGCCGGCGACGACGCGGCCTTCAGCGCGATCCACGACCGCTTCCGCACCGCGCTCGTCGCCTTCGCGCGCCGGATGCTGCGCGGCTCCGGCCACGACGCCGAGGACATCGTCCAGGACGCCTTCATCCGCGCCTACCGCGGGCTGCGCGTCACCGACCGCCCGATGGTGCTGCGGCCGTGGCTCTACATGATCGTCCGCAACCGCGCCCTCGACGAGCTGCGCGCGCCGCAGCGCACCGACTGCTTCGACGATCAGGTCGGCCTCGCCGCCGTGCCCGCCGCCGACCCCGCCCAGTGCGTCGCCGAGCGCGACGAGATGCGCCAGCTCGTCGCCGAGATCGGCCGCCTGCCCGAGCGCCAGCGGATGGCGCTCGTCCTGCGCGAGTTCGACGGCCGCAGCCACGCCGAGACCGCTCGTGCGCTGAACACGACCGTGCCCGCGACGAAGTCGCTCATCATCCGCGCGCGCTCGAACCTCGGGGCAGCGCATGCGGCCGCCTGACGGCGGGTAGTTCGGCGCCGTGGACGTCACGACGATCGAGGCCGCCCTCGGGCGCATCGAAGAGGGCCTGCAGGAGGCGCGCAGCGCCGCCGAGCTCCTGCGCGACGGCGACCTCACGGCGATGGGCGAGCTGGACGGCGTCGTCGACGCGCTGGCGCTCGAGATCGCCGAGCTCAAGACACACACCAACGGCGGTTCGCTGTAGCCGCGCGGAGTACGGTTGTTCGTATGGAGAGCGCCGCGCTGACCGCACACGACGTCGAGCCGTGCACCAACGAGACGGCCGACCGCATCGCGACGGGCATCGTCACCGTCGTCCCCTTCCTCGCGCTCGGCCTGGTCGTGTGGCAGACCTGGCAGAGCCTGCTGCACTGGCACGACTTCGTCGTGTTCGGCATCGTCTACGTGCTGACCGGCCTGGGGATCACGGTCGGCTTCCACCGCCACTTCACGCACCGCGCGTTCCAGACCAGCCGGCCGGTCCGCGCGATCCTCGCGGTCCTCGGCACCGCGGCGATCGAGGGCCCGATCACGGCCTGGGTCGCCGACCACCGCAAGCACCACGCCTTCTCCGACCAGGAGGGCGACCCGCACAGCCCGCACGTCGACCACGGCCAGGGCCTGCGCGGCGCGCTGCGCGGTCTCGCCCACGCCCACGTCGGCTGGCTGTTCCTGCACACCCAGCGCGCCAACAAGGCGCGCTACGCGCCCGACCTCGTCGACGACCCGCTGATCCGCTTCATCGACCGCACGACGCTGTGGTGGATCGGGCTCGGGCTCGCGATGCCGTTCGGCCTCGGCTACCTGCTCGGGGGGACGCTCGCCGCCGGGCTCACCGGCCTGCTGTGGGGCGGCGCGATGCGGATCCTGCTGCTGCACCACGTGACGTACTCGATCAACTCGCTGTGTCACTTCTTCGGCCGCCGGCGCTTCGCGACCGGCGACCAGTCGCGCAACCTCGCCTGGCTGGCGCCGCTGACCTTCGGCGAGGCGTGGCACAACAACCACCACGCCTTCCCGACCTCGGCCGCGCACGGCCTGCGCTGGTGGGAGCGAGCGATGGACCCCAGCGCGATCGTGATCGGCACGCTCGAGCGGCTCGGCCTCGTCTGGGACGTCGTGAAGATCAGCGACGAGCGCCAGACCGCGAAGCTCGCGCCCGCGACGCGCTGAAGAACGACGAAGACGGTCGCTTTCGCGACCGCCTCCGGTACGGCAAAGACGTTGTCCGGGCGCGAGCGCCCGGGCAGTGCCTCTAGAGCGCCTGGACGTTGACCGCCTTGGGCCCCTTGTCGCCGGCCTCGGCGTCGTAGCTGACCTTCGCGCCCTCGGCGAGCGAGCGATAGCCCTCGCCGATGATGCCGGTGTGATGCACGAAGAGGTCCTTCTGACCGTCGTCGGGGCTGATGAAGCCAAACCCCTTGTCGTCGCTGAACCACTTCACGGTGCCGGTAGGCATACCGATTCTCCTCGGATGTCGTGCTGCATACCCCGAGGATGCTGTTCAGGCAACGACACCGGGCGCTGGCACTGCTTCGCCGGACCCCAGTGGCCCGACCTTTCGCGCTGAACCGTAGCCCATAGCAGGGTTCGTTGGCGAACGGCTCCCTCACGGCGTTTGCGAAGCTTGACGAAATGCTCAAGCGCTCAGACATCCGCAACGTTGCCATCATCGCCCACGTCGACCATGGCAAGACGACCCTCGTGGACGCCATGCTCAAGCAGTCCGGCGTCTTCTCGGCCCACGAGGAGGTCGCCGATCGCGTGATGGACTCGATGGACCAGGAGCGCGAGCGCGGCATCACGATCCTCGCCAAGAACGCCGCGGTCCGCTACACGCCCGAGGGCGGCAGCGAGGTCAAGATCAACCTCGTCGACACGCCCGGCCACGCCGACTTCGGCGGCGAGGTGGAGCGCGGCCTGAAGATGGTCGACGGCGTCCTGCTGCTCGTCGACTCCTCCGAGGGACCGCTGCCGCAGACGCGCTTCGTGCTGCGCAAGGCGCTGGAGGCGAGCCTGCCGGTCATCCTCGTGATCAACAAGATCGACCGGCCCGACGCCCGCATCGACGAGGTGATCGACGAGGTCTACCAGCTGTTCATCGACCTCGACGCGACCGAGGAGCAGATCGAGTTCCCGATCGTCTTCACCAACGCCCGCGCCGGTCAGGCCTCGCTCAAGCAGGGCGTCGAGGGCACCGACCTGCGCCCGCTGATGGACCTGCTCGTCTCCGCCGTCCCGGCCCCCGCCTACGAGCAGGGCCACGGCCTGCAGGCGCTCGTCAACAACCTCGACGCCTCGCCCTACGTCGGCCGCCTCGCGCTGTGCCGGATCGTCAACGGGACGATCCGCAAGGGCGAGACGGTGGCCTGGTGTCGCCACGAGCAGGGCGGCGAGATCACGAGCGCCAAGGTGGCCGAGCTGTACATCACCGAGGGCATGCAGCGCATCGGCGCCGCGGAAGCCGGCCCCGGCGAGATCATCGCGATCGCCGGCATCCCGGAGATCACGATCGGCGACACGCTCGCCGACGCGACCGACCCCAGGCCGCTGCCGCCGATCGCCGTCGACGACCCCGCGCTCGGCATGACGATCGGCATCAACACGAGCCCGCTGGCCGGCAAGTCCGGCAAGAAGCTGACCGCCCGGCAGGTCTCCGACCGCCTGCAGTCCGAGCTCGTCGGCAACGTCTCGATCCGCGTGCTGGAGACCGACCGCCCCGACACCTGGGAGGTCCAGGGGCGCGGCGAGCTGCAGCTCGGCGTGCTCGTCGAGGCGATGCGCCGCGAGGGCTTCGAGCTGACCGTCGGCAAGCCGCAGGTCGTCACGCGCGAGGTCAACGGCAAGCTCCACGAGCCGATCGAGCGCCTCGCCATCGACGTCCCCGACGACTACCTCGGCACCGTCACGCAGCTCATGGCGCTGCGCAAGGGCCGCATGGAGCAGATGGTCAACCACGGCACCGGCTGGGTGCGCCTGGAGTACCTCGTGCCCGCGCGAGGCCTGATCGGCTTTCGCACCGAGTTCATGACCGAGACGCGCGGCTCGGGGATCATGCACTCGGTCTTCGAGCGCTACGAGCCCTGGCAGGGCGACATCAAGACGCGCGCCGCCGGCTCGCTCGTCGCCGACCGCGCCGGCAAGACGGCGTCGTTCGCGATCATGCGCATGCAGGAGCGCGGCGGCCTCTTCGTCGGCCCCGGCGAGGACGTCTACGAGGGCATGATCGTCGGCGCCAACGCGCGCGCCGACGACCTCGACGTCAACGCCGTGCGCGAGAAGAAGCAGACGAACATCCGCTCCGCCAACGCCGACGAGATGGTCAGCCTGATCCCGCACACGCGGATGAGCCTCGATCAGGCACTGGAGTTCATCCGCACCGACGAGTGCGTCGAGGTCACGCCCGAGGCGGTCCGGCTGCGCAAGGTGGCGCTGACGGCCAACGACCGCGTGAAGCTCGCGCGGTCGGCGAAGAAGGCGTAGCCCGGCTTCAGTGCTCGTTGCGCAGGTCGCGGCGCACGCGCTCTCGCTCGTCGCCGTAGCTGTGGGTCTCGACGACGATCAGGATCACGAGCGCGACGGCGAGGATCGAGATCGTCGCGAGCGCCGGGATCTCGACGGCGACCGGGATGAACGCGCACAGCAGCACGCCGACGCCCAGCCGGCGGCTGTTGATCGTGTGGACGTGGCGGTAGCGGAAGGCGACGTGCGCCCACAGGTAGATCGCGGTCCCGCCCAGCAGCGCCGCCGCCGGCTCGAGCGCGAGCGGGTCCTCGACGTGCCCGAGCGTCTTCTTCATCCCCAGCGCGACGAGCACGATCCCGGCGACCATCGGGAAGTGCAGGTAGGAGTAGGAGTCGCGCGCCATCTCGTTCTGCTCGCGGCCGACCTCGGCCTGCGCGAGCCGCCGCCCGGCGACGAGCGCGACGACGTCGAAGTACAGCCACCACAGCGCCGCGGCGACCGCGGTGCCGACCGCCGCCCCGGCCGCGATCCCGATGTCGACCTGCTCCTCGGCGCCGACGCCGACCGCGACGATCGACTCCCCCAGCGCGATGATGATGATCAGCCCGTGGCGCTCGCAGAAGTGGTGCGGCGCGAGCTTCCAGCCCTCGGCGCCGAAGAAGTACGGGCCGCCGGCGTCGAGCGCGAGCGCGACGGCCCACAGGCCGCCCTGCAGCGCGCCGTCGGCGAACGACGCGGCGACGAGCAGCCCGACCCCGATCGCCGTGCTCCACCCCAGGCCGACGACCGACGTGCGAAACAGCGGGTCGTCGCGGCTGGCGAGCCTGAACAGCGCGATGTGGGCGACGCGGACGAAGCCGTAGGCCAGCGCGAAGTACAGCGCGGCGTCGCCGAAGGCGTCGGGGACGCTGAGCCCTGCGACGAGCAGCCCCGCCATCGCGGCGAAGATCACGAGCCGGACCGCGCCCTCCTCGGGGTCCACGACGCTCGTCAGCCACGCGTAGCCGACCCAGCACCACCACAGGACGCCGAGCACGAGCAGCCCCTTCGCGAGCCCCTCCCAGGTCGGCTCGGCGGCCATCAGCGCCGTGCACTGCGTCAGCGCCAGCACGAACACGAGGTCGAAGAAGAGCTCCAGCGGGGTGACGGTCTCGCCCTCGCGCGCGACCGCTGTCAGGCGTCGGGCGCGCGCCGCCGGCGCATCGGTGCTCATGGGCGCGATCTTGTCATGTGACACTTCGCGGATGGCAGATCCGCCCGCCTTCGCCGGCTTCGCACCCGCGGCGTTCGCGTGGTTCGAGGGCCTCGCCGCCGACAACTCCAAGGCTTGGTTTCACGCCAACCGCGACACCCCCACAAGACGACGACCTACGGGCTGATCGCCGAGCGCCCCGACGACCTCCCCGCGCTCTACGCGCAGCTCTCGGCCGAGGGCCTGTTCGCTGGCGGCGGCTACCACGTGCTCGCCCCCGACCAGCTCACCCGCTCGCGCGCGGCACCTGGGCCGCCTGCGCCCCGCTGAACGCCTGGCTCGACGCCCACGTCGGGCGCAGCGAGCTACCGCCACCCGCTAGGCGGGGTGGTAGGTGAGGATCAGCGTCCCGCTGTCGAGCACCCTGGAGTCGACGAGCTTCAGGACGACCGAGTCCTCGGTGTCGCCGAACAGCTTGTTGCCGGTCCCCAGGACGATCGGGAACACCATGAGCCGGTACTCGTCGATCAGGTCGTGCTCGAGCAGCGACCGGATGAGGGCGCTGCTCCCGGCGATCAGGATGTCGCCACCGGGCTGCTCCTTGAGCATGGCGATCTCGGCGAGGACGTCGCCGCTGACGAGCTCGGAGTTCTGCCACGTCAGCGCGTCCTGATCGAGCGTCGTCGAGACGACGTACTTCTTCATCGAGTTCATCTGGTCGGCGAAGTCGTTCTTCAGGTGCGGCCAGACCCCGGCGAAGCCCTCGTACGTCCTGCGCCCGAGCAGCATCGCCTCGTGGCTCATGGTCTCGTCGAGCTTGTACTTCATGCCCTCGGGGTCGTCGAACTTGAACGTCCAGGCGCCGCGGCTGAAGCCGTCGTCCCCGCCCGGAGAGTCGATGACGCCGTCCAGGGACATGAACTCGGTGACGACGATCTTGCGCATGGTGGTCTCCTTTGGTGTCTTTGCTGCGGGATGGCCCGCTCTACCGAGGACGACGAACGACCGATCGCGAAATCGACATGCGAATTCGGGACGTTGTAGTTGTGTATGCAACCAACTAGACTGAACCAGTGCACCTGAGCCCTCAGTCGCGTCGCATCGCGGCCCTCTTCCGCCCCTACAAGCGCCGCCTGAGCGCCGTGCTCGGGCTGATCGCGCTGTCGGCGGGCCTCGGGATGGTCACGCCGTTCCTGCTGCGCGACATCATCGACACGGCGATTCCCGACAACGACACGACGCTGCTGGCGTGGCTCGTCGGGGCGATGGTCGCGATCTCGATCGCCACCGGCGTGATCGGCGTCGGCCAGACCTGGCTGAGCAACCTCGTCGGCCAGCGCGTCATGCACGACCTGCGCTCGGCCGTCTACCGCCACCTCCAGCGCCTGTCGCTCGCCTTCTTCACCCGCACCCGCACCGGCGAGGTGCAGTCGCGGATCGCCAACGACATCGGCGGCGTGCAGAACGTCGTCACGAGCACCGCGACCTCGATCGTCTCCAATGCGACCACGGTGCTGGCCACGATCGTCGCGATGGTCCTGATGGACTGGCGGCTGGCCGTCTTCAGCCTCGCGCTGTTGCCGTTCTTCGTCTGGCTCACGCGCCGCGTCGGCAACGAGCGCAAGCGGATCACCTCCAAGAAGCAGGGCCGGCTGGCCGACATGAGCGCGCTCGTCGAGGAGTCGTTGTCGGTCTCCGGGATCCTGCTCGGCAAGACGATGGGGCGCTCCGGCGAGCTGGCGGAGCGCTTCAGCGCCGAGTCCGAGCACCTCGCCGAGCTCGAGGTCCAGTCGCGGATGGCCGGCCGCTGGCGGATGTCGACGGTGCAGATGAGCTTCTCGATCATGCCCGCGCTCGTCTACCTGTTCGCCGGCATGGCGATCGCCGGCGGCTCGTCGACGGTCTCGATCGGCACCGTCGTCGCGTTCACGACGCTGCAGACGCGGCTGCTGTTCCCGATCGGCTCGCTGCTGAACGTCGGCATCGACATCCAGACCTCGCGCGCGCTCTTCGACCGGATCTTCGAGTACCTCGACCTGCCCGTCGAGATCACCGAGCGCCCGGATCCGGTGACGCTGGATCCGGACTCCGTCCGCGGCGAGGTGCGCTTCGACGCGGTCGCCTTCCGCTACGAGGAGGACGGCGTGCAGACCCTCGACGGCGTCGACCTCGTGATCGCGCCCGGCACGAAGACCGCGATCGTCGGCGAGACCGGCTCGGGCAAGACGACGCTCGGCTACCTCGTCGCGCGGCTGTACGACGTCACCGGCGGCCGGGTCACGATCGACGGCGTCGACCTGCGCGACCTGAGCTTCGCCTCGCTCGCGCGGACGGTCGGCCTCGTCTCGCAGGAGACCTACCTCTTCCACGCCTCGATCGCCGACAACCTGCGCTTCGCCAGCCCCGACGCCAGCGACGACGAGCTCGTCGTCGCCGCCCGCGCGGCGCGCATCCACGACCTGATCGCCTCGCTGCCCGACGGCTATGACACGGTCGTCGGCGAGCGCGGCTACCGCTTCTCCGGCGGCGAGAAGCAGCGCATCGCGATCGCCCGCACGATCCTGCGCAACCCGCCGGTGCTCGTCCTCGACGAGGCCACGAGCGCACTGGACTCCGAGACCGAGCGCGCCGTCCAGGAGGCGCTCGACCAGCTCGCCGAGGGGCGCACGACGATCGCGATCGCCCACCGCCTCTCGACCGTCCGCGACGCCGACGAGATCGTCGTCCTCGACCGCGGCCGGATCGCCGAGCGCGGGACGCACGAGGAGCTCATGGCCGCCGGCGGCCGCTACGCGCAGCTCGTCACCGGCGGGGAGCCGGAGCTGCTCGGCGTCTGATCGGCGAGGCGATATCCTCCTAATCTCGACCAGTAATCAGCGTATTCGGACAGGGGACGATTGATGCTGCACTCCCAACTTGCCTGGTGGATCGGCGGCCCGGTCCTCGGCCTGTGCGTCGTGGCGATGCGCTGGCTCATGAACGAGCGCCTCGGCGTCATGGGCGCCTGGTCGGACGTCGTCGACACGGTCGCCGCGCGGCGCCTGTCGTTCGGCCCCTTCGGCTGGATGCTCTTCGGCCTGATCGCCGGCGCCGCGATCTTCGCGCTGATCGCCGGCGGCCCCGATTTCCACGGCTACGGCTGGCTCACCCGCACCTTCGACAGCACGCTGCTGATCGTCGCGATCCTCTTCGCCGCGGGCATCCTGATCGGCCTCGGGACGAAGATCGCCGGCGGCTGCACCTCCGGCAACGGGCTCAGCGGCAACGCGATGCTCTCCCCCGCGAGCCTCGTGGCGACGATGACGTTCTTCGCCACCGGCATCGCCGTCACCGTCCTCATCGACACCCTGATCGCATGAGCACGCGCATCGCAGGCGGACTGATCGGCGTCGTCTTCGGCGTCGTCCTGTCGTGGTCGGGCATGACGAGCCCCGACGTCATCCGCGAGGGCCTGCTCTTCCAGAGCTCCTACCTCTTCCTCTTCTTCTTCGGCGCCGTGACGACGTCGTTCATCGGCCTGCGGCTGCTCAAGCGCAAGGCGCCGCCGGCGCTGCTGACCGGCGAGACCGTGCAGTGGGAGACGGTCAAGCCCGAGCGCCGCCACGTCTTCGGCAGCCTGCTGTTCGGCATCGGCTGGGGCGTATCGGGCGCCTGCCCGGGACCGATCGCGACGCAGCTCGGGCAGGGGATCGCCTGGGGCATCCCGCTGACGGCCGGGCTCGTCCTCGGCATCGTGCTGTTCCGCCGCCTGCAGGCCCGCGCCCAGGCCGACCCGCAGCGCGCGCCCGCGGCGTCGGTCATGCCGTCGCCGGTGGCGGCGGACGCCACCGCGTAGCGGCGCGGGCGCTACTGGCCGCAGGGCCGCAGACCGCGGGTGAGGGCAGCGACGGCCTCCGCGTCGCCGCCCCCGCCGAGCTGCAGGAAGTGCCAGTAATCGCTGGCGGCGATGTCGCGGTTGCGGCGCGTGTCCGGCTCCTTCGCGGCGGCCAGCGCGCGGGGGTAGATCACCTGGTCGAGATGGGACTGCTCGGCTTCGCTGAGCACCGTCGGGACTCCTAGACTCCGCACATGAACGAGGTCACCGTCATCGCGCCCGGTGCGGGCGAGGTCATCGGCGACTCGCCGGACCGGCGTGTGGAGATCCTCTCCGATCACGACGCGCTGCATGCGACGTGGTCGCGCTTCGGCCCCGGCCGCGACGGCGCCGACCTGCACGTCCACCGCCGCCACACCGACCTCTTCTACGTCCTCGCCGGCGAGCTGACCGTCCGCCTGGGGCCCGAGGGCGAGCCGGTCACGGTGCCGGCCGGCAGCCTCGCGCGCGTGCCGCCGCTCGTCGTCCACGGCTTTCGCAACGACGGCGCGGCCGAGCTGCGCTACCTCAACCTCCACGCCCCCGGCCGCGGCTTCGCCGACTACATGCGCGCCCTCCGCGACGGCCGCACGCTCGGCTACGACCAGGAGGAGCCGCCCGCCGACGGCGGGCGTCCGCCGGCGGAGGCCGTGATCGGCAGGGGCGACGTCGACATCGCCGAGATCAGGATCGCCGACGTGCAGGCCGACGCAGGAGCGCCCCCGACCGAGCACGAGAACAGCGACCTGACGTCGATCTACGTGCTCGAGGGCGCGTTGGCGCTGACCGCCGGCGACCGCGAGCTGCGCGCGAGGCCGGATCCTGGCTGCAGATCCCGGCGGGGGTGGCGCACACGCTCACGTTCCCCGAGCCCGTGCGGTACCTGAGACTGCAGACGCCCGGCGCCTGAGCTTGTTGGTCTGGCGGGCGTCGGTGGCAGCGCCGTCCTGCCCTGAGGTCGTGGGGCGACCCTTAGGCAGGACGGCGGCTTCAGATCGGCCCGTGAGCGCGGAGCGCGGCGCTCCCCGGCGCCGAGACCCTTCCCTCATCGCTGCCGTTCGCGAGCGCCGAAAGGCCACCCGCCGATGCTGTCGCCAAACCTCAGCCCACCGGCGGCTGACGCAACCCCGCGACGATCCCCAGGGGTGTCCGCGACGTCACCGTCCAGCTGCCCTGCGGGAAGTACTCGGTGTCCTTCGCCTCGCCGCCGACCGACGTCGGCACGAGCGTCGGCGACAGGAACTGCGGTTGCAGCGCGACCGCGTTCGGCGAGCCGGCGCCCGGCTCGCGGGCACTCCACGGCGCGAGCAGCGCGTTGGTGAACACGCGCGGGTCCTGGAGGTTGGCGGCGATCGCGGATGCGCTCGTGCCCGAGCGCAGCGCGTCGCGCAGCGCGAGGCCGGTGACGTAGCCGCGCAGCCCGTCGACCGACGCGATGTCGCCGCGGAACAGCAGCGGCACCGCGGACTTGTAGAGCTCGGCGTCGGAGGTGTTCGTCGCGACCTCGCTGACGCCCTGGACGGCGCCGATGCGCCCGAGCGGGCCGGCGCTGCGCACGAACGTCTCCGACAGCACGCGCTCGGAGAACAGCAGCGGCGCGGGCGTCATGTCGGCGCCGCGGCGGGCGCCGAGGCGCGCGATCGCCTGGGCGTCGGGCCCGCCCCCGCCCGGCCCGTCGACGACCATCGCCGTCGTCTGGCGCAGGTCGAGCACGCGCGTCAGCGCAGCCTCCGACAGCCGCGCGAGCGAGCCCGGCGCGACGACGACCAGCCGCGGCGCGGGGCCGGGCGTGGCGGGCGCGTCGTCGACCGCCGACGACGTGCGCAGGCCGGCGCGCAGCCCGGCGAGCAGCCGCCGCGACTGCAGGTCGCCGCCGACCGCGGCGCGGACGGTGCGCACGCCCGGCTGCCCGGCCGCGAGGATCCGGCTGCGCACGAGCTGGCCGAAGGCGACGCCCTGCGCGTACGGATCGGCGGCGAGGCGGAAGACGTCGCCGGTGCTCGTGGGGTCGACCGCGGGATCGCCGACGACGCTGGGGATGCCGGCGCGCGCCGCGGCCTCGACGGCCGCGATCGCGCCCGTCCCGCAGCTGCCCGCCGATGCGATCGGGCCCGCGGCCAGGCCGCGCTTCGCGGCGGCCGCGGCGCCCGCGGCGGTGCCGCCGCTGTCGAGCACGAGCGGCGCGACCTTGCGCCCGTCGTCGAGGCCGCCGTCGGCGTTCAGCCGCGCGATCGCGAGCTCGAGGCCGATCACGTGCGCGCGGCAGCGCTCGGCGTAGGGGCCGGAGAAGTCCCCGACGGCGAGCAGCTGAACGGGCGGCGCACCCGCGGCATGCGGGACGCCGACGGGCAGTTGCGCCGGCGGCGCGGTCGTGCCGTCCACGGTCACGTACGCAAACCAGGTGCCGTCCTGCGGCAGCCGCACGTTCGCCGACCAGGTCAGCCCGCCGCGGCGGCGCAGCGGCGCGCGCACCTCGCCGATATCGCAACCCGTGCACACCAGTCGCACGCGGACCGCGCGGGGCGCCGGTTGGCCGGGGGCGATCGAGACGGTGACGACGTTGGCGCCGGTGCGCGCCGGGAACAGCCCGACCGGCGCGTTGGCCTTCGGCAGCAGCGCCGTCGCGAACGCGGGACCGGGGAACAGCGTGCCGCGCTCGGCGGGCAGCGGCTGGCCGCGGCCCTGGGCCAGGCCCGACAGCGTCGTCGCCAGCGCGAGGACGACCACGACGCCCGCCGTCTCGCCGCGCAGCAGCAGCGGGCGCGGGCCGGGCGCGCCGTCGCCGCGCGAGCGCCACCAGGCAAAGCCCGCCGCCAGCGCGACGAGGCCGACGAGCACGGCCTTGACGATCACGATGCGCCCGTAGTCCGACCAGCGCAGGAAGTACCAGCGATCGACCTCGCGCACGGCGGCCAGGACGCCGGTGACGATCGCGACGCCGAGCGCCGTCCCGGCGACCGGCGCGAACGCGCGCGCGCCGTCGCCGAGGCGCACGCCCCCGCGCCACGTCAGCAGCGCGAGCGCGATCACGCCGCCGAGCCACAGCCCGGCGGCGAGCACGTGGACGCCCTGGTCGAGCAGGGCCCAGAAGGAGGGAAACGACAGCGCGTGGCCCGACAGCGCGTAGGTCAGCAGCACCGCGGCGCCGCCGCCGAGGTAGAGCCCGTCGCGCACGCGCCCCCGGCCGCCGGCGAGCGCGAGCGCCAGCGACAGCACCGCGACGAGCAGGCCGCGCACGAGATGCGACACGCCGGTCGCGCTCGCGGACAGCAGGCCGAAGTCCAGCGAGCCGCCGCTGCCCGAGCTCGCCGCGGCGAGGACCCCCTCGACGGCCGCGACCGCGACGAGCACCCAGGCGATCGGCGCCGCCCGGCGCATGATCGCGCCGCCCGCGCCCGCGTCGTCGTCGCCGCGGCGGCGCAGCAGCGCCAGCAGCACGAAGCCGCCGAAGAGCAGCGACGCCGCCAGGATTCCCAGCCAGCGGCTGAGGACCCGCACGACGCCGTCAGCGGCGGCGTTCTCGGCGCCGCGGCCACCACCGGCGCCCGACAGGGTCTCGACGCCCGGCGGCGCCGCCCCCTTCGCGCCCGCGACCCCGAAGTCGAAGCGGCCGCTGACGATGTGCCCGTCGTCGCCCAGGACGCTCCAGCGCACGTCGTAGACCGCGCTGCGCAGCGCGCCCCGCGGCCGTACCGACAGCGTGCGGCGGCCGCCGGCGGCGCGCACGGCGCCGACCGCCAGCCGCCGCCCGCCGGGCCCGAAGACTCGGATCTGCGACCCGCGCGCCACGGCCGGCTCGGTGAGCGCGACGCTGATCGCCGGCGGCGAGCCGTCGGCGACGAGCCCCGGCTGGGGCGTGGCCTGGATGAGGAGCGGATGAGCCCACGCGGCCGTCGCCCCGGCGCCCCAGAGGGCACCGAGCGCGACGGCCGCGCCGAGCAGGACGCGGCGCGTCACCTGCTGCGCGCTACGCCTTCTTCTTGGACTTCGCCGACGTCTTCTTCGCCGTCGTCTTCTTCTTCTTGGCGGCCTTCGTCGGGCAGCGCACGTAGGACGACTTGCGGGTGACGGTCCTGCCGCCCGCGGTCCGCGTCCTCGTCGTGACCTTGACCCTGCTCGACGTGGCCTTGCGCAGGTCGATCCGCGCGCTCCAGCGGCCGGTCTTCTTGCTCTTCTTCGCCTTGACCGTCCTGCCGTTGTAGCTCACCGTGCCGCCGGTGATCCGCCGGCCCTTGACCTTGCCGAGGTTGATCGTCAGCGACGTGCGGCAGCTCGACTTCGCCGCCGACGCCGCGGCCACGCCGCGGACCGCCGGATCGGCGCCGTCGGGGCAGATCCCCGGCGGGCAGACCCAGACCTCCGAGTGCGGCTTGTAGAAGCCCACGTCCGGGCTCCCCGGCCAGTCGCGGCGGTTGAAGTTGACCCCCAGCGCGCCGGTCTTCTCGTCCCGGAAGTTCTCGTTGTAGGTCAGCTTGCCATCGGGGGCGACGTCCACGTTGTAGAAGCGGTGGTCGCCGTCGACGCCCGTCCTCGACACGAAGTAGTTCGAGAACGTCAGGCGCCAGGGCACGCCGTTCTGGTCGATCGTGTGGTTGTCCAGCGCGCCCCAGTGCGGGCCGCCGCTGGTGATGTCGTTGACCGGCAGCGCCGAGATCAGCGTCGGGCAGTCGGCGATCTTCTCGCCCTTGGCCAGCTTGTTGAAGAGCTGAATGCCGGTGAGGTCGAGCCCGTTCTTGTGGATCCCGCGCGAGATGTCGCAGTCGACCTCGCCGTCCTGCGCGCTCTTGATGAGCGGCGAGATGTCGATGTCGTAGACGAGCTTGGCCTGGCCCTGGTCGAAGTAGTTGTCCGACGCCGGGTTGCGGCCCTGGACCGACCGGAACAGGATCTTGTTGTTCGGCGCGACCTGGTGCCAGGCACCGCCGGCGCAGCCGCCCGGCTCGTCGACGCCCTTGCCCTGCGGCGTCTGGATGATCGAGAGGCCGTCGTTCCAGACCTGGACGATCTGGTTGGAGAAGTCGCCCTTGGCCTTCGTGATGTCCGGGATGAAGAAGATCCCGCCGCCGCACATCGAGCCGGCGAACAGGCCCTTGGACTCCAGGCCGCCCTGGTACTTCGAGGCGTTGGGCCAGGTCTTGGCGTCCTCCATGATCCCGTACTGCTCGTGCGCGCGCTGGGCGGGCTCGAGCGGGCCGTTGGGCACGTGACCGACGCCGATCAGCTTCGGCTTGCCGGCGTTGGCCCCGCCGATGTCCCAGGAGCGGACGGTCGGCCGGAAGGCGTACTTGTCGATCGTCTTGACCGGGTCGAGCACGATCTCGCGCGGCTCGGCGTAGTCGGCGGTCACGCCGACGCCGAGGTCGGTGCGGAACTCGATGCCGTGCGGGTTGGCGCAGGTCCCCAGCGGCCGCGACTCGCGCAGCGAGCAGGGCTCGGGCACGCCGCCCGGGTTCTTGCCGAGCTTCAGGCCGCCGGCGAGCGCGCCGCCCGCGGGCGACTCGGACTCGACGACCATGCCCTTCGTCGGGTGCGGCTTGAAGGTCACGATCTCACCCGGGGAGCCGCCGAAGTTCGCGAGCGGACCGCCCATGAGCGTCAGGTAGAAGCGCCCGTTCTCGCCCTTCTCGTAGGCGTCGGCGATCGAGCCGCCGGGGGTCTCGGTGTTCGGGATCTCGTTGAGCAGCTTGAGGTTCGGGATGTCCGACGGGTCCAGGACGTGCGTCGTGCCCGTGAACAGGCCGCCGGCGAGGATCGGATCGCCGTCCTCCCACTGGTACTGCATGTGGTGCGCCTCGTTCTCGATCCCCCACGGCAGCGGGAGCTGGACGAGGTTGACGACCTTCGCGAAGTCGGGGTTGTCGGTGCCGTCGAGGTTCTTCTGGCGCAGGTCGATGACCTGGAAGCCGTCGAGGCCGGGCAGGAACTGCGGGTTGAGCAGGTCCAGCAGGCCCTGCGGGTTGACGGTTGACGCCTGCACGAACTTGCTGATGACGTCGGCGTGCACGTCGGCGACGTTCTGCTTGGAGGACCAGACGACGTTGTACTCGGGCTTGGCGAGCGGGTTGGGCTGCGCGCCGGTGCCGGCCTTGTAGGCGGCCTGGGCGGCCTTCCACTCGGCGACGGCCGTGTCGCGGCGCTCGATCGCGCCCGCGGTGACGTTGTTCTTGACGCCGCCGATGTCGACGGCGCGGCCGAGCGTGTTGGCCAGCCACTCCGGGTTGATCGGCAGGTCGCCGAGGCCGGCGTCCTGACCGGATGCCGCGGGCACGCCGCCCGCGACGCCGGCGGCGATCAGCCCTGCGGCCACCAGCCCGGCGAACGCCCCGCGGCGAGCGCGTGTCATGTCGCGTCTTCTCATGCGATTTCCCCCGTCCCTTCGTGTCCCGATGACCTTGCTGCGGCGGATACTACATAAACCTGATCTAGATTCCGGATTAGCTGCTGATCAGGCGGCGCAGCCCGGCTCGAACGTCCCCTCGAAGTGCCACGACGCCGAGAAGTTGTTGAACGCGCCGCCGACGATCTGGCTCGTCCACTCGAGCGTGTAGGCCTTCGTGGCGGAGTCGTAGGTGCCGGTCACCGGGCTCGTGAGCCCCGGGAAGCCGCCGTCCGGCTTCGGCGAGCCGACGTTGAAGTTCTGCTTGTTCCACTGCGCCGCGAACGCCTGCAGCTGGCCGCTGAGCTTGCCGTCGGGCGACACGGTGATCGCCGGTGCCGGCACGTCCGCGCCCGTCTGCGGGTCCTTCGGCGACGTCTGCGCGCTGTACTGGATGAACGCGAAGCGCTGCGGGGCGATGATCCGGTTGGCGAGCGCGTCGCCGGTCGGCGAGAACGCCGGCGCCGGGGCCGGCTGGTAGGTGTTGGTCCGCAGGCCGCCGTCGGTGCCCGGGTTCAGGAGCGTGTAGGTCGTCGCCTTCGAGCTCGGGTTGGGGAAGAAGGGCCCGCTCTCCTTCGAGCCGCCCGCGAGGACGAGGCGGATGTAGGAGCCCGTCGGGGTGCCGCTCGTGAAGTTGCCGGGCGTGAAGCGAAACAGGCCGACCATCGGCGTCTGGGCCGCGTTGGCGACCGGCGCCGGCGCCTTCTTCTTCTTCTTCTTGGCCGCGGCCTTCTTCTTGGCCGCCGCCTTCTTCTTGGCGGCCGCCCTCTTCTTGGCCGCCAGCTGCTTCTTCGTGAGCTTCTTCTTGGTCGCCGCGGCGCCCGCGACGGTCGTCGAGTCCGACGAGACGAGCGCCGAGGCGTTCATCGCGCTGGTCGCCAGGCCGCCGATCAGCAGGCCGACGACGAGGTACTTCAGAGAGGATCGGTTCATCGTTCGCTCCCGCGATCGGATTGGCGGCGCGCTCAGCGCGCCTTGAAGGTGCCTTCGAGGTGCCAGAGGCCGCTGTAGCCGTCGAACGGGCCGCCGCTGATCTTGCTCGTCCAGGTCAGGACGAAGTGCTTGGTCTTCGCGTTGTACGTGCCGGTCGCCGCGGCGCCGCTGCCGTTGGGCTTGGGCGCGCCCTGGTTGAAGTACTGGTTGTTCCACACCGCCGTGTAGCCCGGGATCCGAACGGTGAGCCGGCGGCCGCTGACGGTCGCGCTCGTGGCAGCCACGGTCTTCTTGGACTGCGGATCCTTCTTGACCGTCGCGACGCTGAAGCGGATTGCGGTGTAGGACTCGGGCTTGATGATCCGGTTGGCCTTCGCGTTGCCGTTGGAGTCGAAGGCGGGGCTGGGGTTCTCCTGGAAGCGACCGGTCGCCAGGCCGCCGTCCTTGCCCGGGCGCCCGAGCGTGTAGCTCTTGTCGCGGGCCCGCGAGTCGGGGTTGGGCAGGTAGCCCTTGCCCTTGATCATCCGAAACCAGGTGCCGTGGGCCTTGCCGCCGGAGTAGCTGCCGGCCTGGAGCTTGAAGGTTCCGTTGAGCGTCCTGGAGCTGGCGGCCTGCGACGGCGCGCCGACGAGCGCGGTGGCCGCGGCGGCGGCGGTGCAGACGGCGAGCAGGCCGGTCGTGGTGCGGCGGACGGTGCGGGTCATGTGGCGCCTCCTTGTCATGCGGTTGAGCGTCGCCGGCCGGGCACGAGCGCCAGCGCGGCAATCAGCAGGCCTGGGATCACGAAGAACCAGGGGAAGAGTCGGAACGACGGAAGGGCTTTGATCGCGTCGTAGTTGTCGACGTTGTCGCTCATGGCGCCGATCATCGGTGTCATGTCGTTGAGGATCGGGATCCAGCGGCGGTTGAGGGTGTCGACGTCCGCGTAGCGGGCGGCGATGTCCTGGGCAGTGAGGCCGCTGCGGCGCAGGGCGGGCACGACGTCCAGGCGCAGCGCGCCCTGGCCGACGGCGATCGTGGCGAAGTAGCCCTGCATCGTGTCGACCTTCTTGCGCGTCTCGATCGTCTTGAACGCGCTCATCATCTCCGCGCCCTTGGGCGCGCGGTCGAACATCTGGAAGTAGAACGGCGCCACCACGAGGCCGATGCCGGCGACGACGAACGCCCAGCGCAGCTTCGGCCAGGACCGCGGGGCCAGCAGGCCCGCGAGCGCCAGCAGCGCCACGAGCGCGCCCGGGACGACGAAGAACCACGGGAAGATCCGGAAGCTCGGCAGGGCGGCGACCGCGCGGTAGTTGCCCGCGTTGTCCTTGATCTTCGCCATCAGGCCGCCCATGTCGTCGTTGATCGGCGGCCAGTCCTCGCGGAACTGCGCGAAGCCCGGGAAGCGCGCGTCGAAGCGCTTGTGCGCTGCGGGACCGTGCCCCTCCAGGCGCACCACCACGCGGCCGTTGGCCTGGTGCACGGCGGCGTCGATGTTGCGGATGTGGCGCTGGAAGCCGCTCAGCCGGGCGTCGGTCATGTACGGCTTGAACTCGTCCATCATCTGCGCGCCCTTGGGGCCGCGCTCGAACATCTGGAAGCCGACCGGCGCGAGCGCCAGCCCGGCCCCGATCACGAACAACGCGATGAGCGCTCTCCTCCGCGCACGACGACTGATCTCCCCCATTCCCTATCAACTTAGTCGTTTTTATATTTTGGCGTCAATCGCCCGTCCTGCGGGCACCCTCGGGACGCCCGCGACCCCCAGGCGAGGAGCGCCCCCACATGGCCAAGCCGATCTACACCGCAGAGGCGACCGTCACCGGCGGGCGCCTGCACGGCCACGGCCGGACGACCGACGGCGAGCTCGACGTCCAGCTGCGGCCGCCCGACGAGGGCGGTGGGACCAACCCCGAGCAGCTGTTCGCGGTCGGCTACGCCGCGTGCTTCGAGAGCGCGCTCGGCGCCGTCGCGCGGCGCGCGAAGACCGAGCTCGGCGAGGTCTCGATCGACAGCCGCGTGAGCCTCGTGGCCGGCGCCGAGCGCACGTACGCGCTCGCCGTCGAGCTGGACGTGACGCTCCCGGAGGTCGCGGACGCCGAGGAGGCCGCGCGCCTGGTCGCCGACGCGCACCGCGTCTGCCCGTACTCGAACGCCACGCGCGGCAACATCGACGTCACGATCACCGCCAACGGCCGGCCCGTCGGCTGACGGTCAGCGCGGGGCGGGCGGGCCGCCGGCCACGATGTCGCGCCCGGTCGGGCGCAGCTGCTCGTCGAGCTCGAGCTGCCAGTAGTAGCGCGTGAAGGTGTGGCCGTGCGCGAAGTCGCCGACGTGCGGCTCGATCGTCTCTCCGCGCGCCATCCGCACGATCAGCTCGGGGTAGGTGCGGCCGGGCCGCGCGGCGTACATCGGCGCCGGGAAGGCGCCGCCGAAGCGCGTGTTGACGTCGGTGATCCCGAGGCCGATCTCGGGGTCGCGGAAGGCCTGCACGGTGCACGGCCCGCGGACGCCGAGCGCCTCGCCGACGGCACGGCCGAGCTCGATCAGCTCCTCGTCGTGGATGACGGTGCCCTTGATCGACTCGCCCCCGCGCGACTCGATCATCGTGCGCGGGATCGCGTTCAGGCAGCGCCCGTCGAGGTCGCCGAGCAGGTCGATCGAGAACTCCGGCCCGCCCATCAGCCGCTGCACCATCACCGGCTCCTTGACGTAGCCGACGAAGAAGTCCATCTCGGCGCGGTCGGCGGCCGGGTGGATCGAGCGCGCGCCCGAGCCGCGGCGCGGCTTGACCATGACCGGGAAGGACTGCGGCTCGTCCTCGGGCAGGCAGGTCGGCGGCGACGGCAGGCCGTGGGAGAGCAGCAGATGGTGGGTCTCGTACTTGTCGAACGTCGCGCGCGCGACCTCGGCCGACGGGACGAACGCGGGCAGCCTGTCGCCCGCGGCGGCCAGCACCTCGATGTCGAGGTCGGTCAGCGGCACCACCGCGCCGACGTCGTGCTCGGCGACGAGCTCGGCGAGGAACGGGACGTAGGCGGGGTCGTCGATGCGCGGCGGCAGCACGTGCAGGTCGGCGGCGTAGCGCGCGGGCGCCAGGGGGTTGGGGTCGGCGGCGATCGTGAACGCGTGCCGGCCGAAGGCGCTGACGATGTCATAGCGCTTGCCGACGCCCGTGAGCAGGACCGCCGTCATCGGCCGCCGTGGAAGCGGCCGAGCGTGTCGGCGCGCAGGCCCAGGCGCAGCGTCTCGAGCGACAGGACCTCGGCGGGCGGGATGTTGCCGAGGTTCACATCGCTGCCGTAGCGCTCGATGAGCCAGACCTGCTGGTGCTTGCGCGGCGCCTCGAAGATGAGCTTGGAGCTGTCGACCTCGTGGACGATCTCGTCGATCAGGCCGGTGCGCGCCTCGCCGTCGGGGCGGTACAGGCCGGCGGTGCCGGTCGCGCGGCCCTCGCAGACGACCATCTCGGCGCCCGCCTCCAGCGCGTCGCGAATCTGCGCCACCCAGCGGTAGGGCGCCATCAGCGCCTCGGGGTCCTTCTCGCCGACCTCGGCGTAGACGACGTAGCGCTCGGCGAGGCGCTCGATCAGCCCCGTCTTCTCGTCCGGCGGGATCGCGACGACGCCGCTGGAGACCTCCACGCGGTCGATGCCCAGCTCGTCGATCCAGTCGCACAGCTCGTCGACGCGGCCGTGCAGCCAGGCGAGCTCGGTGAGCGTGCCGCCGAGCATGACCGGGACGTCGTGGTCGCGGTAGGCGGCGAGCTTGGACTCGAGGTCGGCCGTGACGTAGGCCGAGCCCCAGCCCAGGCGCACCGTGTCGATGTGCGCCGCCGACTGGCGCAGCATGCCGTCGACCTCGCTCGTGCTCAGGCCGGTGTCGATGACGTGCGTCAGGCCCGCCGTGCGCGGCTTGGGCGTGCGCTCCGGCAGGGGCAGGAAGTCCGGCATCGGGGCCGGAGGCTACCGCCGGCGGTCAGGAGGTGACGCGAACGACCTCGGCGATCGACGTCGCGCCCGCGCGGACCTTCTCGTAGCCGTCGTCGGAGAGCGTGCGCATGCCCTGCGCGATCGCCGCCTGCCTGATCTCCGAGGCGGGCGCGCAGGCGACGACGAGCGCGCGGATCTCGTCGCTGACGGTCATGACCTCGAAGAGCGCGACCCTTCCCGAGTAGCCGCTGTCGCCGCAGCGATCGCAGCCGCCGGGTGCGAAGACGCCGACCTCGCCGCCCGTGGCCAGACCGGCCTCGCCGGCCGGCACGGCGACGGGGCGACGGCAGTGCTCGCACAGCCGGCGCGCGAGGCGCTGGGCCACGACGCACTCCAGGGTTGCGGCGACGAGGTAGGGCTCGACGCCCATGTCGACGAGGCGCCCCGGGACGGCTGCGGCGTCGTCGGTGCGCAGCGCGGAGAGCAGCAGGCGGCCCGAGAGGGCCGTGTCGATCGCGATCCGCGCGCTGTCGCCGTCGCGCAGCTCGCCGGCGAGGATGACGTCGGGGTCGGCCCCGGCGATCGCCCGCAGGCCGGCGGCGAAGCTCAGCCCGGCGCGCTCGCGGACCTGCATCTGCTTGATGCCGGGCAGGCGGTGCTCGACCGGGTCCTCGATCGTCATGAGGGTCTTGGAGTCCGAGGCGGCGGCGGCGAGGGCGGCGTGCAGCGTCGTCGACAGGCCCGAGCCCGTGGGGCCGCTGACGAGCAGCGCGCCGCGGGAGCGAGACAGCGCGTGCTCGACTCGGGCACGGTCGCCGTCGGCCAGGCCGAGATCGGCGAGCGCCGGCGGGCGGCGGCCGGGATCGAGCAGGTGCAGCACGACCGTCTCGCCGTCGACGAGCGGCATCGTCGCGACCCGCAGGTCGATGCGGCGGCCCTCGATCGTGAGGCTGGCGCGCCCGTCCTGCGGCAGGCGCCGCTCGGCGATGTCGAGGTCGCTGAGGATCTTGACCTGGGAGATGACGTGCGCGGCCTGACGCGCCGGGATGCGCGTCGCGGCGGTCATGAGGCCGTCGACGCGGTAGCGCACGCGCAGGTCACGGCCGTCGGGGTCGACGTGGACGTCGGTGGCGCCGTGCGCGATCGCGCGCGACACGATCGAGCGCACGAGCTCGATGGTGGGGTCGTCGGAGGGCGCGGCGGCAGCGGGCTGGGCAGGCGCCTCGGCCGCGCGCCCCAGGCGCCCGAGCAGGACGGCGAGATCCTCGGGCGAGACGACGAGCGGCTCGACGCGCAGGTCGGTCAGCATCGCGAGGTCGTCGACGGCGAGGACGTTGGACGGGTTGGCCATCGCGACGAGCAGCGTCTCCTCGTCGCGGAAGCCGACCGGCACGGCCTCCAGGCGGCGCAGGGCGGCCGGCGAGACGAGCGCCATCGCCGCGGCGTCGGGGACCAGCGCGTCGAGGCTCGTGGACTGCAGGCCGAAGCGCTCGGCGACGGCGGTCGCGAGCTGGTGGGAGTCGATGAAGCCCTGCTCGAGCAGGAGCTGGCCCATCGGGCGCCCGATCTCGCGCGCCTCGACGACGATCCGCTCGATCGTGTCGCGGTCGCAGAAGCCGAGGCTGACGAGCACGTCGCCGAGCAGGCGTCCGGGACGGGGGCGGCGCGCCTGCTCGCGGACCGGCTGTTCGGAGTGCATGAATGCGGTATCGGCAGAATGCACGGATCCTGGACAGATCGCGCTCGAACATGGACCGCGGTTGCGGATGAGGAACCGATCGCGGCACATGGGGTACCCCTGAGCGGATGGGCACCGGCATCTCGACAACCGAGCGCGTCGTCGACCTGCCGGCGACGGCCGCCGCCGCGGGGCTCGCCCGCCGCGAGCTGGCGGGCACGCCCGGGCTCGGCGGCGACCTGGGCTACAAGGCGCTGCTGATGACGTCCGAGCTGATCGCGGTCTACGTCGCCGACCTCGAGCCCGACCCCACCCGGCGCCTCTCGCTCGTGATCCGCGTCTCGCCCGAGCGCGTGCGCATCGAGGTCGGCGGCCCCTCGCCCGAGGTCTCGCCCGACGACCTGCTGCACTCCAGCGAGACCCCGTCGCTCGGCGGGATGGGCCTGAAGATCGTCGACCGCATGGCCGACGCCTGGGGCGTCCAGGGCGAGAACGACACCTCGATCTGGTTCGAGCTGTTGCGCTAGGACAGGCTCCTTAGCCGTCGAGCCGCCGCTCAAGGCGCTCGAGGCGCTCGCCGAGCGCGCGCAACTCCGCGAGGGCCTCGGTCTCGAACGCGCGATCGCGCGCCTCCTGGGGCGCTTCGTCCTTGCTCACGAACAGCGATGCGACCGCGGCCGTCGTCAGCGCGAGCAGGAGGAAGCCGAGCACCATGAGAACCGACGCGAGGGCCTGGCCGAGAACGGTCACCGGGCTGCCTCCGATGAAGCCGACGGTGGTCATGAGCGCGAGTGCCCACCAGACGCCCTCCCAGTACGTGGACACCGTGTCGGTCTCGAGGGCCGCAAACCCGCCGCCGGCCAAGAGGACGAGCAAGCCCGCCCCCGGCAGGACCCAGCGCAACGACGAGCGGGTCACGACGCGGTCGGGATGACGAAGACCGGCACATCGCAATGGTGGAGCACGCAGCGGTCGGCGTGAGCGGACGAGCCTTCTGACCGGTCCACTAGCTTGGTGGGCAGTGCAGCTCGCCCCCGACCAGCCCAACGTCGAGCTGCGCCGCAACCGGGCCGGCGACGAGATCGTCGTCCTCGCCTTCCCCTACGACGCGCACATCGTCGCGGTCGTGCGCGGCATCCCCGGGCGCCAGTTCGACTGGGACCGGCGCGAGTGGTGGGCGCCCGTCGGCGACTGGGTCGCCGTCCACGTCGCCGACGTGCTCGAGCGCTTCCCCGACCTCACCGCGAGCGACGCGGTCGACGCCTGGCTGTCGGGCGTCGAGAAGCGCTGGGTCGGGATCGTCGGCACGGTGCGCCACGACGGCCGCGGCTGGTGGACGCTGCAGACGAAGGCCGGCACCGTGCCCGCGCCGCTGCTGGCGGGCGCGATCGACCGCGACGGGCTGCTGCTCGCGCCGCTGACGCTCGCGGGCGCGAACGCGCTCGCCGAGCAGGACGTCGCGCGCCTGGACGGCGGCGCGCGGCGCTGCGTCGAGGCGCTGCTGTCGGGCGAGGACCCGCCGCCGCCGGCGCGCCTGACCGCGGCGCGGACGTTCGACGGCGAGCGCCTGCGCCTCGACGTGCTCTGGGATCCCGCCGCCGGCGTCGCGTTCTGCAAGCTGCCGGGCGCCGACGCGCGCAGCGCGACGCTGCCGATCGACCCCTGGGTCATCGACGGGCTGGACGCCTTCATCGCCCTGCACGACATCGCGGTCGACGGCCCCGGCGCGCAGGTCCTCGACGCGCTGCGCGCCGAGCACGCGGCGGCGCTTCGGACGATCCGCCGCTCGCGCGCGACCGCCGGTGAGCCGATCGACGACGTCGCCGCGGTCCTCGGCGGCGAGCTGGCCCCGTTTCAGTGGGCCGGCGTGCGCTACGTGCTGGAGGCGCGGCGCGCGTTCATCGCCGACGAGCAGGGCCTGGGCAAGACCGTCGAGGCGCTGGCCGCGCTGGAGGCCGACGACGCGTTCCCCGCGGTCGTCGTCTGCCCGGCCTCGCTGAAGCTCAACTGGGAGCGCGAGACGCGCCACTGGCTCGCGCACCGCAGCGTCGCCGTCATCGCGGGCCGCGGCGTCGGTCCTGGCAAGGCCGACATCACGATCCTCAACTACGAGATCGTCGCCGCCCACCGCGAGGCGCTCGGGCGGATGCGCCCGAAGGCGCTCGTCGTGGACGAGTCGCACTACGTCAAGAACCCGCAGGCCAAGCGCACGCAGGCGGTGCGGCGGCTGGCGGCGACGATCGTTCCCGACGGGCTGCGCCTGGCGCTCAGCGGGACGCCGGTGCTCAACCACGCCGAGGAGCTCGTCAGCCAGCTGCGGGTCATCGGCCGCATCGAGGACTTCGGCTCCGGGGCCCAGTTCGCGCGCCGCTTCCGCGGCGAGCTGTCGGAGGAGCGCCTGCACTGGCACCTGCGCCGGCGCTGCTTCGTGCGCCGCCTGAAGTCCGAGGTCCTCCCCCAGCTGCCGGCCAAGCGCCAGGTCGTCGTGCCGGTCGCGCTGTCCAACGACCGCGAGTACCGGCTCGCCGAGCAGGACGTCATCGCCTGGCTGCGCTCGCAGCCGCTGGACCTGCGCGAGCTCAACGCCCGCATCGCCGCCACGCTGCGCGCCGAGCGCCTCGCGCAGCTCGGGACGCTGCAGCGGCTCGCCGCGCGCGGCAAGCTCGCCGCGGCGCTGTCGTGGATCGGAGACTTCCTGGAGTCCGGCGAGCCGCTCGTCGTCTTCGCCCGCCACGTCGAGGTGCAGGAGGCCGTGCTCGCCCGCTTCCCCGACGCCGCCCACCTGCTGGGCAAGGACTCGATCACCGCCCGCGACGCGGCGGTGGCGGCGTTCCAGTCGCCCGGCGGGCCGCAGCTGCTGATCGGCGCGACGCGCGTCGCCGCGCAGGGGATCACGCTCACGCGCGCGTCGAACGTCGCGTTCCTCGAGCTCGAGTGGACGCCCGCGATGCACGACCAGGCCGAGGACCGCTGCCACCGCATCGGCCAGCACGACGCGGTCACCGCCTGGTACCTGCTCGCCGCCGACACGATCGACGAGACGATGGCGGCGCTGATCCAGCGCAAGCGCGGGATCGTCGCCGCCGTCACCGACGGGCGGCGGCTGGATGGCGACGGGCTCGTCGAGGCGGTCGTGCGCGAGCTGCGCGACGGGCGCCCGCTGCGCCACCTGCGCCCGGTCGCCTGACGCGCCTGGCTGCTCAGACCATCGAGCGACCCGGCGGGATGACCCAGAGGTCGGTCGCCGAGCTGATGATCGTGCTGGCGTCGAGGTCGGCGACGGTCGCGGCACCGCGCTTGTCGAGCGTCAGCGCGAGCTCGTTCCAGGCGCGGGCGATCGAGCCGACCTTCGCCATCGGCCCCCAGCCCTGCAGGGCCTTGAGCTCGGCGGCCTGCGTGCGGGCGTCGTCGATGCCGATCTCGCCGAAGGGCCGTTCGACGCCCGCGATGCTGACCGAGCGGCCGAGGATGTCGCTGACGTCCTGGCGCGGCACGGCGTCGTAGCGCGCCTCGACGACCGCCCAGTCGACGACCTCCAGCCACGCGTCGACGTACTCCGGGCGGCGGTTCTCGTACTGCAGGTAGTAGGCGTGCTCCCAGACGTCGAGGCCGACCAGCGGCGTGAGGCCGTCGGTCAGCGGGCTGTCCTGGTTGGTCGTCGTGACGATGAACACGCGCGTGCCGTCGTCGACGAGCCAGGCCCAGCCGGAGCCGAACACGCTCATCGAGGCGGCCCGCATCGTGTCCTTGAAGACCTTGAAGTTGCCGAACGCGCCCTTGATCGCGCCGAGCAGCTTGCCGCCCGGCTGGCCGCCGCCGTCGGGCTTCATGCTCTCCCAGAACATCGCGTGGTTGACGTGCCCGCCGACGTTGTTGCGCACGGGGTCGCGCAGTTCCTCGGGCAGCTCCTCGATGGCCGCGAGCAGGTCCTCGGCCGGCGTCTGGTCCCACGCCGTGCCGTCAAGCGCCGCGTTGGCCTTGTCGACGTACGCCTGGTGGTGCTTGTCGTGGTGGAACCGCATCGTCTCCTCGGAGATGTGCGGCTCGAGGGCGTCGTGCGGATAGGGAAGGTCGGGCACCGAGAAGGGCATGGCGCACATCATGACGCGGTTTAACCCTCCGTTCATTTCGCGGACCAGGGGCAGTAACAGCCCGAACGTACTTTCGCTCGACCTCAAGCACCTCTCGGAGAGGACGCGAAAACCCGATGGCAACCACCGAAGTCCACGATTGGATGTACCAGTCGGTCGGCGGCGACGCCGGGCTGACGAAGCTCGTCGACAACTTCTACGCCCGCCTCTGGTCGGACCCCGACCTCACGCACTACTTCGAGGGGATCGACAAGGACGCCCTCAAGAAGCACCAGCGGATGTTCCTGACGTTCGCGCTCGGCGGTGGTGCCGACGCCTACACCGGGCGGCCGCTGGCGTCCGCCCACCAGACGCTCAACATCACCAACGACGCGTTCGACAGCGTCGCCTACCACCTGCGGCTCACGCTCGAGGAGTGCGACGTCGAGCGGCCGATCATCCACATCGTCATGGGCTACGTGGAGGGCACCCGCAGCCAGGTCGTCTTCGCCTGATGCTCGCGACGACCTACAGCGACTGGTACGTCGGCATGGCGATCGCGTTCTTCACGATCGTCGTGGTGGTGATCATCGTCGCCGTGATTCTGACGATGGCCGCGCGCATCGCAGATCAGGCCGCCAAGGCCGACGTGGGCGTCGACACCGTGCGAGCGCAGACGACGAGCCTCGCCGACGGCGTCGACCAGGTCAACGACTCGGCCGTGCGGATCCTGCACATGGCCCGGACCCTCAGGAAGGTGGCGGTGGGCAAGTGACGACCGTGGCAGCGTTCGACACACACGCGATCTGGCAGGTCGTGCTCGGCATGGGCGCGGTCGTGCTGGTCGTCGTGATCATCCTGATGATGCTCCTGCTGAGCCTCGTCAAGGACATCGAGGGGCGGGTCGAGAGCCTGCTCGTGACCGCCGGGGTCGTGGCGTCCTACACCGGCAACATCCCGAAGCTGGCGCAGACGCCGCCGGTCCTCAACCTCATCATCGAGGAGGCCATCATCCAAGACGGCTACATGAACGCACTCACCGACGGCTACATCGGGGCGGGTGAGACGCTGTGAGCACCGATCTCATGACGATCCTCAGCATCGCCGAGCCGATCCTGCTGGTCGTGATCCTCGCGATCGCGCTCAACCAGGTTCGCAAGCGGCTGACGACGATCTCCAGCGGCCTGGGCACGCTCGGCTTCGCGCTGGAGACGGTCGAGCACCAGCACCTGCGGCCGCTGTCCAAGCTGGTCGCCGACATCAACGGGCCGCTGAACACGATCAACGCGACGCTGCCGGGGATCGCCGCGAAGGCCGCGCTGGTCGTGCGCAAGGCCGCCGGGAAGTAGGTGGCGGCCATGGTCATCCTCGCGATCCTGGCGATCCTCGCGGCGGTCGGGTTCGCCGTCTGGGTGCTGCTGCGCATGACGACGCTCATACGCGATCTCATGAAGGTCACGACCGGGCTGACGGGCCTCGGCGTCGAGGTCGGTCGCATCACCGAGTCCTCGCGCTACCAGTAGGGAGGAGGACGGCGCCGGCGCGCGGGCTCTACAGCCCGCGTGCCGAGCTGCCGATACGGGCCTTGGAGCACATCGAGGCCATGCTGACCGCCACCATCATCTTCACCGTCCTCGTCGCCGCCTGGGGCAACTCCGGCGCGATCGCGGCGCGCATCGGCCAGCGCCACCAGCACCCGCGCCGGACCCACTAGCCTTTTCGCAGGACCCCATGCAGCGCTACGCCGGTGGGCGGGCGCTGACTAGGTTCCGCCGCTTGATGGTCCGCCTCCGCGCCATCCCTCTCCTGCTGCTCGCGTTGCTCGCAACCGCGCTCGTCATCGATGCCGGATCCGCCCCCGGGCGCGACCGCGCCGACACGCTGCGCGACCAGATCGAGGGCCAGCGCGGGCGCGAGCAGACGCTGCAGGGCGCGCTCGGCCGGCTCGGGCGCCTGGAGCGCGCGACCGCCCGCGAGGTCGCGATCCTGCAGCGCCGTGTCGCGGCCGTGCAGGCCGACCTGTCGCAGGCCGAGGCGCTGCTCGCCGGGACCGTGCGGCGGCGCGACCACGAGCGCGCGCGGGCGCTGCGCCTGCGCAAGCGGCTGGCGCAGTCGCGCACCCGGCTCGCGGCGCTGCTGCGCCAGCGCTACGCCGGCGGCAAGCCCGACTTCGTCACCGTCGTGCTGCAGGCCGACGGCTTCGCGAAGCTGCTGGAGACCGTCGACTTCATCAAGCGCGTCCAGAAGCAGGACGCGCGGATCCTCGACACCGTGAAGGACGCGCGCGGCGACGCGGTCGCCGAGAAGCGCGTGCTGGCGCGGCTGACGGCCCGGCGCCGCGACGCCGCCGAGGTCGTGCGCCGCCGCCACGACGCGCTGACGTCGATCGCCGCCGGGCTGCAGGCGCGGCGCGCCGCGCTCGCGCAGGCCGCGGCCGCCCGGCGCGCGGCGCTGCGCAACAGCCAGTCCAGCCGCGGCCGCGCGCAGCGCGCGCTCACGCGACTGCTCGCGCAGCGCAGCCGCGCCCAGCGCCAGGTCGGGCCCGGCGGGCCGTGGGCGATCCCGTGGCCGATCGTGCAGTGCGAGTCCGGCGGCCAGAACCTGCCGCCCAACTCCGCGGGCGCCTCGGGCTACTACCAGTTCCTCGTGGAGACCTGGAAGGGCCTGGGCGGCTCGACGCCGCAGGCCTACCTCGCCTCCAAGGACGAGCAGGACCGGCTCGCGGCGCAGCTGTGGGCGGGCGGCAGCGGCGCGCGCAACTGGGTCTGCGCGGCGCTCGTCGGCGCAGGCTGAGCGCGCCAGGCTGCGGCGCGACGGGACCCGGCGCCGCTACGATCCGGGCGTGCTCGGAGCCCTGCCGCGGTGGTCTGCCGCCCTCGCGGCGATGGTCGCGCTCGCGTGCGCCGCGATCGCGCAGGCCGAGGCCCCGGGGCCCAAGGAGGAGGTCCACTTCTTCGCGGCCGACACGACGGCGGCCGGCGTCATCTCGCTGGACTTCTTCGGCGCCAAGGGCGCGCCCGTCTACTTCTACGAGCGCGTCGGCGACCGCCGCGTGCGGCTCGGGCGCCGGATCTCGCCGCCCGACACGGCGACGACGCTGAAGGACGCCGTGACCTGGCGCTGCAGCCGGCTCTTTCGCCGCTTCGAGGCGGCCTCCAACCTGCCCGACGGCACCCGCGCCACGGGCGCGTACAGCATCCGCACGCCGTCCTGCGCGACGCGCTTGCAGCTCGGCGTCCCGCGCCGCCTGGCTGTCGGCGGGCGCGGCGCCATCCGCGTCGTGGACCGCTGGGGCAACGGCGGCGTGAGCCCGCAGCTGTGCGTCGCGCCGCCGCGCGCCAGGCTGGACTGCTCGACGTTCCGGCTGCGGCGCGCGGTCACCGTCGCGACGCGCCCGTTCCGCGCCACCGCGAGCGGGCGCTGGCGCGTCGAGCTGCGCATCCGCGGCCACCGCGTGCGCCGCACGATCGCCGTCGGCGCGGGCACGTCGAGCGTGCCGCCGCCGACCGTCCTGGCGACCGGCGACTCGATGATGCAGGGCATCGACAGCTTCCTGGCAGACGAGCTCGGCGACAGCGCGACGGTGCACAGCGACATCCGTCCCGGGACCGGCATCAGCAAGCCCGGCGGGCCCTGGGCGACGCTGCCGGCGCGGCAGGTCGTGCGCCTGCACCCGGCGGCGACCGTGATCGCGATCGGCGCCGTCGACGGCTTCCCGCTCACCGCCCCCGGCGGCGCGACCGTGGAGTGCTGCGGCTCGGGCTGGGTCCTCGCCTACACGCGGCGCGTGCGCGAGGCGATGCTGACCTACCGCCGCAAGGGCCGCGGGCGCGTCATCTGGCTCACGCTCCCGATCCCGAAGGGCAAGCGCGACGTCGCCGATGCCGTCAACCTCTCGGTCGTCGCGGCGGCGACCGGGCTGCCGCGCGTCACCGTGCTGCGGATGGACCAGCTCTTCACGCCCGACGGCTTCCGCGAGGTCATGCCCTATCGCGGCCGCGACGTGCGCGTGCGCGCCGCCGACGGCATCCACCTCAACGTCGCCGGCACGGCGATCGCCGCGAAGGTCGTCGCCGCCGAGCTGCGCAAGCGCTGAGCCGTCGCGCGAACGTCGCCGTTCAGAGATACTGCGCCCCATGCCCGCCCGCCGCCGCCGCTCGCTCGCCACGCTCGCCTGCCTCGTCCTCGGCGCGCTCGCGCTGCCCGCCGCCGCGCAGGCCGCCAACCCCGGCCTCTACGTCGCGCTCGGCGACTCCTTCACCGCCGGGCCGCTCGTGCCCAACCAGGTCGGCCAGCCCGCCGGCTGCGCGCGCTCGGACCACAACTACCCGTCGATCGTCGCCGCCGCGACCGCCGCCGCGGGCTTCGTCGACCGCAGCTGCTCGTCCGCCACGACGGTCCACATGACCTCCCCGCAGGGCGTGACGCTGGGCTCCAACCCGCCGCAGTTCGACGGCCTGGATCCCTCGGTCGGCCTCGTCACGATCGGGATCGGCGGCAACGACGTCGGCCTCGTCGGCGCCGCCGTGCGCTGCATCGAGCTCGGCGTGCTCGCGCCGACCGGCACGGCCTGCCGGACGAACTTCGCCAGGCCCGGCGGCGGCGACGCGCTCGTCGACCAGATCGCCGCGACCGGCCCGAAGATCGCCGCCACGCTGCAGGCGATCCACACGCGCTCGCCCAACGCGCGCGTGCTGATCGTCGGCTACCCGGCGGTCGCGCCGCGCGACGGCACGAACTGCTACCCGCTGGTCCCGCTCTCCCCCGACGACATGAGCTACCTCGAGGGGATGCTGCGGCGCACGAACGCGATGCTCGCCGAGCAGGCCGCCGCCAACGACGCCGAGTACGTCGACACCTACGAGGAGAGCACCGGCCACGACGTCTGCAAGTCGATCGGCACGCGCTGGTTCGAGGGCCTCGTGCCGATGGCGCTCGCCTTCCCGGTGCACCCCAACGCCCTCGGCGAGGCGAGCATGGCGCGCTCGGTCCTGCGCGTGCTCGGCCAGCCCCAGCCGGGTCCCGGGCTGAGCGTGCTCACGCGCTCCAAGAAGACGATCGTCGCCGGCCGCGCGCTGCGGGTCTCCTTCACGCTCAAGCGCGCCGCGAGCGTGACGCTCGCGCTGCAGCGCTCGACCGGCCGCGGTCGTTACACGCGCCTGCGCGGCCTGGTCACCGTCAACGCCGTCGCGGGCGCCAACGCCGTGACCCTGAAGGCCAAGCAGCTCGGGCGGCGGGCGGGCCTGTACCGCGTCGTCGCGGGACTCGCCGACGGCACGTCGCAGCAGACGCAGTTCCGCATCCGCCGCGCGCGCTGACCGCGACGGGATCGCTCTAGCGCTTGGACCTGGCGGCCCGGATCGCGCGCAGCGTGATGCGGGTGCGATCGCCGGCCTGCACGAGCATGCGGGCGCGCTTCTTGGCGGCGGCGGCGAGCGCGCGACGGCCGCTCGTGGACCCGCGCAGCGAGGCCCAGATGCGCGCCGCGTTGATCTCGCCGCGCATCTTGATGTTCGTCTGCTGCCAGCTCGCGGTGCCGGCGCGGCGCGCCTCGGCGTCCTTGCGCGCCAGGCAGCGCAGCCCGCTCTGCAGGCCGGGCAGGCCGATCTCGTTGAGCGACCGGCTGACCGACGAGCAGCCCGTGCGGGCGGCGTTGCGCTCGGCCTCGCGGCTGGCGACGGCGCGGTCGGCGAAGGCGCCGATCGTGTTGTCGTAGGCGAGGCGGCCGGCCGCCGAGGCGGTGCCGTGCATGAAGTCGTCGGCGGGGTTGTTGGGATCGCCGGGCTCGATCGTCAGCGTCTGGGTCGTCGGACGCGCGGCCGCGAAGCGGGCGTCGTGCAGCGGGGAGACGACCGTGTCGTCGGCCTCGTGGATGAGCAGGACGTCGGCGTGGATCGTCGGCGCGAGCGCGACGAGGTTCCACGGCGCCGTCTGCGCCAGCGTCGTGCCGAAGAAGCGGTTGATCTGGCTGGCGACGAGCTTGACGCGCTGGTCGGCGGCGACGGTGCTCTCGGCCTGGTAGAGGCTCAGGTCGGTCGGCGTGCCGAGGCCGATGACGCAGTCGATCGCGCGCAGCTTGGAGGCCGCCATCAGCGCGAGGTGCGCGCCCGAGGACTCGCCGTAGATGCACAGCGGACCGTCGGTCGAGCGGCGGGCCAGCTCGGAGCCGGCGGCGTCGAGGACGTCCTGCAGGCCGGCGGTCCCGTCCTCGTAGTCGATCGAGGTGACGCGCCAGCCGCGCTGGAGGAAGAGGTTGGCGGGGCTCTCGGTGAGCAGCCGCTGGGCGTTGGCGTCGTGGCCGGCCCAGCCGCCGGCGTGGACCATGATCACGGTGCCGCGCGCGGGGCCGGCGGGATCGATGCTGATCGGGGCGGCGACCGGCGCGATGACCGGCGCGGCCGGGGCCGGCTTGGAGAACAGCGACGGCAGGCGGAAGGGCGTTGCCGCATCGGCCTGCGACGCACGCAGGCCGAGCAGGCCGAAACCGGCCACGAGGGCCAGGATCGCAAGGCGGGCGAGGGAGGCTTTCATGGCTGCCATATCGGCGGCACCCAGCGTTTTGTTGAGCGCCCCGCCGGGACCATCGAACACCCGTCGGAACGGCCGCCTGTCGCCTACATCGGGTCCAACGGCGCCGCGGAGATTTGCGACCGCCGTCGAAGGATCCGCCGCAGGCCCGGGACGATCATCGTCCGCATGGAACATCGCTCGACGCACCGCTACGACCACGCGGCGCAGGTTCTGCGCCGATTGCATCCGCCGCGCACGCGTGACGTCCATTCCCGGCGCGAGTTCGGGTGCGCTCGCGTCCGCGCGCTCGGCAGGGCCCGGCGCCCATGAAGGTCTCGCGCCCGGCACCACGCACTCGGGGCAGCGCCCCGCGCGGCCGCATCAGCCCGCCGCCCCGGCCGGTCCGCAAGCCCGCGCAGCCATTTCGTCCCGCGCCGGCCGACGACGGGCCGCCGCCGGCGCAGAGCCCCGCCTGATCACACGCCGCTTACATCGTGAGCGCGGGGCCGCCCTACGGTGCGCCCCATGGTCCGCAACCTCCTCCTCGCCGCCGCCGTCGCGGCGGCCGTCGCAGCACCAGCCGCCCTCGCCGGACAGGACCGCCACCACGGTCCCCGCGACGGCGCCCAGACCCTCGCCATCATCGGCGACATCCCCTACGGCGCCGACCTCATCGCCGAGTTCCCCGCCGACGTCGCCCAGATCAACGCCGACCCCGCGGTCCGCCGCATCGTGCATCTCGGCGACATCAAGGACGGCGCGAGCCGCTGCGACACGTCCTACTTCGAGGCCCGGCTCGCGGACTTCAAGCGCTTCGAGGATCCGTTCGTCTACACGCCCGGCGACAACGAATGGACCGACTGCCACCGCGCGAACAACGGCGGCTACCTCCCGACCGAGCGCCTGGACACGATCCGCCGCCTCTTCTTCCCCGGGCACGGCAGGTCGCGCGCCTTCCCCGAGAACGTCAGCTGGCAGTCGGCGGGCGTGCAGTTCACCACCGTCCACGTCGTCGGCTCCAACGACGACCAGGCGCCGTGGTTCGGCGACCGCAAGGACCCCGCGACGGGCGCGCCGCTGCCCGAGACGACCGCCGAGACCGCGCTGCGCGGCCGCGAGTACACGGCGCGCGAGGCCGCCGCGCTGCAGTCGATCGACAGCGCGTTCGACGACGCCGCCACGCGCGGCGCCGCCGGCGTCGTGATCGCGATGCAGGCCGACATGTGGGACGGCGCGGAGGCCAACCAGACGGCGTTCATCGCCATCAAGGCCGTGCTCGCCGACCGCGCGGCGGCCTTCGGCAGGCCGGTGCTGCTGCTCGAGGGCGACTCGCACGTGCTGAAGGTCGACACGCCGCCCGGGCAGCCGCCGAACCTCACGCGCGTCGTCGTGCAGGGCTCGACGAACGTGCCGCACGAGTGGCTGCGCCTGACGGTCGACCCGTCGTCGCCGAAGGTGTTCTCGTGCGAGAGCGTCGTGTTCGTCAGCGGGGCGGTCTCGCCCTGTCCGGCGCCGCTGGCGCCGTAGGGCTCAGCGCCCGAAGGCCGGGCGCGGCAGCCGCGTGACCGTCGCCCGGCGGTCGCCGCGCTCGATCAGCGCGGCGAGGTGCTCGGCGTCGGACGCGACGGCGGCGAAGTGCCCGGGCAGCCCGGCGAGGTACAGGCCCGGCACGCCGGTCGCGCCGCGCTCGTGGCAGGGCCGGCCGAGGCCGTCGAAGATCGCGGCCTGCACCCAGGCGTGATCGGTGTCGAAGCCGGTGCACCAGACGACGCTCTGGATGCCGGCGGCCTCGACGTCGAGCAGCCGCGGCTGCACGCCGGGCTCCCAGACGGGTCGCTGGCGCGGCTCGCTCGGCGCGTCGATCGCCTGCGCGGCGATGTGGGCGTCGATCGCGTCCTTCGTCGTCTCGGCGGCGGCGTCGGCGGCATCGAGGTTGCGCTTGAGGTCGGGCGCGAGCACGAGCACCGCGCCGTCGATGTCGGTCAGGCGGCCGTAGAGGCGCGCGCCCTCGCGGGCGAGGCGCCGCAGGTCGATGTCGTAGCGGTCGCGGACGGGCGCCTCGTCGCCGCCGATCTCGTCCAGCCAGGCGGCGACGTCGCGGCCGCGATAGGCGCGCGCGGTGCGCGTGGCGCCGCCGACGCAGAGGTGGACGGTGCGCGCCGAGCGGTGCAGCTCCTCGGCGATCTGGCAGCCCGACTGGCCCGAGCCGACGACGAGCACGTCGCCCTCGGGCAGCTCGTCGGGGCCGACGTACTCCGCCGAGGAGAGCTGCTCGATGTAGGACGGCAGCCGCTCGGCGCAGCGCGGGATCCGCGCGGCGTGATGGGCGCCCGTCGCGATCACGACCTGGCCGGCGGTGAACTCGCCGGTGCTCGTCGACAGCTCGAAGCCGCCCTCGGGGTCGGGGCGCAGCTCGGTGACCGTCACGCCCTCCAGCAGCGGCGGCTCGAACGCGGCCGCGTAGGCCTCGAGCTGCGCGACGAACTCGTGGCGGTCCATGAAGCCGTCGGGGTCGTCGCCGTCGTAGGCGAAGCCGGGCAGCCGGCAGTGCCGGTTCGGCGTGACGGTGCGAAACGAGTCCCAGCGCGCGTCGCGCCACTCCTGCCCGAGGCGGTCGCGCTCGAAGACGAGGTGCTCGATGCCGCGCTGCTTGAGACACCAGCTCGTCGCCAGGCCGGCGTGGCCGGCGCCCACGACGACGACCGGGCGGTCGATCCGGCGGCGCGGGCTCACGCGGACAGCGGGCGCGAGAGCCGGTAGAGGTCGGGCCGCAGGTCGCGGATCGGCGCCCACGCGCGCCGCGCGCGCGCCACGAGGCCGGCGACGTCGACGCGCGCCAGCGCCAGCCCGGGCTCGGGCCCGGTCGCGGCCAGCGGGTCGCCCCCGGGGCCGACGATCCGCGCCCCGCCGACAAAGCGGCGCCAGCCGAAGCAGCCGGTCTGGTTGGCGGACGCGACGACGACCTGGTTCTCGGCCGCCCGCGCGCGGTCCCACAACTCCGACAGCCGCCACTCGTGGTCGTCGCGCAGATGCTCGCCGGTGTTCGCGCGGCTGCAGGGCCAGGCCGACATGAAGGTCAGTATCTGGGCGCCGTCGAGCGCGAGCGCCCGAGCCGCCGCGGGCGACGCCTTGTCGGCGCAGACGAGCATGCCGAGCCGGCCGACGGGCGTGTCGAACGCGGCGAGCCCGTCGCCCGCCATGCGGTGCAGCCCGAGCAGCCCGGCGCCCGAGACGCAGGCCGCCGCGTTGTGAACGACGTCGCCGTCGTCCTCGGCGAAGCCGACGCAGACCGTCAGCTCGCGTGCGAGCGTCGCGAGGCGCGCGAGCTCCGGGCCGTCGCGGTGCAGCCCGCGCGGTGCCGCCGCCGGGTCGTCGTCACCGACGTAGCCGCCGAGCGCGCCCTCCGGCAGCACGACGAGGCGCGCACCACACACGCGCGCCTCGCCGAGCGCCCGGCCGATGCGGCGAAAGCCGTCCTCGACATCGCGGCCGAAGGGCGCGGCGACGGCGGCGATGACGAGCTCGCTCAAGCCGCCGCTCGGCGCGCCGCGCCGAGCCCGGTGACCGTCCCTGCCACGGCCACCGTGACGGCCCCGTCGGGCCAGCGCAGGCGCACGCCGGGCTGCGCCTGCAGCCGGCCGATCGCGGCACCGACGGCCGGGCCCGCCTGCAGCGCCGGCGCGCCGGCGCGGTCGGCCGTGAGCATCGCGAAGCCCGGGAAGCACGTCAGCCAGTCGCCTGCGTCGACCTCGCGCGGCCGCGGGACCGCCGCCACGTCGAGCTCGACGCCGCAGCCCGAGGCCTCGGCGAGCATCCCGGCCGTGCCGACGGCGCCGGCCATGCTGACGTCCTTGGCGGCGCGCGGCTGCGCGCGTGCGACGGCGCCGAGCATCGCCGCGAGCTCGTCGCGCGAGCGGCCGGTCGTGCTGTCCCACTGGCGCGCGCGGTAGCCGGGGCGCCAGCCGCCGTCAAGGTCGGCGGTCAGCGACAGGACGTCGCCGGGGCGC
The DNA here is from genome assembly GCA_963786575.1 of uncultured Actinomycetes bacterium. GTDB lineage: Bacteria > Actinomycetota > Thermoleophilia > Solirubrobacterales > Solirubrobacteraceae > CADCVQ01. Next base: position 647,647 of record CAWAZH010000002.1, read on the forward strand.
CCGCCGCCGGCGGGCACCGGATGGTCGGTGCGCCCCAGGCCGGTCACGCCGAGCGAGCCGGGCACGCCGAGGGTCGTGTGGCCGCCGAGGACCGGCAGGTCGAAGGCCTGCGAGCCGGCCCGCAGGCCGCGGACGATGCGCTCGGCGTGGGCGGCGTCGGCGGCGCCGATCGTGTCGAGCGCGCCGACCGGCCGCGCGCCCATGGCGCTGAGGTCGTGGGCGGTGACGAGCATCCCGCACCAGCCGGCCCACTCGGGGTCGCGCTCGACCATCTGCGGCAGGATCGCGTCGGTCGCCGCGATCAGCGCGCTGCCCTGCACCGGCACGCCGTCGTCGCCGCGCCAGCCGTCGGTCGCGCCGAGCAGCTCTGACAGCAGCGGCCCGAGCGGCGACTTCGTGGCGCTGACGAGCGCCTCGAAGCGGTCGACCGGCCAGCGCATGAGCTCGTGCCCGAGCGGCAGGCCTCCGTGCGCACCGATCGGCTCCCAGCCCAGGCGCGCGAAGAAGCGCACGTGGTCGTCCTGGACGTGGGCGTCGAAGCGCAGGGCACCGGCGTCGACGGCCGCGACGCAGGCGGAGCGTACGAGCGCCGCGCCGACGCGGCCGCGCGCGGCGCCGGCCACCTGGCCCACGACGAGGCGGCTGCCACGCCACCAGCCCAGGCCCGGGTCCTCGCCCTCCGGGTGCAGGCGCACGCCGCCGAGCACCTCGCCGTCGGCGGCGACGGCCACGAGCACGATGGTGTGTGCCGCACCATCGTGCTCGTCGCGGTCGTCGCGTGCGAAGAGCTCCTGCTGCTCGACGAAGGCGCGCCGGCGCAGCGCCCGATAGGCCGCCAGGCGGTCGCTGCCGTCCGGCGCCCGGACGATCAGAAACGGCGGCGGTCCCGCCGGGCGTGGCCCAGGCCCGCCGAGGCGCTGGACGAGGTCGGCGGCGGAGGGCGTCATCCGCCCACCGCGCCGAGCGCCGAGCAGGCACCGCAGGCGGCGCAGCCGGCGCCCTGGTCGGCGCCGCGCATGCCGGCCTTGCGCAGGAGCGCCCCCACGCGGTCGCTGATGTCGGCGACGAGGTCGTGGCCCGGCGCGGGCACCCCGTCGGCGTGCGCGAGGCTCCCCTCCAGCGGCCGGTAGGGCACGACGAACGGGTAGACGCCCATCGCGATCAGCCGCTTGGCGCCGCTGACGAGCTGGTCGGGGTTCTCGCCGAGGCCGATCAGCAGGTAGGTCGAGACCTTGTTGCGACCGAAGACGCGCACGGCCTCGGTCCACACGATCTCGTAGCGCTCGAGCGAGACCGTCGCCTTGCCCGGGGTCCACTGCCGGCGGACCTCCTCGTCGAGGCTCTCGACGTGGATGCCGATCGAGGTCGCGCCGGCGCTGTGCAGCCGGGCGATCCAGCCCAGGCCGCCGGGCGGCTCGACCTGGACCTGGATCGGCAGGCGCGGCACGGCCCTGCGGACGGCCTCGACGCAGCGCGCGAGGTGCTTGGCCCCGCGGTCGGGCCCGTTCGAGGTCCCGGTCGTCATGACGAGCTGGCGGATCCCGTCCAGGCGCACCGCCGCCTCGGCGACCTCGGCGATCTGGTCGGGGCGCTTGACCTGGATCGTCGATCCCGCGCGCAGCGACTCCTCGATCGTGCAGAAGCGACAGCGCGTCTCCTCGTCGTAGCGCACGCACGTCTGCACCACCGTCGTGGCGAGCACGCGGCGGCCGTGCAGACGGGCGATCTGCTCGTACGGGACGCCGTCGGCGGTCTCGCAGTCGTAGAAGCGCGGCCGCGCGATCGGCGCCAGGTCGGCCTTGACGACGACCCCGTCGCGGGTCAGCACGCCGTCGGCCGAGCGCGCCCAGGGCGAGCCCGGCGCGATCGGCACGCTGGCAGGGAGCCCCTGCAGCAGCCAGTGTCCGTCGTCGCTCGGTCCGGCCCCCGCCTGGCGGTGCAGCGGCGGGTCGGCGCGCAGGCCGTGAACGGCCAGCTCGGAGCGCAGTGCGAGGTCGGCCAACTCAGAACATCCGTGTCGTGTGCATGTGGCATGAATCGTCGGGGCGCCGCCGGATCCCCGCTATGGACGCGCTGCAACAAGTGAGACGGCCGCCGGTGGACCGGTTGTCGAAGTCAGTCCTCGCCGCCGCCGCTGCCACCGCGACCGCGACCGCGACCGCGACCCCTGCCCTTGCCGCTGTCTCCGCCGCCCTCGGCCTCGCCGCCCGAGACGGCCGTGACGAACGTCGCGAGGGCGCGCAGCTCGGCGGCGCTGAGGCGATCGTCGTAGATCGTCGGCATGAGCTTCTCGGGGTAGCCGTCGACGGTGTCGTCGCGCGGGTCGGTGATGCTCTCCAGGATGTCGTCGGAGTCCTCGTCGATGGTGTCCAGGCGCGGCCCGAGCATGCCGCCGGCGCCGGTCGCGGCGATCGCGTGGCAGCGATCGCAGCCCTCGTCCTCGAAGAGCTCGCGCCCGCGGCGCGCCTCGGCGCCGCCGGCGGCGATCCGCTGCTTGGCGGCCGCGACCTGCGCGGCCGTCGGCGCGGGCTCGCGCTGCGCGGGCGACGTGCCCATGCCGATCCCGGCGATCGCGCAGCCCAGCGCGACCACGACGACGAGCGCCAGCAGGGCGCGCAGCGGGCTCATGCGGCCGCCGGCCCGCGGCGCGCGGCCGTCAGCGCCGCCGCCGCGCCGAGCAGCGCGAAGATGACCGCGCCGATCTCGGCGACGACGATCACGAGCGCATCGGGGTCATAGCCGCCCTCGCGGAAGCCGAGGAAGCCCGTCGCCGAGTGCGAGATCGCGATCGAGACGAGCGACGGCACGCAGATCGACAGCGCGCCGAGCACGAACAGCCAGGCGCGGTCGAAGATCAGCGTCAGGACGACGACGAGCGAGCCGATCCCGTTGAGGAAGAACAGCGCGCCGACGACGTAGACCTCGCTGTAGCCGCGGTGGAAGAGGCGCGCGTGCTGAAAGCCCGCGACGAACACGCCCGCCGCCGCGAGCGCCAGCAGCATGAGCGCGAACGGGTCCAGGCGCGAGGGCGCGAGCATCCGGCGCTGGAGTGCTAGAAGGCGGCGCATCGGCGGACCTCCTACCCCGGCGCAGGCCCGGACCACGCGCCGCTCGGACTAAAGTCCCGCCGGGTGGCGCGCGACGTAGCCGTCCGCGGGGCGCGCCTCGGCCCGCCAGCGCGGCCCCTCCTCGCCGGAGCCCGACGTGTCCAGCCGCAGCCCGGCGATGACGACGTAGGCGTGGCCGGCGTTCGCGTAGGTCGTGATCCACTGCCCCGGGCCGTCGGCGCCGAACGCCGTCAGGGCGCCGGAGGCCAGCGGCGCGTCGAGCAGGCCTGCGCCGTGCAGCGCGTAGGAGACGGTGCCCGAGCAGTCATAGCCGGAGTCCTCGAAGGAGCCGTGGCCGCCGCCGTAGCTGTAGGGCTTGTCGACGATCCTGTTGGCCGCGAGGATCGCGTCGCGCACCTGCGCCGGCGCGGCCGCCGGGACGAGCGCGGTGCGGCCGTCGGGCGCCATGACGGCGTTGGGGCCGTTCGTGATGCCGGACTCGGCGGCGGTCGGCAGCGTCGCGGCCTGGATCGCGCGCACGCCCAGGACGCGTACGCGCAGCCCCTGGGCCTGCAGCGCGGAGAGGACGCCGTCGACGTGCAGGTCGTGGCGGCGCTCGTAGCGGCGCAGGTTGCGGGCGGTCCCGGCGGCGAAGTGGCCGTCGACGCGGGTCGGCACGCCCATGACTCCCAGCCAGCGCTGCAGGACGCGGACGTGGCGGCCGTGGTCGCCCTTGCGCAGCAGGCGGTCGCCGAACGCGGCGCTCGCGGGCGCGGGGCTCGTGCTGAACGCGCCGGCGGCAACGGCGAGCGCCGCGCACACGCGCGGCCGGGCTCCTCGGATTGGCACTGCGAACGTCCTTTCGTCTCCATGTGCTTCCGAGGTGAGCTGACGGGCTCGCGCTGAAAACTGCGCTACGCCGGATCCACCGGCGATTCGCCCCGTGCGCCGCAAGCTGCGACGCGATTGGTTCCCCCGGCCACCCCCGCTGGCGCGGGGACGGTTCAGCCTGTTCTACGTGTTGGACACGGTACGGAAAGCGGAGTTTCGGCGCCGGCCCGGACGGAACATCGGCGGCGGGGCCCCTCCGGCCAAAAGGAGCCCGTGGCCGCCGTGCGCCGTTCGCTGCGCTACTGCTGCGCGATCGTGCGCATCCCCCGGACCCAGGCGGGGCGCTGCTTGCCGCGCAGCGCGAGCGCGTCGAGGCTGAAGCGCCCGGCCCCCGCGACGAGCAGCGCGAGCGAGCCGGTGCCCAGCAGCAGGACGAGCTCGTAGCCGCCGTCGCTCACGAAGAAGCCCTTGCCGGTGTGGGCGGTCAGCGCGGCGACGAGCATGTCGATCGACAGCGCCGCGGCGGCGATCGGCGTGAGCAGCCCGACGATCAGCAGGACGCCGCCGATCGTCTCGGTCATCGTCACGAGCGGCGCCATCAGCGCGGGAGCGGGGATGCCGAGCCCGTCGAATGTCTGCTCGACCTTGCCGACGTCGGCGAGCTTGTCGAGGCCGTGCAGGAGGAACGTCATGCCGACGACCAGGCGCAGCACGAGCAGCCCGGTTTCGGTGCGGAGGCCAGCCTTCATGGAGGGTCTTCTCCTCGGTCGGGGAACGGGGTTCTGGCCTGCACTGCTGCCCGCGACCGGTCCCATGCCGACCGGGACCATCGTCCCGGTGGCCATTGGCCGCCGCGCCCGCTGGGTAGACGAGGGCTGTGCGCACCGCATGGGACGCCTCCAGGCGCTGGCTGGGCTCGCGCGACGAGCGCTGGGCGATGGCGCAGTTCGCGGTCTCCGGCCTGGCGGCCGTCGCGGTGATCCTGCTGCTCGTGTTCGTCGCCTTCGGGCGCACCGGCCGCCACGAGGCGATCGACAGCGCCGAGGAGGTCACGCGGATCGCCGCGCACGGCGTCGTCGCCCCCGCGCTGACGCCGCAGGCGCTCGGCGGCGACCGCGCCGCCGTCGCGCGGCTGGACCGCGTCATGCGCACGAGCCTGCTGCGCGAGCCGGTCCTGCGCGTCGTCGTCTGGGACGAGTCCGGCCGGATCGTCTACTCGACCCAGCCCGGCCTCGCCGGCAAGCGCGCGCGCCCCGACGCCGAGATGCGCCGCGCGCTGGCCAGCGGGCAGACGCAGTCGAAGGTCGGCGACGCCGACCGGCCCGGCAACCGCTTCGCCGACGGCACCCGCCTGCTCGACGTCTACGAGCCGATCACGACGGCCGACGGCACGCGGCTGATCGTCCAGTCCTGCCGGCGCCTGGACTCCGTCGCCGCCGACAGCCGCGAGCTGCTCAACGCGTTCGCGCCCTTCGTCATCGGCGCGGTCCTGCTGCTGCAGCTCATCAACCTGCCGCTGGCGCTGCGCCTGATCCGCCGCGTGCGGGCGTCGCGGCGCAAGGAGCAGGTGCTGCTGCAGCGCGCTGTCGCGGCGTCCGACCGCGAGCGCCGCCGGCTGGCGACCGACCTGCACAACGGCGTCGTCCAGGACCTCGCCGGCATGTCGATGTCGCTCGCCGCGGTCGCGCGCACGGCCAACGGCCACGGCGACGGCGCGACCGCCGCGCGGCTGCACGAGGTCGCCGCCGAGAGCCGGCGCACGACGCGCGTCCTGCGCCACGTGCTCGTCGACATCTACCCGCCCAACCTCCAGCGCGCCGGGCTCGCCAGCTCGCTCGAGGACCTGCTGGAGACGATCCGCCGCCGCGACATCGCCCTCGACGCCCTCCTGCCCGACGAGCTCGACCCGCCGCCGGACGTCGCAGCGCTCGTCTTCCGCGTCGTGCAGGAGGCGCTGCGCAACGTCGTCAACCACGCCGCGGCGGAGCATGTCGAGCTGCGCATCGAGCAGCTCGGCGACGGCGGGCTGCTCGTCCACGTCGCCGACGACGGCCGCGGCTTCGAGCCCGCCGACCTGCCGGCGCCCGACGGGCACGTCGGCCTCGCGCTCATGCACGACCTCGTCGAGCAGGCCGGCGGCGAGCTGGCGGTCGCCTCGGCGCCCGGCGCGGGCACCGTGGTCCGGGCGCGGATCCCGCTGCCGTGATCGCGGTCCTCGTCGTCGACGACCACCCCGCCCTGCGGGCCGGCCTGACCGGCCTGCTGGAGGCCGACGGCGACGTGCGCGTCGTCGCGGGCGCGGGCGGCGGCGAGGAGGGCGTCGCGCTGGCGCGCGAGCACCGCCCCGACGTCGTGCTGATCGACCTCGAGATGCCCGACCTCGACGGCGCCGCCGCGACGCGCCGGATCGTCGCCGACAACCCCGCCGCCCGGATCGTCGTGCTGACCTCGTTCGGCGACCGCGCGCGGATCATCGAGGCGCTGGAGGCGGGCGCGGTCGGCTACCAGCTCAAGGACGCCGAGCCCGACGAGCTGCTGCGCGCGGTCCGCGCCGCCGCGGCCGGCGACGCGCCGCTGGACCCGCGCGCGGCGCGCGAGGTGCTCGCCGCCCAGCGCGAGGAGGACGCGACCGTCGAGCTCACCGGGCGCGAGCGCGAGATCCTCGCGCTGGTCGCAGCCGGCCACGCCAACAAGGTCATCGCGCTGCGCCTGGGCATCAGCCACAAGACCGTGCGCAACACGCTGTCGGCGGTGTTCCAGAAGCTCGGTGTCAGCGACCGGACGCAGGCGGCGCTGTGGGCCCAGCGCGCCGGGCTCGCCTGATCGCCGGCGCCGTCACGTCCGCAGCCGCGCGGCGGCGGCCGCCTCCAGCTGGCGCAGCATCGGCGCGACCGCCGGGACGCGCCGGTTGGGCAGCCACAGCGCGAAGACGGTCCGGTGCGTCCCGCGCGTGCCCGGCAGCGGGCGCACCGCGACGTCCGGGCGCGGCTGCGGGATCGTGAGCTCGGGCATCACGCCGACGCACAGGCCCGCGGTGACGAGCGCTCGGCCCACCGTCACGTCGTTGACGGTGTAGGCGATGTCGGGCACGAAGCCGCCCTCGTCGCAGAAGTGCTCGAGCATCGCGTGGTACTGGGCGCCGGAGCCCGTGCGCACCGGGCCGTTGAAGCGCTCGTGCGCGAGGTCCTCGACGCGCATGCGGCGCTTGCGGGCGAGCGGGTGGTCGGCGGGCAGCACGAGCCGGTAGGGATCGTCGCCCAGGTGGCGCCAGGCCAGGCCGCGCTCGCTCGCGGGCGGCTGTTTGATCGGCGCGTTGTAGTAGACGACCACGAGGTCCAGGTCGCCGGCGCGCAGGCGCCGCAGCGCGTCCTCGGTCTCGGCCTGCTCGACCTCGATCTCCACGCCCGGCGCCTCGGCCTCGAAGCGCGCGACCGCCGGCGGGACGAACGACGTCCACGCCGTGAGGAACGCGCCGAGGCGCAGCGTGCCGGTCTGCAGGCCGGCGAGCGCGCGCAGCTCGTCCTCGGCCTCCGTGACGCGCCCGAGCACCGCGACCGCGTGGCCGCGCAGGCGCTCGCCCGCCGGCGTGAGCCGCACCGGCCGCGTGCTGCGATCGACGAGCGTCAGACCGAACTCTGCCTCCAGCGCGGCGATGTGGTGTGAGACGACCGACTGCGCGTAGCCGAGCTCGAGCGCGGCGGCAGAGAACGAGCGCCGCTCGGCGACCTCGTGGAAGGCCCGCAGACGCCGCAGGTCGTACATCGATGGACACGATACTAGGTTCGATGACTTCTGTTGCCTCGATGTGAGCTTGGCGGCAGGCTGCGCTCCACACCTTCGAGAGGAGCCCCGAGATGTCCGTCGCCGCCGCCCATATCGATGCCTTCGCCGGAACCGTCCTGACCGCCGCCGATGCCGGCTACGACGCGGCGCGCGCGGTCTTCAACGGCGCCATCGACCGCCGCCCGGCGCTCATCGCCCAGGCGACGGACGAGCGCGACGTCGCCGCGGCGCTGCGCTACGCCCAGGAGGCCGGGCTGCCGGTCGCCGTGCGCTGCGGCGGGCATTCGGGCGCGGGCTTCGGCGTCATCGACGACGGGATCGTCGTCGACGTGCGGGCGATGAAGCGCATCGAGGTCGACCTCGCGCGCCGCACCGTTCGTGCCGGCGCCGGCCTGACCTGGGGCGAGCTCGATGCCGCGACGCAGGCGCACGGGCTCGCAGTCACCGGCGGGCGGATGTCGACGACCGGCGTCGCCGGGCTGACGCTGGGCTCGGGCTCGGGCTGGCTGGAGCGCATGCACGGCCTGACGGCCGACAGCCTGCTCGGCGCGACGGTCGTCACCGCCGACGGCGACATCGTGCGCGCCGACGCGCACCAGCACCCGGACCTCTTCTGGGCGCTGCGCGGCGGCGGCGGCAACTTCGGCGTCGTGACGGAGCTCGAGTTCGCCCTGCATCCGGTCGGGCCGCTCCTGCTCGGCGGGATGCTCCTGTTCGAGTACGAGCGCGCCGCCGAGGTGCTCGCCGCCTACCGCGAGATCATGGCCGGCGCCCCCGACGAGCTCGGCGGCTGCGCACAGCTCTTCCGCGCCCCGCCGGCGCCGTTCGTACCGGCGGAGCTGGTCGGCGAGCCGGTCGTCGGCATCATCGTCGCGGCGTTCGCCGAGATCGGACCCGCCGCCGACGCGCTCGTCGCGCCGCTGCGCGCACTGGACCCGATGATCGACGTCGTCGCGCCGATGCCCTACGTCGCGCTGCAGCAGATGATCGACGAGGGCTGCCCGCACGGGATGCAGAACCACTGGCGCGCGGCGTTCCTCGACGACCTCCCCGACAGCGCGATCGCGTCGGCCGTCGAGCTGTGCGAGGCGATCCCGTCGCCGCTGACGGTCGTGCTGCTGCAGCCGCTCGGCGGCGCCTACGCCCGCGTCCCCGAGGGCTCGACCGCGCTCGGGCACCGCGACGCGGGCTGGGCCTACCACGCGCTGTCGCTGTGGCCCGACCCGGCCGACACGGAGCTCAACCGCGCCTGGACGACGCGGTTCGCCGCGGCGATGGCGCCATACGGCCACGGCGCGGCGCATCCCAACTACGTCTCCGACGCCGCCGGCGACCGTGTCCGCGCGTTCTACGGCGACGCGACCTACGAGCGCCTCGTCGCGGTCAAGGACCGCTGGGACCCGCGCAACGTCTTCGCGGCCAACCAGAACATCCGCCCCAGCGGCCGCTGAGCGGGCCGCCGGCGACGGTTAACGACGAAGACCGCCCGTGAGGGCGGTCTTCGGGTCTCGAGTTCGCCGTCTCCGCCTTGCAGCTGATCGGGCGTTCCCTTGATGCACGGGGCGGGGCCGCGAGCCCCGCTCGGAGCGCTGACGTTGTGCCGTCAGCCTCCTCCCGTGTGGACGAGCGAATGTAGCGATCGTTGCAAGCGCTGTCAAGAGGTTCGGGGGCGAATTGGATGCGAAAGCTCCACTGCGGACGAGAGGTCACCAGCGACGGGACCGCCTCCGCGGTCAGCCTGCCGACGGCGGTGGTGATCGCCTGACCCATGCCGCGTGCCGTACGTCCCGGGCCGAAGGCCGGCCCGGGGCGGTGCGCCGCGATTGGCAAGCCGGCCTAGCGCCGGCGCGGCGGCGGCACGCGCCGCCGGGCGCTCGCACAGGTCACGCACAGCGCGACGTCGGGCGCCGCCTGCAGCCGCGCGGGCGCGATCGGCTCGCCGCAGGCGTCGCAGATGCCGTAGGTGCCCTCGTCGAGCTTGGCCAGCGCCCGCTCCGTCCGCTCGAGGCCATGCTCCAGGGAGCTGCCGACGCCGATCTCGGTCAGCCGGCTGATCGCCTCGACGGTCCCGTCGCCGATCCGCTTGCCGAAGCCCTGCGCGGTGCCGAGCTCCGGCCGCTTGGCGAGCGCCGCGATGCGCTCGCGGGTCTCGTCGCGGCGCTGCTGGAGGAGCGCGCGGATCGCGTCGAGGTCGAGGGGGTCGGGGGGCGCCGGCATGTGGTCGTCGTCGAGTACCCGCGATGGCGGGTCCTCAGGCCCCCACCCGGCGGCGGGCCGGCGTGCGGCGGGCGATCGGGCGCAACGCCCGCAGGACCGCGTGCTGGCCGAGCCAGATTGCCGGGACCAGCAGCCGGATGACGCGCGGGACGCCCGGGTCCTCGCGCAGTCGCGCGCGGACGAGGCTGGCATGCGTCAGGACGTGACTCGTCCCCCACCCTGCGGACACCGAGCCGTCGTGGCGGCGATACAGCCGGCCGGGGCGGTCGTCGAGCGCGACGCGCCCGCGCATCGCGAGCGACACGCCCATGACCCAGTCGTCGCCGCCGTCGACATCCGGGAAGCCGATCTCCTGCGCCGCGGGCGTGCGCATGACGGCGCCGACGACGGGATACAGGGACGTGACCGCGTTCAGCACGGCGAAGGCCGTGGGCAACCGGGCGAGCGCCAGCGGCCAGCGCCGGGGCCAATGATGGCGCGTCCCGCTGCGCTCGTCGATCAGCGCGGTGGCGCAGGCGACGAGGCCGGGGTCGCGGTCGAGGCCGGCCAGCAGCCGCGCGAGCGCGCCGTCGAGCATGACGTCGTCGGCGTCCCAGAACATGACCGCGGGGCTGCGGACGGCCTGGAGGCCGAGATTGCGCGCAGCGCCGACCGAGACGCGCGTGTCGCTGCGGACGATCGTCACCCCCGCGCGTTCGAGCGGAGGATCGGCCGCGTTGTCGACGAGCAGGATCTCCACGGGCACGCGCTGCGCGCGGATGCTCTCAATCGCGTCGTCGAGGTCTGGGCCGGCGTACCGGCCCCACACCGGGATCACGACGGTGACCGGATCGTGTGCGGCGGGCCGCTGCGGGCGCGGGGGACCAATGCGCCAGCGTCCCGTGTAGTGGCGCAGATCGAACTGCTGCGACGAACCGACAGCGTCCTCGTCCCAGACGAGCAGGCCGAACCGCCCCGTGTCGATCGCCGCCGCCACGCCCGGCAGCGAGCGTGCCCGGCACCAGGCCAGCCACATCCCGTGGTAGAGGCGGATGTCGTCGAGCACCACGACCGACCCGGGCCGGAGGTGGGGCCGCAGCGTCTCGAGGTACCGCAGCGTCGCGGCCTCTTCGTGATGCCCGTCGAGATAGGCGAGGTCGAGCGGCCGCCCGCTCTCGCACAGGGCCGCGAGCGCGCCGGGGAGCGCGCTCTCGAAGCGCCCCTCGACGACGCGCGCGCGATCGCTGACCGCCGCCAGGGTCTCGGCGGCGACGCGGGCCAGGGGCGGCGAACCCTCGATCGCCACGAACGCCTCGACGCCCGGGTCCGCGACGAGGTAGGCGCCCGACATGCCGGTGCCCGCGCCCAGCTCGAGGACCGTCCGGGCAGCGATCGCGTCGACGCACAGATGCAAGAAGAGGCCCCAGCGCGCCGGCACGCTGGCCGCGGAGGCCAGCCAGCGCAGGGACACCTCCTCGCCGTCGGCATGCGCGGGATCGTCTGGCCAGCGCTCCATGCCGGATGCCGGCCGGTGGTAGGCGAAGCGGTAGACGTCGGCGCGGCGCAGCAGCTCGGCCCGCCGCCGCTCGAGCGTCGCGACGAGCGCCTGCGCCTGCGCCGGCGGCGGTTCGCCGAGGAGCACGCGCAGCGCGGGCGCGAGCTGCGCGGGCAGGCCGCGATCGAGCATCTGCTCGAGCGCCCGCAGCCCCGCGGGGCGGGCGCAGCGGCGGTATGCGGATGCGGCCGCTCGTCGCGGGCCGTTGTGCAGGGCGTTCACGACGGCGGCCGTGTCAGCCGTGGGAGGGCACGCGGGCGCTGCCGCGAGGCCCGTAGCGGTCGGGGGTCACGACGGCGGCGACCATCCCCGTCAGCTCGATCAGGCGTAGCCCCAGCGAAACCATGCAGAAGTACGGCAGCGACGCGCCCCGGACGCCGATCTGCGTCCGGTGGCGCGCCAGGCGGATCCAGTCCTGGAGGATCCGGCGGGCGGTGATGGCGACCAGCGCGAGCGGGCCGAAGCGCTGGAAGACGCGCGTGCCGCGCAGGACCCGGCCTTCGTCCATCCGGTAGACCGACACACCGTCGAAGCCGCGGTCGAAGTGCTTGCGCACGAACTCCGTGCCGCGGATGTCGCCGACGCCGTGCGCGACAACGGCGCGATCCTCGTAGACCACCCGCTCGCCCGCCGCCCGGAGCTGGTGGTAGAGGAGATAGCAGCCGCCGTTGCGCCGGATGCGCTCGTCGAACGGGTGCGCGAGCAGGACCTCGCGCCGGAACACGACGTTGTTGATGTTGAAGCCGGACGCCGCGCCCGACTCGTCGGCGACGACGTAGCCGAAATCGGGAACTGCGAGCGTGGGCGCGAGGGCCGTCGCCGATGCGTAGCGGGTGCGCCCGGCAACCGCCGCGATGCCAGGCTCCAAGCGATCGACGAGGCGCACGAGCCAGTCGGGATCGGGCTCGCAGTCGCCGTCCAGCAGCGCGACGAGCGAGCCCCTTGCCGCCTCGGCGCCCGCGTTCTTCGCAGCGCAGTAGTTCGTGACCGCCGAACGGGCGAAGCGCACGGACGCGAAGCGCCGGCTCACGGCCTCGGCGTCGGCGTCGGGCACGGCGGGATCGAGGACGACGATCGACTCGATCCGATCCGCGGGGTAGGTCTGGCGCGCGATGCCGAGGAGCGTGGGCGCGAGGTCGTCGGCCATCGACGCGCCCGGCTTGAGGTCGTAGCGGGCTGTCACCGTCTCGATGACGACGGAGACCAGCGGGCGCTCGGCTGGGTCCGCGATCACGCTGCGATGCTAATGCAGTGGTGAGCCCCCCAGCCGCGTCGCAGCCGAGCGTCGGGCGTGGCGTGACGGCCATCGTCGGGCTGCGCGGAGCGGCCCTCGCACTCAACCTCGTGGTCGCGCTCGAGCTCGGCCGGATGCTCGGCGTCGCGAGCTTTGGGGCCTACGCGACGGGGGTCGCGCTCGGCCAGATCCTCGGCGTGCTGGCGAGCCTGGGAACCGGTCCGCTCGTCGTGCGCGGCACCGCCGGATATCTCGCGTCCGGTGACGCCGCGCTGCTCCGCGGCCTGCTGACCCGGGCGCTGCAAGCGGTCGTCGCCGCCTCGGGCCTGGCCGCGATCGCGGTCGCCGCCGTGCTCCTGCTGACTGGGGGCCGCTCGGCCGTGACGAGCGCGATGATCGCCGGGGCGGCGCTGGCCCCGCTGCTCGCGCTCGGCGTCCTCGGCCAGGCGCTGTTGCAGGGCCTGCAGCGGATGGTCGCCGCCTTCGGCCCGACGACCGTCGGGAGGCCGCTCGCGATGCTCTTGCTGCTCGCGATCCTGGCGGTCGCCGGGACCGACGTCTCCGCCAGCGGCGCCGTGCTGCTCCAGGGCGCGGCGGTGGCGCTCGCCCTGTGTCTCACGGCCGTCCTCGTCTGGCGCCGCCTGCCGGGGGACGTCAGGAGCGCAGCGCCCGTCCACAGCACGCGCAGCTGGCTTCGCAGCGGCGCCGCGATGGGCCTTGCGGGCGGGCTGACGGTGGTCGGCGTGAACGTCGGGGTGACGCTGACCGGCGTCATCGGCGGCAGCCGCGACGCGGGCCTGCTCGGCGCGGCGACGCGCGTGAGCGTCGTCGTGATCCTGCTCGCGTGGGCGGCGATGGAGGCGCTGCAGCCGACGGTCGCGCGGCTGTACGCGGCGCGCGAGCTCGCCGAGCTGCAGCGCGTCGTGACGCGGACGACCCGGTACGCGGCGGGCGGCACGCTGCTGGCCGCGGCGACCGTGGCGGTCCTCGCGCAGCCGCTGCTCAGCGTGTTCGGATCCGGCTTCGAGGACGGCGCGAGCGCCCTGCGGGTGCTCTGTGTCGCCGCGATCGTCAACGCGCTGGCCGCGCCCAACATGACCCTCCTGCTGATGACCGAGCACGAGCGCAGCGCGGCCGCCGCCGCGGCCGCGGGGCTCGTCGCCACGGCGATCTCGGCCGGCGTGCTGATCCCCGCGTTCGGAGCGGCCGGCGGCGCCGCCGCCTACCTGTGCGGCACGGTCGCGCGCAACGTGCTGGCGAGCCGCTGGACGTGGAGCCGGCTCGCGCTGGAGTCGACGGTCCTCGGCCGGCCGCCGCGAGGCGTCACGGCCTCCCCCGTGCGCGAGACCTGAGCCGCCGCCGCGCCTGGCGCAGGACGAATTGCGCGCCCGCGGGCCCGCGGTCCTTCCTCGGCGGCGCCGCCAGGCAGGAGCGGACGCTGCTCCATCGCGACGGCACCGAGCCGGCGCGCCCGCGCACCGCCGCGAGCCCGAGGTGCAGCCCGAGGACGAACAGCAGCCGCTGGAGCAGCGCGCGCGTCGCCGGGTCCGTCGTGCCCGCCAGCTCCTGTCGGAAGAGCTCGATCCGCGCCTGCAGGGCGCGGCCGAGGTCGCTGCTGATCCCGTCGTCGTGGACGGCGTACTCGGCCACCACCCGCGGGACGTAGTCGAGCTCGTGACGCAGCGCGATCCGAAACCAGGCGAGGTAGTCGGCCGACAGCTCGTGCGTCGTGGCGAAACCGCCGACCTCCTCCAGGCACGACCGTCGCGCCAGCACGGTGATCGTCGGCACGAACTCGCCCCAGACGAAGTGCTCGGCGACCCGCCCGCGGCGCGGAGGCGTCGTCGCGAACGACGTCGCGGCGCCGGGGGACGGAGCCTTCCCCGGCGCCGCGACATGGACCGCGTCTGCGAACACGAGCCCGACCTCGGGCCGCGCCATCAGCGGCAGCTGCGACTCAAGGCGGTCGGGAAGCCAGACGTCGTCGGAGTCGATGAAGGCGACGAGCTCCCCGCCGGCCCGGGCCAGCCCGAGGTTGCGGGCGGCGTATGGGCCGGCGGGCTCCTGCGTCAGGACCGTGATCCGGCCGCGCGAACCGATCGAGCACCTGCGCCGTCGCGTCGCGCGAGCCGTCGTCGACGACGAGCAGCTCGAGGTTCTCGTGCGACTGGGTCAGCACGCTCTCGATCGCCCGCCCGAGCCACTGCGCCCGGTCGCGGGTCGGCAGGATGACGGAGACCAGCGGCTCGGGCACGGGGGCAGCGTATTCACGCGACGACCTCGCTCCGGGTGATCCGCCAGATGCCGATCAGCAGCGGAAGGACCATCCAGATTGCGAGTGCGGTGCCGGCGTGCGCCCACTGGGTGGCGCTCAGGACCTCCTCGTGCATCGGGCCGAGGGCGCGCGCGGTGTCGACCCAGGGGGCGATGTCGGTGAAGAAGGACAGCGAGACCACCGCGGCCCATGAGCTCGGCAGCGCGAAGAGGGCGACGAGGGCGGGCGTCGAGGAGAGCAGGATCGCGCCGAACGCGACGGCCGTGACCATCCCGGCCGTCAGGAAGACCGCCGACTGGCCGATCAGCGGCGCGACATCGGCCCAGGTCCCGTCGACGCCCGGCGACGCGACGAGCACACCCGCGGCGATGATGGCGACGCACACGAGGAGCATCGCGACGGCGAGCACGAGGCTCGCGATGAGCTTGGCGCCCAGGACGCGCGAGCGCACCGGGACCAGCGCGAACGTGATCAGCCCGGTGCGCTGGGACCACTCGGAGGTGACGAGCAGGACGCCGGCGACCGGCAGCAGGACGGCCGCCGGCTGCAGCGCGACGTCCAGGATGGAGGCGAATGTGTGATCCGCCGCGTCGCCGACCATGCTGCGGACGATCACGACGGCCACGGTGAGCGCGACGGTGGCGACCTGCAGCCAGAAGCCGGCACGCGTGTTGACGATCTTGCGCAGCTCGACGGCGACGAGGCGGCCGAGGCCGGGGCGCGTGTGGACACCGGCGGTGTTGACGCGGATCGGTGCGGCGAGGGTGGTGGTGCTCATGCGGTCGCTCCTGCCAGCTCGGGATGGATCGAATCGTTCTGCGTCCACGACGGAGCGCTTGCGCCGGTCGTGGTCAGCTCGAAGAAGAGGCGCTCGAGGCCCGCGTCCGCGGCCGGCGCGAGCCGGCGCAGCACGACGCCGTCGGCCATCGCCACGCGGGCCACGACCTCGGGATCGGCCTCGACCAGCCGCCGATCGCCGTCGGCGGGATGCGCCGCCAGGCCGGCGCGCCGCAGCGCGGCGTCGAGCCCGGCGAGGTCGTCCGCTTCGACGATCGTCCCGGACTCGGTCAGCAGCTCGGCGCGAGTGCCCTGCGCCTGGATCCGCCCGCCGCCGATGATCATCATCCGGTCGGCGACGGCCTCGACCTCGGCCAGCAGGTGCGAGGAGAGCAGCACGGTGCCGCCGCGGTCGGCGAACCCGCGCAGCAGCCCTCGCATCCAGCGCATGCCCTCCGGGTCGAGGCCGTTGGCGGGCTCGTCGAGGATCAGCACCTCGGGGTCGCCGAGCAGCGCGTGGGCGAAGCCGAGGCGCTGGCGCATGCCGAGCGAGTACTTGCCGACACGCCTCCGGGCCGCCGTCTCGTCGAGGCCGACGAGCTCCAGCAGCGCGTCGACGCGCTGCGCCGGCACGCCCATCGTCTGGGCGGAGACGGCGAGCGCCTCACGGCCGCGGCGCCCGGGGTGCTGCGCCGACGCGTCGAGCAGGATGCCGACGCGCCGGCCCGGGTTGGGCAGGTCGCGGTAGCGCCCGCCGAGGATCCGGGTCTCGCCGCTGTCGGGCTCGGAGAGGCCGACGAGCATCCGCATCGTCGTGGTCTTGCCGGCGCCGTTGGGGCCCAGAAAGCCCGTGACGGTGCCCGGCTCGCAGCGGAACGTGACGTCGGAGACGACGGTGCGTCCGCCGAGCTGCTTGGTGAGTCCTTGGGTTTCGATCATGTCGGCAGACTCGCGTCCGGCCGGGCTTGCGACCACGGTCGCCGGGCTACGCTCGCCGCGCCGCTGGGCGGTGGCGGGAAGCGACTTTGGTAGGGGGTCGCCGGCCCGGCGCTCGCCTAGCCTTCATCCTCGAGCGATGGCGCGCCAGGCGACAGCACGGTTGACCCAGGGCCTGTCCGGCTGGATCGGCTCGGCGCTGCCCGCCGCCGTGATCGACGCCCCCGACGAGGAGCACGGCCGCCGCGACCGCATCGTCGACGCGACGATCTACCTGCTCGCGTTCGTGATCAGCGCCGCGACCCTCGCGGACACGTGGGAGCAGCTCGCGCCCTGGTTGCGCGTCGTGTCGATCGTCCTCGGGATCGCGACGCTCGTCTCGCTGCGCTGGCGGCGAACCCATCCCACGGCCGTCGGGGTCTTCACCGGGACGCTCGCGCTCGTGATCATCACGGCCTCGGGCGCGAACCTGGCCGCCGCCTTCAACGCCGCGATCCGAGCTCGGGGTCGTGACCTGGCCGCCGTCGCCCTCCTGCTGATCGCCTGGGCCTTCCTCAACCCGCTGATCTACCCGCCGCGCGCGGGCGCGCCGGCGGGCGGCAGCTATTGGGCCGACGCCGCGGCCAGCCTCCTGATGGCCGCCGTCGTGATCGGCTGGGGGCTCTTCGTGCGCGCGCGGCGCGAGCTCGTGCGATCGCTGCGCGCCCAGGCCGACAGCGCCGGGGACGAGGCCCGCGCGGCCGAGCGGCGGCGGATCGCGCGCGAGATGCACGACGTGCTGGCCCACCGCCTCTCGCTGCTCTCCGTGCACGCGGGCGCGCTGGAGTTCAACCCCGACGCGCCCGCGGAGGAGGTCGCCGAGGCGGCAGGCGTGATCCGCGAGAGCGCGCGGGCGGCGCTCGACGAGCTGCGCGGCGTGATCGGCGTCCTGCGCGAGGACGGCAGCGAGAGCCTGACGCAGCCACCGCAGCCGACGCTCGCCGACATCGCCGCGCTCGTCGACGAGTCGCGGGCGGCCGGGATGCGCGTCACCGCGTCGATCGAGCTGGGCGACGCGGCGCCGCCCGCCGCCGTCGGCCGCACGGCGTACCGGATCGTGCAGGAGGGTCTGACGAACGCGCGCAAGCACGCGCCGGGAGCGGCCGTGACGCTCACCGTCCGCGCGCCGGATGGCTTCCTGGAGGTCGAGATCCGCAGCCTCGCGCCGGTGGCTGTCGCCGGTCCGGGATCGCCGCTGCCAGGGGCGGGGACCGGCCTGATCGGTCTGACCGAGCGCGTCACGCTCGCCGGCGGCGAGCTCGAGCACGGCGTCGACGCCGAGGGCGCGTTCGTCCTGCGCGCGCGGCTGCCGCGATGATCCGCGTCCTGCTCGTCGACGACGATGCGCTCGTGCGCTCGGGCCTGCGGATGATGCTCGCCGGCGCGGCGAGCCTCGAGGTGGTCGCCGAGGCCGCCGACGGCCGCGAGGTGCTCGGGGCCGTCGACCTCCACCGGCCCGACGTCGTCCTCATGGACATCCGCATGCCCCAGCTCGACGGCATCGCGGCGACGCGCCTGCTCGCCGCCCAGCCCCACCCGCCGGCGGTCCTCGTCTTGACCACCTTCGACGCCGACGAGCTCGTCCTGCGCGCGCTGCAGGCCGGTGCGGCCGGCTTCCTGCTGAAGGACACGCCGCCGGCGGAGATCGTCCGGGCGATCGAGCTCGTCCACGCCGGCGACGCGATGCTCTCCCCCGCGATCACCCGCCGGCTGATCGCGCTCGTCGCCGGCGACTCCGACGCCGGCGCCCGCACCGACGACGCCCGCGCCCGCATGGCCACGCTCAGCCCGCGCGAGCACGACGTCGCCCTCGCGGTCGGCCGCGGCCACGCCAACGCCGAGATCGCCGCGGCGCTGCACCTGTCCGTCGCGACGGTCAAGGCCCACGTCTCGCGGCTGCTCGACAAGCTCGACGTCGACAACCGGGTGCAGATCGCGCTGCTCGTGCAGGACGCGAGCGGGCGGTAGCGCAGCGTAGACGGACGCCTCGGGCCACCAACGACCCCGATCAGGGGCGGCAGCCGAGCAGACGGGTGACCGGCGTGCAGGCCTTCGTCGCGGGCGCGACGGGGGCTGCCGCCGGCGGCGGCGCCTCGGTCGTCGTCGCGGGCGGTGGTGTCGTCGTCGCGTCCGGGGCGGGCGCTGCCGCCGGCGGCGTCGCGACGGGCTCACGTTCGGAGGCGGGAAGGCGCGGCTCCTCGCGCCCGCCGGTCTGCTCGCCTGCCTGCTTGCTCGTCTCGCCGTCGGACTCCTTCTTGTGGCGCTTGTGCTTCTTGTGCTTGCGACGCTGTTCGGCGGCCCGCAGTTGCCGCCGGGCGTCGACGCCGTACACGTCGTCGAGCACGGCCACGAGCGCGGCGTCCTCGGAGCAGTTGAGGCAGAAGCCGGTGAGCTCCCAGCCCTGCGCGCGTGCGACCACCTGGCTGGCGTAGCCGACGCCGAAGCGATCGTGTCCGTAGTACGCGTAGGCGGCGGACCACGAACCGCCGTCGAGCAGGTCGCTCGCGCCGGCGTCGCGCAGCAGCGCGCCCGCGGCCATGATCGCGTCGAAGTCGTCGTAGACCGAGGGATGCGTGCGCGTCCGGTGCGGGTAGCGGTGCGGGCGCTTGCCGAGGCGGAAGGAATCGCGGTACAGCTCCCAGGTGGTCACCGGGCCGTTCGTGACGTTGAACTGCATCGGGCCCGCGCAGCAGCCGAACGCGTTGAGGCCGTGGTACGTGCCGGGCACGGTGGAGAACGCCGTCTCCTGGCGATGGATCGAGGCGATCAGCCGCCAGGACACGCCGAAGCTCCGAGCAGCCTCCCGGTACAGCGGCAGGAAGCCCGTCTCCGCGGCCGCCGGCACGTGCCGCGAGGTCGTCCTGCGGTAGTAGGCGCGCCCGCCGCGGTGTGGCCGCCGGCGCGGCGCGACGTCGCGCGCGACCGCAAAGCGGGTCGGGGACGCCCCTGCGGTTGCCGGCGGCAAGACGCGAACAGGGTTGACCGGCGCGGCACGGCTCGGCTCGGGGCCGCCGACCTGCGACGAGAGCACCGCGAGCAGCACGGCCGCGCCGCCGCCGGCGAGCAGGCCGGCGACGTGCTCGCGCACGAGCCGTTGCCGGACGCGCCCCAGGCGCTCGCTCGCCAAGACGCGCCGAAGACGCTTGCTGCGCGCGAGACGCGCCCGGACCGCGGTGCCGCCGCGTCGTCCCCTGGCCAGGGCAGGCGCAAGGCGCGCAGCTCCCCGGGCCCGGGCCGCGACGAGCACGCGTCGCAGGCGCGCTCTGCCGTCCTTGACGAAGCCCTCCCGCAACCGCATCGCGGGAAGAGTGCCAGACGATCCGCGAGCGCGGCGCCACCCCCCGAAAAGCACGAAAGCCCCCTGGCGAGAGGGGGCTTCCGTATAGCGGGGGCGGGATTCGAACCCGCGACCTTCGGGTTATGAGCCCGACGAGCTACCAGACTGCTCCACCCCGCGGCGTGGACTGAACATCTTAGCAATGGTCCTCGGTCCGGGGCAACGGGCGCTCGCCGGTAGCCTCGACCGCCATGCGCGTCGCCGTCGTCGACATCGGGACGAACTCCACACGGCTGCTGATCGCCGACGTGACGCCCGGCGGCCGCGTCGAGCAGCGCCACCGCGAGTCGATCGTCACGCGCCTGGGCGAGGGCGTGGACGCGACGGGCAGGCTCGGCGACGCGCCGATGCAGCGCGTCTTCGCGACCCTCGGGCGCTACCGCGAGCTGATCGACGCCGACGGCGTCGACGGCCACGACCGCGGTCCTCACGAGCGCCGTCCGCGACGCCGCCAACGGCGCCGAGTTCACGACGGCCGTGCGCGACGGCTTCGGCCTCGACGCCCGCACGATCGACGGCGGCGAGGAGGCCGAGCTGACCTTCGCCGGCGCCACGAGCGAGCGCCCGCACGACGGCCGCGAGGTCGTCGTCGTCGACATCGGCGGCGGCTCGACGGAGTTCGTCTGCGGCCGCGACGGGGTGGTCGACTTCCACGCCTCCACGCAGTCGGGCGTCGTGCGCCAGACCGAGCGCCACCTGCCCGCCGACCCGCCGCCGCCCGAGGGGCTGCAGGCGCTCGCCGCCGAGGTCCAGGCGATCTTCGAGGACGCCGTCCCGCAAGCGCTGCGAGAGCGCGTGCAGACCGCGATCGCCGTCGCCGGCACCGCCACCTCCTGCGCAGCGATCGAGCTCGAGCTCGAGCCCTACGACCCCGAGCGCGTGCATGGCCACGTCCTCGAGCTCGGCACGCTGGAGATGCAGCTCGCCCGCCTCGCGCAGATGACCGACGACGAACGCCGCGAGGTCGCCGGGCTGCACCCCGACCGCGCCCCGACGATCGTCGCCGGCGTCACGATGCTGATCGAGGTCCTGCGCGCATTCGGGCTGGACGAGGTCGAGGTCTCCGAGCACGACATCCTGCGCGGCGCCGCCCTGCAGCTGGCCTCATCGGCAGGACCGGCGACCTAGACCGTATGGCGGGTGAGTCCTGCCGCTGATGGTGTTCTGTCTGCTGGCCGTGTAACGGTCAGCACCTCGCGCAACCTGCGTGGGCCGGGTGGCGGCTGGAACCCGCCGCGCGGGCGAACGCCTCACGCAGCCTGGTGACGGCGGCGTGGGCCGACACATAGCTGGGAGGTGCTGACCGTGACGGACGCTATCCGTTGGGTCGGGCTTGACGTGCATGCGGCGCAGACGACGGTCGCGGTGATCGACAAGGCATCCGGTGAGCTGCAGCGGGCGAAGCTGCGCGGCTCGCCGAGCACGGTGCTGGACTTCATCGCGGGCTATGACGGCCGGGTGATCGCGGTCTATGAGGCCGGGCCGACCGGCATGACGCTCGCGCGTGAGGCCCAAGCGCTCGGCATCGATCTGCGTGTGTGCGCGCCGGGGTTGATCCCGCGCAAGCCGACCGATCGGATCAAGACCGACGCGCGCGACGCTGAGATCCTGGCCCGCCAGCTCGCTGCCGGCGCCTGTCGTTCGTGCGCGTCCGACGATCGAGGAGGAGTCGCTACGCGATCTCGTTCGTGCCGCGAGGACGTGCGCCAGGACCTCACCCGGGCGCGTCATCGGCTCAGCAAGTTCTTGCTTCGCCGCGATCGGCGCTACACCGACAGCGGCGCGTGGACGCTGAAGCATCTGCACTGGATCTCCCAGCAGACCTTCGACGACGTGTCGGCGCAGACGACGTGCACGGAGTACCTCAACGCCGTGCGCGTCTTGATCGCGCGTCGCGATCTGCTGGAGAAGACTCTCGACGACGTGCTACCGACGACACCGTATGCCGAGACGATCTATCGGCTGCGAGCGTTTCGCGGGATCGACACGCTGACCGCGTTCGGGTTGTGCGCCGAGATCGGCGACTTCGCGCGTTTCGCCAAGCCCGGCCAGCTCTCGGCGTACCTGGGCATCGTGCCGTCCGAGCACACGACCGATACCAAGCGGCGGCTAGGGTCGATCACCAAGGCCGGCTCAGGTCACGCTCGCCGACTGCTCGTCGAAGCCGCCTGGCACTACCGCCGCCCACCAACGGTCGGCGCACTGCTCGAGCGCCGCCAGCGCGGCGTTGACCCGCGCGTCGTCGCGATCGCCTGGCGCTGCCAGCGCCGCCTCTATGACCGCCACCACACGCTGCGCGACGCACGCCGCAAGCCCGCCGGCGTCGTCAACATCGCCTGCGCCCGCGAGCTGGCCTGCTTCGTCTGGGAGGCCGCCACGATCAACTGACCACACCCCTCCATCGCCCCGGCGTGGCTGCCGGGGCCAGACGTCACTCCGCGAGGCCCCAGAGCGCCGCCTCGACGAGAGCTGCGGAACTCCTATGGGCACCGCCGGCCAACAGATCCGGCCGGCGTCGCGCCCGTTCCTAGAGTGCAGCTCCGCGGCGAATCTTCCGGTCATGGGGTAGCCCAAGTCCCCGCATATCAGGCTGACCATCACAGTCGACTCGCCTGGTTCCTCTGACTGTGGCTCCGGCAACACCAGCCGCCGAGGAGGCCCCGCCCCCAACCCCCACGCAACTACACCTAGTACACGACCGCCAGATCGCCCTGGACGGACGTCCGATCAAGTTCTCGTCGCCGGCGCCCGATACCTCCCATGCCGGTAAAGGGACCCAGCCCTCCCGCAGGGGAACCGAGCCGGATATAGGTCCGCGCAAGCCGTTCAATCGGCGCCTCCCGCCGCGCGGACCACTCAATAGGGCCTTTGCAGGCACGTACCCCCTGCCCGTCCTGCTCTGGCCGTCAAGGAAGCCGCCCTTTCCCCTGGGGGCGGCTTCCGCCTTTAACCGCCCTCAGGCGAGGTTCGACCGTCGCGGGTACGCCACCGCCGGATCGGTGATCACGTTGACGAGCGCCGGCAGCCCGGCCTCGAAGGACCGCTCCAGCGCGGGTCGCAGCTCGGCCGGCGTGCGCACGAGCTCGCCGTGGCAGCCGAGCGCCTCGACGACCTGGTCGTAGCGCGTCTCGGGCCGCAGCTCGGCGGCCACCGAGTAGCCGTAGATGAACTCCATCGGGTGCTTCTCGAGGCCCCAGATGCCGTTGTTGCCCATCACGCCGACGACGTTGACGCCGTGGCGCGCGAGCGTGTCGAACTCCATCCCGCTGAAGCCGAACGCGCCGTCGCCGAGCAGCAGCACGACCTGCCGCGACGGATGCGCGAGCTTCGCCGCCAGCGCGTACCCCGGCCCCGCCCCGAGGCAGCCGAAGGGGCCCGGGTCCAGCCAGCAGCCCGGCTCGTAGGAGTCGATGACGCGGCCCGCGTAGGAGACGAAGTCGCCGCCGTCGCCGATCACGATCGCGTCGCGGTCCAGCAGCTCGCCGAGCTCGGCGTAGACGCGCATCGGGTGCAGCGGCGCGCGCTCGTCGTCGCGCTCGGCGCGCTCGCCCTCGCGCGCCTCGCGCTCGATGACGTCCAGCCGGCCGACCCACGCCGACGAGCGCTCGGCCCCGGCCCCGGCGGCGCCCTCGCGCAGCGCGTCGAGCGTCCGCGGAGATCGCGCCGTACAGCTCGGCCGCCACCGCGCGCGGGTGCTCGCGCTCGGGCTGCGCGCGGTCGATCGCGACGATCTGCGTCTCCTCGCCGAACGCGCCCCCGAAGCCGAGCCGGAAGTCCATCGGCACGCCGATGACGAGCGCGACGTCGGCGCCCTTCAGCGCCGAGCCGCGCGCCCGCGAGAAGAAGAGCTCGTGATCGGCGGGCAGGCATCCGCGCGCGAGGCCGTTGAGGAAGACCGGGATCCGCAGCTCCTCGGCGAGCGCGCGCAGCGCGTCCTCGCCGTGGCCCCAGTAGAGGTCGGTGCCCGCCATCACGACCGGGCGCGAGGCGCCGCGCAGGAGCGCGATCGCCCGCTCGAGTGCGTCGCCGTCGGCCGCCGGGCCGTCCCCGCCGAACGGCAGCGTGGAGGGCGGCGGCCCTTCGGCGTCCGCGCTGAAGACGTGGTCGAGCGGGAGGTCGACGAACGCCGGCCCGCCGTGCGGCTGCACGGCCGCCAGCAGCGCATCGTCGATCAGCCCGGGGATCGCGGCGGTCGAACCGGCCGTCGCCGCGAAGCGCGTCAGCGGCGCGACGAACGGCACGTGGTCGATCTCCTGCAGCGAGCCCTGCCCCCAGCGCCACGCCGGCGCGCGGCCGCCGAGCACGAGCATCGGCGAGTGGTTCTGCTGCGCTGACGCGATCGCGCTGATCCCGTTTGTCACCCCCGGCCCGGCCGTCAGCGCCGCAACCCCCGGCGTGCGCGTGACCTTCGCCCAGCCCTCGGCCGCGAACGCGGCCGCCTGCTCGTGGCGGACGTCGACGATGTCGATCCCCTCCGCGCGGCAGCCGTCGTAGATCGAGAACAGATGGCCGCCGGAGAGCGTGAAGAGCTTCGTGACGCCGTGCGCGCGCAGCCGGCGGGCGACGAGATGCCCCCCGACGACCCCCACCGCCTCGATCTCCTCACGCCCCATCGGAGCGGGACCCTATCGAGAAAACGGTCGCGTTTGAACGACGGCGGTCAGACGGCCGTGCGGGCGACGGCGGCCTCGGTCAGCCGCTCCTCCCCGCAGAACAGCGTCCGGCCGATTCGCAGCGCCGGGAGGCGGGTCGCTCCGGATGCCAGCAGCTGGCGCCCGGCCTCCTCGATCTGGCCGTCGCGCGCGACGTCGCCGGCGGCATGCAGGGCGTCGTCGAGCCCGATCCCGGCGGCCGCAGCCGCCTCGGCGATGATCTCCGGGTCGTCGATGTCGAAACCGCCGCAGAACGCCAGCCGGCTCGCGGCGAGGACGAAGGCGGCGCCGCAGCCGCGCTCGGCCGCCAGCGAGGCGACGCGCATCGCCCCCAGCACGCGGTAGGGGCGCTCGTCGGGCCAGACCAGCGGCAGCCCGAGCAGCCGCGCCCGCTCGACGGCCGGGCAGAAGCCGTCGGCGTCGGGCCGGCCCCAGCTGAGGATGTCGGAGGATGCTGGCCGCCACTCGAGGCCGGCGAACAGCCGGTCGGCGCGCTCGGCCGCGAGGTACGTGTACGGCGAGCAGAGGTCGAAGAACAGCGTCGCGCGCGGGAGCATGTGGCGCGCCGCGGGCGCGCGCGCGGCGCGCGACAGGCGGTAGCTCTCCAGCGTCGTGACGGTGCCCATGTACGAGACAACGCGCGCCGCGACAGAAACTGTCGGGAACCTTCGCACCGGTTTTGCACGTGCAAGCGTCCACCATCCGGCGTAACAGGACGCGCTCGCCGGGATCGGGGCTATCGTCCTCGAAAGACCCCGCATGGCTGCCACCCCACCCCCGAAGCGCCACCCGTACGACCAGTGGGCTCCCGACGCACGAGCCCTCGACCTGGTCGGTGACAAATGGACGCTGCTCATCGTCCGCGACCTCTCCTCCGGCCCGCGCCGCTTCGTGGAGCTGCAACGGGTCCTGCCGGGCATCTCGACCGAGCAGCTGCGCTCGCGCCTGAACCGCATGGTCGCCGACGGGCTGCTCACCCGCCAGCGCTACCGCGAGGTGCCACCGCGCGTGGACTACGAGCTCACGAGCCGCTCGCGCGAGCTGCTGCCGGTGCTCGGCGCGCTCGCCCGCTGGGGCTATGACTGGGCCTGGACCGCACCGCGCGAGGGCGAGGCGATCGACATCGGCGCGATCCTGCGGATCCTCCCCGGAGTCGGCGCTCCGGCGGCCGGCGCCTCCGGCACCGCAGAGCTCGAGGTCACCCGCCCCGACGGCAGGACGTGCCACTACACGGTGAAGGTCTCGCGCACCTCGATCACGATCTCCGAGGAGCCGGCGCCCGACGCCGACGCGCACATCGCGGGCAGCGAGCAGGACTGGATCGAGGCACTCGGCCCGGGCTCCGACCGCGACGCCCTGAACATCGCGGGCGACGAACGGCTTGCCACGGTCGTGCTCGACAGCGCGTGCGCGATCTCCGCGCGGACCGTCCGCGCCGCCTGAGAAGCGTGTGAGAAGTCACACGTGACTCGGTCGACCTGATTAGGCTTCAGCCTGCGCCATGGGATGCCGATGAGGGTCCCTGACCGGTTTGACCCCCTCGAAAGGAAACCGCGCTGTGATTCGCCGTCTGACGCTCCTGCTGCCCATCCTCGGCCTGCTGGCCATCCCGACCGCAGCATCCGCCGCGAAGATCAACGTCGCTGTCGGCGTCGGGGACCAGAGCCCGCGGATGTTCGCCGACAGCTCATGGAAGAGCCTCGGCCTCAAGAAGACGCGGTACTTCATCGAGTGGAACGCGGCCAGCCAGCCCGGCGAGCTCGCCGACGCGGACGCCTTCGTCAAGGCCGCGCGCGCCGCCGGCGTCAAGGTGCTCATGCACGTCTCGACCGACGACATCAACTCCAGCCCGCGCAGGCCGCTGCCGAGCGTCGCGGCGTACAAGACGCAGGTCCGTGCGCTGATCAACCGTTACAAGCCGCTGGGCGTGACCGACTGGGGCGCCTGGAACGAGGCCAACCACAAGTCGCAGCCGACGGCGAAGAACCCCAAGCGCGCCGCGGACTTCTACAAGACGATGAAGAGCCTCTGCAAGGGCTGCAAGATCGTCGCCCTCGACGTCCTCGACCAGGCCGGCGTCGAGCGCTACATCGCCAGCTGGCTGAAGGCCGCCGGATCCGCCGGCAAGACCGCCAAGGTCATCGGGATCCACAACTACTCCGAGGTCAACCGCAAGCTCGGCGCGAAGCGCTCCAAGGCGAGCTTCAAGCGCTACCCCGGCACCGCGCGCATCATCAGCGCGGTCCGCAAGAAGAACAGGGTGGCGAAGTTCTGGCTGACCGAGACCGGCGGCCTGGCGAGCTTCGGTGGCTCGTTCCCGTGCAGCGAGAGCCGCCAGTCGAGCACGACGAAGTTCATGTTCAGCCTCATCAAGAAGTACGACAAGAACATCGAGCGCCTCTACAGCTACAACTGGTTCGGGTTCGGCTGCGCGAAGGGCTTCGACGGTGGCCTCGTGTCGGCCTCCGGCGCCCCGCGCCCGGCGCTGACCGCGTTCCGCAACGGCATCAAGAACACCCAGAAGTAAGCCTGCCCGCACCGGGCGCGCGCCGTAGGATGAGGCGCGCGCCCGGGTGGCCGAATGGCATAGGCGGGCGGTCTTAAAAACCGCTGCTCGCAAGAGCGTGCGGGTTCGAATCCCGCCCCGGGCACTCTCACGGTCTCCTCACGTACGCGCGCTCCACGGCCGCTACCCTGAGACAACCTCGGAACTTCGCGACCCTCGCGGAGTTTCTACGTTCGCATGGAAGCCTCCGCACTCAACCACTCCGTCGTCGGCCTGCGGGGTCCCACCCCGCTGCTGCGCCTGCAGTCCGACGAGCGGCTGATCGCCCTCGTCCGGCGCGGAAACCACGCTGCCTTCGAGACGCTCGTCGCGCGCTACCAGTCGCGCCTGCTGGCCTTCTGCCGGCACATGCTCGGCTCGCGTGAGGACGCCGAGGACGTTCTGCAGGAGGTCTTCGCGGCCTCCTTCAACGCGATCATCGCCGACGAGCGCGCGATCAACGTGCGGCCCTGGCTGTACCGGATCGCCCGCAACCGCTCGCTGAACCACCTGCGCCGCGTCCAGCCGATCGGCGTGGACTCGATGGACATCCACCTCTCCGAGGGCGGCACGACGACGGCCGACAAGGTCCACAAGCGCGAGGAGTTCCGCCTGCTCGTCGCCGACGTGCAGGATCTGCCCGAGACGCAGAAGACCGCGCTGCTGCTGCGCGAGATCGACGCGCTCTCCTACGAGCAGATCGCCGAGGCGATGGAGACGACGATCCCGTCGGTCAAATCGCTGCTCGTGCGCGCCCGCGTCTCGCTCGCCGAGGCCGCCGAGGCGCGCCAGCTCACCTGCGAGGAGGTCCGCGAGGAGCTCGGCGAGGTCGCCGAGGGCCTGCGCCGCTCGACCTCCCCCGTCCGCCGCCACGTCCGCACCTGCGAGCGCTGCCAGGGCTTCAAGGTCCAGCTGCGCACGACGAACAAGGCGCTCGCCGCGGTCTTCCCGGTCGCCCCGCTGCTGTTCTTCAAGAAGGCGCTGCTGGCCCATTTCGGGATGACGGCCTCGGCCGGCGCCGGTGGCGCCGCCGGCGCCGCGGCTGCGACCGTCGCCGCCTCCGGCGGCACAAGCGCGATGCAGGCCGGCATCAGCACGATCGCGACGAAGGCCGCCGCCGGGCTGGCCGCCGCCGCGATCGTCACCGCGGGCGCCGTCGAGGTCAAGCACGTGCAGACGAAGGTCCCGACGGCCGCGATCGCCGCCGCCGCCACGCGCCCGGCGCCCGTCGTCTCGTCGGCTCCCGAGGTCGTCGCCTCGACCCAGCAGCCGGTCAACCCGCCCACGCGCCCGGTCACCGCCGGCACGCGCAGCGGCGCCCCGGCCTCCTCCTCCTCCAAGGGCTCGAAGACCGCCGCCGCGAAGGCCCCCGCCGGCTCCGTCGCCGCGGTCGGCGTCGGCGCGACCGAGCCGCCGCTGGCGCCCGTCGACGAGAAGACCGAGAGCGTGACGCTCAACGGCGCCCCCGGCCCGCCCGCGCAGACCGGCGGCGTCGCCGGGCCGAGCGAGCCCAACGCGCCCGCCCCGCCGCCGGTCCCCGATCCCGCGGCGCCCGCGCCCGCACCTGCCGATCCGGCCCTCACCGAGCCGGTCCCCGCCCCGCCGGAGGACGGCGCGGCCGCGCCCGGCACCGGCGGCGCGATCGCCCGCCCGTAGCCCGGCCGGCCGCCGCTCAGGCGATCCGGTCGCCCGGCTGCGAGCCCGTGTCGGGCTCGAGCAGCAGCACCGGGTGCTCATCGGCGACCGCGCCGAGCACGAGCACCTCCGAGCGCACGGGGCCGATCTGGCGCGGCGGGAAGTTCACGACGCCGACGACGAGGCGGCCCTCGAGCTCCTCGCGCGTGTAGTTCGTGATCTGCGCCGACGAGCGCTTGATGCCGAGCTCGGGCCCGAAGTCGATGCGCAGCTTCCAGGCCGGCCGGCGCGCCTCGGGGAAGTCCTCGACCTCCACGATGCGCCCGACGCGCATGTCGACCTTCTCGAAGTCGTCGTACTCGATCACGAGGTTCCTCCCTTGCGGTCCTCGCCGAAGCGGAACGACCGCAGCGGCGTCTTCAGCGCGCCATGGTTGCCGATCTCGTCGGCGTTCGGCGTGCCGGCCGCCGCGGTCGAGGTGAGCTCGAGCGTCACGCCGCGGCGCAGGCCGTCGGGCGTCTCCTCCACGAGCAGCAGGTGGCGGACGTAGAGCGTGCGCCCGCCGCGCTTGGCGCGGAACGTGACCGCGTAGCCGATGCCGTTGTTGACGCGCGCGCGGCCCTCGCCGACGAAGTCAAAGCCCGCGTAGCGGCGGCGCAGCTTGTCGATGTAGCCGTTGGCATAGATCGGCAGCGTCCCGCCGGCGGCGCCGCGGTAGGGCGGCAGCGCGAGCGGCCGCACGACGTAGGAGTCCAGGAAGAGGCCGTTGCGCTGATCGCTCAGCGCGACGACCGCCCCGGCGTCCTGCACGCGCTCCCACTGCGGGCCGTACTTGAAGTTGAACGTCACCGGCTCGTGCTCGAGGACGAACGTCTCGTCGGGGCGCGTGCTCAGCGCGATGACGACGACGGCGACCGCCAGCAGCGCGGCGAACACGCCCGCGGCGACGCGCACCGCGAGCGGCCGCGGCGCGAGCATCTGGACCAGCGAGGGCCCGTACTGCGGCTTGACCGCGGACACCGCCCCATTCTGACGACCTGGACATTCGGACGATGCGGTGGCCGCGGCGCGGTGCTACCAATTGAGAACAAGCCGATAACAGCGTCAGTGATGCACCAATGGCCACGACGACTACTACACAACTGCGCAAGCCGATTCATTACGACCGCGTTCGCCGTCGCCTGTGGATCTGCGGCCAGCGCTGCCATCACGGTGCGACGGGCGCGCTCCTGACGTTCGCGGGAGCGCTGGGCGTGGCCCTCATGGCCCACGACTGGAAGGACCGCACCGTCTGGTTCGCGCGCGGCTGGCAGTCCGAGGACTGACCGCCGCCGTCAGCAGTCGGGCAGCTGCGCGATCGTCGGCCTACGCCGCGCCGGGCTCGCCCACGGAGAACATCGCCTCCAGGTCGTGCTTGGAGAACGCCTCGAAGGCGACCATCGTGTGCGTCCGCGCGACACCGTGCATCGTCGAGATCGTGCCGGTGACGACGTCGGCCAGGTCCTCGTGACGCTGGACGTGCACGACGCAGACGAAGTCCCATTCGCCGGTGACGGAGTACGCCTCGCGGACGCCCTCCACCTCGGCCAGCGCACCGCCGAGCGTCGACATCACGTCGCGCTCGGCTTCGACGAGCACGATCGCATGCGTCATCTCAGATCCTCTCCTTGGTTGTCCCGGCGCCGGTCGGCGAGTTCTCTTGCAAGCTCGAAGCCGACGGACACGCCGACGAGCATCCCCAGGCGCGTCTCCTCCTCGACGAGCGTCTGGATCGCCTGCGCGCGCTGCGCCGGATCCTCGGTCTCGGCCGCCTGGGTCAGCTGCGCCTCGTGCGCCTGGTCGAACCAGCCGCCCTGCTCGAGCGCGGCACTGAGCACGCGCTGCAGGCTGGGCGCCGCGTGCGTGACGATCTCCTGCGCGTGGCCGAGGCGCTCGGGGTCCGAGAGCGCCTCGACGGCGGCGTCGACCTCCTCGGCGCTGTAGCTCTCGCGCGTCATCGGCGCGCGGGCTTCAGGCTCCCGAGCAGGAGCCCGGCGAGCGCGCCGATCGCGGCGCCGATGAAGCCCGCCAGCGCGCTGCCCTGCGACATCAGCGGCACGAGCAGCAGGACGGCCGCGATGACCGCGACGCCGAGCATGTCGTAGTCGTCGTCGCCACCGCCGCGCTGGCGCTGCATGAGCGCCGGCACGGTCCAGGCGCAGAGCAGGCCGAGGGCCGCTCCGTGCGAGCCGAAGACGGCGGCGCCGGGGTCGATCGCGGTGGCCGCGGCGAGCGCGCCGGGGCCGCACAGCAAGAACAGCAGGATGAGGACGATCGCGCCGTGGCGGCGCTCGATGAACCAGCCGAACAGGCCGATCCCGACGACCGCGGCGAACTGCGCGGCGGTGCCGTCGTTGAGCAGCGACGCCGTGATGAAGCGCCACGGGTCGCCGCCGATCGCGGTGATCGCGAAGTCGGCCTTGACGTAGAAGGCGAGCGACAGCCAGAGCCCGAACGAGGCGGCAACGAGGACGAAGGTCGCGTACGGGCGGCCGTGCTCGTCGCCGCGGATGCCGGGGATCTCGCCGGTCTTCAGGCGCCCGAGGCCTGGCCTCTCGCGCGGCTTGCGCGCCTTCGCCCGCGGCTTGGGGCGGGTGCCGCCGCGGCCCGGGACGCGGACGCGCGACGTGCGCTTGGGCGCCGCGGCAGGCGCGTCGGGGCGCTCGATCTTGGGCGCGCGCTTGCGCAGCCGCGTCCCGCAGTACGGGCACTCGGTGATGTACGGGCTGACCTCTGCCTGGCAGTTCTTGCACACGACGAAGAGGTCGGGCTGGGACATGCAATCGATTCTAGTGGGCCTTCCCGCGAGCCCGTGCGTGTTTGGGTGGCTGCCGGCGCCGACTGGCAAGGACGCAGTGAGGGAGGTGGGCCTCTGGCCCATGACCGATCGAGGACGCCGCCAGTTGGTGATCGGCGGCCGCCCCAACAGGTGCGGGCTCGCGGGAACGCACACGAGGCCCCGCCGACGGCCCTACGCGAAGAACCTCGTTATGGCGCGGTCGCGGCGACGATCTCGGCCATGACCTCGTTGAGATCCTGGTTGGCCTCGTAGACGACGATCTGGCGCGCCGCCCCGTTGCCGCGCTCGAGCAGGTCGCGGATGCCGTCCAGCGCGCCGTCGGCTCCGAGCTGCTGCGCGTGCGGGGTCAGGCGGTCGAGCAGGCGCCTGGTCAGGGCCTTCGTCCCGACCTTCTCGCTGGATGGCAGGTCGACGATCTCGCCGTCGAGGCCGTGGCGCGCGGCGAGCCACTTGTTCTCGTCGAGCATCTGCCACGGGTACTGCGCGAGCTGCGTGCCGGCGTCGAAGTGCTCGGCGAGCTCGTGGACCATCGCCTGGATGAGCGCGGTCAGCGCGATCGCGTGCTCGGCGCGCGTCTGCGAGTCGCAGCAGCGGATCTCGACGGTGCCGAGGTTGGGATGCGGGCGCACGTCGTACCAGAGGTAGGTGTAGTCCTCCATGACGCCGCTCTGGACCATGAACTCGACCTGGCGCTCCCAGTCGGCCCAGTCCTCGTAGGCCGGCGGCATGCCGACGCGCGGGAACTGGCGGAAGATCGGCGTGCGGGTCGAGCGCAGGCCGGTGTTGTCGCCGCGCCAGAACGGCGAGTTGGCGCTCAGCGCGAGCAGCACCGGGACGTGCACGCGCATCCCGTTGGCGACGTGGATCGCCTTGTCGGGATCGTCGATGCCGACGTGGACATGCATCCCGAAGATGAGCTCCTGGCGCGCGACGAAGCGCAGCGCCGAGATGAGGTCGCGGTAGCGCGGGCGCGCGACGATCCGCTGGTCCTCCCACATCGCGAACGGGTGCGTGCCCGCCGAGCCGATGCTGAGCCCGCGCTTGGAGGCCGTGTCGCGCACGTGGCGGCGCAGCGCGCGGATCTGGTCGCCGGCCTCGACCACGGTCGCGCACGGCTTCGTCGCGATCTCGAGGACCGACTCCATGAGCTCGGGCTTGATCTCGCCGTCGTTGCGCTCGGCGTTGGCCGCACCGCTGTCCTCGAGCAGGGCTTCGATCGCGTTGACGAGGGCGTAGCTCTCGTCGTCGACGATCATCAGTTCCTCCTCGACGCCGACGGTGAAGCTCGGCCCGGTGAACGTGTGCCGCATCCCGGCGGAGCGTACCCGCACCCGCCGCTGAAACGCGGCTCGACCGGATGGCGGCCGGCTGCGCTCGAGCGGTCGTGCCGTCGTCCTGCCCTAGGGTCGTCCTGCGACCTCAGAACAGGACGGCGGGCCTCGCGGCAGCCGGGCCGCGCAGGCAACTGCGTCAGACCGCCCCCGCCTTCGCAAAGGAACTGCAACGCGGCGCCCGTCGCGCCGCAGCGCGCCCTAGCGTGGTCGGCAGATGCGGCGCACGTACGACATCGGCCTGGCGATCCTGTTCGTCGCGTTGGCCGCCATCGCCATCTACGGCCAATTCGGCGGCGACGATCCCGAGACCGAGACCGCCGGCGCGGCGGCGCTCCAGGGCCGCGTGGTGCGGGTCGTCGACGGCGACACGATCCACGTGCTCGTCGACGGGCGCCGCGAGAAGGTCCGCTACATCGGCGTCGACACGCCGGAGACGCATCACCCGACCAAACCGATCCAGTGCTTCGGCCGGGCGGCGTCCGGATTGAACACCCGCCTCGTCGGCAACGAGCGCGTGCGGCTCGTGCGCGATGTCGAGGAACGCGACGCCTTCGGGCGCCTGCTGGCCTACGTCTACCGGGTCCGCGACGGGCTGTTCGTCAACGCCGAGCTGGCCCGCCGCGGCTACGCGCGGCCGCTGACGATCGCGCCCGACGTCCGCTACGCCGCGCGCTTCGCGGCGCTTGCGCAGGAGGCCCGCGAGGCGGGGCGCGGACTGTGGTCGGCCTGTTGAGCGACCCCGAAGTGGGTTAGGCTCCGTAACGGATGGCAACCCGCATGCGCCAGTCGCTCGCCGAGTTCGAGCGCGCCTTTCACGACGAGACCCACGAGGACCGGGCGCGCCGCGAGTCGCTGCGCCGCCAGGCGGTGCTGCGGGCGCGGCAGCGCAACCTCGAGCGCGTGCACAAGCGCGGGACGGCCCGCTTCATCGTGCTCGTGCTGATGCTCATCGCGACGGCGGTCATCGTGACCGTCGCGATGTTCCAGACGCTCTACGTCGTCATGGGCTGATCGCCCGGGCGCTCGCGCCCGGACCGCACAGACAGACCTGGACAGGCCTGCCGGCGGGACTAGGAACTGAGCTTGCGCAGCGCCGCTTCGACGTTGCCGCCGGCGGTGACCTGGCCGCGCTCGGCCTGGATCTCCAGGTAGACCTCCTTGCGGAACACGGGAATGTCCCGCGGCGCCTGGATGCCGATGCGAACCTTCTCGCCCATGATCGACAGCACCGAGATCTCGATGTCGTCGCCGATCATGATGCTCTGATTGGACTTGCGTGTCAGGACCAGCATTGGCCACCCTCCTTGTCGCCGAATCAACTCAAGCAGGTTCCCTGTACAAAGGCAACCGCCGTCCAGGTAGGCCGGACGCCCCCACGGGCCGCGAGGTCGGCAAGCGCGGTCTTGTAAGGTCTCGCCGGCATGGCACGACGCTCTCTGCGCCCACATCTGAACCAAATCCGCGGCTGGGTCCGCCAAGGCCGCACCGACGCCTGGATCGCCCATCAGCTCGAGGCGACCGTCCAGCAGATCGAGACCTTCAAGCGCGATAACGACCTGCTTCCCGCCGAGGCGGAGAACGGCGACGCGCCGAAGGTCGACTTCGACGAGGAGATTGATCTGCGCGCCGAGGACGACGCGCTCGTCGCCGCCGAGCTCGAGGCCGCCGAGGCGCGCCGCCTCGAGGAGGAGGCCGCCGAGGAGGCGCGCAAGGCCGAGGAGGCCGCGCGCAAGGCCGAGGCCGGCGAGGACGACGACGAGGAGCCCGCCAAGGCCGCTCCGCGTCGCCGCGGCCGCCGCGGCGGGCGCGGGCGCTCACGCACCGCGGCAGGCGCACTCGAGGGCACGTTCGACCACGGCGACGACGGCTACGGCCTGTGGCTCGACCCCGCCGTCGCCGACAACCCCGTCTACGCCGAGCACTGGGCGGGCCACCGCCCCGTCGAGGTGACGATCGAAGAGGACCAGATCGTCATCCGCCGCGCCGGCGCCGACGAAGACTCGTAGCGACGTACCCGACGCCCGACCCAGCCGACCGAGCCGTAAGCCGGGATGCCGGCGCCGCCCGGCAAGGACGCAGGACCCGAAGGAAGGCGCCAGCCTTTCGAGCGGTCCGAGGACGCCGCCCGGCGGTGATCGGCGCCCGGGTTACGGCTCGGTCCGGCGGCCGCCCGCGTAATCGCGGGCGTCGCGCAGGTAGCGCAGGAACGCCGTGTCGGCGACCGTCCGCGCGTCCCAGGCCCAGGGCTCGTCGGGCGCGACGCGCGCGGCGAGATCGGTGCACCAGTCGGTGCCCTGCTCGTAGAGCTCGGTCAGCTCGTCGGTCGTGAACGTGCCGCCCAGGCGCCGGCGCAGCTCGGCCTCGATGCGCACCACGACGGCCTCCAGCGCGGGGCGCTGATGGGGCGGAGCGCCCGCCATCCGGCGCTCGCCCTCTCGCCACTGCACCAGCGCTGTCTCAAAGCTCGTCGCCACCGACGGCGGAGGCTACCCGCCCGCCGGCGCGGCTACCCGCCGTCGCGCGGCAGGCCGCGAACGACGTAGGCGCGCTCGTCGGCGCGGACCATCCCCAGGCGCCGCGCCTCGGTCTCGACGGCGCTCGGGCTGCGCAGCGCGCGCTTGCGCTTGACGAGCGCGTCGTGCTCGCGCTGCAGCTCGGCGACCTCGCCGCGCTTGGTCTTGGCCTCCTGGTACGTCGAGAGGTACGTGCGCAGCGGGTTGATGTAGAGGTAGATCAGCAGCAGGCCGACGAACAGCAGCGCGATCCGCCCGACCCGGTCCCAGCGCACGCGCGGAGCAAACTCAGCCATCGAGGACCGGTTCGGCCCCCGCGCGCGCCCTCCTGCCCCTGCAAGCGATCCTTTACGAGCGCAGCACGCGGCGGCCAGGGAACTCCGCGGCGTCGCCGAGCGCCTCCTCGATGCGCAGGAGCTGGTTGTACTTCGCCACGCGATCGGAGCGCGACGGCGCGCCGGTCTTGATCTGGCCGCAGCCGGTCGCGACGGCGAGGTCGGCGATCGTCGTGTCCTCGGTCTCGCCCGAGCGGTGCGACATCACGGCCGTGTAGCCGGCGGCGCGCGCGGTGGCGATCGCGTCGAGCGTCTCGGTGAGCGTGCCGATCTGGTTGACCTTCACGAGGATCGAGTTGCCGACGCCGAGCTCGATGCCGCGCTTCAGGCGCGTCGTGTTCGTCACGAAGAGGTCGTCGCCGACGAGCTGGACGCTGTCGCCGACGCTCTCGGTGAGCGTCTTCCAGCCGTCCCAGTCGTTCTCGTCCATGCCGTCCTCGATCGAGACGATCGGGTAGCGCGCGCAGAGGTCGGCCCAGTAGGCGGCCAGCTCGTCGGCGGATAGCGAGCGGCCCTCGTGCTCGAGGACGTAGGCGCCATCGTCGTAGATCTCGCTCGTGGCGGGGTCGAGCGCGATGAAGACGTCCTCGCCGGGCGCGTAGCCGGCCAGCTCGATCCCCTTGACGAGCATCTGCAGCGCCTCCTCGTTGGAGCCCAGGTCGGGGGCGAAGCCGCCCTCGTCGCCACCCGCGGTCCCCAGGCCGGCGTCATGGAGCGTCTTCTTCAGCGCGTGGAAGACCTCGGCGCCCATCCGCAGGCACTCCGCGAACGAGGACGCGCCCGCGGGCATGACCATGAACTCCTGGAAGTCGACCTTGTTGTCGGCGTGCGCGCCGCCGTTGAGGACGTTCATCATCGGCACGGGGAGGATCGTGGCCTGCTCGCCGCCGAGGTGGCGCCACAGCGGCACGCCTTCGTGGGCGGCGGCCGCGTGCGCGGCGGCGAGCGACACGCCGAGGATCGCGTTGGCCCCCAGGCGCGACTTGTTGGGCGTGCCGTCGAGCTCGATCAGCACACGGTCGATCGCGAGCTGGTCGAGCGCGTCGTGGCCGACGATCGCCCCCGAGATCTCGTCGTTGACGTGCGCGACCGCCCGCGTGACGCCCTTGCCGCCCCACGCGGCGTAGCCGTCACGCAGCTCGGTCGCCTCGAACTCGCCCGTCGACGCGCCCGACGGAACCGCCGCGCGACCGCTCGCCCCCGACGTCAGCAGGACGTCGACCTCGACGGTCGGGTTGCCGCGGCTGTCGAGGATCTGGCGGGCGTGGACGCGTTCGATCTGGCTCATGTGTCTCCTTGGGTTTCCAGCTCAGTACGGAAGCGCTGCGCGGCTGCGCGCAGTGCAAGCTCGGGATCGACGCGCCGGCGGCGGGCGTCCTCGACGACGGCGAACAGCCGCTCGCCGATCTCCTCGAAGTCGGCGTCGCGGGTGGCCGCGTCGGGGTCGGGCGCGCGCTCGAGCAGGCCGGCCGTCGCGGCCCGCCGCTGGAGCTTGCGCGCGTACAGGAGGGCGGGCAGGTTCTCGGGGACCTCGCCGAAGATGCCGGGCTCGCGCCCGGCCTCGCCGGACTTGATCTCATCCCAGTTGCGCAGGACGTCGGCGGCCCCCTCGACCTCCACCTCCCCGAAGACGTGCGGGTGGCGGCGGATCAGCTTCTGGCGGCAGTGCTCGGCGACCGCGGCGAGGTCGCCCGCGCCGCGCTCCTCGAGCAGCAGCGACAGGAAGTGGACCTGGAACAGCACGTCGCCGAGCTCGTCGAGCAGCTTCGCGTCGTCGCCCGCGTTGGCCGCGTCGGCGAGCTCGTAGGCCTCCTCGACGGTGTGCGGGACGATCGAGCGC
The DNA here is from genome assembly GCA_963786575.1 of uncultured Actinomycetes bacterium. Classification (GTDB taxonomy): domain Bacteria; phylum Actinomycetota; class Thermoleophilia; order Solirubrobacterales; family Solirubrobacteraceae; genus CADCVQ01. Next base: position 685,350 of record CAWAZH010000002.1, read on the forward strand.
TCGTCCTGCTCGCGGTCCCACGGGCACTCACGGCGCAGACGGCGCGTGAGCGCGTCGAGGCGGCCGAGCGCCTCGGTGATCTCAGGGGCGGACACGAGCCCGGAAGCCTAAGGGTCCGTGTGCCGAATCAGGTGAGACGCGCGAGCGGGCTGCGCTACGGCTGCGTCGGCGCCTGAACCGTCTGGACCGCGCCGGGGGCTGTCGCCGTCGTCTTCTCCTTCGGCGCGTTCTTGCACTGCGCCATGACGAAGCCCTCCTTGCAGTTCGTGTCCGCCTTCCACTTCTTGCGCAGCTGCGTGTTGAAGGCGTCGTCGGCCTTCTGCTTGTTCTGCGCGTCGAGCTGCTGGCGGATCGCGGGAGTCGCCTGCTTGAGCGTCTGCTGGGACGCCGGCGTCTCCTTCTGGACCTTGAAGACGTAGTAGCCGAACTGCGTCTTGATCGGCCCGGTCAGCTGACCCTTGGGGGCCTGGAAGATCGCGTCGTCGAAGGCCTTCTCCTGCTGGCCCTTGGAGAGCCCGGAGAGGACGCCGCCGGTGGCCTTCGTGGCGGGATCGATCGAGTACTTCTTGACGACGGCGGAGAAGCTCTGGCCGCTCGCGAGCGCGGCCTTGGCCTCGTCGGCCTTGGCCTTGTCGCGGGTCAGCACCACGCGCAGGTCGCGCGTCAGCGGCGTCCCCAGGCGAGCCTTGTTCTTCTTGTAGAAGTCCAGGATCTCCTTGCTGGTGACCTTGTCCGCGTTCTTGACGGCCTTCTCGCGCAGCTTCGTGTAGATCGTGTTGAACTTCACCTGGAAGCGCGCGTCGCCGATCGTCATCCCGGAGCTCTTCAGGAACGTCGTGAAGTCGGCAGGCTTCGGGAAGGACTGCTTGCGCGCCTTCTGGAAGTCCGCCTCGGCGGTCTTCTCGGAGACCGAGACGCCCTGGTTGTCGGCCTCGCCGGCAACCCACTTCTCGAGGATCAGGAACTGCATGACCTGATCGCGCAGGCCCTCGTACTCCTGCTTGCACTGGGTCTTGAACTGCGCATCGGTCGTCGCCGGCTGGCCCTTGGCGGGCTTCGGCGCCGTCTTGCGCTTGCTCGCGACGCAGGCGGTGAAGGCAGGCGGGTTGTAGGCGACCTTGGAGGCGCCCTGCTGGCTCGTGGCGGCGGCGATGTTCAGCCAGTGTGCGAACTGGGTCTGCGTGATCGCGTCGCCGTCGACGCTCGCGACGGCATCGCCGGGAACGGAGTCACCGCAGCCGGCGACCAGGGTCGCGGCAACAAAAAAGGCGCCTAGCGCCGGGATCAGACGAGAAATTCGATTCACAACGTGGCGATCCTAGCGAACCTGCTCAACAGGACGCGCAGATTCTTCGCTGATGCTTAGGCCGCCTCGCGCGTGACGGCGAGCAGCACGTCGGCCGCGCGCACCACGGCGGGGAAGCGCTGGAGCGGATCGTCGGGAACGCGGACCGAGAGCTGGCTCTTGCCCGACTCGTACAGCGCGCCGGGGATCTCCGCGCGCACGCGCTTGGCGCGCACGGAGTCCAGCTCGATCGGCGTCACGGCGAGGCGCCCGCCGCGGAAGCTGACCGCGGTCGCGCCGGCCTGGCCGAGCTTGATGCGCGCGCGCTGCAGGTCGATGAGGTTGCTCAGCGGCTGGGGCAGCTCGCCGAAGCGGTCGTCGAGCTCCTCGCGCAGCAGCTCGAGGTCGGCGACGTCGACGGCGCCCGCGATCCGCCGGTGGACGTCGATCTTCGCCTGCTCGTAGGGGATGTAGTCGGCCGGGACGTAGGCGTCGACGTTGACGTCCAGGCGCACCGGCTCGGGCGCCTCCTCGCGATCTCGTCCCTCGCTCTTGGCATCCATCTCGGCGACCGCCTCGTCGAGCATCTGCATGTACAGCTCGAAGCCGAGCGCCGCGACGTGGCCGGACTGCTCGTCGCCGAGCAGGCTGCCGGCGCCGCGCAGCTCGAGGTCGCGCATCGCGATCTTGAAGCCCGCGCCGAGCTCGGTGTAGTCGCTCAGCGCGGCCAGCCGGTTGGCGGCCTCGTGCGTGAGGGCCGCCGCGCTGGGATACAGGAGGTAGGCGTAGGCGCGCTCGCGGCTGCGGCCCACGCGCCCGCGGATCTGGTAGAGCTGCGACAGGCCGAAGACGTCGGCGCGGTCGACGATCAGCGTGTTGGCCTGCGGGATGTCGATGCCCGACTCGATGATGCTCGTGCAGACGAGCACGTCGGCGTCGCCGCGCAGGAAGCGCAGCATCCGGTCCTCGAGCTCGGTGTCGTCCATCTGGCCGTGGGCGACCTCGAAGCGCATCCCCGGGCACAGGCCGCGCAGGCGCTCGGCCGTCTCGTCGATCGACTCGACGCGGTTGTGCAGGAAGAACGCCTGTCCCCCGCGCGCGTGCTCGCGCAGGAGCGCCTGCTTGACGATCTCCTCGTCGTACTCGCCGACGTAGGTCTTGACGGGCCGGCGGCCCTCGGGCGGCGTCTCGATGACCGAGATGTCGCGCAGGCCCGCCAGCGACATCTGCAGCGTGCGCGGGATCGGGGTCGCGCTCAGCGAGATGACGTCGACGCGCAGCTTGAGCTGGCGCAGCAGCTCCTTCTGCTTGACGCCGAAGCGCTGCTCCTCGTCGACGATGATGAGCCCGAGGTCCTTGGCGCGGACGTCGCGGCTGAGGATCCGGTGGGTGCCGATGAGGATGTCGACGGCGCCCTTCTGAAAGCCCTCGATCGCGCGCTTCTGCTCGGCCGCGGCGCGGAAGCGGCTGACGTGCTCGATCGTGAAGGGATAGTCCTTCAGCCGCTCGGTGAAGGTGCCGAAGTGCTGCTGGGCGAGGATCGTCGTCGGGACGAGCATCAGCACCTGCTTGCCGGCGTCGGCGGCCTTGAACGCCGCCCGCAGCGCGACCTCGGTCTTGCCGAAGCCGACGTCGCCGCAGATCAGGCGGTCCATCGGGCGCTCGGACTCCATGTCGAGCTTCACGAGCTCGATCGCCTCGCGCTGGTCGGCGGTCTCCGTGTAGGGGAAGGCCTCCTCGAACGCGCGCAGCCAGTCGGAGTCGGGCGGGAACGCCAGGCCCGTGCGGCGGCGGCGCTCGGCGTAGAGGTTCAGCAGCTCGCCGGCCAGCTCCTGTGCGGCGCGGCGGGCGCGCGCCTTGAGGCGGTCCCAGGTCTTGCCGCCGAGCTTGGAGAGCGGCGGGTGCGCGCCGCCGGCGCCGACGTAGCGGCTGATCTTCGCCAGCTGCTCGCTCGGCACGAAGACGCGGTCGTCGCCCTGGTACTCGAGGTACAGGTAGTCGCGCGTGACGCCGGCGACGGTCTTCGTCTCGAAGCCGGCGAAGCGGGCGAGGCCGTGGTCCTCGTGGACGACGATGTCGCCGGTGCGCAGGTCGGCGAACGAGCGCAGCGCGCCGCGCCTGCGGGCGCCGTGGTCGCGGCCCGCGCTGCGCTCCGCGCGGCGGCGGAAGAGGCGGTGCGACGGCAGGACGGCGAGCTTCAGCCCGGCGGCGATGAAGCCGTCGCGCAGGTTGACCTGGGCGAAGCGCAGCGGATTTTCGATGCCGGGCGGGTCGCCCTCCCCCAGCCACGACGCCTTCACGCGCGCGAGGTTGTAGGCGGCGCGCTCGCCCTCGCCGCGCTGCGGCCAGGTGACGAGCGTGCGGTAGCCGGAGCGCACGAGCTTCTCGAGCTCGGGCTCGGCCTCCTTCAGCGAGCGGGCGGCGAGGTCCGGCGCCTGCGCGCGGAACTGCAGCGCCTGGTCGGTGTCGTAGGACGACAGCCGCGCGTGGGCGCGGGCGTCCAGCGCGGTGGTGATCTGCAGCGGCGCGACGTAGAGGTGGTGGGCGTCCTCGTCGTGGAAGGCGGCGCAGACGTCCTGCCAGTGGTCGGCGAGCGCGGGGTCGATCTCCTCCTCGGCGGCGATCAGCACGGCCGCCTGCGGGGCGAGGTCGAGGAACGCGCGGAAGCGCTCGACCGGCAGCAGCTCGGCGATGTCCGGCCGGTCCTCCTCGGATTCCAGCGCCGCCATCTCGGCGAGCTCGCGATGCTCGACGGCGAGCTCGGCCGCGGGCGCGATCTCGACGGCGTCGGTCTCGCCGAGCGAGCGCTGCGTGAAGGTCGAGAACCAGCGCAGCGACTCGATCTCGACGTCGAAGAGGTCGACGCGGACGGCGCGGTCCTCGGTCGCCGGGTAGATGTCCAGCAGCCCGCCGCGGGCGGCGAACTGGCCGCGGTCGGAGACCTGGTCGACGCGCTCGTAGCCGGCGGCGACGAGCTCGGCCATGCACTCGTCGAGGTCGAGCAGGTCGCCGGTGCGCAGCGTGAACGAGCGCGGGCGCAGCTCCGGGTCGGGGACCTTCTCGCTCAGCGCGACGGCGGAGACGACGACGACCGGCGCGTCCTCCGTGCCGCCGTCCTCCAGCAGCGCGTCGAGCGCCGCGACGCGCAGGCCGACGAGGTGCGGCGGCGGCGCGAGGTGCGACTCGTAGGCGACGCCGCGGCTGGGATAGAAGCGCACCGGGCGCGGGTGCAGCCAGGCGCGCAGGTCGGCGGCGAGGTCGCGGGCCTGGCGGTCGTCGCCGGCGACGACGAGCGTCGGGCGGTCGGCGTCGGCGTCGGCGAGCGCGGCGAGGACGTAGGGGCGCAGCGACGCGGACACGAACGCGCGCCCGCCGTCGCGGGTGAGCGTCGCGCCGTCGGCGTCGTCGGAGAGATGGCTGAGGAGGGGGCGCAGATGCATGCAGGACGACCGCCCGCGCACGGGCGCGGCCGGGTGGGAGCTCCAGTCTAGGCGGCGCACCGACGACGTTTGGGGCGCCACTGCTGCGCCCGTCGCGCTAGCCGGTCTGGGCGCGGAAGGCGTCGACGATCGCCGCCGCCGACCGCTCGACGTCGGCGGCGGTCGTCTGCCAGCCGACGATCGACACGCGCATGACGGTGGCGCCGTGCCAGCGGCTGGCGCTCGCCCAGCAGGTGCCCTCCTCCTGGACGCGGTCGATCACCGCCTGCGTGCGCGCGTCGTCGTCGCCGAAGCGCACGAGCACCTGGTTGAGGACGACGTCGTTGAGGATCTCGATGCCGTCGGTCGCGGCGAGCCGCTCGGCCATCAGCCGCGCGTGGTCGCAGCAGCGGTCGACGAGGTCGGTGACGCCGGCACGGCCGAGCGCACGCAGCGCGGCGTAGAGCGGGATGCCGCGGGCGCGGCGGGAGAACTCCGGCGTCGACTCGACCCCCCAGGGCACAGCGTCGCTCGCGGGGATGTAGTCGGCGCTCATCGACATCGCGCCGAGCTGGCGCGCGGGGTCGGCGACGATCGCGAGCCCGCAGTCGTACGGCACGTTGAGCCACTTGTGGCCGTCGGTCGCCCAGGAGTCGGCGGCGGCGTAGCCGTCGAGCAGCCCGCGGCGTGACGGGCTGACGGCCGCCCACAGCCCGAACGCGCCGTCGACGTGGCACCAGGCGCCGTGCTCGCGGCAGATCGCGACGATCTCGGCGAGCGGGTCGAAGGCGCCGCTGTTGACGTCGCCGGCCTGCGCGCAGACGATCTGCGGGCCGTCGTGCTCGCCGAGCGCGGCCGCGAGCTCGGCGGCGAGCATGCGCCCCTCGCCGTCGGTGGGGACGACGCGGACGCGGTCGGCCCCCAGGCCGAGGAGCCGGCAGGCGCGGGCGATCGTCACGTGGGCGCTCGCGCCCGCGACGACCCGCAGCGCGGGCGCGCCCTGCAGCCCGTCGGCCTCGACGTCCCAGCCGGCGGCGGCGAGCACCGCATGGCGCGCAGCCGAGAGACACGTGACGTGCGCCATCTGACAGCCGGTGACGAAGCCGACGCCGCTCGTCGCGGGCAGGCCGAGGAGCTCGAGCACCCAGCCGGCGGCGACCTCCTCGGCGACGACGAGCGCCGGCGCGACCGGCAGGCCGCCGGCGTTCTGGTCCCAGGCGGAGGTCAGCCAGTCGGCGGCGACGGCGGCGGGCAGGGCGCCGCCGATCACGAAGCCGAAGTAACGCGGCCCGGCCGAGGCGACGAGGCCGGGGCCGGCGTTGCGCGCAAGCTCGGCGATGACCGTGCGCGGGTCCTCGCCGGCGTCGGCGAGCGGGCGTCCCAGCCGCGCGCGCAGCTCCGCGACGGTCGCGGTCGCGCCGACGTGGCGGTCGGCGAGCCCGTCGACGTACTCGCGGGAGAGCAGGGCGGCATCGGCGAGCACGTCGTAGCGGGGATCCATGCGCCGGAGCCTACGCGCGCGATGGCGACCGGCGCGACGGCTACGTTCCCGCCGTGCTCTTGCTCGCCAGACGCGAGCCGTCCGCGCTCCTGCTCGCCGCGCAGCTCGCCGGGCTGCTGCTCTATCCGTTCATGGAGACCAGCGACACCGGGCGCGCGCTGTTCAGCGTGTTCGGCATCGCGATCCTCGGGCTCGTGGTGCTGGCGGTGCACAGCACGCCGGGCCTGACCTGGGTCGTCGTGATGCTCGGCATCCCGGCGTCGGTGCTGCTCGTCATCCAGGTCGTCACCGGCGACGACGCGCTGCTGCCCTACTCCTCGGCGCTGGAGGCGATGCTCTACCTCTACGCCGCCGGGGCGCTGATCGCCTACATGCTCGAGGACCACGTCATCACGCGCGACGAGCTCTTCGCGGTCGGCGCGACGTTCACGCTCGTCGCGTGGGCGTTCGCCTACCTGTACACGGTCTGCCAGGCGATCGAGCCCGGCAGCTTCACCGCGGCGATCGACCCGCAGGGCACGCGCAGCTGGACCGAGCTGCTGTTCCTGAGCTTCACGACGCTGTCGAGCACCGGCCTGAGCGACGTCATCCCGATCAAGCCGTTCGCGCGCGGGCTGTCCGAGCTCGAGCAGGTCGCGGGGATCGCCTACGTGGCGATGGTCGTCTCACGGCTCGTGGGGCTGCTCGTCCTGCATCCCAACCGCGACACGGACGCCGGCTGACGCGCGCGCTACTTGCCGGTCGTGCGGTGCATCGCCGTGCGCGTGTGCCCGGCGCGAGCGCGCTCGGCGTCGCCGCCCCCGCGTCCGCTGCCGCGGGTGGGCTGCGGCGTGCGGCGGATGAGCAGCCGCAGCGCCTTGTCGTCGGTGCCCTCGTCGGCGCGCTCGGACAGCGTGTCGGGGTGCACGGTGCGGAACACCGGGCCCCGCTCGCGGTCCACGACGGCGACGACGACCTTCGTCCTGCTGGGCGTGTCGAACACGATCCCGTCGAGCTTCGGGCCGCCGGATGCGACCGTCACGAGCTCGCCTGCGCTTGTGTGCTCCATCGACTCAGCGTACTCGGAGGCATGCGCCGGTCGCCTGCATGCTGCAGGCCCGGTGGCGGTTTCGCCCCGAGCTTCAGGCGGCCCACAGCCGCGCGAGCCAGGACGCGCCCGCGTCGCTGACGTAGTCGTCGGCGAGCGCCGGGGGCGGGTCCGGCGCGCCGGCGAGCAGCTCGACCGCGCGCCGCGCCGGCGTCGCGGCGAGGAAGCAGGCGGCGCAGAGCGTGCCGTGGCGGGCGGGCTTCGTGCAGCCCTCGGACTCGCAGCACTGTTCCCAGCGCATCGCAAAGCTCATGGGCCCGCCGGGGTGCGGTAGTGTCGCGATCGCGTTGGAAAGCCAGCCTTTCCTGTGCCGGGGGCCGGACGTGGCAGCGTCGCGGCCCCTCTTATTGGTCTGCCTTGAAGGCTAGGACGCCGGTGCGCCGCGACAATGGACAGGGGTCGAAATCGGCGCCCGCGCCGCTCGCCCGCCCGTCAGGGGCGCGACCGCCCGCTAGGCGACGTACACCGGCGTGCCCACCGGTGAGCGCTTGTACAGCGAGATGACGTCGGGAATCCGCATGCGCACACAGCCGTGCGAGGCGTCGTGGCCGATCGAGCCGTACTCGCTCGGGGAGATGCCGTGGATGCCGGCGCCGCCGTTGAACGCCATCCAGCGGGCCTGGATCGGGTTGTCGGGCCCGGCGGGGATCGTCTTGCCCGCGAGGGCGCCGGCCCACTTGCTGTTGGGCACGCGCCACTTCGGGTTGGTCTCTTCCCACTGGATGTCGTAGAGCCCGCTCGGGGTCTCCAGGCCGGCCCGGCCGACGGCGATCGGCCACGTCTTGAAGGGCTCGAGGCCCTCGTAGAAGTGCAGCTTGTGGGCCTTGCGGTCGACGACGATGTAGGCCGGGAACTTCTTGGCGAGCTGCGCGCTGTCGACCTTCGGCGCGACCGGCACCGTCGTGACGTCGATGTCGGCCGAGCGCGAGCGGTGCTGCACGGCGCTCTCGAGGCTGCGGAAGAGCGCGCCGGTGTCCACGCGCGAGCCCATGCGCGAGTCGACGCGCTCGAGCTTGTCGGCGTGCGGCTTGACGGTCGCGTCGACCGGCGCGACATAGGCCGTCGCGGCGACGCGGTCGACGACCGCCGGCAGCACGCCGGGTGCGTAGTGCGTCTTCAGCGCCACCGACTGGCGCACCTTCGTGCCGCGCAACCCGTCCGCCACGCGCGCGCCGATCCAGCCGCGGCGACTGGCGGCCAGCGCCTGGTCGAGCGCCTCGTCGACATCGGCGGTGACGCGCAGCTGCGCGGCGGTCACGACGAACGTCTTCGCGGGGGCGTGGACGCGCAGGCTGCGCCGCTGCGGCGCGACCACCAGCGCGTGCAGGCGCGCCGCGGCCTCCGCGCGGTCCATGCCGCCGACGTCGATGCCGCTGATCCGGATTCCGGGCGCGAGCCGGTCGGCGCGCGAGTGGTCGTAGAGCGCGGCCGCGCCCACGACGAGCAGGCCCGCGAGCACCACGAACGCCAGCGCGATCAGGCCGGGGCTCCGGCGTCGCCTGGAGGAGGTCACCCCATCAAGCTAGCGAGAGCTGCGCCGATCCGAGCCGGAAAACCCGCTCTGCACGAACGCTTGCTTGCCGCCCCGCCTGCGGCGCGCCCCGTACCGTTGGCCGTCGTCATGCCCCGCCGACCACGATCGATCGCGCTGTCGACCGCGACCGGCCTGGTGCTCGCCGCGTGCGCAGCCGCGGCCGCGATCGGCCCCTCGCCCGCCAGTGGGGACCTCTCCGGCAACCTCTCCGGCGTCCAGGCCAAGGAGCGCGAGCTGCAGGCCAAGTCGCACTTCGACAGCGGCCGGATCTCGCACTTCAGCGGGCCGATCGCCGACCTGCGCGCCCGCGAGAGCGGCCTGCAGCGCGCGCTCGAGATCCAGCGCGCGATCCTCGACAAGCTGCAGACCGACCTGCGCAACGACCGCGCCCGGCTGCACCGGCTGCGCCGCGCCCTGGCCCGCGACCGGCGCGTGCTCGCAAGCCAGCTGCGGGCCGTCTACGAGACGCCCGACGCCGACATCCTCAACGTCATCCTGGACGCGCACGGCTTCGTCGACCTGCTCGAGCGCGTCGACCAGCTCAAGGCGATCGGGCGCCACAACGCGCAGGTCACCCAGGACGTCGGCCGCGCCCGCGAGGCGGTCGCCCGCCAGACGACGGCGCTCGCCGCCGACGAGCATCGCCAGCGCCAGGTCACGGCCGCCGCGCTCTCCGAGCGCGACCAGGTCAGCCAGGTGCGGATCGCGCTCGTCGCGCGCCAGATGGTCTACATCCGCAAGCGCGACCGCCACAGCGCCCAGCTCGCCGAGCTCGGCCGCAAGCGCCGCGCGCTCGCGGCCCAGATCGTCAAGCAGAACGCCGCCGCGCTGGCGGCGCAGAACTTCGCCTTCGGCGGCTCCGCCGGCGCGGCGCCGTCGGGGGGCGCGAACGACGGGACGTGGGGCTTCTTCCCCGCGCCCGGTACGAACTACAGCGTCGGCGCCGAGCCCGAGATCGCCGCCCGCCTGGGCCGCCTCGGCACGGCGCTGCACCTGCACCTCATCGGCCTGTCGGGCTATCGCACCCCGCAGCACTCCGTCGAGGTCGGCGGCTTCGCGAACGACCCGCACACGCGCGGGCAGGCCTCCGACACGCCGGGCGTCGAGGGCGTCAGCGAGGCGACGCTCGAGTCCTACGGCCTGACGCGCCCGTTCGCCGGCCCGGCCGAGGCCAACCACGTCCAGCTGCACGGCTGACGAGCTAGCGACGGGCGGGGGCCTTCTTCTTCAGCGCCTTGCGGATCGTGAAGCCGACCCGCTTGGGCGCGCCGCTGACGCCGGAGGCCGTCGCCCGCGCGATGAGCCGGTAGCGGCCCGCCGGCAGGCGGTGGCCGGACAGGCGCCCGGTGTAGGTGAAGCGATCGTTGCCGCGCGGCCGCGAGCGCGTGAAGCTGCCCTTGACCGGCAGGTAGCGGATGCAGCTCTTGCCCTTGCGGTTGCTGCGCGCGGGCTTGACGCAGCGCGAGCCCGCCCGGCGCCCGGCGCGCGGGCGCTCGAAGCTGAAGCGCACCTTCGAGGCGAAGCTCACCGAGTAGCTCACCCGGCTCCAGGGCTTGAGGTTGGCGGCGCGCACCATCGCGCCCTTGAGCGCGGCGCGGAAGGAGCTCGGCGACATGCGCAGCCCGTTGATCGCCAGCGACGCCGCGGTCGGCTTCGTGGGGATCTGGATCGTGCGGCTGGCGGTCGTGGCGTTGCCGACGGCGTCGGTGGCGGTCACCGTGATCAGGCGCGGCCCGCCCGTCGTGTAGGCGTGCGAGGCGCTCGTTCCGGAGGCCGTGGCGCCGTCGCCGAAGGTCCAGATCGTCGAGGCGATCGACGAGAGGCGGTCGACCGGCGTGACCGACACGTCGACCGCGACGCCGAGGTCGCCGGCCGCCGGGATGGCGAGCGAGCGCAGCTCGGGGCCGACCGCGTCCAGCAGCGACGCCTCGATCGCGAAGCCGGGCTGGAAGCCGGGCGCCGGGGAGATGTCGAAGCCGCGGCGCCACATCGTGACCGCGTTGCCCTGGTCGTCGACGCCGACGGGTGTCGACCCGTCGAGCGTGTCACCGGCGGCGCCCGCGACCGACCGGGCCACGGCGACGGGGCCGAAGCTCGAAGCCCCCTTGGCGAGGATCGCGGACTGCACCTCGAAGCTCGCACCGCCGGGGCTCAGCCAGACGGCGACCGCGCGCCCGCTCGGGTCGAAGCCGACGCTCGGCGGCGTGATGACGAAGTTCGGCGCCGAGATGTTCGTGATCACCGGGCCGAAGCTGCCGCCCGAGGGCCGCACGGCTGCCTGCATCGTGCCCGCCCACCAGACGGCGATCGCGTTGTCGGCGCTGTCGACGGCGAGGTCGATCGAGCCGAGGAACCCGCTGTCGACGGCGGGGTTTGAAGCGTTCTGCACGCCGCCGAAGTTGCCGGCCGTGCCGCGCGCGGCGGACTTGACGATGTCCGTGCTTGCGGCCGAGTCGCGGTAGCTCCACAGCAGCGTGCCGCGGCCGGAGGGATCCATCGCGACGCGCGGCGCGGCGATGTTGTCGAGGTCGGCGGTCGTCGTGAAGACCGGCGCGAGCTCGCCGAACGCGCCGCCCGGCGCGCGCGCCGCGGCGTGCAGCGTGTCGATCAGGACGGCGCCCTGGCCTACGGTCTGCCAGGAGAAGAGCGCGGCGCCCGACGCGCTGATCGCGACGTCGACGTCGTTGGCGTTCTCGCCCACCGAGGCGAAGGGCGTGACCGCGCCGAACGTCGGGCTGCCGGCGTCCTTGACCGCGACCTCGGCGATGCGGTCGGGCAGGACGACGCGCGTCCAGGCGACGACCGCGTTGCCGCCGGCGATCGCGACGTCGGGAGCGGCCGCGGCAGGACCCGCGCCGGCGATCGTCTGCGCCTCGGCGAAGCTCCCGCCGGCTGCGCGCTGGCTGTAGCGGATGAAGCCGTCCTCGACCCAGGCCGCGATCACCGTGCCGCTCGCGTCGACCGCGAGCTTGGGATCGGTCGCCTCACCGGCCGCGCCGGAGAGCATGACCGGGGCGCCGAAGCTGCCGCCGGCCGGCCGGATCGAGACCTCGACGTGCGTCGGCGCGCCGCAGCCGTCGTCGCGGCGCTCCCAGGCCGCGACCACGGAGCCGTCGGCGAGCGACACGATCGACGGCGACTGAACGAGGAACGGGCAGTTCGTCGCGACCGACAGCTGGCTGACGCCGAGCCAGGTCGGCGCGGCGCTCGCGGCCTCGGCGCCCAAGGCCACGAGGCAGATCGTCAGCCCGGATGCGAGCAGCGCCCGCCACGTCGTACGGTTCGCATGCCGCTCGTATCGCATGGCGCGAACCTAGTCCAGCCCCCGGCCCCGCCTCCCCCCCAATGGTCCAGCTCCGCTCAGCGGTGCACGAAGTTGCTCCCGCAGCTGCGAGCGTGCACCCCTTCACCCGCTCAGCCGCGCAGCGCCAGGCGCACGGTCGCACGACGCGCGCGACGGCCGCTGCGGGCGACCTTCAGCCGGAAGACCGCGCGGGCGCTGCCGGCGCGGTGCACGCGCGTGCGCTGCGCCGAGGAGAGCTTCAGCACGAGCGCCGCGGCCCTGCCGGGGGAGACGCGCAGCTTCGCCCTGCCGGCGCCGCCGCCCGCGACCGTGCTCGACGAGGTCAGCGAGCAGCGCACCGGGCAGGTCACCGCGAGCGCGCGCTGGCTCGCCGCGGCCGTCGGCGTCACGCGCGGGCCGTAGACGCTCGCGTCGCCGATGCGCTTGACGAGCCGCACCCCGCGCGTGCCGAGCGCGCGGCGCGCCTGGTCCAGTGGCGACACGGGCGTCGCCTGCCCGGCGGCGGGCAGCCAGGTGGCGCCGGTCGGCTTCGGGCGCAGCTCGGGCCAGTCGAAGGGCGTCCCGATCGCGTAGGCCGGCGGGGCGGGCGCCAGCGGGGAGCGCACCGTGACGTCGAACTCGATCTCCTGCGGGCTGCCGGCGCCGTCGTCGACCGTGACGCCGACGACGTCGATGCCCTCGAAGCCGGGATCCGGCCGGTAGGCGATCGAGAACTGCTGGTCGCCGAAGCGGCCGGGCGACATGACCGGCGCGTCGGCGTGGCCGTGCACCGGCGCCGAGCTGACCGTGGCCTTCAGCCGGTCGCCGTCGCCGTCGTTGCAGGAGCCCGACAGCGTCACCGGCGTGCCGGGCGCGGTCGACGCGCCGCTCCAGCCGCAGCCGCTGCCGCTGTTCTCGGGCAGCACGCGCGAAACGATCGCCAGCTGCCCGGCGGGGCCGGGTCCGCGGATCCCGTCGCCGACGACGGAGAACGGGTCCTGGCCCTCGTAGGAGGTCCTGGGGACGTAGGTGACGTCGATCCAGACCTGGGTGCCCCACCAGCCGCGCGAGGCCGGCTGGCGGTCGAAGCTCGTCAGGTCGCCGCGGGTCGGCGCCGCTGCGATCGACGGCAGGATCGCGTCGCCGTCGGGGTCCTGGCAGAGGATCGAGAAGCGGCGCGGCGCGCCGGGGCGCGAGTAGACCGCCATGAGGTCGCCGAACCAGCCGCTGCCGTTGGGCCCGCAGGTCGGCAGCCGGTCGACGTCGGCGCCGAGCTGGACGCTGATCGGCGCGTCGGCCGAGCGCGCTCCGAGCGCGTCGATGGCGTAGTAGGTCGTCTGCTCCTGGCCGGAGGCGATCGTCGGCTTGTAGCGCCAGGACGGCACCGACTGGCCGCCCATGCCGCCGTCGTTGTGCAGCGGCGCGTCGAGGTGCGTGCCGGGCCCGTTGCCGTAGAGGGTGTAGTCGTCGTGCTCGTCGTCCCAGCACAGGACGTGGAACTCGAGCGCGACCGCGGTCAGGCCGTCGGTGCGCTGGGCGGTGCTCGCGGGCTCGCAGCGCGGCGCCGTGTTCTGGCTCAGCGGGACGTTCGTGACGCGCACGTCCTCGTCGCTGGAGCCGCCCGGGCCGGTGAGGCGCAGGGTGAAGGTGTCGTGCTCGGGCGCGTCGGCGTCGGGCGTCAGGCGAAACTTCAGGGAGGCGCCGTTGACGAGCCCCTCGAAGCGCGTGCCGTGCGGCTCGGCGACGACCTCGACGCGCTCGGTCCGCGGGCAGTAGAGCTGGTACTCGCGCGTCAGGCCGGGCCGCGCCCAGACCTCGGTGTTCCAGCAGGACGGTGGCTCGGCGGCGGCGGCCGGGCCGGCGAGCGCGAGCAGGCCGCCGAGCAGCGCGGCGATCGCCAGCGCAAGCGTGATGCGACGGGGGAGCGCCATGCCCTCATCATCGGCAGAAGAGCGCCGCGCCTGGACCCGGGGCTCCTAGGGCTCGCGCTCGCCGAGCACGATCGCCGCGGCCGCGCGGGCGGCGTCGTCGACGAGCTCGGCGACCTCGGCCTTGGACTGCCGGAAGGCGCCGAGGACGTGCGCCGAGACGATCTCGGGGTCGGTCGTGTCGGGCCGGCCGACGCCGACGCGCACGCGCGTGAAGTCCGCCCCGCCGAGCTCGGCCTTCAGCGACTTCAGGCCGTTGTGGCCCGCCAGGCCGCCGCCGATCCGCGTGCGCACGTCCCCGAACGGGAGGTCGATCTCGTCGTGGATCACGAGCACGCGCTCAAGCGCCAGCTTGTAGGCGCCGCGCGCCGGGCCGACCGAGCGCCCGGCCTCGTTCATGAACGTCTGCGGCAGCAGGATCGCGACGCGCGGGCCGCCCGGGCCGGTGCGGCCCTCGGTCAGCAGGCCCGCATACTTCGCCTTGGCGCGCGGGAGGTCCCAGCGCTGCGCGAGCAGGTTGGCGACCTCGAAGCCGACGTTGTGCGGCGTGCCGGCGTACCGCGCGCCGGGGTTTCCGAGCCCGACGACGAGCCAGTCGACCGGGGCGCTCGCGCCGCCGCGGCCTCCGAGCCGCATGCCGCCCTGCTGCTACCCGTCGCCGTCGCCGTCGCCGTCGCCGTCCGCGGCGTCGGCTTCGCCCTCGGCGGCCGGACCGTCCTCGCCGACGATCCCGGTCTCCTCCTCGAGCTCGTCGTCCTCGGTCTCCAGGCGCGGCGGGCTGAGCGTTGCGACGACCGTCTCCTCGGGATCGTCGAGCAGGACGATGCCGTCGGGGATCGAGACCTGCGACAGCGTGACGGTGTCGTTGATCTCCAGGCTCGAGACGTCGTGGGTGATCGACTCCGGGATCGCGGTCGGCAGCGCCTCGATGTTGAGCTCGCGGGTGATCTGCTCGAGCACGCCGCCCTCCTTGACGCCGGGCGAGTCCTCGCCGCCCACGAGCTCGAGCGGGACGACCGCGTGGATCGCGACGTCGAGGTTCACGCGCAGCAGGTCGACGTGCATCGTCTCCCCGCGCACCGGGTGGTACTGGGCGCTCTTGAGGATCGCCGGCGTGGCGTTGCCCTCGTCGACGACCTCGAGCACGGCGCCGCTGGCGGCGAGCGCGTGGCGCAGCTCGCGGGCGTCGACGCTGAAGGTGACGGGCTCGCCGTCGCCGCCGTAGAGGATGCCGGGGACGCGGCCCGTGCGGCGCAGGCGGCGCGTTGCGCGCGAGCCCTCGGGGGCGCGCGGGGTGATCGAAAGCTGGGTGGTCTGGGATGCCATGGCGACGGCGAAGGGTACCGAACGGACGTCGGCGGCCGCGGGTGCCTCAGCCGGCGCCGAGCTGGTTCGTCGCCGCGAAGATCCGCTGGACGTCGAACCAGGCCGGCTTCTTGGAGCCGTCGAGGAAGCGCAGCAGGCCCTTCTCGTGGATCGGCGAGTTGGGCCGCGGATTGCCGCCGTCCCAGTTGGGCCGCACGCGGAACTCCTGCAGCGCCCAGTAGATGCCGCCGCTGAGCCAGGGCTTGGAGGCGTAGACGCCGAGGTGGTAGTTCACGAAGTCCTGCTGGAACTGGAACGTGCCCTTCTCCTCGATCGGCCCGTCGCGGTTGCCCTCGGCGCCGAACTCCGAGACGAAGATCGCCTTGTTCGGATAGCACGCGTGGATCGTGTCGAGGAACTCCGGCAGCGCGTCGCGATCGGCGATCTGGCCGTTGGGGCCGGGATACCAGCCGAAGTAGTCGTTGATGCCCACGACGTCGAGCGACGCGTACTGCGGGCGGCAGCCGGCCGACGGATAGCCCGCGACCGCCAGCCCGACCGGCCGCGACGGGTCCAGCGCCTTGGCCTGGCGCACCGCGCGCTCGATGTAGTTCTGCTGCACCGGCCCGGGCCGCGCCGACAGCTCGTTGCCGATCGACCACAGCATGATCGAGGCGTGGTTCTGGTTGGCGATGATGTTGTCCTCGAGCTCGCGCGCGGCGAGCTTGCGCACCGCCAGCCGCTTGAGGTACTGCGTCTTGACGGAGTAGACCGGGATCTCCGACCAGATCAGCAGGCCCGCGCGGTCGGCGAGCTCGAACATCTCGGGATGCAGCGGGTAGTGCGACCGGATCACGGTCGCGCCGAGCTCCTTGGCCTGGGCGATGATCTGCGCGCGGCGGGCGCTGTCGATCGCAAAGCCCTTGACGGGGTCGTCCTCGTGCAGGCCGACACCGCGCAGGCTCACCGGCCGGCCGTTGAGCGTCAGGTGCCCGGCGACGACCTTGATCGAGCGGATCCCGCTGTGCAGCTTGTAGCCCAGGACCTTGCGGTCGCCGGTCCGCACGGTGAACTTCGACTCGTAGAGCTGCGGGCTGGCGGGCGACCACAGGCGCGGGTTGCGCACCTTGACGCGGGCGTCGAACGTCGCGAAGTCCTTCGAGCCGACCGTCTTCGTGCCGAGCGCCAGGCGCTGGCCGCCGAAGGTGCCGGTCACGCGCACGCGGCTGGAGTCGTCGCCGTAGTTGCGCACGACGACGCGGGCGAGCACGGTCGCGTCGCAGGTCGCGCAGGGCAGGTCGGGGCGCACGAGCATGCTCGTGACGTCGATCTTGTCGACGCGCTGGAGGTAGACCTCGCGCAGCAGGCCGCCGTAGTTCCACCAGCCGCCGGCGGGGTCGCCGGAGCCGGTCAGGCCGGAGGGCGGGAAGTCGGTGCGCAGGCGGCGGTTGTCGACGCGGACGACGATCCGGTTGACGCCCTGGCGCTTGAGCAGGCTGCGCGGCAGGCGCAGGTCCCAGGGCAGGTAGGCGCCGGTGTTGCGGCCGATCGGCGTGCCGTTGAGCCACACCGTCGAGCGGTAGTTGACCGACTCGAAGCGCACGAGCCAGTCCATCCGCGCGCGCCGGTCGGGCAGGCGGAAGTCCTTGCGATACCAGGCGGTCGTCCCGGTCATCGAGGCGATCGAGTTGTCGCCGGCGTTCCAGGCGTTGGGGACGGTCGTCTTCGTCCAGCCGTCGGTCGTGGTCTGGCGCTGGAAGCGCTGCTGCTGGCCGACGCCGGTCGTGTCCAGCCGGAAGAGCCAGTCGCCCCCGAGCAGGTAGCGGTTGTCGGGCCCGTCCTTGTAGATCGTGCCGCGCGTGATGCCGTCGGCGGCGAGCGCCGGCGACGCGCACGCCAGGGCGGCGCCGAGAAGGGCGATCGAGAGTGCGAGCAGGCGGGCGGTGCGCATGTCTTCGGGGGGCACAACACCGGCTGCCGGTGCGAGTTGTGCTGCTTTAGGTGCAGCTCGATTCGCGGCCGATCGGGGCGCTGACGCGCAGCAGGCTAACGGACACCCCGGCGAACACGTTGCCGGTGCGCTTGACGAGCACGCACTGCACCGTCGTCAGGCGCCCGCGGCGTGAACCAGACGACCCGCGTCGGCTTCGTCCGCGAGCGCAGCGCGTGCGCGGTCTGCGACTGGTACAGCGCGACCTTCAGCTCGCCGCGTCCGCGCAGCCGCCGGGCGTTCGCCCGCACCGTCGTGATGCAGGCGGGGTCGCGGCAGTCGTCGAGGAGGCGCAGCATCTGGTTCGCATCGCCGCGCGACTGCGCGCGCAGGAGCTCGACGACCTGGCCGCGCTCGTCGGTGTCGGCACTGACCCAGCGGGCGACGATCACGCAGACGGCGAGGAACGCGACGACGGCGATCGCGATGACAAAAGGGCGCTTCACGCGCCCATTGTCACGCCAAGGCCGCGGCGGCGAGCCGCGCCCAGGGGTGCCGACGCGTCACGCCGTCGGCTGGAAGTCGTCGCCGTTGAGCTCCAGGAAGCGGTGGATCGAGGCTTCCTGGTGGTCCATGCGGCGCGCCACCTTGTGGGCGTGCTCCGCCGCTCGCTGCTCGAAGTCCTCGAGGCAGGCCTCGGGATCGTCGGACAGCTGGTAGACGTGGGCGAGGTCGGGCAGCGCGCACACGATGCCCAGCGGCGGGCGGCCCTCGGCCAGCGTGCGCGCGCCGCAGACGGCGGCGACGAGCAGCTTGCGGTCGGGTGCCGATAGCGCGACCGGCATCAGCCGGTGGGCGGGGAGGCGCAGGTTGAGCTCGATCGAGCGGTCGATCGCGACCGCGCTGCCGGTCACGGCCGACATCTCGCCGGCCCACAGCGAGAGCACGGTGTCGGCGGCGACGATCGCGTCGCGCAGCGCACGCGCCTGCGAGGCGTAGAGCTCTTCGGCCTCGTCACGCGAGCAGGCGTCGGCGAGGTCGAGGTCGCAGGGGACGCGCAGCAGCTCGGACGCGCCGACGGCGGCGCCGGCGGCGCGGCCGCCGTGCGTGACGTAGGTCTGCAGCGTGCCGAGGTCGCGGCGGCCGTGGAAGATCACGGTCAGCGCGTCGGAGACGGCGAGATCGGAGACCTTGAGCGCGACGGACACGGACGCCTGCGCGTCGATGAGCGCGCGTTGCAGCAGATCGTCTGCCTGGTCCATGTCGGCCTCCTTGGAGTTCGGAGTCATGGTGACGGTCGGGGGGTACCCTCCGCAACCATGAAGATTCTTTACAAACCCTTCGGAATCGTTGTCGGCATCATCGCGGGCATTCTTGCGCGCCAGGTCTTCAACCAGGTGTGGGGTCACATCGACGATCGTGAGCCCCCGAAGGCCACGACCGAGGAGTCCAGCTGGGGCCAGGTTCTCGGCGCGGCGGCGGTGCAGGGCGCGACGTTCGCGGTCACCAAGGCGGCCGTGAATCGCAGTGGCGCCAAGGGCTTTCAGCACCTGACCGGCATCTGGCCGGGCGAGAAGCGACCCGAGAAGGAGTAGGCCACCGGCGCCCGCGCCGATGAGCTGCAGCGCGCCGGCAGCCTCCTTCGGAGGGTGCCGCAGCGCACGCTGCCGGCGGACGGATGTTCGGCTGTTTCCTAGCTCAGGACGAAGCCGCGCTCGGCGAGCAGCGCGAGATCGTCCTCGAAGGCCGCGAAGTCGCGGGCTTTTCAGGTGCTCCAATGGCACGCCGCCCGGGCCGCGGCGGCGCAGCCAGCGCTTGAGCACACCCTCGCCGACCTGCTCGGCCGCCTCGGCGGTGAGGTCGAGCAGGATCTGCAGCTCGGGCCGGTGGTGCAGGTCGTTGGTCAGCACCGCAAGCGGCTCGACGGCGAGCACCTCGCAGAGCTCCTCGTCGGAGAGGCCGAGGCGCTCCATGAGCTCTGCGGCAGGCGACTCCACGGCCCGGGACGCTACCCGACGGCTCAGCTCGTCAGCTTGACCGCGAGGCTCTTCGTGCTCGCCTGACCCCCGGCGCTGACGGCGGCCTTGATGGCGGCCGTCGCCTTGCCGCGCGCCCTGCGCAGGGCCTTGGCGTCGGTGACCTTGACGGTCAGCGTGGCCGATGCTCCGGCGCCGAGCGTCTTCGTGAGCTTCGTGAGCTTGAGCGTCCTGCCGCCGGCTTTGACGGTGCCGGTGAGCACGAGCTTGCAGCCGCCCGGGCACGTCGCGCGGACCTTGACGCCCTTCTGGATCCGCAGCCGCTGGCCGCTCGGCGCGGTGATGCTCGGGCCTGTGGGTGCGGCGACCGTGCTGGGCGCGAGCGCGACCGGCACGGCGACCGGCTGCGTGAGGTCGGGCACCGCGGCGGGCGGCGCCGGGGCGGCGGGCTGCTCGACCGGAGGCGGAGGCGGAGGCGGAGGCGGCGGCGGGGGAGGCGGCGGAGGCGGAGGAGGAGCGATGCTCGTGACCGTGACCGTCCCGACCATCCCGTCGTCGAAGTGCACGAGGCAGCGGTAGGCGTAGGTGCCGGGCTGCGTGAAGGCGTGGTCGAAGACGAACGGCGCGTCGTGCTCGGCGGAGTCCCAGACCTCGGGCCCGGCCTGCAGGTCGGAGACGACGTGGTGCTTGTCGTCGTTGAAGCTCCAGGTGATCGTGTCGCCGGGATCGATCGTCACGCTCGACGGCGTGAACTGCTTGTTGGCCATGTTCACCGTGGTGTCCGCGGCCTGCGCCGCGCTGGGCGCGAGCAGCGAGCCGGCGAGCAGCACGCCGAGGAGCAGAGGTCGTCTCATGGCCCCATGCTCGTCGCCCGGGCGGACGACAGACAGAGCAGTCGCGACCAGCATCGCTGCGCGGCGCCGCACCCGTCGTGCGTGTCTACGCCGGTCGCGCATGCCGACTGGCTGCGCGAAGCGGTGGTCGGAAGAGCTGGTTCTCGAAGGTGTCGACCGTGGGCGTCCTCCGTTCATGCTGCGGGCGATGATAGAAGCTTTTTATCATTCGATCTCCTTGCGGCCTGTCGTGATGATAGAATCATTCCATCATGTCGACTGTGTATAGAACGCCGAAACTTCAGCCCGTCGAGCTTGAAGTTCTGAGCTTGATCGGGGACCTCCGTGAGCAGCTAGCCCACTACGTCAATCCCGAACCGCGGCGCTGGATGGGCACGCTTCGGCGCATGTCATTTGCCCGCGCTGTTCAAGCGTCGAACAGCATCGAGGGTTACGACGCGAGCCTGGATGACGTGATCGCGGTGGTCGACGATGAACCGACAATCTCGGCGGATCAGGACACGCGACTCGCCCTCGCCGGCTACCGCGACGCTATGACGTACGTGCTGCAGGTCGCGCAGGATCCCACCGCACGCGTCGACGAGGGGATGCTGAAGTCCCTGCATTTCATGATGCTGAAGCACCGGCTGGCCAAAGATCCAGGACGATGGCGTCCAGGCGAGATCTTCGTAGTGCATGAGGCCACTGGAGAACGGGTCTACGAAGGACCGGACGCTGACCACGTCCCTGATCTCATCGCGGCGACGATCGAAGAGCTTGAGACGAGCGAGGCCCCCGTTCTCGTGCGGGCTGCGATGGCGCACCTCAATCTCGTCATGGTCCATCCGTTTCGAGACGGGAACGGCCGCATGGCGCGAGCGCTTCAGACCCTGGTCCTGGCGCGGGAGCAGATCATGGCGCCCGTCTTCTCGAGCATCGAGGAGTACCTGGGTCGCAACACGGACTCCTACTACGCCCTCCTGGGAGAGGTGGGGCGAGGACGCTGGAATCCTCATCACGATGCGCGCCCCTGGGTCCGCTACTGCCTGACCGCGCACTATCACCAGGCGCGCACACAGCTTCGGCGCATCGAGGAGACTGAGCGCCTCTATTCCGCGGTTGCCGAACTGGGTCAGCGGCACGGCCTCCCCGAGCGGACAACCGGCGGACTGGTCGAGGCGTCCTACGGATTCCGATTGACCGCATCGTCGTACAGAACGCTGGTTGATCTCACCGCCGGGGAGGAGATCTCGAAGCTAACGGTTAGCCGCGATCTCAAAGCCATGGTTGAGGCCAAACTGCTTGAGCCAATTGGCCAAACCCGCGGGCGCTACTACCTCGCGGAGCCGATCCTCCGCGAGCAGCGGGTTCGTATCCAGGCCGATCGCGCGCCTAAGGAGACGAGCGACCCGTTTGATCTGGCACACGGCCAGCTACAGCTGTCTATGCCCTGATGGGCTCTTGTTCGTCGCGCGCGTTGGTCGGGAGCCGTCCCAATCGCGGCCGAAGCCTTGCCGGGCTACATTCGACTCAGAAGATCCGCCGTCTTGGAGCGTTGTGGGCACTGCAGCACGGGCACCTCATCGCTTGCCCTCGCTGGGTGCTGGCTAGAACAGCTGGTTCTCGCCGCCGAACACATCGCTGACGGAACGGTCGGAGAAGATGCTGCGGATCGAGTCCGTGAGCAGGTCGGCGCAGGAGAGGACGCGGATGTTGTCGGGCGCGCCGGGGCGCAGCGGGATCGTGTCGGTGACAACGATCTGCTCGAAGCCGGCGGCCGCGAGGTTCTCATAGGCGTTGCCGCTCAGCACCGGGTGCGTCGCGGCGGCGTAGACGGCGCTCGCCCCGGCGTCGAGGACCGACTGGCCGGCGACCTTCAGCGTCCCGGCGGTGTCGATGATGTCGTCGACGATCACCGCGGTCTTGCCCTTGACGTCGCCGATGATGTGGCCGATCTCGGCGACCTGGTGCGCAGGGCGCTCCTTGTCGAGGATCGCCAGCTCGGCGCCCAGCTTGTTGGCGAACTTCTTGTTGAGCTTGACGCGGCCGGCGTCCGGCGCGACGACGACGAGGTCGTGCAGGCCGAGGTCCTTGAAGTGCTGGGTGAGGATGAACAGCGCGGTCATGTGGTCGACCGGCTTGGAGAAGAAGCCCTGGATCTGGCCCGCGTGCAGGTCCATCGTGAGCACGCGATCGGCGCCCGCGCGCTCGAGCATGCGGGCGATCAGGCGGGCGGAGATCGGCTCGCGCGGCGCGGACTTCTTGTCCTGGCGGCTGTAGCCGAACCACGGCGTGACGGCGATGACGCGGTGCGCGCTGGCGCCGACGGCCGCGTCGATCATGAGCATGAGCTCCATGAGCGCGTCGTTGGGCGTCATTCCCAGCGCGGGATTGGCGCACGTCGGCTGGACGATGAACACGTCCGCGCCGCGGATCGACTCGCCGTAGCGGCAGTAGACCTCGCCGTTGGAGAACGTCTTCAGCGTCACCGGCCCGGGGGCGATGCCGAGCTTGTCGGCGATCTTCGCGGCCAGCCCGGGGTTGGCGCGCCCCGAGAACAGCATGAGGTTCTTGTCGTAGCCGAGCTCGAGTCGGGTCGAGGGCGCCGGCTGCGACTGGACCGAGGTCATCTGCGCCGATTCTAGGACCTCGACCGGTTGTGACCCCTCCTCAGGTCGAGTCGGGGCGCTTGCGGGCGGCATAGCCCTCATGGTTGGTCTGCCGTTCGCGGGCAATTGCAAGGGCGCCCTCGGGGACGTTCTTCGTGATCGCCGAGTTGGCGCCCGTGAACGTGTCGTCCTCGAGCGTCACCGGCGCGACGAGCGTCGTGTCGACGCCCGTGTGCACGCGGCTGCCGATCGTCGTGCGGTGCTTGTTGACGCCGTCGTAGTTCGCCGTGATCGTCGCGGCGCCGAGGTTGCAGTCCTCGCCGATGTCGGCGTCGCCGATGTAGGAGAGATGCGGCACCTTGCTGCCCGCGCCGACGTCGGAGTTCTTGATCTCCACGAAGGTGCCCGCCTTCGAGCGCTCGCGCAGGACGGTCCCCGGGCGCAGGTAGGCGAACGGGCCGACGGTCGCGCCGTCGCGCGCCTCGCACGAGACGAGGTAGGAGTGCGGGACCTTGACGTCGTCGCGCAGCGTGACGTCGATCAGCGTCGTCAGCGGGCCGACGGTGCAGCCGGCGCCGATCGACGTCGTGCCGCGCAGGAACGAGCTCGGCTCGACGACGGTGTCCTCGCCGATCGTCACGCCCACCTCGATCAGCGTCGAGCCCGGGTCGACGATCGTCACGCCGGCGCGGCCGTGGGCGTCGTGGATGCGGCGCTGGGCGATCGCGCGCACCTCCGCGAGCTGGACGCGGTCGTTGATGCCGAGCGCGATCGTCGGGTCGTCGAGGACGTGGGCGGCGACCGTGCGGCCGCTCTGCGCCAGCGCCGGCAGGACGTCGGGCAGGTACAGCTCGCCCTGGGCGTTGTCGGAGCGCAGCGCGGCGAGCGCGTCGCGCAGCGCGTCGCCGTCGAAGGCGAAGATCGAGCTGTTGACCTCGTCGATCGCGAGCTCGGCGTCGGTGGCGTCGCCGGCGGTCTTCGTCTCGACGACGCGCTCGACGTTGCCCTCGGCGTCGCGCACGACGCGGCCGTAGCCGGTCGGGTCGGCGAGGATCATCGTCGCCATCGTCGCCGCGGCGCCGGCGCTCGCGTGGGTGTCGACGAGCTGCGTGATCGTGCGCGCGGTGACGAGCGGCGCGTCGCCCGGCAGCACGACGACCGTCGCCCCCGGGTCGATCGCGGGCACCGCCGCGCGGACCGCCCCGCCGGTGCCGTCGGGCACCGGCTGGATGACGGTCGTGACGCCGTCGGGCAGGCGGCCCTCGAGGCTGTTGTCGGGCGCGGCGACGACGACCACCCGGGCCGCCCCGGCCTCGAGTGCCGCGGCGATCGGCCACCCGACGAGCGGGCGCCCGCAGATGTCATGGAGCATCTTCGGCACGCGCGAGCGCATGCGCGTGCCCTGGCCGGCGGCGAGGATGACGACCGTGAGATCTGGCATTGGAGGATCCTAGGGCTAGTCTTGCCACGGCCCCCGAGGCCGATGCACTGGGGAGTGGTGTAATGGCAGCCCGCCGGCCTTTGGAGCCGTGAGGTGTTGGTTCGAATCCAGCCTCCCCAACTCGTCGTGACGTCCGATCCTCGTGCGAACATGTGTTCGTGCCCGGTTACTCCGAATCAGCTGCTCGTGCAGCGGTGTCCCGCTCGTTCACGTACACCCAGGTGCTGCGAGAGCTCGGCCTGAGCCCCACCGGCGGCAACGCCGCGCTGCTCAAGAAGTGGCTCGCACGCTGGGAGATCGGCACGGAGCACTTTGACCCGGCACGCGCCCGCAGCTCCGGTGCGCGCCCGGCCAAGCCGCTCGCGGAGATCCTCGTCGAGGGTTCGACCTACGCGCGCAGCAGCCTCAAGGCGCGGCTCTACGATTCCGGGTTGAAGCATCCGTCCTGTGAGCTGTGCGGGCAGGGAGAGGTGTGGCGCGGCAAGCCGATGGGGCTCATCCTCGACCACGTCAACGGCGTGCGAGACGACAACCGGCTCGGGAACCTGCGCATCGTCTGTCCCAACTGCGCCGCGACGCTCGACACGCACTGCGGGCGCAAGAACCGGCGCGAACCCGTGGAGCGCGCCTGCCTGCTGTGCGGCTCGACGTTCCGCGCCCGCTACCCGCGCCAGCGCTACTGCTCGAGCGCCTGCGGGATGCGCTCGCCGCGACCGTCCCGCGGCGTCGCCAACCCCGCGCTGCGCCGCGTCGAGCGCCCGCCCCACGACGAGCTTCTGCGCGAGATTGCTGCGACGAGCTACTCCGCCGTCGGGCGCCGCTACGGCGTGTCCGACAACGCGGTGCGCAAGTGGGTTCGCCAGTACGAGCGCGAGCGCGCCGCCGCGCTCAGTCCGCCAGCAGACGCAGCAGCGCCGCGATGACGTCGGGGTCGAACTGCGTCCCGGCCTTGGCCTGGAGCTCGGCCATCGCGTCCGCCTTCTCCATCGGCTGCGAGCGGTACGGGCGGGAGCTGACCATCGCGTGGTAGGCGTCGCAGGCGAACGTGATGCGGCTGGCGAGCGGGATCTGCTCGCGGGTCAGGGCGTCGGGGTAGCCCTTGCCGTCGCAGCGCTCGTGCTCGGCGCGGATCGCCGGCGCGAGCGGCGCGAGGCTGGCGATCGACGCGACGATCCGCGCGCCGATGACCGGGTGCGTGTGCATGATCACCCACTCCGCGTCGTCGAGCGGGCCGGGCTTGCCGAGGATCGCGTCGGGGATCCCGATCTTGCCGATGTCGTGCAGCAGCGCGACCTGCTTGACCTCCTCGACGAAGCTCTCCGGCAGGCCGAGCTCGCGCGTGACCCGCATCGCCAGCTCGACGACCTCCTCGCTGTGGCGGCCGGTGTAGCTGTCGCGCGCGTCGAGGCCGGCAAACAGCGCGCCGAGCGCGATCGCCTCGTTGCGGTGGTGCTGCGCGACGCGCTGGATCTCCGCGCGCTCGAGCTCGTGGGCGAGCATCCGGCCGAGCACGCGCATGAACGCGACGTCGCGGTCGCGCAGCCAGGGCGCGGCGCCGTGACCCGCGCAGCACAGCGTGCCGTAGAGGCGCCCGTCGCTGAAGGTCACCGGCACGCCGACGTACGAGCCCAGCGCCGGGGCGAGCCCGGCCGCGCGCTCGTCCTGGCGCGCGTCGGCGATGAGGTTCGGCAGGCGGCCCTCGACGACCGCCCCGCAGTAGGTGTCGCCGAGCGGGATCGTCGTACCGGGCTCGAGGCCGAACGAGCCGGCGTCGCCGTGGGCGCGCTGGACGATCTGCTCGGTCGCCGTCAGGTGGCTGCAGTAGGAGAGGTCCATGCCGAGGTGCTCGCGCGCGGCGACGAGCACGCGCAGCTCGGACTGCTCGGTCTCGGCATCCGCGAGGGCTGCCGCCGCCTCCAGCCGCTCGTACTCCTCGGCCGCGAGCAGCTCGGCGGCTGCGCGCAGCGCCGCGGCGTCGGCGTGTGTGTCGCCGGTAGAGATCATCGCGACCCGGGGCCGGCGATCGTCATCGAAGATCCACGGCGTGAGCTTTACAGGTATTTACCGGTAATGCATCCCCCGATTGGCGGATGTCACCTCATCGTTCGCGCACCGAAATCGTGGCGATTCGGCGTGTCGCGCGAGTCAGTCGAAGCGGAAGTGCGAGCCCACCGGCTCGAGCGCATCGGCGTCGATCTTCGGCACCGCGCGGGCCAGCGTCTCGGCGAACGTCGCGCCGCTGGCGCCGATCAGACGGATGAGCTCGGAGACCGGCGTCGCGTGGCTGGCGACGCCGTTGGCGTAGTCGGTCGCGTAGCCGAGCAGCGCGTACGGGATCTCGGCCTCGCCCGCGAGCACGGTCTCGGGACCGGCGGTCTGGCTGACGACCGTGACGCCGCAGTTCTGCAGCATCCGGATCTCCGTGCGGGTGTTGAAGCGCGGTCCGTCGACGTGGCCGTAGCACCCGCCGTCGCGGACGTGGAAGCCCGCCTCGCCGGCGCCCGCCAGCAGCGCGGCGCGCAGCGGCTCGGAGAACGGCCGGTCGTAGATCCAGTGCCCGCGCCCGCGCTCGCCGGGCTCGGTGAAGAGCGTGCAGATCGAGCCGTCGGGCAGGCGGTTTGTGAGGAAGTGCAGGTCGTCGAAGACGACGAGGCTGCCGAGCGGCAGGCTCGCGTCGAGCGAGCCGCAGACGGTGACCGACAGGATCGCGTCCGCGCCGCGCTCCTTCAGGGCGGCGATGTTGGCCTGGTGGGTGACCGAGCTGGACAGCAGCTCGTGGCCCGGCCGGTGGCGCGAGATGTGCAGGACGTCGGCGCCGGCGAAGGTCCCGCTCGTGACCGGCGCGGCGCCGAAGCGCGTCTCGACGAGCTCCGGCTCGCCCGCCGCCTCGAGGCCCGGGAGCGCGTACGTGCCTGAGCCGGTGAGGATCCCGATGCGCATTGGTCGCGGCAGACTAGTCGTCGTCAGCGCCCGGGGACGCGTCCCGCGCGAGCACCGGGCTCGGTCGCCGGCCCGCCGGGCGCCGCGACGCCCAGGACCCGCATCGCCTTCAGGCCGAGCGAGAGCTTCTCGCGGCCGTCGGTGGAGCCGACGTCGAGCCCCGACAGCTCGCGCACGCGCTCCAGGCGGTAGCGGATCGTGTGACGGTGGGTGAAGAGCTTCTGGGCCGTGCCGGCGACGTTGCCGTCGTTGTCGAGGAACGCCTCGACGGTGCGGACGAGCTCGGTCTCGTACTGCTCGTCGTAGGCCACGAGCGGCTCGACCGTCTCGGCGTAGAAGCGCTGCAGCTCGGCCGGGTCCTCGCTCATCGCCGACAGCAGCAGGCGGTAGGCACCGGTCTGCTCGAAGGCCAGCAGCGGGTGCTCGGCGTCGCCCTCGGCGACGTTGACGGCCAGCAGCGCCTCGTTGCCGGCGCGGTGCAGGTCGAGCGGGTCGGCGGCCACGCGGCTGCGCCCGACGGCGAACGAGTGCCCGGGCAGGCCCGCCTGCAGCTCGCGCAGGACGCCCTCCGCGGCCCGCTTGGCGACGGCGTCGTCGCCGCTGGGGACGAGGACGACGACCTCCGCCGCGCTGGACTCGCGCTCGGAGGGCGCCGCGATCGCGGTCGCCACGACGGCGCGGGCGCCGCGCTCGGCGGTCGCCAGCACGCGGGCGCGCCAGCCCTCCTCGGTCGGGACGTGCGCGTGGGCGCGGGCGACGAGCACGCTGCCGCCGGCGAGGAGGTCGATGCCGAGCTCGCCCGCCCGGACGACGATGTCGTCGGGCTCGCTGAGGTCGCGGCCCAGCACGGCGTGCAGGAAGTTGCTGCTGGCCTCCTGCGAGGCGCGGGCGGGAGCGCGGACGCGCTCGACCTCGGAGGCGACGAGCGTCGTCACCAGGCGCACGAGCGCGGGGCCGGGCTGGGCGCGGGCGCGCATCCGCAGCTGGCCGACGGGCGCGTCGGCGACGCGCAGCTCGATCGTCTCGACGCCCGCGGCGCTGTCGAGCAGCGAGCGCTCGTCGGCCGGCGAGCGCGCGGCGACCGCCATCACCGAGCCGGCCCGGTCGAGCAGGACGAGGCTGGCCTCGAGCGCACGTGCGGCGGCGCGGACGACATCCGGCAGTCCGGCACCCGACTCCACCGCCTCCGTGATCGCATCGAGCGCAGCGAGATCGAGCCCCAACGTCCGTTCGGCGGGGCTGGCCATCGCCACAGGCTACGCGGCGATTCGATCCCAGTAGTACGCGATCGCCACGCCGCCGGCGCCGCCGATGAGCAACATCGCCGCCAGGACGTACAGCGCGAGGAAGCTCGCGGCGGCCCGTTCCCAGATGCGGCTGTAGGACATCCAGGCCGGCAGGGCGATGAACCACACGAACGCGGCCAGCGCCCCGATGCCACATATTCCGCCGACGAGGTAGGTCCAGCCTGCGTTGCTCATGTGACGGGATTGTGACGCAGATTGCACATGAAGCGCGTCGAAACCGTGGATTTCAGAGGATCGAGCCCGCCGGAGCGGACAGGATCGGGACCGGCGTGCGGCCCCCCGCGAGCAGCGTCTCGTGCGCCGTCTCGGCCCGCTCGCGGTGGCCGACCTCGATGAACAGGGCGAGCACCGTCGGCCCCGAGCCCGACACGAGCGCATGGTCGGCGCCGGCGTTGATCGCGGCCTCCAGCGCCTCGTCGATCGCCGGGCAGAGCGAGCGCGCAGCGTCCTGGAGGTCGTTGTGGACGTGGTCGAGCACGGTCTCGGCGGAGATCGCGGCCTGCACGCGCGTCAGCGACCGCGCCAGCCCGAGCGCGTCGCGGGGCAGGCCGAGGCGGTCGGCCTCGGCGTAGACGTCGCGCGCGCTGAGCTCGGCGTCGACCGGCAGGACGACGGCGGCGTACTCCAGCGACATCGGCACCGGCCGCAGCCGGCTGCCCTCCCCCGTGGCGATCACGAGGCCGCCGCGGACCTGGCTGGGAACGTCGGCACCGACCTCGGCCGCGATCTCCTCCAGCAGCCGGTGGTCGTGGATGCCGGCGACCTCGGCCGCCATCCGCAGCGCGGCCGCGGCGTCGGCCGAGCCGCCCGCCATTCCTCCGGCGACCGGGATCCGCTTGTCGATCCGCACGCGCATCGGCGCGCCGTCCCAGCCGGTGCGCGCGCGGAACACGCTGAGCGCCGTGGCGGCGAGGTTCGGGCCCTCGACGCCGGGGCAGATGACGTCGTCGTCGCGCATCCCCTGGGCGCCGACCTCGAGGGTCACGTCGTCGCAGAGGTCCAGCGAGTCCATGAGCGTCACGAGCTCGTGACGGCCGTCGGAGCGCGACGGGCCCACGAACAGGCAGAGGTTGATCTTCGCCCGGGCCGGCGAGCGCAGCTCGGTCATGTGCTCAACGTTTCGTGCAGGAGGCGGAAGTCCTGCGGCGAGAGGCGCTCGGCGCGCACGTCGGGCGGGTGCCCGAGCTGCTCGAGGGCGGCGCGCGTGCGCTCGCGGATCGCCGGCGGCGCCCCGGGCGCGAGCGCCAGCGAGCGCGCGAGCGCCTTGCGGCGGTGGGCGAACGCCGCGCCGACGAGCTCGCGCAGCTCCGGCGCCGGCGCGGGGCCGGTGCGCTGCAGGCCGACCAGGACCGAGTCGACGTTGGGGACGGGGGCGAAGACGCTGCGCGACACCGAGCGCAGCACGCGCACCTCGCAGGCGAGCTGCGCCAGCACCGACGGCACGCCGTAGGCGTCGCTGCCGGGCGCCGCGGCGAAGCGCTCGCCGACCTCCTTCTGGATCATGCCGACCCAGCGCTGGACGCCGTCGAGCTCCTCGATCGTGCGCAGGATCGCGCCCGCGGCGATCCCGTAGGGCAGGTTGGCGACGACCTTCGTCGGCGCCGGGTCCAGCGCGCGCAGGTCCATGCGCATCGCGTCGGCGACGTGCAGCGTGACGTTGTCGAAGGGCGCGATCGCGTCGCGCAGCGCGGGCTCCAGCGAGCGGTCGAGCTCGACGACGTGGACGTGCGTGACGAGCGGCGCGAGGTGCTCGGTGAGGACGCCGAGCCCGCCGCCGATCTCGAGCACGACGTCGGCGGGCTCCAGCTGCGCGGCGCGCTCGATCACGCCGAGGATGTTGGAGTCGATGAGGAAGTTCTGGCCGAGGTCGCGCTTGGGCCGCACGCCGAACTCGCGCATCCGCCGCAGGCTCGGCTGGGTCGGGGCCGCAGCCTCGTCCTTCACCATCCGAACAGCCCGGCGGCGTTGCGCTCGACGAGCGTCTCGAGCTCGTCGTAGGCGATCCCGCGGCGCTCGGCGACGAAGCGCGCGGTGTGGACGACAAAGGCCGGCTGGTTGCGCTCCTTGCGCACGGCCTGCGGCGTGAGGTAGGGCGCGTCGGTCTCGACGAGCAGCCGGTCGCTGGGGACGCGCTCGCAGGCCTCGGCGAGCTCCTGCGCCTTGGGGTAGGTGACGTTGCCCGCGAACGAGATCCACCAGCCCTGCTGGACGCACTCCTCGATGTGGTCGGGCATCGAGAAGCAGTGCAGGACGACGCGGACGCCGGCGGCGCGCGTGCGCAGCGTCTCGATCGTGTCGTCCTCGGCCGCGCGCGTGTGGATCACGAGCGGCTTGGCGGTGGTGCGGGCGAGCTCGATCTGGGCCTCGAACGCGCGCTGCTGGTCGGGGTGCGGGGCGTGGTCGCGGAAGTAGTCCAGGCCGGTCTCGCCGATCGCGGCGCAGCGAGGGTGGTCGGCGAGCGCCGCCAGCTCGGCGGCGTCGGCGTCGTCGAAGCCGGTCGCCTCGTTGGGGTGGCGGCCGATCGCGGCGAAGACCTGCGGGAAGCGCTCGGCGGCGAGCAGCGCCTCGCGGCAGCTCGCGCCGTTCGTGCCGACGGTGAGCATCCGCGTCACGCCCGCCTCGGACGCCGCCGCGACGAGCTCGGCGTCGTCGGGCCTGCACACGTGCAGGTGCGTGTGGCTGTCGATCACGACCGCGCCTACGCCTACGCCTGCGGCTTCGGGAACAGCTGCTCGAGCTTGGAGATCGCGCCGAGCCGGCCGGCCTGCATCCGCGCGCCGTCGAGCTCGAGCTCGGGGGCCCCGAGCGCGTCGAGCAGCTTGCCGCTGCTCTCGGGCAGCCACGGGTGCAGGAGGACCGCGATCACGCGCAGGCCCTCCGCCAGCGAGGCCAGCACGCGATCGAGCTCGGCCGCGCGGTCGGGGTCCTTGGCGAGCGTCCACGGCGCCTGCTCCTCGACGTAGCGGTTCAGCCGCCGCACGCGCTGCCAGATCGCCTCGAGCGCCGCGCTGAGGTCGGCGACGTCGAGCAGGGAGCAGACCTCGGGGGACGCCGCGTCGATCTCGGCCGCCAGCTCGGCGTCGAGCTCGACGCCCGGGACCGTCCCCTCGCGGTAGCGCATGACCATCGCGATGATGCGGCTGGCGAGGTTGCCGAGGTCGTTGGCGAGCTCGGACTCGTAGCGCGCCGCGAAGCCGGCGGTCGACACCGAGCCGTCGTGGCCGAAGGAGACCTCGCGCATGCAGTAGTAGCGCAGGGCGTCGGTCCCGAACTCGTCCATCACGACGAACGGATCCAGGACGTTGCCCAGCGACTTGCTCATCTTGTGCTCCTCGCCGGTGTCGTCGTCGCGCATCAGCAGGAAGCCGTGGACGAAGACGTGCTCGGGCAGCGGCAGGCCGGCCGCCATCAGCATCGCCGGCCAGAAGACCGTGTGGAACTTCAGGATGTCCTTGCCGATGATGTGAAACTGGGCCGGCCAGAAGCGCTCGGTGAGGTCCTCGCCGGGCGTGGCGTAGGACAGCGCCGTGTAGTAGTTCAGCAGCGCGTCGAACCACACGTAGAAGACGTGCGCCGGATCCCACGGCACCGGCACGCCCCAGGTCAGCGTCGAGCGGCTGAGCGAGACGTCCTGCAGGCCGGAGGCGATGAACGAGCGCGCCTCGTTGTAGCGGTGGCGCGGCATGACGAAGTCGGGCTGCTCGTCGAACAGCTTCAGCAGGTCGTCCTGGAAGGCCGACAGGCGGAAGAAGTAGTTGTCCTCCTTCTCGCGGATCAGCTCGATGTGGTGGATCGGGCAGAGGTGGTCCTCGCCCGCCTCGGCGTCGGTCTTGAAGTCGGCGCAGCGCGGGCAGTACCAGCCCTCGTAGACGCCCTCGTAGACGTGCCCGTTGTCGCGGATCCGGCTGAGGACCTCCTGCACCTTGGCCTCGTGCTCGGGGTCTGACGTGCGGATGAAGAAGTCGTTGGAGACGTTCAGGCGCGGCATCAGGTCGATGAACCGCGGGGCGTTGCGGTCGACGAGCTCCTGCGGCGTCAGCCCCTGCTTCTCGGCGGCCAGCGCAACCGGCTCGCCGTGCTCGTCGGTCCCCGTCAGAAAGAAGACGTCCTCCCCGCGCTGGCGCATGTGGCGCGCCATGACGTCCGCGGCGATCGTCGAGTAGGCGTGCCCCAGATGCGGCGCCGCGTTGACGTAGTAGATCGGGGTCGTGACGTAGAAGCTCATCGGCCGATCAGGCTACCTGTGCGCCGCGGCCCACCTCCGTCCCCGCGCCGCCGCGGTCGCGCCGCCGCGCCGGCGCCTCCGGCGCCGCACCAGCCCGCCGAGCGGCAGGCCGAGCCCGCAGGCGGCGAGCCCGCCCCACACCGCGAGCGGGACCCCGGGGGCGGGTGCAGGCGCCGCGCGGCGATCGCCCGCGGGGGCCAGCGCGACCGGCACCCGCAGACGCACGGGCCGACGCAGCGCTGCTCGCGGCGCGGGCCCGAGCGGCACGCGCCGCCGCGGCGCCGCACCCACGGGCGGCAGCAACCGGCCGGCAGGTCCGAAGAGCGTGAGCGGGTCGACGTAGCGCCCGCTCGCCGCCACGCGCGCGCCGAGATGCACGTGCGGGCCCGTCCCGCGCGGGCGACCCGAGCGCCCGACCGTGCCCACCGCGCCGCCGGGAGCGACCACCTCCCCGCGGCGGACCGCCACCGCGCCGAGGTGCTGATAGGTCGCGACGAGCGGGCCGCACGCGACGCTCACCGTCCGGCCGCCACCGGGCACGCTGCCGGCGAAGCGCACGCGCCCGCCACAGGCGGCGCCGACACGCGCGCCCAACGCGGCGCTGAGATCGACGCCGCGGTGCTGACCGCGCGCGTAGCGGTCTGGCCCGACCTGAAAGGACCGCAGCACCGAACCCGCGACCGGCCGCTGCCAGGACACGGCCGCGGCGCCCGAGACGAGCGACAGGCAGGCGATCAGGACGAGCGCGCAGAGCTTCACGCCCGCGAACCTATGACCGCCGAGCGCCGCCGAAGCGCAACGCGCGCATAACGGCACACAACCGCAGGCGTCCTGCAACAGACGCCGCAGATCAGCGCTCCTCGACGACCTCCTCGAACGGCTTGCGGTCCGCCCGCGCCGCCCACTCGTCGGCCGGCAGCCGCTCCGGGTCGCGCGGGCGCGCCGGGCGGCCGAACGTCAGCACGGTCGCCACCTTCTCCTCGTCGCCGTGCCCGACTGCCGCCTGCAGCCGGTCCGCGTCCGCGATCCCGTTCGGGCACGACCCGATGCCGTCGCCGGAGGCCGCGAGCATCATGTTCTGCGCCGCGCGCCCCGCGTCGAACGCGGTCGGTCCCTTGCCCCCGATGACGATCGCGACGACGAGCGGCGCGCCGCGCACGGTGTCGCCGTTGTAGACGCTCTCGGCGGCCTCCGCGACGAGCGCCGGATCGCGCAGCACGACGAAGCGCCGCGCCTGGCGGTTCTTCGAGCTGCCGGCGAGCCGGCCGGCCTCGAGGATCCGGCGCTCGGCCTCGGCGCCGAGCGGCTCGGGCGCATAGCTGCGGACCTCGCGCTTGCTGACGACGGCCAGGTAGGCGTCCACCCCCCGCAGGCTAACGGGCCCGGCTCGAGCCCGAGCGGCTCAGTCGCCCGCCATCAGCGCGCGGTACAGCGCGTTGGCCTTCACGCCCGTCAGCGAGGCGACGACCGAGCTCGCCGGCCGCGGCTTGGCGCCCGCCGCGACGAGCGTGCGCAGCGCCTCCAGCGCGGGCGCGAGCTCGGGCTCGCTCGCGGGCGCGCCGCCGAGGACGAGCACGACCTCGCCGCGCGGCGGCGTCTCGGCGTAGCGCGCCGCCAGCTCGCCCGCCGGGCCGCGCACGATCTCCTCGTGGATCTTCGTCAGCTCGCGGCAGACGGCGACCGGCCGCTCGGGGTCGACCGCCGCCAGCGCCGCCAGCGAGGCGGCGACGCGGTTGGGCGACTCGAAGGCGACGATCGTCTCGGGCGCGCGCAGCAGCGCGGTCAGCTCGCCGCGCTTGCGCGGCAGGTAGCCGACGAAGCGCCACGTGTCGGCGGGCAGGGCGCTGGCGACGAGCGCCGACATCGCCGCGCTCGGGCCGGGCAGCACCTCGACGGCGAGCCCCGCTGCGACGCAGGCGCGCACGAGCACGAAGCCGGGGTCGCTGACGACCGGCATGCCGGCGTCGGAGACGAGCGCGACGTTGTCGCCCTTCTGCATCCGCTCGACGAGCTGCGGGGCCCGCGCGCGCTCGTTGTGCTCGTGGTAGCTCACGAGCGTCGCGGCGACGCCGTAGCGCTCGAGCAGCACGCGCGTGCGGCGGGTGTCCTCGCAGGCGACGACGTCGGCGTCGCGCAGCGCGCTCAGGACGCGCAGGGTGACGTCCTCGAGGTTGCCGATCGGGGTCGGGCAGACGATCAGGCGGCCGGGGCTCATCGGCAGATCATGCCTAGTGGTTCCTCCGGTAGGTCGTTGTGCGCTTGGGCGGTCGCTGGCGCCGGCTGGCAAGGACGCAGCGAGGGAGTGGCCCTCTGGGGCCATGACTGAGCGAGGACGCCGCCAGGCGGTGATCAGCGACCGATCCAAGCGTGCAAGGACTTGCTGGAGGGACCACTAGTGGGTCGCGCCGATCCCGTCGAGGGCCATGACGGCGGCGCCGAGCATGCCCGACTCGGCCCCGAAGCGCGCGGGCACGATCCGCACGTGCTCGCGCGCCGGGGACAGGGCGCGCGCGGCGACCTCGGCGCGGATCGGCTCCAGCAGCAGCTCGCCGGCCGCGATCACGCCCCCGCCGATCACGAGCACGTCCGGGTTGAGCATGTTCACGAGGCCGCAGGCGCCGACGCCGAGCCAGTGCCCGATCCCCGTCACCGCGTCGATCGCCGCGGCGTCGCCGTCGTGCGCGAGCTCGGTGACGAGCGGGCCGCTGATCTCGCGGCCCTCGGCGAGCGCGCGGCCGAGGCCCGAGCCGGGGCGCTCGAGCGCGATCCGGCGCGCCTCGCGACCGAGCGCGTTGCCCGACGCCATCGCCTCCAAGCAGCCGTGGTTGGGGCAGTTGCCCGGGCACGGCGGGCCGTCGTCCTGGACGACCATGTGGCCGAACTCCGCGCCCGCGCCCTGGCTGCCGCGCTGCAGGACGCCGCCCAGGACCATCCCCCCGCCGATGCCGGTGCCGATCGTCAGCATCGCGGCGTCACGCGCGCCGGCGGCCGCGCCGAAGCGCCACTCGGCGAGCATCGCGGCGTTGGCGTCGTTGTCGACGAAGACCGGCAGCCCGAGCCGCTCGGCCATGACGTCGCGGAACGGTAGGTCGGCGATCGGCAGGTGGATCGACATCACCGCCATCCCCCGCTCCTGGTCGATCATGCAGGGGATTCCGAAGCCGACGGCCTCGACGCCGCCGGACTCGGCCTCGATCGCGTCGCGGATCTCGCCGACCGCCCCGACGATCGTGTCCAGCAGCGCAGACTGGTCCGCCGCGCGCGCCGGGCGGGTCGCGCGATGGTGCACGTTCAGGGCCGGATCGACCGCGCCGGCCAAGAGCTTCGTGCCACCGAGGTCGACACCGATCACGCAGCCGGTCGACACGATCGGTGACCATAGCGGGCACATGGGCACGATTCGCAGCGAGGCATGACGGACTCCGAGGGGCGGGGCGACAAGCCCGAGTACCGCGTCTACCGCTCCCGCAAGGCGCTGCGCCCGCGCGCGGAGGGCGACGAGCTCGCCCGCCTGCGTGCGGACGCGGGCGGCGGCGGCACCCCTGGAGCC
This sequence comes from uncultured Actinomycetes bacterium, assembly GCA_963786575.1. Lineage (GTDB taxonomy): Bacteria > Actinomycetota > Thermoleophilia > Solirubrobacterales > Solirubrobacteraceae > CADCVQ01. The sequence goes on from CAWAZH010000002.1 coordinate 721,503, forward strand.
AAGCCCCCGCGCAAGCCGCTGACGGTCGGCCGCGTCGTCCGCTGGCTGCTGCTCGCGATGCTCGCCTGGATCCTGCTCTCGATCTGCTCGTTTCTGATCAGCGCGCAGATCCAGCAGGGCAAGATCGGCGATTCCGCCAACGAGCTGCTCGGCGGCGCCGGCTATCCGCTGTGGTCGCCGAACAACATCCTCGTGCTCGGCTCCGACCAGCGCACGGCCGACACGCGCGAGCCGGGCGCGCAGACCGGCGTCGGCCGCTCGGACTCGATCATGCTCATGCGCGTCGGCGGCGGGGCCAACACGCGCCTGTCGATCGCCCGCGACACGATCGTCGACATCCCCGGCGGCGGGCGCCAGAAGATCAACGCCGCGTTCGCGATCGGCGGCACCGCGCTCGCCGTGCGGACCGTCGAGGCCTACACCGGTGTCGACGTCAACCACGTCGTCGTCGTGAGCTTCGAGGACTTCCCGGCGCTGATCGACGCGATGGGCGGCATCACCTACCGCGGCGGCTGCGTCGTCTCGCGCATCAACGGCGGCTATCGCAACGGCGGCTACACGCTGCGCCTGAGGGCCGGCAAGACCCACATCGACGGCAAGCAGGCGCTGGCGCTCGCACGTACCCGCCACAACGACTGCTCCAAGAACGAGAGCGACCTCACGCGCGCCCGCCGCCAGCAGAAGGTCATCGCGGCGATGCGCCGGCGGCTGCTGTCGCCGGGCGCGTTCATGCGGCTGCCGCTGATCTCCTGGCGCGTGCCCAACGCGCTGCGCTCGGACATGAGCGGGCCGACGCTGCTGGGCCTCTTCGGCGCGCTGGCGGTCGCCGGCAGCCCGCACACCGACGTGCTCGGCACGCTCAGCGGCGACGTCCCAGCAGCCCTCAAGCAGGAGAAGGTGCGGCGCTTCCTCGACGGCTGAGCTAGTCGCTCTTGGAGGACTTCGACGGCTTCGGAGCGGGCTCGGCCTTGGAGACCGTGTCGCTCTTCGCCGAGGAGTCGCCGGAGGACGACTCGCCCTTCTTGGCGTCCGACGACGACGAGGACGAGTCGCCCGACGAGGACTCGCTCTTCTTGGAGCCCTCGTGGTCGGCCTTCTCGCGCGCGCGCTTCTTCGTCCCGTAGTCGGTGTTGTAGAAGCCCTTGCCCTTGAAGTGCACCGCGATCGGATGAAAGATCCGCTCCAGCGGAACGCCCGTCTCGGGGTCCTCGGCGAGTGGCGGGTCGGTCATCTTCTGCATGACCTCGAGGATTGTGCCGTCCGGTCGTCTGTACTCGTAGAAGGGCACCGGCCACCCATTATCTAGCATGCCTCGCGATGCCCGACCTCGCCACCATGGACAAGATCGTCGCCCTCTGCAAACGGCGGGGGTTCATCTTCGCCTCGTCGGAGATCTACGGCGGCCTCGGCTCGACGTACGACTACGGCCATTACGGCGTGCTGCTGAAGACGAACGTCAAGAACGAGTGGTGGCGCGCGATGCTCCAGGAGCGCGACGACATCGTCGCCCTCGACAGCGCGATCCTCCAGCACCCGCGCACCTGGGAGGCCTCCGGCCACCTCGCCGGCTTCACCGACCCGATGGTCGACTGCCGCACCTGCGGCCAGCGCTTCCGCGCCGACCACCTGCAGGACCTGGAGTGCCCGCAGAAGCCGTCCCGGCACCCCGGCGAGGGACCGAACTGCGACCTCACCGAGGCGCGCGACTTCAACCTCATGTTCGAGACGACGATGGGCCCGGTGAAGGACTCCGGCGCGACCGTCTACCTGCGCCCCGAGACCGCGCAGGGCATCTTCGTGAACTTCAAGAACGTCCTGCAGTTCAGCCGCAAGAAGCCGCCGTTCGGCATCGCTCAGATCGGCAAGTCGTTCCGCAACGAGATCACGCCCGGCAACTTCGTCTTCCGCACGCGCGAGTTCGAGCAGATGGAGATGGAGTTCTTCGTCCCGCCCGACGAGGCGCCGCGCTGGTATGCGTTCTGGAAGCAGGCGCGCTTCGATTGGTACACCGCCCTCGGGCTGCGCGAGGACCACCTGCAGATGCGCGAGCACGACCCCGACGAGCTCAGCCACTACTCGTCGGGGACCGCCGACGTGGAGTACCTGTTCCCGATCGGCTGGTCCGAGCTCGAGGGGATCGCCAACCGCGGCGACTTCGACCTCACGCAGCACTCCGAGTACTCCGGCCAGAAGCTCGAGTACTTCGACCCGCAGACCAAGGAGCGCTACGTCCCGCACGTCATCGAGCCGGCCGCCGGCGCCGACCGCGCGACGCTCGCCTTCCTCGTCGACGCCTACGACGAGGAGGAGCTGGGCGAGAACGACGTCCGCACCGTGCTGCGCCTGCACCCGCGGCTGGCGCCGGTGAAGGTCGCGGTGCTGCCGCTCGTGCGCAAGGACGGCCAGCCCGAGATCGCCCGCGAGATCTTCACCGCGTTGCGCGGACGGATGCAGGCCGAGTACGACGAGGGCGGCTCGGTCGGCAAGCGCTACCGCCGCCAGGACGAGATCGGCACGCCGTTCTGCGTCACCGTGGACCACCAGACGCTCGAGGACCGCACGGTCACGGTGCGCGAGCGCGACACGCTCGCCCAGGAGCGTGTCGCGATCGACGAGCTCGGCGACGTGCTCGCCGCGCGCCTCGCCGCGCCCTGGCAGTCGCCCAAGATCGCCGCCGCCGAAAGGGGATGAGCGATGGCGATCGTCGTCCCGCCGGCCACCGAGCAGATCGACTACGCCGACCTCTACGCCCGCTGGGAGCGCGGCAACTGGGCGTCGACCGAGATCGACTTCACCCAGGACCGGATCGACTGGCACGAGCGCATGACGCCCGAGCAGCGCCGCGGCGCCCTCTGGCTCTACACGCTGTTCTTCCACGGCGAGGACTCCGTCGCCGACAACCTCTCGCCCTACATCGACGCCGCGCCGCTGGAGGAGCAGAAGTACTTCCTCGCCACGCAGCAGGTCGACGAGGCCCGCCACGCGGTCTTCTTCCACCGCTTCCTGCACGAGGTCGTCGGGGTCGGCAGCGGCTCGCTGTCGTCGGGGCTGAGCGCCACCGCGCCGGAGCTGACGTGGGGGCATCGCAAGACCTTCGGCCGGCTGGACCGGATGGCCGACGAGCTGCGCCGCGACCAGTCCCCGATCCAGCTCGCCAAGGCCGTGACGATGTACCACGTCGTCGTCGAGGGCACGCTCGCCCAGCCCGGCCAGCACATCATCGAGTCCTCGCTGGAGCGCCTGGACCTGCTGCCCGGCTTCCTGCAGGGCATGCGCAACGTCGCGATCGACGAGCAGCGCCACATCGCCTTCGGCGTGCGCCTGCTCGCCGACCTCTACAGCGCCGACCCGCGCGGCACCCAGGACGCGATCGTCGACGTCATCCGCGAGATGGTGCCCTACGTCCTGAGCGTCCCGATCCCGCCCGGCTGGGACGAGTCCTACACGACGTGCTTCGGCTACACGCTGGAAGACCTCTTCGAGGAGGGCGCGCGCGCCAACGAGGCGCGGCTGCGCGCGATCGGCCTGCCGCTTGACGACATCCACCACTTCCCCTTCCCGATGGACATCACGCCGCGCGAGCGCGGCAAGCAGGCGCTGATCCTGCTGCGCGCCGGCCTGCTCGGCGAGCGCAACGGCCCGGTCGCCCGCGACCCGCACACCGTGCGGGTCTTCATGGACCTGCTGGCCCGCAACGCGCGCGGCGGCGAGGTCGCGCCGGGCACGACGATCCAGTGGGAGTTCTCCGACATGGACCCCTGGTACCTGCTGCTGGAGGGCGACGCGAAGAAGACCGCGATCCAGGGGCGCGTCCCGAAGCCGACCGTCCGCCTGAAGATGCGCTGGGACGACTTCGGCGAGCTCGTCTCACAGCGCGCCGAGCCCTACGCGCTCGCGCTGCGCGGGCGGATGCGGCCATGGGGCGATCCGCGCCTACTTGTAAAGCTCCAGCGGCTCTTCCACTAGATTCCCGCGCCGATGACCAGCCTCCTCGTTCTCGATGCACGCTACGGCGGCGGCCGCCTGGAGCTCACCCCGGTGGCGCACCCGCACGACCCCAAGCACGACCGGCCGACCTGGCTCGCCCGGCTCACGGGGCGCGGCACCGAGGGCCACGCCGTGGCGGGCAGCCGCTTCGATTCCGTCGCCGACAAGGGCCACGGCCTGATCGCCGAGATGATCTGCCCCGAGTCGCCCTGGGAGGACCAGCTCCTGCACGAGTACTTCGACGAGCTCTACGCCGAGCGCCAGGGCTGGGACGGCGAGAAGACGTGGGTCTCACAGCACGAGCACCTGCGCTTCGTCGCCGAGCACGACTACGTCAACACGGTCAGCCTGCGCATCGAGCTGCGCGGGATCGCCGACCCGCCGTGGCTGGCGTCCCTGACGCTCCCGGTCGACCCCGGCGTCTTCCACCGCATCGGTGCCAACGCGAAGATCTTCGGCGATCAGCTGCTCGAGGGAGAGACCGAGACCGAGCCCGGCTGAGCCGGGGCGGCGGTCACGCCTGCGGCGCCCGCGCGCCGTAGCCCCCGAGCCCGGCTTCGAGCAGGTCATAGGCGCGCTCGGCCTGCTCGCGCAGGTCGGCGGCGACGGCGGCCCGGTCCTCGCCGGCGAGCAGCCGCATGAAGGCGGCGCGGAACGTGAGCCGGTGCGTCCAGGCGAGCGTGCGCGCCACGACGAGCGGGGCGAGCTCGCCCGCGGGCTCGCCGGCCTCCTCGGCGAGCACCGGCCCGAGGATCGCCGACTCCTCCTCCCACCCGAGGAACAGGCGGTTGCGCAGCTGGGTGCTGTCGGCGACGAGCCGCGCGATCGCGACCGTCTCCTCGACCGGGTCGTGCTCGACGCGGTCGAGGAACGCACGCGTCGCGGCCCGAAACGGCGCCACGAACGACTCGCCGGGGGCGCGCCCGCGGATCGCCTCGATCAGCGCCGCGCGGCGCTCGCCGCCGGCGCCGAAGACGAGGTCCTCCTTCGTGGGGAAGTAGTTGAAGACGGTCTTCTCGGAGACGTCGGCGGCGCGCGCGACGTCGGCGACCGTGACCGCGTCGAAGCCGCGCTCGCCGAAGCGCTCCATCGCGGCCGCGACGATCACCGCGCGCATCTGGCGCTTCTTGCGCTCGCGCAGGCCCTCGAAGGTGTGCTCCTCGGTCGCCATGCCCCGGGAATCTAGCGTACAGTCGCAGTAGATTTACGGCTACTGTACGATTTCGCACCGTGCACGGCACCGCCCCGGCAATCGACGTCCGCGACCTGCGCAAGTCCTACGACGACGTCGAGGCCGTGCGCGGCGTGAGCTTCGAGGTCGCCGCCGGCGAGGTCTTCGGCTTCCTCGGGCCCAACGGCGCGGGCAAGACGACGACGATCAACATGCTCTGCACGCTGGCCCGCCCGACCGGCGGCCGCGCGCTCGTCGCCGGGCACGACGTCGTCACCGAGCGCGACGACGTGCGCCGCCACATCGGCCTCGTCTTCCAGGAGCAGACGCTCGACGGCTACCTGACCGCCGAGCAGAACCTGCGCATGCACGCCGAGCTCTACGGCGTCGACTCCAAGCTCGTCGGCGACCGGATGAAGCAGGTCCTGGAGATGGTCGGCCTGTGGGAGCGGCGCGCGTCGCAGGTCATGACGTTCTCCGGCGGGATGCGCCGGCGCCTGGAGATCGCGCGCGGCTTCCTGCACTCCCCGCGCGTGCTGTTCCTCGACGAGCCGACGATCGGCCTCGACCCGCAGACGCGCAGCTCGATCTGGCGCTACATCCGCGACCTGCAGCGCGCCGAGGAGATCACGATCTTCATGACGACGCACTACATGGACGAGGCCGAGTTCTGCGACCGGATCGCGATCATGGACCAGGGCGAGATCGTCGTCGTCGACACCCCCTCGGCGCTCAAGGCGCGCGTGGGCGCCGACCGCGTGACGATCGAGACCGAGGACGACGACGCGGCCGTCGCCGCGCTCGCCGCGCGCTTTGGCATCGAGGCGCAGATCGCCGAGGGCGCAGTGACCTTCTACGTGCCGTCGGGGGAGCAGTTCGTCCCGCGCCTGTTCGCCGAGCTCGGCGTCCCGATCCGCTCGGTGCAGGTGTCGCGGCCCACGCTCGACGACGTCTTCATGTCGCACACCGGCTCGACGATCCGCGACGCCGAGAGCTCCGGCGCCTCGGACACCAACAAGGCGGTCATGAAGCTGATGGCGGGCGGGCGGCGGTGAGCGCGGCAGCCCCGGCCGCGCCGGTCATCCGCGTGTCGGTCCCGCCGCGCAGCTGGCGCAGCGAGCTGCGCGCGATCAAGATCGTCTTCCGCCGCGAGCTGATCCGCTTTCGCAACGACCGCCTGCGCATCGTCACCTCGCTCGTGCAGCCGCTGCTGTTTCTCTTCGTGCTCGGCTCCGGCCTGCAGCAGCTGTCGCAGTCCGGGACGCACGGGGTCGACCTCAAGACGTTCATCTACCCCGGCGTCCTGTGCATCACGGTGATGTTCACCGCGATGTTCTCCGCCGCCTCACTCGTCTGGGACCGCGAGTTCGGCTTCATGCGCGAGATGATGGTCGCGCCGATCCGGCGCAGCTCGATCGTCATCGGCAAGTGCCTCGGCGGGGCCTGCGTGGCGAGCCTGCAGGGCATCATCCTGATCGCCCTCGCGGGCCTCGTGCACGTCCCCTACGACCCGCTGCTGCTGCTCGGGATCTTCGGCCTTCAGCTGCTGCTGGCGTTCAGCATCACCGCGTTCGGCGTGATGGTCGCCGCGCGGATCAAGCAGATCCAGTCCTTCATGGGCGTCATGCAGATGATCGTGATGCCGATGTTCTTCATCTCCGGCGCGCTGTTCCCGGTCTCCAACCTGCCCGGCTGGCTGGCGTTCCTCAACCGCATCGACCCGCTCACCTACGCGGTCGACCCGATGCGCCGCCTGGTCTTCGGCCACCTCGACATCAGCGACGCCGCGCGCGCCGCGCTGGACCCGGGCGTGACGTGGTGGGGCTGGCACCTGCCCGCCGTCTTCGAGGCGGGCGTCGTGCTCGCCCTCGGCATCGCCATGCTCGCGATCGCGATCTGGGAGTTCAACGCGATGGAGTAGCGCCGCGCGGGCTAGGACGGGTCGTCGAGCAGCGCGCGCACGCAGCGGATGCCGGCGGCGATCGTCGGCCCGAAGTCGCGGTCCTCGGCGAGCATCCGCAGCCAGATCCCGTCGGCGAGCGAGAAGAGCACGTCGACCACGGCGTCGGGGTCGGCGGCGAGGCGCAGGATGCCCTCGGCCTCCTTGGCGCGCAGCTGCTCGGCGACCTGCTCGCGCGGGCGGCGCAGCAGCTCGGAGAACTCGGCGGCGACGTCCGCGTGGCGGCGCGAGAGGACGAAGAGCTCGAACAGGAGCGTCACGAAGCCGGGGTCGTTGCGCACGACGTCCTCGAGCTCGCCGACGAGCACGGCGATGAAGTCGTCGGCGGTGCGGGCCTGGCCGAGGGCCGCGTCGAGCGCCGCCATCCGCACGTCGCAGTCGCGCCGGACGACCTCGACGAGCAGGCGCTCCTTCGTGCCGAAGTAGTAGTGCAGCAGTCCGCGCGAGACGCCCGCCGCGCGCGCGACCTGATCGAACGTCGAACCCGCGGTGCCGCGCTCGGCGACCGACGCGCGCATCGCCTCGACGATCCGCGCCGCCTTGTCGCCGGCCAGCGCTCGCTCGCCCGTGGTGGCTGCCTCCATCGCCGCAAGGGTAGCTCCCCGACTGGCCGCCTGGCCAGCTTCGTCGCCCAACGCAAAGGGCGCCCCGTGGGGCGCCCCTGGGCACAGCGTGGTGCGCGGCCGGCCTACGTCGTGGGCGCGGTCTCGGCGGGCGGCGCGGCGGGTGCGGTGTTCGAGGTGTAGTCGAACTCCTCCTCGGCGCCGAAGAGCGCGTCGAGCACCTTGCCGCGCAGGTTCTCGCTCAGGGCCACCGCGACGACGCCGCCGACGATCGCGACGAGCAGGAGCTTGCCCATCCCGCCCTTGCGCTTGGCCGCCGGCTTGGAGTGCTTGGGCGCGTCGCGCAGCGCGGACGTGGCGTCGCGCAGCGCGTCGGCCGAGCGCTTGAGGTCCTTGTGCAGCTTCTTGTCCTCGATCAGGGCCTTGGTCGGCGCCTTCCCGTTGGTCAGGCGGCCGTACGCGTTCTTCGCGGCCTCGAATGCCACGACCATGTTGTCGCGCAGCTCTTCGTCCTGGATGATCCGCTGGACGTACGGGTTCTCGCGCGCACCGCGCGCGGCGGCTGCAGCGGCGCCGGCCTTGTCCTTCGCTGCCATGTCATTCACCTCGGGTCGTCGCTTGCTTACGTCGAGCATATACCCGGTCTCCGTTGGTGGCAGACCGTCGCGCGCGGGGTCGCGCGGGCGCGGGAGCGCCCTCCACGGGCTCCAGCGCAGCCTCCAGAACCTCGCCGATCTGGCCCACGAAGCTGAACGTCAGCTTCTTGCGCAGGTGCTCGGGGATCTCCTCGATGTCCTGCTCGTTGAGCTCGGGGGCGATGATCCGCGAGATCCCGTTGCGCTGGGCGGCGAGCGCCTTGTCCTTCAGTCCGCCGATCGGCAGCACCTGGCCGGTGAGCGTGATCTCGCCGGTCATCGCAAGGTCGTCGCGCACGTGGCGGCCGGTCAGCAGTGACGCCAGCGCCGTCGCCATCGTGATCCCGGCACTGGGCCCGTCCTTCGGGATCGCCCCGGCGGGGACGTGGATGTGGATGTCGTGGTTGCGAAACCAGTCCGACGGCAGGTCGGGCGCGAGCTCGTGCAGGTGGACGCGCACGTAGGAGAGCGCCGCCTGCGCGGACTCCTTCATGACGTCGCCGAGCTGGCCGGTGATCTGCAGCTTGCCCTCGCCGTCGAAGGCGGTCGCCTCGATGAAGAGCACGTCGCCGCCGACCGGCGTCCAGGCCAGGCCGGTCGCGACGCCGGGCACGCGCGTGCGGCGCTTGGCCTCGGAGTGGTAGCGCTGGCGGCCGAGCAGCTCGCGCGCGCGCTCCTCGCCGATCGAGCCCTTCGGGGTGCCGCCCTCGGCGACCTCGCGCGCGACCTTGCGGGCGATCGCGCCGATCTGGCGCTCGAGCTCGCGCACGCCGGCCTCGCGCGTGTAGTCGGCGATGACGGCGCGCAGCGCGGCGTCGGTGATCCGCAGCTGGCCGCGCTTGAGGCCGTTGCGATCGGCCTGGCGCGGGACGAGGTAGCGCTTGGCGATCTGCAGCTTCTCGTCGGCCGTGTAGCCGGCGATCTCGATGATCTCCATCCGGTCGCGCAGCGGCCCGGGGATCGTGTCGAGCGTGTTCGCCGTCGTGATGAACATCGCCCGCGACAGGTCGAAGGGCAGGTCGAGGTAGTGGTCGCGGAAGTTCTGGTTCTGCTCGGGGTCGAGCACCTCGAGCATCGCGCTGGCCGGGTCGCCGCGGAAATCCGAGCCCATCTTGTCGATCTCGTCGATCATGAACAGCGGGTTGTTGGAGCCGGCGTCGCGCAGCGCGCGGATGATCGTGCCGGGCATCGCGCCGATGTACGTGCGGCGGTGGCCGCGGATCTCGGCCTCGTCGCGCACGCCGCCGGCGCTGATGCGCTCGAACTCGCGCCCGAGCGCCCGCGCGATCGACTTGCCCAGCGAGGTCTTGCCGACGCCCGGCGGCCCGACGAAGGCCAGGATCGCCCCGCGGGAGACCGAGTCCCGTCCGCCCGTCAGCCGCCGCACGGCGAGGAACTCGAGGATCCGCTCCTTGACCTGCTCGAGGCCGTAGTGGTCCTCGTCGAGCACCGTGCGCGCGTGCTCGAGGTCGAGGTTGTCGGCGGTCGAGGTGTCCCACGGCAGCGACGCGATCCACTCGAGGTAGGTGCGGATGACGCCGTGCTCGGCGGCGGCGGTCGGGAGGTTCTCGAGCCGGCCGAGCTCGCGGTCGGCCTGCTTGCGCACGTCCTCGGGGAGGTCGATCGCGGCGAGCTGCTCGCGCAGCTCGTTGGCCTCGGCGGCGGACTCGTCGAACTCGCCGAGCTCCTCCTGGATCGCCTTGAGCTGCTGGCGCAGGATGAACTCGCGCTGGGTGCGGTCCATGTCGGACTGCACCTGGCTCTGGATCTCGGTGCCGATCGAGATGACCTCGAGCTCGCGGGCGAGCACCTCGGTGAGGCGGCGCAGGCGGCGGGCGACGTTGACCTCCTCCAGCAGCGCCTGCTTCTCGTCGGTCGGCAGCCGCAGCGAGCCGCTGATGAGGTGGCTCAGCGCGCCCGCGTCCTCGACGTTGGCGACCGCGATCTGCAGCTCCTCGGGCAGGTAGGGCACGGCCTCGACGATCTGCGAGAACGTCTGCTGGACGTTGCGCATGAGCGCCGTCAGCTCGGGGCTCTCCTCGGTGACGTCGGGCGCCTCGGAGATCTCCGCGGTGAGGTAGGGCTTCTCCGTCGTCCAGCGATCCAGGCGCACGCGCTGGGCGCCCTGCACGAGCAGGCGCAGCGTCCCGTCGGGCACCTTCAGCATGCGCGCGATCACGCCGACGACACCGACGTCGTAGAGCTCGTCGGGGCCCGGCTCGTCGAGGTCGGGCTGGCGGCTGGCGACCATCACGAGCATGCGGTTGCCGGCGAGCACGTCGTTGACGAGCGCGACCGAGCGCTCCTGGCCGATCGCCAGCGGCGTCAGCGTGTCGGGGAAGGGGACCGTCTCGCGCAGCGGCAGCACGGGCAGCGACTCGGGCAGGTCCTGGCGCATGCCGACCTCGATCTCCTGGGCCCCGGTCCCGTCGCTGACGACGTCGATCATGATTGCGGCTCGCGCGCGCCGCCGCGCGGGATCTCGCGGCCGCGGCCGCGCTCGATCGGCACGCTGCGCGTCTGCGACTCGGGATCGGCGAGCGGCAGCTCGACCCGCAGGATCCCGTCCTGGTAGCTGGCCCGCGCCTGCTCGGCGACGACCTCGGCGCCGAGCGCGATCGTGCGCCGGAAGGGGCCGTGCTCGATCTCCAGCTGCTGGTAGACGCGGCCCTCGGCGTCGGCCTCGCGGCGGTGGCCGGTGAGCGTGAGCTCGCGGCCCTGGATCTCGAGGCCGAGGTCGCCGGCGTCGATCCCGGCGAGTTCGGCGTGGACGATCGCCCGCGGCGGGTCGTCGGCGTAGAAGACGTCGACCGCCGGCGAGAAGCCGGTCCGCCGCGACGTCAGCCCGACGCTGCCGAAGACGTCGCCGAAGAGCTCGTCCATCTCGCGGCGCATGCGTTCGAAGTTCGCGAAGAGGTCGCGCTCGCGGGCCATGCGGGCCAATCTACCCCCTTGTCCCTCGGGGTCACACCGCGTATTCGGCGCCTGCGCGGGCGACCTCGACGGGCCCGCCGTACGCGCGCCGGGCCTCGGCGAGCGCCCAGTCGGCGTCGAGCTCGTCGGAGATGTGGGTGAGCACGAGCCGCGCGGCGTTGCAGCGGCGCGCGTGCTCGCCCGCCTCCGCGGGCGTCAGATGCCCGCGCCTGGCATCGGACTCCGGCTCGCGCAGCGTCGCCTCGAGCAGCAGCAGGTCGGTGCCCGCGGCGAAGTCGCAGAGCGCCTCGCTGGGGCCGTGGTCGGCGCCGAAGGTGAAGCGCCCGCCACCGGCGTCGGAGCTGACCTCGACGGCGTTGGCGGGCACGAAGTGCGGCACCGGCTGGAAGCGCAGGCGCAGGCTGCCGACGCGCTCGGCCGCGGCGACGTCGTACTCGCGGGCGCGGAACGCGTCGTCGACGACGTCCTCCTGGCCGCCGGCGCTCGTGATCGCGCGCAGCACCTCGCGGCCGCCGGGGGGCAGCAGGAGCTCGGGCGCCGCCGGGTGCTCGCGCGGCCCGTAGGACAGCGCGCAGGCGTACGGCACGAGGTCGAAGAAGTGGTCGGCGTGCATGTGCGTCACGACGACGCCGTCGACGGTCGCGTAGTCGCGCACGAGCCGCAGCCGGGAGAGCACGCCGCTGCCGCAGTCGAGCAGCACGCAGGTGTCGTCGTCCTCGACGAGATATCCGCTGCATGCGCCTCCGGCGTCGGGCCACGACGGCGACTTGCCCAGCACGGTGATGCGCACGGCCGGGACTCTATGCGCGGCGCCCGGTCGGGCGCCATACCCAGCGGTTCAGGACGCGTGCAGCGCGGCCTGCTCCTGCGCGCTGGGGAACGCCCACGCGGCCTGCGTGCGGCGCTCCTGGCGGAAGGCGAAGCGCAGCTGCTGGGGCGGTCGCAGTCCCTCGGGGCTGTCGGGCCGGAAGGTCGTGCACGGCTCTCCGAGGTCGAGCGCGCACAGCAGGTTGCGGCGAAAGAAGCAGTCCTCGCACGCCACCTTCTTCTTCGCCGACACCTTTGCCATTCGCCCGATCCACCCCTTGTCGTTGCACTGGACAGGGGCCATCCCACCATGCGACGGCGGCCCGCTTCAAGGGGTCGCGGAGACGGTTTCCGCTCGTGACGGGTTTTTGGATTCGGGCAGCCCGCAAATGGCGGACGATTGTCCGGCCCTTCCCGCAGCAGGTTGCCGGCATGCAAATCTCACCCCCTCGCGTCGGGGCACTTCCCGCTCTGTGGGGACGTTTTTCTACGCGGCGCCGGCGGGCCAGAGGCGGTCGTGCCCGATGTCGGCGAGCGTGGCGCAGCCGGCGAGCGCCATCACGAGGCGCAGATCGCCCGCGAGCGCCTCGACGACGGCCTGCACGCCGGCCTCGCCGCCGGTCGCCAGGCCCCAGGCGTACGGCCTGCCGACGAGCACGGCGTCGGCGCCGAGCGCCAGCGCGCGCAGGATGTCGGCGCCGTCGCGGATGCCGCCGTCGACGAGCACCGGCAGGCGCCCCTGCACCGCGCGGACGACCTCGGGCAGCGCGACCGCCGTCGGCACGCAGCCGTCGAGCTGGCGCCCGCCGTGGTTGGAGACGACGATCCCGTCGGCGCCCGCGGCCATCGCCGCCGCCGCGTCCTCGGCCGTCAGCACGCCCTTGACGAGGACCGGCAGCCCGCAGCACTCGCGCACCCAGGCGACGTCGGCCCAGGTGAGCGTCGCGTCCCAGCCGCCGAGCGGCTTGGTCTCCGCGACGAGGTCGTGCCCGAGGTGCGACGCCAGCACGACGCCCTCCGGCAGCGGGTGCTCGCCGTGGCGCAGCTCGCGCTCGCGGCGGCCGGGCACCGGCAGGTCGACGGTGAGCACGATCGCGCGGAAGCCGTGCTCGGCGGCGCGCGCCAGGATGCGGGCGGAGCGCTCGCGGTCGCCGGCGACGTAGAGCTGAAACCACAGCGGGCCCGTCGCCGCGGCGGCGACGTCGGCCAGATCGGCCGTCGCGCGCGAGGACAGGCAGTAGATGCTGCCGGCGGCGGCCGCCGCACGCGCGGAGGCCAGCTCGCCGTCCGCGTGCAGCAGGCGCTGGGCCGCCATCGGCGCCATCAGGATCGGCGCGGCGAGCCGTTGCCCGAGCAGCGTGCAGGTCGAGTCGACGGCGCTGACGTCGACCATGACGCGCGGGCGGATCCACAGCCGGCGCCAGGCGGCCTCGTTGTCGGCGAGCGTCTGCTCGTCGCCGGCGCCGCCGTCGAAGTAGTCAAACGAGGACTCCGGCAGCAGCTGGCGCGCCTGCGCTCGGAGTTTGCGGAGCAACTCCATGGGCGACGATGGTACGTCCATGCGCATCCTCCTCACCGGCGTCAGCGGCTCGATCGGCTCCGCCCTCGCGCCGGCGCTGGCACGCGAGGGGCACGAGCTGCGCGGCTTCGCGCGCGATCCCGGCCGGGTCGCCGCCGGCCTGCCGGTCGTGCAGGGCGACGCGGTCACCGGCGCCGGCCTCGACGAGGCGCTGGAGGGCATCGACGTCGCGTACTTCCTCGTGCACTCGATGGAGGGCTCGGGCCCCGGCTTCGAATCGCGCGAGCGCGCCACCGCGCGCAACTTCGTCGCCGCCGCCGAGCGCGCGGGCGTGCGGCGCGTCGTCTACCTCGGCGGCATGGCCCCGGAGGGGCGGACGCCGTCGCGCCATCTCTCCAGCCGCCTGGAGGTCGAGCGCATCCTGCTCGCCGGGCTGCCCGAGGCGATCGCGCTGCGGGCCTCGATCGTCATCGGCTCGAGCTCGCGCTCGTTTCGCTTCCTCGTGCACCTCGTCGAGCGCATGTCGGTCCTCGCGCTGCCCGCCTGGCGCGAGCACCGCACGCAGCCGATCGACGCGCGCGACGTGCGCGCCTATCTCGTCGCGGCCGCCACGACGCCGCACGGCGCCGGCGGGCTGTCGCTCGACATCGCCGGCCCCGACGTCCTCAGCTACGGGCGGATGATCGAGCGCATCGCCGACCTCATGCTCGTCCGCCGGCGCGCGCTGCGCTTCGGCCGCGACGCGACGCCGATCGTCGCGCCGGTCGCCGCCGCGATCGCCGGCGAGGACCCGGGCTTCATCGGGCCGCTCATGGAAAGCCTGTCGGTTGACCTGCTGCCGCGTGACGAGCGCGCGCCACAGCTGCTCGGCGTGCGCCTGCACAGCTTCGACCGCGCCGTCGAGCGGGCGCTGCGCGACTGGGAGTCCAGCGAGCCGCTGCGGGCGCGGTAGGACGCCCGCTGCGGTGCTCGACTAGGTTTGCCGCGTGTCCGTCGTCATCGCGAACATCGACATCGCCGCGCCGATCGAGGAGGTGTGGGAGAAGATCATGGACCCCTCCTGCATCAAGGAGTGGGTGACGATCGTCGACAGCATCGACCACGTCGACCGCGGCCCGATCAGGCCCGGCTTCCGGATGGAGCAGACGCTGCACCTGCGCGGCGTGCGCTTCAAGGTGCGCTGGACGCTCGTGGAGCTCGACGCGCCGAACTTCGCCCGCTGGGAGGGCAACGGGCCGGCGCGCTCGACCGCGGTCACCGAGGACCGGCTCACGTTCCGCGACGGTCACACGCGCGTCGACTACCGCAACGAGTTCCGCACCCCGCTCGGCCCGCTGGGCGCGGCGGCGTCGAAGGTGATCGTCGGCGGCATCCCGCAGAAGGAGGCCAACGCCTCCCTGCGACGGCTCAAGGAGATTCTGGAAGTCCGCGGCTGAGCAGGGTCCGCCGTCATACGCAGCGGCCAGCGGCGCGATTGGCTACGCTGTTGCTGTTAATGTCACTAAGGCCTGACGGGGAGACGTACATGGCTGACTTCCTTGATGAGAAACGAAATGAGATCGGCGCGCGGCTGAAAGAGCTCAAGCCGCTCGTCGACGAGTATCAGCGACTTGAGGCCGCTGCCGCGGCGCTCGACGGCGTGCCCACGCGCACGACGGCGAGCAACGGCAGCGCCGGCAACGGAAGCAGCGGTACGCGACGGGCGACGGCACGGGTGAAATCCGCGGGCCGGAGCCGTGGCGCGGGCAGCGGCACTGGACGGCGAGGACGCCCCAAGGGCAGCGGCACACGCGGCGCCGAGGCACTCGCGCTCGTGAAGGGCAACCCCGGGATCACGATCCCGGAGATCGCCGAGAAGATGGGGATCAAGCAGAACTACCTCTACCGCGTCCTCCCAGGCCTGGCCGAGGACGGCCTCGTCAAGAAGGACGGCCGCGGCTGGCACCCCAAGGACGCCGCCTGATCGACCGCCTGACCAGGGCACACCGTAAGTAAGGACCGGGATCGCTCCCGGTCCTTACTTTTAGGTTCAGATAAGTCCGAGCTTCTCGACGGCGGCGCGCTCGTCGGTCAGCTCTTTCACCGTCGCGTCGATCTTCGCCTGCGCGAAGTCGTCGACATCCAGGCCCTGCTCGATCTCGTAGGTGCCGCCCGAGAGGCGCACGGGGAAGCTCGAGATGATCCCCTCGGCGATGTCGTAGGAGCCGTCGGAGGCGACCGCCATCGAGCGCAGCCCGTCCGCCCCGCTCACCCAGTCGCGCACGTGATCGATCGCCGCATTCGCCGCCGACGCCGCGGACGAGGATCCGCGCGCGGCGATGACCTCGGCGCCGCGCTTGCCCACGCGGGGGATGTAGGTGTTCTCGTACCAGTCCATGTCGACCTGGTCGACCGCGCGCTCACCGTTGACGGTGGCGTTGAACAGGTCGGGGAACATCGAGGGCGAGTGGTTGCCCCAGACGACGAGGTCCTTGACGGCTTCGACGCCGACGCCGAGCTTCTGGGCGAGCAGCGCGACCGCGCGGTTCTGGTCCAGGCGCGTCATCGCAGTGATCTGCTCGGCGGGGATGTCGGGCGCGTTGCTGGCGAGGATGAGCGCGTTCGTGTTCGCCGGGTTGCCGACCACGAGCACCTTCACGCCGTCGGCGGCGCCGGCGTTCAGCGCCTCGCCCTGCGGCTTGAAGATCGCGCCGTTGGCCTCCAGCAGGTCGGCGCGCTCCATGCCCTTCGTGCGCGGCCGCGCACCGACGAGCAGCGCGATGTCGACGCCGTCGAAGGCCTGTACCGGGTCGTCGTAGATGTCGACGGAGGCCAGCAGCGGGAAGGCGCAGTCGGTGAGCTCGAGCGTCGTGCCCTCGGCCGCCGTGACGGCCTGCGGGATCTCGAGCAGCTTGAGGGCGACCGGTGTGTCCGGTCCCAGGAGCTGGCCGGATGCGATCCGAAACAGCAGTGCGTATCCGATCTGCCCGGCGGCGCCTGTCACGGCGACCTTCACCGGCGAACCGTTCGTCATGCGTTCATCTCCTCTATGACCGCGTCGGCGAACTCGCTGGTGCCGACGGCGGTGGGGTCTGTGCGGCTGGGCTTCAGATCGTAGGTGACCTTGTCCCCCGTGCGTATGACGGCTGCGATCGCGTTCTCCAGCGCGCGCGCCGCGGCGTGCTCCTTCAGGTGGTCGAGCATGTAGACGCCCGACAGCATCAGCGCCGTCGGGTTCATGCGGTTCTTGCCCGCGTAGGTCGGCGACGATCCGTGCGTCGCCTCGAACACGGCGGCCTCCGTGCCGATGTTCGCCCCGCCCGCCACCCCCAGCCCGCCGATCATCGCGGCGCACAGATCGGAGACGATGTCCCCGTAGAGGTTGGGCAGGACGATGACCTCGAAATCCTCCGGATAGGTGATCAGCTGGTTGCAGAGGTTGTCGATGATGCAGTCCTGGAACTCGATCGCCGGGTACTCCGCGGCGACGTTGCGCGCGACCTCGAGAAACAGGCCGTCGGAGAACTTCATGATGTTCGCCTTGTGCGCGGCGACGACCTTCTTGTAACCGTGGGTGACGGCGTAGTCGAACGCGTGGCGCACGATCCGCTCGGAGCCGAAGACGCTGATCGGCTTGATCGAGATGCCGGCGTCCTCGCGGACGTGCGAGCCGAGCTCGGCGAGCTTCTCGCGCAGGGCGGCGTTCTCGGCCGTGCCGCGCTCGAACTCGATGCCGGCGTAGAGGTCCTCGGTGTTCTCGCGCACGATCACGAGGTCGGTCTCCGGAAAGCGCGTGCGCACGCCCTCCAGCGCCTTGCACGGCCGGATGCACGCGTAGAGGTCCAGCTCCTTGCGCAACAGCACGTTGATCGAGCGAAAGCCCGAGCCGACGGGCGTCGTCGTCGGCCCCTTGAGCCCCACCCCGGTGCGCTTCAGCGATGCGAGGGTCTCCTGCGGAAACGGGTTGCCGTGCTTGCGGTACTCGTCGATCCCCGCTTCCTGGCGGTCCCACTCGAGGTCGACGCCGGTGGCCTCGAGAACGCGCCGGGTGGCCTCGGTCAGCTCGGGGCCGGTGCCGTCTCCGGGGATGAAGGTCACGTCGTGCGCCATGGATCGAGCGCGCGATGCTACCGGCGGGTCGGGGCCAGCTAGCGTGTCGCCCCGCCCATGAAGATCATCTACACCCTCACCGACGAGGCGCCCGCGCTTGCCACAGCCTCGCTGCTGCCGATCGTGCAGGCGTTCGCCGCGGCCGCCGACGTGGACATCGAGCTGCGCGACATCTCGCTTGCCGGCAGGATCCTCGCCCAGTTCCCGGAGCTGCTGCGCCCCGACCAGCGGGTCCCCGATGCGCTGGCCGAGCTCGGCGAGCTCGCCACGACGCCCGCGGCGAACATCATCAAGCTGCCGAACATCAGCGCGTCGCTGCCGCAGCTGAAGGCGGCGATCGCCGAGCTTCAGGACAAGGGGTACGCGATCCCGGACTATCCCGAGGACGTGTCGGACCCCGCGCGCGCGGCGTACGACGCGGTCAAGGGCAGCGCGGTCAACCCGGTCCTGCGCGAGGGCAACTCCGACCGCCGCGCCCCGGCGTCCGCGAAGGCCTTCGCGCGCAGGCACCCGCACTCGATGGGCGCCTGGTCGCCGGACTCCAGGTCGCACGTCGCGACGATGTCCGCAGGCGACTTTCGCTCCACCGAGCGGTCGGTGACGGTCGACGCCGACGGCGCCGTGCGGGTCGAGCACGTCGCGGCCGACGGCACCGTCACGGTGCTCAAGGAGCGCATCGCGGTGCTCGCCGGCGAGGTGCTCGATGCCGCCGTCATGCGCCGCGCGGCGCTCGACGAGTTCCTCGCCGAGCAGGTCGCCGACGCCAAGGCGCTCGGCGTGCTCTTCTCGGTCCACCTGAAGGCGACGATGATGAAGGTCTCCGACCCGATCATCTTCGGCCACGCGGTGCGCGCCGTCGCGGGCGAGGTCTACGAGGGCCTGGATGCGAACCCCAACGACGGCCTCGGAAGCCTGCTGAGCGCGCACCCGGAGGCCCGCGAGGCCGTGGCCGCCGCCCTCGCCGCCGGCCCGTCGATCGCGATGGTCGACTCCGACAAGGGCATCACGAACCTGCACGCGCCCTCCGACGTCATCGTCGACGCCTCGATGCCCGCCGCGATCCGCTCCTCGGGCCAGATGTGGAACGCCGCCGGCGAGCAGCAGGACTGCAAGTTCGTGATCCCCGACTCCTCGTACGCGCCGCTGTACGCCGCGACGGTCGACCACTGCCGCGAGCACGGCGCGTTCGATCCGTCGACGATGGGGACGACGCCGAACGTCGGCCTCATGGCGCAGAAGGCCGAGGAGTACGGCTCGCACGACAAGACGTTCGAGATCGCGTCGGCGGGGACGGTGCGGGTGGCCGGCGCCGGCGGCGCGACGCTGCTCGAGCACGAGGTGCAGGCCGGCGACATCTGGCGCATGTGCCAGACCAAGGACGCGGCGATCCAGGACTGGGTCAGGCTCGCGGTCGCCCGCGCTCGCGCGACCGGCGCGCCGGCGGTCTTCTGGCTCGACGAGACGCGGCCGCACGACGCCGAGCTCCTGAAGAAGGTCCGCCCGGCGCTGGACGAGCTCGGCGTCGACGACCTGCGGATCGAGGTGCTGCCCGTCGCGGAGGCGACGCGCTTCACGCTCGAGCGCGCTCGCGCGGGCGAGGACACGATCTCCGTCACCGGCAACGTCCTGCGCGACTACCTCACCGACCTGTTCCCGATCCTCGAGCTCGGGACGAGCGCGAAGATGCTCTCGATCGTGCCGCTCATGAACGGCGGCGGCCTCTTCGAGACCGGGCGCCGGCGGGTCGGCGCCGAAGCACGTCCAGCAGCTGCTCCGGGAGAACCACCTGCGCTGGGACTCGCTCGGGGAGTTCCTCGCGCTCGCGGTGTCGCTGGAGATGCTCGCCGAGAAGACGCACAACCCGCGCGCCAGGCTCCTTGGCGAAGCGCTGGACCGGGCGACCGGCAGCGTGCTCGAGAACGGCCGCTCGCCATCGCGCAGGTGCGGCGAGCTCGACAACCGCGGCAGCCATTTCTACCTCGCGCTGTACTGGGCGCAGGAGCTCGCCGCGCAGGCTGACGACGCCGAGCTCGCGGCGCGCTTCGCGGCCGTCGCCGAGCGACTCGCGGCCGACGAGGAGGCGATCGTCGCCGAGCTCGCCGCCGTGCAGGGCGAGCCGGTGGACCTCGGCGGCTACTACCGCGCCGACCCCGCGCGCGTCGACGCCGTCATGCGCCCGAGCCCGGCGTTGGCCGCTGCGCTGGCGGTCGTGGAGGGCCGCCCGTGACCGCCCCCTTCCAGACCCACGAGGTCGCAAACCAGGCCCCGCCGCTGGAGGGCCGCAACCTCTTCGACGACAACGTCGCGCTGGGCGAGGCGCTCGAGCGCGAGGGCGGCGGCTGGGCGCTGTCGCGGGCGCGGGAGGTCGGCGCGGCGTGGGGCGCCGAGCCGATCCGCTGGGGCTTCGAGGCCAACGAGAACCCGCCGCGGCTGAAGGCCTTCGACCGCTACGGGCACCGCATCGACGAGGTCGAGTTCCACCGCGCCTGGCACGACCTGATGTCGCTGGCGGTGTCGCACGAGCTGCACTCGCTGCCGTGGACGTCGCCGCAGGACGGCGCGCACGTCGCGCGGACGGCGCTCTACATGACGGCCGCGCAGGCCGAGGGCGGGTTCGCGTGCCCGATCACGATGACGTTCGCGGCGGTGCCGGCGCTGCGCGCTGCAGCCGCAGCTGGCGGCGCTGTGGGAGCCGCGGCTGACGGCGACGTCGTATGACCCCGAGCTCGGCGACGGGCGCTCGAAGGCCAGCGCGCTGTGCGGGATGGCGATGACCGAGAAGCAGGGCGGCTCGGACGTGCGCGCGAACACGACGGTCGCGCGGCCGCTGGCCGGCGGCGCGGACGGCGAGTACGAGCTGACCGGCCACAAGTGGTTCTGCTCGGCGCCGATGTGCGACCTCTTCCTCGTGCTCGCCCAGACCGACAGCGGCCTGACGTGCTTCGCCCTGCCGCGGATCCTGCCCGACGGGACGCGCAACGCCTTTGCAATCCAGCGCCTGAAGGACAAGCTCGGCAATCGCTCCAACGCGTCGAGCGAGATCGAGCTGCGCGGCGCCTGGGCGCAGATCGTCGGCGAGCCCGGGCGCGGCGTCCCGACGATCATCGAGATGGTCGGCCACACGCGGCTTGACTGCATCATCGGCACCGCCGCGGGGATGCGCTGGGGCGTGGCGAACGCGACCTGGCACGCGGCCCACCGCTCGGCCTTCGGCAAGCTGCTGATCGACCAGCCGCTGATGCGCAACGTCCTGGCCGACCTGTGCATCGAGTCCGAGGCGGCGACGGCGCTGGCGATGCGCCTGGCACGCGCCTACGACGAGGCCGGCCGCGGCGACGAGCGCGCCCGCGCGCTCAAGCGCCTGGGCACGGCGATCGGCAAGTACTGGGTCTGCAAGCGCGGCCCGGGGCATGCGTTCGAGGCCTTGGAGTGCCTCGGCGGCAACGGCTACGTCGAGGAGTCCGGGATGCCGCGGCTGTACCGCGAGATGCCGCTGTCGTCGATCTGGGAGGGATCGGGCAACGTCATGGCGCTCGACGTCCTGCGCGCGCTCGGCCGCGAGCCCGCGGTGCTCGCCGTGTTCCTGGAGGAGGTCGACGAGGCGGCGGGCGCGGACCCGCGGCTGGACGCGTTCGTGGCGGCGCTGCGTTCGGAGTTCACGGACGCGGAGGGCCTGGAGGCGCGGGCGCGGCGGGTGGTGGAGCGGATGGCGCTGGCGCTCCAGGGGTCGCTCTTGGTGCGCCATGCGCCCGCGTGCGTCGCGGACGCGTTCTGCGCGTCGCGGCTGGCGGGCGACAGTGGGTTGCAGTACGGGACGCTGCCTGCGGGGGTGGACTTTGGCGCGATCGTCGCGCGGCATGCGCCTGCGTGACTCGGGCGGTGCGCGGCGGCGTCGGCGCGGGCGACCGGCAGCGATAAGGGAGACGGGTCGTTCGCCGGGCGCGCTCCAGGTGTGAGGCTGTGGGCTATTGGGCGGATATAGCCCAATAGCCCACAGACACGGCGTGAACCCCGGCGCCGCGACCGCGCCACGAACGCAGACTCCTCCCTCATCGCTGCCGTAAGCGCGCCGGGCCCTACAGACCGTCGAGCTGCACCCGCAGACGCCGGTGCTCCTCCTCCGCGCCGTCGGACTTCGCCCGCGCCGCCTCCAGCGCCGCCTCGGCCTCCTCCAACGCCTCCGCCGCGCGGTCGTGGCGCTCCTGCGCCGCGCGCAGCGCGTGCCCGGCGCGCTCCTGCGCCTTCGCGGCCTTCGACACCGCCGCGCGCACCCGCTTGCGCTCGGCCTCGCGCTCGGCCTCCGCCGCCTTCTCGGCGGCGGCGCGCTCCTTCTCGGCCTTGCGGTCGTCCTTCGACGCGGGCTTCGGCCTCGCCGCCTTCGGCTTCGGCTCCGCCGCCGACGCCGGCGCCGCGGCGAACACGTCGGCGCCCTCCCCCAGGCCCAGCCCCGCGTGGCGCAACTCGCGCTCCAGCCGCCCCTCGCGCACGGCCGCGCGCGCCGCCTCGTCCAGGGCGGCCGCGTGCAGCGTGTCCGCGACGCGCTCGAGCGTCACCCCGCTGGCGTCGGGCAGCAGCTCGCCCGCGGCCTCCACGAGCTCCTCGACGGCCTCGCGCTCGCGCGTCCCGGCGTCGCGCAACGCACGCCCGTCGCCGCGCCCCGCCAGCAGCGCCGATTGCGCGTCGCGCAGGGCGTCGCCGGCCTCGAAGAGCTGGCCGACCCCGCCGGACTCGCCCCGCACGAGCTGGTTGACGGCCCACGCCGCGGCCGACGGCTTGCGCAGCTTCGCCACCTCGCCGCCTCGTCGCGGCGGCCCTCGCCGCGCAGCGTCTTTGCGAGCGCGCCGCGCTCGGGGACGAACTGGTCCAGCGGGAGACCGTAGAGGTCGTCTGGCTGCACCCCGCGATGGTCGCACGCGCAGCCTGCGACGATGTCCCCGGACATGCTCGGCTCCGGCAACTCGATCCAGCTCATGCGCATCTTCGGCATCCGGATCGGGGCGAGCCCGAGCTGGTTCTTCGTCCTCTTCTTCTTCATCTACGTCGTGTCGGACTACTTCCGGTCCGTGCTCGGCGGCTCGGTGACGCAGGGCTACCTCGTCGCGGTCCTCGCGGTGCTGCTGTTCTTCTTCTCGCTGATCCTCCACGAGCTCGGCCACGCGCTGGTCGCGCGGCGGCTGGGGATCGGCATCAGCGGGATCGACCTGTGGTTCTTCGGGGGCGTCGCGAAGATGACCCGCGACAGCGACTCGCCGGGGACGGAGTTCAAGGTCGCCGCCGCGGGCCCCGCCGTGACGCTCGTCATCGTCGGGATCTGCCTCGGCCTCAGCACGCTGATCTCGCAGGGCGCGGCGCTCGACGTCATGCGCCTCGCGGGCGACGCCGAGGCCTCGCCGACGCTCGCGCTGCTCGGCTTCCTGGGCTCGATCAACCTCTTCCTCTTCGCCTTCAACCTGGTCCCCGCGTTCCCGCTCGACGGCGGCCGGATCGCGCGCTCGATCGTCTGGAAGATCACGGGCGACCGCAACCGCGCGACCCGCATCGCCGGGCGCATCGGCGAGGGCTTCGCCTACCTGATCATCGCCGTCGGCGTCTTCCTCGTCGCCTACGGCGAGCCCGTCAACGGCATCTGGCTCGCGGTCGTCGGCTGGTTCATCGCGCAGTCCGCCCGCGCCGCCGTCGCCTCGACGGCGTTCACCGAGCGCCTGGACGGCATCACCGTCGCCGACATCATGGACGCCCAGCCGGTGACGATGCCCGCGAGCGCGACCGTCGCCCAGGCCCAGGACGAGTACTTCCTGCGCTACCGCTGGGAGTGGTTTCCGGTCGTCGACGAGCACGGGCGCTTCATCGGCGTCGTCCGCGAGCCGCGCATCGACGCCGAGATCGCCGCGGGCCGCCCCGCGCTGGCCGTCGGCGAGCTCGTCGAGGCCGCCGAGGCGGAGCGCTGGCGCGTCCCGGCCGACCGCCCGCTGGAGGCGCTGCTCGGCGACGAGGCGCTGCGCGACCACGGCGCGCTGATGGCGGTCGACGCCGACGGCGTGCTGCGCGGCGTCGTCACGATCGAGCAGGTCCGGCGCGCGCTGACCGCGGTGCTGCCGCAGCGCCTCGCGTAGATAGAGTCCCGACCGTGCCAGCCCACGACGTCCTCATCATCGGCGCCGGCCTGGCCGGGCAGCGCGCCGCCCTCGCCGCCGCCCAGGCCGGAGCCTCGGTCGCGATCATGAGCAAGGTCCACCCCGTGCGCTCGCACTCGGTCGCCGCCGCCGGCGGCATCAACGCCGCCATCGCGATCGACGACGACTGGACCGAGCACGCCTACGACACCGTCAAGGGCTCGGACTTCCTCGGCGACCAGGACGCGATCGAGATCATGTGCAGCGAGGCGCCCGGCGAGGCGATGCACCTCGAGCACATCGGCGTCACGTTCCATCGCAACGAGAAGGGCGAGCTCGACCTGCGCGCCTTCGGCGGCGCCTCCAAGAAGCGCACCGCCTACGTCGCCGACATCACCGGCCAGGCGATCCTGCACGTCCTCTACGAGCAGCTCATGCGCTTCCACGAGGTCGTCGACCGCTACGAGGAGTGGTTCGCGACCTCGCTGATCATCGACGACCGCGGCCACTGCGCCGGCGCCGTCGCCCGCGACGTGCGCACCGGCACGATGGAGGTCTTCGACGCGAAGTCCGTGATCCTCGCCTGCGGCGGCAACGGCCAGTGCTACAAGCCGACGACGAACGCGCTGATCTGCACCGGCGACGGGATCGCCCAGGCCTACCGCGCGGGGGCGCCGATCATGGACATGGAGATGGTCCAGTACCACCC
Source organism: uncultured Actinomycetes bacterium (assembly GCA_963786575.1). GTDB lineage: Bacteria > Actinomycetota > Thermoleophilia > Solirubrobacterales > Solirubrobacteraceae > CADCVQ01. The sequence goes on from CAWAZH010000002.1 coordinate 745,990, forward strand.
CACGACGCTCGCCGAGAACGGCTTCCTGATCACCGAGGGCGCGCGCGGCGAGGGCGCCCACCTCCTGAACTCCGAGGGCCGGCGCTTCATGGAGGACTACGCGCCCAACAAGATGGAGCTCGCCTCGCGCGATGTCGTCTCGCGCGCCGAGCAGACGGAGATCAACGAGGGCCGCGGCGTCGGCCCCGACGGCCAGGGGATCTACCTCGACATCACCGTCGTGCCGAAGAAGCGCGTGCACGAGGCGCTGCGCGAGATCGTCAACATCGGGCGCGACTTCGCCGGCACCGACATCACCCGCGAGCCGATCATGATCCGCCCCGGCCAGCACTACATCATGGGCGGCGTCAAGACCGACGTCGACGGCCAGACGCCGATCACCGGCCTCTACGCGGCCGGCGAGGTCGCCTGCGTCTCGGTCCACGGCGGCAACCGCCTGGGGGCCAACTCGCTGCTGGACACGCTGATCTTCGGCCGCCGCTCGGGCGAGCACGCGGCCGCCCGCGGCAAGGAGATGGCGATGCCACACGCGCCCGCCTCGCGGATCCGCCAGGACGCCGAGATGATCGACGCGATCATCGCCCGCGAGAAGGGCGGCCGCCGGATCTCGGAGATCAAGGACGAGCTCGGCACGCTGATGAACGAGCACGTCGCCGTCTACCGCGACGAGGACGGGCTCACGAAGGCGCTGGAGGTCGTGCGGCGCCTGAAGGAGGAGTCCGACGTCGCCTACATCGACGACGCCGGCACGGTCTTCAACCAGGACGTGCTGGGCGCGATGGAGCTCGGCTACATGCTCGACTGCGCGGAGGCGACGATCGTCGCCTCGATCGAGCGCAAGGAGTCGCGCGGGGCGCAGTTCCGCACCGACTACCCCGACCGCGACGACGAGCAGTGGCTCAAGCACATCAACATCACGCGCGCGCCCGGCGGTGAGCCGGAGATCTCCTACTCACCGGTGACGATCACGCAGTGGGAGCCGGAAGTGAGGAAGTACTGATGGCCGAGTTCACGTTGAGACTGCGCCGCTACGACCCCGAGTCCGGTGACGCCCCCTACTGGGAGGAGCACACCGTCGAGCTGGAGCCCCACCGCTCCGTGCTCGAGGCGATCCTCCAGGCCAAGGCGCGCTTCGACGGCTCGATCGGGATCCGCTGCTCCTGCCGCGCGGCGATCTGCGGCTCCTGCGGCGTGCGCATCAACGGCAAGCCCGACCTCGCCTGCCACACCCACCTCGACAAGGCCCAGCGCCACGCCAAGGACGGCGTCATCGAGGTCGAGCCGATGGGCAACATGCCGGTCATCAAGGACCTCATCGTCGACATGGAGGCGGTGCACTGGAAGAAGATCCGGCGCGTCACCCCGTGGCTGATCGCCAAGCACCCGGTGCCCGAGCGCGAGTACATCGTCCCCCGCGAGACGATGGTCGACGTCACCCAGTCGATGGCCTGCATCCAGTGCGGGGCGTGCGTCTCTGACTGCCTGGCGATGGAGGTCGACCCGGAGTTCGTCGGCCCCGCCGCGCTCGCCAAGGCCTACCGCTTCGTCGGCGACCCGCGCGACGCGCAGACGCGCGAGCGCCTGACCGACCTCGCCGAGGACCCGCACGGCATCTACGACTGCACCCACTGCTTCATGTGCATCGACGCCTGCCCGAAGGACGTCGCGCCGATGAGCCAGATCATGCGCCTGCGCCGCCGCGCCGGCAGCGACTTCGGCATCGTCGACCGCAACAACGGCGAGCGCCACGAGGCGGCGTTCGTCACGCTCGTGCACAAGTACGGGCTGCTCAATGAGGCCGAGCTGCTGCCGCGCTCGATCGCCGGCAACTCAGCCGTGGCGAAGTTCAAGCCGGCCGCGCAGAAGGAGCTCGCCAGCTCGCTGCCGTCGATCGCCAAGGCGCTGCTGCGGCGCAAGGTCACGCCCGCCGCGGTGCTCAAGCCGCACAAGCTGGCCAAGGCCGATCTCAAGCAGATCGACCGCATCTACAGAGAGGTCGAGGGCCACCCCGAGCGCCTCGAGCTGAACCTCTACATCTCCGGCTACGACGAGGATTGAGGTAGTCACCCGATGAAGGTCGCCTACTGGCCCGGCTGCGTCTCGCGCGGCTTCACCCCCGAGCTGCACGGCTCGATGGCGCGCGTCGCGCCGCTGCTGGACATCGAGCTCGTCGCGCTCGACCGCGCCTCCTGCTGCGGCGCCGGCGTCATCGCCGAGCACAACCAGGAGCTCGCCGACACGCTCAACGCGCGCACGTTCGCGCTCGCCCAGCAGGCCGACGGCGCGGCGATGATGATGAACATCTGCTCCACCTGCCAGGGCGCGCAGTCCGAGTGCCAGGAGCGCCTGGACGCCAACGCCGAGTACCGCGCGCACATCAACGAGACGCTCGCCGACGAGGGCCTGACCTACGAGAAGGGCCTGACGAACAAGAACTTCCTCTGGCTGCTCGTCGAGGAGTTCGGCCTCGACGAGCTCAGCCGGCGCGTGCAGCGCCCGCTGACGAACCTGCGCGTCGGCCCCTTCTACGGCTGCTACATCGTGCGCCCGCAGCAGCGGCTGCAGATCGACGACGAGCACCCGCGCGACACCTACCTCGACCTCGTCATCGAGGCCCTCGGCGGCACGGTCATCGACTACGCCGGCTCGCACAAGTGCTGCGGCTTCCCGATCATCACGATGAACAAGGACGCCTCGCTGGCGCAGGCCGGCCGTCACCTCGGCGACGCGGCCGACGCCGCCGCCGACTGCCTCGTGACGCCATGCCCGCTGTGCCACCTCAACCTCGACCTGCAGCAGCCGCTCGCCGAGCGCGTCGTCGGACGCAAGCTCGACATGCCGGTCCTGCACCTCCCCCAGCTCGTCGGCCTGGCGCTCGGCATCGCGCCCGGTGAGCTCGGGCTCGGCCGCCACGTCGTCAAGCCGACGGCGGTGATCGATTGGACGACCTCGGTCGTCGCCGGGGTCGGTGCGTCCCCCTCTGGCGGGTAGGCGCGACGCCGCGCGCAGGCTGGCCGGCGACCTGCGCCGGCGCCTCGGCATGCCGAATGCGGGCCCGCCCGCCCCGCAGCCCCCGCAGGAGCCGCCGCAGCCGCCGATGACCGGCGAGCAGGCGGCGCACCGCATCGATGCGGCGCGCGCCCGGCTGCGCTCGACGATCGTCCCCCCGGACGACCCCAAGCCCGACGAGTGACGTCGAACGGGCAAGAGGGCCCCCCTGAGGCCCTCTTGTCCGTCCCACCCCTGTCTGTTTCCCCTGAGTTCCCCCGGATCCCCCGATCCCTGGTCCCCCCTGGCGCCCCCGTAAGGACAGTTGTCATAGTGGCGCAGGGCCGCTGCGGCGTCGTACCCCGGCACGGGTGATCTTGGGGGGAGACGCGGTTCACCCTCGGCGACCGACCTGCCGATAAGCACCCCGTGGACGCCCGCGGACCGATCACGATCCTGATCTCGCGCTTCGAGGACCTCGTGAGCGCCGGCCTGTGCAGCCTCATCGGCGCCGACATCCACCTGCGCATCGTCGCCGCCGACGTCGACGCCGACCGCCTCGAGCCGATCATCGCCGAGCACGCGCCCAGGGTCGCGATCCTGAACTTCGGCCTGCTGCGCGCGCCCGCCGACCTGCGCCGCCTGCACGCCGCCCATCCCGAGACCCACTTCATCGTGCTCGCCAACCACCCGACGCCGGGCGAGTGCAGCCAGCTGCTGGCGCTCGGCGCGACCGCCTGCCTTGGCAAGGACGTCCAGGGCCGCGACATCCTCACCGCGATCCACCTCGCCTCGCGCGGCCTGCACGTGCTCCCGCACTGCAGCCCCGCCAGTCCGGCCGCCGGCCTGCTGCCCGACGTCCTCACCCCGCGCGAGGCCGACGTGCTCGACCAGCTGCAGCTCGGGCGCTCCAACGGCGAGATCGCCCAGGCGCTGCACGTCAGCGTCGAGACGGTCCGCACGCACGCACGCGCGGTCTTCCGCAAGCTCGGCGTGCACAGCCGCCGCGAGCTCTCGGGTCTGTCGCGCGCGAGGTAGGACTCGGTTGTGATTGTGCGAAGGACGCTCGGGTAGGTCCGAACCTGTGCCCGCCGGCCCTGCCCGGCCGGCGGGCGCGCCTATCTCGAGGAGACGCGCGCGCCGATGAGGCCGCGCTCGTGCAGCGCCTCGGCGAGCTGCACGGTGTTCAGCGCGGCGCCCTTGAGCAGGTTGTCGCCGACGACGAAGAAGTTCAGCGAGAGCGGGTCGGCGAGGTCGCGGCGCACGCGGCCGACGGCGACCTCGTCGCGGCCCGCGTACTCCAGCGGGGTCGGGACCTCGTCGACGACGAGGTTCGGGAACGCCCGCAGCACCTCCAGCGCACGCTCGAGCTCGGGCTCGCGCGCGAACGTCGCGCGCACGGCGACGCCGTGGCCGACCATCACCGGCACGCGCACGCAGGTCGGCGAGACGGCGAGGTCGGGAATCTGCAGGATCTTGCGCGACTCGTCGCGCAGCTTGCGCTCCTCGTCGGTGTGGTCGTCGTCGCCGAGCGTGCCGAGCAGCGGCACGACGTTGAAGGCGAGCGTCGCGGCGTGGACGGCGTGGTCGACCTTCGCGGCGGCCGCGGCGCCGTCGTCGCAGAGCTGGGCGACGTCGGCGGCCAGCGGGGCGACCTGCGAGGCCAGCTCGTCGATGCCCTTCTGGCCCGCGCCGCCGGCGGCCTGGTAGCTCGTGGCGACCATCGCGCGCAGGTCGAAGGCGTCGTGCAGCGCCTTGAGCGGGAGCATCGCGACCATCGTCGTGCAGTTCGGGTTGGCGACGATCCCGCGGTGGGCGTCGAGCGCCTCGGGGTTGACCTCGGAGACGACGAGCGGGACCTCGTCGGCGCCGCGGAAGGCGCTGGAGTTGTCGACGACGACGGCGCCCGCGTCGACGAAGCGCTGGGCCCACTCGCGCGAGCGGGTGGCGCCGGCGCTGAAGAGCGCGACGTCGAAGCCCTGGATCGTCTCGTCGGTCAGCGGCGCGACGACGAGCCCGCCGTCGAGCTCGCGGCCGACCGAGCGCTCGGAGGCGAAGGGGACGACCTCGCGCGCCGGAAAGCCGCGCTCGCGCAGCAGGCGCAGCATGACCGTGCCGACGGCGCCGGTCGCGCCGACGACGGCGACGCGCAGTCCGTCGGCGCTCATGTCGCGAACTCCCCGAAGGGGCGCTCGGGCCGGATCGTGTCGTGGCCGGACAGCTCGAAGGCCGCGTGCAGGGCGCGGACGGCGCCGGGAACGGCGTCGCCGGCGATCACGCAGGAGATCTTGATCGGCGAGGTGGAGATCATCTCGATGTTGATCTCCTCGGACCCGAGCGTCGTGAAGACCTTGGCGGCAACGCCGGGGTGCGACTTCATGCCGGCGCCGATGACCGAGACCTTGCCCATCGACTCGTCGGACTGGATCTCGAGGCCGAGCTCGTCGGCGAGCGGCGCGAGCGCCCTGTGGGCCTCGGCCAGGTCCGCGCGCGGGACGGTGAAGGACATGTCCGCGCCGGCCGTGCCGGAGACGGGCTCGTTCTGGATGATCATGTCGATGTTGACGTTCGCCACGGCGAGCGCGGTCGCGATCCGCCCGGCGATGCCGGGATGGTCGGGGATCCCCTTGAGCGTGACGCGCGCCTCCTCGGTGGAGTGCGTGACGGCGGTGATGAGCGGTTGTTCCACGGTCTCCTCTTCTCCGACGACCACGGTACCGGGCTCATCCGTGAAGCTCGACCGGCAGTGGATGCGCACGCCGTGGTTGCGGGCGTACTCGACCGAGCGCAGCTGCAGGACGCCGGCGCCCGAGGCCGACATCTCGAGCATCTCCTCGAAGGAGACGACGGGCAGCTTGCGGGCGTCGGGGACGATCCGCGGGTCGGCGCTGAAGACCCCGGCGACGTCGGTGTAGATCTCGCAGACGTCGGCGCCGATCGCCGCCGCGAGCGCAACGGCGGTGGTGTCCGAGCCGCCGCGCCCGAGGGTCGTGACGTCCTTCGCGGTGGACACGCCCTGGAAGCCCGCGACCAGCACGATCGAGTCGTCGTCGAGGGCGGCACGGATCCGATCGGCGCGCACGTCTAGGATCCTCGCCTTCGTATGCGACGTGTCTGTGACGATGCCCGCCTGTGACCCGGTCAGGGAGATTGCGCGATGGCCGAGGTCGTTGATCGCCATCGCGCACAGGGCGCAGGACTGCCGCTCGCCCGTGGACAGCAGCATGTCCATCTCGCGCGGGTCGGGCGTCGGCGAGATCTCCTGCGCCTCGGCGATGAGGAAGTCGGTCGTCTTGCCGCGCGCGCTGAGGACCGCGACGACGCGGTTGCCGGCCTCGCGCTTGGCGACGATCCGCTGCGCCGCGCGCTTGAGGCGCTCGGCATCGGCGACGGAGGTTCCCCCGAATTTCATGACGACGGTGCCTGACATGACGGATCGAGAGGCTACCGAGTGAGCTCGTTGCCCCCGCTGGCCCGCCTCGGGATGCTCGTGGCGCTCGTCGTGATCGTGGTCGGTGGCGGCAGCTACATGCTGTTCTTCGGCGGCGAGGACGACAGCCCGGTCGTCGAGGCCGGCTCGCGCTTCGGCAGCGAGGACGCGGGCGGTGGCGGCGGCTCGGTGCTCGACACGCTGGCCCCCGTCCTGGGCGCGCGCCAGCAGGTCCGCAGCTCGGGCGAGGACCCCGCGCCGCCGAGCGCCGACGAGGTGAAGCGGGCGCCCGGCCCCGCCGTCTCGGGCCTGCTCGTCGTCGGCTTCCCCGGCACCGAGCCGGAGGGCTCGTTCTTCACCCGCCTCGCGGCGCGGCCCTACGGCGGCGTCGTGATCGGGCGCTCGAACTACGTCGAGCCGTCGCAGCTCGCGAAGCTCACCGCCCGCGTCCAGGAGGTCGCACGCGGCGCCGACCACCCGGCGCCGATCGTCGCCGCCACGCAGGAGGGCGGCGACTTCAGCGCCTTGCGCAACCTCGCGCCCGACCCGCAGCCCGCGGTCGGCGCGCGCAAGGCCTTCGAGATCCGCGGCAGCGCGCGCGTCGCCGGCCAGCAGCTCAAGGCGCTCGGGATCGGGATGAACCTCGCGCCCAACGCGAACGTCGCGGTCGCGGGCGGGCCGGCTCAGGGGCGCGGCTTCGCCGACACCGCCGCGGGCGTCGTCAAGGCGGTCAGGGCCGCGGCGGACGGCTACCGCCGCGCGGGCGTCGCGATCGCCCCCGGCCCGTTCCCCGGCGACGGCGCCGCCTCACAGGACCCGGCCGTCGGCCCGGCGCCCGTCGGGCTGGCCATCGACCAGCTGCGCGCGAGCGACATCAAGCCCTTCGCGGCCGTCGCCAAGGGGAGCGGCGCGGTGCCGGCGATCCAGATGTCCAACGCGATCTACAGCGCCTACGACAGCGTCACCCCCGCGACGCTGCTGCCCGATGCGATCAAGGAGCTGCGCGACCGGCTGGGCTTCGAGGGCGCGATCGTCTCGGCCGACCTCGTCGCGACCACCGCGACGACCGGCGGCAGCGTCGCCGACGCCGCCGTCGCCGCGCTGAAGGCGGGCGCCGACCTGCTCGTGATCCCCGGGGGCCGCGCGCAGCAGGACGAGGCCTACCGCGCGATCGTGGCCGGGGTCGCCAGCGGCTCGATCTCGCCCGAGCGGATCGCCGCGTCGCTGCGGCGGATCGCGAAGCTGCGCGCGCTCACGCGCGGCGCGCGCGAGCCCGTGACGCTCGACGGCTGAGCCGCGCCCGATCAACTCGAGCAGCTTCGCAAGCGGGCCAAGGGGGCGAGGCGTGGGCTGACGGACGTGAGTGGCGAGCTACGTGCGCTGAGCGCAAACAACTCGCCACTCACCGCCCGTCCGCGCCACAACGCCCGACCCGCTTCCCTCATCGCCGCCGTTCGCAGGCGCCCGCGGTACCAACGCCGCGGAGCCGCCAGCGAACTCGCCTACAGCCGGCGGCGCCCGCTGAACGCCTTGCCCAGCGTGACCTCGTCGGCGTACTCGAGGTCGCCGCCGACCGGCAGGCCGCTGGCGAGGCGCGTCACGATGACGTCGGGGTTGCGCTCGCGCAGCTGGTCGGCGATGTGCAGCGCGGTGGCCTCGCCGGTCGTCGTGGGATTCGTCGCGAGCACGACCTCGCGGATGCCGCCCGCGGCGACGCGGCGGTAGAGCTGGGCGATCTTCAGGTCGTCGGGATCGACGCCGTCGATCGGCGACAGCGCGCCGCCCAGGACGTGGTAGCGGCCGCGGTACTCGTGCGTGCGCTCGACGGGGATGACGTCGCCGGCCTCCTCGACGACGCAGATGAGGGCGGGGTCGCGGCGCTCGTCCTCGCAGATCCGGCAGCGCGGGCCGTCGGCGAGGTTGAAGCAGACCTCGCAGAGCCCGATCCGCAGCTTGACCTCGCGGATCGAGTCGGCGAGCGCGTTGGCGTCCTCCGGCGACGCGCGCAGGATGTGGAACGCCAGGCGCTGGGCGGTGCGGGCCCCGATCCCGGGCAGCTTGCCGAGCTCGGTGATGAGCCGCTGGACGGGCGGGGCGTACAGAGCTACATCCCGAGGCCGGGTGGCAGGCCCATGCCGCCGAGGTCGAGGCCGCCCGTGACGCCGCCCATCTTGCTGGCGGCGAGCTCCTGGGCCTGGCGGATCGCCTCGTTGACGGCGGCGAGCACCATGTCCGCCAGCAGCTCCGGATCCTCCGGGTCGATCGCATCGGGATCGATCGTGATGTCCTTGACGACGAGGTCGCCGGTGACCGTGACGGTGACCATCCCGCCGCCGGCCGAGGACTGCACCGTCTCGTTGGCCAGCGCCTCCTGGGCCTTCATCATGTCGGCCTGCATCTTCTGAACCTGCTTGAGCATCTGGTTCATGTTCGGCTGGGGCATCAGGGGGCCTCGCTCTCGGGACCTGAGGTGACATCGGGGTCGGGGTGGATCTCCTCGGCGTCGAACTCTGCCACGAAGCGCTGGACCAACTCGTCCTCCGACAGCGCCGGCGGCGCGGCGGCCGCGGCCTCCTCGGCGGTCGGCACCGCTTCGAGCACGTACGCGATCTGCGCCTTGGCGCCGGTGACCTCGCGCAGCGCCGCGGCGACGCAGGCGCGGTAGTCGTCGTCGTCGGCGCGGCGGCGCTGGTACTCGGCGCCCGGCGGGAAGGCGACGGTGACCTGCCCCTCCTCGACGGCGATCGGCTGGGCCTCGGCGAGCGCGGCCGCGCAGATGCGGTTGCCCGACGCCTTGACCGCCTCGACGATCGCCGGCCAGACCGTGCGCAGGCCGTCGAGCTCCAGATCGGGACCGGCGTGCGGGGGCACCGTGACCGCGACGGCGTGCGTGATCCCGTTCGCGCGCGCCGCGAGCGGCGGCGGCTCGGAGGGCGGCGGCGCGCTCGGCGGCGTGGGCGCCTCGGGCGTCGGCAGCGGCGTCGGCGCCGGGGACTCCGGCCCGGGCGCGGGCTCGCTCGGCGGGGCCGGCGACTCGGCGCGGGCCGGCGGCGGCGGCGGCGGGGCAGGGACCGCAGCCTGCGGAGCGCCGGCCAGCGCGGCCTCCAAACGCTCGATCCGCTGCGCCATCGCCTGCAGCGACGGGTCGGTGGCCGGCGCGGCCGCCTTCACGAGCGCCAGCTCGAGCTGGGTGCGGGCGTCCGAGCCGTTGCGGGTCGCCTCCAGCGCCGCCGCCAGCAGGTCGATCAGCCGCGTCACGGCGCCGGCGCCGAGGCGGCCGGCCTGCTCGGCGAGGCGGGCGTCGCGCTCGGGCGTGATCCGCAGCTCGGCGGGCACCTCGCCCAGCGCCTGGACGATCATGAGGTCGCGGGCGTGCGCCTCGAGGTCGCGGACGAATCCCAGCGCGTCGCGCCCGGTCTGCGCGAGCCGCGCGGCGGCCAGCAGCGCCGCGGCCGGCTCGCTCGCGGCGACCGCATCCAGCGCGGCGAAGAGCAGGTCGGCGTCGGCGACCCCGAGGACCGCCAGCACGTCGTCGGTCGCGATCTCGCTGCCGGCGTAGGTGACGAGCTGCTCGAGCGTGCCGAGCGCGTCGCGGAAGGAGCCCGTCGCGTGGCGGGCGAGCAGCGCGACCGCGTCCGGGGCGACGCTGATCGACTCCGACGCGGCGACGCGGCGCACGACGGACGCGAGCTGCTCGACGGTCGGGCGGGCGAAGTCGAAGCGGTGACAGCGGTCGACGACCGTCGGCAGGACCTTTCCCGCCTCGGTCGTCGCCAGCACGAAGACGGTGTTCGGCGGCGGCTCCTCCAGCGTCTTGAGGAACGCGTTCCAGGCCTGCGTCGAGAGCATGTGCGCCTCGTCGAGGATGTAGACCTTGTGGCGCCCGGAGACCGGCGCGTAGACGACGCTCTCGCGCAGGTCGCGGATATCGTCGACGCTGTTGTTGGAGGCCGCATCCATCTCGATGACGTCCAGCGACGTCGCCGAGGCGATCGCAACGCACGACTCGCAGCGCCCGCAGGGCTCGATCGTCGGCCCCTGCTCGCAGTTCAGGCAGGCCGCCAGGATCTTCGCCATCGACGTCTTGCCGGTGCCGCGCGAGCCGACGAAGAGATAGGCGTGGTGAACCTTGTCCTGCGTCACCGCGTTGCGCAGCGTGCGCACGACGTGCTCCTGGCCGACGACCTCGGCGAACGTGCGCGGGCGGTGGCGGCGGTAGAGCGAGGGAGCGTCGGACACGGGCCGTCGAGGATAGCTCCGCGCGCGGCGAGCGCCGGGCGGCCTGCGACCGACTAGGTTCTCGGCCGATGACTCGGATCCGCTTCGCGGCCGGGGTGCTCGTGGGCGCGGCCGTGCTCCGGCTCATGGCCGGCCCCGGGCTCGTCAACTACGACACGCTCTACACGCTCGTGTGGGGCCGCCAGCTCGCGCACGGCATGCTTCCCGATCTCGACGTCGCGATCGCGCCGACGCCGCATCCGCTCGCGACGCTGGGAGCCGTCCTGCTCTCGCCGCTGAGCTCGCTGCAGTCCGGCGGCCTGCACGGCGAGCTCGCCGCGGCGGCGGCCGTCGGCGTCGCCTACGTCTCGCTGTCGCTGCTGGGCTGGCTCGTCTTCGCGCTGGGGCGGGCGTGGTTCAACACCGCCGCGGGGGTCCTCGCCGCCGCGATCGTCCTCACGCGCGTGCCGGTGCTCGACTTCGGCGCGCGCGCCTACGTCGACATCCCCTACCTCGTGCTCGTGCTCGGCGCGCTGCTCGTCGAGACGCGCCGCCCGCGCTCGGGCGCGCCGGTGCTCGTGCTGCTCGCGCTCGCGGGTCTCCTGCGCCCCGAGGCCTGGCTGTTCAGCGCCGCCTACCTCGTGTGGCTGCTCGGCCCCGGGGTGCGCGCCGCGGCGCGCGGCGGCGGGCCCAGCCGCGCCGCGGCGTGGCGCGACGCCGCGCCGCTGCTCGCGCTCGCGGCGGCCGCCCCGCTGCTGTGGGCGCTGCACGACCTCGTGCTGACCGGCGACGCCCTGCACTCGCTCACCGGCACGCGCGACAACGCCGAGCTGCTCGGACGCGTCACGGGCATCGACCACGTCCCGGCGACGCTGCCGCGCCGGCTCGGCGAGATCCTGCGCGAACCGGTGCTGCTCGCGGCCGCCGGCGGCGGGCTCTTCGCGCTCGCCTGGCGGCGCGACCGGCGCGTGCGCCTGGGCGCGGCCGCGGGCGTGCTCGCGCTCGCGGCGTTCTGCGTGCTGGCGGCGGCGGGGCTGCCGATCATCACCCGCTACCTCCTGCCGACGGCCACGCTGCTGGCGATCTTCGCGGGCGCCGGCGTCTTCGGCTGGCTCGAGCTGCTGCCCGGTGCCGAGCGCGTGTGGTGGGCGCGCTTCGGCGCGCTGGCGCTCGTCGCGCTGCTCGTCTTCGTGCCCAGCCAGGTGCAGCGGATCGACCGCCTGGGCAACGCGCTGAGCAGGCAGGAGTCGATCCAGGCAAGCCTCGCCGACGTCGTCCGCGACGGCGTGCCGTGCGATCCCGTGGCGGTGCCCAACCGGCGCCCGATCCCGCTGCTGGCGCTCTGGCTCGAGCGCGATCCGGGCACGATCGCCGACGCGCAGGCCACCGCGCCCGCCCGCGGCACCTACATCGTGCCGCGCAGCGCCGGTGTCGCTCGTGACTACATTCTGGACCGTCGTGATGCCGACAGGCGCATTCGCCGACCGCCCGCCGGATTCGTCAAGGTGCAGGAAGCCGCAGATTGGCTGATGGCAACCCGATGTTCGGGATAGGTTGCGCATATTCGCTGCGGGAAGTCGTGCATGAAGCTGCATGGGGGCTGGGTCGCGACGTGCGCGGTGATCCTGCTCGTCCTGATGCCCGCCCTCGCGGCGGCCCAGCGGGCCGACGTCCCGGCTGAGCGGATCGTCGGCGGGACGGCGCCCACGCGCGCCTGGCCGGCGCAGGGATACCTCGAGATCGTGCAGCCCAGCGGCGTCGCGAAGGTCTGCGGCGGCACGCTGGTCAGCGGGCGCTGGTTTCTCACCGCGGGGCACTGCGCGTCGACGGGGGCCTCGTCGCCGCCGGCCGGCGTCCAGCTCGCGGCGGGCGCGTTCACCGTCAACCTCGGCGAGTCCGACGTCACGCAGTTCTCCGGGCCCGAGCGCTTCGCGGTCGACGACGTGCAGCGCGATCCGCTCTTCGACCGCCGCGCCGGGACCGCCAATCACGACCTCGCGCTGCTGCATCTCGCAACCGCCACGCCCGCGACCACGCGCTTCGAGCCGATGCGCGTCGTCAGCGCCGGCGAGAGCGCGCTGTGGGCGCCCGGCGTCGTCGGCACCGTCATCGGCTGGGGCGCGAGCGCCTTCGGCGGCCCGCGGCCGACCCAGCTCGCCCAGGCCGGCGTCCCGATCCTCGCCGACGGCGCCTGCAGCGCGGCCTATCCGCTGAGCGACCCCAACCCCTTCGACTTCACGACGATGTTCTGCGCCGGCGACGGCAGCGCCGACACCTGCACCGGCGACTCCGGCGGCCCGATCATGGTCCCGCGCGTCGACACGTTCGCCCTCGCCGGCGTGACGTCGTACGGCTTTGAGTGCGCCAACGCGTCCAAGCCCGGCATCTACGCCCGCGTCGGATCCACGGCGATGAACGCGTGGGTCCGCGGGAAGATCCCGACCACCGAGATCTCGATCAGCCCCGGCCGGCCGATGGTCGGCGACAACGTCGCGCTGCTCGCGACCGCCGAGACGCCCGACAGCCAGCCCGGGCTGCCGAGCTTCGCCTGGGATCTCGACGACGACGGCCGCTACGACGACGACACCGGCCCCAGCGCGATGCTGCGGTCGATCCGCGCCGGCTCGACGGTCGTGCGCGTCCAGGTGAGCTACCCAGACGGCGACCGCGCGATCGCACGCGAGGTCGTGACGACGGCGGGCAGCCCGCTGCCCCAGCCGCCGCCGCCACCACCGCCGCCGCCCAAGCCGGTCGCCGCGGGCGCGCCCGCCGCCGCCGTCGGCCGCCACGGTCCCGGCGCCCGCGCACCCGTCGTCGGTCGCGCTGCCGGCGATCGCGCGGCTGCTGGCGGGGCCCAAGAGCGTTCGCGTCCGCAGCCTGCTGGACGGCCGGATGACGATCGCGATCCGCTGCTCCGTGGCCTGCACGCTGAAGGCGCGCTACACGCTGGACGGGCGCACCGCCCGGCGCCTGGGCCTCACGCGCTTCGGCGCGGCGGTCCTGATCGGCACCGGGAAGACGACCATCCGCCCCGCCGGCGCGAGCATCAAGCTGACGATCCGGCTGAGCCGCAAGGCCGTCCGGGCGCTGCGGCGCGCGCAGAGCGGCGCGACACGGGTGCGGGTCACCGCAACGTCCGGATCGCGCACCCAGAAGCTCGAGCGCACGATCACGCTGCACACCTGATCTCGGTCCCCGGGGCTACCGAATCGGCCAGGACGTGCCGATAACCGAGGTCGTACAGTGATTTCCCTGCGCCTCATCGTCTGCACGATCCTCGCCGTGCTGCTGGCCTGCGCGCCCGCCGCCGCGGCCCCTGCCCGCACCCCGGCACCCGTCGACAGCATCGTCGGCGGCCACGCGCCGAGCCAGCCCTGGCCGGCGCAGACGTCCGTGGCCTTCAGCGGCTTCGTCTGCGGCGGCACGCTCGTCAGCGCGCGCTGGGTGCTCACCGCCGGGCACTGCGCGACGACCGGCACCGGCGCGGTCGTCGCAGCCGGCTCCTACGCGCTGCGCGTCGGAGGCACGACGCGCACCAACGGGACGCTCGCCACGGTCGACCAGGTCGTGCGCAATCCCGGCTACGTCAACTCGAGCGCGCCCAACAACGACGCCGCGCTGCTGCACCTCACCGCTCCCGTGCCGCAGGAGCCGCTGCGCCTCGTCGGCACCGCCGAGAGCGCGCTCTGGAGCCCCGGCGTGCAGTCGACGATCATCGGCTGGGGCGTCACCGACCCCGCGGTCGGCGGCGCGTCGCAGTCGCCGACGCTGCTCGAGGCCCAGACGCCGATGATCTCCGACGCGGCGTGCTCGGCGGCCTGGGGCGCCGGCTTCAACGCCGCGACGATGGTCTGCGCCGGCAGCCCGGGCACCGACACCTGCGGCGGCGACTCCGGCGGGCCGATCATGGTCCCGCGCCACGGCGCGTTCACGATCGTCGGCGTGACCTCGTGGGGCGCATCGAACTGCGGTGCCGAGCCCGGCGTCTACACCCGTCTCGGCGCCACCGCCATCAACGCCTGGGTGCGCGGCCTCGTCCCGACGGCCGAGTTGACCGTCTCCCAGCCGGCGCCCGCGGTCGGCGAGCAGGTCGGCCTCAGCGCGACGGTCGCGCCCGCGGCGCACGTCGACACCCCCGTGCTGGCCTGGGACCTCGACGGCGACGGCGCCTTCGACGACGCCGGCAACACCGCCTCGACGACCGCGACCTTCGCAACCGCCGGCACGAACGTCGTGCGCGTCCAGGCGACGTTCGCCGACGGCGACCGCGCGGTCGCACGCGAGACCGTCACCGTCGGCGGCCCCGCCGCGCCGCCGGCCGCGCCGCCCGCCACGCCGCCGCCGCCACGCCGCCGGCCGCGCCGCCCGCGGCCGCGGTTGCGCCGGCGACGCCGCAGCAGATCCAGCAGATCCAGCAGCTCCTCGCCCAGCAGCAGCTGGACGCCACCGGCCCGATCGGGAGCGTCGCGGCGCCGTCGCGCATCACGTGGCGCAGCCTGCGCGACCGCCGCCTGCGCGTCCGCGTCCGCTGCGAGCGCGCCTGCACGATCAGCGGCCGCCTGACGATCGACGCCGCGACGGCGCGGCGCTACGGCCTGCGCAACGGCAACCGCGCGGTGACCGTCGGGCGCGGCACGAGCTCGCGCTCGTCGGCCGGGAGCCGCACGCTCACGGTCAGCCTGACGGCGCGCGCCAAGCGCGCGCTGCGCACGAGCCGGCGGCTCACGATCCGCCTGGCGACCGATCTGAACGGCAGCGGCACGCCCGTCAGCGCCTCGCAGAAGATCGCCGTCAGCCGCTGAGCGCGCGCCCCGGAGGGCGCGCACGCGGCGGAAGAAAGCGGACCGTGCACCCTCGATCGAGACGAGATCCCCGGGCGCTTGCGCCGATGATGACTCCGGACCGGGAACCCCCGCTGCGCATACCGGTGACCGCTTAAGGCTGCTTCCTTCCGGACCTGACCTGATTCACGGGCCGACATCGCGCGGGACCCGGTCCATCAACACCACCATCGGCGGGCTGACCCCGAAGACCTCGCCCCTCAAGAGGGGATTCGGCCTCGCTAGAGCGGATTGCGAGCGACAGGGCACCGCTACCTCCCCGCCTAGCACGGTCCGTCGCCGAGTCTAGCCGCGCAGACCAAATAGGGTGCGCCGGCGTGGACAAGAAAAACATCCTTTGGACGGTCACGGTCTTCTTCGGCACGTTCCTGCTGTTCGGGGGAGTCAACGAGGCGACGGCCGGCAGCAGCACGGGTCTGCAGCTGGCGGTGCGCATCGGCGTGCTCGCCTTGGTCATCGCCGTCGTCGTCGCAGTCGTGAAGCGTCGCGCCAAGCCTTGACATCGCCTGTGAGTGAGTGCATACTCACTCCCGTTATGGCAGCCTCCTCCACCAGCTCCCGCACCCTCTCGACCGCCGACGAGCGGCGCGAGGAGATCCTCGAGGCCGCGCAGGGCGTCTTCGCCGTGCGGGGCCTGCACGGCACGCCGACGATGGAGATCGCCAAGGCCGCCGGCATCTCGCAGGCCTACCTCTTCCGCCTGTTCCCGACGAAGGCCGAGCTCTACATCGCGCTCGTGCGCCGCTGCAACGAGCGCGTCCACCGCACGTTCGCCGACGCCGCCGCGGCGGCGAAGGCCTCCGGCGACGAGGTCCTGCCGGCGATGGGCGCCGCCTACATCGACCTGCTCGCCGATCGCACCCTGCTGCTCGGCCAGCTGCACGCGCACGCCGCCTGCGACGACGACGCCGTCCGCACCGAGATGCGCCGCGGCTTCGAGCGGCTCGTCGAGCTCGTGGAGCAGGAGTCCGGCGCCGGCCCCGACGAGGTCCGCGCGTTCTTCGCCCACGGGATGCTGCTCAACGTGCTCGCCGCGATGCGCGCCGAGGAGTCCGACGCGCACTGGGCCGAGGTCCTGCTCGGCCCGAAGACGCTCGACGACGACTGCTGCTGAGGCACGGCCTCTCTCTTTTTGCCCTGCCAGTGAGTGACCAATCACACCCCACGACAGCCAGGAAGGACGGACCATGACCACCGCACCGCGCAGCCGCTGGACCCTTGCGATCGTCTCGATCGCCCTCTTCATGACGGCGCTCGACAACCTCGTCGTCGGCGTCGCGCTGCCGTCGATCCGCGTCGACCTGGGTGGTTCGATCGAGTCGCTCGAGTGGACCGTCAACGCCTACACGCTCGCCTTCGCCGTCCTGCTGATCACCGGCGCCGCGCTCGGCGACCGCTTCGGGCGCAAGCTGATGTTCGTCATCGGCCTGGGGATCTTCACCACCGCGAGCGCCGCCGCCGCGCTCGCGCCGAGCATCGACGCACTGATCGCCGCCCGCGCGATCCAGGGGCTCGGCGCCGCGATCGTCCTGCCGCTCACGCTGACGCTGCTGTCGGAGGCCTTCCCGGCCGAGAAGCGCGGCATGGCGCTGGGCATCTGGGCCGGCGTCAGCGGCCTCGGCGTCGCGCTCGGGCCGTTCGTCGGCGGCGCGGTCGTCGAGGGCATCGCCTGGCAGTGGATCTTCTGGCTCAACGTGCCGATCGGGCTCGTGCTGCTGCCCGTCGCCTGGGCCCGCCTGACCGAGTCGCGCGGCCCGACGAAGACGCTCGACCTGCCCGGCCTCGCGCTCGTCGGCGCCGGCCTCTTCGGCCTGACGTTCGGCATCGTCCGCGCCACGGCGCTGGGCTGGACCTCGGCGACGGTCGTCGGCTCGATCGGCGCCGGCGTCGCGCTGCTCGCCCTCTTCCTCTGGTGGGAGCACCGCGCCCCCGCGCCGATGCTGCCGCTGCGGTTCTTCCGCTCGCGCGCCTTCACCGCCACCAACGGCGTCTCGTTCGCGATGTTCTTCGGCGTCTTCGGCTCGATCTTCCTGCTGTCGCAGTTCTTCCAGACCGCGCAGGGCTACGGGCCGCTGGAGGCCGGGCTGCGGACGCTGCCGTGGACCGGGATGCCGATGCTCGTCGCGCCGATCGCCGGCCTGCTGAGCGACCGCATCGGGTCGCGGCCGCTGATGGTCGCCGGCCTGGCGCTGCAGTCGGTCGCGCTGTTCTGGCTCGCCGCCGTCTCCTCGCCCGAGGTCGCCTACTCGAGCCTCGTCGTCCCGTTCGTGCTCGCCGGCACCGGCATGGCGCTCGTGTTCGCGCCGTCGGCCAACGCCGTGCTCGGCGCGGTGCGCCCGGAGGAGGCCGGCCAGGCCTCGGGCGCGACGAACGCGATCCGCGAGCTCGGCGGCGTCATGGGCGTCGCGGTGCTGGCGTCGGTGTTCAGCGCGCACGGCTCCTACGCCTCGCCGCAGGCCTTCAGCGACGGCGTCGTGTCGGCGCTGCCGATCGGCGCAGCGGTGCTCGCCGTCGGCGCGGCGATCGCGCTGCTCGTGCCGGGCCTGAAGGCCCGCCGCGCCGCGGCGCCGGTGACCGTCGCCGCCGAGCCGGTCGCCGTCAGCCCCGCGCGAGCGTGAGGATCTGCGTCGCGGTGCCGCGCGCGGTCCGGCGGATGCTCGTGACGTAGGCCGCTTCGGGCGCGAGCGCGGTCGTCCACAGCGTGAGCTCGACGCCCTCGGGGGCGCGCGCCGGAAGGCGCGGCGCGCGTCCCCCGGGGTAGCCGGCGCCGTGGCGGCTGCGCCCCGGTTCGTGCACGGCGTCGCGGCGCGCGGTCGGGTAGGTCGCGTAGAGGCGCTCGTCGGCGGTGCCGCGGCGCCCGCGGCGCGGCCCGAGCAGCACCTCCTGGCCCGCCGGCGACGAGCTGACGAACAGCAGCCGGCCGCCGAGCTCGGAGGGGTTGAGCAGCAGCTCGGCCTCACCGGCACGGCGCAGGACGAAGACCCCGCCCGAGGGGACGTAGACCTCCTCCAGCCGGCTGGCCGCGCGCGTCGCGACGTGGTAGACGAGCCGGTCGCCGTCCAGTGCGGGGCGGCCGATGCGGTCGGGCGCCGCGACCCGGCGCAGCTCGCGCGGCGGCTCGCCGGGCGCGAGCAGGTCGACCGCGCGCAGGACGTCGAAGCCGGCGTCGCGCGCGCGCCAGACGAGCCAGCGGGCCGACAGCGCGGGCTCCTCGGCCCCCGGCGCGGCGACCCGCAGGATCGGGCTCAGCGTCGCCTGCGCGGCGACGACGAGCGTCTCGCCCTCGCGCCAGACGACGGTCTCGGGGCCGAGCGCCGGATCGCTGCCGGGCAGCCCGATCGCCTCCGCGCCCGGACGCTGGAGCAGCCCGGCGCCACCACCGGGCGCCTGCCAGGCGACCGTGGTGCCGCCGGCGCTGGGGTCCGTGCCGGCGGTCGTGAGCGCCGCGGGCGCGGCGGCGGACGCAGGCGCGCCGCCGAGCGCGAGCGCCAGCGCCGCGGCGCCCAGCGCGAGCGCACCGGTGGCGCGGATCGCGCGCAGCACACCCGGGCTGTCGCCCATCGCGCCCGCGAGCCCGAGGCCGCGGTCGGTCACCTGCAGCGGCGCGAGGGTCACGACCGGCACGATCCGCCCCGCTGCGAACGCCAGGCCGACCGCGACGCCGACGCCGGGCTCGCCGAGCGCCAGGCAGGCGGCCGCCAGCGCGTAGACCGCGAACGAGAGCACGAAGGTCGTGAAGCCGAGGCCGAGCAGGACGCCGTAGAGCGCCGCCGCCAGCGGCAGTGGCAGCACCCGCCGCCAGGACTCGGGCACCTGGCGGCGGACCTGCGGGACGATCCGCCGGCCGCCCGCGTCGCCCGCCGCGGCGGCGAGCAGCAGCGCGGCGGCGATCGCAGCGGCCGCGCCGCCGCCGGTCCCGAGCGCGTCGCCGAGCAGCGCGAGGCCGCCGAAGGTCGCAACGCCACCGGCCAGCGCGCCGAGCGCGAACGCGACGCAGGCGACGGCGGTGACGCGCATCCGGCCCGCGTAGCCGTGCGGCGCCAGCGTGTCGACCATCGAGAAGCCGCACGGCGACCAGGCGCCGGCGATCCCGGCGACGAGCGCCGCCAGGACGAGCGCGCTCAGCACGGGACCTTCGTCTGGACGTACATCACGCAGAACACGTGGCGCTTGCCGTAGCAGTAGCCGCGCAGGGCGGTGTCGCCGTTGATGCGCCGCTTCGACGTCGTGCAGCAGTCCGACAGCTTGCGCACGTGCCCGCCGCAGCAGCGAAACCAGGCGCCGTCGGTGCGCGTCGCGATGCCGAAGCGCCGCCCCGCCGCCGAGCAGATGCGGGTGCGCGGCGCCGGCGCCATCGGGCGCCCGTCGGGGTCCAGCAGCGGCGAGCCGTCCTCGTTGACGGGCGCACCCTGCGCGTCGACCGGGCGGCCGAGGTCGTCGATGATCCGGCCGTCCTTGGCGCGCAGCGGGAAGCCGCGGGTGTCGATGCGCGGCAGGCCGGTCGGGTGCGGGCAGCCGTCGGTCGTGTAGATGTGCCCGCAGAAGTGGTAGGCCTCGGCCTCGCCCGGACCGATCAGCGAGCCGAGCGAGCGCGCCGCGGTGACCACGCCGACGGCCGCCGACGCCGTGGCGATGAAGCCGCGCCGCGAGCTGCCCGCCGGCGCGGGGGCGGCGCCCGGGCTTGGCTCGCGCGCGGCCGCGAGCACCGACGCCAGCTGGCGGCGCGTGTTGACCGTGCCCTTCGCGAGCACGGTCCCGTCGGGCGCGAGCGCGACGGCGTACGGGGCGCCGGGGACGTCCGCCGCGGCCCAGGCCTGCGCGTGCTCGCGCTCGTCGTAGAGGTTCGCGCCGAGCTCTCGCGCGGGCTGCTCCAGCGCGCGGCACAGGCGGCAGTCGGCGGACACGAAGAGCGCCAGGTGCGGCCGGCGGGCCAGCTCCAGGCGCGCGCCGAGCGGCGGGCCCTCGCCCGCGACGTCGAGCGCGCCGTCGGGCGCGGCGCTGCGCCGCGCGCGCGCCACGACGATCGCGCCGGCGAGCACGGCGCCGGCCGTGGCCGCGACGCGCAGCGCCGGCGGGACGGCCGCGTCGGCGAGCGCCAGCGCTGCTGCCGCCGCCGCCAGCAGCGCCGTGCGGCAGGCCGAGCCCCACGAGACGACGCCGCGCGCGCCGAAGCAGCCGCACGGCGCGCCCCCGCGGCCGGCGGCGATCGCGGCCGCCTGGGCGCCGGCGAAGACGGCGAACACGGCCGCCGCGCTCCACGCCGCGGGGCGCCAGCCCGCGAGCAGCGCGACGCCGAGCGCCGCCTCGATCGCCGCGAGCGGCGCCCAGACCCAGCGCGCCGCGCGCCCGTGCAGCCCGAACGTCCCGGCGGCGATCGCCGTGCTCGTCGGGTCGCTCGCCTTCAGCCCCGCCGCGACGAGGAGCGCCGCCCCCAGCAGGGCGGCGAGGAGGGCGGCGAACACCACGGCGCGCGACGCTAGCGCAAAGCGCTGCGCGCTGATGCAGCTGTCAGAGACCGACCGGGTGGCGCACCTTGAAGCCGCGCCGCGGGCCGACGACGGGGCGCCAGCGGACGCCGTGGGCGCCGTCCGGATCGCCGTACGGGCTCGTGTCCAGGCGCAGCCCGGCGAGCTCCGTGTAGACGTGCTCGCGGTTGGCGTAGATCGTGACCCAGCGGCCCTCGCCGCCGGCGGCCCAGCGCGCGAAGCTGCCGCTGACCATCGTCCTGTCGAGCATCCCGGTCCTGATCAGCCCGTAGCCGACGGCGCCCGAGCAGTCGTAGGCGCGATCCTCGACGACGGCGTGGCCGCCGCCCCACCGGTAGCGCTTGCCGACGATGCGGTTGTACTGGGCGATCAGCCGGCGCACGCGCTTGGGCGCGTCGCGCGGGATCGCGGCCCGGCCGTCGGTGCGCAGGCGCGCGAGCTTGCCGGGGACGATCGTCGTCGTCGCGGGCAGCAGCGGCTCGGGCTCGGGCTCGAGCTGCAGCGGCGGCAGGATGTCGAGCAGGTCGTCGAGCGGGTTGCCGCCGGTGACGGGCGGGTCGACGATCTCGACCGCGCCCGGGTCGATGGGAACGGGCAGCGGCCAAGCCTGGGCGGGAGCTGCGAAAAGGCTGAGGAGGAGGGCGATGAGCAGCGTTCTGGCGATGGGCATGGCCCCGGACATCGGCAGGAGCGCCGAGATCTTTGAGCCGGCCCGGCTCTGCCTGGACGCCCGCAACATCCGTTGCGCCCGCGACCGGCAGCACTTACCATGAAGGGCGTATGGCCGCGTTCCTCCACAGATCCGTCACTCACGCCGCGAACGCCTGACCAGGCGCCCGCGGGCAGCGCCCGGGCACCCATCGCCACGTGCCGCTCGACGAATCCCTGGAGGACCTCACCATGAATGTCGCATCCGCCGGCGTCGGCCGGCGCCCCGATCTCGACGCCGAGCTCGCGCAGCTCGGCGACCCCGACCTCACCGCCGCCCGCGTGCTCGCCCAGCACCGCGGCCGCTGGCTCGTGGCCGGCGGCGACGAGCCGCCCAAGCTCGTGGCCGCCCGCGGGCGCCTGCGCGGGGCCGGCCGCGCCCCCACGACCGGCGACTGGGTCGCGATCGACGCCGACGGCGTCATCGCCTCGGTGCTCGAGCGCCGCGGGACGATCATGCGCCGCGCCGCCGGCTCGCCGGTCGCGGCGCAGGTGCTGGCCGCCAACGTCGAGCTCGTGCTCGTCGTCGAGCCGCTGCCCGACCCCAACGAGCGCCGCGCGGAGCGGATCGTCGCGCTCGCGCAGGCCGGCGGCGTGCCGGCGATGCTCGTGCTGACGAAGGCCGACCTGGACCCGGAGGGCGGGCTTGCCGCAGCCGCGCTCGCGCGGCAACTCGGCCTCGCCGACGGCCTGTCGGTCAGCGTCCACGACGAGACCTCGGTCGCCGCCGTCGCGGCGCTGCTGGAGCCCGGCAGCACGACCGTCCTGCTCGGCCCCTCCGGCGCCGGCAAGTCGACGCTCGTCAACGCGCTGCTGGGGTTCGACAAGCAGGACACCGGCGAGCTGTCGAGCGCCGGCGACTCGTCCCGCGGCCGCCACACGACCGTCACCCGCGACCTGCTGGCGCTGCCCAGCGGGGCGCTGCTGATCGACACCCCCGGGATCCGCGAGGCCGGCATCTGGGACGGCGGCGTCAGCGCGACGTTCGCCGACCTCGAGGCGCTCGCGCTGCGCTGCCGCTTCGCCGACTGCGGGCACACCAACGAGCCCGGCTGCGCCGTCCGCGACGAGGGCGACCCCGAGCGCCTGGACGCCTGGCGCAAGCTCGAGCGCGAGCAGGAGTGGATCGAGGACCGCCGCGCCGCGTCGCTCGCCCGCGAGCAGGCGGGGCGCTCGTACAAGCGCATCCAGCGCGAGGCGCGCCAGTTGAAGGGCGACTAGCGGCCGCCGGCGCGGCCGCGCATGAGGTCCAGGCACACGACGCAGTAGGGCCACGGCGGGTTCCAGGGCCAGCCGGTCACGTCCTTGCCGCACAGCGCCGTGTCCGGATCCTCGTCCGTCACGATGTGGCAGATCTCCTCGCCGAAGCTCGTCGGGCCGTCGACGCGGCGATCCTTGGGAACCGTGGGCGACATGGCGTCCGCGTAGCGTGCCATGACGACGGGGTCGAGCGCGAGTTCATCCCTTTTCCAGACTCGCGCGCTCGACCATCCGTCCGCTTTTCGAGCCCGCGCTCAGACGCAGACGACCTGCTCGCTGCTGTGGCTGACCGGCGTCGGGTTGCGCAGCGCGCGCTCGGTGATCGTGTGCCCGATCGTGTGGCAGCCGGGCGCGACCGTCGTGGAGAGATGGCTCGTGGTGTTGTAGTAGGGCAGCGCCTTCCCGTCGACGCGCCAGGCGTTCGTGCAGGGCTTGTAGCGGCACACGGACGTCGAATTGGCCGAGATCTGCTGGCCGCTGACCTTGACCGTGAACGACGACGTCGGCGTGGCGACCGCGGGAACAGCCGCGAACAGCAGCCCGACGGTGGCGGTGATGATGGCGATGCGCTTCATGTGCTCGTCCTCTCGCTGCGTTGACTGGGATACGCCCTCAGGCGTTCCTCATCGGCCCCCAGCGGCCCGAGCGGAAGGGCGCCCCGTACAATCGGCAGCCCCTGAGGGCGCGTAGCTCAGTGGGAGAGCGCTCGCTTCACACGCGAGAGGTCGCAGGTTCGAAACCCGCCGCGCCCATGAGGAAGAAGTAGCTGGAAAGAAGCCTGATTGCCGAACCGGCGATCAGGCTGTGCCAGCGCCCCATCCAGACCCGTTGTCCCTTTCCTTGTCCTAAACCACATGTCGAGAAGTCTAATCTCGCCTCGGACGGCTGGATCGTGCGCTTCGTCAGGGGCCTCATGCGAACGACGAAACGGGGCGCCGCGGCGACGGGCTGCCGACGCTGCGGCCGACCGAGCGCGGACACGATCTTCTACGTGCGTGCTCGTCGAGCATCACGAGCGACCGTCCGCCGCCACCTGAGTAGCGCCACCGCCAACCCGAGCATCACGCCCCAGCCGCCTCAGCGGGCTCTCGCGCGTGCCACGCGGCGCGGCGCCCCACTCATGTTCATGCGCCACTGCATCAACGGCGGGGAGACACCCATGAGCACCGCAGCCTCCGCGACCTCCATGCCATCGCGGCAGCAGGACATGCAGAAGTCGTCGGTGACGAGCAGGACGCCGCCGAGCCACTTCGCCTCGTCCTCCTGAACCTCGTCGTAGTGCGGCGGGTGGCCGTCAAGCGCAGGATGGGGCTGGTGTAGTAGCAGCGCGTGAGCGATCTCGTGCGCGATGTCCGCGCGCTGGCGAGTCGGGGCGTGCCCGTCGTTGTAGATGATCACCCGGTGCAAGCCCTGGCAGGCGATCATCGCCGAGAACGCGCCCGTCTCCGTCACCGACAGGTACTCGACGGGCAACGGAATCTCGGAGTACGAGCTCAACGCCCAGACGGGAATGCACAAGTGTTCGGCCAGCGCCCAAGGGTCCAGTGCGCCTAGCGGCGTCAGGCCGAGCTCGCCGCGCACCTCCGCGGCGATCTCTCGTGCCTCCGTCTTGAAACCGTGACGCACCGATAGTCCTCATCGCGGGCGTTGCAGCCGCGCGTACGTCGCTTTGACGAGCTCGTCGAGGGCAGTGGCTGCGTCGGATGAAAGGTTCGGGTCGCGGCGAAGCAGCAGCGAGATGGCGCTCAGCGGAGACGGCTGCTCGTCGTCGGTGCGTCGTCGAAAGAAGTCCTCGGGGTCCAAACCCGCCCAGGAGGTCAGTGCGGCGAAAGAATCAACGTCGGGCCGACGACCCTGCCCGATACGAGTCAGCGTGGACGCGCTGACGCCGGCTTGGCCGGCGACAGCCTTCCAATGCATCTTGCGGCTGATGCGCTCCGCATCGAGCGCCGCGAAGAACGTCTCATGATCGAACGAGCGATCACGCTCCATGCCGGCTGTCTCCTCTCTGGTGTCCTGCTGGCCCCGATGGCAGTATGTCCTGCGAGTCGGCGTCCTGCGCCCACTGCACCCGACCGTCGCGCAACCAAAAGTGACAGCGCCGCCCGCCCGAGACGCAGTCGACGGATGGACGCAGGCTCGCTCGACCCTCATCGACCTCAAGGCGCCAACTGGGGCGCAGCGCCGCCGACACGTTGACGGCAATCGCGTGCGCGTGCCCGCACGGGCACGTGAACACAACCCACTTCGCACCCGCCGCGTGCCCGACGACGACGACGGTGCGCCGGGGTGGCAGTTCAGGAACATCGCTGCGGCTGGGAACATAGGTCAGGTTCGGATAGCGCGGAGACGTCCAGCGGCGCCGGCGCCACCAGTCGATCAGCCGGTCGTTCACGTCTTCCATGCCCTCTGGCCGAGGAACGCGGGCTGATCGCCCAAGCCCCACCGACCAGGCTCAGCGCAGAAATGCCCCGGCTTCGGCACGGCGTGTCTGCCCTTCATCTTGCGGTCGGCGATCCGCACATGCAGCTCGCCGGCGATGTCGTCGGCGCCGAAGCCGAACAGCCGCTCAAGCAGATCCGCGACGCCCCAAGCGGCAACCATCGTGGTGTACGCGATCACGGACGGGTCCGGCTCGCCCAGGCCCTGGGCGTACCCCTCGCCAGCCAAGCGCGCGCGCTCATCCGGCTCGTAGCCCTCATCGCGAACGCGGGCAGGGTCCACGACGCCCCGGCACAACAAGCATGGCTCTCCGGGCCCCACGTACGTGACGCGGCCGGTGATGCTGCGGATGCGCTCCCGCGGAGCGTCGATCGCGACGCCGAGATCGACGACCGCGATGAGGTAGTAGAAGGCCAGCAGCGAGAGGTTCAGTCGCCCGATGTGATCGTCGGTGCATCCGAAGATGACATCGCATGACCGCAGCAGCTCCAGGCCTTCTCGCTTGTCGATGCGGCCCTCGTGAGACACAAGCCGCGTGCCCAAGCCGATGCGCTTGGCGTGGTCCTTGGCGACCTTCACCTTGGCTCGGCCGTCGTCGGCGGCAGTCGAGCCGTACACCCGGCTGACGTTGGTCGACGTCACGACGTCGTCGTCGATCGACACGATGTTGCGCACGCCCAAGCGGATGAGTTGCTCGAGCACCGCTGATCCGGTGCCACCCGCCCCGACCACGCCGACGCGCAGTTGCGCGAGCGCGTGCTGGCCGGCAGCGCCGAACGCGCGGACTTGTCGGTCGTGGACTTGCCGGGCGGCGTCGGAGGCCTCGGCCTCCTCGAACGCCGGCAGCACCCGAAGGCTGCTGCCGACCACGCGTGCACGGGTGACAGCCACGCAGTTGCCGGGGTCATCCAAGACCCTGCCGCTGAAGCTGGGCTGCGCAACGGTTCCGCCAAGGATGAAGCTCGCATAGCGCTTCACCCGCGCCCGGGCTCGAAACGGACCGGCCAGCGCGGCGTCGACGTCATCGTCAAGCTCTGACGGCCGCGGTTCCCCACCGGGATGCGTGTGAAAGAACACGGGGTGCAGGCCCTTGTTCGCGGCGGCCTTCAGCGCCGGCACCCAGCCTGCCGACGAGATGGACAATCGCCTCGGTGTCCGTTCGACGTACTGCTCCTCGGGCACCCAGATGATGCGGTTGACCGTGAAGGTAAGCCGCTCGTCATCCTCAGCCACGCCGGCCAGCAGGACGCCGGCGGTCTCGTCCACACGATCGAGCGCCGCGACGATCTCCTCCCACGTGACCTTGGAGAACGCGATGACGACCTCACGCGGCACGAGGAAGCTCTTCGCGCTCAAGGGTTGAGCGGATCAGCCTGAGGTAGCTGCGCAGGTCGTCGATCCCGGGCCGCCACTGTGACTGGCCGAAATGCCGAGACCAGCGCTGCCAGGAACGGCCGGCGTAGGTTTCGCGCAACTCGCTCGCCGGCGGCGCTCCGCCGCCGACGTAGCTGACGACCGGATCGGTCCAGAACATGTCCGGGGCGGCCTCCGGGAACTGCAGCGGCAGCCGCAGCAGGAGGTCGACCGCGGGAGGCTCGTAGCCTCGGGGCAACTCGAACCCCTTGATGACGAGCGCGATCATGTTCCCCTCGAGCCGGGCGTCGAAGTCAACGCCCCTGCTCGAGAGGAACTCCAGATCGCTGACGGCCAGTAGATCAGACACGGCCGGGCGTGATGTGACGCGGGGTCGAGAAGAAATGCAGCCCGTTCCTCAGATCGACCGACTCGTCGTCGGCGATCAGGCGATCGTCATCGTCGCCATGCTCCTCGAGGTACAGGTCGACATCGGGCGTGAGTCCGGCCAGTTGGCGGATCGCGACGCCGGTGAGCGGCGAACGATCGACCTTGAACTGCGTGCGGTCGATGTGAATCACGAAGCCCTTGTCGGGCTTCTCCGGCTTCATGCCGGATGTATCAGCGGTGGGCATCTCGTCGGACTTCGGGTTCATGCTGTCTCCTGCTGAGGCGTTGATTGCAAGGCAGCCGCTTGATTGCGACCTTGCAATCAGGATACTCGCCGCTCGGACAGATCCCATCGCCTCGAGGCGCGCGCGTTTCGCGTGCCCCAGCAATGGCGTGATGCCTAGGGATATTTCGCGACGAGAATCCCGCGCTCGTTGAGACCGCCGGCCCGCACGGTCGGCCACCGCGACGGTGGCGCGGCTAGTACCGCAGGGCAAGCGCGATGCCATGCCCCGTGTTCGTCCCCATCGAACGCTGGAGTAACAGATGCCCGCAAGCAATGCGCCCGCTCAAACAGTGGCGCACGCGCTACCGGACGCCACGAGCGACTGCGTACAGTCATCCTGCCATCTCGCGGGCGAGCGTGTGCGCGAAGAATGCTTGGAGTTCCGTGACGAGCGCCGACGCGCAAACTGCAAATGCGTGGTCGATGCTGTGTGCCGGCTCGCGCTGACAGCCGCCGTCATCGTGATGCTCGCGCAGGGTGCCCCAGCCTCGGTGCTGAAGACGCTGCAGCTCCTCGTCGGCGCGCAATAGACGCCTCAGCATGTCTGCTCATCTCGCCGAGTGTGCGTGCGGGACGCGCATTCGCGCGATCGCACGTACCGCCGCGTCGCATGCTGGCTGCGGATCGCGTCGACTGCGGCCATCGAATCATTTCGCGGCGCCGATCGGCGCCGTCAGTAGGCTCGTCATGAGCGCGACGAGCTCGTCGTCATCGTCCGGGAGTTCCGCGGCAGGGTCGTGTGCGTGCGCGCGGATGTGCTCGGCCGCTCGTCGTTGCAACGCGTCGGGGAACAGCCGCACCAGCGCGTCGCCCGACGGGAGGCCCGCGGCGATCCCAGGGGCGGCGATGCACTCGAGGAGAAGGCCAAGGCTCCTTCCATGCGCCGTAGTCGTTTCCTCGGGATCGCCGGCGGACACCCCGGTCGGACATGCCTCGGCGCGGCTCTCCGGACCCATTAGCCACGACTTCACGAGTGAGGGTTCCAGCTTCAGGTGTCGCGCGACCCAACCGATTAGATCCTCCCGCACGGCGCCCGGCTGGATGTCGGCGAAGACGTCCCGCAGCTCGTGGACGAGCCGGTCCTTCGCTTCGGCCGTGCCGATGTCGGCCCGCTCGACGTGATGCCGCACACGGAAGCGTGCGAAAGCCTCGGCGTCGGCTACGAGCTCGCGTACCGTCGGGGCGCCTTCGCGTTGCAGCAGGTCTGCAGGGTCCATGTCGGTCGGGAGCCTTACGACGAGCACCTCGAGGCCGAGATGCTGGGCGAGCAGCCCCGCTCGCAGAATCGCCGCGGCACCGGCATCGTCGCCGTCGAGCATCAGTACCGCGGTCGCCGCGAGCTTCTTGAGCTTTGCGATCTGGTGTTCGGTGATCGAGGTGCCCATCAAAGCAACGGTGTTGACCATCCCGGCTTGGTGCATCGCCAACGCATCGATGTAGCCCTCGACGACGATCGCGATGCCGGTTTTCGCGGCGGCGGCGCGAGCGTGGTGTGCGCCGTACAGCAGTTCACTCTTGCAGTAGATCGCGCCGCTAGGTGAGTTGACGTACTTCGGGCCACGAGCTGTGCCGAGCTTCCGCGCACCGAACCCGAGGACACGACCCCGCATATCGCAGACGGGGAACATCAGGCGGCCACGGAAGCGATCCTGCAGCGGGCCTCCCCCGCGCGGTCGGCTCACCAGCCCGACCTCGCTCAGCTCCTTCGTTGAGAACCCTGCGGACGTCGCTGAGCGCAGCAGCGGGTCCCTGCCGACCGGCGCGAACCCGACAACGAAATGCTCGCGGGTCGCCTCGTTGATCCCGCGGGAGGCGAGGTATTCGGCTGCCTGCGCGGCTTCGGGCAATCGCGGGGTTCGCAGATGCGCGGCATAGAACGCAGCGGCGCGATCGAGCGGGACGAGTTCTCGCGCACGACGCGCACGGCGCGCCTCGCCGCTGGGGTCTTCCATCTCGCGCTGTAGCTCGATCCCGGCACGATGGGCGAGGTACTCGAGTGCCCCGGGAAAGTCGAGCCCTTCCTTGAGCTGGACCAGACTGAGCACATCCCCTCCTGCGTCGCAGCCGAAGCACTTGAACAGCTGCTTGCTGGGCGAGACCGTAAACGAAGGCGTGCGTTCGTCGTGCAGTGGGCAGAGGCCGACCATCCTGTCGTTGCCGGCCCGCCGTAGATCGGTGTAGCTGCCGGCGAGGTCGACGAGGTCCGTTGCATCACGCACGCGCTGCTTGGAGTCCTCGGTGAAGCGGCCCAATCAGCACCCCTCCAGACCGGGCAGCATCGGCTGTGGATGCGGAGGCGGACCTGCGAGGGCACCGTCCTGCGAGGGGCAGCTCAGCGGTCGTTCGTGCGCCAGATCGTGCAGCCCCTCGCAGACCGAGTCGCAGCCACAGCTCGCGGTGATCGCACAATCGTTGGGAGCAGCCGCGGACACCCGGTCGGACACGTCAGGCTCGTCGATGCCTGCGCCCTCGGAGGAGTTGGAGCCGACGTTGGTGATGGTCATTCGCCTCCTCTTGGTTGGGTAAGCGGTCGCAACGTGGTGTTGTCGTGCCGCCGCCGCACCTGACCCCCGGCAGATCGTGCGAGGCCGCCGACGACCCGGATTCGCACCGAGGCCGACTCAGGGGGTGTCAACCAGCGCCAAGGTGCGATAGGCGGGTATGACAATCGCGTGCGGGCGCGCGTGCCTTCGGTGACCCCGGACTGTCGGAGACCCTGTGCAGCGGGTCAGTCGACTTCGTCGATCGCTGTCGCGAGCGTCGCCGGCCCGATCCGGTTGCCCGGTAACCGGGCCAATCGTCTCAGCTGGGGCCTGGCAGCGTCGGCAACTCAACACCGCCGGCCCGCACGCACAAACCGAAGGGAGAACGGATGCTGCGCAACCCGACCAGAGCTGCGCGTTCCTCGATCGAGATGTCGGAACCGGCACGCGGCGCCGGCGCCGAGCCCGACGCAGCGCCGTTTAGCATCCGCTGGGAGGACGGCGATCTGCCAAGTGATCACCGAGCGCGCCACACCGCAATGACCCAGTGGAGCCGTCAGCTCGTGGCCGATAGCATCGCGCCGCAGTCTGGCCGGTTTTCACGACGGCACGGAAGGATGCGCTGATGTCCGGGGTTCGCGGGCGCCGCAGGGAACGCCACGCCTCCAGAGCGAAGCTGACGATCGAGCGGTCAACCGCCACCGCGCGAATCGTGTGCCTCATCACCACGCTCGCTCTCTCGATGATCGCCGCCGCGGCGCCGCCCGCGCTGAAGCGGCCTCCTACACGGTGTGGGCGTGCGCGAACGGCAGCGGCGCCCCGTTGAGCGTTGGAAGCTGGGTCCGGGCCATGGACGCCGGCCTCGCCGACGTGCAAGCCACCTGCGCCGAGCCGTCGACGCCCGTCGGGGCGCTCCTCGCACGCGCCCGAGCGGCCTCAGGAGATCGTCCCGCAAACGCCGGTTGGGTTGTCGCAGCAACGCCGGGAACGCGTATCACGAGCCTTGACGTCTGGTGGAGTTGGCAGGTGCTTCCGTCGTCAGCGCGAGGCGCGATCCGCGTCTACGCACTGGGAAACGTATTCCTCGACCCGACCGGCGCAACCGATCCGTTCGACGGCACGGGGCGATGCTGCAACGACAGTGCGTTCGTCATTCAGAAGACCGGCGCATTCGGCGCGATCACGACAAGCAATCCCAGCGTCGCGTTCTCCCGGCTCAACCACCAATCGTTCCCACAGCTTCGCGTCCTGAACAGACGCGGTACGCCGGTCGTGGGGCTGTCAGCCGCGTGCGTCAGCGCGTGCAGCTCCGGCGAGGCGGTCGCCCAGTATCAGGCGTATCGCGTCAAGACGGTCGTCGAGGATGCCGCCGCGCCGACGGGCAAGGCGGACGGCTTGCGCGACGGGCTGCGGGTCGGCGCCGGGACGCCGATCGAAGCCACGGCGTCCGATAGCGGAGGCGGCGTGCGTGAGGTCACCCTCCGCGTCGACGGCAACGTCGTGCAACGCGTCTCCGGTGGCGCCGACTGCACGGACGTCGATCCCTCTAATGCCGATCCGCTCGAGTACAACCTCATGAAGCCGTGCCCCAACTCATTGGCGGGGCTGCTGACGCTCAGCGCGGCGCAGATGCCTGACAACGAGCCCCATCAGGTGACCGCTGTCGCGACGGACGCCGCGGGACAGGACACGGTTCTGAGCTCAGCTCGCGCCGCGCTCGCGGCGCCCGGCGGCTTCTACGACCCGAAGAACGGCTTCTACAACCCCGACCTGCGCGTTGAGGGCGGCGGCAAGGCCAACGGTTCGAACGCCGGCACGCGTACGAAGCTGACGCTGGGGTTCGTGCGCGGTCGCCGCACCGCCAAGCGACGGACGGTCCGGTACTCGACGCCCGCGCGAATCCGAGGCCGCGTCAGGACGGCCGGCAGGAAGCCGATCGCCGGCGCGCGCGTGTGGCTGGCGTCGCGGGTGCGTAGCGGCCAGTGGCGAATCGCGCGCAAGCCGCTGATCACGTCGCGCAACGGCGTCGTGTCGGCGCGCCTGCCCGCCCGTACCCCCAGCCGCCAGGTGCGCCTTGTCTACTTCCCGACTACGAACAGCAACACCGACGCCAGATCGCCGAGCGGTGACCTGCGAGTGCAGGCAACCACGACGATCCAGTCCGACCAGGGCGGCTATCGCAACGGCGACACGCTCACCTTCACCGGGCAGGTCATCAAGAAGCACCTGATCGACAAGAAGAGCGTCTACCTGCAGGCGATCGTCCGCGGCAAGTGGCGCACGTTCGCCACGACAGAGGCCGACTCCCAGGGCCGCTGGCGAATGACGCACCGCTTCGAGGCTACGCGCCGGCCAACCCGGTACACGTTCCGCGCGGTCGTTCCCGCCCAGACCGGCTACGACTGGGCGACTGGACACTCGCGCAGCGTTCGCGTGCTCGTCACGCCGTAGCGGCTGTCCTGCCGCCGTTGCTCACGGCTTTGCGCACACCAGGAACGCGAGGAACTGGTTCGACGCGGATGCCGTGTTCCTCGCCTCCAGGTACCACCCGGTCGGCACGTCGCTTGTCGTCGTCGGGAAGCTCTCCGTGATGTCGAAGATGTTCAGCAGATCCCCGTCACTCTGTAGCCCCGCGGTAATCGCCCGTTCTCCTGGGACGCATGACATCTTCACCGCGCCGACCGCACCGGCCGCCACTGGCGCCGAGGGGACTCGGCGGCTGACGATGTTCGTCGCACCCGCAGGACCGGCCGGTCCCGCAGGTCCGGCCGGAAGCTGGCCGGCTTTGAAGTCCTTGGCGCGAAGCGATCCGTTCCTCACGGTCCCCGACGTGACGGCGCTCGTGCGCAGCTTGCTGTTGGTCACTGCTCCCTTCTTGAGCTGTTTGCTGCCGACGCTGTTGCGCGGAAGGACGACCGCCGCATAGCTCGTGCCGCCGAGGGCGACGATCAGCGCCAAGGTCGCCGTGACGTTGGCGTAGCGCCCGTTGCTGAACATTCGCTTCATCTCCGCCCCTTGGTCGTGATCATTGCGACGCCTACGAGGGTCCTCCGGGGGTTCGCGCGCACCGTGGCAGCGTCACCTTGGCGGCAAGAGTACGCCCGTCGTGGGCCTCTCGCGAGCTGCTCGAACGCTCGCAAGGATCTGCTGGTGTGATCGTCGTGCGCCGCACGAGTTGCGCGTCAGGGGCCGATTCCGAACTCGGAGGC
>CAWAZH010000003.1:0-903960 GCA_963786575.1 uncultured Actinomycetes bacterium
TCATCCCGCCCAACGCGACGGTCTTCTCGGCCTTCGGGGCGGCGATCTCCGACGTCCTGCACTCCTACTCGATCTCCCGCCAGCAACCGGCGCCGGGCGACGCCGACGCGATCCGCGACGACCTCGTCGCGCTCGAGTCCCAGGCCCGCGACGTGCTGCGCCGCGAGGGCCTGGACGACAGCGCGATCACGCTGAGCGCCTGGGCCGACGTGCGCTACCGCCGCCAGTTCTACGACCTGCGCGTCGCGCTCGACGGACCCGTCGGCGAGCTCGACGCCGCCGCCCTGCGGGCCGCCGTCACGCAGTTCGAGGAGGACTACGCGCGCCGCTACGGCGCCGGGGCCCGCCACGGCGAGGACCGCGTCGAGTTCGTCCGCTTCGGCATCGAGGCCGTCGGCGCGACCGAGCGGCCGACGATCACACCTGTCGCGCTCGGCCCGGCGGACGCGAGCGGCCACGTCAAGGGCCACCGCGACGTCTACTGGCGCGAGGTCGCCGCGGCGGTCTCGACGCCGATCTACGACGGCCCGCAGCTGCGCCCCGGCGCGAGCATCGCCGGTCCCGCGATCGTCGAGCACCCGGGGACCGCGATCGCGATCCACCACGGGCAGGTCGCGACGATCGACCCCTACTTCAACACGATCATCGACAACCGGGAGGAGCGCCGTGAGCGCCGCCGAGCCGATCACCTCTGAGCCGACCGCGAGCATCGGCGGCGTCGACCCGATCACCTTCGAGGTGGTCTGGCACAAGCTCATGCAGCTCGCCGAGGAGATGGGCATCACGTACTTCCGGACCACCGCCTCGCACGTGGTGATCACGGGCACCGATGCCGCCAGCGCGATCATGACGCCGGAGTGCGAGGCGGTCGCGGTCGGGCCGTTCATCGTCACTCAGGCCAACGTGCTGCCGCTGATCGTCAAGAGCGTCAAGGAGCAGCTGACCGACACGGTCGGCATCGACGAGGGCGACATGTTCCTCTGCAACGACCCCTACGCGGGCGCGATCCACCAGCCCGACATCGCGACCGTCGCCCCGGTCTTCTGGGAGGGCGAGATCGTCGCCTGGCTGGGCACCTCCGGCCACCAGGTCGACAACGGCGGGATGGAGCCCGGCGGGTTCTCCGTCGGCGCGACCGAGGTGCACCAGGAGGGGCTGCGGATCCCGCCGATCAAGATGGTCGAGGCCGGCGAGCTGCGCGAGGACCTGCTGCAGTGGATCGACAACCAGGTCCGCGACCCGCTCGTCGCCCTCGACGTGCGCGCCCAGGTGGCGACGATCAACGTCGGCCTGCGCCGCATGCACGAGATCCTCGAGCGCTACGGCCGCGAGGCGGTCAGCGGGACGATGTACGGGATCCTCGACTACGCGCAGGAGCGGCTCTCCGAGCGGCTGCGCCGGCTGCCCGACGGCCGCTGGACGCAGACGCAGTACATCGACCACGACGGCCACGAGCCGAACATCTACAAGGTCCAGTGCAGCCTCGAGAAGCGCGGCGACCACATGGTCGTCGACTTCGACGGCTCCAGCGCCAACGCGGCGGGGATCATCAACGCGACCTACGCGGGCCTCAACGCCGGGACGATGTCGGCGGCCTACATCCTGCTGGCGCACGACCTGCCGTGGAACTCCGGCGTGCGTCGCTGCATCGAGCTGCGCGCCGCGCCGGGGACGATCAACAACTGCGCCTACCCGGCGCCCTGCACGATGGCCACGATCTCGGCGACGATCGTGACGATCGACGCCGTCTGGGGCTGCTTCGCCCAGATGCTGCTCGAGAGCGACGAGGCGATCGAGACGATGGCCAACTGGTCGGGCACCTCGATGGCCCCGATCTTCACCGGCCACACGCGCGCCGGGGAGCCGTTCGCCCACACCGAGATGTCGCACTTCGGCGGCGGCGGCGGCGCGCGGACCTACCGCGACGGCGTCGACACCGCCGGGATCGTGTTCAACACGACGCCGAACATCCCCAACATCGAGATCAACGAGCAGGACTTCCCGGTCCTGTACCTCTACCGCCGCCACCTGCGCGACTCCGGCGGGCCGGGCCGCTTCCGCGGCGGCATGAGCGCGGAGCTCGCCTACGTCTCACACAAGAACGAGGGCCGCATGGACAGCCTGTTCGCGGGCACCGGCTGCTATCAGCCCAACGCGATGGGCGTCGCCGGCGGCATGCCCGGCGCGGCGGTGCGGGTCGCGCGCGTCGTGGACTCCAACGTGCGCCCGCGGCTGGCGGAGGGCCGGTCGCTGCCGCAGGAGCTCGCCGACATGGGCGGCGAGCTGGAGATCCTCGAGCCCAAGCACCCGCGCACGAGCTTCGGGCCCGACGACGTCTGGTACCACAGCTGGCAGGCGGGCGGCGGCTACGGCGACCCGCTGGACCGCGACGCCGAGGCGGTCGCGCGCGACGTGCGCAACCGCGCCGTCAGCGAGCCGGTCGCCGCCGAGGTCTACGGCGTCGTGCTGGACGACGAGCTGGCCGTCGACGGCCCGGGCACGGGCGCGCGTCGAGCCGCGATCGTCCGCGAACGGCTCGGGGGCGCCGAGCCCGCGCCCGCCGTCGAGCTGCGCCCGGACGGCCGCCGCGCGGTGGGCGACGCGCTGCTCGTCGACGCCGACGGCCGTGCGAGCTGCGCGCGCTGTGCCACGGCGCTCGGCTCCGACGGCGCCGTCGGCGCACGCGACGCCGCGCGGATCCTCGACCTGCCGCTGTCGGCGGCGGGTCCGTCGCGCGGTCAGGACTACGGACCGCACGGCTTCGGGATACGCCAGCACGCCTGCCCCGGCTGCGGGCTGGTCCTGCACACCCAGCTGCGCTACGAGGGCGACCGGCTCGTGCCGGCGCCCGCCGCCGCCAGCGAGATCGTCGTCTACTGAGGTGCGGATCGTTCGCATGAGGGCCGACGGCCCCTCGGTCACGGGACTGCTGACGGACGACGTCGTCGCGCCGCTGCCCGGCTGGTCGATCGGCGACGTGCTGGCCGACCCGCTCGGGGCGCAGCTCGCCGTGTCGGGCGAGCCGCTGGCGCTCGCCGACGTGACGCTCGAGGCGCCGCTGGACCCGACGAGCCGCGTCTTCGCGGTCGCGCAGAACTTCCCCAAGCACGCGATGGAGATCTCGGGAACCGCCGCGCCACCGCGGCCCGTGCTGTTCCTCAAGACGGTCGAGTCGCTCGCCGGCCCCGACGAGGAGATCGAGCTCGCGCCGATCACGGAGTTCCTCGACTACGAGGCCGAGGTCGCCGTCCTGATCGGCGCGCACGGCCGCGAGCTCTCCGCGGAGCAGGGGCTCGCGCTCGTCGCGGGCGTCACCTGCCTGAACGACGGCACCGGCCGCGACCTGCAGGCCACGACGCTCGGCGGCAAGGACCTGATCGACTGGTTCTCCGCCAAGACGCTTGACCGCTCGGGCTCGATCGGCCCCTGGATCGTGCCGGTCGACGAGCTGCCCGACAGCGTCGAGGACCTGCGCCTGCGCTGCCGGATCAACGGCGAGGAGGTCCAGCACGACCGCACCAGCAACCTCGTGGCGAGCGTCGGCGACCTGGTCTCGTTCGTGTCGCACCGCGTCGCGCTGCGCCCGGGCGACGTCATCGCAACCGGCACCCCCGGAGGGGTCGGCCTGGCGCGCGGGGTGAGCCTGAAGGACGGCGACGTCGTCGAGGTCGAGGTCGACGGCGTGGGCGTGCTGCGAAACCGCGTGACGGTCGGGAGACGCTCGTCAGCGTCTGGCGGGCGCGGAGGTCGGCGCGGAGCGCAGATCTCCAACCGCGTCCGGGATGCGAAGGACGGCATCGAGCGCGCCGTCGCCGCCAGGATCGTCAGCTCATCGAGACGGCCCGCACTCGTCTGTGTCGGGGGCGGGGCGACGACACCGAACGCCGAGGTCTTGCGAGAGACCAAGGCACATGTACGCGTGAACTGCTCCCAGCGTTCCGCGACCGCCGCGTCTGCGGGTCGGATGACGCAGCGTTCCATCGTGCGCGGCCTGCGAACGCCGACCCACTGTCGCCATGTCGTCGAAGCCGGCGGCGCCGACGCCCGTTACGAGATACGCGATGAGCTCGCGAGGATCCAGGCCTGGTCTGGATCGGACACCGCGGTAGCGACCTGCACGATGGCGGTGAGAACCGCACCAGGAGAAGTGAGAGGCTGAGGGGCCCAGCGGGTGGTCGCTACGCCACCGACGTGAGGAACGTCGCCGACATGTCCTTGTCGCCGTGCTCGTCGACGCCCTCGTCCAGGCGCCGGCGGATCGCCTCGACGAGCGGGAGGTCGAGGTCGTGCGCGTGCGCGGCGTCCTCGACGAGCGCGGCGTCCTTGGCGGCGAGCGCGAGGCGGAAGGCGGGCTCGAAGCTGCGCGAGATCATCGCCTTGCCCTTCATCTGCAGGTAGGGCAGGTCGAGCGGGCCGCCGGCGACGGCCTCGAGCACCAGCGACGGGTCCAGGCCCAGGCCCTCGGCGAGCGCGAGCGTCTCGGCGGCGCCCTCCACGATCGACAGGATCCAGGTGTTGACGGCGATCTTCAGGCGCGTGCCGGCGCCCGCCTCGCCGACCCACATCGTGCGCTTGCCGACGACGTCGAAGATCGGCGCCAGCCGGTCGCCGAGGTCGTCGGGCCCGGACGCCAGGACGACGAGCTCGCCCTGCTCGGCCGGCCCCTTGGTCCCGAGTACCGGTGCGTCGACGAAGCGCAGGCCATAGCGCCCGGCCAGCTCGGCGCAGCGCGCCGTGCCCTCGATCCCGATCGTGCTCATCTGCAGCCAGATCGCATCCGCGGAGACGCCCGCGAGCGCGCCGTCCTCGCCCTCCATGACCTCGAGCACGGCGTCGGCGTCGCTGAGCATCGTCAGGATCACGGTCGCGTCCTGCACGGCCTCGGCGGGCGTCGCGCACAGCTCCACGCCGTCCTCGGCGAGCGGCTGCGCCTTCTCGGGGGAGCGGTTCCATGCGCGCACGATGAAGCCGATGCGCGCGAGGTTGCTGGTCATCGGCAGGCCCATCGTCCCGCCGGCGCCGAGTACTGCGATCGTCTCTCGCGAAGTCATGCTCTGACGGTACCCAGGCGCGGTCCCCGGGTACCGTTCGGCTGGATGCGCGAGATCCTTCCAGGCGTCTTTCACTGGACGACGTTCCACGAGCCGATTGGCGTCCGGATCAGCTCCTACTACGTCGAGCCGGCCGCGATCGTCATCGATCCGAAGGTTCCCGAGGGCGGCCTCGACGAGCTGCCCGGCACACCGCAGCAGGTCGTGCTGACCAGCGGCCACCACCGCCGCGACGCCCCCGAGTTCGCCGCCGCGTTCGGCATCCCGATCCGCGCCTCGCAGGAGGCTACCGAGCGCCTGGGCGAGGACGTCCTCGTCGAGACGTTCGCCGACGGCGACGAGGTCGCGCCGGGCGTCACCGCGATCCGCATCGGCGTGCTGTGCCCCGACGAGGACGCGCTGCAGATCGCGGTCGCGGAGGGCGCGATCGCCTTCGCGGACGCCGTCAACAGCTACGGCGACGAGCTCGCGTTCTTCTCCGACCAGTTGCTCGGCGACGACCCCGAGCGCGTCAAGGCCGGCCTCAGGCAGAAGCTCGAGGGGCTGCTCGCGCGCGACTTCGACCACCTGCTGTTCGCGCACGGCGAGCCGCTCGTCGGCGGCGGCAGGGACGCGCTGCGCCGCTTCGCCGCAAGCTGAGAAGCTGCCGTCCATGACCTACGTCCCCGCTCCCGAGCGCTATGACGCCATGCCCTACCGCCGCTGCGGACGCAGCGGCCTGCAGCTGCCCGCGATCTCGCTCGGTCTCTGGCACAACTTCGGCGACACCCAGCCGATCGAGGAGCAGCGCGCCGTCCTGCGCCACGCCTTCGATCGCGGGATCACGCACTTCGACCTCGCCAACAACTACGGGCCGCCGTCGGGCTCGGCCGAGACGAACTTCGGACGCATCATGCGCGAGGACCTGCGCCCCTGGCGCGACGAGCTGGTCGTCTCCACGAAGGCCGGCTACGACATGTGGCCCGGCCCCTACGGTGAGTGGGGCTCGCGCAAGTACCTGCTGGCGAGCCTCGACCAGAGCCTGGAGCGCATGGGCCTGGACTACGTCGACATCTTCTACTCGCACCGCTACGACCCCGACACGCCGCTGGAGGAGACGATGGGCGCGCTGGACACCGCGGTGCGCCAGGGCAAGGCGCTCTACGCCGGCATCTCCTCCTACTCCGGCGCCCGGACCGAGGAGGCGGCGCGCATCATGCGCGAGCTCGGGACGCCGCTGCTCATCCACCAGCCCTCCTACTCGCTGCTGAACCGCTGGATCGAGGAGGACCTGCTCGACGTCCTCGGCCAGGAGGGCATCGGCGCGATCGTCTTCTCGCCGCTGGCCCAGGGGATGCTCACCGACAAGTACCTCGACGGCATCCCGGCCGGCTCGCGCGCGGCGGAGGGGCGCTTCCTGACCGCCGACATGCTCGACGAGCAGACGCTCACGCATGTCCGCGCGCTCAACGACCTGGCCCGCAGCCGCGGCCAGTCGCTGGCGCAGATGGCGATCGCGTGGACCCTGCGCGACCCGCGCGTGACGTCCTCGCTCGTGGGCGCCCGCAACGTCGCGCAGCTCGACGACACGCTCGGCGCGCTGCAGCGGCTGGACTTCTCCGACGACGAGCTCGCCGAGATCGACCGCCACGCCGTCGAGGCCGGGATCAACATCTGGAAGGCCTCCAGCGACGGCTGACTAGACGTCGTCGGACTTCTCGGCGTTCTCGCGGGCGCGCTCGCGGTCCTCGGCCTGGCCGACCGCGAGAAACGATGCCGAGAGCAGCAGGACGAACGCCGTCCCGCCGAACGTGATCGCGGTGGCGATCATGAACTGCGACGGCGACGCGGCGAGGATGACCGCGCACCCGACGGTGAGGGCGGCGGCGGCCCAGAGCAGTGAACGCATAGAGCTAGAGGATTGCGCAGTCGCGGCGTAAGCTCGGCGGCGTGCAGGAGGGCGAGCATCGCGATCTGATGATCGAGGCCATCGCGGCCGAGGGCCGGGCCCACGCCGCGCTGCTGGCCGGCGACCGCGAGACGGCCGGCCGGACCTACGCCGAGGCGGCCGATGGCTACCGCCGCTCCTGGGCGCTCGCGCCGCCCAAGAGCTACGGGCGGCTCGTCGGGCTGCTGAAGGCGTCGATCATCGGCGGCGCCGCGCAGCCGGCCGCCGAGGAGGTGCGCGAGGCGCTGCGCGGGGACCCCGACGCCGACGGCTCACCGGTCGCCGCCTACGTGCGCGCGGTCGCGGCGGTGGTCGTCGGCGACGACGACGCCGTCCCCGGCTACGCGGCGACGATGGAGACCCGCGGCGAGGCGTTCGAGCGCACCGCCGCCGCCCTGCGCGCGCTGGCCGCCGACGACGGCGGGGCCTACGCCGCCGCGCTCGCCGCGATCGAGGCCGACTTCGCCGCCCGCGACGAGCACCTCACCGGCGTCGCGATCGCCGACACCGCGGTCATGCTCGAGCTGCTGGCCGCCGAGCGCGGCTTCGCCGCGCGGCCCGACAGCCCGCTCGTCCCG
The DNA here is from genome assembly GCA_963786575.1 of uncultured Actinomycetes bacterium. Lineage (GTDB taxonomy): Bacteria > Actinomycetota > Thermoleophilia > Solirubrobacterales > Solirubrobacteraceae > CADCVQ01. The sequence continues at coordinate 7,557 of CAWAZH010000003.1, forward strand.
GCCGCCTGAGTCAGGCCCGCCGCCACCAGTCGCGCGCTTCGAACTCGTTGGGCTCGAGGCGGCGCCCGAGCTCGTGGGCGGCGATCGTCACAGCGACGAAGGCGCCTGGCGCGTGACCGAGCTGGTCGCCGATCACCATGATCCCCGCCGCGGCCGCCGGAATCGCCACCACGAGCCAGATCGGGACCCGCTCCAGGCGCGCATGTCCGGCGACCACGTTGGCCGCCCACCTGTAGGACTTCCGCGACCGGCCGCGCAGCGGGATGAACAGCCCGAGCATCGCCGCGAACGACGACAGGCGCACGAGCAGGAACGGCACCGCGACGAGCTGGGCGCTGACGTCGTCGACGGTGCGCACCAGCTCGTCGCGGAGGAACAGCAGGGTGTAGATCGCGAAGACGGCCATGCACCACAGGTAGCCACCGACCCGCAGCCACGTCGGGGTCTTGTCGACGACCGCCACGTAGACGACGAACGGCGACGCGTACAGCGCGAGGATGCCGACCCCGGCGGCGTCGGGGTCGGCCAGGGCGAACCCGGCGAGCGCGAGGCCGGTGCTCGCCAGCAGCAGCGGCGTCGTGACGCGCACGATCCTCGCCTCGGCCATGAGGTGGGACATCACGGCGCCGTAGCCGACGTACCACCCGAGCAACTCGGCGGGCGTGGACCCGTCCGCGCCCGCCTGCGTGAGGATCCCGACGAACAGTGCCGACCCGGCGACCCACCCGGCGATCACCGGCGGGCGTCCGAAGCGTGTGCCGACGCGCGGGTCCAGCAGCGCGTAGTAGCCGTAGATGGCCACCATCACGAGCGCGACGGCGAGGATGTTCGTCATGTCACGCGCGCTGCCACCACAGGCGCCCGCGGTACTCCGGCGGCTGCATGCGCCGGCCGAGCAGCTGGCCGCCGACGAGCAGGGCGGCGAACGCGGTCGCCGGCTCGCCCAGGCTCGTCCCGGCGATCATGAGGCCTGCCGCCGCGGCCGGGAGCAGGAGCGCGAACGCCAGCTCGAGCTCCTTGATCTCGGAGTGCCGCAGCATCATCCCGAAGTCCTCGGTGTAGCTCCCGATCGGGTCGGTGCGGTCGGGGAAGAACAGGATCAGCATCGTCACGTAGCTCAGCAGCCGCACGAGCAGGAACGGCAGGACCAGCAGCGTCGTCGAGATGCCGCCGCCCTGCACGATGGCGTCGTGGAGGAACTGGAACGTGTAGGCGGCGAACACGAGCATGCACCAGCCGTAGGCGAGCACGCGCACCGTGCCGCCGACCCTGCGCCGCAGGGCGGCGTAGAGGACCAGCGGCGTCATCGCCAGCGCCGCCACGAAGAGCCAGTCGAGGTCGCCGCTCGTGATCGAGCCGAGCGCGATGCCATGCGTGACGAGCAGCGCCGGCGTCGTGATGTCGACGACGCGCACGTCCTCGAGGAGCATCGTCATGACCGCCCCGTAGGGCACGAAGATCAGCGCGAGCCCGAGGAAGTCGTCGCTCGTCGGATCGGTCACCTCCAGCGTCGGCCCGACGCTCGCCACCACCCAGACGACGACGGCCGCGGACGCGGCGAGCCAGATGAGGACGACGGTCCTGCGTCGCTCCTCGCGCACGACGCGCGGGTCGAAGATCGCGTAGCCGCCGTAGATCGCGACCACGATCAGCAGCACGAGGAGGACGTTCATCCCTCGGCCACGCGCTCGTCCCCGCTGTAGACGTTGACGCGGTCGCCGCGTGCGAAGCCCGCGAGCGTCATGCCGCGGTCGGCGGCCAGCGCGATCGCCAGCGAGGTCGGTGCGCCGACGCCGACGAGCACCGGCGCGCCGGCGACGGCGGCCTTCTGGACGAGCTCGAACGACAGGCGCCCGCTGACGCAGAGGACGTGGTCGTGGAGCGGCAGCAGGCCGTCGAGCAGGGCGCGGCCGACGACCTTGTCCATCGCGTTGTGGCGCCCGACGTCCTCGCGGACGAGCAGCAGCTCGCCGGCGGCGCTGAACAGCCCGGTCGCGTGCATGCCCCCGGTGCGCCCGAAGGCGGGCTGGCGCAGGCGCGCGGGCAGCGCAGCGAGCAGGCCGCGCGCGACGCGCGGGCCGGCGGGCAGCAGCGGCGCGTGGACGGCGACCTCCTCCAGCGAGCCCTTGCCGCAGACCCCGCACGACGACGTCGTGTAGAAGCGCCGCGCGCCGGGGTCGCGCAGCAGCGGCCCGCGGACGTCGACGACGTTGGCGGCGAGGTCCTCGGTCAGCCCCGCCGCGTGCGGCCCGTCGATCAGGCCCTCGCCGTAGAGGAAGCCGAGCGCGAGCTCCTCGTCGTGGCCGGGCGTGCGCATCGTGACCGTCAGCGCGGCGCCGTCGACGCGGATCTCAAGTGGCTCCTCGACGGCGACCTCGTCGCGCCGGCCGTCATGGCGCACGACGGCGGTCATGCGGCCGGCGACGGGACCGCCGGCGTCGCTCACGGGCGCGCCGTCCGCGCCGTCACGCGGACCGTCTCGCCGCCGAGCTCGACGAGGTCGCCGGGGTGCAGCTGGCGCCCGCGCCGCGTCTCGACCTCGCCGTTGACGCGCGCCTCGCCGTCGGTGATCAGCTCACGCGCCTCCCCGCCGGAGTCGGCCAGGCCGGCGAGCTTGAGCAGCTGGCCGAGCCTGATCGTCTGCTCGCGGATCGGGACGTCGCGGGGGTCGCTCATCGCGCCCTGCAGTCTGGCCGGTTCGAACCCGTGCATCCATCGCGCGACGTGATCGCTGTCCCCACGGAGCGATCTTCGACTTCTGGATGGCGACCTGGCAGGCTTGTCGGCATGGAGCTTCGACACCTCCGATCGGTCGTGGCAATCGCCCGTCACGGGTCGTTCACGAAGGCCGGCGAGGAGCTTCACCTCGCGCAGTCGGCGGTGTCCCAGCAGCTCAGCCGCCTGGAGGCCGAGCTCGGCATCACGCTGTTCACGCGCTCCAGCCGCAGCGTCGAGCTCACGGCCGAGGGCGCGCTCGTCCTCGAGTATGCCCAGCGCGTGCTCTCCGAGGTCGACGGGCTGCGCGACGAGCTCGACGAGATGGCCGGCCTGCTGCGCGGCGACCTGCGCCTGGGCGGCATGTGGCCGACGGGCCTCTACGACCTCTACGCGGTCATCGCCGACTTCCACGAGCGGCACCCCGGCGTCGCGATCCACTTCGTCGAGGGCACGCAGGAGGAGATGCTCGCGCAGATCCGCGCCGACGAGCTGGACGCGATCTTCACCGCCGTCGACCCCGACGCCCTCGGCGACGAGTTCGCCGCGACGCTGCTGTCCGAGGAGGAGTTCGTCTGCACGCTGCCGGCCGGGCACCCGCTCGCCGCGCAGGACCACGTGACCTTCCAGCAGCTCGCCGGCCTGGACCTCGTGACCTACCGCGAGAACTCGGCGCTACGCCGGCGTCTGGAGATCGCGATGGGCGGCCACGGCCTGACGCCGCGCAACGCCTTCGTCTGCACCGAGATGGGTGCCGTCCGCGCGCTCGTCTCCAAGGGCATGGGCGTCGCGGTGATCCCGCGGTCGGCGGCCGAGGAGCCGGGCCCGCCGATCGAGCTGCGCCCGATCGGGCCGCAGCCGTTCACGTGGCCGGTCGCGCTCGTCTGGCGCGGGCGCCGGCGCCAGCCGCCGGCGGCCAAGGCCTTCCTCGCGCTGGCGATCGCCCGCGCCGAGCAGGCCCCGCCGGTCCAGCTCGCCGCCTAGGCGGCGGGCGCCGTCGCGACCGCGGCGCCCAGGCGCGCCAGCCCCTCGCCGATCTGCGCGGGCGTGTGCGTCGTGAACGACAGGCGCAGCGTGCGCAGGTCGGGCTCGACGGCGTAGAACGGCGCGCCGGGCACGAACGCGACGTCGTGGCTCAGCGCGGCGACGAGCAGTTCGGACGCGTCCCAGCCCTCCGGCAGCCGCGCCCAGACGAACATCCCGCCCGCGGGGCGGTTGAAGACCGAGCCGTCGGGCAGCGCCGCCGCGAGCCCGCCGAGCAGCGCGTCGCGGCGGCGGCGGTACTCGGCGCAGATGCGGTCGATGTGCTCGTCGATGTCGGTGGCCAGCAGCGACTCGCGCGCGGCGTGCTGGTCGATCGTCGACGTGTGCAGGTCGGCGGCCTGCTTGGCGATCGCCAGCGGGCGCAGAAGCGCCTCGGGCGCGCGCAGCCAGCCGAGCCGCAGGCCGGGCGCGAGGACCTTCGACAGCGACGAGACGCTCACGGTCCGGTCGCCGGCGCCGGGGTAGGAGGCGATCGGCGCCAGCGGCTCGCCGTCGTAGCGCAGCTCGCCGTAGGGATCGTCCTCGACGATCCACAGCCCGTGCTCGGCCGCGACCTCGGCCAGCCGGCGGCGGCGGTCGTCGGGGAGCGTGCGCCCGGTCGGGTTCTGGAAGGTCGGCACGACGTAGAGGAACTTCGGGTCGTGGCGCGCGATCAGCTCGGGCAGCGCGCTGGGGTCGATGCCCTCGTCGTCGCAGGGGACGGGGACCATCCGCGCGCCCGCCAGCGAGAAGGACTGGATCGCGGCGAGGTAGGACGGGTTCTCGACGAGGACGGTGTCGCCGCGGTCCAGCAGGACGGCGGCGACGAGCCCAAGCGCCTGCTGGGAGCCGGTCGTGACGAGGATCTCGCCGGCGCTCGCCGGCAGGCCGCGCAGCGCGAAGCGCCCGGCGAGCAGCTCGCGCAGCTGCGGGTCGCCCTCGGTGGAGGAGTACTGCAGCGCGCGGGCGGCGACGGTCGGCCCCAGCGCGGTCGCGTAGGCGGCGGCGAGCAGCTCGGCCGGGAACAGCTCGGGGGCGGGCAGGCCGCCCGCGAACGAGATGACCTCCTCGCGCTGGGTGAGCTCCAGGATGTCGCGCACGGGGGAGGAGCGGACGCCCGCGAGCTGGCTCGACAGAGAGGGCAAAGGTCGCGGCATCCAGGGCAATCATCGCGGCTGGCGTTCACGGGGTGTGTCCAGTCGCACGCAAGCGGTGCTGCTACCGTCTCCTGCATGGGCAGCGCCGCTGCCCGCGAGATTCTTTGCTTCGAGTGCGCTCACGCGGTTCGGGTCAGTCGGATCTCCCGAACGTTTCGCGGTCAGGACGACTGGCCGCTGCTAGGAGCCATTCTTTATGTCAGTGCAGTCCTTCGCCGACCTCGGCGTATCCCCCGTGGTGGCCGATGCGCTCGCGGCGCGCGGCATCACGACCCCCTTCGCCATCCAGTCGCTCGTCGTCCCCGACGTGCTGGCCGGCCACGACGTCCTCGCCAAGTCGCCCACCGGCTCCGGCAAGACGCTCGCCTTCGCGATCCCGATGGTCGAGCGCCTGCAGGCGACCGACCGCCGCCCCAGCGCGCTGGTCCTCGCCCCGACGCGCGAGCTCGCCCTGCAGATCGTCGATGACATGACCGAGATCGCCCACAAGCGCGCGCTCTCCGTCGCCGCCATCTACGGCGGCGCCGGCATCCAGCGCCAGATCGCCCAGGCGCGCAAGTCGCACATCCTCGTCGCGACCCCCGGCCGCCTGGAGGACCTCCTCCAGCGCCGCGCCGTCTCGCTCGAGCACATCCGCATCCTCGTTCTCGACGAGGCCGACCGCATGCTCGACATGGGCTTCCGCCCGGCCGTCGACCGCATCGTCGCGCGCACGCCGCGCAGCCGCCAGACGCTCTTCTTCTCCGCGACCCTCGAGGGCACCGCGGGCACGATCGCCCAGGCCTACACCACCGGCGCCCGCCGCCACGAGCACGTGCCGGCCGTCGACCACAAGGCCGAGACGGTCCACCGCTTCGTCAAGGTCGCCCACGAGCACAAGGTCGACGCGCTCGTCCGCGAGCTCAAGGACGACGAGCGCGGGCTGACGATCGTCTTCGTCCGCACCAAGCGCGGCGCCGACCGCCTCGTCAAGCGCCTGAAGGACAACTACGTGACCGCCGTCGCGATGCACGGCGACAAGTCGCAGTCCCAGCGCGAGAAGGCGCTCGCCCGCTTCGAGCGCGGCGAGGTCGACACGCTCGTCGCCACCGACGTCGCCGCCCGCGGCATCGACGTGCGCGACGTCACGCACGTCATCAACTACGACGCCCCCGAGGACCGCGACGGCTACGTGCACCGCACCGGCCGCACCGGCCGCGCGGGCCGCGCGGGCATCAGCGTCACGTTCGTGCTCGGCGACCAGGCGCGTGACATCGGCAAGATCGCCGGCGACCTGGGCCTGCACAAGGAGTTCTCGCTCAGCGGCATGCCGACCCCGACGAGCGGCGGCGGCCAGCGCAACGGCCAGCGCGGCGGACGCCCGCAGCAGCGCCCCGGGCGCCGCGAGCGCGCCGCAGCATCGGGCCGCGGCCGGTAGTCGTGTCGCGCGGGTAGGGTGCCCGGCGATGGCCGAGGCACCCACCCGCGCAGCAGCGCTGTTCGCGCCCGACGGCAACGGCTCCTTCGAGGCCGACCCGATCACGCGGGGGCCGTGGGACGAGGCGATGATGCACGGCGGCCCGCCGGCGGCGCTGCTCGCCCGGGCGGTCGAGGCGACCGAGCCCGGTTCAGAGCTCGTCGTGACGCGCCTGACGATCGAGCTGCTCGGCGGCGTCGCCGTCGGCCCCGTCAGCGTCGCCACCTCGCTCGCCAAGACCGGGCGGCGCTTTCAGATCGTCGACGCGACGCTGAACGTCGGCGACCGGCTGGCGTGCCTGGCGCGGGCGGTCCGCATCCGGCGCGCCGACATCCCCGACGCCGCCTCCGCGCCCGCCGGGTACGGCGGCGATCCGTTGCCGCCGCCGGAACGCTGCGAGCCGATGCAGCCGTGGGTCAAGGCCGAGCGCGGCATGTTCTATCCCGACGCGACGGAGATCCGCCACGTCAGCGGGGAGCGCGGATCGGGCCACGTCGCCGGGTGGATCCGCCTGCGCGGTGATCTGCTCCCCGGCGAGCCGCCGTCGCCGCTGGCGCGTACCGCGGCCGCGGCCGACTTCGCCAACGGCATGAGCGCGGGGCTGTCGTTTAGCGAGTGGCTGTTCGTCAACACCGAGCTGTCGATCCACCTGCACCGCGAGCCGGTGGGGGAGTGGATCGGCCTCGACGCCCGTTCGGTGACCGACGCCTCGGGCGCCGGGCTCTCGACCGCGACGCTGCACGACCTGGGCGGGCCGTTCGGGACCTGCGCGCAGTCGCTGTTCGTCGAGCGGCGCTGAGGTCGGCGGCGTGCCCTAGGCGCGCTGCAGGCCCGGCCGGCCGTCCTCGATGACGAACGACGCGCCGGTCGCGACCGGGGCGCCGGGCTGGGTGACGTAGGGGAGGATCTGCATGTCGGCGCGCAGGCGGCGGCGGTCCATGTCGATGCGGACGTAGCCGCGGCGGTTGGCGTTGTACTTGATCCACGGATTCTCGCGCAGGGCCGCCGACTGGACCGTGTCGTTGCCGTCGCCGCCGGATGTGATCGAGGTGCCGACGAACTCCGAGGCGATCACCGCTGCGGCGGGGTCGGCGAAGTCGGCCCTGAGGTCGGCGGCGTAGTGCTGGTGGACGTCGCCGGTCAGGACGACCGGATTGCGCGCCTTCGCGCGCGCGATTGCGGCAAGCACGCGGCGGCGGCTCTGCTTGTAGCCGTCCCAGGAGTCGGGGTTGTAGCCCTCCCCGGGACCTTCGACGAAGTCCTCCTGGGCCATCTGGACCTGCTGGGCGAGCAGGTTCCAGCGCGAGCGCGAGTGCTTGAAGCGGTCGACGATCCAGGCTTCCTGGGGCAGGCCGGGAAGCGTCTGGGCGGGGTCGGTCATGCCGGGGCAGCTCGTGGCGAACCTGTCGTTGCAGGGCTGGTCGCTGCGGAACTGGCGGGTGTCGCCGACGATGACGTCGCAGAGGTCGCCCATCGGCAGCTCGCGGAACAGCCGCAGGCTGCCGTCCGGGCGCACCTGCGCGTCGCGCAGCGGCATCCACTCGGCGTACGCGCGGTAGGCGGCGGTGCGGCGCTGCAGGAAGACCGCGGGGTCCTGGTCGGGCTCGTTGTCGGCCTCGGAGGTCGAGGTCGCGTAGTTGTTCTCGACCTCGTGGTCGTCTGGCGTCGTGATGAATGCGAACAGGCGCCGCGCCTCGAGCAGGTCGGGGTCGGTGTGGTACTGGCCGTAGCGGCGGCGGTAGTCGGCCAGCGTCACGATCTCGCCGCCGATGTGGTGGCGGACGTTGCCGCCGGGCGCGACGTAGACGTCGGTGCCGTACTCGTAGATGTAGTCGCCGACGTGGACGACGAACGCCGGGTCGTCCTCGATGACGCGCCGGTAGGCGGTGAAGTAGCCGTGCTCGAACTGCGAGCAGGAGACGAAGCAGAACCGCAGCGACTGCGGGCCGCGGCCGAAGGCCGGTGCGGTGCGCGTGCGGCCGACGGGGCTGGCCTCGCCGCCGGCGTAGAAGCGGTACCAGTACTCGCGGCCGGGCTGCAGGCCGGCGAGGTCGAGGTGGATGGCGTGGTCGCGGGCCGGGTCGGAGAAGGTGAGGCCGGAGCGGCGGACGCGGCGCATGCCCTCGTCGTCGGCGACCTGCCAGGCGACCGGGAGGCGCCGGGCCGGCAGCGGCGTCTCGCCGAGCGCGTCGAGCGCCAGGCGCGTCCACAGCACGACGCGGTCGGGGCCCGGATCTCCCGACGCCACGCCCGATGCGAACGGGTAGCCGCCGAGGTTGCCGAACGCCGCCAGCGCGCGCGGGCTCGGGACCAGCCCGCCCAGCGTGAGCGCCGCGCCGGCGGCACCGGTGCGGGCGAGCAGCTGGCGGCGTGACAACGAGTCGGACATGGGGCTCCTCTCGGGGTGGGCGTCGGAAGCGCCCGGGACGCTGCCGCGCCTGTTCCCGGCCCGAGTGGCGATCTGGTGAAGCGCGTGCTGAGATCGGAGAGTTCGCGTTCGTCGAGGACGAGGACCGACGAGCGATCGCCCGGGGCAGCCGCCGCGTACGTACACGCCGCTGTTCTTTCACGACGAAGCAGTGTCCTTTGCCGCCGGTCATCGCCCGTGCTGGAAGCGCCGCTTGTCGCGCGTCGCGCAAGTCCGGTTCGCGGGGTCAGTTATCGGCAGGGAGTAGACGAAACGGCTTGTCGTTAGCCGCAAGCAGGCGGAAGTGGCGCTGGTCGAGTGTCAGGACGTCCTGGATCTTGTGGCGGGAGGCGAGGACGACGATCGAGGCGTCCGCGAGGCTGATCCCCAGATCGTCGTGGTGCTCGATGATCGCGACCGCGGCTCGTACATCGCTCGTCGAGAACGTTTCGAGCCGCAGCGCTCCGCGCTGCACCTCGCCCAGCAGACTCATACGTGCCGCGCGGCCCACGCGCGTCGCGAGGAGGTAGTCAAGCTCCGCCAACACGAACGGGGACAGCAGCAGCGGCGGCGAGGCGGCTGCCAGGCTCGCTGCGGCCTCGCGGTGCAGTCGCTGGGCGGCATCCAGCGCGGCGAGCAGCCCGCTCGTGTCGACGAGGATCACTCGCCGAAGCCGGCGGCGAGCTCGTCGTCAACGCGCTCGGCCAAGGTTGCATCGCCGCTGTCAAACAGCGGGATACGCAGCGTCGGGGCGGACGATTCGGCGGTTGCCGCGATCAGTGCGTGGCGCACGACCTCGGCCTCGCTGGTGCCTTGCGCCGCTGCGGTGCGCTCGAGCGCGAGCTTGAGCTCATCCGGGAGATAGATCGTCGTGCGGCGCATGCCATACATCATGCCATACCTAAGCATGCCTACCGGCCGTGTCGCCCACCCGACTCGAAGCCAAGGCGCGTCGTCGCGCTGCTCGTTCGGCAACGCTGGACTGCTGGTGTGCGCCCTCGTGCGAGATGCGGGACACCGAGAGCAACAGCGCCTGTGGCGCGAGTGGGGCGGAGGCCCCGACGCGTCGGCGACTGCGATTCGGCGACAGCGAAAGCCCCGCGGCGCTCGACCGCCTGCATCGGCGACTCGGTGCCTTGCTGGGCGCGGTCCTGCCGACTGCCGATGAGGAAGCGACCGATCCTGGCGCCGCGGATGAGCGGTACCACGAGGGTGTCGCCCATCTGCGCCAGCTCACTCGGGCGGGTAACGCCTTCAAGGTGCTCGCGGCACCATCACCGGGACGATCGAGGAGCGGCTGGTTCGCTGGGCGCCGGCCGTGCTCACCGCCGTCGCGTGTCTCTACGTGCACAGCCGCGTCGTGACCTCAGCGTCGGCGCGGCTGGCCGGAGAGCGGTACGCCGATCGCCTCTTCGAGGCGGCCCGCTCGCTTCTCGGCGGCGCCGGCGGATCACGAACGTGAGCTCATTTCACGATGTCGCGTCGCACGCCCACCAGCGCGAGATGGCGGTCGGCGCCGCCGGTGACGCCATGCGTGCGATCGACCTGCAGGCCTTCCGGGTGCGCCACCCCGATCTCTCGAGGCGCGCCTTCGACGATGGGCGACGAGTCGCGGGCGACCTTCGATCTGGCTGGGGCCAGGAACGACCATGACCCCGCAGACCGGGGCCATGGTTTGAACGTCGATCAATGGTGCTGATGAGAGGACAAGGCATCAAACCGTCAAGCGCTGGTCGAGGATCTCATTGAGGAGTTGCTCGATCTCGGGGGTCGCGCTGGTCGTCGAAGGATCCTCTCCGATAGGGGACCGCGGCGAGGTCTGCTTGAGCTCTCGGATCGGTTGCGGCTCCTCATCGTTCAGCCCAACGATGAGGGGTATAGGGACGCAGTGGACGGGACGGCTCATCCTTTGGCGGAACTGACTGGCGTGCAAGAATCCGCAGATGGCTTCGCAACCGAAGCGGATCACCATTTCGGATCCCGCGCTCCCGGGACCGTACGAGCTGATCGAGCACCGGACGGACGGCTCGCTCGTCCTACGGCCGATCCGCGAGAAGCTCTCCGAGGTGCTCGACGACACGGTCGACACTGTGTTCGTCGATGACGAGTTTGTCCGGCACCTCGAGCGAGTGGCAGCCAGCGACGATGATCTGCTGGTCGACAGCGGCGAATAGCCTTGCCGACGTTCGCGCGGTTCGCGCGATTTGACCGCGAGTTCCGTCGGCTTTCGTGGGAGCTGCAGGAGGCGTTCTTGACGATGCTTCCCACGTTTGTCGAAGCACTTCGCGCGTCGCCCCCCGCGTTCCCGCCCGCATTACGGATCAAGCGAGTCCAGGGGACCGAAGGAGTGTGGGAGAGCTCGTTCGCTTCCGATGGACGAGCGACCTTCGAGTACGGGCCGGAGGTGAGGCTCGGCGAGCCACACGTTGTATGGCGTCGCATCGGGGACCACAGCGTCTTGGCCGATCCCTGACCGTCGCAAGAGCCGCTTCCCAAGTGAGCACCCTGCGATCGGATCAGTCTCCGACTCACGAGAGCCACAGTCGTGAGACTGAGCCGCCTGACTCCCGCGATCCGACTCCACCGAAACGGGGTCAGATCAAGATGTCCACGAAACCGGGGGAACTCCACTACGGACGTCATCCCTGGCTAAACACCGCCCAGAAGCAGCGCGTCCGAGCGGCCGTCAATACCTACGCCGACACCAAGCTTGCCGCCGCGCAGAGTGAGGTCGAGCGTGCCAGAAGACGGCTCGACGCCCTCAAACAGGAGCAGTAGCATCTCGTCCAACTCAGCTACAAGGGCCTGGTCGACGACGAAGTACTGGCGAACGAACAGGCCCGGATTCGCGCCGAGCGGGCTCTCGTCGAGAAGTGGGCCACGACTGCCGGCCGGGACAAGGCCGAGATATCGAAGGCGCTTGAGGAAGCCCTCGCGCTGCTCGACAACACGGGCGCGGGCCTACCGGCGAGCCGATGCGATGACCCGGCGGATGTTCATCAGGCGCTGTTCCGGCAGCTGCTGATCATCGACGACGAAGTCGTCGGGACGGTCGAGGCCTCGTGGGTCGAGACCATGGCCAAAGTGGCCGCCGAGGCGGACGAACTGGAAGTAGAAGGCTGGAAGCCCCAGGCGGCCTCGGATCGGACGATCTGGGACCAGGCCGAGGCCGGAAATGACCGAAGCCCCCAATCTGGGGGCTTCGGTTTGAACGTCGATCAAGTGGTGCGGATGAGAGGACTCGAACCTCCACGAGCTTGCACTCACGGCGACCTGAACGCCGCGCGTCTACCAATTCCGCCACATCCGCAGGCCCGCCAGCCTACCGTTCGACGCGATCGGACTGCGTCGCGCACAGCCCCGGTCAACGGGCCCGCCTTTGCTACCGTGGCACGGCGTCGCGCCGCTATCGTCTAGGGGACTAGGACGCCGCCCTCTCACGGCGGAAACCGGGGTTCGAATCCCCGTAGCGGTACTCAGAAAGCGCCCGGTTGCGCTGACGACGGCATCGCCCGCCGCGGCGGGCGCGCGCCCGTCAGGGCTTGAGCTCCTTGAGGCTCTTGCGCGCTCGATTGGCCGCCTTGATGAAATCCTTCCACGTGGGCGGGTTGTTGTCGTCGTACATCGGTCCCTCCTTGTCGTCGTGCGCGTTGGCGGCGGGCTGGTACCGCGGCGGCGACGGCGTCAGTTTGGCGGGGTCGTATGGCATGAGCTACGCGTACCACACCCTCGTGTCGGTGACAACCTCATTTCGCGTTCTGCGATTCTGACTCGCGTGCGGCCCACGCTGTTCGACTTCGCCGGGGGCGAGCCCGCGTTCCTCGCTCTTGCGGCGGCGCACCACGCGCGGTGCCTCGCGGACCCCGAGCTCAACCATCCGTTCTCGCATCCCGGTCAGCATCCGCGACACGTCGAGCGGCTCGCCGCGTACTGGGCGGAGGTGATGGGCGGGCCGCCCTCCTATTCGCAGTCCTGCGGCGATCAGTCCGGGGTGCTGCGCATGCACGCCGGCAACGGGGACATGAGCGATCTGGGCGAGCGCTTCGTCCGCTGCTTCGACCGCGCCGCCGATGACGCCGGGCTGCCCGCCGATCCCGAGTTCCGCGCGGCGCTGCACGCGTACATGCGCTGGGCGGTGGACGATGTCCTCGCCTACTCGGACGAGGACGCGGTCGTCGCTGCGGACGCGCTGATGCCGAGCTGGGGATGGGGCGGCCTGGAACGGTCGTGACCGGGCAGGCGACTCCTCCTCGACGATGACATCGCGCCACGCCCACACCGTCTGGAGGACCCCGGGATCGCTCGCTCGGCCGACGACACCGTCGCCCGCCCCTGCCAGCTTCGTACGCGGTCGTGAACGCCATCGAGGAGCCGCCGATGCGACGCGTCGTGAACATCACCCACATGAGCCTCGATGGTCTGATCGAGGGCGCCCGGTCCTTCGACTCGGGCGTCGTCGTTCTCTCCTACCGCCCGCTCGCGCCGGTCTGATCCGTGCTCGGGTGTGGAACGCTCTCGCCATGAGCCAGATCCGGCCCTGCCGCGCTGACGAGACCGCCGCGATCCTGGCGATCGTCAACGCCGCCGCCGAGGCATACCGGGGCGTGATCCCGCCCGATCGCTGGCACGAGCCCTACATGTCGCCCGACGACCTGGAGGGCGAGATCGCCGCCGGCGTCGCGTTCTGGGGCTATGAGTCCGAGGGCGCCCTCCTCGGCGTCATGGGAATCCAGCCGGTGCGCGACGTCGACCTGATCCGCCACGCCTACGTCGCGCCGGCCAGCCAGCGGCGCGGCGTCGGCGGCGCCCTGATGGCGCATCTGGCGAGCACGATGACCCGGAGCACGCTCGTCGGCACGTGGGCCGCCGCCGACTGGGCCGTCAGCTTCTACCTGCGCCACGGCTTCGAGCTGCTCTCGCGCGAACGCGGCGCGGAGCTCCTCAGGAGCTACTGGACGATCCCCGAGCGCCAGATCGCGACCTCGGTCGTGCTGGAGCGCCGGGACTGACAGGCGAGCACGACCGCCTGCACGTTGGAGAGGCCGCCGGCGATCAGCCGCAGGGTCTCGCCGAACGGGCCGCCCGAATGGCGGCCCGTTCGGCAGTTCAACGCCGGTTGGGCGTCCGTAGGGTCGAAGCGCCGCGTCACGCTACTCAGCCAAGGAGATCGCGCGAATGACGTTCCAGGGAGACGGTTGTCCGCCGGTCGTTCCGAGCAGGCGTCAGCGGGTCCGGCGCAAAGCGGTGCTCATCGCGCTGCCGACCGGCGCGGCGCTCGGCGCCGGCGCGATCTTCGCGTACGCGGCGATCCCCGCCGCCGACGGCACGATCGGCGCCTGCTTCATCCCCAACCAGAGCGTGCGCTTCGTCGACGGCCCCCAGGACTGCCTGGTGGGCGAGACGGGCGCGCCGGCCGAGCAGTTCATCAAGTTCAACCAGACCGGCCCGGCCGGTCCGGCCGGCGCGACGGGCGCTGCCGGCGCCGCCGGCGCGGCCGGCGCCCCGGGAGGGCTCGGCTCGCCCGTTCCCGCGCCCGCGGCAGCCTCGGACTACCTGCTGGAGCTCGACGGGATCAAGGGCGAGTCCGCCGACAAGAAGCACAAGGACACGATCGAGATCGAGTCCTTCAGCTGGGGCGTCTCGCAGACCGGCACGGCCAGCTCGGGCGGCGGCGGCGGCGCGGGCAAGGCCACCTTCAAGGACTTCAACTTCACGGCGCCGGTCAACAAGTCCTCCGCGCTGCTGTTCAAGCGGGCCGCGACCGGTGAGCACATCAAGAAGGCGACGCTCTTCGTCCGCAAGTCCGGCGACAGCCAGGACGACTACATGACGATCAAGCTCACCGACGTCCTCGTGTCGTCCTACCGGGCCAAGCCGTCGGAGGCCTCCGACGCGGTGCCGACCGACGCCGTGTCGCTGAACTTCACGAAGATCGAGTTCGACTACAAGCCGCAGCTGTCGGACGGCAGGCTCGGCGCTCCCGTCCACGGCGGCTGGGATCTGAAGACCAACAAAGCCGGCTGAGTGAGCTCGCGACGGGCGCAGCTGGGCGGCGTGCACGCCGGGGGAGGCTCCGGCGCCACCGTCGTGCACATGGACCTTCCGGCACCGCCGCGGGCGCAGGTGCTCGTCCAGGCGCCCGAGCCGCGCGCGCAGCAGATCGAGCGCGCGATGGCGCTGGCCGACGGCGCCCGCGCGCGCCTGCCCGACGGCACGATCGCCTACGCGGCGCACCGGCTCGTCCGCGACGGCGCGCGCGTCGCGCTCATCACGATCCCGGAGCTGCTGCGCTTCGACGTCCATCCGCGCGCGGACTGCTTCTCGTTCAACGTGCGCAACCTCAACGGGCTGCCGGTGCGAGACAACGCGCACGAGCTTCCCGTCCGCCCGCACCACCGCCTGGACGGGCCGCCGCTGAACGAGTACGAGCTGCAGCTCACGACGCCGGAGGGCTACGACGTGTGCATCGTCGTGCGCGTACCGCCGTACTTCGGCGCCCTCGAGCACGAGTACTCCGCGGTCGCCCTGCTGCGCTGATGCGCCGGATCGACATGCGCGTGCGCGCGGACGACGTCGCCGTCGCCTACGACCGCCTGCTGCCGCACCTGCGCGGCGGCCTGCACCCGCTGCCCGACGGCGACGACGTCGTCCTCGTGGCGCTCGGCGAGCGCGGCGAGCTGCCGCCGCCGACCGCGCTCGAGGAGCTCGCGGGCGACGTGCTGATCGGCGCGGCCACCGAGCGCGACGCCGGCGAGGACCTCGCCACGGCGCTCGCCGCGCTGTCGCCGCGCTGGGAGATCGGCGGCCGCGTCGTGCTGCGCACGCCCGCGCACGAGGCGCCGCCGCCGGAGCTGATCGACGTCGTGCTCGCGCGCGAGCAGGGCTTCGGCACCGGCGCGCACCCGACGACCCGCCACTGCATCGAGCTGCTGCTCGACATCGAGCCCGGAGGCGCGTTCGCCGACCTCGGCTGCGGCGCCGGCGCGCTGTCGATCGCGGCGTTCAAGCTTGGCTACGCGCCGGTCCTCGGCATCGACCTGCTCGACGCCGTGTGCGTCAACGCCGCCCGCAACGGCGACGCCAACGGCATCGACGCGGACTTCCTCACGCGCGACCTGCTCACGCTCGGGCGCCTCGAGGTCCGCGTCGTCGCGATGAACATCTCCGAGCTCGACGTCCACCTGCACCTCGCGACGAACACCGAGCTGCCCGAGATCGAGTGGCTGATCGTGTCGGGCCTGGACCATCCCGGCAAGCTCGCGCACGCGATCGCGACCTACGAGGAGGCGGGGTTCGGCGAGCGGCGGCGGATCGACCGCGCGGGGTGGCCGGCGGTCCTGCTGCAGGCCGGGCGCGTCGCCTGACCCGCGGAGGCGACTCGGCGTAGGCTGCGCCGCATGGCTGCAGCGGGGGCAGCGGCGGACGGCAAGGCGGCACGCGCCGCCGTGCCGCGCTCGTCTCACGGCCGCTGGGAGCCGGCCGCCGACCGCGCCGATCCCGTCGACGTCCTCAGCGCCCAGGATCGGACGCGCGTTCCCGAGCTCGTTCCGATCCGCCACGGCCGCATGCTGCGCTCCCCGTTCGCGTTCTTCCGCGGCGCGGCGGCGATCATGGCCGCCGACCTCGCCGCGACGCCCGTCACCGGCGTTCGCGTGCAGCTCTGCGGCGACGCCCACCTGGCGAACTTCGGCGCCTACGCCGCACCCGACCGCTCGCTCGTCTTCGACCTCAACGACTTCGACGAGACGCTGCCCGGGCCGTGGGAATGGGATGTCAAGCGCCTCGCCGCGAGCATCGCCGTGTGCGCCCGCGAACGCGGGTTCGACGAGCGCGACTGCGTGCGGCCCGCGATCGCCGAGTACCGCCGCGCGATGCGGCGCTTCGCCGGGATGCGCACGATCGAGGTCTGGTACGAGCGCCTGGACATCGGCGAGCAGTTCATCCGCTGGTCTGAGCACCTGAGCCCGTCGCGCAGGAAGGACCTCGACCGCTCGCTCGCCAAGGCCGGGCGCAAGGACAGCATGCGCGCGCTCGCAAAGCTGACCTACGTCGTCGACGGCGAGCCGCGCATCGTCAGCGACCCGCCGCTCGTCGTGCCGATCGCCGACCTGCTCGGCGACGTCGAGGAGGCGCGCACGCGCGAGCTGCTCGCCGGTCACCTGCGCGCGTACGCGCGGACGCTGCAGAACGACCGCCGCCACCTGCTGCGCGGCTACGGCCTCGTCGACGTCGCGCACAAGGTCGTCGGCGTCGGCAGCGTCGGCCGGCGCGACTGGATCGCGCTGCTGCTGGGAGGCGACGCGTCGGACCCGCTCTTCCTGCAGATGAAGGAGGCAGGGCCCTCGGTGCTCGAGCCCTTCGCCGGCAGGAGCGCGACCGCCCACCACGGCCGGCGCGTCGTCGAGGGCCAGCGGCTCATGCAGGCGGCCAGCGACGTCTTCCTCGGCTGGGTGCGCGTCGACCCCGACGCCGACGGGCGGCGCCGCGACTACTACGTCCGCCAGCTCTCCGACGGCAAGGCCTCGGCGCCGATCGCCACGATGGGGGAGGACGAGCTGCGCGCCTATGGCGCGATCTGCGGCTGGACGCTCGCCCGCGCGCACTCGCGGTCCGGCGACGGCCGCGCGATCGCGGCCTACCTCGGCTCGGGCGACCGCTTCGACGAGGCGCTCGCCGACTTCGCGCGCTCCTACGCCGACCAGAACGAGCTCGATCACGCCGCGCTCGAGCGAGCGGTCGCGGCCGGCACCGTGCAGGCCGACCTCGAGCGCTGACGCCCGCCGCGCGGGTCAGGTCCGAGCCGGCGTCCGCGCCCGGTTGAGCGCCGACCGCACGCGCTCGGTGAGCGTGTCGATGTCGTAGGCGCCGTAGTGGCGGCGGCCGTTGATGAAGAACGTCGGCGTGCCGGAGACCCCGCTCTCGTCGGCGCTCGTCACGTCCTCGCTGACGCGTGGCTCGTGGACGCGATCGCGCAGGTCGGCCTTCAGGCGCTTGGGATCGAGCCCGAGCTGCTCGGCGTACGCCATCAGGTGCTGCGGGCGCAGCTCGCCCTGGTGGTCGAGCAGGATGTCGTGCATGTCCCAGAACTTGCCCTGCGCGCCGGCGGCCTCGGTGGCCTCGGCGGCGAGCTGGGCGCTGGGGTGCACGTCGTTGAGCGGCAGGTGGCGCCAGACGTAGCGCACGTCGTCGCCGTGCTCGCTCAGCAGCTCGCGGATGGCGGCCTCGGCCTGCCCGCAGTAGGAGCACTCGAAGTCGCCGTACTCGATGAGCGTGACTGGCGCGTCCTCGGGCCCGCGGATGTGGTCGCGCTCGGGATCGACGTCGTCGGCGAGGTCGAGGATGTCGTCGGCGGTGCCGGCGATCTGGCGCGCGCGCATCGCGCTCGGCAGCAGCCGGACGATGCGCAGCACCGCCCACGCGGCCAGCGGCGCGACGACCACCGTGCTGAGCGCGCCGAGCTTGGCCTCGTCGAGCTGCTGGCCGCTGAAGGCCTTCGTCGAGATCAGCAGCGAGATCGTGAAGCCGACGCCGGCGACCGCCCCGCCGGCGGCCAGCAGCGGACCGCTCAGCGGCGAGCGCGGACCGTGGAACATCGGCCGCGACGCCAGCCACGAGGCGCCCGCGATGCCGACCGGCTTGCCGACGACGTAGCCGACGAGGATGCCGAGCGTGATCGGCGAGCGGGCCGCGTCGGCGAGCAGGTCGCCGGTCACGTGGACGCCGGCGTTGGCGAGCGCGAACAGCGGCACGATCACGTAGCTCGTCCACGGGTGCAGGCTGTACTGCAGGCGCTCGTTGGGCGAGATCGCCGACAGCACGCTGCGCTGGGCCGAGCGGGCCAGCTCGGGCGTCGGCTGCTCGCGGAAGGAGCGCGTCACCGACGTCGCGCGCTCGAGGTCGTCGCGCGACGGCGGGTAGGCGCTCGTCGCAAAGCCGATCGCCAGGCCCGAGATCACGGGGTCGATGCCCGATTCGAACATCGCCACCCAGAGGCCGATCGCGACCAGGATCGACACCGGCCGCCGCCAGGCCGGGGCGTAGCGCAGCGCCAGCAGCACGCCGAAGAACCCGCACGCGGCCGCCAGCGCGACGAGCGAGACCTCCTCGGTGTAGAAGACCGCGATCACGAGCAGCGCGCAGAGGTCGTCGACGACCGCCAGCGACAGGAGGAACACGCGCGTGCGCGTCGCCGCGCGCGGCGTCAGGAGCGCCAGCGCGCCGAGCGCGAAGGCGGTGTCGGTCGACATCGCCGCGCCCCAGCCGTGCGCGCCCGGGCCGCCGGCGTTGAACGCCAGGAAGATCGCGACCGGCACGACCATCCCGCCGACCGCGGCGAACGCCGGGATCGCCAGGCGGCGGCGCTCGCGCAGGTCGCCGAGGTCGAGCTCGCGCTTGGCCTCCAGCCCGACGACGAGGAAGAAGAACGTCATCAGGCCCTCGTTGACCCAGTGGCGCAGGTCGGCGGAGATCCCGCCGTCGCCGATCGTGACCGCGAACGTCGTCGTCCAGACCGACTCGTAGGAGTCCGACCACGGCGAGTTGGCCCATAGCAGCGCGACGATCGTCGCCGCCAGCAGGGCGACGGCGCCGCCGGTCTCGGTGCTCAGGAACTCGCGCACCGGCGCGGCGAGGTTGCGCGCCCACGCCGTCTTGCCGGCGTAGCCCGAGGCTGCTGGGGTGCTCATGCTCGCACCCATTCTCACGATCCGCGGCTCCCGGCACGGGCCGGGGCCGCACGGGCGGGCCGCGGACGTCGGACGCGCCGAAGAGGTTGACCGGGTTGGTGCCCGAGTTACGCTGCGCCCATGCTCCACGTCCGACTGCTTGGGGAGCTGGCCGTCGAGGCCGACGGCTGTGACGTGGTGCTCACGGGCTCCTGGCGCGCGCGCTCGCTGCTCGCCTGGCTGGCGCTGAACCCGGGCCCGCACATGCGCGGCGAGCTGGCCGCGCGCTTCTGGCCCGACATCCTCGACACGAGCGCCCGCGCGAGCCTGCGCAACGCGCTCTGGGCGCTGCGCCGCGAGCTCGGGGCCGACGCCGTCGCGATCGTCGCCACGCGCGAGCGCATCGCCCTCGACGGCGCGTGGACGGACGCCGCCGAGTTCGAGCGCCTCGCGGCCGCCGGCAGCCTCGAGGCCGCCGTCGCGCTCTGGACCGGCCAGCCGCTCACCGGCCTGGACGAGGAGTGGGCGCACGAGGCCCGCGACGAGCTCAACCGGCGCCTGTCGGGCGTGCTCGAGCGCCTCGCCGCCGACGCCGAGGAGGCGGGCGACGCCGACGCCGCGCTGGCCTGGACGCGCCGGCGCGTCGCGCTGGACCCGCTCGCCGAGGACGCCCAGCGCGATCTCATCCGCCGGCTCGCAGGGCGCGGCGACCGCGCCGGCGCGCTGGAGGCCTACGCGAAGCTGCGCGAGCGCCTGCGGCGCGACCTCGGGATCTCGCCCGCGGGCGCCACCCGCGACCTCGCCGAGAGCGTCCGCGACGACCCGCAGGCGCCGGCCACGGCGCCCGCGGCCGAGCGCGCGGCGCGCGGGCGCGACGCCGCCGGCGCGTCCTGGGTTCCCGGCCGGCCGTTCCCGCTGCCGCCGCGGCTGCGCCTGGAGCGCTCCGCGCGCTTCGTCGGCCGCCGCGCCGAGCTCGAGCGCCTGCAGGCCCTGCTCGCGCGGGCGCGCGGCGGCGGCGGGCCGCGCCTGGTGCTGCTCGCGGGCGAGAGCGGGATCGGCAAGACGCGCCTGGCGCGGGAGCTCGGCGTCGTGGCGCACCGCTCCGGCGCGATCGTCCTGCAGGGCTCCTGCGAGGGCGAGGCGATCGCCCCCTACGAGCTCTTCGTCGAGGCGCTGACGCACTGGGCGCAGGCGGCGTCGCCCGACGAGCTGGAGACCCGCGTGGGCGACGGCGCGCCCGGGCTCGCGGCGCTGCTGCCGTGGCTGCCCCAGCCGCGACCGGCCGACGGCGGGCGCTACGCGACCTTCGAGGCGGTCGCGTCGCTGCTTGCGTCGCTGGCCGCCGACGCGCCGGTGCTGCTGGTGATCGACGACGTCCAGTGGGCCGACGCCTCCTCGGCCGCGCTCCTGCGCCACGTGCTGTCCTCGCGCCCGGAGGCGGCGCTGCTCGTCGTCGCGACCTACCGGCCCGACGCGGTCGCCGCCGACGCGCCGGTCTCCGCGGCCCTGGCGCGCCTGCACCAGGACGGGCTGGTCGAGCGCATCGAGCTGGCGGGCCTGGCGCGCGACGAGGTCGACGCGCTCGTGCGCGACCTCGTCGACGCGACGCCGGCGGCGGGGCTCACCGCCGCCGTCCACGCCGAGACCGAGGGCAACCCGTTCTTCGTCGGCGAGCTCGCGCGCCACCTCGGCGAGGACGTCGCGGCGCACCGCCTGGAGCTGCCCGACAGCGTGCGCGACCTGATCGAGCACCGCCTCGCGCGCCTGGGGGAGCCCTGCCTGCGGCTGCTCACGGTCGCCGCGCTGATCGGGCGCGAGTTCGAGCTGGCCCCGCTGGAGCGCGCGAGCGGCCTCGAGCCCGATGCGCTGGATGCGGCGCTCGACGAGGCGATGCGCGCCGGGCTGATCGTCGAGCTGCCCGGCCTCGAGGACCGCCTGGCCTTCACCCACACGCTGATCCGCCGCACGATCGCGGCCCGGCTCACGCGCTCGCGGCGCCGGCGCGTGCACGCCCGCATCGCCGAGGCGCTGGAGGTCGCCTCGCAGCGCGAGGACGCCGAGAACTGGGTCGCCCACCACCTCTGCGAGGCGGGCGCCGCCGGGGACCCCGACCGCGCGGTGGAGTACGCCGCCCGCGCCGCCGAGCGCGCGACGAAGCGGCTGGCCTACGCGGAGGCGGTCGAGCTCTACACGCGCGCGCTGCCGCTGCTGCCGCGCGAGGACCCGCGGCGGCGCAGGATGGCGCTCAAGCGGGCCGTCGCCTTCGCGGCGCTGAGCCACCAGTACGCGGGCGACACGGCGCGCCCCGGGGGACCGGCCCCCGGGGGCGACGCGCTCGCGTTCAGACCTTGATCTCGTCCGGCAGGATGTCGCCGGCGATCTCGTAGACGTGCGTCACGACGTGGCGCCCCATGCGCTCGGCGTGGGAGCGCAGGCGCTCCTCGTCGGGGGCCTCGTAGATGCAGAACGTCTTGATCGCGCCGTCGTCGGAGCTGCAGACGTGGCTGTGCTCCCACGTGACGTCGGGGAAGCCCTCCATGATGCTCGTCTTCGACAGGACGGCGATCTCGAGCATCTCGTCGTCGTCGACGTGGCCGAAGTCGCGCTCGATGACGTAGCGGGGCATGGCCCGATCCTACTCCGAGCTCAGGCCTCGACGGGCGCGGGATCGGGGCGGACGAGCACGGTGTCGGCCACGGGGATGATCTCGTCGACCGGCAGGCCGGCCGCGGTCGCGTGGTCGCGGATCGCCTGCGGGCTCGACGCCTCGTAGATGCAGACGGTGCCGAGGCCGCCGGCCTCCTCGTCGAGGACGTAGGAGCGGATCCAGCGGATGTCTTCGGG
Organism: uncultured Actinomycetes bacterium; assembly: GCA_963786575.1. Classification (GTDB taxonomy): domain Bacteria; phylum Actinomycetota; class Thermoleophilia; order Solirubrobacterales; family Solirubrobacteraceae; genus CADCVQ01. The sequence goes on from CAWAZH010000003.1 coordinate 29,823, forward strand.
GCGGGCGTCGCCCTCGACGGTGGAGCGCCCGGCGGCGGCCTCGAGGTCGCCCGCGGTCTTCCAGCCACTGCGGCGCAGGATCGCGTAGAGCTGCATGGTGGTTCTCCTCTGCTTCGGGGGGTGTTGGACGGTCGCGGCGATCCTGCACCGCGACCGTCCAACCGACCGTCACAACGCGCGTGAAAGCTGCGGCGCGAAGAGCTTCGCCTTCGCGGCGCGCTCCTGTGCAAAAACGGCATTTTCGGTGTGCGGCGGCGCGCGCGCTGGCATCCTGGCCTCGTTTCACCCACGACGCCGAAGGGACCGGCCGGTGAACTCGCGCACGCTCCAGGATCCGCCCAGCGACGAGTCACAGTCGCACTTCGCCTACTTTCACCAGATCGTCGTGGAGCTCGGGCAGATCGCGAGCCCGTCCCCGCCGAGCTGGCCGGCGGTGGAGAACCCGGTCTACGACGCCGCCAACGTCGTGCCGGGCGCGAACCTCGTCGACGATCCCGACGTCCTCGTCTTCGGCGGGGTGCTGGCGGCGTCGGCCGCCGTGTGGCTTGCCGACGTGGGTCGCCGCCGGCCGCGAACGGCGGTGCGGCCATGACGCACGCACAGGACGTCCAGCCGCGCAGCGAGAAGCCGGCGCCGGCGAAGGCGGGTGCAGATGCCGCACCGGCCGCCGTCCGGCGACAGCCCGCGGCGGCGCACGAGGCCGGCGCGGTCGCGGCCTCCGAGCGCCGCCGCGAGATCGCGGCCGGCGACGGCCTCGGCCGGCTGCTCGCGCGCGCGGTGACCTACCGCTACCCCGCCAAGGGCCCGGAGGGCATCGACCTCCAGAAGGGCCGCAGCCACGTCGACCTGATCTTCGACGCGGTCCGCGCGGCCGAGGAACGGATCGCCAAGGACATCGCCAAGAACGGCGCCACGAAGCACGACGAGGGCTGGAAGCGCATGACCGGCCTGGAGCTCGCCAACGCGATCATCGCGATCCGGTCAAGCCCGATCGACTACGGGACGATCGACCTCGAGGACGAGCAGCACACCGAGGCGCTCTACTACTACCTGCTCAAGCAGAGCCGCAGGGAGGAGGACGCGAAGGCCGACGCGGTGAACACGACCGAGCACGGCATCGAGGCGCAGGAGGCGAAGGCGCTGACGGCGAAGCTGAAGGCGGCGGACCAGCGCGAGAAGGCCGCGACGGCGATCGGCGGCACGGGGCGGATCGTCGACGTCGCCTACGTCGGCGCCGGCGCGACCGTCGCCTACCACGTCGCGACGCGCAGCCCCAACGCTGACCACGGCGACGCGCTGATCATCGGCGAGGACCAGCCCTGGCGCCACAAGCGCGGCAAGGGCCTGGTCGGTCATCCCGCGCACATGATCTCGCCGATGGCCGACTTCGCCGGCGTCGACGACACCTGGCTGGATCGCGCCGACCTGTCCGATCTCATCGACGCGGTGTTCCTGAAGTCGCTGATCCCGCGCCTGTACACGGAGGTCAACGCGATCACCCGCGGCGACCCGGTGAAGGACGGTCACGCGTACTACGCCGTCACGCTCGCCGACGGCTCGGTGGTGTTCGCGCGCAGCGTCGTCTTCGGCGCGGGCACGGGCGCGCACAACAAGCCGCGCGAGGAGCAGGCCGCGGTCGCCGCCGGCGAGGGCGAGGTGGAGGCCAAGCGCGTCATGGACATGGACGTGTTCATGCGCATCGCCGACCGCCTCGTCAAGGAGGAGGGCAGGCTCAAGCTGCTCCCCGAGAGCAACAGGGACGCCCGCCGCGATGACATCACGCTCGTCCTCGCGGGGCCCAACGCCGGTATCGACGTCGCCTTCGAGGCCCTGCGCCTGGGCTACAGGGTGCTGTGGATCGCCGATGTCTTCCCGGCCTTCCTCCCGGGGATGGGCAACGCGGCGACGCAGCTGGCCTACGCACGCCGCCTGGAGGCGCAGGGCGAGACGGTCACGAAGGCGGGCGCCAAGCCCGTTCCTGCCGACGACCTCGACGCCGGCAAGGTCGAGGAGCGGATGCGCCGGCTCTACGCCAAGGGGGAGGCGTCGCCCGAGATCGAGGCCTACAAGGCCGAGGTGCTCGAGAAGTTCGTCAACAGGACGCCGAGGCTCGATGCCATCTACATCGGCCGCTTCAAGGCCGCCAGGGCGGCCGCCACGGGGGTGACCGTGAGCATCCACGACAGGGCCAAGGACCTGGACGGCGATCTCTGCGTTTTCGCGCTGGGCCAGACGCTGAAGCCCGCCGAGCTGCTCAAGGATCTTCCGAAGCTGGTGCCGATCGAGGACGACTCCCTGCGCTTCGGCGACAAGCGCGACGCGACCGTCCTCGGCGAGCAGTCCGCGGACGGCACGCTCGTGGTCCTCGGCGCCGCCGCGGCAGGACACCTGCGCCCCGAGCGAGGCAAGGACCATCCGATGCAGCCGGTCATCGAGAGCCTCCCGCTCAACGTCGCCGCGCCCGACCAGCTCACCCCGATCCGCAGCGCGGTCAGCGCCGCGACGGACCACATGCCGTCGAACATCTCGCGCGAAGCGAACTTCATCACCGACGACCGCACGACGATCGCCGTCCACATCTCCGCGCGCTACCCGCGCGTGGCCGACCGCCCGTTCATGGCCGAGGTCGTCGCCGAGGCGATCATCAAGAGCCGGCGCGAGACCGCCGACTGGCGCGACTTCACGGCCGAGCCGCCGCACGGCCCCCGCTTCCAGGACCACTGGCGCGGGACCCTCGAGTTGCTCAACTCGCGCAGCTGACGATCAGCGGCTGGCCAGCGCCGCCGACAGGACCTTCTTGGCGACCGGCGCCGCCGCGGTGCCGCCGAAGCCGGCGCCGACGAGCATCACCGCGACGGCGACGCGCGGGTTCTGCGCGGGGGCGAAGGCGACGAACCAGGCGTCGGCGTCCTTGGGATCCTTGGAGTTGGGCCGCAGCTCGGCGGTGCCGGTCTTGCCGGCGACCTGGACGCCCGGCAGCGCGGCGGCGGTGCCGGTGCCGGTGCGCACGACGTCGATCATCATCGACCGCACCTGGCGCGCCGTGCCGGCCGAGACCACGCGCCGGCGGACGACCTTGTCGACGGTCGCGATGCGCGGGCGCGCGCGCTTGCCGCCCTCGGCGATCGTCGCGCCGACGGTCGCCATCTGCAGCGGCGTGGCGAGGTCGCGGTCCTGACCGATCGCCGCCGCGCCGACGGCGAGGTCGTCGCGCAGCTCGGACACCGGCGAGATCGTGCTCGGCTTCGCCGCGGGCAGCACCGCCTGCTCGCCGAAGCCGAACAGGCGCGCGGTCTCGAAGAGGCGCTTGGCGCCGACCTTCGCGCCCAGCGGGGCGAAGACGGAGTTGCAGGACTCGACGAACGCCTGCGTCAGCGTGCCGCCGCAGCGCTCGCCGCTCGCGTTGCCGAGCTTGACGCCAGAGAGCGTCGCGAAGGTCGCGAGCGGATAGCTCGTCGACGGCGTCGCGACGTCGTGCTCCAGCGCGGCGGCGGTGGTGATGATCTTGAAGGTCGAGCCGGGCGGCTGCGGCGCGGAGATCGCGAGGCCGGCGAGCGCCAGGACGGCGCCGTCGCGCGGGCGCACGACCGCCACGCCGCCGACCTTGCCGCCGAGCGCGTCGTTGGCGACGCCCGAGAGGCCGGGGCGCAGGGTGCTGCGGACCGAGCGGCCCGCCACGGCGCCGACGCGCGCGATGACGCGGCGCCCGAAGACGAGGCTCTCGGAGGGATGACCGCCGAGGCGCTCGTCGTAGACGCGCTGCAGCCCGGTCGGCTTGGGCTCGGCGACGCCGGCGATCGACGCCCCCAGCGCGGTCGCGTCCAGCGGCGACCCGTCGGCCGCGAGGATGCTCGCCCGCAGCGGGGCGTCGCCGGCGCGCTTGCGGACCGCCTCGCCGGGACGCAGGCCGGGGAGCCGCAGCTCCGGGCGCCAGTCGACGCCGGCGTCCTCGCCGCCGCCCGACAGCGGCAGCGTGACGGCGCCGCGCAGCGTGCGGAAGTCGCGCAGCGCGACGGCCACGCGGAGGGAGACCTCGCCGCCGCTCTCGGCGCTCAGCACGCCCGCGCGCACGGACGTCACGCCCGCGTTGCGCTCGGCGCTGCGGTAGGCCCTGGCGAAGGCCGCCTGCGTGGTGGCGCTGCGGGCGGCAGGCGTCAGCGCCTGCCACATCGCCGCGTGGTCGCGCTGCTCCCAGGCCGCGACGAAGTCCAGCGCGGCCGCGCGGCGGTCGGCGCGCGCGTCGATCTGCGACTGCCAGACGACGACGCCCGCCACGATCGCGCCCACGACCAGCAGCGCGAGGATCCGCCACCACGGAACGCGCCGGCCTGCCCTGCCGCCGAACCGCGGTCCGCGCCGCCGCCGGCGGCTCGAGCCGACGCGCGGCAGCAGCACCGAGCGGGCGCGCGGTCCCGAGCGGATGCTGTGGGCGCGAGCGCGGGCCATCGCCTGGTTGTACGCCGTCCGGGCGCGCCAGTCGACGGCTGGATCGAACCTCTCACGTCGCGGCCGGGCTCGGCGGGGCGGCGGACGCTCCTGCGCCCGCCGCCCCGCCGGCCTTTTCGGTCAGCCCTGGCCGGGCGTCACGCGCACGATCGAGCGCGCGAGCACGTTGCCCTCGCGGGCGCCGTCCCACTCGATCAGGCCGCGCAGCGACTCCGTCCCGCCGACGCCGCTGAAGCGCACGTCGAACGCGTGCTCCTGGGCGGGCGCGAGGACGTCGACGTCGCCGCCGGCGACGAGGCCCGGCCGCGGCTGCGGGTCGTCGGGCCGCGGGTCGTCGACGAGCCAGGTGCGCAGGTCGAACTCGATCGACGTGTCGTAGGGCTCGATCGCGTTGACCTGCACGAGGTAGGAGCCCGCCGGCAGCCGCAGGGCGTCGGCCTCGTCGATCTCGCCGTCGAAGGGCACCGGCAGGCTGACGGCTCCGCGCCCGATCGGTGGCCGTCGTCAGCGGCGGCGAGCGCCGCCGAGGGTACGGCGAGCGCGGCGGCGGCGAGCAGCACGACTGCGTGCCGTCCGGGGATGCTTCAGGCATGCGTTCCTCCCTTGGGATGTGGGGTGAGCGCGTCCATGCACCCCGGCAACGGAGGAACGTCAGAGAAGATGCGCTGCGATCTCAGTCGCGCAGAGCACCGATTTCGGCGTGTTCACGGGCCTTTTGGGGCGTCAGCCCGCGAGCGCGGCCTGCGGCACGACGTAGTACTTCTTGCCGACGGGCTTGGGGATCGCGGTCACGCCTCGGCGCGTCGCGACGACCGGGAGCGTGCGATCGAGGTCGCCGCCGTTGGCCTCGACCCAGGTGGTCACCTCGTCGGGATCGCCGCCGGCCTCCTCGACCGCGGTCTGCATGATCACGACGTTGCCCTTGGGCACCCAGATGAACGGGGTCGGCTCGATGCCTGCAAGCAGTGCGCGGATCTGATCGTCGGTCATGCGGCGCGAGGATAGCGGCCGGGGCGCCCGCGGGTCAGAACTGCGTCAGCGACAGCGTGTTGCCGTCGGGGTCCTTGAACCACGCGACGCGCGCGCCGCCGGGCGAGCGCCAGACGCCGAGCTCGTCCTGCTCGACGCCCTCGATGCGCTCGAACTCGACGCCGCGGCTCGTCAGCTCGCGGATCGACGCCTCGATGTCCTCGACGTTCCAGCCGAGCGCCGTGTAGGGCGCGGCGGTGATCTTCTCGACCGCGATCACGCGCAGCGTCGTGCCGTTGGCGTCGAAGGTGCAGGCGATCGGGCTCTCGCCGGCGATCGGCAGCCCGAGGCCCTTCTCGTAGAAGACGCGCGCGGTCGGCAGGTCGGTCGTCGGCATGAAGGCGATCAGCTCGGAGGTCGGCAGCGTCGCGGGCGCCGGCGGCGGCCCGCCCTCGAGTGCCTTGCCCGGGAGCACGAAGAAGAGCGCGTCGCGCTCGCCGGCCTCGGGCGGCAGGAACTGCGCGGGCATGCGCCGCACCCAGCCGCCCTGGCCCTTGGCCCACGCCTCGAGCTCGGCGGCGTCGGCGCCCGCGTCGAGCGCCGGTGCGACCGGGATCGCGCGAAACCCCGGCGGGATGGGGATCGCGTCCGACGGCTCGATCCCGGCCAGAAGCGCGCGGATCTGCTCGTGCTCCATCGCCGTCAGCCCTGGGAGCGCCCCGGCTCCCACAGTGGCTCGTCGCCGGCGTTGGCGCCGCGACTGAGGATGAAGAGCAGGTCGGAGAGGCGGTTGAGGTAGCGCACGACCTCGGGGTTGGACTCCTCGACGAGCAGCGCGCGGCGCTCGGCGCGGCGGCAGACGGTCCGGCAGACGTGCAGCTGCGCGGCCGCGGGCGTGCCGCCCGGCAGGACGAACGACTTCAGCGGCGCGAGCGTGTCGTTGACCTCGTCGCAGGCGCCCTCCAGCCAGGTCGTCTGGTCGGGCGTGACGCGCAGGCGCGTGCGATCGCCGCCGTGCGGGACGGCGAGGTCGGCGCCGACGTCGAAGAGGTCGTTCTGGACGCGGCGCAGCCAGGCGGCGTAGGGCTCGGGCAGGCCGGCGAGCGTGAGCGTGACGCCGATCTGCGCGTTGAGCTCGTCGACGTCGCCGTAGGCCTCGATCCGCGGGTGCGTCTTGGGCACCCGGCTCATGTCGCCGAGGTGCGTCTCGCCACCGTCGCCGAGCTTCGTGTAGATGCGGGTGAGGTTGACGGTCATTGCAAGGCCAACGCTACACTGGCGCGGTTCGATGGTCGGTGGTGAAGGGAAGCCGGTGTCAATCCGGCGCGGACCCGCCACTGTGACCGGGGACGCCGACCGCACGCCCGCGCAGCCGCGAGGGCACGCCACTGGATCTGATCGGGGATCCGGGAAGGCGCGGGACGGTAGGCCCGGAAGCCAGGAGACCTGCCTCCGGCCACCACGCTCATACGCCCTCGCGGAAGGGGTGCTCATGTCCCATCGTCTCCTGGCAGTGCTCATCGGTGGCCTGCTGGCCGCGCTCGCGCTCCCCGCGCTGGCGACCGCAGCGCCGGTCACCGTCAACCTCCGGATCGAGGGCCCCACGCGGACGGTCTACGAGGCCCCGGTCACGACCGACGTCGGCCCCGTCGACGTCGGCGACGGCACCGGCTCGCACCCCTGCGACGGCACGCCGTCGCTGCCGGCGCCGGCGCCGACCCGCGGCAACGCCTTCATGACCGCCGCGCTCGGCGCGGGCGGCTTCTCCTTCACCGGCACCTACACCTTCGACCTGCAGTTCTCGCAGGTCGGCGGCGAGGTCACGACGTTCGATCCCGTCAGCCAGGCGTTCCTCGGCGAGTACAAGAACGGCGCCTTCGCGGAGGTCGGCTCCTGCCAGGACCCGATCTCCAACGGCGACGCGGTCCTGTACGCCTACGCGCCCTTCGGCGCCCAGCTGCTGTCGCTCAGCGCGACGGGCCCGGTCGCGCCGGGCGCCGCGGCGACGCTGACGGTCACCGACACCGTCACGAAGGCGCCCGTCGCGGGCGCCGACGTCGGCGGCCTGACGACCGGAGCCGACGGCACCGTGCAGGTGGCGTCCGCCGTCCCCGGCGTGCGGTCCTTCAAGGCGACGAAGGCCGGGGCGGTCCGCTCCAACCGCGCCGACGTCTGCGTGACCGACGGCAACGACGGCGCCTGCGGCACCGCGCTGCCGTTCTCGGGCGCCTGCGCGACGACCGGCCGCGACGGTCTCTGCGGCACCCGCGACCAGACGCCGTCGCTGGCGACGCTGAAGGGCATCAGGAACGGCCAGAAGTTCGCGCGCGGCAAGGGCCCGCGCCGGCTGCAGGCCGCGATCGACCCCGACCCGCAGGGCATCCTCGCCGTCAAGCTGCGCCTGACCCGCAACGACCGCGGCCGCTGCACGTACTACAGCGGCAAGTCCGAGCGCTTCCGCACGCCGCGCGGCGCCAAGTGCGGGGCCTCCAACGGCTTCTGGTTCGGCGTCGGCAGCGGCCCGAGCGTCGACTACCTGCTGCCGCGCGCGCTCCCGCGCGGGCACTACGTGCTCGACGTCAACGTCATCGACAAGGCCTTCAACCGCGACGACACGCGGCGCCGGGGAGGCAACCGCATCGTGTTCGATGTCGCGTAGGAGCCTCGGCGCCGCCGCGGCCGCCGCCGCCGTGCTGTGCGCCGCGGGCGCGCTCGGCGGCTGCGGCCCGGGCCCGGGCGCGAGCCCCGACGGGGGCGTGCACCTGACGGTCACGCGCAACTTCGGCGACCTCGGGCTCGTCGGCCTCGACCGCGCGAAGGTCGCCGGCGCTGACACCGTCATGCGCGTGACGCAGCGCAACGCGAAGGTCGCCACGCGCTTCGGCGGCGACTTCGTGCAGTCGATCGACGGCGTGTCCGGCGGCCGCGCCGGCGGGCGCCCGGTCGACTGGTTCATCTACGTCAACGGCATCCAGTCCGAGAAGGGCGCGAGCGCGATCGACGTCCACGGCGGCGACCGCATCTGGTGGGACCACCACGACTGGAGCAGCACGCCCGACATCCCGGCCGTCGTCGGCTCGTTCCCGGAGCCGTTCGTGCACGGCAGCGACGGCAAGCGGCTGCCGGTGCGCGTCGAGTGCGACGACCCGCGCGCGGGCGCCTGCGACGTCGTCGCCAAGAAGCTCATCGCGCTCGGCGTGCCCGCGGGGCGCAGCGCGATCTCCAACAGCGCCGCCGACAACACGCTGCGCGTGCTCGTCGGGCCCTGGAGCGAGCTGCGCGGCCGCGACGCAGAGGCGGCGAGCGTCGACAGCGGCCCGCGCGCCAGCGGCGTCTTCGCGCGCTTCGACGCTTCCGGCAAGCGCTTGGACGTGCTCGACGCGCGCGGGCGGGTCGCGCGCAAGCTCGGGGCCGGGACCGGCCTCGTCGCCGCCACGCGCGAGCAGGACCGCCAGCCCGTCTGGTTCGTGACCGGCACCGACGACAGCGGGGTGCAGGCCGCCGCGCGCGCGTTCGACGAGTCGACGCTCCTCGATCGCTTCGCGCTGGCGATCTCCGACGACCTGCCGGTGAGCGTCCCGCTGGAGCCCGGCCGGCCGTGAGCCACCCGGCGAGCCCGCTGCGCGCCGCCCGCGCGCCCGTCGCGGCCGCCTACGCCTGCGCGCTCGTGACCGCGGTGCTGGCCTTCGAGCACCCGCTGGCGCTGCTCGCGCTCGGCGCCGCGATCCTCGGCGCGGGCGTGCTCGCCGGCTGCGGCGCCTCGCTCGCGCGCAGCGCGCTGTTCGGGGTTCCGTTCGCGATCATGATCGCGCTCGTCAACCCGCTCGTCGCGCGCGAGGGACTCAACGTCGTCTGGCGCTTCGGCGAGATCGGGCCCTTCGGCCAGCTCGACGTCACGCGCGAGAGCCTCGTCTTCGGCGCGATCCTGGGCCTGCGCGCGCTGCTCGTCGTGCTCGCCGGCGGCGCGCTGCTGGCCGCGACCGTCGACTTCGACGAGCTGCTGCAGCGCTTCCGGCGCATCTCCGTGCGCTCGGCGCTGACCGCCGCGCTCGCGGTACGGCTCGTGCCGGTACTCGGGCGCGACGCCCGCCGCCTCGCCGACGCCCGCCGTTGCCGCCCCGACGCCGGTCCGCGCCCGAGCGCCGGCGAGCGCCTGCAGATCGTGCGCGCCGTCGCCACCGGCGCGATGGACCGCGCCCTCGACGTCGCGGCGACGCTCGAGGTCCGCGGCTACGCGACGCCGGCCGCGGCCGGCGGGGCGCGGCGGCTGCCCGAGCCGTGGTCGCGCCACGACCTCGGCTTCGCGGCCTCGGCGATCGGGCTGCTCGTGCTCGCCGCCGGCGCGCGGCTGTCGGGCGTCGCGCACTTCGAGGCCTATCCGCAGACGGTGGTGGCGACCGGCGCCAGCGAATGGGTGCTCGCCGCCGCGCTGCTGCTCGTCGCGCTGCTGCCGTTCGCCGACCGCAAAGGGATCTCATGAGCAGCGGGATCCTGCGCTTCGAGGGCGTCACGTACCGCTACCCGCACGCAAGCGAGCCGGCGCTGCGCGACGTGTCGCTGGACATCGCGCACGGCGAGTTCGTCGTCGCGGCGGGCCTGTCGGCCTCGGGCAAGTCGACCTTCCTGCGCGCCGCCTGCGGCCTGGTCCCGCATTTCCACGGCGGCGAGTTCGGCGGCCGCGTGCTCACCGGCGGCCTCGATACGCGCGAGCACGGGCCCGCGGGGATCGCGGCGGTCGCCGGGACGCTGTTTCAGGACCCCGAGACGCAGGTCGTCCTGTCGACCGTGCGCGCCGAGCTGGCGCTGCCGCTGGAGAATCGCGGCCACGGCGCGGGCGCGGTCGCGCGCGGTGTGGAGGAGGCGGCGCTCGCGCTCGGCATCGGCGACCTGCTCGACCGCCCGACCCACGAGCTGTCCGGCGGCGAGCTGCAGCGCGTCGCGCTCGGCGCCGCGCTCGCGGGCCGCCCGCAGCTCGTGCTGCTCGACGAGCCGACCTCGCAGCTGGATCCCGTCGCCGGCGACGAGCTCGTCTGGCTGCTGCGGCGCCTCAACGAGGAGTGGGGGACGACGATCGTGCTCGTCGAGCACCGCCTCGAGCGCTGCCTCGGCGCCGCCGACCGCGTGATCGCCTTCGAGCACGGCGCCATCGCCTGCGACCAGCCGCCGCGCGGCTTCCTCGAGTGGGCGGCCGAGCGCGCGCCCGCGCTGGCGACCCCGGGCGCGCGGCTGTTCGCCCGCGCCGGGCTGCGGCCCGCGCCCAGCGGCGTCAAGGAGGCACGCGCGACGCTGCGCGCGCACGGGCTGCTCGATGGCGCCCCGCCGGCGCCCGCGGCGATCGCCACAGCGCCCGCGCGGCGTGGCGGCGGCCTGCTGCGCCGCCGCACGGCCGCCGGCCCGCCGCCGGCGCTCGCCTTCGAGGGCATCTGGCACGAGCGCTCCGGCGGGCGCGCGGTCCTGCGCGGGATCGACCTGCGCCTGGCGCCGGGCGAGCGCGTCGCGCTGATGGGCCGCAACGGCGCCGGCAAGTCGACGCTCCTGCGTCACGCCAACGGGCTGATGACGCCGACGCGCGGCACGGTGCGGGCGGCCGGGCGCGTCGCGCTGCTGCTGCAGAACCCCAACGACTACTTCCTCGCCGAGCACGTCGGCGAGGAGGTCGACGCGGCCGCGCTCGAACGCGCCGGGCTGACCGCGCTGGCCGACCGCCACCCGCGCGACCTCTCCGGCGGCGAGCGCCAGCGCCTGGCGCTCGCGATCGTCGCCGGCGGCGCCGAGCCGCCCGCCGCGCTGTGCCTCGACGAGCCCACGCGCGGCATGGACCGCGCCGCCAAGGGCGACCTCGGCGCCGACCTGCGCGCCGCCGCCGAGGCCGGCAGCGCGATCCTCGTCGCCACCCACGACCCCGAGTTCGCCGCGCTGACGGCCGACCGCGTCGTGCTGCTCGCCGACGGGCGGGTGATCGCCGACGGCCCGGTCGGCGAGCTGCTCAGCGGCGGCTGGTACTTCGCCACCGAGACGGCGCGGATCGTCGACGGCGCGCTGCTGCCCGAGGACGGCGCCGAGCTGCTGCGCGCGCGCATGACGACGGTGCAGGCGCCATGACCTGGCAGCTCGCCTCCTTCGCCGTGCTCGCGCTGGCGCTGCTGGCCGGCTTCGCCTGGTACGAGCGCGCGCGGCCATCGGCGAAGGTCCTCGCGCTCGTCGCGACGCTGGCGGCGCTGGCCGCGCTCGGCCGCGTCGCCTTCGCGCCGCTGCCGAGCGTCAAGCCGACGACCGACATCGTCCTGATCGCGGGCTACGTGCTCGGCGGCGCGCCCGGCTTCGTCGTCGGCGCCGTCGGCGCGCTGGCCTCCAACGTCTTCTTCGGCCAGGGGCCGTTCACGCCCTGGCAGATGGTCGCCTGGGGCGGGGTCGGCCTGTTCGGCGCGCTGCTGGCGCGCGTCTTCGGCCGCGACCTGGGCCGCTGGCCGCTGGCCGCTGCCTGCGCGCTGGCCGGGCTGGCCTACGGCGCCTTCCTCGACCTGCACCTCTGGGTCCTCTACGCGGGCCAGCACACGTGGGCGGAGTACGTCGTGATCGGCGGTCGCGGCGTGCCCTTCAACCTCGCCCACGCGGGCGGCAACCTCGTCTTCTACCTCGCGTTCGGGCCGCTGCTCGTGCGCTCGCTGCAGCGCTACCGCGACCGCCTGGAGGTCGACTGGCGGCCGCTGCCGGCCGGGGCCGGGGCGGGCGCCGCGGGCGCCATTCTCGTATTGGCGATCGCCCTCGGCGCCCTCGGCGCCGGCAGCGACGCGCGCGCCGCCGGCAGCGCCCAGTCGAAGGCGATCACCTACCTCGCCAAGGCGCAGAACGCCGACGGCGGCTTCGGGCCCGACCGCGGCCGCGCCTCCAGCCAGCTGCACACGAGCTGGGCCGTGCTCGGCCTCGCCGCCGCCGGCCGCGACCCGACCCGGGTGCGGCGCAACGGGCGCTCGCCGGTCGACTACATCGTGCGCGGGATCGGCCAGATCCGCGCGGCCGGGGACGTGCAGCGCACGATCCTCGCGCTCGCCGCCGCCGGGCGCTCGCCGCGCGCGGTCGGCGGGCGCGACCTCGTCGCCGAGCTCGTGCGCAAGCGCCGCCCCGACGGCTCCTTCGGCGGACTCGTCAACCAGACGGCCTTCTCGGTCCTCGCGCTGCGCGCCGCGGGGCGCACGGCGAGCGACCGCACGATCCGCGCCGCCGCCGGCTTCATCGCCTCCCAGCACAACGCCGACGGCGGCTACAACTTCGCCGGCAAGGGCGGGCGCAGCGGCATCGACGACACCGCTGCGGCGCTGCAGGCGCTTGTCGCCGCCGGCAAGCGCCGTACGACCACCGCCAGGCGGGCGGCGGCGTTCCTCGTCGCGCGGCAGAACCCCGACGGCGGGATGCCGCTGGAGCCCGGCGACGACTCCAACGCCCAGTCGACGGCCTGGGCGATCCAGGGCCTCGTCGCCGCGGGCCGCGATCCCGACCGCGTCCACCGCGGCGGCTCGCGCTCGCCGCTGGCCTACCTGCGCTCGCTGCAGAGCGCCTCCGGCGCCGTCCGCTACTCGCGCACCGCCGTGCAGAGCCCGGTCTGGGTCACCGCCCAGGCGCTGACCGGGCTCGCTCGCAGGCCGTTTCCGATCCGCTGACCGCGAGCGCTATCCTCGGGGCGTCAATCTGGATGGGTCGCAAGGACATCAGGACTTGTCGACCTGCCGCTTGGAGGCCCCTCGTGGCCGACCTACCGTCAGGCGCTCGCCCCGCAGGCTCGACGAACGGGGCGATCGGAAGACCGCAGGGCCGCAAGGCGCTCGCCGGGTCCGATCAGATCGCCTCCGATGGCGATCAGACCCGCTCCGACGGCGATCAGACGCTCTCCGACCGCGATCAGACGCTGTCAGACAGCGACCAGACCAATGCCGATCGCGACCAGCTCGCGTCCGACAGCGATCAGGCGGCCAGCGACCGTGACCTCGGCGCGGGCGTCGATCCGCGCGCCCACGAGTACAGCCACGCGGTGCGCGAGAACACGACCCGCGACCGCGAGCAGGTCGCCGGTCTGCGGCGCCGAGGGCGCCGACCGGCGCGACGCGATCGCCGACGACCGCGACGTGGCCGGGACGGCGCGCGACGCGGCCGCCGACGAACGCGATCGCACGATGGCGGCGCACGACGCCGTCATCAGCCACGAGGACGCCGCGCGGCCGCTGACGGGCGCCGAGATCGTGCGGCGCGCCGCGGGCCAGCGCAGACGGGCCGCCGATCACCGCGCCCTGGCGGCCGAGCAGCGCCGGCTGGCCGCGGACGACCGCCGCGCCGCGGCGGCGGACCGCGAGGAGGCCGCCCGCGAGCGGCGCCGCGCGCTCGTCGACCGCGAGGTGCTGGCGCGGCGGGTCGCGCTCGCCGACACCGACCTGCTGACGGGGGCGCGCACGCGCGCGGCGGGCCTCGCCGACCTCGACCGCGAGGTCAACCGCTGTCAGCGGACCAGCAGCCCGCTCGTCGTGGTCTTCATCGACGTCGTGGGGCTGAAGCTGCTCAAGGACACCAAGGGCCACGCCGCGGGCGACGACCTGCTCGTGCGCGTCGTCGGGTCGATGAAGACCCGCCTGCGCTCCTACGACCTGATCGTCCGCTACGGCGGCGACGAGTTCCTCTGCGCGATGTCCGAGACGTCCCTGGCGCAGGCCCGCAAGCGCTTCAGCGCGATCGCCGACACGCTCGCCGCCGGGCCCGAAGCGGGCACGATCCGGTCCGGATTCGCCGAGCTCGCAGGCGACGAGACCACGACGCAGCTCATCGCACGGGCAGACCACGAGCTCATCGCCGGGCGCGCCGTGCGGCCGCGGGCGGGCGCCTGACAGCAGCGCACCCAGCCCGCGCGTGCCGACCGCACGGGACGATCGGATAGGTTGCGCCACGCAATGAAGGTCGGGGTTCCCAAGGAGACGGTCGAGGGCGAGCGCCGCGTGGCGCTCGTGCCCGAGGTCGTGCGCAAGCTGGCCGCGAAGGACTTCGAGATCGTGGTCGAGCCCGGCGCCGGCGACGAGGCGATGCTCTCCGACGAGGCCTACGAGGAGGCGGGCGCCACGATCTCCGACGGCGTCTGGGACGCCGACGTCGTCGTCAAGGTCGCCGCGCCGACCGCGGAGGAGATCGCCAGGCTCGGCTCGGACACCGTGCTCGTCGGCTTCCTCGGCCCGCTCTCGAACCCGAAGACGACGAGCGCGCTCGCCGAGGCCGGCACGACCTCCTTCGCGATGGAGGCGATCCCGCGGATCTCGCGCGCCCAGTCGATGGACGCGCTGTCCTCGCAGTCCAACGTCGCCGGCTACAAGTCCGTCCTGCTCGCCACCGAGCACCTCGGCCGCTTCCTGCCGATGATGATGACCGCCGCCGGCACCGTGCCGCCGGCGAAGGTGCTCGTGCTCGGCGCGGGCGTCGCCGGCCTGCAGGCGATCGCCACCGCGCGCCGCCTCGGCGCCCAGGTCACCGGTTACGACGTGCGCGCCGCCGTCGCCGAGCAGGTCCGCTCGCTGGGCGCGATGTTCCTCGAGCTCGAGGCCGGCAAGGGCGCGGAGGGCGAGGGCGGCTACGCCCGCGAGCTCACCGACGAGGAGAAGCAGGCCCAGCAGCAGGAGCTCGCCGACAAGATCGCGACCTTCGACCTCGTCATCACGACCGCGCTGGTGCCCGGGCGCCGCGCGCCGATCCTCGTCACGGCCGAGAGCGTCGAGAAGATGAAGCCCGGCAGCGTGATCGTCGACCTCGCGGGGGAGACGGGCGGCAACTGCGAGCTCACCGAGCCCGGCAAGGTCGTCGTCAAGCACCAGGTGACGATCGTCTCGCCGCTGAACCTGCCGGCGACGATGCCCGAGCACTCGTCGGCCCTCTACGCGCGCAACGTGCAGTCGCTGCTGGAGCTGCTCGTCGACGACGAGGGCAACCTGAACCTGAACTTCGACGACGAGATCATCGCGGGCGCCTGCATCACCCGCGACGGCGAGATCGTCCACGCGGCGGCGAAGAAGACCGCCGAGGCCGCCGCGGCCGAGAAGACCTCCTAGGAGCCATCAGATGGACCTGCTGACAGAGATCGCGATCCTCGTCCTGGCCGCCTTCGTCGGCTTCCAGGTCATCTCCAAGGTGCCCAACACCCTGCACACGCCGCTGATGTCGGGCACGAACGCGATCCACGGCATCGTCCTGCTCGGCGGCCTCGTGGCGATCGCGCATGCCGACGGCTTCCTCAACAAGTTCATCATCGTCATCGCGATCGCGTTCGGCACGATCAACGTCGTCGGCGGCTTCCTCGTGACCGACCGGATGCTGAGCATGTTCAAGCGCAAGCCCGAGGCGCCGGCCGAGGCCCCGGCGCCGGAGGAGGGCGAGTCCTCGTGATCGCCACGGCCTTCTTCCAGGACCCGGACTTCATCAACGCCTGCTACATCGTCGCGTTCGGGATGTTCATCACGGGCCTGGCGAAGCTGACGAGCCCGACAACCGCCGTCCAGGGCAACAAGATCGCCGCCGTCGGCATGGGCGTCGCGGTCGTCGCGACGCTCCTGAACCCGGGGCTCGAGGGCAGCGACTTCCTCCTCATCGCCGTCGGCCTGGCGATCGGCACCGCGGTCGGCGTGCCCGCGGCGCGCAACGTGAAGATGACCGCGATGCCGCAGATGGTGGCGCTCTTCAACGGCGTCGGCGGCGGCGCGGTCGCGCTCATCGCCTGGGCAGAGTTCCGCTCGCTCGGCGGGGACCTCTCCAGCGAGCTCGACGTCGGCATCCCGCTCGTCTTCGCCGCGATCATCGGCTCGATCTCCTTCTGGGGCTCGAACATCGCCTTCGGCAAGCTCCAGGGCCTGATCTCCGGCAGCCCGGTGAAGATCCCGGCCGGCCTGTTCGTGAACATCGGCCTGCTGGCGGTCGCGATCGGCGCGGGCGTCGCGATCCTGCTGGGCTCCGAGAGCCAGGGCCTGTTCGTCCTCATCCTCGTCGCGGCGGCGGTGCTCGGCAACCTCGCCGTCCTGCCGATCGGCGGCGCCGACATGCCGGTCGTGATCTCGACGCTGAACGCCTTCACGGGGCTGTCGGCCGCGGCCGCCGGCATCGCGCTGGACAACACCGCGCTGATCGTCGCCGGCATGATCGTCGGTGCCTCGGGCACGATCCTCACCGACCAGATGGCGAAGGCCATGAACCGCTCGATCGGCTCGGTGCTGATGGGGGGCTTCGGCGGCGAGGCGCCGGCCGTCGAGGGCGGCGGCGGCGAGACGGGCGGGACCGTGCGCTCGACGAGCGCCGCCGACGTCGCGATCCTGCTCGCCTACGCGCGCCAGGTCGTCGTCGTGCCCGGCTACGGGATGGCGGTGGCGCAGGCCCAGCACGCGGTGCGCGAGCTGGAGAAGGCCCTGGAGAAGAAGGGCATCGAGGTCAAGTACGCGATCCACCCCGTCGCGGGGCGCATGCCGGGCCACATGAACGTCCTGCTCGCCGAGGCCGACGTGCCCTACGACCTGCTCAAGGAGATGGACGACATCAACCCCGAGTTCGGGCGCACCGACGTGTCGCTCGTCATCGGGGCCAACGACGTCACGAACCCCGACGCGCGCCTGAAGCCCGACTCGCCGATCTACGGCATGCCGATCCTCAACGTCGACGAGTCCAAGCAGGTCATCGTCCTCAAGCGCTCGATGGCCTCCGGCTTCGCCGGCATCGAGAACCCGCTCTTCTACAACGACACGACCCAGATGCTGTTCGGCGACGCGAAGGCGAGCGTCGCCGAGATCACGTCCGAGCTCGGCCAGCTGTAAGCGCTGATCCCCCACTGAACGATTGCGTTCCGGTCGCCGGGGTAGGGCAATGCTGCCCGGCGGTCCGCACACGACCCCGCTCGGCGGAAGGGTGGAGGTATGGGAAGGGTCCTACGTTGTGCCGGCGCACTCGCCGGCCTCGCGTTCCTCGCAGGCGCGCCCGCAGTGGCGAGCGCCGCGAGCGATGAGTACGTCGTCGTCTACGAGCAGGGCGCGAGCGTCGCCGACGCGCGCCAGGCCGTGACCGACGCCGGCGGCACGATCGTCTCCGAGAACACCGACGTCGGCGTCGCCACCGTGCGCTCCGGCGACGCGCAGTTCGCCGCGAAGGCCGACCGGTCCGGCGCCATCTACGGCGCCGCCGACAACCGGCCGATCGGGCGCACGCCCGACGCCACGCGCAAGCCCCACGGCCGCGACGTCGAGCGCGAGTCCGGCCCCGGCAGCGGCGGCAGCCCCGACCGCAGGCCGCCGGCGAGCGGCGACCCGCTCTCCGGCCTGCAGTGGGACATGCAGATGATCGGCGCCACGCCGACGGGCTCCTACGCCCGCCAGCAGGCCAACCACGGCGTCCGCATCGGCATCATCGACACGGGCGTCGACGGCAACCATCCCGACATCGCCCCGAACTTCGACCGCGCGCTGAGCCGCAACTTCGTCACCGACAACTCGCAGCCCGGGATCGACGACGGCCCCTGCGAGCACCCGAGCTGCGTCGACCCCGTCGACGAGGACGACGACGGCCACGGCACGCACGTCGCGGGCACGATCGGCGCCGCGATCAACGGCCTCGGCATGGCCGGCGTCGCGCCGCAGGCCGACCTCGTCAACATCCGCGCCGGGCAGGACGCCGGCTTCTTCCTCATCCAGCCGACGGTCGACGCGCTGACCTACGCGGGCAACGCCGGCATCGACGTGGTCAACATGTCGTTCTTCATCGACCCCTGGCTGCTGAACTGCGCCGGCAACCCGGCCGACTCGCCGGAGGAGCAGGCCCAGCAGCGGGCGATCATCGCCGCGACCCAGCGGGCGGTGAACTTCGCCCACGACCACGGCGTGACGCTGATCTCGGCGGCCGGCAACGAGTCGACCGACCTCGGCCACCCGGTGCTCGACGAGACGAGCCCCGACTTCCCCGACGGCGCCGCGAAGTCGCGCCCGGTCGACAACAGCTGCCTCGAGCTGCCGTCGGAGGCGCCCAACGTGCTCGACGTCTCCTCGGTGGGGCCGCTGAACCCGGCGTCCTCGCCGTTCCCGCGCAAGGCGTACTACTCCAACTACGGCGTCGAGCAGACCGTCGTGGCGGCGCCCGGCGGCGACCGGCGCGAGTTCTTCGGCACGCCGCAGTACGACGCGCCCGAGAACCGCATCCTGGCGCCGTACCCGCTCAACGTCGCGCAGGCCTGCGGCGAGGTCGACGACAACGGCGTCCCCAACGGCCAGACGACCTGCCCGGCGCCCGGCCCGCGCTTCCCGGCGCTCGTGCGCAACTGCGCGAACGGGACCTGCGCGCTGTACCAGTGGATCCAGGGCACCTCGATGGCGTCGCCCCATGCGGTCGGCGTGGCGGCGATCATCGTCGCCCAGCGCGGTAAGCGCGACGGCGCCCGCGGCGGGCTGACGCTGGCCCCCGACACGGTCGAGAAGGTCCTGCGCTCGACGGCGACGAACACGCCGTGCCCGCCGCAGAACCCGTTCGTCTACCCGGACCTCCCGGGGCCGCCGTTCGACGCGGTGTGCGAGGGCACGCCGGCCTTCAACGGCTTCTACGGCGACGGGATCATCAACGCGCTGGCGGCGTCGAAGGGGGGCGGGGGCTGAGCCTGGGTCCGAGCCCCGCGGGCTCTCCGGAGCTCGCGGGGCGCGGTCGCCTGCGAACGGCGGCGATGAGGGCATCGGGTTCGTTCGCCGTGGCGAGGCGAGTGGGGAGTTTGGCGGCCTGAGACCGCGAAAGTCCCCACTCGAACGCCGAACGTGAGCGCCGCAGCGGCCGCATGGCCACTCCTTCATCGCTGCCGTTCGACCGCGCCTCGCGCGCCAGCGGCCGCGGAGTCACCCCAAACGACCAACGGCCGCCCGGAGACCCGGGCGGCCGTTCGCAGGATCTGCCTTCGAGCTAGCGCTTCAGGTTCAGCTTGAGGTTGTCGGAGTCCTGGTTCTTGAAGAGGTCGGAGGCGACGGTGCCGACCGACATGCGGGCGTTCTTGGACGTCCCGAGGGCGCGCTGGGCGGCGCGCGAGAGCTTGACGGTGACGACGAGCTTGCCGGCCTTGCGGTAGCCGAGCACGATCGACGGGACCTTGATGAGCTTGCGGGAGTGGGCGACCTTCTTGGCGCCCTTCTTGGCCTTCACGGCGAGGCCGGGGCGCACGCTGCCGGCGACGGCGACGATGCCGGGCTCGTTGGTCGTGATCTGCATGCGCATCTTGCCGCTGCTGCCGATCGCCTTGAGCTTCGTGAGGACCTTGACCGTCGGGCGCGGGGCGCTGGCGTCGAGGATGACGCCGCCCGGGCCGACCGAGCCGCCCGCGAGGACGATCGTGGTGCCCGGGCCCGAGCCCGTGGCGCCGGGGACTCCGCTGCTGTTGCTCAGCAGCGTGCCGAGCAGGTTGTTGAGGACGTCCTCGGGCAGCAGCCCGCCGACGACGCCGTCGAGGACGCCGCCGAGCGTCTGGTCGAGGAGGCCGGTGACCGAGGTCTGGACGCCGCCGACGACGCCGCCGACCGTGCCCGTGACGCCGGTGACGATGCCGCCGGTGCCGGGGAGGATGCCGTTGAGGGTGTTCCCGAGCGTCTGCCCCGTGCCGGTGAGCAGTGTGCCGACGTTGGGCAGCAGGTTCCCGAGCAGGGAGGCCTGGGCAGGCGCGGCGACGAAGGTGGCTCCGGCGCCGAGCGCGGTGACTGACATGAGGGCCGCGAGGCGGCGAGAGCGAAGATGCATGGGGAGCCCATCGGCGCCTGCATGGAGCAGCTTGAGTGCCTGCCAGACTGGCGGACCATGATCGCCCGTGCCGACGCCCTCGACGCGCTCGCCGCCGAGCAGTTCGACGTTGTCGTCGTCGGCGGCGGGATCACCGGCGCCGGCGTGGCCTTCGACGCCGCCACCCGCGGCTACAGCGTCGCGCTCGTCGAGCGCGCCGATTACGCCGCCGGGACCTCCAGCCGCTCGTCCAAGCTCGTCCACGGCGGCCTGCGCTACCTGCAGAACTTCGACCTCGGCCTCGTGCGCGAGGCGCTGCTGGAGCGCCAGCTGATGGTCGCCCTGGCGCCGCACCTCGTCCACCCGCTGCCGCTCGTCGTCGCGGCCTTCTACGGCGCGCGCCCGGACCGCCTCACCGGCGTCGGGCTGAACCTCTACGACGTCCTGACCGTCGAGCGCCTGCGCGGCCGCCCGCGCCCGCGCCTGCGCGGCGGGCGCTCGCCGCAGCCGGCCGGCGCCGCCGACGTCTCGGAGTGGAGCCCGGAGCGCCACCGGGTCATCTCCGGCGAGGAGGTGCTCGAGCTCGTCCCGGCGCTGGCGAACCGCGAGCCGACCTCCGGCTACCTCTTCTACGACTGCCAGACCGACGACGTGCGGCTCGTGCTGACCGTCCTCGCCGAGGCCGAGCGCTTCGGCGCGGTCTGCGCCAACGGCGTCGAGGTGACCGAGCTCGTCCAGGAGCACGGCCGCGCGGCCGGGGTCCGCGTCCGCGACACGGCCGCCGGCCGCGAGTTCGTCGTGCGCGCTTCCAACGTCGTCAACGCGACCGGGGTCTGGGCCGACCGCCTGCGGCCCGAGGAGCTGCACGACGAGGCCGAGGTCCCGCGCATCCGGCCCAGCCGCGGCACGCACATCACGCTGCGCCACGAGGACCTGCCGCTCGGCGCCGGCGGCGCGATCATCCCGGCCGGTGGCGGGCGCACGATCTTCGTGCTGCCGTGGCTCGGCCGCTCGCTCGTGGGGACGACCGACAACGACTTCGAGGGCACGCTCGACGACCACCACGTGCCGCCTGCGGCCCAGGACATCGCCTACCTGCTGGACGCCTGCAACGAGTACTTCGGCACGAAGCTGACGCCCGACCACCTGACCGGCGCCTACGCGGGCGTGCGGCCGCTGATCTCCACCGGCGACCCGAAGAAGTCGGTCGACATCTCGCGCAAGGCCGAGCTCTACGAGACCTCGAGCGGGATGGTCACGATCACCGGCGGCAAGCTGACGACCTGGCGGCGGATGGCGAAGATGGCCGTCGACCGGCTCGTCGAGCGCGAGGCCCGCGACGCGCCCTGCCGCACGCACGCGATCCCGCTCGGCGGCTCGGTCGACCCCGCCGACCTCGGACGCGTGGACGGCGTGCCGGAGGCCTCCTACGCGGCGCTTGCCGGGCGCTACGGCCATGCCGCCCACGACGTCCTGACGGTCGCGCGCGAGCGCGCGGAGCTGGCCGAGCCGATCGTGGCCGACCTGCCCGACCTGCTCGCCGAGGTCGTCTACGCGGCCCGCCGCGAGCAGGCCCGCTCGCTCGGCGACGTGCTGCTGCGGCGCACCCGCCTGGGGCTGCTCGCGGCCCGCGAACTGGGCGCCGACGGGCCGGTCGTCGCGCGCGTCGCGGACGCGCTCGCGGGCGAGCTGGGGTGGAGCGCGGAGGAGACCGCGGAGCAGCGCGAGGCCTGGCGCGCGGAGGCCCGCGCCGAAGGCGTCGTGGGGAGCGCGTAACTTTGCCGCTGCTCGCCGGTTGAACAGCCCTGGAGGGGCGACCGGCCCCAGCCCGCCGACAAGGAGCTTCCAGTCGTCCCGATGCGCCGCCTGCTGATCCTCACCGCCATCCTCGTCGCAGTCCCCGCCGCCTCCGCCCAGGCGGCGTTCTTCCTCGGCGATCCCGTCGACGGCCCGACCGCCGGCGCCGAGGTCCAGTCGCTCGGCGACCTCGACCTGGCCCGCGACGGCACCGGCGCCGTCGCCTACGTCAAGCGCGTCGACGGCGTCGATGCGATCTTCGTCTCGCGCTTCACCGCCGGCTCCTTCCAGCCCGGCGAGCGCGTCGACGCGGGGCTGCCCGGCCCCGGCTCGCAGCCGGCCGTCGCCGCCTCCGACGGCGAGCGGCTCGCCGTGGTCTTCGTCAACGCCGGCGTCGTCTACGGCGTCGTCCGCCCGGCCGGGTCGGGGTTCCAGGCGGCGGTGCCGCTCGGCGTCGGCTCGGACCCGTCGGTCGACCTGTCGATCAACGGGACCGCGTACGCGAGCTTCTCCGCCGGCGGCGACGTCCGGATCGCGCGGCTGGACCGCCGCACGAACGCGTGGGGCCTGGTCGAGCAGCCCGCCGACGTCGACCCCGCCCGGGACGCGGGCACCGGCGCGGCGCGCTCGCGCGTGGCGATCTCGGCCGACGGCGTCGGCGTCGTGACCTGGGGCGAGGCGGGACACGTCTACGCGCGCAAGATGTTCGGCAACGCGCTCTCGACGGCGCCCCAGGACCTCACGCCGGCGGTCTTCGACGGCCGCGCCCCGCTCGTGTCCGACCTGCCCGACATCGACTCCGAGGACGACTCGAGCTTCGCCTGGGTCGTCTTCCGTCAGACCTTCGCCGACGGCGGCTCGCGGATCCTCGCCGAGCGCCAGCGCGGCACGGGCTTCGACCCGCCGGTCGCGATCGACGCCACCGGCGCCGAGCCCCTCAGCGAGCCGGCGATCGACATGAACGGTCGCGGCGTCGGCCTCGCGACGACGTCGGGCTCGATCAGCGGGCAGCCGATGGCCGCGATCCTCGACCGCGACCTCTTCGGCGCCGGCGCCGGCATCTTCACGCCCAGCACGTCGGCCTTCGCCACGGCGCCGGCGATGTCCGACAACAACGACGGCTTCATCGCGAGCGTGCTCGGCGGGCCGGGCGAGGTCCCGTTCGTCAGCGTGCTCAACTACGACGACCGCAAGCCCGCGAAGCAGTTCGTCATCTCGCGCCCCGAGCTCGGCGGGGTCATCGCCTCGGCGGGGTTCAAGGCCGCGACCGACCGCGCCGGCGGCGGGCTGATCGCCTGGGTCCAGCAGGGCGCCGAGGGCCGCCGGATCGTCGCCGGCTACCTCGACCGCGAGCCCGGGACCTTCACGGGCTTCACGGCGGCGCGCTGCTGCCAGCCGGCGCTCGCGCGGCTGAGCTGGTCGGCGTCGTTCGGGCTCTGGGGGCCGACGCGCTACGACGTGCGCGTCGACGGCCAGCTCGTCGGCCAGACGACCGACACGAAGATCGTGCTCGCGACGCCGCTCGCCGGGCCGCTGCACCACTGGCAGGTCACGGCCGTCGACGTCCGCGGCCAGACGCGGCGCTCCAAGACGCGCCTGCTGCGCGTGGACTCGATCTCACCGCGCGTGTCGGTCGGCTACAAGCGCACCAAGCGCGTCGTGGTCCTGTCGGTCCGCGGCAGCGACGTCGGCGGCGCCGGGACGCGCGCCTCGGGCATCGCCTCGGTCGTCGTCTCCTGGGGCGACGCGACCAAGGGCGCGAGCGGCGCCGCCCGCGTGAAGGCGCGCCACCGCTACCGGCGGCCCGGCACCTACCCGCTGGAGATCACCGCGCGCGACAAGGCGGGCAACGTCACCACCGACCGGCGCTCGGTCGTCATCCGCTAGCTTCGGCCGTCCCGTGCGCCGTCATGCCGTCGTCGCCGCGGGCCACACGCTCGCGCTCGGCGAGCGGCCGTGGCTCATGGGCATCGTCAACGCCTCGCCGGACTCGTTCTCGGACGCCGGCGCCTACCCCGACCTCGACGCCCGCGTACGGCTCGCGCGCGAGCTGCTGGCGGCCGGGGCGGACATCATCGACGTCGGCGGCGAGTCGGGGATCACGCTGCGCCCGCCGGTCGCCGCCGCCGAGGAGATCGAGCGAGTCGTGCCGCTGATCGAGCGCATCAGTGGCGAGCTCGGCGGCCTCGTGTCGGTCGATACCTACAAGCCGGCGGTCGCCGAGGCCGCGATCGCCGCCGGGGCGGCGATCGTCAACGACGTCAGCGGCCTGCGCGACCCCGAGCTGGCGGCGGTCTGCGCGCGCACCGGCGCGGCGCTCGTGCTCATGCACACGCGCGCCGCGCCCAAGCAGCGCCTGCAGGACGCCGAGCTCTACGAGGACGTCGTCGCCGACGTCCTGGAGTTCCTCGCCGAGCGCATGCAGGTCGCGCTCGGCCAGGGCGTGCGCGCCGAGCAGCTGATCCTCGATCCCGGCCCCGACTTCGCCAAGACGCCGGCCCAGACGATCGCGCTGCTGCGGCGCCTGGACGAGCTGCACGCGCTCGGGCGCCCGCTGCTGCTGGCGGTCTCGCGCAAGGACTTCGTCGGCGCGCTGACGGGCCGCGGACCGCGCGATCGGCTCGCGGGGACGCTGGCCGCGCTGAGTCACGGCGTCGACGCCGGGGCGCACGTCCTGCGCGTCCACGACGTCGCCCACGCGGCCGACTTCCTCGCCGTCCGCGCGGCGCTGCGCGGCGAGCTCGACGTCGCCCCGGAGCTCGCGCTCGACGACGCGATCCGCCACGCCCGCTAGTACACCCGGCCGGGAAGGCCCCCGAGGTCCTCCGGGATGCCCGACGGGTGTACTAGGGTTCGCAGTTCGAGTCGCCGGCCGCTGTCCAACGCGGCCGGGCGCCAACCGACCAATCCACAGGAGGTCCCCATGTCCGTCCTCTCCCGCTCCGCATTGGAGTCAAGCTCGCTCGCAGACCTGCACGAGATCGCGTCCGAGCTCGGTCTCGACGGCTACCGCAGGCTTCGCAAGGCGTCGCTCGTCGACGCGATCATCGAGCGCCAGGGCGCCGCTCCGGAGGAGCCCGACGCCGAGGGCGACGCCGGAGCCGACGCCGATGCCCCGGCCGACGCCGACACCGACGCCCCGGCCGACACCGACGCCCCGGCCGACGGCGACGCCGATCGCCCCGCCCGCCGCTCGCGCCGCGGCGGCCGCGGCCGCAGCCGCGCCCGCAACAGCGACCCGGGCGACATCGAGGTCGAGAAGGAGGAGAGCGAGGAGGGCGACGCCGAGCCCGCCCGCCCCGCCCGCTCGCGCTCGCGCGGCGGCCGCGAGGACGACCGCCGGCCCGCGCGTGGCCGCGACCGCGACGACGACGACCGCCGGCCCTCCCGGGGCCGCGACCGCGACCGCGACGACGACGACCGCACGCCGGCCGACGACCGCGTCGCCAGCGGCACCGTCGAGCTGCTCTCCAACGGCTCGGGCTTCCTGCGCGTCACGCCGCCCGAGCCCTCCGACGACGACGTCTACATCTCCGCCGCGCAGGTGCGCCGCTGCGAGCTCGTGGCGGGCGACGAGGTCGCCGGCCCGGTCCGCGCGCCGCGCCGCTCGGAGCGCTACCCATCGCTCGTCCGCGTCGACACGATCAACGGCCGCTCGGCCGACGAGGTCGCCGAGGGCACGAAGTACGACGACCTGCCCTGCACCTACGCCAGCGATCGCATCGCCCTGGACTCCGAGGACCCGACGCTGAAGGCGATCGAGTGGCTGACGCCGTTCGGCAAGGGCTCGCGCGTCGTCATCGTCGGCGCCGCCCGCGCCGGCAAGACCGCGGCCCTGCGCAGCCTCGCCGGCGCCCTGGCGGGGCGCGAGGGCCTGGAGGTCAGCGTCGTCCTCACCGGCGTGCGCCCCGAGGAGCTCGCCGACTGGAAGACGGGCGAGCAGCAGCCGATCGCCGAGCTCGGGCTCGCCAGCCCCGCCGACGCGCAGGCCCAGGCGCTCGAGCGCGCGATCGAGACCGGCCGCCGCGTCGCGGCCCGCGGCGGCGACGCCGTGCTGCTCATCGACACGCTCGAGCACGTGCCCGCCCCGGTCGCGCGCCGCGCCCTCGCGGCCGCGCGCAACATCGTCGACGGCGGCTCGCTGACGATCGTCGCGACCGCCCGCGAGCCGCTCGGCGGCGAGACGACCGTCATCGCGCTCGACGCGGTCCTCGCCGGCGCCGGGCGCATCCCCGCGCTCGACCTCACCGCCAGCGGCACCATCCGCCCGGAGCTGCTCGTGGGGGAGAAGGGCGCCGAGGCGATCGCCGAGGCCCGCGCGACGGCGATCGCCGGCTAGCCACGCCGGCGTCGTCTGCGAGCATCGACGACGTGGCCGCACGCACGCGCCGCGGTGCACTGATCGCCGTCATCGCCGCGGCGGCGCTGCTCGCGACGTGCGCGGCCGCGTCGTCGGGTGCGACGCGGGCGTGTTTCGGCGCAGCCGCGCGCGACGCCAAGCGCCCGTGCGTCAACCCGACGCGCTCGGTGACGCCCGCGGTCGAGGATGTCGGCAACGTCGGCCCGCCGCCCTGCCGGCTCACCGGGGAGGAGCCGGCGCCGATCTGCACGCTCGGGGTCGCCGCCGGGCGTGCGACGGCGCACGTCGCGCTCGTGGGCGACAGCCATGCGCGCCATTGGCGCGCGGCGGTCGACGCCGTCGCCCGGGCGCAGGGCTGGCACGGGTATTCGGTCACCGGTCCGGGCTGCTTCTTCTCAGCCGCGGTCAGCCTCCTCCCGGCGGGCCCGCGCGAGGTCTGCGTCGCGTGGTACCGGGCGGTGCAGCGCTGGTTTCGCGCCCATCGCGAGATCGACACGGTCTTCCTCTCCCAGAAGGCGGACACGCAGGTCGCCCTGCGGCCCGGCCAGACGCTGCTCGGGGTCCGCGCCGCCGGCCTGCGCAGCGCGCTGCGGGCGCTGCCGAGGACCGTGCAGCACGTGATCGTCATCCGCGACACGCCGCTGCCCTCGGAGTCGACGTTTGACTGCGTGACCGCCGCCCTCGCCGCGGGGCAGCGCCCGGGCCCCGCGTGCTCCGTGCCCCGGGCGCTCGCGCTGGCGCCGGACACGGCCGTCGGGACCGTCACGCAGATCCACTCGCCGCGCTACCAGGTGGCCGACATGACCGACTTCTTCTGCGATCGGAGCGACTGCTTCCCGGTCGTGGGCGGCGTGCTCGTCTACCGCGACCGGCTCGGCCACATGACCGAGGCCTACTCGCGGACGCTGGGACCGTTGCTGTTGCGCAGGGTGCGCTTCCTCATGGCGTCCTGGTGACCGGGCTCCGAACGCCGGTCGACGTCACCTGGGCATGTAGGCGACCCGGCCCCAGGAGGGCTCGGGTGACAGCTCGATCGCCTCGCCGTCGCGATCGGGCTGGACGTAGCCGAACGTGTGCGACTTGACGTCGAAGGCGATGTCCAGCTCGCCCTCCTTCACGCGCTGGTCCAGCCAGGCGGAGCGGAAGACCAGGCGCCGCAGCCAGTGCACGAGCGAGCGGTCGGAGGGGCCGCAGAGCTCGGGCCAGCAGTCGTTGACGTGCTCGCCCAGCGGGGAGGCGGGCGCCTGGATCTCGCCGTTGACGGCGAGGTTGACGAGGTCGTCGAGCTCGAACTCGCCCAGGCGCCCGTTGACGAAGCCGAGCTTGAGGGCGGCCTGCTCGCAGCGCTCGCTGAAATCGCGCTCGTTGAAGGTGAAGCGCAGCTCCCCGTACTCGAGAACGAAGTCCTCCCCCGAGTCATAGTTGCCGCGTCGCTGAGTCTCGTCCATGACGCGTCGGCATCCTAGGCAGGAGTCCTCCCCCCGATGGGCCATGCACGCGATGTTTCACGTCGACCGGCCCGATCGGTAGCTCCTAGCGCTCGCGGACCTTCGCGGTAGAGGGCCTCGAAGCGCTCGCGGTCGGAGGGGACGGGGTGGCTCACATCCTGTCTGTGTCGCGGCGCGGCCATCGTTGACCGCGGATCGTCCTCCTCACGCGCCGCGCAAGGCCTCGGTCGGGCTCACGCGCGCCGCGCGGGCGGCCGGATAGAGGCCGGCGACGGCGCCGATCGCCAGCGCCGCGCTCGCCCCGCCCAGGACCGCCAGCGCGGGGACGGTGACCGCCCAGCCCTGGCTCGTCGCGTAGCCGGCGGTGACGAGCGCGCCGAGCCCGACGCCGGCCGTCCCGCCGATCCCCGCCAGCAGCAGCGCCTCGGTGAGGAACTGCGAGCTGATGTGCCGCCGCGTGGCGCCCAGCGCGCGGCGCAGGCCGATCTCCGAGCGGCGCTCGAGCACGCTGATGACCATGACGTTCGCGATCCCGATCCCGCCGACGAGCAGCGCCACCGCGCCGAGGCCGAGCAGCAGCGCCGTGAACGCGCCCTTGGCGGCTGCGCGGGCCGCCAGCGCGTCGGATGGCCGGCTGACCTCGACCTCCTCGGGCGCCTCCGGGTTGGCCGTGGGGGCGAGCAGCTCGCGCGCGCCGGCGACGCGGTCGGGGTCGGCGCGGACGTAGAGCTTCTCGGCGTTGCGCTCGGTGCCGAACAGCGCCGCCGCCGCCGGGTAGCCGACGAGCGCCGCGCGGTCGAGGTCGGGCGCGAGCGGCAGCGGCGCGAGGATCCCGGCGACCGTCAGCCAGTGGCCGCCGACGTAGACCGCCAGCCCCGCGGTCGCGTCGGTGATCCCCAGGCGCTCGGCCGCGACGGCGCCCAGCACGACGACCGGGAAGCGCTCGCTCGCGGCGTCGAGGAAGCGCCCGGAGCGCAGCGAGCCCTGCAGCGTCGCCAGCAGCCCGCGGTCGGCGGCCTTGACCGCGATCCCGCCGGTCTCCTCGGCCGGGATGCGGTCGGTGCGCCGCACGGTCGCGTCGATCGCGGCCACCGAGGCCGCGCGCTGGACGGTCGGCATCCCCGCGACGGCGCTGACCGCCGACGTCGGCAGCGCCGAGTCGTCGCCGAAGAACGACTGCCCGGGCCCGGCGGTCAGCAGGTTCGTGCCGAGCCGGTCGAGCTGGGCGAGCAGGTCGGCCTTGCTGGACTGCGAGATCCCGAGCACGGCGACCATCGAGGCGACGCCGATCGCGATCCCGACCGCGCTCAGCGCCGCCCGCACCCGGCGCGTGCGCAGCCCGACCGAGCCCACGCGCAGGACGTCGCGCAGCAGCAGCCGCGACCTCATGCCAGGCGCCCGTCGCGCAGCTCCACGCGGCGCGGCAGGGCGGCGGCGACCTCGCGCTCGTGGGTGATGACCGCGATCGTCGTGCCCTGCGCGTTGAGCTCGTGCAGCAGCGCGACGATCTCGGCGCTCGTCGCGCTGTCGAGGTTGCCGGTCGGCTCGTCGGCGAGGACGATCGAGGGCGAGCCGACGATCGCCCGTGCGATCGCGACGCGCTGGCGCTCGCCGCCGGAGAGCTTCGACGGCGGGTGCGTGACGCGGTGCTCCAGCGCGACCCGCCGCAGCGCCTCACGGGCGCGCTCGCGGCGCTCGTGGGCGGGCGTCGCCGTGTAGACGAGGCCCTCGGCGACGTTGTCGAGCGCGGTCATCCCCTCCAGGAGGAAGAACTGCTGGAAGACGAAGCCGATGTGGCGCCCGCGCAGCGCCGCCAGGCGCCAGTCCGACGCCGTCCCGACGTCGTGGCCGGCGACCTCGACCGTCCCCGAGGTCGCGCGGTCCAGCGTGCCCATGATGTGCAGCAGCGTCGACTTGCCCGAGCCCGACGGGCCGACGATCGCCAGCAGCTCGCCGGCGCCGACGGTGAGCGACACGCCGCGCAGCGCCTCGATCCCGCCCGGATAGGCCTTGCGGACGCCGTCGAGGACGAGGACCGGGGCGCTCATGCCGCCGGCACCGCGACGCGCTGCCCGGCCCGCAGGGCGCCGCTGCGCAGCTCGACGTAGCCGTCGGCGAACAGCCCCGTGGTGACCGGGACGAGCCGCGTCGCGCCCGCGCCGCCGCCGGCGCCGCTTGTGACCTGCACGGCGTAGCCGCCGCCGCGCTGGGCCAGCAGCGCCGTCACCGGCACCGCCAGGACGTTGCGCCGCGCCAGGCGGGTCAGCTCGACCGAGACCGGCGCACGGTCCAGGCGCGCGCCGCGGCCGGCGCCGGCGAGCGTCACGGTGACCGTGATCGTGGGGTCGCCGGACCCGCCGCTGCCGTCGTCCGCCGCCGCCGTGGCGACGGTCCCGACGCGGGCGACGCGCCCGCGGACGTGCGAGGCGTCGGGCAGCTCGACGTCGACGCGCTGGCCCTCGTGCGCGACCGCCGCGTCGGCGGCGGAGAGCTCGAGCGTCACGACCTGGCGCGTGGAGGTCGACGTCAGCACGGGCGTGGCGCCACCCGCGCCGCCGGCGTCGCCGACCTGCGCCGACAGCTCCGTCACGCGCCGCGTCCCGCGCAGGAACACGACGCGGCCGAGCTCGACGTACGCGCCCGCCGGCAGGCCGAGCGCCGTGCGCCAGCGGCGCACCGCGGCCGCGGTCGCGGCATCGAACGTGCGGTCGACGGCGATCGCCCGGCCGGGGTCGAAGCCGAGCGCGACGAGGTTGCGCTCGAGCTGGCGCACGTCCTCGCCGCCGCCGGCGCCGCGGGCCAGCCGCCGGTGCGCGGGGCGCCGGCCGTCCATCAGGATCACGGGCTGCTCGTCGACCTCCAGCAGCCGCTGCCCGCGCTGGACGCGCCGGCCGCTGGAGGGCAGCCAGGTGATCGTCCCCGGCAGGCGGCTGGAGGTCTTGCGGGTGTCGCGGTAGCCGAGCGTGCCGTCGGCGCGCTGGCGGTCGACGAGCGTGCGGCGCTGCACCGCAGCCGAGGCGCCCGTGCTCGCCGCGGCGGGCGGCGCGGCGCCGTCGCCGCCCGACCCGGCGACGGCCACGCCGGCGGCCGCGACGGCCAGGCAGCCGGTGGAGGCGACGATCGCGCGGCGCACGGTCACTTGCTGCGCGCGGAGAAGGTGACGGCGGCGCCGCCCTTGCCGGCGCCCTTGGGTCCCGGCAGCAGCTTCTGGCATTCCTCCTGGGCGCGCTTGAACGCGGGGCTGGCGATGTCGGGGCCGCCGCCTCCTCCGCCGCCCTTGCGCAGCTTGATGGCGCCCCCCGAGCTCGTCTCCGGGTCGGGGACGTCGACGCCGTTGCGGCGCATGCACTGCGCGAACCTCAGCGCGGCGTCGCGGAACTCCGCCTCCTGCTCGTCGGTCAGCGGCCTGGGCCCGCCGCCGGTCTTCTTGCGGCAGGTCGTCGTGGCCTCCTCGAGCTTCTGCGGCGAGGTGCCCTTGCCGATCCGCACCCGCTGCGCTCCCGCGTTCGCCGTGCCGGGATCGGGGAGGTCGATCCCGGCCGCGCGCATGCAGCGGGCGAACGCCAGCTCGGCCTTGTCGTCGGGCCTGGCGCCGGCGGCGTCGTCTCCGGTCGCGCCGCCGCAGGCCGTGAGCGCGAGCGCGAGCGTGGCGAGGACCGGGATGCTGAGCGAGACGAGCTTCATGGGATCTCCTTCTGCGGGGTCGCAGCCATCAAGCCAGGCCCGTCTGAACGTCTGCTGAGAGGGACTTAGGAGCTCGGTGAGCGTTCTGTGAGCGCCAGCTCGAGCAGCGCGCCGCCGTCGGGCGCGTTGCGGGCGCTGACCTGCCCGCCGTGCGCCGCGGCGGTCTGGCGGACGATCGCGAGGCCGAGGCCCGAGCCCGGCAGGCCGCGCGCGCCGGGGGCGCGGTAGAAGCGCTCGAAGACGTGTGCGAGGTCGTCCTCGGAGAAGCCGGGCCCGTGGTCGCGGACCATCACGCGCCCGTCGCGCACGGTGACGTCGATCGCGCCGCCCTGCGGGCTCCACTTGACGGCGTTGTCGAGCAGGTTGCTGACCGCCCGGTGCAGCCGCGCCGGCGAGCCGTGGACGAGCGTCTCGTCGGCGTAGAGGCGGATGTCGTGCTCGCCGGCATGCGCGCGGGCGCGCTCCACGGCCGCGCTGACGAGCGTGTCCAGGCGCAGGTCCTCGCGCTCGATCTCGGGCACGTCGTCGCGCGCGAGGTCGACGAGGTCGCCGACGAGGAACGTCAGCTCCTCGAGCTGGCTGCCGGCGGAGGCGACGATCGCGTCGCGCTCCTCGGCGGGGAGGTCGCGCGCCCGCCCGAGCGCCTCGACGTTCGCGCGCACGCTGGTCAGCGGCGTGCGCAGCTCGTGCGACGCGTCGGCGACGAGCTGGCGCTGGGCGACCCGCGAGCGCTCCAGCGCCTCGAGCATCGTGTTGAACGCCGAGCCGAGGCGGTCGAGCTCGTCGCCGCGCTCGCGGACCGGCAGGCGGCGGCTGAGGTCGTGGGTGCCCGCGACGTGTTCGGCGGCGTTGGTGAGGCGCACCACGGGCGCGAGCGTCCCGCGCGCGACGAGCAGGCCGAGGCCGGCGGCGAGGCCGATGCCGCCGAGCGTGACGGCCGCGAGCACGAGCACGAGCCGGCCGAGCGCGTCGTCGACCTCGGTGAGCGGCCGCGCGACCTGCAGCGCCTCGCCGGCCAGGCCGGGAGCGGTGTAGACGCGCACGTGGGTACCGTTGACCGTCGCGTCGCGAAAGAACGCGCCGCGGTCGCCGCGGGCGACGGCGACGATGCGGGCGTCGACCGGCAGCTTCGGGCCCGCGCCCGCGGGGGCGACGACCTTGCCGCCGGCGGTCACGCCCTGGGCGACGCCGGTCGCGCCGCCGAGCGGGTCCGGGGGCACGGCCACGACGGCCTTCGACGCGCCGGCCGGCAGGACCTGGCTGCTGAAGAACTGCGCCCCGCCCTGCACGGCGGCCTTGCGCACGAGCACGTCGGGCACGAGCTCGCGCAGGGCGTCGTCGACCTGCCCGCGCAGCTCGGCGCGCACGACCGCGTAGACGACGACCGACGACAGCAGGATCGCCACGGCGACCGCGGCCGCCGCGAGCACGACGAGCCGGCGGCGGACGGTCACGGGCCGGCGCGCAGCACGTAGCCCACGCCGCGCACCGTGTGCAGCAGCCGCGGCTCGCCGCCGGCCTCGGTCTTGCGGCGCAGGTAGCCGACGTAGACCTCGAGCGAGTTGGAGGCCGGGCCGAAGTCATAGCCCCAGACACGATCGAAGATCACCGACCGGGTGAGCACCTGGCGCGGGTGGTGCAGGAACAGCTCGAGCAGGAGGAACTCGGTGCGGGTCAGCTCGATCGGCCGCTCGCCGCGGCGCACCTCGTGGGCGACCGGGTCGAGCACGAGGTCGTCGTAGGCCAGGACGCGGCGCTCGCCCTCCCAGCCGGTGCGGCGCAGCAGCGCGCGCAGCCGCGCGAGCAGCTCTTCGAGGGCGAACGGCTTGACGAGGTAGTCGTCGGCGCCGGCCTCCAGGCCCGCCACCCGGTCGCCGATCGTGTCGCGCGCCGTGAGCATCAGCACCGGCGTGCGGTTGCCGACGTCACGCAGCCGGCGGCAGACCTCCAGGCCGTCCAGGTGCGGCATCAGGACGTCGAGCACGACCGCGTCCGGCGACCCGGCGGACACCTGTCGCACCGCCTGCACGCCGTCCTCGGCGAGCGCGACCTCGAAGCCGTCCAGGCGCAGGACGCGTTCCAGTGCCTCGCGCACGGACGGCTCGTCGTCGACCACCAGGATGCGCATGCACGGCGATCATCTCCGGCGAACCTGAGAGTTTCCGATGAAAGCCCTCAGCCCGGTCAGCGCCCGGCGAGGGTGAGGCGGCCGCGGCGCATCCGGCGCAGCAGCCCGAACGCGGCGATCGCGGCCAGGGCGGCCGCGCCGAGCCCCCACCAGAGGCCGCCTCCGTCGCCGGCGCGCGCCGGCTCGTCGGACGGCGGCAGGACGACGTCCGGCGGGAGGCTCGTGCCGGGCGCGGCGACGGCCGTCGCGCTCTGCGCGAGCTCGGCCGCGGGGAGCGGCGAGCGGATGCCGACCGCGCGATCGAGCTTCGCCGCGGTGCCGGCGTCGACGCGGGTCCAGCCGCCGTTGCCGCCGATCGCGCGCGCGCCGGGGACGTAGACGACCCGGTCGGTCGCGAACGTCCGCGTGCCGTCGCCGATGCTCATGACGAGGCGGTAGTGGCGCGCCGCGCGCGGCGCCTTCGCGAGGGCGGCGCCGCCGAGTTCGTGCAGAGCCTGGCCGATCGCGCGGTCGACCTTCTTGCAGCCGTCGGCGCCGCAGACCGTCAGCGCGTCGATCTGCTTGGCCTGGGCGGGCGCTGCGGCGCAGAGCGCGGCCGCGGCGAGCAGCGCGGGCAGCGCGAGGTGTCGGCGGGTCATGGCGGGCCTCCGGGTCGTGTGCTGCTCTACACCGGTGGCGCGGCGGCGGTTCCGTGGCGGCGTCATCGATGAAGGACGCCACCCCACGCGCCGAGTGGGGAGTTTCGCGGCCTCAGACCGCGAAACTCCCCACTCAGGACGCGCAAGCGCCCGAAGCGCCCGCCCCGGCGCTCACCTTCCCTCGTCGCTGCCGGTCGCAAGCGCCGGGACACCCCCGGCCCGCCGAGTCACCACCGCCGACGGGAACCACCACCGCGCCACTGGTGTACGTATCGCAGTGGTGAGCCGGCCACTCGACGACGACGCCCAGCTCGTCGCGCGTGCCACGCGCGGGGACGTCGACGCCTTCGACCAGCTCGTCCAGCGCCATGCCCAGATCGCCTTTCGCACCGCCTACGTCATCACGCGCAGCGCCGCCGACGCCGAGGAGGCCGCCCAGGACGGCTTCGTCAAGGCGCACCGCGCGCTCGCGCGCTTTCGCCCGGGCGCGCCGTTTCGGCCGTGGCTGCTGCGGATCGTGGCCAACGAGGCCCGCAACCGCCGGCGCGCCGCCGGGCGGCGGGCCGCGCTCGAGCTGCGCGCCGGCGAGGAGCGGCTGCGGGAGGACGCGGCTCCGTCCCCCGAGGGGTCGCTCCTCGCCGCTGCCCGGCGGGCGGCGCTGCTGGCGGCGGTCGAGCGCCTGCCCGAGCGCGACCGCCTCGTGATCGCCTGCCGCCACCTGCTCGAGCTCTCCGAGGCCGAGACCGCCGCCGCGCTGGGCTGCCGGCCGGGGACCGTGAAGTCGCGGCTGTCGCGGGCGCTCGAGCGCCTGCGCGAGGACGAGGAGCTCGGCCGTGGCTGAGCGCCTCGAGACGCGGCTGGCCGAGCTCGCCCGCGAGGTCGAGTACCCGCCGACGCCCGAGCTCGCGGCCGCCGTGCGGGCGCGCGTGGCGGCGCAGGCGCCGCGGCGCCGGCGGTGGGTTCCGAGGTCGCGGCGGGCGCTCGTGCTGGCCGTGTCGCTGGCCCTGCTCGGGGCCACGGGCGCCGCCGCGGCGATCCCCGGCGTGCGCCACGCGATCGGCGACCTGCTCGGGCTGCGCGGCGCGACGGTGCAGCGCGTGCCGACCACGCCGCGGACGCCGGCGGTCGCCGGGCGCGACCTCGGCCCGCGGGTCACGCTCGCCGCGGCCGCCCGCGGCGCCGGCTTCGATCTGCTGCTCCCGCGCGACCGCGCGCTCGGCGCGCCCGAGTCCGTCCATCTCGCGGCCGGCGCCCGGGTCACGCTCGTCTACCCCTCCGCCACGCTCACGCAGGCGCGCGGCAGCACCGCGCTCGACGTCGTCCGCAAGCTCACGCCGCCCTCGACGCCGATCCGCCGCGTGCGCGTCAACGGCGAGCCCGGCCTCTACGTCGACGGCCCGCACGCCGTGATGTTCAGCGACGCCAACGGCCGGATCGTCGTGGATCGCGCGCGCAGCACGGGCCCGGCGCTGCTGTGGCAGCAGGGGCCGCTGCTGCTGCGCCTGGAGGCCGACGTCGGACAGGCGCGGGCGCTGCAGATCGCGCGCTCGGTGCGGTAGCGGCTTGGGGCAGGGGGGCGAGTTTCGGCGCGCTCGCGCCTGTGCAGGTCATGACCGACGACGATGCCGCCACGATTCTCGTCGTCGAGGACGACGATGCCACGCGCACCTTCCTCGCCGACAACCTCGCCGCCGACGGCTACGACCTGCTCGTGGCCGACTGCGCCGCCGACGGGCTGCGCCTCCTCGAGCGCAAGTTCCCCGACCTCGCCCTTGTCGACCTCGGGCTGCCCGACGCCAGCGGCTTCGAGCTGCTGCGCCGTGTCCGCAGCGCCGACGGCGTCGCGACGCGCCTGGACCCCGACACGCCGGTGATGGTCGTCAGCGGCCGCGCCTCCGAGCTCGACCGCGTCCGCGGCTTCGACCGCGGCGCCGACGACTATGTCTGCAAGCCCTTCAGCTATCCCGAGCTGCGCGGCCGCGTCGCGGCCCTCCTGCGCCGCGCCGACCGCACCCCGACCCGCGCCCGCCTGCACGCCGGCCCGCTCGAGGTCGACCCGCCGTCGCGCGAGGTCCACCTCTACGGCGAGCGCGTCCCGCTGTCGCAGAAGGAGTTCGCGCTGCTGCGCACGCTCGTCAGCGAGCCCACGCGGGTCTTTACGAAGGAGGAGCTCCTGCGCTCGATCTGGGGCTTCCGCTCGCTCGGCTCGACGCGCACCCTGGACTCGCACGCCTGCCGCCTGCGGGCC
This sequence comes from uncultured Actinomycetes bacterium, assembly GCA_963786575.1. Classification (GTDB taxonomy): domain Bacteria; phylum Actinomycetota; class Thermoleophilia; order Solirubrobacterales; family Solirubrobacteraceae; genus CADCVQ01. The sequence goes on from CAWAZH010000003.1 coordinate 66,283, forward strand.
AAGCTCGCCGTCCGCGGCGACCGCTACATCGTCAACGTCTGGGGCGTCGGCTACCGGCTCGTGGACGGGCCGCTGCAGGGGGTGCGGGCGCGCGATCTGCCGGCAGGCGTGGCGGTCTGACCGCGCCGTTCGTCGAGACGCCGCAACCTTGCCGGCCCGCCGCCGTTTGCGGGTCATGACACGTCTCCGCCGCAGCGCCGTCGTCCTCGGGTCGTGCGCCGCGGCGCTGGCCGCCGCAGCAGCGCCCGCCGCCGCGGCCTGGACGGCACCGGCCGAGCTGCCCGGCAGCGCCGGCCGCTATCCGCTGTTCGCCGCCTACGGCGCCGGCGGGGGACCGAGCATCGGTGTGTACGGTCCGCTCGCGCTGTTCCCCGGCAACCCGCAGGCGCCGGTCGCGATCTCGGCCACCCCCGCCGCGGCGCCGGTCACCCTGCCCGACGGGCTGGCCTCGCCCGTCGCCGTCTCGCCCGGTGGCACGCGGCTGCTCGCCGTCGGCGGCCCGCGCAGCCCGCTGGACTACTTCACCCTCGAGGGCGCGCGCTCGCGCCTGCGCGTCGGCATCGGCCCGGTCGGCGGCCGCCTGCAGCGGATCTCGACGAACGGGATCATCGGCACGAAGACGCTCGCCAGTGCCGTCGACGACAGCGGCGACGCCGCGATCGTCCTCTCGCGCTGCCTGGACAAAAACTGCTCGGACCGCACGGTGCTGTTGACGTTTCGCCGCCGCGGGGGCGGCTTCGCGAAGCCGGTCGTGCTCGCCAAGCGCACCGGCTACCCCGTGGCCGCGGTCGCGCTCAACGGTCGCGGTGACGCGCTCGTGGCCTGGATCCAGCACCGCGCGAAGGGCCGCGGCAACGACATCCGCGCCCGCCTGCGCACAGCCAGCGGGACACTCACAAAGGTCCGGCTGGCCGGCCCGACGGCGCCCGTGCCGACGATCGGCGTCACGCTGACGAGCGGGCGCCGCGGCGTCGTCTCGTGGTTCAGCGAAGGCGTCAGCGAGGGCTCCGGCGGCGGGCCGCTGGCGGTCTCGACGGCAACGCTCGACTCGCGCGGCGCGATCGGCAGGACCCGCGTGCTCGACCAGGGCAATCCGACCGGCCACGGCGAGGCCGACGCCGTCAAGGGCGCGCGGCTGCGCACGATCCTCGGCCCCGACGGCGCGACGACCTTCGCCTGGACGGGCTTCGTCGGCGGCCACTACGTCGTGCGCGCCGAGCGCCTGGACCGCGACGTCGGGCAGGTCGAGACGATCTCGCCGCCGACCGTCGACGCGCAGCTCATGGACCTCTCGACCGACGCCGCCGGCGACGTGCTCGCCGTCTGGGCGACGGTCCCCGGCCCGGCGACGACGCCCGCGGTTGCGGCCGTCATCCGCGCGCCCGGCGCGACGACCTTCGGCGCACCGCAGCTCGTGCTCGCCGGCAGCGCTGCGAGCGGCAGCGCGGCAGGCGCGATCGCACCCGGTGGCCGCGCGGTCGTCGCGGGCGGGGGAGAGCCCGCGCTCAACAGCGCCGACGGGCCGGGCGTCCGCGTGACGCAGCTGCTCGGCTGAGCGCCCTCAGCCCAGCGCCCGCGCCCAGGCGGCCTCGATCTCGCCCGCCAGCTCGCCCGGCTGCGCCGCCACGAGCCGCACGAGCGGCGCGTCGCCCTCCGCGCGCACGCGCCAGAAGCCGAGCTCGCCGGCCTCGAGCCAGGACCACTTCTCGGCGCTGCGGGTGCCCGCGCGGTCGCGGGCGCTGATCGTCACCGAGCCCGAGGAGCGCCGGGCGTAGAGGATCTCCGCGGCGCGCGGGGGCACGCACTCCGGCGGCGAGTCGCCCCGCGCCACCGCGTCCGCCCCGAGCGTCATCGCGCGCGTGGTCAGCTCGATCTCCTCGCGCGCGGGCGCCCCGCCGCCGCCCGCCGGCAGCGACAGCTCGCCGCGCAGCAGCTCGCGCGCGCCGTCGCGGCCGTGGGCCGTCATCCGCTGGATCGCCAGGCCCGGGCGGGCGGCCTGTTCGACGACGACGTCGCCGTGGGCGAAGAGCGAGACCGCGCGCACGGTCGGGCCGCGCTCGTGGCGGATCGTCGCGACCGCCTCGGCGCCGAGGAACGCGCCGAGCAGCGTCGCGTGCGGCTCGAGGAACGTCATCCGCGGGCGCGCCGGGGAGCCGCCCAACGCGATCGCCCGCCGCGCGACGAGTCCGCGCAGCGCCGTCTGGGACTGGGCGCGCCGGACGGGGTCGTGGGCGTCGCCGGCGCGCTCGCGGCGCGCGATGTCGCGGCGCGTGAAGGCATCGGCGATCGCGTCGAGCTCGTCGTCGGAGTAGTCGATGCTGATCGACCGGGCGAACGGCTCGTCGGGCACGTCAGCCGGCCAGCCGGATGAAGACGACGTTGCCGACGCCCGTGGTGCGGTCCATCCGCGTCACGGCGTCCTGCGAGTTGCCCTCGACCGCCGTGAAGTGCCCATCCTGGACCGACGACTCGAGGAAGCCGATGTGCCCGTCGGCGGCGAAGTCCGCGCCGCCGCCCCAGTCGTAGGCGACGATGTCGCCCGGCCGCGCCGCCGATGCGTCGACGATCTGCAGACCGTGCTGGCCGCCCTCGGCGGCGCCGACCCAGGTCGCCACCGACGCCCAGCCCTGCCCGGGCATGTCGTGGCCGGACTCGTGCAGCGACCACGTCACGAAGCTCGCGCACCACGGGTTGCCCGAGGGCACGCCGGCGCTGGCGAGGTAGCGGTTGACCTCGGGGCCCGCGTTGGTGCCCGCCTCGTGCACGCCGAGCTGGCTCTGCGCGACCCCCAGCGCCCCACCTGCACCCGCCCCGCCCGCGGCGTGCTGCTGGCGGCAGTGGCTGACGAGCTCGTCGGCGGCCGTGTGAGCGTCCTGAAACTGCGCCGCGTCGACGCCCGGCGCGGCCTCCGAGGCCCAGCGCCCGAGCGCGTCGGGGTCGTCGAGGTCGTCGGTGCGCACGCCGCCGCCGGTCTCGCGCAGGCGTCCCATGACGTGGTCGAGCTGGGCGTCGGGGTTCTCGGCCCACCAGTCCGACTCGGGCCGCGTGCCGGGCGCGAGGCCGGCGCCCGGGCGGGGCGTAGGTCTTGTCCGGGTCGAGGCCGAAGAAGCCGACCTCGTCGGAGGCGGCGGGCATGTTGCGCATGCCGCTGCGGGCGAGCGCCATCATCACCGGCAGCGCGGGCGGCAGCCCCGCCTGCGCCGCCGAGGAGGCCATCCAGCAGGCCCATTCCTGGCGGTCGTCGTCCTGCGCGGCGGGGCGGTGGACGGGCGCCGGTGTCCCGGCGACGGCCGCATGGACCGCGCGGTGCTCGCCCGCGGGCATCGCCGCCGGGTCGACCGAATCGCCGTGCAGCGCGCCGCCGCCACCGTGCGCTGCGGCCGCCACGGGCGCTGTCACGGCGGCCGCGCGCACGGCCGCGGCCGGGGCGCCGCCGATCGCCTGGACGGGCTCCACATCGCGGCTCGTGGCGGGGCGCTCGTGCGCCTGCTCCTGCGGATCGGCGGGGGCCGCGCGCGTGGCGCCGGCGCCGCGCTCCAGCGCGTCGGGGATCGTCATCCGCAGCCCCCCGCTCGTCGTCGCCTCCACGCGCGAGCCGCTCGCCGTCAGCTGCACGGCGGTCAGGGCGCCGCCGGCGCCGACGATCGTTGCCGTCGTGGTCAGCGAGCGCCCGAGCACGCGGCCGGCGGCGACGGCGCGGCCCTCGCCGGGGGCGTCGGCGGCGTCGGCGGCGGCGGCGCGGATCTGCAGCTCTTGGCCGACGATCCCGTACTCGGCCGCCAGCCCTCCGAGCCGCACGGCGACGGCCGCCAGCGCGGCCTGGTGGCGCGTCGCCATCGCCGCCGGCATCGCGGGCAGCGGCGTCGCCTGCAGGATCGCCCCCTGCGCGCGCAGGTCGTCGGCGCAGGTCACGCCCGCGACGCCGGCCGCGCGCACCTGCTCGGGGTTGATCCGGATGACGGTCATTGCGCCTGCCAGCCGTCCTGCGGCGCGGCGGCCGTGGTCGCGGCCTGCGCCTCGGCGATCTGCTGCTCGACGAGCGTCGCGTCGGCGTTCAGCGCGGTCGCGATCTCGCGCAGCTCGGTCGCGACGTCGGCCGCGCGCCCGCGGGCGGCGGTGGCGGTCTCGCGCAGCCGGACGGCGGCGGCGCCCTCGAAGGTCGCGCCGTCGAGCGCCGCGGTGAAGCCCGACGGCGTGTCGCCGACGAGGTCCGCGCGCGCCGCGAGCTCGCGCGCGAGCAGGCGCATCGCCTCGGGGTCGCCGATCGCCGCGGGGTCGGTCATCGGCTCGGCAGCTCGACGCTGGAGGGGACGACGATCGGGTCGGCGCCCTTCGGCTGCGCGACCGTTCGCACCGGCACGCTCGCAGGCACGGCACCCTCGCCCGAGCTCCTGCCGACCGCGTAGCCGCCCGCCGCGAGGACGCAGCCGGCGACGACCGTCACGATGATTGCGGACCGCGAGGGACGCTTTGACCCCACGTCTCGACGGTAGCTGCCGCGTCGCGAGCCGTCCATCAGCGCCCCACCGGATAGCCCGCTCGGCGCAGGCCCGCCAGCGCCGCGGTCAGCTTGCGGCGGTTCGCGCGGATCTGGTCGGTGGCGGCGTCGAAGGCGACATCCGAGCGCCGGTCGATCGCGCCGCCGAGGTCCTCCAGCGCCGCCCCCTCGCCGGTGAGCGCCGCGCGCAGCGTCGCGAGCTGGGCGCCGGTGCCGCGGTCGACGCCGTCGACCTCGAGCGCCGTGGCGGCCTCGCCCAGCGCGGTCGCCAGCCGTCCCACCGCGCCCGCCTGCTCGCTGGTGTCGCCCTTCAGCTCGGCCGACGCGATCCCGGTCGCCTGCTCGATCGCCGTCATCTGCTCGCGCAGGGCGGCGCTCACGGGCGCCGAGGGGAGCACCGCGAGGCCGCGGCCGGGGCCGTCGGTGTGCACGACGAGCGCGGCGCAGCGCGCGAGCGCGATCGGCCGCGCGCAGCGGGCGGCGATCGTGCCCCTGCTCGTCGGCCGGGCCACGACGCGGTCGCCCGAGCCCTCGTAGCCGACGAGCGCCGCGCCGCCGGCCGACAGCGCCCGCGGCCTGGAGTCCGCATCGGGCAGCAGCGCGGCGGGCAGCGGGTCGCCCGGCAGGCGCGGCTCGGCGACGATCCCGACCGTCGCGGGCTCGCCGGTCGGGCCCGCGAGGCTCGCGCCGACGAGCTTGGAGTCGCCGGTCGCGGCGACGCGCGTCCAGGTGTCGCCGGCATCGAGGCTGAAGGCGCCGATCTTGATCGGCGGCGGCGGCGCCGGCGCCCCGGCGCGGCCGGCGAGCGCGCCGGCGAGGCCGAGCGCGACCGCGACCGCCGCGCAGGCGGCGTAGGTGCCCCAGGGCGTCGGGGCGGCGGCCGCCGACGGCGGCGCGGGCAGCGGGCGGCGGTGCTCGGCGCGCGTGACGTCGCGCGCGCCCGGCAGCTCGGCGCCGGCGCCGGCGCCGAGTGCGAGCGCCGGTGCCGGGGCGGGCTCGAACGCCGCGGCGACCACCGGCGCCGGCTCCTCCGAGGAGCTGAAGGGGCAGCCGGCCTCGGCGATCGCGGCGGGCAGCCGCGAGACCGCATACGACAGCGCGCCGGCGAACTCGGTCGGCGACGGCCGCTCGCCCGGGTCGACGGCCATCGCCGCCTTGAGCACGGTGTTCAGCGTCGTCGCCGGCGCGCCGTCGGGCTGGGCGAGCACCGGCGGCGGGGCCTCGGCGCGGAAGACGACGTACTCGGCGGCGGGCCGGTCGCGGTAGGGCGTCGCGCCGGTGAGGCACCAGACCGCCAGCGCGCCGAGCTCGTAGACGTCGGCGGCCGGCGTCGCGGGACGTCCGAGGACGAGCTCCGGCGCCGTGTAGCGCAGCGACTCCAGGACCTCGGCCCGGGTCAGCAGGCCCGTGCGCCCGCTCACGCGGGTGACGCCGAAGTCGCGCACGACGCCGTGCCCCCAGCGATCCACCGTCACGCATTCGGGCCGCAGGTCGCGGTGCACGACGCCCTGCTCGTGGGCCGCCTCCAGCGCCGCGGCGACGTCGGCGAGCACGCGCGCGGCGTCGACCGGCGTGATCGAGCCCTCGGCCCCGAGCTCGGCCAGCGTGCGCCCCTTCGCCATCGCGCTGGCGATGTAGAGGCCGCCCTCGTACAGGCCCGCCGCGAAGACGGGCGCGACGCCGGGGTGCTCCAGGCGCGCGACGCGGGTGGCATCGGCGCGGGCGGCGTCGATCGCGGCGCCGTCCTCGCCGAACACCGCCGGGTGCACGTACTTCAGCGACACGTCACGCGCGAGCGCCTTCGAGGTGGCGCGGAACGTCGTGCTCGAGCCGCCGGTCGCGATGACCTCGGCGATCTCGAAGTCGTCGATGACGTCCCCGGGGGATATGCGGATGGTGTCGGAGCTCACGGGCGGTGTAGATGATGGCGGTCCGCTGCCGGGCGGCCGCGGTTTGCGAGAATCGCGGCGCTCACTCAAACAGCGACGAGCATCGCGGGCGCTTGCGGGATGTCACGAGCGCCCATACAGTTTCACCCGTCTTGCAATCCAGATAATCGAGAGGTTCCACATGAGCGGACGCATCGGCGGCACGGTCGAGCAGATGCAGCACATGGGCTCGAAGTTCACCAACGAGGCGTCCGAGCTCGAAGCTCTCGTCTCCCGGATCTCGGCGCAGCTGTCGTCGACGGACTGGGAGGGTGGCGCCGCCCAGCGCTTCCGCGCGCAGTGGGAAGGCGAGTTCAAGAGCACGTTTCACCAGGTCGCCGACGGCCTGCGCGCCTGCGCCTCCGAGGTCAACAACCGCGCCAACGCGCTGACGCAGGCCGGCGGCTGACGCCGCCCGGCAGCCCGTTCAGCGCTCCTGCCGGCGCGCCACCTGCGCCAGCGCCACGCGCGCGTCGATGACGACGTAGCCGCGCCCCGGCGGGAACACCGCGTTGGAGCGGCGCGGCAGGCGCGCGCCGAGCAGCTCGCCGTCGAGCTCGAGGCTGGGGTCCAGGAGCAGGCCGCGGCCGTCCTTGCGAATCTCGCGGACCCAGGCGGCGTAGTGTCGCGCCTGCCCGGTCTCGATCGACATGACGAAGCGCAGGTGCGCGTCGCGCCCGCGCTTGATGAGCGTCTCGAGCGTGCTGGCGACGTGCGACTCGGCGAGCTCGCCGGCATCGTCGAGCACGACGAGCATCGGCGCCGGGTCGGGGGCTGCGGCCGCGCCGACGAGCTGGTCGAGCAGCTCCGCGATCGCGGACTCGCACTCGTCCACGCCGCGCGCGACCGAGTCCCAGCCACCGCCGTCGACGAGCCATGACCGCCGCGGCGCGAGCAGGTGCGTCGTCAGCCGCGGCGTCGACGCGCGCAGGCTGGCGGCGATCGTGTCCAGCGCCGTCGAGCGGCCGCTGCGGTAGGGGCCGATGACGACGAAGTGCGAGTCGGCGAGCGAGACGCTGATCGGTGCGAGGTCGAGGTCGTCGACGGCGAACGTGGCCGTCCATGGCTGGGCGACGTCGGCGGGGACCTCCGAGGCCGCGATCTGCAGCGGCAGGGCGTCCACGCGCGGTGCGCGCTCGGGCACGGCGGCATCCAGCCGGGCGGCGAGGTCCGCGATCGCCGCGCCCTCGGCGGCGGCGTCGGTCGTCCCCGAGACGGTCGCGATGTGCAGCTCGCGGCCGTCGGTGAGAAAGCCGCGCCCGGGCGGGACGATGGCGCCCTTCACGGCCTTGGCCTCCAGGCCGAGCATGAGGTAGTCGTCCTCGCTGGCCATCCGCAGGATCAGGCGCTCGGAGATCAGCGACGCGACCGCCGCCGGGACCGCGGCCCGGCGGTCGGCGGTGATGACGAAGTGCACGCCGGCCGCGCGCCCGTCGGCCACGAGCCGCGGCAGCGCGTCCACGAGGGCGCCGACGTCGACGCGGTCGTAGGTCTCGACGAAGCCGGCGTAGGAGTCCAGCAGCACGACGATCCGCGGGCGCTCGTCGTCGGGGAACTGGCGGTGGTGGTCGGCGAGGCTCGCGACGCGGCGGTCGGCGAACAGCCGCGAGCGCGTGTCGATCGTGCGCCGCAGGAGGTTGAGCAGCCGCGCCACGCGCTCCTCGTCCTCGCCGGGGATGATCGAGCCGCACTGGGGGAGGGCCTCGAGCGACTGCAGCCCGCGCCCGGCGAAGTCCAGCCCGTAGATGTTGAGGTCGCGCGGGCTGTGCGTCCAGGCGAGCGCCGCGGCGATCGTGCGCAGCGTGGTCGTCTTGCCCGAGCCGCTGGAGCCGAAGACGAGCAGGCTGCCGTCGGTGGGCAGGTCGAAGGAGAACGGCACCTGGCGCTGGCGCTGGGGCTCGTCGACGAGGCCGATCGTCGCGACGCCGGGCTCCTCCGCGTCGGGCAGGTCGTGCAGCCGGACCGCCGGCTCGAGCGCCGGCAGCCAGGGGCTCGGCGGCGGCTGGATCCCGAGCTCGGTGGTCGCCTGCCCGATCGCCTCGACGAGCAGCTCGAGGTCGGTGACCTCGTCGTCCTCGCCCGGCTGCGTGTGCGGCGTGGCGCCCGGGGTGCTCGGGACGAGGTCGCGGATCTCGATCGGCGCGGTCGTCTCGCCCGAGCGCGTGCGGCCGCCGACGTAGCCGGTCTGAAACAGCTCGAGCTCGGTCGGGCCGGTCCGCGCGAGCGCGCGGCCGGGGACGGACTTCGGCAGCCGCGCGGCGTCGGGCGCACCGATGACGTCGTCGCTCTCGGGCACGCCCGCGACGCGCAGGGCGACGCGCAGGTTCGTGTTCGCGCGGATGTTCTCGGTGACGGCGTTCCCAGGCCGCTGCGTCGCGAGCACGAGGTGGACCCCGAGGCTGCGGCCGCGCTGGGCGACGTCGACGACGCCCTCGACGAACTCCGGGACCTCCTTGGCGAGCGTCGCGAACTCGTCGATGACGATGACGAGGCTCGGCGGCGCGCGGCGCGGGTCGCGGCGCTCGAGCTCGCGCAGGTCCTTGGCGTCGAAGCGGTGCAGGACGTGCTCGCGGCGCTTGAGCTCGGCGTTGAGCGAGACGAGCGCGCGCTGCACCTGGTGGGCGTCGAGGTCGGTGACCATCCCGACGCTGTGCGGCAGGCCGACGCAGTCCTTGAACGCCGCGCCGCCCTTGTAGTCGACGAGCAGGAAGGCGATCCGGTCGGGCGGGTGCGAGGCCGCCAGCGACGCGATGAAGCTCTGCAGCAGCTCGCTCTTGCCGGCGCCGGTCGTGCCCGCGACGAGCGCGTGCGGGCCGTCGGCGCGCAGGTCGAGGGAGAACGGGCCGTCGGCGCCCGCGCCGACGACGGCGTCGAGCGTCGTGCCGTTGCGCGCGCGCCAGCGGGTGGCGATCCGCGCAGCGGTGGGCTCGACGAGCCCGAGCAGGTCCACGAGCGCGACCGAGCGCGGGACGCTCGCGGCGGCGCCGCCCGCGGTCGTGTCCTGCACCGGCGCCAGCGAGCGCGCGAAGGACTCGGCGATCTCGGGGTCGAGCGCGTCGACGGAGGCCTCGCGGACGGTCCGGCCGGTCTCCGTCCACGTGACGTTCGCGACCGCGCGCTCGGAGGAGACCTCCACGATCGTGCCGCAGCCGCCCGGCAGGTGGCGGCGCTCGCGCGCCAGCCAGACGGCGACGATGTCGATGTCGGCGCAGCCGTCGAGCAGGCTGTCGACGACGACCGCCTCGGGCGCGACGTCCTCGTCGACGAGCATCACGATCGTCGTGTGCCGGCGGGCGCGCTTGCGCCGATCGCCCTGCTCGCGGCGCTCGGTCGCGACCGTCGCGATCCGCCGCAGCAGGTCGCGCGCGGGCTGCTCGCCGACCGCGACGTGGTCGCCCTCCAGCGGCGATGCCACGTGGTCGACGTGCGGCAGCCACGACAGCCAGCGCCACGTGGTCGCGCGCTCGTGCGACAGCGCGGCCGTCATCACGACGTCGCGGGGACTCTGCAGGGTCGCGAACTGCACCATGATCCAGCGCGCGACGGCGTCGACGACCGCCGCGTCGCCGACGACGCCGATCGCGCCCACGTCGGTCGGGCGCACGTGCACCGGGACGACCGGGACGGTCCGGTGGGCCTCGATCGCCTGCTCGACGCCCTCGCGCAGTCGCGGGTCGCCGCCGGTCGAGAAGGAGACCGACACGATCGAGGGCTGGTCGGCGACGCCGAGGCGCACGTCGAGGAAGTCCTTGTCGGTCGGCCGGCGCTCCCACAGGTCGGGGAGGTGGTCGATCGCGCGCGCCGCGAGGTCGCCGGCGTGCGGCGTCGCGGCGCGGCGCTCGGCCTGCTCCTCCGCCCGGCTGGTCGCCAGCCGCTCCTCGAAGTCCGCCACCGAGTCCTCGAACGACGCCAGCTCGGCGGCGTGCTCCTTGCGGCCCGAGCGCTTGTCGCTGACATAGGAGCCGAGCATCATCAGCGGGCTGAAGCCGGCCATCGCGAGCATCAGCGGCGACTTCGTCAGCAGGTACAGCGCGACGCCCATGAAGACCGGGACGATCGCGACGAGGAGCGGCATCCGGATAGTGCGCACGGCGGCCGGCGGGGCGTCGACGCGCAGCGTCGGCGGCTCGTAGCCGCGCGACACGCGCGGCGGGCGGTTGAAGGAGATCGTGCCGCCGCGCGTCAGCGTCGCCGACCCGTCGGGCGGGCGGACCGGCTCGGAGGTGAAGGTCGAGCGCCCGGCCTCGACCGCCTCGCCGCGCGTCAGCGTGTGCGTGTCGCCGGCGGCGAGGCCGACGCCCTCGACGCCCGTGCCGTTGCTGGAGCCCAGGTCGGAGATGTGGCAGCCGCCGCCGTGGTCGATCTCGACGTCGAAGTGCGAGCCCGACAGCGACGCGTCGGGGATCTGGACGTCGGCGAGCGGGTCGCGGCCGACGACGTAGCGCCCCGGCGCCATGGCGACGCGCAGGCCGGCCGCCGGGCCGCCCATCGCCACGAAGGTCGCAACCGGCGCGCCGCTGCCGAGCGTCGGCGGGGTGCGCGCGGTGACGGGCCCCGTCAGCGAGACGATGTCGCCGGTGAGCAGGCCGCTCGTACCGATGCGGGCGTCGTGGCGCAGGCGCCCGAGGCGGTCGCCGAACAGGACGCCGGGCGCGGAGACGCCGGTGTGCGACGCCAGCGCGGCGGCGAGCTCGGCGACCGTGGCGCGGGCGTCGGCATCCACCACGATGTCGCGATCCTGGGTGCCACCGCGAAGCGTGAGGCGAAGCTCGACGCGGGTGCCCGCGTCGCTCGCTGATCCGATCGCCGCCGTCAACGTGCGCCTAGGTTAGTCGCGCGCGCTCAGCTGGCGTCATAGCCGATGCCCTTCAGCTGGCGCAGCGCGGCCGCGACGCGCCGCTCCTGGCGCCTGATCGCCCGCCGCGCGGCGTCGTAGTCGCCGCGCGCGCGGCGCTTGGTGGCGGTCGCCAGGCGCTTGAGGTTGGGCGCCTGGCGGCGCAGCGCCGTCGCCACGGCCGCGACGGGCGGCTCCTCCTGCGGGCGCAGGTCCAGGCCCGCGAGCCTGCCGGCGGCCCGCGTGTGCGCTGCGGCGACGCGGTTGAGCGCGTGCTCGCGGGTGATCAGCGACGCCGAGCGCAGCGGCCGCGCCGCGGTCCTGCGCGCGGTGCTGAGGTCGGCGACGGCGGCGCTGATCTCCGCGGCCACCTCGGCCGAGGGGCCGAGCGGCACCGCGGTGGCACCCTTGATCGCCAGGCTCGCCGCGACCGCGGGGCAGGCCGTCGGGCGGTCGGCGCCCGGGCCCTCGCAGGCGACGGCGACCCAGCCCTTCGTGTCCGGGACGAGCGCGAGCCAGAGCCGGTCGCGGCCGCCCACCGCGGCCGCGTGGCGGACGGCGCTGCGGGCGCCGAGGCGGATCGTGGCGTCGGCGGTCTTGCCCTTGAAGCGCGTGCGCAGCGCCGCTGGGACCGGGTCGAAGCCCGCCGCGTAGCGGGGCAGGCGGCCGGCCGCGAGGCGGACGCCGTCGGCGCGCGTCAGCGTGACCGGCTGGCGCAGCGCGAGCCCCTTGATCGTGACGGCGGCCGGCCGCCACGAGGGGTCGTGCTCGAGCGTCAGCGCGGCCGAGGCGGCGCGCGCGGGTCCCGGCGGAGCGTCGTCGTGGCCGAGCGTGTAGCCCGCCAGCGGCGCGCCGACGAGCGTCAGCGAGGCGACGAGGCCGAGCAGGGCCGCGCGCTGCATCGAGCGGTCCGCAGGCGCGTCGTCGGCGCGCGGCGGGGTGCGCCGGACGTCGGCGGCGGTCAGGTCGCGCGGGGCCGGGAAGGCGGGGTCCTGGAACGGCGAGACCGGTGACGGATCGGGCGGCGGCGGCGGCGAGACGATCGGCGGCGGATCCGGCAGCGGCGGGGGCATCGACGCGGGCGGCGGCGGCGGTGGCGCGGGCGCCGAGGCCCAGGCGAACTGGTCGGGCTCGGTCGTGCTGCGCGGCGGCGCGGGCGCCGGCGCGGGCCGTGGCACGCCGCCGGCCGGGAACGCGGGCGCGCCGTCGAGCGTCGCCGGGCCGACTCCGGCCAGGGCCGCGCGGCAGGCGTCGGCGAGCTCGGTGGCGGAGGCGTAGCGCTCGGACGGCAGCTTCGCCATGCCGGTGCGGAAGACCTCGTCGAGGCTCGGCGGCCCGCCGGTCACGCCGCGCTCGAGCAGCGTCGGCGGCGGCGCGATCAGGTGGGCGTGCATGAGCGCCGCGTCGGAGTCGCGCTCGTAGGGATGCAGGCCCGAGAGGCAGTGAAACAGCACCGCCGTGAGCGAGTAGATGTCGCTCGCGCCGGTGACGTCGCTGCCGTCGATCTGCTCCGGCGCGACGTAGTTGAGGCTGCCGACGAAGTCGCCGCTGTGCGTCAGCGCGGCGTTGTCGCTGCCCTTCGTGATCCCGAAGTCGGCGAGGTAGGGGTGACCGCCGCGCGTGAGCAGGATGTTCTGGGGCTTGATGTCGCGGTGCACGAGGCCGGCCTCGTGGGCGGCGTCGAGTGCCGAGGCGATCGCGGCGACGACGCGCAGCGCCTCGCTGCCGGTCACGAGCTCGCCCGCGATGAGGTCGGCGAGGCTCGGGCCGTCGACGAGCCGCATCGCGATGAACAGCAGCCCGTCGGACTCGCCGGCCTCGTAGACGGGGATGATGTTCGGGTGGTCCAGCGCCGCGGCGTGGCGGCCCTCGCGGCGGAAGCGCTCGCGGAAGGTCTCGTTGTCGACGAGCGTGCTCGCGAGGACCTTCAGCGCGACCGGGCGATCGAGCGACATCTGCGTGGCGCGGTAGACCACGCCCATGCCGCCCACGCCCGCGACGCCCTCGATGCGGTAGCCCGCCAGGGTCTCGCCGGTCGACAGCATCGCTATCCGGCGCCGGCCGCGTCGAGCCCGACGGCCGCGCTCAGCACAGCGCTCCGACGCACCCGGGGTCCGGCTGGGCCACCGGCGGCGGCGGCGGCCGGGGGGCGGCCGGCGGGGGCGGGGTGACGGTCGCCGGCGTCCGCGCCGCGGGCGTCGACCTCTTGGGGGTCGCCGCCTTCTTCTTCTTCTTCTTGGGCTTGCGCGGCTGGGGCGCCGGCGGCAGGCTGCCGAGCCCGCGCAGTGCCACGAGCCGCGCCGGCGTCGGCGCCGGCACGAGCACCTCGCCGGTCGCCTTGGCGGGCGGATCCGACGATCCGCCGCCGGCGACGAAGAACGTGATCGCGAAGAACGCGACGAACACGCCGCCCGCCAGCGCCAGCAGGCGCGTCGTCGGTGGCTGCAGGCCCATCACGATCGCGCGACCCGGTGGGCGGCGAACGGCCTGCCGGGCGCGCGCAGCATCCCGTAGCGCACGCACGTGGTCTGCGCGCCGCGAGCGGTGAGGGCGCGCTGCGCGGAGGGGTGACAACCCTTCACACACGCGATCGCGACCCGCGATCGCGCGACGATCGACGAGATGACCATCCGATTCTTATTGGTGAGAAGGGTGAGCCCGGGCGTGATCGTCACCGGTGGCTTGGCGCGGCGCTCACAGTCACTCGCGGCGTTGTCGCCGCGGTCGATCGTCGCGGTGTCGTTCCCGCTGGCGGCGGCGTTGCCGATGATCTTGTCGGCGACCCCGTCCAGCGTCACGGTCGCGCCGGCCGTCCCGCCGCAGGCCACCGAGTCGGCCCCGGCGCCGCCGGCGTCGCGGTGAACGTGCGCCCGACATCGACGCCACCGTGGTCCCTTACCCATCCCTTGCAGTATTCCTGATCATCGGACGTGCGCGAGGAGGGGGGGCGAACTTCTGCGGCCCGCGCCCTATAGCTATGGGTGACGACGCTCACGACAGCCTGGATGCTCGCCGCGCTCGGCCTTGCCGCAGGGCTGCTGTGCTGCTGGGAGCTGCGCCGCCGCCGTGAGCTCGTCGCGCGCGCCTGCCACGAGCTGCGCGGCCCGCTCACCGCCGTGCGCCTGTGCCTCGCGACGATGGAGCGCCGCGGCGAGGCGCCGCCCGAGCGGCTCGCGGCGCTCGAGCTCGAGCTGCGCCGCGCCGGCCTCGCGCTCGACGACTTCGCCGCCGCCCGCAGCGGGCGGCGCACGCTGGACCGCGACGAGTCGGTCGAGGTCGACGAGCTGCTCGAGGAGCAGTTCGACACCTGGCAGGTCGTGGCGGGCGCCTTCCAGAGCACGCTGCTGCTGGGGACGCTGCTGCCCGGCGCCTACGTTCGCGGCGACCGGCTGCGCCTGGCGCAGGCGATCTCCAACCTCGTCGCCAACGCGCTCGAGCACGGGCCCGGGCGGGTCGAGATCACGGCCCGCCAGGTTGGCCGGGGACACGTGCGCATCGAGGTCATCGACGAGGGCCCGGGGCTGCCGTCGCCGGTCGCGACGCTCTGCAAGCGCGCCCGTGCGGGCCGCGGGCGGCGCGGCCGCGGCCTTGCGATCGCGGCCGAGATCGCCGACCGCCACGGCGGCCGCCTGATCGCGGCGCCCGCGCGGCGCGGGGCGCGGATCGGACTCGAGCTGCCCGTCGAGCGGCGCGCGGCGTGACGGCGCGGCGCGGATCGACCGGCGCACGCGCCGAGCCGGAAGCCGGGTGCGCTCGATGACCGCCCGGCGCCGGGCGCTGCTGCTCGGCGGGCTGGCGCTCGTCCTCGGCGGCCTCGCCGCCTCCAACGTCGCCGGGCGCGAGGCCGCGCTGACGCGGCGCGTCGGCGAGCTCGTCGACGTCGTGGTCGCGCGCGAGCCGATCGCCGCCGGCGCGGCGGTGCGCGAGCGCGCGCTCGCCGTCCGCCGGGTTCCGCGCCGCTTCGCCCCCGAGGGCGCGATCGCCGCGCCGTCGGCGATCGTCGGGCTGCGGGCGGCGGCCGACGTCCCTGCCGGCAGCGACCTCGTCGCCGCGCTCTTCGGCGAGGGGCGCCCCTCGCAGCGCGGGCCGCAGCTGCGCCGCGGCGAGCGCGTCGCGCAGCTCGTGGCGCTCGCGTCACCCGAGCTCGTCACCGCCGGCAGCCGCGTCGACGTCCTCGTGACGCCCGAGCCGCGCTCCGGCGCCGGCGGCGAGGCCGTGCTCGCGCTCGAGGACGTCGAGGTCCTCGACGCGACGCCCGCGGCTGCGTCCGACGCGCCCGCGAGCGGCTCGGCCGGACGGCCCGCGCCCGGCTCACGCGTCGCCGTGTCGCTGCGGGTCACCCTGCGACAGGCCGTCTACCTCGCCGCGGCGCAGGACTTCGCGCGCGAGCTGCGGCTGCTGCCGCGCTCCGGCGGCGATCGCACCCGCGGCAGCGCGGGGCTGCGGGCGGGCGCGCAGCTGCCCTGAGCGCCTGCCATCCGTCCAGCGAACGCGTGCACCGGCGCCCGGACGCCGATGACACCCCACATGGCCCGCCTCCGCATCATCGCCGTGGCGCTCGTCTGTGTCGCCGCGCTGCCGGCGGCGAGCGCGCTCGCGGCGAGGAAGGCCTCGGCGCTGCCGGCGATCACCTCGGTCGGCCCCCCGAAGGCCGAGATCGGCTCCACGCTCACGATCCGCGGGCGCAACTTCCTCCCCGGCGCGCGGCGCAACACCGTCGCCTTCAAGCGTGCCGGCGCGCGGGTCGTGTCGGTCAAGGCCGGCCAGGCCACGCGCACGCAGATCAAGGTCGTCGTGCCGGCGTCGCTCTCCAAGCTCCTGAGCGTCAAGGGCGGCGTCGCGCAGCCGACGCGCTTCCGGGTGCGCGTGCGCGCGCGCCGCGTCGCCAAGAGCTTCACCGCGCTCAAGCGCTCGGTGCTGATTGTCCCCCGCGGCGCGCTCGGCGCGCTCGGTGGCTCGCCGGGCGACTGCGTCGGCGCCGCGGACCCGCTCGACGGCCTCACCGACGCGCTCGACGACACCCTCGGCACCGACCTCGGCGACACGCTCGACACACTGCTTCCCGACGCGACCTGCTCCGGCGACGACCCGAGCGCCGGCGACGGCGCCACGGACCCCGCCGCCGACGAGCCCGACGACGGCGCCGGCGACCCGTCGGACCCGTTCGACGCGGGTGCCGCGGGCGACGACCCGCTCGGGTAGCCTCGCGCCGAGGGCGGGTCCGGCGCCCGCCCCTGACCGCAGGGAGGCCCGCATGACCCGTATCCGCATCGCGATCGCGCTGGCGGCGGCGCTGGCGGCAGCAGCCGCCCTGGCCACGACCTCATCGGCCGCGACGTCGAAGCTCTACGCCTTCATGGACGGCAAGCTCGAGACGCGCGGCGGCGACACCGACGGCCACGCCCGGATCGGCTTCACCTTCGACCGCGCCAAGGGCCGTGTGTGCTTCGACCTGCGCAAGTTCAAGCTCGAGACCGCCAACGCGGCCCACATCCACCGCGGCCGCAAGGGCAAGGACGGCCCGATCGTCGTGTCGCTGTTCACGAAGCCGACCGGCGCGGGCAAGGGCAAGGTCACCGGCTGCGCGAACGGCGTCTCGCGGACGACGATCGACAAGATCCTCGCGAGCCCGGCCGCCTACTACTCGAACGTCCACACGACGACGTACCCGTCGGGGTCCGTCCGCGGCCAGCTCACGACGCGCAAGCTCGTCTAGTCGCAAGGGGGCGAAAAGCGGCGCGCCCGCGCCTCATCGAGGTATGGACGACGCCGACCTCGACGCGCTCGCGGGCTCGCTGCGCGAGCGCCTGCTGCGCGAGGCCGGCGCCGGCGGCGGCGACCTCAACGAGCGCATCCGCGCGCTCGTCGACCGCGAGGCCGGGCTGCTCGGCGACGGCGCCCGCGCGCGGCTGGCGGCGCGGATCGCCGAGCGCTCGTTCGGGCTCGGGCCGCTGGAGGCGCTGCTGGCCGACCCGACCGTCGACGAGGTCATGGTCAACGGGCCCGGGCAGATCTGGGTCGAGCGCGGCGGCCGGATCGAGCCGACGGCCGCGAGCTTCGCCGGCGAGGCCGACCTGCGCCACGCGATCGAGCGCATCCTCGCGCCGCTCGGGCGCCGCGTCGACGAGGCCGAGCCGCTCTGCGACGCCCGCCTGCCCGACGGCTCGCGCGTGAACGTCGTCGTCGCGCCGCTCGCGCTCGACGGCTCGATCCTCACGATCCGGCGCTTTCGCCGTCGCGGCTTCGGTCCCGACGAGCTCGTCGCCAACGGCACCTGGGCGGCGCCGCTGCGCGACCTGCTGTGCAATGCCGTGCGCGCCCGCTGCAACGTCCTCATCAGCGGCGGCACCGGCTCGGGCAAGACGACGACGCTCAACGCCCTGACGGAGTTCATCGGCGACGGCGAGCGGATCGTCACCGTCGAGGACGCCGCCGAGCTGCGCCTGCGCCACGCCCACGTCGTGCGCCTCGAGGCGCGGCCGGCGTCGCTGGAGGGGCGCGGCGAGGTGACCGTGCGCCGGCTCGTGCGCAACGCGCTGCGGATGCGGCCGGACCGGATCGTCGTCGGCGAGGTCCGCGGCGCCGAGGCGCTGGACATGCTCAGCGCCATGTCCAGCGGCCACGATGGCTCGCTGTCGACGGTCCACGCAGGATCGCCCGAGGAGGCGCTGCGGCGCGTCGAGACGCTCGCGCTGATGGCCGGGCTCGGGCTGCCGCACGAGGCGATCCGCGAGCAGGTCGCGGGCGCGCTGGACCTCGTCGTCCACCAGGCGCGGATGGCCGACGGCAGGCGCCGCGTCGTCGCCGTCAGCGAGGTCGTGCGGGTCGCCGGGGGGGTGGGTGGGGTCGGGGTCCGTCAGCTCTACGCGCTGCGCGACGGGCGCCCGACCTGGCGCGCGCCGCTCGGCGACGCGCTCGCGGCGCGCCTGGCGCAGGCGCAGGCGGCCTGAGCGGTGGTCGCGGCGCTGGCCGCCCTCGCCGCGGTCTGCGCCGTGTTCGCCGCCTGGGAGGCGATCGCGGCAGCCGAGGAGGCGCGGCTCGTCCAATCGGCGGCGCGCTGGCTGGCGCCCGGGCTGCAGGCGCTGCGCGCCGGGCGCGAGCCGACGAGCCCCGAGCGCCGCCGCCTCGTCCTCGTCGGCGCGCTGTCGCTGCTCGGCGCCGGCTGGCTGCTCGCCGGCCCGTGGGCCGGGCTGGCGCTGGCGGCGTCGGCGCCCTGGGCGGCGCGCGCCGTGCTGCGCGCGCGCCGGCGCCGGCGGCAGGTCGCCATCGCCGCGGGCGCCCCGGCGATCGCGCGCGCCCTCGCCGACGCGCTTGCCGGCGGGCACTCCGTGCGCGGCGCGCTGTCCGCCGCCGCGTCCGGCGGCGGCGTGCCCGGCCCGGCGGGGGAGGAGCTGCGCGACAGCGCGGCGCAGCTCGAGCTCGGCGAGCGCACCGACGACGTGCTGCGCGCGCTGGCCCGCCGCTGCGGCCCGGGCCCGCTGGACACGCTCGTCGCCGCCGTCCTGCTGCAGCGCGACGCCGGCGGCGACCTCGCCGGCCTGCTGCGCTCGCTGGCGCGCGCGCTGGAGGAGCGCGCGCGGACCGTCGCCGACGCCCGCTCGGCGACCGCCCAGGCGCGCTTCACGGCGCTGCTCGTCACCGGCCTGCCGCTGGCCGGCGTCGCGCTGGCCGAGCTCGCCGACCCGAGCTTCGTGCCCGCGCTGCTCGGCGAGCCGCTGCCGGCACTGCTCGCCGGCGCCGCGATGGTGCTGCAGCTCGTGGCGTTCGTCTGCGTGCGCCGGATCGCGCGCGTGGAGGAGTTCGCGTGAGCCTCGCGGCTGCGCTGGCCGCCGCGGCCGGCGTCTGCGCCGCGGCGGCGATCGCCGAGCTGGCGGCGGTGCCGCGGCGCGCACGCCCGCCCGGCGGGCACCTCGCCGGGATGACGGTGCTGCTGGCGCGCGTCGCCCGCGGCGCCGGCGCGCGCGCCGCCCCGCGCGACCTGCACGCCCGCATCGCGGCCGCCGGCGCGCCGCTCGACCTCACGGTCGCCGACGTCATGGCGCTGAAGGCCGCCGGCGCCGTCGCCGGCCTGCTGCTCGCGCTGCCGCTGGCGACCGCGCTGCCCGGGCGCCTCGGGATCGTGCTCGCGCTCTGTGCGCCGGCCGGCGGCTTCCGCGCGCCCGACGTCGCGCTCGCGCGCCGCGCCCGTGCGCGCGCCGCCCGCGCGGCCGGCGAGCTCGCCGACGTCCTCGACCTCCTGCGCGTCGCCGTCGAGGCCGGCCTGCCCGCGGGCCGCGCGCTGGCCGAGGTCGGCCGCGGCTTCGCCGGCGAGGGCCTGCTCGCCGCAGAGCTCGGCGCCGCGGCAGCGCGGATGGAGCTTGGCGCCACTCGCGCCGAGGCCCTGGCGGAGCTCGTCGAGCGCTGCCCGCTGGACGGCGTCGCGACCCTCGTCGCCGCGATCGCGCGCTCGGACCGCCACGGCGCCCCGCTCGCGCCGGCGCTGCACGCGCTCGCCGCCGAGGCCCGCGCCGAGCAGGCCCGCCGCGTGCGCGACGGGGCGGCCCGCGCGGCGCCGAAGATCCAGCTCGTCGTCGCGCTCGTGCTCGTCCCCGCGGTCATGCTGCTCGTGGCCGCCGTGCTCGTGCAGACGCTCGTGCCGCAGGCCTGACCGCCTCCCACCGCCTCCCACCGCCAATGCACATCGGGCGGCGGAATCCTGCTCGCGGCGCAAGACCGCGCCCATCCGCCGTCGTTGCAGCGGCCCCTGCAGGATCGGGGGGAACGAGGGCTTTCGCGCCCGGCCTCGAAAACCCCTGCTCACAGGCCAGTTTCGCGCGACCATCCGTCCAGTCGAATGTGATGGTGGGAAAAAGGGTGCAGTTTGAGTTGTCAGGTGGGAGAAGGTGGGGTACCTTCACGGCAGCGAGCCGGGGTGGAGGGGCTCCTCCCACCCCTCCACCTCGGCTCGGTTCCCTTCTCCCGGCAGTGCATCCATGGTCTTTCGCGGCACCTTCGACTATTCCCTCGACGCCAAGAACCGTCTCACGGTCCCGGCCCGCTTCCGGGCCACCCTGGCCGAGGGCGTCGTGCTGGCGAAGGGCCTGGAGCGCTGCGTCGCCCTGTGGACCCCGAAGGGCTACGACGAGTACACGCAGGCGTCGCTGGCCGGGTTTCACCCGCTCTCCAAGGAGGCGCAGAAGCTCAAGCGCTTCTTCGCCGCCAACTCGCTGGACACGGAGCTGGACTCCGCCGGCCGGGTGGGCGTCCCGTCCTTCCTGCTCGAGCACGCCGGCCTCTCCAAGGAGGTCGTCGTGACCGGCTCCGGCGACGCGCTCGAGATCTGGGACCGCAGCACCTGGGCGGACTTACAACGCCGCCCTCGCATCCGACGTCGACGACATCACCGCATCCCTTGGCCACACTGCTTGAGATGACCCTT
The DNA here is from genome assembly GCA_963786575.1 of uncultured Actinomycetes bacterium. Taxonomy (GTDB): domain Bacteria; phylum Actinomycetota; class Thermoleophilia; order Solirubrobacterales; family Solirubrobacteraceae; genus CADCVQ01. Next base: position 86,961 of record CAWAZH010000003.1, read on the forward strand.
CCGCACGTGCCGGTGCTCGCCGGCGAGGCGATCGAGCTGCTCGACCCGCAGCCCGGTCAGACCGTGGTCGACTGCACCTTCGGGGCGGGCGGGCACGCGCGGCTGCTCGGCGGCCGCATCGGCGCGACCGGCACGCTGATCGCGATCGACCGCGACCCGATCGCGGCCGAGCGCTTCGCCGAGCTCGCGCCCGAGCTGCCCTGCGCGACGCGCTTCATCCGCGCGTCGTTCGTCGAAGGCCTCGCGCAGCTGCACGAGGAGGGCGTGCGCGCCGACGTCGTGCTGATGGACCTCGGCATGTCCTCGATGCAGGTCGACACCTGGCAGCGCGGCTTCTCCTACGCCTACGACGCGCCGCTGGACATGCGGATGGACCCCGGCACCGAGCTGACCGCGCACGAGCTCGTCAACACGGCCGAGCCGCGCCGGCTCGAGGCGATCTTCCGCGACCTGGGGGAGGAGCGCTACGCCCGCCAGATCGCCCGCGCGATCGTCCGCGCCCGCGACCGCGCCGAGATCAGCTCGACGATCGGGCTCGTCGACGTCATCTCAGCGGCCGTGCCCGCACCCGCGCGCTTCGCCGCCGGCCATCCCGCCAAGCGCGTCTTCCAGGCGCTGCGGATCGCCGTCAACGACGAGCTCGGCCAGCTCGACGCCGCGCTGCCGCTCGCCTGGTCGCTGCTGGGGATCGGCGGCCGCCTGGGCGCGATCTCCTTCCACTCGCTCGAGGACCGGCGCGTCAAGCGCTTCCTCGTCGCGCGGGCGCAGGGCTGCATCTGCCCGCCCGACCTGCCGGTCTGCGGCTGCGGCCGCGAGCCGGAGGCCGAGCTCGTCAGCCGTCGTGCGATCGCGCCCACCCCGGGCGAGGTCGCAGCCAATCCGCGGGCGCGATCGGCGCGCCTGCGTGTCGCATCGAAGCTGAGGGAGGATCAAGGATGACCGCGCGCCATTGCTCGACCCCGGTCCGTGTCGAGCTCGAAGGCAGGCCCTCGCGATGAGCCGCTCGACCGCCGCCGCGACCGCCGCCGGACGCCAGCGCGCGCTGCCGCGCCAGCCGGGCCCGCGTCACGACCGCCGCATCTCCGGGCCCGCCCGCGCCCGCGTCGACGCGAGCGTCCTCGCCAACGGCGCCGTCGCCTACCCGCGCCCGCAGCGCGCGCCCGCGCGGCCGCCGCTGCGCGTCGTCGCGGGCGGCGCGGCGATCGCCACCCGCGTCGCCGACATCGCGCTCGACGTCTCCGGCAGCCGCCTCATGGACCGGCTCGTGCGCAGCCGGATCTGGATCGGCATCATCGCCTTCGGCCTCATCGGGATCGTCGCGATGCAGGTCTCGATGCTGAAGCTCAACGCCGGCGTCGGCCGTGCCGTGGAGACCGCGAGCACGCTCGAGCGCACGAACGCCACGCTGCGCGGCGAGGTCTCGCGCCTGAGCAACGGCGACCGCATCCAGTCGCTCGCCAGCGCGCGCGGCTTCGTCATGCCCGCGCCGGCCGACGTCACGTACCTGCGCTCCGGCGACGCACGCGAGCAGGCCGCCCGCGCGGCCGCCCGCATGCACGCCCCCGACGCCACGATCGCCGGCCCGGCGGGCTCGCCGATCGAGGCCGCCGCCGCGGTGGCGGCGCTCGCGGCGCCACCGGTCGAGAAGGCCGCGGAGACCGCCTTCCCGGCCGACCCCGCCGCGGCCGACCCCGCCGCGACCGACCCCGCCGCCGCGACCACGACGCCGCCGGCCGCCGCCACGACGCCGCCGGCGACGCCGCCCGCCCCGGTCGCCGCGCCGCCCGCGGTCGCGCCGCCGACGAGCGCCTCGACGGCCGGGGGCGTCGCGCCCCGACCGCGACGGCCGCGACCGCCGCGACGCCCTAGCAGCTCATGGGCCTGACGCAGCGGCGCATCGGCCTGCTCTTCGCGATCTTCCTGGTCCTCCTGCTCACGGCCGGCGGGCGCACGGCCTGGCTCGGCGTGGTGAAGGGCGCCTCGCTGCAGCGCGTCGCCAACGCCCAGCAGGTCGTCGAGCTCGACGTCCCCGCCCGGCGCGGCGGGATCTCCGACCGCAAGGGGATCGAGCTGGCGGTCTCCGAGCCCGCCGCCGACGTCGCCGCGACGCCGTACCTCATCACGTCCAAGCTCGCCGTCGCGAAGAAGACGGCGAAGCTGCTGGGCACGAGCCAGGTCGACGTGTTGCGCAAGCTCAGCAGCGACGGCGGCTTCGTCTACCTCGCGCGCAACCTTCCCGGCGAGAAGGCCGAGCGCCTGCGCCGGCTGGGCATCGACGGCCTGCAGTTCATCCCGACCTCGCGGCGCGACTACCCGCGCCGCTGGCTGGCGTCGCAGGTCCTCGGCGTCGTCGGCGTCGACCGCGACGGGCGCACCGGCCTGGAGTACGCCCGCGACGACGTCCTGCGCGGCACCGACGGCAAGCGCCGGATCGTCAAGGACCTGCGCGGCCAGCCGATCGTCGTGCAGGAGACCAAGCGCGCCAAGCCCGGCAAGGACATCCAGCTGACGCTCGACGCCGACCTGCAGGCCAAGGTCGAGGACGTCCTCTCGCGCGTCGGGCAGACGTGGCGGCCGAAGGGCGCGACCGCCGTCGTCATGGACCCGCACTCGGGCAAGGTCCTCGCGCTCGCCAACTGGCCGCGCGTGGACGCCAACGACCTCGGCGGCGCGCCCGACTACGCCGCCCAGAACCGCGCCGTCGGCTTCAACTACGAGCCGGGCTCGACGTTCAAGGCCTTCACCGTCGCCGGCGCGCTGCAGGACGAGGTCGTCGACCCGCACGAGTTCTTCCACCTGCCGCCGTCGATCACCGTCGCCGACCGCGAGATCAAGGAGGCGCACGACCGCGGGACGGTCGACCTGACGACCGCCGAGATCCTCAAGACGTCGAGCAACGTCGGCACGGTCCGCATCGGCCAGCGCCTGGGCAAGGCGCGCTTCGACCACTGGGTGCGGGCGTTCGGCTTCGGCCGCCCGACCGGCATCGAGCTCGCCGGCGAGGAGTCCGGCCAGGTGCTGAAGCTCGACAAGTACTCCGGCTCGTCGATGGGCAACCTCCCGATCGGCCAGGGCGAGTCCGTGACGCCGATGCAGCTCGCGACCGCCTACGCCGCGATCGCCAACGGCGGCATCATGCGCAAGCCGCGCCTGATCGACCGCGTCGACGGCAAGCCGACGGCCGAGCCGGCCGGCCGCCGCGTGGTCTCGGCCTCCACCGTCGGCGCAGGTTCGCAAGATGCTCGAGGGCGTCGTCGAGGCCGGCGGCACCGGCGCCGGCGCCGCGATCCCGGGCTACTCGCTCGCCGGCAAGACCGGCACGGCGAACAAGGTCGATCCGGCGACCGGCCTGTACTCCAAGACCCGCTTCATCGCCTCGTTCGTGGGCTTCGCGCCGGCGAAGGACCCCAAGCTGCTCGTGACGGTCATGGTCGACGAGCCCAAGGGCGAGATCTTCGGTTCCGAGGTCGCGGCGCCCGCCTTCCAGGAGATCATGCGCTTCGCGCTGCCGTACCTCGGCATTCCGTCTGACCGGTGACGGGCGCGTCTATCCTGGCGCCATGACGCTGCGCGAGCTCTTCGGCGACGCCGCGCGCGACGGCCCGGCGGTCGAGGTCGCCGCGCTCGCCTACGACAACCGCCGCGTGCAGCCGGGCACGGTCTTCTTCTGCGTGCGCGGCTTCACCCGCGACGGGCACGACTTCGCCGCCGACGCCGTCGCGCGCGGCGCGGTGGCGCTCGTCGTCGATCACCCGCTCGGGATCGGCGTGCCGGAGGTCGTCGTGGAGGACGTGCGCGCCGCGATGGCGCCCGCCGCGGCGCGGCTGCACGGCGACCCGACCGCGACCCTGCGCACGATCGGGGTCACCGGCACGAACGGCAAGACGACGACGGCCTACCTCGTCCGCGCGCTGCTGGAGGCCGCCGGCCACCCGACCGGCATGCTCGGCACCGTGACCTCGATCGTCGGCGGCGAGCAGCGCGAGGTCGCGCGCACGACGCCCGAGGCGATCGACCTGCAGGCGACGTTCGCCGCAATGCGCGACGCCGGCGACACGCACTGCGTCATGGAGGTCTCCAGCCACGCGCTCGCGCTCGGCCGCGCCGACGCGATCCACTGGGCGGGCGCGATCTTCACGAACCTCACGCAGGATCACCTCGACTTCCACCCGACGATGGAGGACTACTTCGCCGCCAAGCGGCTGCTGTTCGAGGCCGCGCCCGAGGTGGCGGTCGTCAACGTCGACGACGCCTACGGCGCCCGCCTGGCGGCCGAGTTCCCCGCTGCGACGACGATCGCCGTCGACGACCCCGGCGCCGACCTGCGCGCCACCGACCTGCACAGCGACATGGGCGGCTCGACCTTCCGCGCCGGCGACCTGGCGCTGCGCTCGCCGCTGCCGGGGCGCTTCAACGTCCTCAACGTCCTCGGCGCGGTCGCCGTCGTGCGCGCGCTGGGCGTCGACGACGACACGATCGTCGCCGCGCTGCCCGAGGCCGGCCGCGTCCCGGGCCGCTTCGAGCCCGTCGACGAGGGCCAGGACTTCGCCGTGCTCGTCGACTACGCCCACACGCCCGACTCGCTGGAGAACGTCCTGCGCGCGGCGCGCCCGCTGACCGCGCGGCGGCTGCTGTGCGTCTTCGGCTGCGGCGGCGACCGCGACCGCGGCAAGCGCCCGCAGATGGGCGAGATCTCCGCGCGCCTCGCCGACCACACGATCGTGACCTCGGACAACCCGCGCACGGAGGAGCCGGCCGCGATCGTCGACGAGATCCTCGCCGGGATCGGCGACCGCGGCGCGACCGAGGCGATCGTCGACCGCCACGACGCGATCCAGCGCGCGGTCGGGATGGCCGCGGCGGGCGACGTCGTCGTGATCGCCGGCAAGGGCCACGAGCAGGGCCAGGAGTTCGAGGGCGGGCGCAAGATCGCCTTCGACGACGTGACCGTCGCCCGCGAGGCGCTGCGTGCTCGACTGGTCGCCTGAGCAGGTCGCCGCCGCGGCCGGCGCGCGGCTCGTCGGCGCGGCGGGCGCCGCGGGCGGTCCGTCGCGGGTCACGATCGACTCGCGCGACATCCGTCCCGGGCGACCTCTTCGTCGGGCTCGCCGGGACGCGCGTCGACGGCGGGCGCTTCGCCGCGGCCGCGCTGGACGCCGGCGCCTGGGGCGTGCTCGTCGCGCCCGAGCATGCCGAGCGCGGCGCGCTGGGCGCCGTCATCGCCGCCGAGGATCCGCTCGCCGCGCTGCAGTCGCTCGCGCGCAGCTGGCGCCGCGCGCTCGGCGCGAGCGTCGTCGGGATCACCGGCTCGACCGGCAAGACGTCGACGAAGGACCTGCTCGCCGCGATGCTCGCCCAGGATCGCCGCGTCGTCGCGACCGAGCAGAACCTCAACACGGAGATCGGGCTGCCGCTGACGATCCTCGGCGCGCCGGCCGGCACCGAGGCGCTCGTGCTCGAGATGGCGATGCGCGGCGCCGGCCAGATCGCCGAGCTGGCGGCGATCGCCGAGCCCGACGTCGGCGTGATCGTGAACATCGGGCCGGTGCACCTCGAGCTGCTCGGCTCGCTGGAGGCGATCGCGGCCGCCAAGGCCGAGCTGCTCGCCGACCTGCGCCCGGGCGCGACCGCGGTGCTGCCCGCCGGCGAGCCGCTCCTGGACGCGCACCTGCGCGACGACCTGCGGGTCGTGACGTTCGGCCCGGGCGGCGACGTCGCCGAGCTGGGCGACGTCGAGCTGCCGTTCGCGTCGGCGCACATGCGCGCCAACGCGCTCGCCGCGCTGGCCGCCGCGCGGGCCCTCGGGGCCGCGCCGAGCGGGCCGCTGGAGGTCACGCTCAGCGCCATGCGCGGGCAGCGGATCGAGCTGCCCGGCCCGGTCCTCATCATCGACGACTGCTACAACGCCAACCCGATGTCGATGCGCGCCGCCCTCGACGATCTTGCCGCGTCCGCACCCGGGCGCCGCGTCGCCGTGCTCGGAGACATGCTCGAGCTGGGGCCCGACGAGGGCCGCTTCCACGCCGAGATCGGGGCCCACGCGGCGGCGAGCGGGGTCGACGTGCTCGTGACAGTCGGGCCGCTGGCGGCGCGGATGGGGGAGGCGTTCGGCGGCGAGCTGCGCGAGGTCGCCGACGCGGCCGCCGCCGCCGCGCTCGCCCGCGAGCTGCTGCGCCCCGGCGACACCGTGCTCGTCAAGGGCTCGCGCGGCGTCGGGCTCGAGGTCGTGTCCCAGGGTCTCCAAGCTGCAGCCACGGGCCGCAGCTAGGTGCGGACCGGCATGGGCGAGGTCCTCATCGCGGGCACGGCATCGCTGCTCATCTGCATCTTCCTGTCGCCGAAGTTCATCGAGTTCCTGCGCGCGCGCGAGTTCGGGCAGTTCATCCGCGCCGAGGGGCCCGAGGGCCACCACGCCAAGGCGGGGACGCCGACGATGGGCGGGATCATCATCTTCACGGCGATCTCGATCCCGTTCCTGATCCTGTCGGAGTACGACTGGCGGGCGGTCGGGGTCTACGGGGCGGCGATGGGCTGCGCCGGGATCGGCTTCATCGACGACTACATGAAGATCGTGCGCCGCCGCTCGCTGGGCATCAGCGCGCGGATGAAGCTCGGGCTGACGATCCTGATCTCGGTCGGGCTGTGGTGGATCGCCAACAACAAGGCCGGGCTGCCGCAGACGCTGCGCCTGCGCGTCGTCGACTACCAGGTCGACCTCAGCATCCTCGCCGGCATCCCGGCGCTGATCGTGATCTACGTCGTCGTCGCCGGCACGACGAGCGCGGTCAACCTCACCGACGGCCTCGACGGCCTCGCCGCCGGCTGCGCCGCGATCGTGCTGCTGACCTACATCGGCATCACGTTCATCACGACCGGCCAGCACGACCTCGCCCTGCTGTCGGCCTGCCTCGTGGGCGCCTGCGTCGGATTCCTCTGGTACAACGCCTTCCCGGCGACGATCTTCATGGGCGACACCGGCTCGCTCGGCCTGGGCGGGGCGATCGCCGGCCTCGCGGTCATGACGCAGACCGAGATCCTGCTGATCCTGATCGGCGGCATCTTCGTCGTCGAGGCGCTGAGCGTCCTGATCCAGGTCTTCTCGTTTCAGACCTTCCGCAAGCGCGTGTTCCTGATGGCGCCGATCCATCACCACTTCGAGCTGATGGCCTGGTCGGAGACGAAGATCATCCTGCGCTTCTGGATCGTCGCCGCGATCTGCAGCGCGATCGGCTTCACGCTGTACCAGCAGTCCGTTGTCTGAGCGCTTTCGCCCGGCGCTGCCGGCGGGGCCGTGGCTCGTCGTCGGCCTCGCGCGCTCGGGGATCGCGGCGGCGCGGGTGCTCGCGGCGCGCGGTGAGACGGTCGTCGCGGTCGACTCGGGCTCGCCGGAGGTCCCCGACGGGCTGACGGGCGTCGACGTCCACGTCGGGACCGACGGGATGGCGTTCCTCCCGCACGCGCGGGCGGTCGTGAAGTCGCCGGGCGTGCCGCGCGAGGCCGCGGTGATCGCGGCCGCGCGGGCGCAGGGGATCCCGGTGCTCGGCGAGCTGGAGCTCGGCTGGCGGCTGCTTGGCAACGAGTTCGTCGCGGTGACGGGGACCAACGGCAAGACGACGACGGTCGAGCTGCTCGGCCACATCCACCGCGAGGCCGGGCTGGCGGTCGCGGTCGCGGGGAACGTCGGAGCGGCGCTGAGCGGGCTCGTGGGCTCGCTCGCTTCGGAGGCGGTCGTCGTCTGCGAGACGAGCTCCTTCCAGCTCGAGGACACGCTCGACTTCGCGCCCGAGGGGGCGGTGTTGTTGAACGTCCAGGCCGACCACCTCGACCGCCACGGCACGCTCGAGGACTACGTCTCGGCGAAGCTGCGCGTCTTCCGCTTCCAGGGCAACGACGACGTCGCGGTCGCGCCCGCGGGGTTGGAGGTCGAGGACCTCGGCGGCTGTGCGCGGCGCGTCCCGTTCGGTCCCGGCGGTGAGCTCGACGACCGCGCCGGCTGGCTGTGGTGGGACGACGAGCCGCTGATCGCGCACGAGGACATCCGCCTGCGCGGGGCGCACAACCGCGCCAACGCGGCCGCCGCGGCGGCGATCTGCCTGGCGCGCGGCATCGAGCCCGACGCCGTGCGGGCCGGGCTGCGGACGTTCGCGGGCGTCGAGCACCGCCTCGAGGAGGTGGGCGTCGTCGACGGCGTGCTGTTCGTCAACGACTCGAAGGCGACGAACGTCGACTCGACGCTGGTCGCGCTGGAGAGCTTCGAGACGCCGGTGCACCTGATCCTCGGCGGCGTGGGCAAGGGCCAGGACTTCTCGGCGCTGCGGGGGCGGGCGGCGGCGGCGTACCTGATCGGCGAGGCGTCGCCGCAGCTCGTCTCGGAGGTGGGGGGCATCGAGTGCGGCGACCTCGCCGGGGCGGTGGCGCGCGCGCGGGCGGCGGCGCAGCCGGGCGAGGTGGTGCTGCTGTCGCCGGCGTGCGCGAGCTTCGACCAGTTCGAGGACTACGAGGCGCGGGGGCGGGCGTTCAAGGAGTTGGTGGGCGCTCGGTAGGTCGTAGTGGGCGCCGGCGCGTGGGAACGGCGGCGATGAGGGAGTGGGTGCGTTCGCGCATGGCGCGTGGCGCGTGGCGCGGTCCGCGGTCTGAGGCCGCGAAAAGTCGCCACTGGAGCAGTGAGTGGCGCGTTGTTTGCGCCCACGGCGCATAACTCGCCACTCACCGCCGGAAGCGAGCGCCACAGCGTCCGAACGACCTCTCCTTCATCGCTGCCGTTCGCCCGCGTCCGCACCCGCCGCAGGCCCCAGAGCCGCGGCAACGCCGGCCACGCCCACGAGATCCGCCACCCACGCATGCGCGCCAACCAACTCCGACTGCGAATGCGACGTCAGCACCGCCACGACCCGCATCCCCGCCGCCAGCCCCGCCACCACGCCCGCCGGCGCGTCCTCCAGCACCACGCAATCCCCCACCGCAGCACGCAACAACGAGGCCGCGCGCAGGTACCCCTCCGGGTCCGGCTTCCCGCGGCCGACGTCGCCGGCCGTCACGAGCACCCGCGGCGCCGGCAGTCCGGCCGCGCCAAAGCGCGCCGCCGCCAGCGCCGGCGAGCACGACGTCACCACCGCCAGCCGATCACCGGGCGTCTCCGACAGCAGCGCGAGCGCACCCGCGACCGCCACCACGCCCTCCTGATCGGCCACATGCGCCGCCTCGATCGCCGCGCTCTCAACCAGAGCGTCAAGCTCCGGCGCGCACACGCGCACGACCTCCCGCGACGGGCGCCCCTGCGCCGTGGCGACCACGAGCGCCGGGTCGAGCCCCTGCCGCGCCGCCCACGCCTCGTACACCCGCGCGATCGCCGCGGTCGAGTCGACGAGCACGCCGTCGAGGTCGCAGAGGAACACCGGCCTCACGACAGCGCCGGGTACAGCGCGCGGAAGCGCTCGCGCGCCTCGCGGTAGGGCTCGATCCACGCCGCGACCGGCTCGACGACCTCGCCCGGGCGCACGCACGCGGCGACCGCCTCGTGGACGTCGTCGAAGACCCCGGCCGCCACGCCGCCGAGCAGCGCGGCGCCGAACGACGCGCCCTCGTCGACCGCCGTGCGCTGCAGCGGGATCTCCAGCACCGACGCAAGGATCTCCAGCCACAGCCGGCTGCGCGCGCCGCCGCCGGACACGCGCCCAAGCGAAGGCGGACCGGCGATCTCGGCCACGAGGTCGAGCGCGTCGCGCAGCCCGAACGCGACCCCCTCGAGCACCGCGCGCACCAGCGCGCCGCGGTCGTGGCGCAGCGACAGGCCGGCGAACGCGCCGCGAGCGGCAGGGTCGTTGTGGGGCGTGCGCTCGCCGGCGAGGTAGGGCAGGAACGTCAGCCCCTCGGCGCCCGGCTCCCACGACCGCGCCTCGCTCACGAGCGGCCCGATCTCACCGCCGGGCGAGACAACATCGCGTAGCCAGCGCAGCGATCCGGCCGCCGACAGCATGACCCCCATCGCGTGCCACGAGCCCGGCAGCGCGTGGCAGAAGGCGTGCACGCGCGCGAGCGGGTCGGCGGCGAACGCGTCCGACGCGGCGAACACGACGCCCGACGTCCCGAGCACGACCGAGACCGTCCGCCCGGCATGGTCGACGCCGACGCCGACGGCGCCCGCCGCCTGGTCGCCCGCGCCCGCCGCGATCGGCACGCCCTCGCGGTCGAAGCCGCTCAGCGCCGGCGACTCCAGCGCCCGCGGCAGCCACGCCGGGTCGACCTCCAGCGCCTCGACGACCCGGGTACTCCAGCGCCGCTGCGCGACGTCGAACAGCAGCGTCCCCGAGGCATCGGCGACGTCGGTCGCGTGCTCGCCGCACAGCCGCAATCGCACGTAGTCCTTGGGCAGCAGCACGTGCGCGATCCGCCCGTAGACCTCGGGCTCGTGGCGCGCCAGCCAGCGCAGCTTGGGCGCCGTGAAGCCCGGCAGCGCGCGGTTGCCGGTCAGCGCGACGAGCGAGTCGAGACCGATCAGCGACTCGATCTCCGCGCACTCCGCCGCCGTGCGCCCGTCGTTCCACAGGATCGCCGGGCGCAGCACGCGGTCGTCGGCATCGAGCGCGACGAGGCCGTGCATCTGGCCCGTCAGCCCGATCCCCGCGATCGTCCCCGCCCGGCGCAGCTGCGCGAGGACGGCCTCCGCGCCCGTCCACCAGTCCTCGGGGTCCTGCTCGGACCAGCCCGGCCGCGGCGTCGAGAGCGCATGGGCGACCTCGGCGCGGGCGACGACGGCGCCGTCGCGAGGGTCGACGAGCAGCCCCTTGACCGACGACGTGCCGACGTCGAGGCCGGCCAGCAGCGTCACGAGGCGGGCGCGCCCAACGCTGCGTAGACGAGCTCGTAGGCGCGGATCGCGTCCTTGGCCTGCTGGGCCTCGCGCAGCGCGGCGTCGTCGATGCGGCCCGCGGCCGCGTCGATGAAGCGCCACTGCTCGACGCTGCGGCGCACGATCGCGACGGCGTCCTCCGTGTAGGGGTACAGGTCGAAGCCGAGCCGCTCGCCGCGGGTGCCGTACTCCGCGCGCCGCAGCTCGACCGCCAGCTCGAGCGTCTCCATGAACGCCGTCGCACCGACCATGTTGTCGTCGTCGAACGTGCCCCAGCCGGAGTTCGCGTGCTGATGGCCGAGCAGCCCCTCGGCGTGCAGCAGCGCCGCGTACTCGGCGAGGTTCTCGCCGTTCATGATCAGGTGCTGCCAGTCCATGTTGATCTGCACGTTGTCGATCCCGCGGGCGCGCAGCGTGTGGATCACGTGCAGCGTCATGCCGACGTTGCCCATGTGGATCTTCATCGCGGGCTCGGAGTTCTTGTGCTCGAGCAGGACGATCCCGCCGTGCTCGGCCATCCGCTGCGCCGCCTGGCCGATGCCGTCGATGAGCCGCGCCCAGCTCGTCGCATACGGGGTCTGGAAGGGGTAGTTGTAGCCCTCGATCCCGGGCCAGATGATGAAATGCGCCCCCAGCCCGCCGGCGAAGTCGGCCGCCGCGAGCGTGAGCTCCAGCGCCGCCGCGCGGATCTCGTCGTCGGGCGAGGAGAGCCCGCCGCGGGCGAAGCGCGCGTCGAGGTGCAGGCCGCTGGCGATCGCGTAGATGCCGTGCCCGTCGAGCGCCTCGCGCACCTCCGCGAGGTTGTCCTCCGACAGCTCCTGCGGATAGTGGAACTCGTAGTCGTCGATCAGCGCCCCGAGCCCGGTGACCGCGGTGCGGACGTGGTCGGCGGTGCTGCGCCCGGCGAGCTCGGGCTTGTAGCCCGCCGGGTTGAAGCGGGTGACCATCGGGCCCATCGCCCAGATGCCAAGGCTCGTCTTCATCGGTTGCCCCCTGTGGTGGTCGCTTCGATCACGGTTGCCGACGCGGCGCTGCGGCGCGCCGCGTCGATGACGCGCAGCGCCGCGACGCTGTCGTACGGGTCGACGGGCATCGCGCCCTCGCCGCGCAGCGCGTCGCGCACGCCCGCGTAGTAGGTCTCATAGGCGCCGGCGGCGATCTCCAGCGGGCGAACGTCACCCGCGCGGTCGGCCAGCCGCGCCGGCTCGCCCGCGCCCCAGCCGGGGTCGCCCGGGCGCAGCCCGGCGGCGAGCTGGTCCTCCTGCGGGTCAAGGCCCGGCGTCTCGATCCCGCCGTGCGTGCCGCTGACGCGCAGCGAGCGCCCGCCGACCGGTGCCAGCACGCTCATCCAGAGGTGCGAGCGCACGCCGCCGGCGTGCTCGAGCGCGACGAAGACGTCGTCGTCGACCCGCGCGCCCGGGCGGCGGGCGTCGATCTCGGCGTACACGCGCAGCGCCGGCCCGAAGAGCAGCAGCGCCTGGTCGACGAGGTGCGCGCCGAGGTCCAGCAGCAGCCCGCCGCCCTCGGCGGCGGCGGGCAGCTCGCGCCAGGCGCCGTCGCGGACCTCGGGGCGAAAGCGCTCGTAGCGCGACTCGAAGCGCGTGATCGCGCCCAGGGTGCCGGACTCGACGATCCGCCGCACCGTCAGGAAGTCGCCGTCCCAGCGGCGGTTCTGGAAGACCGACAGCGGCACGCCGGCCGCGGCGAAGTCGTCGACGAGCGCCTGCGCGTCGTCGGCGTCGGATGCCAGCGGCTTGTCGACGACCACCGGCAGCCTGCGGTGCAGCGCGGCGCGCGCGATCGGCACGTGCAGGCGGTTGGGCGTCGCGACGACGAGCGCGTCCAGCGCGTCGTCGGCGAGCAGCTCCTCGGCGTCGGCGGCGACGACGACGCCCGGGTACTGCGACCGCGCCCGCGCTGCGCGCACCGGGTTGCTCGTCGCGACCGCGACGACCGACAGCCCCGGCGTCGCGGCGATCAGCGGGGCGTGGAAGACCTCGCCGGCGAGCCCGAAGCCGGCGATCGCGATGCGCAGGCTGTTCATGTGCCGAGCGCCACGGCGGAGCCCTCGGAGGCCGACAGCTCGAGCGCGGCGATCGCGCGTGCCTGGCCGATCGCGTCCGCGCGGCCCAGCAGCGGCGGGTGCTCGCCGCGGATCGCGGCCGCCATGTCCTCGAGCTCGAGGCGATAGCTGTCGGCGGGCTGCACCTCGATGATGCTCGCGTCGCCGTCACGCTCGACCGCGATCAGCGGCGTGCGGGCGTGCCAGGGGTCGGCGAGCACGATCCGGCCGTGCGAGCCGGCGATCTCCAGCTCGTGGCGGTTGGTCATGTCGATGCCGCAGTCGAACGTCGCCAGCACGTCGCCGTCGAAGCGCAGCATGCCGGCGAAGCGCGTGTCGACGCCGCTGGGCCCCGTGACGGCCGCGCCGGCGACGGTGTGCGGCTCGCCGCCGGCGGCCAGGCGGGCGCCGCTGACGCAGTAGCAGCCGACGTCGAGCATCGCGCCGCCGTCGAGCGCCGCGTCGAGGCGGACGTTGGGGGCGCCGGCGACGAGCGGGAACGAGAACGACGCGCGCACGAGGCGCACGTCGCCGACCACGCCCTCGGCGAGCAGCTCCTGCAGGCGCCGCGTCTGCGGGTTGTGGCGCCACATGAAGGCCTCGCTGAGGACGAGGCCCTCGCGCTCGGCGACGTCGAAGGCGCGTGCGACCGCCTCCGGCCTCCGGGCCATCGGCTTCTCGCAGAGCACGTGCTTGCCCGCCTCCAGCGCCCGGATCGACCAGTCCACGTGCATGCCGTTGGGCAGCGACACGTAGATCGCGTCGACCTCGGGGTCGGCGAGCAGCTCCTCGTAGGAGCCGTGCGCGCGCGGGATCCCGAACCGCTCGGCGTACTCCCGCGCGCGCTCGCCGTCGCGGCTTGCAACCGCGACGACGTCCGCGTGCTCCGACTCCCGCGCGCCTGCGATGACGGCGCCGTTGATGCGGGCGGTCGACAGCAGGCCCCACCTGACCGGGGCCACGTTCACGCCCTGCCTGACTGCTCCCGACCTCGGCGGGAGATCGAGTCGACGGCGACGGCGAGCAGCAGCACGAGCCCGGTGACGACGAACTTCGTGCCCGAGCTCAGGCCGAGGAGGCCCAGCCCGTTGTCGATGCTCGCGATCACCAGGGCCCCGAGCAGCGCGGCCTTGATGTGGCCGCGGCCGCCGAACAGCGAGGTGCCGCCGATGACCGCCGCCGCGATCGAGTAGAGGAGGATCGAGCCGCCGCCGGCGTTGGTGTCGACGGAGCGCAGGCGCGAGGCGAGCACGATCCCGCCGACCGCCGCCATGAGCGAGCAGATGGCGAAGCAGGCGATCCGGATGCGGTCGACGTTGATGCCCGCGCGCCGCGCGGCCTCGGCGTTGCCGCCGACCGCGTAGACGTGGCGGCCGAACGTCGTGCGCCGCAGCACGTAGGTCCAGAACACGAGCAGCGCGCCGACGAGGACGGCGACGTAGGGCAGGCCGCGATCCTGGTTGACGACGTAGACGACCGCCGCCAGCGCGAGGAACAGGCCGGCGATCCGCAGCCCGACGATCAGCAGCGGGTCGTTCGTGAGCCCCGCGCTCGCGCGCTTGCGCAGCCCGAGGACCTGGACTGCGGCGTAGCCGCCGACGGCCACGAGCATCAGCAGCCAGGCGGTCGTCTCGGGAAGGAAGTCGTTTGCGAAGCCGATGACGACGTCGTCCTGCAGCACGACCGTGCCGCGGCTGCCGATCAACAGCAGCACGACGCCGTTCCAGGCCAGCAGCCCGGCGAGCGTCACGACGAACGACGGTATCCCGATCTTCGTGATGATCATGCCGTGCAGCGTCCCGATGATCACGCCCGAGCCGAGGGCGGCGACGAGCGCGACGGCCGTCGGCACCGTTGAGCCGTCGGGCAGCAGCAGCAGCGCGGTGATGACGCCGGCCACGCCGCTGACGTAGCCGACCGAGAGGTCGATCTCGCCGAGCAGCAGGACGAAGACGATCCCCATGGCGATGAGCGCGAAGGCGGCGCCCTGGACCATGAGGTTGACGAAGTTGCCGGCCGTGAGGAAGCGGTCGTTCTGGACCTGGAAGACGACGGCGATGATGATCAGGCCGACGATGATCGGCAGGCTGCCGAGCTCGCCGCCCTTG
This sequence comes from uncultured Actinomycetes bacterium, assembly GCA_963786575.1. Classification (GTDB taxonomy): domain Bacteria; phylum Actinomycetota; class Thermoleophilia; order Solirubrobacterales; family Solirubrobacteraceae; genus CADCVQ01. Next base: position 101,980 of record CAWAZH010000003.1, read on the forward strand.
ACGTCGTCGGCCCAGCGCTTGGCGTAGGCGCCGATCGTCGCCGTCGGCGCGGCGGCGGGCGTTGGGAGGGGCGGCGTGATGGCGCTCATGGCGAGACCCAGCCTTCCGGTTGCACGGCCGCGACCGTCGAGCAATGGCGCGCGGTCATGCCGTGATCCCCTCTTCCTGGCCGGGGACGGTGCTGAGCGTGCCGGCGGTGATCGCCTCGACGACCTCGCGCTGGGTCGTGTCGGCGGTCTTGAAGCGGGCGACGTCCTCGCCGAGGCGCAGGACGGTGATGTCGTCGGCGACCTCGAAGACGTCGTGGAGGTTGTGGGAGACGATGACGACGGCGAGACCCTGCTCGCCGAGGCGGCGCACGAGGTCGAGCACCTGCCGCGTCTGGGCGACGCCGAGCGCCGCGGTCGGCTCGTCGAGGATCACGAGCTTGGAGTTCCACATGACGGCCTTGGCGACGGCGACCGACTGGCGCTGGCCGCCGGACAGGCCGGCGACGGTCTGGCGCACGGAGCGGATCGTGGTCACCGAGAGCGTGGCGAGCGTCTCGACGGCGCGCTGCTCCATGCGCGTCTCGTCGAGCGCGCGCAAGGGCGTCGTCTCCTCGCGCCCGAGGTACATGTTCTGCACGACGTCAAGGTTGTCGGCGAGGGCGAGGTCCTGGTAGACGACCTCGATGCCGAGGTCGGCGGCGTCCTTGGGGCCGTGGATCGTCACCGGCTTGCCGTCGAAGAGGACCTCGCCGTCGTCGATCGGGTAGATGCCGGCGACGCACTTGATGAGCGTCGACTTGCCGGCGCCGTTGTCGCCGACGAGGGCCATGACCTGGCCCGCGTGGACCGTGAAGTCGACCTCGTGCAGGGCGCGCACGGCGCCGAAGCGCTTGGAGACGCCGCGGAGCTCGAGGATCGGCCCCGCCGCGGGGGGCTGCTCGCGCAGCCCCCCGTCCTCAGCGGTGGCGGTCATTACAGCCCGATCGCCTTGCACTTGGTGGCGAGCTTGCCCGCGCAGATCTCCGCCTGCTTGGGGAAGTCGGCCTCGCCGAGGTACTGCTTGATGTTGTCCTTCGTCACCGCGACCGGGTCCAGCAGGATCGCGGGGACCTTCTTGGTCTCGTTGTCGACCGAGGCGCTGACGCCGGTCGGCGTCTCGCCCTTGGCCAGCGAGGTCGCCAGTGCTGCGGCCGCGTCGGCCTCCTTCTGGATCGCCTTGTAGACGGTCATGCACTGATCGCCGTTGACGATGTTCTGGATGCCCTGCAGCGTCGCGTCCTGGCCGGTGACCGGGATCTGGTCGAGCTTGCGCGCCTTGAGCGCCGAGATGGCCGCGTTGCCGAGGCCGTCGTTGGCGGCGAGCACGCCGTCGACGTTGTTGGACGACTTCTGCAGCATCTGCTCGAAGATCGTCAGCGCCTTCTGGTTGTCCCAGTCGGGCACGGACTGATCGTCGACCTTCGTCCACGCGCCCGACTTGAACTTCGGGTCGATGACCGAGTTGTAGCCGGCGGCGAACAGCGTGGCGTTGTTGTCCGTCGGCGAGCCGTTGAGGACCGCGACGGCCGGCTTGCTGGCGCTGCCGAGGCAGTTCACGAGGCCCTGGCCCTGGAGCTTGCCGACCTGCTCGTTGTCGAAGGAGACGTAGTAGTCGGAGTCGCCCTTCAGCGTCAGGCGGTCGTAGTCGATGACCTTGACGCCCTGCGACTTCGCGTTGGCGGCGATCGCTGCACCGCTGCCGGAGTCGAGGTTGACGAGCAGCAGGACCTTGGCGCCGTTGGTGATCGCCTGCTCGGCCTGCTGCTGCTGGGCGGACTTGTCGCCCTCGGCGTTCTGGATCGTGGCCTCGACGCCGGCCTTGGCGAAGGCGGCCTTCAAAAACGGCCGGTCGACCGTCTCCCAGCGGACCGAGGACTTGGAGTCGGGGAGCAGCACGGCGACCTTGCCGGCTGACGTCGTGCCGCTGCTGCCGCCGCTGTCGCTCGAGTTGTCGTCGCTGCTACCGCAGCCGGCGACGACGAGCGCAAGCGCCGCCGCCCCGGCGGTGAGGGTCAGCGGCAAGAGCCGCCGGTTCGTACGTCGTGGTGCCCGCATGGGGCCTCCTCCTGGTTGTGGTCATGCGACCTGGTTTGACGTCGCCGGAAGTGGGACGTCGGATTGCCGCGCGGCGAGTTCCAGCGCGCCGAGGACCTCGGCGCGATCGCCCAGGACGCCGGCCGTGATTCGGACGTCCTGTGCCGCGGATGGGATCGCGTAGCGGTCGACCGCTTCGCGAAGGGGATCGAGCAGGACGTCGCCGGCGGCGCTCATGTAGCCGCCGACGATGATCAGCTCGGGGTTGAAGGCGTTGACGATCGCCGCGACCGACTGGCCGAGCACGCGGCCGGCGTCGCCGATCGCGCGGCGGGCGCCCGAGTCGCCCTCGACGGCGAGCTCGATGACGCGCGCGAACGTGAGGTTCTCGTCGTGGCTGCGGCGCAGGAGCTCGACGATCGCGGGACCGCCGGCGAAGGTCTCCAGGCAGCCGCGGTTGCCGCAGCGGCAGATCGGGCCGCTCTCGTCGACGAGCACGTGGCCGAGCTCGCCGGCGGTGCCGCCGGTGCCGCGGTAGATCTCGCCGTTGAGGATCAGCCCCGCGCCGATGCCGCCCGAGACCATGAGGTAGACGGCGTCGCGCGCGCCGATGCCGGCGCCGAGCGTGACCTCGGCGAGCGCGCCGAGGTTGGCGTCGTTGTCGAGGTGGATCGGGAGCTGCAGCCGGGCCGTCAGCTCGGCGACCGGCCGGATGCCGTCCCAGCCGGGGAGGATCTTGCCCGCGTGGACGGTGCCCGTCGCGCGGTCGATCGGACCCGAGAGGCCGACGCCGGCGCCGAGGATGCGGTCGGCGTCGACGCCCGCCTCCTCGATGACCTCGTCGGTGAGGGTCACGGCGACCGTGAGCGCCGCCTGGGCTGCGTTGTCGACGTCGAGCGGCGTCGCGCGCTCGGCGAGGATCGTGCGCGACAGGTCCGCGATCGCGACGTGCACCTGCTCGTGGCCGAAGTCGATGCCGAGGATCAGGCCGGCGGACTGGTCGAGCGTCAGCAGCGTCGGCGGGCGGCCCTGCTGCGAGGGGCGGTCGTCGTGCTCGCGCTCGACGACGAGGCCGCTGGTCTGCAGGTCGCTGACGAGCGTCGAGACGGTCGAGCGGGAGAGGCCGGTGATGCGGGCGAGGTCGGCGCGGCTGGCGCTCCCGCGGCTGCGCAGCGCGTCCAGCAGCTGGCGGCGGTTTCGCTCTCGCAGTGAGCCGAGGGAACCGGCGCCGGAGGACTCCATGCGAGGCACTGTGCCGAAGTGCACAATGATTTGTCAAGACTTCGGCATAAATATGCGCCTTCCGGCAGAGGTTTAGTCCGAGCTTCGGTTAGAGGCTCACCTCAGCGCGTGCCGCGCGAGTAGTCGCGCCGGTCGACGTCGCGGCCGATCGTGCTCGGGATGCCGGCGCCCGGCGCGTCGCCGTGCTCGTCGTTGTACGGGCGCTGGTTGATCGCGCTGCCGCTGCGCGAGTAGTAGCCGTGCGCGACGACGAAGAACATGACGACGAGAAAGAGCGCGAACGCCCACGTCCCGCCGGCGGTGACGAAGGCCAGGGGCATGGCATCCAGGATCGCAAGCGCGCGCCCTCCCGGATGTGAGATGTGGCACAGCGGCGCTCGCCATACGCCGGCGCCGGTAGGACTCGGCGGGCCCCCGTCGAACGGCTCTTGGATGGCTTCCGCCGCCCGGCGATCTCACTCCGCTGTCGCCGCCCCCAGACCCAGGCGCGCGCCCAAGCCGGTCGAGTACAACATCCTCCTGACGGCGACGCTGTGCCTGCTCGCCGCCGGCGCGGTCATGGTCTACAGCGCGTCGTCGGCGCGCACGCTGCTCGAGGGCCAGGGCGACGGCACCGTCTACCTCGTGAAGTACATCGCCTACGGCGCGCTCGGGCTGATCGTCCTGCAGGTGCTCGCGCGCGGCGGCCTGGAGCTGCTGCCGAAGCTCACGCCGAAGCTGCTCGCGCTGTCGTTCGTGCTGCTCGTCGCCGTGAAGATCCCCGGCGTCGGCATCGAGATCAACGGCGCGCGGCGCTGGCTCGGCGCCGGCCCGCTGCAGTTCCAGCCCTCCGAGCTCATGAAGCTCGCGCTCGTCCTCTACGCCACCGGGCTGCTCGCGGCGAATCCCGCGCGCCTGCGCTCGCTGAAGGAGGGCGCGATCCGGCCGCTGCTGCTCGTCACCGGCGCGGCGATCCTGCTCGTCGCCTCGCAGCCGGACCTCGGCACCGCGCTCGTCATCGCCTTCACCGTCGGCGCGCTGCTGCTCGTCGCGGGCGTCCCGCTGTCGCTCCTGGGGAAGATCGCGGGCGTCGGGATCGTGCTCGTCGTGCTGTTCATCATCGTCGAGCCCTATCGCGCGGCGCGCATCACGGCCTTCATCAACCCCTGGGCGCACGCCGACTCCAGCGGCTTCCAGTCGGTCCAGGGGCAGATCGCGCTCGGCTCGGGCGGGCTGTTCGGGGTCGGTCTCGGCGAGTCGGTGCAGAAGGTCTTCTACCTGCCCGAGGCGCACACGGACTTCATCCTCGCCGTCATCGGCGAGGAGCTCGGCGTCGCCGGCGTCTGCGGCCTGCTGTTCCTCTACGGCCTGATCGGCTACGCCGGCCTGCGCACGGCGAAGGCGGCGCGCACGCGCTACACGCAGCTGCTCGCCGCGGGCCTGACCGCACTGATCCTCTGCCAGGCGCTGCTCAACGTCTTCGCGGTGCTCGGGATCGCGCCGCTGACCGGCGTGCCGTTGCCGTTCATCTCGTCGGGCTCGAGCAACCTGCTCGTCGTGCTGGCGACGATGGGCCTGCTGCTGAACGTCGCGTCGCGCAGCACGAGCCATCTCGCCTCGCTGCCGGTGCCGGCCTCCTCGGACGACGATGCGCGAGGATCAGCCGATGCGCAGGGTGCTGATCGCAGCAGGCGGGACGGCCGGGCACGTGGTGCCCGCGCTGGCGGTCGCCGAGCGCCTTGAGGCGTCGGGCGCTGAGGTCGTCTTCGTCGGCGGCGAGCGCGCGGAGGCGCAGCTCGTCCCGGCCGCGGGCTATGAGCTGCGCACGATCCGCGTCGAGGGGCTGAGCCGGACGAACCCGCTGCGCGCGGCGCGCGCCGGCCTGCGCGCGGGCGCCGCGGTCGGCGCGGCGCACCGGATCCTCGGCGAGCTGCGCCCCGACGTCGTGCTCGGCGGCGGCGGCTACGTCGCCGGTCCGGTCGGCCTGGCGGCGCTCGCCCGGCGCATCCCGCTCGTGCTCACCGAGGCCGACAGCCACCTCGGCATCACCAACCGGCTGCTCGCCGGCCGCGCCCGGCGCGTGTGCCTGGCGTTCCCGATCGAGGGCCGCGACGGCCCGCGCTACCGCGTGACCGGGCGACCGGTCCCGCCGCCGTCCTGCGACCCCGCCGCCGCCCGGGCGCGCTTCGGGCTGGAGGCCGGCGAGCTCTGCGTGCTCGTCTTCGGCGGCTCCCTGGGGGCGCGCACGATCAACGAGGCGGCCGTCGAGGCGTTCCGGGCGGCGCCGTTTCGCGTCCTGCACGCCGCGGGGGTGCGCGACCACGCCGCGCTGGCGCCGCGGGTCGGTGGCCCGCACTACGACCTGCGGCCCTACATCGAGGACTTCGGCGACGCGCTTGCCGCCTGCGACCTCTGCGTCGCCCGCGCCGGCGGCTCGATCTTCGAGATCGCCGCAGCCGGCAAGCCCGCGATCCTCGTGCCCTATCCGCACGCGAGCGCCGACCACCAGACCTCCAACGCGCGCTGGATGGCCGGCGCGGGCGCCGCGATCGTGGTGCCCGACGCCGAGCTGACCGCCGCGCGGCTGGGCCAGGAGGTCGGCGCGCTGCTCGGCGACCGGTCGCGGCTGGCGACGATGGCCGCAGCGTCGGCGGCGCTCGCGATGCCGGGGGCCGCGCAGGCGGTCGCCGACGAGGTGCTGGCCGCCGCCCGGGTGACCGCGTGAGCGCCGACTGGGCCGGCCGGCGGCTGCATTTCGTCGGCCTCGGCGGGGCGGGGATGAGCGGGCTGGCGCTCGTGGCCGTGGCGCTCGGCGCGGACGTGACGGGCTCCGACCGCGCCGAGTCGCCGTACCTGGAGCGCGTGCGCGCCGCGGGGGTGCTGCCGCAGATCGGCCACGACGCCGCCAACGTGCCCGAGGGCGACGACGTCGAGCTCGTCGTCTCGACGGCGATCGCTGCCGGCAACCCGGAGCGGGCCGCGGGCCGCTCGCGCGGCCTGCGCGAGATCCACCGCGGGGCGCTGCTCGGCGAGCTCAGCCGCCTGCGGCGCACGATCGCGATCGCCGGCACGCACGGCAAGACGACGACGGCGTCGATGGTCGCCCACACGCTGCTGACGGTCGGCTGGGAGCCCTCCTACGTGATCGGCGGCGAGCTGACGACGACGCAGACCAACGCCGCGGCCGGGGGCGGCGACTGGCTCGTCGTCGAGGCCGACGAGTCCGATCGCTCGTTCCTGCAGCTCGCGTCGGAGATCGCCGTGGTGACGAACATCGAGCTCGACCACCACACGACGTACGCGTCGGTCGCCGAGCTCGAGCGGGCGTTCGCGGACTTCCTGCGCTCGGGCCTGCGGCGGGTCGTGGCCGACACGCCTGCCGCCGAGGCGTTCCTCGACCGCGTGGGGATCTTCGAGGCGGCCTTCTTCGGGGCCTCGGAGATCGAGCTGCACGACGGCGGCTCGCGCTTCGTCTGGGCCGAGCAGGAGGTCGCGCTCTCGGTGCCGGGGGCACACAACGTCGCCAACGCGGCGGCGGCGCTGACCGCCTGCGTCATCGCGGGCGTGCATCCGAAGCTCGCGGCCGGGACGCTGGCGGACTTCCGCGGGGCCGGACGGCGCTTCGAGCGGCTGGGGTCGACGGATGCGGGCGCGCTGGTCGTCGACGACTACGCCCACCATCCGACGGAGCTGCGCGCGACGATCGCCGCCGCGCGGACGCTCGGGTGCCGGCGCGTCGTGGCGGCGTTCCAGCCGCACCTGTTCTCGCGGACGCAGCTGCTGGGGCGGGAGTTCGGGGCGGCTCTCGCTGGTGCCGACATCGCCGTCGTGCTCGATGTGTACCCGGCGCGCGAGCGCGCCGAGGACTTCCCCGGCGTGTCGGGGCTGCTGGTCGCCGAGGCCGCGGCCGACGCGGGCCGGGGGCGGATGGTGGCCTGGGCGCCGGGGTTCGACGAGGCCGAGCGCGTACTGCGGGCGGTGCTGCGGCCGGGCGACCTGTGTCTCGTGCTGGGGGCCGGGGACATCGACGCGCTGGGGCGGCGGCTGGTGTCTTCTCCGCCCGGGTGACTCGGGCGGCTGTCTGCGGTTTCGGCGCTCGCGACCGGCAGCGACGAGGGAACGGCAGTTTCGGCGCTCGCGGCGCTCCTGTGGGCGGTGAGTGGCGAGTTGGTTGCGCTGAGCGCCACCAACTCGCCAGTCACTGCCTGGGAGGCCCCTCGGCGGCGAACGACACCCATCCCTGATCGCCGCCGTTCGCACGCGCACGGCGGTTTCGGCGCGTCCGGCGCTCCTTCCGCGGTGAGTGGCGAGTTAGTTGCCCTCAGCGCAAGAAACTCGCCACTCACTGGCGGGCGGCATGGGGTGTGTCGAATCACCCGCTCGGAGACCGGGTTATCCGGCGCACCCCCGCGAACGAACCCGTCCCCTCATCGCCGCCGTTCGCCAGCGCCCGAACCCACCATCAACGACAGAGTCACCACCGCACCCCGACGAACACCGGCTCCGGCACCAGCACCACCCCGAACGCCTCCTCGACGCCCCCGGCGATCTCCCGCGCCAGGGCCACGAGCTCCGCCGTCGTCCCGCCGCCGCGGTTCGTCAGCGCCAGCGTGTGCTTGGAGGAGATCGCGATCCCGTCGGCGCGCCCGTAGCCGCGCGCGAAGCCGGCCCGCTCGATCAGCCAGGCCGCCGAGGTCTTCACGCGCCGCTCGCCGGCCTCCCACGCCGGTGCCGCGACGTCGGCGCCCAGCCGCTCGGCGACCCGCGCGGTGAACGCGTCGAACTCACGCGCGCGCAAGACCGGGTTCGTGAAGAACGACCCCGCGCTGACGGAATCGACATCGGCCGGGTCCAGGACCATGCCCTTGCCGCGGCGCAGCTCGAGCACGGCGGCGCGCACGTCGGCCAGCGGCGCGCGCTCGCCGATCCCGACACCGAGGCGCCGCGCGAGCTCCGCGTAGCGCACGGGCTCCGACAGCGACGAGTGCTCCAGGGCGAACGTCACGCGCAGGACGACCCAGCGACCCGGGTCGCGCTTGAAGACGCTCGAGCGGTAGTCGAAGAGGCAGGTCTCGGGGTCGAGCGTGTGGATCTCGCCGGTCGTGCGATCGAGGGCGCGGACGGCGACCACGACGTCGGCGACCTCCTGGCCGTAGGCGCCGACGTTCTGGATCGGCGTCGCGCCGACCGAGCCGGGGATCCCCGACAGCGCCTCCACCCCCGACAGCCCGGCCTCGACGCAGGCGCCGACGAACCGGTCCCAGTCCTCGCCGGCGGCGACGTCGAACCAGGCGCGACCGTCGCTGCGCTGCAGCTGCTCGGCGCCCCGGGTCGCGATCAGCAGGGCCGTCCCGTCGAACCCTGAATCCGCGACGACGACGTTGCTGGCGCCGGCGAGCAGCAGCAGCGGCTCGCCGGCGTCGTCGGCCGCGCGCACGGCGCCCACGAGCTCGTCCTCGCCGGCGACCGAGACCAGCCGCCGCGGGGGGCCGCCGAGCCGCAGCGTCGTGAGGTCGCTCAGCGGCGGGGGGTCGGGCACGGCGACAACCCTAGATCGGCGGCAGGGTCGGCGCCGCCCGCGCCGAACATCAACCCGATGTCATTCGCCCGCCGCCGCACGCGCGTGATCCTCGGCATCGTCGTGACGATCGCCGTGCTCGCCCCCTTCGCGATGTGGCTGCGCCAGAGCTCGCTGGTCGCGGTGCGCGAGGTCACCATCACGGGAATCGAGGGTCGCCAGTCCGAGGAGATCCGCGCCGCCCTGACCGAGGCAGGCCGCGACATGTCGGTCCTCGACGTCCGCCGCGACGCGCTGCGAAGCGCGGTCGAGCCCTACCCGATCGTCCGCAGCCTGCGGACCACGACCGACTTCCCGCACGGGCTGACGATCGCCGTCAACGCCTACGAGGCGATCGCCGCGCTGAAGTCCGGATCCCAGCTCACGCCGGTCGCGGCCGACGGCACGATCCTGCGCGGCAACTCCACGAAGGGCCTCGCCACCGTCGGGGTGCGCTCGACCCCCGGCGGCGACCACGTCGGCGACACCGGGACGCTGCGCTCGATCCGCCTCCTGGCCACCGCGCCCGCGTCGCTGCGCGCGCGCGTGGCGCACGTGTACCGCGGCCCGCGCGGGCTGGCGGCCACGCTCGAGAGCGGTCCCAAGCTCTACTTCGGCGGCACGACGGGCTTCGCCGCGAAGTGGGGCGCGGCCGCCGCGGTGCTCTCGGACCGCAGCTCCAAGGGCGCCGCCTACGTCGATCTGCGCGTCCCCGAGAAGCCGGTCGCCGGCGGCCTGCAGCCGCGATCCCAGCAGTATCAACCTCAACTTTAGGTTGATGGCACTGCAAACGCATTTCTCCTGCAGAGGTCGAGACTCTCCCGATCTGCAATCATTCTTGCGCGGATAGACTTCGCGTTGACATCCGTTCCGGCCCGTGCTTACTGTGCTTTCCGCAGGGTCGGGTCGGAGAGACCAAATCTCTCAACGCTAACTCAAGGGTCGGACGCTCCCTCATGGAATCCAGCAGCAGCTATCTCGCTGTCATCAAGGTCGTCGGTGTAGGCGGCGGCGGCACGAACGCGGTCAACCGCATGGTTGACGCGGGTCTGCGCGGCGTGGAGTTCATCTCGGCCAACACGGACGCCCAGGCGCTGCAGATGACGGACGCCGACATCAAGCTCAACATCGGCCACGACCTGACCAAGGGCCTGGGCGCCGGCGCCAACCCCGAGGTCGGCTTCGGCGCCGCCGCCGAGTCGCGCGACGACATCAAGGAGGCGCTCAAGGGCGCCGACATGGTCTTCGTCACCGCGGGCGAGGGCGGCGGCACCGGCACCGGCGCCGCGCCCGTCATCGCCGAGATCGCCAAGAACGAGATCGGCGCGCTGACCGTCGGCGTCGTGACCAAGCCGTTCGAGTTCGAGGGCAGCCAGCGCACGCGCCAGGCCGAGGAGGGCATCGAGCGCCTCCGCGAGGTCGTCGACACCCTCATCGTCATCCCGAACGAGAAGCTGCTGTCGGTCATCGAGCGCCGCACGACGATGCTCGACGCCTTCCGCGAGGCCGACAACGTCCTGCGCCAGGGCGTCCAGGGGATCACCGACCTGATCACGATCCCGGGCCTCATCAACCTCGACTTCGCCGACGTGCGCACGATCATGGAGAACGCCGGCTCGGCGCTCATGGGCATCGGCACCTCCAACGGCGAGAACCGCGCCGCCGAGGCCGCGCGGATCGCGATCTCCAGCCCGCTCATCGAGGAGAACGTCGAGGGCGCCACCGGCATCCTGCTGAACATGACCGGCGGCCGCGACCTCGGCCTGTTCGAGGTCAACGAGGCGGCCGAGATCGTTCGCGAGGCCGCCTCCCCCGACGCCAACATCATCTTCGGCGCCGTCATCGACGAGGCGCAGGGCGACGAGGTCCGCGTCACCGTCATCGCCACCGGCTTCGACCACGGGCGCGCGCGCCCGCGCACGGCCGCGGAGGAGACCCGCTCCAGCGCCCGCGAGCGCGACCGCGGCCCGCGCTACGACGATCGCCAGCGCTCGTCGCTGGAGATCCCCGACGACGAGATCGAGATCCCGCCCTTCCTGCGCTGAGCCGGCGCCGCCCGCGGCACCCCGGAAGACCCGGGCGCTTCGCTAGCCTGCGGCGGGTGATGACGCCCACGCTGAAGCGCACGTCGCTGTTCGATCGCCATGCGCGGGCGGGCGCCAAGCTCGTGCCGTTCTGCGGCTGGGAGATGCCCGTCCAGTACGGCGACGGGATCCGCGCCGAGCACGAGGCCGTCCGCAAGCGCGCGGGCATCTTCGACGTCTCGCACATGGGCGAGGTGCAGGTCAGCGGCCCCGACGCCGAGGCCTTCCTCCAGCACGTCTATTCCAACGACGTCTCGAAGATCGCGATCGGCGGCGCGCAGTACGCGCTGCTGTGCAACGACGAGGGCGGTGTGCTCGACGACCTCTTCACCTACCGCCTGGACTCCGACGCCTACCTCACGGTCACGAACGCCGCCAACCACGACGCCGACTTCGCCTGGATCCGCGACCACGCCGAGGGCTTCGACGTCGAGGTCTCCGACGTCGCCGACCGCTACGCGATGCTCGCCGTCCAGGGCCCGACCGCGCGCGAGATCGTCCAGGCGCTCGCCGACAGCCCGCTGCCCCCGCGGATGCAGGCCGCGCGCCGGATCATCCACGGCCGCGAGGCGCTCGTCTGCGGCACGGGCTACACCGGCGAGGACGGCGTCGAGCTGCTCGTCGCCCCCGAGGACGCCCCCGACATGTGGGACGAGATCGTCGCCCGCGGCGCCACGCCGGCCGGCCTGGCGGCGCGCGACACGCTGCGCCTGGAGGTCGGCTTTCACCTCTACGGCAACGACCTCTCGACCGACCGCAACCCGATCGAGGCGGGCCTCGGCTGGGCCTGCGCCGAGGACACCGGCTTCATCGGCTCCGACGCCGTGCGCGCCGCGCGCGAGAACGGCACCGCCGAGAAGCTCGTGGCGTTCAAGCTCACCGGGCCGGGGATCGCCCGCCAGGGCAACCCGGTCGCCGGCGGCGGCGTCGTCACCAGCGGCACGATGTCGCCGTCGCTGGACGTCGGGATCGGGATGGCCTACGTCCCCGTCGACGCTGCGAGCGTCGGCAGCACGCTGGACATCGACGTCCGCGGGAAGACTCGTCCTGCGGTCGTTGCGAAGAAGCCCCTGTATCGCCCCCCGAGCAAGGAGCACGATGGCTGACGCGAGCTACCCGGAGGACCGGCTGTACCACCCCGATCACGACTGGGCGCTCGTCGACGACGGCGTCGGGACGTTCGGGATCACGTGGTTCGCGCAGGACGCGCTCGGCGAGGTCGTCTTCTTCGATCCGCCCGAGGTCGGGACCGCGGTCAAGGCCAACGAGTTCTACGCCGAGGTCGAGTCCGTCAAGGCGGTCTCCGACGTGATCGCGCCGCTGTCGGGCGAGATCATCGAGGTCAACACCGCGCTGGCCGACACGCCCGAGTCGATCAACGACGATCCCTACGGCGCCGGCTGGATGGTCAAGGTCAAGCTGTCGGACCCCTCCGAGACCGACGGGCTGCTGAGCGTCGACGCCTACAAGGAGTCGCTGGCTTGAGCGGCTACACCGGCGTCACCCCCGAGGATCTCGAGCTCATGCTCGGCGCGATCGGCGTCGAGTCGATCGAGGAGCTGTTCGACTCGATCCCCGCCGGCGTGCGCCTGCGCCGGCCGATCGACCTGCCGCCCGGCCAGCCCGAGCAGGCGGTCTACGCCGAGCTGCGCCGCCTGGCCGCGCGCAACGTTTCGGCCGAGGACGAGATCACGTTCCTCGGCGCCGGCATGTACGACCACTACGTGCCGTCGATCGTCGACATGCTCATGTCGCGCTCGGAGTTCCTGACGCCCTACACGCCCTACCAGCCGGAGATCAGCCAGGGTGGCCTGCAGGTGATGTTCGAGTACCAGACGGCGATCTCCGAGCTCACCGGCCTGCCGGTCTCCAACGCCTCCGTCTACGAGGGCCCGAGCGCCGTCGGCGCCGCCGCCTACCTCGCCAAGCTCTCCAACAAGCGCCCGCGCGTGCTCGTCAGCCGCGGCGTGCACCCCGACAGCCGCGCGACGCTCGCGACGCTCGCCGTCGGCTACGGCACGACCGTCGAGGAGATCGGCCTCGACGACGGCGTCACCGATCTCGACGCGCTGCGCGAGGCGCTGAGCGACGACGTCAGCGCCGTCATCGTCCAGCAGCCGAACTTCCTCGGCGCGATCGAGGACGTCGCGGCGATCGCCGACGCCGCCCACGAGCACGGCGCCCTGGCGATCTGCGCCGCCGACCCGCTGACGCTCGGCGTGCTCGAGGCTCCCGGCAACCAGGGCGTCGACGTCTGCGTCGGCGAGGGCCAGACGCTCGGCAACCGCCTCGACTTCGGCGGCCCGTCGTTCGGCTTCTTCGCGGCCACCGAGGCGCACCTGCGCCGGATGCCCGGCCGGATCGCGGGGGAGACCAGCGACGTCGACGGCCGCCGCGGCTTCGTCCTGACGCTGCAGACGCGCGAGCAGCACATCCGCCGCGAGAAGGCGACCTCCAACATCTGCACCTCGCAGGCGCTCAACGCGCTCGGCGGCGTCGTCTACCTCAGCTGGCTGGGGCGGCGCGGGATCGTCGACCTCGCCGAGCTCATGCTCCAGCGCACCCACTACGCGCGCGAGACGCTCGCCGCGCTGGACGGCGTCTCCAAGCTCCACGACCGGCCGGTCGTGCGCGAGTTCGCGCTCAGGCTCGACGCGCCGGTCGACAAGGTGCTCGACCGCTGCGCCGCCAAGGGCGTCAACGCCGGCTACGCGCTCGGGCGCACGTACGACGAGCACCCCGACGGGCTGCTGGTGGCAATCACCGAGCAGCGCTCGCGGGCGGACATCGACCGCCTCGCCGAGGTCCTCGGCGAAGCGGTGGCCGCCGAGCGCAGCGCCGCGGAGGTGACGGCATGAGCGTCCTGGAGGGCGCCAGCACGCCCCAGCAGCGCGAGCGCGCGACGACGATCTTCGAGAAGGGCGCCGCGGGCCGGCGCGCGTTCGTCGCACCGGAGCTCGACGTCCCGCGGGTCGACGGGCTGATCCCCGAAGGCTCGCGCCGGGCGCAGCCGCCGCGGCTGCCGGAGGCCACCGAGCCCGAGATCGTCCGCCACTACGTCAACCTCTCCAAGCGCAACTTCGACCTCGACTCGGGCTTCTATCCGCTCGGCTCGTGCACGATGAAGCACAACCCGCGCCTGCACGAGCGCGTCGCCGCGCTCCCCGGGCACGCCCGCCTGCACCCGGCGCAGGACCCGCGCCGCGCGCAGGGCGCGCTGGAGCTCATGTACGAGCTGCAGGGCGCGCTGGCGGAGATCGCCGGGCTGCCGCACGTCTCGCTGCAGCCGTCGGCCGGCTCGCACGGCGAGCTGGCGGGCGTCCTGCTGACGCGCGCCTACCACGCCGACCGCGGCGAGGAGCGCACGAAGGTCCTCACGCCCGACAGCGCCCACGGCACGAACCCGGCGACCGTCACGATGGCCGGCTACGAGGTCGTCAAGGTGGCGCTGGACGACGCCGGCGGCGTCGACGTCGACGACCTGCGCGCCAAGGCCGACGAGAGCGTCGCGTGCCTCATGCTCACGAACCCGAGCACGCTGGGGATCTTCGATCCGAACATCGAGGAGATCGCCGAGATCGTCCACGACGTGGGGGCGACGCTCTACTACGACGGCGCGAACCTCAACGCCGTCATGGGCTACACGCGCCCCGGCGACATGGGCTTCGACATCGTCCACTTCAACCTCCACAAGACCTTCACCCAGCCGCACGGCGGCGGCGGCCCGGGCGCCGGGCCGATCGCGGTCAGCGACCGGATCGAGCCGTTCCTCCCGCGCCCGCAGGTCGTGCGCCGCGAGCCTTCCAACGGCGGGCCGCCGACCTTCGACCTCGACGAGGACCGCCCGAAGTCGATCGGGAAACTGCGCGGTTTCCAGGGCAATTACGGCGTCTTCGTGCGCACCTGGGCCTACATCCTCTCGCTCGGCGGCGAGGGGCTGCAGGACGTCAGCGAGGTCGCGGTGCTGAACGCCAACTACCTGCTCGCGCGGCTGCGCGAGCGCGTCGGCGAGCACCTGCCGCTGGCCTTCGGCGAGCGCTGCATGCACGAGTTCGTGCTCAGCGGCGCGCCGATGAAGAAGGAGCTCGGCATCCGCACCCTCGACCTCGCCAAGAGGCTGCTCGACCACGGGATGCACCCGCCGACCGTCTACTTCCCGCTCGTCGTCGACGAGGCGCTGCTCGTCGAGCCGACGGAGACCGAGACGCGCGAGACGCTCGACGCCTTCGTCGACGCGATCGCGGCGATCGTCGAGGAGGCCGCGGAGGATCCGGAGATCGCCCGCAACGCGCCCTACACGACGCCGGTGCGCCGCCTCGACGAGGCGGGCGCCGCGAAGCGACCGAAGGTGCGCGAGACGCTCTAGTGGATCCGTCCGCAAGTTCTGCGGGTTTTGCCGGCGCCCGATCCGTGCCTGACGGCCGCCGGCGACCGGGTACGTGCCACCGGCACGCACGCCGGATCACCGTCGACCGTCAGATCACGGCCGGGCATCCGGCAAAACCTCGCAGAACTTCCGGCCAGACCCACTAGCGCCTCACGGCGCATGAACGGCTCCCGGAGGCTGCTGGCCTTCATCTCGATCGCGATGGTCGTCGACACGGCGGCCTACGCGACGATCACGCCGCTGCTGCCGCAGCTCACCGAGGAGCACGACCTCTCCAAGTCGGTCGCGGGCCTGCTGACCGCCGCCTACGCGATCGGGACGTTCTCGCTGTCGCTGCCGGCCGCCTGGCTGGCGTCGCGGATCGGGCCCAAGCGGACGGTGCTCGGCGCGCTGGCGCTGCTGGCGCTCGCGAGCGTCGCGTTCGGGCTCGCCAACACGCCCGGGACGCTGATCGCCGCGCGCTTCGTGCAGGGCATCGGCGCCGCGGCGATCTGGGCGGGCGCGCTGGCCTGGGTCGTGGCGGTGACCCCGCGCGAGCGGCGCGCGGAGGCGATCGGGACCGCCGTCGGCGCCGCGATCGCCGGCGCGCTCGGCGGTCCCGCGCTGGGCGCGGCCGCGGCCGCGATCGGGACCGGCATCGTCTTCGGCGCCTTCGTCGCCCTGCCGGTCGCGCTGATCGTCGCGGGCTGGCGGATCCCGGGCCCCGAGGCGATCCCGTCGGGCACGCTGCAGGCCGTCCGCGCCGCCGCGGCCGAGCCGCGGATGCGCCAGGGCATCTGGCTCATGGGGCTGCCCGCGGCGGCGTTCGGCCTCGTGAACGTGATCGCCCCGCTGCGCCTGGACGACTTCGGCGCCGGCGCGCTGCTGATCGGCGCCATCTTCCTCGGCGCGGTCGGCTTCGAGGCGGTCGCATCGCCGGTCGCGGGCCGGCTGGCCGATCGCCGCGGCGCGCTCTGGCCCGCCCGCGGCGGGCTCGTCGCGGGCGGCGTCTCGCTCGCGCTGCTGCCGCTCCCGCGCACGATCGCGCTGCTGGCGCTGCTCGTGATCGTCGCGGCGCCGATGGTCGGGACGCTCTGGACGCCGGCGATGGCGATCCTGGCCGAGGGCGCCGAGGCCCGCGGCGTCGATCCCGCGTTCGCGTTCGGGCTGGCCAACATGGCCTGGGGCGCGGGCGCCGCGATCGGCGCGGGCGCGGGTGCCGCGCTGGCCGATGCGAGCTCCGATGCGGTCCCGCTGCTGCTCGTCGCGGCGGTGATGCTCGCGACGGCGGCGGCGCTCCTGCGCGACCGCCGCGTGCCCTTGTAGCAATCGTCACCAGAAAAGAGCAGAATGGGCCCGTGCGCACCCGCCCGGCCCTCACCGCCGTCGCCGCTGCCGGCCTCGTGCTCCTCACCGCGGGCGGCGTCGCATCAAGCCACGGGCGCGGGATCCGGACCGAGGCCGACGTGCGCTCCTACAGCGCAGCGCACGCCGGGGTCGTCCTCGTCGCGGGCGTGCGCGGCGAGGCGCGGACGCGGACGCGCGACGGGCGCACCGAGGTGCGGCTGCGCGCCTCCGGTCTCGCGCACCGCGCCGACTACGGGGCGCGCCTGCACGACGGCCGCTGCGCCGACCACGGGGCGAGCTTCCAGTTCGACCCGCAGGCGCCGAACACGCGCGCCAACGAGGTCTGGCTCGACCTGCGGACCGGCCGCTCCGGCGAAGCTCGCGACCGGGTCAAGGTCCGGCCGCTGCCGCGCGGGCGCGTGTTCTCGATCGTCATCCACGAGCACGCGAACCCCGACGCCGGCGCCCGCATCGCCTGCGGCGACCTCGAGCCCGACTGAGCCCCGCGGGCATCCACTAGCCGGTTGGGTGTTGCGGCCTCGCGGCGTGGCACCTACCGTCCCTGGCCGACATGACGGGGGGACGGGAATGATCAGGGTGGCGGTCGTGGCGATGCTGGCGGCGCTCTGCGCCTGCGCGCCCGCGGCCTCGGCGGCGCCCGCGCGCTACGAGGCCCACACGGTCGTCGTGAAGTACCGCGACCGCGCACCGAGCGCGCAGCGCTCGCTCGCGGGCCGCACCGCCGGCGTGCTCGAGACGCTCGGCCGGGTGACCGGCGTCGGCGCGCAGGTCGTCCGCGTCAGCGGCGACCCGGCGGCGGTCGCCGCGCGCCTGAACCGCTCCGGCGCCGTGGACTACGCCGAGCCCAACTACATCTTCCGCGTCGCCGCGACGCCGAACGACCCGCTGTTCGGCCAGCTCTACGGCCTGCAGAGCATCAGCGCCCCGGCGGGCTGGGACGCCGCCGGCCTCGGCGCCTTTCCGGCGACCGGCCCGGGCGCGAAGATCGGCATCGTCGACACCGGCATCGACGCCGCCCACGAGGACCTGGCGGGCAAGGTCGCCGCCTGCGCCGGCGTGCGCTCGTCCGGGATCAACCTGCTCGGCCTGATCACCCTGCTCGACGACCCGACGATCGTCGCCGGCCGCTGCGCCGACGACAACGGCCACGGCACGCACGTCGCCGGGATCGCCGCCGCGCGGGCGAACAACGGCCGCGGCGTCGCCGGCGTCTCGTTTCACTCGCCCCTGGCGATCTGCAAGGCACTGGACGCGCGCGGCGCCGGCTCGCTCGCCGCGATCTCCAACTGCATCACCTACCTCAGCGGCCAGGGCGCGAAGATCATCTCGCTGTCGGTCTCCAGCGTGGCGAGCACGCAGACGCTCGCGAACGTCATCGCCGCCGCGAGCAACGCGGGCGCGCTGATCGTCGCCGCGGCCGGCAACGACGGCGCCGCGGGCCCGAGCTACCCGGCCGCCTACCCGCAGGTCGTCTCCGTCGCCGCGATCGACCGCAACGGCGCGCACGCGCCGTTCTCGACCGCGAACGCCGACGTCGAGGTCTCCGCGCCGGGCGTCGACATCCTCTCGACCTGGAACGGCGGTGCCTACAAGACGCTGTCGGGGACCTCGATGGCGACCCCGTACGCCGCCGGCGTCGCCGCGATCATCGCCGCGCGCGACCCCGCCGGCGGCCCCGCCGCCTGGCGCACGCGGCTCACGAGCGCGGTCGACGACCTGGGCCCGAAGGGGCGCGACCCGCAGTTCGGCTTCGGCCGCGTGAACCTCCTGAAGGCCGTCGCGCCGTAGCGCGATCACCGCGGTAGCCTCCGGCGCCGTGGCCCCCGTCATCTTCTCCGGCATCCAGCCGACCGGCAGCAAGCACCTCGGCAACTACATCGGCGCGATCAGGCAGTACGTCGAGGGCCAGGACCGCGGCGACCCCGCGATCTACTGCATCGTCGACCTGCACGCGACGACCGTGCCCTACGAGCCCAGCGAGCTGCGCGAGCGCGTCCACGACACGACCGCGATCCTGCTCGCCGCCGGCCTGGACCCCGAGCGCTGCATCCTCTTTCGCCAGGGCGACGTCCAGGAGCACACCGAGCTGGCCTGGCTGCTGACGTCGGTGACGCCGGTCGGCGAGCTCGACCGCATGCACCAGTTCCGCGACAAGTCGGCCGCGCAGCGCCAGCTCGTCTCGGCCGGACTGCTCTTCTATCCCGTGCTGATGGCCGCCGACGTGCTCGCCTATCGCGCGCACGAGGTGCCGGTGGGGGAGGACCAGCGCGAGCACGTCGAGCTCATGCGGCGCGCCGCGGAGCGCTTCAACGCGCGCTTCGGCGAGGGCGTGCTCGTCGTGCCCGAGCACCGCATCCCGACGGTCGGCGCGCGCGTGCGCGACCTCCAGGACCCCGGCCGCAAGATGTCGACGACCGGCGGCAGCGAGCAGGGCACGGTCTACGTCCTCGACGAGCCCGGCGCGATCATGCGCAAGTTCAAGCGCGCGGTCACCGACTCCGGCACCGAGATCGTCCGCGGCGACGACAAGCCCGGCGTGACGAACCTGATCGACATCCTCGCGGCGGTCCGCGGCGTGAGCCCGGAGACGGTCGTCGAGGAGATGGCGAGCGCGCGCGGCTACGGGGACCTCAAGGTCGCCGTCGCGGAGGCCGTGACCGCCGAGCTGGCGCCCGTCCAGGAGCGCTACAAGTCGATCCGCGAGGACAGCGGCGCGCTTGAGGATGTGCTCACCGCCGGTGCCGAAAAGGCCCGCGCGATCGCCTCCGCGACCCTCGCCGACGTGCGCCGGGCGATGGGCGTCGGACCGTGTACGCACTGATCCCGCGACGCGTGTAGGGTCGCCCGCATGCCTAAGAACAATGAACGCGGTGCCCTCAGCGGATTCGACGTCATCCTCATCCTGGTGATGGCGTTCCTGCTGCTCGGCATTTCGCTGCTCATCGCGTTTTAGCAGCACCTCTGGGGAGGGGTTGGCTGACGTCCACCGCCGGCATTAGCCTGCGGCGATGACCGTTGCCTCGCTCCAGCTCGATCTCGAGGTCTTCTCGGGCCCGTTCGACCTGCTGCTCACCCTCGTCCTGCGCGAGGAGGTCGATCTGCTCGAGGTCTCGCTCGCCGACGTCGTGCTCGCCTACCTCGACCACCTCGAGGCCCGCGGCGAGCTCGACCTCGACGTCGCGACCGAGTTCCTCGTCCTGATCGCCGCGCTGCTGGAGCTCAAGTCGCGGCTGATGCTGCCGCGCGAGGACGACGAGCTGGACTTCGAGCCCGGCGAGGCCGCCGAGGAGCTGCTGGCCAGGATGCTCGAGGCGCGCCGCTACCGCCACGCGGCCGACCACCTCGGCGCGCGCCTCGCCGGCGAGCACGGCGTGCGCTACCGCTCGGCGCCGCTGCCGCCGGCGCTGCGGCGCGCGAACCTCGCCGAGGCCGGCGCCGTCTATGACCCGCGGCGCCTGGGCTCCGCGCTCGGCGGGCTGCTGCGCGTCCCGGCGAAGGTCAACCTCGACCACCTCACGATCCCGCGCGTCACGACCGCCGAGCGGCTGACGCATCTGCGCACGCTCCTGCGCCGCGGCGCGACGACGTTCGACGAGGCCGTCCGCGGCGCCGACCGCGTCACGGTCGCGGTGACGCTCTTCGCCCTGCTCGAGCTCTACAAGCAGGGCGAGGCGACGTGGACCCAGGACGTGCCCTTCGGCGCGATCACGATCGCGCCCTCCACGCCGCGGCTGGTGGCGCTGTGAGCGAGCTCGCGCGGATCGTCGAAGCGCTGCTGTTCCTGTCGGCCGACCCGGTGCCCGTCGCCGACCTCGCCGAGGCCTGCGCCTGCGCCGAGGACGAGATCGCCGCCGCGCTCGCCGAGCTCGACCGCGAGTACGCCCCCGGCGCGCGCGGCCTGCAGCTCAAGCGCGTCGCGGCCGGCATCGCGCTCGCCACCGACCCCGTCGCCGAGGAGGCGGCGCGGCGCCTGCTGGCCAAGCCGCGCACGCCGCCGCTGACGCCCGCCCAGGCCGAGACGCTGGCGATCGTCGCCTACCTGCAGCCCGTCTCGCGCCCGGAGATCACGCGCATCCGCGGCGTCGCGGCGGAGTCGGCGAGCTCGACCCTGGAGGAGCGCGGCTTCATCGAGCAGGCCGGCCGCTCGCAGTTCGGCGCCGTCCTGTACCGCACGACGGACCTGTTCCTCAAGCTCTTCGGGATGGACTCGCTGAAGGCGCTGCCGAGCGTCGCCGAGTGGGATCCGACGCCCGAGGAGGAGGCCGATCTGCGCGACCGGCTGCTGCGCGCCGGCGAGCAGCGCTCCGGCGACGCCGACGCCGCCTAGGCGGAGGCGGCCGTCGCGGCGAGCTGGCCGCAGGCCGCGGCGATGTCGCGCCCGCGCGTGAGCCGGACCGTCGCGCGCAGGCCGTGCTCCTCGAGCACCGCGCGGAAGGCGTGGATCGCGTCGGGGCCCGAGCCGTCGTAGGAGCCGGTCGGGTTGTAGGGGATGAGGTTGACCTTGAAGATCTTCGGGTCCAGGACCTTCGCCAGCGCGACGGCCTGCTCGTAGCGGTCGTTGACGCCGGCGAGCATCACGTACTCGATGAACACCTGGCGGCGCTTGGCGTCGTAGAAGCGCCGGCAGGCCTCCAGCACGTCGGCAAGCGGGTAGCGGTCGTTGACCGGCATGATCTCGCTGCGCAGCGCCTCGTCGGCGGCGTGCAGCGACAGCGCGAGGCGGACCGGCATGTCGGTCTGCGCGAGGCGGTCGATGCCGGGGATCCAGCCGACCGTCGAGATCGCCGTGCGGCGGTGGGTGACGCCGACGTCGGGCAGCCGCCGGCAGGCCTCCAGGACGTTGTCGAGGTTCATCATCGGCTCGCCCATGCCCATGAAGACGACGTGGTCGACCTCCTCGATGCGCCGGAAGTGCAGCGCCTGGTCGAGGATCTCCGAGGCCGTCAGGTTGCGCCCGAACTTCATCGCGCCGGTCGCGCAGAACGTGCAGGTCAGCGGGCAGCCCGACTGCGAGGACAGGCACAGCGAGCGGCGGCCCACCACCCGCGACATCGCCGCCGTCGAGCCCTTCGCTCGCGGCGCGCGCGGTGCCGGGTAGCGCATCAGCACCGCCTCGACCGCGCGGCCGTCATGGGTGTGCAGCAGCGCCTTGACCGTGCCGTCCTTGGCGTGCGCCTCGTCGGCGAGCGCGAGCGTCGAGAACGGCACCTCCTCGGCGAGCTGGGCGCGCAGCCCCGCGGGCAGGTCGGTCATCGCCTCGTAGCCGGACGCGCCGCGCGCGGCCCACGCCCACACCTGGCGGGCGCGGAAGGCGGGCTCGCCGGCGTCGGCCAGCGTGCGCTGGAGCAGCTCGAGGTCCATCGGCCCATCGTAGGGCCGTCGCGGCGGCGCTCAGGTCAGGTCGTCGAACTCGAAGTACGCGTTGCCGGTCGCGGCGAGCATCCGGACGCCGGCGTCGGCGAGCTCGCGGGCGCCCTCGGTGTAGCTGTGCTCGGGGACGTACACGCGCCCGCCGAGCTCGGGGTCGATCGCCCACGCGCCCGCGGTGAGGTTGGCCAGCAGCTCCTCGCGGACGAGCGCGACCCACCAGCGCAGCGCGTCCTCGTCGCCCATCCGCGACGTCAGCGCCGTGGCGCGCAGCCCGTCCTCGGTCAGCGGCTCGAGCACCATCACGAACGACTCCGGGTTCTGGACGAGGTGCTGCATCTGGTTGACGGCGCCGTCGTAGAACGGCCCGCGGCGCAGGCAGATCCGGCGCACCGGCTCAAAGCGCGCGGCCGCCTCCGCGATGTCGCCGCCCAGCGGCACGGCCGAGGCGCCGTAGGTCGGAAACCAGCGCTCGACGCTGGCGTGCAGCTCGTGCTCGGCGGCCCAGCGCGAGGCGATGGCGATCAGCTCCTCGCGGGTCGCGTGCAGCGGCAGCGCGAAATGCGTCATCTCCGGGAGGAAGGGGTTGGAGACCACCTGCGACCATCGTAGGGTGCGCCTCGCCAAGTTCCTCGCCCACGCCGGCATCGCCTCCCGACGTGGCGCGGAGGAGATCATCCGCGACGGGCGCGTCAGCATCGCCGGTGCGATCGTCACCGACCCCGCCCGCGACGTCGACGTCGACAGCGGCGTCGCGGTCGACGGCAGGTTCCTGGAGGGGGTCGAGGAGCGGATGGTCTTCGTCGTCCACAAGCCCTCGGGCGTGCTGTCGACCGCGCGCGACCAGTACGGGCGCCCGACCGTCATCGACCTCGTCCCCTCGCGCGGCGCGCGCCTGTACCCCGTCGGCCGCCTCGACCAGGACAGCACCGGGATCATCCTCGTGACCAACGACGGCGACCTCGCGCAGCGCATGACGCACCCGTCCTACGAGGTCCCGCGCGTCTACCGCGCGACCGTCCACCCCTCGCCGGTGCCCGAGCGCGCGCTGCGCACGCTGCGCGAGGGCGTCGAGCTCGACGACGGCGTCACCGCCCCGGCGAAGGTGCGCCAGCTCAAGCCGGGCGTGCTCGAGCTGACGATCCACGAGGGCCGCAACCACCAGGTCAAGCGGATGTGCGAGGCCGTCGGCCACCGCGTCCGCACCCTGCAGCGCGTGCGCTTCGGCCCGCTGCGCCTCGACGAGCTGCCCGAGGGCGCACACCGGCGCCTCAAGCAGGCCGAGGTCGAGAGCCTGCGCCGGGGGGTCGGTTCGTAGAAAGGTGAGGGACCTCCCGCGCCGCCCCGCCTACCCCGTATCGGACAGCGGGCGACGACAGGGGAGGACCGATGATCAGCGTCTCCTACGAGGCGATCCAGACCGCTGCGCAGCGGCTCGGCCGCGTCTCGGGCGACCTCGGCTGCGCGACGCCGATCGGCGAGATCGCCGGCGCGGCCGACGAGACCCTGGCGGCCGGCGCGATGGACGCGCTCGCGAGCGCCTGGATGCAGACGCTGGCGCTCGAGGGCCGCCAGTGCCTGCAGCTTGGGGCCGCGCTCGCCGCGGCCGCCGAGTGCTACCAGTTCGCCGACGCGTCGTCGGCAACCCTCTTCCAGCGCCTGCAGGCGCCCGGCGGGCCCTGACCGCAATGGGATTCGGCTTTCCCGTCACGCCCGTCGACGTCGCGCTCAGCGCGGACGTCATCGAGATCCCGAAGGGCCACCCGGGCGAGATCCTGCGCGCGGCCGGCAAGCTCAGCGCGACGGCGGCGCTGCTCGAGCGCGGGTCGCACGACGTCCGCGGGGCCGGCACCGCCGCCGTCGGCGCCGCCGAGGGCTGGAACGGCGCCGCGGCGTCGAACTTCGACGCCCTCGCCGGCCTGCTGGGCGCCGACATGCATGGAGGCGTCGGGGCGCTGCGCCACGCCGCTGCGGCCTGCAAGGCATTCGGCCACGACCTCGAGGAGCAGCAGGACCTGGCCCGCGACGCGCGCCGCGACGCGCGCGAGGCCGAGGGCCGGGCGAAGGCCGCCGTCACGGTGGCGCAGCGGGCCTCGGCCGACGAGGTCTCCGCGAACCTCGATGCCAGCGCCGCCGCGTCGGCGGTCGCGGTCGCGCGCGGCAGCGCCGACCACGCCGGCGCCACCCAGCACGAGCGCGCCGAGCGGACCGCACGCGACCAGGCCGGCCAGGCGCGCGCCGCGGCCGGCCGCGCCCGCGCCCAGCTCGCGGGCGCCAACGACGACATCACGCGTGCGGCCAAGCGCGCCGAGATCGCCAACCAGCGCGCCGAGGACGCGGCCCTCCGGGCGCAGGCCGCGCTGCACCACGCCGCGGCGGCGGCGAAGAGCGCCCGCACCGACCTCGGCCCGATCCCTGTTCCCGTCGCGCCGACCCCGGTCAACACGAACCCGCTCGCGGGCACGGCGCCGTTCGCCCTGCCGTTCCGGGCGCTCGCGCCCGGCGACGTCCGCCGCCATCAGATCGAGGCCGAGGCCGAGCGCGCGCGCAAGGCCGAGGAGAACCGCCCGCTCAACGCGCTCGAGCGCGCCGGGCGCAACATGTTCAGCACCGGCTTCGCGCCGGTCGACGCGCTCACGCTCGGCGGCGCGGGCTCGCTGATCCGCAAGACGCCCGGCGGCCGGCGCCTGTACTCGCCCAGCGCCGGTGGCGCGAAGGTGACGCAGTACATCGGGCCCGGGCTCGCGGGCGAGCGCGTCGCGGTCGTCGGCGGGCGGGCGATCAGCAAGCGCCTGCCGACCGGCCCGATGAAGCCGATCTTCCGCCGCGACGCGCCCAGGCCGAGGCCGCCCGAGTTGCGCGAGCCGCGAGAGCCGATCAAGATCAAGATCTCGCCGGACGGCAAGGTCTCCAGGGTGAGCAGGGACGAGCGCCACCTCGGGCCCAAGCAGACATCGGGCGACATGAAGGAAGCGGGGTCCCGGGTCGGCCAGATCCTGATCAACGCCGGCAAGGCGATCGACGACATGCACATCCCGCCACACCCCGGAGGCTGAGCGATGTCCAAGAAGGCGATCGACACGGTGAACGACGACGATCCGGCCGACTTCATGGCGCGCGTCTATGCCGTGATCGACGAGGGCGACGGCGACCGCGCGGAGCAGCTGCTGCGCGAGGGCGCGCGCCGCTTCCCCGAGGACCCGGAGGTCGCGCTGCAGCTCGGCTCGCTGCTGCGCGCGAGGGAGAAAGACGACGCCGCCGAGCACGTCCACCGGGCCGCCGCCATCGCCGCCGGCGATCCCGCCTATCTCACGTGGAACGCGGAGCAGATGCTCCTGCTGGGCGACTACGAAGCGACGAAGGAGCTGCTGCGTCAGGCGAGCGCGGCCGCGCCGGAGGACTTCAAGCGCGCGGGCGAGCTCGCGTACGTGACCGGGCGCCTGGCGGTCGAGATCGGGCGCGACGATCTCGCCGGGCCACTGCTCGAGGACGGCTTCGAGCTCATGCCCTGGATCGCCGACCATGGGCTCGCGCTGGCCAGGTTCCATGACGCCAACGGCCGCCGCGAGCGCGCGCTGGAGGTCGTCGCCGAGGCGCTCGAGCACCAGCCCGACGACGCGTGGCTGCTCGAGCTGCGGACGGAGCTTCAGGCCGCGCACTAAGCTCGCGGCCCTATGCGGCTCTTCGCTCTGCGCGGGGCCTCGTCGGTTGACCGCAACGACGCCCAGGCGATCCTCGGGGCGACGGAGTGGCTGCTGCGCGAGATCCTCAAGCGCAACGACCTGCACCCCAGCGACGTCGTCAGCTGCATCTTCACGCTGACCGACGACCTCGACGCCGAGTTCCCGGCGGTCGCGGCGCGCAACATGGGCTTCTCGCAGGTCCCGCTCCTGTGCGCGCGCGAGGTCCCGGTGCCGGGCGCGATGCCGCGGATCATCCGCGTGCTGATGCACTACCACGCCCCCGACGCCCACGGCCCGCGCCACGTCTACCTCGGCGAGGCGCGCAAGCTGCGCCAGGACCTCGAGGGCGCGCAGTAGCGTTCGCGTCATGGCGATCGAGTTCTCCGAGCGCATCAAGCGCATCCCCGTCTACCCCGTCGCCGACGGCTACTCGCTGGGCGACGACGTCGCGATGCTCGCGTCCAACGAGTCGCCCGACCCGCCGCTGCCGGCGGTCGTCAAGGCCGCGCACCGCGCATTGGTCGGCGCCAACCGCTACCCGGACCCGTCCAACTCGCGCCTGAAGGCCGCGCTGAGCAACCGCTACGGCGTGCCCGCGCAGCGGATCGCGATCGGCAACGGCTCCTGCGACATCCTGCTCGCCGCCGGCGACGCCCTGCTGGAGCCGGGCGCCGAGTTCGTCTACGCCTGGCCCTCCTTCAGCGTCTACCCGCACCTCGCCGCAGCCTCGGGCGCGCGGGCGATCACGGTCCCGCTCGACGACGCGCACCGCCACGACCTCGGCGCGATGGCGACCGAGATCACGGCCGCCACGCGCCTCGTGATCGTCTGCAACCCGAACAACCCGACCTCGACGGCGCTGCCCTACGCCGAGATCGCCGCCTTCGCCGACGTCGTCCCGCGCCACGTCGCGCTGATCGTCGACGAGGCCTACTGCGAGTTCAACCTGCTCGACGACCCCGACACGACGCTCGACCTGCTCGACCGCCACCAGAACCTCGTGCTGCTGCGGACGTTCTCGAAGGTCTACGGGCTCTGCGGCCTGCGCGTCGGCTTCGCGCTGTGCGGCAGCGAGGACTTCCCGCGCGCCGTCGACCAGGTCCGCCAGCCGTTCTTCTGCAACGCCGCCGCGCAGGCGGCGGCGATCGAGGCGCTCCGCCACCAGGACGCCGTCGCCGAGCGCGTCGAGCGCGCGATCGTCGCGCGCGTCGAGGTCGAGGCGGGCCTGCACGCGCTGGGGATCGAGCCGGCGCCGTCGCAGACGAACTTCTGCTGGTTCGACCTCCCGCAGGACAGCGACGAGCAGGCGGTCGTGCGCGGGCTGGCCGACCGCGGGGTGCTCGTGCGAGCGGGCGGGGCGCTGGGCCGGCCGGGCGCGCTGCGCGTCACCTACGGCACACCTGGACAGAACGCCAGGTTCCTCGACGCGCTGGCCCAGGTGCTCTAAGCTCACCCCCGCATGAACCGATCTGACGACAGCGCCCGTACCACCTTCGTGGCCTTCGCGCGTCGTTATTTCGCCTGGCGATTTATCTAGGCGCTCGGCTCACCGCACCCCTTCCCGCACCTTTCGCCGAGCGCCACAGAGCAGTTCCTCCGTCTCCAGGCGTTTCTCTTCGAAAGGATTTCAAGCAATGTTGATCGTGATGAAAGCGACGGCCTCTCCCCAGGAGATCCAGGCCGTCATCGAGCGCGTCGAGTCGATCGGCGCCCGCGCGCACGTCGTCCAGGGCGACGAGCTGGCCATCATCGGCGCGATCGGCGACCGCGAGCACGTCGCCCGCCTCGGCCTCGACGCCAGCCCCGGCGTCGACAAGGTCGTCCCGATCCTCAAGCCCTACAAGCTCGCGTCCGCCGAGCTGCACCAGGGCGGGCGCAGCGTGCTGGACATCGGCGGCGCCAAGATCGGCGGCGGGCACTTCGGGCTGATCGCCGGGCCCTGCACCGTCGAGTCGCGCGACCAGACGCTGTCGACCGCGCGCGTCGTCAAGGCGGCCGGTGCAACCCTGCTGCGCGGCGGGGCCTACAAGCCGCGAACGAGCCCGTACTCGTTCCAGGGGCTGGGCGAGGCGGGGCTGCGGATCCTGGCCGAGGCGAAAGCAGAGACCGGCCTGCCGATCGTCACCGAGGTCATGGACGTGCGCGACATCGAGGCCGTCGTCGAGGTCGCCGACCTCATCCAGATCGGCGCGCGCAACATGCAGAACTACACGCTGCTGACCGAGGTCGGGCGCTCCGGCTGCCCGGTGATGATCAAGCGCGGGCTGTCGAGCACGCTCGAGGAGTTGCTGATGGCGGCCGAGTACGTGCTGAAGGAGGGCAACGAGAACGTCATCCTGTGCGAGCGCGGCATCCGGACCTTCGAGACCGCCTACCGCTTCACGCTCGACCTCATGGCGATCCCGGTGCTCAAGGAGCTCAGCCACCTGCCCGTCATCGTCGACCCCAGCCACGCGGCGGGCCGGCGCGACCTCGTCGAGCCGCTGTCGCTCGCGGCCGCGGCCGCCGGCGCGGACGGCATCATCGTCGAGGTGCACCCCGACCCCGACGAGGCGATCTGCGACGGGCCGCAGGCGCTGCACAGCGAGGACTTCGCCGCCTTCGCCGCGAAGGTCGAGCAGGTCGCCGCGATCGCCGGCAAGCGCATCGGGGCGGTCGTCTGACGATGGTCCACACGCGCTCGGAGCAGGCACACGGCGTCCGCGACACCCGCATCGCGCGGGTCTCGCCGCTGACGACCCCCGCGGACCTGCTCGAGCGCCTGCCGCTGGAGCCCAAACTCGCCGACGTCGTGCTGCGCGGCCGCGCGGCCGTCACGGCGATCCTCGACGGCACCGACGACCGGCTGCTCGTCGTCGTCGGCCCCTGCAGCGTCCACGATCCCGACGCCGCGATGGAGTACGCGCGGCGCCTCGCCGAGCAGGCCCGCCGCCACGGCGACGACCTCGTCGTCGCGATGCGCGTCTACTTCGAGAAGCCGCGCACGACGACGGGCTGGAAGGGCCTCATCAACGACCCGCACATCGACGGCTCCGGCGACGTCGACACCGGCGTGCGGACCGCCCGCGAGCTGCTGCTCGAGGTGCTGCGCCTCGGCCTGCCGGTCGGCTGCGAGTTCCTGGACCCGATCACGCCGCAGTACATCTCCGACGCCGTCTCCTGGGGCGCGATCGGCGCGCGCACGACCGAGAGCCAGATCCACCGCCAGCTCGGCTCCGGCCTCTCGATGCCGGTCGGCTTCAAGAACCGCACCGACGGCAACGTCCAGGTCGCCGTCGACGCCGTCCGCGCCGCCGCCGCGCGCCATTCGTTCGCCGGCGTCGACGTCAGCGGCATCCCGGCGATCCTGCATACGACCGGCAATCCCGACGGCCACGTCATCCTGCGCGGCGGCCGCGACGAGCCCAACCACGGCCCCGCCAGCGTCAGCGCGGCGCTCGCCAAGCTGCGCAAGGCGGGCCTGGGGGAGCGCGTGGTCGTCGACGCCTCGCACGACAACAGCGCCAAGGACCACGAGCGCCAGCCCGCCGTCGCCGCCCAGATCGGCGCCCAGGTCGCCCGCGGCCAGCGCGCGATCGTCGGCGTCATGCTCGAGTCCTTCCTCGTCGGCGGGCGCCAGGAGGTCGTCGACGGCGCCGAGCTGACCTACGGGCAGTCGATCACCGACGCCTGCATGGACTGGGACGCGACGGTCGCAGTCCTCGACGAGCTCGCCGCCGACGTGCGCGCTCGCCGCGCCGTCGCGTAGGAATGCGGGTCGCGCTCCTCGGCGTCGGGCTCATCGGCGGATCGGTCGGCATGGCCGCCCGCCGCCGCCTCGGCGCGCACGTCGTCGGCTGGAACCGCAGCCCCGCGGCGCTGGAGCTCGCGCTGGAGCGCGGCGCGATCGACGAGGCCGTCTCCTCGATCGCCGACATCGGCAGCGCCGACATCGCGATCGCCGGGGTCGCCGTCGACGCGCTCGGCGACGCGGTGCTCGAGCTCTGCGACGCGCTGCCGGGCGCGGTCGTCACCGACGTCGGCTCGACGAAGGGCGCGCTGGTGCACTCGATCGACCGCGAGAACTTCATCGGCGGCCACCCCCTCGCGGGGGCCGAGTCGACCGGCGTGGCGCACGCCCGCGGCGACCTCTTCGAGGGCGCGACCTGGTACCTCACGCCGCGCGCCGAGACGCCCGGCGTGCTCTACGAGCGCCTCGCCCGCTTCGTCGCGGGCATCGGCGCCGTGCCGACCGCGATCGGCCCCGACGAGCACGACCGGCTGATGGCGGCGGTCTCGCACCTGCCGCACGTCGTCGCCAACCTGATGGTCGCGCAGGCCGCCGAGGCGCTCGGCGGCGAGACGCTCCCCGCGACCGGCCCGAGCTTCCGCGACGCCACCCGCGTCGCGGGCTCCAACCCCGAGCTGTGGGCGCAGATCTACACCGCCAACCGCGTCGCGCTGGGGGCGCAGATCGACGACCTCGTGCGGCGGCTGGGGGAGGTGCGCGGGCTGCTCGACGACGGCAGCGCCCAGCTCGAGGCCTGGCAGGACGCGGCGGGCCGGCAGCGCCAGGCGCTGCTCGACGTCGGGCTCACCGGCGGCGGCGGCGCGGTGCGCGAGATCCGCGCGGTCGTCCCCAACAAGCCCGGCGTCGTGGCGCAGATCGCGCTCGCGCTGGGCCGCGCGGGCATCAACATCTCCGACATGTCGCTCGCGCCCGAGGCCGACAACCACACGGGCATGATCGCCCTGTGGGTCGGCGCCGGCGACGCGGAGCGGGCGATCGGGCTCGTGGCCGGGCTCGGCTACCCGGCGGCCTAGCGGTGAGCACCGTCTTCTTCGGGCCGTCGGGACGGCTGCGCGGCGAGGTCGTCGCGCCGCCCGACAAGTCGATCTCGCACCGCGCCGCGCTGCTCGGGGCGATGTCCGCCGAGCCGGTGCGGATCTCCAACTACCTGCACGCCGAGGACACCCTCTCGACGCTGGGCGCGCTGCGCGCCGTCGGCGCGCTCGTCGAGCAGCACGACGACGTCGTGGTCGTGCGCGGCGCGGGGCTGCGCGAGGCGCGCGAGCCCGGCGGCCCGATCGACGTCGGCAACGCCGGCACGCTGATGCGCCTGCTGCCCGGCTGGCTGGCCTTCCAGGAGGGCTCGTCGTTCCAGCTCGACGGCGACAGCTCGATCCGCCGCCGGCCGGTCGACCGGATCGCTGCCCCGCTGGCGCTCATGGGCGCCCGCATCGAGGCCACCGACGACCGCTTCCCGCCGTTCGTCGTGCACGGCCGGCGGCTGCGCGCGATCACCTACGACATGCCGGTCGCCAGCGCGCAGGTGAAGTCCTGCGTCCTGTTCGCGGGCCTCGGCGCCGACGGCACGACGAGCGTCGTCGAGCCGGCCCCGAGCCGCGACCACACCGAGCGGATGCTCGCCGGCGCCGGCGTGCGCGTCGTGCGCGACGGGCGCACGGTCAGGGTGACCTGCACCGACGAGCTCGACGCCCAGAGCCTGCATGTTCCCGGCGACCTCTCCAGCGCGGCGTTCATGATCGCCGCGGGCGTGCTCGTCAAGCGCTCGCGGCTGCTCGTGCGCGGCGTCGGGGTCAACTGGACGCGCACCGGCTTCCTGCGGATCCTCGATCGCATGGGCGCGATCGTCATCGGCGAGCTCGAGGATCCCTCCGACGAGGTCGCGGTCTCCGAGCCGGTGTCCGACCTCGACGTGCGTTCCGGCCCGCTGCGGGGCACCGTCGTCGAGGCCGGCGAGGTGCCGCTGGCGATCGACGAGCTGCCGCTCGTCGCGCTGCTGGGCTGCTTCGCCGAGGGCGAGACGGTCGTCCGCGGCGCGCACGAGCTGCGCCTGAAGGAGTCCGACCGGATCGCCGGCGTCGTCGAGGGCCTGCGCGGCCTCGGCGCGCAGATCGAGGCGGCCGAGGACGGCTTCGTGGTCAGCGGCACGGGCGGGCTGCGCGGCGGCGTCATCGACGCCCAGGGCGATCACCGCATGGCGATGCTCGGCGCCGTGGCGGGCCTGGCGTCGAAGGAGGGCGTCGAGGTCGTCGGGATGGAGGCCGCGGCGGTGTCGTACCCCGGCTTCGCCGAGGATCTCGCGCGGCTTGCGTAGCGCCGGCGCGCTTGCGAACGGCATCGCTGAGGGGAAGGCCCGCTCCGCCCGGGGCGGTTCGCGGCGGCGCGGGGGCGTCCAGGACGGTGAGTGGCGAGTTGGTTACCGCATGCGTCACCAACTCGCCTCTCACTGGCGACCGCGCCTCACCCGGCCCCGCTAGCGCGGGTCCCCGCGCGTCGGCAGGTTCAGCGTCGCCTCGATCGGCACGCCCTCGTTGAGCTCGCGCTCGCGCTCGATCTCGGCGTTGAGCTCGGCGCCGAACAGCAGCGCGACGCTCGTGAGCCAGAGCCAGACGACGAGCACGATCGCGCCGGTGAAGGCGCCGTAGATCGCGCCGACGTTCGCGATCTGCGAGATGTAGGTCGCAAAGCCGAACGAGGCGGCGAGCCACAGCGCGACCCCGAGCGCGGCGCCCGGCAGGACGGCATGAAACGAGCGCTGGCGGACGTCGGGCGTGACGTAGTAGACGAATCCGAAGACGAACGTCGCGACCGTCACCGCGGCGGGCCAGCGGGCGGCGTTCCAGATCTCGGCGACCTTCGGGCCCAGGCCGAGGAAGCCCAGGAGGTCCTGCGCGAAGTGGCCGCCGACGAAGACGAGCACGAGGCTCACGAGCCCGAGCACCATGAGCACGAACGTCGAGCCCACGTCGATCGTCTTGCGGCGCAGGAAGCTGCGCCCGCCGTCGGCCTCGAAGACGACGTTCAGCGCGCGGCGCGTCGCCTCCAGCGCGCCGGTCGTGCCGTAGAGCGCGAGCACGGCGCCGATTCCCAGCGTCGTCGCCGCCGTCCCCTCGCTGCGCAGGGCGGCGCGCAGCGAGCTGTCGAGCGGCACGATCACCGAATCGGGCGCGACGCCGCTGAGGTAGCCGATGATCGCGTCGTAGGTCCGCGGGTACTCGCCGACGAGCCCGAGCAGCGAGAGCGCCAGGAGCACGGCTGGGAACAGCGACATCAGCACGTAGTACGTCAGCGCCGCCGCGTGCTGGGTCATCTGGTCGTCGTAGAACGCCAGCACGGTCCGCTTGAGGACTGCCCGCAGCCGCTTGAGCACGCTCATCACCGCGATGGTGACGCTTCTCCCCGCCGAGCGGCCGCCCGCAGACGCCCGGCCGAGCACGACCCTATGCTCAGTTCGATGCTCATCGCGATCGACGGCCCTGCCGGGGCCGGCAAATCCACCGTGGCGCGCGCGGTCGCGGACGCGCTCGGCTTCACCTACCTCGACACCGGGGCGATGTACCGCTGCGTCGCGCTCGCCGAGCTGCGCGGCAACGAGGACCCGCTGGCCTGCGACATCGGCCTCGGCGGCCGCGTCCTGCTCGACGGCGAGGACGTCACCGACGACATCCGCGCGCCCGAGGTCTCAGACCACGCCTCGCAGATCGCCGCCCGGCCCGAGGTGCGCGGCCACCTCGTCGCGCTGCAGCGCAAGCTCATCCGCTCCGGCGACTACGTCGCCGAGGGCCGCGACATCGGCACGGTCGTCGCGCCCGACGCCGAGCTGAAGGTCTTTCTCACGGCGTCCCCGCGCGAGCGCGCGCGCAGGCGCGCCGAGCAGCTGGGGACCGACGAGGAGACGGTGCTGCGCGAGCAGGAGGAGCGCGACGCGCGCGACAGCGGGCGCGAGCACTCGCCGCTGGCGCCCGCGCACGACGCGCTGCGCGTCGACACCGACGGGCTCGACGTCGACGAGGTCGTCCAGAAGATCGTCCGGCTCGCGACGGCCGTCCGATGAAGGTCGCGGTCGTCGGCTATCCGAACGTCGGCAAGTCCTCGCTCGTCAACCGGCTGACGAACTCGCGCGAGGCCGTCGTGCACGAGCGCGCCGGCATCACGCGCGACCGCAAGGAGATCGCCACCGAGTGGAACGGCCGGCGCTTCACGCTCGTCGACACCGGCGGGATGGACACCGAGGACCCCGATCCGATCTCGGGCTCGATCCGCGACCAGGCGCGCGCGGCGCTCGCCGACGCCCAGGTCGCGCTGTTCGTCTTCGACGCCCGCGCCGGCCTGCGACCCGGCGACGAGGAGCTCGCCGACCTCCTGCGCCGCACGCACATGCCGATCGTCGTCGCGGCCAACAAGATCGACGCCGCGATCGACATCCCGCTCGCCGCCGAGGCCCACCGGCTCGGCTTCGGCGAGCCGATGCCGGTCTCCGCCGCCCAGGGCCTCGGCACCGGCGACCTGCTCGACCGGCTCGTCGAGCTGCTGCCCGAGGACGACGAGGAGGTCGACGAGGGGGTCATCCGGCTTGCGATCATCGGCCGTCCGAACGTCGGCAAGTCGTCGCTCGTCAACAAGTTCGTCGGGGCCGAGCGCGTCATCGTCTCCGAGGTCGCCGGCACGACGCGCGACGCGATCGACCTGCCGCTGGAGATCGACGGCCGCAAGATCATCGTCGTCGACACCGCCGGGATGCGGCGCCAGTCGAAGGTCTCGGAGTCCGTCGAGTACTACACGACGCTGCGCTCCCAGCGGGCCGCCGAGCGCGCCGACGTCGCGCTCGTCGTCTGCGACGCCAACGACGGCGTCACCGCGCAGGACATGCGCGTCGCCGAGCTCGCGATGCAGTCGGGCTGCGCGACCGCGATCGTCCTGAACAAGTGGGACACCGCCGAGATGGACGAGGCCGACCTCGACCACGAGCGCGCGAAGGTCGCCAACAAGCTGCGCCTGCGCCCGCGCGTCCTGACGGCCAGCGCGCTGACCGGCCGCAACGTCCAGCGCCTGCTGACCGAGGTGCTCGCGCTCGGCGACCGGATGTCGAACCGGATCCCGACGCCGGAGCTCAACCGCTTCATCGGCGAGGTCGTCCAGGCGCGCCAGCCGCCGGCCAAGCAGGGCCATCGCCTCAAGCTCCTCTACGCGGCGCAGATCGGCGAGCGCCCGCCGCGCTTCGCGATCCAGGTCAACTCGCGCCAGCGGGTCACGCGCGACTACGCCTACTACGTCGAGAACCGCCTGCGTGCGCGCTTCGCGATGGACGGCGTGCCGCTCATCATCGACTTCAACGAGCGCAAGTCCCGCCGTAGCGACGCTCGGTAGCCTGTCGCCCCATGACAAACTTCGCCGAGAACGAGTACCTCTTCACCTCAGAGTCGGTGACGGAGGGCCATCCCGACAAGGTCGCAGACCAGATCTCCGACGGCGTGCTGGACGCCGTTATGCGCGACGACCCGACCGGCCGCGTCGCCTGCGAGACGCTGGTGAACACCGGCCTCGTCGTCGTCTCCGGCGAGATCTCGACGGAGACCTACGTCGACATCCAGGCCGTCGTGCGCGAGACGATCCGCGGCATCGGCTACATCGACGCCGACCTCGGCTTCTCCGCCGACTCCTGCGCGGTCCTCAACGCGATCGACAAGCAGTCCTCGGACATCGCCCAGGGCGTCGACCGGTCCTACGAGACGCAGACCGACCCGTCCGACGAGGACGAGCTCGACATCGCCGGCGCGGGCGACCAGGGGATGATGTTCGGCTACGCGAGCAACGAGACGCCCGAGCTCATGCCGCTGCCGATCTCGCTCGCCCACCGGCTGGCCAAGCAGCTGGCCACGGTCCGCCACGACGGCACGCTGCCCTACCTGCGCCCCGACGGCAAGACGCAGGTCTCCGTCCGCTACGTCGACGGCGTGCCGACGGCGGTCGAGAAGCTCCTCATCTCCACCCAGCACGCCGAGTCGGCGACCCGCCAGCAGATCCTCGACGACCTCTGGGAGCACGTCGTCCTGCCGACCCTGCCCGAGGGCATGTACGACGCCAACGCGCTGCGCAGGGACTTCCTCGTCAACCCCACGGGACGCTTCGTCATCGGCGGCCCCGTCGGCGACTGCGGCCTGACCGGCCGCAAGATCATCGTCGACACCTACGGCGGCATGGCCCGCCACGGCGGCGGCGCGTTCAGCGGCAAGGACCCGTCGAAGGTCGACCGCTCGGCCGCCTACGCCGCGCGCTGGGTGGCGAAGAACATCGTCGCGGCCGGCATCGCCGACCGCTGCGAGGTGCAGGTCGCCTACGCGATCGGCGTCGCCCATCCCGTGTCGGTGATGGTCGAGACCTTCGGCACCGAGAAGATCGGCCGCGCAACGATCGCCGCCCTCGTCGACGAGCACTTCGACCTGCGCCCCGGCGCGTTTCGCAACGAGCTCGACCTGCATCGCCCGATCTACCAGGCGACCGCCGCCTACGGCCACTTCGGCCGCGAGGAGCCCGACTTCACCTGGGAGCAGACCGGCAAGGCCGAGGCCCTGCGCGAGGCCGCCGGCGTCAGCGCCGCAGCCGCCTAGGGCCTGGTGGCTGTCGAGCACCACTTCGACCCCGCCGAGATCGAGCCCCGCTGGCAGCAGGTCTGGGCCGACGAGGGCACGTGGGAGGTCGCCAACGACGCCGCCGACCCGCGGCCCGCCTCCTACGTGCTCGAGATGCTGCCCTACCCCAGCGGGGAGCCGCACATCGGGCACCTCAAGGTCTACTCCGTCGGGGACGCGGTCGCGCACTTCCACCGCCGCACCGGCCGCCGCGTCCTGCACCCGATGGGCTACGACGCGTTCGGCCTGCCCGCCGAGAACCACGCGATCAAGACCGGCCAGCACCCGCGCGCCTCGACGAACGAGGCGATCGCGGAGTTCCAGCGCCAGTTCCGCCGCTGGGGCGTCTCGATCGACTGGACGCGCGAGTTCGGGACCCACGAGCCGCGCGTCTACAAGTGGACGCAGTGGATCTTCCTCGAGCTCTTCGAGCGCGGGCTGGCCTACCAGAAGCAGGCGGCGGTCAACTGGGACCCGGTCGAGGAGACGGTGCTCGCCAACGAGCAGGTCGTCGACGGCCGCGGTGAGCGCTCCGGCGCGCTCGTCGAGGTGCGCCAGCTCACGCAGTGGTTCTTCCGCATCACCGACTACGCCGACCGGCTGCTCGAGGACCTCGACGCGATCCGCTGGCCCGAGCACGTCAAGACGATGCAGCGCAACTGGATCGGCCGCTCGACGGGCGCCGAGGTCGTCTTCCGCTGCGAGGACCTCGACGTCGACTACCCGGTCTTCACCACGCGCCCGGACACGCTGTTCGGCGCGACGTTCTTCGTCATGGCGCCCGAGCACCCCGACGTCCTGCGCCTCGCCGCGGGCACCGAGCACGAGGACGAGGTGCGCGCGTACGTCAACCGCGCGCTGACCGCCGACACGCAGCTGCGCGGCGACGTCGACAAGCCCAAGACGGGCGTGCCGCTCGGCCACACGGTCACCAACCCGGTCAACGGCGAGCAGCTGCCGATGTACGTCGCCGACTACGTGCTCATGGAGTACGGGACCGGCGCGATCATGGCCGTCCCCGCCCACGACGAGCGCGACTTCGCGTTCGCGCAGGCCTACGACCTGCCGATCCGCCGCGTGATCGCCGACCCGAGCGACCCCGACGGCGAGCTGCCCTACACCGGCGACGGGCCGCTCGTCAACTGCGGCCCCGAGTTCGACGGCAGGCACAACCGCGCGGCCCTGGAGGAGATCGTCCGCTGGCTCGATCGCGAGGGCAAGGGCCACGCGTCGGTCAACTACCGCCTGCGCGACTGGCTGATCTCGCGCCAGCGCTACTGGGGCACCCCGATCCCGATCATCCACTGCCCGCGCTGCGGCGCCGTGCCGGTGCCCGTCGCGGACCTGCCGGTGATCCTGCCCGACGTCGAGGACTACAAGCCGCGCGGGCGCTCGCCGCTGGCGGCCGCCGAGGACTGGGTCAACGTCGCCTGCCCGCAGTGCCGCGGTCCGGCCAAGCGCGAGACCGACACGATGGACACCTTCGTCGACTCGTCGTGGTACTTCCTGCGCTACTGCGACGCCGCCAACGACCGGGCCGCCTGGGACCCGGCTGCGGTCGCGCAGTGGATGCCCGTCGACCAGTACATCGGCGGCGTCGAGCACGCGATCCTGCACCTCATGTACGCGCGCTTCTTCACGAAGGCGCTCGCCGACATGGGCCACCTGCCCGAGGAGATCCAGGAGCCCTTCGCGGCCCTGTTCACGCAGGGCATGATCCTGCGCGACGGCGAGAAGATGTCCAAGAACAGGGGCAACGTCGTCTCGCCGAAGACGATCGTCGAGCGCTACGGCGCCGACACCGCGCGCGCCTACATCCTCTTCATCGGCCCGCCCGACCAGGACGCCGACTGGTCCGACAGCGGCCTGGAGGGGATGCACCGCTTCCTCAGCCGGCTGTGGCGCAACGCCGCCGAGGTCGCCGCCGAGCTGCCCGCCTGGCCGATCCCCGACGAGCTCAACGCCGACGACGAGCGGCTGCTGCGCAAGGCCAACTGGGCGATCGAGAAGGTCACGAGCGACATGAGCGAGCGCTTCAACTTCAACACCGCGATCGCCGCGGTGATGGAGACGCTCAACGAGGTCACGCCGGCCAAGCGCGGCGACGCCGCGCCCGGGACGGTCCGCTTCGCGCTCACGACGGCGGCCTCGCTGCTGTTCCCGTTCGCGCCGCACACCGCGACCGACGCCTACCACCTGCTGACCGGCGAGCGCGTCTGGGAGCAGCCCTGGCCCGACGCCGACCCGGCGTGGCTGGAGACCGACACGTTCGAGCTCGTCTGTCAGGTCAACGGCAAGGTCCGCGACCGCGTCGAGGCGCCCTCGTCGGCCTCGCGCGAGGAGCTGGCCGCGCTCTGCCGGGCGGCGCCGCGGATGCAGGCCCACCTCGACGGCCACGAGGTCGTCAAGGAGGTCGTCGTGCCCGGCAAGCTCGTGAACATCGTCGTCCGCTAGGCCCCCTCGGTCACCGGCTGGGGGTGGACCGCCGGCGCCTCGCGCCGGGCCGGCGTGTGCTCGCCGTCGAGGTTGATGTTCGGGAGCAGGCGGTCCAGCCAGCGCGGGAGCGTCCAGGCGTGGTCGCCGAGCAGCATCACGACGGCGGGGGCGATCAGCATGCGCAGGACGAGGACGTCGATCGCGACGGCGACCGCCAGCCCGAAGCCCATCTGCTTGATGATCGCGTCGTCGCCGAGGACGAAGCCCGCGAACACGGAGGCCATGATGGCGCCCGCGACGAGGATGACCTTGGCGATCCGCGACAGGCCGTGCACGACGCTCTCCTGCGGGCTGTCGCCGGCCTGGTAGGCCTCGCGGATGCGCGAGAGCAGGAAGACGTTGTAGTCCATGCTCAGCCCGAAGACGATCGCGAACATGAACAGCGGCACGAACGAGACGATCGGGACCGTCTCGTGCAGGCCCAGCAGCTCCATGCCCCAGCCGTTGTTGAACACGGCGGTCAGCGCGCCGTAGGCGGCGGCGATGCCGAGGACGTTGAACAGCGCCGAGACGAGCGGCACCCAGACCGAGCGGAACGCCGCCATCAGCAGCAGCATCGACAGCAGCACGACCGCGCCGATGAAGAGAAACAGCCGGCTGGCGATCTTGTCGGACATGTCGTTGAAGGTCGCGGTCGCGCCGCCGACGTAGACCTTGAGGCCGCTGTTGCCGACGGCGGCCGGGATGACGTCGTCGCGCAGCGTGGCGGTCAGCGCGCTCGTGCGGTCGTCCTGCGGCGAGCTCGCGGGGGTGACGTTCAGGATCGCGGCGTCGCCCTCGGGGCTGCGGACCGGCGCCGCGACGGCCACCACGCCGGGGGTCGCGGCGACGGCGGCGCGGACGCGCTGCAGGCCGGCGGTCGCGGCCGTCGTGTCGGACGGCAGCGCGACGGCGAGCAGCAGCGGGCCGTTGAAGCCCGGGCCGAAGCCCTCGGAGAGCTTGTCGTAGGCGATCCGCTGCGTCACGTCGGCGGACTTGTTGCCGTCGTCGGGCTGGCCGAGCTGCATGCCGAGCGCGGGCAGAGCCAGCGCGGCGAGCACCGCGAGCCCGGCGACGGTCGCGACGACGGGGTGGCCGGTGACGAGCTCGCCCCAGCGGGCGAACGCCTGCGACGGCGCGACGTGCTCGGGCTTCTTCGGCGCCAGGCGCTTGCCCATCGCGCCGAGCGCGATCGGCAGGATCGTCAGCGCCGAGAGGACGACGGCGGCGACGACGACCGCCGCGCCGATGCCCATCTGCCCGACGAACGGGATGCCCGCGGTCATGAGGCCGGCGATCGCGACGACGACGATCGCGCCGGCCGCGAGGACCGACATGCCGGCGGTGCCGTTGGCCGTGCTCGCCGCCTGTGCGGGCGAGTCGCCGAGCGCGCGCTGCTCGCGGTAGCGCCCGACGATCAGCAGCGCGTAGTCGATGCCGGCGCCGAGGCCGAGCATCAGCCCGATCGTCGGCGCGACGCTCGGCAGCGTGATCGCCGAGGAGAGCAGCTTCAGCGCGAGGAAGCCGAAGCCGACGCCGACGAGCGCGCCGACGAGCGTCACCGCCATCGCGGCGAGCGAGCGGAAGAGCAGCGTCAGCAGCAGCACGGCGACGAGGACGCCGATCACCTCGCCGACCGGGGCCGCCTGCTTGGCCTGCGCATCCACGACGGCGCCGCGCATGGCGACCTGCACGCCCGCCCGGTCGGCGTCCTGCGTCACGGACTCCAGACGCTCGAGGGCGCCCTCGACCTTCACGGCGGTCGTGTCGTACTGGACGGTGACGAACGCGATCCGGCCGTCCTTGGAGACCTGGCCGCGGCCCTGGGCCGACAGCGGGTCGATGGCGGCGGACACGTGCGGCTGGCCGGCGATCTTCTTCACCGCGCCGCTCAGGGCGGCGGCCTGCTCGGCGTCGCGCAGCGTGCCGTCCTTGGCGGAGAACACGACGGTCGCGGTGTCGCCCGACGCCGACGGGAAGCGCTGAGAAAGCAGGTCGAGCGCGCTCTGGCTCTCGGCGCCCGGGATGCTGAAGGCGTCCTTGTAGGTGCCGCCGGCGGTCAGGCCGAGCGCGGCGATGACGGCGAACGCGGCGAGCGCGCCGAGGGCGGAGCGCTTCCAGTGGGTCGTGAGGACGTGGGCGAGGGCAGCCAGCAGCTTCGGCATGGGGAGTCCATTCCGTTCGGGTCGGAGGTTCGGGCGGTGGGTGTCGCGGCGCGGTGGGTCAGTCGGCGGTGACGCCGTGCAGCAGGGTGCGCAGCACGAGGTCGGGCGCGTCGTCGCGCGTGAGCGTGCCGGCGCTGATCGACAGCCCGGCGTTGTGAAGGAGGGCGCCGAAGGTGGCGAGGAGCCAGTCGGCGGGCAGCGCGCGCGTGAACTCGCCCGTGTCCTGGCCGCGGCGGACGAGCGCGAACAGCGGCTCGGCGAAGATCGCTTCGCGGCGAGCGTTGCGCTCCTCGGACTGGAAGTGGCCGGTCTGCGCGACGATCTCGGTGAAGGCGAAGCGCTCGATGACGTCGATCCAGGCGTGCGTCAGGCGCG
The DNA here is from genome assembly GCA_963786575.1 of uncultured Actinomycetes bacterium. Classification (GTDB taxonomy): domain Bacteria; phylum Actinomycetota; class Thermoleophilia; order Solirubrobacterales; family Solirubrobacteraceae; genus CADCVQ01. Next base: position 143,120 of record CAWAZH010000003.1, read on the forward strand.
ACAGGGCCTCGCTCGCGGTTCCTTCGTCGAGGCGGCAGTCGCGCATCGCCGCCTCGGCCATGCCGATCCCGCTGTCGTAGATCGCGGTCAGCAGCGCCTCGCGGGTGGGGAAGTGGCGGTAGACGGTGGCGCGCCCGACCCCGGCGGCGGTGGCGACGTCCGCCATCCCGACCTGGGGGTCGCGGGCCAGCAGGCCGGCGGCGACCGCGACGATGTGCTCCGCGTTGCGGGCGGCGTCGGCGCGGACGTGGCTCTTGGGGTGGGAGGGCGTGGTCGACATGAAGTGAGACAGCAACGTATCAGATAAGTGGGACGAGTGTGTCTCGGTTGTCTTTTCGTCGCAGTCGCTGCGCGCAATCGTCACGTTCCGCGTGCCGGGCGTCACGGGTCGCGACCTAGCCTCGGCTCGTGTCCGACCTCGACCGCCCGCGGCTTGTCCTGTACGTGGCGCTCGGGGTCGTCGTCTGCTTTCTGGGGGCGCGCTATCTCGGCGCGCAGGTGACGCGCGGGGAGGGCGGCGCGGCGCTCGCGCCCGCGCCCGCGCGGACGACGGGCGCGGACCCGCGGCCGGCGCCGCCGGGCAGCGTGAGCGTCGGCCGTGCCGGTGGCGGGCGCGTGACGGTCCACGTCGCGGGCGCGGTGCGGCGCCCCGGCGTCTACCGGCTGGCGGCGGGCGCGCGGGTCGACGACGCGCTGCGGCGCGCCGGCGGGGCGCGAGCGCGGGCGGACCTCGACGCGGTCAACCTCGCGGCCAAGCTCGAGGACGGGCGCCAGATCCTCGTGCCGCGACGTGCGCCGACGGCGACCGCGACCGCGACCGCGGCCGCGCCGGGCGCCGCCGCCGGTGGGACCGCGCCGGCCGCGCCGATCAACCTCAACACCGCCACGCTCGAGCAGCTCGACACGCTCGACGGCGTCGGGCCCGGGATCGCGCAGCGGATCCTCGACTACCGCGAGCAGCACGGCGGCTTCCGGGACGTTCAGGAGCTGGGGGAGGTGCCGGGGATCGGCGCCAAGCGGCTGGCGACCCTGACGCCGCTGGTGACCGCGTGACGGCGATCCGCGTGCTGCGCGAGCGCGCCGCCGGGCACCCGCGCCACCTGCTGCTCGCGGCGCTCACGGCGGGCCTGCTGGCGGGCCCGCGCTGGCCGCTCGCGGTGGCGGCGCTCGCGCTGCTGGCGCTGGCGCTCGCGCCCGACGGCGTGCTGGCGCTGGGCGCCGCCGCGCTGGTGCTGCTCGGCGCGGGCGTGGCGCAGGCGCGGCTGGCGGCGCTCGACCGCACGGCGCTCGGGCCGCTGCTGGGCAGCACGGCGACCGTCCGCGCCACGCTGCTCGACCACCCGCGCACGCGCGCCTTCGGCGTGCGGGTGGCGCCGCTGCGGCTGCTGTCGCAGCCCGGGCGCGGCGAGCGCATCCTGCTGCGCGTGCCCGCGCGCGTGCGCTGGCCGCCGGGCGCCGTCCCCGGCGCCGAGCTCGCCGCCCGCGGGCACCTGGAGCGCCTGGGCCGCTACGACGCCTACGAGCGCCGGCGCAACGCGCACGCGCTCCTGCGCGCGCAGTCGCTGCGCGCCGGCGGCCGGCGCCGCGGCGGCCTGCTCGGCGCGCTCGACGGCGTCCGCACGCGGACCGAGCGCGCGCTGACCGCCGGCGTCCCGCCCGCCCAGGGCGCGCTCGCGCGCGGGATGGTGCTGGGCCAGGACGGCGCGCTCACCGACGCCGTGCGCGCCGACTTCCGCACGACCGGCCTCGCGCACCTCGTCGCCGCCAGCGGCGCCAACGTCCTGCTGCTCGCGACGCTCGTGCTGGCGCTCGCGGCGCTCGCCGGACTCGGGCTGACCGCCCGCCTGACGCTCGCGTTGCTCGCTGTGGCGGCCTACGTCCCGCTGGCCGGCGCCGGGCCGTCGATCCAGCGCGCGGGGGTGATGGGCGCGGCCGGCCTGGTGGCCGCGTTGGCAGGGCGGCCGGCGTCGCGCTGGTACGCGCTCCTGCTCGCCGCCGCCCTGACGCTCGCCTGGAGCCCGCGCGCCGCCGAGGACGCCGGCTGGCAGCTGAGCTTCGCCGCCGTGCTCGGGCTGCTGGCGCTCGTGCCCGCGCTACGGGCGCGGCTGCGCAGGGCACGCCTGCCGGGCGGGCTCGCCGACGCGCTCGCGGTGACCGCCGCGGCGACGATCGCGACAGCGCCGCTGATCGCCCTGCACTTCGAGCGCCTGTCGCTCGTGTCGCTGCCCGCCAACGTGCTCGCCGCGCCGGCGGTCGCGCCCGTCATGTGGCTGGGCACGATCGCGGGGGCGCTCGGCCAGGTCGCGCCGGGGCTCGCCGCGCCGGTCGCGTCGGTCGCCGCGCTCCCGCTGGCGTACCTCACATGGCTCGCCGAACGCGCGGCGCGGCTGCCGGGCGCCGAGCTGAGCGTCCCCGGCCTCGGCGTGCTCGGCGTGATCGCCACCTACGCGGCTGCGGCCGCCGCGGTCCTCGCCTGGCGCCGGCTCGGGCCGCGCACGCGGCGCCCGCTCGGAGGCCTCGCGGTGCTCGCGGCGACGGCGGCGACCGCCGCGCTCGCGCTGGGCGCCCGCGCGCCCGGCCCGCCGTCCGATCTCACCGTCTCGTTCCTCGACATCGGCCAGGGCGACGCGACGCTGATCCAGCACGGCCGCGCCGCCGTGCTCGTCGACACCGGGCCGCCCGAGGGGCCGATCCTCGCGCGCCTGCGCGCCGCCGGCGTGCGGCGCCTGGACCTGCTCGTGCTCACCCACGCCGCCCTCGACCACGACGGCGCCGCCGCCGCGGTCCTCGGCGCGCTGCCGGTCGGCCTCGTGCTCGACGGGGAGGAGGCGACGGCCACGCCGGCGCCGGGGCCGTTCGGGGCGCGGGCGGCCGCGAAGGCCTCGCAGCTCGCGGCGGCGCGGCGCGTGCGGCGGATCGCCTCCGACGCCGGGCAGGTCCTGCGCGCGGGGCCGATCGAGCTGCGCGTGCTGTGGCCGCGGCGCGTCCCGGCGGCGCCGGCCGGCGCCGAGCCCAACGACCGCGCGACGGTCATCCACCTGCGCGACGGCGCCTTCGACCTGCTGCTCACCGCCGACGCCGAGTCCAACGTCACCGCCGGGCTCGACCTGCCGGTCGTCGACGCGCTGAAGGTCGCCCACCACGGCAGCGACGATCCGGGGCTGGGAGGCCTCCTGCGCCGCCTGCGCCCGCGCGTCGCGGTCGTCGAGGTCGGGCGCCGCAACCTCTACGGCCATCCGACGGCGACGACGCTCGCGGCGCTGCGCGCGGTCCCGATCGTGCGCCGCACCGACCGCGACGGCACCGTGCGCCTCACCGTGCGCGGCGGCCGGATGACGATCCGGACCGCCCGCCCGGGCGCCTAGGCTCCTAGACTCGGGCGCCATGGCCGCCTTCAAGCCCGCCTACCTCATCCACGGCGACGACCACGGGCGCATCGGCGAGCGCCGGGCCGCGCTGCGCGCGCTGGCCGAGCGCGAGTCCGGCGCGGGCGGCGTCGAGGCGCTCCAGGGCGACGCCGCGACGCCCGCCGCCGTCGCGGGCGCGCTGTCGGCGATGACGTTCGCGATCGGGCGGCGCTTCATCGTCGTCGACGGCGCCGAGCGCTGGAAGGACGCCGACGTCAAGGAGCACCTCGCGCCGGCGCTGCAGGCGATCGCGCCCGACACGACGATCGCCTTCTTCGCGCGCGAGGAGGGCCGCTTCAAGGTCCCGGCGGCGCTGATCGCCGCGGTCGAGAACGCCGGCGGCAGCATCGCGGCCGAGCGCACCATGAAGGCCAAGGAGCTCCCGCGCTGGCTGCAGGCCGAGGCCTCCAAGCTCGGCGTCGAGCTGCAGCGCGACGGCGCCCAGGCGCTCGTGGCGCTCGTCGGCGAGCGCCAGCAGCGCCTGCTGCGCGAGGTCGAGAAGCTCGCGCTCGAGCTCGGGGCCGGGGCGAGCATCGGCGCCGAGGAGGTCGAGCAGGCCGCCGCGCACTCCTCCGAGCGCCAGGTCTGGGGGCTCGTCGACGCGCTCGTCGCGGGCGACGGCGATGCCGCGACGCGCGCCTACCTCGAGCTCGAGGCCCAGGGCGAGTCCGTCGGCCGGCTCGTCGGGCTGCTCGCGCGGCGCGTGCGCGACGTCCTCGCGATCGCCCTGCAGCTCGAGGCGGGCCGCAGCGCCGCCGAGATCAAGGCGTCGATCAAGGGCAGCCCGTGGGCCGCCGACCGGCGCATCGCCGAGGCCCGCCGCGCCGACGCCGACCGTCTCAGCCGTGCGCTGGAGACGCTCGCCGACCTCGAGCTCGCGACGCACGGCGCCAGCGAGCTCAGCGACGGCACCGAGGCGATCCGGGCGATCGCGCGGATCGCGGCCTGACTTGGAGGACGGCGCGCGTTCCTCGCCGAGGCCGCGCGGCGACCGGATCGCCGCGGCGCTGCTGGCCTGCGCCTTCGCCGTCCTGCTCGAGCTCGCCCGCGGGCACGCCGACTGGGGGCCGAGCGAGGGCGTCTACGCGCTGAGCTCGCGCCTGCTGCTGCACGGCGGCGACCTCTACGGCGGCCTCGTCGCCTCGCAGCCGCCGTGGGTCTACCTCTTCGGCGCCGTCCCGCTCGCGATCCACGACTCGCTGGATTCGCTGCGCCTCGCCTGCGGGCTGCTGCAGGTCGTCGCGGGCCTGCTCGCGGGCGAGATCGTCTGGCGGCTGACCGCCGACCGGCGCGCCGCGTTCGTCGCCGTGCCGCTCGTGATCCTGACGCCGTGGGCGACGCACCAGCACGGCCTGCTGCTGCCCGAGCAGCTCGGCGCGCCGCTGCTGCTCGGCGCCGCGCTGCTGGCCGCGCGCCCGGCGACCGCGCGCTGGGCCGGCCTGCTCGCGGGGGTCGCCGTCTTCGCGAAGCTGCCGTTCGCGCTGCCCGCCGCGGCGCTGATCGTCGCCTCGCCCGCGCGCGCGACCGCCGCCCGCTGGGCCGCCGTCGCGCTCGCCGCGCAGGCGCTGGCGTTCACCGCGATCTTCGGCACCGGCTTCTGGCGCGACATCGTCCAGGCGCAGGAGCAGGCCGGCCACGGGCTCGAGTTCCAGATCGGCTCGTGGGTCCAGGCGGGCTGGAACCTCCTGCCGCTGGTGGTCTTCGCCGCCGTCGCGCTGGCGCTGCGCGCCCGCGCGCGCGAGCCCGCGCTGCTCGCCACCACCGCGGCCGCCGCGGTGGGGATGCTCGCCGTGCTGGCGACGATCGTGAAGCCGGGGACCGGCCTCAACGTGCTCGTGCCCAGCGAGCCGCTGCTGGTCGCGCTCGCGGTCAGCGGCGCCGCCTGGGCGCTCGCCACGCCGCGGCGCGTCACGGCCGCGATCGCGGTGGCCGCGCTCGGCGCGCTGATGCTCGCGCAGTCGGCCTCGCTGCTGCTGGACCCGAGCAACCCGCGCCCGTTCCACCGGCCGGCATCCTCGACGCCGGGCTGGAAGGTCGGCTACACCCGCGCCGAGGTCGACCGGATGGTCGCGCGCGCACGCGCCTGCCCGCCCGGCGCCGTCTGGGCGGGCCCGCCGCTCGTGGCGTTCATCGCCGACCGCCGCGTCCCGGCCGACCAGCCCGACGTCTTCATCGTCAGCCGCGCGAAGCTGCACGCCGCCGTCTTCGCACGCCTGCAGGCCGACGGCCCGCGCTGTCGCTAGTGGACCCGTCACTAGCCCATCGCGCGATGCAGGATGTCGCGCAGCGCGCGCTGATCGGCGGCGCTCAGCCGCGAGATCGGGTCGGGCACCGCTTCGATCGCCGCCCGCATGCGCGCGCGCACCTCGGCGCCGCGCTCGGTGACGACGAGCATCCGCACGCGGCGGTCGTGCTCGGCCTCGCGGCGCTCGACGAGCCCCTGCGCGGCGAGCCCGTCGACGAGCCCCGTGACGTTCGAGCTGTCGCAGTGCAGCGCCTTGGCCAGCGCCCGCATCGGCACCGGCTCCTCGGGGTCGAGCTGGCGCAGGGCGAAGAGCTGGGGAGGGGTGAGGCCGAACTCGCCGGCGACGCGCAGCATGCGCGGGCGCATCTCCCAGAACAGCCGCGACATGAGCGACCAGGCCTCCTGGGCAGCCGGCGCGGGTCTCACATCCGAGGCCATCAACGACCAGGATACTGGACGAAGGCAATAGTTGACAACCTCAACTATCCGTGCGTATCCTGCCCGCCATGACCGAGGACCGAGGAATCGACGTCGCGGGCCTGATCCGCGAGTTCAAGGGCGGCATCCGGGCCGTCGACGGCATCGACCTGCACGTCGCGGCGGGCGAGATCTACGGCTTCCTGGGGCCCAACGGCGCCGGCAAGTCGACGACCGTGAAGGTCCTGACGACGCTGCTGCCGCCGACCGCCGGCTCCGCCACGGTGGCGGGCTTCGACGTCGCGAAGGAGGGCGCGAAGGTGCGCGCCGCGATCGGCGTCGCGCTGCAGGACGTGGCGCTTGACCCGATGCTCACCGGCCGCGAGCACATGCGCCTGCAGGGCGGGCTGCAGGGCATCCCGCGCGCCGAGCGCGGCAGGCGCGGCGACGAGCTGCTCGAGCGCGTCGGGCTCTCCGACGCGGCCGATCGCAAGTCCTCCACCTACTCCGGCGGGATGAAGCGCCGCCTGGATCTCGCGCTCGCGCTCCTGCACAAGCCGCGGATCCTCTTTCTCGACGAGCCGACGACGGGCCTCGACGTGCAGTCGCGCACCGCCCTCTGGGACGAGGTCGCGCGCCTCGCCCGCGAGGAGGGGACGACCGTCTTCCTCACGACCCAGTACCTCGAGGAGGCCGACGTGCTCGCCGACCGCGTCGGCATCATCGACCGCGGCAAGATCGTCGCCGAGGGGACGCCCGCGGCGCTGAAGGCGCAGGTCTCCAAGCCGACGATCGAGCTCATCCCGCGCGACGCGGGCGACTGCGCCGCAGCCGGCGCCGCACTCGCGCCCTTCGGCGAGACCGTCTCCGCCCGCAGCGCCGGCTCGATCGCCGTGCGCCTGACCTCGGGCGCCGACCAGCTCGCCGACATCGTCCGCGCCCTCGACCACGCCGACATCGCCGTCGCCAACCTCGCGCTGCACGAGCCGACGCTCGACGACGTCTTCCTCGCCAAGACGGGCCGCAGCCTCGAGGGCGCGGCCGATCCGCTCGTGGAGGAGCCCGCCCCCGACCACGAGCGGGCGGCGGCGTAGGCGTGGCGGCGCTCGTGCACAGCGCGCTGCCGACACAGGTCGGCCTGCTCGGCGGCCGTGCGATCAAGCGGATCCTGCGCAACCCCGCGCAGATGATCTTCCCGGTCCTGTTCCCGCTGATCCTGCTCGCCGTCAACGCCTCGGGCCTGGACGCGGCGACCGACCTGCCGGGCTTCCCGACCGCCAGCTACCTCGACTTCGCGCTCGCGATCCCGTTCATGCAGGGCGCGCTGTTCGCCGCGCTCAACGGCGGCCAGGACCTCGCCCGCGACATCCAGGGCGGCTTCCTGGACCGGCTCGCGATGACGCCGATGTCGGGCGCCGCGCTGCTCGCCGGCCAGCTCGGCGGCGCGCTGTTCATGGGCGTCATCAGCGCGACGATCTACCTGCTCGTCGGCCTGCTGTTCGGCGTCGGCATCGCCTCCGGCGTCGGCGGCGCCTTCGTGCTGATCGCGCTCGCGATCTCGATCTCCTTCGCGTTCGCCTGCTTCGGGACCTTCGTGGCGCTGCGCGCCGGCACGGGGGAGGCCGTCCAGGGCTTCTTCCCGCTCTTCTTCGTCCTGCTGTTCCTCAGCTCGGCGTTCTTCCCGCGCGACCTGATCGAGCAGGACTGGTTTCGCACGATCGCGACCTACAACCCGGTCTCCTACATGGTCGAGGGCATCCGCAGCCTCGTCATCAGCGGCTGGGACGGGCAGGCGCTGGCGCAGGCGTTCGGGATCGCGGCGATCGCGATCGCCGGGTTCCTCGCCCTGAGCGCGCGGGCGCTGCGCACGCGGCTGGTGCGGACATGAGCACGCTCGCCCGCACCCGCTCGGTGGCGCTCTCGGTCGCCTGGCGCTCGATCCACAACGCGTTCACGAACCCGGCCTTCATCCTGCCGAGCGTCCTGTTCCCGCTGTTCTTCTTCGTCGCCTTCGCGGGCGGCCTGTCGGGCGTGCAGAACGTGCCCGACTTCGACTTCAAGTCCGGCTACACGTCGTTTCAGTTCGCGTTCGTCTGCGTCCAGGCGGCCGCGTTCGGCGGCGTCTTCACGGGCTTCTCGATCGCCGCCGACTTCGAGTTCGGCTTCGCGCGCCGGCTGCTGCTCGCCGCGCCCAACCGCGGCGGGATCGTCATCGGCTACATGATCTCCGCGATCACGCGGGCGCTGTTCGTGCTGTGCGTCGTCTTCGTCGCCGGCCTGATCAGCGGGATGCGCGTGGACGGCTCGATCGGCGACCTGCTGGCGCTGCTCGTGCTGGCGCTGGCCGTCAGCGCGACGTCGACCCTCTGGGCCGCCGGCATCGCGATGCGCCTGCGCACGATGCAGGCCGGGCCGGTCATGCAGATGCCGGTCTTCATCCTGCTGTTCCTCGCGCCGGTCTACGTGCCGCTGAAGCTCGTCGCGGGCTGGGTGCACGACGTCGCGACGTACAACCCGTTCACCGCGCTGCTGGAGTCCTCGCGCGGGTTCATCTCCGGCGAGCCCGAGAAGGTGCTGATCACGTCGGCCTGCCTGGCGGCCTTCTTCGTGCTCACGGCGCTGTGGGCGCGCGGTGGGCTGCGCAGCGCCGAGCGCGCCGGATAGTCTCTGCGCCCATGGAACTCGAGTCAGGCGAGCACCTCATCTTCGAGGGCCATCCGTCCTGGCGCTCGATCCTCGGCTTCTACCTCAAGGGGCTCGTGCTCGTCGTGATCGCTGCGGCGATCGCGTACGTCGCCGCCGACACCGGGCCGGCGGTCGGCGTCGCCGCCGTGCTGATCGCGATCGTGCTGGTCGTCGGGTACGTCAAGCGCCTGTTCACGACCTACACGATCACCGACCACCGGCTGCACATCCGCCGTGGGATCGTCGCGCGCGCCGAGCAGCAGACGCTCATCAACCGCGTGCAGAACGTCAACACCCACCAGTCGGTCTTCGAGCGGATGCTGATGATCGGCACCGTCAACTTCGACACGGCGGCCGGCGACGACTACGACTTCCAGTTCGCCGGCGTGGCGAAGCCGCACGACGTCGTCGATGCGGTCCACCGCGCGCAGCGCGAGGCGGACGACGGCAGCCCTGCGGACCCGCCGCGCCAGGCGGCGGGCTAGTCGGACGAGCCGCGGCGAACGCGGGAGGCGCGGGACTTCTTGCGCGCGCCGGTGTTCTTGTGCATCGCGCCGCGCTTGACGGACTTGTCGATCAGGCTGACGAGCTCGCGGTGCTCGGTGTCGGCGAGCGTGTCGTCGCCGGCGGTGACGGCGGCCTCGAGGCGGTGGAAGTACGTCCGCACCGCCGAGGTGTAGTGGCGGTTCTCGAGGCGCTCGCGCTCGGAGCGCAGGATCCGCTTCTTCTGTGAGTGAATGTTGGCCATAAGCGTGAAAGCGCCGCGGACATCGCCGCGGCGGTCCCTAGAGTAGCGCACCGATGGCGGCCGACACTCCCGCGACACCAGGGGCCAAGCCCCGGGCGAGCGGCGGCATCGCCCGCAACACGGCCATCTTCTCGATCCTGACGGGCATGTCGCGGATCGCGGGGCTCGTCCGCGAGGTCGTCGCATCCAGCTACTTCGGCACGAGCGGCCCGTTCTCGGCGTTCACGTTCGCCTTCCAGGTCCCGAACCTCGTGCGCTCGCTGTTCGCCGACGCGGCGCTGAGCGCGGCCTTCGTCCCGGTCTTCACCGAGCTGCTGGAGAAGGGCAAGAAGAAGGAGGCCTACCGCCTCGCGTCGACCTTCGTCGCGATCATCACGGCCGCGCTGACGACGATCACCGTGCTGTTCGTGCTGCTGGCGCCGGTGATCCTGCCGCCGCTGACCGGCGACTTCTCGCCCGAGCTCGACCACCTCATGGTCGGCCTGTCGCAGGTGCTGTTCCCGATCGTCCTGCTGCTCGGGCTCAACGGGCTGATCGTCGGGATCCTCAACGCCTACGACGAGTTCACGATCCCGGCGCTCGCGCCGCTCGTCTGGAACATCGTGATCATCGCGACGCTCGTCGTGCTGAAGCCGCACTTCGACGGGCCCAACGAGATGTACGCCTACGCGATCGGCGTGCTGGCCGGGACGTTCGTGCAGCTCGTCATGTGCCTGCCGACGCTGCACCGGCTGGGCTTCCGCCTGGAGTGGCACGGGATCGACCGCCACGACCCGCGCGTGCGCCAGGTCCTGACGCTGATGGTGCCGATCACGCTGAGCCTCGGGCTCATCAACTTCGACCTCGTCATCAACTCGATCCTCGGATCGACGATCTCCGACGCCGTCCCGCGGGCGATCGACGCCGCCTTCCGCATCTACATGCTGCCGCAGGGGATGTTCAGCGTCGCGGTCGCGACGGTCCTGTTCCCGGCGCTGGCGCGGCTGGCGACGCGCAAGGACTACGACGGCCTGCGCGCGCTGACGAGCACCGGCGTCCGCCAGATCGCGCTGCTGCTGATCCCGGCGGCGGTCTGCACGCTCGTGCTCGCCGAGCCGATCACGCGACTGGTCTACGAGCGCGGCGAGTTCGGGCCCGACTCGACCAAGCTCGTGTCCGAGGCGCTGTTCTGGTTCTCCTTCAGCCTGCCGTTCGCGGGCATCAACCTCCTGCTCACGCGGACGTTCTTCTCGCTGCAGCGGCCGTGGCTGCCGACCGGCATCGGGGCCGCGTCGCTCGTGGTCAACCTGATCGTCTCGATCGCCCTCGTGGGCCCGTTCGGGATCGCCGGGGTCGTCGTGGGCACCGCCTTCGCGAGCGCGGCGATGACCGCCGGCCAGGCCTACTACCTGCGCCGCGAGCTCGGGGGCAGCCTCGAGGGCTACGACACGACGCGCGCGATCGCGCGGATCACGCTCGCCTGCGTCCTGCTGGCCGGGGTCTCCTACCTGCTCTGGTACGCGCTCGACGCGCTGCTCGGGCGCTCGCTGCCGGCGCAGGTCGTGTCGGTCGGCGGGGGGCTGACGGCGGGCCTGGCGATCTACTGCCGCGCCGTCCTGCGGATGCAGGTCGAGGAGGCCGAGCAGATCCGCGCGCTGGTCCAGGCGCGCCGCGGACGCTGACTACGCTGTAAGGCGTGGCAGACCAGGCCCATATCCGCAACTTCTCGATCATCGCCCACATCGACCACGGGAAGTCGACGCTCGCCGACCGCATCCTCGAGATGACGAAGACCGTCGACCCGCGGGCGATGCGCGCCCAGGTCCTGGACTCGATGGACCTCGAGCGCGAGCGCGGCATCACGATCAAGGCGCAGGCGGTGCGGGTCCTCTACGAGGCGCGCGACGGCGAGACCTACCAGCTGCACCTCATCGACACCCCCGGCCACGTCGACTTCACCTACGAGGTCAGCCGCTCGCTCGCGGCCTGCGAGGGCGCGCTGCTCGTCGTCGACGCCTCGCAGGGCGTCGAGGCGCAGACGGTCGCCAACACCTACCTCGCGATCGAGAACGGGCTCGAGCTGATCCCGGTGCTCAACAAGCTCGACCTGCCGGGCGCCGAGCCCGAGCGCGTGGCGGAGGAGGTCGCCGACCTGCTCGGCGAGTCCGAGGAGGAGATCCTGCGCATCTCCGGCAAGACCGGCGACGGCGTCGTCGACGTGCTCGAGCAGCTCGTCGCGCGGGTGCCGCCGCCCTCCGGCGACCCCGACGCCCCGCCGCGGGCGCTGATCTTCGACTCCGAGTTCGACCAGTACCGCGGCGTGATCGCCTACATCCGCGTCGTCGACGGGACCTTCCGCAAGGGCGACGTCATCCGCTCGATGGCCGGCAACACGCAGGCCGACATCGACGACATCGGCTTCTTCACGCCGGCGATGGTCGTCACCGAGGAGCTCAGCGCGGGCGAGGTCGGCTTTCTCATCACCGGCATCAAGGAGGTCTCCGCGCTCGCCGTCGGCGACACGCTGACGACGAAGGCCAACCCGGCCAAGGAGGCGCTGCCCGGCTACCGCGACGTCCAGCCGGTCGTCTTCTGCGGCCTGTTCCCGATCGACTCCGACGAGTACCCCGACCTGCGCGACGCGCTCGAGAAGCTCGTGCTCAACGACGCCGCGCTGTCGTGGGAGCCGGAGGTCTCCGAGGCGCTCGGCTTCGGCTTCCGCTGCGGCTTCCTCGGCCTGCTGCACATGGACATCGTGCGCGAGCGCCTGGAGCGCGAGTACGGCATCGAGCTGATGGCGACGATGCCCTCGGTGCGCTTCGAGGTCACGCTCACCGACGGCACCGAGACCGAGGTCCACATCCCGTCGGACTTCCCCGACCCGGGCCGCATCGCCGAGATCCGCGAGCCGATGATCGAGGCCTCGATCCTCTCGCCGAAGGAGTTCATCGGGCCGATCATGGAGCTCTGCCAGGAGCGCCGCGGGACGCACAAGGGCATGCACTACCTGTCCGCCGACCGCGTCCAGCTGCAATACGACCTGCCGCTCGCCGAGATCGTCATCGACTTCTTCGACGCCCTCAAGTCGCGCACCAAGGGCTACGCGTCGCTGGACTACGAGCTGCGCGGGATGCAGGCCTCGAACATGGTCAAGCTCGACATCCTGCTCGCCGGCGAGACGGTCGACGCGCTGTCGATGGTCGTCCACCGCGACAAGGCCTACGAGGTCGGCCGCTCGCTGACCGAGAAGCTCAAGGCCAAGATCCCGCGCCAGCAGTACGACGTCCCGATCCAGGCGGCGATCGGCGCGAGCATCGTCGCCCGCGAGACCGTCAAGGCCTACCGCAAGGACGTCATCGCCGGCTGCTACGGCGGCGACATCAGCCGCAAGCGCAAGCTCCTGGAGAAGCAGAAGGAGGGCAAGAAGCGGATGAAGAAGGTCGGGCGCATCGACGTGCCCCAGGAGGCCTTCCTCGCGGTGCTCGAGCTCGGCGACTGAGGCCGGTCTTCCGCGTCGCGCTCGGTCGTGCGCTGCCGCCTCCGGCATCGATGAGGGGAACGCATCGCTCGCGCGACCCGGGCGCGGTCGAACGCCGACGCACACGCCCTCCTGCTACGAAGTGCTAGCAGGTGCTAGCCCCCCGCTAGCACTGGCTAGCACCTCCGCGAAGGCACCCTCGTGCGACGGTCCGCTGGGCCGGCCGCGGACGGTCGAACCCTTCCCTCATCGATGCCGGTCGCAAGCGCTGGCGCAGCGTAAGCCGCCGGGCCGCCCAGCCGGACTAGCGCCCGCGCTTCAGCGTCCGCTTGCCCACGATGCTGCCGCTGTTGCCGGAGCCGTCCTTCGCCACGACGCTGACCTTCACGTTGACCTGCTTGCGCTTGCGGATCCCGCGCAGCCCGGCGGCCGTGAGCTTCAGCGCCACCGCCGTGGCGCCCGGCGCCAGCGAGACGGTGCGGCTGGCGAGCGTCACGTCGAAGGCGCGGACGGTGACCTTCGCGGTGACCGACTCGGTCGAGGTCAGCGTCGCCAGCAGCGCCTTGCGCTGCTCGAGCGCGCGCAGGCCCGTCGTGTCGACGCGGGCGCCGACGGTCGGAGGCGTCGTGTCGGAGGCGACGGCGTCGCCGCTGACGGTCAGCGTCCCGTTCATCGTCGTCGGGTGGATCGTGCAGAAGTAGGCGTAGGCGCCGGCGCCGAGCTTGTCGGTGCCGTTGACGGGCGCCACGTCGCCGCCGCCGATCGTCGCCGAGCTGAAGAGCGGGAGGCCGTCGTCGCCGTTGTCGCGCGCGGTGACGTTGTGCGGGGCGATCGGGTCCTGGCTGGAGAACGTCAGCCGCTCGCCGGGGGCGATCGTGACCTCCGTCGTGACGAAGCGGTTGATCGGCGCCGCGACGATCTGCTGGTCGGCCTGGGCGGGGACAACGACGAGCAGTGTCAGAGCGAGGGCAGCGGGGGTCGCGACGCGAAGGGGGCGCATGGGCAATCCGTACCCGAGCGGGTGGGCGCGGTCAAGTCTCGGCGGCCGCGACCTGCAGCGGCCCGCCGTTGCGCAGGATCCACAGCGCGGGCGCGGCCACGAGCGCGGCGCCCCCGATCGCCAGCGCCGCCACGCCGAGCGCCGTCAGCGCCAGGCCGCCGAGCAGCGCGAGGCCCGCGCCGGTGAGGCCCGCCAGCAGGTCGTTGAAACCCAGCAGCTTGCCGCGCTCCCAGGCTGCGCTGGAGTCGGCGAGCACGGCCGTCGCCGCGACGTAGGAGAGGTTCCAGCCCAACCCGAGCCCGAACAGCACCACCGCCGTGGCCGGCACGCTGCGCACCCACAGCAGGCTGATCACCGACAGCGCCATCAGCAGCAGGCCGCCGGCGAGCGCGGGCGTGCGCCCGATGCGGTCCACGACGTCGCCGACGACGACGATCAGCCCGAACATCCCGATGACGTGCGCGCCGATGATCGGGAAGACGTTGTCGGCGCCCTGATGGTGGTGGTCGACGACGATCGCGCCGGTCAGCGTCATGACCGCGACCATGACGGCGAAGCTCGCCTGCGCGGCGATCAGCGCCGGCACGACGCCCGGGCGTCCGAGCAGGTCGCGCAGCGAGGCCGCCCCGCCCGCCGACGCCGCGGGCTCGTGAGCGAGCAGTGCGGCGATCTTCGTCGGGTCCGGGCGCACGAGGGCGACGAGCGCCGCGCCGACCACCATGAAGACCGCCGCGGCGAGCCACAACGTCCGCAGGGCCTCGCCGTCGAGCGCGCGACCGGCGAGCAGCGGGCTGAAGACCGCCGGTCCGAGGATCGCCCCGAAGACCGAGCCGAACAGGACGAGCGCGATGCCGCGCGCACGGCGCTCGGGCGGGTACATGTCGCCCGCAGCGGTTCGCGCGAGCAGCGCGGTGGCGTTCGCCGCGCCGACGAGCACCAGCCCGCCGAGCACCAGCGGCGCCGACGACGACGCGCTGCCCAGCGCCGCGAGCACGCAGCCCAGGACGCCCGCGCCGAAGCCGCCCGCGAGCACCGGCACGCGCCCGACGCGGTCCATGAGCAGGCCCGCCGGCAGCGCGACGAGCGCGCCCGAGCCGAGCACGATCGCCGGTCCGAGCCCGAGCAGGCCCTCGACGTGCAGGACGCGCACGAGCGTCAGCGAGGCGACCGCGGCCGCGAGCTGCAGCGTCGCGGAGTTCATCGCCAGCGAACCCGACAGCAGGGCGGTGTTGCGCTTGATGGGCAGCGGCTGCGACGGCACCGAAGACGAGGGTAGTCGCGCGCGCTACGTTCTCCGTGTGTGCAGATTGCTCGTGGCGGTCACGCTCCTCGCCGCCGCCGCGATCGCGGCACCGGCGGCGCACGGCGCGACGGCCGTGCCACCGACGACGTCGCTGCAGACGATCGAAGGCGACGGGCAGACGCCCTACACGGGCCTCGAGCTCGGGCCGGGCTGGAAGCGCGTCGTGCGCGAGGACCTCGGCGCGCAGGCCGCCAAGCGCCGCCACTTCCGCCGCCGCTCGCTGCTGTACTTCGCCCAGCTGTCGGACTTCCAGCTCGCCGACGAGGAGTCGCCGGCACGGGCCGAGGTGCTCGACCTCGCCAACTCGCCGTTCGAGTCGGCCTGGCGCCCGCAGGAGGCGCTGGAGCCGTTCACCGTCGACCAGGTGATCCGCCAGGTCAACCGCTTCGACGCCAGCCCGATCCGCAACACCACGCGGCGGCGCGCGCGGATGGCGCTGACGATCACGACGGGCGATTCCGCCGACAGCCAGCAGATCAACGAGGTCAAGTGGGTCGTCACGCTGCTGGAGGGCGGGCGCCTGGACCCGAACTCGGGCGTCGAGAGCGGCGCCTGCGGCGCGCTCACGCTGGCGCCCGGCGAGGCGGCGCGCTACACCGGCGTGCAGGACGACCAGGACGTGCTCGAGTCGGGGCGCTTCTATGACCCCGACAGGCCGTCGGGCGCGTTCGCCGCCTGGCCGAGCTACCCCGGCCTGATGGACCGCGCCCAGCAGCCCTTCGACACGCCCGGGCTCAAGCGGCCCAGCTACGTCGCGTTCGGCAATCACGACGGCACCGTGCAGGGCAACATCCACGCGCTGCAGGCGCTCGACGACCTCGCCAAGGGCTGCATCAAGCCGCTGTCGATCGCCGGCCTGCCCGTCCTCGCGGGCCTTCCCGGCCTCAGCGAGCTGGCGACGAGCCCGGCGCGCGCGATCGTCGTCCCGCCCGATCCCGACCGCGGCTTCGCCGACCGCCCGACCTACAAGCGCCTGCACCGGACCGGCAAGCAGGAGGACGCCCACGGCTTCGCGTTCGTCGACGACGCCGAGCTGCGCGCCTCGCGCGGCCAGGCCGCCTACTACGCCTTCAGCCCCAAGCCGGGGATCCGCATGATCGCGATCAACACCGTCGCCGAGGCCGACAAGCTCAACTCCAACGGCAACCTCGACGACCCGCAGTTTCGCTGGCTCGCGCGCGAGCTGAAGGCCGCCGGCGAGCGCGGCGAGCTCGTCATCGTGTTCGGCCACCACCCGATCGGCAGCCTCACGAACCGTGCGCCGGACGAGGACGCCGGCGCCTGCGAGCTGCGGGTGGTCACCGGTCCCGGCTGCGACCTCGACCCGCGCAACTCCAGGCCGCTGCACCTCGGCGGCGACCTGCGGGCGCTGCTGCTCGCCAACCCGAACGTCATCGCCTACGTCGCCGGGCACACGCACCAGAACCGCGTCGCCAGCTTCGAGCGCCCAGGCGGCGGCGGCTTCTGGGGGATCGAGACGGCGTCGGAGATCGACTGGCCGATCCAGTCGCGCCTGCTCGAGGTCATGGACAACCGCGACGGCACGCTGTCGATCTTCGGGACGCTCATCGACCACGGCGCGCCGCGCGCGACGCCGCGGCCCGGCAGCCTCGCGTTCGGCTTCGATCCCGCGACGCTCGCGGCGCTCGGGCGCGAGTTCTCCTACAACGATCCGCAGGTCGGCGTCGAGGACGGCGCCGAGGGCCGCCCGCAGGACCGCAATGTCGAACTGCTCCTCCGCGATCCTCGCCATGAGGACAGGACTGGCGAAAAGTAGCGATGCGACCGGTGACTATGACAACATGACGTCACTTGCGCCCCGAGCCCCGGACTTAGATAAAGCTCTATGTCAGTGACCGAAAAGACCCCGGGTCGTCATCCGGGCTGGATCGGTCACGCCAGGGGCGACACGTTCGGCCCGGTGACCGACGCGCCCGGCGGCCACGGTCGCATGAAGCGCAAGGAGGACGCGCGCCTGATCCGCGGCCTCGGCGACTACTGCGACGACGTGCGGCTGCCGGGCATGTTGCACGGCGCGCTGCTGCGCTCGCCCCACGCGCACGCGCGCATCGTCTCGATCGACACGTCGGCGGCGCTGGCGCACCCGAAGGTCGCCGCGGTCGTCATCGCGAAGGACCTCGAGACGCTGGGCCTCGCGTGGATCCCGACGATCTCCTACGACACGCAGGCCGTGCTCGCGGGCGACAAGGTCCGCTTCCACCTCCAGGAGGTCGCGTTCGTCATCGCCCGCGACGCCTACTCCGCGCTGGACGCGCTGTCGCTGATCGACGTGAAGTACGAGGTGCTGCCGGCGATCGTCAACTGCCGCAAGGCGCTGGATCCCGACGCTCCCCTGATCCGCGACGACAAGGTCGGCCAGGAGGACAACCTCGCGAGCCCGATGTGGGAGGCGGGCGACAAGGTCCTCTGCGATCGCGTCTTCGCGGACGCCGACACCGTCGTCACGCGCAACATCACGCATCCGCGCTGTCACCCCGCGCCGATGGAGACGTGCGGCATGGTCGCCGACATGAACCCTCAGACGGGGCAGCTGAACATCTACAACGGCAACCAGGCGCCGCACGCCCACCGCACGGTGTACGCGCAGGTCGCCGGCCTGGCCGAGCACAACATCCGCATCATGTGCAACGACATCGGCGGGGCGTTCGGCAACAAGGTGCCGATCTACCCCGGCTACGTCTGCACGATCGCGGGGTCGATCGTCGCCGGCGCGCCGGTGAAGTGGATCGAGAGCCGGGCCGAGAACCTCGCCGCGACCGGGTTCGCGCGCGACTACTCACATCGTGCGCAGATGTGTGCGAAGAACGGGCGCATCACCGGCCTGCGCGTCGACACGATCGCCGACCACGGCGCGTTCGACGCCACGTCGCAGCCGACGCGCTTCCCGGCGGGCTTCTTCCACATCGTCACCGGGTCCTATGACCTCGACGGCGCGCACTGCCAGGTGAAGGCGGTCTACACGAACAAGGCGCCGGGCGGCGTCGCGTACCGCTGCTCGTTCCGGATCGCGGAGGCCGTCTACCTCGTGGAGCGCATGGTCGACGCGCTCGCGATGGAGATGCGCGTCGACCCGATCCGGCTGCGGATGCGCAGCTTCATCCGGCGCGAGCAGTTCCCCTACGAGACCGTCACCGGCTGGACCTACGACTCGGGCGACTACCACAAGGCGATGGAGCTCGCGATGGAGATCGCCGGCTACGACGACCTGCGCCGCGAGCAGCAGGAGAAGCTCGCCAAGGGCGAGATGATGGGCATCGGCTGCGCGTTCTTCACCGAGGGCGTCGGCGCGGGCCCGCGGCGGTACATGGACATCCTCGGCCTGGCGATGAACGACGGCGCCGAGGTGCGCGTGCATCCGTCCGGCAAGGCGGTCGTGAGCATCAGCGCACAGACGCAGGGCCAGGGCCACGAGACGACGTTCGCCCAGCTCGTCGCCGAGGAGCTGGGCATCTCGCCCAACGACGTCATGGTCCGCCACGGCGACACCGACAAGACGCCCTACGGCCTCGGGACCTACGGCAGCCGTTCGACGCCGGTCTCCGGCGGAGCCGTCGTCATCGCCGCCCGCAAGGTGCGCGACAAGGCCCGCCAGTTCGCCGCGGTCATGCTCGAGACCCGCCCCGAGGACCTGGCGTGGGAGAAGGGCCGCTGGTACGTCAAGGGCGACCCCGAGCGCGGGGAGACGATCGAGTCGATCGCCGAGTTCGCCTACGGCCCGGCCCTGCTCCCGGACGGCCTGGAGGGCGGCCTGGACGCCCGCGCGGTCTACGACCCGCCGAACCTGACGTACCCCTTCGGCGCCTACATCTGCGTCGTGGACGTCGACCCCGGCACCGGCGCCGTGAAGGTGCGGCGCTTCATCGCCGTCAACGACTGCGGCGTGCGGATCAACCCGCTGATCGTCGACGGCCAGATCCACGGCGGGCTGACCGAGGGCATCGGCCAGGCGCTGTCGCAGGTCATCTCCTTCGACGACGACGGCCGCTGCCAGAACGCGTCGTTCTCGGACTACCTGCTGCCGTCGGCGCTGGAATGCCCCGAGAACGGCTACGAGCTCGGCGAGACGGTCACGCCCTGCCCGCACCACCCGATCGGCGCCAAGGGCGTCGGCGAGTGCCCCGGAGCGGGCTCGACGCCGTGCATCGCCAACGCGGTCGTCGACGCGCTCTACCACGCGCTGGGGATCAGGCACATCGACATCCCGTGCAGCCCCGATCGCGTCTGGGAGGCCATGCAGGGCCCGAAGTCCAACCTGCCGCGGCCCGCCCGGGCCTCGCGCGGTTCTCGCCGGGCCTAGATCGGCCCGGGCCGGCTCACTCCCCGAGCACCTTGATGACCAGGCGCTTGGGGCGCCCGCCGTCGAACTCGCAGTAGAAGACGGCCTGCCAGGGGCCGAGGTCGAGCCGGCCTTCCGTGATCGGCAGGATCACCTGGTGGTGGACGAGCAGGTTCTTCCAGTGCGCGTCGCCGTTGTCCTCGCCGCCGCGGTGGTGGCGGAAGTCGCCCGGGTCGGGCGAGAGCTGGCCGGCGACGTCGTTGGCCGGCGGGCGCCAGGACGGCGGCGCGAGCTTGTCGAGCCACTCCAGCGTGTCCTCGAGGATCCCCGGCTCGTCGTCGTTGACCCAGACCGCGGCGGTGATGTGCTGCGCCGAGACGAGCACCATCCCCTCCTGGACGCCGGACTCGTGGACCGCGGCCGCGACGTCGTCGGTGATGCGCACGAACTGGCGCCGCTGCTGCGTGGTGAAGGTGCGGTAGACGGTATGAGTTGGCATGGCCGGGCATGATCCCGGCCATGGACCTCGGATTGCGAGACAAGGCCTGCATCGTCACCGGCGCGACGCGCGGCATCGGCCTCGCGACCGCCCGGATGCTGCACGACGAGGGCGCGCGCGTGCTGCTCGTCGCCCGCGACGCCGGCGAGCTGGAGCGGGTCGCCGCCGGCCTCGGGGGCGAGTTCCTCGCCGCCGACGTCACCGATCCCGGCGACGACGAGCAGATCGTCGCGACCTGCGCCGAGCGCCTCGGCGCCGTCGACGTGCTCGTCAACAACGCCGGGACGAGCTTCGTGCGCTCGCTGGAGGAGCTGACCGACGAGGACTGGCAGCGCCAGTGGGAGCTGCACGTCATGGGGCCGATGCGGCTCATGCGCGCGGCGGGGCCGCTGATGGCCGCCGCGGGCGGCGGGCGGATCGTCAACGTCTGCTCGTCGGCGGGCAAGCGCCCGTCGCTGACGAACCCCGCCTACGCCGTGACGAAGGCCGCGCAGCTCTCGCTCTCGCGCGTGTTCGCCGACCGCTACGCCGCCGACGGCGTGCTCGTCAACGCGGTCGCGCCGGGCGCCGTGACGTCGCCGCTGTGGACGGCCGACGGCGGGCTCGCCGACCAGGCCGCGGCGGCGAAGGGCATCTCGCGCGAGGAGGCGCTGGCGGCGCAGGCGGCGAAGATCCCGCTCGGGCGCCTGGCCGAGCCCGAGGAGGTCGCGGCCGTCGTCGTCTTCCTCTGCTCGGCGCGCGCGAGCACGGTCACCGGCGCGGCGTGGTCGGCCGACGGCGGCACCGTCGCGACGATCGTCTGACCGCGGGCCGCCTGCTAGAAATTCGCCGCATGGCCGTCAACACCGACGCCGTCGGCAAGTCCTATCCCGCGACGACGTACGCCGTCGGGCGCGAGAAGGTGCGCGAGTTCGCGCTCGCGGTGGGGGAGACCAACCCGCTGTACCTCGACGTCGAGGCCGCCCGCGCGGCCGGTCACGACGACGTCGTCGCGCCGCCGATGTTCGCGGTCGTCTACGGCCTGCCGGCGATCGCGCAGGGGATGTTCGACCCCGAGCTGGGGATCGACTTCGCACGGCTCGTCCACTCCGGCCAGGAGTTCAGCTGGGGCCCGCTCGTCGTCGCCGGCGACGAGATCCAGACCACGGCGAAGCTCGACGACGTCAGCGAGCGCTCGGGCAACGGCTTCTACGTCTTCGAGCTGACCTCCACCAACCAGCGCGGCGAGACCGTCTGCGTCGGCACCTGGTCGAACATCGTGCGGGCGGCCTGACATGGCGCTGCAGCCGGGCGACGAGATCGAGCCGCTGAAGGTCACGCCGGACAAGTACCTGACCGTCCGCTACGCGGGCGCCTCGGGCGACTTCAACCCGATCCACATCGACGAGGACTTCGCCAGGGCCGTCGGCCTGCCGGGCCGGATCCTGCACGGCCTGTACTCGATGGCCCAGGTCGCCCGCGCGCAGACCGACGCCGGCGGCGGCCCCGCGTCGCTGCGGCGCCTGAAGGTGCAGTTTCGCGGCATGGGCCTGCCCGAGCACGAGCTCGTCGTGACCGGCACGGTGACCGACGTCACCGACGGCGTCGCGACCGTCGAGACGCACTGCGAGCAGAACGGCAAGAAGATCATCCGCCGCGCCGAGGCCGAGCTCGTGCTCGGCGACTGACCCGCCAACACGGGGACGACACGCCGCGCTCGTACAATCGAGCGAGTGCTCACCCCCCGCCAAGAGCTGATCCTGCGCAAGGTCGTCCTCGCCTACCAGGCGACGGTGCAGCCCGTGGCGTCGCGCACGCTCGCGCTCGACCCCGAGCTGCAGGCGGGCCCGTCGACCGTCCGCCACGAGCTCGCCCAGCTCGAGGAGCACGGCTTCCTCGCCCATCCGCACACCTCCGCGGGCCGCGTGCCGACCGACTCGGGCTACCGCTACTTCGTCGACCGCCTGCTGCCCGAGCGCCGCCGCGGGGTGTCGATCGAGCTCGCGCTCACGCGCCGCGAGGTCGACGAGGCGATGCGGATGACGACCGAGACGCTGTCGCAGGTCACGAGCCTGCTGGCGGTCGTCTCGGCGCCGCCGCTGCAGACCGCGACGATCCGCCACATCGAGGTCCTGCCGCTGCAGCCGCAGATCGTGATGGTCGTGATCATCACCTCGACCGGCGGCGTCTCCAAGCGCATGCTGGCCTTCGACGCGCCCGTCGACAACGGCCTGATCGGCTGGGCCGCGGAGTTCCTCAACGAGGAGCTCGTCGGGCTCGGCCTCGGGGCGCGCAAGCTGCACACGCGGCTGGCCGACCCGTCGCTGCCGCACACCGAGCGCACGTTCCTGGACCGCATCCGCCCGGCGTTCACCGAGCTCGCCGCGACCGCCGAGGACTCGCTGTACGTGGACGGCGCCGCGCGCCTGTTGTCCGAGCACCGCTTCCAGGACCTCTCGCAGATCAACGAGCTGATGACCCTGCTCGAGGGCCGCGTCGCGCTGCTGGAGATGCTGCGCAGCGCGCTGGACCAGCGCGACGTCATCGTCCGCATCGGGACCGAGAACACCGCCCCGGCGCTGCGGTCGCTGGCGATGGTCACCGCCGGCTACGGCCTGCCGATGCGCCCGCTGGGGACGGTCTCGCTGATCGGGCCGCTGGCGATGGACTACGGCGAGACGATCAGCGTCGTGCGCGACGCCGCCGCGCAGCTGTCGCGCTTCGTCGAAGACGTCTACGACGCATGAAGCGCGACGCCTACGAGGTCCTCGGCGTCGGCCGCGGCGCCGACGAGGCCGAGGTCAAGAAGGCCTTCCGCAAGCTCGCCCGCGAGCTGCACCCCGACGTCAACAACCACGACCCGCAGGCCGAGGAGAAGTTCAAGGAGGCCGCCGAGGCCTACGAGATCCTCTCCGACGCCGACCGCCGCCAGATCTACGACCGCTACGGCCACGACGGCCTCAAGCGCGGCGGCCAGAGCCCGAACTTCGAGGGCTTCGGCTCGATCTCCGACCTCTTCGACGCGTTCTTCGGGGGCGGCGGCTTCGGCGGCGGCTTCGGCTCGGCCCCGCGCGGTGGGGGCGACGCGGCCGTCGACGTCGAGATCGACCTCGAGCAGGCCGCTGCCGGCGCCGCGATCGACGTCACCTACGAGGTCGTCGACCGCTGCGAGCGCTGCCACGGCAACGGCGCCGAGCCCGGCACGCCGATCACGACCTGCGCGCGCTGCGGCGGCAACGGCATCCTGCAGGCGGTCAGCCGCACGCCCTTCGGGCAGGTCGCGCGGACGGTCGCCTGCGACGTCTGCGGCGGCGACGGCAAGGTCGCGGAGAAGAAGTGCGCGCGCTGCGACGGGCGCGGGCGCGAGGTCCTGACGCACGCCGTCAGCATCGACGTCCCCGCCGGGATCGCCGAGGGCCAGCGCATCCGCGTCTCCGGCCGCGGCCACGCCGGCGAGTCGGGGGCGGCCAGCGGCGATCTCTACGTCAACGTCAGCGTGCGCGCGCACGAGCGCTTCATCCGCGACGGCAACGACCTCGTGACGGTGCTCGACGTGCCCGCGCCGCTGGCGGCGCTCGGCGCCAAGCTCGAGGTGCCGACGCTCGAGGGCAACGAGGACGTCCACGTGCGCCCGGGCACCCAGCCGGGGGAGACGATCGAGCTGCGCGGGCGCGGGATGCCGCTGCTGCGCCGGCCCGGCCGCCGCGGCGACCTGCGCGTCGTCGTCAACGTCGTCATCCCGCGCAAGCTCAGCGAGCAGCAGCGCACGCTGCTGACCCAGCTCGCCGACACGATGACCGACGCCAACCTGCACACCGACGAGTCGGTGTTCGCGAAGCTCAAGCGCACGCTGCGCGCTTGATCCGGCTCGCCGTCCGGGTCGCCCGCGCCGACGCCGAGATCGCGCTGGCGCAGCTGCTCGCCCTGGCGCCCGCCGGGGTCGAGGAGGTCGACCACGGCGAGACGGTCGAGTACGCCGTCTACGGCGCGCCCGGCGAGCTGCCCGCGCTGCCCGACCTGCGCGCCGCCGCCGGCGACGCGCTCGTCGACATCACGACGACCGAGGTCGCCGACGACTGGGCCGACCGCTGGCGCTCCTTCCACCGCCCGCTGACGATCGGCGGGCGGCTGCACGTGCGCCCGCCGTGGACGGCGGCACCCGGCGACCCGCAGCTGCTGGACGTCGTCGTCGACCCCGGCCAGGCCTTCGGCACGGGCGCGCACCACACGACGCGCATGTGCCTGGAGGCGCTGCTCGAGCTGCAGCCGGGCGGCGCCTTCATGGACCTCGGCTGCGGCTCGGGCGTGCTGGCGATCGCGGCCTGCAAGCTCGGCTGGGCGCCGGTCGCCGGCGTCGACCACGAGCGCGCGTCGGTCGCGGCGACGCTCGACAACGCGGCCGTCAACGGGGTGGCGGTCGCCGCGCGCCATGCCGACCTGCTGCGCGACGGCCCCGTCCCGACGGCGCCGACGGTCGCCGCGAACCTCGTGCGCCCGCTGCTCGCGCAGGTCGCCCGCGCCGGCTTCGACGGCGAGCGGCCGCGGGTCCTCGTCGCCAGCGGCCTGCTGCACGCCGAGGCCGACGCGATCGCCGCCGCCTTCGAGGCGCACGGGCTGCGCGAGCGCGCGCGCCGCCACAGCGGCGAGTGGGCGGCGCTGACGCTGGCGCGCCCGTGACGAACCCGGCGCTGCGGCGTAGCGTCTGCATGACCATGCGCCCGCGTCTCACCGCCGTCCCCGCCGCGCTTGCGGCACTCGCGCTCGCCGTCCCGGCGGCCGGCGCCCATTCGCTGCCGCCCGACCGGCCCGATCCGCAGATCGCGAACGGGACGCTCCAGCGCGGCCTGGACGCGGCGCGCGAGCGCTGGAAGGCCGCGCACCTGGGCTCCTATCGCTACACGCTCTCGGTGAGCTGCTTCTGCCCGCCCAACGCGCACGTCTACGTCGTGCGCAACGGGGTCCCGCGCAAGAGCGCGGCCGGCGACAGGGACCTCGCGACGGTCCCGCGCCTGTTCCGGCTCATCCAGCGCAACATCGACCGTGGCGTCGCGGATCTCACCGTGACCTACGCCGGCCGCGGTGTCCCGCGGTCGATCGCCGTCGACGGCTCGCGGCAGATCGCCGACGACGAGGTCACGTACGCGGTCTCGCGCTTCGCCGCACGGCGGTAACAGGCCCGCAATCGGGCGCCGGTACCCTCCGTGCATGGCCTGGAACGTCGTGATCGCCGGCTGCGGCTTCGGCGGCTTCTACACCGCGCGGACGCTCGCGAAGGTCCTCGAGCCCCACAGCGCGCACGTCCGGCTCGTCACCGCCGACAACTTCATGCTCTACACGCCGCTGCTGCCGGGCGCCGCCGCCGGCACGCTCGAGCCGCGCCACGTCGTCGTTCCGCTGCGCGAGGAGCTCGACCCGTCGATCCACCTGCGCCTGGCGCGGATCACCGGCGCGACGCCGGAGAACAACCGCATCCACATCCGCTCGCTCGACGGCCACGAGGAGGACCTGCGCTACGACCAGCTCGTCGTCTCGCTCGGCTCCGTCAGCCGCACGCTGCCGATCCCCGGGCTCGCCGAGCACGGGATGGGCTTCAAGTCGCTGCCCGAGGCGATCGCGCTGCGCAACCACGTCATCCGCACGCTGGAGATCGCCGAGACGCTCGAGGACGGCGACGCCCGCCGCGAGTACCTGACCTACGTCTTCGTCGGCGCCGGCTACGCGGGCCTGGAGGGGCTCGCCGAGCTGCAGGACTTCGCCGCCGACGTGATGGACCTCTACCCGCGCTGCCGCGTGACCGGGATGCGCTGGATCCTCGTCGAGGCGACCGAGCGCGTGATGCCCGAGATCGGCCCCAAGCTCGCGGACTTCGCCGTCCGCGAGCTGCGCGGCCGCGGGATCGAGATCCGCACGAGCACGACGCTCGACGCGGTGACGAGCGCCAGCGCGTCGCTCTCCGACGGCGAGGTCGTCCCGACGCGGACCGTCGTCTGGACCGCCGGCGTCAAGCCGCACCCGGTGGTCGCGAAGTTCGGCCTGCCGCTCGACGAGCGCGGCCGCATCCAGTCCTCCAGCCACCTGCAGGTGCCGGGCTTCGACAACGTCTGGGCGATCGGCGACTGCGCCGCCGTGCCGGACCCCGCCCGCAAGGGCCAGATCTGCCCGCCGACGGCCCAGCACGCGATCCGCCAGGGCCGCGTCGTGGGGCGCAACGTCGCGGCCGCGCTCGGCGGCGGGGGGCGCAAGCGCAAGTTCACCTACAAGACGAAGGGCGTGTTCGTCGACATGGGCCGGCGCAAGGCGGTCGCGACGACGGGGCCGATCACGTGGAGCGGTACGCCCGCCTGGCTGCTGGCCCGCAGCTACCACCTCGCGGCGATGCCGGGGGCCGGCCGGCGCGCGCGGCTGCTCGTCGACTGGAACATCGGGCTGCTCTTCGGGCGCGACACCGCGGAGCTCGGCAGCCTCGGCACGCCGACCACGCTGGCCGACGAGGTCGCCGGCGAGACGTCCAACGGCGCGGTGCCCGCGCCGGCGTCCGCGAAGGCCTGATCGTTCGCCTGACGGGTGCGTATGCTCAAGAGCAGATGACGCTGGCCGACACGGTGAAGCAGGATCTCGCCACCGCGATGAAGGCGGGCGAGAAGGACCGCGTCGGCGCTCTGCGGCTCGTCCTCAGCGAGCTGCAGAAGACCGCGAAGGAGGGCGATGGCGACGAGCTGGCCGTGCTGCGCCGCGAGCGCAAGCGCCGCCTGGAGTCCGCCACCGTCTTCCGCGATGCCGGCCGCGAGGAGCTCGCCGCCGGCGAGGAGGCCGAGGCGCGCATGATCGAGACCTACCTGCCGGCGCAGCTCGACGAGGACGCCCTGCGCGCGATCGTCGCCGCCGCGGTCGCCGAGACGGCCGCGTCGTCGCCGAAGGACATGGGCGCCGTCATGCGCGTCGCGATGGCCAAGGCCGCCGGCAACGCCGACGGCAAGGCCGTCTCCGCGCTCGTCCGGGAGGCCCTCGGTGCGTAGCCAGATCGAGCTGTCCAACGAAGCCGCGACGGAGCTCGCCGGCAGCGGCGACGCGGTCCTGCGCGCGCTCGAGGGCCACGTCGAGTGCGACCTCTTCCTGCGCGGCAACGTCGTGACGCTCGACGGCGAGCCCGAGGCCGTCCGCGCCGCCGAGATCGTGGTCCGCGAGCTCGCCGCGCTGATCGAGCAGGGCCACGACATCGCGCCCGGCACGATCGCGGCCGTCACCGGCGCGCTGGACCAGCACCGCTCGCCCGCCGAGATCCTCGAGGACGTCGTCTGGCGCCACCGCTCCAAGCAGGTCGCCCCGAAGACCGTCAACCAGAAGCGCTACGTCGACTCGATCCGCCGCAACACGATCACGTTCGGGATCGGCCCGGCCGGCACCGGCAAGACCTTCCTCGCCGTCGCGCTGGCGGCCGCGGCGCTCAGCCGCCGCGAGGTCAACCGGATCATCCTCACGCGGCCCGCGGTCGAGGCCGGCGAGCGGCTCGGCTTCCTCCCCGGCGACCTGATGGCCAAGATCGACCCCTACCTGCGGCCGCTGTTCGACGCGCTGCACGACATGCTCGACGCCGAGAAGGTCGCGACCTACCTCGAGCGCGGGCAGATCGAGGTCGCGCCGCTGGCGTTCATGCGCGGGCGTGCGCAGCCGGTCGACCGGGGCGTTCTCACTCCGCAGGGCTGGCAGGAGATCGGGTCGTTGCGCGTCGGTGACCTCGTGATCGGCTCGGACGGACAGCCGACGCCGGTGCTCGGCGTGTATCCCCAGGGCCGTCGCGAGGTCTTCCGCGTGGAGGCGCAGGACGGCGCTTCGACATTGTGCTGCGCCGAGCATCTGTGGACGGTGCGGACGCCGGACGACCGGCGCCGCGGCACGACGCGCACACTGCGCACGGACGCCATGATCGGCCGGCTTCGCTGCCACCATCAGCATCGGTTCGAGCTCCCGCTCGTGAGTGCCGCCGCGGAGTTCGAACCCCGAGACGTCCCGCTGGATCCGTATGCGCTGGGGCTGCTGCTCGGAGACGGCTGCCTGACGGGTCGCACCACGCCGTCGTTCACGACCGCTGATCCCGAGTTGGCCGTCGCGATGGAGGAGCGCCTTGACCGCGTCGAGCTCCGGCGCCGGTCCGACGTGGACTACGTGCTTCGCCACGTCGACGGGCACCGGGGTGGCGTGATCGTCGCGAACCCGGTGACGGTGGCCCTCCGCGAGCTCGGACTCGCCGGGACCCGGTCGTCGACGAAGTTCGTGCCGGACGTGTACAAGCGGAACACGGGCGGGGTCAGGCTCGCCGTGCTGCAGGGCCTGCTCGACAGCGACGGCGGCCCGGTCATCCAGTACGGCCGCAGGTGCCGGATCCAGTACACGACCTGCTCCCCGCGCCTACGCGACGACGTGATCTTCCTCGTGCGATCGCTCGGCGGCGTCGCGTACACACGGACACGGCCGGCAGACGGGCGGGTGCCGGGGCGCGCACGCGGTCGTGACGTCAACCATCGCTCCGATGCCCACGTCGTGGACATTCGTCTCCCGCAAGGGGTCATCCCATTCCTGCTGGAGCGCAAGCGCGAGCTCTACGACGCCTGCGGTGGCGGGCGGCCCATGCGTTTCGTCGAGAGCATCGAGCCTGCCGGCGAGGCCGAGACGGTGTGCATCCAGGTGGCCGCGGCAGACTCGCTCTACGTGACCGACGACTTCCTCGTCACGCATAACACGCTCAACGACAGCTTCATCATCCTCGACGAGGCGCAGAACACGACCCCCGAGCAGATGAAGATGATCATGACCCGGCTGGGCTTCAACTCGAGGATGGTCGTCACCGGCGACGTCACGCAGATCGACCTGCCGAAGAACGAGGGCTCGGGGCTCGTCGTCGTCGGCGACATCCTCGAGGGCATCGAGGGGATCGAGTTCGTCCGCTTCGGCGGCGAGGACGTCGTCCGCCACCGGCTCGTCCAGCGCATCGTCGAGGCCTACGCGGCACACGCCGAGATCAAGACGTCCGAGCTGCGGCCCGCCGACCGCCGACGCGCTTGACGCCCGGCGGCCCGGACCACCCGCTCGAGATCGAGGTGCTCGGACCGAGCCGCGTCGCGCTCGAGGAGATCGAGCGCCTCGTCGCGCTGGCGCTCGCCTCGGCGGGCATCGAGAGCGGCCATGTCGCGGTCGAGTTCGTCAGCGCCGAGCGGATCGCCGAGCTCAACGCCGAGCACCGCGGCAAGGACGAGCCGACCGACGTCCTCTCGTTCCCGATCGACGGCAGCGACCCCTCGCCGGGGCCGCCCGAGCTCGGCGACATCGTCATCTGCCCGCCGCACACCGCCGACCTGCGCGAGGCGATCGTCCACGGCGCGCTGCACCTCGCCGGCATGGACCACGAGACCGACGAGGGCGAGATGCTCGCGCTGCAGCGCGAGCTCATGACCTGGGTGACGCCCGGCAAGCCGCGGGCATGAGCACGCGGGCGGGCTTCATCGCACTCGCGGGGCGCCCGAACGTCGGCAAATCGACGCTCGTCAACGCGATCGTCGGCGAGAAGGTCGCGATCGTCTCCGACAAGCCGCAGACGACGCGCAGGGCGATCCGCGGCATCGCGATGCGCGACGAGGCCCAGCTCGTGCTCGTCGACCTGCCCGGCGTCCAGCGCCCGCGCGACACGCTGACCCAGCGGATGCAGTCGCGCGTCGAGCGCGAGCTCGCCGACGCCGACGGCGCGCTGCTGATCATCAACGGCCAGCAGGGCGTCGGCCCCGGCGACCGCTTCATCGCCACCGCGCTCGCGAGCATGGGCGTGCCCGTCGCGATCGCGGTCAACAAGATCGACCGCATCGACGACGCGCACACCATGGCCGCGCTGCAGGGCGCCGCCGACCTCGGCATCTCCGACGAGATCTTCCCGATCTCCGCGCGCAAGGGGACCGGCGTCGAGCAGCTCGTCGCGCACCTTCTCGGCCTGCTGCCCGAGAGCCCCTTCCTGTTCGACCCCGGCGACGCCTCCGACCAGGCGGAGTCGGTGATCCTCGCCGAGCTGATCCGCGAGCAGGTCCTGCGCCGGACCTTCCAGGAGGTCCCGCACGCCGTCGAGATCAAGGTCGAGGAGGTCGACGACTCGCGCGAGGACGGGCTCATCCGCGTGCGCGCGCTGGCCTGGGTCGAGGCCGAGTCCCAGAAGGGCATCCTGATCGGTGCGCAGGGCACGATGATCAAGGCGATCGGCACCGCCGCGCGGCGCGAGCTCGAGCGCCACCTGGGCACGCGCGTGCACCTCGACCTCTCCGTCCGCGTGCGCCGCCACTGGCGCGCCGACGACGCGCTGCTGGACCGCCTCGGGATCGAGTAGGCGCCTACGATGCGCCGATGAGCGACTCCACCGACATCCTGCTGCTCGGCGGCGGGATCGCCTCCGCCAACGCGGCGGCCGAGCTGCGCGAGCAGGGCTTCGAGGGCTCGATCGTCCTCGCGACGCGCGAGCTGGACGCGCCCTACCACCGCCCGCCGCTGACCAAGGGCTACCTCCAGGGCCGCGAGGACCGCGCGTCGGGGCTGATCCATCCCGAGGGCTGGTGGGCCGAGAACGACGTCGACCTGCGCACCCGCACGCCGGTCATGGACCTCGACGCGAGCGCGAAGACCGCGAAGCTGGGCCGCGAGCAGCTCGGCTTCGGCCAGGCGCTGCTGGCGACCGGCGCCGGCATCCGGCGCCTGCAGGCGGAGGGCGGGATGCGCGACGGCATCCACTACATCCGCGCGCTGGGCAACTGCGACAAGCTGCGCGGCGAGCTGGAGGCGGCCGAGCGCGTCGTCGTCGTCGGCGGCTCCTACATCGCGACCGAGGTCGCGGCGTCGATGTCGCTGCTGGGCAAGCGCGTCACGCTCGTGATGCAGGAGGCG
This sequence comes from uncultured Actinomycetes bacterium, assembly GCA_963786575.1. Lineage (GTDB taxonomy): Bacteria > Actinomycetota > Thermoleophilia > Solirubrobacterales > Solirubrobacteraceae > CADCVQ01. The sequence continues at coordinate 174,071 of CAWAZH010000003.1, forward strand.
CAGCCGCTGGAGCGCGGCTTCGGGCCCGTCGCCGGCGCCTTCGTCCGCGGGCTGCTGGAGGACCACGACATCGAGATCATCGACTCGGCCGACGTCGCCTCGTTCGAGGGCGAGGGGGAGGACGACGCGCCCGTGACCGCGGTCGTGACCGCCGACGGGCGCCGGGCGGACGCCGACCTCGTCGTCGTCGGCGTCGGCGCCAACCCGGACGTCCTGCTCGCCCGCAAGGCGGGCCTGGAGCTCGGCGAGACCGGCGGCGTGCTCTGCGACAGCGCCCTGCGCACGTCCGCGCCGGGGATCGTCGCGGCCGGCGACATGTGCGAGTACGACAGCGTCGTGCACGGCCGGCGGCTGCGCGTCGAGCACGAGGAGGTCGCCGCGGCACAGGGCCGCCACGCCGCGCGCGTGCTGCTCGGCTCCGACGAGCCGTACACGGAGATCCCCTACTTCTGGTCGGACCTCGCCGACTGGGCGACGCTGGAGTACGTCGGCCCGGCGCCCGGCTGGGACGCGGAGTTCGTCCACGGCGATCCGGCCGCGGGCGCGTTCAGCGTCTGGTACCTCAGCGAGGGCCGGCTCGGCGGCGCGCTGGCCGTCGGCCGCTCCGGCGACCTCGACGTCGCCCGCGAGCTGCTGGGCCGCCCCGCCGGCGAGGTCCGCGACGCGCTCCTGAAGCTCTAGGAGCTCAGCAGCCCGCCGATCAGGATCGCCAGCCCGCTGAAGATGATCAGCGGCGGGCCGGGCCCGACCGAGCTCGTGAGTACGGCGTCGGAGATCGCGCGCTTCAGCGCGCTGCCGCTCGTCTCGATGTCCAGGACGTTGGAGCAGTAGTAGAGGAGCGCTGCGCCGGCCGCGGTGACGACGAGCCCGACGAGCGCCAGCAGCCGTGACGCGACCCCGAGCAGCGTCAGCACGAGCACCAGCACCGCGATGCCGACGGCGACGGGCCAGATCGACGTCTCGACGCCCGCGACCGTCCGCGAGCCGCTGGTGACCTTCGCGCCGACGATGCCGAGGTCCAGGTTCAACCCCGGGCCCTTGACGGTGACCCACGGCAGCAGCACGGACAGCGCGAGCCCCGCGGCACCGGCGAGCAGCAGCATCCGTCCGGCGGTCTTCACGCCACGCACGGTACCCCGGGCGCGTCCGGCCTAGACTCCCCGGCCCATGGAGATCGCCTACGACGACCGCGGACTGGTCCCCGTCATCGTGCAGGACTGGCGCAGCGGCGAGGTGCTGACGCTCGCCTACGCCAACGCCGAGGCCGTGCGCCGCACGCGCGAGAGCGGCGAGCTGCACCTCTACAGCCGCTCGCGCCAGGAGCAGTGGCACAAGGGCGCGACGAGCGGCAACACGCAGGCCGTCAGGGCGCTGCGGCTGGACTGCGACGGCGATGCGCTGCTGGCGCTCGTCGAGCCCGCGGGCCCGGCCTGCCACACCGGCGCGCGGACCTGCTTCCACAACGGCGACCTCGAGCCGCCGGCGCCGCACGAGGCGCTGGCGATCCTCGAGCGCACGCTCGCCGAGCGCGCGGCCGCGCGCCCCGAGGGCTCCTACACCGTCCAGCTGCTCGAGGATCCCGTCCTCGCGGGGGAGAAGGTGCGCGAGGAGGCCGAGGAGGTCACGCGCGCCGTCCGCGAGGAGACCGACGACCGCGTCGACAACGAGGCCGCCGACGTCCTGTACCACCTCGCCGTGCTGCTGTGCGGCCGTGGCCGCTCGCTGACGGACGCCTCCAACGTGCTCAATGCCCGCCGTCGCTGATACGACGCTGCCGGTCCAGCCGAGCCTCGACGAGGTCCGCGAGCTCGCCCGCGAGTACAACCTCATCGCGCTGCGCCACAGCTTCATCGACGACACCGAGACGCCCGTCTCCGCCTTCCTGAAGCTCCGCGGCAGGGACCCGCAGACGCCGGCGTTCCTGCTGGAGTCCGCCGAGCGCGGCCAGCAGTTCGGGCGCTACAGCTTCATCGGGATGCGCCCGCGCAAGGTCGTGCGCTGGTCGCTGGGCGACGAGCCCGCCGACCCCTACGCCTTCGCGGCCGACGAGGTCGCCAGCCTGCGCCAGGCGCCGTGGCCGGACATGCCGCCCTTCGCGGGCGGCGCGGTCGGCTACTTCGGCTATGACCTCGTGCGCACCGTCGAGCCGCTCGGCGAGCCCAACCCCGATCCCGTCGGGCTGCCGGACATGGCGCTCATGCTCTCCGACGTCCTGGTCGTCTTCGACCACCTCAAGCACACGATCAGCGTGCTCGTCAACGTCTACGCCGACGACGACGACGGCAGCGACCTCGAGAACGCCTACGCCGACGCCGTCGCCACGATCCGCCGCGCCCGCGAGCTGCTCGCCGGCCCGGTCCCGCGCCCGGCGCCGACGCCCGCGGGCCCGCGGCCGCAGTTCACCTCGAACATGACGCGCGAGCAGTTCGAGGCCAACGTCGCGCGGATCGTGGAGTACATCTACGCCGGCGACGCCTTCCAGGTCGTGCCCTCCCAGCGCTGGTCGGCGGACGTCGACATCGACCCGTTCTCGATCTACCGCGGGCTGCGGGTCGTCAACCCGAGCCCCTACATGTACTTCCTGGACTTCCTCGACTTCCAGGTCGCGGGCGCCTCGCCGGAGCCGGTGCTCACGGTCACCGGCCGCCACGTCGCGACGCGGCCGATCGCCGGCACGCGCCCGCGCGGCGCCACGCTGCAGGACGACGAGCGGATCGCCGCGGAGCTGCTCGCCGACGAGAAGGAGCGCGCCGAGCACGTCATGCTCGTCGACCTCGGCCGCAACGACCTCGGCCGCGTCTGCGAGTACGGCAGCGTCAGCGTCGACCGCTTCATGGCCGTCGAGACCTACTCGCACGTCATGCACATCGTCTCCAACGTCTCCGGCGAGCTGCGCGCCGACGTCACGGCGATGGACGCGCTGCGCTCCGTGCTGCCGGCGGGCACGCTGTCGGGCGCCCCGAAGGTCCGGGCGATGCAGATCATCGACGAGCTCGAGCCGATCAAGCGCGGCGGCTACGGCGGCGCGATCGGCTACCTCGCCTACACCGGCGACCTCGACACCTGCATCCACATCCGCACCGTCGTGCTCAAGGACGGCCGCGCCCACGTGCAGGCCGGCGGCGGCACAGTCGCCGACGCCAAGCCCGCCTACGAGTTCGCCGAGTCCGAGGCCAAGGCGCGCGCCGTCCTGCGCGCCATCGAGCTCGCCTCCCAGCAGCCGGACTGGCCCTAGATGACCACCGTCCTCGTCGTCGACAACTACGACTCGTTCACCTACAACCTCGTCCAGTTCCTCGGCGAGCTGGGGGCCGACATGGAGGTCGTGCGCAACGACCGCGCCTCCGTCGACGAGCTGCTGGAGCGCAGCGCCCGACCGCGTCGTCGTCTCGCCCGGCCCCTGCACGCCCGACGAGGCCGGCATCAGCCTGGAGGCGATGCGCCGCTTCCCCGAGGCCGGGATCCCCGCGCTCGGCGTCTGCCTCGGCCACCAGTCGCTCGCGCAGGCCTTCGGCGGCGTCGTGATCCGCCACGAGCCGATCCACGGCAAGACGACCGAGATCACCCACGACGGCCGCACGATCTTCGCCGGCCTGGCGCCGAAGCTGACCGTCGGGCGCTACCACTCGCTCGTCGTCGACCCCGGCAGCCTGCCCGCCGTCTTCGAGGTCTCCGCCCGCGGCGACGGCGTGATCATGGGCATCCGCCACCGCGAGCTGCCGGCCGAGGGCGTCCAGTTTCACCCCGAGTCGGTGCTCACCGACGAGGGCAGGCTGCTGCTGAAGAACTTCCTGGGGCACAATCCGCCGCGATGAGCGACCGCGAGCCGATGACCCGCACCTACCGCGTCGCGCTGGGCATCTGCCGGCCGATCGTGCGCTGGTGGGGGCGCCTGGACGTCGAGGGCCTGGAGCACGTCCCGGCCGAGGGCCCGATGATGATCGCGGGCAACCACGACAGCTACTGGGACCCGGTCGTCATCGGGATCGCCGCGATCAAGCGCCGCCAGATCCGCGCGCTGTCGAAGTCCTCGCTGTGGAAGGTCAAGGGCATGAACAAGGTCCTCGACGGCATGGGCCAGATCCCGATCGTGCGCGGGACCGGCGACGCCGACGCGCTGGACCGCGCGATCGCCGAGCTGCGCGGCGGCTCCTGCATCGGCATCTTCCCGGAGGGCACGCGCAGCCTCGGGCGCGCGCTGCGCCCGCGCAGCGGCCTCGGCCGGCTGGCCGCCGCGGTCCCCGAGGCGGTCACCGTCCCGGTCGCCGTCACCGGCACGACCGACATCCCGCGCTTCCCCAAGCGCCCGCGCCTGCACGTCGAGTTCCTGGCGCCGATGGCGATGCGCCCCGGCGAGTCCCCCGGCGATTTCGCGGTGCGCGTCACCAGCGCCATCCGCGAGATCGCGCCGATCACCGCGGCCGGACGCAAGCCGAAAGCCGCCGCGGATCGCGACGACACCGGCTAGTCTGGCGCCGCCGTGCCCGTCCCCGTCCTCACACGCGCGATCGATGCGGTCGCCTCAGGACGCGACCTCAGCGCCGACCAGGCCGCCGAGGTGCTCGCGGTCATCATGGCCGGCGACGCGTCCGAGCCGGAGATCGCCGGACTCCTGATCGGCCTGCGCGCGAAGGGCGAGACCGTCGAGGAGATCGCCGGCCTGGCGCGCACGATGCGCGAGCTGGCCGCGCCCGTCACGACGAGCCGCATCGAGCTCGTCGACACCGCCGGCACCGGCGGCGGGCGACCGACCTTCAACGTCTCGACGACGGCGGCGCTGATCGCCGCGGGCGCCGGCTGCGCGGTCGCCAAGCACGGCAACCGCTCGGCGACCGGCCGCTCGGGGTCGGCCGACCTGCTCGAGGCGCTCGGCGTGCGGATCGACCTCGACGCCGAGGCCGTCGGGCACTGCATCGACGAGATCGGCTTCGGCTTCATGTTCGCGCCGCGCCACCACCAGGCGACGCGCTTCGTCATCCCGGTGCGCAAGGAGCTCGCCGTGCGGACGATCTTCAACTTCCTCGGCCCGCTCACGAACCCGGCGGGCGCGCGCAGGCAGGTGGTTGGCGTGTCCGATCCCGGGTACCTCGAGACGATCGCGGGCGCACTCGCACTGCTCGGTGTCGAGCGCGCCCTCGTCGTATCCTCGGAGGACGCGCTCGACGAGATGAGCATCTCGGCCCCCACCACGGTCGTCGAAGTCGACGGACCCGACCTCAAGACCTACACCGTCTCCCCGGAGGACTTCGGCCTGCCGGCGACCCTCGATCCGGACGCCACGGCGGGCGGCTCGCCCGCGGACAACGCCGCGACGACGCGCGCGATCCTCGGCGGCGAGGAGGGCCCGCGGCGCGACCTCGCCGTGCTCAACGCCGCCGCCGCGATCTACGTCGCCGGCCGCGTCGACGACCTCGCGGCCGGGGTCGCCGCAGCGCAGGCCGCGATCGACGACGGCGCCGCGCTGCGCACGCTCGACGCGCTCGTCGCGCGCACGCAGGAGCTGGCGGTGGCGCCCGCGTGAACGTCCTCGAGCGGATCGTCGCCTCCACGCGGGAGGACGTCCGCCGCCGCCGCAAGGCGGTCCCGCTGTCGGAGCTGGAGTCCGCGCTCGCCGCCCCGCGCGAGGACCGGCCGTTCTCGGAGGCGCTGACGCGCCCCGGCGTCTCGGTGATCGCCGAGCACAAGCGCCGCTCGCCGTCGGCGGGCACGATCCGCGAGGGCGCGACCGTGGCCGACGTCGTGCGCGCCTACGAGCGCGGCGGCGCCGCCGCGCTGTCGATCCTCACCGAGGCCAAGAACTTCGGCGGCTCGCTCGACGACCTGCGCGAGGCGCGCGCCGCCTCCGGCCTGCCGATCCTGCGCAAGGACTTCATCGTCGACGTCTACCAGGTGTACGAGTCCGCGGCCGCGGGCGCCGACGCGATCCTGCTGATCGTCGCCGCGCTGGACCCCGACGTCCTCGCGCAGCTGCACGAGGAGGCGCGCGCGCTGGACCTCGACGTGCTCGTCGAGGTCCACGACGAGCCCGAGCTGCAGTGCGCCCTGGAGGTCGTCGACGCCGACGTCATCGGGATCAACAACCGCAACCTGTCGGACTTCAGCGTCGACCTCGAGCGCACCTTCGCGCTGCTCGCCGACGTCCCGGCGGGCAAGACCGTCGTGTCGGAGTCGGGCTTTCACTCGCGCGAGCAGCTCGACGAGCTCGAGCGCGTCGGCGTCGACGGCGTGCTGATCGGCGAGACGCTCATGCGCGCGCCCGATCCCGAGGCCGCGCTGCGCGCGCTGGGGCACGGCCACCCCGACGACACGAGCGAGATGCCGGCGCTGTGACGTCCGTCGCGGCGACCTGACGCAAGCCGGCGGCGGGAGCTCGCGAGCGGGCGCCGGAGCCGCACCGGGATACGATGACCCGGTGGCGACGCGCATCAAGCACTGCGGCATCACGACGCTCGAGGACGCCCACCTGGCGGCCGAGTCGGGCGCCTGGGCGCTCGGGATGATCTTCTGGCCGGGCTCGCCGCGGCGCTGCGACCCGGCCGAGGCGCAGGTCATCGGCCAGGCCCTGCGGCGCACGCTGAACATCGTCGGCGTGTTCGTCAACGCGACGCTCGAGGAGATCGACGCGATCACGCAGGCGGCGGGGCTCACGCACGTCCAGCTGCACGGCGACGAGGGCCCGTCGTTCTGCACCGAGGTCGCGCGCCGGACCGGGGCGAAGGTCATCAAGGCGACCCGCGTGCGCTCGCGCGCCGACCTGCAGGCGGCGACGGCGTTCCACACCGACTTCCACCTCCTCGACGCCCACGTCGAGGGCGTCCCCGGCGGCACCGGCGCGACGATCGACTGGGAGCTCGTGCGCCGCAACAACGCCTTCACCGCGCCGCTGATCCTCAGCGGCGGCCTGGGCCCCGACAACGTCGCGGCCGCGATCGCCGTCACCGCGCCGTTCGCCGTCGACGTCGCCAGCGGCACCGAGTCCAGCCCCGGCGTCAAGGACCCCGCCAAGCTCGCGGCCTTCGCCGAGGCGGTCCGCGGCGTCGACGAGGCGGCGGCGGCATGAAGGTCGAGGCCGGCGTCGAGCATCGCTTCGGCCCCTACGGGGGCCAGTACGTCCCGGAGACGCTGATGCCCGCGCTCGCCGAGCTCGAGGCGGCCTGGGTCGCCGTCCGCGCCGACCCCGGCTACGCCGCCGAGCTCGGCGGCCTGCTGCGCGACTTCGCCGGGCGCCCGACGCCGCTGTACCTCGCCGAGCGCCTGTCCGAGGTCGCCGGGCGCGAGATCTGGCTCAAGCGCGAGGACCTCATGCACACCGGCTCGCACAAGCTCAACAACGCGCTCGGCCAGGCGCTGCTGGCCAGGCGCATGGGCAAGCACCGGATCATCGCCGAGACCGGCGCCGGCCAGCACGGCGTCGCCAGCGCCACCGCCTGCGCGCTGCTGGGCCTGGAGTGCGTCGTCTACATGGGCGCCGAGGACATCCGCCGCCAGGCGCCCAACGTCCAGCGCATGAAGCTGCTCGGCGCCGAGGTCGCCAGCGTGCAGCAGGGCGCCCGCACGCTGAAGGAGGCCGTCAGCGCGGCGATCCGCGACTGGGTCGCGTCGGTCGCGACGACGCACTACATCATCGGCTCGGCGGTCGGCCCGGCGCCCTACCCGGCGCTCGTGCGCGACCTGCAGCGCGTCATCGGCGACGAGGCCCGCGCCGGCCTGCTCGAGCGCACGGGGCGCCTGCCCGACCGCGTCATCGCCTGCGTCGGCGGCGGCTCGAACTCGATCGGCATCTTCACGCCGTTCGTCGCCGACCCCGACGTCGCGCTGATCGGCGTCGAGGCGGCGGGCGAGGGGCTGGAGAGCGGGCGCCACGGCGCGCCGCTGACCGCCGGCGGCCGCGCGGGCGTCCTGCACGGCTCGCTGTCGGCGATCATGCAGGACGAGGACGGCCAGGTCACCGAGGCGCACTCGATCTCCGCCGGCCTCGACTACCCGGGCTCGGGCCCCGAGCACGCCTACCTGCGCGACAGCGGCCGCGCCCGCTACGTCGCCGTCAGCGACGAGGACGCGCTGCGCGCCTTCCGCGAGGTCACGCGCCTGGAGGGCATCATCCCGGCGCTGGAGACCGCGCACGCGCTGCACTACGCGATCCACGAGGACGGCGAGGACTCGACGCTGGACCTCGTCTGCCTCTCCGGCCGCGGCGACAAGGACCTCGCCGAGGTCATCGCGCAGGATGCCGTCTAAGCCCGCCCGCGATCGCGTGCCCGCGGTCCCGCAGACCGGCGAGGACCGGATCGCCGCCGCCTTCGCGCTGCGCCGCGGGCGCGCCGCGCTGATGCCCTACCTCATGGGCGGCTTCCCGGACATGCCGACCTCGCGCGCGATCGGCGAGGCCTACGCCGCCAACGGCGCCGACCTGATCGAGCTCGGCGTCCCGTACTCCGACCCGCTCGCCGACGGGCCCGTCATCCATGCCGCGGGCACCGCCGCGCTGCAGGCGGGGGCCACGATCGGCGGCGTGCTGGAGCTCTCCGAGGCGCTGTCGCGGCGCGTTCCGGTGATGCTCATGTGCTACGTCAACCTCGTCCTCGCGCGCGGCCCCGAGGCGTTCCTGGCGAGGGCCCGCGAGGCCGGCGTCAGCGGCCTGATCGTGCCCGACCTGCCCTTCGAGGAGGCGCCCGAGATCGAGGCCGCCTGCCTCGAGCACGACATCGCGCTCGTGCCGCTCGTCGCGCCCACGACGACCGACGAGCGCATGGAGATGATCGGCCGCCGCGCCCGCGGCTTCGTCTACACCGTCTCGGTCACCGGCACGACCGGCGAGCGCGCCAGCGGCGAGGACGCCTACCGGCCGATCCTCGATCGCGTCCACGCGCACACGTCGGTGCCGGTCGCGCTCGGCTTCGGGATCGCGACGCCCGACCAGGCTGCGGCCGCCGCGCGCGCCGGCGCCGACGGCGTGATCGTCGGCACGCGGCTCGTCCGCGCCGCCGCCGAGGCCGACGACCCCGCGGCCGCGACGGGCGAGCTCGTTGCGGCACTTGCCGCCGGGCTCATCCGTTAGTCTGGCGCCTGCTCATGGGCCTCGTCCTCGCCACCACCTTCGGTCTCGTCATCTGGATCGTCCTCTGGGCGACCGGCCAGAAGGCGCTTGACGGGTTCCTGGTCGCCACGGTCATCATCACGGTCGGCGCGACCGCCAGGATCCTCACCCCGTACCTGCCCGGCCGGGAGTAACCCCCGTGCACGGCGGGCTCCGGGCGGCCGGCGCCTGCGTCCTTGCCGGTCTCGCACTCGCCGCAGCGGGCTGCGGCGGCAACTCCGGCGACGACAGCGCCCCCAAGGACGGGCCGCGGACGCTGACGGTCTACTCGAGCCTCCCGCTGCACGGCCCCGACCGCGAGCGCTCGCGCGACATGGTCAACGCGATCAAGCTCGCGCTGCAGCAGTCCGGCGGCAAGATCGGCGCGCTGAGCGTCACCTACGTCTCGCTGGACTCCTCGACCGCCGAGAAGGACGGCTGGACGAGCGACCGCGTCGTCGACAACGCCCGCACCGCCGTCCGCGACCTCAACGGCATCGCCTACATCGGCGACCTGGACTCCGCGGCCACCGCGCTGTCGCTGCCGCTGACCAACGAGGGACACCTCCTGCAGGTCAGCCCCTCCAGCTCCTACGACGGGCTCACGCGCCAGGGCGGCCGCCGGCCCGCCGAGCCCGAGCGCTTCTACCCGTCCGGGCTGCGCAACTTCGGCCGCATGATCCCCGCCGACCACGTCCAGGCCTCGGCGCTCGTCGGCTACATGAAGACCGAGGGCGTGCGCCGGCTGGCGCTGCTCGCCGACCGCGACCTGCTCGGGGGCGGCCTCGCCGACCAGATCGAGAAGGCGGGCGAGCGCCAGGGCATCGAGGTCCTCGACCGCGGGCGCATCGACGCCCGCAAGCGCGACCTCAAGGACCCCGCCGCCGACGTCGCGTCGCTGAACGCCGACGGGTTCGTCTTCGCGGGCGGCGACGACGCCGGCGCGGCTCGCATCTACCGGGCCGTCGCGGCGGCCGCGCCGTCGCTGCAGCTCTTCGGCCCCGACGAGGTCGCCGACGACCTCGCCGTCCAGCAGCTGCCGGCGTCCGTCCTGCGGCGCCTGCGGATCACCTCGTCGCTGCTGCCGCTGCGCCTGCTGCCGGCAGCCGCGCGCCAGTTCGACACCCGCTTCCGCGCGACCTTCGGCCGCCACCCGGCGCCCGACGCGCTGCAGGCCTACGAGGCCACGCGCGCCGTCCTGGACGCGATCCGCGCGGCCGGCCTGAAGGGCAACAACCGCCAGACCGTGACCGACGAGTTCTTCGCCACCCGCGACCGCCGCTCGGTCCTCGGGACCTACTCGATCGACCGTAACGGAGACACGTCGCTGAGCACGTTCGCGGGCAACCGGCTGACGCGCGGGGGCCTCGTGCTTGACAAGGTGTTGAAGGTTCGCCGCTGAAGGCTGCTGCAGGCGCCCGACCAACCTGTGCGAAGTTGGCGTGTACAGGTGTACGATCGGCCGGCTCTCAGTGTCAGTCCAATAGGAGGGATCCATTTTGCGCTTGAATCGAGTAACGCTGGCCGGCGCTCTGCTGCCTGTGCTGGCGTTCGGTGTTGCTGCCTGTGGAGATGACAACAAGTCGTCGTCCGACAGCGGCAGCAAGGCGTCGGGCACGACGCTCACGATCTACTCCTCGCTCCCGCTCCAGGGAACATCGCGGGGCCAGTCCGAGGCCGTCATCAACGGCGAGAAGCTCGCCCTCGACGAGGTCAGCAACAAGGTCGGCGACTTCACGATCAAGTACGTCTCGCTCGACGACTCGACCGCCCAGAACCCCGGCACCGCAGATGAGGGCAAGACCGCGCAGAACGCCCGCCAGGCGGTGCGCGACAAGTCCACGATCTTCTACCTTGGCGAGTTCAACTCCGGTGGCACGAAGGTCTCGCTGCCGATCCTGAACAAGGCCAACATCCCGCAGATCAGCCCGTCGAACACCTACATCGGGCTGACGACCAACGAGCCGGGCTCCGAGCCGGGCGAGCCGCAGAAGTACTACCCGACCGGCAAGCGCACGTACGCCCGCGTCGTGCCGCGCGACAAGGTCCAGGGTGAGGCGCTCGTCGCGACGATGAAGGAAGACGGCTGCAAGACGGCCACGCTGTGGAACGACAAGTCCACCTACGGCGCCGGTCTGGCCCGCAACGTCAAGCTGTCCGCGCAGGCCGCGGGCGTCACGATCGAGAACGAGCAGGGCACGGACAAGAACGCGCCCAACTACCGCTCGATCGCCTCGAAGATCAAGTCCGACTGCTTCCTGTTCGCAGGCGTCACCGGTGAGAACGGCGTGCAGGTCTTCAAGGACGTCGCCGCGGCGGCGCCCAACGCCAAGCTCTACGGCCCCGACGGCGTGACCGAGGAAGCCTTCACGAACCCGAAGAAGGGCGGCGTCCCCGCCTCCGTCGGCGCGCGGACGAAGCTGACCGTCGCCACGCTGGGCGTCAAGGATCTGCCCGCAGCGGCGCCGATCCTCGAGAAGTACAAGACCAAGTACAAGACGCAGACCGTCGACCCGTACGGGATCTACGGCTACGAGACGATGTCCCTCGCCCTCGACGCGCTCAAGCGCGCCGGCGCACAGGCCAACGATCGCGACGCGGTCATCAAGGCCCTGTTCGAGACGAAGGACAAGCAGAGCGTTCTCGGTTCGTACACGATCGACGCCAACGGCGACACGTCGCTGTCGGACTACGGTCTGTACGTCATCAAGGACGGCCTGCCGACGTACTCCAAGAAGATCGTCGCGGCCGGCAGCTAGCCGACGCGTCATGAGGCACGCGGGACGGGCGCCAGCGCCGCCCGTCCCGCCGCCTCGACTGCGATGAGACTTCAGGGATGAGCGTCGAGACCGCAACCGCCAAGCCGGTCGGACCGCGAGGGTCCGACCAGCTTCGCGAGGCATTCAGCAAGTACGGGCTGATCATGGTCCTGCTCGCGCTGCCGCTGTATCTCGGCGTCAGCGACCTCGCGAAGGACGGCAGCCTCACGCAGCTGGGCAACAACCTCGTCCTGGGCCTGTCCAACGGGGCGATCTACGCGCTGATCGCGCTCGGCTACACGCTCGTCTACGGGATCATCGAGCTGATCAACTTCGCTCACGGCGAGGTCTTCATGATCGGCTCGTTCGTCGCCTTCGGGCTGTGGGGCACGATCGGCCTGAGCCTCACGACCGGCCCGCTCGGCATCGCGCTCGGCCTGTTCGTCTCGATGCTGCTGGCGATGGGCGTCTGCGGGGTGCTCAACGTCATGATCGAGCGCGTCGCCTACAAACCGCTGCGCAACGCGCCCAAGCTCGCGCCCCTGATCACGGCGATCGGCTTCTCCTTCATCCTGCAGAACGTCGGCGTCCTCTGGCTCGGCTCCTCGCCCTCGTCGGTCCCCGACCTGATCGACTCCCAGAAGGTCCTCTTCGACATCGGCGGCGTCGCGATCCATCGCGGCGACGTGCTCGCGATCGCGGTCACGATCCCGCTCGTCTTCCTGCTCACCTCCTTCATCAACCGCAGCCGCCTGGGCAAGGCCATGCGCGCCACCGCGCAGGATCCCGACGCCGCGCGGCTCATGGGCATCAACGTCAACACGACGATCTCGATGACCTTCCTGCTCGGCGGCATGCTGGCCGGCGCCGCCGGCCTCGTGAACCTCCTCTACCAGACGAGCATCTGGTACTTCCAGGGCTTCACCGCCGGGCTGATCGCCTTCACCGCGGCCGTCATGGGCGGCATCGGCAACCTCAAGGGCGCGGTCCTCGGCGGCCTGATCATCGGCTGCATCCAGCAGCTCGCCGACAACCGGATCGGCGCCCAGTGGACGACCGCCGTCGTCTTCGCCTACCTCGTGCTGATCATGGTCTTCCGCCCGCAGGGCCTCATCGGCGAGGTCACGAGGGAGGCCGGATGACCGCGCCCGCGCCACTGGCGCAGCTCGTCAAGGGCCGCGGCAACCTCGTCGGGGCGATCGTCGCGCTGGGCATCGCCGCGATCCTGCCGATGTTCTTCGATCCGCTCTCGACGGTCACCCACAACTTCATCCTCGCCGGGGCCTACGTCGTCATGGCGCTCGGGCTGAACATCGTGGTCGGGTTCGCCGGCCTGCTGGACCTCGGCTACGTCGCGTTCTACGCCTTCGGCTCCTACACCATCGGGTGGTTCGCGTCCGACCACTTCTCGGCGATCAACGGCGAGAAGGGCATCCACGTGCTGGCGGGCGACTTCGCCTCGTCGCTGCCGGGGATCCACCTGAACTTCCTGTTCGTCGTCGTCATCGCGATCGCCATCACCGGGCTCGCGGGGATGCTCATCGGCCTTCCGACGCTGCGCCTGCGCGGCGACTACATCGCGATCGTCACGCTCGCCTTCGGCGAGATCGTCTACCGCTTCGCGGTCAACGGCGACCAGATCAACATCGCCGAGGGCTACAAGCTCACCAACGGGCGCCAGGCGATCTCCCCGATCGACTCGATCGACCTGCCGGGGATCGCGGGCTTCGACTCGGCGATCAGCCTGAGACCGTTCTTCTGGTTCGTGCTCGTGCTCGTCGCGATCGTCCTGCTCGTGAACTTCCGCCTGCGCGACTCGCGCCTGGGCCGCGCCTGGATCGCGATCCGCGAGGACGAGGTCGCCGCAGCCTCGATGGGCGTCCCGCTCGTCAAGACGAAGCTCATGGCCTACGCGACGGGGGCCGCGTTCGGCGGGATCTCGGGCGCCTTTTTGGGCTCCTACCTCACCTCCGTCAACGCCAACAACTTCCAGTTCGGCTTCTCGATCTTCATCCTCGCGATGATCATCCTCGGCGGCCTGGGCTCGATCTGGGGCGTCGCGTTCGGCGCGATCCTGCTGTCGTTCATCAACTCGTACTTCATCCCCGAGGTGTTCAACGCCGTGCCGCGCAAGCTCGGGCTGGACTTCGACCTCACGGTCCTGAACTTCGGCATCTTCGGCTTCCTCATCCTGATCGTCATGGTCCTGCGGCCGCAGGGCCTGTTCCCGGAGCGAAGGCGGGCGCTCGAGCTGACCGAGGGCGTCGGCGTCGCCGACAGCACGTTCGAGGTCAACCAGCCATGACGACGCCGGTCGAGGCACCACCTGCTGCCACGGGCGACGGCGAGCGCAAGTCGCTGCTGTCGACCGAGCAGATCTCCAAGACGTTCGGTGGCCTGGTGGCGGTCAACGACGTCACGTTCGCGATCCCCGAGCACTCGATCGTCTCGATCATCGGCCCCAACGGCGCCGGCAAGACGACGTTCTTCAACATGCTGACGGGCCTCTACAAGCCGTCCGTCGGCCGGATCCTGTTCGACGGGGGCGACATCTCGCGCACGCGGCCGGACCGGATCACCTCGCTGGGCATCGCGCGGACGTTCCAGAACATCCGCCTGTTCGCGACGATGAGCGCCGTCGAGAACGTCATGGTCGGCCAGCACGCGCGCATGGGCGCCGGGCTGATCGGTTCGATCCTGCGCCTGCCGCGCGTGCGCCGCGAGGAGCGCGACGTCCGCGACAAGGCGCGCGAGACGCTGACCTACGTCGGCCTCAAGGAGAACGTGCACGACGAGCTCGCGGTCAACCTGTCCTACGGCGACCAGCGGCGCGTCGAGATCGCCCGCGCGCTCGCCTCCGAGCCGCGGCTGCTGCTGCTCGACGAGCCGACCGCCGGGATGAACCCGCAGGAGTCCGACCGCCTGACGGAGTTCATGCGCCAGATCCAGCACGAGCGCAACCTCACGATCCTCCTGATCGAGCACGACATGAAGGTCGTCATGGGGGTCTCCGAGCGCATCACCGTCCTCGACCACGGCGAGAAGATCGCAGAGGGCGATCCCGCCGAGGTGCGCGCCAACCCGGTCGTCGTCGAGGCCTACCTCGGAAAGCAGGGGTAGATCGCCATGGCACTGCTCGAGGTCGAGGACCTCCACACCTTCTACGGCAACATCGAGGCGCTCAAGGGCGTGTCGCTCGCGGTCGAGGCGGGCGAGATCGTGACCCTGATCGGCTCCAACGGCGCCGGCAAGTCGACGACGCTGCGCTCGATCTCGGGCCTGAGCCCGCCGCGCTCGGGCTCTGTGCGCTTCGACGGCCGCGAGATCTCGCGCATGGCACCGCAGGACATCGTCCGCCTCGGCATCTCGCAGTCGCCCGAGGGGCGGCGCTGCTTCTCGCGCATGACCGTCGCCGAGAACCTCGACATGGGCGCCTACCTGCGCCGCGACAACGAGATCGTGTCCGACCTCGACCGCGTCTTCGACCTGTTCCCGCGCCTGAAGGAGCGCGAGCGCCAGAAGGCCGGCACGATGTCCGGCGGCGAGCAGCAGATGCTGGCGATCGGCCGTGCGCTGATGGCGCGGCCCAAGCTCCTGCTGCTCGACGAGCCCTCGATGGGCATCGCGCCGATCCTCGTCGACCGCATCTACGAGACGATCGTCGAGATCAACAAGCAGGGGACGACGATCCTGCTGGTCGAGCAGAACGCCAACTACGCCCTCGGCGTCTCCCAGCGCGCCTACGTGCTGGAGACCGGCAAGGTCGCGCTGACCGACGTGTCCGACTCGCTGCGTACCAACCCCGAAGTCCAGAAGGCGTATCTCGGCGCATGACGATCATCGCGAACGTCGGCGTGCTGGCGCTCTACCTGCTGTTCCTGTGGCTCGGGTCGGCGATCATCTGCGCCTACCTGTCCTCGCGCAAGGGCTACGGCGAGCAGGTCGGCCTCGCGTCGGGCCTGCTGCTCAGCGTCGTCGGCGTGGTCGTCTGGCTCGTGGTCCCGGCGAAGGCCGAGTCGATGTGGCGGGTCGTCGGCCCGCTGCCCTGGAAGCGCGAAGAGATTTGACGTTTCGGCCTCCGGTCGTCGCAAGCTCCGACCTTCGGACGACGTTACTTGAGCGCGGCGCGCAGCGCCTCGTCCAGGTCCGTGTGCACGAACTCGTAGCCGAGCTCGGGAACACGGCCGGGCACCATGCGCGCGCCCTTGAGCACGATCTGCGCCATCTCGCCGTACATCGCCTTGATCGTGAAGCCGGGCACGGGCGCGACGGCGGGCCGGTGCAGGGCGCGGCCGAGTGCGTGTGAGAACTCCTTGTTGGTGACCGGCTCGGGCGCGGAGGCGTTGACCGGCCCGGCGAAGGTCGGCGAGTCGATCGCCGCGAGGTAGATCCCGATCAGGTCGTCGAGGTGGATCCAGGGCATGTACTGCTTGCCGCCGCCGACCGGGCCGCCGATGCCGGCCTTGAACACGGGCAGCATCTTCGCCAGCGCGCCGCCGCCGGCGTCGAGCACGATCCCGGTGCGGACCTTCACGACCCGCGTGCCGAGCTTGGCGGTGTCGGCCTGCGCCTCCCAGCGCATGGTGACCTCGGCCAGCCAGTCGCTGCCGGGTGCGCTCGCCTCGTCGACCGGCTCGTCGCCGCGGGCGCCGTAGTAGCCCGCGGCCGACGCGCAGATCAGCGACGTCGGGCGCGGCTTGGCGTCGAACAGCGCGTGCACGAGGCTGCGCGTCCCGCCCTCGCGGCTGTCGAGGATCTTCTTCTTGGTCTCCTTGCTCCAGCGCTGGCCGACGTCCTCGCCGGCGAGGTGCACGACCGAGTCGCGGCCGACGAGCGCCGCCATCGGCGCGGCCTCGTTCTCGGGGTCCCAGGCCAGCGCCTCGACGCCGAGCTGCTCGCTCGCGCGCTCGGGGCTGCGCGACAGCGCGATGACATCGTCGCCACGGGCCTTCAGCGCCGCCACGAGATGTGAGCCGATGCGCCCCGTGGCGCCCGTGACCGTGACCTTCATGCCGACAGGGCCGCCATCCCGCCGCTGGACGTCGAAACCATTGCTACGAGCATACGGGCCGCGCCCGCGCGACCGCCCGCGCCGTCAGGAAGCCGGCTCGTCGGCGCGGCGATGACGGCGCTTGCGCGCCGCGATCAGCTGCGGGCTGGCCGTCGGGATGCCGTCCAGGCGCGGGCCCCACTCGTCGGCGGCCCGGATCACCTCGAGGATCCGCGTCCAGCAGCCGGTCGCCGGATCGGCGTGGTAGTGACCGACGTAGCCGGACTTCCAGTGGTTCTCGGCGCGGTCGCCGTTGCCGTTGAGGGTCACGAACGGCGCGCTGCGGTCGATCGTCTCGCCGCAGAAGTTGCACGTGTAGATGATGCTCATGGCTTCCTTGCTTCGGGGCCTGCGTGGCGCCTGGCACCGTGCACCACTCGTACCTACAGAATGCTACGCGAGACGCCGGACCGCACCAGCCATCCGATTAGAGTGCGCGCCGATGGCGGACCGCCCCGAAGAGCTCTACCTGATCGACGGCAACTCGATCGTCTATCGCGCGTTCTTCGCGCTCCCGGAGTCGATCGCGACCTCGACCGGCTTCCCGACGAACGCGATCTTCGGGTTCGCGTCGATGCTCGTGAAGCTGCTGACCGAGCACGGGACCAAGCCGACGGTCGTCGTCTGGGACGCGGGCTCCAGCGGGCGCAAGGACGTCTACCCCGAGTACAAGGGCACGCGCAGCTCGCGCCCCGACCTCCTGGGGGAGCAGTGGCCGCACTTCGAGCCGCTCGTGGAGGCCTTCGGCTACACGAACGTGCGCCTCGACGGCTACGAGGCCGACGACGTCATCGCGACGCTCGCCGAGCGCGCCCGCGAGCAGGAGATCCCGGTGGTCATCGTCACCGGCGACCGCGACGCCTTCCAGCTCATCGACCCCGAGGGCGTCGTCAAGGTCATGGCGACCTCGCGCGGGATCACCGACACCAAGCTCTACGACCACCAGGCGGTGATCGACCGCTACGGCATCGCACCCGAGCTGATCCCCGACTTCTACGGCCTCAAGGGCGACACGAGCGACAACATCCCCGGCGTCCCCGGGATCGGCGACAAGACGGCGTCGCAGCTGCTGCAGACCTACGGCGACCTCGAGACGGTGCTCGCCTCGATCGACGAGATCTCGGGCGCCAAGCGCAAGGAGAACCTCACCAACCACGCCGACGACGCGCGCGTCTCGAAGGTGCTGGCGACGATGCAGCGCGACCTGCCCGTCGACCTCGACGTCGTCGCGGCCGCCGGCCGCATGCCCGACCGCTCCAAGCTGCGCGAGGTCTTCCGCGAATTCGAGCTGCGCGACCCGCTGCGCCGCCTGGAGGAGTTCCTCGGCGCCGAGGAGGCCGCGCCCGCGCCCGAGGCCTCCACGACCGTGCGGGCGAAGGTCCGCGCCGGCTCGCTCGCCGGCGTCGCGACGCTCGCGGGCGAGGAGCTCGTGCTCGCCGCCCAGCCGCCGGAGATCCCCGAGGGCGAGCTGTTCGGCGCCGACAGCGCCTGGCGCTTCGCCGCCGGCGGCGCCGACGAGGTGCTGACCGGCGCGATGGAGGGCCCCGCCCAGCTCGTCGAGGCGGCCGGCGACCGCCCCGTCGTCGCCTACGACGCCAAGGCGCTGGACCGCGTCCCGCCGAACCTCGTCCACGACGCGCTGCTGGGCGCCTACCTGCTCGAGCCCGCGCGCCGCGGCTACCCGCTGCGCGAACTGCTCGAGGAGCGCGGGCTTGCCGCCGCCGGCATCGAGGACCCGGTCGCCGCCGAGGCCGTCCTCGTCGGCGAGCTGTCGGCCTGGCAGCGCGAGCAGATCGTCGCCCGCGGCCTGACCGGCGTCATGCAGGAGATCGAGCTGCCGCTCGTCCCCGTGCTGCGGCGGATGGAGCTCGAGGGCGTGCGCCTGAACACCGACCGCCTGACCGAGATCACGCTGCGCGTGCGCGAGGAGATCCGCACGCTCGAGCTCGCGATCTGGGAGCTGGCCGGGACCGAGTTCGTCATCGGCTCGCCGCAGCAGCTGGGGGAGATCCTCTTCGAGACGCTCGGCCTGTCGAAGAAGCGCCGCGGCAAGACCGGCTTCTCCACCGACGCCCGCGTCCTGCAGGCGATCCGCGACGAGCACGAGATCATCCCGCTGATCGAGCGCTGGCGCGAGCTCAACCAGCTCGACAAGACCTACCTCTCCGTGCTGCCGCAGCTCGCCCAGGCCGACCCGCGCTCGCGGATCCACACGACCTTCCTGCAGGCCGCCGCGACGACCGGCCGCCTGGCCTCCAACAACCCGAACATGCAGAACGTCCCGATCCGCACGGCGCTCGGGCGCGAGATCCGCGGCTGCTTCGACGCCGACCCCGGCAACCTCCTGCTGAGCGCCGACTACTCGCAGATCGAGCTGCGCGTGCTCGCCCACATCGCCGACGAGCCGGTGCTCAAGGAGATCTTCGTCCGCGGCGAGGACGTGCACACGGCGACGGCGTCGAAGATCTTCCAGACCGCGCCCGCGGACCTCGACCTCGGCCAGCGCTCGAAGGCCAAGATGGTCAACTACGGGATCGTCTACGGTCTCAGCGACTACGGGCTCGCCGACCGGCTCGGCATCCCGCGCGAGGAGGCCAAGGAGATCATCGACACCTACCTCGACCGCTTTCCCGCCGTGCGGGCGTTCATCGAGGCGACGATCGCCCAGGCAACCGAGCAGGGCCACGTCACGACGCTCTGGGGCCGGCGGCGCCAGATCCCCGAGCTGAAGGCGCGCAACTGGCAGGTGCGCACGCTCGGCGAGCGCCTGGCGGTCAACACCGTCATCCAGGGCACGGCGGCGGACGTCATGAAGCTCGCGCTCGTGCGCGTCGACGCCGCGCTGCGCGACTCGCCGGTGCGCCCGATCCTCACCGTCCACGACGAGCTGCTCTTCGAGGGCCCGGCCGCCGAGGTCGAGGCGATCCGCGAGCTCGTGCGGCGCGAGATGTGCGCGGTCTGGGAGCACGACCCGCCGCTCGCGGTCGACGTCGGCGTCGGCCCGACCTGGATGGAGGCGAAGTAGGCGATGGATCGCGGGGCCGCGGTCCTGCTGACGGCGTTCACCGGCGGGCTCGTCGCGCTGCAGGCGCCGATCAACTCCCACCTCGGGCGCTCGATCGGGACCTGGCAGGCGGCCTTCCTGTCGTTCGCGATCGGGACCGTCGCGCTCGCGCTGATCGCGTCGATGGCGACCGGCGGCCTGGGCCAGGTCGCCGAGGTGCGCCACGTCTCGCTGCTGTACCTCACGGGCGGCCTGCTCGGTGCGGCCTACATCACGTCGGTCCTCGTGACGGTCCGCTCGCTGGGGCTCGGCGGCGTCACCGCCGCCACGATCGCGGCACAGCTCGCGGTCTCCGTCGTGGTCGACCAGTTCGGGCTGCTCGGCGTGACGAAGCAGCCGATCACGGCCGGCCGCGTCGCCGGCGTCGTGCTCCTGGGCCTGGGCACCTACCTCGTCGTGCGCGACTGAACGCACGGCGGCCCGCGCCGGAGTGCTCCGGCGCGGGCCGCGCGCCCTCTGGGGCGCGAGAGGGACTTGCGGGCGGCGGGGCGTCAGACGCCGGTGCCGCCCAGGTTGACCTTCAGCGGGCCGGCCGGCGCATTGCTGTTGATCGTCAGGACCGCGTTGCGCGTGCCCCTGGCCTTGGCCCCGAACCGGATCGTGATCGTGCACGCGGCCGAGCCGACGGCGCGGGTCGTGTTCGTGCACGTGTTGGCGGTGATCGTGTAGTCGCCCGGGAACGAGCTCGTCGCCGCCGCGCCGAGCGTCGACGTCGTGATCGACAGCGGCGCGCTGCCGGAGTTCGTCACCGAGACGGTCTTCGTCACCGTCGTGCCTGCGCGCAGCAGGGCCGGGACGGTGCTGTTGCCGAACGCGACCGGGTTGGGCGTCGCGCTGATCGCCGGCGCCGTGCCGGTGCCGGTGAGCGTGACGTCCTGCGTGCTGCCGACGACGTTGTTGGAGTTGTCGGTGAAGCGCAGGGCGGCGAGGCGCGTGCCCGTGGCGGTCGGCCGGAACGTCACGCCGACGGTGCAGCTCGCGGCGATCGCGAGCGTCGTGGCGCAGGTGCTGGAGGCCATCGCGTAGTCACCGGGGCTCGTGCCCGCGAGGGTGACGCTGAGCGTCATCACCGCGTTGCCGGTGTTCGTGATCGTCGCCGTCTGCGCCGCGCTCGTGGTCCCCACGAGCTGGGCGGCGTACGTCCGCGAGGCGGGCGTCACGCTCGCCACGGGCGCTGCCGGCGGGATGCCGTTGCCGCTCAGCGCGACCGTGTGCGGGCTCGTCGCGGTGTTGTCGTTGATCGTCACAGAGCCCGACTTCAGGCCGTTCGTCGCGGGGGAGAAGCGCACGTCGAGGGCGCAGGTCGCGCCCGGGATCAGCACCTGGCCGCTGCACGTGTCGGCCGCGCCCTTGACGAAGTCCGCGCCCGTGATCGGCGTCGTACCGATGACGAGGTTGGCGGTGCCCGTGTTCTGGATGCCGACGGACCTCGCAGCGCTCACGGTCCCCGTCGTCTGATCGCCGAACGCGACCGTCGTCGGCGTGATCGTCGCGGCGGGGGTGAGCACCGGAGCGGTCGTTCCCGTGCCGGTCAGCGACACGCTGTGCGGGCTGCCGGCCGCGTCGTCGACGATCGTCACCGCGGCGCTGCGCGTCCCCGTCGCCGTCGGCGAGAACGTGACGCTGATCGCGCACGTCCCGCCTGAGACGAGCGCGGCGGGGCAGGTGTTGGTCTGCGCGTAGTCCGTCGCGTCGACGCCGGTCACCGCGACGCTCGTGATGTTCAGCGGCGCGGTGCCGCTGTTGGTCAGCGTGACGTCCTGGGCCGCGCTCGAGGTCCCGGTGTTCTGGGACCCGAAGGCGACGCTCGCCGGCGACAGGCTGACGGCGGGGGCCGTCGGCGGCGTCGCTCCGGTGCCGCTGAGCGCCACGCTGTGCGGGCTGCCGGCGGCGGTGTCGGTGAACTGCAGCGCGGCGGTGCGGGTGCCCGTCGCGGTCGGCTTGAACGCCACGGCGACGTTGCAGCTGGCGTTGATCGCCAGCGCCGCGGTGCAGCCGTTGGCCGTGATGACGTAGTCGGCGGCGTCGACGCCGGCGAGGGCGACGGCGCTGACGGTCATCGGCGCGCTGCCGGTGTTCGTCATCGTCGCGGTCTGGGCGGTGCTCGTCGTCCCCGTGTTCTGGGAGGCGAACGTCATGCTCGCGGGCTGGAGGGTGGCGATCGGCGCCAGGGCGCCGTTGCCGCTGCCGGTCAGCGTCACGCTGTGCGGGTTGCCGGCGGCGTTGTCGGCGAACGTCACGTTCGCGACGCGGGTGCCGGAGACCGTCGGGCTGAACGTCACGGCGACGGCGCAGCTCGCGCTCGCGGCGAGCGTGGCGCCACAGGTGTTCGACGTGATCGCGAAGTCGCCGACGTTGGCGCCGGTGAGCGTGACCGACGCGATACTCATCGTCGCGCTGCCGGTGTTCGAGAGCGTCGTCGTCTGCGCGGCGCTCGTCGTGCCGACATCACGCGGGGCGTAGTTCAGGCTGGTGGGGACGAAGCTCGCGGCGGGCGCGGGGTTCGGCGGCGGCGCCGGGTCGGGCCCGGTGTCGATCTTGCCCTGGATCGCGAAGAGGTTCGTCTGGACGCCGCCGGGCGACGCGCCCGATGGCTGCGGCAGGCCGGTGTTGCCGCCGCCGTTGACGCGCAGGATGTTGTTGCCCGTCGGGCTGCCGACGACCTGGTGCAGCACGTTGGGGTCGCCGATGTAGCCGGCGGGCGCCGCGGGCGCCACGGCCGGGTTCCACTTCAGCCACGGCCCGACCGCGCCGCGCAGCACCTGGCTCCAGTCGCACGGGAAGGCGAAGCAGCCGACGTCCGACGTCGAGCTGACGCCGCCGTTGGCGGCCGTGCGCAGCTTCAGCGTGCCGTAGGGATAGGTGAACGTGTAGTCCTGGTTGGGGAAGCCGCCGACGATCCGCAGGCGGATGCGGCTGAAGGCGATCTGGTCGCCGTCGGCGACGTCGGTGCCGAAGGCGGCCTCGGTGGCCATGACGAGCAGCGCCTTGCCGGTCGTGCCGTTGGGCCCGGGGATCGGGACGTCGGCCGTGCCGTCGAACCAGAAGCTCTCGTCGGGGAAGTTGTCGGGCAGCGAGGGCGGCGACGCCGGGTCGGGGAACGTCGCGAGGCAGTTGCCGCTCTGGTCGAGGCACAGCTCGAGGCGCTGGCCGGTGCTGTCGGTGAAGTAGCGAGGAAAACCACCCGTCGGCTGCGACGTCGGGCCGACCGCCGACAGGGTGGCGTCGGCGCGGGAGACGCTGAACGCCACCGCGGCGAGGGCGAGCAGCGCCAGGATCGCGACGCGCCTGTCGAGCAGCTTGCGGGCGTGCAGGTGACCGAACATCAGGTGATTCCTCCTCGGGGTCCGCCGGGCATTTCCCGGCTGCCTGTCACGGTCCCAGGCCGCCCGCGGGCGCAACAGAAGGGAAGCGGTACGGATTGCGGTGAGTCGTTGCACACCTTTTCCGACGCACGTCCGGGGCCCCTTTCGGACCTGCGTCGCGGCGGTTGTCGCCCGTGCGGACGACACGTCGATTTCGGGTCGCGTGGCGGCATGTGCAGGAACCCGCACCCAGCCCTGCTCGAAGCGACCTGCCGCGTGGGACCTCCGGCTGAGACCGTAGGACGATGTTGATGCCAGGCAGTGGCCGCAACGCCGATCGCCGCGATGCCGCGCGCGATGCAGGCCCGCCGCCGCGCATCAGCAGCGCGGTCGGGCGCTTCATGCTCGGCAGCGTCCTGGCGATCGCCGTCGTCGTCATCGGCGGCTTCCTGGCGCTGCGCTCGGTGACGATCAAGGAGGCGGTGCGCGACACCCGCGACCGCGTCCAGGCCGAGGGGCGGCTCGTGGCCGCGGCCGGCATCACCAACGGCCTGCTCAAGGGCGACCCGAAGGCGATCGCAGAGCTCGACAAGGTCGTGCGCGACCAGGTCCTGACCGGCTCGATCGTGCGCGTGAAGCTCTGGTCGCGCGACGGCACGGTTCTCTACTCCGACCAGCCGGAGCTGATCGGCCGCCGCTACAAGCTCGCCGAGGACGACGCCGCGCTCTTCGAGAGCGGCCACGCCGAGGCCGAGCTCAGCGACGTCTCCGCGCCCGAGAACAGCTTCGAGCGCGGCCAGGGCAAGCTCCTGGAGGCCTACGACATCGTCCACGCGCCGAACGGCACGCCGCTCCTCTTCGAGATCTACCGGCGCTTCAGCTCGGTCACAGCCGACGGGCAGCGGCTGCTGAAGGCTCAGGCGCCCCCGATCATCGGCGGCCTGCTCGTGCTGATGCTCTTCCAGGTCCCGCTCGCCTGGTCGTTCGGGCGCCGCCTGCAGCGCGGCCACCGCGACCGCGCCAAGCTGCTGGCCAACGCCGTCGACGCGTCGGCGCACGAGCGCCGGCGGATCGCGTCCGATCTCCACGACGGCGTCGTCCAGAACGTCGCGGGCGTCGCCTTCGGCCTCGCGCCGCTGGCCCAGAAGGCCGAGCGCCGCGGCGACGACGAGGAGGCCGAGGAGCTGCGCCGGTCGATCTCGCAGCTGCGCCAGGGCGTGCGCGACATGCGCACGCTGCTCGTCGAGATCCATCCGCCGAACCTCGAGTCCGTCGGCCTGGAGGCCGCGCTGCACGACCTGCTCAGCCCGCTCGAGGCCCGGGGCATCGCGACCAAGCTGCGCATCGACGTCGGCCGCTCAGACGGCGAGGCGATCGACGCGCTCGTCTATCGCGCCGCGCGCGAGGCGATCCGCAACGTGCAGGCGCACGCCGAGGCCGCCTGGATCCACGTCGCGGTCAGCCGCCCGGAGGCCGGCGCGATCCGCCTCGTCGTCAGCGACAACGGCAAGGGCTTCGCGCCCGCCGACCGCCTGCGCGCCGGCGACGACGGCCACGTCGGGCTCACGCTGCTCGAGGGGCTCGTCGACCAGGCCGGCGGTCAGCTGACCGTGCAGTCCAAGGTCGGCGTCGGAACGATCGTGATCCTCGACTGGCCCGCGCCGCGCTCGGGCTCAGGCGGCAACGGCCGCGCGGGGCGCACGCCAGAGGCGGTGGCCGTCGTCGCCGTCGGCGGCGAACTCTGGCGGGCAGATGTCCAGGTAGCTGCGGAAGGACCAGTCGACGAAGCGCTGGGAGTCCAGGAGCCTGAGGCCCGGAGTCAGCAGCCGCGTCGGCGTGACGCGCCCGACGAGGTGCTGCACGCGTAGGAGCCAGCGGTACTGCCACTCGTGCTCGTCGGTGAACGAGCCGTAGCGGGCCAGTGCCTGCTCGCGCGTCTGGCGGCCGGCGATGACATCGGCGAGCTCGCGGCCCAGGGCGAGACCGAAGTAGAAGGCGGGCCGGATCCCCTCGGCGGTCGTCGGCAGGCAGTGCCCGGCGCTGTCGCCGACGAAGAAGATGCCGTCCTCGACGCCCGGCCGCAGCTGGTGCGGGATCCAGTTGCCCTGCCAGCGCTCGGCCGGCACGCCGACGTCGGCGGCGAGCTGCAGCGTCGGCTCCTTGACATGGTCGCGCGGATCGAACGAGCCGACGCCGACGCGCAGCTCGCCGTCGGCCGGGAAGGCCCAGGAGTAGCCGCGCTTGACGTACTTCGGGTCGATCCACAGCTCGAGGTCGGGGCCGCCGGCGTGCGGGTGGACCTCCAGGCCACGCGACAGGCGCGCGTCGGGCGGCTGCACGTTGGCGCCCGTGCCGAGGATCCGCCGCCAGCCGAGGCCGTCGACGATCAGCGGCGCGCTGAGGTCGCCGCGGTCGGTGTGGACGGTGAAGCCGGTGCGGCCTTCGACCTTCGCGGTCTCGAACTGCGCCGAGCCCTCGGACTGCTCGCGCAGCAGCGCGCAGATGCGGCGGTAGTCGAAGGTCGAGAAGGTCCACGGCAGCGTCCAGCGCATGGTCCGCCCGGGGACGTGGATGACGAGGTCGGAGAAGGTCTGCTGGACGGCGCCCATGAGGCCCAGGCGCGCGAGCCACTCGGTCGGCGCGGCGCAGGCGCTCGTCTGGCGCTCGCCGATGTCGTAGCGGTCGACGATCAGCACGCGCGCGGACGTGCGCGCGAGCTCGCGCGCAACGGTGAGGCCCGCGAAGCTCGCTCCGCAGACCAGCACGTCCCATTCCCCGTGCAGAGGCGTGCGTGCGTCGCCCCGCTTCGTTGCTCGAACCGGCATGTGCGGCGGGATTGTAAGGGCGCTAACCTCCCCTCCACATGACAACCATCACCGACGCCGCACCAGAAGCGAAGGTCGTCGAGGGTTCAGACGGCCTGCTGCTCGAGATCAACGGGCAGATCGTTCCGAACTACGACGCCACATTCACCCTCTTCGAGGAGGGCGAGGTCGTCACCGGCATCGTCGTCCGCATCGACAACGACGAAGTCCTCGTCGACATCGGCTACAAGAGCGAGGGGGTCATCCCCTCCAACGAGCTTTCGATCCGCAAGGCCGTCGACCCGCACGACGAGGTCGAGATGGGCGAGGAGGTCGACGCCCTCGTCCTCACCAAGGAGGATCAGGACGGCCGCCTGATCATGTCCAAGAAGCGCGCCCGCTTCGAGAAGGCGTGGCGGCGCATCGAGGCGGCGGCCGAGTCCGGCGAGCCCGTCGAGGGCACGGTCATCGAGGTCGTCAAGGGCGGCCTCATCATCGACCTCGGGGTGCGCGGCTTCCTGCCCGCCTCGCTCGTCGACATCCGCCGCGTGCCGAACCTCGACGAGTACCTGCACACGAAGATCGAGTGCAAGGTCATAGAGCTCAACCGGTCGCGCAACAACGTCGTCCTGTCGCGCCGCGCGGTGCTCGAGGAGGAGCGCAAGGAGCAGCGCCAGGAGATCCTGGACCGCCTGCAGCCCGGCCTCATCGTCGAGGGTCAGATCTCGAACATCGTCGACTTCGGCGCGTTCGTGGACCTCAACGGCATCGACGGCCTGATCCACATCTCCGAGCTGTCGTGGTCGCACGTCAACCACCCGAGCGAGATCCTCGCCATCGGCGACACCGTCGCCGTGAAGGTGCTCGACATAGACCGTGAGCGCCAGCGCATCTCGCTGGGTCTCAAGCAGACCCAGGAGGACCCGTGGCAGCGCGTCGTCGACACCTACAACGTCGGCGACGAGCTCGAGGGCACGGTCACGAAGGTCGTCACGTTCGGCGCCTTCGTCGAGATCCTCGACGGCGTCGAGGGCCTCGTCCACATCTCCGAGCTGGCGCCGCACCACGTCGAGAACCCGCGCGAGATCGTCGCGCCCGGCGACGACGTGAAGGTGAAGATCCTCGAGATCGACTCCGAGCGCCGCCGCCTGTCGCTGAGCGTCAAGCGCGTCGAGGGCCAGGTGCTCGAGCCGAAGGTCCTGCCGCCCGAGGAGCTCGCGGCCGTGTCCGACGGCGACGAGACCGAGGGCGGCGCCGGCGATCTCGACGACCTGCCCGAGCTCGGCCTGAGCGAGGACGTCTTCGCGGACGCCGCGCCGGCCGCCGAGGCTGAGGTCGAGGCCGAGCCGGCCGCCGAGGCTGAGGTCGAGGCGAGCGGTCGCGGAGGCCGAGGTCGAGGCCGAGCCGGCCGCCGAGGCCGAGGTCGCCGCCAAGCCCGACGCCGCCAAGGTCACGGTCGCCGACGCCGAGGCTGCGCCCGCGGTTGAGCCCGAGGCTGAGGTCGAGCCCGAGACGGTCGTCGCCCCCGAGCCCGTCGAGGACGTCCGCGGCGCTGGTCCCGAGGCCGCCGCCGAGGCCGAGGCGCCCGCCGAGCCCGAGCCCGAGGCCGAGGCCGAGGCCGAGCCGGACGAGCCCGCGGCCTCCTGACAGGGGGCCCCGGTCGGTGGCGCGCGTCCCGACCGTCGGGCTGACGGGAGGAATGGGCGCGGGCAAGTCGACCGCGCTCGCGGCGCTCGAGCAACTCGGGGCCGCGACGCTGTCGACCGACGCCGTGGTGCACGAGCTCTACGGCACGCCCCGGGTGCGCGACGCGGTCGTCGCGCGCTGGGGCGCCGCCGTCGCGCCGGACGGCGTCGTCGACCGCAGGGCCGTCGCCGCGCGCGCCTTCGCCGCGCCCGAGGAGCGGGCCTGGCTGGAGGGCGAGCTGTGGCCGCTGGTCGGCGAGCGCGTCGCCGCCTTCCTGCTCGAGGCCGCCGAGCGCGACCCGCCGCCCGCGGCCGCGGTCGTCGAGACGCCGCTGCTCTTCGAGGCCGGGATGGACGGCGCCTACGACGCCACGATCGCGGTCGTCGCGGGCGAGGAGGTGCGCGCCGCGCGCGCCGTGTCGCGCGGGCACGTCGCCGCCGACGAGCGCGCCGCGCGCCAGCTGCCGCAGGCGGAGAAGGCGCGCCGGGCGACGTTCGTCGTCGACAACGACGGCAGCGAGCGGGAATTGGCGCAACAGCTGTCTGAGATCCTCGGCAGACTGCAGTCATCGTGAGCACGCGTGCGACGTCCCGGCCGCAGGTCGCGCGGAACACCCGCCGTGCCGTCGCGCAGCGCCGCCGGCGCCGGCGCCGGCGCGTCACGACGGTCCTCGGCGTCGGGGTCCTCGCCGCGCTGCTGGCCACCGTCGTGCTGCCGCGGCTGCCCGATGCGGTGCGCGAGCTGACGCTGCCGCTGCGCCACGAGGACATCATCCGCCAGCAGTCGTCGGCCAAGCAGCTCGATCCGTCGCTCGTCGCGGCAATCATCTACACCGAGTCGCGCTTCCGCGACCAGACCTCGCACGCGGGCGCGCGCGGGCTCATGCAGATCACGCCCGCGACAGCCGACTACATCGCTCACCTGTCGGGCGGCACGCGCTTCGAGCAGGGCGATCTCGCCACGCCGCAGATCAACATCAGCTACGGCACGTACTACCTGCGCTACCTGCTGGACCGCTACGACCGCAACGAGGTGCTCGCGCTCGCGGCCTACAACGGCGGCGAGGGCAACGTCGACCGCTGGGTGGCGCGCGCGCGGACGTCGGAGCGCTCGCTGTCGACGGCGCAGATCCCCTTCGCCGAGACGCGCGAGTACGTCCAGCGCGTGCTCGACGCACGCACGCGCTACCGCAGCAAGTACGCAGCCGAGCTCGGTCTCTAGCCGGGCCGCGTTCAGGCAGTTCAGGCAGCCGGCCACACCCGATTTCGCAGCAGGCGCCTGGTCGGACGGCGCTTTTCTGTGGCCACCTGGCGCATTCTTGTCATCCGTCCGGTCAGCGCCGCGGGCGTGAAAGTGCACCGGGTTGCACGGACTCGCGCGTCGCGACCTGCCAGCAGTCCCGATGCCCCGGAGCCCCCGCTGACGGATGCTTTTCTCCGACTTCCGGCCACGGGCGCACGGCCGGCAAACCACAACCAGGGGAGCACCTTGGATGGCGACCCTCCGGGGCCGTCGTCGGTGAAGCTCATGGACGCACGAATCGCAACACCCCCAGCCGGCACACGCCGGACGACTGATCCCGCCGCGCGACGGACCGCGCTGCTCGTCAGCTACATCGCCGCCGCCGCGACGCTGGTGCTCGTGGGCGGCGTCCTGACGTTCGGCCTCATCTCGCGCGGGGCGCCGGCCGACCCGGTCATCGCCCTGCCGCCGGGGCCCTTCGGGACCGCCCAGGACATCCCCGCGAGCTTCGGGGTCGTCGCCGTCGAGCACGTCGAGAAGATCAACGGCCTCGGCGCCAAGGCGCTCGCCGGCGTCACGCACGGCATCTCCGGCTTCGTCGCGCCCAACAAGGTCCAGGTGCAGGCCTCGGTGACGCTCACCAACCTGCTCGACCACCCGATCTCCTACGACCCGCGCCAGTTCCGGCTCGTGGTCGGCAAGAACAAGAAGCCCCTCGACGAGGTGCAGTCAAACCTCCGTCCCGGAACCCTCCAGCCGGACGCGAGCATCGACTCGCAGCTGAAGTTCGTCGCCCCGCGCGACGGCTCCAAGCTGTGGATCGAGTTCAGCGACCCAGGTCGCGCCAAGCCCATCCTCATCGACCTGGGCCGCACGGGCAAGACGCCCGCCGGCGCGTTCGATGGCTTCCACCGTGGACACAAATAACCATGACCGAGCTCCTGATTCGCACTGTCTCACGCCTGCCGCTGCAGCGCCTGGCGCGGCCGTCCGCGATCCTCGCCTTCGCGCTCCCGTTCGCCTACCTCGGCGGGCTGTGGCTCATCGCACTGCACATCATCGAGGGCGGTCATGAGCGCAACGAGCCGTCGCTGCTCGTCCACGCGCTCCGTGACGGCACGATCGCGCTGCCGCTCATCTGCGTCGCCGTCTGGGCCGGCATCCTGCTCGGCCGCCGGCTGATCAGCCGCTGGGGCGCGGAGGACTCGCCCCTCCTGGCGGCCGGCGTGCTCGCGGTCTCGGTCGCGATCGCGGCCAGCGTCGCCCAGGGGCTCACGAACCCCGCGCACGCAAGCCTCTTCGGCGCGCACCACGGCGGCCACGAGCCGTCGCTCGTCGTCCACATGATGCGTGACGGCCTGCTGGCCCTCTTCGCCAACTCGATCCTCGCGGTCGCCGTCAGCGGGGCGCTGCTGCGCACCCGCGCCTGGGCTGTCCCGAACGTCGAGCGCTGGCTCGTCCCGCGCAACCGCGGGCACCGCCTCGCGCTGCACGGCACGCTCGCGCTGCTCTTCATCGCCCCGCTGGCGATCATGGGCCAGAACCGCGCCGAGGTCGCCGCGGCCGCCGGCAACGGGCTTCCCTGCCCGTCGCAGGCGCCGCTGAAGAAGTACGACGTCCAGGCGATCGACGTCGACATCCCGCTCAACCGCTTCGGCGACCACGATCCGCAGGGCAAGATGTACGTCCTCAGCAAGGACCTCGCGGCCGTGCGCGCCGAGGAGCAGACGCGCCACGTCTCGGTCGGGCTGAAGGACAACGACCCGATCCAGCCGCTCGTCATGCGGGCGAACCTCGGCGACTGCATCGAGGTCACGTTCACGAACAACGCCACGGGCGGCGACTACGGCGCCCACATCGACGGCCTGGCCTTCAACGCCGACTCGTCGGGCGACAACATCGGCCAGAACGACAACTCCTCCGTCGCAAAGGGCTCGACGCGCACCTACCGCTTCTGGGTCCCGCGCGACGAGGACCTCGAGGGCGCGCACTACCTGCGCCCCGGCCCCGGCTTCCGCGACCAGGTGTCGCACGGCCTCTTCGGCTCGCTGTCGGTCGAGCCCGCCGGCTCGACGTACCGCGACATGGTCACCGGCGAGCAGATCGACTCCGGCTGGCAGGCGGACATCGTCCCCGCGAAGGGCAAGTCCTTCCGCGAGTACGTCCAGCTCTACCACGAGGTCGGCAACGAGGACTACGACATCGCGACCACGAACCCGGACGAGACGCCGGCGCTGCCGCGCGTCGATCCGCACACCGAGAGCTACCGTCCCGGCGCCCGCGCGATCAACTACCGCTCCGAGCCGTTCATGAACCGCCTGAACAAGGCACCCGAGGAGGAGGCGCACGGCTACTCCTCGTACACGTTCGCCGATCCCGCGACGCCGATGCCGCGCGGCTACCAGGGCGATCCGACGAAGATGCGGATCCTGCACGCCGGCACGGAGATGTTCCACGTCTTCCACATGCACGGCGGCGGCATCCGCTGGCGGCTGAACCCGCACGCGGACAAGACCTACGACTACGCCGACACCGGCCTGAACAAGCATCCCAAGGCGCAGGACTCGTCCTCGTCGCGCCTGGACTCCCAGGCCTTCGGGCCGGGCGAGTCCTACGACCTCGAGATCGAGGGCGGCGCCGGCGGCGTGCAGCAGGGCGCAGGCGAGTTCCTGTTCCACTGCCACATCGCCGAGCACTACGTCTCGGGCATGTGGAGCTTCTGGCGCGTGTTCGACACCAAGCAGCCCGACCTCGTCCCGCTGCCCGACCGCACGGCTCCGCCGACCCCCGTCGACTCAACCGGCCTGATCGGCAAGACGATCAACGGCTCGACGATCACCGCTGCCAACCTGTCGCAGTGGATCGATCCGCAGCTGCCCGCCCAGGGCACGCGCCTGGACGCCCAGGACGCGAGCGTCTGGGACTGGCAGCGCGACGGCGACACGTACCTCGGCGAGCCCGAGGACAAGACCGCCTACGTCGACTACACCAACGCCCAGGACCGCGAGCGGGTCGTCGGGCACCCGAGCCTCATGCCGGGTGACGTCCCCGTCGGACCCCAGGATCGCCCGAAGATCCTGTTCAACCCCGAGAACGGACGGCCGGCGTTCCCGCTGATGCGTCCGCAGCTCGGCAAGCGGCCCCCGTTCTCGGGCAACGGCCACACCGGCGCGCCGTACCTCGGCGAGACCGGCAACGCGCCGAAGACGAGCGACGTGGACCCATGGGCCAACCGCAACGACGCGATCTGCCCGGAGGGTGCGCCGGTGCGCCACTTCAACATCGTGGCGATGGACGTCAACTCCCCGGTCACCGAGACCCAGAGCGATCCCGACGGCAAGATCTACGTGCTCGCACAGGACGTGGACGCCATCCGCAACGGGACCAAGGAGATCCAGCCACTGGCGATCCGCGGCAACATCGGCGACTGCCTCGCCGTGACGCTCACGAGCGAGATGACCGACGCGCATACGTTCGGCGGCTTCTCGAAGGTCAACCTGCACATCCACCACGTCCAGTTCGACACGCAGGCATCCGACGGCGTCATCACCGGCCTGTCCTACGAGCAGTCGGTCCGGCCGTTCGCGGCCGAGGACCTGCAGCTCGCGGGTGCCACCGCCGCCGGCGCGACGACCATCGAGCTCAGCAACCCCGACCCCGCCCGTCCCATCCGCATGGACAAGATCCGGCCGGGTGTGTCGATCGCGGTCGGCCAGGGCACGGAGGACATCGAGATCCGCATGGTGAAGTCCGTCAGCGGGGCGACGGTGACCCTCAACAAGCCGCTCGACAAGGCGCATTCCGCCAGCCAGTGGGCGGGCACGGAGTTCGTGCAGTCGCGCTGGTACCCGGACGTCCAGCTCGACAACATCTTCTGGCACGACCATGTGGACGGCATCCACAGCTGGGGCCACGGCCTCGTCGGCCAGCTGATCATCGAGCCCAAGGGCGCGACCTACCACGACCCCAAGACGGGCGCGGAGGTCAGCTCGGGCACCTACGTGGACATCCACACCGACCAGTCGGTGGCGCAGGGCCTCATCAACGGCTCGTTCCGCGAGCTCGCGCTGTGGACCCTCGACGAGAGTCCGGTGACCGACTCGACCCTCAACCTGAGAGCCGAGCCGTTCGCATCGCGGCCAGGGGACCCGTCGCAGCTGTTCAGCTCGTACGCGCACGGCGACCCCTACCCGATCCATCCGCAGGCCTACGCCGGCGACCCGTTCGTGATCAGGACGATCAACGTCGGGCCGAGCGTCGACACGTTGCACCTCGACGGGCACCGGTTCTTCACCGAGAACCGCTTCATCGACAGCGCCGGCAAGATCATCCAGCGGCCGGTGAGCACGAGTCCACTACGGGATCTCCGAGCGGTACACGGCGATCCTGGACGGCGGTGCCGGCGGCGTGAAGCAGCGCCCGGGCGACTACCTGTTCTTCAACGGGATCGCGCGGCGCTTCCAGCAGGGCGCATGGAGCCTCCTGCGGGTGCTCGACGGCCACGTGCCCGACCTGCAGCCGCTGCCGGGTCACCCGGCGCCGGCGAACGCAGCGACCGTGCCCGCGGCCGGCACCACGCCGCCCGCGTCCACCGGACCCGGTAACCCGTGCCCGGCGAGCGCGCCCCAGAAGTCGATCGCGGTCACCGCGTCGCCGGTCAAGGGCAGCCTGAAGGGCAAGGGCGTGCGCTCGGTCTTCGTTCCCACCGCGCAGGCGGCGGCGATCGAGAGCGGCGCCACCAACCCCGACCCGTTCGTGGCGCACGTCGCCGCGGGCGACTGCCTGACGGTCCAGTTCACCAACCACCTGGCCGCCAACGCCTCGTTCCACGTCGACAAGCTCGACCACACGCCCGATTCCGCCGGCGTGAACGTCGGCTTCAACACCGAGCAGACCGTCGCCCCGGCCGGCACGCGGACGTACCGCTTCTACGCGGACTCCCGCAAGATCGGCAGCGCGCTGGTCAACGACTACGGCGGACAGGAGACCGGCAAGGACGGCCTCTACGGCTCGATCAACGTGGCACCCGCCGGTGCGACGTTCACCGATCCGGTGAGCGGGGCCGCGGTCAGCTTCGGGACCCAGGTCGACGTTCACGTGCCCGGCTCGCAGGGCTACCGCGACTACACGCTCGCGATGGCCGACGACGACCCGATCATCGGCGGCAGCTTCATGCCCTACCCGTCGCCGTGAAGGACCCGGCGCTCATGAACTACCGCGCCGCCTCCGGTCGCGGGGACGACGCGAACACGTTCAGCTCGGCGGCTCACGGCGATCCGGCCACGCCGCTGCTGAAGGCGTACGCCGGCGACCCGACGAAGGTGCACTTCCTCGTCGCCCCCGGCAGCGAGCAGATGCACGTTCTCGGCCTCGGCGGCCAGTACTGGGCCTTCGACCCGGAGATCCCGATCTCCCAGTCGATCGCCAGCGAGGGCGTCGGCCCGTACGAGACGTTCGACGCAGAGCTCGTCGGCGGCGCCGGCGGCCTCGCCCGCACCCGTGGAGACTTCTTCTACGGGGACGTGCGCCGGCCGTTCACGCAGGCCGGCATGTGGGGCCTCATGCGCGTGATGTCGGACCCGGCCTGCCCGATCAAGCCGCTCGACGGCCTGACGTGCAAGGGCCAGGACTCGATCATCTTCGACCCGCCGGCCGATCCGCCGCGCCCAGGCGAGCCTGCCGGTGGCTTCCCGGACAACCCGACCCCCGGCCTGAGTGGCGGGAGCGCGAGCGCGTCCAGCGCGGGCTCGTCGGCGAAGGCCTCCGGCTCGTCGGTGACCTCGGCGCGTCGCCTGGTGATCGCCAAGCGCATGAAGCTGCGCGTGTTCGGCCTGCAGGGCATGAAGATCACGGTCGACGTCCCGAGCAACACCAAGGTCCTCGACCTCAGGCTCACGCGCCGCAGCCACGGCCGCGTGAGGACCGTGCTCGTGGGCTCGCTCAAGGTCAAGACGGTTCCCAAGAGCGGGCGCCTGGTCGTGAAGTGGAAGCCGGGTCGCAAGGCCGTCTCCAGGCTGTTGGCGGGCAGCGACGTCCTGCGGGCACGGGTCGGGCGTGACAAGAAGCACCTCGGAGGCACGCTCTCCGCGGGCATCAAGCTGATCGGCCCGCGGATCACCGCGGGGACGAAGTCCGCCAGCAAGCGCTGACGCCCCGAAAACCGGCAGCACCGCATCCGACGCCGTCCACGTGGAACGCCACGTGGGCGGCGTCTTGCATTTGCGAGCTTTTTATGCGCGCGCCTGCGGAGAGCCGCATAATCCCTGCAGTTCGCCACGGTTAGGGGACCGCTGGCCCATCGGCACGGCTGCCAAGTTTGTTCAAGGGGACTGCATGCAGCGCTCAATCTGGATGACAATCGCTCTCGGGGCCGGCCTGCTCGTGCTCGCGCCGGCGGCGGCCAATGCGGATACGTATCTCGTGACGTCGTGTCATGACCCGGGCGGTCAACCGAACGCGGCGCTGGGCTGGGTCCCGTTCAACACCACCGGCGGGCTCGCGACCAACACCTGCGGGGCCAACGGCGCGCTCAACGCGATGCTGCCGGAGGCCGCGCCGCCGGGCAACGCGACGGCCAACTGGCGCTTCGACGCGCCGGGCGGCACGCGCATCGTGCGCGTCAGCGCCAGGCGCACCACGGCCGGCCTCGCGGGGCCGCCGATCATCAACCCGAAGGACATCTCGTACTTCATGGCCGCCAGCGGCGGCCAAGTGCTCGAGGACTGCACGCCGGGGCCCGACTCGCCCTGCGTCGGCGAGCTCGTCGCGCCGATCGACAAGCAGGGCCTCAACGGGACCTTCGTCGAGTTCAGGACGCTGTGCCTGAACGCCGGTGGTACCTGCAGTCGCGCGCTGGCGGTTGCGGCGACGCACATGTGGGTCACGCTGGAGGACGCGACGCTCCCGAACGTCGGCAACGTCAAGGTGCTCGACGACGGTGACGTCTCGGGCATCATGCGCGTCAGCTACGACGCGTCGGACGTCGGTGGCGGCGTGTACCGCCAGATCACCAAGGTCGACGGGCAGATCGCGGCGAGCACGCCGCTCGGCGTGGCCCCCTGCGCCGACGACTTCCCGAGCGACACCGACCCGTACCAGTTCAACGTCCCGGTCCCGTGCCCGGCCGCGGTGGCCGGCGCGGTGGCGGCCGTCGACGTCAAGGCCCTGCCTCCAGGCCCGCACGGCATCGAGATCGCGGTCGAGGACGCCGCCGGCAACCAGAAGACGGTCTTCGGCCCGGTCGAGTTCCCGAAGCTCAACGTCGGCCCGGGAGCCACTACCGGATCGGGCGCCGTCACGCAGGCGCAGGCCCTCACCGGCCGCCTGCGGATGTGGTTCGTCAAGGCCCGCAACCGGGGCCGGCGCTACACGAGCCGCTACGGCACGCGCGTCGTGACGCGCGGCGTGCTGCGCACGCGCAGCGGCCGCGGGATCCAGGGCGCGCGGATCGACGTCTACCACATCCGAAACGGCAAGCGGAAGCTGTTGAAGACCGGCCTCAAGTCCCGTTCCAAGGGCGCGCTGACGCTGATCCTGCCGATCAACGTCGACACCCGGACGATCGAGTTCGACTACCGCGCTCTGCGGCCGGGCCCGATCACCAGCAGCCAGAAGCTGACCCTCAAGGTCCTGCGCAAGGGCCGGGTGTTCCACCGCACGTAGCCTGGCGCTCGCGGAGATCAGCGACCGTCGCGTCGCCGCGCTCGAACACGTCGCCCCAGCTGTAGGCGACGTGGTTCGAGCGCCGGCGGCGGGCGACGTCCTGCTCGAAGGCGTGGCGCGTCGCGTGGAAGCGGTAGGAGAGCAGCTCGACGGTCAGGCCGAGCTCCGGCCAGTGGCAGTCGACCTTGTCGCCGCCGTGGTCGATGTTCGTGCGCGGACGCGGCAGGCCGTGCGCGTCGAGCAGGCGCAGGAAACCGGTCTCCAGCGCGCTGAGCGTCGCGTCGCAGTGCAGCGCGCGGCGGAGCTTGGGCGCGCCCTTCTTGCCGGGGTTGCGGGCGATGCAGGCCTCGATCTGCGCCGGCGTCGTGTGGTGGCGGACCCAGGCCTCGTGGCACATCCGCGTGAGCTCCTCGGTCGTCGTGGACGGCGCGAGGTCCAGCAGCACGCGCGGGACGGTGGTGATCGGGATGCCGTCGAGGACCGAGACATCGAGCGGGTGGAGCGCTCTGACGCGGTGGATGACGATCCCCGGGCGCCGGCGGTGCGCGGTCGTCGGCACCGTGACCTGGGGCCGTGGTGGGGCACCGCCGAGCAGCCGCATCCTGTGGGCGGCAGCGCGGTGGCTGAGCACCGCGCCCGTGCCGCACGCGAGCACCGCGGCCATCCAGTCGCCGTCGGTCGATGGAGCGCCGTGACCGAGCGCGTAGACGCCGTGATGGACCGGCCGCAGGCGCCCGTCTCGCAGCCAGCGCTGGGTCGTGTTGCGGTCGACGCCCGCCTCGACCAGCTGCCGCCACGCCACCCGCCCGTGCTGCCGCCCGGCGATCGATGCCGTTGTGGCGAATTTGCTGCGCATACCGCAGCAGAGCTGCCACGACCGCCCGATTCGCCCCCCGATTGCGGTCAGGGGATGGCCTAGACCGGCGCTATCGTGCACCGTCGTGCCGAAGTTCAAGCTCGACGACATCTTCACCCCGGCGGCCGACCAGCCGAAGGCGATCGCGCAGATCTCCGAGGCGGTCCGCGCCGGCGATCGCTACACGACGCTGCTCGGCGCCACCGGCACCGGCAAGACGATGACGATGGCGGGCGTCATCCAGGAGGTGCAGCGCCCGACGCTCGTCCTCGCGCACAACAAGACGCTCGCGGCGCAGCTCTGCAACGAGTTCCGCACGTTCTTCCCCGACAACGCGGTCGAGTACTTCGTCTCGTACTACGACTACTACCAGCCCGAGGCCTACGTCCCGTCGAGGGACCTCTACATCGAGAAGG
The DNA here is from genome assembly GCA_963786575.1 of uncultured Actinomycetes bacterium. Lineage (GTDB taxonomy): Bacteria > Actinomycetota > Thermoleophilia > Solirubrobacterales > Solirubrobacteraceae > CADCVQ01. The sequence continues at coordinate 211,991 of CAWAZH010000003.1, forward strand.
ACTCCGCGATCAACGAGGAGGTCGACCGCCTGCGCCACGCGGCGACCGCGGCGCTCTTCGCCCGGCGCGACGTGATCATCGTCGCCAGCGTCAGCGCGATCTTCGGCCTCGGCTCGCCCGAGACCTACGAGATGAACATGCAGGTCCTGCGCAAGGGCGACGTGATCGACCGCGACGCCCTTCTGCGCAAGCTCGTCAGCATCCAGTACACGCGCAACGACACCGCCCTCGGCCGCGGCAGCTTCCGCGTGCGCGGCGAGACGCTGGAGGTCTTCCCGGCCTACGAGGAGACCGCCTTCCGCGCGACCCTCTTCGGCGACGAGGTCGAGCGCCTGCAGCATTTCGACCCGCTCACGGGCGAGCTGATCGCCGACGACCTCGAGCACGTCGCGGTCTGGCCGGCGACGCACTACAACGTCAAGGAGGGCATGATCGAGCGCTCGGTGAGCGAGATCGCGCGCGAGCTCAACGAGCGCTGCGCCGAGCTCGAGGCCGAGGGCAAGCTCCTGGAGTCCCACCGGCTGCGCCAGCGCACCCAGTACGACATGGAGATGCTGCGCGAGATGGGCTTCTGCAACGGCATCGAGAACTACTCGCGGATCCTCGACGGCCGCCAGCCGGGCGCGCGGCCGTACTGCCTGATCGACTACTTCCCCGAGGACTTCGTCTGCTTCCTCGACGAGTCCCACCAGACCGTCCCGCAGATCGGCGGCATGTTCGAGGGCGACCGCAGCCGCAAGCAGACGCTGGTCGACTACGGCTTCCGGCTGCCCAGCGCGCTCGACAACCGCCCGCAGAAGTTCGACGAGTTCCTCGGGATCACGCCGACGCTCGTCTTCGTCAGCGCCACGCCGGGCAAGTACGAGAAGGCCAACTCGGGGCGCATCGTCGAGCAGATCGTGCGCCCGACGGGGATCGTCGACCCGGCCGTCGAGGTGCGCGAGACGCGCAACCAGATCGACGACCTCATGAACGAGATCCGCAAGGTGGTCGACCGCGGCGAGCGCACCCTGGTCACGACGCTCACGAAGAAGATGAGCGAGGACCTCACCGACTACCTGCTCGAGATGGGCTTCAAGGTCCGCTACCTGCACTCGGAGATCGACACGCTCGAGCGCATCCAGATCATCCGCGACCTGCGGCTGGGGGAGTACGACGTGCTCGTCGGCGTCAACCTGCTCAGGGAGGGCCTCGACCTCCCCGAGGTGTCGCTCGTCGCGATCCTCGACGCCGACAAGGAGGGCTTCCTGCGCGGGGAGACCTCGCTCATCCAGACGATCGGCCGCGCGGCCCGCAACATCGAGGGCAAGGTCCTCATGTACGCCGACAAGGAGACCGACGCGATGCGCGCCGCGCTGGGGGAGACCGACCGCCGCCGCGCGATCCAGCTCGCCTACAACGAGGAGCACGGCATCACGGCCGCGACGATCGTCAAGGGCATCTCGGACATCGCCGAGTTCCTGCAGTCGGAGTCCAAGGTCCCCGGCAAGGGCAAGCGCCGGCGGCGGGCCGCGAAGACCGAGGCGATGTCGCTGTCCGAGCTCGAGCAGACGATCGTCGAGCTCGAGGAGGAGATGCTCGCCGCCGCCGAGGAGCTGCGCTTCGAGTACGCCGCCCGCGTCCGCGACGAGATCCGCGACGTGCGCCGCGAGCTGAACATGGCGCAGGCCAACGAGGCGCCAGCGGCCAAGCCTACGGGCTGACCTCCCCGCCGCCGCCCCCGCTCGCGCCGAACGCGAACGCGAGCCCGACGACGATCAGCACGAGCGCGATCCCGATCGCCACGCGCCAGCGGCGCTCGCGCGACATCAGCGGCTGACCGCCCATCCGCCGCGCGATCGCGCCGATCAGCGCGATCGCGGCGACGAAGACGATCGTCCCGCTGTCGGAGTCGCCCGCGAGGCTGATCGCGAGCCCGCCGGCGAGGGCGAGCCCCAGCAGCGCGTCGCGCAGCGGCTCGGGCAGGCCGCCCGCCTCCTCCGCTTCGAGCGCGTCGGGCTCGCGCCACGCGAGCACGCCCGTCGGCAGGTAGATCGCCCACAGTGCGAGCCACAGCCCGAGGCCGGTGAGGACCTCGCTGTCGACGAACCAGCCGTCCTTGACCTCGGTGACCTGCGGTTCGACCGCGATCCGGCGCACCGTGTCGGGGAGCTCGATCGCGAGCATCGCGAGCGCCGCGACCACGACCAGCGCGAACAGCGGGAACGCGATCCGGTAGGCGCCGTTGCGCGCGGCGATGTCGCGTTCGTCGAGGTCGGGATGGTCGAGCGCGGCGATCCGGCGCGTGCCGCGGCGCAGCATGCCGAAGACGACCGGCACGGCGACGAGCAGGATCAGCGGCACCTGTGCGTCCTCGGTGCGCCAGACGGCGAGCGAGTCGCTGACGACGCTCGCTGCCAGCAGCGTCAGCAGCAGCGCGTAGCAGGCGGTCCAGCGCCGCCGGCTGGCGCGGCTGAGCGGCGTGAGAGCATCGCGCCAGGTCACGTCGGGGTTCGTGGCGGCCATCGTGCTCACTGGGTCTCCTCCTGGGTCTGTCGCGACGTCGGGCGAAACGGCCGGCGGGCGAAGATCGCCTCGATCGGAAGGTCGAAGTACTCGGCCAGGCGCAGGGCGAGGTCGAGGCTCGGGCTGTAGTCGCCGCGCTCGAGGTAGCCGATCGTCTGGTAGTTGACGCCGATCGCCGCGGCGAGCTGCTGGCGTGAGAGGTCGCGCTCGGCCCGCAGCACGGGCAGCCGGTTGTAGATCGGCGGCTGCGCGTCCTTCGGCGTGCGGCCCATGTTGTAGTTATACAACAGGCAATCAAAGAACTACAACAGCGTGGACGGTTAGGCTCCGACGGGCCGTGGCCGCCGCGACCCCGCATGCCGAGCTCAACGAGGCCGTCCTCGCCTGGTATGACCGCGCCGGGCGCGACCTGCCCTGGCGGCGCACGAGCGACCCCTACGCGATCCTCGTCTCGGAGGTCATGGCCCAGCAGACGCAGGTCGCGCGCGTCCTGCCCCACTACGAGCGCTGGCTGCGCCGCTGGCCGACGGCCGCCGCGCTGGCGGCGGCCACGCCCGCCGAGGTGCTGGGCGCCTGGGTCGGGCTCGGCTACAACGTCCGCGCGCTGCGCCTGCGCGCGGCGGCGGCGATCGTCGCGCGCGACGGCTGGCCGCGCGACGCCGCCGGGCTGCGGCTGCTGCCCGGCGTCGGGCCCTACACGGCGGCGGCGGTCGCGTCGTTCGCGTTCGGCGAGCGCGTCGCGGCGGTCGACACGAACGTGCGCCGCGTCGCCCAGCGGATCGGCGCGACCCCGGCGGCGCTGCTGGCGCGCGAGCGCCACGCCGACTGGAACCAGGCCGCGATGGAGCTGGGCGCGACGTTCTGCACGGCGCGGGCGCCGTCCTGCGACGGCTGCCCGGCGGCGCCCTGGTGCGCCTCGCGCGGGCGCGTCGTCGTCGCGCCGCGTGCCGCGCGCGGCGGGGCGCAGCGCTTCGAGGCGACCGACCGCTGGCTGCGGGGGCGGATCGTCGCGGCGCTGGCGGCGGGCGAGCCCCTGCCGGGCGCGATCGAGCCCGCACGGCTCGAGCGCGCGCTCGCCGGGCTGCAGCGCGACGGGCTCGTCGAGCGCGACGGGGTGAGGGTGGGCCTACCCCGCTCGCCGCGGTAGGGTCCTGTTCGCCCACGTCCCAGATGAATCCACGGAGGCATCCGTTGGCCCTCGACCGTCAGACCATCGAGAAGCGTGACTTTCCCATCGGCCGTCGCGGCTACGAGCCGACGGCGGTCGACGCCCACCTGGCCGCGATCGCCCGCGAGGTCGAGGCGCTCAAGCGCGCGCAGGCGTCGGCCCCCGGCCCGGCCCAGCCTGCCGGCGGCACCTCGCTGGCGGCCGTCGCCAGCTCGCAGGTGCAGGCGATCGTCGAGGCGGCGGAGTCCAGCGCGGCGGCGATCGAGCGCGACGCCCGCGAGCACGCCGAGCAGGCTGCGCAGGACGCCGCCCGCGATGCCCAGCGCACGCGCGACGAGGCCATCGAGCGCTCGCAGGACCACGTGGGGAAGGTCCACGAGGCGACCGCCCTCATGCTCCAGCGCGTCGACGCGATGGAGAGCGAGCTCAGCGCCCTCGTCGAGTCGCTGCGCACGGGCGCCAATCGGCTGAACGCCGACCTCTCGCTCCTGTCGGGCAACATGGGCGAGCTGTACGAGGCCGCGGGCCAGCCGTCGTCGATGTCGGCGGCCCCGCCCCCGCCGCCGCCGATCGTGGAGGAGATCGTCGTCGTGGAGGAGGTGCTCGTCGCCGAGCCTGCCGACGAGCCCGAGCTCGCCGACGAGGAGCCCGCCGTCGCGGCCGACGACGACGACGACGACGTCGAGGGCGCGCGCCTGATCGCGCTCAATATGGCGCTCAACGGCCAGTCTCGCGCCGAGACCGACAAGTACCTCGCCGAGAACTTCGACCTCAGCGACCGCTCGGGCCTGCTCGACGAGGTCTACGCGACCGTCGAGGGCTAGGAGGCTTCGCCGGGTCGCAGCGCCGCGTCGATCGCGGCGGCGTCGATCCCGTGCGCCAGCAGGAGCCGCCCGCCGGCGGTGTCGCGCGCGAGCATCAGCCCGAGCAGGCGGGCGTCGACGTGGGGATGGCCGAGGTCGCCGAGTGGGAAGGCGTCCTGTCCGAGGGTGACGGTCACCGCGTGGCCGTCGCGCATGTCCTGCTCGTGGTCGGCGCGGCCGGTCGCGGCGAGCGCCGGCCTGTCGCGCCGCGGCCTGCCGGCCGCCGCGTCGGCGCGCTCGCGGACGTCGGCGACGATCAGGTCGGCCTCGCGCAGCACGCGCCGCGCGACGCCGTCGGCGTCGAGCACCGCCAGCAGCAGGTGGGCGGGGTCGATCGTCGTGTGGCCGCGCGCGAGCGCCTGCTCGTTGGCGCCCTCGAGCGCGGTCTTGGCCTCCGGCGTGAACTGCAGCATCGCGCCGGCCGGAAGGTCGCCGACGCCGCGCTGGCCGACGACGGCGGCGCGCAGCGTCTCGATCTCCGTCCCGACGAGGCCCTCGTCGATCCGGGCGATCCCCAGCAGGACGTGGTCGGCGCCGATCTCGGCATGGCCGAGCCTGCGCGCCTCCTCCTGCGTCAGGACGATGCACTGGCGGGCCGCCTCGTCGAAGTGCTCGAACATCGCCGCCGGATCCTCGCACGGCGGGCGGCGCGTCAGGAGCGGCGGACGCCGAGCGTGGCCGCGCCGGTGTAGCCGCCGCCCACCGACGCGCCCTTGCGCTTCATCGCCAGCAGCGACCGCGCGCCCGCGCTGCGGTAGATGCCGTCGGCCGAGTTCGACGTGTCCGCCTGCCCGCGCGAGGCGTAGGCGCCCTGGGCGTAGACCGTCCTCAGCACCGCCGGGCGGAAGAACAGCTGGCCCGTGTGCACCTCGCTGCCGGAGACGAAGACCTTGACGTGGATGTGCGGCGTGCGGCCGCCGTACCAGCCCGGGACGATCGTCTCGAAGCGGACGTTGCCGGCGGAGTCCGAGCGCTGGATCCCGCGCAGGAACCTGCCGCTGTTGCCGCTCACGCCGGAGTAGGTGCCGCCCGCGTCGCAGTGCCAGATGTCGACGGTCGCGTTGCGGATCGGCCTGCACGTCGTCGCGTCGACGACCTTGAAGCGCAGCGTCAGCGGGGTGCCCGGCCGCCCGCCGCGGATGTTGCGCCGCAGGAGGTCGAGGTCGAGGTAGAAGGGGCCCTCGGTGACCTCGCGCTGCAGGGTGCAGCTCGCGCCGGCGGCGGGGCCGGCCGCCAGCAGCCCGCGCAGCCCGTAGATCGCGCCGACGCCGGCTCCCAGCGTGAGCAGCGCCTCGCGGCGTCCGATGAGACGACGGCGTTCGGACATGTTCTGCGCATCTTCCCGCAACGTGCGACCCCGGCGCGTAACCGAACGTCTGTTCGGTCTTCTACAATGGAGCGGTGGCCAAGCACGATCACCTCGTCATCTCGGGTGCCCGCGAGCACAACCTCAAGGACATCAGCGTCTCGCTGCCGCGCGACGCGCTCACCGTCATCACCGGGCTGTCGGGGTCGGGCAAGTCGTCGCTGGCCTTCGACACGATCTACGCCGAGGGGCAGCGCCGCTACGTCGAGTCGCTGAGCGCCTACGCGCGCCAGTTCCTCGGCCAGATGGACAAGCCCGACGTCGACTCGATCGAGGGGCTGTCGCCGGCGATCTCGATCGACCAGAAGACGACGTCGCGCAACCCGCGCTCGACGGTCGGGACCGTCACCGAGATCTACGACTACCTGCGCCTGCTGTGGGCTCGCATCGGGCATCCGCACTGCCACGTCTGCGGGGCGCCGATCGCCGGCCAGAGCGCCGAGCAGATCGTCGACCAGATCATGGAGCTCGAGGACGGCGCGCGCTTCATGGTCATGGCGCCGATCGTGCGCGGGCGCAAGGGCGAGTACGGCAAGCTGTTCGCCGACCTGCGCACCGACGGCTACACGCGGGCGAAGGTCGACGGCGAGCTGCGGCTGCTCGAGGACCCGATCGAGCTCGACAAGAAGTTCAAGCACGACATCTCGGTCGTCGTCGACCGGCTCGTCATGCGCCACGACGTGCGCAAGCGCCTGTCGGACTCCGTCGAGACCGCGATCGCGCTGGCCGACGGGATCATCGAGGTCGAGCTCGTCGCGCGCGGTGAGACCGATCCCGCCCGAACCCAGGTGCTGACGTTCTCGGAGAGCTTCGCCTGCCTGAAGTGCGGCACGTCGATGCCCGAGCTCGAGCCGCGGATGTTCTCCTTCAACTCGCCGCACGGCGCCTGCGAGCGCTGCACCGGCCTGGGCTCGATGCGCGAGATCGACCCCGAGCTGATCGTCCCCGACTCCAACCTGTCGATCGCCGAGGGCGCGCTGGCGCCGTGGGCGACGAGCAGCTCCAACTACTACGAGCAGATCACCGAGGCGATCGCCGAGCGCTACCGCGTGGACGTCGAGGTGCCCTGGAGCGACCTCTCCGACGAGCATCGCGACCTCTTCCTCTACGGCACCAACGGCGAGCCCGTGCAGGTGACCTACCGCAACCGCTACGGCCGCCGGCGCTCGTACGCGACGCGCTTCGAGGGGATCATCCCCAACCTCGAGCGCCGCTACCGCGAGACGGACTCCGAGTTCTCGCGCGAGAAGATCGAGGAGTACATGAGCGTGCGGCCCTGCCCGGCGTGCGGCGGCGCGCGGCTGCGGCCCGAGTCGCGGGCGGTGCTCGTGGCCGGACTGGCGATCCACGAGTTCACCGCGCTGTCGGTGCGCGCCGCGCTGCAGTGGCTGGAGGACGTCGAGCTGACGGAGACCGAGCGCCACATCGCCCGGCTGATCCTGCGCGAGATCGTCGAGCGGCTGAACTTCCTGGAGAACGTCGGCATCGGCTACCTGTCGATGGATCGCGCCGCGGCGACGCTGTCGGGCGGCGAGGCCCAGCGGATCCGCCTCGCGACGCAGATCGGCTCCTCGCTCGTCGGCGTGCTCTACATCCTCGACGAGCCCTCGATCGGGCTGCACCAGCGCGACAACAACAAGCTGATCGCGACGCTCGAGCGGCTGCGCGACCTCGGCAACACGGTGATCGTCGTCGAGCACGACGAGCAGACGATGCGCGCCGCCGACCACGTCGTCGACATGGGGCCGGGCGCGGGCGAGCACGGCGGCGAGGTCGTCGCCGAGGGCACCGCGGCCGACATCGAGCGCGTGCCGGAGTCGCTGACGGGCCAGTTCCTCGCCCGCAAGCGGGTCATCGAGGTCCCGAAGAAGCGGCGCACGCCGTCGGGCTATGTCGAGATCCGCGGCGCGTCGCAGAACAACCTGAAGTCCGTCGACGTGAAGGTCCCGCTCGGGGTCATGACGACGGTCACCGGCGTGTCGGGATCGGGCAAGTCGACGCTCGTCAACGAGGTGCTCTTCAAGGCCGTCGCCAACCGGCTGCACCGGGCGCGCACGCGGCCGGGCCGGCACACGGCGGTGCTCGGCCTCGACCAGCTCGACAAGATCATCCAGGTCGACCAGTCGCCGATCGGCCGCACGCCGCGCTCGAACCCGGCGACCTACACGGGCCTGTTCGACGTCATCCGCGACCTCTTCTCCAAGACGCAGGAGGCGCGGGCGCGCGGCTACAAGCCCGGCCGCTTCTCGTTCAACGTCAAGGGCGGGCGCTGCGAGGTCTGCCGCGGCGACGGCCAGATCAAGATCGAGATGCACTTCCTGCCCGACGTCTACGTGCCCTGCGAGCAGTGCCACGGCAAGCGCTACAACCGCGAGACGCTCGACGTCCGCTTCAAGGGCAAGACGATCGCCGACGTGCTCGACATGCCCGTCGAGGAGGCGCTGGAGTTCTTCAAGCACATCCCGAAGATCCGCCGCCGGCTGGAGACGCTGAACGCGGTCGGGCTGGGCTACATCCGCCTCGGCCAGCCGGCGACGACGCTGTCGGGCGGCGAGGCGCAGCGCATCAAGCTCGCCGGCGAGCTGTCGAAGGTCGCGACCGGCCGCACGCTGTACATCCTCGACGAGCCGACGACGGGGCTGCACTTCGCCGACGTCGAGCGCCTGCTGCAGGTGCTGCAGCGGCTCGTCGACCAGGGCAACAGCGTCGTCGTGATCGAGCACAACCTCGACGTCATCAAGACCGCCGACCGGATCATCGACATGGGCCCCGAGGGCGGGGAGGAGGGCGGGCGGGTCATCGCGACCGGCACGCCCGAGGAGGTCGCCGGCACGCCCGGCTCCTCCACCGGCGCCTTCCTCGCCGCCGCCGGCGTGCAGCCGGCGGCGCCGAAGGCGCGCCGCGGGCGCGGCCGCAAGGTCGCCGCCGCGGCCTGAGCCGCCTGGCGCGCTCGTCCCGCGCCTACCGAGCCGCGCCGCGGTCAGTGCCCGGCGTGGAGCGCGTGCACGACCGCGTGGCCCTTGCCGCGGGCCAGCAGCCAGCGGTTGGCGGGGTAGGCGGCGACGCCGGCGAGCAGCAGCGCCACGGCCAGCGCGGCCCAGAAGCCGGGGTCGCCGAGGCCGGCCTCCATCGCGCCCGGGATCGCGAGCACGATGGCGTTGTCGACGATCTCCATGATCGCGATCGAGATCGTGTCCGAGGCCAGGGCGATCGGCACGACGGCGGCGAGCGCCATCCCCGAGCGCAGCAGCGGCAGGCTGGTGAACGAGTAGCCGAAGAGGAACGCGAGCACGACCGCGAGGACGATCGTCGCCAGGTTGCCGAGGCCGACGGTGGTGCCGATCGCCATGCCGAGCACCTCGCCGGCCGCGCAGCCGGTCAGGCAGTGGACGGTCGCGCTGAGGGCGAGCGCGTTCAGCGAGCCGGTGGCCGGGGTGTGGGCAGCGTGGTCCATGTGGCCCTAGGGCTATCAAACGTCCAGGTTCTCCGGCAGCGGCAGGGCACGTCGGCTACCCTCCGCGCGTGCTGGTGACCCGCAAGAGCGTGTCCGCTGTCGCCGTGGCGCTCGCCCTGGCGATCGGCGGCTGCGGCGGCGACGACAGCAGCGACACGGGCGTCACCGCGCCGCCGCCGCCCGGCAACGGCGCCGACCGCGCGTTCATCAACGCGGTCATCCCGCTGCACGAGAAGGCCGTCGCGGTCTCGATCATCGGCCAGTCCAAGGGCGGCTCCTACGTCAGGGACATCGCGCTCAAGATCGCCGGCAGCCAGCCGCAGGAGACGGCCCGGCTGCGGTCGATCGGCTCAGCGCTGTTCGCCGCCGGCGTGCCCGTCGGCTCGACGGGCGTCGCGACGAAGACGACGGCCGGCGACGACGTCGACCTCAAGGCCCTGCGCAACGCCAAGCCCTTCGAAGACGCCTTCCTCAGCGCGATGATCCCGATCCACGAGGCGACGATCGCGCTGGCACAGGCCGAGATCAAGAACGGTGACCAGGTCGACCTCAAGACGACCGCGCAGGCGATGATCGACACCGAGAAGGCCCAGCTCTCCTCGATGCGCAAGCGCCAGAAGGCCTGACGGACCTCTAGCCTGACGCCGGTGAGCGACGACCTCGGCCGGCAGGCCCTGCTGTGGGCCCAGAAGTGGCGCTGGTATGAGCGCAACAGCCTTCCCTGGAACCGCGCCCGGATCCACTGGGAGCTCATGCGCCGCGAGGCGTTCGCCCGCTGGCCGCTGCACGGCGACGTCCTCGAGGCCTTCGCCGACGGGCGCCTGGAGATCGGCGCCCACGCGCTGCTCGAGCCGCACGTGTGGATCACCGCGCCCGCGCCCGGCAGGGTGCGGATCGGCGCCGGCACGTTCCTCAACGTCGGCGTGATGGTCGCCGCGATCGAGCTCGTCGAGATCGGCGCGCACTGCATGCTCGCCAACGGCTGCTTCGTCACCGACGCCAACCACCGCTTCGACGACCCCGACAAGCCGGTCCCTTGGCAGGGCTTCACGTCCAAGGGGCCGACGCGGATCGGCGACAACGTCTGGCTCGGCGCGAACGTCGTCGTCACGAGCGGCGTGACGATCGGCGAGCGCTGCGTGATCGGGTCCAACAGCGTCGTGACGGAGGACATCCCGCCGTTCTCGATCGCCGCCGGCGCGCCCGCGAAGGTCCTGCGCGCCGTCACCTACCCCGGCGGCGAGCAGATCAGCTAGCCGCCGAAGCGCGACTGCAGCGCGACGACGTTGTCGACGTAGCGCTTGGTGTCGTCGAACATCCCGCGCGAGCGGACCGACGAGAGGCCCTGGTAGTAGCCGGCCGCCGCGAGCCGGACGTCGCCGCCGGTCTCGCGCAGCAGGCGCGCGAGGTACAGCGAGCCGGCACGGACGTTGTCCTCGGCGGAGGTCGGGCTCAGCGGGCCGGCGGCGAGGTTGCGCTGGACCCAGTCCCAGGTGCCGGGCATGACCTGCATGATCCCGCGGGCGTTGGCGGGGGAGACGAGGGCGTTGTTGAAGCCGCTCTCCTGCCAGGCGATCGCGGCCGCCAGCGACGCCGGGGCGCCGTGCTCGCTGGCGAGCTGCTTGACGCGGTCGGCGCTCAGGCGGGCGGCCGTCGGCACCGGCGAGGCGCTGGGCACGATGCGGGCGGCCGGCGCCGGGAGCGATGCGCGGGCGGGCGCGGGCGCGCCCGTCGGCAGCTTGAGGACCTCGCCGATCAGCAGCTGCGCCGAGGCCTTGAGGCCGTTGACGAACGCGAACTGCTGGACGCTGACGCCGGTCTGCGCGGCCAGGCCGCTGAGCGTGTCGCCGGCGCGCACGGTGTAGGCGCCCAGCGCGGCCGGCGCGCCCGCGGGCGGCGAGCTGACGGCCGTGCTGCGAACGGCCTGGGTGGCGGCGGGGCCGGCGCCGGCCAGCGCCGCGGTCCCCTCGGCGACGGTCGGGATCTTGAGCTGGCTGCCGAGGATGACCCGGGCGTCGGGCGACAGGCCGTTGTAGACGGCGACGGTGCGGGTCGTGAGGTTGCTCTGGGCGGCGATCCACCAGAGGGTCTCGCCGGGGGCGACGGTGTGGACGGTGTGGGCGCCGGCGGCAGGGGCCGCGAGCAGTGCGGCGAGGGTCGCGAGAAGGCAGGTTCTCAGGGGGCGCATGGTTCTCTCTCCAACTTCGGGTGAGTCAAACATGCCTCGCGGGAGGCCCCTTTGCACCTCGCGGCGCGGAGTTACGTGTCGCTGCAACCGCCCGTGCAGGCGCCACCACACCGCGATCGCGCGCGAATCTAGTCCTTCGAGATCATCACGATCAGGCCGAACACCACGGCCGCCGTGAACATCGCGGCGCCGAGGACCGCGACCGCCGCGTAGGCGCCGGCGGTGGCGGCGTTGCCGTCGCGGCGGGCCTCCGCGGCGCGCGACACGCCGATGACGACGAGCCCGTAGGAGACCGTGACGACGAGGACCGCCAGCGGCGCCGCCCAGGCGAGCTCGAGCAGCGCGTCGGTGTCGATCGCGGCGATCACGTCTCGCGCGGGGCCGTCGTCAGGGCCCCGCCGCGCCGCAGGCGCTGGCCGAAGATCGCGACGATGAGCGCGATCAGGCTGACCGAGATCAGCAGCGGCCCGAGCGCGCCGCTGCCGAAGATCTCGCTGACGCCGTAGGTCAGCGCGCCCACGGCGGCCGCCGCCGGGAGGGTGAGGATCCAGCCGATCATGATGTTGCCGGCCAGTCCCCAGCGCACCGCGGAGAGGCGCTTGGCCGCGCCAGCGCCGAGCACCGCACCCGTGATCGAGTGCGTCGTCGAGAGCGGGAAGCCGAGGTGCGCAGCGGTCAGCAGCACGGCCGCGCCGCCGCTCTGCGCAGCGAAGCCCTGGGCCGGGTCCATCTTGATGATGCGGCTGCCCATCGTCCGGATGATCCGCCAGCCGCCGGAGTAGGTCCCCAGCGCGATCGCGGTCGCGGCGGAGACGACGACCCACAGCGGCGGGTCGGGGTTGGCGCCGGTCAGGTCGCCGTGCGCGATCAGCGCGAGCGTGATGATGCCCATCGTCTTCTGCGCGTCGTTGGTCCCGTGCGAGAGCGAGAGCAGGCTGGCGCTGGCGATCTGCCCGAGCCGGTAGCCGCGGTTGACCGTCCCGGGGCGTAGCCGCCCGACCATCCGGTAGGTGATGAGGATCGCGCCGCCGGCCGCGAGGAAGGCGATGATCGGCGCGACGACCGCCGGGACGATGACCTTCTCGAGGAGACCGTCGGCGAGCACGGCCTCCGAGCCGGCGGCCGCGAAGGCGGCCCCGACGACGCCGCCGATCAGCGCGTGCGAGGAGCTCGACGGCAGCCCGAAGTACCACGTCAGGAGGTTCCAGAAGATCGCGCCGATGAGCCCGGCGAAGATCACGGTCGTGGTGATCAGGTCGGCGTCGACGATGCCGCCCGCGACGGTCGCAGCGACCTTCAGCGAGATGAACGCGCCGGCGAAGTTCAGCATCGCCGCGAGCGTGACCGCGGTGCGCGGCGCCAGCGCCCGTGTCGAGATCGAGGTCGCGACGGCGTTGGCGGTGTCGTGGAAGCCGTTGGTGAAGTCGAACGCCAGCGCTGTCGCGACGACGATGACCAGGATGATGTCGCTGTCCACGAGCTCCTACGCAGGAAGGGGAGGGCTAGGAGTTCTTGTCGACGATGTTCGAGAGCGCGTTGGCGATGTGCTCTGTCGCGTCGACCGCGTCCTCGAGGCGCTCGAAGATGTCCTTCCAGCGGATCACGACCATCGGGTCGATGCCGGTGTCGAAGAGCGACGCGATCGCCTCGCGCGTGACGCGGTCGCCGTCGGTCTCGAGGCGGTGGATCTCGCTCGTGAAGTGCGACACGTCCTGGAAGCCGCGCAGCCGCGGCGTGGCCACCGCGATCTGGCGGCAGGCCTCCATCAGGATGTGGGCCAGCCGCTGGGCCTGCTCCATCGGCGCCTCGATGCGGTACAGCCCGAGGTAGTCGGCGACCTCCTCGGTGAGGTCGACGATGTCGTCGAGGCCGGAGGCGAGCTGGAGGATGTCCTCACGGTCGATCGGCGTGACGAACGTCGAGTTCAGCCGCTGGATGATGTCGTACGTGATCCGGTCGCCCTCCTGCTCGCAGAGCAGGATCGCCCGCGCGAGCGACGACTGCTCGGGGTAGTCGGCGAGCATCTCGTCGAGCAGTTCGGCCGCGCGGAGGACGTTGTTGGCCGCTTCCTCGAACAGATCGAAGAAGGCACGGTCCTTCGGGGCGAAGACCTGCGATAGCCGGGCCATGGCCGCGGCAGTCTACGTCAGGCGGTCACGGAACGAGGAAAGCTCATCCTGGTCGATCGCATACCCGTGTTGCGCCTCCGGATAGCGCCGGGTGCGCACGTCGTCGGCGTAGGCGGCCACGCCGGCGGCCATCTCGTCCTGCAGGCTCGCGTAGCGCTTGACGAAGCGCGCGCCCAGCCCCTCGCGGATGCCGAGCAGGTCGTGGAAGACGAGCACCTGGCCGTCGGTCGCCGGGCCGGCGCCGATGCCGATGACCGGGATCGCGACGCGCGCCATGATCGCCGCCGCGACGTCGGAGGGGATCGCCTCGAAGACGAGCGAGAAGCAGCCCGCGTCCTGCAGCGCCAGCGCCTCGGCGGCGATCCGCGCGGCGGCGTCGGCGCTGCGGCCCTGGGCGCGGTAGCCGCCGAGCGCCGTCGCCGTCTGCGGCGTCAGGCCGACGTGGCCCATCACGGGGATGCCGGCGCCGACGATCGCCCGGGCCCGTGCGACCGGGACCGGCCCGCCGCCCTCGAGCTTGACGGCGTCGCAGCCGGCCTCCTTGACGAAGCGCAGCGCGCTGTGGACGGCCTGCTCGTCGGAGGCCTCGTAGGAGCCGAACGGCAGGTCGCCGACGAGCAGCGGCGTGCGCAGCCCGCGGCGCACGGCCTTGGCGAGCATGAGCATCTCGTCGAGCTCCACGCCGACGGTCGAGGGGTAGCCGAGCACGGTCATCGCGCCGGAGTCGCCCACGAGCACGATGTCGACGCCGGCGCTCTCGGCGGCGCGGGCGCTGGGGAAGTCATAGGCGGTGACCATCACGATCGCCTCGCCGAGGCGCTTCATCTCGGTCAGGCCGGGGAGCGTGACCGGCAGGCGGTCGGGGGTGGTGGAGACGACGGAGATCTGGCTGGGATGGGTCGACATGGGTCAGCGCTCCCGGGGGGTGGTCAGCAGGGTGGCGACCTCGCGGTCGACGTCGATGACGGCGTTCGTGCCCGCCGCGACATGGACGACGCGGGGCTCGTAGCGGTCGAGCTCGGCGGCGTCGTACTGGGCGTAGGAGATGACGATGATCGTGTCGCCGGTGTGCACGAGGCGGGCCGCGGCGCCGTTGATCTGCATCGTGCCGCTGCCGGGCTCGCCGGCGATCGTGTAGGTCTCGAAGCGGGCGCCGTTGTCGACGTCGACGACGTGGACCTGCTCGTGCTCGAGGATGTCGGCGGCGCCGAGCAGCTCGGGGTCGATCGTGATCGAGCCGACGTAGTGCAGATCGCTGCCGGTGACCGTGGCGCGGTGGATCTTCGACTTGAGCATCGTGCGCTGCATGGCGGTCAGTGGCCTCCCTCGAGGATGTCGTTGTCGATCAGGCGGACGCCGCCGATCCGTGCAGCCACGGCGACGAGCACGGGCTCGCCGTCGATGCTGTCGACGGGGGCGAAGGTGTCGGGTGCGACGAGCGCGAGGTACTCGGGCTCGACGCCGAACGGGTTCATCGCCGCGCGGCCGGCGGCGGCGAGGGCGGCGGCGTCGCGCTCGCCGGATGCGGCGCCGGCGCGGACGGCGTCCAGCGCCCGGCGCAGCGCCAGCGCGCGCTCGCGCTCGCTGCCCTGCAGGCGGGCGTTGCGGCTGGAGAGCGCGAGGCCGTCGGGCTCGCGGACCGTGGCGCCGGCCTCGATCTGCACGGGGATGTCGAGGTCGCGCACGAGCCGGCGGATGACCGCGACCTGCTGGGCGTCCTTCTGGCCGAAGAAGGCGACGTCCGGCTGGGCCATGTTCAGGAGCTTGCAGACGACCGTCGCGACGGCGGTGAAGTGCGCCGCGCCGCGGACCTCGCCCTCCAGCGGCGCGCTGACGCCGCCGACCGCCACCGTGGTGTCGAAGCCCGGCGGGTAGACCTCGTCCGGCGGCGGGGCGAAGAGGATGCTCGCGCCCGCCTGCTCCGCCAGCCGCGCGTCCTGGGCCTCGTCGCGGGGATAGGCGTCGAGGTCGGCGGCCTCGTCGAACTGGGCCGGGTTGACGAACAGGCTCACGACGACGACGTCGCAGCTCGCCCAGGCGCGATCGATCAGCGACAGGTGGCCCTCGTGCAGCGCGCCCATCGTCGGCACGAGGCCGATCCGGCGGCCCGCGCGGCGCGGCTCGCGCAGCGCCTCGCGCAGCTCGGCGACGGTGCGGACGGTCCTCATCGCGCCACCAGCCCGCCGGCCGCGAGGCGGCGCGTGGCCTCGGCGAGCGCGTCGAAGAGCTCGAGATCGTCGGGCGCGCGCTCGGCGACGGCGGCGCGCTGGCGGGCGACGGTGTCCTCGTCGCCGCGCGCGATCGGGCCCGTCAGCGCGGCGCTGGAGCCCAGCGCGGCCCAGTTGGCGACGCTCGCCTGCACGAGCGCGACGAGCGGCTCGCGGTCCAGGCCCGCCGACCGCGCCAGGCGCTCGGCGAGGTCCTCGACGACGACGAGGAAGTTCGAGGCGACCGAGGCGGCCGCGTGGTAGGCGGCGCGATCCTCGTCGTCGATGCGCAGCGGCGCCATCGCGAGCGCGCGGGCGAGTCTCTCGGCTGTGACGAGCGCACGCGGCGTGGTGCCCGCGATCGCGGCGGTCGCGCCGGCGAAGCTCGCGCCCGCGGACGCGACGGTCATCAGCGGGTGCAGCGAGAAGGCCTCGTGCGGCGCCAGCGGGGCGAGCGTCGTGGCGGCCGAGCAGTGGCCGACGAGCGGGCCGGCGGGCAGCTGCGCGGCGGCGGCCTCGATCTCGGCGTCGGGGACGCACAACAGGACCGTGCCGGCGGCGGCCGGGACCGGCTCGCCGCGCCCGAGCGGGCCGTCGACCTCGAGGCCCGCGGCGCTCAGCGCCGCCGCCAGCGCGGTGCCGAGCCGGCCGGCGCCGACGATCGCGATGCGGTCGGAGATGCGGTCCTCAGCGCGCCGCGTGAGGGTTGTCTGCGTGTCCGTCATATCGGTCCAGTCCTCGCATGTACGGGGTACCGGTCGCGTTGCTGTCGGCGGCAAGTGCCGTCCTTCTCAGACGATAGCTGACCCGTGCGCCAACTACGATCCGAACGTGCCAACGAGCGCTGAGCGCCGCGAGCAGCTCAAGGCCGTCTACGCGGAGGCCCGCGGCTGTACGCGCTGCCCGGAGCTGGCGAGCACGCGCACGCAGGTCGTCTTCGGGGCCGGCAACGCCGATGCCGACCTCATGTTCATCGGCGAGGCGCCGGGCGCGCGCGAGGACGAGCAGGGGATTCCATTCGTCGGCGCCGCCGGGAAGCTGCTGGACGAGCTGCTGGCGGGGGTCGGCCTGCAGCGAACGGACGTGTTCATCGGCAACGTGCTCAAGTGCCGCCCTCCGGGCAACCGCGACCCGCAGCCGGCGGAGATCGAGAACTGCCAGGAGTACCTGATGCGCCAGGTGGAGCTCATCGAGCCGCGCGTGATCTGCACGCTCGGCAACTTCTCGACGAAGCTCCTGCGCGCCGACCCGACGGGGATCTCGCGGCTGCACGGCCAGGCGGAGATCCGCGTCATCGGGCGCCGCGCGGTGCGGCTGTACCCGCTCTTTCACCCCGCGGCGGCGCTCTACACGCGCTCGCTGCTGGAGACCCTGCGCGCGGACTTCGCGCGGTTGCCGGAGCTGCTCGCGCTGGCGCTGCCCGAGCAGCCCGAGCGCGCCGAGCCCGCGGTCCCCGAGCCTGAGCTGGCGCAGGTCCCGACGCAGCCGCCCGAGCCGGCGACGCCGGAGCCCGAGGACCCCGCGGCGGAGCAACTCGGGCTGTTCTGACGGCCGACAGCCCGTGCGTACTTCGATCATGGCGACCGTGCTGCGAGGGGACAGGGGCTGACCTCACTTACCGGCCGGCTAGTTCGACGGCCTCGCGGCGCGCTTCGGCGACGGCAACGTGTTCCTGGACGTCGATCTGGCCGCCGGCGAGTCGACTTCGTCGAGCGGATCAGCCGAGATGGTCGGTGCCTGGGCGACGTCCTGCTCGTGAGTCATCGGGCCGGGGCTGGGCGACGCTGGACGGACGACGAGGGCCGCGTCCGTCTGGCGCGGCGATGCCCAGAGGACTTCCTGCGGATCGAGATCGAGACGGCGCTCTGGGCCGCCGGTGCGACGTCAGCCCGTGATCCCGCGTGCTCGTGGCGGGGCGCGTCGGTTGATCGTGGCGGCACCCGAGAAGCAGGCCGCTGCGCGGAGAGGCGAGCCTGCGACGCCGGCGGGCTGCAGCGCGCTCGCGCAACGCGCTGGAGCGGTCACCGACGCGGCGCTGGCGCGGGCGATCGCGACGTCGCGCGGTCGCCTCGCGACGACGCTCGAGGTGCGCCGACCGTTGATCGGCGCCGTAGCGCCGAGCCTGCTTCGCGAGCAGCCGCCGTGGTGCCACGCGCCGGCTGGGTCGCCTCGCCGGCGCCTGGTATCGGTCGGCCGCGGCGGACGTTGCCGGTCGCCGGGCGCTGGCGGGCTGGGCGACGCGGGAAGACGGCGATCTCGGCGCACAACCCGAACGCGGTCAGCGTGTCGATCCCGCGAAACGCTCGCAGCCGATAGATCGTCTCGGCTACGGGGGCGGCGGTAGCACGGCGTCGAGAGTCTCTGCAGCAGATCGCGACGCGCGATCAGACGCGCACGGCGTTGAGTACCCGGGCCGTCGTGCGCGGGCACGTCGTCGAAGCTCTGCTGGGAGATCAGTGCAGATGCTTCAGCGTCCACGCGCCGCTGTGGGTGTAGCGCCGACCGCTGGGGAGAACTTGCAGAGGCGACGACACGCCCGGGTGGGTCCGACGTACGTCCTCGCGGGCACGAACGAGATCGCGGAGCGACTCCTCGTCGACCGTCGGGACGCGCACGTTCGACAGGGCGTCGTCACCGAGCTGGGGGCCAGGATCGCAGCGTCGCGCGGGTCGGTCCCGATGCGGCTGGTCGTCCTGCGCGGCGATCAGGCCGTCGGCGCGTACAGACGCAGGTGGATGCCGAGCGCTTGGGCCTCCGCGCGAGCGTGATGCGGTCGGCGCGGCCTCAGAGACCGCGATCACCCGGCCGTCATAACCCGCGATGAAGGGGGACACCGTGCTCGGCGAGCCGCGCAGCTATCGATCGCTGCAGCTCACGGGATGCCTTGTCGATCACCGCGACCGTCGTCGGCGCCGGATGCACGTCAGGCTCGACCCAACGGATAGCGTCCGTCACGGTCAGCACCTCGGAGCTATGTGTCGGCCCACGCCGCCGTCAGGAGGGCAGCGTGAGGCGTTCGTACGAGCTGCGGGTTACAGCCGCCACTCGGGCCCGACGAGGGCGCAAGGGCTGACGGTTGCGCGGCAGCAGACAGAACACCATCAGCGGCAAGACTCACCGGCCCTACGCGCTAGGAGCCGACGACCGCGCCCCGCAGCGCCGGCAGCACGCGCTCGCCGTAGGTGCGAATCGAGCCCAGCGGGTCGGCGCGGCCGATGAGCTGCAGGCAGACGACGGTTGCGCCGGCGCGCTCCATCTCGCGGATGCGCTCGACGTGCTCCTCGGGATCGGAGGCGATCAGGAAGCCCTCCTTCGCGAACTGCTCGTCGCTCATCTGGGCATCGGCGCGGCGCTGCATGTCCTCCTGGTCTGCGATGTCCTCGAGGTAGAGCTCGGGCAGCTGGGTCGGCTTCCAGTGGCGGGCGCCGTCGATCGCGGCCTGCTCGTCGTCGGCCCAGGCGAAGCCGGCCTGGAAGATGATCTCCCCCTCCTCGCGGCCGTGCTCACGGCAGGACTCGCGGTAGGCGTCGATGATCTCGGGCGCCTGCTCGGGGTCGCCGAGCGTCCACAGGCCGTCGCCGTAGCGACCGGCGATGCGGGCTGACTGCGGCCCGAACGCCGAGACGTAGAGCTTCGGGCGCGTCCGGGCGCGCGTCCAGAGCTTGGCCTCGTCGAGCTTGAACCAGCCGGCGTCCATCGTCACCGTCTCGCCGGCCCACAGCCGCGTGATCGCCTCCAAGCCGGTCTCCAGGCGCCGGCGCTGCTCGTCGTAGGGCGGCCAGTCCATGCCCAGCGGCGTCTCGTTGACGGCCTCGCCCGAGCCGGCGCCGAGGAACACGCGGCCCGGATAGAGCTCCTCGAGTGACATGAATGCCTGCGCGACGACGCCGGGGTGGTAGTGGTGGACGATCGGTGTGACACCGGTGCCGATCGGCTTCTCGGTCACCTGGCCGAGCGCCCCGAGGTACACCCACGCGTTCGCGGCCTGCCCGTCGGGAAACCACGGCGCGAAGTGATCGGACGTGCCGAGCGCGTCGAATCCGGCGCGATCGGCGGCCTTCGCCTGCTCGAGCATCGCCGAGGGCGTGAATTCCTCGGTGGAGGTTGCGAACCAGTACTGCATCGGTGGGGACTCCTTTGCTCCGGGTGACTCCACGGGTTACCCAAAGATGGGCGAACTTCCACCGTGGCCGGGGTTACCGTTTGGACGCGCCGGGGGGCACTCTTACACTCGCGGGGTGCGTCCACCCGGACCACGGCGCTTGGCGACCCCGGCGCGATGCGCGAGACGGCGATCTCGCTGCGCTGCGATGCAACCGTGCTGGGCGCGCTCGCCGATGGCTGACGACGGGCCGGTCACGATCCGTCCGCGGAGGGCGAGCACGCTGGTCGCCGTCGGCGTCGCGTTGGCGATGGCTGCCGTGCTCGGCCACATCACCGTGATCCCTGCCGGACCCAACTCGCTGAGCCACGCTCCGGCCGCGTCGGGCCTCGTCGCGCTCGTACTGCTCGTCGCGGCCGGCTACGGCCTGTGGCGGCTGTTGAACCCCGGCCGCTGGAGTGTGGTGATCGACGGCGAAGGCGTTCACGATCGTGCCCGCGCCAAGACGCTCTCCTGGCCGGATGCATATTGGTAGGGCGCGATCACGATCCGCGTCCGCCGCGACACCCAGGTGGCCGGCATCGCGGCGCTGTTCGCATTCGCCGGGCTGTTCGCCTACATCACGCTCGCCGGCCCAGGTCCCAACTCGACGCGGTTCAATCCCGTGACCCAGTGGATCCTCGTCGTCGCGCTCGTCCTCGTAGGCCTTGCGATGCTGCGGAGCCTTCTGAGGCCCCGCTTCCTGGAGACGGTGATCGACGGTCACGGCATCCGCGACGGCGCCGGCGGCAGAACGATGCGCTGGGCCGACGTGTGGAAGATCGGCTACACCGGCGATGGCCGGGAGATCTGGGTCGCGCCGTATCCCGACGCGGCCGGCCCGGGTATCGACATCGACGTCGTCGACAGCGATGCCGACGACGCCGAGATCCTCGTCGCGATCGAGCGCTTCTCGCGCGCCGCCGGACGCGAGCTCGAGCTGCCGGAGCCCCACGCCCGGTGAATGCCGGCGATGATCGTCCCGGACTCGGGCCGCTGCCCGAGCGCGAGCGCGAGGCGATCCGCCCACGCTATGCGCCGGAGGCCGGTGCAGAGTCCGTGCGCGACCGTCCGCTCGTGATCAGCCTGCGACCGGGTCCCCACCTGCGCGACCTCGGCGTGACGCTGGTCGTCTTCGCGATCTTCGTCGCGCTCACGATCAACCCGCCGCCGGGGCGCTTCGGCCTGAGCGGTTCGCTCGCTCCGCTGTACGGGTTCGTCGCGGCGCTGCTGCTCGTACTCGCCGGCTTGTTCGCGTGGCGCGTGTTCGGCGCCCGCCGCTGGACGACGGTGGTCGACGCCGCGGGCGTGCACGAGCCGGCGAAGGGCAGGATGCTCGCGTGGTCCGACGTCGAGCGCGTCCCGTTCACGAACGGCGGGCGCCAGCTCGTGCTCGCGCCGCGCGCGGAGGGCGCACGCGCAGTCGTCATCGACATCGACAACGGCGACCACGACGCCGCCGAGGTCCTCGCCGCGATCGAGCGCTTCTCCCGCGCCGCCGGGCGCGAGCTGGAGCTGCCTACTCGGCCGCCGGCTCGAGCTTGAGCGCGCAGCCGTTGATGCAGTAGCGCTGGCCGCTCGAGCCCGGGCCGTCCGCGAACACGTGGCCGAGATGGCCGCCGCAGCGCTTGCAGACGACCTCGGTGCGCTTCATGCCGTAGCTGCGGTCGGTGTGCAGCTCGACCGCCTCGGCGACGGCCGGGTCGGTGAAGCTCGGCCAGCCGGTGCCGGAGTCGAACTTCGTGTCGGAGGTGAACAGCGTCGCGCCGCAGCCGGCGCAGTTGTAGGTCCCGGGCGTCTTCTCGTTGACGTACGGGCCGGTGAAGGCGCGCTCGGTCCCGGCCTTGCGCAGCACCTCGTACTGCTCCGGGGTCAGCTCGGCGCGCCACTCGTCGTCGGTCTTCTCGATCAGGGTGATGTCGGTCTTCTCCATGACGTCCAATCTAGCCGCGAGGTCTTACGACGATCCCAACGATCGCGCGCGTCTGCGCGCCAATCCGCGGACGAACGAGGGCATCTGCGCGGCCTGGGCGATCGCGTCGAGCACGCGCTCGCCGTGGCTGAGGTCGGCGCGCACGTACTCGGCGAGCGCGCCCTCGCGATCGAAGTAGCGCCAGCCGCGCGAGGCGCCGACCGTCCGCAGCAGCGCGGCGGTCAGCGGCGGGAGGGCGAAGGCCCCGTGGACGAAGAGCGTGCCGCCCGGCACGATCCGCGCGGGCCAGTGCTGGAACAGCTCGACGGCCGTGCTGTAGGGGCTCGCGGGGCCGATGAAGAGGACGTCGATCGAGCCGTCGACGCCGGCGATCTCGGTCGCGGCGAGCACGACGACCTCGACGCCCGGGGCCGCGCCCGCCCGCATCGCGGCGAGCGCGTCGGGGGCCACGTTGCCGGTCATCACGATCCGCCCCGGCGAGCTGAGCACGCGCGCGCAGGACATGAGCCGCTGCGCCTGGGCTTCGGTCAGCACGGCGCGACGGTAGCGCAGCCGGGGCGGCTCGGGCGGTGGGTGCGGGCGCCGCCCGCGTCGACCGGCGTCGATGAGGGCATCGGTTCGCTCGCCCGGACGCTCGTGCTGTCGGTCTGTCGGCTCGGTACCGGATAGCGGTACCTGCCCGACACCGCGCGATTTCGGCCGTGTTTGCCGGCTGGATCGCGCATGGCGCTGGATCGCCGACAACCTCGGCCTGAACCCGGGTGGGCTCCGCCCGCGCCAGCCACTAGAGTGCCGAAGCGTGCCGATCTCGCGTGCAATCGCCGCCCTGCTCGTCGCCGCGGCGCTGGCCCTGCCCGCCTCCGCAGGCGCCCAGACGACGACCAATCCGCGCGGCGAGGCGGACGTCTCGACGACCCCGCCGGTGCCCCTCTCCGACGGCACGCCGGGTCCCACGGGGAGCAGCGCGACGGCCGGCAACGAGCTTCCGAACACCGGCTCGGACCCGCGCGTGCTGTTCCTGTGCGGCATCGCGCTGACGCTCCTCGGCGTGGGGCTGCGGCTCCGTACCGCCGATGCCGACCTGTACTAGCAGCGCCGGCCCAGCCGAGACCGAGGCGATCGCCGCCGAGCTCGCGCAGCGACTGGGGCCGGGTGACATCGTGCTCGTCTCCGGCGATCTCGGGGCCGGCAAGACGACCTTCGTCCGCGGCGCCTGCCGCGCGCTCGGCGTCACCGGGGCGGTGACGAGCCCGAGCTTCACGATCGCCCGCCGCTACGAGGCGGCCGTGCCGATCTCGCACCTCGACCTCTACCGGCTCGGCGACCTCGCCGACGAAGACCCCGCACTGCTCGCCGACGAGCTCGCCGCCGACCGGATCGCCTTCGTCGAGTGGCCCGAGGTCGGTGCGCCCGCGGGCCTGGAGCCCGAGCGCGTCGCCGCGCGCGTGCGCCTGGAGCACCGCGGCGGCGACCGCCGGGTCGTCGTGGTCGAGCCGTGATCGTCCTCGGCTTCGACACCGCCACGAGCGCGACCGTCGTCGGCCTGCTCGACAGCGAGGCCGGGCGCGACGAGGTCCGCGAGCGCCGCCACGAGCCGCCGGCGGGCGAGCGCCCCGGCCACGCCGCCCAGCTCCTGGCGCTCGCGCAGGAGCTGCTCGACGAGGCCGGGCTGCAGTTCGCCGACGTGCAGCGGATCGCCGTCGGGCTCGGGCCGGGCACCTTCACCGGCCTGCGGATCGGCGTCGCGACGGCGCGCGCGCTGGCGCAGGGCAGCGGTGCCGAGCTCGTGGGCGTCTCGACGCTGCGGGCGCTCGCCGTCGCCGCCGCGCCCGCGGCGCCGGCCGGCAGCGGCGTGCTCGCGGTCATCGACGCGCGCCGCTCGGAGGTCTTCGCCGCCGGCTGGCGCGACGGCGAGCCGGTGCTCGAGCAGGTCGCGCTGGCGCCGGCCGCGCTCGCCGAGCGGCTGCGCGCGGGCGGCGAGCGCTGGCTGGCGGTGGGTGACGGCGCGATACGATTCCGGTCTGACCTGGAAGGCGCCGGATGCCTGGTCGAGCCCGATCGATCGCCGCACCACGGCGTTGACGCGGGGACGATCTGCCGGCTCGCGCTCGAGGCCCCGCAGGCCAGCGCGCGCGATCTCGTCGTCCCCGACTACCTGCGCCCGCCCGACGCCGCCCGCTCCCGCAACCTCCCCGCCACGTGACCGCTGAAGCGCTCGACATCCGCCGCCTGACGTACGCCGACCTGCCGCAGCTCATCGCGATCGAGCGCCGCGCCTTCCCGACGCCCTGGTCGATGGCGATGTTCGTGCTCGAGCTGTCCAAGCCGGCGGGCGTCTGCCTCGCCGCGATGCGCGGCCCCGACATGCTCGGCTACCTCGTCTGCTCGCGCTACGACACCGTCTGGCACATCATGAACGTCGCCGTCGACCCCGTGCACCGCCGCCAGGGGCTCGCCACGGCGATGCTCGCCGACCTCTTCCGGCGGATCGACTCGCAGAGCGCGCGCTTCACGCTGGAGGTGCGCGAGTCCAACCTCGCCGCGATCGAGCTCTACGAGGGCTTCGGCTTCCGCGCCGCCGGCCGCCGGCGCCGCTACTACCAGGACAACGGCGAGGACGCCGTCGTCATGTGGCGCACGCAGTCGACGCTGCAGGGCAGCTTCGACGACGTGCCCAACGCCTCGCCGGCCTGACCTGGTCATGCTGATCCTCGGCCTCGAGACGAGCTGCGACGACACCTGCGCCGCCGTGATCACCGGCGACGGCGAGGTGCGCTCGAACGTCATCTCCTCGCAGGGCATCCACGACGCCTACGGCGGCGTCGTGCCGGAGATCGCGTCGCGCCACCACCTCGAGCTCGCCAACACCGCGGTCGACGACGCGCTGCGCCGGGCCGATGCGACGCTCGGCGACGTCGACCTCGTGGCGGTCACGCAGGGCCCCGGGCTCGTGGGCGCGCTGCTCGTCGGCGTCGCCACCGCGAAGGGCCTGGCGGCCGCGCGCGGCCTGCCCCTGGCGCCCGTCGACCACCTCCAGGGCCACGTCGCGGCGAACTTCCTGCGCTTCGGCGACGAGCCGGCGCTCGAGCCGCCGTTCGTCTGCCTGATCGCCAGCGGCGGGCACACGCTGCTCGCGCGCGTCGAGGACCACGCGGGCTTCTCCGTCCTCGGCAGCACGCTCGACGACGCCGCCGGCGAGGCCTTCGACAAGGGCGCCCGCATGCTCGGGCTGCCGTTCCCCGGCGGCCCGGCGCTCGAGCGCCTCGCCCGCGACGGCGACCCGTCGGCGTTCACGTTCCCGGTCGCCCGCAGCCTCGCGGGCCTGGACTTCTCCTTCGCCGGCGTCAAGACGTCGCTGCTCTACAAGATCCGCGAGCTGGGGGAGACCGTCGCCGCCGAGCGTGCGGCCGACCTCGCGGCCGGCTACCAGCACGCGATCGTCAGCGCGCTCGCCGAGCGCTGCGAGCGCGCGCTGGAGCAGACCGGGATCGAGCGGCTGGCGATCGGCGGCGGCGTCGCGGCCAACGGGCCGCTGCGCGAGCGCCTCGCCGGGCTCGGCGCCGCGCCGCCGCGCGTGCCGCCGCGCGAGCTGTGCACCGACAACGCCGCGATGATCGCCTCGGCCGCCCGCTTCGTGCGGCCGCAGCCGTTCCCGTCCTACCTGGCGCTCGACGCCTACGCCTCCGGGCAGCGCGCGCTCGCGTGACGCCTCGGCTCGTGCTGTACGGGCGGCCCGGCTGTCATCTCTGCGACGACGCGCGCGTGGTGCTGGAGCGCATCGGCGAGCCCTTCGCCGAGGTCGACATCACGACCGACGACGCGCTGCACGCCGCCTACCTCGAGCGTATCCCCGTGGTCGCGCTCGACGGCGAGGAGCTGTTCGACTTCTTCGTGGACGAAACCGCGCTGCGGGTACTACTGGATAGAGTGAACCGTCGATGACGACCGGCGAGCGCGTTGCACCCCAGGCGGATTCGGCGCTCGCGCGCGACAACGCGATCGGCGGGGGGACCCGCCTCTCGCTCGGCGTCGCAGCGCGCCTGTCGCGCTACCTGCAGGTCCTCACGCAGGCCAAGAAGATGGGCAAGGAGACGATCTCCTCCCGCGAGCTGAGCGACTACACGCACGTCAACCCGACGCAGATCCGGCGCGACTTCTCCGGCTTCGGCAAGTTCGGCAAGCGCGGCGTCGGCTACAACGTCGACGCGCTCGTCTCGCAGATCCGCAAGATCCTGCGGACCTCGGGCCAGCACAACATCGCGCTCTTCGGGGCCGGCCACCTCGGCCAGGCGATCGCCTCGTCGGACATCTTCGCCGACCACGGCTTCCGCGTCGTCGCGATCTTCGACAACGACAAGCGCAAGGTCGGCCAGACCGTCGGCCCGACGACCGTGCGCCACAGCTCCGAGCTGAAGTCGATGGTCGAGGACGAGGAGATCGTCGTCGGCGTGCTCGCCGTCCCGACCGCCGCCGCCCAGCCGATCGCCGACGACCTCGTCGAAGCCGGCGTCAAGATCATCTTCAACTACTCCGAGGCGCTCCTCCAGGTGCCGCCGGAGGTCACCGTCCACACCTCATCCCCGGCGGTCGACCTGCTGTACGCGCTGTACTTCTACTTGACGTAGTTCCCCCGCTGCGTCCCAAAGCCCGATGCCCATCGATCTCGACAGCACCGAGGAGATCTTCGCGTCCTCCCAGGACCTGACGGTCGGCCTGGAGGAGGAGTTCGCGGTCCTCGACCCCCGCACGCTCGACCTCGTGCCGCGCTTCGAGGAGCTGCGCGACGCCGCCGCGCAGCGCGATCCGGTGCTCTCGGCCGCGATCACGGGCGAGCTGATCTCGTCGGAGATCGAGATCGTGTCCGGCCGCGGCGAGGACATCCACGACGCGCTGGCGCACCAGCGCGACCACCGCCGGCGCCTGTTCGCGCTCGCCGGCGACCTCGGCGTCGCTCTGGGGTCGACGGGGACGCATCCGTGGGCCGACTACCGCGAGCAGCGCAACATCGACACCGAGCACTACCGCCGCGTCGTCGAGGGCCTGGGCTACGTCGCACGCCGCAACAACACCTTCTCCCTGCACGTCCACGTCGGCGTCCGCGGGGCCGACCGAGCCGTGCTCGCCTGCGACCGCCTGCGCCCGATCCTGCCGGTCCTGCTGGCGGTCAGCGCGAGCTCCCCGTTCCTGGAGGGCCAGGACACGCTGCTGCACTCCGCCCGCACCCAGACGTTCACGAAGTCCTTCCCGCGCTGCGGCGTCCCCGACGCCTACGGCGGCTGGCAGGCGTTTCGCGACTACGTCGAGCTGCTGATCGCGACGAACTCGATCGTCGAGTACACGCAGGTCTGGTGGTCGGTGCGCCCGCACGCCTCCTACGGCACGATCGAGGTGCGCATCTGCGACGCCCAGGTGACGATGGCCGAGTCCGAGGGCCTCGCGATGCTGATCGTCGCCTGCGTCGCGCAGGCGCTGCGCGACATCGACGACGGCGTCCCCTTTGACGATCCGCCGCACCGGCTTATCGAGGAGAACATGTGGCGCGCCATCCGCCACGGGATGGACGGCCGGATGATCGACCTCCCGCGCGGCCTCGAGATCAGCACCCGGGCCGCGCTCGAGCAGTTGTGGACCTGGAGCGCGCCCGTGCGCGGGGAGCTGCGCATCGACGCCGCCCTCGACGGCCCCAACGGCGCCCAGCGCCAGCGGGCCCTGCTGCCCGAGGCCCCCGACCTGCGCGATGTCTACGCTGCCACCGTCCGCGAGACCATGACGACCTACGCCCAGGAGGTACCGGCATGAGCACCGAGCAACCGCCCGAGGAGGATCTGTCGGGACTCAGCGAGGAGGAGCTGCGCGCCGCCTACGAGGCCGAGCTGGCCAAGATCGGCGTCGAGGACGTGCTCGTCCAGACCGTCGTCTCGCTGCTGAACCTCGCCGCCCGCAAGGCGGGGCTGACGGGGACCGACGAGGAGCCCGAGTGGGAGCAGGTCGCCCTGGCGATCGACGCCACGCGGGCCCTGCTGCCGTTCGTCGAGTCGACCCTCGGAGACGAGACCAGGCAGGTGCGCGACGCGCTCACGCAGTTGCAGCTCGCCTTCACGCAGTCCGGCGCCGCAGCCGCCGGCCCGACCCCCGGCGAGGCCCCCCCGAAGCCCGGCGACAGCGGCCCGGCGCAGTCCAGCGGGCGCCTCTGGGTTCCGGGCCAGTAGGGGCCCGCGACCGTTGACCCGCACCAGGCCGCGCGGCGTCCGCGCGCCCAGGTACACTCGCGGCCGCAATTCCCGCGGTCGGGGGCCGCTGCCGCGTTCACTCGGGGTGGTCGCGTGCTCTCGTCACCCAAGACTTCTGGAGGCCGGTTTCGTTGAGTGATTTCCTGTTGGACCATGGGGTCGTCGTCGCACTGCTGTGCTCAGGCCTGGCGGTGCTCTACGGGGCGCTCACAACACGTTCGCTGCTCGCGCTGTCGCCGGGCAACGAGCGCATGGTGGAGATCTCGAAGGCCGTCCAGGAAGGCGCCTCTGCGTATCTGCGCCGCCAGTACACGACGATCGGCATCGTCGGCGTCGTCCTCTTCGTCGTCCTGATCCCGCTGCAGTCGATCGAGGTCGCGATCGGCTTCGCGCTCGGCGGCGCGCTCTCGGCGGCCGCCGGCTTCATCGGCATGAACGTCTCCGTGCGCGCGAACTGCCGCGTCGCCGAGGCGGCCCGCGGGGGCATTCCGCCGGCGCTGAACGCCGCGTTCCGCGGCGGCGCGATCACGGGCATGCTCGTCGTCGGCCTCGCCCTGATGGGCGTCGCGGGCTACTACGGCATCCTGACGTTCCTCTTCGACAAGACGCAGAAGGAGTCCGTCGACGCGCTCATCGGGCTCGGCTTCGGCGGCTCGCTGATCTCCGTCTTCGCCCGTCTGGGCGGCGGCATCTTCACCAAGGGCGCCGACGTCGGCGCCGACCTCGTCGGCAAGGTCGAGGCCGGCATCCCCGAGGACGACCCGCGCAACCCGGCCGTGATCGCCGACAACGTGGGCGACAACGTCGGCGACTGCGCCGGCATGGCGGCCGACCTCTTCGAGACCTACGCGGTCACCGCCGTCGCGGTCATGCTGCTCGGCGTCCTGACGTTCTCCGACGCGAACGCCACGGCGGTCGCGCTCTACCCGCTGGTGCTCGGCGGCGTGGCGATCGTCGCCTCGATCCTCGGCACCTTCGCCGTCAAGTCGGCGGCCGGCAACGTCGAGCGCGCGCTGTACCAGGGCCTCGTGGCCTCGGGAGTCATCGCCGCGATCGCCTTCTATCCGATCACCAAGTGGATCATGGGCGACCTCGCCACGCGCACGGCCGACGTCAACGTCTCGGCCCCGAGCGTCGGCGACCTGTACCTCTGCTCGCTGATCGGCCTCGCCGTGACCGCGTGCCTGTTCCTGATCACCGACTACTACACGTCGACGCGCTTCAACCCCGTCAAGAAGACGGCCGAGGCCTCCCAGACCGGCCATGCGACGAACATCATCTCGGGCCTCTCGCAGGGCATGCAGGCCACGGCGCTGCCGGCCATCGTCCTCGCGCTCGGGCTCTTCGGCGCCAACGAGCTCGGCGGCATCTACGGGATCGGCGTCGCCGTCATGGCGCAGCTCGGGCTCTGCGGGCTGATCGTCGCGCTCGACGCGTTCGGGCCGATCACCGACAACGCCGGCGGCATCGCCGAGATGGCCGACATGCCCGAGGAGGTCCGCGCCGTGACCGACCCGCTCGACGCGGTCGGCAACACGACGAAGGCCGTCACGAAGGGCTACGCGATCGGCTCGGCCGTGCTGGCCGCACTGGTGCTGTTCGCGGCGTTCAAGATCGAGCTCAACGTCGAGCTCGTCGACGCCGGCAAGGACCCGGTCGTCTTCCTCCTCGACAAGCCCGAGGTGCTCATCGGCCTGCTGCTCGGCGGCATGATGGTCTACCTCTTCGCGGCGCTCTCGATGGAGGCCGTCGGCCGCGCCGGCGGTGCCGTCGTCGAGGAGGTCCGGCGGCAGTTCAAGGAGAAGCCGGGGATCATGGACGGCACCGAGAAGCCGGACTACGCGACCTGCGTGGACATCGTCACGAAGACCGCGCAGCGCGAGATGATCATCCCGTCGCTGATCCCGATCGTGTTCACGCTGATCGTCGGCGTGCTGAGCGTCGAGGCGCTCGGCGGCCTGCTCATCGGCGTCATCGTCGTCGGCCTCTTCATGGCGGTCTCGATGACCGCCGGCGGCGGCGCCTGGGACAACGCCAAGAAGCTCATCGAGGACGGCTCGTTCGGCGGCAAGGGCACCCTCGCCCACGAGGCGTCGATCACCGGCGACACCGTCGGCGATCCCTACAAGGACACGTCCGGTCCCGCGATCAACCCGATGATCAAGGTCGCGAACATCGTCGCGATCCTGATCATCCCGCTGGTCGCCTAGAGACCCTCCGTCCCGAGCGCCGGCCGCTCCAGGCCGGCGCTTCGGATGAGGGATCGCTGTGAAGGGGGACTACGGGGACACCTGGGCGCTGGTGATCGGCATCGTGCTCGCGGGCGCGGTGTCGTTCGTCGCCTGGATCCTGTTCTTCGGCGACCTCAACGGCAAGAGCGGCGGCCTGAAGCAGGAGTCCGGCAAGGCCGCGTGCGTGTCGGTTGACGGCAGCGGCGGCTTCTCGGAGGCCTCCGAGGACGGCGAGTGCGGGGTCGCGCGCGCGGTCGGGCTGCCGACGGCGCTCGTGCTGAGCCCGGACGGGCGCAACGCCTACGTCGCGGCGCACCGCGAGGCCGTGGCGGTCCTCGACCGCGATCCGCGCAGCGGCGCGCTTGCCGCCAAGGACGGCCGGACGGGCTGCGTCTCGCGCGACGGGACCCCGGGCGGCGAGCGGGCACGGCGCCTGCGCCAGCCCGCCGAGGCGGCGACAGCCCGCACCTGCGCCGTCGGGCGCGGGCTCTTCGGCGTCACCGACGTCGCGCTCAGCCCCGACGGGCGCAACGCCTACGTCGGCTCGGCCGACGGCCTGGCGATCCTCGACCGCGACAGCGCCGGCGGCCTGCGCCAGAAGGCCGGCGAGCAGGGCTGCATCACGCGCACCGGGCGCCAGCGCGGCGCGCAGACGAGCACGGGCGGCTGCGCCCGCGCGCGCGGGCTCTTCGACGCCAGCTCGGTGACGGTCAGCCCGGACGGCCGGACGGTCTACGTCACGAGCGTCGACGTGCTCGCGTTCAGCCGCGATCCGCAGACCGGCGCGCTGACCCAGATGCGCGGCCGCGACGGCTGCCTGGCGGCCACGCGCCGCGGCGCCGACGGCGCCGACTGCGTCGCCGATCCCGAGATCGACGGTGCCACGTCGGTGGTCGTCACGCCCGACGGCCGCCAGGCCTACGCCTCCTCGGGCACCGACGCCGGCGGCACCGGCTCGGTCACGATCCTCGACCGCGACCGCGATACCGGCGCGCTGACGCCGACGCGCGCGAGCACCGGCTGCATCGGTCAGAACGAGGGCTGCTCGATCGCGCGCGGGCTGCGCGGTGCCGGGGCGATCGCGGTCAGCGCCGACGGCGCGAACGTCTACGTCGTCTCCTTCGTCGGCTGCACGCTCGTCGTCTTCGACCGCGACGCCCAGACCGGCGCGCTGACGCAGAAGCGCGGCCTCGCGGGAACCGCGACCAAGCACGCCGACAGCGGCGCCTGCAGCAACCGCCGCATCGGCGACGTGACGGGCTTCACCGGCGGCGGCGTGGCGCTCAGCCCCGACGGCAGGACGCTGTTCGTCAGCGCCCGCGCCGGCCTCGCGATGTACGCCCGCGCCCCGCGCGGCGGCGCCCTGAGCTACAAGGGCTGCGTCTCCGACGACGGCGAGGCCACCTGCGAGGACGTCAAGGCGCTGAACATCCCGGTCTCGCCCGTCGTCAGCCCCAGGGGGCGCAACGTCTACGTCGCCGTCCAGGGCGGCGACGCGATCGCGGCCTTTGACTTCCCGCGACCCGCCCGCAGCGGCGGCTGACCCGTGCCGGACGGCTACAGTCCGCACGTGCCCGCGCAGCAGGATCAGCCGGTGAGCTTTCTCGAACAGCATCTCTCGGGCGGGGTCTGGCGCGCCGACCCGCCCTTCTCCTCGGTGACGTTCAAGGTCCGCCACCTCGGCGCCCGCGATTACCGCGCGGGCTTCCGCGAGATCGACGCCACGCTCGACGTCGCGGGCCGCACGCTCGTCGCGACCGTGCCGGTCTCGAGCCTCGACCTCAACAACCCGATCATCCGGGCGCGGATGCTGTCGGACGAGTTCCTCGACGCCGAGCGCTTCCCCGAGGTCCGCTGGGTCGTGTCGGAGTTCAGCGGCGACGAGACCCGCGCGATCGCCGCCGAGGGTGAGCTGACGATCCACGGCCACACGCAGCCCGTCACCGCGACGGGCCGCATCGGCCTGCCCGGTCCGGGACTGCTGAGCCCCGAGAACCGCGTCGGGATCGAGCTGTCGGCGACCGTCGACCGGCGCAACTTCGGCCTCGACTGGCAGGAGGAGCTACCCGGCGGCGGCGACACGCTCGGATGGGACGTGACGCTCGAGGCGCTGCTCGAGTTCGTCGAGCAGGAGTAGCTCCGACCGCGTGCCCGAGCCGCGCGACATCCACCGCGGGGGAACGCTCGTCATGTCCGCCGCCATGTGCGTCCTGGGGATCGCGATGATCGTCGTGACGCTCTCCGCCGGTGGCGGGCCGTTCGCGCTGGGGATGCTGCTCGGCGTGCTCTTCACCGCCGCCGGTGCGGGCCGCCTGTACTTCACCTGGCGCGGCGGCGGCGCCTGATGCTGCGCCGCGCCGTCGGCTCGCCCGCGCTCTTTTTGATCGTCTGGACCTCGCTGGCGAGCGCGATCTACTTCTCGCTCGGCGTCGTGTCCGAGAACGCCGCCGGGCTCACCCCGGTCGTGATGCTCGGGACCGGCGTCTTCTTCGCCCTCTGCGCGATGACCTACGTCGAGGGGGCGTCGCTGCACCAGGAGCGCGCCGGCGCGACCGTCTTCGCTCGCTACGCCTTCAACGAGCTGTGGAGCTTCGTCGCCGGCTGGGCGGTGCTCCTGGACTTCCTGATCCTCATCGCGATCACGGCGTTCGCGGCCGCCAACTACGTCTCGGCCTTCTGGGAGCCCCTCGGCAGACCGGTCCCCGAGACCGCCGTGGCAGTCGGCATCGTCGTCTACGTCGCGCTGCGCAACGTCACCGGCACGCGCGGCTACGCGCGGCGCGAGCGCGTCGTCGCCCTGGTGATCGTCGACCTCGCGCTGCAGCTGGCGATCGTCGCCTTCGGCATCCTGCTCGTCGTCGACCTCCCGGCGCTCACGAGCTCGATCGAGCTGGGCACGAGCCCGCACTGGTCAGACCTCGTCTTCGCCGTCACGGTGAGCACGGTCGCCTTCACGTGCCTGGAGTCGGCCGCCGGCCTGTCGGGCGAGATCCAGGTCGGGGTCCGCGGCCTGCGGCGGCTCGTGGCCAGCGCGACGGCCTCGGTGCTCGTGATCTACGTCGGCATCTCGCTGGTGGCGGTCGCGGCGCTGCCGGTGACGTCGGGCGAGAGCCCGCTGCAGGGCGATGCCCTCAACGCCCCGGTCATCGCGATCGTCCGCTCGTTTCACCCGGGCTGGCTCGCGGACGTCTTCGTCTACCTCACGGCCGCGCTGGCGACCGTGACGCTGATCGTCGCCGCGCACGCCGCGATGCTCGGGCTCTCGCGCCTGGCCTACTCGCTGGCGACGAACAGCCAGATCCCGAGCGCGATCGGGCGCCTGCACCCCAAGCGCGCGACGCCCTACGTCGTGATCCTGATCGCCGGCGTGCTCGCGGCCGCGCTCGTGCTGCCGCGCGACCTCGAGTTCCTCATGGGGATCTGCGCCTTCGGCGCGCTGCTGGCCTTCACGATCGCCCACGTCTCGATCTGCGTCCTGCGCTACCGCGAGCCCGCGGCGCCGCGGCCCTACCGCGTCCCGCTGTCGATCCGCGTGGGCGGCGGCGACCTGCCGCTCCCGGCAGTGCTCGGCGCGACGATGGCGGCCGTCGGCCTGCTGAGCCTGCTCGTCTCGCACGCCGGCGCGCGCTACGTCGGCATCGTCTGGATGGCCGTCGGGATCGCGCTGTACGTCGCCTACCGGCGGCGCAACGGGCTGCCGATCCTGCGCCGCGTCGTGGTCTCCGAGCAGGCGCTGCGCTCCGAGCCGGTGCGCGCCGAGTACGGCTCGATCCTCGTCCCGATCCTCGGCACCCCGCTGGACGACGACATCGTCCAGACCGCCGGCCGGCTGGCGGCCGCCGAGCAGGACTCGGCGTCCGACGGCGCGGGCGCGACGATCGAGGCCATCTGGGTCTTCGAGGTGCCGCTGTCGCTGCCGCTGGACGCGCGCCTGCCGGACGCCCAGCTCAAGCGCGCCCGCGCCGCGCTGGCCCGTGCCAAGGCCGTGGGCGAGGAGTACGAGGGCGTCGAGGTCGCGACCGCGACGGTCCGCGCGCGCAGGGCCGGGGAGGGGATCGTCGGCGAGGCCACGCGGCGCGGCGTGGAGCTGATCGTGCTCGCCGCCGAGGAGCCGTCGCGGATCCGCGGCGGGGCACGGCTGGGCGGCACCGGCGGCCCGCTGGACAACTTCGTCGGGGAGGCCACGAAGTACGTCGTGCGCAAGGCGCCGTGCCGCGTGATCCTCACCGCGCCGCCCGCCGAGGAGACTCCCGACGACGGCCGCACGCCGGGCGCGCGAGGTGCACTAGCATCCGGCCCATGATGGTCCTCGTCGTCGGGGCCGGCCGCGTGGGGGCGGCCGTCGCCAAGTCCACGCTCGCGGCTGGTCACACCGTTTCCGTGCTCGACGAGGATCCGCTCTCGCACGAGCGCCTCGACGCCGGCCAGCAGACCTCGTGGGAGGACGCCGGCGGGCGCTTCACCGTCGGCACCGCGATCGAGATCGACGCGCTGCTGGCCGCCGGGATCGAGGAGTGCGACATGTTCATCGCGGCCACGCGCGGCGACAACACGAACATCCTCGTCGCGCAGATCGCCCAGAAGCGCTTCGGCGTCGACCAGGTCGTCGTGCGCGTCCTCGACCCGGCGCGCTCGGACTGGTACGAGGAGCAGGGACTGCACACGATCTGCGCGGTCAAGCTCGGCATCGAGATGTTCCAGAAGGCCGTCCTGGAAGCGTCGAACGCCTGATGTACGTCGTCGTCGTCGGGGGCGGCAAGGTCGGCCTCAACCTCGCCCGCGAGCTGATCCGCAACGGGCAGGAGGTCACGCTCATCGAAGGCGACCGCCGCGCCTACCTGCGCATCGAGCAGGAGCTCGAGCACGCGATCCAGTACGGCGACGGGACCGAGCTGTGGGTCCTCGAGCGCGCCGGCATCCAGCGCGCCGACCTCGTCGTGGCGGTCACCGGCGACGACGAGGACAACATCCTCATCTGCCAAGTGGCCAAGGAGAAGTACCTCTGCGAGCGGATCATCGCCCGCTGCAACAACCCCCGCAACCTCCAGCACTTCAAGCTGCTCGGCATCCAGCCGGCGGTCTCGGCGACCGACCTGATCCTCAACCTCATCGAGCACGAGGTGCCCGGGCACGGCCTCGTCCACCTGCTCGACCTGCCCGACGAGCAGCTGGAGATCATCGAGGTCGAGGTCGTCGAGGGCGCGCCCGCCGCCGGCCGGCGCGTCTCGGACATCAAGCTCCCCGAGGGCAGCCTGATCATCTCCGTGCTGCCGCGCGGCGGCGCCGGCTTCGTGCCCAAGGCCGACACCGTGATCGATCCCGGCGACGAGGTCCTCGTCGTGCTCGACCCGGGCCTGGAACCGGCGATCACGGCGCAGTTCGCCCCCAACGGACGCCAGGGCTAGGTTCGCGGCCGCAAACCTGGACGAACGGCCGCTGACGCCTCGCCTGCGCGCGTCGTAGGCTTCACCGATGTCCTACGCCGAGGAGCGTCAGAAGCTTCGTCCCGCGTTCAGCGACGAGGCGCGGGCCCTCGCGATGGAGTGGCGCAAGCTCGCCCGCTGGGCGACCGTGGTGGCGCTGCTGACGAGCCCGGCGACGTTCATCTGGCTCACCGTCCAGCACGACTGGCCGCTCGGCTGGGCGCTGGCCGTGACGTTCCTGTCGGTGATCGCCTTCCGCGGCCTCGTCGACGTCCTGGCGCACCGCTTCATCCCGCGCGCATCGCTGTACGGCGCCGAGAAGCCGCTGCTCGAGGAGGACGTCGTCGCGCGCCGCCGGACCTGGTTCTGGCGCACGAAGTGGCGCCGCTGGACGTGGATCGTCGCCACCTGCTTGCTCACGTTGTGGGTCATCAACACGATCCACAGCGCGGTCGACGGGCCGCAGTCCTTCAGCGACACGCTCAGCATGATGGGCGACGTCCTGCCGGCGCTGCTGATCCAGGTGCTGCCGCTGATGTTCATCTTCCCGCTGCTGTTCCTCGGCAACTTCCTGATCATGTTCGGGCCGCTCGTCTTCTTCGGCATCAAGCAGATGAAGGGCTACGAGCCGGGCGACGCGAACTGGGGCGTGCGCCTCGACGACGTGCGCGGGCAGGCCGAGCCGAAGGAGGACGTCACGCGCGTCATCTCGCTGTGGCAGTCGGGCGACGACTTCCGCAAGGCCGGCGGCAAGCCCGAGCGCGGGCTGCTGTTCATCGGCGCGCCCGGCACCGGCAAGACGATGCTCTCCAAGGCGATCGCCACGAGCTTCAACTCGCCGATCATGATGATGCCGGGCTCCGGCTTCGCCTCGACGTTCATCGGCATGGACGTCGTGATCGTCCTGATCCTGATCGCCCGGGCGCGGCGGCTGGCCCGCAAGTGGGGCGGCCAGTGCATCATCTTCATCGACGAGATCGACGCCGTCGGCCTGCGCCGGCAGGCGCTCGACGGCGGCATGGCCGGTGCGATGACCGGCACGCCGTCCTTCGAGGATCTGGCCTTCCACGGGCCGATGGGCTCGCTGACCCCCAGCGGCGACCTGATCCTCGAGACGCGCGCCTGGCGGGAGAAGATGTTCGCGGCGCGCGCGACCCCGGCGCCAGACCCGCTGCCGCCCTTCTGGCGCGGGCTCGGCGAGCGCGTCCAGGGCTTCATGATGCCCGGCATGATGGGCGGCGGCAGCCTCGCCCTCAACCAGCTGCTCGTCCAGATGGACGGCGTCGACGAGCCGCCGTTCATGCGCCGCTTCTTCGGGCGCCGCCTGAACACGCTGCTCGACGCCTCCTACATCGTGCCGCAGAAGATCGGCGCGGTCCCGCTGCGGCTGCGCCCGCCCAAGCCGCGCGCCGAGCAGATCTACTTCATCGGCGCCACGAACGTGCCGCTCGAGCGCCTCGATCCCGCGCTCGTCCGGCCCGGCCGGATGGGTCGCCACATCTGGTTTCGGACGCCGACGAAGGACGACCGCGTCGACATCTTCGACCTCTACCTGCGCAAGGTCGACCACGAGCCCGACCTCGACACCGAGCGCCGCCGCGACGAGCTCGCCCGGATCACGAACGGCTACTCGCCGGCGATGATCGAGCAGGTCTGCTCGATGGCGCTGACGTTCGCGCACTCCGAGGGCCGCGCCGAGTTCGGCTGGCGCGACATCGTCGAGGCGATGACGACGATCGAGTCGGGCACCGCCGTGCGGGTCGAGTACGTCCCCGCCGAGACGCGCGCGGTCGCGATCCACGAGGCCGGCCACGCGGTCGCCTCGCACGTCTACATGAAGGACGTCCTCTCCACGCGCCTGTCGATCCGCAAGCGCGGCGGCTCGCTCGGCCACCACCAGGCGATCGAGAAGGAGGAGCGCTTCTCGTCGTGGCGCTCGGAGGAGTTCGCCAAGCTCGTCTGGACGCTCGGCGCGATGGCGGCCGAGCGCGTGTTCTACGGCGAGAACTCGACCGGCGTCGGCGGCGACGTGCAGTCGGCGACGCAGCGCGCGGCCTGGATGGTCGGCGCCTGCGGCATGGGCCCGGAGCCGATCAGCCTCGAGGGCAAGGTGCCCAGCGCGAAGCTCGACGAGCGCGAGCAGGAGGTCATGGAGCGCTTCGAGAAGATCGGCGCGCAGATCATGAACCGCGCCTCGGGCGGCAGCGCGATGGAGCGCGACCCGATGGGCGCGGTGCTGCAGGACCCGGGCAAGAAGCGCGCGGCCGCGCAGATCCTCGGGCAGGCCTACCTCGCCGCGCAGTGCCTGATCGAGGCCAACCGCGACAAGGTCGAGGCGATCGCGGAGACGCTGATCAAGCGCCGCGAGCTGCACGGCGACGAGGTCGTCGCCCTGCTCGACGCGCATGACCTGCAGCGCCCCGACGTCGACCTCAGCGACGACGAGCACTGGCCCAAGCTGTGAGCGAGCGCGACGAGTTGCCCGACGTGCAGGCGAGCGACCCCGCCGACGACGAGCCGCCGGCGCCGGCGGTGCCGGCGCCGCACGCCCGTCGCTTTCAGGTCTTCACCGGCATCCTGCTCGCGCTCGCGATCACGGCCGTCACCGGCGCCGTCATCGTCGCCTCCTCCGGCGGCGGCGGGGGCGACGAGGGAGCGAGCTGGTCGCAGTTCAAGCCGTCCAGCGACGGCCTGGACACGGGTGCGAAGGAGATCGCCGGCTACGTCGGGCCGAAGTACCGGCTGCCGTCGGGCGAGCAGATCGTGCTCGTGACCGGCGGGCCGCTGGAGGTCCAGGGGCTGCCGATGCGCATCGCGATCCGCCATTCGGCGGCCGACGGCGGCAAGGCCGACCTCGTCGACGGCGGCGGCGTGCTCTACCGCATGTGCGGGCTGGGGCCGAACTGCTCGATCGCCAAGGGCTCGGCCTCCACCGAGCGCGGCCTGCTGCTCTACCGCGAGGCGCTCGAGCTCGCGCTGTACTCCTTCCACGACCTCGACGGCGCCGACAACGTCGTCGTCTTCATGCCGCCGCCGCCGAAGGGCAAGGACCCGACGATCGCGCTGCACTTCCGCAGGGGCGAGGTCGCCGGCCAGCTGGCGCGCCCGCTGCGCGCCACGCTCCCGAGCCCGGCTCCGACCCCGGCCACGATCGACAGGTCGCCCGACACCCCGTTCGTGAAGGCGCTGACGCTCGGCAACGTGTTCACGTTCAGCTTCACGCAGGCCAACCAGGATCGCGCCCTGTTTCTCGTCCTGGATCCGCCACCGACGGATTCATAGAAAGTCGCCGCTCACAATCGAGTGGGCTACCCTGCTCCGGAGTGAGTTCCCGGGCAAGCATGAACGCGGAGCAGAAGCGCTTGGAGAGGCAGCTCCACGATCTCCGTGATCCGCTGCCGGGCAACCCCGGACTTCTGCGCAAATACGCGCAGTTCCTCGAGGGCGAGGCCCACAAGGCGGCGGACTTCAAGGGGCGCGAGGCCAAGATGCCCGGGCGCCTGGTCTTCGTCAGCGACGGGGCGCTGCGCCTGCACGGAAACATGCTCGAGGTGGCCGAGTCCTACGGCATGGCCCGCGACATGCTGCACAGCGCCGCGATGGCGATCCGCGACCATGCCGGCCGGGTCGAGCAATCC
Organism: uncultured Actinomycetes bacterium; assembly: GCA_963786575.1. GTDB lineage: Bacteria > Actinomycetota > Thermoleophilia > Solirubrobacterales > Solirubrobacteraceae > CADCVQ01. The sequence goes on from CAWAZH010000003.1 coordinate 251,467, forward strand.
CAGGCCGAGCACGAGGACACGACCAGGCGGCTCGTCAACGCGATCAGCAGGCTCGCGCCGTGAAGCCCACGAAGATCGTCATGGACCCCGACTCGATGCGCCAGGGCGTGCATTCGCTGCGCAGGCTCGCGATGGACGGCGCCGCGGTCGCGCGCCAGGTCAAGGGCGAGCACGTCCCCGAGGGCGTGCCGCCGGAGGCGCTGAGCCACGTCCACGACGCGATGAACCAGCTACAGCGCAGCGCGATCGCCACCGAGCGCCAGGCGATCTTCGTGAACCAGTGCCTGCGTCTCGGCCTGGCCGCGGACGCTCCGGGCGGCACCTGGGCGAACATCAAGCTCCCCAAGCTGCTGTCGCCGTGGCCGGCGCCCAAGAAGGGGGGCAGCCCGTTCGATTTCCTGGGCGACGCCGTCGGCGGCATCTGGGATTTCCTGAAGGGAGGCGCGGGCGAGCTCTACGGCACGGTCAAGGGCATGGCCGACGCGGCGACGACGCTCGCCGCCGTGAGCCTCTACGAGCTCGCCCCGGGCATCGCCAAGCACATCCCGGGTGCGACCAAGAAGGCCAAGCAGTTCGAGGCCGGCTTCGTGTACGCCATCACGCACCCGGAGCAGACCCTCAAGCAGCTCGGCAAGGACGCGATCTCCTACAAGCTCTGGAAGGAGGGCAAGTACGCGGAGGCGGTCGGCCACAACGTCGTCTTCTTCGCGCAGATCTTCCTCGGGTTCTCGGCAGTCATGAAGACGTCGCGCGCGGCGGACCTCGCGGCGGACGGCGAGCGGTACGCGGGAGCCCTGGCGAAGGTCAAGCACACGGCCGCCCGGGGGCTCGAGGACGACATCTCGGTCGGTGGACCTCAGAGCCCGGCCCTGGCGAAGGTCCGGCAGAACCTCGCCGAGGCGGACCACGCTCGGGCGAAGGCGACGCTGGAGCAGCGCGAGGCGGACAAGGCGAAGGCGATCCACGACTACAACAAGGCGCACCAGAAGGTCGACGTCCTGAAGATCGGCGCGGCCGGGTCCGCTGCCATGGAAGACGACCAGAAGGCGAAGGCGCACAAGCCATGAACGCGATCACGGAACTGGTGTTCAGCGACGCCGAGGTGACGTTTCTGGCCCTGAAGATGGACAAGCCCTACTTCCCGGCGACGCCGCCGCCGGAGCTCGAGCCCGGGGGATGGGTGGCCGTCGGTCGTGGGCTGGAGGCCCGCGGCGTCCTGCGCGGTCATTTCAAGCTGTCGGTCGCAGACGAGGTCGCCGAGGTCCTCGACGTCGTGCTGTCCGCCGACTGCTCCCTGTGGATGCATGTCGCGTTCGCGGCAGCGGAGGACGGCCAGACCCGCGGCGAGATCCTTTGGCTGAAGGACGACGCGATCGTCCGGCACACGATTGCGCCCAACCGCACGATGACGTTCACGGTCGTCGACCGGCAGGCGGTCGACGATGCGCTCGCGGCGGTCCTCGACTTTCCGACCGTGGCCCAATCCGAGTCCGGCGACCCGCAGACGCTGTCGCTGCACGACCTCAACGACGCGGTCGACCTCTCGATCGCCGAGAGCCCGGAGGTTGCCGCCGAGCGCTTCCCGGCGGCCGCCGGGTATGTCCGGGCGCTCGCCGACGGGCGCGCGTCCACGTTCGTCGAGTACCGCGGGCCGGGAGACGTCGAGACGCAGGAGCGCGAGAAGCTGTCGTTCACCGAGGCCCCCGACGGGCTGTGGCTCGTGCACGACGATCGGCACGTCAGCGGCCATCTGGACGGCGTGATGACACGCGTGCAGCGCGTGACGGTCGACATGGCCCGCGCAGAGGCGAACGCCCTCGTCTACGAGGACGGCTGACGTGGAGACCGCGGCGCCGTTCGGCCCGGGCGAGCTGATCTTCACCGACGAGCAGCTGACGCTGCTCGGCGACCTCGCCGGCCGGCCCGGCTTTCCCGGCGCGCGGCGACCGCAGCTCGACGAGGCCGCCTGGGTCGCGGTCGGCCGGGGCCTGGCCGCGCGCGGCGCCATCCACGACGACGATCCGTCGGCGCCGGTGCGGCTGGTCGACATGGTGCTCGGGTCCGTGCTGCACGCCGACCGCTGGCTGCTGATCGCGCTCACCGACTCCGAGGACGAGGGGCTCGCCGGCCAGGAGGTCCTGTGGCTGAACGGCGACATGCGCGTCCGCCAGACCGTGACCTCCGACGGCTTTCACCGCTTCTCCACTGCCGAGATCGACGAGCTCCTCGCCGCGGCCTTCGAGCTCGTCACGCCCGCCGACGGGAAACCGGGCCCCCCGCGCGCGCTGTCCGCGGACGAGCTCGAGCAGATCCTCGCCGGCGCGAGCCGGATCCTGCGCTTCGACGTCGGGCGCCGGCTCGCCGACGATCGCGTGGAGAGCGAGTCGCTGACGCTGGTCGAGTCCGGCGAGCACGGGCTGTGCCTCCTCGGCGAGGACGGCGACGTGCCGATGCTCGAGCCCGTCACCCTCGACGGTGCGCGCCAGCAGATCGGTGCGCTCGCCGCGACCCTGCGGGAGGTTCATACAAATTCGGATGCCGGCGACGAGCTGTGACGGCGGCGGAGATTGCCCGCCTCGGCCTGATGCTCGTCGAGTCGGCCGAGCACAGGCCGGGCTCGCGAACAAGGCCAAGGGAGACCTGAAGGCGATCCCGCTGGCGCCGGCCGGCATCGACCCGCCGAAGGAGAAGCCATGATCACCGCTCCGGAGATCGTCTTCAGCAACGCCGAGCTCACGCTGCTGGCGCTGGCGCTCGACAAGCCGTACTTCCCCGCGGCGGAACTCCCGGACCTCGACGGCGGCGGTCGAGCGCGGTCTCGTGGCTCGCGGCGTGATGCACGGCCGCTTCCCCAAGCGGGTCTGAGCGTTGTCGACCGGTCGGCGGTCGACGAGATCGTGCCGGCGATCCTCGACTCGACCGCGTCGGGGTCGGAGCCGGGCCCGCCGTCGACGATGGAGCTCGGCGAGTTCGCGACGGCGATCGGAACCGCGGCTCGCGAGACCCCGGAGGCGGCGATGGAGCAGTTTCCCCAGGCCGCGGAGTTCATCGCCGCACTCGTCGCGGCCCCGCGCAGCACGTCGATCGAGTCTCGGGTCCCGCTGGGCAACGACGAGGATCGCCACGAGTCGGTGACGTTCGCCGCGTCGGAGGAACTCGGGCTGTGGCTCGCCCACGACGAGCCCTACGACAGCGACAAGATCACGCGCTCGGTGACCCGAATCGGCCGCGACCTCCGCGTCCGCCGGTCGGTGACCTCCAACGGCTTTCAGCGCTTCTCGACGGGGGGAGGTCGGCGACGTGCTGGAGTTGATCCAGGCGTCTGAGCTCGTCTGACATTCACGGTGATCGACCAGCAAAATGTCGACGCCATGCTCGGGCCGTCCTCGACTTCCCCGCGATCGTGCAATCGGAGGCGGCCGAGAGCCGCAACCGTACGATTCATAGAAAGTCACGATTTCACGCATTCGCGCGGGTCTTGTAGCCTCACGCGCCGTGAGTGCGGCGAGTGACCTGGCGGCGCAGCAGAGCAGCTTGAAGGCCCGGATCGGCGCCCTGGGCCATCCACCGCCGGGCGATCCCGCCGCGCTGAAGGCCTACGCGCAGTTCCTGGAGAAGGAGGCCGGCAAGGCCGGGGATAGCGCCCGCCACGAGGCCACGCTCATCAAGCAGATCGACTTCGTGAGCGGTGGCGCGGTGCGGCTGTTCGCCAACATGGGCGAGGTCTCGAAGTCCTTCGGCGCGGCAGCCGACATGCTCAACCACGCCGCCCAGATGATCAGCCAGCGCGCGGGTCAGATGGACCGCGCCCAGAAGGACTGGCTGCGACAGCGCTCGGCGCTGGACGGGCAGCTGGCCGAGCTCGACCGCCGTGCGGCGAGGCAGTCGGCGTGACCGTCGTCAAGATGACGCCGGCGTCGCTGCACCGCGGCGCCGTGTCCTGCCGTCGCGTCGCCCGCGACGGCGCCGCCGTCGCCCGTCAGGTCAAGGGGCACCACCCGCCCGACCACGTGCCGCCGGAGGCGATGAGCGCCGTTCACGACGCAATGAACCAGCTTCAGCGCAGCGCGATTGCCGCCGAGCGCCAGGCGATCTTCCTGGACGCGTGCGCGCACAAGGGCCTGGCCGCCGACGGGCCCTTCGGGGTGCTCCCGGCGATCGGGCTTCCGCCGCTGCTGTCGCCCTGGCCGATGCCGGCGGTGAAGCACAAGGGCTGGACCGACAAGCTCAACGATCTGCTTCACGCCGTCGAGAGCGGCGTCGTCGACGGACTCAAGGACGTGGCGCATCTGACGGACACCGCGGTCGCCGTGGTCGCCGTCGTCGCCGACGAGGCCTTTCCGGGCGCGAGCAAGCTCATCCCCGGCCTCGAGAAGCGCAAGAAGGCGTTCCAGGCGGGCGTGCGGTGGGCGATGGCCCACCCGAAGGAGTTCCTCGAGCAGATCGGCAAGGACACGATCGCCTACGACAAGTGGGCGAAGGGCGACTATGCCGGCGCCATCGCCTCCGACATCGTCAGCCTGGCGGGCGCGTTCTTCACGGTCTCGAAGTTCGGCAAGGCCATGCACACGGCCTCGAGCGCGGCCAAGGGGGAGCAGCGGGCGATCAAGATCGCCGCTGACAAGAAGGCGAGGGCGCAGGCGATGGAGCGCGACAACGCCGTCGTCCGCAACCGGAGTGCGGCCGGTGCCGGTGCCGCTGCCGCCCGGCGCGAGCACGCCGCCCTCGTCCGGGCCAAGGGCGAAGCCGCGCTGGCCCATGAGCGGATCGAGACCGCCCGCCAGGCGGGCGAGGCGGCCCACAAGCAGCAGACGGCAGCCGCCGCCCTCGTCACGGAGATGCTCAACGAGAAGGCGCAGGAGGGCGCCGACGCGGCCCTCACCGACCCGCCCGACGAAGCCAAGAAGGAGCCCGCACCATGATCACGGCCTCGGAGTTCGTCTTCAGTGATGCGGAGCTCACCGTGCTGGCGCGGATGCTCGACGAGGACTACTTCCCGGCGACCCTCCCCCCGGAGCTCGACGACGACGGCTGGAAGGCCGTCGAGCGCGGTCTCGTCGCCCGCGGCACCGTGCACGGCCGCTTCAGGAAGGCGATCGAGGACGACGTCGCCGAGGTCCTCCAGTGCGTGTTCGGCGCCGAGCGATCGCTGTGGACAACGGTGACGTTCGCGCCGGGGGCGGGCGACACCCGGGGGCTGATCCTGTGGATCCGCGGCGACGACGTCGTTCGCCAGACCGCGGAGATGGACGGTCCCCATCACCTCGTCGTCTGTGACCGCTCGGCGATCGACGAGATGCTCGATTCGGCGCTCGAGTTCCCGACGGCGGCGGGATCCCAGGCCGGGCCGCCCGTGACGATGCCGGTCGGCGATTTCGCCGAGGCGCTGCAGGTCGCGTCGCGCGAGACCACCGAGGCTGCGGCGACCCAGTTTCCGCCGGCAACCGAATACCTCACGGCGATCGAGGGCTCCCAGCTCACCGTGACGATCGAGTCTCGCCGCAGGGTCGACGACGCCGGGGGTGAGCGGCGCGAGATGGTGTCGCTCACGGCGACGCTGGCGCACGAGCTGTGGCAGGCCTACGACGAGCCCTACACCAACGACGTCCTGACCGGCGTGCAGTCGCACCTGCGGCGCGTGACGCTCGACGAGGCCCGCGAAGCCGCGACGACGCTGGCCACGGGGCCGGGCTGACGTGGCAGCGTCCCCACCCGCTCCGGCCACCCCCGGCGAGCTCGTCTTCACCGACGAGCAGCTCACGCTGCTGGGCGATCTCGCCGGCGAGCCCGGCTTCCCGGGCGCCCGGCGCCCGCCGCTGGACGACGCCGCCTGGGCAGAGGTCGCGCAGGGGCTCCTCGCCCGCGGCGTCATCCACGACGACGGGCCGGACGCCGAGGTGCGCCTCGTCGACGCCGCCCTCGGCGTCGTGCTGTACGCCGACCGCTGGCTGTGGATCACGGTCGACGACGCGCAGGACGACACGCGCAGCGGTCAGGACATCCTCTGGCTCGCGGGCAGCGTGGGCGTCCGCCAGCTCGCGACCGCGAGCGGGTTTCACCGCTTCCTGGCGGGGGAGCCGGGCGACCTGCTCGCGACGGTGGCCGAGTTCGCGGAGGCGGCGAGCGGCCGGTCCGCTGTGCCGCGGGTGCTGGCCGAGGCCGAGCTCGAGCAGCTCTACGCCGCCGCCCTGCGCGTCTTGACCTGCGACTGCAGCCGGCGGACGGCCGGCGTCGTCGAGGGCGAAACGCTGACGTTCGTCGAGACGGCCGGCGACGGGTTGTGCCTCGTCGACACGCAGGCTGACGGCGCGGTCGTGCTCGAGCCGATCGCCCCCGAGGACGCCCTCCGGCGGGTGGCGGCGCTCGCCGCCACGAGCCTGTGACGCCGTGGATCTGCCCAAGGACTTTCACCACGATCAACGGCTGCGTGAGGAGCTCGACGGGGTCAACGCCAAGCTCCACGGGCTCGGGCCGCGGCCGCCGGGCGATCCGGACGCCCTCAACCGCGTCGCCCACGCCGCCCGTCAGGAGGCGGAGACGGCGGCCGAGATTGCCCGTCTCGAGGCGGCGGTCCCTCGTGAGATGGTCTTCGAGAGCCCCGGTGCCAGCCGCCTGAAGGCGAACGTCCAGGCGGTCTCGAAGTCGTTTCTCACCGCCAACCAGATGCTCGAGCAGGCGGCGCACATCATCAGGCACAAGGCGAACGAGATCAGCGACGCTCAGATGCACTGGGACCGGACGCATGGCGCGCTCCTGGCTCAGTCGCGCGACATCTCCAGCCGCCTGCCGCCCGCGAACGCATGAGCAAGGTCCTCATGATCGCGTCGACGCTGCGCGACGGCGCGGTGACGTGCCGCACGGTCGCGCGGGAGGGATCGTCGGCTCGGCGCGTCAAGGGGCTCCCGTCGCCGGAGTTCATCCCGCCCGAGGCGGTGAGCCGGCTGCACGATGCCGCCAACCAGCTGCAGCGCAGCGCGATCGCGGCCGAGCGCGAGGCGATCTTCCTGCTGAAGTGCTCGCACCTCGGGATCATGGCCGACGGGCCGTTCGGCGCCGTCATCGACATGGCGCTGGCGCCGCTGCTGTCGCCGTGGCCGGTTCCGGGGCCGTTGCAGGGCCGCGACCCGGCCGACGGGATCGTCCACGCGCTGACGAGCCCGTACCGCGTGCTCCAGGGGGCCGCGGAGGAGCTCTACGGCACGGCCAGAGGCCTCGCCGACACGGCGATCGCCCTCGAAGCGCATCAGCTCGACCGGATCATCCCGGGTATCAGCGATCACATCCCCTACGGCGGCGAGAAGCGGCGCCAATTCGACGCCGGAATGAAGTGGGCCTACGACCACCCGGGGGAGTTCTTCAAGATGCTCGGCAAGGACACGATCGCCTACAAGCAGTGGTCCGAGCATCACTACGCGAGCGCCATCGGCCACAACATCATGGGAATCGCGGAGCTGCTGGTGGCGGTCGGGAAGATTGGCAAGGGCAGCATCGCGGCACGCGGGGCGAAGGAGGGCGAGGAGGTGGCGGCTGCGGGCGTGAAGGGGGCGCAGGCGAACCACGACAAGCTCATGTCGCCCACGGGCATGGCCGCGAACGTCGTGGCGAAGCACGGCGCCTCGTGGCGGGAGGTCCGGCACCACGGTCAGGTAGAGCAGGCCTCCCAGCGCATCGAAACCGCTCGCCAGAACCTCGAGGCGGCCCGCCAGAAGCTCGAAGCGGCGCGCGACGTTCGCAACGAAGGGTTGAAGAACACGGCGAAGGAGGTCGGCAAGGGTTCGGCCAAAGTCGTCATGACTGAGGGGGCCAGGAGCGGCGGTCATCTGGAGCCCAGGCGATGACGATGGCGACCGAGTTCATCTTCAGCCAGGCGGAGCTGACGTTCCTTGCGGAGTTGTGCGGCAAGGCAAACTTCCCTGGTGCGCCGCCACCGGCGCTCGACGACAAGGCGTGGAAGCCGGTGGTGCGGGGATTGCTGGCGAGAGGCGTGGTGTTCGACACCGAGCCGCCTGCGATCGCCGACGAGGTAGCGGTGATGCTCGATGTCGCCTTCTCGTCCGAGCGGTCGTTGTGGATGGAGCTCGCGTTCCGGCCGGGGGAGGGGGAGAACGCCGCCTGGGTGCTGTGGGTCACGGGTGACGCCGTCGTGCGTCACACGCTCATGACGCCGGAGACGCATCAGCTCGTCGTGTGTGACCGGTCCGAGCTCGACGACTTGCTGGCGGTGGTGCTCGACGTCCGGACGGCGCAGGACTCGCGGGAGGGCGAGCCCCTGACGGCGTCGTACGCCGACTTCTCCGCGGCCATGCAGCTCAACTTCCATGACGGGCCGGGCGCGGTGGCCGACCGCTATCCGGCCGCAAGGGGGTATGCGCAGGCGCTGACGGACGGGCGTCGCTCGATCGGTGTCGACGAGTCCGTCGGTCCGGGAGATGACGGGCGCCCGCGCGTGGAGCTCACGCTGGTCGAGTCGCCCATCGGGCTGTGGCTCACGCGTTACACGAGACCCGTCGGGCATGGGGAGGACGGCTCGGGGGTCGTCGTCATGCAGCGGGTGACCCTCGACATGGCGCGTGAGCAGATGACCCGCTGATCCTCGCGCCGGGTTGACCGGCCTGCGGCTGCTCGTCTTCACTGGCGAGCAGCTGACGCTGCTCGCCGTCGCCGCCGGGTCAGCCCGGCTTCCCCGGTGCGCGGGCGCCGGACCTCGACGCAGCGGGCTGGACCGAGGTCGCGCACAGCCTCGTCGTCGCCCGGGGCCTTCCACGACGACGATCCGTCGGCCCCAATCCGCCTGCCCGACGCCGTCCTCGGCGTCGCGCTGTTCGCCGATCGCGCGCTGACGATCTCGTTTGCGGCCGGGGAAGAGGACGGCGGCACGCGCCGCGACGTCCTGTGGCTCAAGGATCACCTGAGCATCCGCCAGACGATCAGCTCCGCCGGATTTCACACGCTCGCCACGGCTGAGATCGCCGACCCGCTCGCGGGCGCGCTCTGGTTCCCGGACGCGGCGGCTGCGCAGGCCGGGCCGCAGCGAACCCTCACCGAGGAAGAGCTCCGCGACCTGTGGCTCGTCGACGATGAGGGACGAAGAGCCGATCGTCGCCGAGCCGATCAGCGAGGACGGTGCTCGCGAGCGCGTCGTAGCACTCGCCGCCACCCTCGGCTGAGCGGCGTCCCGGGCTATACTCGCCACCCTCAATTGCCGGGTGGAGTAATCGGCAACTCGCCAGGTTCTGGCCCTGGAATTCAAGGTTCGAGTCCTTGCCCGGCAGCTCTCGAACACCGCTCGCCAACTCGCGGACGACCGCTACCGTGCAGTTCGTGAGTTCGGCGCTCAAGCTCGCTGACGACCTGCGCGCGCTGCGCAGCCTCGCTCGGCAGGTTCGCCAGGGGCAGCAGAGCGGCGCGATCGCCGGCGTGAAACTCGATCCACGCCAAAGACAAGCCGTGACCGCGTCCACCGAGCTGTCCTTCAGCGACGACGAGCTCACGCTGTACGCGCGCGTGAACGGTCGGCGCCGGTTTCCGTACGCGGTCGACGAGGATCTCGGCGATGCGGGCTGGGAGGCCATAGCGCGCGGGCTCGCCGCGCGGCGTGCTGCGCGACGGCCCTGAGCAGGCGTTTGTGCACGAGCTCGATGCGGTCCTGCGGCCCGTTCTCCTCGCCGAGCGGACGTTGCTGGTGGTCGTGATCGACGCCCGGAAGGAGGGCGGCAACGCCCCCGTCCTCCGATTCTGGCGCCATGGGCACACGTTCAGGCGCGAGCGGGTCAGGTCTGAGGGGCCGCGCAGCTTCACCACCTGCGGGCGCGACGTCATCGACGCCGTGCTCGCGGACGTGCTGGAGATCGTGGCCGCCGCGCAGTCAGAGCCGGGCGAGCCGCAGTCAGTGGCCCGCGAGCAGATGACCGCGGCGTTCGAGCTGCTCATCGGCGGCGATCTGGCGGCGGCGATGTCGCGCACGCCCGCCGCAGCCGGCTTCGTCGAGGCCTACGCGGATGCCCGCTACGTGGTCGAGATCACGTCGACGCGGATCGTCAACTACGACTTCTACGACGATTACCTGTCGCTCCTGGTCTCCGAGCAGCACGGGCTGTGGGTGGACGGAGAGGACTTCACAGCCGATCCGGACGGGATAGTCCGGGTACAGCGCGTTGCGCCCGACACCGCGGGCGAGCTGGTGACGCGGCTGTTCGGCACGTTCGCCTGACGCGAGCGCACGGCGCCCGCCCGCTACGCCGCGGCCTGCTCCATCCAGTCGCGGTACAGGCGCCAGTAGGCGCCCTCCGCGGCGAGCAGCTCGTCGTGCGTGCCCTGCTCGACGATCCTGCCGTGCTCCAGGACGACGATCCGGCCGGACTGGCGGATCGTCGACAGGCGGTGGGCGATCACGATCGAGGTGCGTCCGGCCAGCAGGCGGCGCAGCCCGTCCTCGATCTTGCCCTCGGTGTGCAGGTCGACGTTCGACGTCGCCTCGTCGAGGATCAGGATCCGCGGGTCGGCCGCCAGGGCGCGGGCGAACGCGACGAGCTGGCGCTGGCCGGCCGACAGCTGCGTGCCGCGCTCGCCGACCTCGGTGTCGTAGCCGTGCTCGAGGGCGGAGATGAAGTCGTCGGCGCCGACGGCGCGCGCGGCGGCGCGGATCTCGTCCTCGGTCGCGTCGGGGCGCCCGAAGGCGATGTTGTCGCCGATCGTGCCGCTGAAGAGGAACCCCTCCTGCGGGACGATGCCCAGCTGGCCGCGCAGCGAGCGCTGGGTGACGGCGCGCAGGTCGTGGCCGTCGACGAGCACCGCGCCCCGGGTCGGGTCGTAGAAGCGCGCGACGAGCTTGGCGATCGTCGACTTGCCCGCCCCGGTCGTGCCGACGAGCGCGACCGTCTGGCCCGGCGGCACCTTCAGCGACAGGTCCTGGATCGCCCAGGCGGCGTCCTCCGCGTCGTCGCCGGAGCCGTAGCGGAAGCTCACGTCGCGCAGCTCGAGCTCGCCGCGCAGGCGGCCGAGCTCGATCGCGTCGGGGGCGTCGACCAGGTCGGGCTCGACGTCGAGCAGGTCGAAGATCTTGTCGAGCGCCGCCATCCCCTGCTGGTAGGTCGTGTAGAGCTGGGAGAGCTGCTGGATCGGGTCGAAGAAGTTGTTGAGCGCGAAGAGGAAGCCGGCGAGCACGCCGATCGTCATGTTGCCGTCGATGACCTGCAGCCCGCCGTAGACGAGGATCCCGACCGTCGCCAGCGCGCTGAGCAGCTCGACGGCGGGGAAGTAGGCCGCGTTGAGGTGGACCGTCGTCATGTTCGCGTCGCGGTTGCGGTCGTTGAGCTCGCGGAAGCGCGCCGCGTGCTGGGGCTCCTGGCCGAACGAGCGCACGATCCGGATCCCCGACAGCGACTCCTGCAGGTAGGCGGTGATCGAGCCGATCGTCTCGCGCGTGCGGGCGTAGGCGTCGGCCGAGATGACCCGGAAGACGGCCGAGCCGGCGGCCATGACGGGGAAGACGAGGAACGTCAGCAGCGCCAGCTGGACGTCGAGCAGCAGCAGGATGACGACCGTCCCGACGAGCGTCAGCGAGCTCTGGAAGAGCGTCACGACGCTGTCGGTCACGAGCTGGTCGAGCGCCTGGACGTCGTTGGTCATCCGCGAGATCAGCTGCCCCGCCTGGCGGCGCTCGTAGAAGCCGACCGGCTGGGACTGCAGGTGGCCGAACAGCTGCAGCCGCAGGTCCTGCAGCGCGCGCTGCCCGACCCAGCCGACGAGGTACGTCTGCGCGTACGACGCGCCCCAGAAGACGAGCGCGCTGACGATGAACGCGACGACGACGAGGTTCAGCGTGCCGACGTCGCCGTTCTTGATGCCGCTGTCGATCGCGATCTTGGCCAGCGGCGCGGGCGCCAGCGAGGCGGCGGTCGCCGCCACGAGCGCGACGAACATCCCGATGACCTTCCCGCGGTAGGGCCGCAGGAGCACGAGCAGCCCCTGCAGCTTGCGCTTGCGCCCGCCGGTCGACTTCCAGCGGCGCCGGATGTCGGCCCGCGTCCAGAGCGGCCCGCTCACAGTCCCGCCACCTCGCGCTCGCGCGGCTTGCGCGTGAGGAAGACCTGGTCGGGCAGGCCCTTCTCGACGATCTCGTGGTAGAAGGCCGAGCGCTCGAGCAGCTCCTCGTGCGTGCCGTGATCCAGCAGCCGCCCGTGCTCGAGCACCGCGATCTCGTCGGCGAGTGCGATCGTCGACAGGCGGTGGGCGATGACGAACGTCGTGCGCCCGGCCATGACCTCGGTGAGCGCGCGCTTGATCTGCTGCTCGGTGGAGGCGTCGACCGACGAGGTCGCGTCGTCGAGGATCAGGATCCGCGGGTCGGCGAGCAGCGCGCGCGCGATCGCGATCCGCTGGCGCTGGCCGCCCGACAGCGTCAGGCCGCGCTCGCCGACGCGCGTGTCATAGCCCTCGGGCAGCGCCGTGATGAAGTCGTGCGCCTGCGCGCGCGTGGCGGCCGCGACGACCTCCTCGCGGGTGGCGTCCTCGCGCCGCGAGTAGGCGATGTTCTCGTGGACGGTCGCGCTGAAGAGGAACGGGTCGTCGGTGACGACGGCGATCTCGCGCCGCAGCGCGCGCGGGTCGACCGCGCGCACGTCTGCGCCGTCGACGAGCACCTCGCCCGCGGTCGCGTCATAGAGGCGCGAGACGAGCTGGACGAGCGAGGTCTTGCCCGATCCGGTCGCGCCCACGAGCGCGAGCGTGGTACCCGCCTCGACGGTCAGCGTCACGTCGTCGAGCGCCGGCTCGCCCGCCTCCTCGTAGGTCAGCGACGCCCCGTGCAGCTCGACGCGCCCGTTGCCCGCCGGCAGCGGTCCGGCATCGGGGGCGGCGACGATCCGCGGCTCGCGGTCGAGCAGCTCGAAGATCCGTGCGCCCGAGGCGGTCGCGCGCTGCGACATGCCCAGCAGCACGCCGAGCGTCCGCACGGGCCCGAGCAGCGCGAGCAGGTAGGTGTAGAAGGCGGTGAACGCGCCGAGGCTGAGCCGACCGTCGATGACCGCGCGGCCGCCGAGCAGCAGCAGGAGCGCGAGGCCGATCTGCGGCAGGAAGCCGAGGAAGGGGTTGTAGAACGCGCGCAGCCGCGTCGAGATCATCGACTGCTCGAAGACGCGCCCGACGCTCTCGCTGAAGCGCGTCATCTGGCGCTCCTCGCGGGCGAACGCCTTGACGACGCGCACGCCGCCGACGTTCTCCTCGACGTCGGCCGTGAGCTCGGCGATGCGCTGCTGGACCTCCTGCAGCGCCGGGCGCGCCTGACGCCCGTAACGCATCGCGATCCAGACGACGAACGGGACGGGGGAGAGCGAGATCAGCGCGAGCTGCGGGTCGATGACGGTCATCGCGACCGCGGCGAAGGCGATCGTCAGGGCGGCCTGTGAGATCAGCACGAGGCCGTAGCCGAGGAAGAAGCGCACGGCCTGCAGGTCGACCGTGGCGCGCGACATCAGCTGGCCGGTCTGCTGGCGGTCGAAGAAGCCCAGCTCGAGCGCGAGCAGGTGCTCGTAGAGGCGGTTGCGCAGGTCCAGCTCGACGCCGAGCGAGACCTTGCCCGCGATCAGGCGGCGGGCGACCGTGAGCACGAGCCGCACGATCCCGGCCGCGGCGATGAGCAGCGCCAGCAGCTTCAGGCGGTCGCTGTCGCCGGCGTCGATCGCGTTGATCGCGGCACCCGTGAGCGCCGGGATCGCGACCGTCGCGCCCATCGCAACCGCGGCGAGGATGCCCGACAGCCAGACGCCGCGCTTGTAGTCGCGCAGGAAGCCGAGGAGTCGCATGAACGTGGTCATCGACGCCCATTGTAGTTGCCTGGTCAACCAATTGGGCCCATCAGCGGACCCTGACGCGCACCACCTTGCTGTTGCTGGCGGCGAACGGATAGATCTCGCTGTCGACGCGGACGCGGAACGCGAACGTACGCCCGCGGCCGGTCGGGCTGAAGCGGTAGCGCCAGGAATAGCGGCCGCCGCGCGTCGTCTTGACGGTGTCGACCGTCTGCCAGCGCCTGCCGTTGCGCGCCTGGATCAGCAGCCGCACGCCCGAGCGCGGCAGGTAGTTCAGCTTGCCGAGCAGCCGGAACGGGTTGGCGACGCGCGGGGCGCGCGCCGACGGCCTGACCGCGATCGAGGCGCGCACGGTCGTCTTCAGGTTCTTCGTGGCCGTCGCCTTGGGGTCGCCGCCGAAGGCCGTGTAGGAGAACGTCACGGTGCGCGACGGGCCGGCGGGCAGGCGGTACGTGAAGGCGCCGTTGTCGGCGGTCGTGATGACGGTGATCTGCTCGCGGCGCGCGCCTGCGCGCTTCAGGCGCGTGAACACGACGAGCCGGGCGCCGCCGATCGGCTGTCCCTTCTCGTCGTTGAGCGTGCCGCGGATCGTCGGGCTGCCCTTGTACTTGACGCGGTAGCTCGTCTTCTTCGTCGCCGCGAAGCGCGCCGCGAGCTTCGCGGAGCGCGACGCGTTGGTCCCGTTGGGGGCGCCGGGCGCGACGCCGTCGGCGCCGCCGGCGCCGGCGCCGCCGGCGGAGTTGCTGACCGTGACCGCAGGGCCGATGACGTCCCTGACGTTGCCTGCGGCGTCGGTGATCCGCAGCTTCACGACGTGCGCCCCGGCGGCGGCCTTCGTCGTGTCGACGGCGATGTCGCCGGCCTCGTTCGCCGGGCAGGCGCCGATCTGCGTGTAGGTGCATGGGCCGTTGCCCTGCTGGGCGAGCGGCAGCGCGACGTTGCGGGAGAAGTCCACCGCGCCGACCGAGATGTCGTCGAGCATCGCGTCGACACGCGCGACGCCGGACTGCCCGTCGACGGCGGTGTAGCTCAGGGTCGTCTGTCCGGCCTTCGTGCCGGCGCTGGCGAGCCCGCCGCCGGTGATCGTGCCGTTCGGCGCGATCGATTCGACGAGGTCGGTCACGGCGCCGACGAGGACGAGGATGGGCGAGTGGACCGGCCTGCAGCCGCCGCCCATCGCGCCGTCGCCGCAGTGGATCGACATGACGAACGAGCCGACCGGCGGGTTGAAGTCGGTCGTGAACGCCTCGTCGGTGCCGCCCGGGTAGGCGGATCCGTTGGGGCCGAGGCCGCTGCCTGCGAAGGGGAAGTTGGCGCAGCCCGGACAGACGGCCTGGTCGTAGGGGGCGCCCTCGTAGTCGGTCGACGCCCGCGTCGTGATGCGCGCGATCGCGACGCCGGGGGTCGCGGCCGCGGCGGGCAGCTCGAGGCCGCCGAACGAGTTGGCGGCCATGCCGCCGGGAAAGTCGATCTGCAGGCTGCCGCCGGGCGCCGATCCGCAGTTGCTGATGTCGCGCACGCCGGAGTTGTTGTCGTTGAAGACCCGCCACGGCGACCTGCTGGGCTGGGCGATGTTCACGCCCTGCGGCTGGCAGGTGTACATCCGGTACGTCCCCGCCTGCGCGGCGGCGGGCATCAGGACGATCGCGCAGAGCGTCGCGATGGCGGCCACGAGCGTGGCGCGGGCATACGGCATGGGGATCACGGTTGGAGCACTCCTCGGATTCGCGGCGTCGACGCGTCGGTGCGACCGTCACCGAGTAGGGCGGGGATCGGACCGGCGACCCCCACGTTTCTCTCGGCGACTCCCCATGGCCGCAGCGCCGAAGTATGCGCGACGCCCGCGGTGGGCTCAAATCCGGTCGATCGCGGGCGGGCATTACCCTCCGCCCGATGCCGGCATCACCGCCCGCGGGCCTGTGCAACACGTGCCGCCACCAGCGCGTCGTTCCCAACACGCGCGGCTCGGTGTTCTCGCTATGCCGGCGCTCCAAGGAGGACGACCGCTACCCGCGCTATCCGCGGCTGCCGGTGATCAGCTGCCCCGGCCACGAGCCGGGGACCGGCGACGAGGAGCAGGCCGATGGCTGAGCCCGCGCCCCGGCGCTGCTGGGAGACGACCGACGAGCGCTACCTCGCCTACCACGACGAGGAGTGGGGGCGGCCCGTCCGCGACGAGCGCCTGCTGCTCGAGCGCCTCTGCCTGGAGGGCTTTCAGTCGGGCCTGTCGTGGCTGACGATCCTGCGCAAGCGCGAGAACTTCCGCGCCGCCTTCGCCGGCTTCGACCCCGAGCGCATCGCGCGCTTCGGCGACGCCGACGTGGAGCGCCTCATGGCCGACGCCGGCATCGTCCGCAACCGGGCAAAGATCGAGGCCACGATCGCCAACGCCCGCGCGACCGTCGCGCTGCACGACGCCGGCGAGACGCTCGGCGCGCTGCTGTGGTCCTTCGCCCCCGCGGCCGCCGGGCCCGCGCCGCGGACGCTGGGAGAGATGCCCGCCAGCACGCCCGACTCCAAGGCGCTCGCGCGCGAGCTCAAGCGGCGCGGCTTTCGCTTCGTCGGGCCGACGACGGCCTACGCGCTCATGCAGGCGACCGGAATCGTCAACGACCACGTCGCGGACTGCATCGTGCGCGACGCGGTGCAGGCCGAGATCGACGCGGCGCGGCCCCCGCAGGCGTAGGCGTCAGCGGTCGCCGCGGATCCGCGCGAACAGCCTGCCGATGCCCTGGGCGAGCTTCGGCGCGAAGCCCTCCTTCTTGGCGGAGCCGGCGGGGTCGATCTCGATGAACTGCGACGCGGACGGCTGCGGCGGGTCGCCGGCCACCGTGCTGACGTAGACGTCGTAGTGGTTCTCGGGCACGACGCTGACGTCCGCCGGCGTGATCGTGCCGCGCGGCGCGGCCGCGACCTCCTCGTAGGTGTGCGTCTTGGGCGGCACGCCCTTCTCGTTGCGCGAGTTGACGGTCACGACGAGCGCCAATGGCGGCACCGTGCGGGCCGAGAAGTCGTACTCGATCCGCAGGCGGTTGCCCTTGGCGCGGGCGACCTTGACGTCGGGCGCGCGCGGCGCCTTGCGTACGACCGGCGCCTTGGCGTTGTCGAGCAGCGTGTCCGGGTTGCGCCAGTGCTTCTTCGTGCCGGGACCGGTCGGGCTGGACTGGTCGAGGGCGTCGCCGCGGTCGCGCGGGACGGTGTCGCCCCAGCGGCCGGGCCAGCGCATCCAGGCGTGCTCGGCGTCGTCGATGAGCTCCAGTGCGAGCTTGGGCGCCGGGCGCTTGCCGTCGGCGATGTCGTACCAGGCCTCGGTCTGGTGGTAGCCGGCCTCGAAGTAGGCGGCGTGCGACCCGCGCCCGACGAAGACGACCGGCGTGTCGGGGTTGTCGGGGTCGCGCTCGACGTCATCCCAGGCGCGCTTCTCGCCGTTGCGGTGCTGCGCGTAGACGGCGACGTCGGGGACGTCGCCGTCGGGGGCGATCCGGAACTGGACGGACTCCCAGTCGCCCTCGTGCGTGCCGAAGCCCAGCGCAAGCTGGTAGTCGTTGTAGAAGTACCAGGCCCAGTACTGCAGCCACAGGCGCCCGTTGGCCTCGACGGCCCTCGCGTACAGGCGGTTGTTGAGGTCCGGGCGCGACTGGCGCAGCTTCACGTACTGCTCGCGGTAGTTGCGGCCGCGCACGCTGATCGCGTCGGTCTTGTCGACGGCCGCGTCGTTGCCGTAGGCCTTCGGCCCGAGGAACGCGAGCGTCAGCTTGGGCTCCTTGCCCGCCGGCGCGGCGGAGGCGAGCAGCGCGCCCGGCTTGCCGCCGGCGGCCGCGCGGCGCAGCGCGATGCCGGGCGCGTCGGTGTACTGCGCCGCGTCGTCGGCGAAGAACTGCTCGTTGGAGTCGTAGCGCAGCGCCGGGGCGAAGCGCGTGAGGAGGTCGTCGTGCTCGCCCATGCGTTCAGCTGCCTTCCAGCAGGTCGATTCGCAGTGAGCGCGCGTTCTCCTCGCGGAAGCTCACGACGTACTTGCGATTCTGATGCTGCTTGTTCGCCAGGAAGGCGTCGAGATGCTGCTCGAGGTTCTCCTCGCCGCGGCGGTTGGTGAGGTGCAGGACGAAGTCGTCGTCGGGCCGCGCCGCCGCCAGCAGGTCGAGCGTCTCGCGGTCCGGGTTGCCGTCGCTGCCGTTGGCCGAGATGACGTAGTGATCGGCGGTGATGCGCTCGAAGAACGCCGGGCGCATGTTGCGGATCGAGCCGTGGTGGGGGAGCTTGAGGATGTCGACGTGGGTCTTGCCGTCCTTCGCGATCCCCGCCTCGTCGAGGCCGCTGAGGATGTGGTCGTCGCGCGCGTCGCCGGTCAGCAGCATGGTCTTGCCGCCGCACTCGGCGTGCACGACGATGCTCGACAGGTTGAAGGGCGAGCCGTCGCGCTTGGCCTTCGCGGCGGCGGCCGGGGCGGCGCCTTCGACGACCTCCTTGTGTGCCGCCAGCCACTCGTCCCACTCCTTCTGCAGGCGGTCGAGCTGGCGCTGGTGCGGGCAGACGACGGTGAGCTTCAGCGGCCCGAGCGTGATCGTCCGCACCCCCGCCGTGGGCAGGACGACGGGACCGTCGAAGGGCTCGTTGATGCCCCAGTGCAGCTCCTTTGCGCGCACGCGCAGGTCGCGGCCCTCCTCGACGCTCGCCACGACGGCGCGGCCCGCGCGGCGCAGCTCGTCGGCGCGGGCGTCGCCGCCGACCGGCTGGGAGAGGACCTCCAGCGCGGCCTTGCGCACGGCCTCGGGGTCGTCGAGCACGTCGTCGAAGCTGTTGTGCCAGAGCGTCGCGACCTCGTAGCTCAGCGGGCTCGGCTCGTCCTGCTGCGCGATCAGGTCGGCCGCCAGCGCCAGCATCCCGGCGATGTGGTCGTCGTCGATGTGGCTGATCATCGCGAGGTCGATCGCCAGCGCGCCGTCGCCCGGGCGCTCGGCGCGCAGCTCGTCCAGCCGCGGGCGCAGGCTGTCAGACCACGTCTCCTCGGGACCGCCGTCGACGAGCACGAGCACCGGCTCGTCGGCCGTCCCGGCGTGGACGAGCAGCGAGTCGCCGTTGAAGGCCTGCAGCGCCTCGAGCGAGAAGATCATCGTGTTCGTCCTCCTCAGACCGACTGGATCGCGCGCAGCGCGTCGACGACGCCGCTGCCCTGGAAGTAGCGCTCGCGGCCCAGGTCGGTCGCGGTCGCGCACAGCACCCGCTTGATCTCCGCGGGCTGGCCGATCAGCTCCGGGTGGCGGGCGAGGATCAGCGCCGCCGCGCCCGACACGTGCGGCGCGGCCATGCTCGTCCCGTCCAGGCTCTTCAGCCCGCCGCCCGGCACCGGCGCGGTGATCTTCTCGCCCGGCGCGACGAGGTCCGGCTTGGCGCGCCCGTCGCCCGTCGGGCCGCGGCTGGAGAAGTACGAGACGCCGTAGGTGTGCGGCTGGTGGCGGTGCGTCGCGCCGACCGTGATCACGCCGCTCGCGTTGCCCGGGTCGGTGATCGACATCTGGCGGTACCCCTCCGCCGTGCCGGAGGCCATCGAGACGAACGCGCGCCCCTCGTTGCCCGCGGCCACCACGACGACCGTCCCGCTGCCGATCAGCCGCTCGCACTCCTCGCAGACCGGCGTGCGCCCGCAGGCGTAGGAGCCGACCTCGTGGTCGAGCGACAGGCTGAGGTTGACGCCGTGCACGACCGGCGCGGGCGAGTTCGCGTTCAGCCAGCGGATGAACTGCAGCGCGGCGAGGATCGCGAACTCGTCGCCCGTCGCCGGCGTCGTCGAAGACGCGCAGGTCGTAGATGCCGATGTCCGGGCAGATGCCGCGGATGTCGTTGCGTCGCGGCGGCTTGGAGTCGGTCGCCGGCCAGTCGGCGCCGAGGATGCCGGCGACGTGCGTGCCGTGCTCGTGCCTGGGCGCGGCGTAGCCCTTGGCGGCGGTGTCGACGCGCAGCTGCTCGGCGAGCAGGCCCCAGTCGACGGCGCGGCCGCTGCGCAGGCGCGTCTCGATCTCCTTGCGCTGCTTGTCACCGGCGTCGCCGAGCGTGTCGCGCTCCTCGGCGGTCCCGGCGAGCAGCGTGCGCAGGCGCGTGAAGTCATAGCTCGCGCGCACGCGCGAGCCGCCCGCCGGCTTGCCCTTCGCGTCGCGGACCGCGAACGCCGGGTGCGCGGCGTCGACGCCGGAGTCGATCACCGCCCAGCAGACGTCGTCGCAGCGCAGGTCGAAGAGCAGCGTCGCGGCGTCGGCCTTGATCGTGGTGCGCGAGCGCCACAGCGCGGGCCGCGCGGGGCGGTTGCGGTTGATCGCCCACAGCAGCGGGCGCCCGGGCGGCGGCAGGCGCTGCAGCTCGCCGAGCGCCTCGGCGGCGAGGTCGACGAGCCCGTCGTAGGTCAGCCCGTCGGGCGGCTCGTCGTCGGGTTGGTCGTCGTCGGGGTGGGCGGTCTCCCAGGTGATCCGTCCGACGAGCCCGACGAACCAGATCAGCGTTCCCGGCAGCTCACCGGCGTCCGTGGGCCGGCGGCCCTGCTCGCGCATCGGCTCCTTCAGCCCGGCGATGATCTCGTCGCGTCGCTCGGTCAGGACGGTCGCGACCTCGTCGGTGCCCGCCGGCCAGAGGTGCTCCTGCCACCACTCCGACAGCGGCAGCACGCTGCGCAGCATCTCGCCGAACGTCAGCTTCGCCGCGACGTGCGACTGGTTGTAGGCGAGCGCGATCGGGGCCGGGTCGCTGGGCGTGTGGTCGGCCTGCAGCACGGCCTGCGTGAGCTCGGCCGTGCTCGACGACGAGTGCGGCTCCAGCAGCAGGTCGATCGCGTCGCCGGGGTTGCGGCCGTACTCCAGCCAGACGTCGGGCATCACCGGCGAGTCCTGGGTGAAGCGCTTGAGCTGCTCGGTGCCGAAGATCCACGGCCCCAGGTTCTTGAAGTCGAGCTTCACGGGTGCCAGCAGACAGTGTCGGCACCGTCGCCGTCAAGGCCCGACGGGCAGGCGTGTGTGCTCTTGCACAGTCTTCGTCAGCGAACGCGCGGCTCGGCGATCACGACCGGCTCGGCCTCGTGCAGCCGCAGCGTGAAGTAGTCCTCGGGCGCGAGCTCGCCCAGCGCGATCAGGACGATGCGCAGGATCCCCTGATGGCCGACGAGGACCGGGTGCTCGTGGGCGGCGAGCGCGTCGGCGGTCGCGGCGCGGGCGCGCTCCAGCGCGGCCGGCAGCGTCTCCATGCCCGCCACCGGGGAGCCGAACGGGTCGTTGCGCCAGTCCTCGAAGGCCTGGCCGAACTTCGCCCGCGCGCCGGCGCGGTCGAGGCCCTCGAACAGCCCGTAGTCGATCTCGATCAGCCGCTGCTCGACGGTCAGCGGGGCGCCGGTCGCGCCGGCGATCGCCTGGGCGGTGTCGCGGGCGCGCGCGAGCGGGCTCGTGACGACGGCGTCGATGCCGGCGCCGGCTAGTCCTGCGGCGGCGCGGCGGGCCTGCTCGCGGCCGGTGTCCGTCAGCGGGACGTCGAGCTGGCCGGAGTAGGCCTTGATCGCCGAGCGCTCGGTCTGCCCGTGGCGGACGAGCGTGACCGTGTGGGCCGCCACCTAAATCGGTTCCGGCTCGACCCAGCGGCGCTCGGCGTCGGCGCGGTGGACGGCGTCCAGCAGCGCCTGCACGCGCAGGCCCGCCTGCAGCGACGGGTCGGGCGCCGCGCCCTCGCGGATCGCCGCGTGGAAGTTGCGCGCGATCTGCTTGAAGGCGTCCTTGGAACTGGCCTTCAGCGGGCCCTCGGAGCGCAGCTCCTCGCCGGCGCGGCCCCAGTGCAGCAGCTTGTCGGCGTCGAGGCGGACGGTCCCGGCGTCGCCGAGGATCTCGATCTCGTCGCCGCGCTTGTGGCGGGCGGTCGCGGTCAGCGTCACGGTCACGAGGCCGCCGCCGCGCAGGCGCATGAGGATCGCGTAGGCGTCCTCGGCGGTGACCGCGTGCTGATTGCCCTCGCGGTCGGCGCGCTCGCCGACGCCGACCTCGGTCGCCGCCGCGACGGACTCGACCTCGCCGCAGGCCTCCAGCACGAGATCGAGGTCGTGGACGCCGTAGCCCTGCAGGCGGCCGCCGCCGAGCGCCGCGTCCTGGACCCAGGTGAACGGGCGCGAACCGGGTTCGGCGTGGTCGTCGAAGACGAGCGAGATCGCGACCATCCGCGGGCGGCCGATGACCTCGCGGGCGAGCTCGATCACGCGCGCCCGGGTCTCCTGCAGGCGCCGGCCGTAGTTCACCGCGCCGACGACGCCGGCCTGCTCGACGGCGGCGGCGACGGCGCGGGCCTCCTCCAGCGTCGCGGCGAGCGGCTTCTCGCAGAGCACGTGCAGGCCGCGCCGCGCGGCCGCGATCGCGATCTCGGCGTGGCTGGCGACGGGCGTCGCGACGTGGACGGCCTCCAGGCCGGGGTGGTCGAGCAGCTCGTCGATGTCGGCGGTGCCGAGCTGCAGGCCCGCGTCGGCGGCGAGCTCCTGCGCGCGCTCGGGCCGGCGCGACCAGATGGCGACGGGCTCGAACTCGTCGAGCTCGCCGTAGACGGGCAGCGGGACCTTGGCGCCGTAGCCGCCGCCGGCGATCGCGATCCTGACGGGTGCGCTGGGCATGCGAGACCGCGCAGGATACGGTCTCGGCGTGGACCCGCGATCTCCGCGCCGGCGCACGGTCCTGCGCCGCCGCGCCGTCGCCGCCGCCGTCCTGCTCGTGCTGGGCGCGGTCGGTGTCTCGCAGGCGCTCGACCACCTGCCGGGCAAGGTGCGCAGCGGCTCGGCCGCCGCCCACGGCGCGACGATCGTGCGCTACGACGTGCGCTCGCGCTTCGTGCACCACACGCTGCCCCAGGTCGCGGCGATCCCGCGCGGCGCCGCGTCGGGCGCGAGGCGCCCGCTGCTCGTCTTCCTGCACGGCCGCGGCTCGGACGGCCAGGAGTCAAACGCCAACGGCGAGTTCTTCCGCGCGCTCGACCGCCTCGGCGAGCGCGCGCCGGCGGTCGTCTTCCCCAACGGCGGCGAGGCGTCGTACTTCCACAAGCGCTCCGGCGGCGACTGGGGCCGCTACGTCCTCGACGAGGTCATCCCCGAGGCGATCGAGCGCCTGCACGCCGACCCCGACCGGGTCGCGATCGGCGGGATCTCGATGGGCGGCTTCGGCGCCTACGACATCGCGCGCCTGCGCCCGCAGCGCTTCTGTGCCGTCGGCGGGCACTCCGCCGCGCTGTGGCTCAGCGGCGGCGCGCCGGCGGCGGGCGCCTTCGACGACGGCGAGGACTTCGGCCGCCACGACGTCGTCGCGATCGCTCGCTCGCGCGGCCGCGCCGCCTGGGGGACGGCGCGGCTGTGGCTCGACGGCGGCAGCGAGGACCCGTTCCGCGACGGCGGCGAGGCGCTCGCGTCGGCGCTGCACATCACGATGCGCCACTGGCCGGGTGCGCACGAGGGCGACTACTGGCGCGCGCACTTCGGCAGCTACCTGCGCTTCTACGGCGACGCCCTCGCCGCCTGCTGACTCAGCGCTCCTGCAACACCGACAGCACGTTGCCGGCGGGGTCGCGGAACCACGCGATGTAGGGGCCGCCCTCGCGCATGATGCCGCGCTCGTCCACCGGCATGCCGTCGTAGCGCTCGAACGTCACGCCGCGGGTGGTCAGCTCGTCGACGGCGGCCTCGATGTCGTCGACCGGGAAGTTCAGGATCGTGTAGTCGGCGGGCGTGTGGCCGGGCTTGGGATAGGCGAGCGTGTCGCGGTCGCCGGCGATGTGCAGGAACAGCAGGCCGTGCTGCTCGGAGGTCTTCAGGCCGAGCGTCTCGCCGTAGAACGCGCGCGCCTGCTCGATGTCGTCGACGGCAAAGCCGCTGAATGCCTTGGTGTCTGTGAACACGCTCAGCTCCTGTTCGTCTGGGGGGTCATGGATACAGACCGCCGCGGGCGCCGAAACTCAGCGGTCAGGCTTCGGCGGCGGCCGCCATCAACCCCGGCGCGACCTGCTTCTTGCGGCTCATGACGCCCGGCAGCTCGATCACGCCATCGACCGCCGGCGTGCCGAACGCGCGTTCGGCGATCGACTCGTTCCCGGTGACGAGCAGGAGCGTGTCCTGGGCGAGGATGTCGGTGAGCATGAGCGCGAACAGGATGTGGCCCGAGCGCTCGCGGTTGCGTTCGGCGGCCTCCAGCAGCTCGTCGGCGCGGTCGTGGACGGCGCTGCCGACGGACTCGATCTGGGCGACGCTGAGCGTCCGGTCGTTGTCGAGCTCGTACTCCTTGAGGTCGCGCGTGACGAGGTCGACGGCCGACACGCGCTCGACGTCGGAGCTCTGCTCGAACATCTCGCGCCCGAACTCGACGGCGCCGACCCCGACCAGCTCCTCGAGGTAGCCGGCGGCGGTGCCGTCGCGCTCGGTCGTCGTCGGCGACGTCAGCAGCACGGTGTCCGAGACGATCGCGCCGAGCAGCATCGTGGCGGTCGACTGCTGCGGCTCGACGCCGGCCTGGCGGAAGCGCTCGGTCACGAGCGTCGCCGTCGAGCCGACGGGATCGAAGACCGCGGTCACGGGCAGCTTGGTCTCGATCGAGCCGATGTGGTGATGGTCGAGGATCTCGACGATCTCGGCCTCCTCGATGCCCGGGACGCTCTGCCCGCGCTCGGCGTGGTCGACGAGCAGCACGCGGCGGGGCTCCGGACGCACGAGGTCCGAGCGCGTGACGAGGCCGATCGGCCGGCCGGCGCGGTCGAGCGTCACCGCGGCGCGGTAGTGGACGTCCTTGATCCGCTCGGCCGTCTCGCTGACGAGGTCGTCGAGGCCGACGGTCAGCGGGTCGCCCTCGATCAGCGCGCTGCAGGGCTCCGACAGCGTGATCATCCGGCTCGTCACGTAGCTGTCGAGCTGTGACGACACGATCGCCGTGTCGTGCTCGCGGGCGAGGTCGAGGATCTCCGACTCGGGCGTGGCGCCGTTGCTCAGCACGATCAGCGCGCAGCCGAGCTCGATCGCCTGCGTCATCGCGCGCGGGCGGTCGCCGACGACGACGACGTCGCCGCGCCCGACCTTGCTCGGCGAGGCGCTGTGCATCGCCTGGACCCAGACGCGGCCGCGGATCTCGCGGTCGAGGTCGCCCGCCAGCAGCTCGCCCTCGAGCACGTCGACGATCGAGCGCAGCGGCGTCGGGACGTCCAGGCGCGAGGCCTCGCGCGACTCGCGGATGTAGCGGCGGGCGAGCGCGCGCTCGGTGAGCACGCCGCGCAGGACGCCGTCGTCGTCGACGATCGGCACGACGTCCTTGGGCGCCATCATCAGGCCGACCGTCCGGACGGGGTCCGAGGCGCTGGCGATCGCGAAGGTCGTGCGCATGACGTCGCGGACGCGCAGCTTGGCGTGCGGGAGGAAGACCGGCAGCGGCGCGCCGCTGCGCTGCAGCAGCCACTCCGTCTGCGCGTTGGCGACGCCCAGCCGCACCGGCACGTAGAGGTTGCGCTTGCCGTCGACGTTGTTCTTCAGCTCGGCGTAGGCGATCGCCGACGCGATCGAGTCGGTGTCCGGGTTGCGGTGGCCGCAGACGTAGACGCGCGGCAGGGCTGCGGGGAATTCGACGGTCGGCATCGGGCAGGCAGGATATGGAAGCGCGTGCGCTCAGCCCGTGTTGCGCAGTCCGCCGGCGATCCCGTTGATCGCCAGGAGGCTCGCGCGGACGAGGCCCGCCTGGTCGCCCTCGACGCCGTTGGCACGCAGCCGGCGCAGCAGCTCGAGCTGGACGAAGGAGATCGGATCGACGAACGGCTTGCGGCGCTCCAGCGCGCGCTGGAGGATCGGCTCGCGGTCCAGCAGGCGGGCCTCGTCGCGGACCTGGCCGAGCTCGCGCAGCGTGCGGTCGAACTCGCCCTCGATGGCGCTCCAGATGCGCTCGCGGGCGGGCTCGTCGTCGTAGAGCTCGGCGTAGCGGCGGGCGATGTCGAGGTCGGCCTTGACGCAGGCCATCTCGGCGTTGGACAGCAGCGCGGCGAAGAACGGCCAGTCGCGCTCCATCTCGCGCAGCATCTCGACGCCGTGCTGCGCGCGCGCCGCCTCCAGCGCCGTGCCGAGGCCGTACCAGGCGGGCAGCACCGAGCGCGCCTGCGTCCACGAGAAGACCCACGGGATCGCGCGGAAGTCCTCGATCCGCGTCGACTGGCGGCGCTTGGCGGGCCGCGACCCGAGCTGCAGGCGCTGCACCTCGTTGACCGGCGTGGCGGCGTGGAAGAAGTCGACGAAGTTCTCGTCGCGGTAGACGAGGTCGCGGTAGGCGTGCGTGGAGACCTCGGCCATCTGCGCCATGACGGTCTCAAAGCGCGCCAGGCGCGCGGGCGCCTCGTCGTCGATGCGCCCGAGCGTCGTGACGAGCGCCGCGCTGGCCGTCAGCTCGAGCTCGCGATGGGCGATCTCCGGAACGGAGAACTTCGCCGACAGCATCTCGCCCTGCTCGGTGACCTTCAGGCGCCCGGCGACGGTGCCGGGCGGCTGGGCGCGCACCGCGGTGTAGCTCGGGCCGCCGCCGCGGCCGACGGCGCCGCCGCGGCCGTGGAAGAACTGCCAGGTGACGCCGTGCTCGCGCATGACCTCGGCGATCTCCAGCTGCGCGCGGTAGATGTGCCAGCCCGAGGCGACGTAGCCGACGTCCTTGTTGGAGTCCGAGTAGCCGACCATCATCTCCTGCAGCCCGACGCCGTCGACGGCCGTGCGGTAGACGGGCGTCTCCAGCAGCGTGCGCATCGTGCCGGCGGCCGCGGCGAGCGTCTCGCCGGATTCGAACAGCGGGACGATCCGCAGCTGCGCGTCGGTCCCGCCGGCGCGCGCGAGCCCGATCTCCTTCATGAGCAGCAGGACCTCGAGCAGGTCGGCGGGGCCGCTCGTGCCCGAGATGATGTAGGAGCCGATCGCGCCCGGGTGCGGGCCGCGCAGCAGGTCGTACATCGTGCGGAAGGTCTGGACGACCTCCTGCGTGGCCGGGGCGAAGCCGCTGATGTCCTGCGGGATCAGCGGCCGGCGGTCGGCGATCTCGCGGGCGAGGATCGCCATCCGCTCGTCCTCGGGGAGCTCGGCGTAGTGCTCCTCGACGCCGAGCTCGCGCAGGATGTCGTCGATCGCCGCGCGGTGGACGTCGGCGTGCTCGCGCACGTCGAGGACCGCGAAGTGGAAGCCGAAGACCTCGACCTGGCGGACGACGTCGCGCAGCGCGTCGCCGGCGACGAAGCCGGCGCCCTGCTCGCGCAGCGTGCGCTCGGCGAGGTGCAGGTCGTCGAGCAGCTCCTGCGGGCGGCCGTAGGCGCCCTCGATGCCCTTGCGGGTGGCGCGCACGCGCGCGGCGAGGAGCTTGAACAGGCGCCGGTAGGGCTCCTCGGGGTTGCTGCGCTCGGTCTCGGCGGCGAGCTCGGGGAACAGCTCGCCGAGCTGCTGGAGGAGCTCGGAGAGCTCCTCGGGCTCGCCCGCGACGCGGCTGGAGAGCGTCACCCGATGGGTCAGCGCGAGCAGGCGCTCCTGGAGGTGGATCAGGCACGTCTCCTGCATCAGCGCGAGCGCGTCGGCGGTCATCGCGGGGGTGACGAAGGGGTTGCCGTCGCGGTCGCCGCCCATCCAGGAGCCGAACGTCAGCAGCGGCGGGACGTCGATCTCGTCGTCGGGGTAGCAGTCGCGGATCGTCGCCTCGAGGTCGCGGTAGATCGTCGGCACGACGTCGGCGAGCGTCGAGGTGAAGTAGACGAGCCCGGCGCGGACCTCGTCGAGCACGGTCGTCGACACCGCGCGCAGCTCGTCGGAGACCCACATCTCCTGGACGGCGGCGGCGATCTGGCGGCGGATCTGCTCGTGCTCGTCGCGGGCCGGGCGGCGGTCGTCGAGCCAGCGCAGCAGCGCGAAGATCCGCGACAGCTTGCTGACGGTGGTGCGCCGGCGGGCCTCGGTCGGGTGCGCGGTCATGACGAGGCGGACCTCGGCGTCGGCGAGCGTGTCGCGCAGCTCGGCGGCGCTCGTGCCCTCGGCAGAGAGCTGGGCGATCGCCTCGTGCAGCGAGCCGCGGCGCGGCTTGCCGGATTCGTTGAGCATGCGGATCCGGCGGACGCGGTCGTTGTCCTCGGCGAGGTTCATGAGCGCGAACCAGGCGGTCAGCATGCGGACGAGCAGGACGAGGTCCGCGAGCGGCAGCTCGGCGATCAGCGCGTCGAGCTCCTCGGCGGCGGCGCCGTCGCCGGCGCGCGAGCGCTGGCCGAGCTCGACAGCGCGGCGGTGCAGCTCGAGGGCCCGCGGGCCCTCGACGGCGCAGATGACGTCGTCGAGGACGCCGCCCAGGAGGGCCTCGTCGTCGGCGAAGGCGCGCTTGGTCAGTTCGGCTGTGGCGATCTCGGGCACGAACACATCACGGTACCGGGACGCACCCCGATTTCGTGTTCGGATCGTGTTGCGTTCGTCAGATGCGGCTGAGGTCCGGCGCCGCCGTCTTGGGCGAGCGGAAGTACAGCGCGCGCCCGAAGCGGATCCCGGCGTCGGAGGGCAGCAGGGCGATGACCAGCACGCGCGCCACCTCGTTGATCTGCGTGAACTCGGTCGTGCTGACCGGTGGCAGGAACGTCAGGATCGCCATGACGGCGAAGGCCCCGAACGCGAGCCACTGCGCGAGGGTGGTCGCCGGCGCCTGCTTGGCCTTCGCGTCGGGATCGTCGACCGTCTGGAAGAGCAGGTTGCGCCCGTAGCGGATCAGCGCGTCGGACGGCAGCATCGCCCCGATCAGGAACATCGTGAAGGTGCCCATCTCCTCGAGCTCCTTGGAGGTGACCTCGGCGCTGTCGTCGGCGAACAGCGCGAGCAGGGCGTAGAGGCCGAAGGCGGCGAACGAGAGCAGCTGCGGGACGGTGAGGTTCGGGCGCGCCTGCACGTTCGCGAGTATCGGCTGCGCTCGTCCCGGCGTGGGCGGCGTGGAGGTTGGGTGGCGCTTCGGGCTGCTCAGGCCGGCAGGACGCGCCCGCGGACCTCGCCGAGCTCGACGCCGCCGGCGCGGCCGCGCAGCACGACCTCGTCGCCGTCGGCGAGCCAGCGCTTGCCTGCGAAGAGCTCGGCGAGCGAGCCCTGTGTGCCGTGGCCGTGGCCGCTGATCGTGCCGGTGGCGAAGAGATCGCCGGCGCTGATCCGCGCGCCGTTGACGGTGAGGTGGGCGAGCATCTGCGCCGGCGTCCAGTACAGCCCGGCGGCGGGCGGGCGCGAGACGACCTCGCCGTTGAGCTCGACCTCGAGCGCGATGTCGAGCAGCCAGGGGTCCGCTGCGCGGAGGTAGGGCGCGGGCGGCGGCTCCTGGACGCGCGGCGCGACGCGGGCGTGGGCGAGCGCGTCGAGCGGGGTGATCCAGGCCGACATCGTCGTCGCGAACGACTTGCCGAGGAAGGGGCCGAGCGGCTCGTACTCGAAGCGCTGCACGTCGCGCGCGCTCCAGTCGTTGACGAGCACGACGCCGAAGATGTGGTCGGCCGCGTCGTCGATCGCGATCGGCCCGGCGCGCGTCGGGCCGCAGACGTAGCCGAGCTCGCACTCGAGGTCGAGCTGGCCGGTGCGGGCAGCACGCCGGGGCCGATCGGCCCGCGCGGGCGGCGCAGCGGCGTGCCGCTGACGACGATCGTCGACGCGCGGCCGTGGTAGGCGACCGGGATGTGGTGCCAGTTCTCGCGCACCGGCGGGCGCCCGGGCCGGAAGATGCCCCCGAAGTTCGTGGCGTGCTCCAGCGAGGCGTAGAAGTCGGCGAAGTCCGTGACGCGGACGGGGAGGACGGGCTCGCAGTCGGCGAGCGGGACGCGCGCGGAGTCCGGCGCGTCGGCGGCAGCGTCGCGGACTGCCCGCCAGGCGGCGGGCCCCAGCTCGATGAGCGCGTTGAGGTCGGGCGCGCCGGCGGCGGCCAGCAGCTGCGGGTCGTCCGCCAGCCCAAGCCGCGCCGCGAGCAGCACCGCGTCGCCGTCGCGCAGCGCCGGCCGCGGCTCCCCACCGCGCACGCGCACGACGCCCCAGGCCATGTCCCGCTGGTTCGTCATCGCAGGTCAACCTACGCGACCGGTGTGCGGGGGCGAATCGGGCGTGTCTGTGGGCTCTTGGGCTATATCCGCCCAATAGCCCACACCCTCGCTCGGATTGCGGCTGGTCAGTACGGCCGGATCACCGTCGAGCAGCTGTTGGTCGCGGGCGTGGATCGCGACCGGATCAAGCGCTGGGTGGCGGACGGGCGCCTGCGGCGCGAGCACGTCGGCGTCTACGCGCTCGGCCATCCCGACCCGTCGGCGCGCGGCGTGTACATGGCAGCGGCACTCGCAGCCGGCAGTGGGGCGGTCGTGAGCCATCGTGCGGCGGCGCATCTGCTGCTGCTGGTCCGCGGCGCGCCGCCGGCGCCCGAGGTCACGATCCCCGCCGGCGAAAGCCGCACGCGCCCGGGGATCTGCATCCATCGCTCGGCCCTACCGTCGCTCGATACGTCGACCCTCGACGCGATCCCGATCACGACCGTCCCGAGAACGCTCCTGGACCTCGCGCCAACAACACGGCCTGAGCTGCTCACGCGCATGTGTCACGAGGCCTGGGTCCACCACCGCGCCACGCCCGGCCAGATCGACGCCGCGATCGCGCGCAACCCCCACAAGCCCGGAGCCGCGAAGCTGCGCCGAGCAGTCACCACCGACGTCACCCTCAGTGAGCTGGAGAGCCGGTTCGCGTCGTTCCTCAAGCGCCACGACCTCCCGAAGGCCAGAACGAACATCGACCACGCAGGCGACAAGGTCGACTGCCACTGGCCCGCCCACGACCTCACCGTCGAGCTGCACTCCTACCGCTTCCACGCCACCCGCCACGCCTTCGAACAGGACCTCGCCAGACGCCGGCGCTCCAACCACATCGCCTACAGCTACGGCGACGTCACCGAACGCGACCAGCAGACCGCAGACGACCTGCGTACGCGACTCGGCCGTTAACCCTCCGGCCACCCCTGCCGATACGGGCAGTGATGACGATCGTCAACCACGAGCGAGACGTCCTCGACCCTGGACTGACGCGCGACGACGAGCTGCTGCCCAACGGCCTCGACCTGAACGTCCTCGCCGAGATCCGCACCGCGATCGAGGACATCGGAGGGATACGCGAGCTCTACATCGCCCGCAAGCGCACCGACGACGCACCCTTCTACGTCCTCGGCGTCCTGCGCGAGTCGCACTGGTGGCGCCTCGAACCGCGGGACGCCGACGCCCGCCTCCTGCGCCGCATCGCGAACGAGGTCCCGCTCCGCGGCGAGTTCGTCGTGCTCTCGATCGCGAAGCCGAACCGCTGGCTGGGCCGGCGCCTGAAGCAGGTCGACGCCGCCACCGTCCATCGCTCCTAGGCGGGCGCCCGCGCCCCCGCGTGCCAGCTCAGCGCGTAGCGCGGGTCGTCCAGCTCGCGCGCCAGCGCGGTCAGCTTCAGCGGGCGGAAGGTGTCGCACATCACCGCCAGCTCGTCCGTGCTCGTCGAGCCCAGCGAGGCCTCCGCGCGCCCCGGCTGGGGACCGTGCGGCAGCCCGCTCGGGTGCAGCGTCAGCGCGCCCGACCCGACGCCCGAGCGCGAGCCGAACTGGCCCTCGACGTAGTAGATGACCTCCTCGGACTGGAGGTTCGAGTGGTGGTAGGGGATCGGCACGGCGCGCGGGTCCCACTCCAGCTGCCGCGGGCAGAACGAGCAGATGACGAAGTTCGGGCCCTGGAAGGTCTGGTGGACCGTCGGCGGCTGGTGCAGTCGGCCGGACTTCGGCTCGAAGTCGTGGATGTTGAAGCTGTACGGATAGACGTAGCCGTCCCAGCCGACGACGTCGAAGGGGTGGTAGTCCAGGACGAAATGCTGCAGGCCACCGCGCACCCGCACGACGAGCGAGTGCGAGCCGCCGCGCTCGCGGTGCGTGTCCAAGGACGCCGGCGGGTGGAAGTCGCGCTGGGAGAACGGCGCGTGCTCGAGCAGCTGCCCGTAGCGGTTGCGGTAGCGGTTGGGCGTCTCGATCTCGCCGGGCGTGTGGAAGGTCAACCACGTCTGCGGACCCTCGTCCATCCGCACCCGATAGGTCGTGCCGCGCGGGATCACGACGTAGTCGTGCGGGCCGTAGGGCAGCGTGCCGAAGATCGTCTCGAACGCGCCCGAGCCCTCGTGGACGAAGACGACCTCGTCGCCCTCGCCGTTGCGGTAGAACCCGTCGAGCTCCTCGACCGGCCGGCAGATCGCCATCTCGACGTCGCCGTTGTACATCAGCACGCGGCGGCCCGACACGGGGTCGCCCGAGGCCTGGAGGCCCGCCGTCTGCGTCAGCCGGTGCACGTGCGCGCCGGGCACCCACTCCTCGACGACGAGCGGGGTGAACTCCCCGACCTCCGCGACGTCGCAGGGCGACTGCAGGTGGTAGAGGATCGACTCGTTGCCCGAGAAGCCCTCATAGCCCATGACCTCCTCGACGAGCAGCGCGCCGTCGTCGTCGCGGACCTGCGTGTGGCGCTTGGCCGGGACCTCGCCGAGGGACACATAGCGCATCAGAGGTTCCCCCGCAGCGCCTGCTCGCGCTCGATCGCCTCGAAGAGCGCCTTGAAGTTCCCCTCCCCGAAACCGCGCGCGCCGTGGCGCTCGATGATCTCGAAGAAGACCGTCGGCCGGTCGCCGAGCGGCTTGGTGAAGATCTGCAGCAGGTAGCCCTCGTCGTCGCGGTCGACGAGGATCCCCAGGCGCTGCAGGTCCTCGATCGACTGGTCGATCTCCCCGACCCGGGCCGGCACCCCCTCGTAGTAGGACTCCGGCGTGCGCAGGAACCGCACCCCGCGCGCCTGCAGCTCGGTCACGGTGCGCACGATGTCGGTCGTCGAGACCGCGATGTGCTGGACGCCGGGGCCACCGTAGAACTCGAGGTACTCGTCGATCTGCGACTTGCGCTGGCCCTCGGCGGGCTCGTTGATCGGCAGCTTCACGCGCCCGTCGCCGCTCGTGACGACCTTCGACATCAGCGCCGAGTACTCGGTCGAGATCGCCTCGTCGCTGAAGTGGATCAGCTCCGTCATGGCGAAGACGTCCTCGTAGTACTTCACCCAGGTCTCCATCGCGCCGAGCTCGACGTTGGCGACGACGTGGTCGATTCCCGCGAACAGTTGCGGGCGGGCGGCGTCGCCGTCGTGGGCGACGGCGGCGAAGCCGGGGAGGAAGCTGCCGGCGTAGTCGCCGCGCTGGACGAAGCGGTGGACCGTGTCGCCGTAGGCGGCGATGTCGGCGATCTGGACGGTGCCGTGCTCGTCGGTGAGCTCGAACGGCTCGTGCACGCCGAGCGCGCCGCGCGCGACCGCCTCGCGGTAGGCCGCGGCGACGTCGGGGACGCCGAGCGCGACGCGCTTGACGCCGTCGCCGTGGCGGCGCTGGTGCTCGCCGACGTCGGTGCCGTCGTGCAGCGTCCCGGTCAGCACGAGCCGGATGCGGCCCTGCTGCAGGACGTGCGACACGCGGTCGCGCAGGCCGGTCTCCAGGCCGGCGTAGGCGACGGGGACGAAGCCGAAGGCGTGCTCGAAGTAGTAGGCGGCCTGGGCGGCGTTGCCGACCCACAGCTCGATGTGGTCGATGCCGTGCAGCGGCATGAAGTCACGCCGCTCCGGTGCGGATGCGGGGTCAAGCGACAGCGTGCTCACGGCACAGCTCCTTGATCGATTGGTCGGTGCAGGTGTCGAAGAAGCCGCCGACGACGGCTTCGATCTCGGCGACGGACGCGGCGCGGTAGAGGACCGGCTGGTACTGCGTGATGTCGTAGTCGGCGGTGCCCATCTCGCGCAGGTCCAGCGGCCGCAGCCGCATGTCGCGAAACTCGCCCAGCTCGCCGAAGCTCGACAGCAGCCCGGCGCCGTAGGCGCGCAGCTCGCCGTCCTCGACGACGACGCCGAACTCCAGCGAGAACCAGAACACGCGCGAGAGGAAGCGCAGCGAGGGCTCGTCGCGCAGGCGCAGCGCGGCGGCGCCGGCGCGGCGGTGCAGCTCGCCGAACGTCGGCGTCGCGAGCAGGTGGCCGTGGCCGAGGACCTCGTGGACGATGTCGGGCTCGGGCGTGTAGAGCGGCAGCGCGGGGTGGCGCACGTACTGCGTCGAGTGGAAGCGGCGCTCGGCCAGCGCGCCGTAGAAGGTCCGCAGGTCGACGAGCCCGGCGGCCGGGACGTAGCTCCAGCCGCCGGCGCCGCGCAGCCGCTCGCTGACCTCGTCGAGGCCGGGGATCCGGTGGGTCGGGAGGGCGACCCGGGCGAGGGCAGCGCGGTACTCGGCGACGGCCAGGCGCTCGTGCAGCGGCGCGAGCTCCCGCCAGACGGTGCTCCACACGGCCTGCTCGTCGGCGTGGTAGGCGATCTGCGGCGCCGGCGTGCCCGGGCGCCAGGCGAGTGCGGCGGCGGCGATCGCGTTGCGCCGTCGCCGGTAGGCCGGATCGTCCGCGCCGGGATGGCCGTCGTGGAGGTGGACGGTGACCTCGCCGCCGGCGCCGGTGGTGACCGGCGAGTAGAGCTGGGCTTCTTCGAACACGCGCTGCTCCTCTCTCGTAGAACAGAGAGTCGGGCAGCCGCGCCCCGGTTGCAAGTCTGATCATCTGAGCAGGTCAATACGCGCAGGAGATCAGCAGTCGCGCCTGGAATACTGGTCACTATGACCATCGATCGACTGGACGCTCGTCTGATCGCGACACTGCGTCGCTTCCCGCGCGTGGGCCTGCTCGAGGTCGCCCGCCAGCTCGGCGTCGCGCGCGGGACGGTGCAGGCCCGCCTCGCCAAGCTCGAGGCGCGCGGCGTGATCACCGGCCACGGCCCCGAGGTCGACCCCGCCGCGATGGGCTACGCGATCGGCGCGTTCATCCTCATCGAGCTCGCGCAGGGCGAGCTCGACGCCGCCGTCGCGGTGATGGAGTCGATCCCCGAGCTGCTGGAGGCCGACGCGATCTCCGGGCCGCAGGACCTCATCTGCCGGGTCGTGGCGCGCGACACCGAGCACCTGCAGGAGATCGTCAACACGCTCACGGCGACGCCGGCGATCCGGCGCTGCACGAGCTACATCGTGCTCACGCGCCAGGTCCCCCCGCGCACGACGCCGCTCATCGAGGCGGCGGCGCGGGAGCCGGCCGCCGGCTAGAGGTTCTGCTGATAGGTGTGGGTGATCTTGCGCTTGCCGAGCGTGCAGGTCACGCGGGCGTTGAGCTCGGTGGCGATCTTCGACCGCTTGCCCTCACGGCAGCTGTAGCCGCGGACCTTGTCCGTGCAGCGCCCCTCCTTGCCCTTCTTGTGGCGGCACTTGAAGAACGCCTGCGCCACGGTGCGGCCGGTCTTGCAGCTGGACCTCGACACCGTCAGCGACGTGATGTAGCCGTTGCTGTTGGGCAGCCAGTACGCCTGGTTGTCGGGGTCGATGTTGCACGTCGCAGCATCGGCGCGCGAGGCGCTGACGAGCATCGCGATGGCGGTAAGCGCCAGCACGGCGAATGCGGCGAGGACGGCGATTCGGGGGCGCAGAGACGCGGAGAGGTTTTCGGCCATATGGCTCGACAGGCTACCCGCCGTCCGGACGGCGGATGGCGCTTCTCTCATGCCCTTCTCACGCGCCGGCGGTGAGGACCTCGCGGATCGCGGCGTAGCGATTGTTGCGGTTGAAGGTTCCGTTCAGGCCCGCCTTCTTGATCTCGGCGGCGCGCTGCTCGAGGCCCACGCGGCACTCCTTCGCGCGCACGAGATGCGACGGCCTCGACCTTCTCCCAGCCGCCCGACTGCAGCGCGAACGCGCGCTCGGACAGCAGGCAGTCGGCGAGCACACGCTCGTCGGCGAGCAGGCTGTCGATCAGCGGGCGCTTGGGCGGCCGGAAGGCGTCGTTGACCATCCGCAGCATGAAGCGCCCGAGCGTCCTGGCGAAGATCGCGGTGATGTGGTTGGTGTCCTTGTGGACCAGCGCGCCGCCGACCACCGGGTAGCAGTGCGCGCTGTCGCAGAAGAAGCGCGTCATGTCCAGGACGTGGACGCGCTTGGACTTCGTCCGGTGCGCGGCCGCGATCGCGGGGTCCTGATGCAGCGCCCGGCTGCGCCTGCGCGCGCAGAGGACCCCCGGGCGCTGGTGGCGGGCGAACGTGCGCCGCACGCAGTCGGCCGCCGCGCTCGAGTTGCGCGGCGTGTCGCGGATGACGAAGACGTTCGTCACGGACTTGGGGAGCGCGCGCCACAGCTTGAGGTGCCCCTGCACGGCGACCTCGAAGTTGCTCGACCCGCGGGCGCGGGCGTAGCGCGCGCCGGAGCGCTCGGAGACGAAGATCGTCGAGACCTCCTTGTGGCGCTCGAGCCAGTCCATCAGCTCGCGGTTCCAGCGCCGGCAGGTGCGCGCCTGGTCGGGCGGGATGATCACCTGCGCCTTGATGAACGGGCAGCCCGAGCGCGTGATCGAGATCCCCGGCCAGCCGCGCGACTCGGCGACGACGTCGACGGCGGCGCGCCAGTGCGACGCGTGGCTGTCGCCGATCAGGGCGACCGCGTCGTTGCCGGTCGTGCGGCGCGCGCCGAAGCTGCAGGGAAACAGGAGGCTCGCGCGGCCGAACGGGGTGCAGGGCGCGTTGGGCTCCAGCAGCGCCTCGGTCGGCGTCGGGAACACCGTGCGCTGCAGGCTGGGATCGA
This sequence comes from uncultured Actinomycetes bacterium, assembly GCA_963786575.1. Lineage (GTDB taxonomy): Bacteria > Actinomycetota > Thermoleophilia > Solirubrobacterales > Solirubrobacteraceae > CADCVQ01. Next base: position 287,956 of record CAWAZH010000003.1, read on the forward strand.
AGCAGGGCTGCTGCGGGCTGCGGGCGGCGGCGCCGAAGCAGGGGCGCTCCGTCACCGCCGTCTGGACCTCGGCGGCGGCGTCCTGAAGCCCCGCCTCGCCGGCAGGGATCACCATGACCATGCAGATGCACAGCAGGAACGCCTGTCTGAGCGTCACGCCGCGGGGGCCGGGGAACGATGGTGGGCGGCGGCTGCTGATGGCGGCGATGTTATTCAGCCGAGCAGCCGGCATGCACCGCCTGCACGATCTTCGAACTGCGGTAGCGATAACCCGCAGCGTCGGTGTGCAGGCCGTCGGGCAGCCGGACGGTGCCGCGGCGGACGGCGTTGTCCCAGTTGATGACGATCAGGCGCGGGTCGCGCCGGGCCTCGGCGCGCAGCGCGGCGTTCATCGCGCCGTAGCGGCCCTTGCGCACCGGCCGCACGATCGAGAACCAGGCGACGCAGGTGTTGGGCGACAGGTCGGCGAGCAGCCGGCGGATGCGGTTCGTGAAGCGGCGCGGGTCGGGGCCGTCGTTGGACCCGAGGCTCACGGCGATCAGCTCGGGCTCGACGTCGCGCAGGTCGAACTGCAGCGACTCGATCCCCTGCGGCGTCGTGCGCCCGTCGACGGCGTCCCAGGTGACGTTCACCTCGGTGGGGAGCATCGAGTCCAGCGACCTCATCGAGCCGACCGCGAGCGAGTCGCCGAGCACGAGCACGTCGGTGCCGGGCGCCGGCGGCACCGGCGGGACCTGCGCGAGGCTCGAGCCCTGCCCGGCACCGAGCACGAGCAGGGCGGCGACCGCCAGCAGGCCGAGGAGGATGCTCAGGTTCCGTGCGCTCATGGTCCGCGGGCCTCCGGCCCACCGATGGGTTCTATACCGGATCCGGGCGGGCCCGCGCCAGTCGAACCCGCACCTGGCGCGCTCGCCGTCAGCCGGTGGCCGGCAGCCGGCGGCTGACCGTCGTCGGATCGCCGGCGTCGGCGGTCGCGACGAGCTGCAGCGTCAGGGTCATGCCCTTGCGCTTGCCGAGTGCACGGCGCAGCGAGGCGATCTGCCTGAGGGTCATCTTCAGGCGCACGACCTTCGTCTCGCCCGCGGGGAGCTTCGTCGTGACGCTGCGCAGGCTCACCGAGAACGCCTTCTTGCGGCTGCGCGGCTTCGTGCGCTCGGTCAGCGTCGCCGTCGCCTCCAGCGTGCAGACGGTGTCGCAGCCGACGCGCAGCGGCAGGTTGCGGGCGCCGAAGAGGCTCTTGGAGCGCAGCACCTTGACGGTGACGGCGGGGCCCAGCGGCGTCGGCAGCGTCGGGAGCTTGCGGACCGGCGGGTTGGCGATCGGGCCCAGGCCCGCGCAGGGCGTCAGCGCGGGGGCCGCGAGCGCGAACTGCTGGACGCGGTTGTTCTTCGTGTCGGTCACGGTCAGCGTGCCGTTGCAGGTGATGTTGACACCGCTGGGGTTGATGAACTGGCCGGGGCCGATGCCGCGCGTCCCGAACATGCCCAGCCGCTCGCCGTTGGGCCCGAACTGCTGCACGCGGCTGTTGCCGCGGTCGGCGACCCAGAGGTTGCCCGCGGCGTCGAGGGCGATCTGCGCGGGCGCGGCGAGCTTGCCGAGCTTGCTGCCGACGCCGCCGAACTCCGTGATGACCGCGTCGGCGGCGTCGTAGACCGTGATGCGGCTGTTCGTGCCGGACGACGTACGTGCGCGAGCCGTCGGGCGTGACGGCGATCCCGCGCGTGCGGCCTGCGTCGGTCGTCGCGCCGAGGTAGCGGCCGTCGATGCTGAAGCGCGCGATCCGCTCGTTGCCGGTGTCGGCGACGTAGAGCGTGCCGGCGGCGTCGATCGCGAGCGCGGAGGGGTCGAGCATCCGGCCCGGGCCGCTGCCCTGCGCGCCGATCGTGCGCGACGGCAGGCCGGTCGCGCGGTCGAAGACGACGATCCGCGCGCGGCGCTGGTCGAGGACGTAGGCGTTGCCGGTGGCGTCGAAGACGACGGCGACCGGGTTGGGCAGGATCGTCGGGCCGGGCGCGGGGGAGCCCCAGACGGCGGCGAGCGAGCCGTCGGCCGCGAACAGCTCGATGCGGCCGTTGACGGAGTCGGTGACCGCGCGGTAGCCGTTGGCGTCGGAGGCGACGCCGAGCGGCGCGTTGAACTGCCCGGGCGCGCGGCCCGACTGGCCGAAGGAGCGCAGGAGCGTGCCGGTGCGGTCGAAGACGTCGATGCGGTCGTTGCCGGTGTTCGTGACGAAGATCTCGCCGTTGGCGTCGACGGCGAGCGCGCGCGGGTAGGCGAGCTGGCCGGGGCCGGGGCCGTAGGAGCCCCAGCGCGCCTTGTAGGGGTACTTCGACTTCGGGCCGAAGCGCACGACGCGGTGGTTGATGTCGTCGGCGACGAAGACGCGGCCCTGCGGGTCGACGCCGACGCCGAACGGGAAGCTCAGCTGGTTCTGGCCCGCGCCCTGGCCGCTGCCGATCGCCTGCAGGAAGCGCCCGCCGGTGTCGTAGACGGCGAGCCGGTGGTTGTGGTCGTCGGCGACGATCAGCCGCGTGCCGCTGATCGTCAGGCCGCGCGGGTTGTTGAGCTGCCCGGGGGCGATCAGCTCGGCGGGGTTGGAGCCGTCGAGCTGGACGCGCTGGACGCGGTCGTTGAAGCTGTCGGACACGAACAGCGTCTGGCCGAGGGTCGTCAGCCCGCCGCCTGCGGGCGCGTCGTGGCCGCCGCCGGCGCCGAAGTGAAACTGCCCGACCTGCGTGCCGCGGCTGCCGAAGGCGTTGATCAGCTTGCCGGTCGCGTCGAAGCGGTGGATGCGGTCGCGGCCGTCGGCGACGAGCAGCGTGTTGTCGCTGGCGACGGTGAGCGCGCCGACCGGTCCCAGCTCGCCCGGGCGCGTACCGGCGATGCCGACCTCGCGCTGGTAGGTGCCGTCCTTGGCGAAGACCTGGACGATGTTCGACGACTGGTCGCCGACGTAGACCGCGCCGTCGGGCCCGATCGCGACCGTCTGCGGGAAGCGCAGGACGCCCTCGCCGCGCTGGCCGATCTGCGCGCTGGAGACGTACGGGCAGGCAGGATTGGCGCCGGGGCAGTCGGCGGCGGCGGGCGTCGCGGGCAGCGCGATCGCGCACAGCACGGCGAGCGCGGATCCGGCGCCCAGCCGCCGCCCGCGCCGGCCGGTTCTCGGACTCGGGGCCATTGATCTGTTCAACACGCCGCGCGACGATAGTCGCGGAGTTGCACGTTGGTGCACGTTCCCGTGCGCCGACCCGTGATAGTGACGAACGCGACGTTGACATCGCCGCGCGCGGCGGTACATTCGGGCTCTAGGACGTACCGAGGAACGGAGACCGAGGCCGAATGAACGTGATGGCACCGGGAGAGCCGCTGCCACCGGACCGAGCGCTGTTCGCCGTCGACACGGAGTACGCGGGCCGCTGCGCGCGCCTGGCTCTGAGCGGGGAGCTGGACATCGCCACCGTCAGCGTCCTCGAGGAGGAGTTGCGCGTCGTCTGGTCGCGCGACGTCCGCCGCATCGAGATCGACCTGCGCGACGTGCAGTTCATCGGGTCGGCCGGCGTCGCGGCGCTGCTGGAGGCCAACTCGCACGCCCGCAAGGGCGGCTGCGCGCTGACGCTCGTGCGGGGCCCCGTGCAGGTGCAGCGGATCTTCGAGCTCACCGGCATCGAGTCGCAGTTCGCGTGGCGGCCGGCCTCGGCCCGCGCCGAGGAGCGCATCGGCCGCAGCGGGCCGCTGGGCATCGTCAGCTGACGGCTCAGACGTCGCGCCGCAGCCGCTCGGGCACGTGCGGCAGCCGTGCGGTGAGCAGCGCCGCCTTCGCCGCGGCATGGCCCGGCACTCCGTGGACCGCGCCGCCGGGGAACGCCGACGCGCTGCCGATGAACAGCCCGCGCACTGGCGTCGCGTAGGGGTTCAGCGACGGGACGGGGCGGAAGATGAGCTGGTCCAGGACGTAGCTGCCGCCGCCGACGTCGCCGCCGACGAGGTTCTCGTTGCGCGCCTCGAGGTCGGCCGGGGCCATGACGTGGCGGGCCAGCACCGTGTCGCGGAAGCCGGGGGCGAAGCGCTCGACCTGGCTTTCGACGACGTCGGCGAAGCGCTCGCGCTCGGCGCTCCAGTCGACGCCCGGCGGGACGTGCGTGTAGGCCCACAGCGTGTGCTTGCCGGCCGGCGCGCGGGTCGGGTCGGCGACCGACTGCGAGCCCGACAGCAGGAACGGCTGCTCGGGCAGCCTGCCGCGGGCGACGTCCAGCAGCGACGCCTGCAGCTGGGCGACGGTGCCGCCGACGTGGACGGTGCCCGCCCGCCGCGCGTCCTCGCTCTGCCAGGGGACCTGCGCGTCGAGCGCCCAGTCGAGCTTGATGGTCTGCGGGCCGTAGCGGAAGTGGACGGCGCGGCGGGTGTAGGCGTCGCCGAGCGCGCCGCCGGCCATCCGCAGCAGGCCGTGCGGCGTCGTCGTCGCGATGACGGTCCTGGTCGCGACCGTCGTGCCGTCGGCGAGCGTCAGCCCGGCGACGCGGCCGCGCCGGACGTGCAGGCGCTCGGCGCGGGCGGCGACCCGGATCGCGCCGCCGTGCTCCTGCAGGCAGGACGCGAGCGCCGCGGTGATCGCGCCGGCGCCGCCCTCCGGGCTCGGCCAGCCGTCGCCGTGGCCCATGAGGTTCAGCCAGAGCGCCGCGATCGCGCTGCCCGAGGCGCCGAGCGGGGCGTCGCCGTGCAGCGCCGAGCCGTACAGCCAGGCGGCGCCGTCGCCCTCGAAGAGCTCGCCGCCGAGCGCCTCGGCGGACGTCAGCAGCAGCCGCACGAACTCGAGCATGCCGCCGAGCTTGAACCCGGCGGCCAGCCGCGCCGGGCCGGCCGCGGGCGGGAAGCCGGCCAGCATCGTCGCCCGCACCGCCTCGAAATGGCGCAGGTAGGGGTCGACGAGCTGCTTCCAGCGCCAGCCGTCGCCGGTGGCGAGCGCGTCCAGGCTGGCGACCGTCGTGGGCAGGTCGCGCGCGAGCACGGCGGCGCGGCCGCCGGGCAGCGGGTGTGCCATCGCCAGCTCGGGGTGGATCCAGCGCAGCCCGTGGCGCTCGAGCTCGAGCTCGCGGAAGACGGGCGAGGCGACAGCGGCCGGATGGACCGCGGAGAAGACGTCGTGGCGGAAGCCCGGCAGCGTCAGCTCGGCCGTCGACGCCGCCCCGCCGATCGTCGGCGCGGCCTCGACGACGAGCACCGAGCGTCCTGCGCGGGCGAGCGTCACGCCCGCGGTCAGGCCGTTGGGCCCGGCGCCGACGACGACGGCGTCGTAGCGCTCGCTCATGCCGGTCTCGCGGTGCGCAGCGCGATCTGGTGCAGCATGCTCGACTCCGGGCGCTCGTCGCCCCAGAACGCCTGCTGCGCCTTGCGCCCGGCGGCGCGGTAGGCCTGCTCGAGCGTCATCGGCAGGTCGTCCCAGGTGCCGGCGGCGCGCAGGTAGGCCTGGCCGTCGAGCTCGTACATGAGCAGGCGGTTGCGCCCGCGGCCCATGAAGTGGCCCTCGTGCGTGTCGAGGCAGAGCGCGAACAGCGGCGTGCAGCCCTCCGGGTAGGCGGGCGGCTCGTCGCGGCCGAAGCGGACCATCAGCTCGCTGAGGCGCGTTCGCGTAGGCGAGCAGCTTCTCCTCGTCATCGTCGCGCGACAGCAGCCGGGTGACGCTGACGTAGCCGCGCAGGATCGCCGGCGTGCGCGGGGTCAGCGCGCTGATGACCTCGATCTCGAACGTCTGGCCGAGCAGGCCGCCGCTGCGGACGGGGGTGAAGCGGCCGAGGTCGCTGGCGTAGTCGGGCCAGGTCTCGGGGCGCAGGAGCGCGGCCGCCGTGCGCTGCGGGTCGTCGATGGCGATCGGGTGGTAGGTGTGCCAGACCTGCTCGCTGCGCGGGTTCTGCGGCGGCGTCGGCTCGCCGAGCTTCGCGTGGCGCAGGCGGTACTCGGGCTTGTAGCCGTCACGGTCGGCGGCGTTCTCGAAGGCGATCGCGTAGCGGCGGCGCTCGTCGTCGAGGTAGGCCTCCGCAAACCACGGCCCGAACAGCCGCTCCGCGCCCTCGAACAGCTGCTCGCGGGTGAGCGTGCCGCGCGGGCTGTCGCCCGTGTCGCTCAGCCGTGCGCGCACGAAGGCGCGGTGGAAGGCCGCGACGTCGGGGGCGTGCAGGCGGCGGTGGCCGAGCCGGTGCCAGCGTGTGGTGAGGATCGAGAAGGCGATCCGCAGGTCCTCGACGTCGCGCAGCTCGGGGACGCGCGCGTAGTAGGCGGCGTTGAGGAAGTCGGTGACCCAGCCGACGGCGTCGGGCGCGCTGATCGACGTCCCGCTCATGCGCGCGAGGTAGACGGTCGGCGAGCGCCAGGCGCGCCGGGCGACGACCGCCGCCCCGAGAACGCCGAGGGTCGTGCTGGCGCCCTGGGCGACGTGCTTGGGCTTCATGGCGATGAGATTAGTCCGCCGGGCGCCGGGGGCCAGACGCGCCGGCCGGCCGCGTGGCGGATCGTTCGCGCGTCAGTGCCAGCGCACCGGCGGGCCGTGGTCGCCCGCGCCGGCGAGCAGGCGGCGCTCGCCGCCGGGCCAGGTCGTGGCGGTGACGCCGTAGCCGGCCAGCGGGTCCGCGCCGGGCTCCATCGCGACCCAGGCCAGCGGCGTGCTCGCCGTCGCGACCGCGCCCGCCGCGCCGATCGCGCGCTCGATCGCCGTCCAGGCGGCGGCGGGGACGTACTGGCGCATGACCGACTGCCAGACGACGGTCAGCTCGCCCGGGCGCGGCTCGGCGAGCACGCCCGGCAGCCACCGCTCGGCCGCGGCGGCCGCGACCGCGGGCGGTTGCCGGGCCGCGACGGCGAGGGCGGCGTCGGCGCGCGCCAGCCGGCCGGGCTCGTCGGGCCACAGGTAGGAGCGCAGCGTGAGGCGCCCCTCCTCGGAGCCGAGGTCCAGCGGCGCGAGGTCGCAGCCCGCCCGCCGGGCGACCCGCAGCGCGGCGGCCGCCGCCGCCGGATCGGCCACCGGGCGCCCCTCCCACGGCTCGTCGAAGACGAGCGGCGAGCCGGCGTCGCCGAGCAGGGCGCCGCCGACCCGGTAGGCGTAGCGGTCGGCGAGCAGGTTCAGGCCGCCGCTGGCGCCGATCTCCAGCAGCGAGACCGGGAGCGGGTGGCGCTCGGCGAGCCACAGCAGCGCGCCGTAGAGGACGACCGCGCGGCCGGGCTCGTTGGTCTGCACGGTGAGCGTCACGCGCTCGCGCAGCTCGCCGAAGTGCTCGCGCACGACGGCGACCGCGGCCGGCCACGCGCCTGCCGCGGGCAGCGTGCCGCCGGCGTCCGGGCAGTGGGCGGCGAGCTGCGGCGCGCGGCCCTCGAGCACGAGCCGGTGCAGCGCGGCGAGCAGCCGCAGCGGCGGGACCGAGCCCGCCGGCGCCGGGATCCCGTCGAAGAGCTCGGCGACCACGCCGCCGCAGTCGAGGTCGTCGGCGGCGCCGTGCATGAGCTCGATGTACAGCGGCGAGCGCTCGCCGCGGACGAGCGCGGCGGCGTGCCGGCGAAAGCGCGTCGCGAGCGAGACCCGGCCGCTGTCGATGTCGCGCGAGCCGTCGTAGCGCGCCACTCAGGACCTCAAAAAGCGCGGCAGCAGCCCCGCGTCGGCGAAGCCCAGGCGCCGGTAGAAGGTCTGCGGCCAGTCGCTGGCGTCGGCGACGAGGAACACGAGCTCGGCGCCGGCGGCCCGCGTCTCGCTCACGGCCGTGCGCATCAGCAGGCGCGCGAGCCCGCGGCCGCGATGGCTGCGGGCGGTCCACATGTTCTCGATCTGCGCGACCGGATCGCCGCCGTAGATCTGGACGCGGGCGGCGATCGTGCCGTCGCCGGCGAGCACGGCGAGGTGGCGCACGCCGACGACCGCGCCGATCAGCGCGTCGCGCGACTGCAGCTGGCGGCCGACGGCGGCGTCGCGGCCGACCTCGGCCTGGGCGGCGACGCGGCTCTCCTCGAGCGTCGCGGGCGCCACCTGCACGACGCGCGCGCCGGCGTCGGACGGCGGCTCGGCCGGCGCGGCGGCCGCCAGCACCATGAGCAGCTCGTGCGCGGGCCGGTAGCCGAGCGCCGTCAGCGGCTGCTCGAGCGCGCGTCCCGCCGCCTCGTCGAGCACGACGATCATGCGAAAGCCGAGCGCGTCGAGATGCGCGGCCGCCGCGGCGTCGAGCTGCGCCGCCTCGGGCGCGGGCGCCGCCTCGACGCGCAGGTGGTTGGCGCTCCACAGGAGGGCGTGGCGCGAGTCCAGCAGGGCGCGCCCGCCGGGGCATGCCGGCAGCGACTCGGCGCAGGCGTCGTCGATCGCTCGCATGAAGTCGATCGCGCGGTCCCGCGCCTCGCTGCCCATGCGATCGAGGCTACGCGAGCGCCTGAAACATTCGTCCACTCACTTGCTTTGTGACGAACCGCACGTGAAACGACGTCCGAATCCTGCCGATACCTCCTCTGAAGAGGACAGAGGACAAGCACATGACCTATTACTGCTCAGAATGCGTCGTCAACTGGTGGCCCTACCAGGCCACCGCCGGCTGCTGCCCGCGCTGCGGCGGCGGCACGAGCCGCCGCCAGGAACCCGCCAGCGACGACGCCGACACGCTGCACCGCATGGCCCGCGCCGAGGCCGAGCGCCGCGAGCGCTACGAGCGCTTCGAGGCGTTCTACGCCGAACGCGAGCAGCACCGCGAAGCCGCCTGAACGGGGGCGCCGCGCGCTAGCCTCGTCGGCGGTGCGCAACGACAAGCCGCCCTTCTGGCTCGGGGTCGTCGCCGCGATCGCAGCGGTCGCGCTGACGACCGTCGTCGTGTACCCGCTCAAGCACGTCGCCGCTGACATCTCGCTGAGCGTCGTCTACCTGCTGGCGGTGCTGTTCGTAGCGACGTACTGGGGCGCCTGGCTGGCGATCGGCACGGCCTTCCTCGGCGCGCTGGCGTTCAACTTCTTCCACATCGCGCCGACCGGGCGCCTGACCGTCGCCGACGGCGAGAACTGGGTCGCGTTGGCCGTCTTCCTCGTCGCGGCGCTCGTCGCCAGCGCGCTGGCGGACTCGGCCCGCAGCCGGGCGCTGGAGGCCGACCAGCGCCGCCGCGAGGCCGACCTCGCCGCCGAGATGTCGCGCACGCTGCTGCGCGGGGAGGACCTGCGCGGCGCGCTCGCCGTCGCCGCCGAGCGCCTGGCGACCGCGCTGGACCTCCCGTCCGCGGCGATCGAGCTGGCGCCCGTCCAGGCCGACGAGCGCCGGCTCGTGTTCCCGCTGCGCGAGGGCGGGCGCGAGATCGCGACCCTCGTCCTGCCCGCCGGCATCCCCGAGGCGACGCTCGGCCGCGTGCAGGAGCGCGTCGTCCCAGCGCTGGAGGCGCTGCTCGCCGCGGCGCTCGAGCGCGACGCGCTGCTGTCCGACGTCGTCGAGACGCGGGCGCTGCGCCGCAGCGACGTCCTCAAGACCGCGTTGCTGCGCGCCGTCAGCCACGACCTGCGCACGCCGCTGACGGCGATCATCGCCGCCGCCGAGCCGCTCGCCGCCGAGCACGTCGACGACCGCGAGCGGCGCGAGCTCGCCGCCGGCGTCAGGGTCGAGGCCGAGCGGCTGTCGCGGCTGATCGACCAGCTGCTGGACCTCTCGCGCCTGGAGGCCCACGCGGTGCAGGCGCGCCCGGACTGGTGCTCGATCGAGGAGGTCCTGCGCGCCGCCGTCGACACGGTCGCGACGCCGGCGCAGTTCAGCCTCGTCCTCGATCCCGAGCTCCCGCTCGTCCAGGCCGACGCCGCCCAGCTCGAGCGCGCGTTCGCCAACCTGCTGGAGAACAGCGCCCGCCACGCCGGCGGGCACCCGGTGTCCGTCCGCGCGCGGCAGGTGACCAACCGCGTCCTCGTGCGGATCGTCGACCGCGGGCCGGGGATCCCGCCGGCCCAGCTCGAGCGCGTCTTCGAGCCCTTCTACCGCTCCGGCAACGAGCGCACCGGCCATCGCGGGTCGGGCCTCGGGCTGGCGATCGCGCGCGGCTTCCTCGAGGTCAACGGGGCGCGCGTCTGGGCCGAGTCGCTCCCCAACCAGGGAACCTCGTTCGTCGTCGAGATCCCGCTCGAGCCGACCCCCGCGGCCGCGCCCGTCGCCGCGCTGTCGTGAGCGAGCGCCCGCGCGTGCTCGTCGTCGACGACGAGCCGCAGATCCTGCGTGCGCTGCGCGTCACCCTGCGCGATGCCGGCTTCGACGTCGTGCCGGCCGCGACGGCGGCCGAGGCGCTCGACGCCGCCGCGCTGCGGGCGCCCGACGCCGCGATCCTCGACCTCGTGCTGCCCGACGGCGACGGCATCGACATCACGCGCACGCTGCGCGAGTGGAGCGCGCTGCCGATCCTCGTGCTGTCGGCGGTCGGCGAGGAGGAGTCCAAGGTGCGCGCGCTGGAGGCGGGCGCCGACGACTACGTCACGAAGCCCTTCAGCCCGCGCGAGCTCGTCGCGCGCCTGCAGGCGCTGCTGCGGCGCGCCCGGCCGGCGGCCGAGGAGCCGATCCTGCGGGCGGGCGAGATCGAGCTCGACCGCCCGGCGCGCGCGGTCCGGCGCGGGGGCCGCGACGTCCACCTCACGCCGATCGAGTACCGGCTGCTGACCGCGCTCATGACGCGGCCCGGCCGGCTGATCACGCACGGCGCGCTGCTGACCGAGGTCTGGGGGCCGGCCTACGCCGACGACGTCGCCACGCTGCGCACGCACATCGCCAACCTGCGCCGCAAGATCGAGCCCGCCGACCCGGCGCTCCGCCACATCCGCACCGACGCCGGCATCGGCTACCGCTTCGTCGCAGCGCCGTCTTGACGACTTCTTGACGCGGCGGCCGCACACCCGCAGGTCGCCTTGACGTCCGGCGCCGATAGTCGGCGCCATGGACCTCATCGCGCTCGCCGTCGCCCTGCTGATCTGCGCCTACCTGATCTACGCGATGCTGTGCGGGGAGCGGCTCTAGCCCGATGGCTCAGGGCATCCTCCAGATCGCGATCTTCTGCGCGCTCGTGGTCGCGGTCGTTCCGCTGCTCGGCGGCCACATGGCGCGCGTGTTCGGCTCGGAGCCGACGTTCCTGGATCCGGTCGTGGGACCGGTCGAGCGGCTGACGTACCGGGTCCTGCGCGTCGACGCGAGGGAGGGCCAGGACTGGAAGGCCTACGCGCGCAGCCTCCTGGTATTCACGCTGGTCGGGTTCCTCGCGCTCTATCTCATCCTGAGCACGCAGACGCTGCATCCCTTCCACACGGGCGGATTCCACTCCGCCCCCTGGGACGTGACGTTCAACACCGTCTCCTCGTTCGTCACGAACACGAACTGGCAGTTCTACGGCGGCGAGACGACGATGACGTACTTCAGCCAGATGGCCGGCCTGGCGGTGCAGAACTTCGTCTCGGCGGCCGTCGGCCTCGCCGTTGCGGTCGCGCTGATCCGCAGCATCGCCGCCCGCCGCGCGGACGGCGACACGCAGACGATCGGCAACTTCTGGCAGGACCTCACCCGAGCGACGTTCTACGTCCTGCTGCCGATCGCGATCGTCGCCGCGCTCGTGCTCGTGTCGCAGGGCGTCGTGCAGACGCTCGGCGGCGCGGTCGGCGGCCTGGCCCGCGGCCCGGTCGCGTCGCAGCAGGCGATCAAGGAGCTGGGCACGAACGGCGGCGGCTTCTTCAACGTCAACTCCGCCTTCCCGTTCGAGAACCCGACCGGGCTCTCGAACCTCGTCGAGATGTTCCTCATCCTCTGCATCCCCGCGTCGCTGACCTGCACCTACGGGCGCATTGTCGGCAACCGGCGCCAGGGCTGGGCGATCTTCGGCGTGATGTCGCTGCTGTTCCTCATCAGCGTCGCGGTCGTCTTCCTCGCCGAGCGCCACGGCACGCCGGCGCAGCAGCTCGCCGGGGTGGTCGGGGCGAACATGGAGGGCAAGGACGTCCGCTTCGGCACCACCGGCTCGGCGCTCTGGACCGCCGTGACGACCGTGACCTCCTGCGGCGCCGTCAACGCGGCGTTGGAGTCGCTCACCGCCGTCGGCGGCCTCGTCCCGATGGCGAACCTGGGCTACGGCGAGTCGGTCTTCGGGGGCGTCGGGACGGGCCTCTACACGATGCTCATGTACGTCCTGCTGGCCGTGTTCGTCGGCGGGCTGATGGTCGGCCGCACGCCCGAGTTCCTGGGCAAGAAGGTCGAGGCCCGCGAGATCAAGCTCGTCTCGCTCGCCGTCCTCGCGACGCCGATCACCGTGCTGCTCGGCGCGGGCGCCGCGCTCGCCACGAAGTGGGGCGGGCCGTCGATCTTCGCGTCCGGGCCCCAGGGCTTCAGCGAGACGCTCTACGCGTACATGTCGCAGGCCAACAACAACGGCTCGGCGTTCGCCGGCTACACCGGCTTCGTGCAGCCCAACGCCGGCAACCTCGGCTCGCACGGCGTCACGTTCGCGGACGTCGCCGGCGGCCTGGCGATGCTCGCCGGGCGCTTCCTGCCGATCGTGCTCGTCCTGGCCGTGGCCGGCGCGCTGGCGGGCAAGCGCGTCGCGCCCGCCGGCCTCGGGACGATGCGCACCGACACGCCGACCTTCGCGGCCCTGCTCGTCGGCGTCGTCGTGCTCATCGGCGCGCTGACGTTCTTCCCCGCCCTCCTGCTCGGACCGATCGTCCAGGGCCTGACCGACCGGCTCTTCTGATGCGCCTCGTCCGAGACCTCCGCACCGCCGCCGCCGCGATCGTGCTCTTCACGGTCCTGCTCGGAGTCGCCTACCCGCTCGCGATCACCGCGATCTCGCAGGTCGCGTTCGCCGGCAGGGCCAACGGCTCGCAGATCGAGCGCAACGGCGCGGTCGCCGGCTCGCGCCTGATCGGCGTGCCGCGGACGCTCGGCGCCGCAAAGCGGCCCGACCCGGCGTACTTCCGGCCGCGCCCGTCGGCGACCGGCTACAGCGCCGAGGCGACCTTCTTCGCCAACCGCGGGCCCAACTCGTCCGCCGCGCGGTTCTTCTACCGCGACAACCTTGCCGCCTACCGCGCGCTCGAGGGCCCGTACGACCCGCGCCTGACGAACGCGCGCGTGCCGGTGGACGCGGTCACCGCGTCGGCATCAGGCGTCGACCCGCACATCTCGCCCGCCAACGCCGCGATCCAGGCGCGGCGCGTCGCGGCGGTCCGCGGCCTGCCGCTCGCGCGCGTCGAGCAGCTCGTCGACGACAGCACCGACGGCCGCTTCCTCGGCGTCGTCGGCGAGCCCGGCGTGAACGTCCAGACCCTCAACCTCGCGCTCGACCGGTGAGCTCGCTGCTGACCCCCAGGCTCCTGCGGCCGGCGATCGTCCAGTCCTTCCGCAAGCTCGATCCGCGCGTGCAGGTCCGCAACCCCGTCATGTTCGTCGTCGAGGTCGGCGCGCTGCTGACGACGATCGCGCTCGCCTATCAGGTCGTCACCGGCCGGACGCTCGGCGGCGGCGACGAGACGGCGGTGTTCACGCTGACGGTGACCGTCTGGCTGTGGCTGACCGTCGTGTTCGCGAACATGGCCGAGTCGCTGGCCGAGGGGCGCGGCCGCGCGCAGGCCGACGCGCTGCGGGCGATGCGCTCCGAGACGACCGCGCGCCTCGTCGACGGCGGTACGCGGGCGGCGTCGGAGCTGACCCGCGGCGACCGCGTGATCGTCGAGGCGGGCGAGGTCATCCCCGGCGACGGCACCGTCGTCGAGGGCATCGCCTCGATCGACGAGTCGGCGATCACCGGCGAGTCGGCGCCCGTCATCCGCGAGTCCGGCGGCGACCGCTCGGCCGTCACGGGCGGCACGCGCGTGCTGTCGGACCGCATCGTCGTGGAGATCACGCAGGAGCCCGGGCAGTCGTTCCTGGACCGCATGATCGCGCTCGTCGAGGGCGCCGCACGGCGCAAGACCCCCAACGAGATCGCGCTCGGCATCCTGCTCGCCGCCCTGACGCTGATCTTCGTCGTGGTCGTCGTCACGCTGGCGCCGTTCGCCCGCTACGCGGACACGACGATCTCGATCACGACGCTGATCGCGCTGCTCGTCGCACTGATCCCGACGACGATCGGCGCGCTGCTGAGCGCGATCGGGATCGCCGGCATGGACCGGCTCGTGCGCCGCAACGTGTTGGCGCTGTCGGGCCGCGCCGTCGAGGCCTCCGGCGACGTCGACGTGCTGCTGCTCGACAAGACCGGCACGATCACGCTCGGCAACCGCCAGGCGTCGGAGTTCGTCCCGCTGGCGGGCGTCCAGGAGTCCGAGCTCGCCGAGGCGGCGCAGATGTCGTCGCTCGCCGACGAGACGCCGGAGGGGCGCTCGATCGTCGTGCTCGCCAAGAAGTACGGCATCCGCGAGCGCGAGCTGCGGGCGGGCGACGCGCACTTCGTCGCGTTCACCGCGCAGACGCGCATGAGCGGCGTCGACTACGACGGCGTGATGCTGCGCAAGGGCGCCGCCGACGCGATCGCCGCCTGGGTGCGGGGCGAGGGCGGCAACCCGCCGGCCGAGCTCGACGACCACGTGCAGCGGATCGCGCGCGAGGGCGGCACGCCGCTGGCGGTCGCGCGCGACACGCAGATCCTCGGGGTCGTCCACCTCAAGGACACTGTCAAGGACGGGATGGCGGCGCGCTTCGAGCGCCTGCGGGCGATGGGGATCCGGACCGTCATGGTCACCGGCGACAACCGGCTGACGGCGGCGAAGATCGCCGAGGAGGCCGGCGTCGACGACTTCCTCGCCGAGGCCACGCCCGAGCGCAAGCTCGAGCTGATCCGCTCCGAGCAGGCCGCGGGGCGCCTCGTCGCGATGACCGGCGACGGCACCAACGACGCGCCGGCGCTCGCGCAGGCCGACGTCGGCGTCGCGATGAACACCGGCACCCAGGCGGCCCGCGAGGCGGGCAACATGGTCGACCTCGACTCCAACCCGACGAAGCTCATCGAGATCGTCGAGGTCGGCAAGCAGCTGCTGATCACGCGCGGCGCGCTGACGACGTTCTCGATCGCCAACGACGTCGCAAAGTACTTCGCGATCCTGCCCGCGATCTTCGCGTTCACCTACGCGCCGTCGCCAGGCGAGCGGGGGCCTTTGGACGCCCTCAACGTCATGCACCTGGGCACCCCGTCCTCGGCGATCATCTCGGCGATCGTCTTCAACGCGCTGATCATCCCGCTGCTCGTGCCGCTCGCCCTGCGCGGCGTGCGCTACAGGCCGTCGGGTGCGACGGCGCTGCTGCGGCGCAACCTGCTGATCTACGGTCTCGGCGGTCTGATCGTGCCATTCGCCGGGATCAAGCTTGTCGACCTCGTGGTGCACGGGCTGTTCGGGGCCTAGCCTGAACGCCGGTGGCGGGCCGGCACAAGATCTTCCTGGGCATGGCCGCCGGCGCGGGCAAGACCTTCCGGATGCTGCAGGAGGGCCACGCCGAGGCCGACCTCGGCCGCGACGTCGCGATCGGTCTCGTCGAGACGCACGGGCGGGAGCAGACCGCACAGCTCGTGGAGGGCCTCGACGTCATCCCGCGCCGGCGCGTCGAGTACCGCGGAGCGACGCTCGAGGAGATGGACCTGCCGGCCCTCCTGGCACGGGCGCCGGAGCTCGCGCTGATCGACGAGCTCGCCCACACGAACGCACCCGGCGTCGAGCACGCCAAGCGCTACGAGGACGTCGCCGATGTGCTCGCCGCCGGCAGCGACGTCTTCTCGACGCTCAACGTCCAGCACCTCGAGTCGCTCAAGGACGCCGTTTTCGAGCTCACCGGCGTGCGCGTGCACGAGACGGTCCCCGACAGCGTCCTCGCCGGCACCGACGAGGTCGTGCTCGTCGACCTCACGCCGGAGGCGCTCGTGCAGCGCCTGCGCGAGGGCAAGGTCTACCCGCCGGCCCGCGTGCCGGCGGCGCTCAACGGCTTCTTCAAGGTCGAGAACCTGCAGGCGCTGCGGGAGGTCGCGCTGCGCCAGGTCGCCGAGGAGGTCGAGGCCAAGCGGCTCGTCCGCGACGACCTCCTCGCGCGCGAGGAGCGCCTCTTCGGCAGCGCGCCGGCGAAGCCGATCGCCGAGCGCCTGCTCGCGCTCGC
This sequence comes from uncultured Actinomycetes bacterium, assembly GCA_963786575.1. Taxonomy (GTDB): domain Bacteria; phylum Actinomycetota; class Thermoleophilia; order Solirubrobacterales; family Solirubrobacteraceae; genus CADCVQ01. The sequence goes on from CAWAZH010000003.1 coordinate 304,049, forward strand.
CAAGCTCGCGCCGAGCTCCGAACGCGTCGTCCGGCGCGCCTGGCGCTCGGCGCAGCGCCTCGGCGCCGAGCTCGACATCCTCGTCGTCCGCGACCCCGGCCGCGAGCCGTCGGCGGCCGAGCGCGAGCAGCTGGAGAGCCTGCGCCGGATCGCCGCGGTGCTCGGCGCGCAGCTCGTCGTCGAGCAGGCCGACGACCTCGTCGACGCGGTCGTCCGGGTCGCGCGCCGGCGCGGCACGACCTACGTCCTCATGGGCGCGCCGAGCGCGCGCCGCGGGGTCGGGCGGCTGGCCGAGCCGGTCGCGGCGCGGCTCACGCGCGCGCTGCCGGGCGTCGACGTGCGGCTGGTGTCCGAGCGCGGCGCCTCGGGCTAGCGTCTGGGCGCGCCGTTGCATGCCGTCGGGCGCCCGCACTAGGAAGCGGGGATGCTCCGCGAGATCAAGGACGGCGCGCTCGTGCGCACGACGCTGTCGCCGCTCGGCTGGCGCTGGCGCTTTTGCCGCGGCGCCGAGGAGTCGGGCGCGAGCTGGTCGACGCGCAGGGTCCGCGCGCTGCTGGCCGCCCAGGCGGCGGCGCCGGTGCTGCTCCTGCGCGACGGCCGGCGCTGCACCTGGGCCTTCGAGGACCGCTTCTACGCCGAGGAGGAAGGCCTGACCGCGGCCGACGTCCTCGCGCTCGTCCGCGAGCGCCAGCGGCGCGCGCAGCGAACGCTCGAGCGCGCGCACGCGGGGCTCGCCAGGGCCGGCGCTGAGGCGCCCGCGCGGCGCGAGCCGATCGCGCGCGAGATCCGGCTGGCGGTCTTCGAGCGCGACGGCGGGCGCTGCGCCGAGTGCGGCTCGAGCTTCGAGCTGCAGTTCGACCACGTCATCCCGTTCAGCCTCGGCGGGGCGACGTCGGTCGACAACCTGCAGGTGCTGTGCGCGGGCTGCAACCAGCGCAAGGGAGCGGCCCTGGGATAGCCGTCTACGCGCGTGCGAACATCCTGCGGCATGGGCGATCGAAACAAGCGGCTCGCCCTCGTCGCCGCGATCATGGGGTCCTTCGTCGCCGGCCTCGACGCGACCGCCGTGAACGTCGCGCTCCCCGCGATCCGCCAGGACCTCGGCGGCGGCCTCGCCGGCCAGCAATGGGTCTCCAACGCCTACCTGCTGACGCTCGGCTCGCTGATCCTCGTCGGCGGGTCGCTCGGCGACGTCTTCGGCGAGCGGCGCGTGTTCTCGATCGGCGTCGCCGGATTCGGCCTCGTGTCGTTCCTCTGCGCGATCGCGCCGAGCATCGAGTTCCTCGTCGCCGGGCGCGCGCTGCAGGGCGCGTTCGGCGCGCTGCTGACGCCGAGCGCGCTGGCGCTGCTCATCGCCGCCTTCCCGGCCGACGAGCGCGGGGCGGCGATCGGCTCCTGGACGGCCTGGTCGGCGATCTCGACCGTCATCGGCCCGCTCGCCGGCGGCTACCTCGTCGATGCCGTCTCGTGGCGGCTGATCTTCGCGATCAACGTTCCCTTCGTCGTGATCACGCTGGTCCTGATCACGATGGCCGTCCCCGCCCGCGAGCGCGGACTCGCCCACGCGCGCGTCGACTGGCTCGGGGCCGTGCTCACGTTCCTCGGGCTCGCCGGACCCGTACTGGCGCTGATCCGCCAGCCGGTCGTCGGCTGGAGCAGCCCCGAGGTGTGGGGGCCGGGCGTGGGCGGCATCGTCCTGCTCGGCCTGTTCCTCGTCCACGAGCGCCGCACGCCCGAGCCGATGCTGCCGCTCGAACTGTTCAGGCGCCGCAACTTCGCCGTCGGCAACATCCAGACGTTCGTGATGTACGCCGGCCTCGGCGTGACGTTCTTCTTCCTCGTCCTGGTCCTCCAGGAGGTCTGTGGCTACAGCGCGCTGCAGGCGGGCCTCGCGCTGATGCCCGCGACGCTCGTGATGTTCGCGCTCTCCAAGCGCGTCGGGCGGCTCGCCGACCGCATCGGGCCGCGCCTGTTCATGGGCCTCGGCCCGCTGACCGCCGCCGCCGGCCTCGCGCTGATGCTGCGCCTCGACGCCGACCTGGACTACTTCACCGACCTCCTGCCGGCGCTGCTGCTGTTCTCGATCGGGCTGTCGGGCACCGTCGCGCCACTCACCGCCACCGTCCTGTCTGATGCCGACGAGTCCAACGCCGGCATCGCCTCGGGCGTCAACAACGCGATCGCCCGCATCGCCGGGCTGCTGGCGGTGGCGGCGCTCGGCGCGGTCGTGTCAGCCCAGTTCAGCGCCGAGCTCGACCGCCGGCTCGGCGACCGCCCGCTGGCGGCGCCGCAGCGGGCGGCGGTGCAGGAGGCGCGCCGCCAGACGCTCGCCCGCGTCGATCCGGCGACCGCCGGGCGCGACGTCGCGCAGGCCGTCGAGGCGGCGTCGATCCACGCCTTCCACGTCGGGATCGGGATCGCCGCGACGCTCGTGGCGCTCGGCGGCGTGCTCGGGATCGTCGGGATCCGCAACCCGAGGCGCGAGGTCAGCTGCGAGGGCTGCGCCGGCGGCCAGTTCGCCGGCCAGCCCGTCGACGTGGCGCTCGCGCACGCGGCCTGACGGGCCGGGGGCGCAGCGTCCCCTGCCGGAGGAGAGCGTCGGCGCCATCAGGGCATTTGCGCAGAGTGCTGCCGGCCAGCTGCCTGTGCAGGCAGTTCGACGATGCCGGAGGAGGGACTCGAACCCCCGACACGCGGATTATGATTCCGCTGCTCTAACCGACTGAGCTACTCCGGCGGGGTGGCGAAGTGTAGCCCGCGACCGCGGCGCGTTCGTTCGCCGGGCCGCGGCTGCGCGGCGGCCTATACACGCGCGCTTTAGCCCAGGTCCGTATCGTGCGGCTGCGCACACCGCCGACACACGCCGGCGTGGGTGGGTCGTCGAAAAAACGGGGTCGAACGAAGGAGTGGCGTGAAGAAGTACGTCCGCAAGATGAAGAAGGTCAACCCGCTCTACGCGGGCGCGGCCGTGCTGATGCTGATCGTGGTCGTGCTCATCATCGTCACCAGCGGCGGCGGCGGCGACGACGACAAGGCCACCGTCACGGAGGCCCCGACCTCCACGAAGCAGAAGAGCGACCTCAAGCTCCCCAAGAAGACCAAGCGCTCCAAGCAGGCGCCGATCGGCACCACCGGCGTGATCGACGAGGCCCGTCGCGAGGGCGACTTCGTCGTCGCTCAGGCGCGCGCGACGGTGCGCACCCCGAGCGGCGTCCGGCTGCGTATCAGCGCCGCGCCCAAGCAGCGCGTCACGGTCGACTGGCAGCTGTCGTGCTTCAAGAACCGCCAGGTCAAGATCGGCAAGGGCAAGTACAAGGCCAAGGCGCCCGACGAGCGTTCGATCCAGCTGCCGATGAGCGGCGCCGAGAGCTGCATCGCGACCGCGGGCGCCCAGCTCACGCGCCACGGCAAGGGCCGCGTGAAGATCGCCGTCGTCGGCGGCCTCTGATCGCCCGGGCGGGCGGGGGATGAACGCGCTCGAGCAGGCGGTCTCCAACGTCGTCGAGCGCTGCCTGCGCGTCGGTCCCGGCGAGAACGTCCTCGTCGTCGCCGACCCGGGCAACGCCGCGCTCGGCGAGGCGCTGATGGACGCCGCCCGCGCCGCCGGCGGCGACGCCGTGCTCACGATCCTGCCGCCCAACCCCGGGCGCGGCACCGAGCCGCCGCCGACCGTCGCGGCCGCGTTCGCCGCCGCCGACGTCTTCATCGCGCCCTGCGAGCCGTCGCTGTCGCACACGAGCGCGCGCAAGCGGGCGAGCGAGGCGGGCGCACGGGGCGCCACGATGCCGGGCGTCACCGCCGACCTGCTCGCCCGGCTCATGAGCGCCGACTTCGAGGCGATGGGCGCCCGCTGCCACGCGATCGCGAACCTGCTCACCGAGTCCGGCGAGGCGCGCCTGACCTGCGCGCGCGGCAGCGACTTCACGATCGACCTGCGCGGCCGCGACGGCATCCCCGACGACGGCGACCTCAGCGCCCGCGGCGCGTTCGGCAACCTGCCCTGCGGCGAGGGCTTCGTCTCGCCCGCCGGCGGGGAGGGGACGATCGCGGCGAGCTCGCTGCCCGGCGTCGGCGCCGTCGACGAGCCCGTGCTGCTGACCGTCCGCGACGGCCTGCTCGCCGGCGCCGAGGGCGGCGGCGGCGACCAGTACCTCGCCCAGCTCGACGCCCACGGCCCGCTCGGGCGCAACCTCGCCGAGCTCGGCATCGGCACGAACGACCGCGCGACGCTCACCGGCAACATCCTCGAGGACGAGAAGATCCTCGGCACCGCGCACGTCGCCTTCGGCGCGAGCGCCGGGATCGGCGGGACCGTCACGGTCCCCGTCCACCTCGACGTCGTCGTGCTCGAGCCGAGCCTCTGGATCGGCGCGACGCAGGTGCTCGACGCCGGCCGCTACCTGCTCTGAGGCCGGCACGCTCCTCGCGATCCCCAACGTCTCCGAGGGCCGCGACCCCGAGGCGATCGCCGCGCTCGGCGACGCCTTCGCGTCGACCGGCGCGCGGCTGCTCGACACGCACTCCGACCCCGACCACCACCGCACCGTCTACACGCTGGCGGGCGCCACCGGGGAGCTCGCGCCGGCGCTCGTCGCGGGCGCGCTCGCCTGCCGCGACTGGATCGACCTGCGCATGGCGCGCGGCAGCCATCCGCACGTCGGCGCGCTCGACGTCGCGCCGGTCGTCCACCTCGACGCCGCGGGCCGGGGCGCCGCCTGCGCCGAGGCGCTCGTCGCCGGCGAGGAGCTCGGGCGCGCCGGCTTCCCCGTGTTCCTCTACGGCGTGCTGGCGGGCGGGCGCTCGCGCGCCGAGCTGCGCCGCGGCGGCGTGCTGACCTTGATGGAGCGCGTCGCGACCGGCGAGCTGGCGCCGGACTTCGGGCCGCCGCGCCTGAGCCCGCGCCTGGGCGCCGTCCTCGTCGGCGCCCGCCCGCCGCTCGTCGCCTTCAACGTCGAGCTCGCCGCGCCGGCGACGATCGAGGACGCCCGCCGGATCGCGGCCGCCATCCGCGAGGGCGGGGAGGAGGGCCTGCCGGGCGTGCGCGCGCTCGGCCTCGAGCTGCCCGCCCGCGCGGGGGTCGCGCAGGTCTCCTGCAACGTCGAGGACCACCTCGCCGTGCCGCTCGCGACGCTCGTCGCGGCGGTCGCGCGCCACGCCGCGGTCGCCGGCTGCGAGCTCGTCGGGCTGGCCCCGGAGAGCGCCTTCGCCGGGTTCCCCGAGGACGTCCCGGTCCGCAACCGCCGTTCGCTCGAAGACGCACTCGGCAGGCTAAGCTCGTAACCCATGGCGCAGACGAAGAAGAAGCGACGCAGCAAGCACCGCGGCAACGCCGCCGGCGTGGTCGAGGCGCGCGGGCGCACCGGTCGCAAGCCGACCGAGGCCGAGCGCAAGGCCGCGACCGCCGCCGACCGCCGCCGCGAGCGCATGTTCAAGGAGCCGACGTGGAAGTCCGCGACGACGCGCGCGGGCCTCGCGGCGCTCGTCTTCGGCGTCCTGCTCGCGGTCGCGTTCAAGACGCCGATCGCGCAGGCGATCTCGCTGACGGCCTTCGTCTTCCTCTTCTACATCCCGCTCGGCTACTACACCGACTCCTGGATCTACAAGCGCCGCCTGCGCACGGAGGCGAGGGCGAAGACGTGATCGACGTCCAGATGTTCACCGTCGGCATGGTCCAGGAGAACTGCTTCCTGGTCCGGCCAGAGGGCGGCGATCGGGCGGTCATCGTCGACCCCGGGGAGGAGGCGCCCCGGCTGCTGCAGGCGATCGAGGACGCCGGCGTCACGATCGACGCGATCCTCCTGACGCACACGCACTTCGACCACGTCGGCGCCGTCGCCCCGGTCGCGCGCGCGACGGGCGCGCCGGTCTACTGCCCGCAGCTGGAGGTGCCGGTCCTGCAGGACGTGATGGCCTACGTGCCCTGGCCCGGCTTCGGCCCCTACGAGTCCTGGGACCCCGAGCACACGGTCCAGGGCGGCGAGACGCTCGAGCTCGCCGGCATGACCTTCGACGTCGTCTTCACGCCCGGCCACAGCCCCGGCCACGTCGTCTACGCCATCCGCGGCGAGCAGGCGCTGCTGTCGGGCGACGTGATCTTCCAGAACTCGGTCGGGCGCACCGACCTGCCCGGCGGCGACACCCAGACGCTGATGCGCTCGATCGCCACGCTGCTGGAGCGCTTCGACGACGACACGCGCGTCTTCCCGGGCCACATGGGCGTCACGACGCTCGGCGCCGAGCGCGCGAGCAACCCCTTCCTCACCGCGCTCGCGAAGCGGTGAGCGAGAAGCTCCAGGCGCCGCGCGGCACGTACGACGTGCTGCCGCAGGCAGCCGACGCGCGCGCCGGGCTGGAGAGGACCGCGCGCCGCGTCCTCGAGGGCGCCGGCTACCGCCGCATCGAGACCCCGACCTTCGAGGCGACCGACGTCTTCGCCCGCGGCGTCGGCGCGTCGACGGACATCGTGCAGAAGGAGATGTACACCTTCGACGACGGCGGCGGGCGCTCGGTCACCCTGCGCCCGGAGGGCACCGCGCCGATCTGCCGCGCCTACGCGGAGCACGGGATGCACAAGCTGCCTCAGCCGGTGAAGCTCTGGTACCTCTCGAGCTTCTTTCGCGCCGAGAAGCCGCAGGCCGGGCGCTACCGCCAGTTCTGGCAGGTCGGCGCCGAGGCGCTCGGCTCCGACGACCCGGCCGTCGACGCCGAGTCGATCCTCCTGCTGGCGACGCTGCTGGAGGAGCTCGAGGTCCGCGGCCTGCGGCTGCGGCTGTCGAGCCTCGGGACGCCCGCCGCGCGCGCCGCCTACCGCGAGGACCTCGCCGCCCACCTGCGCGCCAACGCCGAGCGGCTGTCGGACGAGGTCCGCGCCCGCATCGACCTCAACCCGCTGCGCGCGTTCGACTCCGACCATCCGGGAACACGCGAGGTCATGGCGACCGCCCCGCTGCTGCTCGACCACCTCGACGCCGAGGACGCCGAGCACTTCGCCACCGTGCGCGAGCTGCTCGACGGCGCCGAGCTGGCCTACGAGGTCGACCCGACGCTCGTCCGCGGCATGGACTACTACACGCGCACGGTCTTCGAGTTCACCTCCGACGCGCTCGGCGCCCAGAGCGGGGTCGCCGGCGGCGGGCGCTACGACGGCCTCGTGGAGATGCTCGGCGGGCCGCACACGCCGGGTTGCGGCTGGGCGGCCGGGGTGGAGCGGATGCTGCTGGCGGCCGCCGACCTGCCGTCGGCGCCGGCGCCCGTCGACCTGTTCGTCGCCCACGAGGGGCCGGCGCCGCGCGCGCAGGCCTTCGCCCTCACCGCCGAGGCCCGCAGCGCGCGCCTGAACGCGCAGATGGAGCTCGCGGGCCGCTCGCGCAAGGGGCAGCTCAAGCAGGCCGATCGGCTCGGCGCCCGCTACGTTGCGATCGTTGACGGCGACGGAGGAGCGGTGTTGAAGGACATGGCGAGCGGCGAGCAACAGGATGTGGCGACCGGCGAGGTCGTCGCGCGGATCCTGCGGCGCCGGGGGATGGCATGAGGCGGCCGCCGCGCCCCAACGGCTACCGCGACGCCTGGTGCGGCGACATCGACGCGTCCCGCGCGGGCTCGGCGGCGCGGGTCTCCGGCTGGGTCCACGGCCGCCGCGACCACGGCGGGCTGATCTTCATCGACCTGCGCGACCGCTCGGGGATCGTCCAGCTCGTCTTCCACCCCGAGAACGGCGCCGAGCTGTTCGCCGCCGCCGAGAAGCTGCGCGGCGAGTACGTCGTCAGCGTCGCGGGCGACGTCGTGCGCCGCGAGCCCCAGAACGTCAACCCGAACCTCGCGACCGGCGAGATCGAGCTGCAGGCGACGGCGATGGACGTCCTCGCCGAGTCGCTGACGCCGCCGTTCCCGCTGGACTCCGACGTCGAGGTCGACGAGATGCTGCGCCTGCGCTACCGCACGCTGGACCTGCGCCGCCGCCAGATGCTCGACGCCCTCACGCTGCGCCACGAGGTCGTGCGCACGATCCGCGAAGCGCTCTCCGACGAGGACTTCCTCGAGATCGAGACGCCGATCCTCACGCGCTCGACGCCTGAGGGCGCGCGCGACTTCCTCGTGCCGTCGCGGCTGAACCCGGGCTCCTTCTACGCGCTGCCGCAGTCGCCGCAGCTCTTCAAGCAGCTGCTGATGGTCGGCGGCTACGAGCGCTACTTCCAGATCGCCCGCTGCTTCCGCGACGAGGACCTGCGCGCCGACCGCCAGCCCGAGTTCACGCAGCTCGACCTCGAGATGTCGTTCGTCGACGAGGAGGACGTCATGGACGTCAACGAGCGCGTCATGGCGAAGGTCTTCGAGGTCGGCGGCCTGCAGGTCGACAGGCCCCCGTACACGCGCATGCGCTACGCCGACGCGATGCTGCGCTACGGCTCCGATCGGCCCGACACGCGCTTCGGACTGGAGATCGCCGACGTCAGCGACGCGCTGCGCGGCTCGGAGTTCAAGGTCTTCGCGTCCGTATTGGATCCCGCCCGCCCGGCCGCCGGCGTGGTTCGCGCGATCAACGCCGGGCGGCGCGAGGTGCCGCGCTCCGAGCTCGACGCGCTGACCGAGGTCGCCAAGCGCCACGGCGCCGGCGGGCTCGTCTGGGCCTTCGTCCAGGAGGACGGCAGCTGGCGCTCGCCGATCGCGAAGTTCCTGTCGGGCGCGGAGATCGCGGCCGTCACCGCCGCGCTGGACGCGCAGCCCGGCGACCTGCTGCTCGCCGTCGCCGACGGCGAGAAGGTCGCCGCCAACGCGCTCGGCGCCCTGCGGCTGCACCTCGCCGAGCGCTGGGACCTCGTGCCCGAGGGCCGCCACGACGTGCTCTGGATCGTCGACTTCCCGATGTTCGACTACAACGAGGACGAGGGCCGCTGGGACGCCCTGCACCACCCGTTCTCGGCGCCGACCGCGCCCACCGGCACCACGGCCGCCGACCTCGCCGCAGCCGACGGCCCGGGCTCCTGGCTGTCGCGCAACTACGACCTCGTCGTCGACGGCTGGGAGCTCGGAGGCGGCTCGATCCGCATCCACGACCCCGCGGTGCAGATGATGGTCTTCGAGGCGATCGGCCTCGACGAGGACGAGGCCCAGGAGCGCTTCGGCTTCCTGCTGGAGGCGCTGCGCTACGGCGCCCCACCGCACGGCGGGATCGCGTTCGGGATCGACCGCATCGTCACGCTGCTCGCCGGGCGCGAGTCGATCCGCGACGTCATCGCCTTCCCGAAGACCGCCAGCGGGTCAGACCCGCTGACCGGCGCCCCGGCGGCGGTCGACGACGCGCAGCTGCGCGAGCTGGGCGTGAAGGTCATCGCCGCCCCGGCGCCCGTGCGTCCGGGCTGACAAGCGGCGCCCGGCGGACGGCTGTTCGACCCGCGGGCCGCGCGCTCTCGCGGGCGCGCGCGGCTGCCGAATCAGGGCCCATGCCCTCCGTCTCGCGCCCGTTGCTCATCGGTCTCGCAGCGACGGTCGCGATGCTCGCCATCTGGCTCGTGGCCCTGCGGCCCAAGCCCGTCGCGGTGAGCAGCACCCCGTTGGCTCCGACGCAGGAGATCGACAAGGCTCGCCAGGCCGCCGCCACCTCGGACGCTGCCAACGCCGCGGTTCAGGCGGCGACCGGCGAAGCCGCGCGGCCGGCCACCGCGCCGGCCGCCGCGCCCGCCGCGCCCGCGGCGAAGGGCGCTGCCGCCGCCAAGCCCGCCGCGGCCAAGGCCCCGGGCCGCCTCGACGGGCCGATCCGGCGCGAGCTCGCGGACCGCAGGGTCGTCGTCGTCCTCTTCTGGAACGCCAAGGGCGCCGACGACGTCGCGACCCGCGGCGCGCTGCGCGAGCTCGATCGCCACGACGGCAAGGTCGCCGTCCACGTCGTGCCCGTCGGCCGGGTCGGCCGCTACCCGTCGATCACCGCCGGGGTCACGATCGCCCAGTCGCCGACGACGCTCGTCATCGGCCGCAAGCGCCACACCCGCGTCATCGCCGGTCTGTCCGAGCCGCAGGAGCTCGAGCAGGCCGTAGACGACGCGCTCGCCGGCCGGTAGCGTTCACCCCCTGGAGCGAGGTCGATCGACGCAGGCGGCGTTGTCACACGCAGGCACATCGACCGCAAGTCCGCTCGGGGCCACACTTGCGTTGTCGGTTCAGGCTCACCTAACATGCCGCTTCGTTAGGGCTTCCTAACGCAGCGCTGAGAACTCGCGGCGACAACTCAGGGGGAGGGTCGCCGACATCTGAGATCGAAGGGTGTGTGCCTCCATGAAGCGACTCCGGTATCTGGTTGCCGTCGGCTGTGCCAGCGCGAGCGCGATCGGGCTGATCGCGTGTGGTGACGACGACGACACGGCGGGCTCCACCGGGGCGCCGGCTGCAACGGCGACCGCGACCGAGCCGGTTCCGGAGGACGTGATCGCTCCCGACGCCCAGGTGGCCACGGGGCTGAAGGGCCTCAAGGCGCTGGCGGCCGAGGTCGGCGCCGAGACCGACTCCGCCGCGTCCAAGACGAAGGCCGAGGGCCTGGAGGGCTTCTGGGCACCGGTCGAGGGCACCGTGAAGAAGGAGGAGCCGGACATGTACGCGACGATCGAGGAGGACCTGTCGCTGCTGGAGTCCGGTGACGCCGCCAAGACCAAGACCGGCGCCGACGAGATGGGCAAGACGGTCGACGCCTACCTCGCCAAGCACCCGGGCTGATCGGATGACGCCGCGCCGACTCCTCGCAGTCCTGTTCGCGATCGTCGGCGTTGCGCTGCTCTCGCAGACCGTGCCCGCGCTCGCCCAGAGCGGGCAGGGCTCGGTCAGCCGAGACACCGCGATCGATCAGCTCCGCGCCGCGAGCGTGACGATCGACCAGTCGCTCGCCCTCATGAAGCAGGGCAAGCGCGAGGAGGCCTTCGCGATCTCGAAGTCCGGCTACCTGCAGCACTTCGAGCTCGTCGAGATCCCGCTGCGGGCGGCCAACGCCGGCCTGACGCTGAAGGCCGAGGAGAAGTTCGCCGAGATCCGCGCGGCGATCCGGACCGACGCCCCGACCAGCGAGGTGCGCGCGAGCGTCATCGAGCTGCGCGGGCTCATCACCGACGCCGAGCGCCAGCTCACCGCCAAGGGGATCGCGGCGCCGTCCGTCGTCTTCGGGCAGTCGTTCATCATCATGCTGCGCGAGGGCCTGGAGGCGGTGCTGCTGCTGGCGATCCTCTTCGGCTACCTCGAGTCGACGAAGAACGGCCAGTACCGCAAGCACATCCTCTACGGGGTCGGCGCGGCGGCGGTCGCGACGCTCGCGAGCGTGTTCCTCATCGACGAGCTGTTCTCCGTGCTGCCGTTCGGGCGCGAGGTGCTGGAGGCGATCACGGCGCTGCTCGCGGTGGTGGTGCTCTTCTACGTCTCCTTCTGGCTCATCGCCCGGCTGGAGCAACGGCGCTGGCTGGAGTTCCTGAAGGCGCGGATATGGACGGCGGTGTCGGCCGGATCGGCCGTCTCGCTCGTGCTGATCGGCTTCACGTCGGTCTACCGCGAGGGCTTCGAGAGCGTGCTCTTCTACCAGGCGCTGAACACCTTCGGCGAGGGCCTGGGCCTCTACATCGCCGCCGGCGCGGCCGCGGGTGCGGCCGTCCTGGCGGTGCTCGCGACGATGATCTTCAAGTTCGGGCGCAAGCTCCCGATCAAGGTGTTCCTGACGACGGCGGTGTGCTTCGTCATGGCGACCTCGGTCGCGTTCCTCGGCAACGCGATCAGCGCGCTGCAGGTCGCCGACGTGATCGGCTTCACGCGCCTGGAGAGCTGGCCGCACCTGCCGATCTTCCTGGCGCAGGCGACCGGCTACAGCCCGACGCAGGAGACGATCATCGCCCAGGCGCTGCTGGCCTCGGTCTACATCGCGGGCGCGATCTGGGTCTTCGGGATCCGGCCGGCGCGCCAGCGCCGCGGGCCCAAGCAGGCGGCGGCAACGTCCGCGCCGCCCGCGAACGCGAATGCGAACGTGGAGCTGAAGTCCTCGTGACGCCCGCCCGCGCACGGGTCGGGGTCGATGTCGGGGGGACGTTCACGAAGGCCGTCGCCTGCGACCTCGACACGGGCGCCGTGATCGCCCGCGCCGTGCTGCCGACGACGCACGAGGACCCGCAGGGGGTCGCCGCCGGGGTCGTGACCGCCGTAACGCAGGTCGCGGCGCAGATCGGCGGAGCGAACATCGAGCTCGTCACGCACTCCACCACGCAGGCGGTCAACGCGCTGCTGGAGGGCGACGTCGGGCTCGTCGGCGTGCTCGGCCTCGGCCGCCGCCCCGACCTGCGCAAGGCGCGCAAGCGCACCTGCCTGGACCGCGTCGACCTGTCGCCCGGCCGCCGGCTGCAGACCGCGAACGAGTTCATCGACGTCTCCGCCGGCCTCGATCCCGCCGAGCTGAGCGGCGCGATCGCGCGGCTGAAGGCGGCCGGCGCGACCTCGGCCTGCGTCGCCGAGGCGTTCGCCACCGAGGACGACAGCCACGAGGCGACGGCGGTCGCCGCGCTGCGCGCCGCCGGCCTGCCGGCCTGTGCCTCCAGCGAGATGTCCGGCCTCTACGGCCTCGAGCTGCGCTGCGTGACGGCGGCGATCAACGCCTCCGTCCTGCCGATCGCGGTCCGCACCGCCGGCTTCGTCGAGACCGGCGTCGCGCAGGCGGGGATCGACAGCCCGGTGATGGTCATGCGCGGCGACGGCGGCGCCACCGACCTCGCCGGCTTCCGCCGCGAGCCCGCCCGCACGCTCTACTCGGGCCCCGCGGCCTCGGTCGCGGGCGTGCTGCGCTTCACCCAGATCGCCGACGGCATCGTCGTCGAGATCGGCGGCACGTCGACGAACGTCGCCGCGATCAAGAGCGGCCAGCCGAAGCTCTCCTACGTCCAGGTCGCCAGCCACGCGACCGCGCTGCGGGCGCTCGACGTCCGCGTCGTCGGCGTCGCGGGCGGCTCGATGTTGCGGGCGCGCAAGGGCACGGTCTACGGCGTCGGCCCGCGCAGCGCCCACATCTCCGGGCTCTCCTACGCCTGCTTCGCCACGCCCGAGCAGCTCGAGGGCGCGACCGCCGAGCTCGCCGCGCCGCGCCCCGGCGACACGCCCGACTACGTCGTCATCACCTGCCGCGACGGCGCCCGCCTGGCGCTGACGAACACCTGCGCGGCGAACCTGCTCGACATCCCCGTGGCCGGCGACTACGCGGCCGGCAGCCGCGAGGCCGCGGCCGCCGCCTTCGCGATCGTCAGCCCGCTGCTGCGGCTGCCCGCCGAGGAGATCGCGCGCAGGATGCTCGTCGCGTCGGGGACCGCGATCGCCGAGCTCGTCGCGGCCGTCGCCGCCGAGCACGAGCTGAAGGACCCGACGCTCGTCGCCGTCGGCGGCGGGGCCGGCGGCCTCGGCCGCCACGTCGCGCAGATGATGGGCCTCGACTGCCTCGTGCCCGACGGCGCCGAGGTCATCTCGTCGATCGGCGACGCGCTGTCGCTCGTGCGCGCCGAGCGCGAGCTCGCCGCGCGGGCGCCGACGCCCGAGGCCGTCCAGGCGCTCACCGCCGCCGCGCGCGAGGCCGCGATCGCCGCGGGCGCCGCGCCGGGGTCGATCGACGTCCGCATCGAGCACAGCCCCGAGCGCGCCGCGCTGCGCGCGATCGCCACCGGCGCCGTCGGCCTGCACGCCGGCGCGATGCCCGGGCGGCGCCCGATCGACGCCGGCGCAGCCGCCGAGATCCTGGCGCGCGCGGAATGCATCGGCGCGCCCAAGCCGGTCGGCTCGTTCTGGGTGGGCCACGTCAACCACGGCTCCGAGCGCGTGATCGTGCTCGACCGCTTCGGCGACGCCGTCGTCGACATCGCGGGCGACCTCGTCGACATCGACGGCTGCGCGACCGCCGCGGTCGCCGACATGCGCAGCGCGGTCCAGCGCAACACCAAGCGGCTCGGGCCCGTCACGATCTCGCCGACGATCTGGGTCATCCACTCCGACTCGCTCGTCGAGATCGCCACCGGCGACGTGAGCGGGACGGCCGAGACCCTCGCGGCGAGCGCCGACGGGCCCTGCATGGTCCTCGTGAGCCGGCGCCAGTAGTGGCCGTCTACGCGGGCTCGGCCAAGCGCAAGCGCACGACGAGCATCGTCGCCGTCGCGATGCTGATCGTCGGCCTCGTCATCGGCGTCGCGATCGGCCGCGCCACCGGCGAGTCGGTCGACGACAAGATCGCCGACGGGCGCAGCGGCGGCCGCGACCTCGTCACGGCGCTGCAGGTCCTGCCGCTGGAGTACGGCCAGGCGCTCAGCGGGTCGGAGGGCACCGCCCAGATCGGGGACACCGTGCAGCGCTCGGCCGCGCGACTGAAGGACGCGCTCGACGGCGCGCCGTGGCTCGGGCCCGCGCAGCGCAACCAGGCCTCGGCGGCCGTGCAGGCCGTGCAGAACGCGGCGCAGAACAAGGTGCCGGCGAGGGACTTCCAGGCGGTGGTCGACAGCTCGTCGAAGACCATCGAGGCGGTCTTCGGGCTGCCCGCCACGTCGCCCGGCTGACGCTCGGCGTTTCCTCCCGCGGCAGGTGGGTAGCCGACACCGACCCAGCCCGAAAGGAGGTGGGCCCACCGTGCTCACCCTCACACCGACCGCCTCCGAGGCCATCAGGCAGCTCGTCGACAGCGCGGACGTCCCCGATTCCGCGGGCGTGCGCATCGTCGCCGGCGAGCCGACCGACCAGGGAACGCCGCTGCAGCTCGCGCTCGTCGAGGGCCCCGAGCCCGGCGACGAGGTCATCGCCGACGGCGACGCGTCCGTCTTCCTCGAGCCGCAGGTCGCCGGCTACCTCGACGACACCGTGCTCGACGCCAGCGTCAGCGAGGGCCAGGTCGAGTTCGCCCTGCGCGACCAGTCGGCCGGGCCGCCGTCCCCCAACGGGGACGGGTCGCACTAGCGGTCCTCCGGTAAGTCCGGAGGAACCACTAGCGGCCAGCCTAGACTCGTCGGCATGCCCGACGAGCGCTTCGAGGACCACCTGCGCCACCCGCGCGGCCGGGCGCGCGCGGTCGACGGCGCCTCCAGCGGCGCCGCCGGCGGCGCGGCCTGCGGCGACCTCGTGCGCATCGACGTCGCCGTCGAGGGCGGCCGCGTGCGCGCGGCGGGCTTCGAGGCGTCCGGCTGCGGGGCGACGATCGCCGCCGCCAGCGCGACCGTCGAGCTCGTCGACGGCGCCCGGGTCCTCGACGCCGCGCGCGTCGGCTCGCCGCGGATCGCCGCCGCGCTCGGCGGTCTGAGCGCCGGCAAGCTGCACGCCGCCGACCTCGCCTCCGACGCCCTGCACCGCGCGCTCGGCGCGGCCGTGCGCGCCGACGGCGCGCTGGCGCCCGAGGGCCGGCGCACGCTCGTCGCGATGTCGGGCGGCGTCGACAGCGCGGTCGCGGCGCTGCTGTGCGCCCGCGACGGCCTCGACGTCGCCTGCGTCACGCTCGAGCTCTGGGCCGATCCCGACAACGACGGCGAGCGCTCCTGCTGCTCGGCCGCCGCGGTCCGCGGCGCGCGCGTGCGTCGCGCACGCGCTCGGCCTGGCGCACTTCACGCTGGACCTGCGCGACGAGTTCCGCGCGGGCGTCGTCGACCCTTGGCTGGCCGAGCACGGCGCCGGGGAGACCCCGAACCCGTGCGTGCGCTGCAACGGCCACGTCCGCCTCGACGCGATGCTCGAGTTCGCCGACCGCATCGGCGCCGCGACGCTCAGCACCGGCCACTACGCGCGCCGCACCGCCGACGGGCTGCTGCGGCTCGCCGCCGACCCGTCCAAGGACCAGACCTACATGCTCGCCGCGCTCTCGCGCGACGCGCTGGCGCGCCTGCGCTTCCCGCTCGGCGAGCACCGCAAGGCCGAGGTCCGCGCGCTCGCGGGGGAGGCCGGCCTGGCGGTCGCGGGCAAGCCCGACTCGCAGGACCTCTGCTTCCTCGCCGGCACCGGCCGCGCGACGTTCCTCGCCCGCCACGGGGGCCTGAGCGAGCGCCCCGGCGACATCGTCGACCGCGAGGGCAGCGTGCTCGGCCGCCACCGCGGCCACCACGGCTACACGGTCGGCCAGCGCAAGGGCCTCGGCGTCGCCGCCACGGAGGCGCTCTACGTCCTCGCCACCGACGCCCGCGCGAACACCGTGACGGTCGGCCCGCGGGCGCAGCTCGCCACCCGCACGGTGCGCGTGCGCGGCCTGCGGATGCACGGCGCCGAGCCCGACGCCGTGCGCCTGCGCTACCGGTCGCCGGCCGTCGGCTGCCGGCTGGAGGGCGACGAGATCCACCTCGCCGAGCCCTTCGACGGCGCCGCCCCCGGCCAGACCGCGGTCTTCCTCGCGGGGGACGCGATCGTCGGATGCGCCACAATCGCCGCGTGATGACGACCGACGAGATCCGCGAGACGTTCCTGTCGTTCTTCGAGCAGCACGACCACAGGCGACTGCCGTCGGCCTCGCTCGTGCCCTCCTCCTACGACCCGTCGGTGCTGCTGACGACCGCCGGGATGCACCCGCTCGTGCCGTACTTCAAGGGCGAGGAGAAGCCGCCCTACCCGCGCCTGACGACCTGCCAGAAGTGCTTTCGCACGACCGACATCGAGAACGTCGGCAACACCGCGCGCCACCTCACGTTCTTCGAGATGCTCGGCAACTTCTCGATCGGCGACTACTTCAAGCAGGAGGCCGTCGAGCGCGCCTGGGAGCTGTCGCTGCAGGTCTTCGGCTTCGCGCCCGAGGACATCTGGATCTCGGTCTTCGAGGGCGACGAGGAGCTCGGCCTGGGCCCCGACGAGGAGGCGATCGAGGCCTGGATGTCGGTCGGCGTCCCGCGCGAGCGGATCGTCATGCTGCCGCGCTCGGAGAACTTCTGGCAGGCCGGGGCGAGCGGGCCCTGCGGCCCGTGCAGCGAGCTGTACCTCGACCGCGGCGTGCAGTTCGGCGCACCCGACGACCTGCCGGGCGGCGAGAACGACCGCTTCCTGGAGTACTGGAACCTCGTCTTCACGCAGTACGACCTCGGGACCGCCGACGACGGCAGGCCGACGCTGACGCCGCTGCCGGCCAGCAACATCGACACCGGCCTCGGCCTCGAGCGGATGGCGGTCATCCAGCAGGACGTCGAGACCGTCTTCGAGACCGACACGTTCGCGCCGCTGATGGCGCTCGGGCGCGAGCTGGCGTCCAAGGATCCCGACGTGCGCGCGCTGCGGATCCTCGCCGACCACTCGCGCGCGCTGACGTTCCTGATCGCCGACGGCGTCGTGCCGTCCAACGAGGACCGCGGCTACATCCTGCGTCGCGTCATGCGCCGCGCGATCCAGCAGGGCCGGCGGATCGGGATCGCGCCGGGCTTCCTGCCGACGTTCGTCGAGAAGGTGATCGAGGTCATGGGCGGCGCCTACCCGGAGCTGCACCGCGAGCGCGAGTCGATCCTGCTGTGGGCGCGCGCGGAGGAGGAGAGCTTCGGGCGCACGCTGGAGCAGGGCACGCGCCTGCTCGAGGAGATCATCGCGCGCGCCGACGGCACGATCTCCGGCGAGGACGCCTTCCGCCTGCACGACACGTTCGGCTTCCCGTTCGAGCTGACGAGCGAGCTCGCCGCCGAGCAGGGCCTGCAGGTCGACACCGCCGGCTTCGAGGAGCTGATGGAGCGTCAGCGCAGGACCGGCCGCGAGCGGGCCCGCGCCGAGCAGACCGGCGACCTGCGCGAGCGCGCCCGCGAGCTCGCGCGCGCGTCGGGCACGCAGACGGACTTCACCGGCTACGAGACGCTCGAGCAGCACACGACCGTCGCCTCGCTCGACGGCGGCCTCGTCAAGCTCGCCGAGTCGCCGTTCTACGCCACCGGCGGCGGCCAGATCGCCGACGTCGGCACGCTCGAGTGCGAGGGCGGCGACTGCGCGACGCGCGTCGTCGACGTCGTGCGCATCGGCGACGACCAGGCGCTCGTCGTCGAGACCGAGCGCGGCGAGCTGCACCCCGGCGAGCGCGTCGTCGCGCGCGTCGACCGCGCCGTGCGCGGCGCGACGCAGGCCAACCACACCGCCACGCACCTCCTGCACGCCGCGCTGCGCGAGCGCCTGGGCACGCACGTGCGCCAGGCGGGCTCCTACGTCGGGCCCGACAAGCTGCGCTTCGACTTCAACCACGGCGAGCGCATCGCGCCCGAGGACCTGCAGGCGATCGAGGACCGCGTCAACGAGTGGATCCTGCGCAACGACCCCGTGCGCCCGATCACGACGACGCTCGACGAGGCGCGCGCGCTCGGCGCGATGGCGCTCTTCGGCGAGAAGTACGGCGACGTCGTGCGGATGGTCCAGATCGGCGACGGCTCCTACTCGCGCGAGCTGTGCGGCGGCACGCACGTGCGCAGCACCGCGGAGATCGGCGTCTTCAAGCTCGCCGGCGAGAGCTCCAGCGCCGCCAACGTACGCCGCATCGAGGCGATCACCGGGCCCGTCGCCGTCGCCGCGCTGCGCGACGGCGACGCCAAGGCGCGCGAGGCGGCGACGCTGCTGCGCACCGACGTCGCCGGGCTGCCCGAGGCCGTGACCGCGCTGCGCGACCGCGCCAGGCAGGCGGCGAAGTCCTCGAACGGGACCGCCGCGCTGGACACCGACGCGCTCGCCGGCAAGGCGACGAAGGTCGCGGGCGCCGACGTCGTCGCCGAGGTCGTCAGCGGGCCGGGGCCGAAGGAGCTCATGGACGTCGCCGACCGCGTGAAGGGCAAGCTCGGCGAGGAGTCGGCGACGGTGCTCGGGACGGTCGTCGACGGCCGCGTGCACCTCGTCGCCGCGGTGACCCCGGCGCTCGTGGCGCGCGGGGTCAAGGCGGGCGCGGTCGTCAAGGCGGCCGCGCAGGTCGCCGGTGGCGGGGGAGGGGGACGCGACACGATGGCCCAGGCCGGCGGTCGCGACCCCGACAGACTTCCCGAAGCGATCGCCGCGGCGCGCGCGGCGATCGAGGCCGCGCTCGCGTAGGGAGGCGGCGGCGGACCCGATGCGCGTGCTCGCGCTCGACTACGGCAGCGCCCGCTGCGGCTGCGCCCTCAGCGACCCGACGGGCACGCTCGCCACGCCGATCGAGCCGATCCTGCGGCCCGCCACGCGCAAGGGCCTGGCGCGGGTCGGCGACCTCGTGCGCGAGCGCGGGGTGGAGCGGATCGTCGTCGGCCTGCCACTGTCGCTGTCGGGCGCCGATTCCGCGCAGACGATCGAGACGCGCGCGTGGGCGGCGCGGCTCGCCGAGCGCGTGAACGTCGCGGTCGAGCTCTACGACGAGCGCTTCACGACGCTCATGGCCAGCCGCGATCCCGGCGATCCGCTCGCCTCCGAGGACTCGCGGGCGGCGGCGCACCTGCTCGAGGAATGGCTCGCGACGCGCGGGACCCGGGAGGCCGGGTAGCGTTCATGGCGAAACACAGAGCTTCATGAACAGGCAACGCCGAGACGACCCCGGCGCCGGGCGCGCGCGCTCGGCCGAGGAGCGCGAACGCGCACGCCTGGAGCGTGAGGCTCGGCGGGACGGCACGACGCCGCCCGCATCGTCGTCGTCGACACCGGCGCCCGCGCCGCCACCAGCACAACCTTCACCGACTCCGAGGCCCCGTGCCGCAACCCCCCGGACAGCCACTGGCCGTGCGTCGCCGACCCCTCGGGGCGAGCGCCCGCTGCGCCGCATCCAGCCCGATCCGCCCGCGCCGCCGGCCGCCGCGGCCGGCGAGCTCGACGACCATCCCGACCGCCCGATCGGCATCCGCCGGGTCCGCCGCGCGTCGCTGCCCCGCGCCGTGGTGACGCCGCCCGCCGACGTGCCGCGCGGGCCGCGCTCGCGGCCGCGCACCCGCGCGCGCCTGACCGGCATCGCGATCATCGCCGTGCTGGCCGTGGTCGTCATCGGCGGGCTGATGCTCTTCCAGCCCTTCGGCAGCGCCGAGGGCGCGCCGGTCAAGGTCACCATCCCCGCCGGCTCAAGCGCCCGCGACATCGGCGACCAGCTCGCGAAGGCCGGCGTCGTCGACTCGGGCTTCATGTTCAACCTGCGCGCGACGCTGTCGGGCAAGCGCGGCGACCTGCGCTCGGGCCCGCACACGCTGCGCCGCGACATGAGCTACGGCTCGGCGATCGCGGCGCTCAGCAAGGGGCCGCCCGTCGCGGCGAAGCCCGCGACGGTGAAGGTCACGATCCCCGAGGGCCGCTCGCGCAGCGAGATCGTCCCGATCGTCGCCAAGGCCGGGCTGAAGGGCGACTACCTCGCGGCGTCCAAGCGCTTCCGCGGCGCGCTGAACCCGTTTCGCTACAACGCGCCGAAAGGCACCCGCTCGACGGAGGGCTTCCTCTTCCCGGCGACCTACGACCTGCGCCCCGCCGCGCCCGCGCGCTCGCTCGTCGAGCGCCAGCTCGAGGCCTTCAAGGAGAACTTCGCCGGCGTCGACCTGCGCCGCGCGCACGCCAAGAACCTCACCGACTACGACGTGCTGATCATCGCCTCGATGGTCGAGCGCGAGGCCCAGCTCGCGCGCGAGCGCCCGCTCGTCGCCGCGGTGATCTACAACCGCCTGAAGGACGGCATGCCGCTGGGGATCGACGCGACGATCCGCTACGCGGTCAACAACTGGTCGCGGCCGCTGCGGGCCTCCGAGCTCGCGATCGACTCGCCCTACAACACGCGCAAGCGCACGGGCCTGCCGCCGACGCCGATCGGCAACCCCGGCATCGCCGCGATCCGCGCCGCAGCCAGGCCCGCGAGCGTCAGCTACCGCTACTACGTCGTGCAGCCGGGGACATGCGGCAAGCACGCGTTCTCGACGAGCGACGCCGAGTTCCAGCAGGACCGCGAGCGCTACGACGCCGCCCGCGCGCAGGCGGGCGGCAACTCGCCCACGACGTGCTAGCGGACACGGAGGCCCGCTACGGCGTTCTCGGCTGGCCGGTCGGCCACAGCCGCTCGCCGGCGATGATGCAGGCGGCGGGGCTGTCGCGCTACCAGCGCCTGCCGGTCGCGCCGGAGGCCTTCGCCGACACCGTCCGCGCGCTCGGCCCGGCCGGCTTCCGCGGTGCGAACGTGACGATCCCGCACAAGGAGGCGGCGCTCGCGCTCGCAACCGAGTGCAGCGACGCCGCCCGCGAGATCGGCGCCGCCAACACGCTGACGTTCGGCGACGACGGCGCGATCCGGGCCGACAACACCGACGCGCCGGGCCTCCTGGCGGCGCTCGGCCGCGCCCCGGCGTCGGCGCTCGTGCTCGGCGCAGGCGGCAGCGCGCGGGCGGTCGTCTGGGCGCTCGCGGGAGCGGGCGCCGACGTCGCGATCTGGAACCGCACGCCCGAGCGGGCAAAGGACCTCGGCGCGCGCGTCGTCGAACATGCGATCGGGGCCGAGATTCTCGTCAACTGTACGAGCGTGGGTCTCGACCGTTCGTCCAGTGCCTTCAAGGACCTCCCGCTGGAGGCCGATGCGCTCAGCGAGTACGCGACCGTAGTGGACCTGGTCTACAGGGCAGGCGGAACGGCGTTGATTCGAGAAGCCGGAAAACGGGGTATCGCCACCGTCGATGGCCTCGAGATCCTGGTACGCCAGGGCGCGTTGAGCTTCACCCTCTGGACCGGTCTGACAGCACCGCTGGACACGATGCGCCACGCTGCGCAGGACCGGCAACCAGAAGCTCATGCTCCCTGAACCAATCCCCATCAAACCTCCGAGCGCCAACGCCCCCGGCGCCGACGGCATCACGCGCCCGCGCCAGGCGGGTGGTCCTGCGCGCTTTCTGACCGACGTCATCGTCGATCTCGGGCTCGTCGCGCGCGAGCGCGTCGCGGCGGCGATCGAGGAGGCGCGGCGCAGCGGCCGCACGCCCGAGGACGTCCTGCTCGAGCAGGGCACGCTCACCGCCGACGGCCTCGCGCGCGCCGTCGCCGAGCGCCACGGCCTCGACCACCTCGACCTCGGGATCTTCAAGCCCGACATGCAGGCCGCGAACCTCATCTCGATCATGGCCGCCAAGCGCTACGAGGCGGTGCCGGTGTCCTTCCTCGACGAGCGCACGCTGCTCGTCGCGATGGCCGATCCCGCCAACGTCCTCGCCGTCGACGACATCGCGCTGCTCACCGGCAAGGAGATCCGCCCGGCCGTCACGAGCCGCGAGGACATCCAGGGCCTGATCTCGCGCCTTTCGCGGCTGGACGACGTCATCAACGACGCCGAGCTGCTCGAGGACGACGAGGGCCCCGCCGACGTCGTCGACCTGCGCGAGTCGGCCGACGACGCGCCCGTCATCCGGCTCGTCAACCAGATCATCGCCCAGGCCGTCGAGCAGGGCGCCTCCGACGTGCACCTCGAGCCCAACGGCAGCGAGCTGCGCGTCCGCTTCCGCATCGACGGCGTGCTCGTCGAGTCGGCGACCGTCCAGCGCCGCATGGTGCTCGGCGTCATCAGCCGCGTAAAGATCATGAGCGACCTCGACATCTCCGAGCGGCGGATCCCGCAGGACGGCCGCGTCGGCCTCTCGATCGACGGCCACCACATCGACCTGCGCGTCGTCACGCTGCCGAGCGTCCACGGCGAGTCCGTCGTCATGCGGATCCTCGACAAGGACTCCGTCGTCATGTCGCTCGAGAAGCTCGGCATGGCCGCGCCCGAGCACGAGCGCTTCGAGCGCGCCTTCCGCCAGGCCTACGGCGCCGTCCTCGTCACGGGCCCGACCGGCTCGGGCAAGTCGACGACGCTCTACGCGGCGCTGGAGACGATCAACACCGTCGAGAAGAACATCATCACGATCGAGGACCCGGTCGAGTACCAGCTCGACGGGATCACGCAGGTGCAGGTCAACCCCAAGGCCGGGCTGCACTTCCACACCGGCCTGCGCTCGATGATGCGCGCCGACCCCGACATCATCATGGTCGGCGAGATCCGCGACCGCGAGACCGCGCAGATCGCGATCGAGTCCGCGCTCACCGGCCACCTCGTGCTCTCCACCCTGCACACCAACGATGCCGCGAGCGCGATCACGCGGCTCGTCGAGATGGGCATCGAGCCGTTCCTCGTCGCCTCCGCGATCGACTGCGTCGTCGCCCAGCGCCTGGCGCGCAAGCTCTGCCAGCACTGCAAGGAGCGCCAGATCATCACCTCCGACGTCCTGCGCGCCAACGGCATCCGCAGCCAGTTCGACATGGAGGCCTACGCCGCAAAGGGCTGCGCGCGCTGCAGCCAGTCCGGCTACAAGGGCCGCGTCGGGCTCTACGAGGTCATGACCGTCACCGACGAGATCCGCAAGCTCGCGCTGGCCCGCGCCGCCGCGCCGGACATCACCGAGGTCGCGGTCCGCCAGGGCATGCGCCTGCTGCGCGACGACGGCCTGGAGAAGGTCCGCCTCGGGATGACCTCGATCGCCGAGGTCACCCGCGTCACCGGCTCGGGCACGGCGATCACCGAGCGCTAGCCGGGTCGCCGCGCGCTCTGTGAGCGTGGTCACAGCGTTGTCCGGACCGCGCGCCGTCGCGCTCTGTGGGGCATGAGCACGCACAACCGGATTCGCGTACGGCTGGAGGACACGACGGGCGTCAGCCGCGTCCGCTGGCGGGTCGCGCGCAGCGGGCCCTGGCCCGCGGAGAACACCGTCCTGGCGCCGGCGGGCGAGGTCGAGATCGCGCGCCCGCCGCTGACCGACGTCGAGATCGAGGTCACCTGGCGCGGGGACCGGACGATGCGCTACGTCCTGCCCGGCACGCTCGAGCACCGCTCCTGCGGCCTGTCGGACGCCGCCCGCCGGCGCGAGCGCGCCGCCGTGCCTAGCCCGGCGGCGTCGCGCTAGCCGTCAGCCAGGCCTCGGCGGCGTCGACGACCTCGTCGGTCACGGCGTCGTCGCCGTCCGCCAGCCAGCCGAGGATCACGGCGCCGGCGGCCGCCAGCGCCTGGTGGCGCACGACGTCGCGGGTGCCGCCGAGCTCCAGGCGCGAGAGGTGGTCGACGAGCTGCCACGGATCGCGTGCGCCGTAGGCCTGCAGGATCTCGGCGTCCGCCAGGATCGCCAGCGCGTCGGCGAGCTGGGCGTGCAGGATCGGCACGGCGGTGCGCGCTGTCTCGTCGACGTGCGCGGCGATGCTCGTGCGCAGCTCGCGCGCCGCCCAGGGGACGTCGTCGTCGGCGTCGTGGTTGCCGTTGCGATCGGCCGACAGCGCCGCCGCCAGGCGCCCGAGGAGATGGTCGAAGCCGGGCCCCAGCGCCCGGGCGTAGAGCTCGCGGCGATCGGGCTCGGGAAGCCGCTCGGCGCGGCCGAGCCAGTAGGCGTCGAGCACCGCGGCGCCCTCGCCGATCCCCGCGACCGGCAGCCCGCCGCGCAGGTACAGCTCGATCAGGCGGTCGCAGACGGCGAGCACGCCGAGCTCCTCGAGCTGGGCGGCCGCGTACAGCGCCGCGGCTGCCTCGACCTCGTCCTCGTCGGCGACCGCGGTCACCCGGCCGGCAGCTCCGCGGAATCGGCCTCCACGGCGGTCGAGTCGACGTCGGCGGCCTTCATGTCGCCATGGTCGAAGCCGGCCGCGGCGTAGGCGTCGTCCTCGTCGAGGGTCTCGCGCTCCAGCAGCGTTCGCGTGAGCGACTCCAGGCGGTTGCGGTTGGCGGCGAGCGTGTGCCGGGCGCGCTCGTAGCAGCCCTCGACGATCCGCCGGACCTCGCGGTCGACGAGCTCGTGCGTGGCGTCGGAGACCTGCACCGGCCCGCCCGGGCCGTAGTACTGCTCCTCGCCGGGGGCCGGGAGGACCGAGACCAGGCCGATGACGTCGGACATCCCCCAGCGCCCGACCATCTGGCGGGCGATCGAGGTGACCTGCTCGAGGTCGGACTCGGCGCCGGTCGTGACGTTGCCGTAGATCAGCTCCTCCGCCGCCCGCCCGCCGAGCGCCCCGACGATGCGACCCTCCAGGTAGCGCGCGTCGTAGCCGTAGCGATCGGTCGACGGCGACTGGAACGTCACGCCCAACGCGCGCCCGCGCGGGACGATCGAGACCTTGCGGACGGGGTCGGCGCCGGGCTCGAGCATGCCCAGCACGGCGTGGCCGGCCTCGTGGTAGGCGGTGCGCTCGCGCTCGTCCGCCGACAAGGTGATCCGTCGCTCGGCGCCGAGGATGATCCGCTCCAGCGCGTCGGCGAAGTCGGCGGCCGTCACCTGGTCGTGGTCGCGGCGGGCGGCGATCAGAGCGGCCTCGTTGACGAGGTTGCGCAGGTCCGCGCCGACCATCCCCGGCGTCGTGGCCGCAATCCGCTCGAGGTTGACGTCGTCGCCGAGTGGGACCGAGCGCGTGTGGATCTTCAGGATCTCCAGGCGACCGTCCTTGTCGGGCGGGTTGACGGTCAGGCGGCGGTCGAAGCGCCCCGGGCGCAGCAGCGCCGCATCCAGGACCTCGGGCCGGTTCGTCGCGGCAAGCACGATGACGCCCTCCGAGCCGGTGAAGCCGTCCATCTCGGTGAGGATCTGGTTGAGCGTCTGCTCGCGCTCGTCGTGGCCGCCGAAGCCGCCGCCCCCGCCGCGGGCGCGGCCGATCGCGTCGAGCTCGTCGATGAAGATGATCGCCGGGGCGGCCTTCTTGGCCTGCTCGAAGAGGTCGCGCACGCGGCTGGCGCCGACGCCGACGACCATCTCGACGAACTCCGACGCGCTGAGCGAGAAGAACGGCACGTCCGCCTCGCCGGCGACGGCGCGCGCGAGCAGCGTCTTGCCGGTGCCGGGCGGGCCCGACAGCAGGACGCCCTTCGGGAAGGTGGCGCCGAGTTTTCGGAAGCGGTCGGGGTTCTTGAGGAAGTCGACGATCTCCTTGAGCTCGTCCTCGACCTCGTCGATGCCGGCGACGTCCTCGAACGTCACGCGCAGCGCGGAGGCGTCGTAGCGCTTGGCCTTCGAGCGCCCGAGCGCGAGCGCGCCGCCGCCCGCCGCCGACGCGCTGCGGCGGATGAAGTAGATGACCAGCGCGATGATCAGCAGGGTCGGGCCGAAGTTGATCAGCAGCGTCGCGAGGAAGCCGCGGCCCTCGTCGATCGGCCGGGCGTTGACCTCGACCTTCTTGTCGAGCAGGAGCTTGAGCAGCTCGTCGTCCTGCGCGAAGACGGGGCGGACGGTCTCAAAGCCCTTCTCGGGCCCCTTGTCCTCGAACTTCGTCGCCCGGCGGAACTGGCCCTGGATGACGTCGCCCTTGGCGTTGACCTCCTTGACGTTGGCGGCCGTCACCTGCTCGCGGAAGAAGGTGTAGGGGACGTCGATGCGCTTGTCGGCGCTGGACGGCAGCAGCTGGCCGAGCGCGATGTTGAGGACCAGCACGCCGAGCAGGAACCACCACAGACGGCGGCTCCCGGGCAGTTTCGGCATGCGCCGCCCGGCTGGTGTCGGCGGCTCGGTCTCGGGCCGCTCGCCCTCGACCTTCCATGGACGGCGCTCAGCCGGCTCGTCGTCGCGCGTTCGCGGGGGGTCGGCCATTCGTCGAAGGATCATACGGTCGTCCATTTCGCTGCGATAAGCCGCAGGGACGGTCGACCCAAGTCCGATAGCCCGAGCAATGAGCTTCGACTTCGCCGATCTGCTGCTCGAGGTCATCGAGCGCAACGCGTCCGACCTGCACCTCACGGCGGGCGCCCATCCGACAGTACGGGTCCGGGGACAGCTCCAGCCGCTGGAGGAGTACCCCGTCATGACCACCGAGCAGACGCGCGAGACCGTCTACTCGATCCTCACGAACGAT
Source organism: uncultured Actinomycetes bacterium (assembly GCA_963786575.1). GTDB lineage: Bacteria > Actinomycetota > Thermoleophilia > Solirubrobacterales > Solirubrobacteraceae > CADCVQ01. The sequence goes on from CAWAZH010000003.1 coordinate 330,788, forward strand.
CAGCGCCAGCGCCTGGAGACGGACTGGCAGATCGACTTCGCGTACGCGATCCCGGGGCGCGCCCGCTTCCGTGTCAACGCGTACTACCAGCGCGCTGCGATCGGCGCCGCCTTCCGCCTGATCCCCTTCTCGATCAAGACCGTCGACGAGCTCGGCCTGCCGTCGGTCATGCACGAGCTGGCCCGCAAGCCGCGCGGCTTCGTCCTCGTCACCGGCCCGACCGGCTCGGGCAAGTCGACGTCGCTGGCCGCCGTCGTCGACGAGATCAACTCCTCGCGCGCAGAGCACATCATGACCATCGAGGACCCGATCGAGTTCCTCCACGGCCACAAGAAGTGCATCGTCAACCAGCGCGAGATCGGCTCCGACGCCTCCTCCTTCGCCGCCGGCCTGAAGGCCGCGCTGCGCCAGGACCCCGACGTGATCCTCGTCGGCGAGATGCGCGACCTGGAGACGATCCACACCGCCCTGACCGCGGCCGAGACCGGCCACCTCGTCTTCGCCACGCTGCACACGCAGGACACGCCGCAGACGATCGACCGCATCATCGACGTCTTCCCGGCCTCCCAGCAGCAGCAGGTGCGCGTCCAGCTCTCCGTCGCGCTGCAGGGGATCGTCACCCAGCAGCTGCTGCCGACCGCCGACGGCGCCGGCCGCGTCGCCGCCTGCGAGGTCCTGCTCGCGACGCCGGCGATCCGCAACCTCATCCGCGAGGGCAAGACGCACCAGATCTACTCGTCGCTGCAGACCGGCGGCTCGCTCGGCATGCAGACGATGGACGCCGCGCTCGCGACGCTCGTGCGCGCGGGCAAGATCACCCAGCAGCTCGCCGAGGCGCGCTCCTCGACCCCGGACGAGCTGCGCCGCCTGCTCGGCGCCGGATCCTTCGCAGGCCTCTCGTGAGCACCTACGTCTTCAAGGCGATCGACCTGCGCGGCTCCCAGCAGCGCGGCGAGGTCGAGGCCGAGTCCAAGCAGTCGGTCGCCGACCAGCTGAAGTCCAAGGGCCTGATCGTCCTGGACATCGCCGACAAGGGGCGGGCCAGCAAGGACATCGAGCTGCCCTGGCTCAACCGCGTCAAGCTCGGCGACATCTCGATCATGACCCGCCAGCTGGCGACGATGATCTCCAGCGGCATGACGATCCTGCGCTCGCTCTACGTCCTGGAGGCGCAGACCGAGAACAAGAAGCTCGCCGAGGCGCTCGTCGGGGTCCGCAAGGACGTCGAGGCCGGGCTGCCGCTGTCGGACGCGCTCGAGCGCCACACGAAGATCTTCAACCCGCTCTACGTCGCGATGACGCGCGCGGGCGAGACCGGCGGCGTGCTCGAGGAGTCGCTGCTGCGGATCGCCGACCAGCTCGAGAAGGAGGAGTCGCTGCGCCGCCAGGTCAAGTCGGCGATGGCCTACCCGATCGTCATCTTCACCTTCGCGATGGCCGTCATGCTCGGCATGGTCGCCTTCATCGTCCCGGTCTTCGCCGGCGTCTTCGACGAGCTCGGCGGCGCCGAGCTGCCCGCGATGACGAAGTTCGTCATGGGCATCTCGGGCGTCGTCACCGGCTACTGGTACCTGCTGCTGGGCGGCACGATCGCCACCTCGATCGCCTTCTTCAAGTTCAAGAAGACCCCGCGCGGGCGCTCGATCTGGGAGCGCTTCCTCCTGCGCCTGCCGTTCAAGATCGGCGACATCTTCCAGAAGGTCGCGCTCGCTCGCTGGTCGCGCACGTTCTCGGCGCTCATGGGCGCCGGCGTCCCGCTCCTGCAGGCGATCGACATCACCAAGCAGACGGCGGGCAACGTCGTCGTCGAGGAGGCCATGGACGCCGTCACCTCGAGCGTCAAGGCCGGCGGCACGATCGCCCAGCCGCTCATGGACTCGCCCGTCTTCCCGTCGATGGTCGGGCACATGGTCAAGGTCGGCGAGGAGACCGGCGCCCTGACGACGATGCTCTCGAAGATCGGAGACTTCTACGAGGACCAGGTCGCGGCGTCGGTCAAGGCGCTGACCTCGATCCTCGAGCCCGTGATGATCGTCTTCGTCGGCGGCATCGTCGGCTTCATCGTGATCTCGATGTACCTGCCGCTGTTCAGCGTGTACGACCAGATCAAGTAGGGGCTCAGTTCAGGCGGCTGTGGCGCCGCGCGTAGGCGAAGTACACGACGAGGCCGAGCAGCATCCAGATCCCGAAGCGCTCCCAGGTGCCGGCCGGGAGGTTGAGCATCAGCCACAGGGCGGCGAGGACCGCGAGGATCGGGACGAGCGGCACGAGCGGCGTGCGGTAGGCGCGCTCGAGGTCGGGCCGCGTGCGGCGCAGGACGATCACGCCGAGCGCGACGACGATGAACGCGAACAGCGTCCCGATGTTGACGAGCTGGGCGAGCGTCTCGAGCTCGACGAAGAACGCGAGCGCGGCGACCGCGATGCCGGTGAGGATCGTGGTGCGGTAGGGCGACCCGAAGCGCTTGGAGACGCGCGAGAAGACCGGCGGCAGCAGGCGGTCGCGGCTCATCGCGAAGAACACGCGGCTCTGGCCCATCATCAGGATCAGCGTCACCGTCGTCAGGCCCGCGAGCGCGCCGACGGAGATCACCTGCGCGATCCCCGTCTTGCCCACCGAGTTGAAGGCCTCCGCCAGCGGCGCCTCGAGCTTGATCTCGTTGTACGGCACCATCCCGGTGACGACGAGCGAGACCGCGACGTAGAGCACGGTGCAGATCGCCAGCGAGCCGAAGATCCCGATCGGCATGTCGCGCTTGGGGTTCTTGGACTCCTCCGCGGCGGTCGCGACGACGTCGAAGCCGATGTAGGCGAAGAACACGAGCGCGGCGCCGGTGAAGATGCCGCCGATCCCGAAGGTGCCGGTGTTGAGGCCGAGGTCCTGCAGCAGCGACGTCGTCGCCTCACCGCCGGCCGCCGGCTTGGAGCCGCTGGGCGGGATGAAGGGGTCGAGGTTGCCACCGTTGACGTAGAACAGGCCCGCGACGATCACGAGCAGGACGACCGTCAGCTTGATCGCGACGACGACCGCGGTGACGCGGCTGGAGATCTTCACGCCGAGGCACAGCACCGCGGTGATCGCGAGCACGAGCAGCGCGGCGACGAGGTTGTGGTGCGCGCCGTCGACCCAGACGGGCAGGTTGATCCCGAGCGTGTCGTCGCAGACGATGCGGAAGTAGTCCGACCAGCCCGACGCGACCGTCGCCGCCCCGAGCGCGAGCTCGAGGATCAGGTCCCAGCCGATGATCCAGGCGACGAGCTCGCCGAGGCTCGCGTAGGAGAACGTGTATGCGGAGCCGGCGACCGGCACGGTCGAGGCGAACTCGGCGTAGCAGAGCGCCGCCAGCGCGCAGGCGACCCCGGCGAACACGAACGACAGCGCGATCGCCGGGCCGGCAAGCGTTCCCGCCACCTCGCCGGTCAGCACGAAGATGCCGGTGCCGATGATGACGCCGACGCCGAAGACGACGAGCTCCAGCGGCCCGAGCGCGCGGCGCAGGCCGTTCTCCTCGTCCTCGGTGTCCGCGATCGACTGGTCGATCGACTTCGTCCGCAGCAGTGATTGGCTGGCCATGCCGTGGCCGGTACCCGCTCGACGCAGATCGCACAAAAAGTTTGTGCGACTTGTAGCGCGGGCACATCGGCCTGAGCTCGTGCCCCTGCCCCCGGCTCCAAGGAGCAACCTCGCCATGCGTCACGTGCGCATCCTCGTTCTGGCCGCGGCGATCGCCGCGGTGCTGCCCGCCGCGGCCCAGGCCGCCTCCTCCAAGGGCTGCGAAGGGGGCGGCTTCGTGCTGCGCAACCTCGCCGACGCCAGCACCGTCGGCACGACCCCCGGCGGCGATGTCGACACCTCGGTCGCCGCGGCGCGCCTGGGCTCGAGCTTCCTCGCCGACGGCAGGTACGTCGAGTTCACCGTCCAGTCGGCCTCGCTGGGCCTCACCGACTTCACCTTCACCGGCGTCGCCAACCCGCTCGACATGACCGGCGGCGTGCGCACGGTCGCCTTCGCCTCCAAGACGCCCGACCACCGCGGCCTCACGCTCACGAGCGCGCTGTCGGCGCAGCTGGACGGCGAGAACCTCGAGGTGTCGCGCACCGGGCCGGGCCTGAGCATGAAGCTGACCGCGAAGGACTGCGCCAACGGCGGCATCTTCCAGATGGAGGTCGAGCGCGGCGACGGGACGTCGACGGTCTTCACGCACGTCCTCGGCGACGGCGTCTTCTACTTCGACAACCCGAACTTCCGCGCCCGCGAGGGCGACGTCGTGCCCTACAAGGACACGACGATCGCGGTGCCGACCCGGATCAACTTCGCCAACGACGTGTCGCGCAACTTCGTCGGCCGCGACAGCGCCCAGGTGGCCGAGCGCATCGACAACCCCGCGTGCATGAACCCGTTCGTCAGCCGCGTCGACGGTCCCGAGACGATCCTGCACTGCGGCGGCGTCTCGCAGTGGGACGTCGCCAGCGGCGGGCGGATGGGCCAGGTGATGGGCGAGGACGCGATCGAGGTCGCGCCGCCCGCGACCGAGTGCACGCACAAGTGCCAGGCCCAGAACCGCGTCCGCGGGCAGTCGGTGAAGCTCGGGTTCCCGTTCCCCGTGCCGGCGTCCAGCCGCCTGCAGCCGCGCTTCGGCTGACCGCCTACAGCTGCGCCCGCGCCTGGCGCTTCTGGCGACAGAGGCGGCAGACGACGTCGGAGTCCTCGGGGCCGCTCGGCCCCGGGGTCGGCGTACTCGTGGCGGCGCTCGCCCGCGAACCAGACGTGGCCGCAGTCGTCGCAGTCGCGGTCGTTGGGGTCCGGCCAGCCGTCGGGGGCGGGCGTGCCCTCGGTCATCGGCTGGACCCGGCGCGGGCGGCGCCCTGGCGCGCGGAGAGGTCGCCGCTTGAGACCTTGAAGGCGATCGTGTCGTTGTAGTCGCGCTTGCCGTCGCGCGTGCGCTTGGTCGCCTGGCCGGGCGTGACGGCGAGGTCGGCGAGGTCGCGCGCGGCGATCGGGGTCGAAGCAGCGCGCCTCCAGCCACTTCGCCGTCTCCTCGTCGTCGAAGCCGGCGTCGCGTCCAGGCCCTGGCGGCGACCGCGGGATCGTCGCCGCGGTCGGCGAGCTCGCCGAAGCGCTCGATCGTGTCGACGCTCGTCCTCGATCTGCCCCAGTGGTGACATCGACTGCCGTTGTACCGGATCCTCAGGACCGCCGCGAGCCGAGCACCGCCATTGCGGCGTTGCGGCCCGGGATCCCGCTGACGCCGCCGCCGCGCCGCGCGCCCGCGCCGCAGAGCAGGATCGCGGGGTCGTCGGTCTCCACGCCCCAGCGGCCGACGTCGCCGTCCTCCTCGGCGAACGGCCAGGCGAGGTCGCGGTGGAAGATGTGGCCGCCGGGGAGGCGCAGCTCGCGCTCGAGCTCGGGCGGCGTGCGCACCTCGATGCAGGGCTCGCCGCCGGGGCCGCGCAGGATGCAGTCCTCGACCGGCTCGGCGAGCACGCTGTCGAGCGAGCGCAGGGTGGCTCTGAGCGCCTGCTCGCGGGCGCGATCCTCGTCGGCGGCGAACAGGCGCGCCGGCATGTGCAGGCCGAAGAGCGTCAGCGTCTGGGCGCCGGCGGCGGCGAGCTCGCGCCCGAGGATGCTGGCGTCGGTGAGCGTGTGGCAGTAGGCCTCGCAGGGCGGCAGCGATGGGATCGCGCCCGCCGCGGCCTCGTCGTGGGCGGCCTGCAGCTGCGTGGCGGTCTCGTTGACGTGGAACGTGCCGGCGAACGCGCGCGCCGGGTCGACGGCCGGGTCGCGCAGGCGGGGGAGGCGCTCGAGCAGGAGGTTGACCTTGAGCTGGGCGCCCTCGGGCGCGTCGGCGCTCGCGGGCGCGCGGCCGCGCAGGCGATCGAGCTCGGCGGGCGCGACGGCAGCGAGGATGTGGCGCGCGCCGACCGCGTGCTCGGTGCCGTCGTCGTCGGCGTAGCGGACCTCGCCGTCGCCGATCGCGACGACCTCGGCGCCCGTGCGCAGCTCGGCGCCGGCGGCGAGTGCGGCGTCGCGCAGCGCGCCGGTGACCGCGCCCATCCCGCCGACCGGCACGAGCCAGTCGCCGGTCCCGCCGCCGATGACGTGGTAGAGGAAGCAGCGGTTCTGGCGCAGGTCGCGGTCGCCGGCGGCCGCGAACGTCCCGATCAGGCCGTCGGTGAGGACGACGCCGCGCACGAGGTCGTCGGCGAAGCTCGCGTCGACGGTGGCGCCGAGCGGGGCGTCGACGAGCGCCTCCCAGACCGCGTCGTCGGCGGCGACGCGCCGCAGCTCCGCGCGCGAGCGCAGCGGCTCGGTGAGCGTCGGGAAGATCCGCCGCGCGACGCCCGCCACGCCGGCGTAGAAGCGCTCCCAGGCGGCGCGCTCGGCCTCGCCGCCGGTGACCGCGGCGAACGACGTGCGCGTCGCGGCGGGATCGGCGTCGTCGACGAGCAGCCCGCGGGCCGCGCCGGCGCGCGGGTCGGGCGTGTAGGAGGACACGCTGCGGCGGGCGAGCGTCAGGTCCAGGCCCAGCTCGCCGGCGATCTGGCGCGGCAGCAGGCTGACGAGGTAGGCGTAGCGCGACAGGCGCGCGTCGACGCCGGCGAACGGGCGCGCGGAGACCGCCGCGCCGCCGACCTCGCCGCGGCGCTCGAGGACCAGGACGCTGCGGCCGGCCCGGGCGAGGTAGGCGGCGGCGACGAGCCCGTTGTGGCCGCCGCCCGCGACGACCGCGTCGTAGGAGGAGCGCATCAGCGCGCGGCGCGCACCCGCAGGTGGTTGACCCCGAACGTCGCGAGCATCCCGGCGACGACGAACGCCACCGTGCGCCCGCCGCCCTCAAGCGGCGCGTTGTCGGTGAGCATCGACACGACGGTCAGCGCCGCGATTGCCAGCGCGATCACGCCGAGCGCCACCGACGCCGCGCCGTCGAGCGTGAGCTTGCGGCGCACGAGCCGGATGCTCTTGCCGAGCTTGGCGAGCTTGACGACCTTCGCGAGCTTCATCGCCTTGAAGAGCTTGGCGAGGATCAGCAGCCGCAGCGCGGGCGCGACGGCGAGCGCGAGCGGCACGACCGGCGAGGAGACCGCGACGACGAGCAGCTCGAAGCGGTGGCCGCGGATCCAGGCGGCGCGGTCGGCGACGACCGTGAGCATGACGGCGACCTCGACGACGAACGTCAGCCAGACCACGAGGTGGCCCGCCGTCTCGATCGTGTGCCAGGTCCCGTGCGGGTGCGTGAGCGAGAGCGCGACGAGCGGCAGCACCGCGAGCGCCGCGATCAGGACGGCCGGGCGCAGGCGCGCCTCGATGGCGGCGGCGCGCGGATCGTCGCTGGCGAGGTCGGCCACGCCCGCAACCGTATGCGGGGCGGGCTCGGCCCGTCGGCCTGTAGCGTGCCGTCGATGTCCGAGCGCCTGGGTCCCGATCGCGCGAACGCGCTGCTGCTCGTCGGCGCGATGATCGCGCTGATGTGGATCACCGAGGTGATCGACGTCGCCGCCGGCCACAGCCTCGACGACTACGGCATCCATCCGCGCGACGTCGGCGGGCTGCCGGAGATCGTCTCGGCGCCCTTCCTGCACGTCGGCTTCGGCCACCTGATCTCCAACACGGTCCCGTTCGCGGTGATGGGCGCGGCGATCGCGCTGGGCGGCCTCGCCCGCGTCGTGACCGTCACGGCGATCGTCGGCCTCGTCAGCGGCCTCGGCACCTGGCTCATCGCGCCGGCGAACACCGTTCACCTCGGCGCCAGCGGGCTCGTCTTCGGCTACGCGACCTACCTCGTCTCGCGCGGCATCCTCAGCAGGCGGGTGATCGACCTCGGCGTCGGCGCGATCGTCGCCGTGGTCTGGGGGATCAGCCTGCTGCAGGGCCTGCTGCCCCAGGAGCGGATCTCCTGGCAGGCGCACGTGTTCGGCGCGATCGGGGGCGTCTGCGCGGCGTCGATCCTGGCGTCGCGGCGGGAGCCCGAGGCGACCTGACCGCCCGCGCCGGGCCGGGCGCCGCGAACGCCTCGTCCTACGCGGCGAGCGCGGTGCGCCCGCCGACGGCCACGCGCTGGCGCGCGGGCGCGGGCGCGGGCGCGGGCGGCGCGCAGAGCCCCGACACGTCGGGCGCGCGCTGCAGGACGGCCGGCAACCGCACGATCGCGAGCGCGCCGAACAGCGCCGGCAGCCCGAGCTGGAAGGCGCGGTAGGCGAGCACGGCCGCGGCGGCGGTGCCCAGCGGGGTGCCGTACAACGCGAAGGCGGCGATCAGGCCTCCGTCGGCGCCGCCGACGCCGCCGGGCAGCGGGATCAGGCCGCCGAGCTGGCCGAGCACGTAGGCGAGCAGGAGGATGCCGGCGGGCGGGAGGCCGCCGATCGCGTAGAACGCGGCGCCGAGGGCGAGGACGTCGAGGAGCATGAAGCCGACGGCGCCGGCGAGGATCTGGGGGTTGCCGGTGCGCACGAGCAGGCGGGCGTCGGCGATGCCGCCGCTCAGCGCGGACTCGACGACGCGCAGGACACGGCCGAACCGACCGCCGCGCTCCTGCGGGCGCAGGACGCGAAGCAGCCGCGGCAGCGACAGCACGCCGGCGATGACGATCATCGCGGCGAGCGCGGGACCGGCGGTCCAGAAGAGCGAGTCGCCGCCGGCGAGGACGCCGAGCGCCAGCAGGCTGCCGGCGATCGCGGCGGTGACGAAGTTCACCGAGCTGGTCAGCACGTAGAAGGCGACGGTCCGGCGCGCGAGGCGGTCGGCGGGCATGCCGGCCCGGCGCAGCGCCCAGGCGGCGAGCGCGAGCCCGCCGGCGCCGCCGGAGGGCAGCAGGACGTTCGTGCCCTGCGCGGCCATGCCGACCGAGTAGCTCAGGCGCCAGGGCATCCGCCGGCAGAAGACGCCGCGGAAGACCGCGACGAACGCCAGGCAGGAGGCGGCCTGCAGCACGAGCGCGAGGCCGAGCCAGACGGGCGACGCGTCGGCGAGCCGGTCGCGGACCTCGCCGAGGCCGGGCAGCGAGCTGATCGCGAGGCCGAGCGCGCCGACGACGGCGCCGACGAGGGCGAGACGAAGCACGAGCCGGCGGCGGTCGGGGAGGAGGTCGGCCGCCGCCGGCGTGGGGGTGGTGGGGAGATGCTCGGGTGCCACTGTCCCGATAGACCGTCGGCGCGGCAGAAACTCATCGCTGGCGCTGACGGAGTGCATGGGCGCAGCCTCCCAGCGGGGCGCGACCCGATCGATGGGGACTGCCGGTGTCCTGGGGTGCGGCTAGCCACACCCCGGGGTCGTCCGAGCGGGGGACCGAGCTAGACGTCGAGGTACTTCAGGACCGCCAGCACGCGCCGGTGCCCGTCCTCGGCCGCCGACAGCCCGAGCTTGCTGAAGATGCTCGTGACGTGCTTCTCGATCGCCCGCTCGGTGACGACGAGCTCGCGCGCGATCGCGCCGTTGGAGCGCCCCTCGGCCATGTGGCCGAGCACCTCGCGCTCGCGCGGGGTCAGCCGGTCGAGCGGGTCGTTCGTGCGCCGGCGGCCCAGGAGCTGGGCGACGACCTCGGGGTCCAGCGCCGAGCCGCCCTCGCCGACGCGCCGCAGCGCGTCGATGAACCCCGAGACGTCCGAGACGCGGTCCTTGAGCAGGTAGCCGATGCCCTCGGCGCTGCCCTGCAGCAGCTCGACGGCGTAGCCCTCGTCGATGAACTGCGAGAGGACGAGCACCCCGACGCCGGGCATCTCCTTGCGGATCGTCTGGGCGGCGCGCAGGCCCTCGTCGGTCTGCGTCGGCGGCATCCGGATGTCCGTGATCGCGACGTCGGGGCGATGGGCGCGCACCTTGCGCAGCAGGTCCTCGGCGTCTGATGCCTGCGCGACGACGTCGAAGCCGGCGTCCTCCAGAAGGCGGACGATGCCTGCTCGCAGCAGGACAGAGTCGTCGGCGATGACCACGCGCATGCCGGAAGCCTCGCACGCGCGGCGGTCGGGGGGGCCCGTCAGCCGAGCAGGCGGTCCAGCGCGGCGCCGCAGACGTCGTGCTTGGCGACGAACCCGCGCGCACCGCTGCTGTGCGCGAGGCCCGGATAGAGCGGATCGTCGGAGCTCGAGGTCACGATCACGGCGCAGTCGCAGCCGCATGCCGCCAGGCGCCCGGCGACCGTGAAGCCGTCCATGTCGGGCAGCCGCACGTCGAGCAGGACGACGTCGGGGTTCAGGCTCGCCACGGCGTCGAGGCCCGCCTGTCCGTCCGGCGCCTCGCCGACGACGTCGTATCCGTCCGCCTCCAGGAGGGCGCGGGCGCCCGCACGGAAGGCGGCATGGTCATCGACGATGAGGATGGTCGGCGTCACATCCAGATTGTCGACTGCTGTCAGCACAGGCTCAATAGAGCCACCCGTACCCGGAGGGGGGTCAACCGAACCTCGGCACGCCAGGCTGCCCCATCGAGCGGCGCGCCAGGCGCTGGAAGTCTGCACGACCACCACCCCCGTGATGCCGACTTCCCCCAGGAGCCACCCCACATGCAATCCAAGAACTTCGCAGCACGCGCCGGGCGCTGGAGCGCCAGGCACCGCAAGATCGCGATCTTCGGCTGGCTTGCGTTCGTCGCGATCGCCATCGTCGGCGGCGGCGCCGCCGGCCTGAACACCTTCGTCTGGCAGGAGAACGGCCCCGGCGAGTCCGGCCGCGCCGACAAGGCGATCTTCGACCACTTCCCGCGTCATGCCGAGGAGACCGTCCTCGTGCAGTCGGCCACGGGCACGACGAGCGATCCGGCGTTCAAGGCCGCCGTGGCGGACGTCCAGCGCAAGCTGCAGGACACCCGCTACGTCGAGAAGGTCAAGAGCCCGTACGCGGCCGGCAACGCCGGCCAGATCTCGAAGGACAAGCACTCGGCGCTCGTCGAGCTTCCAGCTCTCCGGCGACTTCGACGTCGTCGAGGACCGCGTCGACGGGCCGCTGAGCACCGTCGCCGCCGTCGCCAAGGACCACCCGGACATGCGCATCGAGCAGTTCGGCGACGCGAGCGCCGGCAAGGCGCTGAGCAAGGTCTTCGAGGAGGACTTCAAGAAGGCCGAGACGCTGTCGCTGCCGATCACGCTGATCATCCTGATCGTCGCGTTCGGCTCGCTGGTCGCGGCCGGGCTGCCGCTGCTGCTCGCGCTGTCGGCGGTCATGGCCACGATCGGGCTGGTCTCGATCCTGAGCCTCGCGACCCCGGTCGACGAGTCGATCACCTCGGTGATCCTGCTCATCGGCCTGGCGGTCGGCGTCGACTACGTCCTGTTCTACCTGCGCCGCGAGCGCGAGGAGCGGGCCGCCGGCCGCAGCTCCGAGGCGGCGCTGGAGGCCGCCGCGGCGACCTCCGGGCGCGCGGTGCTGATCTCCGGGTTCACGGTCATGGTCGCGATGGCGGGCATGTACTTCACCGGCAGCTCGACGTTCTCGTCCTTCGCCACCGGCACGATCATGGTCGTCGCCGTCGCGATGGTCGGCTCGCTCACCGTGCTGCCGGCGCTGCTGTCCAAGCTCGGCGACCGCGTCGAGAAGGGCCGCATCCCGTTCCTGCACCGCCTGCGCTCCAAGGACGGCGAGTCGCGGATCTGGGGCGCGATCCTCGACCGCGTCCTCGGACGCCCGAAGATCGCCGCCGGCCTGGCCGTCGCCGCGCTGCTCGTGCTGGCGTACCCGGCCCTGTCGCTGAAGACCGGCGTCCCGGGCACCGACTCGCTGCCGCGCGACCTCGCGGTCATGCAGACGTTCGATCGCATCGAGGCGGCGTTCCCCGGCGGCCCGCTGCCGGCCGTCGTGGCCGTCCAGGCCGACGACGTCACGGCCCCCGCCGTGCGCACCGCGATCGCGAAGCTGCGCAGCGACGCGCTGGCCACGGGTCAGATCAAGCAGCCGGTGCAGGTCGACGTCAGCCCCGACAAGCGCGTCGCCCGCGTCGCGCTGGCGCTCGACGGCGACGGCTCGGACGCGCGCTCGGAGACGGCGCTGAGCACCCTGCGCGACGACCTGATCCCCGCGACGCTCGGTCGCGTCGACGGCGTGCAGGCCTCGGTCAGCGGCCAGACCGCCCAGAGCAGGGACTTCAACGACCTCATGAAGGGGCACGCGCCGATCGTGTTCGCCTTCGTGCTGACGATGGCGTTCATCCTGCTGCTCGTCACGTTCCGGTCGCTCGTGATCCCGATCAAGGCGATCGTGCTGAACCTGCTGTCGGTCGGCGCCGCCTACGGCGTGCTCGTCTGGATCTTCCAGAAGGGCCACGGCGAGTCGCTGCTCGGCTTCGAGTCGACCGGCTCGATCACCTCCTGGCTGCCGCTGTTCTTGTTCGTGATCCTGTTCGGCCTGTCGATGGACTACCACGTGTTCATCCTCAGCCGGATCCGCGAGGCCTACGACCGCGGCATGAAGACCGAGGACGCCGTCGCGCACGGCATCCGCTCGACGGCGGGCGTCGTGACGAGCGCGGCGATCGTGATGGTGGGGGTGTTCGCCGTCTTCGCGACGCTGCGGGCGATCGAGTTCAAGCAGATGGGCGTCGGCCTCGCCGTCGCGGTGCTGCTGGACGCGACGCTCATCCGCGGGGTGCTGCTGCCCGCGACGATGAAGCTGCTCGGCGATTGGAACTGGTACCTGCCCAAGGGGCTGCGCCGCCTGCCGCGGGTCGTGCGCGAGCCGCAGTTCGAGTCGTAGATCCGGCCGAAATCCGTCGCAACCATCGGGGCCCGGGGATATCCTCTCCGGGCCCCGAAAGGTCGGTCGATCCCTGCTGCTGCTGCTCCGGAGTTTCAGGACACGTCTCACCACGCGGGTCGTGGCGCTCAGCGCCGCGGCCGCGCTGCTGCTCGGCCTGGCGCTCCTGCTGCTGATCGTCGCGGTGACCAGCCAGCGCGACGCGACCCGGACCGCGTTTCGCTCCCAGCAGGCGCTCGCGACCGGCGGCCAGCTCGAGAACACGCTGATCACGATCGAGAACGGGCTGGTCGGCTACGTCGCCAGCGGCCAGGAGCAGCTGCTCGCTCCGACGAACACGGCGCTGCGCCAGTACCCGGGCCAGCTGAGCGACCTGCGCCTGCTCGTGTCGCAGGACCGCGGCCAGCGCGCGCGCGTGAACCGCGTCGCCGCGAACATCGACAACTACGTGAGCTTCTGGGTGCAGCCGATCATCGGGCTCGCCCGCCGCGACCTCGCCGACGCCCGCAGCCAGCTGACCGCCGACGACAACCGCGTCCGCCTGGGCAACGTCCGCGCCGAGCTCGCATCGCTGTTTCGCCGCGAGCGGGCGGTGATCGCCGACCGCACCGACCGGGCGGAGTCGCGCTCGGCGCGCGCGATCGGCTTCGGGATCGGCGGGCTCGTCCTCGTCTTCGTCATCGCCGTGGGCTTCACGCTCTACCTGCGGCGGTCGATCGTCCGGCCGGTGCTGGCCGTCGCCGACGCCACCGGCCGCCTCGCCGCCGGTGAGCTCGACACGCGCGTCCCCGCCGAGCGCGAGGACGAGCTGGGAACGCTCGCCCACGGCTTCAACACGATGGCCGACTCGCTCGCGCGCGGGCGCGCCGAGCTCGAGCGCTCCAACACCGAGCTGACGCGCTCCAACGCCGAGCTGGAGCAGTTCGCGTCGGTCACGTCGCACGACCTGCAGGCGCCGCTGACGACGATCTCGATGTACACCGAGCTGCTCGAGCGCCGCCGCACGACCGAGCGCACGGCCGAGCCCGACCTCGTCGACGGGATCCGCGAGGCGACGCAGCAGGCGCGCGCGCTGATCCGCGACCTGCTCGAGTACTCGCGTGCCGGCCGCGGCACGCTGCGGGCCGAGCCGGTGCCGGCGGCGACGATCGTCGACGACGCGCTGGAGCGGCTGGCGGGGGCGATCGAGGAGACCGGCGCGTGCGTCGACGTGGGGGAGCTGCCGATCGTGCTTGCCGACCGTGGGAACCTATGTCGCGTCTTTCAGAACCTCGTCGGCAACGCGGTGAAGTTCACCCGTGAGGACGCACCAAGGGTGAGCATCGCGGCCGAGCGCGCGGGCGGGCTGTGGCGCTTCTCGGTAGGCGACAACGGCATCGGCATGAAACCTGAGCACACACAGCGCATCTTCGAGCCGTTTCAGCGTCTTCACGGTGAAGAGGACTACGCCGGCACGGGCATCGGGCTGGCCGTCTGCGAGCGCATCATCGACCAGCACGGCGGGCACATCTGGGTCTCGAGCACGCCCGGCGAGGGCAGCGTCTTCTACTTCACGATCCCGGGTGCCGACGCGGCAGTGACGGCGCGCGACACGCAGCCGGCCCCGGCGCAGGCGAGCGCGTGACCATGCGCGGCCTGCGCGCGGTCGGGGCCGCGGCGCTGGCCACGCTGGCGGCCGCGCTCGGCCTGGCCGCCTGCGGCGGCGACGACAACGAAGCCGGGGTCGCGAACACGACGACCGCCGTCTCCGACCGGCCGCCGCCGGGGCCGCCGATCCGGATCGGCACGAAGGACTTCACCGAGCAGTTCATCCTGGGCGAGCTCTACAGCCAGGCGCTGAAGGCCAAGGGCTTCACCGTCGAGCTGAAGAGCAACATCGGCAGCTCGGAGGTCACCCACCAGGCGCTCATCAACGGCGCGCTGGACATGTACCCCGAGTACGTCGGCACGCTGCTGTCGGAGATCGCGGAGGTGACACAGCGCCCGAGCAGCCCGGACGCGGCCTACCGCCTGGCGAAGAAGTTCGAGGAGCGCAGCGACTTCACGCTGCTGGCGCCGACGCCGTTCAGCGACTCCGAGGCGCTCGCGGTGCTGCCGAAGTTCGCCCGGCGCCACGGCGTGCGCAGCATCGCCGACCTCAAGCGGCTCTCGCCGAAGGTGCACATCGGCGCCCCGAAGGAGTTCCGCTCGCGCTTCGAGGGCCTCAACGGGCTCGACGAGGTCTACGGGCTGCGCAACCCGCGCTACACGAAGCTCGACTTCGGCGAGCGCTACCCGGCACTGGACTCCGGCAAGGTCGACGTCGCGGCCGTGTTCACCACCGAGAGCCAGCTCGCCGGGGGCCGCTACCGCGTCCTGCAGGACCCGCGCGGGCTGTTCGCGCTCCAGCACGCCGCGCCGATCATCGCCCGCAAGACGCTCGCCCGCTACGGCGCCAAGCTGCGCGCCGCGATCGACGCCGTCAGCGCGAAGCTCACGACCGCGCGGATGCTGCGGATGAACAGCGACGTCGACGTCGACAAGCTCAAGCCGAGCGCGGTCGCGAGGGAGTTCCTCCGCTCGCAGGGCCTGCTGTAGCCTGCCGGGCCGAATGGGCGACACGATCCGGGTAGCAGTCTGCGACGACGCTCGGGCCGTCAAGTACTTCCTCCGCCATGTGCTCGAGGAGGACGGCGACATCGAGGTCGTCTCGACGACGAGCACCGGGGAGGAGGGGCTCGCGGCTCTCGGGCAGTGCACCGCGGACGTCCTGCTGCTCGATCTCGTCCTGCCCGACGTGCCCGAGCCCGCGGTGCTCGTCCGCCAGATCCGCGAGAGCTCGCCCGGCACGGCGATCGTGCTGATCTCCAACATGCCGCAGTTCAGCCTCCAGAAGGAGGCCGAGCGGCTGGAGACCGACGGCTGGATGCCGAAGGCCGCCAAGCCCGAGCACCTGCGCGACGCCGTGCGCGCCGCGTCGCCGCGCGCGCCGACCTCCTAGACCTACCGCTGGCGTCTCACCTCGATGTAGGGTTTCGGCGTGGCCACACTGACGCTCGACACCGCGTTCGCGCCGATCATCGAGGAGCTCGAGCGCCTGCGCCCGCCCGGGACCGCGGTGCTCGACGCGCACACCCACCTCGGCGCCGACGAGGACGGCCAGTCGCTGACGCCCGAGCGGCTGCTCGCGGGCCTCGACCTCGCCGGCCGGGACGCCCGCGCCTGCGCGTTCCCCTTCCACGATCCCGACCGCGTCCCGGCCTACCGCCGCCCCAACGACCGCGTGCTCGATTGGGCGCAGGACAGCGGCGGCCGGATCATTCCCTACTGCCGCCTGGATCCCGCCGACGGCCCGCTGGCCGAGGCCGAGCGCTGCCTGGCGCGCGGCGCGCGCGGGATCAAGCTGCATCCGCGCGCCCAGGAGTTCGCGTTCACCGGGCCGGAGATGGACGGGATCTTCGAGATCGCAGGCGACGCGGGCGTCCCGATCCTCGTCCACGCCGGGCGCGGGATGCCGCCGATGGACCCGCTGGCCGAGGTCGCGCTGCGCCACCCCGCGGTCCCGCTCGTCCTGGCGCACTCGGCGATCGCGGGCCAGGGCATGTTCGCCGAACGCCTCGCCGATCACCCGTCCGTCCTCTACGACACGTCGAACTTCTCGACCTTCGACGTCGTCGAGCTGTACGCGCGCGTCCCGGCGGAGCGGATCGTGTTCGCCTCCGACGTGCCCTACGGCCGGCCGGCGAGCGGGCTGTTTCAGGCGCTGCGCGCGGGCGCGCTGGCGGGCCTGGACGAGGACGATCGCCGGCTGCTGGCGGGCGGGACGATGGCGCGCGTCCTGGACCGCGAGCCGCTGGCGCAGGCGCAGCCGCCGCGGCTGGCCCGCATCCGGCCCGCGAGCGGGTCGCTGATACGCATCGGCACCTATCTCATGATGGCCTTCGGCGCGGTGTTCAGGACCGGTCCCTCGGGTCTCGATCCGGCGGACGCGGCGCCGTTCATCGCGATGGCGCGCTGCGTCGCCCGCGATCCCGCGCCCGGGCCGGCCGGGCCGGCGCTCGAGCGCATCGACGCGGCACTGGCGGCGGCCGAGCACTTCATCGCCAACCCCGCCGGCGACGCGCTGGCGCCGCTCGGGCTCGTGCACGCCTGCATCGTCATCGCGGCGACCGAGCCGCTGTAGGCCGCAGGCGGGCCGTCAGCTCTCGGCGACGGCGACGTGACGGTCGGGCCCGACCGTCAGCGAGCGGCGGCCGTCCAGCAGCTCCAGCAGCTCGTCGCCGACGACCTCGCGGCGCCAGCCCTGCAGCGTGCGCACGTCGGGCTGCGGCGAGCCGTCGCGCATCGCGAGCACGATCGCCTGCAGGTCGGCGCGCGCGGCGATGAGCTCGTAGGCGAGCTCCTCCTCCAGCGCGCGCGTGCGCACGAGCGCCTCGGCGAGCGAGATCACCGGCGCGTCGAGCGCGCTCGGCTGCGCGGGGCGCGTGCCCTCGACCGCGATCGGCGGGCGCTCGCGGCCGCGCTCGACGGCGCCGAGGATCGCCTTGCCGCGGCGGCGCAGCGTCGCCTCGTTGATGCCGCGGATCTGCTCGAGCTGGCCCATCTGGCTCGGGCGCCGCTTGGCGACCTCGATCAGCGCGGCGTCGCTGAGGACGGCGGGGATCGGCCGGTCCTGCGTGCGGGCGGTCTCCTCGCGCCACTCGACGAGCTCGCGGGCGACCGCGCGCAGCTTGGGCTCGAGCGAGTTCACGCGCGGCAGGCGCGCGAAGATGACGTCCGGGTCGCGCTCGTCGGTCGTCTCGGCGAGCGCGCGGCACTCCTCGCGCGCCCAGTCCAGGCGCCCGCGCTTTGCCAGGCGCTCCTGCAGCTCGGTCGTCGCCTGCAGGATGTGGCGCACGTCGTCGCGGGCGTAGTCGATCTGCTCGGCGCTCAGCGGGCGCGCGTCCCAGCGCGTGAAGCTCGCGCTCTTGGCCAGGCGCACGTTGAGCAGCTCGTGCAGCAGCGCCTCGTAGCCGAGCTGGGCGCGCAGCCCGGCGAAGCCGGCGGCCAGCTGCGTGTCGAAGAGGTTCGTGATGTCGGTCGCCCAGACGCGGCGCAGCAGGGCGACGTCCTGGCGGCCGGCGTGCATGACGATCTCGACGGCGGGGTCGGCGAGGACCTGGGCGAGCGGCGTGGGGTCGACGGATTCGTCGAGCGGGTCGATGACCTCGATGCGCACGCTGCCGTCGGGGTGCTCGGCCGCGACCTGCACGAGGCACAGGAGCGTGCGGTAGCGCCCCTCGCCCATGAACTCGGTGTCGATGCCCAGCCGTCCGCCGCCGCGCGCCAGCTCGGCGAGCTCGGCAACGTCGCCGCTGCTGGCGAGATCGCTCGGCAGCAGCTACTCCCTGTCGTTGCGCTCGAGCTCGTCGAGGTACATCTGGCGCAGGAGGAAGATCGTGCAGGCGCCGACGATGACGAGGAGCGCGTAGAAGACGCCGAGCAGGCTCGGGTTCAGCAGGAAGACGATGATCGCGAGGACCAGGACGCCGACGGCCGGTCCGATGTTGGCCATCATGCGGGGAGCACCGTGGGCTCGCGGGGCAGGGCGCCGGGATCGAAGCGGCCGAGCAGGTCGTCGAGCGACGGCTGCTCGCCGGGCTCGGCCAGCCCGACGGAGGCGGCGAGCTCCGCGCGCACCTGCAGGGCCGACTGGCCCGCGCCGGCGCGGCGATCGGCGAGCGTGACGGCGCCGTGGCGCTTGGCCAGGCGAGCGCCGTCGGCTCCGAGCACGAGCGGCACGTGGGCGTGCACGACGGCGGGCGCGCGCAGCAGCGCGCGCACGTGCAGCTGGCGCGCCGTCGTGTCGAGCAGGTCAGCTCCGCGCACGACCTCTCCGATCCCCTGTGCTGTGTCGTCCACCACCACGGCAAGATTGTAGGCGGCGGCGCCGTCGTTGCGCCGTACGACCAGATCGTCGACGACGCCGCGGTGATCGCCGAGCAGGCGATCGGTGAACTCCACGACCGCCTCGCCTGCGCGCAGGCGCAGCGCCGGCGGGCGTCCGGAGCGCTCGCGCTCGGCGCGCTGCGCCGCCGTCAGCTCGCGGCAGGTGCCCGGGTAGGCGCCCTCCGGCAGCGCCCCGTGCGGCGCCGACGCGGCCTCGCGGATCTCGGCGCGGGTGCAGTAGCAGGGGTACAGCAGGCCGTCGGCGTCCAGGAGCGCGAGCGCCTCCGCGTACAGCTCCGCGCGCGCGGATTGGCGGACGACCGGGCCGTCCCAGTCGAGGCCGAGCGCCGCGAGGTCCGCCAGCTGCGCCTCCGCGACCCCGGGCCGCGAGCGCGTGGCGTCGAGGTCGTCGATGCGCATGACGAAGCCTGCGCCGCGCGAGCGGGCGAACAGCCACGCGAGCAGCGCCGTGCGCAGGTTGCCGAGGTGCAGCGCACCCGTCGGCGACGGGGCGTAGCGGCCTGCGGTCGGGGGCGCGCTCAGTTGGCCGGTGTGCGCTGGCGCGACACGGCGGGACGGTCGCCGATCGCGTAGACGCTGACCGTCGGGTGCTCGCCGGTGCGGACCTCGACGATCACGCCGCCGCTGATCGCGAGCTGCTCGCTCACGCGGCGCCCGGCGATCGTGCGCTCGGCGCGCGAGACGCCGGCGGCGCTCAGGAAGCCGTCGAGGTCGGGGCCCTCGACGTCGAGCACGTCGAGCTTGAGCTGCTCTACGCGAGACGCCGGAGCGGTCGCGCCGGGAGCGGCGTGCAGGACGACGGCGGCGAGGTCGTCGGGCACGCGGTCGGCGCGCTGAACGACGAGGTCGAGGAGCTGCTTGGCGCTGGCCTCGGGGCCGAGCTCGGCCAGCCACTCGGCGAGGCGCTCGGCACCGAGCGGCTCGCCGGCGATGCGCGCCTCGAGCAGGCCGTCGGAGTAGACGGCGACCGTCGTGCCCTCGGGCATCGGGACGATCGTCTGGCGCTGCCCGGTCGGGAAGCCGACGCCGATCGGCGGGGCGGAGGAGGCGGTGACCGGCGCGTGCGCCGACGGGCCGAGCACGAGCGGCGGGGGGTGGCCGGCGCTGGAGTAGGTCAGCGTGCCGGTGGCCGGATCGTGGATCGCGGCCAGGACGGTCGCGAAGTCGTCGGCGAGGCGGCCGTCGAGCGAGCGCCCGGCGATCGAGATCGCCTCGCGCGGCGACATGCCGGCCTCGAGGTGGGCGCGGACCGTGAAGCGCACGAGCGTCGTCTTGGCGAGCGCCTGGCGGCCGTGGCCGGAGACGTCGCCGAGCAGCAGGGCGACCTTGCCGTCCGGCAGCGGGAAGGCGTCGTAGAAGTCGCCGCCGGCGGCCGGGCCGTCGGCCGGGCGGTAGGCGACGGTCGTCAGCAGGGCGCCCATGCGGCTCGGGACGGCGGGCAGCAGCGCGGCCTGCAGGAGTCCGATGTCCTCCATCAGCTTCTCGCGCTGGCGTTCCAGGCGCCGCGTGCGGGCGGCGGCGAGGACGGTGGAGGCGCCGAGCAGGAGGACGAGCAGCCCGAGCCCGGCGAGCGCGAACCACATCAGCGGCGGGATGACCTCGGCGACGTCGCGCAGGCGGCTGGTGAAGGTCCGCGGCGCGTCGAGCGCGTCGACGGCGGTGGCCGCGGGCTGCGGACGCGAGGTGGCGAGGCCGCCGGCCTCACGCACGCCGACGCTGAAGATCGCGCTGGCGGCGGGCGTCTGCAGCGGCTCGCCGAGCGGGGTCGTGGGCTCCGCGCCGCCGGTCGTGGCGTCGGCCGCGGGGGCGAGCGTGTTGAGCGTGCCGCGCGACTGGGCGGTGCCGGTGCCGGTCGTGGGCGGCAGCAGGGAGGGGGGGTTGCCGTTGGCGCCCGTGGCGGTCGTCGTGCCGGCGGCCGCCGCGGCGGCGCCGTCGGGCGACTGCGCGAGCGTCGCGGCGTCGGTGACGGGAGCTGCCGGCTGGGAGGTCACGAGCGGCGCGTTGGCGACGATCGCCTCGCGGTCGGCGGCGCCGACGGCGGTGTCGGGCGTCGGCGTGGTCGGGCGTGCCTCGGCGGGCGCGGTCGGTGTGCGGACGGGGTCCTGGGCGGCCGGCGGCGCCGGCGTCGCGGGGTCGGCCGGGTTCTCGCTCGGGGCCGGGGGATTCGGCGTCGTCGGCGTCGGCGTGCCGCCTGCGCCGTCCTCGGGAGCGGGCGTCGTCGGCGGAACGGCCGGCGGCGGCGGGTCGACGGGCGGCGCGGGATCGGGCGCGGGCGCCTGCTCGACGACGGGACCGGGGGCCTCGACCTGACGCGTGCTGCGGCGGCTGCCCGAGGAGGAGGTGGTGCTGCGACGGGCGGTGCGGCGCGTGGGGGCGGGGCCGGCAGCGTGCTTGCTGCGGGCGCGGCGGGCGCCGCGTCGGCGACCTGGGTCGCGGTGGCACCGGCATCGCGGCCGTCGCGGCCGGAGCCCTTGCCCTTGCCGTCGCGTCCGAGCGCGGGCTGTACCGCGAGGGCGGCGACGAGCACCGCGCAGGCGGACATCTCCAGAAGCGAACGCTTCCGTGAGTTCGTGGTCATACGTTCACGCGCCCGTTGTACGAGCGCATGAGATCTCCGTTGGCATCCTTACCCTCCGGCATGTGCGCATTGTGCCGTTCCGTTGGCTTCAAGTCCAGCGTGCTCCCGGGGACTTCTAGCACGTGTCCGGTGCAGATGTGCGCAATGCGGTTGCGTGAACGTGCAACTGCCGGTTGGGAGTCGCTGCTAGCGTGGCACGCCGCATGGCCACCGCAGACGAACACGAGTCCGCCGCGCCGCTTCCCTGTGCGCCGTGCAGGGGCACGGGAAACGTGTTTTCCCAGCTAGGAGGCACTTCTTCGCAGGTGGAGTGCCCGTGGTGCGAGGGGACCGGGACGCAGATCCCCGGACACGACGCGCAGGCCGCGCGACTCGCGGCCGCCGCCTCCGCCTGACGCCTCGCGCACCTCGAAACATTCGTCCAGGCGGCTCCCGGGGCGCTCGCCAGAGGGTCATTCGTCCAGAACCGCGGACGTTGCTCCGCCGCCCTCCAGCCAGGACCGATGAGCGCCATGTGCACCAGCCAAGTAGCACGGCGCAACGCCAGGCCTGCACATCTCGTCATCCGGATCCTTGGAGGGATTCCACCATGCTGCAGAACCTGCGCAACCGCGCGTCGGACGAGTCGGGCTTCACGCTCATCGAGCTTCTCGTCGTCATCCTGATCATCGGCATCCTGGCCGCGATCGCACTGCCGACGTTCCTGGGCCAGAAGGACAAGGCCAAGGACGCGTCCGCCAAGTCCGCCGTTCGTAACGCCGTCTCGCAGATCGAGTCCTGCCTGACCAACGATCCGTCGACGGGCTGCGGCACCGACGCCGAGATGGTCGCCTCGCGCGACTCCGCCGCCGCCGGCGGCTCGACGAACTTCGTGAGCTCCAGCGCGTACACGATCAACTCGAAGTCGTCGACCGGCAACACCTTCACGATCGTGAAGAGCGCGACCGGCTTCGCTCGCACCTGCAGCGTCGTCGGCGGCTCGACCAAGGGCGGCTGCAGCGCCGAGGGCGCCAGCTGGTAGCCCGACGCAACCTCGCTTCATCGAGGGGCGGGCCTTCGGGCCCGCCCCTCGTCGTTCCGGGCTCGACCGTTCGTCCAGATCAGGCGCGGCGGGCTTCGGGAGCCGGCACGGCCGAGCCGATCAGGACATCGGCTGAACCTGTCATCCGGATCCTTGGAGGGATTCCACCATGCTGCAGAACCTGCGCAACCGCGCGTCGGAGCGAGTCGGGCTTCACGCTCATCGAGCTTCTCGTCGTCATCCTGATCATCGGCATCCTGGCCGCGATCGCACTGCCGACGTTCCTGGGCCAGAAGGACAAGGCCAAGGACGCGTCCGCCAAGTCCGCCGTTCGCAACGCCGTCTCGCAGATCGAGTCCTGCCTGACCAACGACCCGTCGACGGGCTGTGGCACCGACGCCGAGATGGTCGCCTCGCGCGACTCCGCGGCCGCCGGCGGCTCGACGACGTTCAAGGACTCGACCGACTACGTCATCCGCTCGAAGTCGTCGACCGGCAACACCTTCACGATCACGAAGAGCCCGACGACCGGGTTCAGCCGCTCGTGCAGCATCGTCAACGGCTCGCCCAAGGGCGGCTGCAGCGCCGAGGGCGCCAGCTGGTAGCCCGACGCAGCCTCGCTTCGCCGAAGGGCGGGCCTCCGGGCCCGCCCTTCGTCGTTTCTGGAGGCGCGTAAAGCGCCGGCGCGCGGCTGCCGATAGGCCACAGAGCAGCGTCCGACCACCGAGACCGAGGACACCCTCTTCCATGCCCGTCGCACTCCTGCCAGCGGCCGCCTTCGGCCTCCTCATCGGGTCCTTCCTGAACGTCGTCGCCTACCGCCTGCCGCGCGGCGAGTCGCTCGCCTACCCCGGCTCGCACTGCCCCACCTGCGACGCGCCCGTCAAGGCCTACGACAACATCCCGCTGCTGTCCTGGCTGCTGCTGCGCGGCCGCTGCCGCGGCTGCTCGGAGCCGATCGCCAAGCGCTACCCGATCGTCGAGGCGCTGACCGCCGCGCTGTTCGCCGCCGTCGCCGTCGTGCACGCGCACGACACCACGATGCTCGTGCTCGGCCTCGTGCTCGTCGCCTTCCTCGTGCCGATCGCGCTGATCGACGCCGAGCACCGCCTGATCCCCAACAAGCTCACGCTGCCCGCCGCCGTCATCGCCGTCGTGCTCGGCACGGCGCTCGATCCGGGCGGCGAGGTCGAGCGGCTGATCGCCGGCGTCGCCGCCGGCAGCGTCCTCGCGCTGCCGTCGCTGCTGCACCCCAAGGGCATGGGGATGGGCGACGCCAAGCTCGTCGCCGTGCTCGGCCTGTACCTCGGCAGCGCCGTCGCGCCCGCGTTCCTCGTCGCGTTCGCCGTCGGCACCGCCGTCGGGATGGCGATCATGATCCGCAAGGGCATGTCGGCGGGTCGCAAGACGGCGATCCCGTTCGGGCCCTTCCTCGCGATCGGCGGGATCGTGGGCGTGCTCGCCGGCGACCCGCTCGTCCAGGCCTACCTGGACACCTTCTAGGCCGCCATCGGCCGTTCGTCCATTCGTCGATCCGCGACCTGCCCGATGCGCCCCATCCGGGCTGCGGCCGATGAGAAGCGCATGCTGCGCAACGAGGACGGCTCGATGCTCGTCGAGGTGATGGTCGCGGCGGTGCTGCTGCTGATCCTCGCGATGGGGGTCCTGCAGGCGCTCGACCACGCCGAGGCGCGCGACTCCCAGCAGCGGGCCAAGGCGGTCGCCGGCAACCTCGTGCAGGCCGAGCAGGAGCGCCTGCGCGCGCTGCCGCTGCAGGACCTGTCCAACAACCACAGCACGAGCACGCAGGTCGTCAACGGCGTCTCCTACGACATCGAGTCGCGCGCGGAGTGGGTCACCGACGCGACCGGCGAGGCCAACTGCGCCACCGGTGGCGCGTCGGCCGACTACCTGCGGATCACGTCGTCGGTCGACTCGCCCGCGCTGCGCTCCGGCGCGCCGATCACGCTCGACAGCATCATGGCCCCGCCGGCACGGGTCTTCACCCCGACCGAGGGCTCGCTGTCGGTGCAGATCACCGATCGCAACGGCGATCCCGTCCCGGGCCAGTCGCTCGCGCTGACCGGGGACCGCAACGTCAGCGGCGTCACGAACGCCGAGGGCTGCGTGCTGTGGGGCTACCTCCCGGCCGACAACGACTACACGCTCGCGTACTCGAGCGCCGGCTGGATCGACCCGGCCGGGCAGACCGCGATCTCGGTGACCCAGTCGGTCGCCGGCGAGCAGACGCGCAACGTCGTCTTCACCTACGACCGCGGCGGCACGATGACCGTCGACTTCACGACGACGCGCATGAGCGACGCCGCCGTCGTCGCCTCCGAGCCGGCGTTCGCCACGATCGAGCACCCCGGCCCGCCGGCGACGCTGATCCCGTACCCGCTGGAGGGCAGCCGCCTCGAGACGCCGCTGCTGTTCCCGTTCACGAGCCCGTACGCCGTCTACGCCGACAACTGCACCCAGGCGCGGCCGGCCACGCCGGCGGTCGAGACCGTGGCGCCGGGGGCCAACACGGCGGGCGCGATCCTCCTGCCGTCGCTGGACCTCAAGGTCGTCAACGGCGCGGCGGCGGTCGCCGGCGCGTCGGTCACCGTCGTGACGACCTGCGGCACGAAGATCGTTCGCACGACCGGCGCCGACGGGCGCCTCGCGGACCCCGGCTACCCCTCGGGAACGGACTTCGGCGTCTGCGTCTCCAACGGCACCGTCAAGCATGAGCAGACGCTCTCGAACACGACGCTGCCCGGCCAGGACCTCACGGTCGACCTCGCCGGCGCGCCCGCCGGGGTGTGCGCGTGAGCCGCCTGCGCGACGAGCAGGGCTTCACGATCGTCGAGCTGCTGGCGGCGATGGCGGCGGGGCTCGCGGTGCTCTTCGCGCTGCTCGGCCTGCTGGACACGAGCAGCCGGCTCAGCGCGAACACCGTCGACCGCGTCGAGGCGGCGGCGCGCGCCCGCCTGACGATGGACCTCCTGACGCGCCAGGTCCGCTCGCAGCTGTGCCTCGGCACCGACCTGCCCGCGCTGACCGCCGCCACGCCGACGTCGATGACGTTCTACGGCAGCCTCGCGCCCGAGGCCTCGCCGCTCGTCGTCCAGCGCCGCACCCTGACCTACGACGCGGCCACCAAGCGGATCACCGAGACCGTCTGGACGGGCGCCGGCGTGCGCCCGAACGTGACGTTCAACACCGCGCCCGCGGTGAACGTCATCGCCCAGGGGATCGTCGCCGACGGCACGAAGCCGATCTTCCAGTACTTCCGCTTCCAGGTGCCGGCGGGCGGCGGCACCGCGGTCCCGGCGCTGATCACGACGACGCCGCTGGTCGCCGACGACCTCGCGCGCACCGTCCAGGTCGGCTTCAACTTCGCCGCGATCGGCGGCCGCCCCTCGACGCGCGTCGCGATCTCCAACCAGGTCTACGTGCGCACGTCGAACCCGACCAACCCCGACAACAGCCCGCTATGCCTGTGAGAGACGAGCGCGGCTTCATCCTCGTCACCGTGATGGGCGTCATGCTGATCACGCTGTCGATCGTCTTCGCGACCTACTCGTCGGTCGACGGCGACCTCGCCCCGGGCCGCAACGACATCCAGCGCAAGGTCGCCTACGCCGCCGCCGAGGCGGGGATCCAGAACTACCTCTTCCACCTCATCCAGGACGACGACTACTGGGCGAAGTGCACGAGCGTCCCCGCGCCCAACGCCGTCAACCAGCGCTGGAGCGGCGTCGGCGCGGACACGCGGACGCGCTGGCTGACCGTCCCCGGCGGCCAGGGCCGCTACGCGCTCGAGCTGATGCCGGCCAACGGCGCGACCTCGTGCGTCGCCAACACCCAGTCGTCGATGATCGACAACGCGACGGGCACGTTCCGGATCCGCTCGACGGGCCAGTCGATCGCCGGCGGCCCGCGGCGCTCGATCGTCTCGACGTTCCGCCGCGCGAGCTTCCTGAACTTCATCTACTTCACGGACCTCGAGACCCAGGACCCGGCGCTGTACTTCATCAACGCCCAGGGCCGGCCGACGCGCGAGAACCAGCGTCCCGGCACCCCGCCGCCGTCGCAGCGCGACGTGGTGGCGTGGGGGACGGACACGTGCGCGAAGACCTACTGGTACAACGGCCGCGGCTCGCTCACCGCCTTCAGGGGCGACCCGCCCAACGCCGGCCGGTTCTCGACGACCAACGTCTGGCAGTCGTTCACCCGCTCGTGCGGGGAGATCAACTTCGTCGGGCCGTCGAGCCCGACGAACGGCAACAACGCTCCGACGGCCTCCGACCGCGACGTCGTCAACGGCCCGCTGCACACCAACGACGAGCTGCTGCTCTGCGGCTACGCGCGCTTCGGGCGCAGCCCGCAGGACTCGATCGAGGTCTCGGGACCCGGCAAGACGCTGACCGCCGGGCAGACGCCGGCCACCGTCGGCTGGCGCGCGAACGGCACCTGCGGCAGCTCCGCGCCGAACGTGAACTTCACGACGACCGGCACGCTGAAGTCCAAGCTCGGCATCTGGCGGCCGAACGCCCCGACGCTGAAGCTGCCGCCGAGCAACTCGCAGCTGCGCAAGGACACCGACCCCGCCTACCGCTTCAAGGGCGTGACGAAGATCACGATGAACGGGGCGAACATGACCGTGACGGGCAGGCGCGAGGACGGGACCCAGCTCACCAACGCGGTCGTGGCGATCCCGGCCGACGGCGTCGTCTACGTCTCCCACGACAACGGCCCGCTGACCGGAACGGCGCCCAACCAGCACGGCGGCGGCTGCGGCGTGACGTACAACCCGGTCGCGCCCTACGGCACGACCGCGCTGCCGGTGCCGCCGGGCTGCGGCAACCTCGAGATCCAGGGCACCTACTCCGTCGCCGTGACGGTCGGCGCCGAGAACGACATCATCATCAAGGAGGACGTCCGCAAGGCGGCCACCGCCGACGTCCTGCTCGGGATGATCTCCAACAACTTCATCCGCGTGTACCACCCGGTCAAGAACCTCGTCGCCAACAGCTCGGGCGGCTATGACTGCGAGAACAACGGCGGCCCGGGGCCGAACGTGACGATCGACGCCGCGGTCCTGTCGCTCGCGCACTCGTTCATCGTCGACAACTACTTCTGCGGCGCGACGATCGGCACGCTCACGATCTTCGGGGCGATCGCGCAGAAGTTCCGCGGCCCGGTCGGGACGTCGATCAACGGCGTGCCCGAGACCGGCTTCCTGAAGGCCTACACCTACGACGACCGGCTGCGCTTCCGCTCGCCGCCGAAGTTCATCGACCCGATCGCGGCCGGTTGGCAGGTCCAGCTGTACACCGAGCAGGTCCCCGCGCGCTAGCGGCGCCGTCCACGTCGGCTAGCCTCGCGCCCGTGCCGCTCGCCGCCGCCGTGGTCGTCGCCGCCGTCGCCGGGCTGCTGCTCGGCGGGCCCCTGACGGCGCTCGCCCGGCGGCTCGTCGGCGACGCCGACGTGCCGGAGCGCTGGACGCACTGGCTCGGCCCGCGTGCCGGCATCGCGGCGACCCGCGGGGCGGCCGCCGAGCTCGCAACCGCAGCGCTGTTCGCCGCGGTCGTCGCCGTGCACCACGACGACGCCGCGCGGCTCGTGCTCGGGCTCGCGCTCGTCGCCGTCCTCGTGCCGCTCACGCTCGTCGACCTCGCGGTGCGGCTGCTGCCCGACCGGCTGACGGGGCCGGCGGCGGTCGTGGCGATCGTCGCCGGAACGCTGCTGGATCCCGGCGGCGAGCCCGAGCGGCTGCTCGCCGGCGCGCTCGCGGGCGGCGCGTTCCTGCTGGTGGCGATCGTCCACCCGGCGGGGATGGGGATGGGCGACGTGAAGCTCGCGGCGGTCCTCGGCCTCTTCCTCGGCGCGGCGGTCGCGGTGGCGATCTTCGTCGCGCTGCTGGCCGGTGTCGTGGTCGGCCTGCTGATCATCGCGCGCAAGGGCGCGCACGAGGGTCGCAAGACGGCGATCGCGTTCGGCCCGTTCCTCGCGCTGGGCGCGCTCGTCGCTGTGATCGCCGGCGACGGCCTGCTGGACGCGTACCTCACGAGCTTCTGATCCGTCGCGTCGTGCGGGGCGGACAGATTGCCGATCGGGGCCCGGGGCGGGCCGTGGACGGATGACTGATCGCGCCCACCGCCCGTATCGGGGCGGCGCTTTCGCGCCGATGACGGGAGCGACCGCGCATGCCCCTCTCTCTTCGCAAGACGCCCTCCCGCAGCATCGTCGGCCTCGACATCGAGCCCGGCCGCATCGTCGCCGCCGAGGTCAGCGTCAACGGCACCGTGCGCCTCGAGCGCGCCGCCACGATCGACCTGCCGATCGGTGCCGTCCGTGACGGCGAGGTCGTCGACGTCGACGTCGTGGCCAGCGCGCTCAAGGAGCTGTGGGGCGAGAACAAGCGCCTGGGGCGCGACGTGCGCATCGGCGTCGCGAACGCCAAGATCGTCGTGCGCACGCTCGACCTGCCGCCGGTCGACGATCGCGCCGACCTCGACGCCGTCGTCCGGCAGGTGGTCGCCGACGAGCTGCCGATGCCGATGGAGTCCGCGGTGCTCGACTACGAGCCGATCGGGATGGTCGACACGCCCGCCGGGCCGCGCCAGCGCGTCGTCGTGGTCGCCGCCCGCAAGGAGATGGTCGAGTCCGCCATCGCGGCCGTCAGCGGCGCGGGCCTGAAGACCCGCGGCGTCGACCTCTCCGCGTTCGCGATGATCCGCATCCTCGGGGGCCGCCGCAAGACCGACACCGCCCTGTACCTGTCGATCGGCGGCATGGCGAACCTCGCCGTCGTCGTCGGCGGCGTCTGCACCTTCACGCGCGTCACCGGCGCGGGCCTCGAGGGCATGGGCATCGAGCTGGCCGAGCGCCGCTCGCTGACCGTCGCCCACGCGCGTCAGTGGCTGCGCCACGTCGGCTTCGAGCGCGATCTCGCGACCATCGACGGCGATCCCGAGATCATCGAGGACGCGCGGGCGGTGCTCGTCCAGGGCACGCGCCGGCTCGCCGGCGACATCCGCGCCTCGCTCGACTTCTACCGGACCCAGGCCATCGCGGGCACCGACGCCGACCGCGCGGTGCTGACCGGCGCCGCCGTGGCCGTGCCCGGCTTCGCCGAGGCGCTCTCGGCCGAGCTCGGGCTGCCCGTCGAGACCCGCAGCGTCGCGGCCGGCAAGGGCTTCGAGGGCCCCGGCGACCTCGCCGGCATGACCGTCGCCGCCGGCCTGGCGATCGCGGAGGTGCCCCGGTGAGGGCCGTCAACCTGATGCCGCCGGAGGGCCGCCCGGGGCGTGGCGCCCGCGGGAGCTCGAGCAACGTCGCAGCCGTCCACGTCCTGCTCGGCGGGCTCGCCGCGCTCGTCGTGCTCGCGAGCCTCTGGGCCGTCGCGAGCCGGCAGGCAGCGGGCCACCGCGCGCAGCTGGACCGCGCCAACGCCGAGGCCACCGCGGCCGAGGCGCGCGCTGGTTCGGCCGAGCCCTACGAGACGTTCGCGCGCCTCGCCAAGGAGCGCGTCGGCACCGTCAGCGCGCTCGCCGGGACCCGCTTCGACTGGGCCCACGCGATGCGCGAGATCAGCCGCGTGCTGCCCGCCGACGTCTGGCTGACCGAGCTGGCGGGTGCCTCCGGCGCCGACGGCCAGGCGCCGTCGCCGACGACGAGCGTCGCGCCCGCACCCACCTTCAAGCTCGACGGCTGCACCGGCAGCCAGATCAAGGTCGCCCTGCTGCTCGCCCGGCTGCGCACGATCGACGGCGTCCGCGACGTCGACCTGAGCAAGTCCCAGAAGCCCGAAACCAACGGCGACAAGAGCTGCCCGGCGAACGCCGAGACCGACCCCAGCTTCACGATCACGATCTCCTTCGCCGCCCCCGGCGCGACGAAGGCCGACGTCGACGCGACCGGGCAGCTCGTCTCGCCCGAGGACGCCGCCGCGGCGGCCGCCGCCGCGCCCGCGACGACAACGCCGGGCGGCGCGCCGGCCGCGCCCGCACCGACTCCGGGGAGCAACCTGCAATGAGCGCCCGCGATCGCATCGTCATCGTCGCCGTCGTGTCGCTCGCGACGGTCGCGGCCGGCTGGTTCTTCGCCGTCGCCCCCAAGCGCGAGGCGGCCGCCGCGCTCGCCGGCCAGGTCGCGCAGGCCGAGGCCCGCCGCGACGAGGCCAACGCCCGCGCCACCACCGCCGAGGCGGCCCGCGCGACCTACACCCGCGACTACGCGACGATCGCGCGGCTCGGCAAGGCCGTGCCGCCGCGCGCCGACGTCGCATCGCTCGTCTACCAGCTCGAGACCGCCGCCCGCGCGGCGAAGGTCGACTTCCGCTCGGTGACGGTCGAGGACGCGCCGACGATCGCTCCGGTGGCCCCGGTCGCGCCGCCGAGCGCGGGTGCGTCGACGACGTCCCCCGACGTCCCGGCGACGACCGCGACCCCCGCCGCGCCGGCGACCGACGTCACGCCGCGGCCGTTCACGTTCACCTTCGAGGGCGGCTACAGCGGCCTGCGCCGCCTGCTCGCGCAGATCGACCGCTTCTCGCGCGTCGGCGACGACACGCTCTCCGTCAGCGGCCGCCTGCTGACCGTCGACAGCGTCACGATGACGCCCGGGCGCGGTGGCCTGCCGCAGGTCAAGGCCGACGTCACCGCGAAGGCCTACGTGGCCCCGCTGCCGCCCGAGCCGTCGGCCGCCGCCGCCGCGACGCCGGCCACCGAGGTGACGCCATGAGCTTCCTGCGCAGCCTGCTCGACGACCTGATCTCCAAGCGCCTGTGGCCGATCGCGCTGCTGCTGGCGGTCACGGCCGTCGCGGTCCCCGTCGTGCTCGGGCACGGCGGCGACGCAGCCGCACCCGCCGTCGCGCCCGCGAACGTGCCGGCCGTCGACGCCGCGGGCTCGACCCCGGCCGTCCAGGTCGTCGGCCCGCCGTCGGTGCGCAGTCGCCCCGGCAAGGTCCGCGACCCGTTCCGCCGCGCGGCCACGGCCGCCGAGTCCGTGGCGACCGAGGACGGAGCACCGGCGGCGAAGACGCCCGCCGCGACGAGCGGTGGCGGTGCGAAGGCGCCCGCCGAGACCGGCTCGAAGTCGACGCCGGCGCCGACCGTCACGACACCCTCCGTGCCCACCGAGCAGGGCGGCGCCACGACGGCGCCCGCCGCGACGGTCCCCCGCACCCGCGTGCACTGGGGCGCCGACGCGACCGCCGCCGTCCGCGGCCTCTCGCGCCTGCAGCCGCTCGGCGGCCTCGCCAACCCCGCGCTGGTCTACCTCGGCACGACCGCCGATCACACGCGCGCCGTCTTCGTCCTGGGCCCGAACGCGACCGCCACCGGCGAGGGCGCCTGCGCCGAGGACAGCTGCCGCGTCGTCGCGCTGAAGGCCGGCCAGAAGATCGACGTCACCGTCACGAGCCTCGACGACGCCGGCGAGTCGAGCTTCGTGCTGGCGATCGACGAGATCGCCGAGCAGGCCGTGTCCGGCGAGGCCGAGGCCGCCGAGCTGCGCGGCCGCGTGCACCGCGACGGCCGCGACGTCCTGCGCGAGATCATCAAGGACCGCAAGACCGCCGACGCGATCGGCCAGTTCGCCTACGACAGCGCCCGCGGCGCGGTCGTACCGACGACGTAGGGGCCGCTCCATAGACTCACGGGCCGTCATGGCCCTCCGCCTCATCACCGCCGGCGAATCGCACGGCCCCGGTCTCACCTGCCTCGTCGAGGGCCTGCCCGCGGGCCTCGTGCTCGACGAGGACACGATGAACCGCGACATGTCGCGCCGCCAGCTCGGCCACGGGCGCGGCGGGCGGATGAAGATCGAGCGCGACCGCGCGGAGGTCACCGCGGGCGTGCGCCACGGCGTGACGATGGGCAGCCCGATCGCGCTGCAGATCGCCAACCGCGACTACGCCAACTGGGAGGAGCGGATGAACCCCTGGCCGGTCGCGGCGGAGATCCCCGAGGTCCACCTCCCGCGCCCGGGCCACGCCGACCTCGTCGGCACGCAGAAGTTCAACTTCAGCGACGTCCGCAACGTCCTCGAGCGCGCGAGCGCGCGCGAGACCGCGGCGCGCGTCGCCGGCGGGGCGCTCGCGCGCACGTTCCTCAGCGCGCTCGGCGTCGAGGTGCGCTCGCACGTCGTGCAGATCGGCAGCGTCCACGTGGACGGGCGGGACGGATCGCAGCCGCTGGCCCTCGCCGACTTCGAGGGCGTCGACGAGGATCCGGTCCGCTGCCTGGACCGGGAGGCCAGCAGGGCGATGGTGGCCCACATCAACGTGCAGCGCAAGGCGAACGAGTCGCTTGGGGGGGTCTTCGAGGTCATCGCGTTCGGGCTCGTGCCGGGGCTCGGCTCGCACGTCTCCTGGGAGGAGCGCCTCGACGGCCGCCTCGCCGGGGCGCTGTGCTCGATCCAGGCGATCAAGGGCGTCGGCCTCGGGGAGGGCTTCGGCCTCGCCGGCATCCCGGGCTCGGCGGCCCACGACGAGCTCTTCTACGACGAGGCGCGCGGCTACTACCGCGAGTCAAACCACGCCGGCGGCCTCGAGGGCGGGATGACCAACGGCGAGCCGCTCGTCGCGCGCGCGGCGATGAAGCCGCTGCCGACGCTGACCAAGCCGCTGCGCTCGGTCGACATCGCGACGAAGGAGCCCGCCCAGGCGCTGCGCGAGCGCACCGACTCCTGCACGGTCCCGGCGGCGGGCGTCGTCGGCGAGGCGATGGTCGCGTTCGTCCTCGCCGACGCCTACCGGACGAAGTTCGGCGGCGACCACATGGACGACGTGCTCGCCGCGGTGCAGGCCTACCGCGAGCGGATCCAGTGGCGCTCGTCTTCGTAGGCTTCATGGGGGCCGGGAAGTCGCTCGGCCTTCGACGACGTCCTGGACACCGACGTGCTCATGGAGGAGCAGATCGGGATGACGATCGCGCAGTTCTTCGCGGTCCACGGCGAGCGGCGCTTCCGCGGGCACGAGGAGGAGGTCGTCCTGCGCGCGCTGCGCTCGGGCGCGCCGGGGATCGCGCTGGGCGGCGGGGCGGTGCTGTCCGAGCGCGTGCGTGAGGCGCTGCGCCGCGACCACACCGTCGTCTGGCTCGACGTCAGCGACGAGACCGCCTGGGAGCGGGCGGCCGGCGACGACCGCCCGCTGGCCCGCGACCGCGAGGCCTTCGCGGCGCTGCACGCCGAGCGCCGGCCGCTGTACGAGTCCGTCGCCGACGCCTTCCTGCCCGAGGGCGACCGCCTCGTGCGCCGCGCGCTGGCGTCGCTGGAGTCGCTGCGCGACGCGCCCGCCGGAACGAAGCTCGTCTACGCGTCGACCGCCGGCGGCGAGTACCCGGTCTTCGTCGGCCGCGGGCTGATCGGCGGCCTGCCGCGCCCGGGTCGGCGCGCCTTCGTCGTGACCGACGCCAACGTCGGCGCCCACTACGGCGCCGCGCTGACGGGCACGCACCACACGATCACGATCGAGGCCGGCGAGGAGCACAAGACGCTGGCGGTCGCCGAGCGCGTCTGGCGCGAGCTCGCCACGCGCGGGATGGGGCGCGACGACCACCTCGTCGCGCTCGGCGGCGGCGTCGTCGGCGACCTCGCGGGCTTCTGCGCGGCGACCTACCAGCGCGGGGTGCCGGTCGTGCAGGTGCCGACGACGGTCGTCGCCCAGGTCGACTCGGCCTACGGCGGCAAGACCGGCGTCGACCTGCCGGAGGCCAAGAACTACGTCGGCGCCTACCACCAGCCGTCGGCGGTCATCACCGACGTCGACACGCTCGCGACGCTGCCGGCGGAGGAGATCGCCGCCGGCTACGCCGAGGTCGTCAAGACCGCGCTGATCGCCGGCGGGCCGCTGTGGGAGCGGGTCGCGGCGGGCGCGACGGTCGACGCCGAGATCGTTCTCGCGTGCGCGCGCACGAAGATCGCGCTCGTCAGTGCCGACGAGCGCGACGGCGGCGCGCGCCAGCTGCTGAACCTCGGCCACACCGTCGGTCACGCGATCGAGACCGTCACGGGGTACCGGCGCTACCGCCACGGCGAGGCGATCGCGCTCGGCTTGCTGGCGGCGCTGCGCCTGAGCGGGCTTCCGGAGCTGCGCAGCGACGTGGCCGAGCTGCTGGGCGCCGCCGGGCTGCCGACGACGCTCGAGGGCGCCGATCCGGCCGAGGTCGTGGCGGCGACGCGGATGGACAAGAAGCGCGTGGGGGAGAGCGTGCCGTTCGTGCTCGTCCGCGCGCCCGGGGACGTCGTGTTCGGCCAGCGCGTCGGGGCCGCCGACGTGCTGGCGGCGGTGGCGGAGCTGACCGGGGCGTAACGGCGGCGCGCGAGCGCCCGCAAGGCGTGGCGCGAACGTGTTCGTATGGAGCACGAAGTCGACAGCCCTCGCGGCGGCCGGCCCGCGCCGCGGCGGCCGCGTGACCGTTCGTACGCGCCGCAACGCCGCCACGACACGAGCCGCCGCCGCGCCCGACCCCCGGCCCTGCCAAAGTCCAGCCCCCACATGTCCAACGCCCGCAACCGCATCCACGTCATGCACGGGGTCAACCTCGACCAGATCGGCCGCCGCGACCCCGAGCACTACGGCGGCATGACGTTCCTCAAGCTCGAGCAGACGATCGACGCCTACGCCGGCGAGCTCGACCTCGACGCCCGCTTCTTCCAGACCAACCACGAGGGGGAGTTCGTCGAGGAGCTGCACCGCGTCCGCGACCTCGCCGACGGCGCCATCGTCAACGCCGGCGCCTGGTCGCACTACTCGCGCGCGATCGGCGACGCGCTCCAGTTCGCCGCCGTGCCGACCGTCGAGGTCCACCTCTCAGACGTCATGGCCCGCGAGCCCTGGCGCCACGTCTCGGTCCTGTCGGAGAGCTGCATCGCGACGATCTCGGGCAGGGGCGTCGACGGCTACCGCGACGCCTTCGCCGCGCTGAAGGCCGCGCTCAAGGACGCGCCTCCGATGGCGCCCGTGCGCTCATGACCCCGAGCACCCGCGTCGACGCCGTCCTCGCCGCGGTCGCCGAGCGCGAGCTCGACGGGCTGCTCGTCTCCAACCTCGTGAACATCCGCTGGCTGACCGGCTTCACGGGCTCCAACGCCGCCGCCGTCGTCGGCCCCGCCCAGCGCCGCTTCGTCACCGACTTCCGCTACCTCAGCCAGGTCGCCGAGCAGATCGACCCCGCGTGGGACCGCGAGATCAACAGCGACCTGCTCAAGCGCGTCGCCGCGGGCCTGCCCGACGGCCCGTTCACGCTCGGCTTCGACGACGCCGACCTCAGCGTCAAGCAGCACGCCCAGCTCGCCGAGCACCTCGGCGAGGACGTCGAGCTCGTCCCCGCCGGCGGCATCCTGGAGGACCTGCGCGCCGTCAAGGACGCCGCCGAGATCGACGCCATCCGCGCCGCCACGAAGGTCGCCGACGAGGCCTTCGAGGAGGTCGTGTCGGCCGGGATCGTCGGGCGCACCGAGCGCGACGTGGCGCTGGACCTCGAGATCGCGATGCGCCGCCGCGGCGCCTCGGGCGCCTCGTTCGCGCCGATCGTCGCGGCCGCCGAGCACGGCGCGCTCCCGCACGCCGTGCCGCGCGACGTCCCGATCCCCGCGAACACGCTCGTCGTCATCGACTGGGGGGCCCAGCTCGACGGCTACGCCTCGGACTGCACGCGCACGGTCGCCACCGGCGAGCTCGACCCGCGCGACCGCGACGTCTACGAGCTCGTGCTGCGCGCCCAAGAAGCGGCGCTGGAGGCCGTCCGCCCGGGACCGACCGGCCGCGAGGTCGACGCGATCGCCCGCACGATCATCGACGAGGCCGGCCACGCCGAGCACTTCGGCCACGGGCTCGGCCACGGCGTCGGCATGGAGGTCCACGAGGGCCCGCGCCTCTCCAAGCAGGGCAAGGACCCGCTGGCGGCGGGCAACATCGTCACCGTCGAGCCGGGCGTCTACGTCCCCGGCGCGGTCGGCGTGCGGATCGAGGACCTCGTCGTCGTGACCGCGCAGGGCCGCGAGGTGCTCACCGGCATCTCCAAGGCGCTGCGCATCGTCGGCTGAGCGCGCCCGCGGCGCGCTCAAGCAGCGGCGCCCGCGCGCCGATGGCGTGCGTGTGATCGCGCGCCTGCGTACGGAGTGGCCCTGGTGGCTCGCCGCGCTGGCCGGGGTGCTCGCCATGTCCTGGCTCGGGCTCGTCGGCTTCGCCTGGACGGACTACGACCGCGAGGCCTCCGGCGCGTTCCTGGCACTCGGCCGCGGCGACCTCAGCGGCTTCCTCGCCCAGGTGCCCGCCTACGGCGGCTCCCTGATCCTGCGCGCCCCCTTCGCCGCCGCGGCGTCCGCGCTGGGCGGCGGCGAGCTGGCCGTCTTTCGCGCGGTCTCGATTCCCTGCCTCGTCGCGGTCGCCTGGCTCGGCGTCGTGCTCGTCCGCCGGATGGGCGCACGCGGCGCGTCGACCGGCGCCCGCGCGCTCGTGCTCGCCCTCTGCGTCGCCAACCCGGTGACGCTGCGCGCGCTGGAGATGGGCCATCCCGAGGAGCTGCTGTGCGCGGCCCTGGCGATCGGCGCCGTGCTCGCCGCGAGCGACCGCCGCACGGTCCTCGCCGCGATCCTGCTCGGCCTCGCGATCGCCACGAAGGCCTGGGCCGTCCTGGCGATCGGCCCCGTCCTGCTCGCGCTGCCGGCGCGGCGGCTGCGGGCGCTCGTCATCGCCGGCGCCGTCACGAGCGTGGTGCTCGCGCCGATCATCCTCTTCGCCCCGCACGTCACGAGCCTCGTCAAGGCCGGCAGCAGCACCGGCCAGGCGTTCGTCCCCTGGCAGCTCTTCTGGATGCTCGGCGACACCGGCCACGTGATCATCGGCGGCGACGGGCTGCCCAAGCCGGCCGGCTACCGCCTGGCGCCGGAGTGGCTCATGCCGCTGACGCACCCGTTGATCGCCTTCCTCGTCGTGCCGCTCTCGCTGCTGTGGGCGCGCGTGCGAGGCGCCGCGCCACGGATCGGCGGCGAGCAGCTCCTGGCGCTGCTCGCGCTGTTGGCGCTCCTGCGCTGCATCCTCGATCCCTGGAACGTCGTCTACTACGAGCTGCCGTTCCTGCTCGCCCTGCTCGCGTGGGAGACGCTGCGGCGACCCGAGCGCCCGCCCGTTCTGGCGCTCGCCGCGACCGCGACCGTCTGGGCGACGTTCCAGTGGGCCCCGGACGTCCTGAGCCCCGATGCGCAGTGCGCCGTCTTCCTCGCGTGGTCGCTGCCGCTCGCCGGCTGGCTCGCCGCGACGTGCTTCCGGGTGCCACTTCCGGCCCTTTTCCGCACCAAGGCGACACCATCGGGCGCATCGCCCGCCGGGCCATTGCTACCTGCTGGGGCATCGGATATAGCTGTCGACAGAGGTAGGTGACTGCAGCCAACGAGCATTTCGACGCGGTCGTCGTGGGGTCCGGCTTCGGCGGGTCCGTGACGGCATATCGCCTGGCCGAGGCCGGGCACAGCGTCTGCCTGCTCGAACGCGGAAAGGCGTTTCCGCCCAACTCGTTCCCGCGCTCGCCGCTGGGGATGAAGTCGCAGTTCTGGGATCCCAGCGAGGGGCTCCACGGCATGTTCAACATGTGGAGCTTCGACAACATCGACGCGATCTGCGCGAGCGGCCTGGGCGGCGGCTCGCTCATCTACGCCAACGTGCTGCTGCGCAAGGACGAGGACTGGTTCGTCACCGAGGAGCCCGGCCACGGCAGCTGGAAGGGCGGCTACGAGCACTGGCCCGTGACGCGCGCCGACCTCGACCCGCACTACGACCGGGTCGAGAAGATGATGAACGTCCAGAAGTTCCCGCTGGAGCAGGCGCCGTACGACCGCAACCGCAAGGTGCTGGCCTTCCGCGACGCCGCGCAGGCGCTCGGCCTGGACTGGCGCCTGGTCAACCTCGCCGTGACCTTCGCCAACGACGGGCTGCCCGCGGTCCCCGGCGAGCCGATCAAGGAGGCGCGCGAGAACTACCACGGCCAGACCCGCCTCACCTGCCGCCTCTGCGGCGAGTGCGACATCGGCTGCAACTACGGCTCCAAGAACACGCTGGACTACACGTACATCACGGCCGCCTGGCACGCCGGCGCGGACATCCGCACGCGCCACGAGGTGCGCTCGTTCGCCCCGCGCGAGGGCGGCGGCTACACGCTCGACTACGTCGTCCACGACGCCGAGAGCGAGGGCACGCCGACCGACACCAAGCACCTCGACCGCCACACGGTCAGCTGCGACCGCCTGATCCTCTCGGCGGGCACGCTCGGCTCGACCTACCTCATGCTGAAGAACCGGGCGGCGTTCCCGGCGCTCAGCCCGGCGCTCGGGACGCGCTTCGGCGGCAACGGCGACCTGCTGACGTTCGCGCGCAACTGCATGAAGGCGGGGCCCGACGGCACGAAGGTCCCGTACGTCCTGGACGCCGCCCACGCGCCCGTCATCACGAGCGCGATCCGCGTCCCCGACGCGCTCGACGGCAACGGCGCCGACGGCCGCGGCTTCTACCTCGAGGACGCCGGCCAGCCGGAGTTCGTCAGCTGGATGCTGCAGCTGCTCGACGCGCCGACCTCCGCGCTGGAGCAGATCCCCAAGCTCGTCAAGCTCGCCGGCCACTTCCTCACGCACAAGGACACCGACATCGGCGGCGAGATCTCCGGCCTGCTCGGCGACAGCAGCGAGTCCTCCGGCTTCCTGCCGCTGCTGGGCATGGGCCGCGACGTTCCCGAGGGGATCATGTCGCTGCACGACGGCGGCCTGGCGATCGACTGGAAGAAGAACGGCTCCTCGAAGGCGTACTTCGAGCGCGTCCGCGACGTCTCCAAGCAGGTGGCCGAGGAGCTCGGCGGCACCTTCCTCGACAACCCGATCTGGCTGCTCAGCCGCGTCGTCACCGTCCACGCGCTCGGCGGCTGCCCGATGGGCCGCGACGAGCGCGAGGGCGTCGTCGACGCCCACGGCCGCGTCTTCAACTACCCCGGGCTGCACATCGCCGACGGATCGGTGATGCCCGGACCCGTCGGACCCAACCCGAGCCTGACGATCGCCGGGCTCGCCGACCGCTTCGCGGACACGATCCTCGAGGAGATGAAAGGACCCACCGTGACCGCCCCCACCACGCCGCCCGAGGACGCCGCGCCGCCGGCCGCCAGCGAGGCGCCGCCCGCGAGCGAGAGCCCCGTGTCGCTGGAGTTCACCGAGAAGATGCGCGGCTTCGTCACCTTCGGCGAGGACGACTTCGACAAGGGCTTCCGCGCCGGCAAGAAGTCCAGGACCGCGCTGATGTTCCACGTCACCGTCCACATGGACGACATCGAGCGCTTCATCGAGGACGAGCAGCACCCGGGCACGATCACCGGCCACGTCCAGTGCGACGCGCTCGGCGGCAAGCTCGAGGTCCAGGAGGGCTGGTTCAACCTCTTCGTCGAGGCCGGCGAGCACGGCGAGCGCAAGCTCATGAAGTACCGCCTGTTCATGCAGGACGGGGAGGGCCACCCGATCACGCTGCGCGGCTACAAGGAGGTCGAGAACGACCCCGGCTTCGACGTCTGGTCGGACACCTCGACGCTCTTCACGCACATCTACGCCGGCCACGTCGAGCCCGAGGGCGACGAGGGCGCGGAGATCGTCGCGACCGGCATCCTGCACATCCGCATCAGCGACTTCGCCGTGCAGTGCACGACGTTCCGGGTCCACCCGGCCCACCGCGTGGACGCGATCGGGCGCTTCGGAGCGCTGTTCGCGGGCGATCTCTGGGAGGTCTACGGACCCCACAAGCGCGGGGACTGAGCGCGCGTGACGACCGCGCGCGCCCACACCGACGAGCTCTTCGAGCTCGACACGGCCGACGGCGTCCCGTGCAACGTCATCCGCGTCCACGGCCCCAAGCCGCCGACGAAGGGCCCGGTGCTGCTGGTTCACGGCGTCGGCGTGCGGACCGAGATCTGGCGGCCGCCGACGCCCTACACGCTCGTCGAGGCGCTCGTCGACGAGGGCTACGACGTCTGGATGGAGACCTGGCGGGCGAGCATGGACGTCCCCAACAACACGTGGAC
Source organism: uncultured Actinomycetes bacterium (assembly GCA_963786575.1). Classification (GTDB taxonomy): domain Bacteria; phylum Actinomycetota; class Thermoleophilia; order Solirubrobacterales; family Solirubrobacteraceae; genus CADCVQ01. The sequence goes on from CAWAZH010000003.1 coordinate 371,044, forward strand.
GCTCGACCAGGCTGCCGTGCTCGACCACCCCGTCGCGGTGCGCAAGGTGTGCGAGGTCAGCGGCGCCGACTCGATCCAGGCGATCACCCACTGCCAGGGCTCGACGAGCTTCATGATGTCCGCCTGCGCGGGCTTGGTTCCGCAGGTGCGCACGGTCGTCGCCAGCGCGGTGACGCTGCACCCGGTCGTCCCGCGGATCGCGGGGCTGAAGCTGAAGTACGTCGTCCCGGTCGTCGCGCGACTGGCCGGCTACCTGGACCCGCGCTGGGGCGAGACGGGGGCGCCGTGGGTGCTGCCGAAGGTCGTGACGGCCTACTCCAAGCTCTCACGGCGCAAGTGCGACAACGGCGTCTGCAAGGTGGCGAGCTTCATGTTCGGCTCCGGCGACCCGACGCTCTGGACGCACGAGCAGCTCAGCGCCGAGACGCACGAGTGGACCAAGGGCGAGTTCGGCCCGGCGCCGCTGACGTTCTTCAAGCAGATCGCAAAATGCGTCGACAAGGGCCACCTCGTGAGCGTCGAGGGGCGCCCCGAGCTGCCGGAGAATTTCATCGCCCAGGCGCCGCAGACCGACGCCCGCTTCGCCTTCGTCACGGGCGCGCTGAACAACTGCTTCCTCCCCGAGAGCCAGCGGCGCACGTTTGACTTCTTCGAGCGCCGCGACCCGGGCCGCCACTCGCTGCACGTCATCCCCGGCTACGGCCACCTCGACGTCTTCGTCGCCGAGACGGCCGCGCAGAACGTGCACCCCGTGATCCTCGGCGAGCTCGCGAAGGCCGCATGAAGAAGAGCCGCGATCCGAAGGAGCTCGGCGGCCCGGAGCGCGCGGTCCGCGCGATGGACGAGGTCGAGAAGTACGCCGGCGCGCTGCCGGGCTTCCGCCGCGCCCACGCGCGCGGCATCGTCTTGCGCGGGCACTTCGTCGCCACGCCCGAGGCGGCCGCGCTGACGACCGCCGAGCACATGCAGGGCGAGCCGATCGCGACGATCGTGCGGCTCTCCAACGGCGCCCCGGGCCCGTACGCGCCCGATCGCAAGGCCGTGCTCGGGCTCGCCGTGCGCTTCGAGCTTCCGTCCGGTGGCAGCAGCTCGTGGGCGGCGCTGAGCATGGAGGCGGCGCCGTTCGGCACCCCGGACGACTTCATCGACCTGCAGGGCGCGCAGCGGCGCAACAAGGCCGGCAAGCCCAACCCGCTGCGCCTGCTCAAGCACATCGTCACGCACTTCGACACGCTCCCGGGGCTCCTGGCCGTGCTGAAGGCGCCGTCGACGCAGAGCTTCGGCTGCAGCCGCTTCAACGGGCTGACCGCGTACTGGCTCGTCGACGGCGAGGGCCGCCGGCGCGCGTTTCGCTACCGCTGGATCCCGTCGGAGAAGGCGGCCGGGCTGACGCCCGAGCAGGAGCGCGAGTACCCGCCCGACTACCTGCTCAGCGAGATCGAGCAGCGGGTGGGCGCGGGGCCCGTGTCGTGGACGCTCGTGTTCCAGATGGCCGATCCGCGCGACCCCGTCGACGACGTCACGAAGCAGTGGCCCGAGAAGCGCACGTTCGTGACCGCGGGCCGGCTCGTGATCGATCGTCTGCACGAGGACCCCGAGGCCGCCGACGACCTCGTCTTCGACCCGACGAGCGTCCCGCCCGGCATCGAGCTGTCCGACGACCCGATCCTGCACTTCCGCTCGGAGGCCTACAAGGAGTCCCACCGGCGGCGGGCGAGCGAGACCAAGCCGCCGGTCCGCCCGGGTTAGCCGGCGCTGACGGTCAGCTCGGGGCCGCCGCGCAGCGTCTGCAGCACGACGCAGTAGCGCTCGGTGAGCTTCAGCAGCGTGGCGAGCTGCTGCTCGTCGGCGCCGGGCGCGTCGAGGTCGAAGCGCAGGGCGATCGCACGGAAGCCGACGGGCGCGTCGCGGTCGACGGCGAGCGTGCCGCGGAAGTCGAGGACGCCGTCGGCGCTGATCGTACCGCCGTCGAGCGGGACCTCCAGCGCGGTGGCGACCGCCTTGAGCGTCACCCCCGCGCAGGCCACGAGCGCCTCGAGCAGCATGTCGCCGGAGCACAGCGAGAGGCCGTCGCCGCCGGTCGCGGGGTGCAGGCCGGCGGTCGCGAGCGCGCGGCCCGTCGTCACCGTGCAGGTGATCTCGTCGTCGAGCGTGCCGCTGGCGTGCAGCGTGACGAGCGCCTCGGCGGGCTCGTCGCGGTAGCGCTGCTTGAGCGGGTCCTGGAGGGTGCGCAGGGCGTCGCGATCCATGGTCGCTGCGGAACGCTACCGTTGCGCGGATGCCCACGTGGGACGACGTCGTCGAGCTCGGGCTGGCGCTGCCGGGCGTCGAGGTCGGGACGTCGTTCGGGACGCCCGCGCTGAAGGTGCGCAAGAAGGGCATGTGCCGCCTGCGGACCGACCCCGACGCGCTCGTCGTCCGCGTGACCGACATGGGCGAGCGCGAGGTGCTGCTGCGCTCCGAGCCCGAGGTCTTCTTCACGACGCCGCACTACGACGGCTACCCCTACGTCCTCGTGCGCCTGGACGCCGTCCCGCGCGACGAGCTCGCCGAGCTGCTCGAGGACGCCTGGCGCGTGCGGGCGGCCAAGACCGTCGTCGCGGCCTGGGACGCCGAGCGCGCCTGATTCGTCACAGTCGCGTGTGGTTCCGTGACGTTTGCGCTGCGACGGTGGGGCGATGGCGCCGCGAGGGGAGGGGTGTGTCGAATGACTATCGCTCCGCGTGCACCATTCGACACACCCCCCGACGTGCGGGTGGCTCGGACCGCCGGCCGGCAGCACGGCTGCATCAGGACGGACCAGCTCGCAGCCTGCGGACTCGACCACGCCGCCATCGCGCGGAGAGTCGCGAAGGGCCATCTGCACCGCGTCCACTACGGCGTCTACGCCGTCGGCCACGCCGCGCTCACGCTCGACGCCCGCTTCATGGCCGCCGTTCTCGCCGGCGGCCCCAGGGCGGTCCTGAGCCACTGGGCCGCGTGCGCGCTCGCCGGGCTCATCCGCTCGGACGACCGCCGGCCGATCGACGTGACCGTTCCCACGAGCCGCGCCCGGCCCGGCATCCGCTTCCACCGCGCCCGCGCGCTCGACCCCCGCGACACCACGCGCATCCGCGCCATCCCGACCACCACGCCCGCCCGCGCGATCCTCGAGATCGCACCCCGGCTCACCGACACCCGCCTCAAGCGCCTGGTCCGCCAGGCCCAGGCCGAGAAGCTCGCCAACACCCGCCAGTTCGCCGAGACGATCGCACGAGCCAACGGCCACCGAGCAACGACGAGGCTCGCCGCCCTCATCGAAAAAGGACCCGCCCCGACCAGGAGCTCCCACGAGGACATCGTCCTCGACCTCATCCTCCAAGCCGGCTTCGAGCACCCGCACGTCAACCGGCAGCTGCCGGGCAGCACGTACGTGCCGGACCTCCGCTGGCCCGCCCAGCGCCTGATCCTCGAGGTCGACAGCCCCTGGCACGACGGCCGCCTCGCGCAGGAGCTCGACGCGACCCGCCAGGCCGACCTCGAAGCCGCCGGCGAGCGCGTCCTCAGAACGACGCTCCAGCAGGCGACGACGAACCCGAGCCAGCTCCTCGCCCGGATCCACCAGGCAGGCGCGCCCTACACTGATCCGCAGCGATGATCAGCACCAATCAGCTCAAGAACGGCAACCACATCGAGGTCGACGGGACGATCTTCAAGGTCCTCGACTTCCAGCACGTCAAGCCCGGCAAGGGCGGCGCGTTCGTGCGCACGAAGCTCCGCCGCACCTCCGACGGCAACGTCATCGACAAGACGTTCCGCGCCGGCGAGAAGTTCCGCTCGATCCGCACCGAGGCCCGCAAGATGCAGTTCCTCTACTCCGACGGGACCGACGCCCACTTCATGGACTCCGAGAGCTACGAGCAGCTCGCCGTGCCGCTGAGCGGCGTCGCCGACGCCCTGCGCTGGACGAAGCCCAACGACACCGTCGACGTGCTCTTCATCGACGACGAGCCCGGCGACCTGCAGCTGCCGTCCTCCGTCGAGCTCGAGGTCACCGAGACCGAGCCCGGACTGCGCGGCGACACCGCCTCCGGCGGCGGCGACAAGCCCGCGACGCTCGAGACCGGCGCCATGATCCGCGTCCCGCTGTTCGTGAACGTCGGCGATCGCGTCAAGGTCCAGACGGCCTCGGGCGACTACATGTCGCGCGCGTAGCCCGCCACCCTTGTCGCGCCGCACCGATCAGCGCCGGGACGCCGTCTTCGCGCTCTACCAGGCGGACGTCACCGCGCGCGAGCTCGAGGACGTCTTCGAGCCCAACGCGTCGCTCTTCACCCGCGCGCTCGCGCACGCCGCCGAGGATCGCGCGGAGGAGCTCGACGTGCTCGTCGCGCGTCACGCCAAGGGCTGGACGATCGACCGGATCGCCCCGCTGGAACGGGCGATCATGCGCGTCGCGCTGCTGGAGATGTGCCACCCCGACGCCGCGCCGGCCGACACCCCGATCTCGCCCGAGGGCGCGATCGACGAGGCCGTCGAGCTCGCCAAGACCTACTCCGGCGCCGACGCTCCCGGCTTCGTCAACGGCATCCTCGCCGCCGCGCTGCGCGAGATGGGCCAGAATCCCACCCAGCGATGACCGACGAGGACGCCACGCTCGACGAGCTCGTCACCCGCCTGGAGCGCGCGGCCGAGCAGCTGCGCTCCGGCGACCTCAGCGCCGACGCCGCGGCGACCGTCGTCGAGGACTGCGCCGCGCTCGCGTCGCAGGCATCGGCCGAGCTCGAGCGCCGCGCCCGGGAGGCCGGGCGCGACCCGCTGCCCGGTCAGGACTCCCTGCTGTAGTGCCGTATCCCGACGAGCTGCGGCAGCTCATCGAGGACGAGCTCGCGCAGCTGACCTTCTCGCAGGACCCGCTGACCGACGGGCTCGTCGACGCGATGCGCTACAGCCTGCTCGCGGGCGGCAAGCGCATCCGCCCGGTGCTCGCGCTCGCGACCGCCCGCGCGATCGGCAGGAACGAGCGCGAGATGCTGCCGCTGGCCGCCGCGATCGAGCTGATCCACACCTACTCGCTGATCCACGACGACCTGCCGGCGATGGACGACGACGACATGCGCCGCGGCCGCCCGACGAACCACGTCGCCTTCGGCCAGGACGTCGCGATCCTCGCCGGCGACGGGCTCTACGCCGAGGCCTTCCGCCACCTGCTCACCCACCAGCAGGGCGAGCCGGCCGACGTCCTGGCCGCCGTCTGCGAGCTCGCCGCCGCGACCGGCGTGGACGGGATGGTCGGCGGGCAATACCTCGACGTGGCGGGGATCGAGCCAGGAGAGCCCGATGCGGCCCGCTCGCTGCGGCGCCTGCACGAGCTGAAGACGGGGAGGCTGATCGGGGCGTCGGTAGAGTGCGTACTCCTCATCACAGGCATGCGCCGCCCCGCGACAACCGCCTATTGCGACTTCGCCGCCGAGCTCGGCGTGCTGTTTCAGATCGTCGACGACATCCTCGACGTGACCGGAACCGACGACGCGCTGGGAAAGCCGCAGGGCAGCGACGAGCGGCACGGCAAGCGAACCTATGTGACCGAGTTCGGGTTGGAAGGGGCGCGCCGGCTCGCAGAGCGCTCGCACCGCCAGGCCCGGGCGTCGCTCGCACAGGCAGCACCGGCCGGCGCCCCCGAGCTCGAGCAGATCACCGACTTCATCGCCACCCGCACCTCATGAGATGACCATTCCGATCCTGCATCGCATCAACCGCCCCCAGGACCTGCACCCGCTCTCCGAGCAGGAGCTCGTCCAGGTCGCCGACGAGGTGCGCGCGCACATCATCTCCACGGTCGGCGAGATCGGCGGCCACTTCGGCGCCAACCTCGGCACCTGCGAGCTGGCGGTCGCGCTGCACTCGCTGCTGGACTCCCCGCGCGACAAGATCCTCTGGGACGTCGGCCACCAGGCCTACCCGCACAAGATCCTCACCGGCCGCCGCGACCAGCTCGCGACGATCCGCCAGTACGGCGGCCTCGCGCCGTTCTGCTCGATCCCCGAGTCCGAGCACGACATCATGGGCGCCGGCCACGCCTCCACCTCGATCGGCTACGCCGTCGGGCTGAAGGAGGGCATGAAGCGCATGGGCGCGCCCGACAGCGGCAAGGTCGTCGCGGTCATCGGCGACGGCGCGATGACCGGCGGCGTCGCCTTCGAGGCGATCCACCAGGCCGGTGGCGCCGGGACGCCGATCGTCGTCGTCCTCAACGACAACGGGATGTCGATCGCGCCGAACGTCGGCGCGCTGTCGCGCTACTTCAACCGCGTCCGGCTGAACCCGAAGCTGTGGCACACCCGCGAGAGCGTCGAGGAGCGCCTCAGCGAGCTGCCCGGCGTCGGCCCGCACTTCGAGCGCTTCGGCCCGCAGCTGAAGGAGTCGATCAAGGCCTTCTGGGCGCCGGGCCTGCTGTGGGAGGAGCTCGGCTGGGCCTACACCGGCGTCGTCGACGGCCACGACGTCCACGCCCTGCGGGTCGCGCTGCGCAGCGCGTTCGCCGCCCAGCGCCCGGTCGTCGTCCACATCGCGACCGTCAAGGGCAAGGGCTTCGCGCCCGCCGAGGAGGGCGGCGAGGAGGGGATGGAGCGCTGGCACGCGGCCAAGCCGAAGTCGATCCGCCACGGCATCGCGATTCCCGCCGCGCGCGTCGATCCGGCGGCGCCCGTGCGCCCGCCGCAGTACACCGGCGTCTTCGGCAAAGCCCTCGTCGACGAGTGCAAGCGCGACGAGCGCGTCGTCGGCATCACGGCCGCGATGAACACCGGGACGGGCCTGGACATCCTCCAGAAGGCGATGCCCGAGCGCTACTTCGACGTCGGCATCGCCGAGCAGCAGGCGGTCCTGTTCGCCGCCGGCCTCGCGCTCGAGGGCGTCAAGCCGGTGGCCGCGATCTACTCGACCTTCCTGCAGCGCGCCTTCGACCAGATCGTCCACGACGTCTGCCTGCAGCGGCTGAACGTCGTCTTCGCGCTGGACCGCGCCGGCCTCGTCGGCGACGACGGCCCGACGCACCACGGGGTCTTCGACATCGCCTACCTGCGCCCGCTGCCGAACATCGTCCTGATGGCGCCGCGCGACGAGGCGATGCTCGTCCACATGCTGCGCACCGCGCTGCGCTACGACGACGGCCCGGTCGCGATCCGCTACCCGCGCGGCGAGGCCCTCGGCGTGGCGCTGCCCGCGCGGCCCGAGGCGATCGAGATCGGCACCGGCGAGATCCTGCGCGAGGGCGACGGCAAGGTCGCGATCGTCGGCTACGGCACGGGCGTCGCCAAGGCCCTGGAGGCCGCCGACCTGCTCGCGCTCGGCGGCATCGACGTGACGGTCGCCGACGCCCGCTTCGCCAAGCCGATCGACGCCCCGCTGATGGCCCAGCTCGCCGCCGAGCACGAGCTGCTCGTCACCGTCGAGGAGGGCGTGCTCGCGGGCGGCTTCGGCAGCGCCGTCTGGGAGACGCTCGACGAGATCGGCGTGCACGGCACGCGGATGCTGCGCGTCGGGATCCCCGACCGCTTCGTGACCCACGGCACGGCCGCCCTGCTGCACTCCGAGGTCGGCTTCACCGGCCGGCGGATCGCCGAGCGCATCGAGGCCGCGGTCTCCGAACGGGCGATTGCCGGGACGTAGGGCGTCCGCCGGGCTGCTGGCGACCCTCGCGCTGGCCGGGGCCGGCGCCGGGTGCGGCGAGGCCGAGCCCGTCGAGCCGGTTCGCGTCCTGCAGCTGAGCCCCGCGACCGTGCTGCCGCGCGCCGACGGCGGCCGCAGGGCCGTCCAGGTGCGCGTGACGCTGGCGCCCAAGCCGACGCCGGCCGCGACCGTCACGGCCTCGCCGCCGGTGCAGGTCCCCAACGTCGGCTCGATCGCCGTCGACGCGACCAACGGCGGCCGGCTCGTCAACGGCCTGCAGCTCCCGGCGCAGGGCCTGTACTGGGTCACCTGGGACGCGATCCTCGGCCGCGTCCCCAACCGCGCCGACCGCCGCTGGGGCACCGACCGCCTGATCTCCTTCATCGTCACCGTCCTGCGCGACTACCACCTCGCCAACCCGACGGCCCCGCGGGTGCTGGTCGGCGACCTCAGCCGGCCGTTCGGCGGCCCGTTCGGCAGCGACTTCGGCGGCCTGGGCCACGCCTCGCACCAGAACGGCCTCGACGTCGACGTCTACTACCCGCGCGCCGACCACGCGCTGCGCGCGCCGGACGGCCCGCGCGACGTCGACCACGCGCTCGCGCAGGACCTCGTCAGCCGCTTCGTCGCCTACGGCGCGCAGTTCGCGTTCGTCGGCCCGCACGTGGGCCTCGGCGGGCCGCCGGCGGTCGTGCAGGCGCTCGCCCACCACGACGACCACGTCCACGTGCGGATCGCGAACACGACGAGCGGCCGGCGCGGAGGGCGCTGAAGCGAAACGGCCCGCCGGTGGAGGCGGGCCGCTTCAGGGAGGAGAGACACACTGCTATGTGGTTTTTGGTCTGGCTTGGAGAGCGGGCGGGCGGTATTTCTCGGGCGGCCCTCTCGGGCAGAGGACCTGGCCCACCTCGCCTCACGAAGTGTCCTGGCTGACTGGCCAGTCATGCGTGAGAGGGGTCACACAGGCAGCCGGGGGGTACCGTTGCGCGGGTGGCTCGCGTTCGCCTCGACACCCTGCTGGCCGAGCGCGGGCTCTTCACGTCGCGCTCGCGGGCGGCGGCGTCCGTGATGGCGGGCGAGGTGCGCCTCGGCGGCGACGGCGAGCGCGCGCAGAAGCCCGGCCAGATGGTCGAGCCCGACACCGTGCTGGCCGTCGACGAGCGCCCGCGCTTCGTCTCGCGTGGCGGCGTCAAGCTCGCCAACGCGCTCGCGCAGTTCGGCCTCGACGTGTCCGGGCGCCACGCGCTCGACGTCGGCGCCTCGACCGGCGGCTTCACCGACTGCCTGCTGCAGCAGGGCGCCGTGCACGTCGTCGCGCTCGACGTCGCCTACGGCGAGCTTGACTGGGGCCTGCGCAACGACGAGCGCGTGACGGTGCTCGAGCGCACGAACGCCCGCGCGATCGGCCCGTCCGACCTGCCCTACGCGCCCGACCTCGTCGTCGCCGACCTCTCGTTCATCTCGCTGACGAAGATCCTGCCGGCCGTGCTCGCCTGCTGCGCCGAGCGCCACGACGTGCTGGCGATGGTCAAGCCGCAGTTCGAGGTCGGCCGCGGGCGCGTCGGCAAGGGCGGCGTCGTGCGCGACCCCGACATGCGCCGCGGCGCGCTCGTCGAGGTCGCCGGCTTCGCGCGCGGGCTCGGCGCCGCCGTGCTCGGCTTCGCCTCCTCCGGCCTGCCCGGGCCCAAGGGCAACCGCGAGAGCTTCGTGTGGCTCGCCGAGGGCGGCCGCGCGGGCGCGGTCGACGACCTCGAGGCGGCCGCGCGGCAGGTGGAGCCGTGAGCTGCGTCGGCTCGGCGGCGGTGATCACGCACAACCGCCCCGATGAGATCCGGGCCGTGCTGGAGCAGATGATCGAGGCCGCGCGCGCGCTCGACGTGCAGCTGCGCTTCGACCCCACCGAGACCGAGAAGCTCGGGCTGCAGGGCGACGGCACGGTCGTCGTGAACGCCGAGATGGCGGGCGTCGACCTCTGCATCGCGCTCGGCGGCGACGGGACGATCCTCAAGGGCCTGCGGCGCTACTGCGGCACGCCGGTGCCGGTGTTCGCGGTGAACTTCGGCGAGGTCGGGTTCCTCGCGACGCTCGAGCCCGAGGAGCTCGACGACTTCGGCTGGGGGCGCGTCTTCGCGTGCGACTTCGACGTGCTGCACCTGCCCGCGATCTCGATGGAGACCGGCAACGGGCTGTCGAAGGCGTTCAACGACGTCTCGGTGCACCGCAAGGTCGGCGGGCGCGTGGCGCAGCTCGCCTACGGCGTCGAGGGCGAGGAGGTCGGCTCGGTCCGCTGCGACGGCCTGGTCGTCTGCACCCCGGCCGGATCGACGGGCTACAACCTCGCCAACGGCGGGCCGGTGCTGGCCTGGGGGGTCGCGGGCTTCGGCGTCTCGTTCATCGCCCCGCACTCGCTGACCGCGCGCGCGCTCGTCGTCGCGCCCAACAACACGCTGAGCGTCTCAAACCACGGCCGCGAGGCCGTCGACGTGTCGGTCGACGGGCGGCCCGCCTGCGAGATCGCGCCCGGCGAGGAGCTGCTGGCGCGCTTTCAGCCCGACATCGGGCGCCTGGCGCAGCTGCCGGGCGCGTCGTTCTACCGCCGCTTGCGCGCGAAGTTCGGCCGCCTGTCGTCGTAGGTCGCGCCGTTATTCGGTGCGAGGGGGCGGGGGTAGGCGCGACCTACAGCCACCGACGACAGGAGGTTCGCCGTATGCAGACCACGATGTCGATGCGGCAGCACCCCGGGCGCGCGATCGCGCTCACCGTGACGGTCATGCTCGCCGTGCTCGCGTTCGCCGCGGTCGCGGCGCGCCCAGCGCACGCCGCGAAGGTCACCACAGGGTGGGTGACGGGCACCGTCTACTTCAACAAGAGCGAGACGAAGGACATGAAGAGCGTCGCCAACGTCGCCCCGATCTGCGGTGCGCTGGCGCCCGTTGCGCCGCCCGCGGGCGCGATCGCGGCCGCCGCGTGCGCCTTTGACTTCGGCGCCGTGGCCTTCCAGGCCAACCGGGCCGAGAACCGCAACATGTGCGCGAAGATCAAGTTCACGCTGACGCCGCCACCCGCGACGGCCTGGTGGCCGGACATCTACAGCGGCGACCACTGCACGTAGGCGCGGAGGCCCTTCCCGGCGTGCCGTCCTGCCCTGAGGTCGCCTGACGACCCCTAGGCAGGACGGCGGGCCGCCACAGGCGTTCCGTCCCGCTCCTCACCGATGCCGTACTCCGGCGCCGGCGCCGCCGCCAGCCCCTCGAATCACCGCGACCGGTGACAAATCGCCGCAAGCGGTCACAACCCTCCGCGCAAGCGCCCGATCCGTCGGGCGCCGCTGGTACACCCTGACGGTGCTCACCGAGCTGCGTGTCGAGAACCTCCTGCTGATCGAGTGCGCCCAGCTGCGCCTCGCGCCGGGCCTGAACGTCCTCACGGGCGAGACCGGCGCGGGCAAGACCGTGCTCGCGCACGCGCTCGACCTCCTGCTGGGCGGTCGCGCGAAGCCGGCGATCGTGCGGCCAGGGGCGGCCGAGGCCTACGTCGAGGGGGTCTTCGAGCTGCCCGAGGCGCTGCGCGCGGAGCTCGGCGAGCGCCTGCCCGCCGATGCCGACGAGCTCGTGCTCGCCCGCCGGATCGGCGCCGACGGGCGCACCCGCGCGCTCGTCAACGGGCGCTCGTCGACGGTCGCCGACCTGCGCGAGCTCGCCGAGCCGCTGATCGCCTTCTACGGCCAGCACGAGCACCGCAAGCTGATGCTCGCGGGCGCACAGCTGGAGATCCTCGACGGCTTCTGCGGCGCCGCGCAGCTCGCCCGCCGCGAGAAGGTCGCAGCCGCGTACGCGAGCGCCCGCGAGGCCGACGGGGCGCTGACGGACCTGCGCGAGCTCGCCGGCGCCCGCGAGCGCGAGCTCGACCTGCTCGACTACGAGCTCGCCGAGATCGACGCCGCCGACCCGAGCGAGGAGGAGGCGGCCGCGCTGGGCGATGAGCGCGAGCGCCTGCGCCACGTCGAGGCCCTCAGCGGCGCCGCCCTCGGCGCCGCGGAGGCCGCCGCCGCCGACGAGGGCGGCATCACGAGCCTGCTCGCGGCCGCCGGCCGCGGCCTGGCCGGCACCGATGGGATCGATCCTGCGCTCGACGCCCTCGCCGAGCGCTGGCGCTGCCTCGAGCTCGAGGCCGCCGAGCTCGGCCGCGAGCTGCGCGACTACGCCGACGCGCTGGAGGCCGACCCCGGCCGCCTCGACGCGATCGAGGAGCGCCTCGCGGTGCTCGAGCGCCTGCAGCGCAAGCACGGCGGCTCGATCGCCGGGGTGCTCGCCCACGCCGAGCTCTGCCGCGCGCGGCGCGCCGAGCTCGCGCGCGCCGAGGTCGCGATCGACGAGGCGACCGCCCGCCGCGCCGAGGCGCAGGCGGCGCTCGCGGAAGGCAGCGCGGCGCTGCACAGGGCGCGCGCGGCCGCGGCGCCGAAGCTCGCCGCGGCGGTCCGCAGGCGCCTGGACGAGCTGGCGATGAAGGGCGCGGCGTTCGAGATCGAGCTGACCGAGCGCGAGCCCGGCGCCAGCGGCGCGGACGCTGTCGAGTTCCTCATCGCGCCCAACCCCGGCGTCCCGGCGGGGCCGCTGCGCGAGACGGCCTCCGGCGGCGAGCTGTCGCGGGTGATGCTGGCGCTGATGGGCGTCGCCGCGGGCGCCAGCGGCGCGGGCGGGCGCACGCTCGTCTTCGACGAGGTCGACGCCGGCATCGGCGGCCAGACCGCGCACGCCGTCGGCGACGCGCTGCGCGACCTGTCGGCGGGCCGCCAGGTCATCTGCATCACCCACCTGCCGCAGGTCGCGTCGCTGGCCGCGCGCCACTTCTCGATCGCCAAGGACGCCTCCACGAGCCCCGCCCGCACGACGGTCAGCGAGCTGCGCGACCAGGACGTCGTCTCCGAGCTCGCGCGCATGCTCGGCGCGGGCGACGACGGCGACGGCGCGGCGCGCCGCCACGCCGAGGAGCTGCTGCGGGCGGCCTGAGGCGCTCGGGTGGCTCGGGTGGCTCGGGGGGCCGGCGCTGCCCGGGCGCCGGCGCGGGCGGTTCCGGGCGCTCGGGCGGCTGCGGTGGACGAACGTGACGATCCGGCGGATCGCGGCCTGCGGGACTCGGGGGCCGCGCCGGGCCGGGCGCGTGCGAACGGCAGCGATGAGGAAGCGGGATCGCGGCCTGTGCGGGCTCGGGCGGTCGTAGGTGTCCTGCTCTGCTGTTGCAGGGCAACAGTTAGGCAGGACGCCGGCCGTCGAACCCAGCCGAGCTCGCCCTCCGGCTGGACCTTCCCTCAATGCCGCTGTTCGCAGGCGCCGGCGCGCCCGGCGCCGTCGAGCGCCGCGGGGCCGAGGTCGTAGGCCGCGCGTCGCGGATCCGCTCCCTCACCGCTGCCGTTCAGGCCCCGCAGCGCCGGCGCGCGCGCACCCGAGCGCGCAGCCCCAAGCGCTACTTCGGGCCCGGCTCGGTGGCCGAGGCCGACGCGGCGCGGTCGTCGGCGGGCGGCAGGTCGTCGGTGCGGTTCCAGACCGTCTGCTGCTGGAACGGGATCTCGATGCCCTCGGCGTCGAAGGCCTCCTTCAGGCGCTGGCGCAGCTCGCGGCTGACGGCGTACTGGTCGCTGGGCCGCGTCTTGACGACGAGGCGGATGACGACGGAGTGCGGGCCGAGGCTCTCGACGCCCCAGACCTCGGGCGCCTCGAGGATGTCGTCGCGCTCCTGCCAGAGCTCGTCGGCGACGCGCTGGATGACGGCCTTGGCGTGGTCGATGTCCGTGTCGTAGGCGACGTCGATGTCCAGCAGCGCGCGCGACCAGTGCTGGCTCTTGTTGCCGACCCGGCGGATGTCGCCGTTGGGGACGTGCCAGACGGTGCCGTCGACGGACCGCAGCCGCGTCGTGCGCAGCGAGACCGCCTCGACGGTGCCCGAGGTGGACCCGTCGAGGTCGACGATGTCGCCCACGCCGAACTGGTCCTCGACGAGGATGAACAGCCCGGAGAGGAAGTCCTTGACGAGCGCCTGGGAGCCGAAGCCGATCGCGAGGCCGAGGACGCCGGCGCCGGCGAGCAGCGGGGCGAGGTTCAGCCCGACCTCGCCCAGCACGAGGAAGCCCGCGATCGTGAAGATCACGGCGCTCGTGACGCTGCGCAGGACGCTCGTCAGCGCGCTGATGCGCTGCTCGGCGCGCAGGCTCGTGACCTCGGTCTCCAGCAGCGCGCTGGGGGCGCGGCGGCGCACCGCGCCGATGCGCTCGCGCACCGCGCCCGAATGCAGCGTCTGCAGCGTGCGCTTGATCGCCCGCGTGACGAAGCGGTTGACGATCACGGCGCCGAGCAGGATCACGAGGATCGTCAGCGGCTTGCCGATCATGAAGTCCGCGATCTCGGCGAGCGTCCGGTTCTCCGTGCGGTTGAGGACCTCCTCGCAGAAGAAGCCGGGAGGATCCCCGCAGACGGAGTGCAGGCGGCCCTCCGAGACCGCTGCGAGCGGTGTCAGCACGATGGCGGACACGTTAACAGCCGCTGCCCACGCAGCGTCCTTCCGATGCAAGGCGGTCTTCGCATTGCCTTAACAACGGCATCTACACTCCGCCGATGGCCGTTGCCGTCGCCAGGGAGGTCTCCGGCCCAGCGCGCCCGGGCCGTCGCACCAAGCGCTTGGTGAAGACGCTGCAGCCGGGCGCGGTGGCGATTCTGGACCACCGTGATCTGGATCGTGTCTCCGCCGAGGACCTCATCGCGGCGGGGGTCGTCGCCGTCTGCAACTGCAGCCAGTCCTCGACGGGCGCCTATCCGAACATGGGGCCGCTGCTCCTGGTCCAGGCCGGGATCCATCTCGTCGATCTGCCCGACGACCTGCTCTTCAAACGGGTCAAGGACGGCGAGCAGGTCACCGTGCACGGCGGCGAGGTCCGGCGCGGCGCCAAGGTGCTGGCCCACGGCGAGGTCCTGGAGCCCGAGGCGGTCCGGGCCGCCACCGACGAGCGCCGCCGCGAGATCGGCGACGCCCTCGAGGCCTTCGCCCAGAACACGATCGAGCACATGCTCGAGGAGCGCGAGCTGCTGTCCGGGCGCATCGAGCTGCCGCGCTTCGACACCGACTTCCGCGACCGCCCCGCGCTGATCGTCGTCCGCGGCGTCGACCACCAGAAGGACCTGCGCGCGCTGCGGCCCTACATCCGCGACGTCAAGCCGGTGCTGCTGGCCGTCGACGGCGGCGCGAACGCGATCCTTGCCGAGGGCTTCAAGCCGAGCATGATCGTCGGCGACATGGACTCCGCGACCGAGGAGGCGCTGCGCTGCGGCGCCGAGCTCGTCGTGCATGCCTACCCTGATGGGCGTGCGCCCGGCCGCGACCACCTCGAGGACCTCGGCCTGCCCTACAAGCTCGTCCCGGCCCCAGGGACGAGCCAGGACGTCGCGATGCTGATCGCCGCCGAGAAGGGCGCGGAGCTGATCGTCTCGGTCGGCTCGCAGTTCAACCTCGTCGAGTTCCTCGACAAGAACCGCCGCGGCATGGCCTCGACCTTCCTGACGCGCCTGCGGCTCGGCGAGATCCTCGTCGACGCCAAGGGCGTGAGCCGCCTGTACCGGCCCCAGCCGGGGGTCTGGCCGCTGGTGTTCGTCGCCCTCGCCGGCCTGCTGTGCCTCGCCATGATCGTCGTGCTGACGCCCGCGCTGCGCGACGTCGCCGACCTGCTGTGGCTCAAGCTCGAAGTGGTCCTCGGGCTCGAATAGCCGCCCGTGTTCGACGTCCGCTACCACGCGCTCTCGCTCGCGGCGATCTTCATCGCGCTCGTCGTCGGGTTGCTGCTCGGCGTCGCGATCGGCGACAAGGAGCTCGTCTCGTCGGCGCGCAACGACGTGCGCAACTCGCTGCGCCGCGACGTCGCGCAGGCCAACAACGAGCGCGACGACGCGCGCGGCCAGGTCCGCGAGCAGCAGCAGTTCGCGGACGCCGCCTATCCGATCCTCACCGCCAACCACCTGCGCGGGCGCAGGATCGGGCTCGTCCTGCTCGGCGGCGACAAGGACGCCCCCGGGCTCGTGGACAAGGCGCTGGACCCGTCCGGCGCCGACATCAAGGTCGTCGCGGTCGTGCGCGACAGCGTCGACCTCGAGCAGCTCGGCAGCCGCGCGGGCAACACGCGCTACGCCGGCCTGGGCGACAACCCCGACCTGCTCGGCGACTTCGCCAAGCGGATCGGCATCCAGATCGTCACCGGCGGCCGGCTGGTGCAGAACGCGCGCAGCGCGCTGATGAGCTCGCTCAGCGGCGCGTTCGGCGGCCTCGACGGCGTGATCGTGCGGCGCAGCACGAACGATCCGCCGGGCGACAAGGACGCGGCCAAGCGCCTGGACACGCTCGAGGACGGGATCGCGCGCGGGCTCGTGGCGACGGGTGTCAACGTCGTCGGCGTCGAGGAGCGCGACAGCGACCCCTCCTTCGTGAGCTGGTACCGCGACCGCGACCTGTCGAGCGTCGACAACATCGACGAGTCCGCGGGCCGCGCCGCGCTCGTCTTCGTGCTCGGCGGCTCCGACGGCGCATTCGGCCGCCGCGGCAGCGCGCAGGCGCTGCTGCCGCCCGTCGTCGGCACGAGCACGACCCCCTGAGCGAACCCGCCGTCCGGCAACCTCGCTAGGTTGCTCGTCGGTGCACGCCCTGCCGTTCGTCCTCTCGCTGCTCGCCGCCGTCGTCCTCACGCCGCTGCTGCTGGCCCGCCTCACCGACGCGGGGCTCACGCGAGAGAACTACCGCGGCCGCCTGCTGCCCGTCCCGCTGGGCATCGTCATCGTGCCCGCCGCGCTCGTTGCGCTCGTGGTGCTGGCGCTGCTCGCGCGCCTCGGCGACCAGGACGTCTACCCCGACAACTTCGGGCTCGTCCTGCTCTTCGTGCCCGGCGTCGCCCTGCTGGGGCTCATCGACGACGTCCTCTCGGGCGCCTCGCGCGGCTGGCGCGGCCACGCCGGCGACGTCCTGAAGGGCGGCTTCTCGACCGGCGCGCTGAAGGCCGTCGGCACGCTCGGGCTCGCGCTGCTGGTGTCCTCCTCGCTGCCGGGCTCGGACTCCGAGTTCCTGCTCGCCGCCGCGGTGCTCGTGCTCGCCACGAACGTCTTCAACCTGCTCGACCTGCGCCCGGGGCGCTCGGTGAAGGCGTTCGCGCTGCTCGGGCTCGCCCTGACGGTGGCGACGACGAACACCGAGGCGCTGGCCGCGATGGGGATCTTCGCTGCGCCGGTGCTCGTCGCCGGCTTCTACGACCTGCGCGAGAAGGCGATGCTCGGCGACACCGGCTCCAACGTGATCGGCGCGCTGGCGGGCCTGTGGATCGTGCTCACGCTGGACACCAACGGGCAGCTGATCGCGCTCGTGATCCTCCTCGCGATCAACATCTTCGGGGAGTTTCGGTCAATTTCGCGCGTCATCGAGCGAGTTCCGGGTCTGCGCCACCTAGACTCGGCAGGGAGGCCCTCGTGACCCAACCGCGCCCCAAGACCCGCTTCGTCTTCATCACCGGCGGCGTCGTCTCCTCGCTCGGCAAGGGCATCGCGGCCGCCTCGATCGGGCGCCTGCTCGTGTCGCGCGGGCTGACGGTGGCCCTGCAGAAGTTCGATCCGTACATCAACGTCGACCCCGGCACGATGTCGCCCTACCAGCACGGCGAGGTGTTCGTCACCGAGGACGGCGCCGAGACCGACCTCGACCTCGGCCACTACGAGCGCTACACGGACGCCAACACCTCGCGCGCCTCGAACGTCACCGCCGGCGGCATCTACAACACCGTCATCCGGCGCGAGCGCCGCGGCGACTACCTCGGCGGCACCGTCCAGGTCGTCCCGCACATCACCGACGAGATCAAGCAGCGCGTCAAGCTGCTGGCCGAGACGCAGGACGTCGACATCGTCATCACCGAGATCGGCGGCACCGTCGGCGACATCGAGTCGCTGCCGTTCCTCGAGGCGATCCGCCAGTTCAACGTCGACGTCGGGCGCCGCGATTGCATGTTCATCCACCTCACGCTCGTGCCCTACATCGGCCACGCCGGCGAGCTGAAGACCAAGCCCACGCAGCACTCCGTCAACGAGCTGCGCCGCATCGGCATCCAGCCCGACATGCTGCTCTGCCGCTCCGAGAGCGAGCTGGGCCACGACATCCGCAAGAAGATCGCGCTGTTCGCGTCGCTGCCGGTCGAGGCGGTCATCAGCGCCAAGGACGTCGACAACATCTACAAGGTGCCGCTGTGGTTCGGCGACGAGGGCGTCGACGACCAGATCTGCGAGCACTTCGGCTTCGACGTCCCCGAGCCCGACCTGCGCGAGTGGGCCGAGATCTCGCGGCGCGCCAGCGTGGCGACCGAGACCGTGAAGATCGCGCTCGTCGGCAAGTACGTCGCGCTCCAGGACGCCTACCTCTCGGTCTCCGAGGCGCTGCGCCACGCCGGCTTCCACCACGACGCCCGCATCGAGGTCGACTGGGTCGACTCCGAGTCGCTGGAGAGCGACGCCGAGGCGCTCGAGCGCCTGGGCGGGGCCGACGGGATCCTGATCCCCGGCGGCTTCGGCGGCCGCGGCATCGAGGGCAAGATCCGCGCCGCGCGCGTCGCCCGCGAGCAGCGCATCCCCTACCTCGGCATCTGCCTCGGGATGCAGATCGCGGTTTCCGAGTTCGCCCGCCACGTGGCCGGCATGGACGGCGCCAACTCGACCGAGTTCGACCCCGAGACGCCGCACCCGGTCATCGACCTCCTGCCCGAGCAGAAGGAGGTCACCGACCTCGGCGGCACGATGCGCCTGGGCGCCGACCCGGTGAAGATCCACCCCGACACGCGCGCCCGCGAGCTCTACGGCGAGGCCGTCATCTACGAGCGCCACCGCCATCGCTACGAGGTCAACCTCTTCCTGCGCAAGCGCCTGGAGGCCGCCGGCCTGATCGTCAGCGGCACGTCGCCCGACGAGCGCCTCGTCGAGATGATCGAGCTCGACGGGCATCCGTTCTTCGTCGCGTCCCAGTTCCATCCCGAGTTCAAGTCGCGCCCCGAGCGCCCCGCGCCGCTGTTTCGCGACTTCGTCGGCGCCGCGCTCGGTCACGGGCGCGAGCACGACCCCGAGTACCGGGCGTCGCGCACCACCGCGCGCTGATTTACGGTGCATCGGCGCCCAGTGGGCGCCGGCGCGGAGTGAGTTTCGGTGGGGTACCTTGCGCCAGAGGTGACGCACTCCCTGTTCGCGACCAGCCTGAACCCGATGCTCATCGTCGACGACCACCGCCGGTACGTGGATGCGAACCCGGCGGCGTGCCTGTTCCTGCGCCTGCCCCGAGACGAGGTTCGCCGGCTGCGAATCGATGACCTCACGCCGCCGGAGGTGCGGCCCCGGCTCGAGGCCGGGTGGCCGGCGTTTCTCCGCGGCGACCGTCGGGGCCAGGACGGAGCGACCATCCCGTGGGACTTTCGGATGCCCGACGGCACGGACGTCTCGGTGGACATCAGCTCCACACCGCACTTCCGGCCCGGCCGGCACCTCGCGATCGTCCACTTTCCCGCGGTCCCAGCCGCGAGCGAGCGCCCGCGCTCGGCCGGCCTCCCACGTACGCAGGTGCTCAGCAAGCGCGAACGCGAGGTGCTGACGCTCGTGGCGCTCGGCAACACCGGCGTCGAGATCGCTGCCGCGCTGTTCGTGTCCCCGGCCACCGTCGAGACCCACGTCGGCAACGCGCTCGACAAGCTGGGCGGGAGAAACCGCGCACACGGCATCGCGATTGCACTACGCACCGGAGAACTTGACCTCAATTCGCAGTAAATCCCCCGTTTGGGGGATACCGCTTGCCACACGCGAAGAGGTACGTTGAGAAAGGCGTCACGCAACGTCACTGCGTTCAGGTGACGCGCCGCGCCTTGGGGTCTCACACGTTCCCCGCCAAGACTTACCCCTCTTCCCCTTGGGGTGAATGCTCGGTGTAACCACGGCGGGATGCGGTTCACAGCGGCCTGGCGCCGCAGCACGGAGAGCTCGATGGCACATGAAGCCGCCCCATCCCTCAGGAGGGCGCTCGCCGTGGCGCCCCTGGTCGCTGCATCGCTGTTCGCCTCCGCCGCCCAGGCCGCCTCGCCCGTGCCCCTCGGGACGGCGGACTCGTTCGCCGTCATGGGCGGCTCGACGATCACCAACACCGGCTCCACGACGATCACCGGTGACATCGGCCTGTGCTGCACCGGGATCGCGACCGCGGGCTTCGGGCCGGGCGCCAACCAGGTCAACCAGCCCGGCGGCGCCCAGTACATCGGCACCGGCAGCCTGGCGGCGACGGCACAGGACGACCTCGACATCGCCTACGGCAACGCCGCCGGCCAGGCGGTCACGAGCACCGTGCCCGTCGACCTCTCGCTCAGCGGCACACCCGCCACGCCGCTGCTGCCAGGGGTCTATGAGTCCACGGCGCACGGCGCGTTTCAGATCAACAGCGGGCTCACGCTCGACTTCCAGGGCAATCCCAACGCCGTCTTCGTCTTCCAGGGCACGACCCTGACCACCGCGGTCGGCGTGGGCGGCTCGGTGAACATCGTCAACGGCGGCGCGGCACCGAGCGCGTGCAACATCTACTGGCAGCTCGCCGACGCGACGCAGGGCGTCACGCTCGGCACGTCCAGCGCCTTCAAGGGCACCACGATGTCGCTCGGCGCCAGCGTGCTGGGGACCGGTGCCACGGTGCAGGGCCGGATCCTGACCCGCCGCTCAAAGGCCGTCACGCTCGACACGAACACGATCACCCGCAGCAGCTGCTTCATCCCGACTCCCGGTGGCGGCACGACGACACCCGCGCCCGGTGGCGGCACCACGCCTGGCGGCACGACGCCCGGCGGCACGACGCCGACACCCGCCGGCGGCATCCCGACGCCGGCTGGCCCGGGCTCGCCCGGCGTCGCGGTCGCCCAGTCCGCACCCGTCGGCACCGCGCAGCTCACCGGCCCGAGCGGCCCCGTCGACGGCCCGTTCTCGGTCACGGTGACGGGGCGCGTCATCGACAAGGTGGCCTTCTACGTCGACGGCAAGCGCGTCGGCACCGTCCACGCCAAGCCCGGGCGCACGAAGTTCAAGGTGACGATCGATGCCGGCCGGCAGCGACGCGGCGTGCACCGGGTCGAGGCGCGGGTGACGTTCAGGCCCGGCAGCCGGACCGCCCGGACCGTGCGCCGGCTGACCTACCGGCGCTCGGCGCTCGCGCCGCCGCGGCCGCGCTTCACCGGCTGAGCGCCGATGGGGAGGCCTGCCAGGCACACAGTAGGGTGCAGGAGGCGTCACGCAACGCGCATGCGGCCGAGCGACGCGCCGCGCCTTGGGGTCACACACGCCGCCTGCGAAGACTCACCCCCTCGTCCCCTTGGGGTGATGGTCCGGTTGTGGACCGACAGCGGGATGCGATCACCGCGGCCAACGCGCCGCAGCTCGGAGAGCTCGATGGCCCACGGACCCAGCTCAGCCCTCAGACGGGCGCTCGCCGTAGCCCCGCTGGTCGCCGCGTCGCTGTTCGCCACCAGCGCGCAGGCGGCCTCGCCGGTGGCGCTCGGGACGGCGGACTCGTTCGCCGTCCTGGCGGGGTCGACGATCACGAACACCGGCTCGACGACGATCACCGGCGACATCGGGCTGTGCTGCACCGGGATCGCCGTCGCCGGCTTCGGGCCGGGCGCCAACCAGGTCAACCAGCCCGGTGGCGCGCAGTACATCGGAACGGGCAGCGCTGCGGCCGCAGCCCAGAACGACCTCGACATCGCCTACGCAAACGCGGCCGGCCAGCCGGTCACGAACACCGTCCCCGTCGACCTCTCGCTCAGCGGCACACCCGCCACGCCGCTGCTGCCGGGGGTCTATGAGTCCACGGCGCACGGTGCCTTTCAGATCAACACCGGCCTGACGCTCGACTTCCGGGGCAATCCCAACGCCGTCTTCATCTTCCAGGGCACGACCCTGACCACCGCGGTGGGCGCGGGCGGCTCGGTGAACATCGTCAACGGCGGCGCGACGCCGAGCACCTGCAACGTCTACTGGCAGCTCGCCGACGCCACGCAGGGCGTCACGCTCGGCACCTCGAGCGCGTTCAAGGGCACCACGATGGCGCTCGGCGCCAGCGTCCTGGGCACCGGCGCAACCGTCCAGGGCCGGATCCTCACGCGCCGCTCGAAGGCGGTCACCCTCGACACCAACACGATCACGCGCGGCGGCTGCGTCACGACCACCGCCGCCGGCGGCACGACGACGGCCGGCACCACGACGCCGAAGCCCGGCGGCACGACGCCGAAACCCGGCAGCTCCGGGGGCGGGGGCGCAAATCCGTCCGGTCCCGCCGGCACCGCGCACCTGAACGGCCCGACCAAGCCGGTCGTCGGTCCCTTCGGCGTGACGGTCACCGGCAAGCGGATCGACAAGGTCACGTTCTACGTCGACGGCAAGTGGATCAGCACGGTGCGCGCCAAGACCGGGCGCAAGAAGTTCAAGGCGACGATCAACGGCGGCCGGCAGCGAAGCGGGGTTCACCGGGTGGAGGCGCGGGTGACGTTCAGGCCCGGCAGCCGGACCGCCCGGACCGTGCGCCGGCTGACCTACCGGCGCTCGGCGCTCACGCCGCCGCGGCCGCGCTTCACCGGCTGACGATGCGAGGGTCGCACCTGGCGACGGCGGTCCCGGCCTGTGCGGTCGCCGTCGCCCTCGCGGCAAGCGCCGGGACGGCGCAGGCCGATCAGCGACCGGTCCGCCCGCTCGCCGACCAGGGAGCGCTGGGCACCGAGCGCCTGTCGGACGAGCTGCGCCTCACGCGCTACGCGGGCGCCGTCGCCCGCGCCGCGGTCCGCGTCCGGCCGAGCACGAGCGCCCCGCGCGCCGGCCGCCTGCACTTCGTCACCGAGGACGGCCCGTTCGAGGTCTACCCGGTGCTCGAGAGCCTCGTCGACGCCGACGGTCTGACCTGGCTGCGCATCCGGCTGCCGATGCGGCCCAACGGCAGGACCGGCTGGGTGCCGCGCAACGACCTCGGCCCGCTACGCGCCGTCCGCACGCAGCTGCGCGTCAACCGCGCGACGCTGCGCGCGACCCTGTATCGCGACGGGCGGTTGATCTGGTCGTCGCTCGTCGGCGCCGGCAAGGCGTCGACGCCGACGCCCGCGGGCCACTTCTGGATCCGCAGCCGGCTGCGCGGCCTCAACGGCGATCCCGCCTACGGGCCCTACGCCTTCGGCACCGGCGCCTACTCGCGGCTCAGCGACTGGCCCGGCGGCGGCGTCGTCGGCATCCACGGCACGAACGAACCCCAGCTGATCCCGGGCCGCCCGTCGCACGGCTGCATCCGGGTGCCCAACCCCGCGATCGCGCGCCTGTGGCGGCTGATGCCGATCGGCACCCCGGTCACGATCGTCTGACGCCCGTCAGACTCCCAGGGGCATGCGTCCCGCCTCCGACGTCGAGCGCCGCCGCCTGAACGAGACGTTCGCGCACCTCTGCGCGATCCCGAGCCCGTTCGGCTCCGAGCGCGCCTGCGCGGAGTACGTCGCCCGCGAGCTGGGGCGGATGGGCCTGGGCGTCGAGGAGGACGGGGTCGCGGCCGAGGTCGGCGCGGAGTGCGGCAACATCCTCGCGCGCATCCCCGGCCGCGGCGAGCGCACGATCCTGCTCTGCGCACACCTCGACACCGTGCCCGAGGACGGCGCGATCGAGCCGGTGCTCGTCGACGGCGGCTGGGAGAGCGCGGGCGACACGATCCTCGGCGCCGACAACAAGGCCGCGGTCGCGGTCCTGCTCGAGGTCGCGCGCCGCTGCGCGGTCGAAGGCTCGCCCGTCGGCCTGGAGCTGCTGTTCACCGTCAGCGAGGAGAACGCGCTGGCGGGCGCCAAGGCGTTCGACGTCACGACGCTGAAGAGCGAGTGGGGCTACGTCTTCGACCACGCCTCGCCGATCGGCGAGATCATCGTCGCGGCCCCGACGTACTACCGCTTCGAGGCCGACTTCCGCGGCGTGCCGGCGCACGCCGGGATCCGCCCCGAGGACGGGCGCAGTGCGATCGAGGCCGCCGCGCGGGCGATCGGCGCGATGCGCCTCGGGCGCCTCGACGAGGAGACGACCGCGAACATCGGCACGATCGCCGGCGGCCAGGGCGGCGGGACGAACATCGTCGCGGCGCGCTGCACCGTCGTCGGGGAGGCGCGCTCGCTGGATTCGTCGAAGGCCGAGTCGGTGATCGCCGACCTCATCGCCCACATCCACGACGCCGCCAACACGCCGGCCTGCGCCTGCGACGTCGACGTCACCACCCAGCGGCTGTTCGACGGCTACCGCCACGCGGCCGGCGCGCCCTCCGTGCTCGCCGCCGAGGAGGCGCTGCGCGCAACCGGCTACGCGCCGACGCGCCGCTCGACCGGCGGCGGCTCGGACGCCAACGCCTTCGAGGCCGCCGGCCTGCAGTGCACGAACCTCGCCAACGGCACCGAGCGCAACCACGAGCCGACCGAGCGCGTCAGCGTCGTGGCGCTCGAAGGGATGCTCGACGTGACGTTCGCGCTGCTGGACGCATGCTCCGCCTGAGGCGCGCGACGGTCGTCGTCGCCGGGCCCGCCGACGCGCCCGAGCAGCGCCTGTCGATCGAGATCGAGGGCGGGCCGCGGCGCTCGGCGGTCGCCGACGTCTCGCTCGTCGGCGCCGCGCAGCCCGGCGACGAGGTCGTCGTCAACGTCGAGGCGGTCGAGCTGGGGCTCGGGTCCGGCGGCTTCGACATCGTCCACGTCAACCTCACCCGCGGCCTCGGCGCCGGCGGCACGCCCGGCGCCCACGTCATGAAGCTCAACTACACGAGCCTCCAGCACGCCGTCGCGCCCGTCGAGGAGGGCGATCCGGGCGCCACGCCGCCCGCGCCCGAGCTGCCGCTCATGGCGCCCGTCGCGGTCTTCGGGCTGCATGGCCAGCTCGCGCCGCTGGCGTGGGCGTTCGCGCAGGCGGCGGGCGACGGCGCGAAGCTCGGCTACGTCCAGACCGCCGGCGGCGCGCTGCCCGGCGGGCACTCGTGCGTCGTGCGCGACCTGCGCGAGCGCGGCCTGCTCGCCGGCCACCTCACCGCCGGCCCGGCGTTCGGCGGCGCCGACGGCGAGGCGATCACGACCGCGGCGGCGCTGCACCACGGCCTCGCCGTCCTCGGCTGGGACGCGGCGGTCGCCGGCCCGGGCCCCGGGATCCTCGGGTCCGGCTCGGCGCTCGGCCACGGCGGGATGCAGGCGCTGGACTCCGCCCACACCGCGCTCGCGCTGGGCTGCCCGACGCTGGTCGTGGCGCGGATGTCGTCGACCGACCTGCGCAGCCGCCACCGCGGCCTGAGCCACCACACGCGCACGGTGCTCGACCTCCTGCTGGCGCCGGTCGTCGTCGCGATCCCCGCGGGCGAGGAGCCCGCCGACGAGCGCCACGACTGGCGCGCGCTGCCCGCCGACCTCGCGGGGTATCAGGCCAGTGGCCTGCCGACGCGCTCGATGGGCCGCGAGGACCCGCTGTTCTTCGCCGCCGCCCTCGCGGCGGGCCACGCACTGAGCGAGATGACGACATGAGCCATGACCGCAAGATCGAACTCGTCGAGGCCGAGACCGTCTGGGAGGGCAGCCAGTTCTCGGTTCGCATCGGGCGCTATCGCCACGAGGACGGCGAGGTCGTCGAGCGCGAGCACATCCACCGCGTCGACGCCGCCGCGATCGTCGCCTACGACGAGCGGCACGTCTGGCTCGTGCGCCAGCCGCGCGAGGCGATCCTCCAGTACACGCTCGAGATCCCGGCGGGCAAGCTCGACGAGGGCGAGTCGCCGCTGCAGAGCGCCAAGCGCGAGCTCGCCGAGGAGATCGGCCGCGAGGCGGACGACTGGCAGGAGGTCCACACCTACCACCCGACCTCCGGCTACAGCGACGAGGTGCTGCACCTGTTCGCCGCGACCGGGCTGCGCGAGAGCGACGTCGAGGCCGATCCCGGCGAGCGCATCGAGATCGTCCGCTGGCCGCTCGCCGACCTCGACGCCGCGATCGCCGCGACGAACGACTCCAAGACGCTCATCGGCCTGCAGTGGCTGCGGGCCGCGCTCTGACGCACGCGGGCTTGCACCGGAAAGGTCGGACCGCGCCGCGGCGAACACCACGGCAATGGCCGTCGCCCACACCCGTGCCGTCACCCGCCCGTTCGAGCACCACGTCCTCGACTTCCTCGCCTACCTGGAGTTCGAGCGCGGGCTGTCGCGCAACACGCTGGAGGCCTACCGCTCCGACCTGCTGCAGTTCGGGCACTTCCTCGTGCGCCACGACCTCGACGCGACGACGCTCGCCCACACCGAGCTCGCGCACTTCCTGGCCGAGCTGGCCGCCGGCGACGAGACCCGGCCGGCGGTCGCGCCCGCCACGATCCAGCGCAAGACCGCCTGCCTGCGCTCGTTCTACCGCCACCTGCGCCGCGAGGAGATCATCGACCACGACCCGACGGCCGACCTGCGTGCGCCGCGCAAGAGCCAGCGCCTGCCGCAGGTGCTCAGCCGCGACGAGGTCGCCGCGCTGCTCGCCGCGCCGCGCGGGCACGAGCCGGCCGCCCTGCGCGACCGCGCCCTGCTGGAGATCATGTACGCCTGCGGGCTGCGCGCCAGCGAGGCCGTCGACCTCACCGTCGCCGGGGTCGACCTGCGCGCCGGGATCGTCCGCGCGCGCGGCAAGGGCTCCAAGGAGCGCCTGATCCCGATCGGCCGCCAGGCCGTCGGCGCCGCGCGCACGTACCTCGAGCACGGGCGCCCGAAGCTCGTCGGCCTGCGCGACGAGCGCCACCTGTTCGTCAACCACCGCGGTGCCGGCCTGACGCGCCAGGGGCTCTACAAGATCGTCCAGCGCCACGCGCGCGCCGCCGGCCTGGAGGGCCGCATGAGCCCGCACACGCTGCGCCACACGTTCGCCACGCACCTGCTCGCCGGCGGCTGCGACCTGCGCTCGCTGCAGGAGATGCTCGGCCACGCCGACGTCGCGACGACGCAGATCTACACGCACCTGTCCGCCGATCGCCTGAAGGACGTCTACTTCAAGGCCCATCCGCGCGCAGGCGTGGGCGCGCCCCCGGGCTGAAACAATCCGGCGGGTGCGCCGCTCCGACATCGCGATCGCCGCCTCGGCGGCCGCCGTCCTGCTGGCCGGCTGCGGCAACGACCGCACCGACCCGCCCGACATCGGCAAGATCCCGGCGCCGACCGGCTTCCGCGACCAGACCTTCATCAAGGAGGGCGTCTTCTTCCGCGCCCCGCGCAACTGGCGCGTGATCCCGGGCGACGCGCAGTTCCAGGTCGCGACCGTCGCCGCCGGCGACGCGCAGATCGGCGTCTGGCGCTACCCGCGCACCGAGCCGCTGCCCGAGACGCGCGCGCAGCTGCGGGCCGCCCGCAAGGCGCTGATCGCGCAGGTCCAGAACCGCGACGCCACGTTCAAGCTGACCTCCTCGCGGATCGTCGAGAAGGAGGGCCTGCGCGGCGTCGAGCTGATCGGGACCGCGACGAACCAGGGCCAGCCCCGGCTCGTGCGCTCGCTGCACGCCTACGGGCGCAAGGCGGAGGTCGTCGTCGACGCCTTCTCGCCGCCGAAGGACTTCCCGCGCGTCGACGAGCAGACGTTCGGGCCGGTCGCCCGCTCGCTGAAGCTCGGCGAGCCCGGCAAGTCCGCCAAGCCGAAGGGATGAGCCGCAGGGCGTTCGTCGTCGTCGCCGACGCCTGCGGGGCGGGGGCGCTCCCCGACGCGGCCGAGTACGGCGACGAAGGCGCGAGCACGCTCGCGCACGTCGCGCAGGCCGTCGGGGGCCTCGACCTGCCGGTGCTCGGCGCGCTCGGACTGGGCAGCATCCTCGACCTCGAGGGCGTCGCGCCCGCCGCCGCGCCCGTCCTGCACGGGCGCCTGGCGGCGCAGGGCCCGGGCAAGGACTCCACGACCGGCCACTGGGAGCTCATGGGCGCGATCGCAGCGGCGCCGCTGCCGACCTACCCGCGCGGCTTCCCCGCCGAGGTCCTGCGCGAGCTCGAGCGGGCGACCGGGCGGCGGATGCTCTGCAACCGCCCCTACAACGGGATCGCGGTCATCGACGACTTCGGCGCCGAGCACCTGCGCGACGGCGCGCTGATCCTCTACACGTCGCAGGACTCGGTGCTGCAGCTCGCCGCGCACGTCGACCGCGTCGGCGAGGAGGAGCTCTACGCGATCTGCACGGCGGCGCGCGACGTCATGCGCGGCGAGCACGGCGTCGGGCGCGTCATCGCGCGTCCCTTCCGCGGCGAGCCGGGCGCCTTTCGCCGCACCGAGGGCCGCCACGACTTCAGCATCGCGCCGCCCGGGCGCACGTACCTGCGCGAGCTGCAGGACGGCGGCGTCCCGGTGCACGCCGTCGGCAAGGTCTCAGACCTGTTCGCCGGCGAGGGCATCGACCACGCGCACCCCGGCGCGACGAACGCCCGCGCGCTGGCCGAGACGACGCGCCTGGTCGCCGAGCTCGAGCACGGCCTCGTCTTCACGAACCTCGTCGAGACCGACCAGGTCTACGGCCACCGCAAGGACGTCGCGGGCTTCCACGGCGCCCTGCGCGAGATCGACACTGCGGTCGGTGGCTGGCTGGAGGCGATGGCGCCCGGCGACCTGCTCGTCGTCACCGCCGACCACGGCTGCGATCCCGCGGCGGCGCACTCCGACCACACGCGCGAGCACGTCCCGCTGCTGGCCTGCTTCGAGGGCGCCGGCGGCCGCCGCCACGACGGCGCGCTCGCCGACGTCGGTGCCAGCGTCCTGCGCTGGCTCGCGGGCCGCGACGCCCCGGATCTGCCGGGGACGCCGTTCGTGGACATCTAGGCTGCAAGGCGATGCCAGAGCTTCCCGAGGTCGAGACGATCCGCCGCCGGCTGGCGCCGCTCGTGGAGGGACGCACGCTGCGCGCGCTCGAGGTCTCCGACGCCAAGTGGTGCACGCCGCTGGCGCCCGAGGCGCTCGCCGACGCGCTCGTCGGCCGGCCCGTCGAGCAGCTCGCCCGCCGCGGCAAGTACCTCATCTGGGAGGCGGCCGACGAGGTCTTCCTGCTCATGCACCTGCGCATGACGGGGACGATCCTCTACGACGCGCCCCCCGCAACGCCCTACGTCCGCGTGCGTCTCACGCTCGACGACGGCCACGTCCTGAGCTTCTGCGACCCGCGCCGCTTCGGCACCGGCGAGCTCGTGCTCGGACAGCCGGCGCTGGACGAGTTCCTCGACGCCCGGCTCGGGGTCGAGCCGCTGAGCGAGGACTTCACCGCCGAGCACCTCTACCGCGTCACGCGCAAGCGGCGCGCCCCGATCAAGGCGCTGCTGCTCGACCAGCGGCGCGTGGCCGGCGTGGGCAACATCTACGCCAACGAGGCGCTCTTCCGCGCGGCGATCCACCCGCTGCGCCCGGCCGGCGCGCTGAACCGCCGTCAGGTCGCGGCGCTGCACGAGGCGGTCGTCGCGTCGCTGAACGCGGGCCTGGACGCCGGCGGCGCGTCGATCGACGACTTCCGCCACCCCGACGGCGTCAAGGGCGCGTTCCAGAACGAGTTCCTCGTCCACGGCCGCGCGGGCGAGGCCTGCGAGGTCTGCGGCGGGCTGCTCGTGAAGTTCGTCGCCGCCGGCCGCGGCACGTACGCCTGCGAGCACTGCCAGAAGCGCCCGCGCGTCCGCCGCGCCGCGTAGGTTGGCGTCGTGCCACCCGCGGAGGCGGAGATCTCGAGCTGGATCGCGGCGTGGGCGAGGCGCAGCCCGGAGAAGGTCGCGATCCGCTTCGAGGACCGGGAGATCAGCTACGCCGCCATGGAGCAGCGCGTGGCGCGACTCGCGGGCGCGCTCGCCGTCCGCGAGTCGATCGGCGAGGGCGACCGCGTCGCCTACCTCGGGCACAACGCGCCCGAGCTGCTCGACCTGCTGTTCGCGTGCGCGCGCGCCGGGGCGATCCTCGTCCCGCTGAGCGCGCGCATGCCCGCCCCCGAGCTTCAGGTCGTGCTCGAGAACACCGAGCCCGTGCTGCTGATCGCCGAGGCCGAGTACGCGCAGACGGCGAACGAGGCGGGCGAGGGCCTCGGGCTGAGGGTGATCGCATTCGGCGACGACGGCCTGCAGGAGCTCGTCGACGGCGCGCCGCAGCTGCACTGCGACCCCGATCGCCGGCTGCAGACACCGCTGCTGATCATCAACACCTCGGGCACGACGGGGCCCACCAAGGGCGCCGTCATCACCCACGAGATGCTGCACTTCAACGCGCTGAACGTCGCCGACGCGATCGGCATCGGCGCCGCGGACGAGGTCCTGGCCAACGGCCCGCTGTTCAACACCGGGCCGATGAACATCCTCACGACGCCCGCGCTGGCCGCCGGCGCGACCGTGACGATCCTGCGCGAGTTCGATCCCGGCGCGACGCTGGAGGCGATCGAGCGCCGCGCGATCACGCTCTCGATCGCGACGCCCGCGATGACCGGCGCGCTGGTCTCACACGCGCGCTGGGAGGCGACCGATCTGTCCAGTCTGCGCTGCGTGATCACCGGCTCGACGACCGTGCGCGAGGAGGCTGTCGCGCCGTGGTTCGAGCGCGGCGTGTGCGTCCTGCAGGACTACGGGCTCACCGAGGCGATGCCGGTCGTGACGCTCGTCCCGATGCAGGACGCCCACCGGCTGCGCGCGACCGCGGGCAGGCCCGTCGCGCACTGCCGCGTGCGGATCGCCGCCGGCGACGGCACACCGGTACAGGCGGCCGAGGAGGGCGAGGTGCTCGTGCAGGGCCCGACCGTCATGCCCGAGTACTGGCGCAACGAGGAGGCGACGAGCGCGGCGTTTCACGACGATCGCTGGCTGCGCACAGGCGACATCGGCTGCATCGACGACGAGGGCGTGCTGCGGATCGCCGGGCGCATCAAGGAGGTCATCATCGTCGGCAGCTGCAACGTGTTCCCCGCCGACGTCGAGGCGGTGCTGGCGAGCTGCCCGCAGATCGCGGAGGCCGCGGTCGTCGGGCGCCCGGACGACGAGCACGGCGAGGTGCCGGTCGCGTTCGTCGTGCTCGAGCAGGCCGGCGCGATGAGCGCCGCCGACGTCAAGGGCCTGTTCGACGGCGAGCTCGCCGAGTACAAGCACCCGCAGGACGTGATCTTCATCGAGGCGCTGCCGCGCAACGCGATCGGCAAGGTCGGGCGCGAGGAGCTGCGCCGCTCGCTGCGGGAGGACTCGCGCTAGGCGGCGAGCAGGTCGGC
Organism: uncultured Actinomycetes bacterium; assembly: GCA_963786575.1. Lineage (GTDB taxonomy): Bacteria > Actinomycetota > Thermoleophilia > Solirubrobacterales > Solirubrobacteraceae > CADCVQ01. The sequence goes on from CAWAZH010000003.1 coordinate 401,985, forward strand.
GAGCATGCCGGACTGGGCGGCGGCCGCCGTCTCCTGGTAGCCGCCGACGAGGATCCCGCCGACCATCACCTGGGGGAGGGTCATCATGCCCGTCTTCTGGGCGAGGTCGACGAAGCCCTCCGGATCACCGGCGAGGTTGATCTCCTCGAAGTCGATCTCGCGCGACTTGAGCAGCATCTTCACGCGCACGCAGAACGAGCATCGCTCGGTGGTGTAGACGGTGACGGGGCTCATGACTTCACAAACGATAGTGCCCGCTGCGGGCGCTCCTCAGTCGACCAGCAGGTCGGCGAGCATCCCCGCCTGATCGGCCGCCAGCGTCTCCTGGTAGCCGCCCACGAGCAGGCTGCCGATGTAGACCTGCGGCAGCGACGTCATGCCGCTGCGCTCGGTCAGGGCCTGGTGCTCCTCGGACTCCTCCATCACGATGACCTTCTCGTAGGGGATGTCGCGCACGTTGAGCAGGTTCTCGACGGAGTGGCAGAGCGTGCAGGTCTCGCTCGTGTAGACGGTGACCGAGCGCATCAGTCCTCCACGAGCGTGTCCAGCATCCCGTTGAGCGACGCCGCCTGGACCTCGGCCGCGCTGCCGAGCGGGATGACGCCGATGAACGCCTGTGGCAGCTTCATCGAGCCGGTCTTCTCGCCGAGCTCGTGATGCTGCGGAGAGTCCAGCGTCACGACCGTCTCCTCGTAGGGGATCTCCTTCTCCTCGAGAAGCTCGATCAGCTGAGCGCTGAACTTGCAGCCTTCTTTGGTGTACACAGTGACTGTTCTCATGATCGAAAAAGTCTAGTGGCCGGGTCGCTGAAGACCGAGGCCGTCGTGCTGCGGTCGATGCGCTACGGCGAGGCCGATCGCATCCTGCACCTGTACACCCCGACGCGCGGCCGGGTGAGCGCGATCGCCAAGGGGGTGCGCAAGACCAAGAGCCGCTTCGGCGGGCGCATGGAGCCCTTCTTTCGCCTGCATATGGTGCTGTATCAGGGTCGCAGCGACCTGCTCACGGTCACGAGCGCGGACACGATCAGCGGCCATCCGCGCCTGCGCGAGGACGCCGCCGCGCTCGACGGCGCGGCCCGCGCCTGCGACGCCGTCGGCCGCCTGTTCGAGACCGCCGAGCCGCATCCTGGCGTCTTCGCGCTCCTGTGCAACGAGCTGGCGCTGCTCGATCGGCGTCCTCAGGACGCCACGCTCGCAAACCAGCTCGCGTTCCGGCTCAAGCTCCTGCTCGCCGCCGGCCTCGCGCCGCAGCTCGCCGCGTGCGCCTCCTGCGGCGAGGCCGAGCACCTCGTCGCGTTCTCGGGCGCCGCCGGCGGCGTCGTCTGCAGCGCCTGCGAGGCGTCGGGCTTCGCGATGGGGGAGGAGGCGCACGCGTTCATGACCGGCGCGCTGGGCTCGCCGCTGGCCGACGCACCCGCCGCCGGCGAGCGCGCTCTGCGCGAGGCGGACCGAGCGATCTCCGAGACCGTGGAGCACCACGCGCATATCCGACTGCGAGGTGCGTTTCCGCTATAGGATCGCCCGTCATGGGAGACGCTGCGGTAGGTACGAAGTGGGTGTACGACTTCGCCGAGGGCTCGAAGGAGATGCGCAATCTCCTCGGCGGCAAGGGCGCCAACGTCGCCGAGATGACGCGGATCCTGGGGGCCGATCGGGTCCCCGCCGGGTTCACGATCACCACCGAGGCCTGCGTGTCCTACATGGACGCCGACCGCGCGCTTCCCGAGGGCCTCGACGAACAGGTCGACGACGCCCTCGCACGCCTCGAGTCGACCGCCGCCAAGACGCTCGGCGACCCCGACGACCCGCTGCTGGTCTCCGTGCGCTCGGGAGCGCGCGAGTCGATGCCCGGCATGCTCGACACGGTCCTCAACCTCGGCCTCAACGACGAGTCCGTCAAGGGCCTGGCCGACAAGACCGGCAACGAGCGCTTCGCGTGGGACTCCTATCGCCGCTTCGTGCAGATGTTCGGCAACGTCGTGCGCGGCATCCCCGGTGAGCGCTTCGAGCAGGCGATCAAGGAGGCCAAGAAGCGCAACGACGTCACGCTCGACACCGAGCTCGACGTCGACGCGCTCAAGCAGCTGACGGCGTCCTTCCGCGACATCTTCCGCGACGAGACCGACGAGGAGTTCCCGCAGGAGCCGCGCGACCAGCTCACGCAGGCGATCAACGCCGTGTTCGACTCCTGGACCGGCGACCGCGCGGTCGCCTACCGGCGGATCAACCGCATCCCGGACGACTGGGGCACGGCGGTCAACGTCCAGCAGATGGTGTTCGGCAACAAGGGCGACACGTCGGGCTCCGGCGTCGCCTTCAGCCGCGACGAGGTCGACGGCTCGCCCGAGCCCTCGGGCGACTTCCTCGTCAACGCCCAGGGCGAGGACGTCGTCTCCGGCGTGCGCAACACGCAGGACATCGCCGACCTGCGCGACGTCATGCCCGAGGCGCACGCGACGCTCATGGAGATCCTGCGCACGCTCGAGGCGCACTACAAGGACATGCAGGACACGGAGTTCACGATCGAGGAGGGGCGTCTGTACATGCTGCAGACGCGCAACGCCAAGCGGCCCGCGCAGGCCGCGGTGCGCTTCGCCTGCGACGTCGTCGACGAGGGCCTGCTGTCCAAGGCCGAGGCGATCGCGACGATCGACACCGAGAAGCTCGACGCGCTCCTGCACCCGACCTTCGACCCGACCGTCGACTACGCCGTGCTCGCCAGGGGCGTCGCCGCGTCGCCGGGCGCGGCCAAGGGCGAGATCGTCTTCAGCGCGCCCGACGCCGTCCAGGCCGCCGCCGACGGCCGCGACGTGATCCTCGTGCGCCCGTTCACCGAGGCCGAGGACGTCGCCGGCTTCCACGCCGCCAAGGGGATCCTCACGGCCGAGGGCGGCAAGGCCAGCCACGCGGCGCTCGTCGCGCGCGGCATGGGCCGCCCCGCCGTCACCGGCGCAAGCGCGCTGGACATCGACCTCGACAAGCAGGAGCTGCGCGTCGGGGAGACGCTTTTGTGCGCGGGCGACGCCATCGCGATCGACGGCACGACCGGCCAGGTCACGGTCGACGACGTGCCGCTCGTCGAGCCGCAGATGGACGAGTTCTTCGAGCGCGTGCTGATCTGGTGCGACGAGTTCCGCGTCCTCGGCATCCGCGCCAACGCCGACACGCCCGAGGACGCCACCAAGGCGCGCTCGTTCGGCGCCGAGGGCATCGGCCTGTGCCGCACCGAGCACATGTTCATGGCCGCCGACCGCCAGCCGAAGATGCGCGAGATGATCCTCTCGGACACCGTCGAGGAGCGCCGCGCCGCGCTCGACGAGCTGCTGCCGCTGCAGCAGCAGGACTTCGAGGACATCCTGGAGGCGATGGACGGGCTGCCGGTCACGATCCGGCTGCTCGACCCGCCGCTGCACGAGTTCCTGCCGCCCGACGAGGACGACCCGCGGGCGCACGCGCTGCGCGAGGTCAACCCGATGCTCGGCACGCGCGGCTGCCGCCTGGCGATCCTGCATCCGGAGATCTACGAGATGCAGGTCCGGGCGATCATGCGCGCGCAGTGCGCGGTCACCAAGCGCCTCGGCCACCCGCCGGCGCTCGAGGTGATGGTGCCGCTGATCGACTACGAGCGCGAGCTGGAGATCATCGAGGAGCTCATCTTCCGCGTCGCCCGCGAGGAGGGCGTCTCACGCGAGAACTACCTCGTCGGGACGATGATCGAGCTGCCGCGGGCGTGCTTCCTCGCCGACACGATCGCCACGCACGCCGACTTCTTCTCGTTCGGCACCAACGACCTCACGCAGACCGCGCTCGGCTTCAGCCGCGACGACATCGAGGGCAAGATCCTCGCGCCCTACATCGAGAGCAAGATCTTCGACCGCTCGCCGTTCGAGACGCTCGACACTCCCGGCGTCGGGCAGCTCGTGCGGATGGGCGCGTGGCTCGGGCGCAAGACAAAGCTCGAACTCAAGCTCGGCGTCTGCGGCGAGCACGGCGGCGACCCGGACTCGATCGACTTCTTCCACAACTCGGGGCTGAACTACGTGTCCTGCTCGCCGTTCCGCGTGCCGGTCGCGCGGGTCGCCGCCGCGCAGGCCGCGATCCGCAAGGGGGACAACAGCGGCTGGTAGCGCACGGGTCGCAATTGCGGTGCGCCGCGGGCGGATGTACGGTCGGCTCGTGAAACGCCTTCTCGCAGTGCTGACGGTGGGGATCGCATGGCTTGTGATCGCCCCGGCTGCGCAGGGGGCGGTCGTGACGACAGCGGCTCCGGCCGGGACGGCCGCGCTCGGGGCGGAGCTCTCCGACAGCGCGGAGGTGGACGGGCTCGACGTGAACGTCACCCCGGGCGGCACCGTCACGTTCGACCTGTACGGCCCCGACAACGCGACGTGCGCCGGCACGCCGATCTCCACCAGCACCGTCGATCTCGTGCCAACGGTCGCAGGGGCCGGCGCGGCGACGTCGGCGCCGTTCACGTCGACGACGGCCGGCGTCTACCGCTGGATCGCGACCTACAGCGGGGATCCCAACAACGCGCTGCAGGCGGGCATGTGCAACGACGCGGGCGAGGCGCACACGGTCCTGCAGGCGCAGCCGTCGATCTCCACGGTCGCGTCGGGCGTGGCGCTCGGCGACGGCCGGCTGTCGGACGTCGCGACCGTGACCGGGCTCGTCAACCCGACCGGCGAGGGCACCGTGACGTTCCGCGTCTTCGCGCCCGCCGACACCTTGTGCGCCACGCCGCTGCTGTTGGCAGACCCGACGGTAACCCTGGTGCCGGTCATCGGCGCGCCGAGCACCGGCACCGCGGTCTCGCCGCCGTTCACGCCGACCGTCCCCGGCACCTACAAGTGGATCGCGACCTTCGACGGCGACACGAACAACCTGACCGACGCGGGCCTCTGCGGTGAGGCGGGGGAGAGCACGACCGTGCCGACGGTCAACCTGCTCCCGACCGGCAGCATCACGCTCGGCGAGGACCTGACGACCACCGCGACGGTGACCGGGCTCGTCGACGGGGTTGCGGGTACCAACGCGACCTTCGAGGCGTTCGGCCCGGCCGCCGTCGATTGCACGGGCACGCCGATCTTCTCCACCGTCGAGACCGGCTTCCTCAACGGCACCACGCTGGAGATCCCGGTGGGGCAGGCGGCCCCGCCCGGATTCACGCCGCTCGCCGCGGGGACCTACCGCTGGCGCGCGAGGTTCAACGGCGACGCCAACAACGCGATCAGGACGAGCGCCTGCAGCGCTGCGCAGACCGTCTCCAAGGCGACGCCGGTCATCTCGTCGCAGGCGTCGCCGGATGTCGCGCTCGGATCGGGCCAGCTGTCCGATCAGGCGACCGTGACCGGGGTCGCCGGCGTGGCCCCGACCGGCACGGTGACGTTCAACCTCTACGCGCCCGGCGACGAGACCTGCGTCGCAGGCGCGCTGTTCACGGATGCCAAGGCCCTGACCCCGAGCGGCGCGGCCGCAACGGCGACGTCCGCCGCCTTCGCTCCGGCGACGACCGGCCTGTACCGCTGGCAGGTCGTCAGCTACAGCGGCGACGGGAACTACACCTCCACGGGCGCCCTCTGCAACGCGCCGAACGAGACCGTCACGGTCGGGCCGCCTGCGCCGCCACCGCCGCCCCCGCCGCCACCACCGCCGCCGCCGCCCCCGCCACCGGCCGTCGTCGAGACGCCACCGCCGCCGCCGCCCCCGCCGGTCGTGCCCGAGCCTCCGACGTGCAACGGCAAGAGCGCCACGATCGTCGCGACGGGCCAGGCCCAGATCGACGGCACCGCGGGCGCCGACGTGATCGTCGGCGGCGACGCGGCCGAGTCGATCGACGGCGGCGGCGGCAACGACACGATCTGTGCCGGCAACGGCGCCGACAAGGTCAACGGCGGCGCCGGCCAGGACGTCATCTTCGGCGAGAGCGGCGACGACCGGCTGCGCGGCGACGCCGGCAACGACCGCGTCTTCGGCGACGCCGGCGACGACCTCGTGCTCGGCGGCGCCGGCAACGACGACGTCCACGGCGGCCGCGGCAAGGATCGCGCCGCCGGCGGCGACGGCGCCGACCGCGTCAGCGGCGAGGACGGCGACGACCTGCTGGACGACCAGAAGCTCGGCGGCAAGGGCAAGGACACGCTGCTCGGCGGCCGCGGCAACGACCGCGTCCGCACCGCCGGCGGGGCCGCCGACCGCGTCGACTGCGGCAGCGGCCGCGACAGCGTGCTCCTGGATCGCAGCGACCGCCAGACCGGCTGCGAGCGCAGGACCCGCACATGAGGCGCGCGGGCCGGATCGCGCTCGGCGTGGCCGCCGGCGTGCTGCTGTCGGCGCTCGCGCCCGCGGCGGCGAGCGCGGCCCCGGTCGCGAGCGCATTCTTCACCCAGGAGATCGCGGCCGCGGGCAGTGCAGTCGGGTTCGGCATCCACCTGACCAACCCCGACAACGTCGCGATCACCGGCGTCGGCGTCACGGTGACGCTGCCGCCGGGTCTCGTCGTGGCGACCCCGAACCTGCTCTTCACGAGCTGTGACGGCACGGCGACGGCGGCGCCCGGCGGCTCGGAGATCAGCCTGTCGGGAGCGACGCTGGCACAGGCGGGGACCGGCGACAACTGCGACGTCCTGCTCGAGGTCGTCGCGCCGGACGTCGGCCTCTTCGACGTCACGACCGACGCCCCGACCTCGACGGAGACGGGCCCCGGCGTCCCGAGCAACACCGCGACGCTGACCGTGCTCGACGTGACCACGACCGCCTCGCCGGGCATCGTGCTCGGCGCCGGCCAGCTGTCGGATACGGCGGTCGTCGGCGGTCCCGTCGCGCCGCAGCCCGGCGCGACCATGACGTTCGCGCTCTACGGGCCCGATGACGCGGCCTGCCAGGGCGAGCCGGTGTTCGTCTCGACCGTGCCGTTCCCCGAGAGCAACGGGCCCGTCGCGTCGGACGCCTTCGTCCCCACCGCTGCCGGGACCTACCGCTGGCGCGCGACGTACAGCAACGACGGCATCCAGCCGGCGGTCGACAGCCCCTGCAACGCACCCGGCGAGACCGTCGTGGTCAGCCCGCCCGCGGTGCAGGTCGTCCCGCCGCCGCCGCCGCCGGCGGCCGCGATCACGCCGCCGCCCGCCGCCGTGCCGCCGCCGCCGGGGCCCGTGCCGGAGGGGCCCGCCTGCGCGGGCAAGCTCGTGACGATCGTGGTGCGGCGCGCCGGCACGACCACCCGCGGCACCTCCGGCCCCGACGTGATCCTCGGCACCGACGCCGGTGAGACGATCGACGGCGCCGGCGGCGACGACACGATCTGCGCCGGCGGCGGGCCCGACCGCGTCCGTGGCTCCGGCGGCGACGACCTCCTGCTCGGCCAGGGCGGCAACGACGACCTGCGCGGTGGCAGCGGCAAGGACACGATGGCCGGTGGCGACGGCCCCGACCGCGTCGACGGCGGCACCGGCGACGACCTGCTCGACGAGCAGAACCTCGGCGGCGCCGGCCACGACCGCCTGTTCGGCGGGTTCGGGCGCGACGTCATCCGCACGGCGGGTGGGGTGAAGGACAAGATCAACTGCGGCGCCGGCTCCGACAGGCTCACGTTCGACCGCTTCGACCGCCAGGTGCAGTGCGAGGGCAGGATCATCCTGCCCCCGCCGATCGCCCTGCCGCGCTAGCGGACGGGTCCGCTAGCGGTAGAGCACCACCGACAGCCGCTTGACGTCGAGGATGCCCTCGGGCTCGCCGCTCGCCGCCGGGCCGCCGGCGGGCACCGCCACGATCGTGAACTGGATCTCGCCGCCCGCTCGCGCGGCGCTGCGCAGCGGCTCGCTGACGTCGACGCGCTTCTTCATCCTGATCGCGCGCGCCAGCAGCCGGTTGTCGAAGCGGCGGCGCTCCTTCGGCGCGTCGCAGTGGCCCTCGGCCCCGAAGCAGCCGCCGTGCCCGAGCACCGTGAAGGAGCCCGCGAAGCCCGCGGCGGCGTCCCTGCCCGTCTCCGCCGTCGCGTCCGGGTTGTTGACGAAGACGCGGCCCTCCCACGAGCTGCCGGTGTGCCTGATCCCGCCGACCTCGAAGTCCGCGCTGCGAAAGTCCGCGGCGGGGACGGCGGTCGCGGCCGGCACGGCCTCGGTGACGATGACCTCGCCGGGCGTCCCGGCGCCGGGCTTCGGCACGAAGAGCGTCTCGGCGTCGGCGTAGTCGAACCCCAGCGCGTTGGCGTTCAGGACGTCGCGGACGGTCATGTTGAACGGCTCGAGGACCTGGTCCTCCCAGCCGGCGAACGGCACCGCGTTCATCCGGCCGTCCTGCTGCCACAGCCACCAGAGGCGGTCGATCATGCAGTGGTGCGCCCAGAAGACGGGGTCGAAGGCGGCGAAGCTGATGTTGCTCATCGTGCCGCCGACCCACACGTGGACGCCGTCGTGCAGGTCCTCGCAGGCGTCCGAGAACACGGCGAAGCTCGGCTGGGCGAGCACGTCGGTGAGGTCCTGGGGGCCGGGCAGCCTGCTCGGGTCGCCGGTCTCGCGCGACGTCGCGCCGGCGATCTCGGCGCCGTCGCGCACGTCGGCCGGGGTGACGAGCGTGTCGGAGCCGAAGAGCGTGTTGGCCCCGCCGCCGGCCTCGGGCTCGGCGAACGCGGGCGGGATCGCGCGCGTCGTCGTCCAGTCCCACCACGGCAGCGTCACGCTCTCGACGCGGTCGCGCAGCGCCTGCTCGAGGCGGTAGAGGTAGGCGCGGTGCCACGGGAGGAAGAGCCGCTGGGGCGTGTGATGCGGGCACTGCCAGTAGGGCACGCCGTGCAGCCCGGCGTGCTCGAAGAAGCCGCGGTCGTCGCCGCGGGCGGACACCGATATCTGCTTGATCTGCTCCCACGCCGAGCGCAGTCCCGCGACCTCGTCGTCGGACAGCAGGCCCGCGTTCTTGCGGTGGACGATGTCGTCGCGCTCGACGCGCGCCGCGTTGGCGACGTCCCCTCCGGTGGCGTGCATGGCGCTGCTCCCTCGTCCGCGGATCGGCCTCTGGCGGGCGAGCCTAGATCGGCGCGCGACCGCAGGTCGACGGCGGCGCGCGATTGCGCTCGCTGCGCACGCGGAGGCGGCGCAGTGGCGCGCCGAGGCTAGGGCGTCGTCTGGCCCTGGCCGAGGGCCTGGACCTGCTGCTCGAGCTTGTCCAGGCGCGTGTCGAGGTCGGTGATCGCCTGGGTGGCGTCCGCGCCGCCGCCGTCGGTGGCCTGGCTGCGCAGCTGGCCGACGGTCCGGGCGAGGTCGTCGACGCGCGTCCCCACATCGCGGGCGGCACGGGCGTCGGCGCGCGCCTGCTGGACCTGGCGGCTGAGCCGGTCGATGCGGTCGTCGAGCTGGGAGACGCGCTGGCTGCTGACGCCGCCGCTGCTCGAGCGCGCCGGGCTGCCGTCGTCCTGGGTGAGCGCGTAGATCGCCAGGCCCAGCGCGAGCACGGCGAGGACGCCCACGAAGACGAGCCCGGTGCGCAGCGACGCGATCGAGTCCTCGAGGCGGACGAAGAGGAGGTTCGGATCGGCCGGCGCGACGGGGACGCCGGGCTCGACGACGCGCTCGTAGACCGGGGGAGGGGTCGGATCCAGGCGGCGTGTCGGAGGCTCGGGCGGGGGCGTGGTGGACATCGTGTCGGCGATTGTGTCCGCCCGGCCGCCAGAGCAAACGGCTGGTTTCAGTCGACGTGCAGGACGGCCTTGCCCGCGATGCGGCGATCGAGCAGCGCCGCGAGCGCCGGGCCGGGGTCGCGCCACGACGCCTCGAGGTCGATCGGCGTCTCCAGCTCGCCCGCGTCGACGAGCGCGGCCAGCCGCGCGAGGTCGCTGCCGCCGGTGCCCGTGCGCTCGATCTCCTCGAAGACGAACAGCCCGCGCAGGACCGCGCCCGGCGCGCGACCGAACAGCGCCCGCGCCGGGAAGCTCGCGGGCTCGGGGTCGCTGGAGGCGTAGGAGACGATCGTGCCGCGGCCGGCGACCTTGCCGATCGCGCTGCCGAGGCTGGCGCCGCCGACGCCCTCGAGGATCGCGTCGTGCTCGCCGGCGTCCTCGACGTCGAAGACGACCTCCGCCGCGCCGAGCTCCGCCAGCCCGCGCGCTCGCTCCTCGTTGCGCGCGACCGCCGTCACCTTGGCCCCGGCGCGCGACGCGAGCTGGACGGCGAAGCGCCCGACGCCGCCGCTGGCGCCCGTGACGAGCACGCGCTTGCCGAGCACGAAGCCGCAGATCTCCAGCGCGCGCAGCGCGGTGATGCCGGCGACCGGCAGCGTGGCGGCCTGTGCGAACGTCACGCCTGCGGGCAGCTCGGCGAGGTTCTGCGTGGCGACGGCGACCCGCTGCGCCCAGGCGCCGGTGCTCACGATGCCGACCACGCGCGCGCCCTGCGCCGGGCCGCTGCCGTCGGCCGCCGGCTGCGCCACGACGCCGGCGACGTCCCAGCCGGGCACCGTCCCCGGCTCGCGGTCGGGGAGCTGGCGCGTCTCGCCGCGGTTCAGCGAGAACGCCCTGACCTCGACGAGCGCCTGGAAGGGCAGCGGCTCGGGGTCGGGGGCCTCTGCGAGCGCGACGTGCGGGGGCTCGGCGGTGACCGTCAGGGCGAGCACGCCGGGAGCGTACCCCGCGAGTGAGACAATCGGACCCATGGATGCCGCCGCCGCCCCGGGACACGTCGTGGAGCGCTTCGCCGCGCGCCGGCGCGCGTGGGAGGAGGAGCACTTCTCGCCGCTGGCGGCGCGCTCCTACCCGGCCCGGCGGGCGACCGACGAGCCCGACTGCGGGCTGCGCACGCCGCTGCAGCGCGACCGCGACCGGATCGTCCACTGCAAGGCGTTCCGGCGCCTGAAGCACAAGACGCAGGTCTTCGTCGCGCCCGAGGGCGACCACTACCGCACGCGCATGACCCACACCCTCGAGGTGACGCAGATCGCCCGCACGGTCGCCCGCGCGCTCGGGCTCAACGAGGATCTCACCGAGGCGATCGGCCTCGGCCACGACCTCGGCCACTCGCCCTTCGGCCACATCGGCGAGGCCGCCCTGGACGCCTGCCTGGCCGAGCGCTTCGGCCGCGGCTTTCGCCACTACGAGCACTCGCTGCGGATCGTCGACGTGCTCGAGCGCGGCGGTGCCGGCCTGAACCTCAGCGAGGACGTGCGCAACGGGATCGTCTGCCACTCCGGGCGCGCGCCGATGCCGGCGACGCTCGAGGGCAGGATCGTGCGGATCGTCGACCGCGTCGCCTACATCAACCACGACATCGACGACGCCCTGCGCGCCGGCGTGCTCGACGAGGCCGCGCTGCCGGCCGAGGCGATCGCGGTGCTCGGCACGACCGGCTCGGCGCGCATCGACGCGCTCGTCCACGACCTCGTCGAGACCTCCGAGCTCGCGGGCGACATCGTCCAGGGCGCCGCGGCCGGCGCCGCGATGACCGCGCTGCGGGCGTTCATGTTCGACCGCGTCTACCTCGGCGTGGCGGCGCGCCAGGAGCACTCGCGCATCGAGCGCGTCATCCGCACGCTCTTCGAGCACTACGCCTCCGATCCCGCGCTCGTCCCCGACGGCGGCGGCGCCCCCGGCGCCGACCACGCCCAGCGCGTCACCGACTACCTCGCCGGCATGACCGACCGCTACGCCGTTCGCGCGTTCGAGGCGCTCAGCGTGCCGGCGCAGTTCGCGCTCTGAGTCGCGGACGTGGCCCTCTACACGAACGACTCCAAGGAGCGCGTGCGCGACGCGGTCGACATGATCGACCTCGTCAACGCGCGCACGGAGCTCAAGCGCGCGGGCGCCAACCGCTACACCGGGCTGTGCCCGTTCCACGACGAGCGGACGCCGTCGTTCGGGATCAACCCGGCCGAGAAGGTCTACTACTGCTTCGGCTGCCAGGCCTCCGGCGACGCGTTCACGTTCGTCATGGAGACCGAGGGCGTCGACTTCAAGGGCGCGCTGGAGCTGCTCGCCGATCGCTACAAGGTCGCACTCGAGCTCGAGGACGAGGACCCGCAGGCGGCCGAGAAGCGCCAGCGCAACGAGCGGCTCATGGAGCTGCTGGAGCGCACCGCGACGTACTACGTGCGCCAGCTCTGGGAATCCGGCGAGGCGGCGCGGGCGCGGGCGTATCTCGCCGAGCGCGGCCTCGAGGAGGGGGCGCTGCGCGAGTTTCGCGTCGGCTACGCCCCGAGCGCCTGGGACACGGTGCTCAACGCCTCGCGCCGCGCGGGCTTCGGCAACCGCGAGCTCTACGACGCCGGCCTCGCCCAGCGCTCCCAGAAGAGCGGCCAGATCTACGACCGCTTCCGCTCGCAGGTGATCTTCCCGCTCGCCGACCCGCGCGGGCGCGTGCGCGGCTTCGCGGGGCGCACGCTGCTCGACGACGGCGAGCGGCGCGGGCCGAAGTACGTCAACAGCCCCGAGAGCGACCTCTTCCACAAGGGCCGCCAGCTCTTCGGCTCGGACATCGCCCGGGCGGCGGCGGCGAAGGCCGGCAGCGTCGTGGTCGCCGAGGGCTACACCGACGTCATCGCGATGCACCAGGCCGGCATCCGCAACAGCGTCGCGATCATGGGCACGGCGCTGACCGAGGACCAGGTCGGCGAGCTGGCGCGGCTGGCGCCGGTCGTGGCGCTGGCGCTGGACGCCGACAGCGCCGGCCAGACGGCGATGCTGCGCGCCGCCGCAGCTCGCGGCCGGGCGCAAGCTCGAGCTGCGCGTCGTCGCGCTGCCGCCGGGAGAGGACCCCGCCGACCTCGTGCAGCGCGCGGGCGGCGAGGAGATGGAGCGCCGGATCTCGGAGTCCGTGCCGTTCGTGCGCTTCCGCGTGCTGCGCGCGCTGGACTCCGGCGACCTCAGCGACGCCGAGGGCAAGGACCGCGTGCTCGACGAGCTGCGCGACGTCTTCAAGCCCCTGCTGCCGAGCGTCATGCGCGACGAGCTGCTGCGGATCGTGGGCGACCGCATGGACCTCTCGCAGGAGCTGCTGGCCTCGCTGCTGGCGCAGCCGCGCCGCAGCGCCCCGGCCCGCGGCGACGCCGCGCCCGTGCCGCCCGACGCCCGGCGCGTCGCGGCCGCGCCGCTCGGGCGCCGCGAGCGCACCGAGCGCACGTTCCTCGCGCTCTGCATCGCGCTGCCCAAGCTCGGCGCGCCGGCGCTGGCCGAGCTCGACCTCGACGCCGACCTCACCGCGCCCGCCACCCGCGCCGCCGCCGCCCATCTGCGCGAGCACCTCGCCGCGCCGACCGACGGCCTGGCCGATGACGATCCGATCGCCCCGCTCGTGCGCGAGCTGTCCGTCCGCGCCGCGCGCGCGTCCGGCGCCTCGCCGGCGGCCTTCGAGGCCGAGCGCCTCCAGCTCGCCCTCGCACGCCTGGACCGCGAGATCGCGGCCGCCCGCAGCGCCGCCGCCGGCGACGTGTCCGAGCTCGCCGCCCGCCGCTCGACGATGCTCGTGAAGCTCAAGCACATGGTCGACACGGCCATGGACGAGGGCGAGCGCGCGCGCTGAGGTACCCTTGCTCCGCACGGTCGGGGGTAGCTCAATCGGCAGAGCATTCGGCTGTTAACCGAAGGGTTGTGGGTTCGAGTCCCACCCCCCGAGTTGACCGTGCCGGGAGGCACGACGGGCGCCGAGCCGCCTATACGGACGGTCGTCGCAAGCGACACAGCGACTCGGGTATCGTCGGAGCATGGCCACGCTGCATCGAGAGACCGTCAACCTCACGCTCCACTTCGAGGACGGCGGCGACGGCTGGGTGCTGGCGACGATCCCCGAGGTGCCGGGCGCGATCAGCCAGGGACGCACGCGCGCAGAAGCCCGCGAGAACGTCATCGACGCTCTCCAAACGGTCCTCACCCCCGATGATCAACTCGCTGGCCAGCCTTCCTCCGGCGACGACGAACTGCTCAAGCTGACCATCGTCGAGTGAGGCTCCGCGACCTCGAGCGCCATTTGCGCGCTCACGGCTGCAGCCACATCGGCGAGGGCGCCAAGCACTCCAAATGGCGCGGTCCCACACCGGCCGCGCGAGCACTGTCCCGAGGCACAGCGAGATCGCGCCTGGCACGGTGCGCGCGATCTGCGAGCAACTCGGCGTCCCGCGCCCCTGACGGCCGGCGACTGTGGTCCCAACACCAGGGGTACACCGGACCGCATGATCCTCCTCGGCGTCGGTGCGTTCTGTGTCCTGCTGCTCGTCCTCGCGTTCGTCGCGCCGCGGCTCTCGCGCCACCCGCAGCGCGGGGGCCAGAAGGCCGTCGGCGTCGGGCAGCGCGGTGCCGGCAAGGCGCCTGGCAAGCTCGGCCACTGGCTCGCCAAGCCGTTTCAGACGGCGCAGAAGGCGATCGGCAAGAGCGGCTCCGCCGGCCGTCGCGGTCGCGGCAAGATGCCGCTGTAGCCCGCGGTCGCGGGTTGTCGCCGTCCTGAGCGCCCGCTAGGTTGCGCGCATGGGCGGCCAGGGATGGCGGGATCGTCGGCGCGTGCTGTGCATGCTGCTCGTCGGCGGGGTGGCGCTGGTCGCGCCCGCGGCGGCGCAGGCGTCGATCGTCGTCAGCGACGTGTCGGTGAGCGAGGGCAACGGCGGCGTGGTCGCGACGTTCGCGATCACCCGCAGCGCGGGGCTGCTCGCGCCCGCGACCTCGGTCGCGTTCGCCACCGTGGACGGCAACGCCCGCGCGCCCGCGGACTACGCCGGGACGAGCGGCACGGCCAGCTTCCCGTTCACGCTGCTGCCCGACACCCAGGTCCAGCTCGTCGCGGTGACGATCGCCGGCGACCGCCTCGACGAGCCCAACGAGACCTTCCGCCTGGCGATCGCCGGCTCCGAGGTCGCCGACGGCGAGGGCGTCGGCACGATCGTCGACGACGACGCGGCGCCGGCGATCGGCGTGGCCGACGCCGCGCCCGCCACCGAGGGTGCCACGGCCACGTTCGCCGTCGGCCTGTCGGCGCCCAGCGGCCGCGACGTGACCGTCGCCTATGCGACCGCCAACGGCAGCGCGATCGCCGGCCAGGACTACACCGCCCGCTCCGGCACGCTCACGATCCCGGCCGGCGCCACGGCGGGCTCGGTCGCCGTGGGGCTGCTCGACGACGCCGCCGACGAGCCCGCCGAGGGCTTCGAGCTGCGCCTCTCCGCGCCGGGCTCGGCGACGCTCGGCGACGCCTCCGGCGCCGGCACGATCCTCGACAACGACGAGCCCCCGGCGGCGGCGGCGCCCGCGGCGGCCGCGCCGGCCCCGCCCGCGGCCAAGCCGACCGTCCCCGCGGCCGGGTCCTCCAACCCCGCGACGTCGGCGGCCTCCACCCGCCTCGGGCTCGGCAGCCCGCGCCTGCGCCAGCCCGGCACCGGCCTCGTCACGATGACCTGCCCCGCGGCGATCGGCCCCTGCAGCGGGCAGATCACGCTCTTCAGCCGGCCCAACAAGCGCTCGAAGATCAAGGCGCTGCGCAAGGAGCGCAGGCTCGGCGGCCGGCCGTTCAGGCTCGAGGCGGGCCGCACGCAGACGCTGACGTTCCCGCTCCGTCGCGCCGACCGCCGGCTGCTGGACCGCGCGGGCCGCGTCAGCGTCCGCGCCTATGCGGTGACCAAGGACGGCACGGGGCGCAGCACGGTGCGCACCGCCAACGGGACGCTGCTGCGCCGCACCGCGCACTCCAGCCCGACCAAGAACTAGTGGTTCCACTAGCCGGCGCCGGCGAACTCCTCGACGAGGTCGGCGGCGCGCTCGGGCCCGTCGTTGGCGGCCGCCCACGCAGCGAGCTCCGCCGCACGCGAGCGCAGTGCCGGCCGCGCCAGAGCCCGCCCGACCGCCAGCCCGATCGCGCGCGCGCCGACGAGCCGCCGCGGCAGCCGCACCCCGACGCCCGCCCAGTCCACGCGCGCGGCGTTCTCGTTCATGTCCCCGGCGGCCGGGACGACGAGCACCGCGCAGCCGCTGGCCAGCGCCCGCGCGACCGTCCCGTGGCCGCCGTGGCAGACGACGAGATCGCAGGCCGGCATCGTGCGCGAATACGAGAGCCAGTCGACGAGGACGGCGTTGGACGGGACGTCGAAGGGCGGGTCCGGGCGCTGGCGGTTGACGGAGGCCAGCACGCGCACCGGCATCTCCGCGAGGCCCGCGAGCGCCGCGCGCAGCAGCCGCGCCTCCGCGTCCTGAGACGTCGACGGCGCGAGCAGGACCAGCGGCGCGTCGCCGGGCGGCGGCGCCACCGCCGCGCCCGGCGGCTCCCACAGCAGCGGCCCGACGACGTGCGTGTTCGGCGGCCAGTCGCGCGGATATTCGAGCTGGGGGAACGTCGCGACCATGCACAGCGCCTCGCTGATCCCGCCGTGGACGCGATCGAGCGCCGGCAGGCCCAGGCGCCGGCGGGTCTCGTTGAGCTCGTCGCGCCCGAGCGCCAGGCCGTGGCGCAGCAGCGGCGCCGCGAGGCTCCACATGCGCCGGCCGGCGGCCGTGCGCGGGATCCGCGCGCCGGCCGAGTACGGCGGCGTGGCAGGCGGCATCCGCGGGTCGGTGTGGGGGACGAGCGTCGCGACCGGCACGCCCTCCAGCTCGCCCGCCAGCGCCGGGGCCAGCGTCAGGATGTCCGAGACGACCGCGTCGGGCGCGACGTCGCGGACGAGCCCGACGGTCTCGCGGGTCGCGCGCTCGACCGCCTGATAGGGCGTCAGCGGACGCTCGCGGGTGGGGAAGACGTGGTACTCCGGCGCGGCGGCGAACGTCATGCCCTCGGCCTCGACGTGCTCGCGCCAGCGCGTCCAGGTCTGCAGCGTCACGTCGTGTCCGCGGGCGGCGAGCACGCGGCCGAGCGCGATGACGGGGAACGCGTGGCCCGGGTCGCCGAAGGCGCCGAGCAGCAGCCGCCGCCGGTCGCTCAGGCCGCGAGCTCCGCGACGAGCCGCAGCTGCTCCAGGCGCTCGTCCTTCGTGAACGCCAGCGGGCTGATGCCGAGCGTGCCGACCCCGGCGTCGCGGTAGACGGCGAGGCGCTCGCGCACGCGGTCGGGCGGGCCGCACAGCGAGACGGTGTCGATCAGCTCGTCGGAGAGGCGCGCCATCGCCTCCTCGCGCTTGCCGTCGAGGTAGAGGTCCTGGACGTCGCGGGCCTCGTCCTCGAAGCCGTAGCGCTGGACGAGCGCGTTGTAGAAGTTCTTCTCGCGCGAGCCCATCCCGCCGACGTAGAGCGCGATGAAGGGGCGCATGAGGTTGCGCGCGGACTCGAGGTCGTCGGTGATGCAGACGTTGACCTGCGGCGCGATGTCGAAGCCGTCGAGCGAGCGCCCGGTGCGCGCCGCGCCCTCCTCCAGCAGCGGCACGAACTCGGCGACGTGCTCGGGGGAGAAGAGGGTCGGGATCCAGCCGTCGGCGATCTCGCCGGCCAGGCGCGTGTTGTTCGGGCCGATCGCGGCGAGGTAGATCGGGATCTGCTCCTGGACCGGGCCGATCGTGAGCTTCAGCGCGCGGCCGGGGCCGTCGGGGAGCGGCAGCGTCAGCGTGTCGCCCTCGTAGACCAGCCGCTCGCGGGCGAGCGCCATGCGCACGACCTCGACGTACTCGCGCGTGCGCTGCATCTGCTTGGCGAAGCGCTGGCCGTGCCAGCCCTCGGCGACCTGCGGCCCGGAGGAGCCGATGCCCAGCAGCATCCGCCCGCCGGAGAGCTGGTCGATCGTCGCCGCGGTCATCGCCGTCATCGCCGCGCTGCGGGCCGGCATCTGGAAGATCGCCGAGCCGAGCTTGATCGTGCTCGTCAGCCCGGCGAGCCAGCCGAGCACGGTCGCGGCGTCCGATCCGTAGGCCTCGGCGGCCCAGACGGACTCGTAGCCGAGCCGCTCTGCCTCCTGCACGATCTCGCGCTGATCCTGGGAGGAGAGGCCGAGTCCCCAGTAGCCGATGTGGACGCCGAGCTTCATGTGCTGCAAGATCCCTTTCAGGGAGAGGAGTTCATTTGTCTCAGACGACGGGCTGCCATACGGTGGCCGCGTCCCGACGAACGGAGAGAACCCTATGCCAACGCCTCGCGAAGTTGCCGTAGCCGACCTACGGCGCTCAATCGATGTGCTCCCGGAGCGCACCCGCAAGGCGATGCTCGTCGGGCTCGGCAACAACACCGTCATCACGGGCGCGTTCACCGGCGCCGACGGCGTCTGCCCGATGATGGCCGCACACCGCGAGGGCGGGCGCACGACCTGCGTCTCCTTCCCGGAGGCCTGGGACAAGTTCACCGGCGTCTACGGGCGCGACATCTGCCGCCACGCGACCGCGTACGAGATCGGGATCCTGCGCCTGGAGATCGAGGCGAGCCTGGAGCCGGTCGAGTCGCCGCTCGGCGCGGCGATCGCCGAGCACACCGCGATGGTCGAAGGCCGCAGGCGCCGGGACCGCCTGTCCGCCGGCACGCCCGTCGACATGGGCGAGGCGATCCACGAGCACGAGTCGGCCAGGCGCCGAGACCGCCTGTTCGCCGGCACGCCGATCGACCTCGGCGGAGCGATCGAGGAGTACAAGTCGTCCGCACGCCGCCGGCGCAGCGACGAGGCGACCGAGACCGGCCTGGACTGGCTCTTCGAGGAGACGCTCGTGCTGCCCGAGAACTTCGACGCCGAGGTCGAGCCGGAGTTCGACTTCGACGCCGCCGAGGGCGACGTCTACGCCCGCTAGGCCTCCGGCCCGCCGCCCGCATCCAGCTGCCCGCCACCGGGCAGCTGGAAGACGATCTCCGGGATCACGCAGCCCGGCGACAGATCGAGCAGCAGCCGCACGGCGGCGACGATGTCCGACGTCTGGATCATGGCGTCGGACGGCACGGTGCCCTTGACGAAGTCGGTCATCGGCGTGTCGACGAACGCCGGGCACAGCGCCGTCGACTTGATGCCCTGCGCGTTGAGCTCGCGGTTCATCGACTGCGTGAAGCCGACGACGCCGAACTTCGTCGCGCTGTAGATGCTCAGCCAGGCCTCGCCCTGCTTGCCGGCGATCGAGGCGGTGTTGATCACGAGCGCGTTGCGGTGCTCGGCGCCGGCGGCCTGCAGCAGCGCCAGCGCCTCGCGGTAGAAGAGCGGGATCGCGCGCAGGTTCGTCGCGAGCTGGATGTCCATGCGCTTCGTGCTCAGCTCGCCGATCGGGGCGCCGATCCCGACGCCGGCGTTGTTCATCAGCACGTCGAGGCGGCCGTAGGCCTCGCGATGGGCCGCCACGACGCGCACGACGTCGCCCTCGTCGCCGACGTTGGCGGCCACCTGCTGGACCTCCAGGCCCTCGCCGCGCAGCTGCTCGTAGGCGGCGGCCAGCTTCTCCGGGCGCCGCGCGGCCATCGTCACGGCGTGGCCGGACTCGGCCAGCATGCGGGTCACGGCGAGGCCGATCCCGCTCGACGCGCCCGTCACGATCGCGGCTCGATCGGCCATGTGGTCCCTCTTTCGCTCGACGCTGCGTGCGGCGCAATCCTGTCACGGGACCGCCTAGAGTTGGGTCGATGCTCCGACTGCTCCTGTCGGTGCTGGCGGCTGCCGTCGTCCTGAGCTCCTGTGGCTCGGACGGTGGCGGCACGGCGCCCGCACCGCCCCAGCCGATGGCCGCCCAGCCGGCCGATTTCCCGTCCGCGCACGGCAAGACGGTGTCCGAGCTCACGAAGGGCATGCCCAAGGGCGCGATCCTCAACGTCTCGAGCTTCAGCTCGCAGAAGCGCGGCCACGGCAACCGCCTCGGCTTCGCGATCGTCGACCGCGCGAACAAGCAGCTCGACGTCTCGTCGGTCGCGGTCTACACGGCCAAGCCCGACGGCTCGGAGCTGCGCGGGCCGTTCGTCGCGCGCAAGGAGTCACTCGACGTCGCCACGCAGTACCGCAGCAAGCAGACCTCGGCGGACCTCGAGAGCGGCGACACGTTCTACGTCGCAATCGTCGGCTACGCCTCGCGCGGAGCGCACATCCCGATCGGCGTCGTGCGCCTCGACGGCCGGCTCGCCGTCGCCGACGCGCCGGCCGCGCTCACGGTCGGCGCGCGCAACGGCCCGCCCGACGTCGGCGATCGCGCGATCAAGGTCAAGACGCTCACGGCGGCCGACGTCGGCGGCAACCTCACGAAGCTCTCCACGCGCATCCCGCCCGCCGAGGACCTGCTGAAGGAGAACCTCGCCGACGTCCTCGGCAAGAAGCCGGTCGTCCTGCTCTTCGCGACGCCCGCGCTGTGCCAGTCGCGCACCTGCGGACCCGTCGTCGACATCGCCGAGCAGGTCCGCGCCCAGAGCGGCAGCGGCGTGACCTTCATCCAGCAGGAGATCTACCAGGACAACGACCCCGGCAAGCCCGTGCGCCCGCAGGTCGCCCGCTGGCGCCTGCCCACGGAGCCGTGGGCGTTCGTCATCGACCGCCGTGGTCGCATCGCCGCGCGCTTCGAGGGCGTCTTCTCGGTAGGCGAGCTGGCGCGGGCCGTGGAGGCCGTCAAGTAGTCCGCAGATTGGGGCAGGGAGGGCTCGAACCTCCGTCTGACCGATTATGAGTCGGCTGCTCTGACCAACTGAGCTACTGCCCCGCGCGCGGATTGTGGCGCGTAGGGGGATAATCCCGGGTGCCGCGAGGCGATATCGAGGAAAGGGACGGGATGGGCGATCTGCTGCGCAAGATGTTGCGCATCAACTACGAGACGCGCACGCGCGAGGAGATCGAGGCCGTCGCGGAGGGCGCTGCCCTGATGCAGGAGCAGCACGCCCGCGACATCCTGGAGATGGCCGAGCTCGCCGGCATCGGGCCGTCGGACATTCGCGTCCAGCGCGCCTTCCAGGTGATGGAGCAGCTGCGCTGATGGGCTACTACCTGCGCCGCTTCGTGGGCGGCGAGACCGACGGCTTCGAGCGTGACCAGATGATCGACGTTGCCGAGCAGGCGCTGGCGCTGCAGCTTTCGCTCGCCATCGACGTGCTCGAGCTCGTGGAGATCTCCGGCCTGCCCGACGACCACAAGGAGAAGGACCGGCGCATCAAGCGCGCCCACGAGACAGTGCGCGCGCTGGGCTAGTCCTGGCGCTCGTCGCGCTCGCCGGCTGCGGTGACGCCGGCGGCTCGGGCGCGAAGCCGTCGACCGCCACGGCGACGACGCCGAAGCCGCGCCCCCTCGCGGCGCCCGCGCTCTGCGGCGCGCTGCGCGCCCGTGTCACCGGCCGCGTGCAGAGCGCCGAGGCGACCGAGCTGTCCGGGCTCGCGCTGTCGCACGCCCAGCCGCGGGTGCTGTGGACGCACAACGACTCCGGCGACCGCCCGCGGGTGCTGGCGATCGCCCCGAGCGGGCGGCTGCTCGCCGACGTGGCGGTCACCGGCGCGGAGGCCTTCGACTGGGAGGACGTCGCGGTCGGGCCGGCTCCGGGCGGGGGCGACGCGCTCTACCTCGCCGACATCGGCGACAACGAGGCGCGCCAGCCGCAGATCGTCGTCTACCGCGTGCCCGAGCCCGCCATCACCGGCGGGCCGGTGACCGCGACCGCGCCCGCGGCCCGCCTGGCGCTGCGCTACCCCGACCGCGCCCACGACGCCGAGGCGCTGCTCGTCGACCCCGCGACGGGCGCGCTCGTGATCGTGACCAAGAGCTTCGGCGGCGAGTCCGGCGTCTACTCCGCCACGCGGCCGTCGGCGTCTGAGACGACGGTTCTCCGCCGCCGCGGCGGCCTGTCGCTCGGGGTCGGCGGGGCCGTCACGGCGGGCGACGTCTCCGCCGACGGACGGACCGTCGTGCTGCGCACCTACGGGCAGGCGTACGTCTGGCGGCGGCGCTCCGGGGAGTCGATCGCGGCGGCACTGCGCCGGCGCCCGTGCAGCCCGCGAGCCGACCTCTTCGTCGAGGGCCAGGGGGAGGCGCTGGCGCTCAGCGCCCACGGCGGCGCCTTCTTCACGGTGCCCGAGGGCCCGCGCCCGCCGATCCGCAGGTACGCGCCCCGCGGAACCTGAACGCGCAGACGAATGACGTTTGTTCCTCTGAGACCCGGGAAGCCTCAGACACAGAAGCCGTCGAGAGACTCCGGTTCTGGCCCATATCCCCCGCCGCTCCGTTCCCCTGCTCTCGACCTCAGCGCCCGGTGTGACCCCCGCCGGGCGCGCTTCGTTTAAGCGGCGCGACGACGGTCTCGCGCGTCCCGGAAAGGAACGGGGCGCCACCCGTCGAAACAGGCTCTCGCCTATGAAGC
The DNA here is from genome assembly GCA_963786575.1 of uncultured Actinomycetes bacterium. GTDB lineage: Bacteria > Actinomycetota > Thermoleophilia > Solirubrobacterales > Solirubrobacteraceae > CADCVQ01. The sequence goes on from CAWAZH010000003.1 coordinate 424,154, forward strand.
GATCCGCTACGCCGACGACGACTCCCGAGTCGCTCTCCACATACATCCAGGCCCGATTCGACGACTTCTCGCGTTCGCAGAAGGATGTCGCGCAGTACATCGTCGACCATCTCGACGAGGTCGCCTTCCAGACTGCCGAGGAGCTCGCGCGCCGCGCGAACACCTCCTCGAGCACCGTCGTGCGCTTCTCGCAGGCGCTCGGCTTCGAGGGCTACCCCGAACTGCAGCAGTCCGCCCGCGAGGAGTACCGCCGGCGCCACGCCACGACGCTGCCCGCCGGCGCCGTCGTGCCCGTGGCCCCGCTCTTCTCGCTGGATCAGAACGAGTTCGAGACGATGCTCGCGGCCGACCACGTCAACGTCGAGGACACCGCGCGCAAGGTCTCGCGCCGCGACATCGAGGCCGCCGTCGAGGCGATCGCCACGACGCCGCGCCTGCTCGTCGCGGGCACCGACCAGATGGCCTTCTTCGCGTCCTACCTGCGCCACCTGCTGATGCTCCTGGACCTGCGCGCCGAGATCGTCGCCAGCCCGTCGCAGGAGGCGCTCGGGCGCCTGAGCCGGATCGACGACCAGACGCTCGTCATCGGGCTGTCGGCCGGGCGGCCGCACCCGCTCGTCGTCCGCGCGATGAAGCTCGCCCGCCACCGCAAGGCGCGGACGATCGCGATCACCGACGCGACGCTGTCCGAGGTCGCCAAGCTCGCGCAGATCCGCCTGTACTACTCGTCCAACAGCCCGGCCTACGTGCGCTCGCACACCGCGCTGCTGGCGATGGTCCAGGCGCTCGCCTACGGCGTCTACGCGCGCGACGTCGACGGCTACGCCGACCGCATCAAGGCCTTCAAGCTCAAGTAGGGGCTACTTGGCCGGCGCTCTGAGCGCGGGCTGCACGGCGACCTCGCGCTGCGGCGAGCCGCCGGGGGAGTAGGACCCGGAGTTCGGCGCGACCGGCTGCGCCGCCGGCACGGTCTTGCCGCCCGAGCCCGACGCGAGCGCCCACCCGGCGCCCGCCGCCACGAGCACGGCGGCGCCGCCCGCCGCAAGGCGCCGGCGCCGTCTGACGGCGGACTGTCGCGGGCTTCGTAGCGTCGGTTGCATGTGCTCCATCGGATCGCCGGCGGAACGCCCAACCTAGGAGGGCGCGGCGCGCCACGCAAGACGGTTCGGGCCGACCGCTGCGAGGTCTGCAAGGTCGTGCAATCCCGACGCCTCGGTAGAATCGCCGGGGTGAGAGACGAAGCCACATTCCGCGTCAAGGCGGGCCTCGCGCAGATGCTCGAGGGCGGCGTGATCATGGACGTCGTCGACGCCGAGCAGGCCCGGATCGCCGAGGCCGCCGGCGCCGCCGCGGTCATGGCGCTCGAGCGCGTCCCGGCCGACATCCGCCGCGACGGCGGCGTCGCCCGGATGTCCGATCCGTCGATGATCAAGTCGATCCAGGACGCCGTGACGATCCCGGTGATGGCGAAGGCGCGCATCGGCCACATCGCCGAGGCGCAGGTGCTCGAGGCGCTCGAGGTCGACTACATCGACGAGTCCGAGGTCCTGACGCCCGCCGACGAGGACAACCACATCGACAAGTGGGCCTTCTCGGTCCCGTTCGTGTGCGGCGCGACGAACCTCGGCGAGGCGCTGCGGCGCATCGGCGAGGGCGCGGCGATGATCCGCTCCAAGGGCGAGGCCGGCACCGGCGACGTCGTCGAGGCCGTGCGCCACATGCGCGCGATCCGCGCGGAGATCCGCCGCCTGGGCACGCTCGACGACGGCGAGCTGGCGACCGCTGCCAAGCAGCTGCAGGCGCCGCTGGACCTCGTCCGCGGCGTCGCCCGCGAGGGCGGGCTGCCGGTCGTGCTCTTCTGCGCCGGCGGCATCGCGACGCCCGCCGACGCGTCGCTGATGATGCAGCTCGGCGCCGAGGGGCTGTTCGTCGGCTCCGGGATCTTCAAGTCCGGCGACCCCGAGCGGCGGGCGCGCGCGATCGTCGAGGCGACGACGCACTACGCCGACGCGGCGCGGGTCGCGCGGGCGTCGGAGGGGCTCGGCACGGCGATGGAATCGCTCGAGTCCAGCACGCTGGCGGGCGACCAGCTGCTCGCCCAGCGCGGTTGGTAGTCGGCGTCCTCGCGCTGCAGGGGGGCTTCGCGGCGCATGCGCGGATGCTGCGCGGGCTCGGCGCGGAGGTGCGCGAGGTCCGCGTCGCCGCCGACCTCGACGGCCTCGATGGGCTGATCATCCCCGGCGGCGAGTCGACGACGATCACGCTGGGGATCGAGCGCGAGGGCCTGGCGGAGCCGCTGCGGGCGTTCGACAAGCCCGTCTTCGGCACCTGCGCGGGTCTGATCATGCTCGACCGCGAGCACCTCGGGCTCATGGACATCGACGCCGAGCGCAACGCGTTCGGGCGCCAGGTGCGCTCCTTCGAGGCCGACCTCGAGGTCGCCGGGCTCGACGGGCCGCCGCTGCGCGCCGTCTTCATCCGCGCGCCCTGGATCGCCGCGCACGGCGACGGCGTCGAGATCCTCGCGGCGGTCGACGGCCACCCGGTCGCCGCGCAGCAGGGACGGATGCTGGCGGTCGCGTTCCACCCCGAGCTCGGCTCCGACACCCGCCTGCACGAGCGCTTCCTGGCAGCCTGTGGTCGCGATGGCGTCCTGGGGTGAGATCGAGGCGCAGGCGCCCAGCGAGGTGATCTTCGCCGAGGGCGAGCTGTGGGTTCGGCAGCCTGGCACGAGGGCCGCGGCGTGACGCGGCTGGAGCGCGCCTAGAAGCGGTCGGCGGTGTCCAGCGCCTCGTAGAAGGCGACGTCGGGCGGGCCCTGGGCGCCGCCGGCGGCCATCGCGGCGGCGATCTCGGGCCGGGCGAAGAACGTCTCGAAGGACTCGGCGCTGTCCCACTCGTCGATGATCAGCACCTCGCCGTCACCGATCGCGAACTGGTGGTGGATCGCGCCGGCGGCCTTGCCCTCCTGGGAGAGCGCGACGACCGTGTCGATCTCGCTGGTGATCCAGGTGCGGAACTGCTCGGTGTCGCCCGGGACGACGACGCGCACGATGACGCTCATGTGGCTCTCCTCGAAAAACGGCGTTGGAGGGACTGACGAAGGTCACCGTAGACCCATGGCGCCGCGCCGGCGTCGGCCATCCGACTTATTCACGACGTGGTCACACAGGGCTGCGGCGCAGGCGGAAAGCTCCCCGCGACGCCGGTTCCCCCGAAACCTGGAGCACGCATGAGCCTGTCTGACCGCACCCCTGACCCCTCGCCCGAGGGCGGCGTCTCGCGCCGCGCCGTGCTGACCCGCTCGGCGTCCGCCGGCGTCGGCATCGTGCTCAGCGGCACGATCCCCGGCCTGTTCGGGACCGCGCAGGCCAAGCACGGCCACGAGGTCGGCTACGGCCCGCTCGTCCCCGACCCGGCCGGCATCCTCTCGCTGCCCGAGGGCTTCTCGTACAAGCTCGTCGCGAAGTCCGGCGAGACGCTGCTCGAGAGCGGCCAGCCGACGCCCGACGACCCCGACGGCACCGCCGCGTTCATCCGCCGGGGCGGCAACGGCACCGTCCTCGTCAACAACCACGAGATCGGCGGCGGCGAGTCCTTCGGCGTGCCCGCTGTCCCGGGCTTCACCTACGACCCGCTCGCCGCCGGCGGGACGACGAACATCGAGGTCGACAAGGACGGCAACCGCGTCCGCGAGTACGTGAGCCTCGCCGGCACGCACAACAACTGCGCCGGCGGCCGCTCGCCGTGGGACACCTGGCTGACCTGCGAGGAGACCGAGAGCTCGCCTCCCGGCAGCACCGTCCGCCACGGCTACGTCTTCGAGGTCGACCCCTACGACCAGGACGCCAACCGCGACCCCAAGCCGATCGCGGCGCTCGGCCGCTTCGCGCACGAATCGGTCGCGATCGACCCGCGCACGCACACGATCTACCTCACCGAGGACGCCGGCAGCCCCAACGGCCTGCTCTACCGCTGGACGCCGCCGCCCGAGGCGCTGCCGCTCGGCAAGGGCAAGCTCAAGACGCTCGCTCCGGACGCCGGCACGCTCGAGGCGATGCAGGCGTTCACCAAGCGCGGCGCGTTCGTGCCCGACCTCTCGGTCTTCACCGAGCCCGGCACGCGGCTGAAGGTCACGTGGCTCGAGGTTCCCGACCGCGACGCGGCGACCGTCCCGACGCGCAGGCAGTTCGGTCAGATCACGCGCAGCCGCAAGCTCGAGGGCATGTGGTGGGGCGACGAGGGCGCCTACTTCGTCGCGTCGTTCGCTCGCACGGGCGACGGCAGCGCCGCCCAGCACGACGGCCAGATCTGGCACATCGACCCCCACGAGGGCCGCATCGAGCTGAAGATCTGGTTCGCGTACACGCCGGCGGACCAGGACAACGACGCGGACGGCCCCGACAACATCACGGTCTCGCCCTTCGGCGGCCTGATCCTCGCCGAGGACGGCGAGGGCAAGAGCCACCTGGTCGGTGCGACCGACGACGGCGAGACGTACTTCTTCGCCCGCAACGAGCTCGCGGGCGACAGCGAGTTCACCGGCCCGACGTTCTCCAACAACAAGCAGATCCTGTTCGCGAACATCCAGTCGCCGGGCCACGTGTTCGCGATCCAGGGGCCGTTTCGCAAGCAGTAGTGCGCGAGGTCAGACGACGAGCCCGTGTCGCACCGTGTTCTCGGTGACGACACGCGGCTCGACGAACTGCAGGAGGTAGTCGTGCCCGCCCGCCTTCGTGCCGGTCCCCGACAGGCGGTTGCCGCCGAACGGCTGGCGGCCGACCATCGCCCCGGTCGTGGAGCGGTTGACGTAGAGGTTGCCGACCGGTGAGCGCGCGACGACGCGCTGCACGGTGCGCGGGTTGCGCGAGAACAGCCCGCCCGTCAGCGCGACGGGGAGCGCGTCGATGCGATCGCAGGCCTCGTCCACCGATCGCACCGACTCCACGGCCAGCAGCGGCCCGAAGATCTCGTCGTGCAGGACCGCGGAGTCCGGCGGAAGGCCGGTGGCGACGATCGGCGGGCAGTACCAGCCGCCGCCGGGGATCTCCCGCGGCTCCGTCGCGATCGTTCCCTCGCGCGCCGCCAGCTCGGCGTAGCGGCGCACGCGCTCCTGCGCCTCGCGCTCGACGACCGGCGGCACGTCGGTCGCGAAGTCGTCGGCGGGGCCGAGCTGCAGCCCGGCGACGGCGCCGCTGAGGCGCTCGACGAACGCGTCGTGGATCGCCTCGTGGACGAGCACGCGCGAGGCCGCCGAGCACTTCTGGCCCGCGTAGTCGAAGGCCGACTCGATGACCGCCGGGATCGCCTCGTCCAGATCGGCGTCGGAGTCGACGATCACGCAGTTCTTGCCGCCCATCTCGGCGACGACGCGCGTGAGCTGGCGCGCGCCCGGCGCGACGCCGGCGGCGGTCCGCAGCAGCTCGAGGCCGACGGGACCGGAGCCGGTGAAGGCGATCGTCGCGACGTCGGGGTGGCGCGCGAGCGCGGCGCCGGCGTCGCCCTCGCCCGGCAGCAGCGCGATCGCGCCCGCCGGGACACCGCCGGCGCGCAGCGCCTGCACGACGCGCAGGCCGCAGCCGGGCGCCTGCTCGGCGGGCTTGAGCACGACGGTGTTGCCGGTCGCCAGGGCGGCGGCCGTCATCCCCATCGGGATCGCGAGCGGGAAGTTCCACGGCGCGATCACGGCGCAGACGCCGCGCGGGGCGTAGTGCAGCTCGTTGCGCTCGCCGGGGACCTGCAGCAGCGGCGAGCCGTCCGCCAGCTCGATCGCGCCGCGGGCGTAGAACTCGAGGAAGTCGATCGCCTCGCAGACGTCGGCGTCGGCCTCCGGCCAGGGCTTGGCGCACTCGCGGACGGCGAGCGCCGCCAGGCCGGCGCGGCGCTCGCGCATCCAGGCGGCGGCGCGCAGCAGCGCGGCGGCGCGGTCGGCCGCCGGGGTCGCGGCCCAGCCTCCGAAGGCGGCGCGCGCGGCGTCGACCGCGGCGCCGGCCTCGGCGGGCGTGCCGAGCGCGGCGAGCGCCACGACGCGCTCGGGGTCGGACGGGTCGGTGGAGACGAGCTCGTCGCCGTGGCGCTGCTCGTCGCCGATCCAGACCGGCACGCGGAGGGGCAGCTCGAGTGCCTCCAGCGCGGTGGTCAGGCGCGTGCGCTCGGCGGCGCGGCGCAGCTCCAGGACCGGCTCGTTGGCGAACGGCTCGAGGCTCACGACGCCTCCTGTGCCTGCGGCGGCGCGAGCAGCTGCTCGAGCGGGACGCCGTGGGCCTGGTCGGCGAGGAAGCTCTCGTTGGCGGTGTTCTCGAGGAGGCGGCGGACGAGGTAGGCCATGCCCGCGACGAGGTCGCCGACCGGGCAGTAGGCGCGCACGCGCAGGCCCTGGGCGGCGAGCGCGTGGCCGAGGTCGTCGCCCAGGCCGCGCAGGACCTGCAGCTCGAGGTCGGCGTCGGCGCCGCCGCCGAGGCGGTTGGCCGCGATCGCGTGGGAGACCGAGCGCAGGTTGTGCGATGCGATCGCGACGCGCACGAGCGGCCGCGCCTCCAGCAGCCGCGCGGTCAGCAGCTCGAAGTTCGCGTCGCAGTCGGCCTTGCGCTCGAAGACCGGCACCGACCAGCCGTGCTGGCGCGCCTCGACGACCTCGTGGTCCCAGTAGGCGCCCTTGACGAGCCGGACGACGAGCGGGTGCGCGCGCGGGTGCTCGCGCGCCCAGCCGAGGATCGTGTCGAGCGTCTGCGGCGAGTCGCGCAGGTAGGCCTGCAGGACGACGCCGGCGCTCGGGCCCGCGGCGAACTCGGGCTCGGCGAGCAGATCCAGGACGAGCTCGAGCACGGCCTCGCGCGAGTCCAGCGACTCCATGTCGATGTGCAGGTGCGCGCCGACGCGCTGGGCGTGGCGCAGCAGCTCGCGCAGGCGCGGGGCGGCGTCGCGCTGGCCGCGCGCGGGCGCCTCGGGGCGCAGCAGCGGCGTCAGCGCCGAGACCTTCACCGAGAGGTTGGCGCGCGGCAGCGGGCCGAGCGCGTCGTGCTCGAGCGCCGGCTGCTCGTCGAGCTTCTCGTAGGCGGCGGCGAGCACGTCGAGCGCCTCGGCGCAGCGGGCGGCGTAGCGGTCGGCCTCGGCGGCGGTGACGGTCGCCTCGCCGAGCAGGTCGACGGAGGCCGCGATGCCCTCGCGCCAGAGGCTCTTGAGGGTCGACAGCGCGGCGGCGGGGTCGGAGCCGACGATGAAGCGGTGGGCCATGTGACGCACGCCGGCGGCGCCGGCGGCGCCGAGGGCGGCGCGGCCGGTCTTCGTGTCGCCCATCCGCATCGCCGCGCGCAGCGACGGCGGGCGCGTGTGGACCTGCTCGAGGTAGCTCGTCAGGTGGGCGGCGAGGTCGTCGAGCGAGCGGCAGGCGGGGACGACGTCGACGAAGCGAAAGAGGGCGGCGCGCAGCTCGGCGTCCTCGGCGGCGAGGTCCATCGCGCGGTCGTCGAGCGCCTTCAGCGCGTTGCCGCGGTGCGACGGGAACGACTCGGAGAGCGCGTGCCCGACGCGCTGGATCTCGCGCTCGAGCGGCTCGTCCATGCCTCCAATCTAGCCCGGCGGAACCGTTGCGGCCGGGTCGGTCGGCGGCGCGAGCTCGGGGACCGTCGAGGTGTCCGACGCGGGCGGGAGCTGCTCGGCTCCCGTCGCGCCGTTGTCGGCGTCGATCCCGGTGGCGCCGCTGGTGCTCGAGTCGCTGCTGGAGCTCGTGCTCGGCGTCGGCTTCGCCTTCGGCTTGGCGGTCGTCGCGCCGGCGTTGCTCGTTGGTGCGGGCGTGGCCGCGGCGGGCGGCGGTGGCGGCGGCGCGGCCGCGGTGGCGCCGCTGTCGTCGACGGCGGCCTGGCGGCGGCGCTGGGCGCGGGCGCGCGACTTGGCCCGCTCGACGGCTTTCGCGCTGGCGTCGTCGGCGCCGGGGACGACGACGATCTCGGGCTCCTTCGTGGATGCGGGCGGCGCGGCGGCCGCGGGGGCGTCGGTGCCCGAGGTCGGCGTCGGGTCGTCGGCGCCGAAGACGCCGGAGACGAAGAGGGCGATCAGCAGCGCCAGTGCGACGAGGGCGATCGGCAGCACGACCGCGGGCCGCATGCGGCTGCTCGACCGCGCGTGGCGGGTGGGGCGCGCGACGCCGCGGGCGGAGCCGCTGCGCTGAGGGCGCGGCAGGTGCGTCCCGCCGCCGCCGCGGGCGCGGGCGGCGCCCGGCTCGGGCGTGGGGCGGGTCGCGCTCGCGCGGACGGAGGCGAGCAGGCCCGCGACGGCGCCGGAGCGCTCGCGCGGGGCCCGCGACGGGCGCGGCGCACGCGGTGGGCGGGAGGCGCGGCGCGGGCGCTTGGGCAGCGCGGGCGCGGGCTCGGGCTCGTACGGCAGCTCCTCGACCGGCACGGGAGCCGGCGCGGGTGCGGGCTCGAGCTCGGCGTCGCCGATCGAGCGGAACTCCGTCGTCGGCACGTCCACGACGGCGGGCACCGCCTCGAGGTGCCCGGCGCCGTTCATCGCGGCGGCCGTGACGGGCGGCGGCACGGGCGGCGGCGGGGGCTCCTCCACGCGCACCGGCGCGGCGGCCGTCAGCGCGGCGACGATCAGCTCGGCGGCCTCGGGCGGGACCGACTGCTCGGGCGGGTCGCGATAGGCGCGCTCGGCCGCCTGGAAGCGCGCCACCGGCGCGCGGCAGGTCCAGCAGGTCTCCAGGTGCTCCTCGAGGCGATCGAGGTCCGCGAGCGTGATGCTGCGATCCGCGCGGGCGGCCAGCAGCCTCGGCACCGCGGCGCAGATGCCCATCGCCACGACGGCGGCATGGCGGGCGGCGGCGTGACGGGTTGCGCTGACGAGCAGCGCCTCGGGGTTGACGCTCGTGGGGTCCTCGGCGGCGACGACGGCGGCGCGGAACACCCCGAAGGCCTCGGCTGCGGCGGCCGCGGCCGCGGCGTCGCCGGCCACGTGGTGGCAGTAGGCGAGCACGGCGGGGCCGCGGCGCTCGCAGAGACCCGCGAGCGCGGCGGGATCGCCGTCTCGCACCCCCGACGGTGTCACTGCAGTTGCGGCCACCCTCGGCAGGCTACCGCGGGTCGCCGATGGCCGAGGAGCCCCGCTCGCGCGATCCCCGCGATGATCAGCGGATGCGGATCGTGTTCGTCCTGGACCAGTGGCCCGAGCTCTCGGAGACGTTCGTCGTCAACGAGCTTCAGGCCCTGCGGCGGCTGGGGCACGAGGTCCGCGTCCAGGCCGCGCGGCGGGCGCCGAACGCCAACCCCGAGGCGCCCGCCGACGTCGAGGTCGACCTGCTCGACGCCCCCGGCGCGAGCCCCTGGCGCGACCTGGCGTGGCTCGCGGCCCGGCGCCCGGCGGCCTGCGCCGCCGACCTGGCGCGCCGCCCGCGCTGGCGCCGCGCGGAGTGGGTGCGCCCGCTGCGCCTGCTCGCCGGGCCCGCGCGCCGGGCGATCGAGCGCGGCGACGAGCACCTGCACGCCCACTTCGCCGCCGGCGCGGCGCTCGACGCCCTGCGCCTCGCGCGGCTGACCGGCCTGCCCTACAGCGTCACCGCGCACGCCTACGACATCTTCGCCCAGCCGCGCAACCTGCGCGAGAAGCTCGAGCGCGCGACGCTCGTCTTCAGCGGCTGCGACTACAACGTCGTGCGCCTGCGCGAGCTGGCGCCGCGCGCCGACATCCACGAGATCGTGATGGGCGTCGACGCGCGCGAGTTCCGCCGCGCGCGGCCGCTGCCCGGCGGCCGGACCGTGCTCGCCGTCGGCCGGCTCGTGGAGAAGAAGGGCTTTGACGTGCTCGTCGACGCCGCCGCGCAGCTGACCGACGCGCGGGTGTTGATCGTCGGCGACGGCCCGCTGCACGACGACCTGCAGCGCCGGATCGCGCAGACCGGGGCGCCGGTGACGCTGCTGGGCGGCCGCGCGCCCGCCGCCGTGCTGGAGGCGATGCAGGACGCCGACGTGCTCGCGATGCCCTGCGTCGTGGCGCGCGACGGCGACCGCGACTCGATGCCGGTCGTCGTCAAGGAGGCGATGGCGACCGAGCTGCTCGTCGTCGCCAGCGACGAGGTCGGGCTGCCGGAGTGCGTGATGGCGCCGTGGGGCTTCCTCGCGCCGCCGGGCGATGCGACGGCGCTGGCGCAGGCCCTGCGCGCCGCGCTCGCGCTCGCACCGCAGGAGCGGGCGGCCGCGGGCGCCGCGGCGCGCGCCTGGGTGCAGGAGCACGCCGACGTCGGCGCCGAGACGGCGCGGATGGCGCAGCTCATCCAGCAGCGGGCGCAACGAGGACCCGCAGGCGGCGGCTGAGCGCGATCGTGCGCCAGCCGGCGTCCAGCGCCCAGCGCTGCTCGCGCGTGGCCTGCGGCGGGAAGAAGCCGCGGCCGACGACGAGCAGGTCGTAGCGCCGGCGGGCCAGCGCGTCGCGGAAGCTCGCCTCGCTGGCGTACGGCGTGAGGAAGCCGTCGGCGAAGTGGCCGACGTACTCGACGTCGTTGCCCAAGCGGGTCCCGAACGAGGGCCAGATCGGCGTCAGCCCGGCGACCGTCCAGTCGGCCGCGAGGCCGATGCGCTTGCCGGTCGGGGCGACCCGCAGCAGGGTGTCGATCGCCGGGTCGCTGCCGAGATAGCGGCCGTCGTTGATGCGCTGCTCGACGCGATGGCCGGCGGCGAGGCCGGCGAGCGCGGCCGCGAGGCCCGCCGCCACGAGCAGCAGCCGCCGCTCGCGCAGGCGCCACAGCGCCCAGGCCGCCGCGCCCAGCGCGGCCAGCGCGACGGTCGCCACCACGACGTCGCGCAGCCCGGCCACCTCGTAGCCGGAGTACGCGCCGAACACCGCGGCGACGGCGAGCGCCGCCTGCAGCGCGAGCGCCGCGAGCCGCGGCAGGCGCCCGGCTGTCCAGGCGGCGACCGGCACCGCCAGCAGCAGCGCCGGGACCGCGTAGCGCGTGTTCGAGCTCGCCAGCGACGGGTCGCCCTTGGCGCCCAGCGCGGTCGCGGGGGTGATGACGTAGACGAGCGCGAGCGCGATCGCGCCCGCGGAGAGCGCGAGCACCGGGCCGGCGAGGTCGCGGCCGCCGCGGCGCGCGAGCACGGCGGCCGCCGCGATCGCCAGTGCGCAGATGATCGGGATCGCCCCAAGGCCCTCGACCATCTCGCCCGCGAGCTGGCCGAGGACGTGGGCGTCGCCGAGGTAGTCGGCGATCGTGAAGCCGACCTGGTTGCGGATCACGTCGGGCGGGGCGTCGAAGATCGTCACGCCGAACGGCTTGACGTTCAGCGGGAAGAGCGGGTTGTCCGACGACAGCGCCCAGTTGCGGGCCAGCCAGACGGCGATCCCCGCGAGCGTCAGGCCGCCGACCAGCAGCCCGTCGCCGAGCACCCGCGCTCGCTCGCCCGAGCGCGCGCCCCACAACCGCGCCAGCGCCCAGACGCCGAGCACCCCCGCGACCGCGCTGACGGCGTACCACTTCGTCCCGCAGGCGATGCCGAGCGCGACCCCGGCGAGCACGAGGTCCGAGCGCCGCGCGCTGCGGGCGTGGCGCAGGAGGAAGAGCACGCCGCAGGCAAACGTCGTCCACATCAGCGAGTCGGGCAGCGCGCGCGGGATCGTCGCCAGGCCGACGACCGGCAGCGACACCGCCGCCGCGGCGGCCAGCACGGAGGCCGCCTGCGGCGCGCGCAGCTCGCGCGCGACGGCGTAGACCGCGACCGCCGTCGTCGCCAGGAAGAACGTGATCGGCAGGCGGACGAGGAAGTCGTTGTGCCACGGCAGCACGGTGCTGAGCAGCACGACGTCGCCGTTGTGGGGGTAGTCGCCGTGGGCCAGCAGCGGCACGAACTGGTCGATCTGCCAGACCGAGCCGGTCTGGATCCAGCGCGCGACGTTCGGCAGGTGGAACGTCAGCGGGTCGACGCCGACGAGCTCGTCGCCGGCCCAGCGGCCGAGGTCGGCGATCGCGGCGACGAGCGCGAACGCCGCGGCGCCGAGCGCGAGCACCCAGGGCGCGGTCCCGCTGGGCGGCAGCGGCCGCGCGGGCTCGTGCGTCCGGTCGATCACGGGGCGCACGAGCGCCGCGAGGCCGATCGCCAGCGCGCAGGCCGCGAGCACCGTCCCGCGCGTGAGGATCCCCAGCATCAGCGGCACGAGGTGCACGCCGATCAGCACCGCCGTGCCGATCACGACCGCCGCCAGCGCGCGCTCGAGCGCGTCGAGGTGGGGGAGGCGGCGGCGCACGACGATCGCGGTCGCCGCCGCGACGGCGGCGAGCATGGCGGCGAACAGCGCGGTGCCGGCGAGGAAGTCGGCGAAGGGCATGACGCGGGCAGGCTAGCCTCTCGGCCCGCTGGCCCGGCCCGTATCGTGGCGGCGATGAGCGCGCGCCCGACTGCCGGATCCGGCCTGCGCATCACGACCGCCCGCGGGACGATCGTCAACGCCGCGTTCTTCACGGCGATCAACACGCTGGCGCTGCTGCGCGGCTTCCTCGTCGCCGCCTTCCTGACCACGACGGAGTACGGCGTGTGGGGCGTCGTGCTCGTGATCATCTACACGCTGCAGTTCCTGCGCCAGGTCGGGATCGGCGACAAGTACATCCAGCAGGACGAGGCCGACCAGGAGCACGCGTTCCGCAAGGCGATGTCGCTCGAGCTCGTGTTCGCGGGCATCGTGCTGCTCGCCGGGCTCGCGCTCGTGCCGGCGCTCGCGGCGATCTTCCACGAGCCCAGGATCATCGCGCCGGGGCTCGTGGCGCTGCTGGTCGTCCCGGCGCAGGCGCTGCAGGCGCCGCTGTGGATCTTCTACCGCGAGATGGACTTCGTCCGCCAGCGCAAGCTGCAGATCCTCGACCCGGTCAGCGGGATCGTCATCGCGGTGGCGCTGCTGATCGCCGGCTGGAACTACTGGGCGCTGATCGTCGGCATCGTGGCGGGGGCCTGGATCGGGGCGTTCGTCGCGATCCGCGCGTCGCCCTACCGCCTGGGATGGGCGTTCGACCGCGCGACGCTGCGCACCTACGCCGCCTTCAGCTGGCCGCTGTTCTTCGCCGGCATGTCGGGGATCGTCGTCGGCCAGGGGCTGCTGATCGTCGGCGAGGCCGAGCTGGGGCTGGCGGGCGTCGGCATCATCGCGCTGGCCTCGACGATCTCGCAGTACTCCGACCGCGCCGACCAGGCGATCACGCAGACGATCTACCCGACGATCTGCGCCGTGAAGGACCGCGCCGACCTGCTCTACGAGGGCTTCGTGAAGTCCAACCGCCTCGCGCTCATGTGGGGCGCGCCGTTCGGCCTCGGCCTGGCGGTCTTCGCCGAGGACCTCGTCCGGTTCGGGATCGGCGAGCGCTGGCGGCCGGGGATCGGGCTCATGCAGGCGATCGGCGTCGCGGTCGCGATCCACCAGATCGGCTTCAACTGGGACGCCTTCTACCGCGCGCGGGCGGACACGAAGCCGGTCGCGATCGCGTCGGCGATCGGGATCGTCGCCTTCATCGCGATCGCGCTCCCGCTGCTGGCGGTCGACGGGCTGAAGGGCCTGGCGGTCGCGACGCTGCTCGTCGAGGGCGTCAACTTCGCCGTGCGGATGTACTTCCTGCGGCGCCTGTTCGTCTCGTTCGGCTTCATCCGCCACACGGCGCGGGCGCTGCTGCCCAGCGTGCCGGCGGTGGCGCTCGTGCTGGGCCTGCGGGCGCTGCTGGGGGAGGAGGACTCCCTCCTGCAGGGGCTGGCGATGCTCGCGCTGTACGTCGTGACGACGGTCGCGGCGACGGCGCTGATCGAGCGCCGGCTGCTGCGCGAGATCCTGGCGTACGTGCGCCGGCGGTCTCCCGCCGACGCACCCGCCTGAACGTCTCGTTGCTAGCTGGTGACCTTCAGCTTCATCGACTGCGCCGCCGCGGTGTGGACCGAGCAGAAGATCGTGTACGTGCCGGACCTCGTGATCTTCTTGGAGAACGTGCCCTTCGTCTGGGTCTTGGACTTGAACTTCACGGGACCCTTGGAGACGGTGACGTTGTGGGGGAACTTGCCCGCCCAGGTCCACTTCACGGTGTCGCCGACCTTCGCGGTCACGGTCCCGTGGTTCTTGGCCTTGGAGATGAACCACTTGCTCGCACCGGTGTCGCCGACCTTGATGTTCTTCGTGGCGGCGAACGCCGGCACGGCAAGAGCAGCGCTGCAGACCGCGACGGTGGCGAGGACGATCACTTTGCGCATACGGAGTTCCTTCTGTTGGGTGAGGGGCGCCGGGTCTACTGGCGGCCGACGGCACTCGGCTCGCGCAGCATGGCCTCGACGTGCTCGGTTGACGCGACCCGAGCGGCCTGGATGCTAGTGCGCTCGCGCCAGGTTCGGCGCAGTTGCACGAGCGCGGCCGCGCGGCCTGCCAGTTCGACCGGAATCAGGCGCAGCGGGCGGTTGGTGCGCAGCTCGCTCGCCCAGCGCCGCGCCAGCCAGCGCGCGCGCAGGTCGGGCATGCAGCGCACGGCGCACCAGACGCTGTTGCGGGCGACGTAGAAGCGGCCCCGCGCGCGCGACTTCGTCGTCGCCCCGAGGCGGTGCACGACGCGCGCGCCGGGCACGAGCAGCGCATGGTGGCCGGCCAGCACGGCGCGGAAGGCGAGGTCGACGTCCTCGTAGTAGAGGAAGAAGCGCTCCTCGTAGCCGCCGAGGGCGTCGAAGACATCGCGGCGGAAGACCGGCGCCGCGCCGGGGGCCGCGAAGACGGGGTAGGGCTCGTCCGGAAGGTCGCCGAGCGGGCGGTCGCGCAGGAGCTTGTAGGCGTAGCCGGCGGGCGCGTATTGGTCGCCGGCGCTCTCGATCCGGCCGCTGTGCGGGCTGACGAGGACGCTCCCCAGCGCCCAGGTCCGCTCGTCGCGGGGGGCGGCGACGAGCGTCGCGAGCCAGTCGGGCGCCGGGGTGGCATCGGAGTTCAGCACGCAGACCCAGGGCGCGGTCGTCGCCGCGACGCCGCGGTTGGCGCCGCCGGCGAAGCCGTGGTTGTGGCCGAGCGCGAGGATCTCGACGTGCGGGTGGTGCGCGCGCAGCAGCGCGAGGGACCCGTCGCGCGAGCCGTTGTCGGCGACGACGATCTGCGCCGGCGCGCGCGTCTGGGCGGCGAGCGCGGCGAGGCAGTCGGGCAGCAGCGCCTCGCCGTCGAAGTTGACGATGACGACCGCGACGTCGTCGTCTCGCACGCCTACGCTCCCGGGTCGAAGCGCGCGATGAAGCCGTCGATGTCGGGGTTGGAGAGCAGGTCGACGTGCTGCTTGACCTGCTCGGTGGGCCAGTCCCACCAGCGGATCCGCAGCAGCGCCTCGACCTGCTCGTCGCTGAAGCGCCGGCCGATCTCGCGCGCCGGGTTGCCGACCACGATCGCGTAGGGGCGCACGTCCTTCGTGACGACGGCCTTCGTGCCGACGACCGCGCCGTCGCCGATCGTCACGCCCGACATGACCGTGCAGCCGTTGGTGACCCAGGTGTCGCTGCCGACGACGATGTCGCCGCGGCCGTGGGTGAAGCCGTCCTCGTGGGCGCCCGGCAGCTCGAGCATCGCGCGCAGGCCGTAGAGCGAGACCCACTCGGTGCGGTGCATCCCGCCGACGTAGAAGTCGGCGTCGGGGGCGACCGAGGCGAAGTTGCCGATGATCACGCGGCCGGTGTCGCCCTTGTACTTCACGACGTGCGGGGCGTAGTAGCTCATGTTGCCCATCACGAGCGTGCCCTCGGCGATGTGGCGCTGGGCCTCGTCCTGCAGCGCGACCGTGCCGGCGGCGTTGTTCAGCGAGCTGCGCAGGTGCTGGACGGCGTCCACGCGCGCCCGCAGCCGCCGCAGCTCCTGGACGGCGCGGCGGGCGTAGAAGGTCGCGCGTCGGGCCGGGCTCGCCATCGCGGCCAGTGTACGTGGCGGTACGCTCGGATCGTGGCCGGCGAACCCTCCGTTGCGGACCTCTACGAGGCCAAGGCGCAGACCTACGCGGCGTTCGGCAACGGCGTGATCGCCGACCGCGCGCTGGCGCTGCTGCCCGCGGGCGGCTCGGCGCTGGACCTCGGCTGCGCCTCCGGCGGCCTGCTCGCGCTGCTGCGCCCGCGCGCCGGCCACCTCGCCGGCCTCGAGCTGTCGGAGACCGCGGCACGCGCCGCGGCGCAGATCGGCGACGAGGTCGTGCAGGGCGCGCTGGAGGACCGCGACCTGCCGTTCGCCGCCGGCGCCTTCGACCTCGTCGTGCTCGCCGACGTGCTCGAGCACCTCGCCGACCCGGCGGCGGCGCTCGCCCGCGCCGCCGGCTGGTGCCGGCCCGGCGGCGCGATCCTCGTGAGCGTCCCGAACGTCGCGCACTGGAGCGCGCGCCTCGCGCTCGCCCGCGGGCGCTGGCCCCAGGAGGAGAGCGGGACCTTCGACTCCAGCCACCTGCGCTGGTTCACGCGCGCTTCGCTGCGCGAGCTGCTGACGGACGCCGGGCTCGTCGACGTCGAGCTCGACGCGATCGTGCCCGCGCTGCGCAACCACCTGCCGGTGCAGCGCGTCGCGCGGCGGATCGAGCCGGCCTGGCAGGCGCTCGGGCGCCGCGCGCCGGGGCTGCTCGGCTATCAGGTCGTCGGGATCGGGCGCCGGACCTGAGTCCGCAGGTGGGTCGGCGCGGCCGCGCGGGTACACGGCGCACATGCCCGAATCCGCCATCACCCTCGAGGTCAACGGCGTCAGCGAGCGCCTGGAGGTCGACACCCGCGCGACGCTGCTGGACGTCCTGCGCGAGCGCCTGGCGCTCACCGGCACGAAGAAGGGCTGCGACCGCGGCCAGTGCGGGGCCTGCACGATCCTGCTCGACGGCCGCCGCGCGCTGAGCTGCCTGGCGCTGGCGGTCGCCCACGACGGCGCCGAGCTGCGCACGATCGAGGGCCTTGCCGACGGCGACGAGCTGCATCCGCTGCAGGCCGCCTTCGTGGAGCACGACGCGCTGCAGTGCGGCTACTGCACGCCGGGCCAGATCTGCTCGGCGGCGGGCATGCTCGAGGAGGCGCGCGCCGGCTGGCCGAGCGCGGTCACCGCCGACCTGACCGCCGACGGGCCGGCGCAGCTCGACGACGCGGAGATCCGCGAGCGCATGAACGGCAACATCTGCCGCTGCGGGGCCTACGCGAACATCGTGCCGGCGATCGCCGAGGCCGGCTCGTGAGGCCGTTCGCCTACGAGCGCGCCACCGACGCGGCCGGAGCGGTCGCGGCGCTGGACGACGGCGCCCGCTATCTCGCCGGCGGCACGAACCTCGTCGACCTCATGCGCCTCGGCGTCGAGACGCCCGAGCGGCTCGTCGACGTCAGCCGCCTGCACCTCGGCGGGGTGCAGACCCTCGACGGCGGCGGCCTGCGCATCGGCGCGGGCGTGCGCAACAGCGAGCTGGCCGCCGACCGCGCCGTCCGCGAGCGCTATCCGGTGCTCGCCGAGGCGCTGCTGGCGGGCGCCTCGGGCCAGCTGCGCAACCTCGCGACCGTCGGCGGCAACCTGCTGCAGCGCACCCGCTGCGCCTACTTCCAGGACGTCACGAGCCCGTGCAACAAGCGCGCGCCCGGCAGCGGCTGCCCCGCGCGCGAGGGCGAGCACCGCAACCTCGCGATCCTCGGCCACTCCGAGCACTGCGTCGCGACGAACCCCTCCGACATGGCGGTCGCGCTGGCGGCGCTGGACGCCGTCGTGCACGTCGAGGGGTCAGGCGGCCCGCGGATCGTGCCGATCGCCGACCTCTACCGGCTCCCCGGCGCCGAGCCGCACGTCGAGACCAACCTGCAGCCCGCCGACCTGATCACCGCCGTCGAGCTGGCGCCGGCGCCGCCGGCGGTCAACTCGGCCTATCGCAAGGTCCGCGAGCGCGCGTCGTTCTCGTTCGCCGTCGTGTCGGTCGCCGCCGCGCTCGAGGTCGCCGACGGCGAGGTGCGCGACTGCCGCCTGGCGCTCGGCGGGGTTGCGCACCGGCCCTGGCGCGCGCTGCGCGCCGAGGACGCGCTGATCGGCGGCCCCGCGACCGCCGAGGCGTTTGTGGCCGCGGCCGAGGTCGAGCTCGAGGAGGCCCGGCCGCTGCGCGACAACGCCTACAAGGTGACGCTCGCGCGCAACGTGATCGTCCAGACGCTGGAGCGCCTGGCATGAGCGCGATCGACACCGGCGCCCGCGTCGTCGGAGCCGCGCACGATCGCGTCGACGCGCGCGCGAAGGTCACCGGCCAGGCGCGCTACGCCGCCGAGCAGCAGGCCGACGACCTCGCCCACGCGGTCCTCGTCACCGCCACCGTCGCGGCCGGCGAGGTCGCCCGCATCGAGGCCGGCGACGCGCTGGCGCACCCCGGCGCGCTGGCCGTGCTCACCCACGAGAACGCGCCGCGACTGCAGCGCATCGACGACGGCGAGCTGTACGTGCTGCAGACGCCGACGGTCGCCTACCGCGGGCAGGTCGTTGCCTGTGCGATCGCCGACAGCCTCGAGGCCGCCCAGGGCGCCGCCGAGCTCGTCCGCGTCGAGTACGAGCGCGCCGACCACGACGTGCTGCTGCGCGCCGACCACCCCCGCGCCACCGCGCCCGAGAAGATCAACGGCGGCTTCCCGGCCGACAGCGCGCAGGGCAACCTCGACGCCGGCCTCGCCCGCGCCGCGGTCACGATCGACGCGACCTACAGCACCCCGACCCTGCACAACAACGCGATGGAGCCGCACGCCGCGATGGCGACGTGGCGCGACGGCGACCTGCTGCTGCACGACTCCAGCCAGGGCACGACCAGCGAGCGCAAGACGATCGCCGAGGTGTTCGGCCTCGACGCCGAGCGCGTGCGCGTCGTGTCCGAGCACGTCGGCGGCGGCTTCGGCTCCAAGGGCACGCCGCGCCCGCACGCGGTCGTCGCCGCGCTGGCGGCGCAGGTCGTCGGCCGGCCGGTCCGGCTCGCCGTCACGCGCC
Source organism: uncultured Actinomycetes bacterium (assembly GCA_963786575.1). GTDB lineage: Bacteria > Actinomycetota > Thermoleophilia > Solirubrobacterales > Solirubrobacteraceae > CADCVQ01. Next base: position 443,089 of record CAWAZH010000003.1, read on the forward strand.
AGCAGATGTTCACGATCACGGGCTACCGCACGCCGACGATCCAGCGCGTGCGACTGGGCGCCGACCGGGACGGGCGGCTCACCGCGATCGGCCACGAGACGATCCAGCAGACCTCCGCGCTGCGCGAGTTCGTCGAGCAGACCGCGGTCGTGACGCGGTCGATGTACGCAGCACCCGACCGGCTCACGACGCACCGGGTCGCGGCGCTCGACGTGCCCTCGCCGGGCTGGATGCGCGCGCCCGGGGAGTGCCCCGGGATGTTCGGCCTGGAGTCGGCGATCGACGAGCTGGCGCTGGCCTGCGGCGTGGACCCCGTCGAGCTGCGGGTGCGCAACGAGCCCGAGACCGAGCCTGAGACAGGCAAGGCGTTCAGCTCGCGCAACCTCGTCGGCTGCCTGCGCGAGGGCGCCTCGCGCTTCGGCTGGGACGGCCGCGACGCGCTGCGCGGCGAGGCTCCCGCCGACGGGCTGCTGCGCGGCATGGGCGTGGCCGCCTCGATGTACCCGGCCTACCAGTCGCCGTCGTCGGCGCGCGCGACCGCGCACCCGCGGGGCGGCTTCACCGTCGAGCTCGCGGCGGCGGACCTCGGCACCGGTGCCCGCACGGTCCTGGCCCAGATCGCCGCCGACGCGCTGGGCGCCGACGCCGCCGACGTGCGCGTCGAGGTCGGCGACAGCGCGCTGCCGTTCGCCCCGACCGCCGGCGGCTCGATGGGCACCGCCTCGTGGGGCTCGGCGGTCCACGGCGCGTGCGCGGCGCTCGCCGAGCGGCTCGCGGCGGCCAACGGCGCCGCCGGCGCGGCGCCGCTGAGCGCCGAGTACGACACCACCGAGGACCTCGACGCGCGCGAGGATCTGGCGCGCCACGCCTACGGCGCCCAGTTCGCGCAGGTGGCCATCGACCCGGCGAGCGGCGAGGTTCGCTGCGAGCGGATGCTCGGCGTCTTCGCCGCGGGACGGATCATCAACCCCAAGACCGCGCGCTCGCAGCTGATCGGCGGCATGACGATGGGACTGTCGATGGCGCTGCTCGAAGAGACGGTGATGGACGAGCGCCTCGGCACCTGGGTCAACACCGACCTCGCCGGCTACCACGTGGCCTGCAGCCCCGACGTCCGCGAGATCGAGGCCGTCTGGCTCGACGAGCACGACGAGCACCTCAACCCGATGGGCTCCAAGGGCATCGGCGAGATCGGGATCGTCGGCGCGGCCGCGGCCGTGGCGAACGCCGTGGCGCACGCCACCGGCGTGCGCGTCCGCGACCTGCCGATCCGCCTGGACCGGCTCGTCGACCGGCTGTAGCGCGACCGGCGCCGCGGCGCGGCGCCGCGCGTACGGTCCTGCGATGGCCAGGCGAATCCTGTTCGCGGCAGCCGTCGTGGCGGTCGTCGTCGTCGCGGCGGTCGTGCTCCTCGACCCCGGCGCGTCGCGGCCGGCCGCGGGCGACTACGCCGGGCGCAGCTCGCAGGACCTGCCGTTCCGGCTGACGGTCGCGCCCGACCGCAGGACGCTCACGCTCGACGTCCGCTGGCGCTGCGGCGAGCAGGGCGTGCGGATGTCCCGGCGCCGCGCCGTGAAGGTCGGCCGCGACGGGCACTTCGCGTGGAAGGGCCGCTACGTCGACCCGGTCGACGGCGGCGACGGCGACGAGGAGCGCCAGCGGCTGGAGATCGCCGGCCGCGCCGACGCCGACGGGCACCTGAAGGGCACGTGGCACGCCGACCTCGCCTACCGCAACGGCGAGTCCTACGCGATCGACGCACGGTGCGCCAGCGGGCCGGTCTCCTTCGAGCTGAGCCGGCGCCGGGGCGCGCCGGGGACCGACGATGCCGGCAACCGCGTCATCGCCTTCGACGGCAAGGTCGACAAGCTCGCCGTCGGGGCCGGCGGCGCGTGGGTGCTCGCCCGCGGCGAGCGCGGGCAGGTGCTGCAACGGGTCGATCCCGAGACGGGCCGGGCGGGCGCGAGCACCGCGGTGCGGACGACGGTCGGCAACGTCATCGCCGCCGGCGAGGGCGCCGCGTGGGTGCTGACCTTCGGCGACGGGCCCCACAACGGCCTCACGCGCGTCGATGGCCGGTCCGGTCGCGTCACGCAGGTGCTGATCCCGACACCGGGTCCGGCGAGGCTGGACGATCCCCCGGAGATCTTCGACATGGCGGCCGGCGCGGCGGGGGTGTGGCTGCACCGCGGCGATCGCGTCCTGCGCGTCGATCCGCGCAGCGGACGCGTGGTGAGGGCGATCCGCCTGCCCGGTGTGCGGCCCGCGCAGTCGGGGGAGCCCTGTCCGCTGGATCGCGGTGACCGCATCGCCGTCGGCGCGGGCGCGGTCTGGGTCACGTCGAGCTGTGGATCGCGCGGGTCGCGCTTCGGCGTCCTGGTGCGGATCGACCCGCGCACGAACCGCGTGACGCGCACGGTGGCCCTCGGCGCCGCCTACCAGGCGATCGCGGCCGGACGGCTCGGCGTGTGGGGGGCGACCCCGAGCGCGACCCCGACCGGGACCCCGATCGCGTCGACGCTGCAGCGGATCGGCACGCGCGACGGGCGCCCGACGCTCACCGTGCCCCTGCCGGCGGGCGGGGCCGCCAGCCTCGCCGTCAGCCGCGACGCCGTCTGGGTCACGAGCTTCGGCACGCCGGGCCGGGACGGGGGCACGGGCACGCTGCTGCGCCTGGACCCGGCGAGCTCGCGCCTGTCGACCGCGCTGAAGCTCGAGCAGCCCTACGACATGGCGGTCGGCGAGCGCGGCGTCTGGGTCCTCGACGGCTTCGCCCGCACGCTGACGCGCCTGCGTCCCTGAGTAGTGTTGCGCCCGCCATGGGCCTGAAGACCGTTCGCTACGACATGAACCACGGCGCCTCGCGGCGCATCCTGATGCCGACCGTGGAGCGCTGGGCGGCGTCGCACGCACCCGACGCCGAGGTGCTCGAGGTGGGGGCCGGCCACTACGACCACCGGCCGCTGTTTGCGTGCAAGCTGACGAAGTTCGACGCCGACGAGTCCCAGAAGCCGGACATCGTCGGCGACGCCCACGCGATGCCCATGGACGACGACCGCTTCGACGCCGCGCTTGCGATCTCGGTCCTCGAGCACGTCAACGACCCCTACCAGGTGGTCCGCGAGATGTACCGCGTGCTGAAGCCGGGCGCGCCCGTGCTGGCCTGGATCCCGTTCACGTTCGGCGTCCACGGCTTCCCCGAGGACGTCAGCCGCTTCACGGTCTTCGGCATGCACCAGCTCTTCGAGCGCGCCGGCTTCGAGGTCGAGCGCATCGACGAGAAGCCCTACGCCGGCGCCTTCCTGCAGATGACGAACCTCGTCCACTTCGTCCTGCCGCGCACCGACCACCGCCGCTGGGTGCGCCCGCTCAACAAGGCCCTCTTCCTCATCTTCCGGATGGGCTATCCGCTCGACGAGCGCTTCGGCAAGCTCAAGCTCAAGACGCTGTACACGGGGGCCGAGATCGAGGCGCGCAAGCCGCTGGCGTAGGCGCGGGAGCGGGCTCAGACCCCCCGCAGGCGCACGACCCCGTCGTCGCCCTGCTCCTCGACCACGCGGCCGTCGGCCACCAGCAGGTCGGCGTGCCCCAGCACCTCCGACAACGTGAGATAGGCCTGCGACACCGCGACCGTGCCCCACAGCGCGCCGGCGATCTCGTAGGCCGTCAGAGGCCCGTCCTCCAGCAGCCGGCGGATCTTGCGGGCGCGGCGGGCGTGCATCGCGAAGCGGTAGTCGATCAGCGCGACGTGGTCGTCGACCGGCTCGCCGTGGCCGGGCAGGACGACGTCGACCTCCTCCATCTCGCGCGTCGCGCGCATCGACGCGAGGTAGATCTCCAGCGCGTGCGGGCGGTCGGGCGGGTCGTCGTCGAGCGGCACCTCCAGCGGGCGCGAGATCAGCGGGTTGGAGGAGATGTGCTTGATGAGGTGGTCGGCGCCGAGCACGAGCCGGCGCTCCACGTCGTGGAAAATCGTGTCCGACGGCGAGTGGCCCGGGCGGTGGTGGACGCGCAGCACCCGATCGCGGAAGCGCAGCTCGGCGCCGTCGGCGAACGGCTGCGTGACGGTGCACGCCGCCCCCAGCGCGCGGTAGGCGTGCGACGTCGCCAGCAGCGCCAGGCGCACGTCCTCGGGGATCCCGTGCTCGGTCATGACGCGCTCGGCGAAGGCGTCGTCGGCGTCCATCCCCTCGTCGTAGGTCGCGACCCAGGGCGCGAGCACGTCGAGCGCGGCGATCTCCGCGCCCGAGCGCCGCGCCAGGATCGACGCCACGCCGAGGTGGTCCATGTGCTGGTGCGACAGCACGATCAGCTCGAGATCCTCGATCCGGCGCCCGTGCTCGGCCAGCGCCAGCTCCAGCGCGTCCAGCGACGTGCCCGAGTTGGGCCCGGTGTCGAGGAGCGTCAGCGGATCGTCGTCGATCAGGTAGCAGTTGACGCTGCCGACCTGAAAGGGCGTCGGAATCGGCAGGCAGTGGATGCCCGCCGCCGCCGCCCGCGCGAGCTCGCCGGTCACGCCCGGATGATGTCGAGCACCTCGTCGCGCCGGCGCTCCATGTCCTCGATGGACACGAGCGACTCGAGGCAGAGGCGCATGAGCGGCTCGGTGTTCGAGGTGCGCACGTTGAAGTGCCAGTCGTCGTAGTCGACCGAGACGCCGTCGAGGTGGTCGATCCGCCCGTCGCCGTAGCGCTCCTCGATCTCGGCGAGCTTCGCCGGCCCGTCCTCGACGGTCGAGTTGATCTCGCCGGAGATGAAGTACGTCGAGCGGTAGCGCTCCAGCAGCTCGGAGAACGGGCGCTCCTCGACGCTCAGCAGCTCGAGGATCAGCAGCGCCGGGATCGTGCCGCTGTCGGCGCAGTAGAAGTCGCGGAAGTAGTAGTGGCCGGAGACCTCGCCGCCGAACGCCGAGCCCTCGTCGCGCATCCGCGTCTTGAAGTAGGCGTGGCCGACGCGGTTGGGGTGCGCGGTGCCGCCGGCCGCCTCGACGGTGTCGGCGACGGCGCGGCTCGCGCGGACGTCGTAGAGGATCGCCTCGCCCGGGCTCTTGCGCAGGAGCGATTCGGCCAGCAGCGCCGTGAGGAAGTCGCCGTCGACGAACGCGCCGGTGTCGTCGATGAAGAAGCAGCGGTCGGCGTCGCCGTCCCAGGCGATGCCGAGGTCGGCGCCCTCCTCGACGACCTTGCGCATGATGAACTCGCGGTTCTCGGGCAGCAGCGGGTTGGGCTCGTGGTCGGGGAACTCGCCGTCCGGCGTCCAGTAGGCCGTGACGAGCTCCAGGCCCAGGCCCTCCAGCAGCGGGCCCACCATCGGCCCGGCCATGCCGTTGCCGCCGTCCACGACGACGCGCAGCGGCTTGACGCGCGCGGGCTCGATGAACGTCAGCGCCGCCGCCTGGAAGTCCTCGTAGACGTCGGCCTCCTCGAACGAGCCGCCGCCCGGGGGATCCCCGAGCCCGTCCTCGATGCGCCGCCGCACGTCCTGGATGCCGGCGTCGCCGCTCAGCGCGATCGCGTGCTGCTTGACGAGCTTGGCCCCCGTGTAGGCCTTCGGGTTGTGCGAGGCGGTGCACATCAGGCCGCCGTCGAGCCCCTGCGAGCCGACGAGGAAATAGAGCATCTCGCTGCCGACCTGGCCGGCGTCGATCACGGTCGCGCCCTCGGCCATCATCCCCTCGCGGTAGCGCGCGGCGAGCTCGGGAGCGGTGAGGCGCATGTCGCGCCCCAGGCCGATGCGCAGCTCGCTCGTCGGCTTGCCGCCGAGATCGCCGAGCACGAGGGCGAAGGCGCGCCCGACGGCCTCGGCCACGTCGCCGTCGATCTGCTCGCCGTAGAGACCGCGGACGTCGTAGGCCTTGAAGATCTCGGCTGGGGCGGTCGTCGGCATCGGCCGACGATCGTAGGGGATGGCGGCCGTCAGGCCTCGCGCGGCAGCAGCTCGACGTCGTCGCCGAGCGCGATCGTGCCCGGCGTCTCGACGGCCGCGTTGAGGGCGAGCTTGCCGTCGAAGCGGGCGCGGATGTCGCGGAGCACGTCGACGTCCTGGGCGACGGTGTCGGGATGGAAGGTGGTCATGATGCAGCGCGCGCGCAGCGACTCCAGCCAGATGACGGCGTCGCCGATCCGCATTCGCCGGCCCTCCCAGTCGCGCTCGGCGAGGCCCTCGACGCCGCCGATCACGATGTTCGGGCGCAGGCGGCGCCCGTCGCGGCCGAAGGCGCGGATCGCGCCGTCGGTGGCGACGAGCAGGGGAAGGACGTCGAAGCGCTGATCGGTGTCCAGGCGCGCCAGCCGCGCGTCCTCGCCGGCGGCGAGCTCGACGAGCCCGGCGACCGACCGCGACGCGACCGGCAGGTGCTCGACGAGCGCCTCGCCGTCGTCGCCCGTCGAGGCATGCAGCGCGAGCAGCTGCGGCCGCGTGCGCGAGGTGACGAGCCCGTGCGGGCCGTGGACGACGACGAGGCGGTCGCCGGCGATGCCGTCGGTGCGCAGTTCGGCGGTCTCGAGCGACTCGCCCGCCATCGACTTCACGGGGTAGCGCCACAGCTGCTGCACGTAGAGGGACATGCCGTCACGATACCTAACGGCACAAGTGGGCTGCTACCGTTAGGTATCGAGATGGCACCGCCCTATCCCGGACCCCTGCGCGACCAGCCGCTGGCGATCGAGCTGCACAACACGCTCTATGCCGGCGCCGGCGAGCCGCGCGACGGGCTGGGCGACGAGGCCGGGCTGTGCGGCTGGCTGGCTGCGGTCGCTGCCGACCTGCCCGTCGCTCCCGAGACGATCGACCCCGCCCGGCTCCCCGACTTCCTCGCCCTGCGCGGCGCCGTCCGCGACGCCCTGCACGCGCGCATGGACGGCGCGCCGGTCCCGGCGCCCGCGCGGCGGGCGCTGAACGCCGCGAGCGCGGCGAGCCCGCGCTCGGCGCGCCTGGACGACGGCGGCGCCCGCGCGACCCGCCACCACGCCGGCGACCCCGCGACGATCGCCCTCGCCGCGATCGCCGCCGACGCGATCGAGCTCGCCGGCGGCCCGCGCGCCGCCGACCTGCGCGTCTGCGGCGCGCCCGGCTGCGTGCTGATGTTCCTCAAGGACCACCCGCGGCGGGCCTGGTGCTCGGGCGGCTGCGGCAACCGCGCCCGCCAGGCGCGCCACTACGCCCGCCGCCAGCAGAGCTGACCCGGGGGTCAGCCCCACCATCACCGGCGTCGACGCGCCCGGCGACGTGACGCTTCGCGGGCGCTGACCGCGCGGCCCCTAGAATCACCGGCATGTCCGGTCACTCCAAGTGGGCGTCGATCAAGCACAAGAAGGCGATCGTCGATTCGCGCCGGGGCAAGCTCTTCACGAAGCTCGCCCGCGCGATCACCACCGCGGCGCGCGAGGGCGGGGGTGACCTGGAGGGCAACCCGTCGCTCCAGCTCGCCGTCCAGAAGGCCAAGGACGCCTCGATGCCCAAGGACAACATCGAGCGCGCGATCGCCAAGGGCACCGGCGCCGGGGCCGACACCGCCGCGATCGAGGACGTCATGTACGAGGGCTACGGCCCGGGCGGCGTTGCGCTGCTGATCGAGGCGATGACCGAGAACCGCAACCGCACCGGCGCCGACGTGCGCCACGCGCTCTCCAAGCACGGCGGCAGCCTCGGCGAGCCGGGCTCGGTCGCCTACCTCTTCGACAAGCGCGGCCTGATCCTCGTCGACGCCGAGCAGTACGACGAGGACGACCTGATGGTCGCGATCGAGGCCGGGGCGGAGGACATCGCCGAGGACGAGGGCGTCTTCGAGATCCTCACCGAGCCGGCCACGCTGACGGCGGTCCGCACCGCGCTCGAGGACGGCGGGATCGAGGTCCAGTCCTCCGAGATCGCCTGGCTGCCGAAGGCGCGCGTGCCGATCGACGAGGACGACGCCGGCAAGATCATGCGCCTCATCGACGCCCTCGAGGACAACGACGACGTCGACGCCGTGCACGCGAACTTCGACATCGACGCCGACGTGCTCGAGCGCGTCGCCGGCTAGCGCAGCTCAGGCCGGCAGCCGGACGCGCAGCCGCGCGCCGTCGCCGCCCGGGTTGGCGATCGCGTCGACGTCGCCGCCGGTCGCCCGCGCCAGCCGGCGCGCGAGCGCGAGACCCAGGCCCGCGCCGCCGCCGTCGCCGTTCGTCCGGCCCGGCTCGAAGACCGCCTCGCGCAGCTCCTCCGGGATGCCGGGCCCGTCGTCGTCGAGGTGCACGAGCACCCCGGTGGCGGTCCGCTCGGCGCTGAGCGTCACCCGCCCGGCGGCGTGGCGCTCGGCGTTCTGCAGCACCGGCGTGAGGATCCGCTCGGCGACCTCGGCGTCGACGCCGACCTCGATGCCGTCGACCGCGACGACGTCGAGCTCGATCCCCGCGGCGCTCAGCGCCGGGCGCCAGCGCGCAGCGACGCGCTCCAGCAGCGGGGCGAGCGCCGCGCGCCCGCGATCGAGGCCGGCGTCGGCCCGCGCGGCCTTCATCAGCGTGTCGAGGATCGACTCCATCTCGCCCGCGTTGGCGGCGATCGCGCCCAGGCCCTCCTCGAGCTCGTGCGCCGAGCGCGCGCGCCGGCGCAGCAGCTCGGCCTCGGCGGCGATCCGCGCCAGCGGTGTGCGCAGCTCGTGCGAGAGCTCGGCCGACAGGCGCTGCTCGTGGCGCAGGCTCGCGGCCAGCCGGTTCAGGAGGGCGTCGAAGGTCGAGGCCAGCTCGCCGAGCTCGTCGGGGCGCGGGCCGGGCCCGAAGCGGCGCTCGTGGTCGCCGGCCGACCAGGCGGCCGCCGTGCGCGTCATCTCGCGCACGGGATCCAGCGCGCGCCCGGTCGCCAGCCAGGTGAGGCCGGCGATCAGCACGATCAGCAGGCCGCCGAGCGCGACGGAGCCGCCGAGCGCGATGTCGGTCGTCTCGTCGTAGGCGGCCAGCGACTCGGCGACGACCACCGCTCCGACGGGGCGGCCGCCGTCGGTCAGCGCGAGGCTGTAGAGCCGCACGCCGTGGCCCGGCGTCTCGTAGAACGAGCCCGGCTGCCGCGCGAGCCGGTCGGCGGCCTCCTGCAGGCGCGCGCCGTCGGGCGGGCGCAGGACGGCGCGGTGGTCCTCGTAGATCCACACGTCGCGGTCGATCGCCTCGTCGTCGGGCGACTCGCGCGCGACGACGCGCCCGCCGTCCACGGTCGTCGTGGTCGTCGCGGCCGCCGCGCGCGAGCGCAGCGTGTGATCGATGTTGCCGTCGAGCGTCGTCGCGAGGACGACGTTGAACGCGACGACGAGGAGCGCGACGACGACCGCCGCGGCCAGCGAAGCGAGGGCCGTGACGCGGGTCCGCAGCGTCCGGGGCCGGCGCATCACCCCAGACGGTAGCCCACGCCGCGAACCGTCGAGATCGCCGTGTCGGGCGCGATCTGGCGCAGCTTGCGGCGCATGCGGGCGATGTACTGGTCCAGCGTGTTGTCGTAGACGACGGCGCCCTCGGGCCAGGCGGCGCCGACGAGCTCGCGCCGGCGCAGCACGGTCGCCGGGCGCGACGCGAGCGCGGCGAGCAGGCGGAACTCCGTCGGGGTGAGCTGGACGCTGCCCGCCGGCCCGGACGCCGCGTGCGCCGCCGGGTCGAGCACGAGTCCGCCGAGGCGCTCCTGGCCGGGGGCCGGCTCGCTGCCGGCCGAGCGGCGCAGCAGCGCCCGCACGCGCGCGACGAGCTCGACGAACGCGAACGGCTTGGTGACGTAGTCGTCGCCGCCGGCGTTGAACCCCGACACGCGGTCGGTGACGGCGTCGCGGGCGGTGAGGAAGAGCACGGGGGAGGAGAAGCCGCGGGCGCGCAGCGCCTGGCAGAGGTCGCGCCCGTCGGCGTCGGGCAGGCCGACGTCGATGATCGCGACGTCCATGCGCGCCTCGGCGTGGCGGATCGCCGCGGCCGCGTTGGCGGCGGCGACGACCGCGAAGCCCTCCTCGCCCAGCCCGCGGGCGAGCAGGCGGCGCAGCTCGGAGTCGTCCTCCACGACGAGCACAGTCGGCTTCACGATCTCAGGATGCACCCGCCGCGGCGCCGGCGCCAATCAGCGGTCAGGTCGCGTTCAGGTTGGACGGGCGCGCCGGTCAGGAGCCGTTCAGGCGAGCACTGCCAGCCTGCCGCCGATGTCCCTGGACGCGTCGCTGCTGCACGCCCTCAACGGCTTCGCGTTTCACCACGACGCGCTCGAGGACCCGGTCTCGCTCTACGAGGCCGGCTCGCAGGTGCTCTTCGCGGGGCTCGTCGGCGTGCTCGTGCTGATCGGCGGCCGCCGGCGCCGCGCCGGCGTGGCCGCGCTGCTCGCGGCGGGCGTGGCGCTCGCCTGCGCCCAGGTGCTGTCGCGGATCGTCGACCGCCCGCGCCCGTTCGTCGCCGATCCCGGCGGCGTGCACCTGTTCGCCCGCCACGCCGCCGACGCCGGCTTCCCCAGCGACCACGCGACCGCCGCGTTCGCGATCGCGACCGCGCTGCTGCTGCACGACCGGCGCCTGGGCGCGATCGTCCTCGCGGCGGCGGCGCTGCTGGCCGCCGGGCGCGTCGCGCTCGGCGTGCACTACCCCAGCGACGTGCTCGCCGGCGCCGCGCTCGGGGCGGCCGTCGCGCTCGCGCTGCCACGCGGCGCCGCGTGGATGCGGTCCGGCCGTAGGATGCGGCCCCCTTCCAAACGGAGCCCCGCCTGATGTCGATCAAGAACTTCCGCGTCGTCGCGCTCGTCGAAGCCACGAGCTTCCTGGTGCTGCTCATCGCCACCGGCCTGAAGTACGGCGCCGACGGGCCGGACCTCGCGCCGATCCTCGGGCCGATCCACGGCATCCTCTTCCTCGCCTACGTCTTCATGGCGCTGTCGCTGCGCGAGGACGCCGGCTGGGACGGGCAGACGACGACGCTGGTGCTGATCGGCGCGGTCCTCCCGTTCGGCGGATTCGTTGTCGAGCGCAAGATCCTCAGCCCCGCCTGAGCGGGAGGCATCCGGCGCTGCGCGCAGAATCACCGAGGATGATCGTCCTCGGCATCGACCCCGGCACCGCCAACACCGGCTTCGGCGTCGTCGAGCGCCGCGCCGGGCGCCTCATGGCGCTCGACGGCGGCGTGATCACGACGCGCCCGGAAGCCCCGATGCAGATCCGCCTGGCGAACATCCACCGGCGCGTCTGCGAGCTCCTCGACGAACACCTCGTGACGGTGATCTCGATGGAGGAGATCTACTTCGGGCGCAACGCCAGCAGCGCGTTCTCCGTCGGCCAGGCGCGCGGGGTCGTGATGCTCGCCGCCGGGCAGCGGCGGATGAAGTGCGTCTCCTACACGCCCCAGCAGGTCAAGCACGCCGTCTGCGGCAGCGGGCGCGCCGAGAAGGACCAGGTGGGGCGGATGGTGCAGGTGCTCCTGTCGCTCGACGCCCCGCCGCGGCCCGACCACGCCGCCGACGCACTGGCGATCGCGATCTGCCACGTCAACGGCGCCCCGCACGCGGCGGCGGTCGCCGACAGCCGCGTCCAGGCCGGCAACCGCGAGCTCGAGCAGCTCGCCGTCTATCGCAGGCCCGCGTGATCGCACTGCTCCGCGGCGAGGTCGCGGTGCGGCGCTCCGACCACGTCGTCGTCCTCGCGGGCGGCGTCGGCTACCGCCTCGCGGTGTCGGCCGAGACGCTGCGCCACGTGCCCGCCGTCGGCAAGGCCGTCACGCTGCACAGCCACCTCGTCGTCCGCGACGACGCGCTGGCGCTCTACGGCTTCTCCACCGAGCAGGAGCGCGACCTCTTCCTCGCGCTGATCGGCGTGCAGTCGGTCGGGCCGAAGGTCGCGCTGGCGGTCCTCAGCGGCGGCACGCCGCGCGAGCTGCTGACCGCCGTCGCATCCGGCGACGTCGCGCGCCTGCAGGCGGTCCCGGGCATCGGCAAGCGCACCGCCGAGCGGATCGTCGTCGAGCTGCGCGAGAAGGTCGGCGCCACGTTCGCGGGCGACCCCGGCGAGGAGATCGTCATCACCCGCTCCGACGACCCCCGGCGCCTGGCGCGCGACGGGCTCGTCGAGCTCGGCTTCACGATCGTCGAGGCCGACGAGCTGCTGCGCGAGCTGCCCGACGACACGCCCGAGGCGCTCATCGCCCGGGCCCTGCGCGAATCCAGGCGCACGCGGGGGGCCTCGTGACGCACGCTCGCATCCAGACGCCGCAGCGCCTGGAGGACGAGCTCGAGCTCGACCGCTCGCTGCGCCCGAAGAGGCTGGAGGACTTCGTCGGCCAGCCGTCGCTGAAGGAGCAGCTGGCGATCTCGATCGAGGCCGCGATCGCGCGCGGCGAGCCGCTGGACCACGTCCTGCTCGCCGGCCCGCCCGGCCTCGGCAAGACGACGCTCGCCCAGATCATCGCCGCCGAGCTCGACGCGCCCTTCGTGCAGACCGCCGGACCGGCCCTCGAGCGCAAGGCCGACATCGCCGCGTTCCTGACGGCTCTGGAGCCCGGCAGCGTCTTCTTCGTCGACGAGATCCACCGCCTGCAGCGCGCGCTGGAGGAGACGTTCTATCCCGCGATGGAGGACCGCCAGCTGCCGATCACCGTCGGGCTGGGCGCGGGCGCGCGCGTCGTGACGCTCGACCTGCCGCCGTTCACGCTCATCGGCGCGACGACCCGCACGGGCCTGCTGACCGCCCCGCTGCGCGACCGCTTCGGCCTCCAGCACCGCCTCGAGCACTACGGCACCGACGACCTCGCGACGATCGTGACGCGCTCGGCGCGGATCCTCGGCGTCGCGCTGGACCCCGACGGCGCGCACGCGATCGCCGGCCGCAGCCGCGGCACCCCGCGCGTCGCCAACCGCCTGCTCAAGCGCGTCCGCGACTACGCCGAGGTGCGCTCGGCGGGCGCGATCGTCACCGCCGAGGTCGCCGACAGCGCGCTGGCGCTGCTGGAGATCGACGAGCTCGGCCTCGATCGCCTCGACCGCGAGCTGCTGCGGGCGCTGTGCGTGCGCTTCGAGGGCGCGCCCGTCGGGCTGTCGACGCTCGCGGTGACCGTGGGGGAGGAGCAGGACACCGTCGAGGATGTCTACGAGCCCTATCTGCTGCAGTGCGGCCTGCTCAAGCGCACGCCGCGGGGGCGGGCGGCGACGCGGCGCGCGTTCGCGCACCTCGGCATCGCTCCGCCTGCGAGCGCCGAGAGCCTGTTCTAGGCTCCGCCGGCGGGGGAGTCCGCCACAACCGACGTGGGAGGTGGTCGCGCGTGCGATCGAAGGGGAAGTTGCTCAAGGTCTGCGGTGCCTGCATCGCGGTCGCCGCCGTGGCGGCCGGTCCGAGCGCGGCCGCGACCAAGACCGCCTCGCCCGGCCACGTCTTCGGCGGCGTCACGCCGCAGAACTGGCCGATCGTCGTGACGCTCGACAAGAGCGCGAAGAAGGTCACGCGGATCGTCATCGGCCTGGACATGACCTGCACGTCGAACGAGAACTTCGGCACGACCGACGGCTTCACGAACATCAAGATCAGCTCCAAGAACACCTTCAAGGCGACCTTCGGCCCCCAGCGGATCGACGCCGCCGGCACGCCCGCCGACATCACCGGCGCGATCACCGGGCGCCGCGCCAAGGACAAGCGCTCGATCAAGGGCACCTGGAACTACAAGGTCACCTTCTACGACGCCGCGGGCACGACCGTCACCGACACCTGCGACTCGGGCCTCGTCAGCTGGAAGGCCGAGCAGTAGGGCGCATGACCGTGCAGCCTTCACAGGAGCTTTAGACAGCCTTCTCTAGGCTTATCGCTGCCATGGCTCACCTGTTCATCTGCCCCAGCTGCGGGAACCGCAGCTCCGAGACCGACCGCACCGCCGGCTTCACGCGCCAGGCGAAGGGCTGCGCGAAATGCGGCTTCGGTTTTCTCTTCGAGCTGCTCGACGACTACTACCCGGCGCCCAATGCGGCGTTCTTCGTGTGCGACCAGCAGGGTCGCGTGATCGGCTGCGGCCGCGGCTCCTTCGAGCTGACCGGCCTCGACGACGAGCGCGTCATCGGCCGCAAGGTCAACGAGGTCCTCGGCCTGAAGTTCGACGACGAGGTGGATCACGTCAACACGGTTCTCGAGTGGGGCGTGCGCGCGCTGGAGAAGCCCGTGCAGGTCAACGCGGAGGGCGATCTGCCCGCAACTGCGACCGCGGACCTCTTCCCGGCGTACGACGACGACGGGGGATTGCTTCTTGTGCTCACGCCGGGGAAGTAACCTGACGATAGGCCCCCTGTGAGCGACCGCCGCCGCAATCTCTTCGTCCTTCTGCTGGTCCTCGGTCTCCTGATCGCGTCGGCGGTCGTCATCACGGCCAAACCGACGAAGAAGGGCCTCGACCTGCAGGGCGGCGTCGAGCTCGTCTACGAGGCCCAGGGGACCAAGCAGCAGCCGGTCACCGAGGACGCCCTGCAGCGCGCGATCGACGTCATGCGCGACCGCGTCGACCAGCTCGGCGTCGCCGAGCCCGAGCTGCAGCGCTCGGGCAACAACCAGATCAGCGTCGCGCTGCCCGCGGTCAAGAACCTCGCGCAGGCGATCGACCAGGTCGGGACCGTCGCCCAGCTGGCGTTCTACGACTGGGAGATCAACGTCATCGGGCCCAACGGCCAGACGGCGCCCGACGACGCGACCGTCACCGGCGGGGCGTCGGCCGGCAGCGCCGGGGCGATCTCGCTCTACGACGCGATCCTGCGCGCGTCCAAGCAGCCCGCCAAGGTCGAGCCCGACAACTCGCGCGAGACGAGCCTCTTCTACGCCGTCGACCCGAAGACGAAGAAGGTCTTCCGTGCCGGCAAGGATCCCAACGCGCTCGCCGGCGAGGACACCCGCGCCGACGCGCTCGCCAACGTGCCCCGCGCCCTGCGCGACACGGTGAAGATCTACGAGGTCAAGCCCAACACGGTGATCGTCCACGCCGAGACGCCCGACGACGCCAAGACGACCACCGACCAGTGGTTCGTCATGCGCGACAACGTCGCGCTCAAGGGCACGGAGATCAAGAACCCGGAGCAGAGCACCGACCAGGGCGCCGGCGGCAGCGGTGGCCCGATCGTGACCTTCGACTTCACGAAGAAGGGCCGCGAGACGTGGCAGAAGGTCACGCGCGAGATCGCCAACCGCGGCAGCCAGGCCGTCGGCATCACCGCCGGCGCCGACCCCGCGGCGGCCAACCAGCACTTCGCGATCGTCCTCGACGACGAGCTCGTCTCGACGCCGTTCATCGACTTCCGCCAGAACCCCGACGGCATCGACGGGCGCACCGGCTCGCAGATCTCGGGCGGCTTTACGATCAAGTCCGCGCAGGCGCTCGCCAACGTCCTGAAGACCGGCGCGCTGCCGCTGAAGCTCAAGCTGATCTCGAGCTCGCAGGTGTCGGCGACCCTGGGCCAGCAGGCGCTCGACCAGGGTCTGAAGGCCGGCATCGCCGGCTTCGTCATCGTCGCCCTCTTCCTGCTGATCTTCTACCGCGTCCTCGGCGTCATCGCCGTCGTCGCGCTGGCGATCTACGGCGTCTACTTCTTCGCGCTCGTCAAGCTCATCCCGGTCGTCCTGACGCTGCCGGGGATCGCGGGCCTGATCCTCACGCTGGGGGTGGCCGCCGACGCGAACATCGTGATCTTCGAGCGCGTGAAGGAGGAGATCCGCGGCGGGCGCTCGGTCATGGCCGGCATCTCGACGGGCTACAAGAAGGGCCTCACGGCGATCATCGACGCGAACGTCGTCACGATCATGGTCGCGTTCATCCTCTTCGTGCTCGCGACCGCGGGGGTCAAGGGCTTCGCGCTCACCCTCGGCCTCGGCGTCATCGTCTCGCTGTTCACGGCCGTCGTCGCCACGCAGGCGATCCTCGGCACGATGGGCAAGTCGCGCCTGCTGAGCTCGCCGTCGGCGCTCGGCGCGAGCAAGCCCAAGGGCGACCGGCTGCGGCTGAACTACGTCGGCGCGTCGCGCTGGTTCTTCAGCGCCTCGGGCGTCATCCTGCTCGTCTGCGCGCTGGCGCTCGGCTCCAAGGGCATCAACTTCGGGATCGACTTCGAGTCCGGCACGCGGATCAACGTCGCGCTGACGCAGAAGGCCTCGGAGACGGACATCCGCGACGTGCTGTCGTCGGTCGGCCAGGGCAACGCGGAGATCCAGAAGGTCACCGCGCCGGGCAAGGGCGCCAGCAAGTTCCAGATCTCGACGGCGAACCTGCGCCCCGACCAGGTCACGCGCGTCCAGGCGGCGCTCGACAAGGAGTTCAGCTTCGCCGACACCCCGAACTCGACCTCGATCGGGCCGACGTTCGGCCAGACGGTCGCCAACTCGGCGATCATCGCGATCATCGCCTCGCTGCTCGTGATCTCGGCCTATATCGCCTTGAGATTCGAGCCCAAGTACGCCGTGCCGGTGCTGATCGCCGTGATGCACGACATCCTCATCACGGCGGGCATCTACGCCCTCGTGGGACAGGAGGTCTCGACCGCGACGGTCGCCGCCCTGCTCACGATCCTCGGCTTCTCCCTGTACGACACGATCATCGTGTTCGACCGCATCCGCGAGAACGTGCCGCGCATGCCGCGCGCGGCGTTCTCGCAGATCGTCAACCGCTCGATGTCCGAGGTCGTCGTGCGCTCGCTGGCGACCAGCTTCTGCTCCGGCCTGCCGGTCCTCGCGCTGCTGCTGTTCGGCGGCGAGACGCTGCAGGCGTTCGCGTTCGCACTGCTCGTCGGCACGATCTCGGGCACCTACTCGTCGATCTTCATCGCCGCCCCG
This sequence comes from uncultured Actinomycetes bacterium, assembly GCA_963786575.1. GTDB lineage: Bacteria > Actinomycetota > Thermoleophilia > Solirubrobacterales > Solirubrobacteraceae > CADCVQ01. The sequence continues at coordinate 459,860 of CAWAZH010000003.1, forward strand.
GTGCTGACGGCGTGGAAGTCGCGCGAGCCGATCTACCGCCGCCGTGAGGCCTCGATCGCCGCCGAGAACAACGGCATCGTCCCCGCCTTCGCGACCGGCTCCGCGAGCGTGCAGGTCGAGGTCGACAAGACCCGGCGCCTGCGCGGCGGCGGGCGCCTGACCTCGCCCGACGATCCCGAGGCCAAGGTCTCGCGCGACGAGTTCGAGGACATGGTCCGCGATCTGCACGTCGACCCGGCGGCGCCGCGTCGCACCGCCGTCGCCGATCCGCCCAGGGCCAAGCCGAAGCCGAAGCCCAAGCCCGCACCGGCGCCGCCGAAGGACGACTCGGCCGACGCGCTGCCCGAGGACGTCGTCATGCCCGATCGTCCCGACCCCAAGCCCAAGCCCCGCAGCGCCGCCGCGCGGCGCAAGGGCAAGCACGGAAGGCCTCGCTGATGGGTGCGCTCGCCTGGACCATGATGGGCCTCGCCCTCTGGCACTTCACGATCTTCCTGCCCGACCGCTGCTGGGCGGGCATCATCGGCGCGTTCCTCGGCTGCGTGCTCGGCGCCGTTTTCTTCGGCCTGATCATCAACGGCTTCGCCGTGCCCGGCCAGGACGAGACGGACCTCCTCACGGCGCTCGAGGCGATCCCGGGCACGGCGCTCGGCTACGCGTTCTTCTACTGGCTCGGCCTGCGCCAGGAGGCGGAGCACGACCACGACCTCGAGCCGCTCCCCGGCCACTAGGTCGCCGGTCGGGGGAGGGTTTCGCGGCCGGTGCGCGTATGAGTGCGCATGGCCAGTGATGGACAGGGTTCCGCGCGCATCATCCTCGTGGGCCGTTCGGGAGACGCGCGCCCGGTGAGCGAGCCTTCGCAGCCGCGTCAGTTCGAGCGCCCGGCCGAGCGTCCGCGCCCCGCCGGCGCCGCGGTGGCCGGGAAGGGCTGGACCGTCCGGCGCCTGGTCAACGGCGCCGTCTTCTCGGGCCTCGCCACGATCGCCGGCGGGCTCGTCTTCCAGAAGAACTTCCAGCTCTTCGGCGACAACAACCGCCAGCTGCTGGCGATCGGCTTCGGGCTCTTCGTCGTCGGCATGATCGTGCTGACGCTGTGCCTGATCGGCCTGGCCGCCGCGGCGGTCCGGACCCTGATCGCGGGACAGGGGATGGCGGCGGCCGTGCTGCTCTCGCTCGCGCCCGCGGTCCCGCTCGTGCTGCTGAACAAGCTCGGCGTGCTGTCCTATGCCTTCCCGGCGCTGTTCGTGATCGTGGTCGCGGGTGGGTTCACGCTCGCGTTGAAGCGTTGAAGCGTTGAAGCGCTGAAGCGCTGAGGGCTGCTCCGTGCGCGGGCGGTGCCGCCTGCGCTGGCGACCGGCATCGATAAGGGAATGGGCTCGTTCGCCGGGGCGGGTATGTCGAGTTTGTGTCGCTATGCGGCACTAATTCGACACACCCCCAGTCGAACGTCGCGCTTGCGAAGGCGGCGAGCGGCCGCACGTGGGTCCCTCGCATCTGGAGTGAGTAGCCCGCGCTATCGCTGCTGATAGCACCCGCTACTCATGCTGGACCTGACCTCGGTGCCATTCGCCACGCGCCACTCCCCCAGGGTGTACGGCAAACCGGGCGCTGGGCGACCGTTCGTGAGGGGTCCCTCCGCCGCGGTGCTAGCAAGAGCTAGCCCCCCGCTAGCAGCCGCTAGCACTCTGGCGAAGCGACCCTCGCGCACCGGTCCGCCGGGCGCCGGTGGCGGCCGCGCGGGGCGCCCGCGCGTTCGGCCCGCCACGCCCTCGTCGATGCAGTCTCGTCCCGCCGGCGACGCGAAGGCGGTTCCGTCTCCCGCCGCCCGTACCGTGGGCGCGTGCCCGCGCACGCCCCAGCCCGCCTGCAGATCGACCCCTGTGACATCGCCGCGGTGCTCGCGCTCGAACGCGAGCTCGGGGTCAGCCATGCGCTGGGGCAGGTGCTCGTCCGCCGCGGCCTGGCCGATCCGGACGAGGCGCGCGCCTGGCTGGCGGCCGCGGACCGCCACGACCCGGCGCAGTTCGCGGGCATCGCCGACGCCTGCACGCTGATCCTGAAACACGCGCAGCAGCGGACCCAGATCACGATCCACGGCGACTACGACGTCGACGGCGTCTGCTCGACGGCGATCCTCGTCGGCGTCCTGCGCGAGCTCGGCGCCGAGGTCGACTGGTTTCTCCCCAGCCGCACCGAGGACGGCTACGGCCTCTCGGCGGCGACCGTCGCCCGCCTCGCGGCGCGCGGGACGAAGCTGCTGATCACCGCGGACTGCGCGATCACCGCGGTCGACGAGGTCGCGGCGGCGAAAGCCGCGGGCCTCGACGTCGTCGTCACCGACCACCACAGCCCGCGCGCCGACGGGCGGCTGCCCGACGCGCTGATCGTCCATCCCACGGTCTGCGGCTATCCCTGCGCCGACCTCTGCGCCGCCGGCGTCGCCCACAAGCTCGCCGCCGCGCTGCTGAGCGCCGCCGGGCGCGACCCGGCAACCGCCGATGCCGACCTCGACCTCGTCGCGCTCGCCACGATCGCCGACTGCGTCCCGCTGCGCGGCGAGAACCGCCGGCTCGTGCGCGACGGCCTGCGCGCGCTCGCGGCCACCACGCGGCCCGGGCTGCGCGCGCTGATGAAGGTCGGCCACGTCGATCCCGCCCGCGTCGACGCCCGCGCCGTCGGCTTCCGCCTGGCGCCGCGGATCAACGCCGCCGGCCGCCTCGAGCGCGCCGACGCCGGCCTCGAGCTCGTCCTCACGACCGACGGCGAGCGCGCCGCGCAGATCGCCGACGAGCTCGACCGCCTCAACGCCGAGCGCCGCCACACCGAGCAGCGGATCCTCTTCGAGGCCGAGTCGCTGGTCGCGCAGGCCGGCGAGCGGCCCGCCTACGTCCTCGCCGGCGAGGGCTGGCACAAGGGCGTCATCGGCATCGTCGCGTCGCGGATCGCCGAGCGCCACAACCGCCCGACGGTCATGGTCGCGCTCGACGGCGACCGCGGCACGGGCTCGGGGCGCTCGATCCCGGCCTTCGACCTGCTCGGCGGCCTCGACTCCTGCGCGCAGCACCTCGAGCGCCACGGCGGCCACCGCGCCGCCGCCGGCTGCGAGATCCTCGCGACCGAGGTCGACGCCTTCAGAACCGCCTTCGAGGCCCATGCCGCCGCCACGCTGCGCCCCGAGGACCTCGTGTCGGTCCGGCGCGTCGACGCCGTCGTCGCCGGCGACGAGCTCGGGATCGGCCTCGCCGAGGAGCTCGAGCGCCTCGCGCCCTTCGGCAGCGCCAACCCCGACGTCTCGCTGCTCGTCCCGGCCACGCGCTGCAGCGACGCGCGCACGATGGGCGAGGACGGCAAGCACGTGCGCTTCAGCGTCGCCTCCGGCGGCGTGCGCGCGCGGGCGGTCGCGTTCGGGACGTCGACGATCGACTGCGACCAGCCCCTGGACGCGACGTTCTCGCTGGAGCTCAACGAGTACAACGGCAGCGTCGAGCCGCGCCTCGTCCTCAAGGACGCGCGCCCCTGCGCGCCGGGCCCGATCATGGTCGTCGGGGAGTCCGGCGACTACCTCGGCACGGCGCTCGCCGAGCTGGCCCGTGCGGTCGAGGATCTCGGCACGCCGCCCGAGCGGATCACCGGGCCGGTGCGCGACCGCCGCGGCGGCGGCATCGCCGGAACGGTCGCCGCGCTGGTCGCCGCGGGCGAGCCGGTCCTCGTCGTCGCCGCCGACGCGCGGCTGCGCGCGCGCCAGCTCGCGCCGATCCTCGGGGGCTTCGAGCTGTGCTCGCACCACGCGCTCGAGCACGACCCCGCGCTGGCGCTGCCGGATCACCACGTCGTCCTGCTCGATCCGCCCGCCGGGCCACTGCGGACATTCGGCCAGATGACGCATCTGGCATGGGGTCATCCTGAGCTACGCTTCAGCGAGCAGATCCATGAGCGCGAGTACGGCCTTCGTGCTTCGCTCACCGCGACGTACCGGGCCCTTCGGGACGCGGGCGGAGCGGGGGGCGAGGAGCTCGAGGCGCTGCTCCGCGGCGACAATGGGACGCCAATGCCGGCAACGCTGGCCGGCCGTGTCCTCAGGGTCCTCGCAGAGCTCCACCTCGTCAGCCTCGACCCGGACTCCAGGACCGTGACCGTCCCGGACGCAGAGCGCACCGCGCTCGAGCGATCCGTTGCGTACCGGGCCTACCATCAGCGATATGAGGACGGCCGGAGATACCTGAGCGGGGTGACAGCAAAGGCGGCGTGAGGGCCCCGGCCCGGCAGCGCGTCGGCGCCCGCCGCGTGCCCGTCGACGAGGTCGCGGCCGACCACGCGCACGCGGTCGTCGATCGCGCCGACCTCACCGAGCTCGAGCGCAGCCTGCTCTCCGACGTCTTCGCGATCGTCGAGGAGCACGCCGATGCGTCGGCGGTGAAGATCGACCGCAAGAAGGTCGAGCGCGCGTTCGTCTTCGCCTGCGAGCACCACGCCGACCAGCGCCGCATGTCGGGCGAGGACTTCATCGTCCACCCGGTCGGCGTCGCGAAGATCTGCGCCGGCATGCGCCTCGACACCGAGACGCTCTGCGCCGCGCTGCTGCACGACACCGTCGAGGACACCTCGGCCTCGATCGCCGAGGTGCGCCGCGGCTTCGGCGACGAGATCGCCAACCTCGTCGACGGCGTCACGAAGCTCACCGGCATCGTCTTCCAGTCGCGCGACGAGGCGCAGGCCGAGAACTACCGCAAGATGATGGTCGCGATGGCCAATGACGTACGGGTCATCCTCATCAAGCTCGCCGACCGCCTGCACAACATGCGCACGATCGCGGCGATGCCCAAGCAGAAGCAGATCGACAAGGCCAAGGAGACCTTGGACATCTACGCGCCGATCGCGCATCGCCTCGGCATCCACGCGATCAAGTGGGAGCTCGAGGACCTCGCCTTCCAGGCGCTGCACCCGCGCAAGTACACGGAGATCAAGGGCCTCGTCAACCAGCAGCGCGACGAGCGCGAGTCCTACGTCGAGAAGGCCGGCGCCTACCTGAGCCGCGAGCTGCAGGCGCTCGGCATCGAGGCCAACATCTCCGGGCGCGCCAAGCACTTCTACTCGATCTACTCGAAGATGACCAAGAAGGGCCGCGAGTTCAACGAGATCTACGACCTCACGGCGATGCGCGTGATCGTCAACTCGGTGAAGGACTGCTACGGCGCCGTCGGCGTCGTGCACTCGCTCTGGAAGCCGCTGCCCGGGCGCTTCAAGGACTTCATCGCGATGCCGAAGTTCAACATGTACCAGTCGCTGCACACGACGGTGATCGGGCCCGAGGGGCTGCCGCTCGAGATCCAGATCCGCACGAAGGACATGCAGGAGATGGCCGAGTTCGGCGTCGCCGCGCACTGGATCTACAAGGTCGACGGCGACGGCAAGGCGGGGCCGGCGGCCGACGGCGACGCCAAGCTCAAGTGGCTGCGCTCGATGCTCGACTGGCAGCAGGAGACGTCGGACCCCAAGGAGTTCATGGACGCGCTGAAGGTCGACCTCTTCGAGGACGAGGTCTACGTCTTCACGCCCAAGGGCGAGGTCAAGAACCTGGCCGCGGGCGCGACCCCGCTGGACTTCGCCTACGAGGTCCACACCGACGTCGGCCACCGCTGCGTCGGCGCGAAGGTCAACGGCAAGCTCGTGCCGCTGCACTACGAGCTGAAGTCCGGCGACATCGTCGAGGTCATGACCTCCAACCGCGAGCGCGGCCCGTCGCGCGACTGGCTGGCGGTCGTCCGGACGACCAGGGCGCGCAACAAGATCAAGCAGTGGTTCAAGGCCGAGTCGCGCGACGACACCGAGCACGCCGGCCGCGACATCCTCCACGAGCAGCTCAAGAAGCACGGCCTGCCGGCGCAGAAGATCGTCTCCTCGCCGCTGCTGGCCGACGTCATCCGCGAGATGGGCTTCAAGAAGGCCGACGACTTCTACATCGCGCTGGGCGGGGCGAAGATCTCGGCGAAGGTCGTCGTCAACAAGATCATGCAGCGCCTCAAGCAGGGCGAGGCCGCCGAGGGCGAGGCGCGCACGCTCGCCGACGACCTGCTCGCCACCCGCCGCCAGCGCCGCCAGCCGACGAGCACCTCGACGCAGTACGGCATCCGCGTCGAGGGCGTCGACGACGTCATGCTGCGCCTCGCGAAGTGCTGTCGCCCGGTGCCGGGCGACCCGATCGTCGGCTACATCTCGCTCGGCCGCGGCATCACGATCCACCGCGAGGACTGCCCCAACGCCGTCCAGCTGCGCAAGGACCCCGACCGCTTCACGCCGGTCAGCTGGGAGGGCGACCACGAGACCGCCTTCAAGGTCGAGCTGCAGGTCGACGCGTGGGACCGCCACCGGCTGCTCGAGGACCTCTCGCGGACCTTCGCCGAGGCCGGCATCAACATCGTCGAGGCGCGCTGCGTCGTCTCGCACCCGATGGTCCAGAACTGGTTCGTCGTCGAGGTCGGCGACCTGCAGGTGCTGAAGGCCGCGATCAACCGCCTCAGGAACATCGACTCGGTCTTCGACGCCTACCGCGTCACGCCCGGCGGCGGCTAGGACCGCTAGGCGACGACGCCGAGCGCCCCCGGCCGGACGCTGAAGACGGCCTCGGCGACGTCGCCGATGTGGTCGCCGTCGACGTGCAGCGGGATCGCGCGCCCGTCGGCCGACACGCAGCGCAGGCCCTCGACGCCGGCGAACGCGTGGATCTGGCGGTGGCCGACGACCGAGCGCTTGCTCGACAGCAGCCGCAGCGCGATCGACGGGATGTCGCGCGGCGTGACGCCGCGCAGCGCGACGCCCGCGAGCGTCCCGGTCTCCAGGCCGCCGCCCTCGGCGATCCGGATCGGCTTGTCGTCGAGGTAGGTGAACTCGGCGCCGTTCTGCACGACGGTCGCGATCGCGCTCGAGGTCTCGCCGCCGACCTCGACGTTCATCCGCGGCGGGTTGCGCACGTACTGGCGCAGGACGGTCTCGACCGCGGCGTAGACGAAGAAGTACTCGCGCAGGCGGTGGCGCTTGAGCTGCGGCGAGGCCTCGATGCGCTTGACGACGCTGGCGTCCAGGCCGAAGCCGCCGGCGTACGTGAAGGCGCGCCCGTTCGCCGTCCCGAGGTCGATCCGGCGCGGGCGCCAGTCGTCGGCCAGGCCGAGCAGGTGCTCGGTCGCGTCGACGATGTCGCCGGGGATGCCGAGCATCTTGCAGAGGACGTTCGTGGCGCCGCCGGGCAGGCAGGTCATCGGCGTGTCGGTGCCGGCGAGGCCGTTGGCGACCTCGTTGACCGTGCCGTCGCCGCCGAAGGAGACGACGACGTCGTAGCCCTCGCTCGCGGCCTCGCGGCACAGCTCGGTCGCGTGGTCGCGCGCGTTCGTGTCGACGGCCTCGACCTCGTAGCGCCCGTGCAGGGCGGCGACGACGAGGTTGCGCAGCCGCGCCGACATCGTCGTCGCGACCGGGTTGACGATCACGAGCATCCGCTTGCGCTCGATCGCGGCGCTCAGGGCCGCCGACTCGACCAGCCGCTCGAGCGCCTCGATCGCCATCTCGCGCCTACAGCCAGCCGCGGCTGCGGAAGAACCAGAGCATGCCGGCCAGCAGCGCGACCATCGAGCCGACGATGATCCAGAAGGCGTGGACCGAGCCCTCGCCCGGCACGCCGACGTTCATGCCCCAGACGCTCGCGACGAGCGTCAGCGGCAGCACGACGACGCTGATCGCGGTCAGCGCCTTGAGCACGTCGTTGACGCGGTGCGAGAGCACGGACTCGTTCGTCGACTCCAGGCCCTCGACGACCTCCTTGAAGTTCTCGAGCATGTCCCAGATGCGCTCCGACGCGTCGTTGATGTCGTCGAAGTAGATGTCCAGGCCCTCGGGGATGTAGCGCTTCGTGCGCTCGAGGTCCTGCAGCGCCGTGCGCTGCGGGCGGACGATCTTGCGGAAGTTGATGATCTCCTGCTTGACGTTGGAGATGTCGCGCACGATCTCGCCCGAGCGGCCCTCGAAGATCTCGTCCTCGAGCACCTCGAGCTTGTTGCCCATCTTCGCGAGCATCGGGAAGGAGGAGTCGACGCAGTCGTCGACGATCTTGTAGAGCAGGTAGCCGGGGCCCTTGGAGAAGAGGCTCTCGCGGATGTCCTCGCGGGTGCGGCAGCGCTCGAAGAGGTACTCCAGCGGCTGGATCGGCTCGTTGGGCAGCGTGATGACGAAGTCCGGGCCGACGAACATGTCCAGCTCGGCCGCGTTCAGGCGCCCGACGGCCTTGTCGAAGCGGGGGAAGTGCAGGACGACGAAGAGATAGTCGTCGTACTCGTCGACCTTCGGGCGCTGGTTGCGCGAGTAGACGTCCTCGTAGTCGAGGTGGTGGAAGTCGAAGTGCTCCTCGAGCCACGCGCGGTCGGCCGGCCGCGGGCGCTCGATGTGCAGCCAGCGCAGCCCGGAGCCCTCCACGATCTCGACGTTGGGGGTCTCGGCCTCGGCCTCGGCGGGCCGCGCGGACTGCCCGCGCCCGCGCGTCGGGCGCCCGAACCGCGGCTTTGGGAGGTTGGGCATGGCTGATATTGTGCCGGTCGAGAGCTGGACACATCCAGAGGGGTGGAGGGACAGGCCCTACGAAGCCCCGGCAACCATTCCGCTTCGCGGCGGGAACGGTGCCAATTCCTGTCAGATGTGGCACAGGCCGTAGCGCCTTCGCCACAAGATCCAAGACGGCGAGAGGGTTCTATATGGCGGCCAAGCAGCTCAAGTGCAGAGAGTGTGCAACCGAATATCCGCTCGAGGCACGCTACGTGTGCTCGAAGTGCTTCGGCCCGCTCGAGGTCGGCTACGACCACGAGCGGCTGGAGGACGTCGGCGAGGTCCGGCGGCGCATCCAGGGCGGCCCGCAGAACATCTGGCGCTACCACGACTTCCTGCCGCTGGAGGGCCCGCAGCCGCAGACGCGCACCGGCCTGCCCGCCGGCTGCACCCCGCTGATCCGCGCCGACCGCCTGGCCGAGCGCCTCGGCCTGGGCGAGGTCTGGGTCAAGAACGACGCCCACAACCCGACGCACTCCTTCAAGGACCGCGTCGTCTCCGTGGCCGCGACCCGCGCGCGCGAGCTCGGCTTCGACACGCTCGCCTGCGCCTCCACCGGCAACCTCGCCAACTCGGTCGCCGCCCATGCCGCCGCGCTCGGGATGGCGTCCTACGTGCTGATCCCGTCCGACCTCGAGGAGCAGAAGATCCTCGCGACCGGCGTCTACGGCACGAACCTCGTGAAGGTCCGCGGCAACTACGACGACGTCAACCGGCTGTGCACCGAGCTGTCGGGCGACCGCGAGAACTGGGCCTTCGTGAACATCAACATGCGCCCGTACTACGCCGAGGGCTCAAAGACCGTCGCCTACGAGATCGCCGAGCAGCTCGGCTGGGAGCTGCCCGACCGCTGCGTCGTCCCGATCGCCTCGGGCTCGCTGTACACGAAGATCGCCAAGGGCTTCGAGGAGTTCATCGGCGTCGGGCTGCTCGACGGCGAGGTGCCGACGATGAACGGCGCGCAGGCCACCGGCTGCTCGCCGGTCGCCGTCGCCTACGAGGCCGGCCACGACTTCTGCCGCCCGGTCAAGCCGAAGACGATCGCCAAGTCGCTGGCGATCGGCAACCCCGCCGACGGGCCCTACGCGCTGGACCTCGCGCGCTCCTCGGGCGGCTCGATCGACGCCGTCACCGACGACGAGATCCGCGCCGGCATCCGCCTGCTCGCCGAGACGACCGGGGTCTTCACCGAGACGGCCGGCGGCGTGACGACCGCCGTGCTCGCCAAGCTCGCCGAGCGCGGCGACATCGGCCGCGACGAGCGCGTCGTGCTGGTGATCACCGGCGACGGCCTGAAGACGCTCGACGCCGTCCGCGACTCGTTTGAGGCCTACGAGGTCGACGCCTCGATCGAGTCCTTCGAGGCGGCCTTCGCCGAGCAGGTCACGGCCTAGCCATGGCGATCACGGTCAAGCTCCCGACCCAGCTGCGCGACACGATCGGCGGCGCCGCCTCGATCCAGGCCGAGGGCGCGACCGTCGGCGAGGCGCTGGAGTCGGTCTTCGCGCAGCACGGCGAGCTGCGCGAGCGCCTCTATCAGGACGGCGGGCTGCGGCGCTTCGTCAACGTCTACATCGGCGGCGAGGACATCCGCTTCCTCGACGGCCTCGACACGCCCGTCCCCGCGGGCGGCGAGCTGACGATCCTGCCGGCCGTCGCCGGCGGCTAGCTCGACCGCGCCGCCGGGTGGGCACACTGTGCGTGTGCCCGCCCGCGACCGGCTCGACGAGTACAAGCGCAAGCGCGACCCCGGCCAGACGCCCGAGCCCGCCGGCGACGGTGACGGCGACGGCGCGGCAGACGGCGGCGGCAACCGCTTCGTCGTGCAGGAGCACCACGCCACGCGCCTGCACTGGGACCTGCGCCTCGAGCACGACGGCGTCGCCGCCTCCTGGGCGATCCCGAACGGGATCCCCGAGGACCCCAAGCAGAACCGCCTCGCGGTGCGCACCGAGGACCACCCGCTCGAGTACCTCGAGTTCGAGGGCGACATCCCCAAGGGCTCCTACGGCGCCGGCACGATGCGCATCTGGGACCGCGGGACCTACGAGACGCACAAGTTCGACGACGACAAGGTCGAGATCACGTTCCACGGCGAGCGCCTGCGCGGCCGCTACGGCCTGTTCCCGCTGAAGAAGCGCAAGGGCGAGCCGCCGGGCAAGGACTGGATGATCCACCGCATGGATCCGCCCGAGGACGCCGGGCGCGGGCCGATGCCCGAGCGCCTGTCGCCGATGCTCGCCCGCGCCGCACCGCTGCCGCCCGACGACGAGAACTGGGCCTACGAGATCAAGTGGGACGGCGTGCGCGCGATCGCCTACTCCGAGCCCGGCCGGCTGCGCTTCGAGAGCCGCAACCACAACGACATCAGCGCCGCCTATCCCGAGCTGCGGCCGCTCAACCGCGCGCTGAGCTCGCACAGCGCGATCCTCGACGGCGAGATCGTCAGCTTCGACGCCGACGGCCGCCCGAGCTTCGGTCGCCTGCAGGGCCGCATGCACGTGCGCGGCGAGAGCCAGGCGCGGCGCCTGGCGAAGGAGATCCCGGTCGCCTACATCGTCTTCGACCTGCTCTGGCTCGACGGCCACTCGCTGCTGGAGCTGCCCTACACCGACCGCCGCGAGCTGCTGCGCGACCTCGGCCTCGAAGGCCCCCACTGGCAGACGCCCGACCACGTCGTCGGCAACGGCGCGGCGATGCTCGCGGCGAGCCTCGAGCGCGGCCTGGAGGGCGTCGTCGCCAAGCGCCTGGACAGCCCGTACGAGCCCGGCAAGCGCTCGCGCTGCTGGCTGAAGGTCAAGAACGTGCGCCGTGAGGACGTCGTCGTCGGCGGCTGGCTGCCCGGCGAGGGCCGCCGCCACAACGGGATCGGCGCGCTGCTCGTCGGCGTGCCCGACGACGGGCGCCTGCGCTACGCCGGCCGCGTCGGCACCGGCTTCACCGACGCCGAGCTGACGCGGCTGGAGAGCGTGCTCGAGCAGCGCGAGACGTCGCCGTTCGAGGGCGAGCCGACGCCGCCGCGCGGCGCCGTCCACGTCGAGCCCACGCGCGTCGCCGAGGTCGAGTTCACCGAGTGGACGTCGGACGGGATGCTGCGCCACCCCTCCTACAAGGGGCTGCGCGAGGAGGCGCCGCCGTCGGCGTTCCTCGACGCCGGCACGCCGGTCAAGGACGGGGTTCAGGTGCGCGTCGGCGGCCGCACCCTGAAGGTCACGAACCTCGACAAGGTCATGTATCCCAAGGCGGGGTTCACCAAGCGCGACGTCATCGACTACTACACCGCCGTCGCGCCCGCGATCCTGCCGCACCTCGAGGGCCGGCCGCTGACCCGGGTGCGCTTCCCCAACGGCGTCGAGGGCAAGAGCTTCTTCGAGAAGCAGTGTCCGAGCCACCGCCCCGAGTGGGTCAAGACCGCGCCGATCGTGCTGTCGAAGAAGACCGTCGACTTCTGCGTCTGCGACGACCTCCCGACGCTCGCCTGGCTCGCGAACCTCGCGGCGCTGGAGTTGCACACCTCGCTGTCGCGCGCGGACCCGATCGAGCGCCCGACGATGATGGTGTTCGACCTCGACCCGGGGCCGCCGGCGACGATCGTCGAGTGCTGCCGCGTGGCGCTCTGGCTGCAGGGGATGTTCGAGGGCCTGGGCCTGCAGTCGTTCCCGAAGACCTCGGGCTCCAAGGGCATGCAGGTCTACGTTCCGCTGAACGTCCCCGACGCGACCTACGAGCACACGAAGGGCTTCGCCCGCGCGGTCGCCGAGCTGCTGCAGGAGAGCGAGCCCGACCACGTCGTCGCGCGGATGGCGAAGGCCGTGCGCGGCGGCAAGGTCTTCATCGACTACAGCCAGAACGACGAGCACAAGACGACCGTCTGCGTCTACTCGCTGCGCGCCCGCGAGCGGCCGACGGTCTCGACGCCGATCACCTGGGAGGAGGTTCGCGACTGCCTCGACGCCGGCGATCCCCAGCGCCTGGTCTTCGACGCGCGGCAGGTGCTCGCGCGCGTCGCCGAGCAGGGCGACCTGTTCGCGCCGGTACTCTCGCTCGTGCAGGAGATCCCCGCACTGGGTTAGATTCCGGTGCGTCGCCGCGACCAGGTTCGCGGCCCAACTTCCAGGAGCAGCCCCAATGGATCCGGAACGGCTCAAGGTCATCCCCGTCTTCGCGTCGCTCGACGAGGAGACCCTTCGCGGCGTCGCGACGTTCGCGACGGAGACCTCGGTGCCCGCCGGCAAGCATCTGCTCAACGAGGGCGACTACGCCTACGAGTTCATGGCGATCGAGGAGGGCGAGGCGGAGGTCGTGCGCGGGGGAGAGCGCGTGGCGACGCTCGGCCCGGGCGACTTCTTCGGCGAGATCGCGCTGCTCGAGAAGACGCTGCGCACGGCGTCGGTCATCGCCGTGACGCCGATGCGGCTCGTGACGCTGTCGCACTGGGACCTCAAGCGCGTCGGCGGGGCGATGGAGCAGATCCGCGCAACGCTCGAGGAGCGCAAGCGCGAGAACGCGTAGGCTGGCCGGCCAGTGGACGAGACCGCACTGCCCGAGCTGGAGGGCGTCGAGCACCGCTTCGTCGACGTCCGCGGGGCGCGCCTGCACGTCGCGGAGATGGGCCAGGGGCCGCCGGTGGTGCTGCTGCACGGCTGGCCGCAGCACTGGTGGACGTGGCGGCTGCTCATGCCGCTGCTCGCCGACCGCCATCGCGTGCTGGCGCCCGACCTGCGCGGCTTCGGCTGGAGCGAGGCGACGCGGCGCGGCTACCGCAAGGAGGAGCTCGCCGACGACGTCGCGGGCGTGCTCGACGCCCTCCAGATCGACCGCGCGAGCCTCGTCGGCCACGACTGGGGCGGCGTCGTCGGCTTCCTCGTCTGCCTGAACCACAGCGACCGCGTCGAGCGCTACGTCCCGATGAACACCGGCCACGTCTGGCCGACGCTGTCGCTGAAGGGCGTCCCCAAGCAGCTCGGCGCGATGACCTACCAGGGCCTGCTCGCGAGCCCGCTGCTCGGCCGGCGCATCAACGCCTCGCCGCGGATCGTCGGCAAGGTCGTCAACGCGATCACCGCGCAGACCGATGCCGTCATGCCGCAGTACGCCGAGCAGTTCGCGCCGCGCTTCGCCGACCCGGCGCGGGCGCGCGCCGCGTCACAGGTCTACCGGACGTTCCAGCTCTACGAATATCCCCGTTGGGTGCGCGGGCTCTACGCCGACCGGCGGCTGACGACGCCGACGCTCTGGCTGCACGGGCTCAGCGACCCGTTCTTCAAGCCGGGGATGTTCAAGGACATCGTCGACCACGCCGACGACGTCCGCATCGAGTACCTCCCCGACTGCGGTCACTTCCCGCAGGAGGAGCAGCCGGCGCTCGTCGCCGAGCACCTGCGGGCGTTTCTCACCGTGTGAGTTCTCCACGAGACCGGGTAGTCCCACGGGACCACGACAAGGAGAGACATCGCATGTCCGAAGATGATGTGCAGCAGGACGAGGCCGCACCCGACGCCCCCGAGGCAGAAGCCGAGGGCGCCGACACTGGCGACAGCGAAGTGGCCGAGAACGTGGACGGGCTCGCGGTCGAGCACCTGTCCGACGAGAAGCCGAGCCCCCAACCCGCGGGCGTCGAGGGCGATCCGATCGGTGACGCCGAGCAGCACATCGCGTCGCTCGACATGGATGCGGAGCGCCAGCGTGCCGCCGACCTCATGAAGAAGCTCTAACCGACGCCGGACCGGGTCGGGCGCGGCTAGGACTGCCTGTCGCGCTCGACCGTACGGCGGTAGATCTCGGCCTTCAGGTCGGCCGCCTTCTTCTTCTCCTTCGCGCGCTTGTGCGCTGCATCGTTGCGCCGCGCGACCTCTTCGATCGCCGCCTTGTGGGCGGCCTTGACCGGCCCGGATGCGTCGTCGACGCTCATCGCTGCTCCTCGCTCGCTCCCAGTGTGTGAGGCCACAAAGGGATGCGGGGGGCAGCGCATCCTGCGGTGGATCGGACTCCTGAGTCTACCGACGCTCTTCCGCGCTCCTGAGCGCGCCCGGCAGGATTTGAACCTGCGACCTCTCGCTCCGGAGGCGAGCGCTCTATCCACTGAGCTACGGGCGCGTGCGCAACCAGGCTACAACGCCATCGGCGCGCCGGTTCGCCGGCTCGGCCGGTGGTGGCGCCGCAGCGCCAGCGTGACGCGGATGCCCTCGAGCGAGATCCGCAGCGTCATCTTCGACGCGCCGGCGATGCGCTCGGAGAAGACGAACGGGACCTCCTCGATGCGGGCGCCGCCGAGATGCGCGAGCTGGGTCGTCTCGACCTGGAACGCGTAGCCGGTGCTGAGCAGCTCGTCCATGTCGATCGCGGCGAGCGTGTCGGCGCGCCAGAGCTTGAACCCGCCGCTGAGGTCGCTGAACGGCAGCCCGAGCGCCAGCCGCGAGGCGCTGCAGCCGATCCGGCTGAGCGCCAGGCGCGTGCGGCTCCAGCCGTCGGTCCCGCCGCCGGGCAGGTAGCGCGAGGCGAGCACGAGTCCGGCGTCGCGCTCGACGAGCACGCGGCGCATCTCCTCGAGGCGCTCGGGCGGGTGGGAGAGGTCGCAGTCCATCTGCCCGATGACGCCGTAGTCGCGCGCCAGGCACCAGCCGAAGCCCGCGCGGTAGGCCATCCCCAGGCCGTCCTTCTCGGCACGGTGCATGACGTGCATCCACGGCCGCTCGGCGGCCAGCGCGTCGGCCAGCTCGCCGGTCCCGTCGGGGGAGCTGTCGTCGACGACGAGCAGCTCCAGCCCGGTCGCGGCGAAGCGCTCCACGAAGAGCGGCAGCGCCTCGCGCTCGTCGTAGGTCGGGACGACGACGATCGTGCGCGCCCCGAGCGCGGGCGCGCAGGCGGGCGCAGGCGAGACGACCGCGGGCGCGACCGCCGCAGCCCGCGAGCGGCGGACCAGCACGAGCGCGGCGAGCTCCGCGATGCCCGCGGCGACCAGCTCGCTCGCGAGCGACACCACCCGCAGCGCCAGCGCGAGCGCGGCGGCGACGCCGGCGCCCGTGACGCCCGCCAGCCCGGCGGCCAGCGCCGCGTCGCGCGGGCCCAGGCCCGCCGGCAGCAGCGGCAGCAGCACGCCCGCGACCCACGACAGGCCGAACGCGCCGAGCAGCAGGAAGACGCCCGGCGCCGCCGCGCCGAAGAGCCCGGACGCCAGCAGCGCCGCGCCGGCCGCGGTCGCGACCCAGCCCGTCAGGTCGATCGCGACCATCAGCGCGAGCGTGCGCTGGCGCAGCGGGCCCGCGACCGCGATCCCGCGGCGCGCCGCCCAGCGCGCGAGGCGGTCGCCGAGCCAGGCCGGGCGCAGGGCGAGCGCGCCGCCGCCGACACCGGTGAGCAGCACGAGCGCGGCGAGCGGCGGGTCGACGCCCGCGAGCGCGAAGCCCGCGACGGTGGCGATCGTCCCGGCGGTGACGGCGGCGAGCTGCTCGTAACCGGTCGCCGTGAGGACCTGCGGCGTCGTCGCCCCGAGGCGCTCGCGCTCGCGCACCCGGTAGGCGAAGCCGACGACGCCGCTGGGCTCGTAGCGCAGGAGGAACGAGCGCGCCCAGATGCGGAGGGTCTGCGCGGGCGCGGCGACGGCGCCGAGGCGGCGCAGCGCGACGCCCAGCGTCAGCGCCTGCAGCAGCGGCGCGATCGCCAGCAGCGCGACGCCGCCGGCCAGCGTCCAGGGGTCGATCGCCCAGTCGACGGCGCCGATCGCGGCGCGGTTGGAGCCGAGCGTCAGCGCGACGCCCGCGAGCAGCGCGAGCCCCGCGACGAGGCGGAAATGCCGCCACGCCCAGCGCCCTGCCGTCCTGCATCCCTGCGTGACCGAACCCATGCGAGGCTCCTCGTGTCGTGTTGACCGTTGGTCAGCAAGACACCGCGAGGCGCCCGCGGTTACACCCTGTAGCTCACGAGGAGGCCAGCGCCGCGTACGCCGGCAGCACGCGACCCTCGATGAACTCGAGGCCGGCGCCGCCGCCCGTGCAGATGTGCGTCACGCGGTCGGCGAGCCCGAAGCGATTGAGCGCGGCGACGAGATCGCCGCCGCCGACGACCGTCGTCGCGTCGCTGCGCGCGATCGCCTCGGCGATCGCGCGTGTGCCGGCAGCGAACGGCTCGAGCTCGAACGCACCGACCGGGCCGTTCCAGAATACGGTTCCGGCGCGCTCGATCACGTCGGCGTAGGCGTCGCGCGTGCGCGGCCCGACGTCGAGCCCCATCCAGCCCGCCTCGATGCCGGCGGCGTCGACCACGCGCCGGGTCGCGTCCGCGGCAAAGCGGTCGGCGACCACGACGTCGAGCGGCAGGTGCAGGCGTCCGCCCGTGCGCTCGAGCACGCGCCGCGCGACCGCCACGCCATCCGCGTCACACAACGAATCGCCGACGCCATGCCCCTGCGCGGCGAGAAACGGAAAGCTCATCGCGCCACCGATCAGCACCGCGTCGGCGAGCTCGAGAAAGCGCTCGATGACGCCGATCTTGTCGGTCACCTTCGCCCCGCCGAGGACAGCCACGAGCGGCCGCGCGGGGGACCGCAGGACCGACTCCAGCATCGCGATCTCGCGCTCGAACAAGAGCCCCGCCGCGGAGCGCGCGACGTGGTCCGCGACACCCACCGTCGAGGCGTTGACGCGATGCGCGCTGCCGAAGGCATCGTTGACATAGGCATCGACAAGCGCGCCGAGGCGCGCCGCGAGCGCCGGATCGTTGTCGGTCTCCCCGCGCTCGAAGCGAATGTTCTCGAGCATCACGACATCGCCGTCCGCGACGTGCTCGAGGTCGGGTGCGAGCGCGACATCCTCGCCGAGCAGCTGCGCGAGCCGCGCGGCCACGGGCCGCAGCGACAGCGACGGCTCGCGATCGCGCGGCCGGCCGAGGTGGGCGACGAGCAGCACGCGCGCGCCGCGCTCGCGCAGCGCGACGATCGTCGGCAGCGTGAGACGCAGGCGGGTGTCGTCGGCGACCTCGCCGTCGAGCGCTCATCGGCACGTTGAACTCGGCGCGAACAAGGACGCGGGCGCCGGCGATGTCGCCGAGGTCGTCGAGCGTTCGCAGGCGCCCCACACCGCGTGTGGCAAGACCCTCGTCGCGGCTCATGCCCCGAGCACGGCATTCATCGCGTTCGCACCGCGCAAGAGACTAACGCCGCCGGGTCCGTCACCCGCCGCTTGGGCCCGGAAACCATTGTGCCGTCAGTGACTCCTGTGCGGGAACGCCCACCGCTGATCGGGCGTCAGACGATCTCGACGGTCGTGCCGACCGGCATGAGCTGTGACAGGCGCAGGATCGAGGCGTTGCGCATGCGCACGCAGCCGTGCGACGGGCGCCCGGGGATCAGGCCCGGCTGGTTGGTCCCGTGGATGCCGACGACGCCGCCGCGCGGCCAGTCCGAGAGGACCGAGTAGGCGCTGGTGCCGAAGGCGTAGGGCCCGTAGATCCCGCCCTTCTTCGCGATCCGGAACTGCTCGCGGACGAGGTAGTGGCCGGTCGGCGTCGGGGTCCGCCGGGTGCCGACGCCGACCCGCGTGCTCCAGATCGGGGCGCCGTCGCGATAGAGCGTCGCCGTCAGGGCCGAGCGGCTGATCCGCAGGTGCGTGCGGACGATGTGAAAGCGCGCGAGCGCGCCGCGCACGACCCAGCCGGTGCGCCCGTTCGGACGCCCCGGCACGCGCACCTGCACCCACTCGCGCCCCGTCGCATCGACGTCGGCGCGCAGCGCGAGGTAGGGCTCGGCGAACCCGTCCTCGGTCTGGAAGCGCAGCCGACCGACGCGGCGGCCGAGCGTGCTCGCACGGGCGCGGATCGGTGCCCCGACCCGCGCGTATGCGAAGCGGCTGAGCGTGGACTCGTCGGAGAGCCGCGCCTTCGCCGTCAGCGGCTGGCCCGGCGCGATGACCGGCTCCTGCGCCGCGGCCGGTGAGGCGCCGGCACCGGCGGCGGTCAGGATGACCGCCGCCAGGCCTGCGCATCTTCTGGCTGTGCTCACCGAGCGGGCTGCGGGCTCAGCCGGTGAACGCCGGCGCGGCTGCGGCCTGCGCGCAGCGCCGGAACGCGATCGGGAGGGTCCGCACGCGTGGTGCCGTGCCCGGGAGGAAGGCGACGCGCGCCCTCATCTGATGTGTCGTACGCGACAGGCCCTTCAGCGAGACCGTTGCGCGGAACATGCCGCTCGAGTCGCGCTTGGACACGCGGCGCATCGTGTGTCCGTCGAGTGAGAAGTCCACGCGCAGGATTCTCGCACCGCGCACGGCGACCTTGAAGGACTGCTGGACGCAGCCGCCGGGACCGCGGGCGCCGGCACCGCTGACGACCACGCGGGCGGGGCCGGCCGAGGCGGCGAGCACGTTCGCGGTCACGAGCGGGGGAAGCGAGCCGCTGGTGGGCGTCGGGTTCTGCGGCACGACTCCGGGCGGGCGCGGGTTCGTGCCGGGGCCCGGACCGGGGCCGGGGCCGGGCGGCGGATCGATCGGCGGCTCGATCGGCGGGACCGGGAGCGTCTGGCAGGTCGAGACGTCGAACAGGCTGTCCGGGCTCAGGATGTCGATGACCCAGTAGTCCTGGTTGCCGCCGTCGTTGTCGGACGGATCGCGGAAGTCCGCGTCCCAGACCTCGACGACGAACTTGCGGACCTGGCCCTCGACGAACGGCGCGAGCGGCGGATGCGCGGGCGCCCCACCCTGACCCTGGTTGTTGAACTGCTCCACGGTGCCCGTGCCGCAGAAGCGCCGCCAGCGGTTGTTCGCGTCGCCGTTGGGCGCCAGGTAGGCGTCGAGCGTCGTCGGCAGGAGGGCGAAGTGCATGTCCTCGTCCTCGTAGAAGTGGCCCTCGAAGGTCGGCACGCCGCCCTTGAAGCCGGCCTTGCCGTTGAAGCCGTCGCGCGAGATCGCGTCGAACAGCGGGGCGAAGGCGCCGTTGGGCGACTCGTCGGCGTCGACGATGTGACGACCGAAGTTCACGTAGTCCTCACCGGCGCCGGCGGGCTCGGCCCAGGCGCAGGTGTCGGGCCGCGCGTGCGGCGAAGGCCGCGGATCGGGATCGCAGACGGTCAGCGCGTCGCCCTTGGCGGGTGCGCGATCGGTATGGATCTCGATGTTGCCACCGATGATCTGGCCCTCGCTGTGGTAGTCGACGTCGGCTGCGGATGACGGCACGATCGGTGCCGCTGCGCCGGCCGACGCTGCGCCGACCGCGAGCGTCAGCAGCGTCGCGGATGCGACGGCAAAGACTCTGGAAAACATGGATTCCCTCCCGGTTACCGGCCCGGTGCGACTGGGGTTAAATGTGCGTGGTCCGACCACACACGGGACGGTGACAGCGCGTCTGACCACGACAGAGGTTCAATCCCGCACCTGTTGGTTGCGTGAACTCGCACGTCTCGCTGGGCGGACGCTGCCCGGCTCGGCCCGCGTCAGACGATCTCGACGGTCGTCCCGACCGGCATGAGGCGCCGCAGGCGCAGGATCGCGGCGTTGCGCATGCGCACGCAGCCGTGCGACGGGCGGCCCGGGATCAGGCCGGGCGCGTTGGTCCCGTGGATGCCGACGACGCCGCCGCGCGGCCAGTCCGAGAGCACCGAGTAGGCGCTCGTGCCGAAGGCGTACGGACCGTAGGCGCCACCCGGCGAGCTGATGCGAAAGCGCTCGCGGACGAGGAAGCGGCCGCGCGGGGTGGGCGTCGACGGCGTGCCGATCCCGACCGGCGCGCGCCAGATCGCCCGGCCGTCCTTGAAGAGCGTCGCCCGCAGGGTCGTGCGGTTGATGCGCAGGTGCGTCCGAACGACGTGAAAGCGCGCGAGCGCGGCCCGCACGACCCACCCGGTGCGCCCGTTCGGCCGCGCCGGGACGCGGACCTGGACCCACTGCCGGCCGCGCGCGTCGACCGTCGTGCGCAGCGCGAGGTAGGGCTCCAGGAACCCGTCCTCGGTCTGGAAGCGCAACCGCCCGACGTTGGGGGCGAACGCGCTCGCGGTCCGGTGGATCGGCGTCGCGATCCGCGCGAAGGCGTAGCGGCTGAGGGTCGACTCGTCGGAGAGCCGTGCTTCGCCGGCGAGCGACGCGCCCTCCGGGACCACGGGTACCTGCGCGGCGGCGCTCGAAGCGACGGCCCCGGCGGCGGTCAGGATGACCGCCGCCAGGGCCGCGCAGCGCTTCGTGTCGTTCACCTAGCCCGTGAACGCAGGCGCGGCGGCGACCTGCGCGCAGCGTCGGAACGAGATCGGCAGGTTCCGCACGCGCGGTGCGACGCCCGGGCGGAAGGCCACACGGGCCGTGATCTTGTGCGTCGTGCGGCTGAGGCCGCGCAACGTGACCGTCATGCGGTACAGGCCACTGGCGTCACGCTTCGCGACGCGCTTGAACGTCCGTCCGTCGATCGAGAAGTCCACGCGGAGGATGTTCGCACCTCGCACGGACACACGGAACGTGCGCTGGATGCAGCCACCCGGGCCGCGGGCTCCTGCGCCGCTGACGGCGATCGACACGGGACCCGAGGCAGCGGCGACCGCTGCGACAGGAGCGCTCGAACCGGCGGTCTCCGCGGCGGCCGCAGCGAGCGCGGCCGGCGGGGTGCCGGGGTTCGACAGGCCCGAGTCGGTCGGACCCGGGGTACCGGGGCCGGGTCCGGGGCCAGGTCCGGGGCCGGGGTCAACCGGGCACGGGTCCTGGCCGGGGTGGGCCGGGCAGGGCTCGACCGGCGGCGGGCACGGGTCCTGGCCGGGGTGCGCTGGGCACGGCTCGACCGGCGGCGGGCACGGGTCCATACCCGGGTGGGCTGGGCACGGCTCGACCGGCGGCGGGCACGGGTCCGCGTCGGGCTGCTGCATGTACGGGCCGGGGTCGACCGGGCACGGCTCGGGCTGACACGGGTCCATCGGATCGTTGTTGAGCGTCTTGGGGTGCATCGGATCGTTGTCCGGGCACGGCTCGGGCTGACACGGGTCCATCGGATCGTTGTTCAGCGTCTTGGGGTGCATCGGATCGTTGTCCGGGCAGGGCTCGGGCTGACACGGGTCCATCGGATCGTTGTTGAGCGTCTTGGGGTGCATCGGATCGTTGTCCGGGCACGGTGGTTCCTCGCACGTGCCTTCGGGCTGGTTGTCCAGGGAACGCGGGTAGGCGCACGGCTCCATCGGAGCCGGGTACGTCGGGTCGGCCTGATCGCCCCCGGGCGTGACCGCCGTTGCGACGCTCACTGAAGCCACAGCGAAGGCCAACGTCAAGACCATCGCTGCGGCTACCGCAGTAGCTCTGCCAAACATGGATTCCCTCCCGGTTGTGGGCTCGAACCACGCAAGACGCGTATGTCTTTTCCGAGCACGTCACAAAATGTGCAGGACGTAGGTCCACATGGGGAGGTCTGAAGCTGCAGCCCTCGATTGCAGAAACCCGCAGTCTTCATCGCCGGTTGTTCGTAACGCCGCCCCCGGTCGGGCCTGCTCCTCAGGCCGCTTGCGGTGCCGGGCCGACCTGCGAGGTGCAGAACGCGCAGCGCGTCGCGGCGACCGGGATGTCGCTCAGGCATTCCGGGCAGGTGCGCGTCTTGGCCTCCACCGGCGTGTCGACCTTGTGGCGCGACATGAGCAGGTTCACCGGCTTGAGGACGAGGAAGAAGATCACCGCCGAGATCAGCACGAACGTCAGCAGCGCGTTGAGGAAGTGCCCGTAGCGAAACCTGCTGCCGTTGATCTCGAAGGCGAGGCGCCCGAAGTCCGGCTTGCCGCCGAGCGCGGCGATCAGCGGCGTGAAGACGTCCGCGACGAGCGCCGTCACGACGGCGCCGAACGCCGTCCCGATCACGACCGCGACGGCCAGGTCGACGAGGTTCCCGCGCAGGATGAACTGCCTGAACTCCTTGAACACCGAAGACATTCGACTCTCCTCACGATGGCGGCCCGTGCGGTCTCAGTACCCTCGCCGCGATGGATCTGTCGCTCTTCTTCGCGGGAACCGCCGGCTCCGTCCCGTCCGCTCGGCGCGCGCTGCCGGCCCTGCTGATCCGCCGCGGGGGCGATCGCATCCTCATCGACTGCGGCGAGGGAACCCAGCGCCAGCTCGTGCGCTCCGTCGGCCTGACCGACCTCACCGACATCTTCCTGACCCACCTGCACGCCGACCACTGGCTCGGCCTGCCGGGGATGCTGAAGTCCTTCGAGCTGCGCGATCGCGAGCGGCCGCTGACCGTCCACGGCCCGCCCGGCATGACGGCGCTGCTCGAGCGCCTGCGCCCCGTCTTCGGCCGTCCCCGCTACGGCCTGACGCTGCGCGACCTCGAGCCCGACGAGACGATCCGCCGCCACGACTTCGAGATCGTGCCGTTCGCGGTGCGCCACCGCGGCGTCGCGTTCGGCTACCAACTGCTCGAGGACGACCGCCCGGGACGCTTCGACGCCGAGCTCGCCGAGCGCCTCGGCGTCACGCCGGGCCCGGACTTCGGGCGCCTGCAGCGCGGCGAGACCGTCGCGGGCGTGCACCCCGAGCAGGTCCTCGGCGAGGCGCGCGCCGGCCGGCGGATCGTCGTCACCGGCGACACCGCGCCGACCGACGCGGTCGTCGTCGCCGCCCACCGCGCCGACGTGCTCGTCCACGAGGCGACGTTCCTCGACGAGGACTCCGAGCGTGCCGCCCTGACCGGGCACAGCACCGCGCGCCAGGCGGCGCAGGTCGCCACCGACGCCGAGGTCCGCATGCTCGCCCTCACGCACCTGTCCTCGCGCTACTCCGGCGGCGAGATCCGCGACGAGGCCCGCGCCGTCTTCGCGGACACCGAGGTCCCGCGCGACTTCGACACGATCGAGGTCCCGCTGCCCGAGCGCGGCGCGCCGGTCCTTCGCCGCTGGGACTCCGGGCGCGGCGCCCGCCCCGACGCGAGCGCCCCGCTGCAGTCACCCGCCTGAGCCGCTGCTAGGCTCGCTGCGCCAGCTCCTTTAACCCGGTCCCGTGAGGCCAGGAAGGACGTTTCAGATGTCAGACCCCAAGATCGTCCTCGACGGCGAGGACATGCGGCGAACGCTCACGCGCATCGCCCACGAGATCGTCGAGAACGGGGGCCCGCCGGACCGGCTCGCGCTCGTCGGCATCCACCGCCGCGGCGCCGTGCTCGCCGCCCGCCTGCAGCAGCTGCTCGCCGAGCTGCACGACATCGACGTCCCGCTCGGCGACCTCGACATCGCCTTCTACCGCGACGACGTCACGCTGCGCGCGGGCTCGCCGGTCGTGCACTCGACGCACCTGGACTTCGACGTCGACGGGCGCACCGTCGTGATCGTCGACGACGTCCTCTTCACCGGGCGCACGGTGCGCGCGGCGATCGAGGCGCTGTTCGACTACGGCCGCCCCAAGCGCGTCCAGCTCGCCGTGCTGGCCGACCGCGGCCACCGCGAGCTGCCGTTCCGCCCCGACTACGTGGGCAAGAACCTGCCGACGGCGCGCAGCGAGCGCGTCTACGTCCGCGTCGAGGAGCTCGACGGCGAGGACAGCGTGACGATCGAGGAGTACCAGGGGGCCAAGGTATGAGGCATCTGCTCTCCATCGAGGACCTCACGCGCGACGACATCGAGCGCATCCTCGACCGCGCCGCCGCCTTCGCCGAGGTCTCCGACCGCGACATCAAGAAGGTCCCGGCGCTGCGCGGCCGCACGGTGCTGAACCTCTTCTACGAGGCCTCGACGCGGACGCGCTCGTCCTTCGAGCTGGCCGCCAAGCGGCTGAGCGCCGACGTCGTGAACTTCGCCGCCAGCGGCTCGAGCGTCGAGAAGGGCGAGTCGCTGAAGGACACGGTCCTGACGCTGACGGCCCACTCGCCCGACGCGATCGTCATCCGCACGCCCTACGCGGGCGCCGCCGCGCTCGTCGCGAGCTGGACGACGGCGGCGATCGTCAACGCCGGCGACGGCAAGCACGAGCACCCCACGCAGGCGCTGCTGGACG
Organism: uncultured Actinomycetes bacterium; assembly: GCA_963786575.1. Taxonomy (GTDB): domain Bacteria; phylum Actinomycetota; class Thermoleophilia; order Solirubrobacterales; family Solirubrobacteraceae; genus CADCVQ01. The sequence goes on from CAWAZH010000003.1 coordinate 484,378, forward strand.
TCCACACCCTGCGCCAGAAGCTCGGCACGCTCGAAGGCCGGAACATCTGGATCGTCGGCGACGTCGCCCACTCGCGGGTTGCGCGCTCGAACATCCTCGCCTTCCGCAAGATGGGCGCCGACGTCACCGTCTGCGGCCCGCCGACGCTGATCCCGCGCGGGATCGAGACGCTCGGCTGCGCGGTCCGCTACGACCTCGACGACCTGCGCGAGGCCGACGTCGTCTACGCGCTGCGGATGCAGCACGAGCGCATGGACGAGGCCTTCGTCCCGAGCCTGCGCGAGTACGCGGCGACCTACCAGATCAACGGCCGCCGGCTCGGGCCGCGCCAGGTGCTGATGCACCCGGGCCCGGTCAACCGCGGCGTCGAGCTGTCGGGCGAGGTGGTCGACTCGCCGCAGGCGGTCATCACGATGCAGGTCAAGGCCGGCGTCGTGGTGCGCATGGCCGTCCTCTACGAGGTGCTGGTGGGGGCGCGCGACGAGCGCCAGGCCCCGCGGCCGACGCAGCCCCAGCTCGCATGAGGGCCTCCACTCCCAGCCGGCAGGCGCCGGCCCGGCTCGTCAGCGCGCCCGGGCGCGCCGCCGACCTGCTCGTCCGCGGCGCGCACGTGCTCGACCCGCGCACCGGGATCGACGGCCTGCACGACGTCCTCGTCCGCGAGGGCGTCGTCGCCGAGATCGCCGCCCACGGCACGATCGCGGCGCCCGATGGCGTCGAGGTCGTCGACGGCGACGGCCGCCACCTGTTCCCGGCCTTCGTCGACCCGCACGTGCACCTGCGCACGCCCGGCCAGGAGCACAAGGAGGACCTCGAGACGGGGACGCGCTCGGCCGCGGCCGGCGGCTACTGCGCGATCGTCGCGATGGCCAACACGATCCCGCCCGTCGACTCCGCGCCGATCCTCGCCGCGCTGCTGGATGCGGCCGCGCGCGAGGCGCGGGTGCCGGTCGGCTTCACCGCCACCGTCACGCGCGGCATGGCCGGCCGCGAGCTGACCGACATGGCCGAGCTGCGCGCGCTCGGCGCCGCCGCCTTCACCGACGACGGGCGCCCGATCGCCGACGCCGGCGTCTTCCGGCGCGCGCTGCAGTACCAGCGCCTCTGCGGCGGCGTGCTCGCGCTGCACGAGGAGGACCCGGCGCTCTCGGGCGCGGGCGCGATGCACGAGGGCGAGGTCAGCGCGCTGCTCGGCGTCGCGGGCATCCCGAGCGTCAGCGAGTCGACGATGATCGCCCGCGACTGCGCGCTGGCCGAGTACGAGGGGGCGCGGATCCACGTCCAGCACCTCTCGGCGCGGGAGTCCGTCGAGGCGATCGCGGTCGCGAAGGAGCGCGGCGTGCAGGTCACCTGCGAGGCCAGCCCGCACCACCTCACGATGACCGACGAGGACGTCCGCGGCCTGGACACCAAGCGCAAGATGAACCCGCCGCTGCGCGCCGAGTCCGACCGCCAGGCGCTGATCGAGGGCCTGCGCTCGGGCGTCGTGGACTGCATCGCCACCGACCACGCGCCCCACGCGCGCGACGAGAAGGAGGTCCCCTTCGAGCAGGCGCCGATGGGCACGACCGGCCTGGAGACGGCGTTCGCCGCCGTCCACACCGACCTCGTCGTGCCCGGCACGCTGAAGCTCGGGCTGGTCGTCGAGAAGCTGACGTCCGGGCTCGGGCTGATCGACCTGCTCGTGCCGCGCGTCGCCGTCGGCGAGCCGGCCAACCTCGTGCTCGTCGACCTCGCGACCGAGTGGACCGTGGGGGAGAGCGGCTACGAGAGCCGCTCGGACAACTGCTGCTTCGCCGGCCGCCGGCTGCGGGGCAGGGTCCTGCTGACGGTCGCGGCGGGAGCGGTCGCCTACCGCGAGCGCTCGATCATGCTGAGCGCCGCATGAGCGACGCCTACGTCTACCTCGAGGACGGCACCCGCTTTGACGGGATCGCCTGCGGGGCGCCGGACGCCGCCACCGGCGAGGTCGTCTTCACGACCGGGATGTCGGGCTACCAGGAGTCGGTCACCGACCCGAGCTTCGCCAACCAGATCATCACGTTCACCTATCCGCACATCGGCAACTACGGCGTCTCCGCCGAGGCGATGGAGTCCGACCGCATCTGGGCGCGCGCGGTGATCATGCGCGCCGCGATGAACGGCGAGGACGCGCCGGGCGCCGAGCGCGGCTGGTGTGACTGGCTGGCCGACTGCGGGGTGCCGGCGATCAGCGGCGTCGACACGCGCGCGCTCGTGCGCCACATCCGCGAGGCGGGCTCGATGCGCGGCGGCGTCTTCCCGGCCCAGACGTCGGAGGAGCGGGCGCGCGAGCTGATCGCCGCCGAGCCGCAGATGGCCGGCCTCGACCTCGCCCGCGTCGTGACGCCCGCCGAGATGACCGTCCACGGCAGCGGCGACGGGCCGCGCATCGCGGTGATCGACACCGGCATCAAGGGCTCGATCGTGCGCAACCTCGTCGAGCGCGGGGCGGTCGTCGAGCTGCATCCCTGCAGCGTCAGCGCCGACGAGCTGCTGGCCGGCGACGCCGACCTCTTCTTCCTCGCCAACGGCCCCGGCGACCCCGCGGCGCTCGGGCACATCGTGCAGACCGTCCGCGAGCTCGTCGGCAAGCGGCCGGTGTGGGGGATCTGCCTGGGCCATCAGCTGCTCTGCCAGGCGGTCGGCCTGGAGACCTACAAGCTGCCCTTCGGCCACCGCGGCGCCAACCACCCGGTCAAGGACCTGCGCACCGGCAAGATCGAGATCACCTCCCAGAACCACGGCTTCGCCGTCAAGCCGCCGGGCGGGCAGGCGCGCCTGGACACCGGCGAGACGATCCGCTGGGAGACCGACTTCGGCGCGGCCGAGCTCACGCACGTCAACCTCTACGACGGCACCGTCGAGGGCCTGACGCTGCTCGACGTCCCCGCCTCGACGGTCCAGTACCACCCCGAGGCCGGGCCCGGCCCGAACGACAGCCTGTACCTCTTCGACCGGTTCGTCGATGCCGCGGCGTAACGACATCCAGCGCATCCTGATCCTCGGCTCGGGACCGATCGTGATCGGCCAGGCGGCCGAGTTCGACTACTCCGGCGTGCAGGCCTGCAAGGTCCTGCGCGAGGAGGGCTACGAGGTCGTGCTCGTCAACTCCAACCCGGCGACGATCATGACCGACCCCGAGTTCGCCGACGCGACCTACGTCGAGCCGCTGCTCGCCGGCCCGGTCACGCAGGTCATCGCCCGCGAGCGCCCCGACGCGCTGCTGCCGACGCTCGGCGGGCAGACGGCCCTGAACCTCGCCAAGGAGCTGCACGAGAACGGCACGCTCGAGGAGTACGGCGTCGAGCTGATCGGGGCCAACTACGAGGCGATCTGCCGCGCCGAGGACCGCGACGAGTTCCGCGTCGCGATGGAGCAGGCGGGCCTGCGGATGCCGCGCAGCGCGATCGCCACGACGGCCGCCGAGGCCGACGCGGCGATGGAGGACATCGGCCTGCCGATCATCATCCGCCCGGCCTACACGCTCGGCGGCCGCGGCGGCGGGATCGCCCGCACCGAGGAGCAGTTCCGGTCGATCGTCCGCGGCGGCCTCGACGCGTCGCCGATCGGCCAGATCCTGCTCGACGAGTCGGTCCTCGGCTGGGGCGAGTTCGAGCTCGAGGTCATGCGCGACCACAACGACAACTGCGTGATCGTCTGCTCGATCGAGAACGTCGACCCGATGGGCGTTCACACCGGTGACAGCGTCACCGTGGCACCGCAGCAGACGCTCCCCGACCGCCTCTACCAGCGCCTGCGCGACCAGGCCTTCACCGTAATTCGCGCGGTCGGTGTGGAGACCGGCGGCTCCAACGTGCAGTTCGCGGTCAATCCCGAGACCGAGGAGATCATGGTCATCGAGATGAACCCGCGCGTCTCGCGCTCCAGCGCGCTGGCCTCCAAGGCAACGGGCTTTCCGATCGCGAAGATCGCCGCGCGCCTGGCCGTCGGCTACGCGCTGGAGGAGATCGACAACGACATCACGCGCCTGACGCCGGCCTCGTTCGAGCCGACGATCGACTACGTCGTGGTGAAGTGGCCGCGCTTTGCGTTCGAGAAGTTCTCCGGCGTCGACGCCGGGCTGAGCACGCACATGAAGTCCGTCGGCGAGGCGATGGCGATCGGGCGCACCTTCCAGCAGGCGTTCGCCAAGGCGATGCGCAGCCGCGAGCTCGACGCCGAGCCGGCGATCGGCGGCACGCTCGAGGAGCTGCTCGACACGCTCGAGATCCCCGGGCCCGACCGCTACGACGTGCTGATCAAGGCGTTCGCGCTCGGCGCCGACCTCGACGACGTCAACCGCCGCACGAAGATCGACCTCTGGTTCCTGCGCGAGCTGCAGCAGCTCGCGCTGCACCCCGAAGCGCCCTTCGAGGGCACCCGCAGCTACCGCGCGGTCGACACCTGCGCGGCCGAGTTCGCCGCCGAGACGCCCTACTTCTACTCCGGCTGGGAGCGCGGCGACACGCCGCGCCACGAGGTCAAGCGCGGCGACAGGCCGAGCGTGATGATCCTCGGCGCCGGGCCCAACCGCATCGGCCAGGGGATCGAGTTCGACTACTGCTGCGTGCACGCCGCGATGACCGTCCGCGCGAGCGGCCGCGACGCCGTCATGGTCAACTGCAACCCGGAGACGGTCTCGACCGACTACGACACCTCCGACCGCCTGTACTTCGAGCCGCTGACGCTCGAGCGACGTCCTCGGCGTCGTGGAGATCGAGCAGCCCGAGGGCCTGATCGTGCAGTTCGGCGGCCAGACGCCGCTGAAGCTCGCGGCCGGCCTGCAGGAGGCCGGCGTGCCGATCCTCGGCACGAGCGTCGACGCGATCGACCTCGCCGAGGACCGCGGCCGCTTCGGCGCGCTGCTCGCCGAGCTCGGCTACGAGGCTCCGCCCTACGCGACCGCGCACGGCGTCGACGAGGCGCTGGCCGCCAGCGAGGAGGTCGGCTTCCCGCTGCTCGTGCGCCCCAGCTACGTCCTCGGCGGGCGCGCGATGGAGATCGTCTACGCGGTCGAGGACCTCGCCGACTACCTCGAGCGCACGGGCAACGGCGGGGACCGCGAGATCTTCCTCGACCGCTTCCTCGAGAACGCGATCGAGGTCGACGTCGACGCCCTCTGCGACGGCGAGCGCGTCTGGATCGGCGGCATCATGCAGCACGTCGAGGAGGCCGGGATCCACTCCGGCGACAGCGCCTGCGTCCTGCCGCCGCACTCGCTCGGCCCCGAGGCGCTGGACGAGATCCGCGAGCACACGCGCGGCATCGCGCTCGGCCTGAACACCGTCGGCCTCATCAACATCCAGTACGCCGTCACCGCCGACGGCCGGCTCTACGTCATCGAGGCCAACCCGCGTGCCTCGCGGACCGTCCCGTTCGTCTCCAAGGCGATCGGCGTGCCGCTGGCGAAGATGGCCTGCCGGATCATGCTCGGCGAGCGCATCGACGACCTCGGGCTGCCGTCGGAGGCGATGCCGACCGACCACGTCTCCGTCAAGGAGGCCGTCCTGCCGTTCGACCGCTTCGCCGGCACCGACGCGCTCTTGAGCCCCGAGATGCGCTCGACGGGCGAGGTCATGGGCGTGGCGCCCGACTTCCCGGCGGCGTTCGCCAAGGCGCAGGCGGCGGCGGGCGCGATCCTGCCGCGCGAGGGCACCGTCTTCATCACGGTCACCGACACCGACAAGCCGGCCGCCTACGCGATCGCCTCACAGCTGCAGGACCTCGGCTTCCGCATCGTCGCGACCGCCGGCACGGCGCAGGCGATCCGCGGGATGGGCGTGCGCGTCGACGATGTGATCAAGAAGGTCGGCGAGGGCTCCCCGAACGTCGTCGACCGCATCGAGGCGGGCGAGATCGCGCTCGTCATCAACACGCCGACCGGCTCCGGCGCGCGCGCCGACGGCTGGGAGATCCGCCGCTCCGCCGTCGCCCGCGGGATCCCCTGCATCACGACGCTCGCCGGCGGCAACGCGGCGGCCCGCGCGATCGCGGCCGCCCGCGACGGCGACCCCAAGGTCGTCTCGCTGCAGGAGCTGCACGGCGACCGCGCGAGGGTCGTGTGAGGGTCCAGGCGCCGTTCGGGCGCCGCCGCGTCGCGGTCACCGGGGCGCGCGCCGTGGGCGCCTACCGCGTGCTGGAGGTCGCCGACCCCGACGGCCCGCAGCCGTGGCCGGGGCAGTTCTACATGCTCGCCGCGGCCGAGCGCTGGGGAGCGGGCGACGACGAGCGCCCCTACCTGCCGCGCGCCTTCTCCTTCCTGCACGCCCGCGACGGCGCCCTGGGCTTCATGTTCGAGGACGTCGGGCCCGGCACGAACCGGCTGTGCGAGCTCGGCGCGGGCGACGAGCTGTGGCTGCTCGGCCCGCTGGGGATCGGCTTCACCGCGCCGGCCGGCGCCGCCCGGCGCGCGCTGCTCGCGGGCGGCGGCGTCGGGATCCCGCCGCTGGCGGCCTGGGCGCGCGAGCTCGCGGCGCAGGGGACCCGCTGCGAGGCGCTGCTCGGCTTCCGCGACGCCCACCACGCCGAGGGCGCGGCGCTGCTGGACGCGGCGCCGGCGCGGGTCGCCACCGACGACGGCTCGGTCGGCCGGCGCGGGCTCGTGACCGACCTGCTCGCCGCGGCGCTGGACGAGGACGCGGAGGCGACGGTCTACGCCTGCGGCCCGCCGGCGATGCTCGAGGCCGTGCGCGCGCTCTGCGCGGCCCGCGACGTGCCCGCGCAGCTCGCGCTGGAGGCCGGCATGGCCTGCGGCTTCGGCGCCTGCTACGGCTGCGTCGTGCCCGTCCGCGAGGGCGGCTACGTGCGCCTCTGCGTGGACGGGCCGGTGCTGGACGCCGCGCGCATCGACGCCGTGCCGGCGCACGCATGACGCCCGTCGACTTCTGCGGCCTGGCGCTCGAGCACGAGCTCGTCAACGGCTCGGGCACCTACGACGCGATCGCCGCCCGCCGCGTGTTCGGCGACGCACTGCTCGAGCAGTTCCCGTTCAGCGCCTTCGTCTCCAAGACGATCACGCTGCAGCCGCGCGCCGGCAACCCGCCGCCGCGGCTGTGGGAGACGCCCGCCGGGATGATCAACTCGATCGGCCTGCCCAACCGCGGCCTGGACGGCTACCTCGAGCACGACCTGCCGGAGCTGGCGGCGCTGCCGGTGCCCCTGATCACGAACGTCATGGGCTCCACCGAGGCCGAGGTCGCCGCGCTCGTCGAGGCGGTCGACGCGCGCGCCGAGGTCGCGGCGATCGAGCTCAACGTGTCCTGCCCGAACGTCAGGACGGGCCTTGACATCGGCGCCGATCCGGTCTCCCTGGCGGCGCTCGTCAAGGCCGTCAGACCGCTGACGGGCAAGCCGCTGATCGTCAAGCTCACGCCGAACACCGCCGACGTCGCGGCCGTCGCGGCCGCCGCCGAGGCCGAGGGCGCCGACGCCGTCTCGCTCGTCAACACGCTGCGCGCGATGGCCCTCGACCCGAGGTCGAGGCGGCCCTGGCTCGGTGGCGGGACCGGCGGTCTGTCCGGTCCGGCGATTCGCGCGGTCGCGCTGGCGCAGGTCGCCGCGGTGGCGCGCCGAGTCGCGGTTCCGATCGTCGGCATGGGGGGCGTCGCGCGCGGGAAACATGCGCAGGACCTGCTTTCGGCGGGTGCGACGCTCGTGGCCGTCGGAACCGAGAGCTTCCGCGATCCGGCCGCCGCTCGTCGCATAGGTCGCGAACTGAAATCCCTGCAAATTGCGGATTCACCTTCGACCAGTGTGAACGAATCTCCACCTCAGGTCGAGGTCGATGTGAATTCGTTGGATTAGCCCAGATTTGGCTTGCGGGGCCAAAGTGAGGATGTAGTATCGGCGCCCTCGATGCCGTCGGCTCCCAACACCGCGACAAAGCACTCGGCGGCGCCCGAGCGGTCGCTGACCCAGCGACTGGATGCCCTTGAGAGGGCCAATATCGTGCGCACCCGGCGCGCTCAGCTCAAGAAGGATCTGAAGAGCGGGCGCTCCTCGATCCACACGCTGTTGCTCCAGCCGCCGGAGTACATCGAGACCGCCAAGGTCTTCGACATGCTGCTCGCGGTGCCGAAGTACGGCCGCGTGAAGGTCAACAAGGTCCTCACGCAGTGCCGCATCTCGCCGAGCAAGACGATCGGCGGGCTGTCCGAGCGCCAGCGCGACGAGCTCGTCAAGCTCCTGCGCCGCTAGCCGCCGCGCCCGGTGGCCCGCGCGGTCGTCATCACCGGCCCCTCGGGCGTCGGCAAGGGCACGCTGATCCGCTCGCTGCGCGAGCGCATGCCCGAGCTCGAGCTGTCGGTCTCGGCGACGACCCGGCGCCCGCGCACGGGGGAGACGCAGGGCGTCGACTACCACTTCCTCGCGCCCGCGGAGTTCGAGCGGCGCGTCGGGGCGGGCGACTTCGTCGAGCATGCCGCGTACGCGGGCGCGCGCTACGGGACGCTGCGCTCGGAGCTGCAGACGCGCACCGCCGCCGGCGCCCCGGTCGTCCTGGAGATCGAGCTGCAGGGCGCGCGCCAGGTGCGCGAGACGATGCCCGAGGCCGTCCAGGTCTTCATCGCCCCACCGTCGCTGGACGCGTTGCGCGCCCGCCTCGTCGGCCGCGGCACCGACGAGCCCGAGCAGATCGAGGCCCGCCTGCGCACCGCCGAGCGCGAGGTCGCCGCCCAGGACGAGTTCGGCCACGTCGTCGTCAACGACCGCCTGGAGGACGCGGTCGACGAGCTCGTGGCGATCGTGCGGGGGGCCGTGGCGGCGGACTGAGGCGCGCGGCCCGGCCGGCGCGCCGGGAAACCGAGTGGCGAGTTGCGAACGCCCCGCGCACGTAGCTCGCCACTCACATCCGGCGGGCGAGCTGCGCGCCCCGCGCGGCGATCGCCGCGCCCGAACTGCAAGCGGCATGGCGGCCGGCGGCCGCCCGCTACCCTGTAGGCATGATCTCTCCTCGCATCGACCGCCTCCTCGAGAACGTCGACTCCAACTACGCCTCCGTTCTCGTCGCGGCCAAGCGGGCCCGTCAGATCAACTCCTACTACCACAACCTCGGCGAGGGGACCTTCGACGAGTTCCCGCCCCCGATGGTCGACACCGGCTCCAAGAACTACCTCACGATCGCGCTCGAGGAAGTCGCCGCCGGCAAGATCAAGTACCAGTACCGCTAGGCACACGCGCCCGCCGCGATGGCCCGGATCCTGCTCGGAGTCAGTGGTGGGATCGCCGCCTACAAGGCGCTCGAGCTCGTGCGCCTGGCCACCGGCGCGGGGCACGCGGTCCGCGCGATCCAGACGCCGTCCAGCCAGCGCTTCGTCGGCGCCGCGTCGTTCGCGGCGCTCACCGGCGCGCCGGTCCTGACCGACGAGTTCGAGCGCGACCCCGCGCGCGGCGCCTTCCCCGACCAGGCGCCGCCCGAGCATGACCCGCTGAGCCACCTCGAGCTCGTCCGCAACGCCGACGTCTTCGTCATCGCGCCGGCGTCGGCGAACACGCTCGCCAAGCTCGCCGCGGGCCTCGCCGACAACCTGCTGACGAGCGCCGCGCTCGCCGCGACCTGCCCGCTGCTCGTCGCGCCCGCGATGAACCACAACATGTGGGAGCACGCCGCCACCCGCGCCAACGTGCAGACGCTGCGCGCCCGCGGCGTGACCGTGCTCGAGCCCGGCGCGGGACGGCTGGCCTCCAAGGGCGAGTGGGGCGCCGGGCGCCTGCCCGAGCCGCCCGCGCTGCTGGCCGCGATCGAGGCGCTGCTCGCGCCCGCGCGTACCGCCGAGCAGCCGCACCTCGTCGGCGTGCGCGTGCTCGTCACCGCCGGCGGCACGCGCGAGCCGATCGACGCCGTCCGCTACCTCGGCAACCGCTCCTCCGGCCGGATGGGCTTCGCGCTCGCCACCGAGGCCGCGACGCTCGGCGCCGACGTCACCGTGGTCGCCGCCAACGTCACGCTCGAGCGCGACCCGCGCGTGCGCTACGTCGACGTCGACACCGCGCAGGAGCTGCAGGACGCCTGCGCCGAGGCCTTCGCCACCGCCGACGTCCTGCTGATGGCCGCCGCCGTCGTCGACTTCCGTCCCGCCGTGCCGTTCGAGGGCAAGCTCAAGAAGGACGGCGGTGCGGAGCTGCGCCTGGACCTCGATCGCACGCCCGACATCCTCGCCGCGCTGGCCGGCGCGCGGCGCCCGGGACAGACGATCGTCGGCTTCGCCGCCGAGCACGGCGAGGGCGGCGTCGAGCACGGGCGCAACAAGCTGACCCGCAAGCGTGTTGACGCAATCGTGGTCAACGACATCTCGCGCAGCGACATCGGCTTCGACGCGACCGACAACGAGGTGACGATCGTCACCGCCGCGGGCGAGACCCACGTCGCGCTGGCCTCCAAGGCCGCGGTCGCGCGCGCGGTGCTCGACACGGTCCTGCGCCTGCGCGCGCCCGGGGCCGCGCGAGCGACCACCGGCCCGGCCGCGTGATGGAGCGCGCCGGGGCCGAACGCCGGCTGGCGCGCGCGGAGATCGAGGCGACCTGCGCGCTCGCCCAGCGCGTGGCGGAGAACATCGCCCGCGCCGCCGAGGTGCGCAAGGAGGTCACCCAGCACCTCATCATCGCCGTGCTCGCCGGCGGCCACGCGCTGATCGAGGACCTGCCGGGCGTCGGCAAGACGACGCTCGCGCGCGCGCTGGCGCGCTCGCTGAACCTCGAGTTCGCGCGCATCCAGTGCACCGCCGACCTGCTGCCCGCCGACGTCGTCGGCACGAACGTCTTCAACCAGCGCGAGGGCCGCTTCGAGTTCCGGCCCGGGCCGATCTTCGCCAACGTCGTGCTCGTCGACGAGATCAACCGCGCGTCGCCCAAGACGCAGTCGGGCCTGCTGGAGTGCATGCAGGAGCGGCGCGTCACCGTCGACGTCCACACGCACGAGCTGGCCCGCCCGTTCCTCGTCCTCGCGACGCAGAACCCGATCGAGTACGAGGGCACCTACCCGCTGCCCGAGGCACAGGTCGACCGCTTCATGGTGCGCCTCTCGCTCGGCTACCCCGACGCCGCCGGCGAGGCCGCGATGCTCGCGACGCACGAGTCCGGCGACCGCGTCGCCGACCTCGATCCGGTCGCCGCCGCCGCCGAGCTGCTCGCCGCCCAGGACGCCGTCGGCCGCGTGCGCGCGTCCGACGCGCTGCGCCAGTACATCGTCGCCCTGCTCGCGCACACGCGTGCGGACCCGCGCGTGGAGCTCGGCGCCAGCCCGCGGGCCGGGCTGCTGCTGCTGCGCGCCGCCAAGGCCCGCGCCGTGCTCGCCGGGCGCGACCACGCGCTGCCCGACGACGTCCAGCGGATGGTCGAGCCCGTGCTCTCACACCGGATCGTGCTCGCGCCCGACGCCTTCGACGCCACCGGCGAGGAGGTCGTCGCCGCCGCGGTCGCCAACACGCCCGCGCTCTAGGCGACCGACGATGCGCCCAGCGTTCGCCACCGGCCTGCTCGCGCTGGCGCTGGGGGTGGCCGCCGCGCTCTTCGACGCCGAGCAGCTGTGGGTCCCGGCGGTCGCGCTCGCCGTGCTGGCGGCGGGCACGAGCGCCTGGATCGCGCTCGGCGCGCGCGGGGTGCAGGTGCGGCGCACGCTCGGCGCGCGCCGCGTGATGGAGGACGAGCCGGTGAGCATCCTGCTGGAGGTCCGGGGCGGGCCGCTGCCGCTGCCGCCCGCGCGGCTCGTCGACCCGCTGCTGCCGCAGTCCGCGCCGCTGCGCGCGGGAACGCGCGGCGGCCGCGTGCGGATCGAGGCGCGCTTCGGCAGCCGCGGCCGCCGGCGCCTCGCGCTGCCGCGGGTCGTCATCGCCGACCCGCTCGGCCTCGCCCGCCGCGAGGTCAGCGCCGCGCCGACCGCCGGCGAGGACGAGATCCTCGTGCTGCCGCGGATCGAGCCGATCACCTCCGCCACGCGCGGCGGCGACGCCGCCCGCGTCGCGCGCCGCGGGCGCCCGACCGTGGGCGCCGAGATCGAGATGGACGGCATCCGGCCGCTGCGCGACGGCACGCCGGCGTCGCGGATCTTCTGGCCCGCCGTCGCGCGCGGGGCCGACGCCCAGGAGCGCTTCCTGACGGCCGGTGGCGAGAGCAACCCGCTCGTCGTGCTCGACCCGCGCGGCGCCGCCGACGACGAGCAGCTCGACGCCGCGGTGCGCGCGACCGCCTCGCTGGCCCACGCGCTGGCGCTCTCCGGCGGCTGCGGCGTCCTGCTGCCCGGCGACCGCCGGCCGACCGAGCTCGGCGACACGCTCGCGGGCTGGGCGCACCTGCACGCGCGCCTGGCGATCGTGGGCGGCGCGGGCCAGCCGTCGCTGGCGAGCGCCGCGCAGCGCCAGGGCGCCGTGATCTTCGTCAGCGCGCAGCTGCGCTCGCGCCTGCCGCCGGCGATCGGGCCCTCGCACGGCTCCACGCGCGTGCTCGTCGTGCCCGGCAAGCTCGCCGCCCGCCACGCCTCGTTCGCCGTCGGCGGCTGCAGCGGCTACGTCATCGGCGGGCGCGCCGACGCGCGCGAGGCGTCGGCCGCGCGCAGCCTGCGGAGCCGGGCGTGAACGCGCCGCGCTCGATCCAGGCGACCGGGCTGCTCGCGCCGCGCAGCCCCCGCGCCCGCGCGGCCGGGCCGCTGCTGGCGGCGCCGCTCGCGCGGCTGGTGGGCTTCGCCGGCCTGGCGTCGTTCGGCGCGATCCAATGGGGCCGGCTCGTGGCGCCCGGCGCCGGCGCCCCGATGGTCGGCGCGCTCGTCGCGGCGCTCGCCGCGGGCGCCGCACTGACCGTCGTCGCGCGCGCCCGGCCGTCCGCGCGGCTGCGCTGGGGCGCGGGCATCGCCGCCGCCGTCGTGCTGCTGCTCGTCGCCTTCGCCGGCGCCGGCCTGCCCGCCCGCCTGCTGGCGCCGCGCGGCTGGGACGACCTCGTGCGCGGGATCGCCGACGGCCTGAACGCGATCCCGAGCGTCACCGTGCCCTACGGCGGCGCCGAGGAGTGGACGCGCAACGTCCTGGTGCTCGGCGGGACGGCGCTGATCGGCGTCGCGGCGCTGCTGGCGTTCGCCCCGCGCCGCGACGGGCGCTTCGGCTACCCGGTGGCGGCCGCGGTCGCGCTCGCCACCCTCTACGCCACGCCGGTCATCCAGCGCCACGCCGACTCGCCCTTCGCCTCCGGCCTGCTCTTCGCGCTGCTGCTCGCCGTCTTCCTCTGGCTCGAGCGCGTCGAGCGCCGCACGAGCACGCTCGCGGCGGCGATCGTCGGCGCCGCCGCGTTCGCCGGCCTGATCGCCGCGCCGCAGCTCGACGGCGCGCGACCGCTGCTCGACTACGAGCAGCTCGCCCAGTCGCTGAGCACGGCGAAGTCGACGACCTACACCTGGAATCACAGCTACGGCCCGCTGGACTGGCCGCGCGACGGGCGCGAGGTCCTGCGCGTGAAGTCCTCGCAGCGCGAGTACTGGAAGGCCGTGAACCTCACCGGCTTCGACGGCCTGCGCTGGGTCGAGGACCCGCGCCGGCCCGGCGCCTCGCCCGATATCGCCGAGCTGACGCAGGCGGACTGGGTCCAGCGCATCGACGTCACGATCCGCGCGCTGCGCTCGACGCAGTTCATCGCGGCCGGGACGACGCTGCGGATCGGCGGCGGGCGCGATGCCGGCCAGACGCTGTCGCGCGGCGAGGCCTACCGGGCGATCGTCTACGTGCCGCGCCCGACGACGCGCCAGCTGCAGCGCGCCGGCAGCGACTACCCCCGCGCGCTGCACGCCGACTACGGCTTCCTGCGCGTGCCGCTGGTCGAGCGCGGCTTCCCGACCGACGACCAGGTGCTCCCGATCCCGTTCTGGGACGAGCCGGCGGACGTCACGCAGCCCGACCTCGCGTCGGCCTTCGCCGGCACGCCCTACGCCGGCGTCTACGCGCTCGCCCAGCGGTTGCGTGCGCAGGCCTCGTCGCCGTACGAGTACATGCGCGCCGTCGAGCGCTACCTCGTCCGCGGCTTCGCCTACTCCGAGACCCCGCCCGCGAGCCGCACGCCGCTGGCGGACTTCCTGCTGCGCGACAAGGTCGGCTACTGCCAGCAGTTCTCCGGGGCGATGGCGCTGCTGCTGCGGATGGGCGGCGTGCCCGCGCGGGTGTCGGCCGGGTTCGCCCCGGGGGTCCTGGACGACAAGACCAAGGAGTACGTCGTGCGCGACGTCGACGCGCACTCCTGGGTCGAGGTCTACTTCCCGAAGATCGGCTGGGTGACGCGCGACCCGACGCCGGCCTCGTCGCCCGCGCGCTCGCAGACCGCCGACCTCGCGGCGATCTCCGGCAGCTCGGACGTCACGATCGGCGGCGGCGCGAACGAGCGCGCGCTGGGCGGCAGCACCGACCGCGGCCGCGGCGCGGCGCCGGCCGCGCCCACGAGCGACGACGGCTCCTCGACCGGCCTGCTCGCGATCGCCGGCGGCGGGCTCGCGCTGGCACTCGCGGCGCTGGCCGTCGTCCTGCGGCGCCGGCGCCGCCGCGCGGCCGACCGCGACGACGAGCTCGCCGAGCTGCGCCGCGCGCTGCGCCGCAGCGGCCGCGACCCGCAGCCCGACCTCACGCTCGAGTCGCTCGCGAGCCGGATGGCGGGGACCGGGGCCGAGGCCTACGTCCGCACGCTCGAGGCCGCCCGCTACGGCTACGAATCGGCCCGGCCGACCCGCGTCCAGCGCGCCGCGCTGCGCCGCGAGCTCGCCGCCGGCCTCGGCCTGCGCGGGCGCCTGCGCTCCTGGTGGGCGCTACCGCCCACCTGACCTCGCCGGCGTTCTATCCTCGAGGACATGGCCTGCGACGACGTCTACGAGCTGTTTCAGAACGGCACGCGGCTGCTCGAGGAGCGCGACTACCACGCCGCCACCGTCCCGCTGGCCCGCGCGCGCGATCTGGAGCCCGACAAGGCGTCGATCCGCGAGGCGCTCGGGCGCGCGCTGTTCGGCGCCCAGCGCTACGCCGACGCCGCCGCCGAGTTCGAGGCCGTCGTCGAGCGCGCGCCCGTCAACGACTACGCGCTGTTCTGCCTCGGGCGCTCCCTGCAGCTGCTCGGGCGCCACGGCGAGGCGCGCAAACCACTCGCCCTGGCCGCCTGCCTGCGCCCGGAGCGCAGCGACTACCGCCGCTACCTCGATCGTTCGCGCGAGCGCGCCGCCTAGCGGTCGCCCGGGCGCACGCTGCTATCCTCGGAGAACAGCTTTCGCACCGGCTCGGGGCCGGTGGCAGGACCGGAAGTGGGCGCTCGCCCGCTTTTTTTATTGCCCAAGGAGGACGTCGTGAGCACCATCCAATCCGATATCGAGGCTCGGCTCGCCGCCAGCGAGCCCGATGTCGAGGTGCTGCTCGCGGAGGTGCTCGGCGGGCACACGCTGCGCGTCTTCATCGACCATCCCGACGGCGTCTCGCTCGGGCTCTGCGAGCGCGTCACGCACGCGCTGCCCGAGCTGCGCGAGCGCTACGCCCTGGAGGTCTCCTCGCCGGGGACCGAACGGCCGCTCACCAAGCCCCAGCACTACCGCCGCTACCTCGGCCGCCATGCGCGGGTTCGGACCCATGGTGACGTCGGCGACGCCGCCGAAGGCGGTCGGGCGCGCCATCGCTCCTTCACCGGCGAGCTCGTCGGCGCCACGGACGACGAGGTGACGATCGCCGCCGACAGCGGCGTCGTCGCCATCCCGTACGCCGAGATCCAGCGTTCCCACCTCATCGAGGAGTAACCGATATGTCACGTGAGATCCTGGAGGCGATGACGGTGCTCGGCCGCGAGAAGGGCATCGCGCCCGAGAAGCTGCGGCTGGCCCTCGAGGACGCGCTGCTGTCGGCCTACAAGAAGCAGCCCGAGAGCGCGAAGTACGCGCGCGTCGAGCTCGACCCCGAGACCGCCGACTTCCGCGTCATCGAGCTGATCATCCCCGAGCGCCTGGAGGCGCACCTGATCGTCGAGACGATCGACGAGGGGACCGTCTACGACCCCGAGACCGGCGACATGATCGAGCCGACGGACCCGGAGATCGACCCCGCGAAGTTCGAGGAGTACAAGGACCAGATCGCCGAGCAGGACGTCACGCCCGGCGACTTCGGCCGGATCGCGGCGCAGACGGCCAAGCAGGTCATCCTGCAGCGCATCCGCGAGGCCGAGCGCGACATGATGTTCGAGGAGTACCGCGACCGCGTCGGCGAGCTGATCACCGGCATCGTCCAGCAGTCCGACAGCCGCTACACGCTCGTGCAGCTGCGCGAGCGCGTCGAGGCGCTGCTGCCGAAGTCCGAGCAGGTCGACGGCGAGCGCTACGACCACTCCCAGCGCATCAAGGCGGTCATCAAGGAGGTCTCGCCCTCGACGAAGGGCCCCTCGATCATCGTCAGCCGGCGCGACCCCGAGCTCATCAAGAAGCTCTTCGAGCTCGAGGTCCCGGAGATCGCCGACGGCCTCGTCGAGATCGCCAACGTCGCCCGCGAGCCCGGCTACCGCTCGAAGATCGCGGTCGTCTCGCACGCCGACGGCGTCGACCCGGTCGGCGCCTGCGTCGGCCCGCGCGGCTCGCGCGTGCGGATGGTCGTCTCCGAGCTGCGCGGCGAGAAGATCGACATCATCCCCTACAACGACGAGCCCGCCCGCTTCGTCGCCAAGGCGCTCAGCCCGGCGCGCGTGCGCGAGGTGCTCGTCGACGACGACGGCAAGCAGGCGACGGTCATCGTCCCCGACGACCAGCTCTCGCTGGCGATCGGCCGCGAGGGCCAGAACGCCCGCCTGGCGGCGCGCCTGACCGGCTGGCGGATCGACATCAAGTCCGAGACCGAGTTCGCCGCCGAGGAGCAGGAGGCCGGCTACGAGGAGGAGGAGACGCAGGGTCGCTGCGCCGCGGTCATGTCGACCGGGCGCCGCTGCCCCAACGCCGCCCTCCCGGGCTCGCGCTACTGCGGCCTGGACTCCCACCAGGCGCTCGCCAACCAGCCGACCGACGAGATGACGGCGGCCGCCGAGGCGGCGTCGCCCGACGTCGTGCCGTCCCCCGTCGAGGTGCCCGCCGAGGACGCGCTCGACGTCGCCGAGGAGACCTCATAGCCGCGCCGCGGCGCCGTTGCGTCGGCTGCGGAGCGCATGCCGACAAGACCGAGTTGCGGCGCGTCGTGCTGACCGACGGCCGCGTCCAGGCCGACCCGGCGCAGCGCCTGCCGGGCCGCGGGGCCTACGTCTGCGATCGCGCGTGCGCCGAGCGCGCGCTGCAGCGCGGCGGCTTCGCACGCTCCTTCAGGGCGGCCGTCCGGACCGATCCCGACCTTCTACACTGGAACTAGATGGCAAAAGTACGCGTTCACGAGCTCGCCAAGACCCACGACATGTCCGCCCAGGACGTGCTCGACAAGCTGCGCGCAGCCGGCATCAAGGTCAAGGCCCCCGCGTCCGCGGTCGACGAGGATCAGGCGAAGGCCGCGATCGAGGGACGTCCGCTGCCCACCAACGGCGCGGCCGCCAAGCCCGCCAAGGCAGCCGAGCCGCCCAAGCCCGTCCCGACGGTGCGCCGGGCCCCGCCGCCGCCGCCGGCCGCCTCCGACCGCGCCGCGATCGCCAAGCGCGGCGACCTGCCGACCCCCAAGCCTTCGGCTCCCGCGACGCCGCCGCCCGCGCCGGCCCCGCAGCCCGCCGCCTCCGGCGCGGCACCCGCGCCCGCGCCCGCAGGGGCGACGCCCGACGGCGAGCCCGCCAAGCAGCACCGCCCGACGCGCTCGTCGCTGTCGGGCGAGCGCGCGCCCGGCGCCGCCGGCCCCGGCGGCCGCCGCCGCGTCGTCATCGACTCGCAGGCCTCGCGCCGCACGCCCGGCCAGCAGTCCCAGCCGCCGCGCCGCCAGCGCCGCGGTCGCCGCCGCCGCGGCACCTACGACGACACGGTCGCCCCGCTCAACGAGGCCGCCGCGACGCACACCGACCTCGTCCGCATCAACTCCGGCTCGACCGTCAAGGACATCGCCGAGTCGATGGGCGTGCCCGTCCCCGAGATCATCAAGAAGCTGATGATGCTCGGCGAGATGGCGACGCTCACGCAGACGCTGTCGGATGACGCCGTCGGCGTCCTGGCCGAGGAGTTCGGCAAGGAGGTCGAGATCGTCCACGCCGCGGACGAGGTCGAGTCCGAGCCCGTCTACGAGGACAACGACGAGGACCTCGTCGACCGCCCGCCGGTCATCACGATCATGGGCCACGTCGACCACGGCAAGACGTCGCTGCTGGACGCCATCCGCTCCAGCGAGGTCGTCGCCGGCGAGGCCGGCGGCATCACGCAGCACATCGGCGCCTACCAGGTGCACCACAACGACAAGCTCGTGACGTTCCTCGACACGCCCGGCCACGAGGCCTTCACCGCGATGCGCGCCCGCGGCGCCCGCGTGACCGACATCGCGGTCATCGTCGTGGCCGCCGACGACGGCGTGAAGCCGCAGACCGACGAGGCGATCGACCACGCCAAGGCGGCCGACGTCCCGATCGTCGTCGCGGTCAACAAGATCGACAAGGAGGGCGCGGACCCGACCCGCGTGCGCACCGAGATGACCACGCGCGGCCTGCAGCCCGTCGAATGGGGCGGCGAGACCGAGTTCGTCGACGTCTCCGCGAAGTCGAAGGTCGGCCTCGAGGACCTGCTCGACACGCTCCAGGTCGTCGCCGAGATCGAGGAGCTCAAGGCCAACCCGACCGCGCCGGCGTCCGGCGTCGTCGTCGAGTCCAAGCTCGACCCGGGCCGCGGCCCCGTCGTCACCGTCCTGATCCAGCGCGGCACGCTGCGCGTCGGCGACGCGCTCGTCGCGGGCGCCAACTGGGGCCGCGTGCGCGCGCTCAACGACTTCACGGGCCTGCGCGTCAAGGAGGCCCACCCGGGCGACCCGATCGAGGTGCTCGGCTTCGACGGCGTGCCCGAGGCCGGCGAGTACGTCCGCGCCGTCGAGAACGACCGCCGCGCCCGCCAGCTCGCGCACGAGCGCGAGCAGCGCCTCAAGCAGGAGCAGCACGCGCGCCGCTCGGGCCGCAAGCGCTCGCTGGAGGACGTCTTCAAGGAGATCCAGGCGGGCGAGCTCAAGGAGCTCAACCTGCTCGTCAAGGCCGACGTCGCCGGCTCCGCCGAGGCGCTGCAGGACGAGATCGCCAAGCTGCCGCAGGACGAGGTCGCGGTCAACATCATCCGCAGCGGCGTCGGCGGCATCAACGAGTCCGACGTCATGCTCGCCGCCGCCTCCGACGCGATCATCATCGGCTTCAACGTGCGGCCGGTCGGCGACGCCCGCGCCGCCGCCGAGCGCGAGGGCGTCGAGGTCCGCAACTACTCGGTCATCTACAAGGTGCTCGACGAGCTGCGCGCCGCGATGGAGGGCATGCTCGAGCCCGACGAGGTCGAGGACGCACTCGGCCACGTCGAGGTGCGCCAGATCTTCCGCGCGTCGAAGATCGGCGTCATCGCCGGCTCCTACGTGACGGACGGCAAGATCACGCGCGGGGCCAAGACCCGCATCGTCCGCGACGGCACGATCGTCTACGACGGCGAGATCGCCTCGCTGCGTCGCGTGAGCGAGGACGTGCGCGAGGTCGCGGCGGGCTTCGAGTGCGGCATCGTGTTGCGCAACTTCCAGGACGTCAAGGAGGGCGA
Organism: uncultured Actinomycetes bacterium; assembly: GCA_963786575.1. Lineage (GTDB taxonomy): Bacteria > Actinomycetota > Thermoleophilia > Solirubrobacterales > Solirubrobacteraceae > CADCVQ01. The sequence continues at coordinate 504,053 of CAWAZH010000003.1, forward strand.
CATCCTGGAGGTCTACGAGACACGCAAGGTCGACCGCGCGCTGGCGTAGTGGCCCGCGACGACGCGTACGTCGCGCTGTTGCTCGTCCACCTGCATTTCCCGGAGGCGGGTTCGCTGAAGGCCAAGCGCAAGGATCTGGCGTCCGTGAAGGCGCAGCTGCGCGGCCGCATGGGCGTGGCGGTGTCCGAGGTGGGCCATCAGGACCTGTGGCAGCGGGCGACGCTGGCGGCCGCCCTGACCGGCGGCTCGCTCGGCGTGCTCGAGCACGCGACCGACCGCGTCGAGGAGTTTCTGCTCGGCCGTTTTCCCGAGACCTGTCACATAGAGCGAACGGTCGCATCCTTCTCAGAGGTATCGGGTTAGGATGCCCTCGGATCGGATGCGTCGCGTGGACGAGGCCGTCAGACAGGTGCTCACCGACGCCGTCGCCCAGGATCTGCAGGACCCACGAATCGGTTTCGTCACGATGACGAGCGTCAAGACCACCCCTGATCTTCGCCAGGCCCGCGTGTACGTCAGTGTGCTCGGAGACGAGACACAGCGTGCCGCGACGCTCGCTGGGCTGAAGTCCGCCCACGGCGCGCTGCAGCGCCGGCTGGCGCGCGAGCTGCGGATGAAGCGCACGCCGACGCTCGAGTTCGTCTACGACGACACGACCGACCGCGCGATGCGCGTCGAGGAGCTGCTGGACCGGACCGCCGGCCAGGGCGGCGAGGCGGGCGACTCGTGACCGTCGGCGCCACGACGCGCGACGAGGTCATCGGCGCCCTGCGCGACGCCGATCGCTTCGTGCTGGTCACGCACGAGAACCCCGACGGCGACGCGCTCGGGTCGCTCGTGGCGATGCAGGCCGTGATGCGCGCGCTGGACAAGGACAGCGTCATGTTCATCGGGGCCAACGAGTTCCCGCTGCCCTACGAGTACGCCTTCTTCGAGTTCGACGGCCTCGTCAGCGACATCCCCGGCGACCTCTCCGAGCGCACGATCGTCTTCCTGGACTGCGGCAACTTCGACCGCAACGCCGTCGAGGTGGGGGACGGGCCGATCCTCAACCTCGACCACCACCACGACAACACCCACTTCGGGACGATCAACCACGTCGTCGCCGACGCGTCCTGCACGGCGGAGATCGTCTGGGACCTCATGCGCACGCTCGACGTGGCGCTGACCCCGCAGATCGCCGAGGCGCTCTACGTCGGCCTCGTGACCGACACCGGGCGCTTCATGTACGAGAACACGGGCCCGGCCGCGCACGAGATGGCCGCCGACCTGATCTCCGCCGGCGTCGACGTCCACGACATCTACCGGCGCCTGTACGAGGGCATCCCCGAGCCCAAGCTCTCGCTGCTCACGCGCGCGCTCAGCCGCGTCCAGCGCTTCGACGGCGGGCGCCTGACGCTCGCGCGCCTCACGCGCCAGGACTTCGAGGAGACCGGCGCCCAGGAGTCCTACACCGAGGGCATCATCGACCACCTGCGGGCGGTCGAGGACACGAAGGTCGCGGCGCTCGCGCGCGAGCTGACGGGCGACGACAAGCGCGGCGCCTCGAAGGTCTCGCTGCGGGCGACCGACGGCGCGGTCGACGTCTCGCTGATCGCCCGCGCCCAGGGCGGCGGCGGGCATCGCCAGGCGGCCGGCTTCGCCACCGAGATGGACGCCGCGCAGCTCGTCGCCTTCCTGCGCGACCAGGTCGCCGCGCAGCTCGACGGCGGCTGATGCAGGACGGCATCCTGCTCGTCGACAAGCCGGCCGGGAAGACCTCTCACGACATCGTCGCCGCCGTGCGCCGGGAACATCGCGGCCGCCGCGTCGGCCACGCAGGAACGCTGGACCCGTTCGCGACCGGGCTGCTGCTCGTGCTCGTCGGCCGCGCGACGCGGATCCAGCGCCACCTCATGGCCCTGCCCAAGCGCTACGAGACGACCGCCCGCCTCGGCGCGACGTCGACGACCGGCGACCCGGAGGGCGAGATCGTCGTCACGGGCATGATCCCGCCCGACCCGCCGCAGCTGCCCACCGGCGACCTGCGCCAGCGCCCGCACGCCTACAGCGCGGTGAAGGTCGGCGGCCGCCGGGCCTACGAGATGGCCCGCGCGGGCGAGTCCGTCGAGCTCGCCGAGCGCCCCGTCACGGTCCACCGCTTCGAGCAGCTCTGGCGCGAGGAGGACCGCGCCGGGTTCGCGATCGAGTGCTCGGCGGGCACCTACGTGCGGACGCTGATCGGCGATCTCGGCGACGCCTACTGCGAGACCCTGCGGCGCACCGGGCATCGGCCCGTTCGACGTCGCCGACGCCGATCCCGAGCCGGCTCGTCTCGATCGAGCGGGCGCTGGCGTTCCTGCCGGTCGTCCGCCTGGAGGGCGACGACGCGCGCCGTGCCGGCCACGGCGTCGCGGTCGCGGTGGCGGCGCCGGAGGGCGACGGGGAGGTCCTGCTCGTCGACGGGGAGGGGCCGATCGCGATCGCCGAGCGGCGAGACGGCGCGCTGAAGCCCGTCGTAGGCTTCCGCGCGTGAAGTCGACCTACCTGCCCGACGTCCAGCCGCGCCCGCGCCGCGTGGCGGTCGGGACCTTCGACGGCGTCCATCTCGGCCACCGCGAGGTGATCGAGGGGGCCGACACCGTCCTGACCTTCGAGCCGCACCCGACCGCGGTCGTGCAGCCCGGCGCCGCGCCGCGGATCCTCACCGACGCCATCCGCAAGGCGCAGCTCGTCGGCTCGCTCGGCGTCGAGGAGCTCGTCGTGATCCGCTTCGACGGCGAGTTCGCCGCGCGCCCGGCGCAGCAGTTCGTCGACGAGGTGCTCGTGGGCGCGCTCGGCGCGACGCACGTCTCGGTCGGCGAGAACTTCCGCTTCGGCCACAAGGCGCAGGGCGACGCCGAGCTGCTCGGCGCCGACGAGCGCTTCCAGACGCGCGTCGTGCAGCTGCTCGAGGTCGACGGCGAGGTCGTGTCCTCCAGCCACATCCGCGGCCTCGTGCTCGGCGGCGCCGTCGAGTACGCCGGCCGGCTGCTCGGCGACCCCTTCACGATGCGCGGCACGGTGGCCCACGGCGACGAGCGCGGGCGCACGCTCGGCTATCCGACCGCCAACCTCGTGCCGGACCCCGCCTTCGTGACCCCCGGCCACGGGGTCTACGCCGCTCGGGCGACGACCCACGACGGCGCGACCCACGCCGCCGCCGTCAGCGTCGGCGTGCGGCCGACCTTCGTGACCGGCCGCGGCGAGCTCGTCGAGGCCTACCTGCTCGACTTCGACGGCGACCTCTACGACACCGAGCTGGAGCTCGCGTTCCTCAAGCGCCTGCGCGGCGAGAAGCGCTTTGACTCCGTCGACGCGCTCGTCGACCAGATGGCCGCCGACGTCGACGCGGCCCGCGCGATCTGCGCCCGCTAAGTCCGGCTGCTACGGTTGCGCGTCGCATGGCACTGACCCAAGAACGCAAGCAGGAGCTCATCAGCGAGTTCGGTGACAACGACCAGGACACGGGCAACACGCGCGTCCAGGTCGCGCTTCTCACCGAGCGCATCAACCAGCTGACCGAGCATCTTCGCTCCAACTCGAAGGACCACCACTCGCGCCGCGGGCTGCTCATGCTCGTCGGGCGCCGCCGCCGGCTGCTGAACTACTTCCAGAAGCACGATCTCGAGGGCTACCGCGCCCTCATCAAGGATCTCGGACTGCGGCGGTGAGCATCATCGCCCCGGGGACCGCGTCCCCGGAGTTCACCCTCAAGACGGAGGATGGGGGCAGCTTCACCCAGGAGGATCTCGCCGGGCAGACGACGGTGTTCGTCTTCTATCCGGCGGCCTTCAGCTCCGTCTGCACCGACCAGTTCCAGATCTACCAGGAGGTCCTCGAGGACCTCGCCGAGCAGGGGGCGACGCTCTACGGCGTCTCCTGTGACCAGAGCGACAGCCAGACGGCCTTTCGCGAGTCCGTCGGCGTCACGATCCCGATGCTCTCGGACTTCGAGCCCAAGGGCGCGATGACGAAGGCCTTCGGCGCCTGGTTCGCGCCGACCGGCGTCTCGAACCGCGCGCTGGTCATCGTCGGCCCCGACGGGGTCGTGCAGTGGTCGTGGGAGGGCGAGCACCCCGGCATCCTGCCCGGTGCGAACCTGATCTTCGACGGGCTCGCCGCGTCGTCCTGAGTCCGCGCATACGGGTAGGACGGGGCGCATGACCTCCGCCACCGCCCGGATCGCCGGCCTGTTCAGCGCCCTCGTGCTCGGCGGCCTCGTCGCGGCCTCGACCGCGACCGCCGCCTCGAGCTGGTTCATCAGCAACAGCGCCAACGGCACCGGACCGACGATCACCATCGGCTTCGGCGAGCTCGGCGACGTCTTCCTCGCAGGCGACTGGAACGGCGACGGCACCGACACCCCGGGGGTCTTCCGCGCGCGCTCGGGCGCCGCGCCGGTCTGGCTGCTGAGCAACAACACGACCGGCGCCGGCCCGCTGATCAGCTTCGCCTGGGGCGCTCCGGGCGACCTCCCGCTCGTCGGCGACTGGAACGGCGACGGCGCCGACACGGTCGGGATCTTCCGCGCGGCCCCGGCCTCGGGCCAGGAGTTCTACCTGGCGACGAGCAACGTCGCCGGCGGCGGCGGGGTGGGGGCGGTCACGCTCGGCAACCCTGGCGACCGGCCGATCACGGGCGACTGGAACGGCGACGGCATCGACACGATCGGGATCTTCCGCCACAACGGCGCCGCACCCGACTGGTTCGAGGCCGACAGCAACGCGACCGCCAGCGGCGGCACGACGGTGAACTTCGCCAACCCGACCGACAACGTGATCTTCACCGGCGACTGGGACGGCGACCGCCACGACAGCCCCGGGGTCTTCCGCAACGAGGCCGGCGCCGGCATCTGGGGCCTCGCGGGCAGCAACGCCCCCGGCGGCGGGACCGCGGTGCAGTTCCCGTTCGGCAACGGCGACGACCAGCCCGTCCCCGGCGACTGGGACGCCAACGGCACGAGCACGCCCGCGACCGTGCGCGCGGCGCTGGAGTTCGTCCCGCCGCCGCCCGCGCCCGTGGTGCCGGTGCCCAACGGCCAGAACGCGTCGCGGCAGGCGAAGCTCGCGATCAGGTTCACCTCGACCAGGAAGACCTCGCGGCGCATCGGCTTCGCCTCCCGGCCGGCCGTCGCCGGCAAGCTCGTCAACGAGGCCGGCGCGCCGATCGGCGCCGCGAGCATCGCGGTGCTCGCGCGCCGGCGCCAGTCGCGCGCCGCGACGTCGCAGATCGACACCGTCACGACCGCGGCCGACGGCGGGTTCTCCTACCGCGCGCCGAGCGGGCCGTCGCGCACGCTGACCTTCGCCTACACCGCCTTCTCCGGCGATCCGCAGCCCGCGCAGAGCAAGAGCCTGCGCACGCTCGTGCGGGCCTCGCTGACCGCCGCCGTGACGCCACGGTCGCCGCGCACCGGGCGCCGGCTGCGCGTCGCCGGGCGGCTGCGCTACCTGCCGCGCTCGAACGTCCAGATCACGATCCAGGCGCGCGACGGCAAGGTCTGGCGGGCCGTCGGAAACGTCAAGACCCGTGCCCGCGGCCGCTATTCGTGGCCCTACCGCTTCAAGCAGTCCGCGCGCGGGCGCCGGTTCGCCTTCCGCGCGCACGTCGACAGCCCGGTCTATCCCTTCACGCCGGGCAACAGCAAGGCGGTCAGCGTCCGCGTTCGCTGAGCAGCGCCGGCACGCGCTCGGCGCGGTGGTCGAAGATCCGCTCGAGGTCGCGGCGCACGAGCAGGCGGTGCGCGAGCTCGCCGAGCGGCCCGAGCGGCAGCGCGTAGCGGACCTCGTCGCGCATGAGCGTGCCGCCGCCGGCGCTCGGCTCGAAGGTGTGCGTGTGGTGCCACAGGGCGTATGGGCCCTCGAGCTGCTCGTCGACGAAGCGGTGCGGCGGGTCCCATTCGCGGATCTGCGTCAGCCAGCTCACCGGCACGCCGTGGACGCGCAGCCGGTAGCGCAGCAGCGTCCCGGCGCGCATCTCGATCGGGTCGGGCGTGAGCATCCGGAAGCGCAGCAGCGGCGGCGTGATCGCCTCCAGGTTGCGCGCGTCGCCGAAGAACTCGAAGACCTCGCCGGGTGGGCCGGGCAGCCGCTGCTCGCGGCGCAATGTGTGCACATGGGCATTCATGCGGATGGCTACGCTGCGCAGAGGATGGAGGATCTGCTCAGCGCGCCGCCGCCCGCGCTCCACGACGACGACCACGTCCGCGGCGACCCGTCCGGCGCGCTCGTGCTCTTCTACGCGGACTTCACCTGCCCGCGCTGCGCGCTGGCCCACGAGCGCCTCACGCGGGCCGGCGCCCACGTGGCCTTCCGCCACCTCGCGCTGCGTGCCAAGAACGAGCGCGCGCTGCCGCTCGCGCACGCCGCCGAGGCGGCCGCCGCGCAGGGCGCCTTCTGGGAGTTCTGCGACGCGCTCTACGCCGACCAGGGCCACCTCGACGACCCCCACCTGTGGGAGCGCGCGCGGACGCTCGGCCTCGACCTCGGCCGCTTCGACATCGACCGCCGCAGCCCCGCCGCCGAGGCGCGCGTGCGGCGCGACGTGCGCGCCGCGCTGGCCGCCGGCGCCACGACCACGCCGATGCTCTTCTTCGGAGATTGCAGCCATTCAGGGGTGCCTGACGGGGGCCTGCTCGCCCGGCTCGGCTACGATGAAACGGTTCGGATACCGAAGCCAAGCAAAGATGCAGGCGCGCCGACCGACAGGCGCCCCTAAGACAAAGGACAACTTCATATGAGTACTGCCGAGACCCGTGTCTCCGTCGAGATCGCAGGATCCGAGATCTCCTTCGAGACCGGCAAGATGGCCAAGCAGGCCTCCGGCGCCGTCGTCGTCCGCCAGGGCGACACCATGGTTCTGAGCACCGCTACTGCGGGCAACCTCCGTGACGTCGACTTCCTCCCGCTGACGGTGGACGTCGAAGAGCGCATGTACGCCGCGGGCAAGATCCCCGGCTCCTTCTTCAAGCGCGAGGGTCGCAGCGGGGAGAAGGGCACGCTCGTCGCACGCATGATCGACCGTCCCCTGCGACCGCTGTTCCCGAAGGGCTGGCGTCGTGAGACGCAGCTCGTCTCGATCACGCTGAGCGTCGATCACGAGCACCCCTACGACATCCTCGCGATGAACGGCGCCTCCGCGGCGCTGATGATCTCCGACATCCCCTACCCGATGCCCGTGGGCGCGGTCCGGATCGGCAAGGTCGACGGCAACTTCGTCGTCAACCCGAAGGAGCAGGACTCCTTCGAGAACTCCGATCTCGACCTGATCGTCGCCGGCACCGAAGAGGCCATCCTGATGGTCGAGGCGGGCTGCAACGAGATCCCCGAGGCCGAGATCCTCGACGCGCTCGACATCGCGCACGGCGAGATCAAGAAGCTCTGCGCCCTCCAGCACGAGCTGCGCGAGAAGGCCGGCAAGCCGAAGATGGAGATCGAGGTCCCGAAGGTCGACGAGGGGCTGTTCGCCGCGGTGCAGGAGAGCCACGGCGCCGCGCTCGACGAGGCCACGCAGATCTTCGACAAGCTCGATCGCCAGAACGAGTCGACGCGGATCATGGACGAGGCGGTCGCCGCCCACTCTGGCGATGCCGACGACGCCGAGTTCGCCGAGCGCAAGGCGGCCGCGCAGATGGCGGTCGACAAGCTCGAGAAGACGATCATCCGCCAGCGCATCGCCGTCCACAAGAAGCGCCCGGACGGCCGCTCGGAGACCGAGATCCGCCCGATCTCGATCGAGGTCGGCCTGCTGCCGCGGGCCCACGGCTCGGCGCTGTTCACGCGCGGGCAGACGCAGGCGATCTCCGTTGCCGCGCTCGGGACGCTGAAGGAGGAGATGCGTCTGGACACGCTCGGCCTCGAGACCAAGAAGTACTACTTCCACCACTACAACTTCCCGCCGTTCTCGGTGGGTGAGGCCGGCTTCATGCGCGGCCCCAAGCGCCGCGACATCGGCCACGGCGCGCTCGCAGAGCGCGCGCTGACGGCGATGATCCCGTCGATCGAGGAGTTCCCGTACACGATTCGCGTCGTGTCGGACATCCTCGAGTCCAACGGCTCGTCGTCGATGGCGTCGGTCTGCGGCTCGACGCTGTCGCTGATGGACGCGGGCGTGCCGCTCAAGCGGCCGGTCGCGGGCATCGCGATGGGGCTCATCAAGGAGGGCGACGACTACACCGTCCTCACCGACATCGCCGGCGTCGAGGATCACCTCGGCGACATGGACTTCAAGGTCGCCGGCACGTCGGAGGGCATCACCGCCCTGCAGATGGACATCAAGATCACGGGCGTGACGTTCGACATCCTGCGCGACGCACTGGCGCAGGCGCTCGAGGCGCGGACGTTCATCCTCGGGGAGATGGCAAAGGTCATCTCCGAGCCGCGCTCGGAGCTCTCCGAGCACGCCCCGCGGATCCTCACGGTCCAGATCGACACCGACAAGATCGGCCTGCTGATCGGCAAGGGCGGCGAGACGATTCGCGGCCTGGCCGAGGAGTTCGAGTCCCAGATCGACGTCAACGACGAGGGCCAGGTGCTGATCTACTCGGCCAACGGCACGCTCGGCGAGGCGCTGGCGGACCGCATCCGGTCGATGACCAAGGAGGTCGAGGTCGGCGACGAGTTCCCCGGCGCGAAGGTCGTCAAGACGACGACGTTCGGTGCCTTCGTGGAGCTCGCCAAGGGCACCGACGGCCTGCTGCACATCTCCAACGTGTCGCCCGGCCAGCGGGTCGACACCGTCGAGGACGTGCTCAACAAGGGCGACGAGATCCACGTCCGCGTGGTCGAGGTCGACCGCGAGCGCGGCCGCATCGGCCTGCGCCTGGCGGAGGACCCCGACGTCGCCGGCAAGACCAAGGAGGAGCTGGCCGCGGTCGGCGGAGGCGGCGGCGGACCGCGCCGTGAGCGCCCCGACCGCAACGGCGGCGGCGACCGAGGCGGGAGCCGTGGCGGCGACCGCGGCGGCGACCGCGGACGCCGCGGCTCCGGCCGCCCGCGCCACGGCGATCCCGACAGGGGCTGACCCTGCCGGATCACCGGCTGACCATCCTGGACTCAGGCGTCCGGGTCGTGACGGAGGCAATGCCCACCGTCCGATCCGTGACGCTCGGGTTCTGGATCGGGACCGGCTCGGCGGCGGAGGACGTCGCCGAGGCCGGCCTGTCGCACCTCGTGGAGCACATGCTGTTCCGCGGCACCGACCGCTACGCCTCGCTGGAGATCGACCAGATCTTCGACACGATGGGCGCCGAGCTGAACGCCGGGACCGGCAAGGAGTCGACGTCGGTCTACGCCCGCGTCATCGACGAGCACCTGCCCAAGGCGTTCGACGTCGTCGCCGACATGGTCTGGAACCCGCGCATCGGCGCGGAGGACCTCGCCAACGAACGCGAGATCGTGCTCGAGGAGATCGCGATGTACGAGGACGACCCGCAGGACCGGGTCTTCGACGTCCTCGGCGAGGCGATCTTCGGCGACCACCCGCTGGGGCGGCCGGTGATCGGCACCGCCGACGTCGTCGGCGCGACGAGCGCCGAGCGCCTGGCGCGCTTCCACGCCGAGCACTACGCGCCCGGCGGCGTCGTCATCGCGGCCGCGGGCTCGCTGGACCATGACGCGATCGTCGAGCTCGCGCGCGCGATCGAGGTGCCCACCCGCGCCTCGGCTCCCACCCAGCTCCCGCTGCCCGACGCGCTGGCGCCGCGGGCACGCTTCTTGCGCAAGGACACCGAGCAGTACCACCTCACGCTCGGCGGCCTCGGCCTGGCCCGCGACGACGAGCGCCGCTTCGCCCTGCGCGTGCTCGACAACATCATCGGCGGCACGTCGTCCTCGCGCCTGTTCCAGGAGATCCGCGAGCACCGCGGCCTGGCCTACAGCGTCTTCTCGTTTCAGTCGCTGTTCGCGCAGACGGGCCAGATCGGCTTCTACCTCGGCACGCGGCCCGACAACGTCGAGCCGGCGCTGCAGGTCGTCGCCGACGAGCTCGCGCGGTTGCGCAGCGACGGCGTCACGGCCGACGAGCTCGAGCGCTCCAAGGAGAACGTCAAGGGCCGCATCGTGCTCGCGCTGGAGTCGACGGCGGCGCGGATGAACCGGCTCGGCGCGGCGGTGCTCAACGAGCTGCCGCTGCTGTCGGTCGACGAGGTCGTCGCGCGCATCGAGGCCGTGACCGCCGACGACCTCGCCGAGCTCACCGGCGAGCTGCTCGTCCCCGAGCGCCTCAGCGCGGCCGGCGTCGGCACCGACGAGGACGTCTTCCGCCGCGGGCTCGAGCCGCTCGGGCTGTCGGTCGCGCCGATGGAGAGCGTCGGGGCATGAGCAGGTTGCGCGTCGCGGTCGCGGGCGCGGCCGGGCGGATGGGGCAGGCGGTCGTCGCGGCGGTCGAGGGCGCCGACGACCTCGAGCTCACCGGCCAGGCCGACCCGGCGCTCGGCGTCGCGCTCGCCGACGTGCTGGGCGACGCCGACGTCGTCGTGGACTTCACGCAGCCCGACACCGCTCTGGCGAACGCGCTGGAGTGCGTCGCCGCCGGCGTGCACGTCGTCATCGGGACGACCGGCTTCGACATCGAGGGGCTGCGCGATGCCGAGGGCGCGAACGTCTTCATCGCCCCCAACTTCGCCATCAGCGCGGTGCTGATGATGCGCTTCGCGACCGAGGCGTCGCACCACATGGCGAAGGCCGAGATCATCGAGCTGCATCACGACGGCAAGCTCGACGCGCCCTCGGGCACCGCGGCGCGGACGGCGGCGCTCATGGACGGCGACGTGCCGATCCACTCCGTGCGCCTGCCGGGGCTCGTCGCCCACCAGGAGGTCATCCTCGGCGACGTCGGCCAGACGCTGACGATCCGCCAGGACTCGCTGACGCGCGAGTCGTTCATGCCCGGCGTGCTGCTCGCGGTCCGGCGGGTGCCGGAGCTGGACGAGTCGCCGCTCGTCGGGCTCGAGCACCTGCTGTTCGCGTGAGCGCCGGCATCACGGTCGCCGTGACCGACCATGCCGCCGAGCGCTTCCGCCAGCGCGTGGGCTCGCGCCGCGGCGGCTTCGACGTCAAGCCCGAGATCGCCGGCCGCGTCAGCGAGGCTTGGGCCGCCGGCCGGGTGAGCGCGACGCCGCCGCCGGGCGCGGACGAGGCGGCCGCCCGCGGGACGACGTACGTGCGCGACCTCGTCGACCGCGGCGTGATCTTCGTCTGCCGCCACGACACGGCGTCGCGCGAGCTGCTCGTCGTCACGCTCTGGGAGGACGAGCGCTACGGGGCGCCGCGCGTCGACCGGCGCTTTACCGACGCGCTCAAGGCCGACGACGCCGCGCTCGTCGATCCGGGCAGGCGCTGGCGCGAGCGGCGCGACTCGTAGGGGTCAGGCGCCGGCGGCAGCCGGGCCCGGCCCGCGCCCGCGGATCTCGTCGAGGATCACGAACAGCGCGTCGCGTCCCGCTCGGCTCTCGGCGAGCAGGTCAGCCAGGAGCGTGCGGTCCTCGGCCCGCTCGTGCGCGCGCTGCTCGCGGCTGCGGCGGACCTCCGCCTCGAACTGCTCGGCGACGCGCTGGCCACGCAGGCTCGACTGGTGGATCTCGACGCGCATGTCCTCGATCGACTGCCGCAGCTCGGCGCTTGCCTCGCGGTTCTCGGCCCACAGCTCGTTGCCGCGCGCCATGTGCTCGTTGCCACGGGCCATGTGCTCGTTGCCGCGCGCCATGTGCTCGTTGCCACGGGCCATGTGCTCGTTGGCCTGCGCGATGTGGCCGTCGATCCGTCGGAGAAACTCCTCCTCGGTCATGCCGCGATTGTCGCAGGCGGATCGCGGCATTCCAACACCGGTTCGCCGCGTCCGCGTTGCGCGATTGCGACGGATGTGCGCCTACGCCTCCGAGAACCCGTAACGGGCCTGCAGGCGCCGCAGCGGCCCCGGGGCCCACCAGTTCCACTCGCCGAAGAGGCCCATCAGCGCCGGCACCAGCAGGGCGCGCACGATCGTCGTGTCGACGAGCACGGCGACCGCCTCGGCCAGCGAGATCTGCTTCATGAAGAACACCTTGCTCACGCCGAAGGCGAGGAAGACGACCGCGATCGCGGCCGCCGCGGCGGTGATCACGCGACCCGTCTTGCCGATCCCGACCGCGACCGCCTCCTCGTTGTCGAGCCCGAGATCGTGCTGCTCCTTGATGCGCGCGAGGACGAGCACGGCGTAGTCGGTCGCGAGCGCGAACGTGACCGCGAACAGGAACGCCAGGCTCGTGACCTCGATCGCCGACGGGCCGGTGTAGGCGAACAGCCCGTCGAGCAGGCCCTCCTGGAAGGCGAGCACGATGACGCCCAGCGAGGCGCCGAGCGTCAGCGCGTTCATGATCAGCGTCTTGATCGGCAGGAGGATCGAGCCGGTCAGCGCGAACAGCAGCAGCAGGGTCGCCGCCGCGATGATCGCGCCGACGAGCGGCAGGTGGTCGACGAGGCTCTGCTTCTCGTCCATGAAGCGGGCGGTGTTGCCGGAGACCAGCAGCGCGCCGCCGCCGGGCACCTGCTGCGCGCGGATCACGTCGACCGCGTCCTGGACGCGGTTGTCGAGCGCCGCTGCGGCGGGCGTGAAGTTCGCGAACGCCGCGCGTGGCGAGGCGCGCTGGAACGGCGTGCCGCCGGCGAGGCCGTCGATCGCGGCGATGCGCCGCTGCAGGAGCGCCAGCTGCGCCGGACCGGCGTCGCCGAGGACGGTCACGGTGACCGGGAACGACACGCCCCGCGAGTAGTTGTCGTCGATGTAGCTGTTGACGGCGTAGGACGGCTGGCTGGGGGGGACCGCCTCCGCGCTGGGGCCCGTGAACTCGGTGGTCAGCAGCGGCGACGCCGTCGCCAGCAGCAGCGCGATGCAGCCGATCGCGACCACGAGCGGGCGGCGCATGACCGCCTTCGCGACCCGGTACCAGCCACCGGAGACGTCCGACACGGCCGGGCCGCGGCGGATCGAGAGGGCGTTGATGCGCGTGCCCAGCAGCGCCAGCAGCGCCGGGATGACGAAGAGCGCCATCACGGCGGAGAGCACGCCGACGGCCGCGCCCGCCGCGCCGATCGAGTACAGGAAGCGCTGTGGCATCAGGACGAGCGGCGCCAGGGCCGAGGCGACCGTCAGGCCCGAGAAGAGCACGGTCCGGCCCGCCGTCTGCACCATCCTGCGGTGCGCCTCCTCGGTCGCGCCGCCGTGGCGGTCGAGCTCCTCGCGGTAGCGCGAGACCATCAGCAGCCCGTAGTCGACGGCCAGGCCGAGGCTCAGCGCGGTGGCGATGTTCAGCGCGAACAGCGAGGTGTCGACGACCCCCGACATCACGCGCAGCATCAGGTAGGTCCCGAGGATCGAGATCACGCCCAGCAGCAGCGGGATCAGGGCCGCGATCACGCCGCGGAACACGAGCAGCAGCAGCACGGTGAGGATCGGGAAGGCGATCAGCTCGGCGCGCGTGAGGTCCTCGCGCGTCTCGTCGTTGACCTCGTTGAAGCTCACGCCGAAACCGCCCATGCTCACGTCGAGCGGGCTTGAGCCGATCCGGCGGCGCGCGTCCTCGGCCGCCAGGCCGCCGTCGCTCTCGATGTCCTGGGTCGAGAGGTGGGCCGTGATGATCAGCGACCTGCGGTCGCGCTCGATCAGCGCGGCGCCCTCGCGCCGGTCGCGCAGCGGGTTGACGACGTGCGCGACGAAGCGGGTCCGCGCGAGCGCCCCGCTGATGCGGTCGGCCTCGCGGAGCACGCGCGGGCTGGTGAGGTCCAGGCGCCCGCCGCCGGGGGCGCGCACGAGCACGACGATCCCGGGGCTCGCGTCGTAGCCGAGCTCGCGGTGCAGCAGCGCGGTCGCACGCTCGCTCTGCGACGCGCTGTCGGTGAAGCCCGCGGCCTTGAGGTGGTGCTCGACGTCGTAGCCCAGGCCGCCGGCGACGACGACGAACACGCCGACGAGGGCGAGCACGAGCCGCGGTCGCTGCCAGGTCAGTTTCGCTATGCGATCGAGCATCGGCGGCGCAAACTTACGCGGTCGTCGTGTTTGCGGCGCGATCTAGGTGGTAGTACTACCTAACGATGACCGACCGGCGACACCAGTGGCTGCGCGGCGTGCTCGACCTCTGCGTCCTCGCGACGCTCGCCGAGCGCGAGCGCCACGGCTACGCGATCGCCGCCCGCCTGCAGGAGGCCGACGTCGCGGACGTCAAGGGCGGAACGCTCTACCCGCTGCTCGCCCGGATGCAGGCGGCCGGCTACGTCACGTCTCGCTGGGAGCCCGGCGACGGCGGTCCCGGTCGCAAGTACTACGCGCTCACCCGCGACGGCCGGGCGCTGCTGCGCGAGCAGGGGCTCGCGTGGCAGCAGTTCGCCCGCACGGCACAGGCGCTGATCGAGCCAGGAGGCCGGCCATGACCGTTGACCGCACATATCTCGACGAGCTCGAGCGCGCGCTCACCCGGCGCGGCCTCGCGACCGATCGCGCCGGCGAGGTGATCGCGGAGGTCGCGGGCCACCTCGGCGACAGCGGCGAGCGCGCGCACGAGGCCTTCGGCGAGCCCGACGACTACGCCGCGGCGCTCGTGGCCGCCGACGCCCCGGGCGCGGGCAGCGAGCCGCGCTACGAGCAGCGCACCTTCCGTGCCACCGCCGCCGACGAGTTGGCGATCCTCGCCGCCCTCGGCGCCGATGGCTGGGAGCTGACCGGCGTCCGCGACTTCGGCCTGCACGCGCGCCGCCCGCGCGACGACGCGGCGCGGACGACCTGGGAGCACGCGCGCCGCAGCGCGGTGCGCCGCGGGCCGGTCCTCGCGGAGATGCAGGCGGCCGGCTGGACGCCGTGCGGACGCTGGCTGACGTTTCACTACTTCAAGCGCGCCGCGGCCTGATCAGAGATTTCGCACGAACCGCGCGGTCGCCGCGTCGTCGGCGTAGCCGGCCGCGCGCCACAGCGCGCGCACGCCGTCGTCGGAGGCGTCGACGAGCGCGTTGACGCGCCGCGCGCCCTTCGCGCGCAGGCGCTCCTCGCCGGCGGCGATCAGTTCGCGCGCGATGCCACGGCGGCGCGCCTCGGGCACGACCGCCAGGCGCGCCATGCTCCCGCGCCAGCCGTCCCAGCCGGCGACCAGCGTGCCGACGATGCGCCC
This sequence comes from uncultured Actinomycetes bacterium, assembly GCA_963786575.1. Taxonomy (GTDB): domain Bacteria; phylum Actinomycetota; class Thermoleophilia; order Solirubrobacterales; family Solirubrobacteraceae; genus CADCVQ01. Next base: position 519,207 of record CAWAZH010000003.1, read on the forward strand.
GTCGCGCTCGGCGACGAGCAGCGCGCCCTCGTCGAGCGCGAGCGCGACCGCCTCGGCGTCGTCGGGCGTCGTGGCGTGCGGGCTGCGGGCCGCTCCCCACAGCTCGAGGACGGCGTCGATCTCGTCGCGCGTGCAGGGGCGGATCGTCACGTCAGCCATCGGCGACGAGCTCCCGCAGCCGCGTGTGGCGCCGGCGCGCGTCGGTGCGCCGCACGGCCAGCGCCAGCGCGGCGCGCTCGCCGACGACGACGCAGACCTCCTGCGCGCGCGTCACCGCGGTGTAGACGAGGTTGCGCGTCAGCATGATCTGGTGGCCGCGGAAGACCGGCACGACGATCGCCCGCGCCTGCGAGCCCTGCGCCTTGTGGACCGTCGCGGCGTAGGCGAGGCGCAGCGTGTCGAGGGCGTCGACGGGCAGGCTGACGCGGCGGCCGTCCTCGCCGGCGAACAGGACGCGGTCGCGGTCGGGATCGTGGTGCAGCAGCACGCCGCGCTCGCCGTTGAAGAGGTCGTGCTCGTAGGAGTTGCGCGTCTGCATGACCTTGTCGCCCACGCGCAGCGGCGTGCCGCCGATCCGCGCGCCGTCGGGGTTCAGCCGCGCCCGCAGCTCGGTGTTGAGCGCGTCGATGCCGAGCGGGCCCTTGTGCATCGGCGCGAGCACCTGGACGTCGGCGGCGGGGTCGAGGCCGTAGTGCGACGGCAGCCGCGAGGCGGCCAGCTCGCAGACCTCGTCGAAGATCGCCTGCGCGCCGTCGCGGTCGATGAGGAAGAAGTCGCGCACGTCGCCGTCGCGCGGCTGGGACGGCGGCAGCTCGCCGGCGTTCATCGCGTGCGCGGCGCGGACGATCATCGAGCGCGCCGCCTGGCGAAAGACCTCGGTCAGCCGCGTCGCCGGGACCGCGCCGGAGTCCAGCAGGTCCTCGAGCACGCGCCCCGGGCCGACCGGCGCGAGCTGGTCGACGTCGCCGACGAGCAGCACGTGCGTGCTCGGGCCGACGGCGGCGAGCAGCGCCTCGGCGAGGTGGACGGACAGCATCGAAGCCTCGTCGACGATCAGCACGTCGCAGCCGCTGATCGGGTGCGACGTGTCGCGCGTGAAGCCCTCGCCCGGCGCCCACTCGAGCAGCCGGTGGATCGTCGTCGCCTCGGCGCCCGTGAGCTCGCTCAGGCGCCGCGCGGCCTTGCCGGTCGGGGCGCACAGCCGCGCCGTCCGCGTCCGCGCCTTGAGCAGGTCGACGAGCGCGCGCATCGTCGCGCTCTTGCCGGTGCCCGGGCCGCCGGTGAGGATCGACAGGCGGTGCTCGAGCGCCTGCGTCACGCCGCGCCACTGGTCGTCGCTGGGGACGAAGGCGCCGCTGTCGGGGCGCGCGACGGCGCCGAGCTTCAGCGCCGGCTCGTCGTCGAGCAGCCGGCGCACGTGGCGCGCGAGGCGCTCCTCGACGGCGTGCAGGCGGGCCTCGGCGACGCGGCCCTCCTCGTCGACCACGACGCGCCCGCGGCCCGCGAGCTCGTCGATCGCGTCGTCGACCTCGCCGCCGCCGAGCAGCCGCGCGGCGCGCTCGGCGAGCTCGGCGCGGGGGAGATGGCAGTGGCCGTCGGTCTCGGCCAGCGCGAGCGCGTGCATGACGCCGGCGGCGAGCCGGTCGGGGGCGTCCAGCGGCGTGTCGAGCGCGCGCGCCAGCGCGTCGGCGGTCGCGAAGCCGATCCCGTCGATCTCGCAGATCGCGTAGGGCTCGCGCTGCAGGCGCGCGATCGACCCGGCGCCGAAGTGGCGCGCGATCCGCGCCGCCGCGGCGGCGTCGACGCCGTGCGTGTCGAGGAACAGGCGCAGCTCGCGCAGCTCGCGGCCCTCGCGCCAGGAGGTCACCGCCGGGCCCAGGCGCCGCGGGCCGATCCCGGGCACGCTCGCGAGCACGCGCTCGGGGTCGCGGTCGATGGCGCCGAGCACCTCGCCGGCGCCGAAGCGCGCGACCAGGGAGGCCGCCCCGGCAGGGCCGACGTGCTTGATCGTCTCCAGGTAGGCGGCGACGGCGTGGTCGCTGACGGGCTCGAGGATCCGCGCGTGCGTGACGGTGAACTGCCAGCCGTGGCGCGGGTGCTGGCGCCAGCCGCCGCCGACCGCGAGCGACTCGCCCTGGTTGACGTGCGAGAGCGGCCCGACGAGCACGACCGGCTCGCCCTCGTCGGTGACCGCGTCCAGGACGGCGAAGTCGCCGTCGGGAAGCGACCAGCGCACGCCCATGACCTCCGCGCTGAGCTCGCTCGCGGTGCTGTCGCGGGGCGGGGCGTCGTGCGCGGTGTCGGCCATGACGACGAGTGTGGCACCTGGCCTTGACGACCCGCGGGGGTCCGTGTATATACACGCTTATGACGGACGTGCCGGCCTCGGACCTCGAACTCTGCCGGCGGATGCGCGCGATGTGCGCCTGCAACCAGCTGCGCCGGGCGGCGCGCGGCATCACCCAGGTCTACGACGCGGGGATGGGCGCGGGCGGGCTGAAGATCACGCAGATGCCGATCCTCGTCCGCCTCGGCGCGGCCGGCGACATGCCGCTGAGCGCGCTCGCCGAGGCGCTCGCCCTCGATCGCACGACGCTCACGCGGAACCTGCGGGTGCTCGAGGGCCGCGGACTGGCGACGACCTTCCCGCATCCGGACGACGCGCGCGTGCGGATGGTCTCGATCACGCCCGCAGGGGCGCAGCAGCTGGCGGACGGGCTGGCGCGCTGGGAGCCGGTGCAGTCGCGCGTCGAGGAGCGCTTCGGGGAGGAGCGCCTGCGCGCGCTCTACGACGAGCTCGACGCGCTCGCGGAGGCGGTCGCAGGCTGAGCCCGGGCTCCGCCACCCCGGCTGCGATACTGGGCGAGTGTCCGGACTCGGAGCAATCCTCACCGCGATCGTCACGCCCTTCGGCGAGGACGGGGCCGTCGACGAGCAGGCGTTCGTCGACCTGATGGCCCATCTCGCCGACAACGGCTCCGACGGCTTCGTCGTCTGCGGCACGACCGGCGAGGCCGCGACGCTCGACGACGACGAGCACCTGCGCGTCATCGAGGTCGCCGTCGCCGAGAAGCCGGCGGGCACGACGATCGTCGCCGGCGTCGGCTCCAACGACACGCGCCACGCGGTCAAGCTCACCGCCCGCGCCTGCGAGCTGGGCGCCGACGCGCTGCTGTCGGTCAACCCCTATTACAACCGGCCCAACCGCCGCGGGATCGTCGCCCACTACCGCGAGGTCGTGCGCGCCGCCGACCGCCCGGTCGTGCTCTACAACATCCCGCAGCGCACGGGCTCGGACCTGCCCAACGACCTGCTCGCCGAGCTCGCCCAGCTCGACCACATCGAGTACGTCAAGCAGGCCAACAACGACAACCTCGCCGCGGTCGACGGGCTGGCGATCTACGCCGGCAACGACGAGATCCTGGCGACCGTCCTCGACATGGGCGAGCCGGGCGGGATCCTGACCGCCAGCCACATCGTCGGTCCCGAGATGCGCCGCATGGTCGACGAGCCGACCGAGCGCGCGGCGATCCACGAGAGCCTGCTGGCGGTCTTCCAGGCGATGGGCGTCGCGCCCGCGGCCGTCAGCAACAAGGCCGCCCTGAACCTCCTCGGCCACGCCGTCGGCGTGCCGCGCCTGCCCTACGTCGAGGCCGACGAGCAGGAGACCGCGACGATCCGCGCGATGCTCTCCGAGCGCGGACTGCTCGTGGGAGCCACGGCTTGAACCTGGAGCCACCGAATCTCGCGGCGTCTCGCCGCCGGGAGCCTTCGCCGGCGCGGATCGGCCGCTCTCCGAAGGACACCGCCCTGAGGATTCGCGGCCGATCCACGCCGACTCGACTCCCGACGCCGAGCCATCCACGATCTTCGGTGGCTCCAGGTTGAGCGGACCTCTGCGCGTCCTTCCCCTCGGCGGGCTCGGGGAGATCGGCAAGAACATGACGGTCATCGAGTACGAGGACCGGATCGTCGTCGTCGACGTCGGCCTGCGCTTCCCGACGGCCGAGATGATGGGCATCGACCTCGTCCTGCCCGACTTCGCCTACCTCCGCGGCCGCGTCAGCGACATCGAGGCGATCGTCATCACGCACGGCCACGAGGACCACATCGGCTGCCTGCCGTTCCTCCTGCGCGAGCTCGGGACCGACGACGCCCCGCCGATCTACGGCGGCCCGCTGACGATGGCGATGGCGCGCTCCAAGCTCGACGAGCACAAGCTCGCCCGCGAGGTCCACGTCGAGGACGTCAAGTGCGGCGAGATCATCGAGGCCGGCCCGTTCGACCTCGAGCTGATCCACATGACGCACTCGATCCCCGACGCCAGCGCCGTGGCGATCAAGTGCGAGCTCGGCACGATCCTCATCACCGGCGACTACAAGTTCGACCAGACCCCGGTCGACGGCGTGCCGGCCGACGTCAGCCGCCTCGCCGAGCTGGGCCGCGACGGCCTGCTGCTGCTCTGCGGCGACTCCACCAACGCCGACCGCCCCGGCTTCGCGCCCAGCGAGAAGGTCGCCGGCCCGAACCTGCGCGACGTCTTCAGCCGCTGCAAGGGGCGCATCGTCGTCACCTCGTTCGCGTCGAACATCCACCGCGTCCAGCAGGTCGTCGACGCCGCCGCGGCGCTCGACCGCAAGGTCGTCCTCGTCGGGCGCTCGATGCGCAAGAACACGAACATCGGCAAGTCGCTGGGGCACATCAAGATCCCCGACGGCCTCGTCATCGGCCCGCGCGAGATGTCCGACTTCCCCGACGAGCGCATCGTGATCATCTCGACCGGGTCCCAGGGCGAGCCGCTGAGCGCGCTGCGCCGGATGGCCCACCGCGACCACCCGCAGGTCGAGCTGCACGCCGGCGACACCGTCGTCTTCAGCGCGACCCCGATCCCCGGCAACGAGCGCGCGGTCAACGAGACGATCGACCGGCTCTACCACATCGGCTGCGACGTCATCACGACCAAGGACGCGCCGATCCACGCCTCCGGCCACGGCTATCAGGAGGAGATCAAGCTGATGCTCAACCTGACGCGACCGCGGTACGTCATGCCGTTCCACGGCGACCACAAGCGCATCCACCTGCACGCGCAGCTCGCCGAGGCGGTCGGCGTCGCACCCGAGAACATCTTCAAGGGCGAGAACGGGCTGCCGCTCGAGCTCGACGCCAAGGGCGCGCGCTGGGGCTCCAAGGTCCAGTCGGGGATGATCTTCGTCGACGGCGTCGACATCGGCGACGTGACCGACGTCGCGCTGCGCGACCGCCGCATGCTGTCGGCCGACGGCATCTTCGTCGTCGTCGCGACGATCTCCGAGCAGGACGGCACGTCGGTCGCCGAGCCGGAGGTCATCTTCCGCGGCGTCCCGTTCGCCGACGAGGCCGACAAGCTGCTCGGCGAGCTGCGCGCGACCGTCGAGTCCTCGATCGCGCGCGCCGCCGGCGAGGAGATCCGCGAGATCGACCTGCTCCAGGAGATCCTCCACGACGACCTCGCGGCGTTCGTCTACAACCGCCTCAAGCGCCGCCCGATGGTGCTGCCGGTCGTCGTCGAGGTGTAGGGCCGCCCCGACCGCCGGTAGCCGGCGAGCACCCAGCCGTAGCGCTCGCCGGCACGGGCGTAGACGACGTCGACGAAGCCGTTGCGCGCGCCGCGCACGTCGAAGGACCGCAGCCGCAGGCGCTCGGCGGGGCACAGCGCGACCGTCATGCCCGCCGGCAGGATCGCCTCGACGATCCCGCCGCCCGGCAGCACGCCGCGCTCGCTGCGCGGCAGGTTCCAGAGCAGGTAGGCGTAGTGCGCGCCGCGCGCGTACTGCGGGCCCGGGTCGCCGTAGTTGCTCCAGCGCGCGCCGGCGCCGCCCGAGCGCCCGGCGTTCGCGCGCCGGCGCAGCTCGGCGGGGCTCTTGTAGTACATGTGCCGCAGGCCGGCGTCGACGCGCTGCGGCGCGATTCGGGCCTCGTCGTCGCAGCCCGCGACCGGCTCGCCGTTGCCGTTGCGCGCCGCGCGGGGGAGCAGGCTGACGGGCGCTGCGAGCGCGCTCGCCGGGACGTGGACGGTGGCCTGGCGCACGATGCAGGGCAGCGCGCAGCCGCCGCGGCGCACGTAGGTCGGCTCGCCGCCGATGCGCAGCGACTGCAGCCGCAGCAGGCGCAGCTCGTCGCGCGCGCAGCGCGGGCGCGAGCCCGGCTCGTGGCCCGTCGCGACGTCGAACGGCAGTCGCGTGCCGTCGAGGGCCAGCGCCGCGACCCGCGGCGGGTGCTTGACGCGGACGCATTCGCCGATCAGCGACGCGCGGAACGTCGCGTTGGCGGCGTGGCGGCGGGCCGCGTCGCCGGGGCCCGCGGTCGCGGCGGCGACCGCGGCGATCGCGACCGCGGCGATGGCGGCCCTACGCGCCGTGGCGGCCCTCGCCCTCGCTGAAGCGCCGGGCGCCCGCGGCGCCGTCCGCGCGCAGCGACTGCAGGCCGTGCTCGAACTCGTTGGCCAGCGCCTCGGCGAACGGGAGGCCGAGGCCCTCGTAGGCCGACAGCCGGTCGTGGCGCAGGCAGGTCTGCGGGAAGCGCGTGAGGTCGAGCGCGAGCTGCTCGGCGGCGGCGCGGCAGGTGCCCGTCGGAACGACGCGGTTGACGAGCCCGATGGCGAGCGCCTCCTGCGCCGCGACGGCGCGGCCGGTGAGGATCAGGTCCAGTGCGCGGCTCAGGCCGATGAGCCGCGGCAGCCGCACGGTGCCGCCGTCGACGAGCGGCACGCCCCAGCGCCGGCAGAAGACGCCGAGCACGGCGTCCTCGTCGGCGACGCGCAGGTCGCACCAGAGCGCGAGCTCGAGGCCGCCCGCGACGGCGTGGCCGCCGATCGCCGCGACGACGGGCTTTGAGAGCAGCATCCGCGTCGGTCCCATCGGGGCGTCGCCGCCGGGCTCGACGCGGTTGGGCTCGCCGGCCGCGACGCGCTTGAGGTCGGCGCCGGCGCAGAAGCTCGGGCCGTCGGAGCAGAGGACCGCGGCGAGCGCGTCGTCGTCGGCGTCGAAGGCGCGGAAGGCGTCGGCGAGCTCGAGCGCGGTCTCGCGGTCGACCGCGTTGGCGACCTCGGGACGCGAGAGGACGACGGTCGTGACCGGGCCGGTGCGCTCGACGAGGACGGGCATCGCCCGCGAAGTTCTACACGGCGAGCGAGTCGGCCCAGCGGACGGCGTCGGTGTAGGCGATCGCCAGCGGCCCGCGGGCGTGGCCGGCGAGGATCGGCGAGTCGAACTCCCCGCGCTCGTAGGCGATCGCCTTGGCCAGCGCCGTGCCGGCGACGCCCTCGTGGGCGGTGATCGCCAGCGCGATGTCCGGCGACAGCGGCAGCTCGGTGAGGATCTGCTCCATCGGCGCGCCGAGGACGGCGTCCAGGAGCGAGAACAGGCCGGCGGTGAAGCCGTGCGCGGCGACCTCGCTGTCGTAGGGCTCGAGGATCAGCTCGCACGTGCGGGCGCGGACGAGCGCGGTCGACAGCAGCGCGTGCGGGCGCTGGTCGAGGCTTGCGAGCACGAGCGCGACGGCCCACTGGCGCACCGCGCGCGTGCCGAGCAGCATCAGCGCCTCGCGGATCGAGCCGACGGTGCGCGGCAGCCCGATGTAGGCGGAGTTGACGTGGCGCAGCAGCCGGAAGCTCAGGGCGACGTCGCGGCGGATGACCTGCTCGAGGCCGTCGAAGTCGCCGCCGCGCAGCTGCAGCTGGCACAGCGCGCCCAGCGCCGCGCCGTGGCCGACGGGCAGCAGCCGGCCCGTCGTGAGGTTCGGGCGCTCGAGGAAGAGCCCCTGGAAGAGGTCGAAGCCGGCGTCGCGGAAGACCTCGAAGGCGTCCTCGCTGTCGACGCCCTCGACGAGCATCCGCAGGCCGAGTCCCTGCATGCGCTCGAGCTCGGCGAGCGCCTCGTGGTGGCCGAGGCGCAGGACGTCGAGCTTGACGGTGTCGACGTGCTCGATCAGCGGCTCGGGCCCGGGCCGCCCGCCGGCGTCGGCGAGCACGAGCCGGAAGCCGATCGCGCGCAGCTCGCGCAGCCGCGTGATGAGACGGTCGTCGACGTGCCCGCCGGCGGGCAGCTCGAGCACGACCGCCGCGGGGTCCAGGCCCAGCGGGCGGTCGTCGAGCAGATGCTCGGGGAGGACGACGACGTAGGCGGGATGACGGCCGCTGACGAGATCGGCCGGCCACGTCGGCAGCGAGGCCGAGGGGGTGTCGAAGACGAGCTCGTAGCCGACCGTACGCAGCGTCCGGTCAAGGACCGGACGCCGCGTCACGACGGGGAGGGATGCTGCAGCCTGTTCGGGCGCGGGTTCGGTGATGAGCGCCATCGCGCCAGGTAATCGGCGCGGCGTGCGGGATCTTCAGCAAACGCCCAGGGTTGGCGCGCTGGACGGTGCGGCGCGGGCGCCTGCGAGCGGCAGCGATGAGGAAAAGGGCTCGGCCGGCGGCGATTCAGGCGTTCGCCACGGCCTCCGCCGGCCGCCGCGCGGTCTCCGACAGCGGCAGCGTCACCTCGAAGCGCGTCCCGCGCGGGCGCCCGCCGCCGTTGCTCGTCGGGGACTCGATCGTCACCGAGCCGCCGTGCGAGCCCGCGACCGCGTGGACGATCGACAACCCGAGCCCGGACGAGCCCCCACGATCGCCGACGCCGCGCACGAAGCGCTCGAAGACGCGCTCGCGCAGCTCGGCCGGGATCCCCGGGCCGTCGTCCTCGACGGTGATCCGGACGGTGCCGTCGACGCGCTCGACGGCGGCGTGCACGTGCGTCCCCGGCGGCGTGTGGCGGATCGCGTTCTCCATGAGGTTCAGCGCGAGGCGGTGCAGCTCGTCGCGGGCGCCGTCGACGATCGCGCGGCTGGAGTCGATCGACAGCTCGTGCTCGGCGGCGATCGCGCCGACCTCGGCCGCCGCCTCGACGAGCACCTGGCCGACGTCGGTCGGCGTGTGCGGCGCCTTGCGGGCGGCGTCGTGGCGGGCCAGCAGGAGCAGGTCGGCGACGAGCCGGCGCATCCGCCGCGAGGAGCGCAGCGCCGAGTGCGCGGCCTCCTGCTGCTCGCCGTCGAGGCTCTCGGCGAGCAGCTCGAGGTTCGCGAGCACGCTCGTCAGCGGCGTGCGCAGCTCGTGCGAGGCATCGGCGACGAACTCGCGCTGGCGCATCAGGGCGCCCTCGGTCTCCGCCCGCGAGGCGTCGAGCGCCTGGAGCATGTCGCTCAGCGTGCGTGCGAGCTCGGCGATCTCGTCGTCGGCCTCGACGTCGGGGATCTGCTGCGCCGGGTCGCGCGTCTGCTCGATCTTGCGCGCGGTCGCGGTGAGCGCGGCGATCGGGGCCATCGCGCGGCGGGCGACCATCAGCCCGGCGAGCAGCGCCAGCCCGGCGCCGCTGAGCACGCCGATGATCAGGAAGACGCGCAGGCGCGAGACCGTCGCCTCGACCGGCGCCAGCGGCCGCGCGTACTGGACGAAGAAGCGGTACGGGGGCAGCGCGTCGAGCGTCTGGGGCAGCGCGCGCGTCTCGATCCGGTAGCCGTCGCGCTCGATCGTGCGGTTCTTGGGCGGGCCGAAGTTGCGCGTGCTCGACGTGCTGTTGAACACGTAGCCGTCGACGTTGACGATCCGGATGATCGTGCCGCTGCCGGGCGTGAAGCCGTCGAGGTCGGGCGTCAGGCCGACGAGGTGGTAGCGCCCGGAGCGCAGGTCGGGGATGACGTTGTCGTACTTCAGGCGCGCGCCGAGGACGTTGGCCGCGCTCTGCACCTGCTCGTCGAAGTCCTGGTAGATGCGCTTGGACGTCAGCCCGCCGACGGCGCCCGCGAAGCCGCAGAGGATGATGAGCGTCAGCAGCGCGGATCCGCCGGCGAGCCGCCAGCGGATGGGCATCTGCCTAGGCGCGAAGAACGTAGCCTGCGCCGCGGATAGTGTGGAGGAGACGCGGTTCATCACCGGCTTCCAGCTTCCTTCTCAGGTTCGACACGAACACCTCGATGGTGTTCGTCGTGGCGAACGGATCGTATCCCCAGACCTCCTCGAGGAGGCGCTGGCGTGGCACGACGATGCGCTCGTTGCGCATGAGGTACTCCAGCAGCTCGAACTCGCGCTGCGTGAGCTCGATCAGCCGCCCCTCGCGCTTCACCTCGTGCGTGTCGGGGTTCAGCTGCAGGTCTCCGACGACGAGCGAGGCGCTGCCGCGCGGGGGCCGGCGGCGCAGCAGGGCGCGCAGGCGGGCGAGCAGCTCCTGGCGCTCGAAGGGCTTGACGAGGTAGTCGTCGGCGCCGGCGTCGAGGCCCTCGACGCGCGACTCGACGGCGTCGCGCGCGGTGAGCATGAGGATCGGCACGTCGCCGTTCTTGCGCAGGCTGCGGGCGACCTCGATGCCGTCGAGCTTGGGCAGCCCGAGGTCGAGGATGACGAGGTCGGGACTGAACTCGTGCGCGTCGCCGAGGGCGGCCTCGCCGTCGTAGCTCGCGCGTGCCTCGTAGCCCTCCATGCGCAGGGATCGCAGGAGCACCTGGGCGATCTCGTGGTCGTCTTCGACCACGAGGACGCGAGGAGGGCGGTCTGTCATTGCCTATCCAGGGTAGGGCGGCGGCTCAACACCCGCTTAACCGCGCCTAAGCAGCGGCGTTCTGCAAGGGCCTGCCCGTCGAGGCCGAGCAGGAGCGGATGGGCCGCCGTCGAAGTGGTCCGGCGGCCACCATGGCAGCTGCCCGCAAGCCCGCAACGCGCCGCTCGACGGCGAAGCCCAAGCCGCGCGCCCGCGCGCGGCGCTCCTCGGTGCGCGCGATGCGCGTCCCGCTGCTCGAGCAGCGCCACCTCGACCTCATCGGCCTGGGCCTCGTCGCGCTCGGCGTCTTCCTCGCCTTCCCGATCTACCTCGGCTGGGACGGCGGCGCGGCCGGACACGCCGCCACGCGCGGGATCGCCTACGTCGTCGGGCAGGTCGGCTACGGCGTGCCGGCGGCGGTCGTCGCCGGCGGCGCGATCCTCGTGCTGCGCCCGGTCCTGCCGGCCGTGCGGCCGTTTCGCGCGGGCGCGCTCTGCCTGTTCGCCGCGCTGACGCTCGCGCTCGCCGCCGGGACGTTCGGCATCGGCCCGCCCGGCCAGCGCTTCGACTACTTCAACGCACCCTTCTTCGAGGCCCGCGGCGGGATCGCCGGCGACGCCCTGCTCTACGCCGTCGCGACGGCGTTCTCGACGATCGGCGCGCACATCCTGGCGGTCTTCCTCTTCCTCGCGGGCGTGCTGCTGCTGACGGGCGCGACGGTCTCCGGGGTCCTGCGCGCGACCGGCTCGACGCTGGCCGACACGACGCGGACGCTCGGCCGTGTCGTCCCCGCCCGCCCGGTGCGCGCACCGCGCGAGGAGCGCGAGCCCGAGCCGCCGATGCCCGCGTCCGCGCCGGCGCCGGCGCCGCGCGCCCGCCGCGAGCGGGTGCTGGCGCCCGAGCCCGACGAGGGCGAGGTCGTCGTGCGCGCCACCCACGTCGAGGCGCCGTCGCTCGACGGCGCGACGCGCTACCCCGACCTCTTCGGCGAGGACGTCCCCGAGCAGCTCGACCTCGATCTCGCGGACCTCGACGACGAGCCCGCACCGCCGCTCGAGGACGAGCTCGGCGACGAGGAGCCCGGCGCCGAGCCCGACCAGACCCAGGTCCTCGCGCGCGTGCAGCGCGCGCTGACGCCGTCGGACCTCACGCCGCAGGGGCGCCTGCGCGGCAGCGTCACCGACGACCCCGGCTTCGAATGGCGCCTGCCGAGCCCCGACCTGCTCAAGCGCTCGACGGCCGAGCAGACGCGCCCCGACACCGCGGGGCAGGAGAAGACCGCCGCGCGGCTCGTCGAGGCGCTCGGCCACTTCGGCGTGGAGTCGAAGATCGTCGGCACCGTCGCGGGGCCGCACATCACGCGCTTCGAGCTGCGCCTCGCGCCCGGGATCAAGATGAGCAAGGTCGCCCAGCTCAAGGACGACCTCGCCTACGCGCTGGCGGCGACCGACATCCGCATCCTCGCGCCGATCCCCGGCAAGACCGCCGTCGGCGTCGAGGTCCCCAACGCGCGCCGGCGGATCGTGCAGCTCGGCGACGTCCTGCAGGCCGCGCCGGCGGGCTGGTCGCCCCTGACGATCTGGCTCGGCAAGGACGTCGCCGGCAAGGCGATCGGCGCCGACCTCGCCAAGATGCCGCACCTGCTCGTCGCGGGCACGACCGGCGCCGGCAAGTCGGCGTGCATCAACGCGATGCTCTCGAGCGTCCTGCTGCACGCCACGCCGCACGACCTGCGGCTCGTCCTGATCGACCCCAAGCAGGTCGAGCTCAACCACTACGAGTCGATCCCGCACCTCCTGACGCCGGTCATCACGAGCCCGCGGATGGCCGCCAACGCGCTGCAGAACCTCGTCCGCGAGATGGAGCAGCGCTACTCGATCATGTCGCTGGCCAAGACGCGCTCGCTGATCGAGCTCAACCGCTCGCGGGCCAAGCGCGGCGACACGCCGCTGCCCTACATCCTCTGCGTCATCGACGAGCTCGCCGACCTGATGATGGTCGCGCCCGCCGACGTCGAGGATTCGATCATCCGCCTCGCCCAGAAGGCGCGCGCGGTCGGGATCCACCTCGTGCTCGCGACGCAGTCCCCGCGCGTGGACGTCATCACCGGGATGATCAAGGCCAACGTGCCGTCGCGGATCGCGTTCAGCGTCTCCTCGCAGACGGACTCGCGCGTGATCCTCGACCAGAACGGCGCCGAGTCGCTGCTGGGCCAGGGCGACATGCTCTTCTCGCCGGTCGGGACGTCGCGGCTGCAGCGCATCCAGGGCGCCTACATCGACGAGCCGCAGATCGAGGCGCTCACGAGCTTCTGGCGCAAGCAGGGCGAGCCCGAGCTGCGCGAGGACCTGCTCGAGGAGGTCGAGGCCGAGGACGCCACGATCACGGGCGTCGCCGAGGACGAGCTGAGCCCCGACGAGGACCCGCTGCTGGAGGACGCGATCCGCCTCGTCGTGGAGATGGGGACGGCGTCGACCTCGATGCTGCAGCGCCGCCTGCGCCTCGGCTACACCCGCGCGGGCCGGCTCATCGACATGCTCGAGCGCCGCAACGTCATCTCCGGCTACGAGGGCTCCAAGCCGCGCCAGGTGCTCGTCGGCGCCGGCGACGTGGAGCGCTTCGTCGCCAACCTGCGCGAGCGCGACGCGTCCCCGTCGCGCGCGGCGCCGGCCGAGCCGCTGCCCGAGGCGGCCGAGCCCGCGCCGGTCCACGAGTAGCCTCTCGACGACTGATGCCGGATATCGGGGCCACCCTTCGCGAGGCGCGCATGCGCGCGAGGATCGACATCTCCGAGGTCGAGGGCCAGACGAAGATCCGCGCGAAGTACCTGCGCGCGCTCGAGAACGAGGAGTGGGACCTGCTCCCCGGCCCGACGTACGTCAAGAGCTTCCTGCGCACGTACGCCGAGGCGCTCGACCTCGACGCCAAGCTGCTCGTCGACGAGTACAAGCTGCGCCACGAGCGCCTCAGCGAGGTCGAGCTGCAGCCGATCAACGCGGCTGCGCCCGGGCGCGAGCGGCGCAAATCCGGGCCGGTGATCCCACCCGGGGCCTTCGTCGTCATCATCATCGCCGCCCTCGTCTTCGTGCTGTACCTGCTCGGCTCGGGCGGCGACGACAACCCGACCGGCGGCGACCAGCCGACGACGACCCAGGCCGCCGCCCAGCCGCCTCCGCCCGCGGCGCCGGCGTCGAGCACCCCGACGCCGCGCCGGTCGACGGTGCGCCTGCAGATCATCGGCACCGGCGACGTCAACGTCTGCCTGAAGGGCGGGGACCGCACGCTCGTCAACGGCGCGACGCTCGGCGACGGCGACAAGACGGCGAGCTTCAACTCCAAGCGCTTCCGCCTCACGCTCGGCAACAACAACGCGATCCTGCGCATCAACGGCAGGAACCGGCGCGTGAAGGCTTCGGCGGACCCGATCGGCGTGCAGATCACGCCCGGCGCCGGGCGCCAGCCGCTGCCGGCGAGCAGGCGGCCGGTCTGCCGGTGAGCCGCTCGCGATGAGCGTGCGCGCGGGCATCGTCGTCACCGGGACCGAGGTGCTCACGGGGCGCGTGTCGGACCGCAACGGCCCCTGGCTGTCGGAGCGCCTGCTCGAGCTCGGCGCCGACGTCGTCGGCATCGCGGTCGTCGGCGACCGGCCCGGCGACATCCTGCGCGCGCTGCGCTTCCTCGCCGCCGAGGACTGCGCGCTGATCGTCACGAGCGGCGGGCTGGGGCCGACCGCCGACGACCTGACGGCGGTCGTCGTGGGCGAGTTCCAGGACCGCGAGATGGTGCTCGACGAGGCCCTGGAGGGCCGCATCGCCGAGATCCTCAAGCCGCTCATGACGCGCTGGCCCGATCTCGACCCGGAGGCCGTGCTGGCGTCCAACCGCAAGCAGGCCGTGGTGCCGGCCGGGGCGGCGATCCTCGAGCCGGTCGGGACCGCGCCGGGCCTCGTCGTGCCACCGCCGCAGGAGGGCTCTGGCGCCGGCGGTCCCACGGTCGTGGTGCTGCCGGGCCCGCCGCGCGAGCTGCAGCCGATGTGGGCCACCGCCGCCGGCACGCCGCTCGTGCGCGAGGCGCTGCGCGACGCGGTCGCCTACCGGCGCGCGATGCTGCGGCTGTTCGGCATGCCCGAGTCGGAGATCGCCGCGACGCTGCGGGCGGCCGACGAGGCCGGCATCGACCTGGACCGGCTGGAGATCACGACCTGCCTGCGGCGCGGCGAGATCGAGGTCGTCACGCGCTACGAGCCCCGCGACGAGCCCGTCTACGAGCAGCTCGCCGCGCTCGTGCGCGAGCGCCACGGGCCGACGCTGTTCTCCGACGACGGCTCGACCGTCGACGAGCAGGTCTTCGAGCTGCTGCGGGGGGCGTCGCAGACGATCGCGGTCGCCGAGTCCTGCACCGGCGGGCTGCTGGCGGCGCGGCTGACCGACCGCGCGGGCGCGTCGGAGGTCGTGCGCGGCGGGCTCGTCGTGTACTCCGACGAGGCGAAGGTCGCGCTGGCGGGCGTCGATCCGGCGCTGATCGAGGCCCACGGCGCGGTCTCGCGGGAGGTCGCCGAGGCGCTGGCCGACGGCGCGCGGGCGGCGCTCGGGGCCGACGTGGGGGTGGGGGTCACCGGCATCGCCGGCCCCGGCGGCGGGTCGGCCGACAAGCCCGTGGGGCTCGTCTGGCTGTCGGTGTCGCACGGCGACGGGCGGCGGCTGACGCGCTCGGTGAACATCCCCGGCGGGCGCGCGGACATCCGCGACCGCTCGACGACGATCGCGCTGCACCTCGTGCGGCGGCTGCTGCGCGCCGAGCCCGCCTAGTGCCGCGGCTCTTCGTCGCGCTCGAGCTGGACGCCGAGGTGCGCGCCGCGCTGGCGGACTGGGCGGACGCGGCCGCGCCCGCGCAGATGCGCCGCGTCCCGGCCGACAACATCCACGTGACGCTCGCCTTCCTGGGCGCGCGGCCGGACGACGAGGTGGAGACGGTCGCGCGCGTGATCCGCGAGGTCGCGCGGCACGCGGGCAAGCTCGTCATCGGCGATCCGATCTGGCTGCCGGTGCGCCGGCCGGGCGTGCTCGCGGTCGAGCTGCGCGCCGGTCCGCGGCTCGCCGAGCTGCACGCGTCGCTCGTGGAGCGGCTGGTCGCGGAGATCGGCTTCAAGCCCGAGCAGCGCGCGCTGCGCCCGCACGTCACCGTCGCGCGGGTCAGGCGCGGCGAGCGGCTGCAGGCGGTCCGGCCCGCGACGCCGCCGGCGCTGGCGTTCGAGCCCAGCGCGCTCGTGCTCTACCGCTCGCACACCGATGCCGGCGGCGCGCGCTACGAGGCGCTGGAGCGCGTGCCGCAGCGGCCGTAGGCGCACCTGCGCGCGCGGATCTGCGCGCTTTCGTGACGGATCGGCGTAGCGCCGTCACAGGGGGAGAACTAGCGTTCGGTTCCGTCCGATCCCCTCCGTACCGTGCGCTCTTCTTCCGCACGCAGAAAGGCTTTCTGAACCCATGGCTCTCAGCGATACCGAGAAGGCCGCCAAGGCCCGCAACGAAGCACTTCAAGGCGCGCTCACGCAGATCGAGCGCGAGTTCGGCAAGGGCACGGTCATGCGGATGGGCGACGAGGGCGCGCAGGTGAAGGTCAACGCGATCCCCACCGGTGCGCTGTCGCTCGACCTCGCGCTCGGGATCGGCGGCATGCCGCGCGGGCGGATCGTCGAGGTCTTCGGCCCGGAGTCCTCGGGCAAGACGACGCTCGTCTACCACGTCCTCGCCGAGGCCCAGAAGCTCGGCGGCGTCTGCGCGTTCATCGATGCCGAGCACGCGATGGACCCGCTCTACGCCCGCCAGATCGGCGTCGACATCGACGAGCTGCTCGTCTCCCAGCCCGACTACGGCGAGCAGGCGCTCGAGGTGGCCGACATGCTCGTGCGCTCCGGCGCCGTCGACATCGTCGCGATCGACTCCGTCGCGGCGCTGACGCCGCGCTCCGAGCTCGAGGGGCAGATGGGCGACCAGACCGTCGGCCTGCAGGCGCGGATGATGAGCCAGGCGATGCGCAAGCTCGCCGGCAACCTCAACCGCGCGCAGACGCTCTGCCTCTTCACGAACCAGATCCGCGAGAAGGTCGGCGTGATGTTCGGCTCGCCCGAGACGCAGCCCGGCGGCCGCGCGCTGAAGTTCTACGCCTCCCAGCGCCTGGACATCCGGCGCATCGAGACGCTCAAGGACGGCACCGAGGCGGTCGGCAACCGGGTGCGCGTCAAGGTCGTCAAGAACAAGGTCGCGGCGCCGTTCCGCCAGGCAGAGTTCGACATCGAGTTCGGCAGGGGCATCTCGACCTCGGGCTGCATCCTGGACCTCGGGATCGAGCACAACATCGTCGCCAAGTCGGGCTCGTTCTTCTCCTACGGCGGCGAGCGCCTCGGCCAGGGGCGCAACAACGCCAAGGGCTTCCTCGACGAGCATCAGGAGCTGGCCAAGGAGATCGAGGGCAAGATCTACGCGGCGCTCGGCATCGGCCAGGACCTCGTCGTCCCGATCGAGCGCGACGAGGACGCCGACGTCCCGGTGGCGGCGATCGCCGGCGCCGTCGAGGCGGCGTAGCCCGGGCGCAGCGGAGGGGGCCGGCGTGGATCAGAGCCCGACCGCGGTCGACCCCGAGCGCCGGCTGGAGCACGCGCTCGGCCTCGCCTACCGCCACCTGGGCAAGCGCGACCGCACCGCGGCGCAGGTTCGCCGGCACCTCGCAGGGCGCGACGTCCAGGAGCCGGTGATCGACGAGGTGATCGAGACGCTCGCGCGGCTCGGCTACCTCGACGACGCGCGCTTTGCGCGCGTGTTCGCCGAGGACCGCCGTACGCTCGACGGCTGGGGCCCGGAGCGGATCGAGCGCTCGCTGCTGGCGGCGGGCGTGGACGGCGAGCTGGTCGCCGCGGCGATCGGGGCGCGCGACGCCGCGGACGAGCTCGAGGCGGCGCTGGAGCTGCTGCGCCGCCGCTGCCGCGAGGTCCCCGCCGGCGAGCGCGAGCGCGAGCGGGCGCTCGGAATCCTCGTGCGCAAGGGCTATGACCTCGAGCTCGCCTACGACGCCGTCCGGGCGTTCGAGCGCGCCGGCGCCGTGAGGCCCTAGCGAGGGCTCGCGCGGTTGTGCCTTCGCGGGCTCGGTGCAATCATCACTCGGAGTCGGATCGACCCTGCACAGGGCGACACAAAGCGCAGCATCTGACAGCAGTTCTGAACCCAGGCAGCCTCCACGACGGCCCAGCGAGCACGACCCGGGCGGGCCATCCGCCCAGACCACACACCTACTCCTTCGACCCAGCCGACACCGTCCCCGCAGGCACGGCGCGATGCGCCGCCTGTTGTCGTCCGCCGCACGTCCGGTCCGACCACCTGACATCGACAGCAACCGCGCGGGCCCAGGCGCTTGAGCACGGGTGGCACGGGGAGAGGAACGGCCATGGAACTGATCGTTGCGGCGGTGATCGTCGCGGGGGCGATCGCGTTCGCGTTCGGCTCGCGCCACCGGCACGCGCCCAGTTCCGCCGACGCCGGTCCCGGCCTCGAGGAGGTCGCCCGCCTGGAGGAGCGCCTGAGCGTCCGCGCCGAGGAGCTCGACCGCCGCGCGCGCGAGCTCGACGACCAGACCCGCGCCATCGAGGCCGAGCGCGAGCAGCTCGCCCGCCGCGAGCACGAGCACGAGCGGGCGCTCGAGGAGATCTCCGGCCTCAGCGCCGGCCAGGCCAAGGTCCGGCTCATGGGGCAGATCACCGACCAGGTCCGCCACGAGTGCGCCCGCCACGTGCGCCAGATCGAGGAGGAGACCAAGCGCGACGCCGAGCGGCGGGTGCGCTCGATCCTCTCCGTCGCGATGCAGCGCCTCGCCGCCAGCCACGCGGCCGAGACGACGGTGTCCGTCGTGCAGCTGCCGTCCGACGACATGAAGGGCCGCATCATCGGCCGTGAGGGGCGCAACATCCGCGCCCTGGAGAACCTCACCGGCGTCGACTTCATCATCGACGACACCCCGAGCGCGGTCGTCCTGTCGGCCTTCGACGGCGTCCGCCGCGAGGTCGCGCGGATCACGCTCGAGAAGCTGCTCGCCGACGGGCGCATCCACCCGGCGCGCATCGAGGAGGCCTACTACCAGGCCAAGTCCGAGCTCGACGTGCACCTCCAGCAGGCGGGCGAGGACGCCGCCTTCCAGTCCGGCGTCCAGGGCCTCGACATCGAGATCGTCCGCACGCTCGGCCGCCTGAAGTTCCGCACGAGCTACGGCCAGAACGTCCTCGCCCACTCGATCGAGTGCGCGCAGCTCGCGGCGATGATGGCCGACGAGCTCGGCGCGAGCCCGAAGACGGCCGCGCGCGCCGCGCTGCTGCACGACATCGGCAAGGCCGTCTCGCACGAGGTCGAGGGTCCGCACGCGCTCGTCGGCGGCGACATGGCCCGCCGCCACGGCGAGTCGGAGGCCGTCGCGCACGCGATGGAGGCCCACCACAACGAGGTCGAGCCGCAGACCGTCGAGGCGGTCATCGTCCAGGCCGCCGACGCGCTGTCCGGCGCCCGCCCCGGCGCCCGCGGCGAGTCGCTGGAGTCCTACGTCAAGCGGCTGCGCGAGCTCGAGCTGATCGCCTCGCGCCACGACGGCGTCGAGAAGGTCTACGCGATGCAGGCCGGCCGCGAGATCCGCGTCATCGTCGAGCCGACGAGCATCGACGACGACGCCGCGATGCTGCTCTCGCGCGAGATCGCACGCGAGATCGAGCGCGAGCTGGAGTACCCGGGACAGATCAAGGTCACGGTCATCCGCGAGTCGCGGGCGGTCGAGTTCGCAAAATGACGACTGCGGGCTGCCGGGCGGCAGCCGGCGCGCTGGCGCTGATGCTCGCCGCGGTCGCGGCGCCGTCCGCGGCGGCCGCGGCCGGCGACGACGCCGATCCCTGGCTGGCGGGCCTGGCCCGCGAGCTGCGCCGCGACCCGGTCTTCGTCAGCGACTCCGTGTCGCGGGCCGTGTCCGCCGGCGAGCTGGCGCGGCTGCGCGCGGACGTCGCGGCGATGCCCGTGCCGACGCGCGTGGCGCTCGTCAGCGGGCCCCCGAACAACGGCGAGGTCCGCGGGATCGACCTGTTCGAGGTCCCCGATCTGCTGGCCGGCGCGATCGACCGGCCCGGCCTCTACGTCGTGGTCGACGCCTCCGACGACAGCTTCGGCACGATCCAGATGAGCGCCGTCGGCGTGCGCCCGCCCGTCGCGCCCGAGGACGCCGAGCGCGCTGTCGGGCAGGACGTCGCGCCCGAGCGCCGGGTCGTGACGCGGGTGCGCTACGCGCTGCGCGTCGTCGCGACCGGGGACCGGCCGTCGCGCGGCGTGGCCAAGCGCGAGCTGGATGCCGCCCTCGCCGAGGACGACCAGCGACGACCCGGCCGCGCGGGAGGACGCGGTGGCGCTCGCCTTCGCCGTCGGCGGTGGCCTCGCCGGGTTCGCGTTCCCGACCGTGCGCTGGTGGCGGCGGCGCCGGCGCCGGACGCGCCCGCTGCGCGAGGCGCAGGCGCCACCGCGGCTGCGCGAGCCCGGCGCCGCGGCGGCCGCGCGCGCGTCCGACGCCGTGGCGCGGCTGGCGGCGGCAATCCAGGCCGCACCGCAGCCGTCCGACGAGGCCTTCGACCTGTACTCGGCGGCCTCCAAGGCCGAACGCGAGGCGCGCACCGCGGTCGACAGCGTCGGGGCGCTGATCCTCGCCGAGGACGGCGAGGCGGCGCTCGCGGGACGGCCGCGCCCGAAGCGCTGCTTCTTCGATCCCGAGCACCGCGGCGCGACGACCACGACCCGCTGGCGGCTGGGCGACGAGGAGGCCGAGGTGCCCGCCTGCGGCCGCTGCGCGGAGGCGCTGCGCGACGGCCGCGCCCCGGACGCGCTCGGCGACCGCGGCGAGCCGTACTTCAAGCGCGACAGCGTCTGGGCGCGAACCGGCTTCGGCGCGATCGACGACGAGCTCGCCGCGAGGGTGCTGGCGGGGCGATGAGCCGGCGCGCCACCACCGCCGCGCGGGTGCTCGCCGGCGTGCTGCTCGCGATGCTCGCCGTGGCGGACGCCGCGCACGCGGACCGCTTCGACGAGGCCGCCCGCGCGCTGCGCGAGCCCGGCGTGTGGGTCGACCGCGACCTGAGCTGGCTCGTCGGCCCGGCGGAGGCGCGGCGGCTGGACCGTCGCATCGCCGCCGCGGACGTCCCCGTGCGCGTCGCGGTCCTGCCGCAGGTCGAGCAGGACGAGTCGCGCGGCGACCAGCGCGCGATCGCGCGCGCGATCATCCGGCGCGTCGATCGCGACGGCCTCTACGTCCTCGTCGACCAGGAGGGCGACGTCGACTACGCGGCCCGCGAGCTCCCGCTGGACGTCAGCGAGTTCTCGTTTCGCACGAGCCAGGAGTTCGGGGGCGGCCCGTTTCGCGACCAGCTCGCCGGGCTCGTCCCGACCCTGCAGGCGGCCGCCCCGGCGGCCCCGCCGGTGAGCTTCGAGCCGTTCTCCAACCCGAAGGGCATCAGCCTCGGCGGGAAGGTCGAGCGCGACTCGCTCGTGCTGATCGCGCTCGTCTGCGCCTTCCTCGGCGCGGTGCTCGGCATCGGCCTGCACGTCGTCGTGCGCGGCGTCGCGGGCGCCGCGGCGGCGCTGAGGGGGCAGCGCGGTGCCTAGGCGCGCGGCGCTCGCGCTGCTGGCCGCGGTGCTGGTCCTGGCGGCGACCGCGGCCTCCGCGGCCGCGGTCGGCAGCGTCAGCCCGGCGGCGCGCGGCCTGGCCGACAGCCGCCTCTACGTCGATCCCGCGGTCGCCGAGACCATCGACGCGGGCACGCGCGTGCTGCTGCGCCGGGCGCTCGCCAGGCGCACCGAGCCGGTCTTCGTCGCGCTCGTCGCCTTCGCGCCCGGGGACGCCTTCGACGGCGACGGCCCGCGCTTCCTCAACGCGCTCGCCGGCCGCCTGCGGCGCCCGGGCGTCTACGTGACCTACGACGCGCGCGGGATCCTCTGGACCCGCGGCTACCGCATCGAGGCCGCCGTCGCCGGCCGTGCCGAGCAGGCCTCGCGCACGGTCGATCTGGAGGCCCACTTCGACGGTCCGCCGGCACCGCGCCTGCGCAACTTCCTCGCCGCGCTCGACGACCCCGACCTCACCGGCCGCGAGGAGCGGGCCAGCGCCGACTTCCGCGAGCGCACCGGAGCGGGCGCGCCGGCGCCGTCGACCGGCGCGAACGGCGACGGCGGCGGCAGTGGCGGCGGCGGCGGCGTCCCCGCCGGCGTCGTGGTCCTGATCGTCGTGGTCGTGCTGCTCGCCGCGGTCCTGGTTGCGCGCCGGCGCCGCGGCGCACGGCCCGTCGACGACCGCCCCGTCCTGCCGGGCCGCGTCTTCGCGCTCGCCCGCGAGGCCTCGCGCGACGAGCTCGCCGACCGCGCCGACGCGATGCTGATCGAGCTCAGCGCCCTCATCGACGCCGCGGCGCCGTCGGAGGACACCCAGCGCGCGCTCGACGCCTACGAGGCGGCCGAGCGGGCCCTGCGCCGCGGCGCGCCCGACATCCCGGACCTCGTCGGCGCGCTCGTCTGCATCGACCTCGGCCGCGCGGCGCTCAGCGGCGAGCGCGAGCTGCCGCCGCCGTGCACGTACGACCCGCGCCACGGGCCGGCGCAGGGGCGCCCCGTCACCGTGCACGGGACCGAGCTGCGACTCTGCGCCGGCTGCCGCGCCGACGTCAAGGCCGGCCGGCCCGCGAACGTCCTGCGCGACGGCAGCGGGCGGCCGTACTTCGAGGACGACACGCCCTGGGCCGCGACCGGCTACGGCGCCTGGGCGGACCCGATCCGCGCCGTGCTCGACAAGCCGTGACCCGAACCGCCGCTACCCTCATGGGCCGATGAAGCGCTACCACGTCACGACCTTCGGCTGCCAGATGAACGAGCACGACTCCGAGCGGATGAAGGGGATGCTCGAGTCGCTCGGCTACGCCGAGGCGCCGGCCCCCGAGGACGCCGACGTGATCCTCTTCAACACCTGCTCGATCCGCGAGAAGGCCGACAGCCGCTTCGTCGCCCACCTCGGGCACGCCAAGCGCCTCAAGCGCGAGGACCCGGAGCGGATCATCGGCGTCGGCGGCTGCTGGGCGCAGTCGGTCAAGGACGAGGTCTTCGCGCGCTTCCCGTTCGTCGACGTCGCGTTCGGGCCGGGCCAGGTCCACAAGCTGGCCGAGTTCCTGACGTCCGACTCGATCACCGCGCAGGGCTTCTTCGAGTTCGAGGGCTTCACCGGCCACCTGCCCGACAAGCGCTCGCGCGAGTTCCAGGCCTGGGTGCAGATCTCGGTCGGCTGCAACATGCGCTGCTCGTACTGCATCGTGCCGTCGACCCGCGGGCGCGAGGTCAGCCGGCCGCCCGGCGAGCTCGTCGCCGAGGTCCGGCGGCTGGCCGCCGACGGCGTGCGCGAGGTGACGCTGCTGGGCCAGAACGTCAACTCCTACGGGCGCGACCTGCGGCCGCAGGGCGGGCGGGAACGCATGACCTTCGCGGCGCTGCTCGCCGAGATCGACGCGATCGAGGGCATCGAGCGGATCCGCTACACGAGCCCGCACCCGAAGGACATGCGCGAGGACGTCATCCGCGCGCACGCCGAGCTCGAGTCCGTCTGCGAGCACATCCACCTGCCGCTGCAGTCGGGCTCGTCGCCGATCCTCAAGGCGATGCGCCGCACCTACTCGCGCGAGCGCTACCTCGACCGCGTCGCGCTGATCCGCGAGCACGTGCCCGACGCCGCGATCACGACCGACATCATCGTCGGCTTCCCGGGGGAGACCGAGACCGACTTCCTCCAAACGCTCGCGGTCTGCGAGGAGGTCGGCTACGACGGCGCGTTCACGTTCGTCTTCTCGCCGCGGCGGGGGACCGAGGCGGGCGCGCTGACCGAGGGGCTCGTTGCGGACGAGCTCAAGGTCGAGCGGATGCAGCGGCTCGTCGAGGTCGTGCAGCGGCGAGCGGCCGAGCGCGCGCAGCGCTTCGTGGGACGCGACCTCGAGGTCCTCGTGGAGGGCAGCTCGCGGACCGATCCGTCGCGGCTGCGCGGGCGCTCGCGCCACAACAAGGCCGTGAACTTCGCCGGCCTCGCGGCGCCGGGCGAGCTCGTCCCCGTGCGGATCACGGGCGCGACGAGCCAGACGCTCACGGGCGAGCTGTCGCTGCTCGCCGGTACCAGCGCACGGTAGCCGTCCGCCGGCGGCCGTTGCGCGGGGGCGCCGCCGGCTGGTAGGCGAACTGCAGCCGGTCGCCGAGCCCGACCGCGGTGAAGGCGCGCACGATCGCCTCCTGGCGCGGGTCGGCGCAGATGAGGATCGCGAGCTCGGCGCCGCTCGCGCGGCACCCGGCGTCGTGGGCGAGGAACAGCTCCAGCCGCCCGGCGTCGATCGCGGTGAGCTCGCGCAGGTCGACGAGGATCGTCGCCCGGCCGGCAGCGCCGGCGTGCTCGATCGCGAAACGCAGGCACATCGCGGCGTGATCGTCGATCTCGCCGCGGGCGTCGAGCTCTGCGATGACCCAGCGCGGGCGTGTGGCGTCCATCGGGCCTTCCGGTCGAGAAACATGCTCTCGAGACCGCCGGCGACCGCTGGGTGACGCTCGACTTTCCGTTGCGTTCAAGCTCCGCGCCCCGCCGGACGGCCGACGTCACGACGCCTAGAATCACGGTAGCACTCCGGGCCCGTGAGCGAACAGGTGTTCGTGCCCGGCGGCGCCGGCAGGGCCCTGACATTCTCCGCGGGTGCTCGCGCGTCACCGATCGCTGCTGCTGCCGCTCCTGATGACGGGGCCGGTCCTGGCCGTGCTCGTGTGGTGGGCGCTGGACAGCGGCGGCTACTTCCCGGCCGATTGGCTGCCCGGGGTCGCGATCGCATTCGCGCTCCTGGCGGTCGCGGTCGTGGCGCTGGGGACGAGCTTCCGGCCGCCGTCGCGCGCAGCCACGGCGGCGGTGTGCCTGCTGGGCGCCTACACGCTGTGGTCGTTCGCGTCGATCCTCTGGGCCGACGTTCCCGCGGCGGCGCTGGAGGGCGCGCAGCGGACGCTGCTGTACCTCGGCTGCTTCTGGCTGTTCGCGTTCGTCCCCTGGACGATCGCCGCCGCGCGCGCTGCGATCGTCGCGGCGGGGCTCGCCGTCGGCGCAGTCGGGCTGGTGACGATCGCGCGCGTCGCGGCCGCCGACGAGCCGCTGCGGCTGTTCATCGACGCCCGCCTGGCCGCGCCGCTCGGATACCAGAACGCCGCGGCGGCGCTTTGGACGATGGGCGCCCTGCCCGCGCTGATGCTCGCGTCCCGTCGCGAGACGTCGCCGTTCCTGCGCCCGCTGCTCCTCGCGCTAAGCGGGCTGCTGCTCGCCCTCGCCCTGATGGCCGAGAGCCGCGGCTGGCTGTTCACGCTGCCGCTGATCGTCGGCCTCATGCTCGTGATCGTCCCCGGCCGCGCGCGCCTGCTCGCCTTCGCGCTGCCGGTCGCCGGGGCGCTCGCGATCACGTCCGGCGCGATTCTCGACGTCTACCGAGTCGCCGGCGGCCTGGCGCCGGCCGATGCCGCGCGCGTCGCCGGGACGCCGGTCGACCACGCCGTCGTTGCCGTCGCGCTCATGACGCTCGGGCTCCTGCTCGCGGGCGTCGCGATGACGCTCGCTGATCGCCGGTGGGCCGCGCCCGCGCCGCGACTGCGGACGGGGATGTCACGGGCCGTCGGGGCGGCGGCGGTCGTCGTGCTCGTGATCATCGGCGCCGGAGTGGGGGCGACGCAGGACCTTCCCGGGAGCGTGGATCGCGCGTGGACCGAGTTCCGCGACACCGATACCACCGCGCCCGACCGGGCGGACGTCCGCTTCACGTCGCTGGGCAGCGGGCGCTACGACTTCTGGCGGGTGGCGCTGGACGTGTGGCGCGAGCACCCGCTCGGCGGCGCCGGCCAGGACAACTTCGCCGAGCAGTACGTCGCCGCCCGGCGAACGTCCGAGGAGCCGCGCTGGGTGCACAGCCTGCCGCTGCGGGTGCTCGTGCACACGGGGATCGTGGGCGCGCTGCTGTTCGCCGGGTTCGTGCTCGCGCTCGCATGGGCGGCGGCGCAGCCCTGGCGCCGCCGGCGCCCGGCGCCCGAGCGCGCGGTGCTCGCAGCGGCGCTGCTCCCGCTCGTGGTGTGGCTCGTCTACGGCAGCGTCGACTGGCTGTGGGAGTACCCCGTCCTGAGCGTCCTCGCGCTCGCCGGCGCCGGGATCGCGGTCTCCTGTGCGGGCGCCGCGGCCACCGGCGATCGCAGCGCGGCCCGCCGGCGTGCGGCGCCGCTGGCGATCGCGGCCGCGATCGCCGCCGCCGTCCTCGTCGCGCCGTCCTACGTCGCCGACCGCGACGTGCGCGAGGCTGCGGCCCGCTGGCCGTCGAACCCGGCGGCGGCGTTCGCCCGCCTCGGGCGTGCGCAGGACCTCGACCGGCTGGGAGCCGACCCCTGGCTCGTGGAGGGTGTGATCGCCGCGCGGGTCGGCCGGCCCGCACAGGCGCGGCGCGCGCTTCGCAAGGCGCGCGAGCGCGAGCCGCGCAACTGGGCCGTCAGGTTCCTGCTCGGCCTGACGGCGGACCGCACCGCGGCCGCCCGCGAGCTGGCGGCCGCGCGGCGCCTCAACCCCCGCGAGCCGGTGATCTCCGAGGCGCTCGAACGTTTGTCCAGCACGCGCCCGATGACGCTTCCAGAGGCTAACCTGCTCTTCGCACGGCGCTCGCAGGCGAGACAGGGTCGTTGAGCCTGGTCGTACGTTCAGATTCCGGTGCGTCTACGCGCCGAATGTGTTTCCATTGGAGCAGTCCGGGTAAAGCGGCGCTACCCTGGACATCAAGCCGGTTTACGACAAGGAAGTCATGAAGCACTCAATCCTCCTCAGCCTCATCCTCGTGCTTGTGCTGGGAACGGCGGGCGCGTCCGCGCAGAGCCCCGTCGTAGATGCCTACGGCGGCCAGGCAGGCGTCGCCGGCACCGTCGCCGTCAGCGGCGATACGCCGACCGCGCCCACCGCTGCCGCGCAGGGGACTCTCGGTGCGACGGCCAATGGCACCAACGGCGCGGCCGCCGCAGCCGCCGGGCCGAGCGACAACGGCGTCGCGGGCGCAGGCGTCAACGGCACCGCGCCGACCGCCGTCGCGAGCGCGCCCCGCGCGCTCGACGGAGACTCGCTGCCGTTCACCGGCTTCGACGTCGCGCTGCTCGCCGTCGGCGGCATCGCGCTCCTCGCACTCGGGTTCACGCTGCGCCGCCTGTCCAGGCAGCCGCACCTTCCCGTATAGCCTGGAAGGGCCGCGCCGTGACCACCCGCGGCCGCGGGCCCTCGACGTGACCGACAACGCAACCGAACCGGCGCTCGATCTCTCGATCGTCATCGTCGCCTGGCGCGCGCGAGCGGATCTGCTGCGCTGCCTCGCGGCGATCGAGAAACACGCCGAGGTCCGCCACGAGGTGATCGTCGTCGACGACGGCTCGAGCGACGGCAGCGCCGAGGCCGTCCGCGCCGGGTTCCCCACCGCCCGGCTCGTCGCCAAGCCTGTGAACGAGGGGCTCGTCGCCGGTCGCAACAGCGCGCTGGCGCTCGTCGGCGCGCCCGCCGTCCTCATGCTCGACGCCGACACCGAGGTGCGCCCAGGAGCCGTGTCCACGCTGCTCGCCGCGCTCCGCGAGCGCCCCGAGGTCGGGCTCGTCGGCCCGCGGCTGGAGGGCGCAGACGGCGAGTTGCAGCTGTCCTGCCGGCGCTGGCCGCCGCTGCTGATCCCGCTGCTGCGGCGCGGACCCTACGCGCGCTGGATCGACGACGATCCGCCTGTGCACCGCCGCCACATGATGAAGGACTTCGACCACGCCCAGGAGCGGCCGGTCGTGTGGGTCTCGGGTGCGGCGCAGATGTGGCGCAGCGAGCTGATCCGGCGGATCGGTCCCTACGACCGGCGCCTGTCGAGCTACGGCGGCGAGGACCTGGACTGGTGCCTGCGCATCTGGGGCGCCGGGATGGAGGTCCGCTACGTGCCGCGTGCGGTGGTCCTGCATCGCTGGCAGCAGGTGACCAACCAGTCGCCCTTCGGACGCCGGTCCTGGCGCGCTCTGCGCGACTGGTACTACCTGCAGGTCAAGCACCGTGCGCTGCGGCGCGACCCGCGCCTGGCGGAAGCCAACTCGTGATACCGCCGCTGGCGACGATCATCGTGCCCGTCTACAACGAGGCGCGCTGGATCGAGGACACGGCGCGGACCGTGGCGGCGCAGGAGCTCGACGGCGAGCTCGAGGTGCTGTTCGTCGACGGCGGCTCCGACGACGGGACGCGGGCGCTGCTGGAGCGCATCGCGCACGACGACCCTCGTATCCGCGTGCTCGACAACCCGCGGCGCTCGATCCCGATCGCGCTGAACATCGGCCTCGCCGGTGCGCGCGGCGAATACGTCGCGCGGATGGATGCGCACGCTTGGTTTCCCGCTGACTACGTCCAGCGCGGCATCGACCGACTGCGCCAGGGCGGCGCGGCCTGGGTCACGGGGCCGGTCGTGCCGCGCCCGTCGGGGGGCTGGTCGGGATGGGTCAGCTCCGCGCTGGGCTCGCCGCTGGGCCAGGGCGGGTCGGCGAAGTGGGCCGGCAACGACGCGCCCGCCGAGGAGCACGAGCTCGACCTCGGCGTCTTCGCCGGCGTCTGGGACCGGGCGACGCTCGAGCGGCTCGGCGGCTGGGACGACGCCTGGGCGGTCAACGAGGACTCCGAGCTCGCCGCACGCGTCCTGGGGGAGGGCGGCCGGATCGTCTGTCTGCCGCGGATGGCCGCGTCCTACGCGCCGCGCGACTCGGCGGTGGGCCTCGCCCGCCAGTACGCACGCTTCGGCCTCTACCGCGTCAAGACCGCGCGGCGCCATCCGATCGCGCTGCGCCGCTCGCACCTGGCGTCCGTGGCGCTGACCGGCGTCGCGCTCGCGTCGGTCCTGCCGCACGGACGCTGGCCGCGCCGGGCGATGGCGGCCTACGGCCTCGGCGTCCTCGCGGGCGCCGTGCGGGCACAGCGGCCGCCGCGGCCCGTGGACACCGCCGGCGTCGCGGCCGCGATGGCGATCATGCACCTGGCGTGGGGAGCCGGCTTCGTCGCCGGCTGTCTGCGCTTCGGGGTGCCGGTCCGCGCGCTGCGGCGCGTGCTGTCACGCTGATGCTCCCGCCGCAGGCCGCGCGTCTACCCTGTCGCTTCGCATGAGCTTCGACGACATCATCACCGCGATCTGGAGGCGCCGGGTCACGTTCCTCGTAACGCTCGTGCTGTGCGTCGTTGCCACGGTCGCCGTCACGCTCGCGCTGCCCAAGCACTACAGCGCGACCGCGACGCTGTTCGTCGGCGAGCGCAACCTCGACAACGGCTCGCTGATCTTCGACACCAACGCCGGCGAGCAGCTCGCCCGGACGTTCACGACGCTGGCCGCGAACCCGAACGTGGCTAACGCCGTGCGCGAGAGCATTCCGGGACGGCCGTCGGCGGAGAAGCTGCTCTCGCAGGTCTCGTTCGCCCCGATCGAGCGCACGCAGCTGCTGCAGATCACGGCGACGGACGACACGCCCGCGGCCGCCCGCAACCTCGCGAACACCTACGCGACCACGTTCGTGACCGAGGTCGGCGCGCTGTTCCAGCGCGGGGCCGCGCCGACGCAGATCACGATGAGCCAGCCGGCCGCTCTGCCGATCGACCCGTCCTCGCCCAACGTGCCGCTGTTCCTCGGCTTCGGATGCCTGCTCGCGCTCCTGCTGGCAGTCGGCGTCGTGCTCGCGCGCGAGCGCCTGGACGACTCGCTGCACGTCTCCCAGGACGCGGCCGACGTCCTCGACCATCCGATCCTCCTGCGCCTCCCGGAGCTCGCGCGACTGTCGCCGCAGGCGCTGGCGAGCGTGCGCGACTCGGTCCGCCTGCTGCGCGCCAACATCGACTTCGGGGTGGGCGGCGTCGAGCTGGTCCAGGTCGTCGCCGTCACGAGCCCGGGCCCCGTGCAGGGCAAGAGCACCGTCGCGTCGCAGCTGGCGATGATCTGCGCCGACGACGGCGACCGCACGGTGCTCATCGAGGCCGACCTGCGCCGCCCGGGGCTGTACGCCACCGAGGTCGGCTCGGGGATCGAGCGATCCAAGGTCGGGCTGAGCACCTACCTGGCCGGCGAGGCCGCGAAGGACAAGATCCTCGTGCCGCACCCGGACCACCCCGGGCTCTGGCTGATCTGGCCCGGGCCGCTGCCGTCCAACCCCGGCGTGCTCCTGAGCTCGATCGAGTTGACGACGCTGCTGCGCCAGCTGCGCAGCGAGTTCGACCGGATCATCATCGACACACCGCCGCTGTCGATCGGCGCCGACGCCGCGGTCACCGCGGCCGAGGCCGACGGCACACTGCTCGTCATCGACCAGCGCGACACGAGCCTCGCGCAGGCCCGTGCCGGGCTGGCGCAGCTCGAGCGCGGGCAGACGCCGGTGCTCGGCGTCGTTCTCAACCGGGCGCTCTCGCGCCGCCGGCTGGAGAGCTCCGGCTACTACGGCGTGCGGGACGCGCCCGCCGACCGTCACACCGCGCGCGCGCGGCTGACGTCGCGCAGGGCGCGCCCGAAGCGATCCGGGCACGACACGACGACATCGTGACGCGCGCGCCGCGGGCCGCGGCCGTCTGGCCTTCGCTTGCGGCGCTCTGCCTCGCGGTGATGTGGCCGCTCAGCGCGGCGGCCGGCCATGCGGTGGTGATCCCGGCGGTGGCGGGCGTCCTGTGCGCGGCGGCGGTGATCGTGCGGCGGCCGGAGTGGGGGATCGCCGCACTTCTGGCGCTCGCCCCCCTGACGAATCTCGTCGTCGGCGCCGTCAAGCCGATGCACCTGCTGCTACCGGCGCTCGCGGGTGGCACGCTCGTGTTCATCGCGCTGGACCGGCGCGAGGCGGTGCGAATCTCGCACGGCTCGACAGTGGCGCTCATGATCGTGCTCTTCTGCGCGGTCGGCCTGGTCTCGGCACTGTTCGCGATCGACCCCAGCCGCTCGGTGAGCCGGCTCTTCGCGCTGCTCACCGCCGCCGCCGTGTTCTTCGCGGTCACGCAGGTCGCCGACAGCACGCAGCGGCTGGAGACGGTGATCGCGGGCGTTCTGCTGGGCCTGCTCGTCGCCGCCCTCCACGGGCTCGGCCAGCAGATATCGGGAAGCTTCGGCCCCTCCGGCGGCGCGCTCATCAACGGCGAGGTCGTCAGCCGGGTGCAGGGCGCGTTCGGCCATCCCAACTCCTACGCCGACTTCCTCGCGGTGGTGATGCCGCTCGCGGCCGCGGTGGCGGTCACGCGCGCCCTGCGAGCGCGCCTGCGGCTGCTCGCGGCGACGGCGTTTCTGCTCGCTGTGCCGCCGCTCGTGCTGTCGTTCACGCGCGGCGCGATCGTGGCCCTCGTGATCGGCTCGCTGGCGTGGCTGATCGTCGTGCGGCCGCGCAGCGCGGTCGTCGTCGCGGTCGTGCTGGCCGTCGTCTTCGCGGGCTTCGCCCCGGCGACGCTGCGCGAGCGCCTGCGCGACCCCGGCACCGGCGACGATGTCGGCCTGCGCGCGGACCTGTGGCAGTCGGCGATCGACATCTATGCCGAGTCGCCCGTGATCGGGGTCGGGATGGGCAACTTCGGCACGGCCTACGCCCGCCTGCCGGCCACGATCGCCACGGGATCGCAGCGGCGACTGCTGCACCAGCGCGATCTGGTCGTGCCGCCGCATGCGAACAATCTCGCGCTGACCGTGCTCGCGGAGGAGGGCCTGCTCGGACTGCTGGCGCTGGTCGGGCTCGTGGCCGCGGGGATCTCGGTCGCCTACCGGCTCACACGGGTGCGCGATCCCGTCGGTCGGGCGGTCGGCATCGGCCTCGGCGCCGGACTGCTCGTGATGGCGTTGCACTCGCTGCTTGAGATCACGCTGTTCGGCGAGGTCGGACTCACGCTGTTCGCGATCCTCGGCCTCGGCTGCGCCTACCTCAGCCTCGCGCGCGACGGCGAGCCGGCGACCGCCTGAGGCTCACGGCACCGCCGGGCGGCGCCCGAGCGCGAACAGGCCGAGCACGCGGCGGGGGCCGACCTGGGCGATGCCCACCGCGCTCGCCAGCCCCCAGCCGAAAACGAGCCCGACCGCGAGCCGGGCCAGGCCGGCATCCAGCAGCAGGCGGGCGGCGACCATCGCCGCGATCGCAGGCGCGGTCGCGGTCAGCGCCGGAAGCAGCCCGTCCGCGAACAGTCGGCGCCCCGGGCAGCCGGTCGCGCGTGCGGCGAGCGGCAGGCGGACGAGGACGATCACGGCGGTCGTCAGGAGCGTGCCGACGACCGCGCCGATGACGCCGTAGCGGATGACGAGCACGATCGAGAGCGCGACGTTGCTGACCCCCTCCAGGCAGGCCAGGCCGGCCAGCGTGCGCAGGCGGCCGGACGCGAGCAGCACCTTGCCCGCCGGCAGCGACGTGAGCGTGGCGAGCTGGGCGCCCATCAGGACGATCAGGATGTCGTCGGTCACCGGTGGCGCGGCATCGCCGAGCCAGACGTCGATCACGTCGGTCGCGAAGAGGGCGAGCCCGGCGGCGACCGGCAGCGTGACCTGCAGCGCGACGCGGGTCGCCAGGACGAAGCGCCGGCGCACCTCGTCGTGCGCCTCGCGGGCGAGCAGGTCGGCGACCATCGGCACGATCAGGTTCACGAACGGCAGCACGAGCGCCTGCATGCCGCTGACGAGCCGCATCGCCGCGACGAGCGGCGCGGCGGTGCTCGCGTTGCGCAGCGCAGCGACGATCAGGACGTCCATCCGCTGGGCGACGAACTCCATCGAGTCGGCGACGAGCGCGAGGCCGCCGAAGCCGGCCGCGCGGCGGCGGCGCTCGCCGTCGCCCAGGCGCGGGCGCAGCGAGAGCTCGGGGTCGACGCGGTGCAGCAGGATCGCGAACATCACCCCGCCGGCAACCTGCGAGGCGGCGTAGACGACGGCCAGGCCGAGGACGCCGGTGCCGGCCTCGACGGCGGCGACCGAGCCCGCGGCGACGATCAGGACCGCGACTGCCTCGGCGCGGTAGAAGAGGTCAAATCGCTGGTAACCCTGCAGCGCGGCGCCGTAGGCGAACAGCGGCAGGCGCACGAGCATGCTCGCGCCGACGACGATCAGCCCGAGCCGGAACGCGTCGCGGTCGCTGGGGGAGGCGAGGCCGCCGGCCCAGACGCCGACCCCGACGACGATCGCGCAGGCCGCCGGGCCCAGCAGCCCGAGCAGCGCGACCGCGACGCCGACGTCCTCGTCGAGCTCGCGCCGATCGCCGCGGCTGCGGTGCTCGGCGACCGACTTCGTCAGCCCGACCGAGACGCCGAGCTCGACGAGGCTGAACACCGTCGCGAGCGTGATGAGGATGCCGTAGGTGCCGAACTGCGCCAGGCCGAGGCTGCGGAAGAGGTAGGGGGTGAGCAGCAGGACGCTGAGGCCGCGCAGGACGCGGAAGCCGTAGGACGCGATCGTGTTGCGCGCGATCGCGCGGCCCTCGCCGTCGGCGGCCGTCATCAGCCGTCGCTGCGTCGCGCCACGACCGGCAGCGTCAGCAGCAGGATCTTGAGGTCGAGCCAGGGGCTCCAGTTCTCCACGTAGAAGTTGTCCCACTCCGTCCGGTCGGCCAGCGACGTCTCGCCGCGCAGGCCGTGGACCTGGGCCCAGCCCGTGAGCCCGGACTTGACGCGGTGGCGGTCGCCGTAGCGGTAGACGTGGCCCTCGAAGGCTCGCACGTAGCCGGTGCGCTCGGGCCGCGGGCCGACGAGCGACATCTCGCCGCGGACGATGTTCAGCAGCTGCGGGAGCTCGTCGAGCGAGGTGCGGCGCAGGATGCGCCCCAGCCGCGTGCGGCGGTCGGCGACCTGCGCGAGCTCCGTCGCGGGGCTCTCGGGGGCGGCCTCGCCGTCCTGCCGGCCGAGCGTCCGCGAGAACCAGGCCGCGTCGTGCTGCGGCGCGTCCTCGACCATCAGCATCGTCCGGAACTTCAGGATGTCGAACTCGCGGCCGTCCAGGCCGATCCGCGACTGGCGGAAGAACATCGGGCCGGGGGAGGTCGCCTTGACCGCTACCGCGATGAGCACCATCAGCGGCGCGAACAACGCGACGAGCGTCGCGCCGGCGACGCGATCGAACGCGTACTTGAGGTCGAACTGCCAGCCGCGCGGGTCGGCGCGGCCGACGCGCAGCAGCGCGATCCCGCCGAGGTGCTCGACGGTGATGCGGCGCGACGTCTCCTCGAACAGGCGCGGCACGAGCGAGACCTCGATGTCGAGCGTCCGGCAGCGGCGGACGAGGCCCAGCAGCACGCTGTGCGGGGCGGTCGAGAAGCTCACGATCACGTGCTCGACGTCGTGCTCGTCGACGATCCGCTCGAGGTCCCAGCTGGCGCCGAGGACCGGCAGCGCGCTCGTCGTCCCCGGCGCGGTCGGCCGCGGGTTCGCGTCGAGGAAGCCGATCGGCCGCAGGCCCATCTGCGGGCGCTCCTGCAGTCGGCGCGCCACGAGGCGCCCGACGTCGCCGGCGCCGACGATCAGGGTGTTGAGGCCGGCGCGATCCATGCGCCGGTCGCCAAGGGCGACGCCGAGGCGCCCGGCCATGAGGTAGGCGGAGGCGAACAGCCACAAGCGCACGACCTGCGTCGCGGCGTCGGGATCAGGCGCGAACAGGACGCGCGCGCCGACGACGAGCGCGGCGGCGATCGCGGCGCCGGCGATCACCTGGCCGAGATACTCAAACGGCGAGACCTCCAGGCGGTAGCCGTAGCCGCCGCGCCCGCCGATGACGGCGAGCGTCAGGACGACGTACAGGACGATCCACCAGACCGAGCCGGCGGACGCACCGGCCCGCGAGGCGCCCAGCCCGTTGGCGCCCACCGCGAGCAGCAGCATGCCGGCGTCGACGAGGACGCCGTTGAGCGCGCGCCGGCGTCGCCGGTGCTGGCGCGAGCGCGCCGCAAGCAGCGAGGCGTGCCGCGAGCCGAATGCGCGCTGCAGGATGCTCATGACCGTTTCATCTGCCGCACATGACTCCTATCGGCCGCGACGCACCGCCGGATGAACGCGCCGGTGTGTACGGGCGACCTACCACGAACGGGTCCTTCGCAGTCTGACGCGCGGAGCGGTGGGGCTAACATGCGCGGCCGTGCGCACCGTGCTCAACCGGCTGCGGCGGACCGAGGTTCAGAGCGCATCGCATCTCTGGCTCCGGGCCCGGTCCATCCCGCAACTCGTCATGCGCAGCCATGTCGTGCGACGCAACGCCGTTCGCCGCTATCTCGCGACGGCCTCCGAGCCGCGGCTGCAGATCGGCGCCGGCCCGCATCCCGCCGAGGGCTGGCTCAACAGCGATCTGCTCTCCGGCGACGTCTACCTCGACCTGCTCTTCAAGCTCCCGCTGCCGAGCGAGTCGTTCGCCTACGCCTACGGCGAGCACGTCATCGAGCACCTGCCCGAGCAGCGCGGCCTGAGCGCCATGACGGAGCTGCACCGCATCCTGCGCCCCGGCGGCGTCCTGCGTATGACGACGCCGGACCTGCGCAAGATCATCGCGCTCTACGAGGACCGCAACCCGGTGATCTCGTGCGCCGAGTACCGCGAGTTCCTCGACATCGCCTCGCGCAACACCCACGACCGGCCCTGCCAGATGTTCAACACCTTCATGTACTCGTGGGGCCATCGCTTCATCTACGACGAGGAGGAGCTGAAGGCAAAGCTCGTGCAGGCCGGCTTCGTCGACGTCGTGCGCCGCGAGCCCAACGAGAGCGACCACCTCGCGCTGCGCGAGCTCGAGCGCCACGGCCCCGAGTGGGAGAACCCGGCCGAGGCGATGTGTCTCGAAGCGACCCGCCCCGCGGGCTGAGCCCGCCGATGCGTTCCGCCAGCCTCTCACTCCGTGTCAAGGTCGCGCTCAAGCGCGCGCTGCCGACGCCGGCGCTGAACCGGATCCTCCTGACGGCGCCGTGGCTGTACGGCCTGCCCGGCGTCAACTACGAGACGAACCTCGACGCCGCCGGCGTCGGCGAGCTGCGCGCCGCGCTGCTGGCGACCGCGGAGCTGCCCGGCGACGTCGTCGAGTGCGGGACCTCGCGCGGCGGCTCGGCGGTCCTGATGGCGCGCCACCTGCAGGCGCTCGGATCCTCGAAGCGGCTGTTCGCCTGCGACTCGTTCGAGGGCTTCGACCGCGACGAGCTGCTGGCCGAGCGCCGCAGCGGCGGGACGACGGCGCCCGACAGCGCCTTCACCTCGACCTCGCTGGACTACTTCCGCGGCAAGCTGCGCGCGCTGCACGTCGACGACGTCGTGGTGCCGGTCCCCGGCTACTTCGAGGCCTCGCTGCCGGCGCTCGGGGGACCGTTCAGCCTCGCCTTCGTGGACTGCGACCTGCGCGAGAGCATGACCTTCTGCGCCGAGACGCTGTGGCCGCGGCTCGTGAGCGGCGGACGGCTGCTGTTCGACGACTACGACAATGCGCAGTTCCCCAGCGCCACGCAGGCGGTCGACGAGTTCGCCGACCGCCACGGCGCCGAGATCGCGCACCACGGCCTGCTGCAGAAGCTGTACTCGGTCACCCGCGCCTGACGCACCCGTCCGCGCCGCGTGCGAACATGTGTTCGTGCGCTGGGACAACCTGACGATCACCGAGGACGAGGGCACGCGCCTGCCGGGCTACCGCGACCCCGCCGTCATCCGCCGCTTCGACGCGCCGGAGGCGCTCGACATGCGCTTCTACGAGATCCACGCGAAGTCCGCGCTCAACCGCGTGCCGAAGGCGTCGAAGATGCCGTTTCGCTGGACGATCAACCCGTATAGGGGCTGCTCGCATGCGTGCGTGTACTGCCAGTCTGGCGACACGCCGATCCTGATGGCGGACGGTCGCCATCAACCGCTCGCGAAGCTGCGGGTCGGCGACGAGATCTACGGGACGCGACGCGAAGGTTCCTACCGCCGCTACGTCCGCACGGAGGTGCTCGCCCACTGGGCGAGCGTGAAGCCGGCGTACCGGGTCACGCTGGAGGACGGCACCGAGCTGATCGCCAGCGGCGACCACCGCTATCTGAGCGGGCGCGGCTGGAAGCACGTGACCGGCTCCGAGCAGGGACGCGATCGGCGGCCGCATCTCACGCTCGGATCCGCCCTTCTCGGGACGGGCCGTTTCGCAGCCGGGCCGCAGCACTCCGACGACTACGACCGCGGCTATCTCTGCGGGCTGATCCGCGGCGACGGCAACCTCGCCTCCTACGCCTACGAGCGAGTCGGGCGGACCCCGCCGAGCGTCGTGCATCGTTTCCGGCTCGCGCTCGCTGATGACGAGGCGGTCGACCGCGCCGACCGCTACCTGTTCGCGTCCGGCGTCCACGCGACGCGCTTCGCGTTCAGTGCCGGCTCCGATCGCACGCGGCCGCTCCAGGCGATCCGGACGCAGTCGCGCTCACAGTGCGATCGCGTGCGGGACCTCATCCGCTGGCCCCTGAGCCCGACCGACGAATGGCGCAAGGGGTTCCTCGCCGGCATCTTCGACGCCGAGGGCTCGGGCAACGGCGTGATCCGGATCAGCAACGCCGACCCGACGATCCTCGGCTGGATCGAGTCGTGCATGGGCGCGTTCGGATTTCGGACCGTGCGCGAGGGGCCGTCGGCAGTCGGTGTCCACGCGATCCGCCTGCGCGGAGGCCTCCGCGAGCGCCTGCGCTTCTTCCACACCGTCGACCCCGCCATCCGGCGCAAGCTCGACATCGACGGCATGGCGCTGAAGTCCGACGCGACGACGGGGGTTGTCTCGATCGAGCCGCTCGGCACGACGATGCGGCTCTACGACATCACGACCGGCACCGGCGATTTCATCGCCGACGGCGTGGTCAGCCACAACTGCTTCGCCCGCCCGACCCACACGTACTTGGGGTTCGACGCGGGCCGCGACTTCGAGCGCGAGATCGTCGTGAAGGTCAACGTGCCGGAGGTCGTGCGCGCCGAGCTCGCGCGACCGTCGTGGAAGGGCGAGCACGTGGCGATGGGGACCAACACCGACCCCTATCAGTGGGTCGAGTCGCGCTACAAGCTCATGCCCGGGATCTGGGAGGCGATGCGCGATGCCCGCAATCCCTGCTCGATCCTCACGAAGTCGCCGCTGCTGCTGCGCGACATCGACCTCATGCGCGAGATCGCGGCGGTGACCGACATCCACGCGAACCTCTCGATCCCGACGCTCGACCCCAAGGCCTGGCGCGCGACCGAGCCGCACACGCCGCACCCGAAGGCGCGGCTGGAGGCGGTCGCCGAGCTCAACCGCGCCGGGATCCCCTGCGGCGTACTGATCGCGCCGCTGATGCCCGGGATCAACGACGCGCCCGAGCAGGTCGAGCCGCTGCTGGAGGCCGCCGCCGAGGCCGGTGCGACGGGGATCGGCGGGATCGCGCTGCACCTGCGCGGCGAGGTGCGCCAGATCTACTTCGAGTGGCTGCGCTCCTACCGTCCCGACCTCGTCCCGCTCTACGAGGAGCTCTACGCGCGCGGCGCCTACGCGCCGCCGACAGAGCGCCGGCGGCTGGCGGAGCTCGTGCGGCGCGAGGAGACGTCGTGGCCGAGCCGCTTTCGCAACCGCGACGAGGAGGTCGAGCCGGGAGCGGCGCTGCGCGGCGCGGCGACATCGTCCGAGCCCGAGGAGGTGCAGACCTCGCTCTTCTGATTGCCCCGCACCCGGCACTACGCTGAGCTCGTGTCCCATGACGGCTAGATCAGGCCGACGCGTACCGCTCGCTGGGCGGATGCTCATGGCAGTGGCGCTCCTGCTCCTCGCCGGCCTGGTCGCGCAGGGCTGCTCGGCCGGACGGCCGGACTCGCCCCCGGACACACGGGCGGCGCGGCAGTTCGACGACTTCGCGGTGTACTGGCTGGGCGCACGGTTTGAGAAGTGGAAGCTGACGGCGGTCGCCCTGCCGTACGGGCCTGAGGGGTTCGTGTCGCTGATCTACGGCGACTGCACTCCGACAGGCGACGATCACCCGAGCTGCACGCCGCCGGTCCAGGTCCAGATCTCGGCACTGTGCTCCCACCTGCGCGAGGTGG
The DNA here is from genome assembly GCA_963786575.1 of uncultured Actinomycetes bacterium. Taxonomy (GTDB): domain Bacteria; phylum Actinomycetota; class Thermoleophilia; order Solirubrobacterales; family Solirubrobacteraceae; genus CADCVQ01. The sequence goes on from CAWAZH010000003.1 coordinate 557,870, forward strand.
CGCGCGCGCCGATCTGGAAGCAGCGGCGGATCCGGGGCGCGCCGGTCGGCACGATCGACGGCGCGCCGGTGCTGTTCAGCCGCAGCTCGCAGGTGAAGGTCTATCGCGGCGAGGGGACGGACGCCGGCGTCGAGCTGCGTGCGCTGCGGGCGCTGCGTTCGCTCAACAATGCGCCGCCGGTGGTCGGGGTCGCCGACCGGATCGCGCCGCCTGCCCGCGGGGTCCTCGCGGAGCGCAGCTGCGGCGGCTGAGCGGCGCGAGCGAGCGCCGGCGCGCCCGCGGCACGGCGCCCGCCTAGCGCTTGTCCATCTGGCCGCGCTCGAACTGGTCGGCGACGTCGGCGCCGCCGGACTTGCGCGTCACGACCGCGGCGAGCTCGGGGGCGAGCGCGCCGAACTTGGCGCCGAGCTTGAGGCCGACCGGCGCGACGTCGATCTCGCCGCGGTCGCGCTCGATCGCGCGCAGCGTGGCCTCGGCGACGTGCTCGGGCGACTTCGTGCCGACGCCGAAGGGCAGCTTGACGTTGGCGTCGGCGAACATGCCGGCGTCGCGGATGAAGCCGGGGAAGATCGACGAGACGCCGACGCCGGTGCCGTGCAGCTCGGCGCGCAGCGCGCCGGCAAAACCGCGCAGGCCGAACTTCGTGGCGTTGTAGAGCGAGCTGCCGGCGGTCGCGGTCTTGCCCGCGAGCGAGGACATGAAGACGACGTGGCCGGATCCGCGGGCGACCATCTGCGGCGTCAGGGCGTGGGCGAGCAGGATCGGCGCGTGCAGGTTGACGAGCAGGGCGCGCTCGATCTGATCCTCGCTGTAGGTCTCCAGGCGGCCCGACGCCGGCACGCCGGCATTCGCGACGAGGATGTCGACGTCGCCGTGCGCCGCCGCGAGGTCGCGGACCGCGGCGGGATCGGACAGGTCGGCCGGCGCGACCTCGCCGCCGATCTCGCTCGCGAGGTCGACGAGGACGTCGCCGCGGCGCCCGGAGAGCACCACGTGCGCTCCCGCGGCAGCCAGGCGGCGGGCGATCGCGTGGCCGAGGCCGCCCGTGGCGCCCGTCAGCAGAACCCGCTTTCCGGCGACGTTCACGACGGGAAGACTGCCACGGTCGCCGTGAAGCCGTGCAGGAAGCTCTCGCCGCCGACCGGGCCGATCTCGCCCGCGGCGAAGAAGCCCGCCGTCGGGATCGCACCCAGCTCGGCGGTCAGCGTGCTGGCGTCGTGGTCGGCGACGCCGAACATCCCGCGGCCGCGGCCGTTGCAGGTGAACATCAGCGCGCCCGCCGGCGCGTCGGAGCCGAGCGCCTGGCGGCGCAGGCCGAGCGCCTCGTGCAGGTCGCGGTCGGCGGAGCTCGCGTCGCGCGCGTGGACGCGCACGACCTGCCCGGCCTGGATCGGCGCGCCGACGGCGATCGTGCCGTGCTCGGGGTCGCCGCCGAGCACGCTGCGCACGAGGAAGTCGCCGTGGACGTAGTCCGGCTGGCCCTGCTCGACGACGATCCCCAGCAGCATCCCCTCGGCGAGGATCTCGCGCTCGGCGTCGCCGAGCTCCTCGATCACCGCCCGCAGCGCCGCCAGCGCCGGGCGCCCGGCGAGCTCCTGGATGATGCGCCCCTCGCCGGCGGTGATCGTCAGCTCCGGGCCGATCGGCGTCGCGCCCTGCGACACGCACGGCAGCAGCTCGATGCCGTCGAAGCGCACGCCGATGGCGCCGCCCGAGACGACCTCCTCGCCGAGGAACAGGGCCGCCTGGCCGCGCAGCGTCCGGGCGCTCGACACACCGCCGAGGACCGGCACGCCCGGCGCGCGGTCGTGCAGCTCGGCCAGCACGGCGTCGGTCGGGAACGAGTAGGGGTCGGGCAGCAGGATCGCCCCGCCGGCGCCGCGCAGGTCGGGGACGCCGGAGACCGACAGCCCGTCCTCGACCTCGGTCACCTCGGCGTGGAAGGTCGACACCTCGCCCTCGTCGAACGACGCCGCCCAGACCGTGACGGCCGTGCCGCCCTCGATCTCGCGGCCGTCGCCGACGATGCCGCCCGCGCCGCAGCCGATCAGCACGTCGGGCGCCAGCTCCTCGTGCACGCCCTCGAGCGTCGCCTCGGGCGCGGCGAGATGCGCGCCGGACGCGAAGACCACGACGACGTCGATGTTCTCCCCGGCGAGATCCGCGGCGACCTTCGCGGCCGCCTCGACCGCCCCCGCGCGGGGGTCCGCAGCGGTCGACAGACCGCAGGCGATTCGCACGCTCATCGACGCCTGACGATACTCGCCGCCCACCGCGGGCTGCGCATACTGGCCGCATGCAGCCGGCCGTCCTCGCCCTCTTCGGCCCCACCGGCGTCGGCAAGACCGACGTCGCGATCGCGGTCGCCGAGCGCCTGCGCGCGCGCGGGGAGCGCCCGGTCGCGGTCTCCGCCGACGCGCTGCAGGTCTACCGCGGGCTCGAGCTGCTCACCGGCGTCCCGGACCGCGCGCAGCTCGGGCGCCTGGAGCACCGGCTGATCAGCTTCCTGGAGGTCGACCGGCGCTTCTCGGTCGCCGAGTACGCCGCGCTCGCCCACGCCGAGATCGACGCGCTGCTGCACGACGGCGCCGCCCCGATCGTCGTCGGCGGCACCGGCCTCTACCTGCGCGCCGCGCTCGCGCAGCTGCAGCTGCGCCCGCCGCCGCCGCCCGGCGTGCGCGAGCGGATCGCCGCCGACCTGGATGCGCACGGACCCGAGGCCCTGCACGCGCGCCTCGCCGCGGCCGCGCCCTGGGCCGCGGAGACGATCGACCCGCGCGACCGCCATCGCATCGTGCGCGCGCTCGAGCTGCACGAGCAGGGCGCGCTGCACCCGCCCGACGGCCCCAGCCGCCTGTGGACCTCCGACACGCGCCACCCGACGCGCCTCGTCGGACTCGTCCGCGACCGCGACGAGCTGTATGCGCGCATCGACGATCGCGTCGAGGCGATGGTCGCGGCCGGCGCCGTCGAGGAGGTCCGGCGCGCCGATGCGGCCGGCGCGTCGGAGACGGCGCGCGTCGCGCTGGGCTTCGACGAGCTGCTGCGCGGCGACGTCGACGCCATGAAGCGCCGCACGCGCAACTTCGCCCGGCGCCAGCTGACGTGGCTGCGCAAGCTGCCCGACGTCGAGCTCGTGGACATCGACGGGCGCACCCCGGACGAGGTCGCGGCCGCCATAGACTCCGCGCCCGGATGACCCCGGAGATCGCGTTCGAGAAGTGGCAGGCGCTGGGCAACGACTACCTCATCTTCGAGGAGCGCGCCCTGGCGTTCGAGCTGACCCCGGAGCGCATCGAGCGCATCTGCGACGTGCATCTCGGCGTCGGGTCGGACGGGATCCTGCTGCTCTCCGAGCCCGACGAGCCGGGCTTCGTCGCGCGCCTGCGGATCTTCAACCCCGACGGCTCGGAGTCCGGGCTGTCGGGCAACGGCGCCCGCGAGGCCTGCCTCTTCTTGAAACGCAGCGGCTGGACCGATCAGGACCGCTTCTCGATCCAGACCGGCGCCGGGGAGATCCGCCCGCACCTCACGGGCCCCGACACGTGCACGCTCGACATGGGGCGCGCGCGCATCACGTCGGAGGACTTCCCCGCCGGCGACGCAACCGACGGCGTGGGCATGGTCGAGTCCGGGGGGCGCATCTGGTCCTTCCAGCACGTCGACGTCGGCAACCCGCAGTGCGCGATCCGGGTCGCCGACCCCGGCGAGCTCGAGGACCTCGACCTGGCCGCCGTCGGCCCGGCGATCGAGCACGACCCGCAGTTCCCCAACCGCACGAACGTCTCGTGGTTCACGGAGCTGCAGCCGGGCGTCATCCGCGCGCGCATCTTCGAGCGCGGCGTGGGGGAGACGATGTCCTCCGGCACCGGCGCCAGCGGCGCCGCGATCGCCTCCGTGCTGCGCGGCGGCGACACGCCCGTCACGGTCCGCCTGGACGGCGGCGAGCTCGTCGTCGACGTCGGCGAGGACCTGCACTTCGATCTCAGCGGCTGGGCGCGACCCGTCTACCGGGGCCGGCTCGACCCCGACTTCTGCAAGGAACTGGTGAACCTGTGAAGCCCAGCAAGCGACTCGACCTCATCCCGCCGTACCTCTTCGCCGAGCTCGAGCGCAAGATCTCCGCCAAGCGCGCGGCCGGCATCGACGTCATCTCGCTCGGCATCGGCGACCCCGACCGGCCGACGCCGGCGCTGATCGTCGAGGCGATGCAGGAGGCCGTCAGCGAGCCCGAGACCCACCAGTACCCGTCCAACCGCGGCCGCCAGGACTTCCGCGAGGCCGTCTCGGACTTCTACATGCGCCGCTTCGACGTCGAGCTCGATCCGGCGACCGAGATCATGCCCGCGATCGGCGCCAAGGAGTGCATCTTCAACCTCAACCTCGCGTTCCTCGATCCCGGCGACGCGGCGCTGTCGGCCGACCCCGGCTACCCGGTCTACACCGGCGGCCCGCTGATGGCCGGCGCCGACCCGGTGCTCATGCCGCTGCTGCCCGAGCTGCACTTCACGCCCGACCTGAGCGCGATCTCCGCCGCCGACCGGGCGCGCGCGAAGCTCATGTTCTTCAACTACCCCAACAACCCGACCGGCGCCGTCGTGCGCCCCGGGTTCTTCGAGGAGGTCGTCACGTTCGCGGGCGACAACGACATCCTCGCGGTCCACGACAACGCCTACTCCGAGACCGTCTACGACGGCTACCGCGCGCCGTCGTTCCTGGCGACGCCGGGTGCCAAGGACGTCGGCGTCGAGGTCTTCTCGTGGTCGAAGGGCTACAACATGACCGGCTGGCGCTGCGCGGCGATCGTCGGCAACGCCGAGGCGATCGAGCACTACTGGCGCCTGAAGACGAACATCGACTCGGGGCTCTTCGAGGCCGTCCAGCTCGCCGGCATCGCGGCGCTGAGCCCGGACGCCGACGGCGACAAGAACGAGATGAACGCGCTCTACACCCGCCGGCGCGACCTCGTCGTCGACGCGCTGCGGGCGATCGGCGTCGACGTCACGCCGCCGCGCGGCACGATCTACATCTGGGCGCCCGTGCCGGAGGGCTTCGACAGCGCGGCCGCCTACTGCGAGCACGTGCTCGAGCAGGCCGCGGTCGTGATCTCGCCCGGCGGCGCCTACGGCCCCAACGGCGAGGGCTTCTTCCGCATCTCGCTCACGACGCCCGACGACCGCCTGCTGGAGGCCGTCGAGCGCCTGGGTCGCCTGGCCGCCTGAGGGCGCCGTGCGCTACTGCGGCATCGACGTCTCGGCCACCCCGGCCAACCAGCAGCTCTGCACGCTGCACGAGCGCCGCGGCGGCGACGGCGCCATCGAGCTCGTCGCGACCTTCTACGCGCCCGGCACGGTCGAGTCGGTCGCGCGCACGGTGCTCGGCTTCGGCGGTGAGGCCGTCGCGGCGGTCGACGCGCCGTCCGGCCATCGCCTCGACCTGCTCGCGCCGGGGGAGCCGATGCGCGAGCAGCTCGGGCTGCCCGAGGGCCGCTACGAGCGCCACCGCGTCTGCGACGCGCTGCTCTTCCGCCGCCGCCTGCCGCTGTACCCGGTGCCCGCGGCCAACCAGCCGCTCGCCGCCTGGGAGCGCTGGATCGGCGTCGGCTTCGAGCTGTTCGCCGCGCTCGCGCCGCTGGAGCTCTTTCGCCCGCACGCCGAGGGCGCCGTGCAGGGGCGCATCGGCCACGGCGCGCTGAGCTTCGGCCGCCTCTGCGAGACCTATCCCGACGCCGTCTTCTGCTCGCTGATCGGTCACCGCCCGTCGCCCAAGCGCACGCCCTGGGGGCTGCAGCAGCGGATCGCGGCGCTGAAGCTCTGCGGCGTCGTCGACGCCGACGGCGGCCTCTGGCACCGCACGCTCGACGAGCTCGACGCCTGCGCCGCGGCCTACGCCGCCTACGTCCTGTCGACCGGCGGCGGCTCCTGGGTCGGCGACGCGCAGGAGGGCGTCATCGTGCTGCCCGTCGAGGAGCTGCTGGCGCGCTATGACCCGCTGCCGCCCCCGATGCGCGTGCCGCTGGTCTGAGCAGCGCCGCCGCGCTCAGCGCGGGAGCAGACCGTCGAGCAGCTGGTCGATCGCGTCGGTCACGACCGCGTCGACGGGGGCGCCGTCGATCAGGCCGCCGTTGGCCATCGTCGCCAGCCCCTGGAGCGTGGCGAACGCGACGATCGCGACGCGCCCGGGGTCGCCGCCGGACAGCTCGCCGGATGCCTGCGCCTCGGCGATCGCGCCCAGCGCGACGGCGAACGCGCGGTCGCCGGCCTCGCGCACGTGCGGGGCGTCCTCGCGCTGCTTGCCGGCGAACATGAGCTCGAGCAGCGCGGGGTGGCGCGTCGCGAAGACGATGTAGGCGCCGGCGAGGGCCTGCAGGCGGGCGCGGAAGCCGCCGCCCGCCGCCTCGATCGCGGCGACGAGCTCGGCGCCCAGGCGCTCGAAGCCGTCCTCGGCGAGCGCGTCCAGCAGTGCCTGGCGATCGGGGAAGTGGCGCCGCGGCGCAGCATGGCTGACGCCGGTCTCGCGGGCGAGCTCGCGCAGCGACAGGGCCTGCACGCCGCGCTCGTCGACGGTGCGCGCCGCGCGCTGCAGCAGCGCCGCGCGCAGGTTGCCGTGGTGGTAGGGCTGCTCGGGCACCCGCGCAGCGTAGCGCCATATGTTTGCATTGACATCATTGTTGTCAGCGCCTACATTGTGGGCATGACCTCTTCTCGCTGGACCGCCGCCGACCTGCCCTCGCTCGACGGCCGCACCGTGGTGGTGACGGGCGCCAACAGCGGCCTCGGCCTCGTCGCCGCCCGCGAGCTCGGGCGCGCCGGCGCCCGCGTCGTGCTCGCCGTGCGCAACACGGCCAAGGGCGAGGCGGCGGCCGCGTCGATCCCCGGCACGAGCGAGGTGCGCGAGCTCGATCTCTCCGACCTGCGGTCCGTGCGCGCGTTCGCCGACGCCTGGGACGGCGAGATCGACGTGCTCGTCAACAACGCCGGCGTGATGGCCGTCCCGCAGGGGCGCACGAAGGACGGCTTCGAGCTGCAGATCGGCACGAACCACCTCGGTCACTTCGCGCTCACCAACCTCCTGCTGCCCGCGATCACCGACCGCGTCGTGACGCTCTCCTCGTTCGCGCACCGCACCGGCAAGATCCGCCTCGACGACCTCAGCTTCGAGCGCGGCCGCTACGGCCGCTGGACCGCCTACGGGCAGTCCAAGCTCGCCAACCTCCTCTTCACGCTCGAGCTGCAGCGGCGCCTCGCGGAGGCCGGCTCGCCGGTGATCGCGCTCGGCGCGCACCCGGGCTACTCGTCCACGAACCTCCAGAGCCACACCGGCAGCGGGCTGCAGAACGGCATCATGTGGCTGACGAACAAGGTCATCGCCCAGAGCGCCGAGATGGGCGCGCTGCCGACGCTCTACGCCGCCACGCAGGACCTGGTCGGCGCCAGCTACGTCGGGCCCGGCGGGCTGCAGGAGATGCGCGGCCACCCGGCGCTCGCGAGCCGTTCGGGCGCCGCCCTGGACGCCGAGACGGCACAGGCGCTCTGGACGCTCTCCGCGGAGCTGACCGGCGTCGCGTTCGGCCTCGTGCCCGCGGCCGCCTGAAGACCGCCCGCGGCGCGATACTGCGCGCCATCGGGGAATTGACGGACATCGATCTCGACGCGCTGCCCGACGCCGTGCTCGTCGTCGGCGAGGGCGCGGTCGTGCTGGCCGCGAACGGGCTCGCCCGCGAGCTCTTCGGCTGCGATCCGGCGGGCGAGGCGCTCGCGGGGCTGCTGCGCTGCGGCGCGCTCGAGACCCCGTCCGACGGCCCGCTGCGCCACACGCGCGCCGAGGTGACGCGCCGCGACGGCGTCCCGTCGCTCGTCGACGTGAGCGCCACCGCGCCCGCGGGCGGGCGCCGCCTGGTCTTCCTGCGCAAGCTCGAGGCGCCCGCAGCTCATCGAGGAGTCCGAGCGCCTCCTGCAGGTCGCCTTCGAGACGGCGCCGATCGGGATGGCGTTCTTCAACACCGACGGCGAGTACCTGCGCGTGAACATCGCGCTCTGCGCGCTGCTGGATCGCTCCGAGCAGGACCTGCTCGGCCGCCGCGACCAGGAGTTCACGCACCCCGAGCATCGCGCCTCCGACGTCGCCGCCGCGTGGCGGATCCTCGAGGGCGAGATCGACACCTGGCAGACCGAGAAGCGCTTCGTGCGCCCCGACGGCAGCGCGGTGTGGGTCATCGCGAACCTGACGTTCCTGCGCGACGAGGAGGGCCGGGCGCTCGCCTGGCTCGGCCAGTTCCAGGACATCACCGAGCGCAAGGGCCTGGAGGACCGCCTGCGCCGCCTCGCCGACGAGGATCCGCTGACCGGCCTGCCCAACCGCCGCGGCCTCGAGGGCGCGATCGGACTCGCCCTGGAGATGAGCGACCGCCACCAGATCCACGGCGCGCTGCTGATCATCGACCTCGACGGCTTCAAGCACGTCAACGACACCCACGGCCATGCCGTCGGCGACGCCGCGCTGGCGGCCGTCGCGCAGCGCCCTGCGCGGCCGCCTGCGCGCCACCGACCTGCTCGCGCGCGTCGGGGGCGACGAGTTCGCCGTTCTCCTGCGCGCGACGAGCGGCGGTCCCGCCCGCGTGCTCGCGGACGCGCTCGCGGTCGAGGTGCGCGCGACGACGCTCGGTCCCGGGCTCCCGGCGATCGCGCTCGACGCGAGCATCGGCGTCGCCGACTTCGGCACGCCGCCGCTGCCCTCGGCGCACGAGCTGCTGGCGCTCGCCGACGCGGCGATGTACGAGGCCAAGCGCGGGGGCGGCGCCGAGCGCCGCCGCGCCTGACGCGATCCTGGCTTGAACCCACACCCACCCGTCGCGCCACCGGCGGCCCGCCCCTGCCGACGCCCGCGAGGGCTTCTAGACTGGAGTGCATGCAACGAACGCGTCACGGCCGGGCCGGTGAGGATCGCAAGCGCAACGAGGCGGCCGGCGGCCGCCCGAAGCAACGCGCGTACTGCATCGCCGCGCTCGAGCGGGGCGACGATCTCTCCGAGCTGCGCGAGCTGCTGCGCACCGCCGGCGTCGCGGTCGTCGGGCAGACCGTCCAGCACCTCGAGCGCCCGCACCCGAACACCTACCTCGGGCCCGGCAAGCTGCTCGAGGTCAAGGAGGCTCGCCAAGGCCGCCGACGCGAACGTCATCGCCTGCGACGACGAGCTCAGCCCGCGCCAGGAGCGCAACCTCGAGGAGCAGCTCGGGATGCCGGTGGTCGACCGCACCTCGATCATCCTCGACATCTTCGCCGGGCACGCCCACAGCGCCGAGGGCAAGCTGCAGGTCGAGCTCGCGCAGCTCGAGTACAACATGGCCCGCATGCGCGGGCTGTGGACGCACCTCGAGCGTCTCGGCGCGAGCGCCGCACAGCCCGGCATCGGCGCCCGCGGACCGGGCGAGTCGCAGATCGAGACCGACCGCCGGCTGGCGCGCAACCGGATCACCGCGCTGCGCCGCCGGCTGAAGGGCGTGAGCTCCTCGCGGGCGACCATGCGCGCCGAGCGCGAGCGCGCGCACCTGCCGCAGATCGCGCTGGCCGGCTACACGAACGCCGGCAAGTCGACGCTGCTCAACCGGCTGACCGGCGCCGAGGTCGGCGTCCGCGACCGCCTCTTCCACACGCTGGACCCGACGACGCGCGAGCTGCGCGTCAACAACCGCCCGTACCTGCTGACCGACACCGTCGGCTTCATCCGCAAGCTGCCCCACCAGGTCGTCGACGCCTTCGGCGCGACGCTGCACGAGACGCGCGAGGCCGACCTGATCCTGCACGTCGTCGACGCGTCGGTCGACGAGGACGAGATGCAGGCGATGATGCGCGCCGTCGACGAGACGCTCGAGACCGTCGGCGCCGGCGACCGCCCGCGCCTGCTCGTCCTCAACAAGGCCGACGCGCTCGACGCCGACCGCCGCGAGGAGCTCGCCTTCGAGCACCCCGACGGCGTGCTCGTCTCGGCCGCCGAGGGCGAGGGCCTGGAGCTGCTCGGCGAGCGCATCGAGGAGGAGTTCCGCCGCTCGCTGCGCTCGATCGACCTGCTGCTGCCCTACGCCGAGGGCGCGAGCCTCGCCGAGCTGCACGAGGCCGTCGGCGACCTCGAGCGCACCGACACCGCCGAGGGCGTGCGCATCCGCGCGCGGGTCCCGGCGACGATCGCGGCGCGCTTCGAGCGCTTCTCGGTCAACGGCGCGCCGGTCTCCTGAGCCCTGGCAGGGGTTAGTGGGGGCATGACGACCCCGCTGCTCGCACGCACCCGCTGCTGCGCCGTCGCCGGCACGTTCGTGCTGGCGCTCGTGCTCGCCCCGGCCGCGCAGGCGGGCTGGCGCGCCCCGCAGACGCTCGACGCGGCGCGGTCGTTCGGCGGCCCGGTCGCCCTCGCGACCGCCCCGTCCGGCCACGCCGTCGCGGTGTGGGAGTCGGCTCGCAACGGGCTGCGCGTCGCTGTCGCGCAGCCCGGGCGCTCGTTCTCGCGCTCGCGCGCGATCGCCGGCAGCGTCCAGGAGGGCCTGGACGTGCGCGTCGCCGTCGCCCCGAGCGGCCGGGCGATCGTCGCCTTCGAGTACCACGACGGCTCCTTCTTCGATCCGACCGACCTGCGCGGCGACGGCTGCTGCCACGGCACGAAGGTCGCCATCGTCGCGCCCGCCGGCGCCGTCACGGCCGCGCGCGCGGTGCGCCCGCGCGGCAACGTCTCGCCGCTGACCGCGATCGCCGCGGGTTCCAGCCGCTTCGGCGTGCTCGTCGGCGGGTCGATCGACGGCGGGGTGCGCTTCGTGCCGGTCTCCGCGAGCGGCCGCCCGGGCTCGCCGCGGACGGTCGCGGCGAAGGGCTCCGGCTACGACGGCGCGTCGCTGCAGTTCGCCGGCCGGCGCGCCCTCGCGGGCCTCACGTCGATCTTCCCGGCGCGCGTCGCGGTCAGCAGCCAGCGCGCCGGCGGCGCCTTCTCCGCGCCGAAGGTCGCCATCCGCGTGCCGGCGGACATCACCGACGGCTTCCTGCCGAGCTTCGCGGTGACCCCCGACGGGCGCGGTCGCAACGTCGTCGCCTCCACGACCGGTCCGATCGGGGCCGTGCGCGTGCGGCTCGCCCGCGTCGACGCCGTGGGCCGCGTCAGCACCCTCGCCGGTCCCGCGGCCCTCGGGCCGAGCGACCAGTTGACGGCGCCGGCCGTCGGCGGCGGCGCGGTTGCGCTCGCCTACGGGCAGGGGCGCCGCCTGCGGCTCGTCACGCGCAGCGCCACCGGGCGCCTGCGGCGCCGGACGCTGTCGTCGCTGGGCACCAACGCCGGCCAGCCTCAGGCCGCGATCGGCGGCGGCGCGATTGCGATCACCACGATTCCGACGTCGCTGGGGCGCACGCTCGCACCGCGCGTGTTCTACCTGCGCAGCGCTGCCGCGCGACCCTCGGTGCTTCGCCTTGCGACGCGCGCCTTCAGCGCGGGCCCGGTCATCGTCGACGGCCGCGGCCGGGTGCGGGTGCTGTACCGCGATCCCGACGGACGCCTCAAGACGCGCCTGCGCACGCTGTGACGCGGGCGCTGCTCGCGGCGCTGCTGGCGGTGTTCGCCGCGGCGGCGCCGGCGGTCGCTGCGCCGCGCCTGGAGGTCGGCGTCCAGGACGACGCGGCGCTCGTCCGCGACCCCTGGGCACACCTCGGCCACGGGCTGCAGGGCCCGCCCTGGCCGACCCGCGCGCTGACGACCGCCCGCTCGATCGGGGCCAGCGTCGTGCGGATGAACGTCCGCTGGGACAAGGTCGCCCCCGGCGGCGGACCGCTGCGCCTGCAGCGCCTCGATCGCGCCGTCGACCGGGCGCGGGCGCGCGGGCTGCGCGTCCAGCTCACGCTCACCGGTCCCGCGCCCGCGGGCGCGACGGTCAGCGGCGCGGCGGGGATCGACGACCCGCTGCCGGAGTCGTTCGCCGGCTTCGCGGAGGCGACGGCGCGCCACTTCGCCGGGCGCGTGCGGCGCTTCTCGGTCTGGAACGAGCCCAACTGGCCGACGTCGCTGCAGCCCGCCGCGCGCGCCGGTGCGATCTACCGCGCGCTCTACGCCGCGGCCGAGCCGGCGATCCGCCGCGCGGTGCCGGGTGCGCAGGTGCTCTTCGGCGAGCTCGCGCCGATGGGCGCGCCCGAGGCCGCGATCCCGCCGCTGCGCTTCCTGCGCGACGTCTTCGCCTGCACGGCCTGCGCGCCGCTGGTGACCGACGGGATCGCGCTGCATCCGTACACGCTGCGCTGGGCGCCGTCGTTCCCCGGCCGCGACCCCGACGACGTGACGCTCGGGTCGCTGTCACGCCTCACGCAGGCGACCGACCGGCTCGTGCGCGCGGGCAGGCTGCGCTCGGCGAGCGGCCGGCGGCTGGACCTCTACCTCACCGAATACGGCTTCTTCGCCGGCTACGCGCCGATCCCGGAGCCGCTGCGCGCCGTCTACGCGCGCCGGGCCTTCGACGCCGCGCTGCGAGCCCCGCGCGTGCGCCAGCTCGTCTGGTACCAGGTCGTCGCGCCGCCGCGTACGCGCGAGCGCCTGTGGGACACGGGGCTGCTGTCGCGCAACGGCCGCCCGCGCCTCACGCAGCGCGCGCTGCGCTCCTGGGCGCGTCAGCACCGCCGCTCGCTGGCGCCGCTGCTGCCCCGGCGCTGATTACGCGCGCCCCGACGAGCCCCAGCCGCTCGCGCCGCGGTCGTCGGGCGGCGCGCCGAGCTCCTCGACCACGCGCAGCGCCGGCGCCCAGAACGGCAGCAGCAGCAGCTGCGCGATGCGCTCGCCCGCCGCGGCGCCGAACGGCTCGCCGGAGGTGTTGTGCAGCGTCACGCACAGCTCGCCGCGGAAGTTGGGGTCGATCAGGCCGAGGAACGGCGCGACCCCGTCGCGCGCCGCCAGGCCCGAGCGCGGGACGATCAGCCCGCAGACGTGCGCGGGCAGGGCGATCGCGAGGCCGGTGGCGACCTTGCGCCGCTCGCCGGGCGCGAGCGCGAAGCCCTCCAGGCAGCGCAGGTCGAGGCCGGCGTCTCCGGGCCGCGAGCGCCGCGGCGCCTGCGCGGCAGGGTGCAGGAGCTGGAGCTCGAGCTCGTCGATGGCGATGCTCGTCACGGCCGTAGCCTCGCGCACTGCCCGGACGCGTGCGCGCAGGCCCCGCCGCGACGCCGCGCGGCGGGGGCTGCCCGGCTCGGCTAGACCAGCTTGTTGGCCTCCAGGAACGTCTTGGCGACCTCGGCCGGCTTCTTCTTGTCGATGTCGACGGCGGCGTTCATCGTCTGCATCGCGTCGTTGGTGAGCTTCGCGCTGACGGCGTCGATCGTCCGCTGGAACTCCGGGCCCTGCGCGTCGAGGACCGTCTGCTTGACGACCATCGCGACGTTCTGGAACCCGAAGATGCCCTGCGTGTCCTCGAGCACCGTGTACTTGCCGCCCGCGAGCTTCGCGTCGGTCGTGAAGATCGCCGCGGTGTCGATCTTCTTCGAGTCAAGCGCCGTGTACTGCAGGCCGATCGCCAGCGGCTTGAAATCGATCTTGTTGAGGCCGTAGGCCTGCTTCATGCCCAGCACGCCCTGGAAGCGGGTCCGGTTCTCCGGCGGCCCGCCGTAGCTGAACCTGCCGACCTTCTTGAGGTCGCCGACGGTCCGCAGACCGTTCTTCTGCGCGTACGCGGGCAGGACGGCGACACCGTCGGCGTCGAAGAACGGCGTGCGCTCCAGCAGCGCGTAGCCGCGCTTCTGCTCGAACGTCTTGGCGATGTCGTAGGTGGCCTGCTCGCTGCGGGGCTGGTCCTTGGTGCCCGCGAGCTCGGTGGCGATGACCCCGGTGTACTCGGGATAGAGGTCGATCTGCCCGCTGGTCAGCGCCTTGTCGGTGATCTCCGAGCTGCCGATGTTCGACTTCAGGGTGACCGAGTAGCCCTGCGCCTTCAGGGCCTGCGTGTACAGCTCGCCGAGGATGAACTGCTCGGTGAAGTTCTTCGCGCCCATCGTGACCGCCGGCTTGCCCTTGCCGGGCTGCGAGGCGTCCGTCGTCGCGGTCGATGATGCGTCGTCGTCACCGCAGGCTGCAAGTCCGAGCGCGAGGACGAAGGCCATCGCGACGCCGAGCCATCTGAATTTCATCGTGGCAGTGCTCCTTGGGTTGGTGACAGCTCGCCCGGCGGCACGACTCGCGCTCCGGGTCCGAGGGTTGGGGTGTTGCGCAGCCCGCGCGGGGTGACCGCGCGCTGCAGGCCGGCGAACGCGAGCTCGGCGAGCAGCGCGAGCGCGGCGACGCAGATCGACGCGCCGACGACACCCTCGATCCGGTAGCTCGCCTGGTTGACGATGATCTCGCCGAGGCCGCCGCCGCCCGCGACTGCGGCGAGCGTCGCGGTCGCGACGACGTAGACCGCGGCGGTGCGGATGCCCGCGAAGATCAGCGGCAGCGCGAGCGGCAGCTCGACGCGCAGCAGCACCTCGATCGGGCGCATGCCCATGCCGCGGGCGGCGTCGACGGCGTTGCGGTCGACGCCGTCGACGGCGACGTAGGCGTTCGTCAGCATCGGCGGCGCGGCGAGCACGACGAGCGCGATCAGGACGTTCGTGAACCCGAGCCCGAGGATCGCGACGCCGATCGCGATGATCGCGAGGCTCGGCAGCGCGCGGCCGACGTTGGAGATGTTGATCGCGAGAAACGAGCCGCGGTGGATGTGACCGAGCCAGATCCCGATCGGGATCGCGATGACGAGCGACACGGCGATCGCGGCGCCGCTGTACTGCAGGTGCTCGACGGTCTTGTCGAGGACCAGGTCCTTGTTGTCCGGGATGAACCGCAGCGCGTCGACGAAGGTGCTCATCTCAGCGCGTCCTCGTCCGCGCCCACGGGGTCAGCCGGCGCTGCAGGAGCACGAGCGCGCCGTCGGCGAACAGCGCCATCGCGACGGCCAGCCCGCCCGCGGCGAAGATCTCGGTCTTGAACGCGTTGGACTGGATCGCGTCGAAGATCGGCTTGCCGAGGCCCTCGTTGATGACGAACGCGGCGACGGTCGCGAGGCTGATGATCGTGACGGTCGCGATCCGCAGGCCGGCGATGATCGCCGGCAGCGCCATCGGCAGCTCGACCTTCCACAGGACCTGGCGGTCGGTGAGGCCCATCCCGCGGGCGGCGTCGCGGACGTCGGCGGGCACGCCGCGCAGGCCCTCGAGCATGTTGCGAAACAGGATCAGCAGCGTGTAGGAGACGAGCGCGATCTCGGCCGTCAGCAGCGTGAGCCCGGTGATCGGCACGAGCAGCTGGAAGAGCGCCAGCGACGGGATCGTGTAGAGCAGGCCGGTGACGAACGTCGTCGGGCCCTCGAACCAGTGGTAGAGGTGCGACGTCAGCGCCAGCGCCGCCGAGAGGACGAAGCCGATGACGATCGCGATGACCGTGAGCTTGATGTGCTGGCCCAGGGCGGGGACGAAGATGTCCGACCAGTTGTCGCGAAACCAGTCCATGCAGAACGTGCCGTTCTCGCGCACGCAGCTGTCGCCCGCACCGCCGCCGCCGAAGTCCGGGATGACGGGCCCGGCGTCCGCCGCCGCGGCCAGCAGCCCGGCGAGCATCAGGCGTCGTCCTCCTCGGCCGCAGCCGGTGCCGCGGGCGCAGCCGCCGCGGGCTCGGGCGCCGGCGCGCTCCCGTTGGTCAGCAGCCGGCCGAGCGCGTCGATCGTCGCGATGCCGCGGATCTTGCCGCCGTCCTCGACGACCAGGGCGCCGCCGCCGCCGTCGGTGAGCAGCGCCGACAGCGCGTCGCGCGCGGTCATCGTGTCGGGCAGGCGCAGGTTGGGGGAGTGCCCGTTGGGCTTGGGCAGCTCGAGCTCGCGCAGCGTGGTGAGCGACAGGCGCTTGAGGCCGCGGTCGGCGCCGACGAAGCGCGCGACGAACTCGTCGGCCGGGTGGGCGAGGATCTCGGCCGGGGTGCCGTACTGCGCCAGGTGGCCGCCCTCGCGCAGGATCGCGATCCGGTCGCCCATCTTGATCGCCTCGTCGATGTCGTGGGTGACGAAGACGATCGTCTTGCGCACGAGCGCCTGCAGGCGCAGGAACTCGTCCTGGAGGCGGTCGCGGTTGATCGGGTCGATCGCGCCGAAGGGCTCGTCCATGAGCATCACGGCGGGGTCGGCGGCGAGCGCGCGGGCCACGCCGACGCGCTGCTGCTGGCCGCCGGAGAGCTGCGCCGGATAGCGCCGGCGCATCTCCTCGTCGAGGCCGACGAGCTCCATCAGCTCGTCGACGCGCGCCTTGATGCGCGCCTTGTCCCAGCCGAGCAGCCGTGGCACGGTGGCGATGTTGTCGCCGATCGTGCGGTGCGGGAACAGGCCGACCTGCTGGATGACGTAGCCGATGTCGCGCCGCAACTCGGCGGGCTTGCGCTCCTTGACGCTGCGGCCGCCGAGCAGGATGTCGCCGTCGGTGATGTCGATCATGCGGTTGACCATCCGCATGGCGGTCGTCTTGCCACAGCCCGACGGGCCGACGAGGACGCAGATCTCCCCAGCGGGAACCGCGAGCGAGAGACCGTCGACGGCGGGCTTGCGGCTACCCGGGTAGCGCTTGGTCGCGCCGCGGAACTCGAGTGGTTCCGCGGACGACTGCGTGGACTGATCCCCCACGGCGCGGATCCTACCCTCGTACGCGGGCCTTCACAGGGCCTTGGCGCGAGTTCAGGCCCCGGCCGCGCGCCGCGCCTCGGCGTGGGCGGCGTCCTCGAGGCGATCGTCGAGCGGCTCGAGCTCCTCGATCCCGGCGGCCCTGCGGATGAGCCAGTCGGCGAACCACGCGTTCTTCGGCAGCAGCGGCCCGTGCAGGTACGTGCCGATCACGCTGCCGCGGCGGACGCCCTCGGCGCCCGAGCCCCCGGTGTTGCCGTGGCCCTTCAGGACGCGCCCGAGCGGCGCCTCGCCGGCGCCCAGGCGCGTGCGCCCGGCGTGGTTCTCGAAGCCCGCCAGGACGCCGCGGGCGCCGTCGTCGTCGAGCTGCACCTCGATCGCGACGTTGCCGATCAGCCGCGGCCCGTCGGAGCGGACGGTCTCCAGGTCGACGAGCCCGATCCCCGGGATCTCCTCGTCGCCGAGCGCGTAGCGGTGGCCGAGCAGCTGATAGCCGCCGCAGACGCCGAGCACGATCGCGCCGCGCCCGGCCGCGGCGTGCAGCGCGTCGCGCTTGGTCTCCACGAGGTCCAGGGCGCAGAGGCGCTGGTCGCGGTCCTGGCCGCCGCCGAGGTAGAAGAGGTCGTGGGCGTCGGGGTCGACGGCGTCGCCGAGGCCCGCGGAGGTCACCGCGAAGCCGATCCCGCGCCAGCGGCAGCGCTGCTCGAGCATGAGCAGGTTGCCGCGGTCGGCGTAGATGTTCATGAGGTCCGGATAGAGGGCGCAGACGCGCAGCTCAGCCACGGAGCATCACCACGGTCGAGCCGACGTGGTCGTCGGTGGACGCGATCCAGCGCGCGCGCTCGGGCGTCAGGCCGGCGAGCGCGCCCTCGCCCTCCAGCAGCGCCGCGTCGACGCGGTCGAGGTGGATGAGGTTCGGCGTCGCGGTGCGATGGCCCGCGCCGTCGAGGGTCTGGCGGATGCGCTCGATCGCGACCCGCTCGCCCTCGTCGCGCAGCGCGACCGGCTGGCTGAGGTACTGGACGCCGCCGACGACGAGCGTGTCGGGCAGCGGCAGCAGGACGTGGTCCTCGTCGAAGGCCTCGAAGGCGTTGGCGAGCGCCGCGGCGACGAGGCCGCCGGGGGCGACATGCGCGCGCGCCGCGCGCAGGAAGCCGGCGCGCCCCTCGCGCCCGAGCAGCTGGACGGTCTGCATCGGCGCGAGGATCAGGCCGAAGCTGTGGCCCGGCAGCTCGAAGGCGCCGCCGTCGGCGACGACGGTCTGCACGCGCAGCCCGCGCTCGGCCGCGCGCCGCCCGAGCTCGGCGAGCAGCTCGGCGTCGATGTCGAGCGCGACGACCTCGTGGCCCTGCGCGGCGAGGTCGAGCGACACGCGGCCCGTGCCGGCGCCGACGTCGAGGATCGGCCCGCGCTCGGCCGCCGCCAGCTCGCGCCAGAAGACGGTGTCGGCGTCGTAGGCGCCGCACTCGACGTCGTGCCAGATGACGTCGGTGGCGCTCATGCGAACGACCCCTGCGCCGCGCCGCGCGCGACGAGCAGCTCGCGCAGCGCGAGCATCGCGGTGTACGTCGGCAGCGCGACGAGCCGCCCGTCGCCGTCGCTCAGGGCCGCGTCGAGGCCGCGTTCGAGCTCGGGCACGACGTGCAGCCGCTCGGGCGCGACGCCGGCGTACTTCAGCCGCAGCGCGAGCTCGGCCGCGCGCGTCCCGCTGCAGGTGACGCGCCGCACGCGGCCGGCGAGCTGCTCGAAGTCGGCGTCCCAGACCCAGGAGACGTCGCGCCCGTCGGCGATCTTGTCGTTGAGGACCGCGAGGACGTCGAGCTGCTCGCCGTCGAGCGCGAGCGTGCGCAGGACCTCGTTGGCGCCGGCCGGGTTCTTCACGAGCAGGATCGCGAGCTCGCGGCCGCCGATCTGCACGGTCTCGGCGCGCCCGAACGCGGCCTGTGTGGCCTCGAGGCCGGCGACGATCTGCTCGAGGCCGGCGCCGAGCGCCTGCGTCAGCGCCGCCGCGCCGAGGGCGTTGTAGACGTTGTAGAGGCCGGGGAGGGGGAGCTTCACGGAGGCCTGCTCGCCGCCGAGGTGCAGCTCGAAGCGCGCGCCGCGCGTGCCGTCGAGCACGACGCCGGCGGCGAAGACGTCCGGCTCGGGGCGGCGGGCGTCGCCGTTGGGGCAGTGGTAGCGCCCGAGGTGGCCCATGTAGACGGCGTCGTAGACGTAGGGGGCGCCGCAGCGGCGGCAGTGCTTGGAGTCCGAGGCGTGGGCCATGCCCGCGAGCGCCATGCCGTCGTCCTGGACGCCGAAGTACGTCACGTGCGCGTGGTCGCGCCCGAGGTCGGCGACGAGCGGGTCGTCGGCGTTGAGCACGAGCCGCGTGTCGGGGGCGGCGGCGACCGTCGCCGCCCAGCGGTCGGCGATCGTCTCGAGCTCGCCGTAACGGTCGAGCTGGTCGCGGAAGAGGTTGGACAGCAGCAGCGCGCGCGGGTGCAGCTCGGGCACGACGCGGTCCAGCCAGAACTCGTCGACCTCGAAGAGCCCGGCGTCGCCGTCGATCCCGCGCCCGCGCGCGGCCACCAGCAGCGAGCTGGCGACGCCGCCGGCCATGTTCGCGCCGGCGCGGTTGTGCACGAGCCGCGTCCCCGGGCGCTCCAGGATCGCCGCCACCATCGCGGCCGTCGTCGTCTTGCCGTTCGTCGCCGAGATGACCGCGCTGCCGTCGCGCAGGCGGCCGGCGAGGCGGCCGATCGCGTGCGGCTCCATGCGCATGAGCAGCTTGCCGGGCAGGCTCGTCGCCCCGCGCCCGCTGCGCCGCGAGAGCGCGCCCGCGGCGCGCGCGATGGCGATCTTCGCGGCGAGCATCACGTCGCGGGGACGAGCACCCGCAGGGCGTTTGGCACGATCCGGATCGTGACGGGCGTCTCGCCGATCGGGTCGCCGTCGGCGTAGAGGACGAACGGGCGGTCGGCCTCGATCTGCACCTCGCGGCCGCGGACCATGCGGTAGCTCGGCTCGTGGACGTGGCCGCCCTTGAAGACCTTCGGCAGCAGCACGAGGAAGCGGCGCTTGGGGAGATGGCCCGTCAGGACGACGTCGAACAGCCCGTCGTCGAGCTGCGCGGTGGGCGCCAGCAGCATCCCGCCGCCGTAGCCGGGCGAGTTCGCGGCGGCGACCGAGTAGCCGGTGAAGCGCAGCGGCTCGCCGTCGATGCGCAGGTCGAAGGTCGCCGGCTTCCAGGCCGCGAGCGCGCGCAGCGCCCCGTAGACGTAGACGAGGCCGCCCAGCCGCGCCGGCGCGGAGTTGGCGATCCGGTTGGCGTCGGAGTCGAAGCCGAGCGACGCGATCCCGACGAACGTGCGCCCGTCGACGTCGCCGACGTCGAGGCCGCGCAGGGCGCCGCCGGCGATCACGGCGCAGGCCGCGCGCGCGTCGCGCGGGATGCCGAGCGCGCGCGCGAGGTCGTTGCCGCGCCCGCCGGGCAGGACCCCGAGCACGGCGCCCGGGACCGCGCGCAGCGCGCCCGCCGCGCAGCCGGTGAGCCCGTCGCCGCCGAGCGTCACGACCGCGTCCCCGGCGCGCGCCGCGGCGCCCGCGAGCTCGCGCGCGTGCTCGAGGTCGCGGGTCGTCTCGGTGTGAAAGGCGACCCCCAGCGCGCGCAGCTCCTCCTCGACCTGCGGCAGGACGCGCGCGGCCCGGCCGCCGCCGGCAGATGGATTGCACAGCAGCGCGACGTCGCGGTCCACGCGCTGAGGTTACGCAAGGACCAGCGTGGCCAGCCGCTCCGCGATCGCGACCGGGGACGGGTCCTTCGCGGCCTCGGCGGTCGCGCGGTCCGACGCGCCCGTCAGGACGATCGCGCCGTCGATGCCGGCCGCGTGGGCGGCCCCGAGGTCGGCGTCGACGCGATCGCCGACCATCAGCGCGCGGCCCGGCCCGAGCCGGTCCAGCGCGGTGCGCACGAGCGTCGGCTCGGGCTTTCCGACCGTCAGGACGGTGCGCCCGGAGGCGGTCTCGACCGCCGCGATGACGGCGCCCGACCCCGGCCAGAGGCCGTCGGCCTGCGGGAACGTGGGGTCGCGGTTGGACCCGACGAGGAACGCGCCGCGCAGGGCCGCCTGCGTCGCCTCGCGCAGCTCGTCGTAGTCGAAGCGCGGGTGGAAGGCGACCACGACGACGTCGGCGCGGCTGGCGAACGCGGTGCGGTTGACGATCCGCAGGCCCGCCGCCTCGACGTGGCGGTGCAGCGCCGGCGAGCCGATCACGACCGCCGAATGGCCCTGGTGGCGCTCGGCGAGCACGAACTGCAGCGCGCCGCCGCAGGTGACGACCTCCTCCAGCGACGCCTGGAAGCCCAGCCGCCAGAGCTTGCGCACGTACTCCTCGGTGCCCAGCTGGGTGTCGTTGGTGACGAACGCGACGCCCTTGCCGGCGGCTCGCAGCGCGGTGACGGCCTCGACGGCGCCCTCGGTCGCCTCGTCGCCGATCCACACGCAGCCGTCGAGGTCGAGCAGGATGTGGTCGTAGCGGGCGACCAGCGAGGTGACTGACACCGCCGGGATTGTGACTACCCTTCGCCGAGATGCGTCGAGCGAACATCCTGATCGTGATCCTGCTGGCGTCGCTCGCGCTCCTGCTCATCGCCTGCGGCAAGGACGACCCGGCCGCCGCCGGCGACACGACCGCCGCCGCCGAGGCCCCCGCGACGACCGCCGCGACGACGGCGACCGCCACCGCGACGCTCCCGCAGCGGACCTCCGACGACGGCTGCAGCGCCGTCCCGCCGCCGCAGCCGTCCTCGAGCCCGGACCGCCGGCTCTCCAAGGCGCGGCTGAGCCGCAACCGCCTCTGGACCGCGACGCTCAAGACGAACTGCGGGACGATCCTGATCCGCCTCGCGGTCGGCCGCGCGCCGAAGACCGCGGCCTCGTTCGCGGGCCTGGCGCGCAACAGGTTCTTCGACGGCCTGACGTTCCACCGCGTCGCCAAGCCGGGCGGCAACGACTTCGTCATCCAGGGCGGCGATCCCGAGGGCAGCGGCAACGGCGGCCCCGGCTACAGCGTCGTCGAGGCGCCGCCGAAGAACACGAGGTACACGCGCTACGTGGCCGCGATGGCGAAGACGGCGACCGAGCCGGCCGGGACCTCCGGCAGCCAGTTCTTCATCGTCACCGCCGCCGACTCCCAGCTGCCGCCCGACTACGCGCTGCTCGGCGAGGTCGTCGGCGACAAGCGCGCGGTCAAGCGGATCGCCGCGGTGCCGACCGATCCGTCGAGCGAGGCGCCGATCGACCCGGTCGTCATGAGCTCGGTCCGGATCAGCTCGCGGGCGCGCGGCTAGAACAGCGCAGCCTGCTCGGGCGGGTCGAGGCAGTCGGGCTCGTCGTGGCGGGCGTCGTTGACGGCGCGGCTGACGGGGCGGTTGGCCAGCCGCGTCGCCGGCGCCGCCAGCAGCTCGTGCAGCTCGGCCTCGGGCGTCGCGGGGTCCAGCCAGGCGTCCTCGGAGCCGGCCGGGAGGATGACCGGCATGCGCTCGTGCAGGTCGCGGACCGCGTCGGCCGCCGCGGTCGTGACGATCGAGCAGCTGCGCAGCGGCTCGACCTCGTCGTCGCCCTGCGGTCGCCAGGTCGCCCACAGCCCCGCGAACGCGAACGGCGCGCCGTCCTCGAGCGTGATCCAGTGCGGCGTGCCGGCCGACCACTCGTAGAAGCCGTCGGCGACGATCAGGCAGCGCCGGCGCGCGAACGCGTCGCGGTAGGCGGGGCGCTCGGCGATCGTCTCGGCGCGGGCGTTGATCGTCTTGACCGCCATCTCCCTGGGGTCCTTCGCCCAGTACGGCACGAGGCCCCAGCGCAGCAGCGCGCCCTCGGGGTGGGACTCCTCGCGGCGCACGACGGCGAGGACGTCGTCGCCGGGGGCGACGTTGTAGCGCCGGCGGACCTCCAGGCGCTCCCCGATCGGGAAGCGGACGCGCAGCTGCGACGGGTCAGTCTGCGCGAGGGTGAAGCGCCCGCACATCAGCCGCCGGCGCGCGCGGCGCGCGCTTTGGCCTTGGCCGACGCCTGGCGGCGCCTGCCGACGACGGCGAGCACGGCGAGCGCGACGACGACGACGACCAGGCCCGTGATGATCGTGCCGAAGAGCCCGCCGCCGCCGAACGGCAGCAGGATCAGCGCCGCGACGCCGGAGCCGATCGCGAGCAGGCCGACGACGAGGCCGATGACGAGCAGGATCGAGCGCGCCTTCAGGAGCGCGCCGGCGCCCTGCGGCGGCGCGATCAGGCCCATGACGCGCAGGATGAACAGCTGGCGGCTGGACGGCGCCGTCTGGCCGAGCTTCTCGACGGCCGCCTTGAGGTCGTCGGGGCGGCGCTCGGCGAGCGCCAGCGAGGCCTCGGCCATGCGCCGCAGCTGCATGCGCTCCTGCGGGCGCGCGGCGGCGATCGCCCTGCGGAAGTGCTCGCGCGCGGCCTTGGCGTCGTAGCGCTCGGAGGCGCGCGCGCCGAGGATCGCCTGGGCGGCTGCGCGGAACTTCGTCTCGCCCGCGAGCTCCTCGTCGGAGCGCTCTTCGAGCTGGCTCATCGCAGCCAGCGCGCTCTTCTGTTCGATGCGGACCTGTCGCTGCTTCGCCATGGCGCTGACCAGTGTAGATGGCGGTGTCCGGCCGGCTGGGCATCCGCCTGCGGGGCGGGTAGGCTCGGCCGCGTGCGCAGCCTCTGCATCGTCCTCGCCGCCCTGCTGATCGGCCTCGCGCCGTGCTCCGTCGCCGTCGCCCAGCTCGGCCCGCAGGCGCCCTCGCCGCTCACGCAGGACCCGACGACGACGGCTCCGCCGACGGTCGCCAACCCCGACGCGAGCGACGACGGCGGGCTCAGCACGCTGCAGCTCGTGCTGATCTTCGGCTCGGCGATGGGGGTCCTCGCCGTGATCGCGTGGGTCATCCTGCGCGACGCCCATCGCGCGGCGCCGGTCGAGCAGCACACGGAGACGCCGGCGAGCAAGAAGCTCTCCGCGCACGAGCGCGAGCGCCTGGAGCGCAAGCGCAAGGCCAAGGCGAAGGCCGCGCGCCAGCAGCGCAAGCGCAACCGCCCGCACTGAACGCGGCCGGGCCCGCGACCCCGGCGCGATACCCTCGTCGTTGAACCCCGGCCACGACTGGGTACTCCGCACGGACACCATGGAACTCGATCTCGACAACCCGCCCGCACCGCTTGCCACGCTCCTCGAGCGCGGTGAGGAGAACGGCTGCATCAACCTCTCCGAGCTCGACACGCTCGCCCGCCGACTCGAGGTCGACGACGACGACCTGCCCGAGCTGCACTCCGCGGTCGAGGCCCGCGGCATCGACGTCTCCGACGACTGCGGCCGCACCGGCGTCGCGCCGACCGACTACGGCAACGGCAGCCTCGCGCACAACACGACCGACGCCCTCGGCCTGTTCCTCAACGAGATCCGCCGCCACCCGCTGCTGACGGCCGCCGAGGAGGTCGAGCTCGCCAAGCGCATCGAGGCCGGCGACGCCGCCGCGAAGGAGCGGATGATCAACTCCAACCTCGCGCTCGTCGTCTCGATCGCCAAGAAGTACCCGCAGAACGAGTTGCCGCTGCTGGACCTCATCCAGGAGGGCATCTTCGGCCTCATCCGCGCCAGCGAGAAGTTCGACTGGCGCCGCGGCTTCAAGTTCTCGACCTACGCGACCTACTGGATCCGCCAGGCGATCCAGCGCGGCATCGAGAACAAGGCGCGGACGATCCGCGTCCCGACGAACATCGCCCAGCGCGAGCGCAAGATCGCCCGCACGCGGCGCGCGCTGTCGACGAAGCTCGGGCGCGAGCCGACGAACGAGGAGATCGCCGAGGAGGCCGAGCTCGAGCTCGCCCAGGTCGAGATGATGGGCGACATCGCCCGCACGGTCACGAGCCTCGACCGCCCGGTCGGCGACGACGGCGAGACCGCGCTCGGCGAGCTGCTCGGCGACGAGCGCGCCGGACCCGCCGAGGAGGTCGAGGTCGCGCTGCGCGACGAGGCCATCCGCCGCGCGCTCGACGAGCTGCCCGACGAGGAGCGCAAGGTCGTCCAGCTGCGCTACGGCGTCGACGGCGCCGACGGCCCCGTCGGCCTGCGCGAGACGAGCCGCCGGCTCGGCATCACGCAGCCCGAGACGCGCAAGCTCGAGGAGAAGGCGCTCGAGCGGCTCGCCGGGCTGCGCGAGCTGGAAGCACTACGCGAGGCGGCGTAGAGGTACCACCGCCCCGCGTGTCGCCGCGCTGTGTGCCCACGGCGGCGCGGTCCCAAACCGAATTCAGCCCGTGACGGTGACCGAACCCCGCATATAGGGGTGAAACTCGCAGAAGTAGGCGTAGGTCCCGGGCTTGGAGAAGCGGACCGAGCCCGTCGCCGCGCCCTTGATCGTGCCGCTGTCGAAGGCGCGCGTGGTGGCGCGGTCGGTGAGC
This sequence comes from uncultured Actinomycetes bacterium, assembly GCA_963786575.1. Taxonomy (GTDB): domain Bacteria; phylum Actinomycetota; class Thermoleophilia; order Solirubrobacterales; family Solirubrobacteraceae; genus CADCVQ01. The sequence continues at coordinate 582,955 of CAWAZH010000003.1, forward strand.
GTGTGCGGCGCGCTGTCGGCGTTGGAGATCGCGATCGTCGTGCCGGCCTTCACGGTGGCGGGCGTGGGGGCGTACTTGAACGCCTTGATCGCGATCTTGGTGGTGGGGGCTTGGGCGGCCGGGGCGTCGCTGTCGTCTCCGCAGCCGGCGAGGAGCGCGGCGCTGACGGCGGCTATGAGGGCAGATCGCATATGGGGTAGATCGGCGCGGGCGGCGTTTCGGATCACCGGGCGCTGTGGCAGGGGGGCGAATCCGGGTGCCGTCCTGCCTAAAGGTCGTTATGCGACCTCAGAACAGGACGGTGGAGCAGGAGCTCGCGCGGATCGCCGGCGCGGCGCACGGCGTGGTGACGAAGGCCGAGCTGCTCGCGGCGGGTATCTCGGTCGGTGAGATCAAGCGACGCCTGTGTTCGGGCGCGCTGCTGCGCGAGCACCGCGGCGTCTACCGCGTGGGTCACAGGGCGCCGAGCGTCGAGGCGCGCTACCTCGCGGCGGTCCGCGCGTGCGGCCCGGGCGCGCTGCTGTGCGGCCGCGCCGCGGCGTTCCTGCTCGGGCTCCTGAAGGGAGCGCCGCCGGCGCCGGAGGTGCTCGCGCCCACCGAGCGGCGGATCGACGGCGTGCGCACGCACCGCTCGCGGCGCATCGACCGGCGCGAGGCGACGGTCTGGCGTGGCGTGCCCGTCACCACCGTCGCCCGCACGCTCGCCGACCTCGCCACGACGCTCGCGCTCGACGACCTCGCGCGCGCCTGCCACGAGGCCGGCGTCCTGTACCGCACGACCCCGCGTCAGGTGGAGGCCGTGCTCGCCCGGCGGCCTACGACGCCCGGCGCGGCAAAGCTGCGCACGATCATGCGCGGCGATGCCCACGTCACGCTGAGCGCGCTCGAGCGCCGCTTCCTGGCGCTCCTGCGCGAGGCCGGGCTCGAGCTGCCGACGACCAACAGGCCCGCCGGGAGCAAGCGCGTCGACTGCCGCTGGCCTCGGCATCGCCTGACCGTCGAGCTCGACAGCTACCGCTTTCACAACTCGCGCCACGCGTGGGAGCAGGACCGCCTGCGCGAGCGCGAGGCGCGCGCCCGCGGCGACGAGTTCCGCCGCTACACCTGGGGCGACGTCTTCGAGCAGCCCGCGCTCATGCTCGCTGAGCTGCGGCCGCTGCTCCCTAACGCGGCTGCAGGTCCTTGAACGTGCCGGGGGTGACGCCGGAGGCGCCGTAGGCCGTGAGCGCGTTGATCGCCGCGACGTCGGACACGATCGCCGAGCCGTAGTTCGCGCGCGTCGGACTGACCTGCGCGAGGATGCCGTTGACGAGGTTCGTCAGGATGCCGAGCCCCAGCGAGCTGAGCAGGTCGCCGACGGTCCCGAGCGTGAAGCACAGCAGCTCCTGGACCAGCGGCAGCGGCGTGCAGACGGCGGTGCGCAGCTGGGCCATGTTGAGCGCCGGCGGCGCCGGCGGGATGATGCTGACCTTCGCGCTCTTGCCGTCGGCGTTGACGGCGCCCTTGACGTGGGCGCCGTTCTCGATGCGCACGACCTCGCGCCCGGGCGTCGCGGCGTCGCCGAGCCCGCGGCCGCCGTCGGCGACCGCCAGCCGCTGCAGGTTCAGCGCGTAGACGACGCCCTTGAAGACGTTGACGTTGGGGGCGGTCGTCAGGTTCGTGGTCGACCCGTTACCGCGGATGACGACCCGGCCGCTGCCGATGATCAGCGCCTTGTACTGGACGGCGGCGCCGACGCTGAGCACGCAGTACTGGTCGCCCGAGGCGCCGACCGCTTCGATGAAGACGATCGTGTTCGCCGACGGCGTCCCGGTGAGCTGGCAGGCCTGGGTCGTCGCCGCGGTCGCGCCGCCGAGCGACTGCGCGGTGTACGTCCCGGAGGCGACGGCCTGCGCGCGCAGCTGGGCGATGTTCGAGGCCGTGGCGGCCGTGGTCGTCGGGAACTGGTCGAGGGTGCCGCCGGTCAGCAGCGTCGAGACGACGGGCAGCGCGCCGAGCGCGCCGATCGTGCCGGCGACGCAGGTCGACGCCGGGATCAGCTGGATGTCGGTCAGGCCGCAGCGCAGCCCGGTGACACCGGACGTCGGCGGCGACGCGGCGGCGATCGCAGGGTCGGGCGCGACGGTCGGTGCGATGCCGAGCAGGCCACCGAGGACGCCGCCGAGCGCGTTGGAGGTGATGGTGTTGATCGTCGCCCCGAGGTCGTCGGTCAGGCCGCCCGAGACGAGCCCGTACTTCGACGCGAGCACCGGCGTCTCGCGGACGGACACGAGGCCGACGAGCACGCGCGTCTCGCCGTCGACGATCGACTGCGCGCGGACCCAGATCTTCTTGTTGTTGTTCTGATCCCAGGCCTTGTTGGACAGGACGCCGGTGCTCCAGACCGCCGAGCCGGCCGAGTCGTCGCAGAGGTTCACCTGCCAGGTCGCGCCGGTGTAGACCGTGTCCGTGTAGCTCGAGTTGAGGTTCGTCCGCAGTCGCGCCGCCGCGGCAGTGGTCGCCGCCGTCGACCAGAGCGTGTCGCCGAAGCCGGCGCCGGCGAGCGAGCACGTCGGGTCGCCGGCCGGCGCCGTCGCGGGCCAGTTGCGCCCGAGCGCGAACGCCTCGCTGTTGAGCACGCTCTCGGCGAGGTTGAAGCCGCGGTCGCGCGTGCGCTCGGATGCGGAGACGCCGGCCTGGGTGTCGACGATCGACAGCAGCGCCAGGCCGAGCGCCAGCATGACCACCGTGGCGAGCAGCGCCGTGATCAGCGCCGCGCCGCACTCGTCGCGTCGCATGCGGCTGGTCAGGTCGCGCACGTGACGTCCTTGCTGATCGTGTTGGTGACGCCGAGGGCGTCGGTCACCTTCGCGAGGACGGTCGTGACGCCCGCGGCGATCTGCACCGGCGTCGTGTTCGCGCTCGCCCCGAGATAGAGCCCACCGGCGGTCGTGTACGTCACGTTCAGCGTCCCGAGGCTCCCGAGCCCGGCGCTCAGGCTCAGGAGCGCTCCCGAGCCGTTGCACACGGTGTTCAGGTCGGCGTCGGTGATCGGCAGCGTGCCGGCCGAGCGCCGCGCGGCGCTGGCCTTGAGGGTGCTCGTGCGCGTCTTGCCGGTGACGGCGGCGTCGAGGCTGAAGGTCAGGCCGACGTTCTTCACGGTCGCGGGCGTCGCCGAGGACGCCGCGCCGTCGTAGGTGAACGCGGTGCTCGTCGTCGACTTCAGGATCGCCAGCTTGGTGGCGGTGTTGCAGGCCGCACCCGGCGCGGCCGGCGTGCCGCTCGTGATCGACGAGCTCGCGTAGAGGTCGGTCGCGACGCACAGGCGCTCGATGCGGTTGGTGGTCGCGGTCTCGGGGACCGCGTAGACGAGGTCGGTCGCCGAGGCCCGCAGGATCGAGGACGCGCCGCGCAGGTCGGCGACCGTGCGGTCCATCGCGGTGCGGACCTGGTCGTTGGCGTCGGTGACGCGCGTCTGCTCGGTCGCGTTGGACGTGAAGGCGTCGAGGCTCTGCAGCGTGGCGAGCAGCACGATCACGCAGATCGCCATCGCGACGAGCAGCTCGACGAGCGTGAAGCCGTCCTCGCCGCGCAGCCGATGTGGGGTGGCGGGCATCAGTTCTGGAGCGGGTTGGTGAGCAGGGTGGTCTGGCTGACGCTGCCGGCGCCGTTGCGGTTCCAGCTGACGTCGATCCGCACGCGGCGCAGGTCGTCGGCGTGGTTGTCGACCGGCAGGCCGCTGCCGGGGCCCGTGCCCGTCGGGCAGACGCTGAGCGGGACGACGCTGCTGACGAGCGACATCAGCGACGTGAACAGCGCGCTGCTGGAGCCGAGCGCGTTGCAGACGGTCTGCAGGAGGGTGCCGCCGAGCGCCACCGACAGGCCGAGCACGTTGGGGCCCGTGGCCGCCACGGGCGCCGGCGGCGGACCGGGCGAGGGCGTTCCCGTCGGGACCGCGCAGAAGCTCGTGTCGCCGAGGCCGGCGCCGTCGGTCGGGTCGTCGATCGAGCAGGCGAAGACGGTCACGCTGTAGACGACGCCGCGGCGCGTGGCCGTGAACGTCGAGCCCGAGAGCGCGGACAGGCTGTCGGTGCTCGGCAGGCTCGCGCGCAGCGTCGCCGGGGCCAGGCCCATCGTCATGCTCGTGTAGTCGGCCTGGCGGGTGCGCTCGACGAGGTCGCGGGCGAGGTTCGTGCCCTGCTCGCGAGCGGTCGTCTTGCTCGTGCTGAGCAGCCCGGTCTGGACGAGCGTGACGGTGCCCAGCACGCCGACGAGCAGGATGACCATCGCGACCAGCACCTCGATGATCGTCATCCCGTCCTCGCCGGAGCGCATGCGCGTCGGGGCGCAGCCGAGCATGGAGGGCCTATCGCTCGCAGGCGTCGCGGTCGATCGCTGCGCCGCCGGGCCTGAGGCCCCGCAGCTTGCTCAGCAGGCACTCGTTCTTCCCGCGCGACTCGGCGGCGACCGCCGCCGTGGTGGTGCCCGTGCTCCCGCGGTGGATCTTCACGACGTCCAGCCGGCGGTGCACGACGATCCGGTCGGGCGTGAGCATGGTCAGCCGGGCGTAGGAGCCCGAGGGGATGTCGACGTAGCGGCAGACGCCCTCGATGCGCCGGCACTTGACCGGGCCGGACACCAGCACGTTGGGGGAGATCGCGAAGACGGCCTTGCCGCGGCTCGGCGAGTACTTGACGAAGACCGCGGCGAGCTTGCCGTGGACGAAGTAGGTCTGCAGGCGCGGGATCGCGCGGTGGACCGCGCCGCCGGCGCGCTCGGCGAAGCGGATGTCGACCGCGGCGTTGGCGGCGGTCAGCGCAGGCGTGCTCGTGCTCGGATTCGTGCCGGGGGTCGTGGTGGCGGGCGTCGTCGTGGTCGTGAGCGGCGTGCCGTCGGCGTTCTGGATGACGACCGGGACCGGGTCCGTGCCCGTCGCCGCCGAGGAGCCCGAGCCGCCGGAGCCGGAGGTCGTGGTCTTCGCGGCGGCGCCGGAGCCCGACGCGCCGGCCTTGGACGCCGCGTGCGACGAGGGCGCCTTGAAGGGGTCGCGGCGGGGGCCGGTGGCGCCGCCGCGGGAGGCGCCGTTGCCGGTCGCGGCCAGCAGGCGCTGGGCGCGGGCGGGCAGCTCCCCGGCGGTCGCGGGAACCGGCGCCGCGGTCTGCGCGGCGGGCGCGCCCGCGGGCGCGGACTTCAAGAACAGGACCGGCGCGGCGACCGCGACGAGCAGCGCCAGGACGGGGATCGGCCACAGGCGGCGGCGGACGATCTCGTGCACCAGGTTGCGAAGCATCATGACCCTCCCGTGGTCGTGGCGGCCGGCGGTTGCGGCGTCGCGGCCCCGTCAGGGGCGATGTAGGCGGTGGCGTTGACGACCGCCTTGGTCAGGTCGGAGCCGGCTTCGGTCGGGGTGAACGTCAGGCCGTCGATCGTCAGCAGGCGCCCGGCGACCTTGAGGTCTCCGGAGCGGACGCTGACCGAGCGCCGGACGACCTTCAGGATGTCGCGCAGGTCGAAGTAGCGGCCGGTGAACTCGAACGTGAAGGGCAGCGCCGACAGGCCGTCGGGGCCGACGGTCGCGCCCGGCGACACGGGCGCGGTCGGGACGGCGCCCGTTGCGGCCGGGACGGCGGCGGCCGCCTTCAGGGCGACGAGCCGCAGCACGCTGTCGCGGACCTTGGCGCGGCGCTGGACCTGGCGCAGGAGCGACGAGATCGCCGCCCGCGCCGGGACCGCCTTGTCGAGCGTCTTCAGCTCCGCGAGCATGCCCGGGAACTGCTTGCGGGCGCTCTGGTAGCCGGCGAGCTGGGACTGCGCGGCGCTCAGGCGCTGCTGCTGGGATGCGACGTTGGTGCGCACCTCGGAGCTGTCGCTGCGCTTGGGGCCGATGGCCAGGAACCACAGGGCCGCGAGGATCGCGACCCCGGCGACCGCGACGAGCAGCACGGTGCTTCGCTCGTTCGACGTCATCGTGAGCCTCCGGTGGTCGCTGCGGCGGTCTGGGTGGCGGGCGCCGTCGGCGCCCCCGGCGTGACGGCGGCCGACGGGGCGACGGCGGGCGCCCCCGGCGTCGTCGCCGCCGCCGCGATCTGCGCGGGCAGCTGCTTGAAGTACGTGACGAGCTCGAACTTGGCGGCCTTGGCATCGTTGCCGCGGCAGTCGCCGCTGCCCGCGGCCGCGGCGGCCGTGGACTTCTTCTCGAGCCGCTCGCTGCGGTTGAAGCCGACGTCGGTGACGCCGGTCAGCAGCTGCAGGCGATCGATGTAGGCCGGGACGCTGCTCTCCGCCGCGGCGCATCCGGAGAGCTCCAGCGCCGGCGAGGTGAGGGCCGCGCGCAGCCCGGTGGTCCCGCCGGTGGCGCCGCCCTCGACCTGCGTGGAGGGGGAGAGCGTGCCCTTGACCGACGTCAGCCAGACGCCGTCGGGGGCGACGCGGGCGAGCTCGGTCAGCGTGCGGTCCCACTTGAAGCGGGTCTTGGCGACCGACGTGATCGCGGTGCGGCGCGTCGTGGTCGCGGCCGCGAAGTCGGCGTAGGGCTTGAGGTCGGCCGCCTGCTGCTCGCTGCGGACGAGCTGCGTCGACAGCGTGCCGAGCTGCTCGCGCCCGGAGCTGACCTGGTTTGAGACGACCACGAGGTAGACGACGGCGGCGGCGAGCAGCGCGACCATGCCGCAGGCGACCTGCGCGACGCGACCCGATCCGCTCGAGACCTCGCGCTGGCGTGCGGCGCGCACCGGGCGCAGGTCGGGGCGCTCGTCGTCGCCGGCACGGGCGAGCCCGATGGCGATGTCCAGGCGCTCGGGGGAGACGGTGACCCCGTCGAGGTCGGGCCAGGCGTCGCGCCCGGCCGGCAGGACCGGCAGGTGCAGCTCGCGGGTCAGGGCCTCGACGACGCCGGGCCAGGCGGTCATCGTCCCGGTCAGGACGACGGCGCCGATCGGGCGCGCGTCCGGGCGGGCGGAGTAGAACCCGCGCGAGGACTGGATCTCGGCGACGACGCGGCGCAGGCCCTCGCGGACCCCCATCGCGGCGATCGCGTCGACGTCGTTGGGGTCCGACGGGGTGGGGCCCGTGCCGGACGGGCCGACGCCGACGGCGGCGACCCGCTCGCGGGCGGCCGCGTGGGTGATCCCCGCGCGCTCGGCGAGCGCGGCGGCGATCGCCTCGCTGCCGGCCGAGGCCGCGCGGACGAGCAGCGGCTCGCCCTGCTCGGTGATGACGACGTTCGTGAGGGCGCCGGCCTGGACGTAGAGGATCGCGTCGTCGCCGACGGGCGGGTGGTCGAGCGCCGACAGCAGCGCCAGGCCGGAGAGCTGGATGCGCTGGGCGCGCAGCCCGGCGCCGTCGAGGGCGCGCATGAGGCGGTCGATGCCGTCCACGCGCGCGGCGGCCATGAGGATCCGCTGCTGGCCGCCGACCTCGGCCGGTGCGCGACCGACGCGGCGGTAGTCGACGACGAGCTGATCGAGGCCCACGGGCAGCAGATCGCCCGCGAGGTGGCGGACCGCGCCGTCGAGGTCCTGGCCGCTGAGCGTCGCGGGCAGCTCGACCATGCGGACCATGAGCCGCGGGTGCGCGAGGCCGACGCGGACGTCGCGCCCGAGCTTGTGCTCGGTGAAGAGCTTGCGCAGCTGGAAGGCGAGGTTCTCGACGTCGACGACCTCGCCGTCGACGACGAGGCCGACGGGCAGCGGGTGGACGATGGCGCGACGCACGCGTGCGCGCTCGGTGCCCGTGGACTGCACGACCACGATGGCGTCGGGACCGATGTCGATGGCCACGGTCGAGGAGGGTCGACGCGTCGCCAGGCGGACGTGTCCGCCGGAGGGCAATGATGGGATCCGCACATCTCCCTCTTCGGCTGCCTATAACCCGCATCACACCGGTTCTTGAGGCGATTGGACGGATGATCGAAGCCGCCCGCGCCGTCCAGCCGGGCGTCGCGGGCTCTACGCTGCGTGCTGTGAAGGGCTTTGCATCCGACAACTACGCGGGAGCGCATCCCGAGGTGCTCGCGGCGGTCGCGGCCGCCAACGAGGAGCACGCCGTCTCCTACGGCGCCGACCCCTGGACGGCCCGCGCCGAAGAGCTCCTGCGCGCGCACTTCGGCGAGCAGGCCAGCTCGCACCTCGTCTTCAACGGCAGCGCCGCCAACGTCCTGTCCTTCCGGGCGCTGTGCCGCCCCTGGGAATCGGTCATCTGCGCCGCGGGCGCGCACGTCAACGTCGACGAGGGCGGCGCCCCGGAGCGGATCGCCGGGGTCAAGCTGCACGCGCTGCCGGCCCCGGACGGCAAGCTCACGCCCGCCGGCGTCGTCTCGCAGCTGAGCCGCGCCGGCGACGAGCACGCCGTCCAGCCACGCGTCGTCAGCGTCACGCAGAGCACCGAGCTGGGCACGCGCTACAGCCCCGGCGAACTGCGCGCGCTGGCGGACAGCGCCCACGAGCACGGCCTGCTGCTGCACGTCGACGGGGCGCGCCTGGCGAACGCCGCGGCCGCGCTCGACGTCCCGCTGCGCGCGATCACGACCGACGCCGGCGTCGACGTCGTCTCCTTCGGCGGGACGAAGAACGGGCTGCTGCTCGGCGAGGCGGTCGTCTTCCTGACGCCCGGCCTGGACGACGGCTTCGCCTACCTGCGCAAGCAGACGCTCCAGCTCGCGTCCAAGGGGCGCTTCCTCGCCGCGCAGTTCGTCGCGCTGCTGGAGGGCGATCTCTGGCTGCGCAGCGCCGCGCACGCCAACGCGATGGCCGAGCGCCTCGCGGCGGCGGTCATCGACGTCCCCGGCGTGCAGGTCACGCAGCCCGTCCAGGCCAACGGCGTCTTCGCGATCCTCCCGCGCGCCGCGACGGCCGAGCTGCAGCGCGACTGGCGCTTCTACGAGTGGGACGCGCAGACCGGCGAGGTGCGCTGGATGTGCTCCTGGGACACGACGCCCGACGAGGTCGACGCGTTCGCCGCGGCGATCGCCGGCGCCTGCGCGGAGGTGTCCGCGTGATGACGCCGGGCGAAGCCGAGACGCCGAATTACGGACCCGCGTCCATAAGGTCCGGCCGTACGATTGCCGATACTGGTGGCATGGGTATGACCTCGTTCGTGGAACGCAGCTACAGGATCGGCCCTGACGGTCGCACCGTCGTGTGCGACACGATCGCCGCCCGCCCCGACGTCGACGCGCTCCGCGATGCGCTCGGCTGGCGCCGCGACGCCCTCTCGCGCGCCGAGCTGCAGGAGACCGACACCATCCTCGCGCTGCGCGCGCTGATGGTGCTCGACGACATGCTCGAGTCCACCCGCGACTACGAGGAGCACGTCCCGCTCACGGTCACGCGCGAGCAGGTCCGCATGCTCTGCGAGATCTCCGGCACCTACGTCGCCGAGCGCGACATCGACAGCTACCAGGCCCCCGAGGAGCGCGCGCGGATCGAGCGCCTGCGCGATTTCGCGGGCCCGCTGATGGACTGCTGCAGCGAGTTCGCCGTCGCGCAGGACCAGGCGCGCGAGCGCGAGCTCACGGTCTAGGGCGCCGCCGCGCCAACCCCGGGGGCGCGGGACCCGTTGTACTAGCCTTGGCGCCATGAGCGAGCAGGAGCAGCAGGAGCAGCCGGCACCCGAGCCGCAGGAGCGCACGATCGACGAGGAGACGCAGGCGATCCTCGACGACCAGACGCGCATCCTGGAGAACAGCCAGCGGCTGCGCGGTGACGATCACCCCGGAACGCTGCGCGCCCGCGCGGACCTCGCCATGACCTACTGGAAGGCCGGCCAGCACGACATCGCGATCGAGCTGGAGGAGAAGCTCGTCGAGGACTCCGCCCGCGTCCTCGGCGCCGAGCATCCCGAGGCCCTGACGGCGCGCGCGAACCTCGCGTCGTCCTACTGGACCGCGGGCCGCATCGACGAGGCGATCGAGATCGAGGAGGAGGTCCTCGACCAGGCCGAGCGGCTGCTCGGCGAGGACCATCTCGCGACGCTGACGGCGCGCTCGAACCTCGCCTTCTCCTACTCGACGAGCGGTCGCAGGGACGACGCGATCCGGGTGCAGCGCCAGGTCGTCGCCGACCGCGAGCGCGTGCTCGAGCCCGACGACCCCGACACGCTCGACGCCCTCGCGAACCTCGCCTCGGCCTACTGGAACGCCGATCGCCGCGACGAGGCCGTCGCGGTCGAGGAGCGGATCGTCGAGGACGCCGAGCGCATCAACGGCGCCGACGACCTCGAGACGCTCCAGGCGCGGGTCTCGCTCGCCTCCGGCTACCGGGCGGCGGGCCGGACGCAGGACGCCGCCGAGCTGCAGCAGCGTGTCGTCGACGACAGCATGCGCCTGCTGGGCCGCGACCACCCGGCGACGCGCGCCGCGCTCAAGACGCAGCAGCTCAACGACTGACCCAGCCCGGGGACGCGGCGGGGCGCCGGCCTCAGCCGGTGCCGCAGAAGTTCTGCAGGTCGCCGGTGACGGCGACGACGCCGACGAGGCGGCCGCCGTCCACGACGGGCACGCGGCGGGTGTCGGTCTGCAGCGCGATGTCGCGGCCGGTCGCCGCGGGCGCGCCGGGCGCGACCGTGGGCTCGGCGACCGCGACCGTGGCCGCGGGGCTCGCGGCGTCTCCGTCGCTCACCTGGGCGGGGGTCAGCGCGCCGACGTAGCCGCCGTCGTCGTCGGCGACGTAGGCCACGCGCCGGCTCGTGCTCGCCGCGAAGTAGTCGCGGACGTCGCCGATCGTGGCGGTCGCGGGCAGCGTGCTGAGCTTCGCGTGCATGACGTCGTGCACGGTGAGCCCGTCGGCCTCGTCGGTTCGGATCTTCGCCATGCGACCAATGATGGCATTCGCCGCGACAATGCAGCGATGCAGCCACCGCCGTTCGCCGTGATCGCCGCTCGCCACGACCCGCCGCTGGACGAGCTCGCGCTGGCGCTGGCGGCCGAGTTCCGCGAGGTCGACGCCGCCGCGGCGCTGGCGACGCTGGACGAGCTGGGGGAGGAGGTCGCGCTGCAGGCGGGCGGTCCCGTCGAGGCGCTCGTCGAGGTCCTCGGCCGCCGCCACGGCTTCGCCGGCGAGCGCGACGCCTACGACGACCCCGCCAACTCGATGCTCGACATCGTCCTCGAGCGCCGCGCGGGGCTGCCGATCGTGCTGTCCGTCGTCTACGTCGAGGTCGCCCGCCGCGCCGGGCTGACGCTCGCGGGCGTCGGCCTGCCGGGCCACTACGTCGTGGGCAGCTTCGAGGCGGCACCGCCGCTGCTGCTCGATCCGTACGAGGGCGGCGCGCCGCTGGACGTCCACGAGAGCGAGGCCGAGTACGTGCGCCCCTGGGGTCCGCACGAGACGGCGCTGCGGATGCTCAACAACCTCGTCGGGTCCTACACGCGCCGCAACGACATCGGCCGCGCGATCCGCGCGGCCGAGATGCGCCTCGAGCTGCCGGTCGAGGACCGGGGCACCGCCGAGGCGCTGGGCGCGGAGCTGCGGGCGCTCCGCGCGCGCCTCAACTGAGGAGTGGTCAAGCCTTGCCCTGCCCGGTGTCCGCGACGACGGTCGCGGGGTCCGTGTGGGCGGTGTCCGTCTCGGTGCTGTTGTCGACGGTCGTCGCGTCGGCCTGATCGCCCGAGGACTTGTCGATCTGGATGTCGTCCTTCGGCTCGCCCGTGACCTCGCCCTGGACATCGTCCTTCAGGGTCTGCTCGTCGGCGTCCTGCTGGGGCCCGGGGTCGTCGAGCATCTCGCGCGGGACGACGCCCTCGTTGCTGGCCCAGTCGCCCTTGGCGTCCTCGGGCTCGCGAACTCCGCCGCGGAACTCCCGCGGATCCTCTGTGCGCTCGTCCATCGGTCTCTCCTCTCGTCGGGATCTCGCTGCTGCAAAACGGCCTACCCGACGCGGGCGCAGGCCATGAGCGCGTTACCGTGGCGGTCATGGCGAGCGGGGCGCGCGAGCGCTGGAACGAGCGACGGTCGGGCGCGGACTTCGAGCCGTTCCCCGACGCGCCGGCGGACTGGCTCGTCGAGCACCTGCCGTTGCTGGGGAGCGGCGGGCGGGCGCTCGACGTCGCCTGCGGCGACGGGCGCAACGCGCTCGCGCTCGCGCGGCTGGGCTTCGAGGTCGAGGCGGTCGACATCTCGGACACCACGATCGACGCGTTGCGCGCCGCCGCGCCCGAGCGCGCGCCCGGCGTGCATCCCCGCGTCGTCGACCTCGAGCACGAGCCCCCGGCCGCCGGCGCCTACGACGTCGTCCTGAACTTCAACTACCTCCAGCGCGACCTCTTCGGCGCGCTGGAGGCGGCGCTGCGCCCGGGCGGCTGGCTGGTCTTCGAGACGTTCGGCCCCGCGCACCTCGAGGAGCTCGGCAAGCGCATCAACCCCGACTACGTCCTGGGGGCCAACGAGCTGCTGCACGCCTTCCCGAGCCTGCGCGTGCGCCGCTACCGCGAGGGCGTGGTGGGCCCCCGCGGCGTGGCGAGCCTGCTAGCGCAGCGGCCGGGCTGAGCGCACGGCCCTCACGACCTCGGCGATCGCGCGACCCGACGCCGCGGCGTCTGCGCGGTCGTCGATGAGCGACGTGTGCGTCGAGCCGGGGACGATCCGGTGCACGCTGTCGGTCGAGAGCCGGGCGAGCTGATCCTGGTGCTCGAGCCAGCCCGGCTGACGGTCCCTGCCGGCGGTGACGACGGCCAGCGGCCGGCGCCCGAGGCTCGTGACCGCGGCCGCCCGCGACAGCTCGGCCGGCATCTGCGCGACGTCGCGGACGAACTGCTGCGCCTGGCCGGCCGGGTTGCCCTCCTTGGGGTCGAAGAACAGCCGCGCCAGCCCGGTCCGCGCGAGCGACGGCACGAGCGCCAGGACGGAGTCCATCCCGTCCAGCGAGCTGGTCTGCTTCGGGTGCATCGAGTCGAGCAGGACGACGCCGGCGACCTGGCGCGGGTAGCGGCCCGCGAACGTGAGGGCGACCATCCCGCCGAGCGAGTGCCCGGCGACGACGTAGGGACCGCCGACGCCGGCCCGCTCCAGCAGGACGTGCAGGTCGCGGGCCGCGTCGGCGTGATTGCCGGGCGCCGCCTCGCTGGCGCCGTGCCCCGCCTGGTCATAGACGCAGACCCGCGTCGTGCGGGCCACGTCGGGGCCGATCCAGCGCGACATCGCCTTCGCGGACTCGCCCAGCCCCGGCTCGAGCACGACGGTCGGGCTGCCGGTTCCGGTGCAACGGATGTGCAGCCGGTGTGAACCGACGTCGACGAGCCGGTCGCCCGCGACGGCCGCGGTGGCGCGGTCGGTCGAGTCGGCCACCGTCTCGAAGGCCCCGCCGACGGCCACGAGCGCCAGGACGGCGAACAGCGGATAGAGCACGAGCGGCCGGGTGCGGCTGCGCGGCTGGCGGCGCACCTGCAGCGTCATCCAGACGACGAGCGCGAGCAGCGGCGCCGGCCAGACCCACCCGAGCGCGTCGAGCGTGGCGGCGCCGGGGGCCAGGACGAGCAGGCCGAGGCCGGCGAGCCCCATCGCGGCCGCGGGGACCGCGGCCCAGCGCTGGGGCCGGTCGCCGAAGCGGGCCGACAGCAGCGCCAGCAGCAGCCAGCCGAAGGCGAAGCCGAGCAGGACGGCGGCGGTGATCGCGTGCTCGTCGGCGCCGGCGAACGGCAGGGCGACGAGTGCGATCGCGGCGACGAGGCCGCCGAGCAGCGAGCCGGCGGCGATCATGACCGCCCCCCGACCTTCGCCGCCGTGAACTTCTGCGCGCTGGTCTGCACGACGGCGCCGATCACGGCGCCGCTCCCGGAGCGCTGGAAGTCGACGCGTACGTCGTCGTGGCGCGCGCGGAAGCCCGTCCTGGTCTCCGGATACAGCCGCGCTGCGCGCTGGTCGGGGATGGCGACGCTCAGCCCGCGGGCGGTGCGCGTGACCGTCACGGCCGCGCCGTCGACGGCGTAGGTGCCGGTGTAGGCGTCCAGCAGCGCGGGCGCGACGCGGATCTCGCGGCGCGCGGGGGTCAGCGGCCGCGCCCGGTCGAGGGCGTGGAAGCCGATGTCGTCGACGCTCGCGTGCGAGTTGCTGAGCACGACGACGGCCGTGCGGCGCTTGGGGTCCAGGCCGAGGAAGCTCGTCTGTCCCCAGGTGCCGCCGTTCTTCCACACGATCCCGTGGTCGGCGAGCTCCCAGGTCAGGCCGACGCGATGCATCGTGTGCGGCTCGCGCGCCGTCGCCATCGCCCGGCGCAGCGTGTCGCCGCCGCCGTCGAGGTTGGCGGCCGCGAAGCGCAGCATGTCGCCGATCGTCGAGCGCACGGAACCGCCGCCGGCCAGCGTCGGCGAATTCCACGCCGGCGTGGCGCCCTGCGCGTCGGAGCCGGTGGCGAGGTGGCGGGCCATCCGCGCGGTCGGGACGATCGCGGTACTGCGCATGCCCAGCGGCGCGGTGATGCGCTCGCGGACGAGCTCCTCGTAGCTGCGGCCGGCACGGCGCGCGAGCGCGTGCCCGAGCAGGCCGACGCCGAGGTTCGAGTACTCGTAGGGCTCGCCCGGGTCGCTCGTCAGCACGTGGCCGCCGAGGAAGCGGTACAGGTCGCCGACGGTGTAGCGGGCGGTGCCGGCGACGCCGCCGGCGGCGTAGATCGGCTCGCGCGGGAGCCCGGAGCTGTGCGTGGCGAGCTGCTCCAGCGTGATCTGCTTCCCGCCGCGCGCGGGCACCGTCACCGCGGCGGGCAGCAGGCTCGCGACGGGCTGGTCGAGCTTCACCTCGCCGTTGCGCACGGCCTGCGCCAGCAGCGTGCCGGTGAACGTCTTCGTGATCGAGCCGATCTCGAACACGGTCTCGCGATCGACCAGCCGGCCATGACCGCCATCGCCGTAGGCAATGACCCGCGTGCTGCCGTCCGGGAAGAGCATCCCGGCGACGATGCCCTTGCTGGCGCCGCTGTCGACGCGCTCGTGGACGATCCGCTCGAGCTGCTGCATCGCCGGCTCGGGTGCCAGGGCGGCGGCCGGCGCCTCCTCGACGCCGCCGCATCCGGTCGCCGCGACGGCGCAGAGCGCGACGACCGCAACGGGTGGGCACAACATCTTCAGGACGGTGGACGGGGTGGTCATCGCTTGCTCCTCAGGTCGGTGCGACATTGCCTGAGGCCAGTCTCTGAGCGCCGGCCGCCGGCGTCATCGCCCGCACGGCCCGTCCGTGCCCCTCCCTGACGCCGATCTTCCGGCGCCGGCGCCTCTGTCGAACGACAGAGGCGCGCCTACGTGCCGGGCGTCACGAGGCCGCTCTCGTAGGCCAGCACGACGGCCTGGACGCGATCGCGCAGCCCGAGCTTGGACAGCACGCTGGAGACGTGGGTCTTGATCGTGCCCTCGGTGACGAACAGGTCGGCGGCCAGCTCGGCGTTGCTCTTGCCGCGGGCGAGGAAGACGAGCACCTCGCGCTCGCGCGCGGTCAGCGACGCGATCTGCTCGCCGAGCTCGGGCCTGATCGGCCGGCGCGCGAACTGCTCGATGATGCGCCGCGTGACCGACGGCGCGAGCAGCGCGTCGCCGACGGCCACGACGCGCACCGCGTGGACGAGCTCCTCGGGCGGCGCGTTCTTCAGCAGGAAGCCGCTGGCGCCCGAGCGCAGGGCGTCGAAGACGTACTCGTCGCGCTCGAAGGTCGTGAGGATGACGACGCGGCTGGGGAGGTCGGCGCTCTCGGTGATGCGCCGCGTGGCGCTGAGCCCGTCCTCGCCGGGCATCTGGATGTCCATGAGCACGACGTCGGGGCGCAGGCGCCGGGTCGCGTCGGTCGCCTGCTCGCCGTTGGCCGCCTCGCCGACGACCTCGATGTCGGTCTCGCACTCGAGGATCATGCGAAAGCCGGCGCGCACCATCGCCTGGTCGTCGGCCAGCAGGACGCGGATCGTCATCGTGCGCCGGCGGGCGTGGGCAGCGTCGCCCGGACCGCGTAGCCGCCGCCGCTCAGCGGCCCGGCGCTGAGCCGGCCGCCGTGCAGGCCGGCGCGCTCGCGCATGCCGATCAGGCCGAGGCCGCCCGGGCCGTCGCCCGGCGCGCCGTTGCCGCGTCCGTCATCCGTGATCTCGAGCTCCAGCTCGCCGGGCCGGTAGCGCAGGCAGACGTCGGCGTGCGCCGGGCCGGCGTGCTTGAGCGTGTTCGTGAGCGCCTCCTGCACGATCCGGTAGGCGGAGACGTCGACCGTCGGCGCCAGCGGCCGCTGCTCGCCCTCGATGTGGACCTCGACCGAGAGCTCCGCGCCGGTCATGCTCACCGCCAGCGCGGCGAGCTCGCCCAGGCCGGGCTGCGGTGCGAGGTCGTCGGGGTCACCCTCCCGGCGCAGGAAGCCGAGCAGGCCGTGCAGCTCGACGACCGCCTGGCGGCTGGAGGCCTCGATCGACGCGAGCGCGTCCTTGGCCTTGGCCGGGTCGCGGGCGATGACGACGCGGGCGGCGCCCGCCTGGACGCCCATCATGCTCACGTGGTGGGCGACGACGTCGTGCAGCTCGCGCGCGATCCGGACGCGCTCGTCGAAGACGGCGCGATTGGCGTTCTCCTCGCGCTCGTGCTCGAGCTCGACGGTGCGCTCGAGCAGCTCGCGCGTGCGGCGCCGGCGCGAGCCGAGCGCGCTGCCGAGCGCCCACATCGCGCAGAAGAGCGCAGCGTTGATGAGCACGGTCGCGAAGAACGCGACCGGCACCATCGTCGGCATCCCGGCCGTGCCGTCGACGGCGTCGCGCCAGGACAGGCCGACGACCGCGACGAGGCAGATCGCGCAGACCCACGTCCGCAGCCGGGCGCCGCCGTGGGCGGCGGCGCTGTAGACGGCGAGCGACATCGCGATCGTCGTGATCGACGCCTCGGCCGAGCCGAGCCCGAGCCGAGCGACGAGCAGCGCGGCGGTGCAGGCCGCGAGCACGGCGACGGGCGCGCGGCGGCGCCACGCGAGCGGGAGGATCAGGGCGGCGAGGCCGATCGCGACCCCGGCGGAGCTCGGCGAGCTGTACTCGGGGTCGTGCGCCCGGAGGTCCGTGAACACGAGGTTGGACGAGACGAGCGCGGCGCCCAGCAGGACGAGGGCGAGGCCTGCGTCGGCCGCGCCGGGATGGGACTGGATCCACGCCCACGCGCGCTTGATCGCGTTCACCGGGTAGCACGCTAACGGCCGCCACCAGGCCTGACATCGGTCCGGAGACAGATCTTTCGTCGGGCCGGGGTTCATGCACCGGCGCGCGCGGGCAACCGGTCTGGCACGATCGCTCGCCGCATGCGCGTCTCACATCTCACGCTTCTGATCACCGCCGCCCTGCTGCTGGGTGCCGCGCCCGCGGGCGCGCAGACCCAGCTCGGCGAGTACACGCACTGCGGCGGCGGCGCCGAGGCCAGCGCCGTCGACGTCAGCGGGGCGACCTGCCTGGAGGCCCAGACGGTCGCGGCGGCGCTGCTGCTGCGGCCCGCCGCGGAGGGCCCGGACGTCCTGCGCACGGCCGGCTGGACGCCGCTGCGCGCGGTGCCCGTCGAGGGCGGCGCCGAGCACGACATCGTGGCCACGCGCGGGCGCGCAGCGCTGCGGATCCGCCGCAGCGGCACCGCGCCCGAGCTCGACGGCTGGGCGACCGGTCGCGAGCTGCTCTTCGCCCGCCAGACGCTCGTGCCCGGCGGGCGGGTGCCGCGCGGCGCGGTGCTGTGCTCGTCGGCGTTCCTGGTCACCCTGCCGGGCGGGCGGCTCGGCGGCCTCAGCGCCTCGCACTGCGGCGGCACGCGCAACGACGGCACGACGCAGCGGCGCAACGCGGCGCTGCGCCGGCCGCCCCAGCAGGGCATCGTGCTCGGCCGCGTCGTGCGCAACCTGGAGCGCACGCGCCCCCTCGACGCGCTCGTGCTGCCGGTGCCGCAGGGGCTCACGCGCCCGGCGAGCGCGGTCGTCGACCGCGGCGTCTCGCGGCCGCCGTGGAGCATCGCGGGCACGGCCAAGCCCTACTCCGGGCGCCGCGTCTGCTTCAGCGGGCGCACGAGCGGCATCGACCAGTGTGGCCGCATCCTCGGCTCCGACGCCCGCCAGGGCGAGCGCGCGCTGAGCCTGCTGTCGGGCACCGTCGTGCGCTGCACGAACATCCGCGCCCGCGAGGGCGACAGCGGCTCGGGCGTCTACACCGCGCCGCGCGCCGACGGCAGCGTCCGCGCGGTCGGCATCGCCGTGATCGTCGTCGGCTTCTCCGCGCGCATGTGCTTCACCCCGCTGCTGCCGGTGCTCGACGCGATCAACGCGTCGGTCGTGGCGGCTCCGGCGGCGTAGCGGGGCCGGGGCCGGATTGGCGCCGGGTCTCCTCGGCGGCTTGCGGTGCGCGAGCGCTTGCGAACGGCGGCGATGAGGGGATGGGTTCGTTCGCGGGGGTGCGTCGCAGAAATGATTGGCGACCTACGTGCGCCAACGGGTAATAACTCGCCACTCACTGCCGGAGGACCCGTGAGTGGCGAGTTGTTCGCGCTGACAGCCCACAACTCGCCACTCACCGCCGAAGGAACCGTGAGTGGCGAGTTGTTCGCGCTGACAGCCCATAACTCGCCGCTCACCACCGGAGGAACGCCACGAGCGCCGGAACCCGCGGTTCCCTCATCGCTGCCGTTCGCACGCGCCCGGGCTCAGCAACGCCGCCGAGTCACCGAAACGACGAATGCCGCCGGCGCTCCAGCACCACCGCAACAGTCACCGCAAACGCCACGTGGTCGAGCACCTGCGGCGCCAGCGGCAGCGCGCGGATCCGCGCGAACCTTCGCCCGACGACGCCGAGGTCGAGCGCGGCGATCGCGAGGCCGGCGACAGCAGCAACCGGGACGGCCGCCCGGCCCCGCGGCAGCGCCGCCGCTAGGACAACCGCCCAGCCCAGCGACAGCGCCGCATGCGCCACCACGGCCGCCGGCAGCAGCCGTGACGCGCGCTGCTCGTGGGGCAGCAGGAGCGTCCCGGCCGCCAGCGAAGCCTCCAAGGGGTTCGTGCGTGTGAGCAGGGCGTGCGCGGTCGACGGGGCGCCGCTGAGCACCGCGGCGACCGCGGCGGCCGCGAGCACGTCGGCGACCGGCGGCCGCTCCGCCACACGCGACCTAGAACTCGTCGACGGCCGCCGCGCCACGCCGGGTGCGGACGTGCGCGGCGAGCGCTCCGAGGACCCAGCCGGCGCTGGAGCGCACGCGCGCGTCGGCGACGAGCCCGTCCTCGCCGATGCCGTTGCGCGCGACCGGGATCCGCGTGCAGGCGCCCTCGACGATGTCGGTGCCCGTGTAGGTCAGCACGCTGCGCAGCGCGTCGTGCGCGCCGTCGCCGCGGGTCGGGGAGGCGTTGATCCAGGCGACCGGCATGTCGTGCGTGCCGCCGCCGACGGTCCAGTCGAGAAGGTTCTTGAACGAGCCCGGCAGCCCGCCGGCGTACTCCGGCGTGCAGAACAGGATCGCGTCGCACTGCTCGAGGATCGCCCGCAGCTCGGCGGGCGCCGGCGGGATCGGCTCGCCGTCAACGTCGTCGTCGGGGTTGAAGTGGGGGAGGTCGCCCATGCCCTCGTAGAGCAGCGTCTCGACGTTCTTGGGCGTCATCGCCTGGGCCGTGCGCAGCAGCGCGGTGTTCGTCGACCCGCTGCGCAGGCTGCCGGAGATCAGCAGGATCCGTACGGGCTCGGGCGCCATCAGCTCGTCAGGGCCGCGAGGCCGGGCAGCTCGCGGCCCTCGATCAACTCGAGGGCGGCGCCGCCGCCGGTGGACAGATGCGTGACCCGGTCCTCCAGGCCGAAGCGGCGCAGGGCCGAGATCGAGTCGCCGCCGCCGACGACGGTCACCGCCGACGTGCGCGCGACGGCCTCGGCGATCGCGCGCGTGCCGGCCGCGAAGGCCTCGAACTCGACGGCGCCCACGGGGCCGTTCCAGAAGACGGTCGCCGCGCCCTCGATCAGCTGCGCGTAGGCCTCGCGGGTGCGCGGCCCCGCATCCAGGCCCTCCCAGCCGTCGGGAATCGGCCCGAAGTCGATGACCCGCATGCGGGCGTCGTCGGACAGCTCGTCGCCGACGACGAGGTCCAGCGGCAGGTGCAGCTTGCCGTCCGGCACGACCTGGCCGAGCAGCCGCTCGGCGACGGGGATGCCGTCGGGCTCGCAGAGCGAGTCGCCGACCGGCTCGCCACGGGCGGCGATGAACGGATAGCTCATGGCGCCACCGATCAGGACCGCGTCGGCGATCTCCAGGAAGCGCTCGATGACGCCGATCTTGTCGGTCACCTTGGCGCCGCCGAGGATCGCGACGAGCGGGCGGTCGGGCGCGCCCAGCAGCGAGGAGAAGGTCCTGACCTCGCGCTCGAGCAGCAGCCCGGCGGCCGAGCGCTCGAGCTGGTGCACGACGCCCTCCGTCGAGGCGTGCGCGCGGTGCGCGGAGCCGAAGGCGTCGTTGACGTAGGCGTCGGCGAGCGCCGCGAGGCGCGCGGCGAGGGCCGGGTCGTTGGCGGTCTCGCCGGGCTCGTAGCGGATGTTCTCGAGCATCACGAGATCGCCGTCGGGGACGTGGTCGAGGTCGGGTGCGAGCGCGACGTCAGCGCCGAGCAGCGACGCCAGGCGGTCGGCGACCGGGCGCAGCGACAGCTCGGGCTCGCGGTCCTTCGGGCGGCCGAGGTGCGAGACGAGCAGCAGGCGCGCGCCGCGCTCGCGCAGCGCCTCGATCGTCGGCAGGGCCTGGCGGATGCGCGTGTCGTCGCCGACGAGCCCGTCGACGAGCGGGACGTTGAAGTCGACCCGGACGAGCACGCGCAGGCCGCGGACATCGCCGAGATCGTCAAGCGTGCGCAGCTTTGTGGTCTGGGTGGTCATCCCTGCGAGCGTACCCAGCTCGCCCGCGCCGACACCGGCCGGTGCGGCGCTACCGTTCGCGCCCGTGGCCAAGCTGCCTGTCGCCGGGACCGAGCTGTACTACGAGCGCCGCGGGGCCGGGGAGCCGCTGCTGCTCATCCAGGGCCTGGGCGCCAACGGCCTGCACTGGGGCGAGCCGCTGCTGAGCGACCTCGAGCGCGACTTCGAGCTCCTGATCTTCGACAACCGCGGCGCGGGCCGCAGCGCCCCGCTCGCCGGCGCCGGCCTCACGACCGCGAGCCTCGCCGCCGACGCCCTCGCGCTGCTCGACGGGCTCGAGCTCGAGCGCGCGCACGTCCTCGGCATCTCGATGGGCGGGATGATCGCCCAGGAGCTCGCGCTGGCCCAGCCCGAGCGCGTGCGCTCGCTGACGCTCGGCTGCACCTCCTGCGGCGGCACCCAGTCGCGCCCGACCGACCAGGCGGTCATCCGCGAGCTCACCGCCGCCGTCCTCGCGCGCGACTTCGACCGGCTGCTGCGGACGGCCTTCGAGCTCGTCGTCTCGCGCGAGTTCGCCTCCGAGCCGGCGCACTACGCCGAGTTCGTCGCGGCCGCGCGCCACTCGCCGGCCGACCTCGCGCTGCTGATGGCCCAGCAGGCGGCGGTCGTCGGCCACGACTCCTACGCGCGCCTGCGCGGGCTGACGGTGCCGACGCTCGTCATCCACGGCACCGCCGACAGGCTGCTCGCCGCGATCAACGGCGACCTCGTGGCCTCGCTGATCCCGGGTGCCCGGCTCGAGCTGCTGGAGGGGACCGGCCACCTGTTCTTCTGGGAGCAGCCGCAGCGGACGGCGCAGCTCGTGCGTGAACACGCCCTGAACTAGCCGTTCGCATGTCGTCCGTGTGAACGGCATGTAGACCGCTGGGATCCAGCAGACGTACATCGCGCAGCTTTCCTGCATGACACCCGTCTGGTTTTCGGGACTTTGGTCGGCCAGGATCGGATCACGGTTCTGGGGTCGAGGAGGTCGTTCGGTGCACATCGGAAATCACACACGTTCGCGGGCGGGCGTTCTGGCCCTCCTGATCACGACCGGGGCGCTGCTGGTCGCCTCCGCGCCGGCGGGCGCGACGCTCGCGTCCTTCGCGCCGGTCGATCCCGCCACGGGCTTTCCCGCGAGCTACACCGACGCGGCCGGCCTGAGCCTCGATCTCTGCCTCGACGGGCCGCCCAACTGCATCGCGGCGACCGCCGACCTCGTCGGCGCCGCGCCCGACGGCGAGGCGTTCTACTGGCTCGCCGACGCCGAGCCGATTCCCTCGCCGCTGGCTCCCGCGGCCACGCTCGACCTGCGCCTCGGCCTCGAGGCCGCCTTCGCCGGCGGCGCACCGGACGGCTGCCTGCCTGGCGCCTGCGACGAGATCACGTTCTCGCGGATCCGCTTCTCGGCCGGGGCGGGCGCGCTCGTGCCAGGCGCCACGTACACCGTGACCCACCCCTTCGGCACCGACACCTTCGTCGCCGGCGCGGACGGCGGCGTGGCCAACAGAGACGGCACCGAGGACATCGGCTGCGCCCCGCTCTTCCCGGCCGTCTGCGCCTTCGGCGACGCGATGGCCAGCCGCCTGGGGCCCTTCCTCACGTGGGACACCTTCCCGCAGCCGTCCGCGGCAGGGGGCCCGCCCGACGGCTTCATCGGCGACCCCAACGTCGCGCACGCGGTCATCGGAAGCCCGTTCGACACGAACTTCTTCAAGGTCGAGGGCGAAGGCCTGCCGGCGGGCGGCGTCATCAGCACGGCGTGGACGCTGCAGGGCAAGGTCTCGCCGCCGGCCGGCCCGGCGGCGCCGAAGCTCACCTTCGTGCCCGGCAGCCAGGCCTT
This sequence comes from uncultured Actinomycetes bacterium, assembly GCA_963786575.1. Lineage (GTDB taxonomy): Bacteria > Actinomycetota > Thermoleophilia > Solirubrobacterales > Solirubrobacteraceae > CADCVQ01. The sequence continues at coordinate 605,609 of CAWAZH010000003.1, forward strand.
CGGCACCCAGCGGGTCGACACCGCGAGCGCGCCGAGGGTCATCACCGTCCACAGCTCCGGCAGCGCGGACCTCAACATCAGCGCGATCGCCCTGACGGGCGCCGGCGCCGATCAGTTCTCGATCGCGTTCACCACGTGCGGCGCGCCGCCCACGACGCTGGCGCAGCAGACCTCGTGCACGGTCGGGCTGAACTTCGTCCCGACGACGACGGGCGCGAAGTCGGCGGCGCTGACGATCACCGACGACGCCTCCGGCAGCCCGCACAACGCGCCGCTGAGCGGCACCGCGGTCGCCTCCCAGCTCAGCGCCAGCCCGGCGTCGGTGGACTTCCTCAACCAGCTCGTCCCGACGACGAGCCTCGAGCAGTTCGTCACCATCACCAACCCCGGCAACGCGTCGCTGACGATCTCCGACACCGCGATCACCGGCGCCGCGGCCGCCGACTTCGCGATCTCCAGCAGCACGTGCAACGCCCCGGTGGCGATCGGCGGCAGCTGCAGCGTCGGGCTGCGCTTCGCGCCCAGCGCGGCGGGTGCTCGCAACGCCGCGCTGGCGCTGACCAGCGACGCGCTCGGCAGCCCGCACGCAGTCGCGCTGACGGGCAACGGGACGGTCATCGGGCTGCCGCCCGGTCCGGCGCCGGTCGTCGTCACTCCGGCGCGGCGGCGGCGGCGGTGCGGCCGCGCCCGCACCGGCAGCGGGCACGCCCGCGGGTCCCGCCGCGGAGACCCTCGCGCCGGCTTCCAAGCTCGCGCTGAAGGCCCTGCGGACGGCCGGCCGGGTCAAGCGCAGCAGCGCACGCCGGCAGGGCATCCGCCTCCTGATGGACCTGGCGGAGGGCACGAAGCTCGTGAAGATCAACGTCTACCGCCGCAGCGGCGCGACGCTGAAGCTGATCTCGAGCGCCGTCAAGACGACGCCGGCAACCGGTCCGCTCACGGTCCGCCAGAACGGGGCGATCCTGCGCCGCCTGCTGCGGGTCGGCAGCTACGAGGTGCAGGTGACGCCGGGTCGCAGCACCAGCGACCTCGGCTCGACGACGAAGCGCCGGTTCAAGGTCGTCCCCTAGGACCTGCAAGCTGCGAGCTGCGGGGGGCCGCCGTCCGGTGGGGGCCGGACGGCGGTCTCCCATGCCTTGCCTGGTCGCCGCTAGACGACCTGGAAGGCGGCCTTCGCGGTCGTACCCAGCTCCGTCCGGCTGTAGCCGGGGGTGACCTGGACCTCGTAGCGGCCCTTGGTCAGCTGGCGGCGCAGGGCGAGGTGGCTCTGCGCGACGTGGTACAGGCCCGCGGCCGACGGCGACCTGAAGCCGGAGGAGATGAGCTTCAGGCCGCTGCCGGTTTTGCGGTAGACGTTGACCTTCACGGTCTCGGTCCCGGACGCGAGCCGCATGACGAGCCGCAGGCCGCGCTTCTGGGCCTTGCTCTGCTTGATGCGCGGCGCGAGCCCGAGCTGCTTGACGGCGAGCGCGGGACGCCCGGACGCCGTGATCGCGGCGACCGCCGGTGAGGTGGCGACGCCACCGGGCCCGAGGATCGTCTGGTTGATGATCGTGGTACCCGCGGGGGTGCCACCGGCTGGAGCTCCGCCGCCGCCGCTGGCGGGCGGCGTGACCGGCGGACTGATCGTGTAGGCGAAGGTGCCGACCGCGCCGGGGTTGCCGGCGGCGTCGACCGCGAGCGCCTCGAGCGTCTGCGTCGCCGTCACCGGGATCGCGCCGGACGCGGTCGGGCTGCCGGCGGCCGGAGTGCTGCCGTCCGTCGTGTAGTGGATCGAGGGCCAGGCTCGGCGTTGAACGAGACCATCTGCGACGTCGCGTAGGTCCCGGGTGCCGGGCTCGCCGTCGGGGCGACGGGCGCGATCGTGTCCTTGACGATCGTCCGCGTCTGATCGGCCGGGGCGGTCGCGCCGGTGAAGGCGGCCGTGACCGTCGAGCTGCCCTGCGCGAGCGCGCCCACCTCGGCGGGCGTGAACGTCACGGTCCAGGTCCCGCCGCTCGGGGCGACGCTGTGCGAGGCACCGGTCGGCAGGCTCACCGTGACGTCGCTGATGTCGGCGGTGGCCGGGCCTGAGACGGTCAGGTCGGTCGTGGCGTTGGCGAGGTTGATCAGCGTGGGGGTCACGCCGCCGACCGCGGTCGCCGCCAGCAGCGCGGTGCACGGAGCCTGCGGCCCCGGCGCCGCGGGATTCTGGGAGATCGTGACCTCGCTGACCACCGGGACGTCGACGCCGCGCGAGTCGGCGGCGGCGAGCGCGAGCTGCTGGTCGGCCGCGCTGCGCCCGCCGAACGTCGCAGTCCAGCTCGTGGAGCCGGGGGCGTCGTAGGCGATCGTGCCGTCGTTGCCGGTGCGCAGCTGGCGCTTGCCGTTGGCGAACTGCCCGCCGCCGGAGACGATCCGCGCCTCGAGCTGCCCGATCGGCACCTGGCCGACCCCGCCGAGCGGGGCGGCGGTGCCGTGCACGAGGATGTCGCCGGTCGCGGCGTCGACCTCGGGACGGCCGGCGGCGACATCCTGCACCACCATCGAGTCGTCGGGCCCGTCGCCGGTCACGGTGATCGTGTCGCCGGCGAGGATGCCGGGTGTCGTGCCGGTCCAGCAGTCCGCGCCGCCGCCGTTGAGGGCGCCGTCGCCGGCTGCGTCGGTCGTCACGGTCGCGGTGCTGAGCGTCGCGCCGTTGCGGCTCGCGGTCACCGCGAGCGTCTTGTTGGCGCCGTAGCCCGAGAGCTCGAGGCCCGACGTCGAGTACAGCGCCGCGATGACGTGCGTCCCGTTCACCGCCGCCGAGGCGGGCGTCGGTGTCACGGCCGCTGTGAGCGCGGCGGCGCCGAGCACGGCGAGGACCGTCGCGTTGGCGGCCCGGCCTCGTGTGCGTGTGTGCGTCCTTGCGATGTTCCTGCGTGGCACGGATGCCCTCCCTGACGTGAGCGTGAAGATCCTGGTGACCCGCATCATGGGTCGACAAACGTCCCGCCCACAGGGCACAGATCGCATGAAGCGCCTGCGTTTTCAGGCGCTGGAGGTGGTCCGGCGGACGACGACCCGGATCGGCCCCAGTCGTGGCCCGTTCAGAAAAAGCACTAGGTAGTTCCCGCACACTTGGTGCGACTGAAGGACGACTCGACGTGCGGGACTGGCTCTGCGTTACGCCGACAAAGGTCTCCACGATGTGACCAACGGTTCTCATGTCGAGGAGGTCGACGGTGCAACGCAGGGATGACGCACGGATGAAGAAGCCCGCCACAGCCCCCGCCTCTGCGGCAGGAGCGCCAGGTCGCGTCGTCGTTCGGCGACATGCTCGGCGTCCTGGGAGCCACTGTTCTCGGCGTGCCGCTTTCGCCGCGCCTGCGTGGCGCCCCCGGCATCGGGCTGCACGCGCCGATCCAGCTCGCGGCCGACGATCCAACCGAGGCATTCGGCGGCTTCCCCGACTGGTTCCAGGACTCCGACGGGACGCAGCCTCGAGCTGTGCCTCAGAGCCGGCCTGCATCGCGCCGCATCGATCCACGGCGTCTGGGATCCGGCGCAGCCGACCCGTCGTCAGCTGCGCTCGCGGCCGACAGCAACTTCCCCGATCGAGTCTTCTGGTGGGACCGAGGCCACGGCTGGCTCCCGGAAACGGCGGCAACGTGCTGCTCATCATGGCAGCAGGCGCCTCGGCGACGGCGAGGCGATCGGCGGTGACCAGGGCGGGTTCGGCCGCGTGCGCATCGTCGCGTAACCGACGACTCGCGGCCAACACCTGGTACCGGGTGACATACCCCTTCGGCCAGTTCGAGCTCCGAGGACGGCGGCGGGGTCATCAATCCACTCGACGACGTCGGTTGCTTCCCATCCGGGCGGCCCGTGCGGCGACCCCAGTGCTTCAACGGACTCGGCGACAGCCAGGTCGGCCCGCGCTTCCTGCAGTGGGACGCACGGCCAGAGTCTGACCCGCCCGCGGGGACGGTCGGCGATCGGCGCCATCGGAACGCTGCACCGCGTCGTCGGCAGCACGTTCATCCCGGCCGGCGAGACGACGCCCGCCAACTACTTCAAGGTCGAGCGCCTCACCGGCCCGGGCGGCAATGTCGTCAGCGTCGCGGCCGAGACCGACCAGTTCACCGTCCAGGGCGTGCTCGCGGAGGACGCCAACCCGGCGGGGTCCTCGTCGGCTCGGACGGGGCGTTCGCCAACCAGCGTGTGGACACCTCAGGTGCCAAGACAATCACGCTGCGCAACGGCGGGTCGGAGTCCGGTCGTCCTGCAGAGCCTTGCGATGGCCGGCGCGGCCGCTGGGCAGTTCGCCTCGGCGCCGGCTGCAACGGGGGCAACATCACCCTGAACCCGGGCGGTTCGTGCACCATGCCGGTCACGTTCACCCCGAACGGCACGGGGCTGCGCGAGGCGCAGATCTCGGCCACCGAGCAGCACGACCGGCGGCGCGCGGACCCGCGCGATCAAGCTGCTCGGCACCGGGATCCTCCCGGAGCTGTCGGTGCCGGCGGCTGCCTGTCGCCTACGGCAACCAGCTGGTCGGCGCACTGATCGGGCCGCGCGGCGTCGTGGTCAGAAACACCGGCACTGACACGCTGCACGTCGGGACGGCGACCTTCGGCGGGACGAGCCCGGGCCAGTACACGTTCGGCCTGAACACCTGCACCGGGGCCAACCTGGCGCCCGGCGGCAGCTGCACCGTCGAGGTGTTCTTCCGCCCGACCGCGCTCGGCGCACAGTCCGCGCTGCTGAACGTCAGCTCGGACGTGGGGACGAAGTCCGTCGCGCTCAGCGGCAGCGGCGTCGCGAACGCCCGGGGAGGTCACGCAGGGCGGTCGGCGGCCGCGGCCGCCACAGGCACCCCGAGCCCTGTCCGCACCGCTGGTCGTCCGCCCGGTCGCCGGCTCGTCGCTTGCGAAGCTGTCGCTGACGAGCCTCTCCGGCCCGACAAGGTCAAGCGCAGCAAGGCCACGAAGTCCGGCATCCGCCTGACGGTCCGCGTCAAGCCGGGCACGAAGACCCTGCAGATCAAGGTCTACCGCAAGACCGGCAGCGTCCGCAGGCTCGTGTCCTCCGGCTTCAAGAGCGCCGGCAAGCGGCTCGACGCTGCGCGTCACGCAGAGCCACCCCGCGCTGCGCCGGGCCTTCCGGGTCCTGGGCCGCTACGAGGTCGAGGTGACGCCCGGACGCAGCACGACCGACCTCGGCACGACCACGAAGCTCGCCTTCAGGGTCGTCCGCTGAGCCGCGACGAGAACCGTGCAGTCGCGTCCCGCCCGGCACCTCCTGCCGGGCGGGGTCCGTTAACGGGCCGTTCGTCGGCCGCGCCGACGACAATGCGCCGGTGCAGGTCGACCGCGCCGAGCTCGCCGCCGTCTTCGCCGGCGGCTTCGCGGGCGCGATCGCGCGCGCCGCGCTCGCCGAGGGCCTGCCGCACGACGCGGGCGGCTGGCCGTGGGCGACGTTCCTCGTCAACGTCGCCGGCGCGCTGCTGCTCGGCTGGGTCGCGACGCGGCTGGCGCGCACCGACCGCCGCCGCTCGCTGCTGGGAACCGGCTTCTGCGGGGCGCTGACGACGTTCTCGACGATGCAGCTCGAGCTCCTGGAGATGCTCGACCGCGAGCACTACGCGCTGGCGGCCGGCTACGCGCCGGCGAGCATCGCGGCGGGCCTGCTCGCCGTGGCGCTCGCGACGCGCCTCGTGCGCCGTCGCGCCGGGCAGGGGCGCCATGAGCCTGCCGGTCGTGCTCGCGATCGGCCTGCTCGGCGGCCTGGGCTCGGTCGCGCGGCTGCTGCTCGACGGCGCCGTCACGCGCCGCCTCGGGCGCGGCTTCCCGTTCGGCACGCTCGCGGTGAACCTCTCCGGCTCGCTGCTGCTCGGGGTGCTCGTCGGCGCGGCGCTGAGCGGCGACGCCTACCGGCTCGCCGGCACCGGACTGCTCGGTGCCTACACGACGTTCAGCACCTGGATGCTCGAGACCCAGCGGCTCGCCGAGGATGGGCGGCCGGGCCTCGGCGCGCTGAACGTCGCCGGGAGCCTCGTCCTCGGCGTCGCGACCGTGTGGCTCGGGCGCAAGGCCGGCGCGGCCTTCGTCTGACGGCCGGCCACCGGTGATGCATACGCGGCAGCTTGCCCGGCCCGATGCGGGCACTCGCGCTCAACGGGACCGCCTGCGCGGAGCCGACAGGCGCGATAGCGCCCCCGCTCGCTGAAGAGCGCCAGCGCGCTGGCCGGTCCTCAGAGGCCGACCGTGCGCATGCCGGCCGGGTCATAGCGCTGGCCACGGGGCGCGGCCAGGTGCTCGAGCCGGGCGAGATCCGCGTCGTCCAGCTCGAGGTGCGCAGCGGCGAGGTTCTCTTCGAGGTGGGCGACGCGCGAGCTGCCGGGGATTGCGATCGTGGCCGGCCCGGCGTGCAGGGTCCAGGCGATCGCCACTTGAGCGGGCGTGGCGCCGCGCTCGGTGGCCACCTCCTCGAGCACGGCGAGGAGGTCGAGGTTCGCGCGCAGGTTGTCCTCGGCGAAGCGGGGCTGGGCGCGGCGGAAGTCGATCGCGGCGAGGTCATCGCGGGAGCGCACGCCGCCGGCCAGGAAGCCGTGGCCGATCGGCGCGTAGGCGACCAGCGCGATGCCGAGCTCGCGCAGCACCGGGAGCACGTCGCGCTCCGCGTCGCGCGACCACAGTGAGTACTCGATCTGGACCGCCGCCAGCGGGTGTACTGCGTGCGCGCGGCGCACGGTCGTCGGCCCCGGCTCCGACAGGCCCAGGTGGCGGACCTTGCCGTCGCGCACGAGCTCGGCCATTGCGCCGACGGTCTCCTCGATCGGGACCGCCGGGTCGACGCGGTGCTGGTAGTACAGGTCGATGTGGTCGACGCCGAGCCGCCGCAGCGACGCGTCGCACGAGCGGCGGACGTGCTCCGGCCGACCATCCACCGACCGGGCGAGCGTGCGCGGGTCGATCGTGACCCCGAACTTGGTGGTGACGAAGGCCTCGTCGCGGCGGGTCCGCAGCACCCGCGACAGCAACAGCTCGTTCGTGTACGGGCCATAGGCGTCGGAGCTGTCCCAGAACGTGCAGCCGAGGTCCAGGGCACGACGCAGCGTGCGCAGCGCCTCCGCCTCGTCCGCCGGACCGTAGAAGCCGGTCACCCCGATGCACCCGAGGCCGATCGGTGTCACCGCGGGGCCGCCGGCGCCGAGGCGCCGCGTCGTCGTCTCGCTCATGCCGTCATACAACCGCGCCGCGGGCGTCCCGCCCATCCCAGCCGGCTGGGATTGTGGTGGCGGCGGCCCCGGCGTACGCTCGTCGACATGGGCACCGAGCCGCGCGGGTCCGATGCCGGGACCGGCTGGAGCGGCTGGCGGAAGGGACGCTGGACAGCGAGTCGGTGCGCCGGGAGGCGATCGCAGCGCTGCGGGCGGCGATCGGCTTCGAGCGCTTCTGCGTCCCGCTCGTGGACCCCGACACGCTGATCGCCTACGGCGGCGTCGCCGACACCGACCACATGTCCGAGCTCGGCCGCCTGCAGCTTGCGGACGCCCGCCTGGACGAGCCCAACAGCGGCTGGCGTCTAGCGCGCGGCGGCGCCCGCGCGGGCCGCCTGAGCGACGCTACGCGCGGCGACCTCGCGCGCTCGAGGCGCTGGCGCAACAGCCTCGAGCGCTTCGGCACTGGCGACGAGCTGCGCGGCCTCGCGGTCGACGAGCGCGGAGCGTGGGGCCGCTTCGACCTCTGGCGCGACCGCGACGACCGGCCGTTCGACGACGACGACGAGCAGCTGCTGCGCAAGGTGTCGCCGTTGCTCGGCCGCGCGCTGCGGCGCGCCGGCGCCGGCGCCCGCAGCCCGCGGCGGCCGGACCGCCGCCCGCAGCGGGCGTCCTGCTCGTCGATGCGCACGCCCGCGTCCTGGCGAGCACGCCGGCGATCGCCCGGTGGCTCGAGCTGCTCAACCCAGCACGTGTGCCATACGCCGGCGGCATCCCTTCGCTCGTGTGGACGGTCGCCGGGCGGGCGGCTGCCGCCGCGGCGGGCGAGGACCCCGACCGGCCGCCACGGCTGCGCGTGCGCGCCGCCGACGGCCGGTGGGCGGTGGTGGAGGCGGCGCCGCTGGAGCGCGGCGACGGCTTCGCGATCAGCATGCACGCCGCCAGCGCCCGGGAGGTGCTCGGACTCGTCTGCCGGGAGCACGGCCTCACGGCGCGCGAGCGCGAGGTCGCCGAGCTGATCGCCGAGGGCCTCGACACCGCACAGATCGCAGCTCGCCTGGTCGTCTCCCGCTACACCGTCCAGGACCATCTGAAGGCGATCTTCGCCAAGACCGGAGCCGGGAGCCGCCTCGAGCTGCTCACCGGCGTGCTCGCCCAGGCGGGCTAGGACCGCGCGGCCGCTTGCCGACAGGCCGGCGATCGTGAGCCCCCGCTGAAGCCAACCGCCGCGCGGGTGACCCTTGCCGGGGTAGCCTGCGCGGTGTGATGGGGACGGCTGGGAGGCGCATCGTCATCGTCGCGGCGCTCGCGGCGCTGATCGGCGCGTGCGGGGCGCAGGACAGCTCCTCGGCGCGCGCCACCGCGACGCAGACGGCGACCCCCGCGCAGGCCGCCGCGAGCTGCCCGGCCGCCGGCTTCACGGAGCTCGAGGGCGGCTTCATCCGCACGCCCGCCGGCGCGCAGGTCGGCAGGACGCCGCTGATCGTCGTCGTCATGCCCGGCGGCCGCGGCGATCGCGACGACCGCCTCGAGCTCGCCGGCGCAGCGACGAAGCAGGGCTACGCGGTGCTCTATCCGACGCGCCCCAGCGGCGGCTTCTGGACGCTCAACGACGAGCAGGGCACGAGCGACGTCGAGAGCGTCACCGCGCTGCTGGACAGCGTGATCGCGGCCGGCTGCGTCGACCCCGACCGGATCTCGATCACCGGCGTCTCCAACGGCGCCGGCATGGCGACGCGGATGTCGTGCAAGCTGCCCGGCCGCTTCGCCGCCGTCGTCGCGGTCGCCGCCGGCTACCGGGCGCTCGATTCCTGCCCGAACACCGCGCGTGCCTCGTTCCTCGCGATCCACGGCAGCGCCGACACGGTCGTGCCCTACAACGGCAAGACGGTCGACAACCATGCCGGCTCGGTGCCGCGCTACACCGCGCGGCGGGCCAGGCGCGACGGCTGCAGCGCCGCGCCGCGCACGACGCGCCCGCGCAAGCTCGTCACCCACATCGTCTACCGCGGCTGCGACGCCGGGCTGCGCGTCGAGATCCTGCGCCTCTCGGGGACCGACCACGGCTGGCCCGGATCCGGCCCGCCGCTGCCGAGCCGCAACCCCTCCGGCGTCAGCGCGACGACCGAGCTGCTGAAGTTCGTCAAGGCCGCCCGGCGCGTGGGCTGACCACCGGGTTGGTGATCCGGCCCAGCCGCCGGCTCAGGCGCCGCCAGGCGCTCGCCGGCAGGACGCCGTCGGAGTTGCGCGCCTCGAGCGAGTTGTCCGCGCCGTCGACCGCGTAGCCGACGTGGATGCGGTCGGTGAGGCCGGGCTCCGCGCGCGTGTTGCTCGCGCCCTCGATCGCGAACAGGCTTGCGATCTCGCGCGGGCGCAGCGTGCCCTGGAGCGTCAGCAGCCGGCGGATCGTCGCGTCGGCGATCGAGCCCGGGCCCTGGTGGCCGGCGACGGGCACGCCGTTGACGGCGACGATGTCGATGCCGGCGCGGGTCGCGTCCGAGCACTTCAGCGGGCCAAGCGTCGGGTCCAGCCCCGACATCGTCAGGTACTTCAGCGCCGCCAGGACGCGGCGGTCGACGCGCCCGGCGCGGATGTCGCGGCGCCCGCAGCGCCCGATCTCGATGTGGTCGTCGGCGAGCACCGCGCGCTGCAGCTCGTTCTTGCCGAGCAGGAGCACGCGGCCGATGCCGGGCGGCGCCTGCGCTGCGGCGCGGGTCGTCATGCTGCGCGCCGAATCCTGCGCGAGCTGCCAGCCCTCGACGACGGGGGCCGGGCGGATGCGCGGCGCGTCGCTGCCGGCCGGCCGGATCTCGAACGCCAGCTCCCATCTCGCGGAGCCGGCGCGGCTCGCGTGCGCGAGGACCGTCCCGGCGATCACGCGCGAGCCCTCGCGCAGCGGCCGGTCGCGGACGTCGCGCGCGGCGACGCCGCCGAGCAGGCGCCGGTCGTAGGCGCTGCGCGAGCCGGCGGGCGCGCGCGCTGCTCCCGGGGGTGATGTGCGCGCGGCCTGCGCGGCCCAGTCGGTCGAGGCGAGCGCGGGCAGCAGGCCGGTCTGGCGCGGCGGGGCGGGGCGGTCGCGTTCGGCGCGCCGGGTCTGCGCCGGCCGGGCGCGGACGGTCAGGACCGGATAGCGGCGCGCGGTGTTTGCCAGGCGGCCGTAGGTGTAGGTGTTGCCGTAGACGTCGCGCAGGCGCAGGTACCGCCCCAGGCGGCGGCTGTGGCCGATGCGCTCGACCAGGCCGTCGGTGACGGCGACGAGCGCGGCGCCCGGCGTCGTCGTGCGCAGCCTCAGGGTCGTGGTGCTGCCGGGCTTGACGGCGGTGGAGCCCAGGACCGGCGGGCGACCCTGCGCGAGCCCCGACAGCGCGGAGACGAGGTCGGCGGGCAGGCCGCCGAGCAGGCGCGCGCGCGACAGCACGTCGGCGACGTAGGCGGGGGAGTGGTTGTAGGCGAACACCGCCGCGCCGAGGTCCTCGCCCGCGCCCGCGGCGCGCAGGTAGTTGGCGGCGGAGAAGATCGCGTCGACCGGGCTGTAGGGGTCGGCGCTGCCGTCGCCGTTGCCGTCCACGCCGTACTGCGCGAACGTCGAGGGCAGGAACTGCATCCAGCCGACGGCGCCCGCCGACGACACGCGCAGGTTGCGCCCGTAGTCGGTCTCGACCGCGTTGATCGCCGCCAGGAGCTGCCACGGGACGCCGTACTCGATGCCGGCCGCCTGGTAGATCGGCAGCAGGAACGGCGGGACGCCGAAGGAGTCGATGAAGAACGACGGGACGCCGACGACGCCGCCGGCCGGCAGCACGCCGAGCCCTTCGTCGCCGGCGCCCGCGTCCTCGTCGGCGGCGGGGTCGGCGCCGCGGTTGGTCCCCAGCACGTCCTCGCGCCGGCGCTCGGGGTGAGCGTCGTCGGCGGGCGCGTCGGCCAGCGGCGGCGTGACGTCGGGGACCGAGGTCCGGGGCAGGCCGGGCATGAACAGCCCCGGGCCCTGCGCTGCCGGGGCGGGCGCCGCCGGGGGCGCGGGCGCGGGGGCGGGCGCCGCCGCGGGCGCAGCGGGCTCGGGCGCGGGCGGCGCGGCGGGCGGGGCAGGGGTCGTCTCGGTCGGCGGCGGCACGGGCGTCGTGGTCGTGGTGGTCGTCGCCGGCCCCTCCGCAGGGGCGGTCACCGGCGCGCCGAGCGCCGCCGCCGCCAGTGCAGCGGAGGCCACGCCCACCGCTGCGGTACGCCGTTGAGAGATCCCCCTGTTTCTCACGTCTTGTCCGAGCAGGTACCCAGTCTTGCGCACTTCAGCCGCGAGGCAGCGGGCGCCCGCGAGCGCGCAAACGCGGGGGCGGGTCGTTGCGTGCCTAGGTACGCGAGCGCGATCCTCGCTACGCTGCGCACATGGACGAGGGCATCCGCATCGGCGTGGCCGCGCAGGCGCTCGGTGTCAGCGTCGACACGCTGCGCCGCTGGGAGCGCGACGGCCGCATCACCTTCGAGCGCCGCGGCAACCGCCGCGTGCTGGCGCCCGACGAGCTCGCACGCGTGCTCCGCGACCGCGGAACGAACCCGCGCTCGAGCGCGCGCAACCGGCTCTCCGGCGTGATCATCGACGTCCAGCGCGACGGGGTGATGGCGCAGATCGACCTTGCCTGCGGGCCCTACCGGATCGTCTCGCTGATGTCGCGCGAGGCAGCAGATGAACTGGATCTCAAGCCCGGGCAGACCGCGACGGCCGTCGTGAAGTCGACGATCGTCGTCGTCGAGCGCTCCTGACCGAGCCCGTCAGAGGCTGACGCCCCAGAGCGCCGCGAGGATGTCGGTGCGGGCCGCCTCGACGCTCGCCTGGCTCGGGCGCGGAGCGTCGCTGCCGCTGCCCTCGAGGTCGATCGCGCCATGGATCCTGTTCACCGGCGACGGACCGGCGAGCAGGTCGGCGAGGCCGCCCTCCAGTGCCTCCTCCGAACCCCACGGCGGGAGCTGGTCATCGCGATCGGGCATGGAGCTCGCCTTCCTTTCGTCGTTGCATAGGTACGGACACGTCCATCAGCGGCGCTGCTTGTCCAGTCGGACCTTCACGACGCCCGTCACGCAGCGCCCGCCCGCGGTGTCGCCCGGCACGACGAGGCGTGGCCCCTGATCGGCGAGCGACACGCCGTCCTGCGTCGTCGCCAGCAGGATCTGCTTGTTCTCGAAAGCGGGATCGAGCTCGCCGTAGGCGACGAGCGCCTGGTAGGCGTCGGAGGCCGTCGCCGAGACGTCGTGGCGCAGCCGGTCGTTCTTGATCGCCGGGTCGAAGCGCGGAACCGCGCGGGCGAGGACGTCGAGCAGCAGCGGGCCGGTGAACGTGTGGTGCTCCGTGGCCGCGCCTGCGCGGTAGGCGAGCAGCAGACGACTTCTTGGCATCGACGTTCTCCTCCCAGGATGCTAGGTTACTGAGCGATATCGCCTATGCTATACCTAGATGCATGAAGGAGAAAGCCCATGTCTGAGCCTTCCGATCCGCCTGCGGCGGCCGCGTCCGGCGCGGCGGCAGGCCATGGCAGGATCCGCCTTCGCGGTCAGCTCCCCCGACTGGACGAGGCGCCTGCGATGACTGCCCCGGATCCGGGCCCGGCCGCCGTGGCGGGCCCCGTCGGTCACGGCACGATCCGGCTGCTCGGCCGCGCCCACGGCGCGAGCGACGCGACCACCCACCCGGACCCGGCCGCCGCGGCGGACCCCGTCGGCCACGGCGAGGTCGTGCTGTACGGCCACACACCCGAGGCGCAGCCGCGCTTCGCCACGCTCGAGGAGCCCGATGACACTGCGACCGTCAACGCGCGTGAGGACATCCTCGCCGCCCTCGTGGCCACGACCTAGCTCGACCGGTCACAGCCGCGCCGCTACGCTCGCGCCCCTCGTGACCGAGCCACTGCGGATCTTCGCCGCCGGATCGCTGCGGCCGGCCTTCGACCGGCTGGCGTCGCCCGATCCGCTGGCGCTCACCTACGCCAACGCGCGCGACCTCGCGCAGCGGATCGCGGCCGGGGACGTCCCCGACGTCTTCGCCTCGGCGAGCGCGGAGCATCCGCAGCTGCTGCACGAGCAGGGGCTCGTCGCGGCGCCGCGGCCGTTCGCCGCCAACCGCCTCGTCGTCGCGGTCCGCGCGCAGAGCAGCGCGACCGACGCCACGGTTCTCGCCGCCGCCGGAACGCGCCTCGTGATCGAGGTCGCCGGCATTCCGCTCGGCGACTACACGCGGCTCATGCTCCTGCTGATGGAGGACGTCGCGGGCCCCGGCTTCGCGGCGCTGGCGATGGCGAACGTCGTCGCCGAGGAGCAGGTGGTCGACGCCGTGGCGGCACGGGTGCTCTCAGGCGAGGCGGACGCGGGCGTGTTGTACGCGACCGACGTCGCCGCGCGCGCCCCGCGCCTGCGCGCGATCGAGGTGCCCCAGGGTGCCGCCGTCGCAGTCACGCTCGTCGCGTGCGCGACGGCGGCCGCGCGCGACCACGAGCGCGCGGCGGCGTGGGTCGAGGGGCTGACCGCGCCCCCGGCCCTCGCCGTCCTGCGCGCCGCGGGCTTCGGCCCCGCGCCGGCTGTTCTAGGAGTCTGTCGGGAAAGTCCCGGTGCGCTGGCACGGCGCGACTTTTTTGACAGGCTCCTAGTCCTGGTAGACGATCGTCCCGACGTGCTCGCCCGCGAGCGCCTTCGTCACGTTGCCGGCGACGAGCCCGTTGACGATCTGGATCTCCTTGCGGTGCTTGGCGTTGGCCATGAGCTCCAGCACGAGCCGGTCGATCGGCAGCGTGGGGAGGTCCATCGCCAGCAGCTCGCCCGCGCCGACGCGGGGGATCAGCTCGGCCTCGCCCTCGGCCGCCGTCGCCGGATCGCAGGTGAAGACGCCGTCGACGTCCTTGACGTAGATCGCCTGCTTGGCGCCGTAGGCGTCGGCGATCAGGAACGTGCCGGTGTCGGTGCGGTGCGGCGGGATCTTGCCGACCGCGGGCGGGAACTCGAACATCTCGTAGGGCGGGAAGCCGTTGGAGACGGCCGCCGGGCTGGCCGCGAGGTGGGCGGCGAGCTGGAGGCTGACGCTCGTGTGCGGCAGGTAGGACACGCCCTGCTCGGCGAGCAGCGCGGCCACGATGTGCCCGTTCTGCTCGGCCTCGGTCGACGCCAGCGAGGCGAGCGCGCCGGTCGGCAGGCCGAGGTCGAGCGCGACGCCCATGACATGCCGCGCGCGGATGCCGGGGCCGGTCGCGATCAGCATCTTGTACTCGCCGAGCGCGGCGCGCAGCTCGTCGACGACGGGGACGACGGCGTCGCGGCCGCGGTCCATGATCGAGCGGCCGCCGATCGTGACGACGTGCAGCCACGGCAGCAGCCGCACCGGGGGCTGGTCGGTGGCGGGCCGGACGAGATCGCGGTCCAGCAGCGTCTGGCGCATCAGCGCCGAGGGGACGTCCTTGGACGCCGAAGAGGGAATCTGAATCGGTCATGAGGTCTCCTACGCGGCCGTGATGATCGTGCCGACGTGCTCGCCGGCGAGGGCCTTGGCGATGTTGCCGGGCTTCAGGCCGTTGATGACCTGGATCGTCTTCGCGTGCCGGGCGTTGCGCATGAGCTCCAGCAGCGGGGTCTCGACGACGAGGTCGGGGAGGTCCATCGCGAGCAGCTCGTCGACGGTGATCTCGGGGATGAACTTCGCGCTGTCGTCGGTCTTCGGGTTGGCCGTGTAGAGGCCGTCCTCGTCCTTGACGAACGTCATGCTGCGCGCGCCGTAGACCTCGGCGACGAGCCAGCAGCCGGCGTCGGTCCGGTAGGGCGGGATGACGCCCTCGCTGGGCACGTGCTGCCACATGTCGTAGGGCGGCATGCCGGGGAAGACCGCCGCGCCGCACTCGGCGAGGTAGAGCGGGAGGGCGCCGAAGCCCGTGCCGGTGACGACCGGGACGCCGTGGCGCGCCAGGAGGTACCCGAGCATCTGCGCGTTCTGCCCGGCGACCGCGCTGCCGATGTCGGTCAGCACGCCGGTCGGCAGGCCGAACTCGGCGGCCAGCGCGTAGAGGTGGCGGGCGCGCGTTCCGGCGCCCGTGCCGATCATGAGCTGGTGCTCCTGCTTGGCCGCGACGATCTCCTCGACGATCGGGTAGACGGCGGCGCGACCGCGGTCGATCACGCTCTGCCCGCCGATCTTCAGGACGTTCGCGTCCGGCAGGATCGCGTAGTCCGGGGCGGCGTCTGAGGCCTCGAGCAGCTCGGCGTCCGTGAGCGAGCGGCTCATCAACAGCGACTGGAGCGCGCCGGCGTCTCCGTGGGCTTCCATCGGTGGGTCCCCTTACCTAGAAGTGCGTGCCCGCAGTCTAGGCGTGCTGTCAACCTAAGTTATGCATTGCGGCGATAGCGTCGTTCACGGTCACGGACCCCTCCAGCGCCACCATGCGCGCCACCGCGGGGGAGAAGCAGGCGGTGACGGGATCGCCGCGGTGCAGCCCGAGCCGTTCGACGTCCTCGGTCGCGCACTCGGCTGTCAGCGCTCCCATGCGCACGCGCACGCGCCCGCCCTCGGGGGTCAGGGACGTAACCGGCGCGACGATCTCGTTCGTCGCGTCCTCCGAGATCTCGCCCGGCCGCAGTGCGACCTCCCACGGGTAGACGGCGACGGCGACGCGCCCGGTCGCGCGCTGATCGGAGTGCACGACGTCGCCGCTGTCGAGCAGGATCTCGCTGCCGCCGCCCTCGCGGGGGCGCGCGACCCCCGGCAGGAGGTTGCCGCCGGTGAGGCTGACGACGAACGCGTCCGCTGGGTGGTCGATCAGCTCGCGCGCCGTGCCGATCTGGCGCAGCCGCCCGGAGATCACGACGCCGATGCGGTCGGCGAGCGCCGCGGCGTCGCCGAAGTCGTGGGTGACCAGCAGCGTCGGGAGCGCGAGCTGGCGGAGCAGGTCCTGCAGCTCGTCGCGCACGACGCCGCGCGTGTGGGCGTCCAGGGCCGAGAGCGGCTCGTCGAGCAACAGCACCGCCGGATCGCGTGCGAGCGCGCGTGCCAGGGCGACGCGCTGGCGCTCGCCGCCCGAGAGCGTCCCCGGCTTCGCCCCGGCGAGCGGGGCGATGTCGAAGCGCTCCAGCAGGTCGTCGACCCGCGCCGCGCCGCCGAACGCGACGTTCGCGCGCACCGTCAGGTGCGGGAACAGCGCGTACTCCTGGAAGACCAGGCCGACCGAGCGCTCCTCGGGCGGCAGGTCGACGCGCGCGTCGGAGTCGAACCACGCGCGCTCGCCGAGCGCGATCCGGCCGCTGTCGGGCTTGCGCAGGCCGGCGATCGCGCGCAGGACGGTCGTCTTGCCGGCGCCCGAGGGGCCGACGAGCGCCACCGTCTCTGCACCGATGCTCAGGTCGACGTCGAGCTCGAAGGTCCGAAGCGCGCTGACGATGGTGAGGTCGAGTCTCTCCACGAGAGGATCATCTTGTAGGACAGCAGCACTCCGGCGCTGAGCACCACGAGCAGGATGCCGATCGCCAGCGCGACGTCGAAGTTCGCATCCAGCTGCTCGTAGACGGCGAGCGTGAGCGTCTGGGTCTTGCCCTGGACGTTGCCCGCGAAGACGATCGTGGCCCCGAACTCGCCCACGCCGCGGGCGAAGGCGAGCACCCAGCCGGCGACCAGGCCGGCTCCGGCGAGCGGCAGCGAGATGCGCCAGAACGTCCGCGTCGGCCCGGCGCCGAGCGTGCGCGCGGCGGCCGTCAGCGTCGGGTCGACGGCCTCGAAGGCCGAGATCGCCTGGCGGATGTAGAACGGCGAGGCGACGAACGTCACCGCGAGGATGACCGCGAGCTCGGAGAACGGCAGGAAGAGCCCGGCGTTCTTGAGGTCGTCGCCGAACAGGCCCTGCGCGCCGAACGCGGCGAGCAGGCCGATGCCGGCGACGGCCGGCGGCAGGACGAGCGGCAGCTCCACGAGCGTCACCACGAGCGACCGCCCGCGGAACCGCCGCGTAGCCAGGAAGTAGGCCAGAGGGGTGCCGAACGCCAGGATGAGGACGTTGGCGATGAGGTTCGTCCGCGCGGTGACCTCCAGCGCCTTGCGGACCACCGGGTCGGCCAGGAGGTCCGGGACGCTCGCGAGCGGGACCTGCGCGAACAGCGCCACGATCGGCAGCGCGAGGAACGTCAGCGTGATCCCGACGCACAGCGAGAGCAGGGCCGCGGTGACGGCCCTGCCCGCGCGGCTCCCGCCGCCGTGGACCACGGCGGCGGGAGCGCGGACGCTCGGTTCGGTGACGTCGACCGACAAAGCGCCTCGGCTACTTCGCGGCGGGCGGGAGCCCGAAGCCGGCGGCCTTGAGCAGGTTGCGGCCCTTGGTCGAGCGCACGGAGTTCATGAACGCCGTCGCTGCGGAGCTCGGCTTGACCGCGCACATCTGGTAGCGGACCGGCGGCTGGGCGTAGCGCGGGAGTCGGATCGCCGTGACCTTGTCGCTGGCGATCTTGCCGTCGGTCACGTACGCGAAGCCGGCGTCGGCCGAGCCCAGCGCGACCTTCGAGACGACGTTCGCGACGCTCGACTCCTGGCTGACCGTGTTGCTCGTGAGGACCTTCGAGAGCCCGAGCCGGCGCAGCAGCGCGCGGGTGTAGTCGCCGATCGGGACGCCCCTGGCGCCAACGGCGACGTTCTTGCCGCCGGCCCGCAGCGTGAACACGGACTTGATGTTGCCCGGGTTGCCCTTCGGGACGAGCAGGACGAGCTTGTTCGTCGCGAACGTCACCGGGCGCTCGCACCTGTTCGCCTTGAACAGCGCCTGCGGCTCGGCCGGGCTGGCCGACGCGAAGACGTCGGCGTCGGCGCCGCGCTCGATCTGCAGCTGCAGCGTGTTCGAGGCGGCGAAGTTGTACGTCTGACCGGCGTCGATCTGCGTGAACACATCGCGCAGCGAGGACGCCGCGAACACGTTCAGCGCGCTCGCCGCGGCGGGCGCGGCGAGGCAGAACATGACGGCGATCGCGAGCGCGAGGGACTTCGGATGCTTGGGCTTCGTCATGAGATGGCTCCCTGGTCCCGGGTCAGTCCGGGAAGTCGGGGGTCGACAGGAATGCGTCGAGCGCGTCGGATGCGGGCTCGAGGTCGATCGGGCTGAGCAGCCCCGCGGGCGAGGCGTGGCCGTCGGCGGCGCGCAGCCAGGCCAGCTGCTCGGCGTCATAGGCGAGCAGGCGGCCGAGGAACAGCCGCGTGGCCGGGTCGACGGTGAAGCCGACGCCGTTGAGGTAGACGCGGACGAGCAGGGTCTCGAGCTGCTCGGCGAGCGCCAGGATGCGGGCCTTGGTGTCGACCGCGCCCGACGGCAGGACGGTGGCGAAGTCGTCGGCCTGTGGGGCGTCGGCGCCGAGCGCGGCGTTCAGGCGCACGACGTGGGCGCGTTTGGCCGCGGCCACCTTCGTGAGGTGGAGGCGCTCGGACGCCGAGAGCCCGGCGCCGGCCTTCTTGAGGGCTGCGCGGTAGAGGTCGCGGCTCGCGCCCTCGGCGACGGTTGCGAACGACAGGAACGCGACGTCGTCCTCCTGCGGCGCGGGCGCGGGAAGCTGCGCGCCCGCCACCTCGGGCACGACCCCGCCCGCGGCGGCGGCAACCAGGCCTCCGGCGCCAAGCCGCAGAAAGTCGGCACGATCCAACGCGATCAACGACATCAGCCTCCCCGGTGATTCGCCACGTAACTAGGTATTGCGTGGTTGCAGCCTAGCGGGATTGCACACGGATATGGCGCTCCCAGCTAGGCATTGCCCAGTTGCCAGGCGTCCGGTGCTCTACGATCCCGCGATCGGACGGACCTCAACCCACCTCGTTGCGGTGCTCCTCGTCGTGCCGGCGCTCGCCGGCTGCGGCGGAACCGGCGGTGGCGCCCAGACGCCGACGAGCCCCACCGCCACCGCGCCGCTGCCGGCGCTGGCGACGCGCCCGCCGCAGACCGGGGAGATCGTCGTACGCGGCGAGGCGTCGCCGGAGTCCAAGGGGCCCTACGCCTTCAGCGGCCGGTACCTGGTGCGTTTCGAGCAGTACGCACCGGAGGATTCGGCGCTCGACTTCACGATCCAGACGCCGTTCAGCGCCGCGCTGACCCGGCGGGCCGACGACGAGACGGGCGCGATCAAGCTCGTCGAGGACGCCGCCCGCAGCGGGCGCACGGAGCTCGAGATCGACGGGCGCTACTTCGTGACCGTGAGCTTCGGTGACTTCCCGTACGTCGTGCGCTTCACCCCGCGCATCCGCTAGCTCGCTTCGCGCGCCATCCGCCCGCGCTGCGGCTTGCGTCGTTTCATATGCATTGCATAGGATTGCGCGGGGGAACGATGATGTCGTCAACGCGAGGTGGTCGTGGCTCAGGCCGAGAGCTCGCGCACCGCGGTCGCCGCGCGGTCGCGCTCGCGCATGAGCTGGGTCGTGATCGTGCTCCAGCGGCCCACGCGGTTGCGGATCGTCGCCGCGGAGGGGAGGTCGTCGCGCCCGCGGGCGTAGCGGTCGTAGGCGGCCACCGTGGGCATCGCGCCGAGCTCGGCGACGGCCAGGCGCAGCGCGACCCAGCAGGCGTCGGCCGTCCAGCGCCGTGCGCGCGGGTGGGTCGGCGCCCGGGCCGGGCTCAGGCCGGCGGCCTGCAGCGCGGCGCTCCAGCCGCCCATCCGGTTGAGCACGGTCGGCAGGCTCGGGCATCCGAGCTCGCGCGACAGCTCGGCGTACTCCTTGGCGTGCGGCGTCCGGCCGAGGTGCGCGGCGACCGTGTTCAGCGCGCGGACGATGTCGGCGTCGGAGTACGTCCTCGCCCGTGTGCGCGCGGCCGCGAGGCTCGCGCGGCGGGTCGCCCGGTCGGCGTCGGTCGCGCAACCGGCGATGACGCGGCGAGCTGGCGCCGCCTGCAACCCCAGCGCTCGCGCGATCGCTGCGACCGCCTCGCCGCTGCGCCAGCGCTCCAGCAGATCGTCCATGCGCGCGAGCGCGCGCTCCTCGGCGCGGCGGCGGCGGGCGTGGGCGAGCTCGTCGGCGGCCGGCAGGTCGTGGGCGCCGAGCAGCTGGCGCACGCGCTCGCGCGACACGCCGTAGCTCGCGGCGATCTGGTCGAGCGTCAGGCCCTGCTCGCGCATCCGCGCCATCCGGCGGCCGCGCCCCGGCGTGGCTGTGGCGGTCCGGCGCGGCGTAGTGCCCTTGGATGCCATGTCAGAGCGCGTCCCGGCGCTCACAATCGATCAACGGAGTCTCCCGTTCGCGGCTGGGTCCCGGGCCGCGCGCACCACCGGACTCCGACGGGTGCGCTTCGCGAAACGCTCAGGGCGGCCCCGCAGAACACGATCCGGTCCGGCGCGCTCCGTGGTGCCCGCACCCACGATGGCAGATGAACACGAACGTGCCAACACGACCCCGCAACCTGCGGGCGCAGGAGGGTCAGCCGGGCCAGCCGAACGGGCTGGCGAGCAGCGGGTGCTCCCAGATCGCCGGGTCCTCGCGGCCCAGGCGCCAGACGCCGAAGCCCAGACCGCGGTCGTGTGCGAGGCCGATCAGCGCGTCGAGGTTGGCGGCGTTCGTGTACCAGACGTCGTGGGGGACGCCGGCCGCGTCGGTGTAGGAGAAGTGCGGGGCGTTGGCGACCGGATCGACGACCGGCGCCGCGCCGACGGCCGCGATCAGGTTCTGCACGTCGGCCCACTCCAGCGCGGTCGCGGGGTGCGCGGGGCCGCCGCCGGCCGCCCAGTCCATCCCGTAGAGGCCGGCGCCGAGGACGTAGCGGCTCTTGTTGGGCATCGTCGCGACGAAGTCGGCGACCTGCGTCGCCCACGGCAGGTCGGCGAGCGCGCCCGGGACCGACGTGGACCAGTGCTTGCCCCAGTTCATGACGAAGACCGTGTCGGCGACCGCGCCGAGCGCCGCGTAGTCGTAGAACGCGGCGCGCCCGCTCGTGACGACCTTCGTCGTTGCCGAGACCGCGACCGACAGCCGCTTGCCCTGGCCGTGCATGATCGCGGCGAGCTCGGCGACGAAGCTCGTCAGCGCGTCGCGGTCGGTGGCGAGGCCGGCCTCGAAGTCGACGTTCAGGCCGTCGTAGCCGTGCGTCGCGGCGGCGTCGGCGGCCCAGGCGAGGACGCGCGCGCGGGTCGCGGGGTCGGTGAGGATCAGGTGCAGGCGCGAGCTGCTCTGGCAGTCGATCCGCGGCATGACGCGGATCGCGCGCAGCTGCGCCCAGCCCGTGACGAGGCGGTCGTCGCCGCCGCTGATCGAGCCGTCGGCGGCGCACTCGTAGTAGGTGGGGTACAGCGTGCCGATGCGCTCGTAGTGCTCGCGCAGGTCGGTGAAGCTCTGGCCGGTCGAGGCCAGCAGGAACGCGTGCGTGCGCCCGCGCGCGGGCGGCGGGACGGCGGTCGTGACGCTCAGCGGCGCGGTCGGGTCGCTGAGGTAGCCCTGGCTGTCGACGGCCGCGACCGTGACCGCGTAGCTGCGGGCGGCCGCGAGGCCCGTGACCGCCGCGCTCGTGCCGGGGACCTGGAAGAGCATCGTGCCGTCGCGGTAGACGCGGTAGCCCGTGACGCGCCCGCTGCCCGCCGCGCCCGGCTGCCAGGCGATCTCGGCGCGCGAGTCGCTGACGCCGGTGACGCCGAGGGCCTGCGGCGCGCCCGGCGCGCGGTGGCCGCTGTCGATCGTCACGCGCCGGCTCGCGGCGCTGACGCCGCCGGCGCTGTCGACGGTCCGCACGGTGAACGCGTAGCTGCGCCGCGGCGCCAGCGCGACGCTCGCCGACGTGCCCTTGACCTGGCGCAGCGGCTCGCCGTCGCGGTAGATCCGCGTGCCGGCGACCTTCGCGCCGCCGCGCGGGCGGCCGTGGGTCCAGCTCAGCGTGGCCGAGGTGTCGCCGACGGCGGAGGCGGCGAGGTCCTTCGGCGCGGTCGGCACGACGCGCGCCGGCTTGGCGGTCAGCAGCCCCGGGCAGGGCGCGACGCGGCCGCCGGCCAGCACGACGCGGACCTGGAAGCGGTAGCGGCGGCCCGGCGCGACGCGGACCGACATCCGCCGGCGCGCGGTCTGGCCGACGACGCGCCCGTTGCGCAGCAGGCGGTAGCGCAGCTTCGCCGCGCGCGGCAGGCGCGGGCGCTGCCAGGAGACGACGCCGCTCGTCGGCTTGGCGCCGGGCGTGTAGGAGACGAGCGTCGGGCGCTTGCCGGTGCAGCCCTTCGCCGCCGTCCTGGCCTCGGCCGCGCCCGGCAGCGCAAACGCGAGCGCGCTCGCGAACGCCACGGCGATCGCCGCGCGGCGGCTCACGGCGCCTTCACCGGGGTCGGCGGTCCGGCGATCGGCGGCGTCTGCGGCGCCTGGTCGCGCAGCCAGCGGAAGACGTCGTCGACCGAGGTGTCGGTGTGGACCTCGAAGCGCACGGCCTCGCTGCGGTAGGCGCGCTGCGACGTGTAGCGCGGCTCGTTGCCGACCTTCTGCACGAAGATCGCCTCGAACTGGCGCTCGAGGAAGGCGCGCATGATCTCGGGGATGCGCGGGTCGTTCGTGTTGCGCTGGCCGTAGTTGCCGTAGGGGACGGCGAACGTCAGCGGCTGAAAGCGGGGGAGGTGGTCGGCGAGCGCCTGGCGCCCGGCGAAGATGTCGGTCGTCACGCGCTGCTCCCAGTCGGCGATCGACTCGATCCCGCCGCTGCGCGTCCAGCGCCGGTAGGCGTAGAAGGGGCCGGTGTGGCCGGCGGCGTCGTGGCTGACGAGGTAATGGCCCTTGCCGGCGTGCTCCTGCAGGTCCCAGCGCCCGGAGTCCTCCATCCCGCGCAGCTCCTTCCAGCTCAGGTAGAAGGGGTTGTCGCGCGTGATCGACCCCGGGATGACGAACATCGTCGCCCGGAAGCCGTAGCGCCGCAGGACGCGGTCGGCGCCGCGGAAGCTGTCCAGGCGCCCGTCGTCGAAGGTGATCAGGACCGGGCGCTGCGGCAGGCCGCGGCGATCGCCGCGCAGGAAGTTGACGTACTGCTCGATCGACAGCGAGCGGAAGCCGAGGCGGCGCAGCAGCGCCATCTGCTTGGCGAACGTGCGCGGGTCGACCGAGTAGCCGTCGCGCTTGGCGTTGATGCCGTGGTAGGTCAGGACCGGGACGGCGTCGGGGTGCGCCTCCAGCGGCGTGTAGCGGGCGTTCTCCCACGGGGTGAAGCGCACGACGGGGGCCTCGACGGGCCCGCTCTTGTGGCGGCGGTCGAACTGCGAATAGGCCTGCGCGATGAGCGGCACGACGCCGACCAGCGGGATCAGCGACAGCGGCAGCAGCAGCGCCTGCAGGAAGCGCCACCGGAAGCGGCGGCGCCCCGCCTTCGAGCTCACGCCCGTGCCGGGAGCCGCCCGGGCGCCGGTGTGGAGATCACGGCCTCGCGCTCGGTGGCGACGGCGGGCGTCGGCGCGCCGCGGGTGCCCCACGACGAGCTGCGCGTGGTGAGCATCGCGTAGTACGTCTGCCAGAGCAGGAACGCGAGGTAGAAGAAGCAGAAGACGACGCCCCAGATCCAGAGCGCGTCGTAGCGGCTGTGGCGCAGGGCGTAGTAGAGCCCGTAGGCGAGCGCCATCATGTAGATGCCGGCGAGGTAGATCAGCGGCGCGCCGGCGCCCTGGACGATCGGCTGGAAGGCGACCGCGCGGATCGCCGTGACGGGCGCGACGATCGGCAGCAGGATCCCGACGTAGACGGCGATCGAGCCGAGCGGGTTCTTGCGCCAGACGAACGAGCCGACGATCAGCGACTCGCGCGTCCAGCTGCGCTTCCAGCGCAGCTGCTGGACCATGAACTGCCTGAACGTCGCCGGCACGATCGTGTGGCTCACGGCGCGCGACTCGTAGCGGACCTTCCACGTGCGCAGGACGCAGTTGGTCAGCGAGCGGTCGTCGCCGAAGGTCGACTGCGAGCCGAGGAAGGTCTGGTTCTCCCACCAGTCGAGCTTGGGCATGATCGCCGTCCGGCGGTAGACGGAGAAGCAGCCCGAGCAGCAGGTGACGACGTTGAAGACCGACTCGGCCGCCTTGTTGACCTTGAAGGCGACGAAGTAGCGGACGGCCTGCATCTTCGTCAGCCACGACTCGCCGACGTTGAGGACGTCGGCATGGCCGGCGATCGCGCCGACGCGCTCGTCGGCGAAGCCCTGGACGATCACGCGCAGGGCGTCGGGCTCGAGCACGCTGTCGGAGTCGACGAAGGCGATGACCTCGGCGCTCGTCGTGCGGATCCCGGCCGCCATCGCGGCGCGCTTGCCGCGGTTCTGCGGGAAGTCGATGACCTGCACGCGCGGGTTGGCGACGGCGACCTTGTTGATCTCGGCGAGCGTGTTGTCGCTGGAGCCGTCGTTGACGACGACGACCTCGAGCTTGTCCTGCGGGTAGTCGAGCGCCAGGAGCGAGCTGATCGAGCTGGCGATCGCCTGCTCCTCGTTGAAGGCCGGCATGACGATCGCGACGTGCGGCTCCAGGCCGGCGTCGCGGGCCGGGCGGTAGGCGAGGCTGAGCGCGAAGCGGCTGACGATGAAGGCGGCGACGACGATCCCGTACGCCGCGAAGTAGGGATCGATGAACAGCATCTGCGCGAACGCCGCCTTGTAGACGACGACCGCGACGAGCAGCGTGACGAGGTAGACGCCGGCGAACAGGCGCAGGGCGAGGTCGAGCTTGTCGCCGATGCGGCGCGGCGGGGTCGCGGGGCGGACGGCGACGGGAGCGGGGGGCGGGGGCGCCTGGACGAGCGGGGGCGGGGGCGGGGGGCTGCTGCGCGGTGGGCGCGGTCCTGCGCGGCTCGCCGCGGCGGGCCGCCGACGTCTCGGCGGCGGCGTCGGCGAGCTGGGTCCCGAGCCGCACGAGCGCGACACCGGTCGTGCGCCCTGCGAGGCGCCCGTAGCGGACGAGCGTCGCGCTCGTCGTCGCACGGTTGGGCAGGGCGGTCATCGCAACGGCCCGGTGGCCGGCGGAAAACCCCTGGGGTCCCTAGTGCTCACGGTCTCTTTTTCGGCGCATGGCGCACAAGCTGAAGAGTCCGGTTATGACCCCCCAACGTCCGTCCACCCGGCGGCCGGCGAACAACCGGCCAGCCCACCGCGGCGATGAAGGTAGATTCAGGAGGGCATGCGCCTCTCCCTCATCAGCGCGCTCACGGTGGGCGTGCTCGGTGCGTTCGCCGGCGGCTCGGCGGCGGTCGCCCAGGCCCCGGTCGGGTTCGCCGTGCCGGTCTACGCCGCTGCCGACATCGGCCTCGACGCCCCGTCGCCGCCGCACGAGCCGGCCGCCGCGCCGGCGCTGACGCGGACCGGGACCGCGAACCCCGATCGCATGCGCGGGACGGCCCTGAACGAGTCGCTCAACGGCCTCGGCGGCGCCGACAGCGTCGACGGCGGGGGTGGCGACGACGTCGTCACCGGCGACGGCGGGCCCGACAGCGTCCTCGGCGGGTTCGGCTCGGACTGGCTGCAGGGCGACGCCGGCGGCGACAAGGTCTTCGGCGGCGACGGCGCCGACATCGGGACCGGCGGCTTCGGGGTCGACGAGCTGCACGGCGGCCCCGGCAGCGACCTGCTCTACGGCGACGAGGCGATCGACTCGCTCTTCGGCGACGAGGGCGACGACGTCCTGCACGGCGGCACCGCGCGCGACACGCTGTCGGGCGGCGAGGGCAACGACGTGCTCTACGGCGACTCCGGCTTCGACGCGCTGCTCGGGGGCAACGGCGACGACATCCTGCATCTCAACGAGGGCGGCAAGGACCGGCTCGCCGACTGCGGCGACGGCATCGACGTCGTGATCCTCGACCTGCCCACCGGCCCCGGCGGCATCAGCGACGCGCACATGCGGACCGACGGCAACGTCCGCAACTGCGAGTCCGTGCAGTTCGAGGCGCCGCCGCCGCGCGACCCGCGGCTGGGCAACACCTTCATCGCCCCGCGCCGCGGGACGTCGAAGAGCGGCACGGCCAAGGACGACACGCTGCTCGGGTTCACCGGCCCCGACAGCCTGTTCGGGCTCGCCGGCGACGACGTCCTGTGGGGCGACCACGCGATCGAGAAGAGCACCGCGCACGACATCCTCTTCGGCGGCCCCGGCAACGACACGGTCTTCGGCAGCCCCGGCTCGAACCTCATCGACGGCGGCCCCGGCGACGACATCCTCAACAGCGGCGCCGGGCGCAGCACGATCCGCGGCGGCTTCGGCAACGACGTCATCCGCACCCGCGGCGCCGGCCCCCACAAGGTCGACGGCGGCCCCGGCAACGACCAGATCTTCGCCGTGGCGCGGCGGCGCACGACGATCAAGTGCGGGCTCGGCTTCGACACGGTCGAGCTGGCGAGGAAGGACAAGGCGGCGAAGGACTGCGAGAAGCTGGTGCGGCGGCGGTAGGCGGTCGGGCCTCGCCGGCGCCGGCGTCGGCGGCGGGATCGGAACGGCATCGATGAGGGGAGGGCCGGATCGCCGCGGCGCTCCTGTGGGCGGTGAGTGGCGAGTTGGTTGCGCTCACGGCAGGTCACTCGCCACTCACTGCTCGAGTGGGGATCTACGCGGTCTCAGACCGCGAAACTCCCCACTCACCGCGCGCCGCGGCAACGCCGAGCCGCGAGCGGGCCTCCCGTCTCCCTTATCGATGCCGGTCGCCTGCGCCCGCGCCGCCGCCACCGACGAGCCGCCACTGGCGATCGAGCGCCGGTTCGGACAGACTCGCCGCATGGCCGACGACGTCCTCCACACCCACCCGCTGGTGGAGGAGATCTTCGCCGCGCACCGCGAGCACGCCAACGGCGACGACGCGGGCTTCGAGGGCTATCGCGGGCACGCGTACCGCGTGCGCGCCCGCCGCGCGCTCGCGCGCGCCGGCCACGGCGACGAGGCCTGACCCCCGGCGCAGCTCAGCCGCGGACGACGCGCAAGCGCACGCGCCGCGCCGCCGACGCGCCGCCGGCGTCATCGGTCGCGACCGCCCGCAGGCGGTAGCTGCCCGGCGCCAGCGCGCGGCCGCGCAGGCGGGGGCGGAACGTGAAGCTGTTGTCGCCCTGGGTGCCGTCGACGGCCACGCTGCCGCGCAGCAGCCGGTAGCGCCCGCCGGCCCGCCGCTCGACGCGGAACGTCACGGTCGCCGGCGCCGACAACGTGTAGGAGACGACGGTGCCGCGGCCGCCGGCCCGCAGACGCGCGCTCCCGACGGCGAGGCGGCCGAGCGCGGGCGCCCCCGCCGCGGTCGCGGCCGGCCCCGTGGTCGATCCCGGCGCGGGAGCGGCCGCCGCTGCCGCCGCCCCCGGTGCGGAAGGGGCCGGCGAGGTCGTCGCGAGCGCGTCGAGGTCGACCGTGTACGGGCAGCCGGCCGCGATCGGGCCGCCGGTGCCGAAGGCGTAGTCGCCGAAGTCCTGCGTGTAGTACGGGCGCGCCGGGTTCGCGGTCCCGACGCCGATGTCGCGCGCCTCGCCGAGGATGTTGCGGCAGTGTCCCGCGCTCGTCATCCAGCCGAGCACCACGGCGCGCGCCGTGGCGTAGCCGTAGGCGATGTTCTCGCCGACGCCGGAGGTGTAGCCCTGCGCGGCGGCGCGCTCGCTCGGCCCCAGGCCCTCGGGCGTGTCGTGGGCGAAGTAGTTGCGCGTCGCCATGTCCTGGCTGTGCAGGCGCGCCGCGGTGTCCAGCCGCGCGTCGCGCCGAAACGCGGGCAGCCCGTAGCTCGTGCGGATCTGGTTGGTCAGGCAGAAGACCGCGTCGCTGACCGCCGCGATGTTGGCGGCCGTCGGGGCGGCCGACTCCGCCAAGCACGGGGTGCGCGCCTGGGCGCCCGCCGGGGCGGCCGCAATCGCGGCGAGGGCGGCAAGGGAGCCGAGGAGGAGGCGACGCGCCATACGCCCGTATGACGGCGCCACTGGCCGTTCGTTCATGCCCGCAGGCGCGATCCTGGACGGACGGACGAGTCGGCTACCGTTCGTTGCATGAGCAACCTGTTCCTCGTCGACGGCCCGTCGGGCGCGCCGTCGACCCAGCCCGACCGTCCGAGCGACGGCGAGGCGCTCGACGCCTACTCGACCGTGATCACGACCGTCGCGCGCGACCTCGCGCCGTCGGTCGCCAACCTGCGCGTGTACCGCCGCGTGCGCGGCGGACGGCGCGCCGCCGGCGGCGGATCGGCCTTCGTCCTGGCCGGTGACGGCTTCCTCGTCACGTCGGCCCACGTCGTCGAGGGCACCGACGAGGGCGGCGTCGCCTCGTTCGTCGACGGCCGCGAGCTGCCGTTCTCCGTCATCGGCAGCGACGCCCTCTCCGACCTCGCCGTCCTGCGCGCCGAGGCGCGCGACCTCGTCGCCGCCCCGCTCGGCGACGCCGCGACGCTGCGCGTCGGCCAGCTCGTCGTCGCGATCGGCAACCCCAACGGCTTCGCCGGATCGGTGACCGCGGGCGTCGTCTCCGCGCTCGGCCGCTCGCTGCCGGTGCGCGCGGGCAACGCCCGGCGCGTCGTCGACAACGTCATCCAGACCGACGCCGCGCTGAACCCCGGCAACTCGGGCGGCGCGCTCGTCGACGGCCGCGGCCGGGTCGTCGGCGTCAACACCGCGGTCGCCGGCGTCGGGCTCGGGCTGGCCGTCCCGATCGACGCCCACACCCGCCGGATCATCGCCGCGCTGATGGCCGACGGCCGCGTCCGCCGCGCCTACCTCGGCATCGGGGGCGGCGAGCGGCCGCTGCCGCCGCGGATCGTCGCGCGGCTCGGGCGCGACCGCGGGATCGAGATCGCCGAGGTGATCGAGGGCTCGCCCGCCGCCGCCGCCGGCCTGCAGCCCGAGGACCTGCTCGTCGAGGCCGCGGGGCGCGAGCTGCGCAGCGTCGCCGACCTGCAGCGGCTCATGACCGAGGAGATGATCGGCCGGCCGATCGAGCTCGGCGTCGTGCGCGGGGGCGACGAGCGGCGCATGTCGATCACGCCGCGCGAGCTCGTCACCGGCTGACGCGTCAGAACACGACCGTCCGGTTGCCGACCCGGATGACGCGGTCCTCGCAATGCCATTGCACCGCGCGCGCCAGCACGCTGCGCTCGACGTCGGCGCCGCGGCGCTCGAGGTCGGCCGCGCTGTCGCGGTGCGAGGCGCGCACCACGTCCTGCTCGATGATCGGCCCCTCGTCGAGCGTCTCGGTCACGTAGTGCGCGGTCGCGCCGACGAGCTTGACGCCCTTGTCGCGGGCGCGCTCGTAGGGCGCGGCGCCGGCGAACGCGGGCAGGAACGAGTGGTGGATGTTGATCATCGGCACGCCGACGTTCGCCAGGAACTCGGCCGACAGGATCTGCATGTAGCGCGCGAGCACGACGAGGTCGAAGTTGCCGGTCAGCAGGTCGGCCTGGCGGTGCTCGGCCTCGCGCTTGGTCTCGCGCGTGACGGGGATGTGGACGAACGGGACCGCGAAGGCGCGGACGTCGTCGGCGAGCTCGGCGTGGTTTGAGATCACGAGCCCGATGTCGAGCTCGAGCTCGCCGCGGCGCGCGCGCCAGAGCAGGTCGACGAGGCAGTGGTCGTAGCGGCTGACGAGGATCGCGACGCGCTTGGGGACGCCGGCGTCGGTGAGCTGCCAGTCCATCCCGAACGGCTCGGCGACCTCGGACGCGAAGCTGTCGTGCAGGTCCTCGCGGACGGCGGGGAGGTGCTCGAGCGCGAAGACCGTGCGCAGGAAGAAGGTGCCGCCGGCGGGGTCGGTCGAGTACTGGTCGGACTCGATGATGTTCGCCCCGCGCTCGAAGAGGAAGCGCGACACGGCGGCCACGATGCCGGGCCGGTCGGGGCAGGCGACGAGCAGCCGGCCGATGTCAGGGGCGGTCATCGCCCTGAATGTAGATACTTCCACGATGGCCAGCAGCATCGTGCTCTTCTCGACCGACGCCTGCGCCTACTGCGTCCACGCCAAATCGCTGCTGTCCAAGCGCGGCGTGCCGTTCGAGGAGGTCAACCTCGCCGACCAGCCCGAGCTGCAGGCGCAGCTCACGGACCTCACCGGCCTGGACAGCTTCCCGCAGATCCTCGTCGACGGCGAGACGCTCGGCGGGCTCAACGAGCTGCGCGCCGCCGACAAGGACGGCACGCTCGCCGCCTGGAGCGCCGCATGACCGTCTACCGCATGCAGTTCCACGCCGAGCGCGCAGAGCTGATCGACTACATCGCCGGCTGGGTCGGCTGGCACGACCTCAACGTCGTCGCCGAGCGCTTCTACCCCGAGTACGAGCCCGTCGTCGTCGCGCCCGGCGTCCCGCTGCACGAGGCGATCGCCGAGCTCGATCCGGTGCAGCGCATCTGCCTCTCGCGCGAGGACCTCGTCTTCGGCGGCAGCCTCATCACCACCGAGGAGTTCATGACGGTCAACCCCGACTGCCTGACGATCGCACTGGAGCCGGTGACCGAGGACGGGCTGCGCGAGACGGCGCTGGCGACGCTCACCGACGACCCCGAGACGCTCGCCTTCTGGATGGCGCGCGTGCTCGAGCTCGACGAGGTCATGCACCAGGGCGCGATCGCGATCGACCCGCTGACCACGAAAACGCGATTCTTCCCGAGCCACCGCCACTCGCCGGGGGCACACGAGCTCGCCGAGCAGGGCGTCCCGATGCTGGCCTGCGCCGGCGAGACGTACTTCCAGTTCGCCGACGTGCGGGCGCACGACGTGCGGCTCGCCTCCTGAGCGAGCGTCAGCCCGACAGCAGCGACGAGCGCGCGAAGAGGCTGAGGCTGGCCTCCAGGCGCTCGGCGTCGAGCTCGGGGAGCTGCGCCAGCAGCGCCGCGCGGTCGCGCGTGCCGTCCAGCAGCGTGAGCAGCCGGCGGCCGAGCTCGTCCTCGAGCGGCACGGTCCCGTGGCGCAGGTTCGCGATCTCGGCCTGTTCGCGCGCCTGCAACCGCGCGAGCGGGCTGGCCAGCGGGCGCTGCCCGGCCGTGGTGCAGGGGTCCGGCGGGTGGACGTGCAGCTGCACGAGGTTCGCGGCGTAGCAGCGCAGCAGCGCCTCGCAGACGGTCTCGACGTCCTCGGGCGCGGGGTCGTGGCCGAGCACGTCGGCGACGCTGATCGCCGCCGGCCAGCGCTCGCCGGCGCCCGCGAGCACCGCGATGACCACCTCGTGCTCGGTCGTCAGGCGCGAGCCGCCGGGCACGCTGAACGTCACGCGCCCGGGGTGCGCGGGGTCCTCGACGATCCCGCGGCCCGGAGACGAGACGGCGAACTGCGCGATCCGCTCCAGGCGCAGCGTGCGATCGAGCGTGAGCGCCGCGGGGCACAGCAGCGTCTGGCGGAAGCGCCGGACCTTGACGTAGTCCAGCAGCTGCTCCTGGCGCACGACGTCGGGCTCGGCGGCCAGCTCGAGCTGCAGGTCCTTCGGCAGCACGCCGCCCTGCATCTCGAGGAAATGCGCCTCGGCGAGGTACTGCAGCCCGTGCGTCGCCGCGCGGGCCGCGAACTCGTGGAAGAAGAACGGGTCGTTGACGGCGGCCAGCGCATCGTGGAACAGCAGCGCGTCGGGGCGGGCGACCAGCATCGCGGCCTCCGTCCCGAGCACGGTCGCCGTGCCGTCGGGGCCGGCGAGCAGCGCGAGCAGGCGGCGCGCCTCGGCCATCCGCGCCACCGGCTCGTCGATGCCCTCGAGCATCAGCTTGAGCAGCTCGCGCAGCGTCTGCGGGACGCGCGCGCCGGGCAGCGCGTTGTAGCTGACGTAGGCGATCCCCTGCTCGGTCAGGGCGTGGGCGGCGAGCGCCAGCAGCGCCTCGCGGACGTCGTCGGGGACCCACGAGAAGACGCCGTGCGCGACGACGTAGTCGAAGCTGCCGGCGGGCGTCTCGTAGTCCTCGATCGCGACCTGCTCGAAGTGCACGTTGGGCAGCGCCAGCTCGTGGGCGATGTCGCGGGCGCGCGCGATCGCGTGCGCGGAGGAGTCGATGCCGACGAAGCTCGAACCCGGCAGCTCGACCGCCATCGCCAGCAGGTTGCCGCCGTCGCCGCAGCCGATCTCCAGCAGCCGGCAGCTCGCGGGCGGCGCGACGTCGAGCGCGAACAGCGCGCCGTGGGTGGCCAGGCGGTCGGGGTGTGTCTGCGCGAACGCGTGCCCGGGGTAGGGGACGGCGTCGTAGAGCGACGTGCGCTGGTCCATCGGCGCCGCGATCTTCGCAGGCGTCACGCCGTCGGGTCGGGCGCCTCGTCGGCGCCGGCCAGATGCACGGTCGAGGAGAATGGGGGGCGTGCCCGAGCTGCGCCCAGGAGATCTGCTCGGCGGCTGCCGGATCGAGGCCGTGATCGGCCGCGGCGGGATGGGCGTCGTCTACCGGGCGCTGCAGCTCGACCTCGGCCGCCCGGTCGCGCTGAAGGTCATCGCCGGCGATCTCGCCGCCGATGCCGAGTTTCGCGAGCGCTTCGGCCGCGAGGCGCGGATGGCGGCCGCGATCGACCACCCCAACGTCGTGCCGGTCTACGCCGCCGGCGAGGAGGACGGCGCGCTGTTTCTCGTCATGCGCTTCGTGACCGGCAGCGACCTGCATCACACGCTGCGCCGCGGCGGCCCGCTGCCACCGGCGCGCGCCGCCGCGATCGTCGCCCAGGTCGGGGCGGCGCTGGACGCCGCCCACGCCGCCGGGCTCGTGCACCGCGACGTCAAGCCCGCCAACGTCCTGCTCACCGGCGAGGACGAGCACGCCTACCTCAGCGACTTCGGGCTCATGCGCTCGCTGGACCCCGACCACCCGATCACCGACAGCGGCCAGTGGATCGGCACCGTCGACTTCGCCTCGCCCGAGCAGCTCAGCGGCGCGCGCTCGGATGCCCGCTCGGACGTCTACTCGCTCGGCTGCGTCCTGCAGGCGGCGCTGACCGGCAAGCCGCCGTTCCCGCGCGGCACCGTGCCCGCGACCCTGCTGGCGCACCTGCACGACGAGCCGCCGCGGCCGTCTGCGAGCGGCGTGCCGCGGGAGTTCGACCGCGTCGTCGCCCGCGCGCTCGCCAAGGCGCCGGAGGACCGCTACCCGTCGGCCGGCGACCTCGGCCGCGGCGCGCTGGCCGCCGCCCGCGGCGAGTCGGTGACCGAGACCGAGCGGACCGTCGCGGTCGGCCCCGCCGCGCCGCCCGCGCGCACGGCCGCGACCGCGATCGCCACCCGCGTCCGCGCGCCGGCGAGCCCGGCCGAGCTCGCGCCGCCCGCGCGCCCGCCGCGCCGCCGCGCCGCCGCCCGCGTCGCCTGGGCGGCCGCGATCGCGCTGCCGCTGGCAGGCGTCGCGACCGTCGCGGCGCTGATGCTCGGCTCCGACGGGGGCGGCGACGCGGCCGCCGCCGAGGCGCGGCCGCTCGCGGCGGGCGAGGTGCGCGCCGTCGCCGACGCATTCGCCGACGCCTACGAGACCGAGGACGGCCGTGCGCTGCGGCGGCTGCTGACGAGCGACGTCGTGCGGCTGCTGCCCGAGGGCGCCCCGCTGCGCGGTCGTGGCGCGGTCGCCGGCGCCTACGAGGCCCAGTTCCGCGAGAACGCGACGCAGAGCTACGACCTCGAGGGGCTCGACGTGCGCGGCGGGCGCGCCGGCCGCGCGAGCGCCGACTACCGCGTCCGGCGCGCGGGCGGAGCCTCGATCGAGGGCCGCATCGTGCTCGGCGTCGTGCGCGACCGCGGCCGCTCGCGGATCGCGCTGATCACCGTCACGCCGCGCGGCTGACGCTCAGCAGCGCTTGGAGACGAGCACGCGCACGGTGCGCCCGCGGCGCACGCGCGCGCCGCCCTCGGGGTCCTGCTCGCAGACGGCGCGGTCGCCGGGGCGCAGGACGTCGAGGATGTCGCCGTCGCGCTGGACGTCGGCCTTCAGGCCGAGCGCCTCAAGGCGCCCCTGCACCTCGTCCTCGACGACGCCGGTGAGGTCGGGGACCGACACGAGCTCGTCGCGGGTGACGCGCAGCGCGGCGAACGCGGGCGCCCGCCGGCGCGCGCTTGCGGCGACGTCGACGACGTTCGTGCCCGGCTCGAGCGGCACGACGACGGTGAAGCGGCCCTCGCTCACGAGCGCCGGGCGGCCGAGCACCGCCACGTCCGCCGAGCTCGGGCTGACCGTGCCGCTGACCTCGATCGTCCCGCGCCGGACGAGCGCGCCGTCGGCGGGCGCGGTGACCTGCAGGCGCACGCGCTCGCGCGGGGCCGCGGGCGCGTCGTCGCCGCCGCCGCCGCAGCCGGTGAGCGCGGCCGCCAGGCAGGCGGCCACGGTGAGGATCGCGAGTCGCACGGTGACGACGAGAGGCTACGCGCCGCCGGTGCCCGGACGGAGCACCGGCGGTGTGCGGCGATCAGCTGAAGCGCAGCTTCGGGAGGATCCGGCGGACGCCCGCCTCGCTGGTGTAGAACAACGGGATCTGGTAGGTCGCCAGCGATCCGACCTGGCCCGGCAGCGTGCGGTCGGCGGTCAGCACGTCGAGGCCGCGGTGGGCGTTGACGCCGACCTGCTCGACGGTGGCGGAGCTGCGGCCGGCGCGCAGCCAGATGCCGTTGAAGCGCGTCAGCGTCGGGCTCGTCATGCGCTGCCCGGTCTTGGCCCGCGCGACGATCTTCACGTCCTCGGCGTTCATGTTGAGGATCCGGATGATCGACGTCGTGCCCGAGCCGTAGCGGCCGATGATGCGCGTCTCCGCGACGTCGGTCTCGAGCGCCACCGTCCTGAAGATGCGCGTGAGCTTGCGGCCGGGGCGCGACAGGTACGTGCCGGGGCTCTTGCCGTTCGTGCGGCTGAAGACGATCGTGTCCTTGAAGTAGGACGGCGCCGTCTCGTTCGCCGAGCTCGACAGCGCGGTCAGCTTCTGCTCGGCCGCGGCGCCGACGTCGTAGCGGTAGAGGTCGCCGCCGCGGGCGTAGACGATCGCGCGGCCGTTGGCCTTCGTCGGGCCGAGGTCGGGGTCATACGGCTTGGTGGACGCCGGCACCGGCGCGTCGGCGATCGCCGCGCCCTGCGCGACGACGAGGCGGTAGCCGTCGGGCGCCTTGTGCGACCAGGCGGCGGTCGTGCCGTAGGCGGTGACGTTCTGGGCCGTTGCGTCGGCGACGACGGTCGTGTCGGCAGCGGCGCTGCCGGCGCCGATCGTGCCGAGCGCGACCGCCGCGAGGGCGGCCGCGCGGCTGATGGTCATGAGGGGGGTCATCGGAACTCCTGAGTCGTGCGTGGGGGTTGAGGACAGCCTCCGCGATCCCGGGGCGGCAGGGAAGTCACCCTGGGTGTCGCGTCTGCCCACCGGCTTCGCGATCGTCACCCCGCTGCCGGGGTGCAGGAGGCGGGCAGCGGGCGCGAGAGGGCGAGCGGGCGCACGGAGCGCGTGTCCGGCGGGAACGTGTCGGCGCGTCTCGCGCGGACTGGACCGACGCCGCGGTGGTCTTCGGTGAACGCCTCGACGCGGGGACGGATCTGGTCGCCGCCGCGGGCCGGCCCGAAGTAGAACACCATCGTGTTCCCGCGCCCACCGCATGAGCCGCCCGCCTCGCCCGGACCTCGGAAGAGGCCGCCGTGCGTGCGGCCGGCGCTGTCGAAGCGCAGCGACATCGCCGCGTGGCCGAGGAAGCGGCCCCCGGGATAGGCGATCAGCTCTGGGCGGTTGAAGCGGTACGTGACGCTCGCGCGGACCTCGGTGGCCAGCCGTGGCGGCGCGGAGAGCGTGACGCTCACACAGGCGCCGCCGGCGCGCATCCGGCGAACGGAGACGGTCTCGATGTCGAGATGGGCGGCTGTCCGGGTGCTCGGGCGATCGTGGTCGGCGTAGCGCACGATCCGGCGCGCGGGGCGCCGGCAGACGCTGGGTGGCGCCGGCAGCCGCGCCGGGCGGCGAGCGGCGGCCGCGGTCAGCGGCCCGTCGAAGGTCCACGGGCCCTGCGGGAAGCGCGTTGCGACATGGAAGATGCCGCCGACGCGAGCGACGAACCAGCGCCCGCCGCGGCGCTGCAGCCACAGGCGGTCGTCGACCTCTCGGACCGTTCGATCGCGGCTGCTGTCGAAGGCATCGATGCGCAGGAACCTGTGGCGCAGGCGCAGCCGGACGCTCGCGCGGTCGCCGTCGCGCCGGGCGCGACCCCGTGACACGATGCTCGCGCGCGACCAGAACTCTCCGCCCTCGTCCTCGCCGACCTCCCGAGCCGCGGCATCCGACGGCCGCACGATGTCCTCGTCGAGCGCGGCCGCGCAGCTTCGCGTGCGCACCGTCCGCGTCCATTCATCGAGCGCTGGCCCGATCGTGTCCGCGACCTTCGGTGCAAGCAGGCGGCAGATCCCGGCGCCGTCGCGGGCGTCGAAGGCAGCGACGTAGGCGGCGACCGCAGCCTCCGGCGACGCCGCACCACCCGCCATCCGATCCTCGCCGTCGCGCAACGCAACGGCCAGTCCCAGGCCGGCGAGCACACAGGCGCCAACTGCAAATGCGACGCGTCGCATGCGATCACTATGGCCCACGCCACAGCGAGCACGAGCATCCTCGGTGTGCTCATTGCGCTGTGCGGGTGTCGGCATATACGCCGTGCTGGCCCGATATGCCCTCCTGTGGCGCTGCGACGTCACTGACAGCGGTCAGCTCGCTTCATCGACCATCCGAGCGAACCGATGCCCAGCCAGCTCACCGCCCGCTTCACCGGCACCGCTGAGCTGCCGGCTGCGGCGCTCGGCGACGCGTCCGCTTTCAGCCATTGCAGAAGCTCGGCGTGGGCTCGCGGCTTCAGCTCCGCGCCCTCGCTGCCGATGGGTGGCGAGATGAGCGTCCACGACCTGCAACGCCAGCTGGGCCGCCTCGGGGCAGAGCGCCTCGACGCAATCGACGCCGGCCTGGCCGGCAACCTCGCCTACATGCGCGAGCTCGAGGACGACCTGCTCGCCGCCCGCGCGGCCTACACCGGCCTCGTGATCACCGAGATCGCCTCGCTGCGCAGCGCCCTGTTCGGTCCCCAGACGGGCTGAGTCACGGGATCACGACGTCGGCGACGCGCAGCGGGCTGTCATGGTCCTTGAAGGCGGCGAAGGCGACGCCGCAGTCGCGCTGTTCGGACTGAGCGGGGCGTTAGCGTGCAACCTCATCCGGTTTCTCCAGAACCACCAGCCTCCAACGAGGGCCGGATGAACAACGTGCTCAGCAACTACGGCTAGCAGCACGGGGACGGACCCCGCGGTTCGCGCTGTGGTGGCCCCGCGTGAGCCGCGAACGCCGCGGGCGGGCGGGCGCGGCCCGGGCATCCCTCGTCGATGCCGGTCGCAAGCGCGCCAGCCCATATGCGGCCGTCGAGCACCGCCGCCGCTCCGGCGTCGTCGCGGGACGGCCTCGCCTACGCGCGGCGCTCCATCATGCGCGCCGGATCGGCGGCCTCGAAGCCGAAGCGCTCGTAGAGGCCGTGCGCGTCGGCCGTCGCGAGCACGAACTTCAGGCCCTGCAGCTCGGGATGGCCGACGATCGTCTCGACGAGCCAGACGCCCAGGCCGCGCCCCCGGTGCGCATCGAGCACGAACACGTCGGCCAGCCAGGCGAAGCGCGCGCGATCGGTGACGACGCGCGCGAAGCCGGCCTGCTCGCCGCCCGGGCCGTAGAGCCCGAACGCGAGCGAGTTCTCGATGCCACGCTCGACGACGTCGCGCTCGATGCCCGGCGACCAGTAGCTCGTGCGCAGAAAGCGCCAGATCGCCTCGCGGTCGAGCTTCGCCGGGTCGGTCGAGATGAGGTAGCCGTCGCGGCGCGATTGCATCCGGGTCTAGGATCGCAGCGTGGGGACGTCCGGACCATCGGACCGCCCGCGGGCGACGCGCTGGGAGGTCCTGGGCCACCGGCTCGGCATCTGGACGCTCCCGCGCGGCGTCGAGGACCCGCCGCCGATCTCACGGCGCGCCAAGCTGATCGCGCTGGCGGTGACCGCGCTGACAGCGCTCGTCCTCGTGACGGTCGTGATCCCCGCGATCACGGGCTCCAAGGAGAGCGCGGCCGCGCGCGAGCGCCGCCAGCACGACGCCTTCGTGCGCCGCGAGACCGCCCGCCTCGCGGCCGAGCAGGTCGCGCTGCCCGGCCGCTCGCCCGCCGCCGCGCGGCTGCACGCCGCCGGCGACGACGCCGGGGCGCGGGCGGCGCTGCGCCGCGACGTGCGCGCCGACGTCGGCCGCGACGCCCGCGCGCGCGTCGCCGCCGGCAGGCTCGACGGGACGATCCGCAGCGTCACCTGCGACTACGAGCCCCGCGAGCGCGGGCCGCGCGTGCACCTCGAGTGCCTCGCCGTGACCACGAGCCTCGTCGACGGCGACCCCGACTCGACCCGGCTGGGCCACCAGTTCCTCGTGGCGGGCTCCCTGCGCGACGGCCGCTATGCCTGGTGCAAGGAGAACTCGCCCCCCGGCGAGGGCGCCAGCGGGACCGGCGTGTTCGTGCCGCCGCCGGCCGCCTGCTCGAACTGAGCGGCGCTTCGAGGTGATTCCGGCGCCTGCTGCGGGCAGATGGCTCGGAGGACATGGAAGGCGAGCAGGAGAACACGCGCACGGAGGTGCGCCCCGAGATCCAGGCGCTGCGCGCCGTCGCGGTCCTGACCGTCGTGATCTACCACGCCTGGCCGGCCGCGATGCCCGGCGGATTCGTCGGCGTGGACGTCTTCTTCGCGATCTCGGGCTTCCTCATCACCGCGCATCTGCTGCGCGAGGTCGACGCCCACGGACGCCCGTCGATGCTGCGATTCTGGGCGCGGCGCGCGCGCCGCCTGCTGCCCGCCGCGCTGCTGACGCTGCTCGTCTGCGCGGTCGCGACGCTGCTGCTCGTCCCGAGCATCTACTGGGAGCAGTTCCTCACCGAGATCGGCGCCAGCACGACCTACCTGCAGAACTGGCAGCTCGCCGCCGACGCCGTCGACTACCTCAGCGCCGACAACCGCCCCTCGCCGGTGCAGCACTTCTGGTCGCTGTCGGCCGAGGAGCAGTTCTACGTCGTCTGGCCGCTGCTGATCGTGCTCGGCGCCTGGATCGGGCGCCATCGCCGCTGGGCGATCGCGATCCTGCTGCTGGCCGTCACCGGCCTGAGCCTCGCGTACTCGATCACGCAGACCGCCGCCGACCCCGCCGCCGCCTACTTCACGACCCCGACGCGCGCCTGGGAGTTCGGCGCCGGCGGCCTGCTCGCGCTGCTCGGCGCCCGCGGGCGGCTGCCCCGCGCCGCCGCCTCGCTGCTGTCGTGGGCGGGCCTGCTGGCGATCGCGCTCGCGGCGGGCCTCTACAGCGCCGGGACGCCGTTCCCGGGCTCGGCGGCGCTGCTGCCGGTGCTCGGGGCGCTGGCCGTCATCCACGCCGGCCTGCCGGTGACGCGCTGGGCTCCGTCGGGGTTTCTGTGCCTGCGCCCGGCGCAGTTCCTCGGCGACATCTCCTACGCCGTCTACCTCTGGCACTGGCCGCTGCTCGTCTTCGCCCCGTTCGTCGTTGCCCAGCCCGACCTGACCGAGACGCGCGTCGTCGTCCTCGCGCTGACCGTGCTGCTGGCCTGGCTGACGAAGGTGCTCGTCGAGGATCCGATCCGCCACAGCACCCGCCTGCGGGCTCAGCCGCGGATGACGTTCGCCTGGGGCGCGGCCGCCAGCGCCATGATCGTCGCCGTCCTGGCCGTCGGCACGACCCACGTGCAGGCGCAGATCCACGACGCCGAGCGCGAGTCCCAGCGGGTCGCCGCGCAGCAGCCGGGCTGCTTCGGCGCCGCCGCGCGCGACACGCTGCACCCCTGCGAGAACCGCGCGCTGCGCCGCCGCGTCGTGCCCGCGCCGGTCGCCGCGCAGGCCGAGGAGAACGCGCCCTGCCCGAACTTCCACCGCGACCAGGGCGTCAGCGTCTGCGAGTTCGGCGCCCCGCGCGAGCAGGCCGGGCAGACGATCGCGCTCGTCGGCGACAGCCACGCCTCGCACTGGCGCGCGCCGCTGGACGCCGTCGCCCGCGAGCGCGGCTGGCACGGCCTGTCGATCACGCGCTCCAGCTGCCCCTACTCGACGGCGACGAAGCTCACGCCCGAGCCGATCCGCTCGCAGTGCACGAGCTGGGTCAAGGCGCTGCCCGGCTACTTCCGCCGCCACCCAGAGATCGACACGATCTTCGTGGCCGGGATCACCGGCGGCCAGGTCCGCGTGCCGAAGGGCAGGACGAAGCGCGAGGCGAAGGTCGACGGCTACCGCGACGCCTGGCGGCGGCTGCCGGCCTCCGTCAAGCACATCGTCGTCATCCGCGACACCCCGAAGATCTTCCGCAGCACCGTCGAATGCGTCGACCGCGAGATCGCGGACGGCGGGCGCGCCGGCGCGGCCTGCGCCGTGCCGCGGCGCCAGAGCCTGCTGCCCGATCCGCAGGCGATCGCGGCGCTCGGCGAGCACTCGCCGCGGCTGCAGGTCGTCGACCTCACGCGCGTGCTGTGCACCCCGCGCCAGTGCTTCCCGGTGATCGGCGGCGCACTCGTCTACAAGGACCTGCACCACTTCACGCTCGTGTTCGCCGAGACGCTCGCGCCGCTGCTGGGCCGCGCCGTGCGCCGGGCCGTGCGCTTCTGGTAGCGGCCGTGAGCGCTCAGCTGCAGAGCGCGTCCGGGAACCGCGCGACGGCGGCCTGGACCTCGCTGCAGTCCAGGCGCTGGCGGTAGGTGATCAGCCGCCAGCGGGTGGCGTCGCGGCGCCAGGCGGCGATGCGCGTGCGCTCGCAGGTGTTGCGGGGCGCGGTCTGCTCGGGCGCGCAGTCGCTGATGACGAACGTCGTGCTGGCGAAGTTGCCGCTGCAGCGCCGGCGCGTGATGCGGAACGGCAGCTTGTCGACGTCGTCGCGCAGCGCCGCGAGGAAGGCCTTGTCGGTGCAGCGCCGCAGCGCGGGGTCGGGCGCCGCCTGCTTGCAGAGCTGCTGCTTGGCGGCCTGCTCGGGGCAGCGGCCGGGGTCGACGCGGTCGATCTGCGACCACTGGCCGGCGGCCTCCTGCCACAGGATCGTGGCGCGCGTCTCGCCCTCGCGGACGTTCGTCAGCGCGTAGCCGTCGCCGCAGCGCAGCGTGTTGACGGCGACCTGCGGCGTGTTGCCGAGGCGCCGCAGCTCGGTGAGCAGCACGGGCTTCGTGCAGGCGGCCTTGGCGGCCGGCGCCGCCGTGATCGTGGCGGGATCGCCGGAGTCGCCGCAGCCGGCGACGAGCGCGGCGGCGATCGCGACGATGAGCGCTGCTCGTCCCACGCGGCTGATTCCAGCAGACGCGGTCATGCTTCGAGCCGCTCGGCGGCCGCCAGCCAGGCCGCCTCGACGCGCTCGCGCTCGGCGGCATGAGCCTCGAGCTCTGCCTGCAGCTCGCGCAGGCGCTCGTGGTCGGTGGCGCTCGCGGCCATCGCCTCGTGCAGCTCGGCCTCGCGCTCGCCCAGCCGGTCGACCGCGCGCTCCAGGCGCTGCAGCTCCTTGCGCGCCGTCCGCTGCGCTCCGCCGGAGCCGGGGGCCGGCCCCGCGCGGCGGCTCGCGGCTGCGGGCCGCGCGGGCGCCGCGGGCGGGGCGTCGCGCCGCGACTGCACGTACTGGTCGATCCCGCCCGGCAGGTGGCGGATCCCGCCGTCGCCGGTGAGCGCGTGGACGTCGTCGCAGACGCGCTCGACGAAGTAGCGGTCGTGGCTGACGACGACGAGCGTCCCGGGCCAGCGGTCGAGCAGGTCCTCGAGCGCGTTGAGCGTCTCGATGTCGAGGTCGTTGGTCGGCTCGTCGAGCAGCAGGACGTTGGGCTCGGCCATCAGCAGTCGCATGAGCTGCAGGCGCCGCCGCTGGCCGCCCGAGAGGTCGCGCACCGGCGTGCGGGCGAGGTCGCCGCGAAAGCCGAAGCGGTCGCACAGGACGCTGGCGGTGATCTGCACGCCGTCCGAGAGCGTCGCGACGGCCTTGACCTCCTCCAGCGACTCGAGCACGTCGAGGTGGCCGGGGATCTCGGCGGTGTCCTGGGAGAGGAACGCCAGGCGCACGGTCGCGCCGCGGTCGACGCGGCCGGCGGCGGGCTCGAGCTCGCCGGCGAGGAGCCGCAGCAGCGTCGTCTTGCCCGAGCCGTTGACGCCGACGAGCGCGACGCGGTCGCCGGGGCCCAGGCGCCAGGTGAGGTCGTGCAGCAGCGGCGCGTCGCCGAACGTCAGCTCCACGCGCACGGCGTCGAGGACCTTGCCGCCGAGGCGCGCGGTCGCGAAGCGCAGCAGCTCGGCGCGGTCGCGGACCTCCGGCTCATCGGCGATCAGCTCGTTGGCGGCCTCGATGCGGAACTTCGGCTTCGACGTCCGCGCCGGCGGTCCGCGGCGCAGCCAGGCGAGCTCCTTGCGCAGCAGCTGGCTGCGGCGGTCGGCGCGCGCCGCCGCCTGGCGGTCGCGCTCGGCGCGGGCCAGGACGAAGGCCGCGTAGCCGCCGTCGTACTGGTGGACGGTCGTGTCGGTGACCTCCCAGGTCGCGGTGCAGACGGCGTCGAGGAACCAGCGATCGTGGGTCACGACGAGCATCGAGCCGCGGCGCGCGGCGAGGTGGCGCGCGAGCCAGTCGACGGCCTCGACGTCGAGGTGGTTCGTCGGCTCGTCGAGCAGCAGCAGCTCCGGACCGCCGAGCAGCAGCCGGGCGATCGCGATCCGCCGCCGCTCGCCGCCGGAGAGCTGGGCGATCTCGGTGTCCATGCCGTCGGGGAAGCGCGTGAGCGCGACGCCGCCGAGGAGGCCGTCGAGCACGTTGCGAAAGGCCGCGTCGGCGGCCCACTCGTGGTCGGCGCGGTCGCCGACGAGCGCGTCGCGCAGCGTACGGTGCTCGTCGAGCTCGTCGCCCTGGGCGAGCAGCGCGAGGCCGACGTCGCGGGCGCGCGTGACCTGGCCGGAGTCGGGCGCCTCGACGCCGGCGATCAGCCGCATGAGCGTCGACTTGCCGTCGCCGTTGCGCCCGACGATCCCGATCCGCTCGCCGGCGGCGACCCCGAGCGTGACGTCGTCGAGCACGGTGCGGCTGCCGTAGCCCTTGCCGACGGCCTTGAGGTTGACGAGGTTGCGGTGGGCGGCCATCAGGAGGTCACGAGCAGCGCCGAGGGCACCGTGGGGTCGTGGAGGCGAAGGTAGAGCACGCCGATCCCGGCGTGGCCGCCGAGCAGCGACGGCGCGACGCCGCCCGGGACGCCGCAGGGCCAGCCGTCGACGCTCGCCGCGTAGCGGCCGGCGCCGACGTCGCCGATGCGGCGGGCGAGCGCGGCGCCCTCAGGGTGCAGCGCGGCGCCGAGCAGCAGGACGTCGGCGCTGCCGGCGAGGCCGTGGGCGAGCGTGAAGTCGGCGGCGTGATCGAGCAGCGCGCGCTCGGCGCCGGCGGCGGTGGCGGCGAGCGCGGTCGCGGCCTCGGCCCGCGTGCGCTCGCCTCCGAGGATCTCCGTCGCGCGCAGCAGCGCGAGCGCGTTGCCGGGCGCGCCGCGCGCCCAGCAGCGCGGCTGCGGCGAGCGAAACGAGCCGCGCGGCTCGCGGCGGTCGCACGCCGCGCAGGTCGGGGAGCTCGCCGCCGTGCGACCAGTGGCGCTCGTGGTCGAGCGCGTGCTGGGCGCCGGCGCGGTGGCGCGCCGCACCGGTCGCGGCGAACAGCTCCAGCAGCGCCCAGGCGCCGCCGCCCGCGCCGTGGGCGACGCCGCAGAGGCCGTGGTCGGCGGGCGCGCCGGGGACCGGCCAGGACCAGCCGTCGGGGTCGCGGCGGGCGGCGCGCGCCAGCTCGTCGCCGAGTCGTCCGGCGCGCGCGGTGAGCCGCTCGTCGCCGAGCAGCCGCGCCAGCGCGAGCAGCCCGGCGATCGCGCCCGCGGTGCCGGAGGCGACGTCGAAGCCGCCGTCGGCCGGCAGCCGCGCCCGGGCCAGGCGCGCGGCGCGCGCGAGCAGGCGCTCCTCGCCGAGCAGCACGGCGACCCGTCCGGCCGCATAGGCGGTGCCGATCGGGCCGTCGTAGAGCCCGCGGGCCGGCGACTCGCCGGCATGCGCGAGCGCCTGGCCGATCGCCCCCAGGGCGGTGCGGCGGGCGGCGGCGTCGCCGGTCGCGGCGTGCAGCTGGGCGAGGAACAGCGCGATCCCGGCCGTGCCGTCGCCGAGGCCCGGCCCGAGCGCGCGGTGCGCGAGCGGTCCGCGCTCGGCGCCGATCCAGGTGCACTGCGAGCGATACCAGACGGCGTCGCGAACGAGCCGCTCGCCGATGCCGGCCGCGGCCGCGAGCGGCGCGGCCGCGGGCGGCGCGATGCTACGAAAGCTCGTACGCATCGGCCGATCCCGGTTGCAGGTAGGGGGCGTCCAGCGACACGCCGGCGGCGGCGAGGTGCGCGCGCACGTGCGCCGCTCCGCCGCCGGCGACGATCGCCTCGGCGAGCAGGCGGCAGCGGTGCGCGCCGAACGGCTCGCCGCCGGCTGGCTCCTC
The DNA here is from genome assembly GCA_963786575.1 of uncultured Actinomycetes bacterium. Lineage (GTDB taxonomy): Bacteria > Actinomycetota > Thermoleophilia > Solirubrobacterales > Solirubrobacteraceae > CADCVQ01. The sequence goes on from CAWAZH010000003.1 coordinate 650,135, forward strand.
GGCGATCGCCAGCCCGCGCGCCAGCGGCTTGCAGAACGCGGGCGCGCCCTCGGCGAGCTGCGGGCCGAGGGCGCGCAGCAGCGGGCGCAGGAGCTTGATCGCGGGGGCGACGTCGCGGCGGGCGAGCAGGAGGGTGGCGGCGTCGCGGCGCCCGTAGCGCGCCGGGTCGTCGAGCAGCTCGAGCGTGAACGCCAGCCCGGCGCCGTTGAGGGCATAGGTCACGCGGGCGACGAACGTGACGGCGCCGGCGGCCGCGAGGTGCCAGGACAGCCGGGCGAGCTCGGCGCCGGGCAGCGCCTGCGCGTCGCCGAGCGCGACGTAGGAGCCGGGGCGCAGGGCCCGCAGCTCCGGCGGCACGCGGACCTCGTCGCCGCGGATGTCCTGCGGTGCCGCGAGCAGCGCCAGGCCGTCGGGCCGCTGCACCGCGATCGTGTCGTCGTCGTCAACGGCGTCGCCGACGGTCCAGCCGGCCTGCCACGAGCCGCGCCCGCTGTTGGCCTGCGACAGCGCCCGCGCCAGCGCGCCGCCGTCGCCGGGAGCGGTGAAGCCAGGGCCCAGCGGCCGCGCGCCGCCGCTCGCGTAGAAACCGGTCAGCAGCCGCGCGGCGATCGCCGCGGTGAGGTCGGGGGCCTCGCAGCGGCGCCCGAACCACAGGAACGCCGCCGGCGGGCGCAGCGCGACGGCGCCGAGCGCATCCGCGACCTGGTCCTCGTAGACGGTCGTCATGGCGCCATCCCCAGCAGCACCGGGGACGGCGCCACGAGCAGCTCGCGCCCGGCACGCACGTCGGCCGCGACGGTGGCGCTGATCGCCGTCACCTCCTGCGCGTGCTCGTAGGCGGTCTGCAGCAGGCGCGCCCCCGCGTAGCGCAGCGAGCGCTGCAGCAGCGCCGCCGCGGCGTCCCCGTCCAGCCGCCGCGCGCCCGCGTACGCGCGCCACAACGCCGCCGCCGCGGCCGGCTCGCGCGTCAGCTCGCTGAGCGCCGAGCCGACGTCGAAGCCGGGGTCGCCCCAGCCGGCCATCTCCCAGTCGACGAGCGCGACGCGCCTGCCGTGCGCGATGCAGTTGGCCTGCTTGACGTCGCGGTGCACGAGCGCGACGGGACGCCAGCCGTCGCGCAGCGCGTCGAGCGCGTCGCAGAGCGGCGCATCGCGCTGGATCTCCTTGACGAGCTCGGCGCCGGCGGCGCTCATGTAGCGCAGGGCCTCCAGCGGCGGGCGGTGCAGCGCCAGCACCCAGGGCGCGTCCTCGCGCAGCTCCTGCGCGTCGGGCGCGACGCCGTGCAGCTCGGCGAGCACGCGCCCGAGCGCGCCCGCGAGCGTGGGGGAGACGCGGCCGCGCCGCAGCAGGTCCTCGCCGCCCTCGATCCACTCCAGGACGAGCAGGTCACGGTCGTCGTCGTAGCAGTGCAGCTGCGGGGTCCAGTCCGCGTCCGGCGCCAGCCGCCGGTAGAGGGCCGCCTCGTTGGCCAGCGTGTGCGCGGCGTCGGCGGCGATCGCCTGCTTGAGCAGGTAGCTCTCGCCGGGCCCGGCGCTGACCCTGAAGTTGCGGTTGCGGCTGGACGCGTCGGCGATCCGCAGCCGTCCGGCGACGATCGAGCGGCGGCTGATGAGCCGCCGCGAGAGCAGGTAGGCGGCGACTTCGTGCTGTTCGAGCAAGGGCATCCGAGGGGCGGGAGCCCCGCAGGGTCACGCCGCCCGGCGAGTCTAGATGCCGGGCCCGCTCAGGCCGGGCGAGCGGCGCGCGAGCGCTGCGGGTCCCAGCCCGTCACGGTCTGCGTCGGCTCGATGCCGTCCGCCAGGCGCGGGTCGGCGACCGGCGCGCCGGCGGTGAGCGCCATCGGGATGACGCCGGCCCAGACGTCGAGCTCGTAGTCCTCGTCGTCGTCGACCGGCGGGCCGGTGCGGACCTTCGCCGACGCCTCGTCGAGCGTCATCGCGAGCACGCTCGTGCCCTTGAGCTCCTTGCGGTTGGGGCCGCGGACCTCGTCCCAGCGCCCCGGCACGAGCTTCTCGGTGAAGGCCTCCATCGCGCGCAGCAGCTCGGCGGGGTCGTCGACCGGGCGCGCCTCGCCGAGCACGACGACCGAGCGGTAGTTCATCGAGTGGTGAAAGGCCGAGCGCGCCAGCACGATCCCGTCGATCAGCGTCACGGTCAGGCAGGCCGGAGCGCCGCCGCCGAGCGCGCGGATCGTGCGGCTGGCGGTCGAGCCGTGGATGTAGACGGTGTCGCCGTCGCGCACCTGCAGCGTCGGGATCACGTACGGCTGGCCGTCGGCGGCGAAGCCGAGGTGGGCGATCAGCGCCTCGTCGAGGATCGCGTCGATCGTCGCGCGCTCGTAGTCGGCGCGCGCCGGGGCGCGGCGCACGCGGGTCCGCGCGGAGGGTGCTGGTGCCATGCCGGCGACGATACGAGGCAATTGGTCCTATGAACAGGTCCAATTGGCTGCAAGAATCCAGGGCCAATGGACCTGCACCTCGATCTCGCGACCGCGCCCGGCTCGTCGTTGCGCGAGCGCGTCGAGAACGCGCTGCGCGACGGGATCCGCAGCGGCGTCCTCGCGCCCGCGACGCGGCTGCCGCCGTCGCGGGCGCTGTGCGCGCAGCTCGGCGTCTCGCGCGGGGTCGTCGTGGACGCCTACGCCCAGCTCGTCGCCGAGGGCTACCTCAGCGCGCGGCGCGGCGCGCGGGACGGCGGTCGCCGCGACCGAGCCGCCGCGCTCGGCCGGCCCACCGCGCCCCGCAGCACCGCGCGCGATCCGCCACGACCTCAGCCCCGTTCGTCCCGGCGCTGTCGGCGTTCCCGCGCGGCGCCTGGCGCGCGGCGCTCGGACGGGTGCTGCGCGACGCGCCCGACGCCGCCCTCGGCCTGCCCGACGGCGCCGGCGTGCTCGAGCTGCGCAGCGCGCTCGGCGAGCTACCTCGGGCGCTCGCGCGGCGTGCGCACGACCCCCGGCGAGATCGTCGTCACCAACGGGCTGCGCCAGGGCCTCGGCCTGCTGTGGGCCGCGCTGCAGGCGACCGGCGCGCGGCGGATCGCCGCCGAGCAGCCGGGCTGGCGCGGCGTCACCGACACCGCCGCCGACGCGGGCCTGCAGATCGACGAGCTGGCGGTCGACGAGCACGGCCTCGTCGTCGAGCGGCTCGCCGAGCTGGCCGGCGTCGACGCGGTCGTCGTCGCGCCCGCGCACCAGTTCCCCAGTGGCGCCGTCCTGTCGCCGGCGCGGCGCACCGAGCTCGTCGCCTGGGCGCAGCGCACCGGCGCGCTGATCGTCGAGGACGACTACGACGCCGAGTACCGCTACGACCGCGAGCCGATCGGCTCGCTGCAGGGGCTCGCGCCCGGGCACGTCGTCTACGGCGGGTCGGCGAGCAAGTCGCTCGCGCCGGGGGTGCGGCTCGGCTGGCTCGTGCTCCCGCGCGACCTCGCCCCGGCGCTCGCCGCCCAGCAGCTGCGCCGCGGCGGCATGCCGTCGTCGCTGCAGCAGCTCGCGCTGGCCGACCTCATCGCCCGCGGCGAGCTCGACCGCCACCTGCGCCGCCAGCGCCGCGCCTACCGCCGCCAGCGCGACGCGCTGCTGGCCGAGCTGGCGCGCCGGCTCCCCGAGGTGCGCGTCCACGGCGCCGCCGCCGGGCTGTTCGTCGTCGTCCACCTGCCCGCCGGCGTCGACGAGGCCGGGGTGCTCGCCGCGGCGCGGGCCGTCGGCCTGTCGCTGGAGGGGCTCGGGGGCCCGCCCGGGCTCGTCATCGGCTACGCGAACCTGCCCGAGGCCGCGGTCGCCGGCGCCGTCGACGCGCTCGCCGCCTGCGTCCGCGCATAGGAGCCCGAAGGCCGCCGCCAATCGACGGTTTTACGGAGTCAAAGCGTGAACGGGGGCTGCGGATCGGCAGCGCTTAGCGGCCTCGGTGAGCGGGTAGCGACGGCGGCCATGATCCTCAACGGCAACCCGATCGCCCGACCCTCGACGCTGGCGCTGCTGACGTGCGCCCTGGCGCTCGCCTCGGTGCAGTCCGCCCAGGCGGCGGCCAATCCATACACGCCGGAACAGGTCTGCGGCGCCGGCTACGGGCAGGTCGACCACGCCGACCTGCAGTCCGGCGCTACCGCGGTCGGGACCGTGTACCTCCTCTACAACGCCGCCAACGGCTTCAACTGCGTCGTGACCCTCAAGCGCCAGTCGATCGGGCAGAAGACCGCGGTCGGCGCGTACCTCGAGGTGCAGGGCGCCAAGCGCGCGACCGACGCCGGTCAGTTCGCGTACTACGCCGGGCCGGTGCGCGCCGCGGCGCCCGGGCGCTGCGTGGCCTGGGGCGGGTCGTACGGAGCCGCCAAGCGCGACCTGCCGTTCGGGCACTGCGGCGGGACGCCCCCGCCGGTCCCGCCGCCGCAGCAGCCCGCGCAGCCGGCGCAGAACCAGGTCGCGAGCCTCAGGCCCTGGGCCGCGACCAACCTCTACCTCGTGCGCGCGACGCTCGACGGCCGCAGCGCGCCGAGCCGCTCCGCGTCCGCCAAGCCCGACTACGTCCGCGCCGGGCAATGGGTCGCGATCGAGTGCCAGACGCTCGGCGACGCGGCCTATGGCAGCCCGGTGTGGGATCGCGTCGGCGGCCGCTACGTCCCCGACCACTTCGTCCGCACCTACGCGACCGGCCTGCTGGCGGGCGCCCCGCGCTGCGCCGGGACCGCGCCCAAGCCGCAGCCCAAGCCGAAGGCGACGCCCAAGCGAGCGGCCTGCGACGACGTGCGCGAGAACCAGGAGATCGACTTCACCTTCCGCCAGCGCTTCGAGCACTTCGCGTACGACAAGTCGATGGTCCCGGCGTTTGACATCTGGCGGCGCCCGGACCAGCTGTATCCGATGGGCCACGTGCGGATCGGCGCCATCACGTGCCGCGTCGGCAAGACGTGGCGGATCCTGTCGCCGATCGGGCTGGACTACTCCTCCGACGGCCTGGACGGCAACGGGCAGCTCCGCGGCAAGAGCTGGGGCAAGGGCCTGGGCATCGGGTTGACCGGCGGCCGCGGCCCCCGGCAGGTCCGCGACCCCTACGTGGACGTGGCGGCGATGAGCTGCGGCAAGGGCGTCCTGTGGTCGGTGATCGAGACGATCGCCGGCAAGGGCGGGCCGAAGCTGCTCGCCCGCGTCCCCAGTCCGTACGGCAAGGCGCTCACGCTCGCGTTCAACTACGGCCTGCGCTACCTGCCCAAGGACAGGATCACCTGTAAGGAGCTCAGCAGCTACCGGATCGAGCTCGCCGTCTCGAGCAGCGGGCGCCTGGTCGGAGGCGCGCGCGCCCTGACCTACCACCCGATCAAGGCCGAGTCGGTGGTGCCCGGGTATCAGACGGTCTACGAGGTCCAGCAGTTCACGACCGAGGCCGAATGACGGTGCCCTCAGCGACGGGCTCGCTCGTCCGATTCGTCCAATGCGCAAAATTGAGCGGGCCTATAGATAGAGTGAGTCCATGCTTGATGTCAACCGGCTCCGCGTCATCGACGCCGTCGCGCGCCACGGCTCGGTCACCGCGGCGGCGAGGGAGCTGCACTACTCCCAGCCGTCGGTCACCCACCACCTGTCCCGGCTCGAGGCCGAGACCGGCGCGCGGCTGCTGCAGCGGGTCGGCCGCGGCATCCGGCTCACCGCGGCGGGGCGGCTGCTGGCCGACCGCGCCGCCGAGATCATCGGACGCATCGACGACGCCGACGCGGAGCTCTCCGCGCATGTGGGGCTGACCGCCGGGCGGGTGCGCCTGGCCGGCTATCCCTCCGCGATCGGGTCGCTCGTGCCGCGCGCGGTGGCGGGGCTGGCCCGCAGGCATCCGGGGCTGCAGGTCAGCCTGACCGACACGCATCCGCCCGGCGCGATCGAGCTGTTGCGCTCCGGGAGGATCGAGGTCGCGATCATCTTCCGCTACGACGAGACCGAGGCCGAGCCGGCGGGCGTGCGCCTGCACCACCTGCTCGACGACCCGCTGTACCTGCTGTCGACGGGCGGCGGCCACACGCTGGCCGCCCTGCGCGACGCGACGTGGATCGCCGGCTGCGATCGGTGCCGCGGCCACCTGCTGTCCCTGTGCGCCGGCGAGGGGTTCGAGCCGCGGATCGGTTACACGTCCGACGACATGGTCGTGATGCAGGCGCTGGTGGCCGCCGGACTCGGCGTGACGACCATGCCGGGCCTGGCCCTCCGCGCCCACCGCGCCGAGGGCATCGTCGCGAGCGAGCTGCCCGGCTCGCGGCGACACGTCTACGCCGCGACCTACGGCGAGCCGCCCGACCCGCCCGCGACCGCCGCCCTGCTGTCGGCCCTCGCCGAGGCCGCCACGTCGATGACGCGCGCGGCCGGCGACCGAGCGGCCGGATGAACAACGTTCTGCACCTACACCTCGCGGTCGAACTGGCGCAGCAGGCTCACGTCGTCGCGGATCGCGTCGTGCGCGACCGCGCGGCCGTCCGCGTCGAACTGGTACAGGTGGCACTGGCGCCACCGCACCTCGCGGCCGGTGGCGGGCACCCCGAGCAGCGTGCCCTCGTGGGTCCCGGACATCGTCCCGATGCAGATGACCGTGTCGCCGTCGCAGGCCAGGTGCTCGATCTCGAAGTGGGCGTCGGGAAAGGCCTCCCAGAGGCGCTCCACCACCTGACGCTGCCCCTCCGGGCCGGGCGGCGTGCCCGGCAGCGCGTTGCGGTTCACGAACTCCGGCGCCGTGACCGCCTCGACCAGGTCGAGGTCGCGGCCGTTGAAACCCTGCTCCCAGAACGCGCGCACGCGCCCTTCGATGTCGGCGGGCGTGCCACCGTGCACGGAGCTGGACGTGCGTCGTGCAGCGATCGGTGCACGATAACGCCCAGGACCGGCGCTACTTCCACGGCCGGCGCGGCGTTACCCGCTCACACCAGCCCGGAGGTCCCATGATGCGCACGACAGCCTGCGCCGCGTCGCCGCCGTCGCCGCCGGCGGCGTGCTCGCATTCGCCGCGACGAGCCTCGCCGCCACCGTCGCCTCGCCGCCGCTGCTCGTCGGTACGCCGTCGGTCACCTACGCCGTCTCCAAGGACCGCGACGGCTCCTTCGTCACGGTCGGCACGGTCTTCAGGACCGACCGCGCCCTCGATCGCGCGCAGTACGCGGCGCTCGCGGCGCCCGCGCTGAAGGCCGGCCTGCGCGTCCCCGACGAGCTGTTCGGCGGCACCACGGCCGGCCGGGTCGGCAGGGCCGCCGGCCACTGCTACGCCGCCGAGGCGATCCAGCTCAAGCGCCGGGCGCGCGTCACCGACCGCACCTGGCAGCTGGCCCTCGTCCGCGACGACCTCGTGACGGGCCGCGTCAAGCACGTGACGCTCAAGCCCGCGCGCGGCGGCTGGGAGCTGCGGGCCGCCAGGCGCCTGGGCTGCTGACCTACAGGCGCTTCTCGCCGAAGAACGTCGCGACCGGGTTGGCGTTGAAGTTGTCGATCACGGCGTAGCCGGCGCGCTCGTACATGCGCTGGGCGCGCGGCTGCCGCGGCCCGGTGTCCAGGCGCGCGGTCGCGTAGCCGAGCTCGCGCGCGCAGCGCTCGAGCTCGACGAGCAGCTCCCGCGCGACCCCGCGCCCGCGCGCGGGCTCGGCGACGAACATCTTCTTGATCTCGCAGGCCCCGTCGGGCAGCGCCTTCAGGCCGCCGCAGCAGATCGGGGCACCGTCCTCGTAGCCGACGACGAACGTGCCGCCCGGCGCCGCGAGCTCGCCCGGCCCGGCCTTCGGCATGTCGGCGCCGTCGAGGTCGAGGCCGTCGTAGATCGCCGCGATCTCGTCGCGCATCCCCTGCACGAGCGCGGCGGCCGGCTCCTCGTCGGGCGGGCAGGGGCGAAAGTCGACCGTCACGCCGCCGCCATCTGCTCGACGTGGCGCGGCTCGGCGGCGACGCGCTCCAGCCAGGCGTTGACGGCCGCCAGCCCGGACAGGTCGAAGCCGCCACGGTCGGCGCGGTGGGTGTAGGCGTAGAGCGCGATGTCGGCGATGGAGCAGGCGTCGCCGACGAAGAAGCGGCGGTCGGTCAGGTGGCGCTCCATCGCCGCCAGCGCAAAGCGGCCGGCCACGCGGCGGGCCTCGATCTTGGCCTCCGGCGGCGGCTCGGGCGCGTAGTTGCACCAGAAGATCACGACCGCGATGTTCGGCTCGTGGTTGTACTGCTCGAAGAACAGCCACTGCATGACCTGGGCGCGCTCGTAGCGGTCCTCGGGCAGGAAGCGGCTGCCCTCGGCGAGGTACGTCAGGATCGCGTTGGACTCGGCCAGCGGGCGGCCGTCGTCGAGGACGAGCACCGGCACGCGCAGCGCGGGGTTGAGGTCGCCGAGCAGCTCCGCGCGCCGCGAGCGGTCCACGACGGAGACCTCCTCGCGCTCGTAGTCGATCCCGAGCTGGGCGAGCAGCAGCCGCGCCTTGTAGCAGTTGCCCGACACCGTGGAGTCGTAGAGCAGCATCGCCCGAGACTACGGGGTGCGCGGGGTGCGCCCGGCATGCGCAAAACGCGAACCGCCGTCCGGCGCGCTGGGCGCCGGACGGCGGGTTCGCTGCATTCCCCTGTCAGCAGGTACGCGGTCAGACGACCTTGAAGTCGAGCAGCGCGGTCTTGCCGAGCTCGCTCTTGCTGAGGCCCGGCGTCACCTGGAACTCGTAGTTGCCCTTGCGCAGCAGCTTGCGCAGCTGCAGGTGGCTCTGCGAGACCTTGTACTTGCCCGCCTTGCCCGGCGCCTTGTAGCCGTCGGAGAGGATCTTCAGCGTCTTGCCGGTCTTGCGGAGCACTCGGATCCGCACGACCTCGGTGCCCGCGGCGAGCTGCATCGTCAGGCTCAGGCCCTGCGTCTGCGCCTTGGTCTCCTTGACGCGGATCGCGCCGGCGAGCCGCTCGAGCGCCAGGCTGCGCGCCGCCGAGCCGGCCGGCGCGTCGCTGGCGATGGCGGTCAGGCCGGACCCGGTGACGACGCCGATGAGGCCGCCGCCGCCGCCGGCGCCCGCCGCCGGCACCCGCGCCGCCGCCGAGGCCGATGCCGCTGGTGCCGATGACGTAGGCGAACGGCGTCACGGCGCTCGTGTTGCCGACCGGGTCGACCGCGATCGCCTTGACCGTCACCGAGCTCGTGATGCTGAGCTGCGCGGGCACGACGGCGCTCTTGGCCGTCGGGTTGGCGCCGTTCATCGTGAAGTGCACGACGGCGTCCTCATCCGGGCTCGTGATGCTCACGGCCTGGCTGGTCAGGTAGACGCCCGGACCCGGGGTCGCCGACGTATCGCCGGGGGCGACGGTGTCCTTCGCCAGCGTCTTGGTCGGGCCGTTGAGCGTCGTCGTGGCGGCCGGATCGACCGGATCGGCCACGGTGTAGGAGCCGCTCGCCGTCAGCGTGCCGTCCTGCAGGCCGGCCAGCTGGTCGGCGCTGAACGTCGCGCTCCAGGTCTGGGCGCCGGTGGCGGGCTGCGGCGTCGTGGCCGGGACGGTGAAGCTCGTCGTGCCATCGGTGAGCGTGACGTCGACGGCCGACGCGTCCTGTGAGACGCCGCTGAGGGTCAGCGGGCTGGCGGCGTCCTGCATGGCCTTCGTGACGGCCGGGTGGCTGCTGCCGGTGACCGCGTAGTCCGAGCCCTGCGGGCAGCCGCCGAAGCCGGGGCCGTTGATCTCGCCGACCTCGTGGATCGTCACGCCGAGGCGGTCGCCGGCGGCGTTGGTGTCCTGCCAGGCCAGCACGCGCGTCTGACCGGCGACGGCCGCGTCACGCTGCGCGGCGTCGAGGCCGGTGTAGGTCGCCGTCCAGTGATCGCCGGCCGGGTTGTCCGGCCCGATCGGGTCGGGGACGAGCGCGCCGTCGGGCGGCGTGCCGCCCAGGATCGCGCGGATGTCGCGCTTCTCGAGCCCGACGTCGCGGAAGGCGGGGTTGACGATCCGCTGCTCGACGGAGCCCAGCTCGCGGGCGCTGCCGTCGGCGGCGTTGGAGGTGCCGTGCACGACGACGTTCGTCCCGACCTCGACCGCCTGCTCGGCATGCACGTCCTGGACGGTCATGGCATCGCCGGTATCGGCGGGCGCGCCGACCTCGGTCACGACGACCTTGTCGTTGGCGATGATGTTCGGGGTCGTCCCCTGCCAGCAGACGCCGCCCGGGTGGTTGGCCTCGAGCAGCCCGGTCCCGTCGGTGGTGCCCTGGGCGCTGCCGATCGTGACGCCGTTGCGGAGGATGCGGATCGTGTAGTCGGTGCTGGGCTGGTAGCCCTCGATGGCGACGAAGTCGCGGTCCGGGAACGCCGTGATCCCGTGCGGGAGGGGCGGGGGCTCCGAGAACACCGCCGAGGCGCTCTGGACGCCGATGCCGAGCACGAGCAGCGTGCCGGCCAGCGATACCGCCTGGATGGGACGCCGTGAGCGCCCGTTCTTCGTCCTGCTCCTGCTGTCGATCCGTGACACGAGGTATTCCTCCGATAAGCCGTGAGTTCGTGCACGCATGGTGGCCGGGCGGAGAAAGGTCCGACAGGGCAGTCGTAGCCGTGCGAGGTGCAGCGGATCATCCGTTTGGTGCGGGATCCTGCACTGCGTGTAGTGCAAAAGTCGGATGCAGATGTGCGGGAAACGTCTGAGCAGCGCTGTCAGCGCACCGGCGGCGGCGTCCCCTCGGCAGTGGCCGCGAGCGCCGGATCCCAGTCGCAGACCAGGCAGGCATGCGCAAACGCCGAGCGCGCAAACGCCAGCGCCTCGGCCTGCGGATCGGCGGCGGCGACGACGTCGTCCCAGTCGAGCACGTACTCGCCCAGCGCCTCGTCCCAGCGGGCCGCGGCGGGCGCCAGCGTCGCGCTCGAGAAGCCCTCGGGCGCCGGGTGCGCGTAGGCGTAGAACGCCGGCTTCGGGTAGCGGGCGTCGCCCGGCCACCAGCCGACAGCGACCTCCTGAGCGTCCATCGCGTTGCGCATGATGAAGTCGCCCGACGGCGGCTCGGCGGAGGAGCCGGAGAAGAGGTTCACCGCCAGGTCGAAGGAGCCCCACCAGGCGTTGACGGGCGTCGAGCGCCCGCGGTAGGGGGCGCGGAAGGCCGCGAGCACGAGCGCGGCGCGGGTCGCGGCCGCGAAGTACGTCTCGACCTGGCCGGCGTCGTAGGTCGCGTGCTCCTCGTCCTCGTCCAGCGGCGTCGTCCACGGCGTCTCCTGCGGCGTCAGGTTGATCTGCACCTCGCCGGCGAGCTCGCCGACCGCGGCCAGCAGCTCGCGCGTGACGGCGGCGACCGAGCGGTCCGGAGCGAGCGCGACGCGCCGGGTGCGCCCGTCGCCGTGCTCGGCGACCGCCTCGTGCGCGTGCAGGTCGAGCGTGACGCAGAAGGCGCCCGAGCCGTCGGGCGCCGGCAGCGGGAGCGTCTCGCAGCCGCGCGCGGTCAGTCGCAGCGCGGCGTGCTGGAGCTGGGGCTCGGGTGGCGCCAGCGCCGCGGCGAGCTTGCCGAGGACCTGGGTGTGCGTGTGCAGCGTGTCGCACGTCGGCTGCCACGTGTCGTAGGGAGGAAGCTGCGGCCAGGGTGAGGGCATCCGGCACAGGATGCCCGACGGCCGTGCCGCGCACCCGCCGATCTCGCCGGGCTGCGATTGGTTTTCGGGGAGGCTGTCGTCATAGGCGGTGTGCTGTCGCTCAACTCAGGAGGCTCGACCATGCTGCTCGAAGGCAAGAACGCGGTCATCTACGGGGCCGGCGGCCTCGGCGCCGGCGTCGCCCGGACGTTCGCGCGCGAGGGGGCGCGGGTCTTCCTCGCCGGTCGCACGCGCGCGCCGCTGGAGGCGCTCGCGGCCGAGATCGCGGCCGCCGGCGGCGCAGCCGAGGCGACGGTGCTCGACGTCCTCGACGAGGCCGCCGTCGAGGAGCACCTCGACGGCGTCGTCGCCCGCGCCGGCAGCGTCGACGTCTCGTTCAACCTCACGTCGCGCGAGGACCGCCAGGGCACGCCGCTGGTCGACATGGCCGTCGCGGACTTCACGCGCGGGCCGCACACCGCGCTGACCGCGCAGTTCACGACCGCGCGCGCCGCCGCGCGCCGGATGATGGCGCAGGGCTCCGGGGTCATCCTCGCCGTCACGAGCGGCACGGCCCGCGCTCCGTCGCCGGGCATGGGCAACACCGGGCCCGCCGACGCCGCGGTCGAGATCCTCATGCGCACGCTCGCGCTCGAGGCCGGGCCGCAGGGCGTCCGCGTCGTCGGCATCCACACCGCCGCGGTCGCCGAGACGCTGACGCGCGAGCGGATCGCGGCGGTCTCCGGGATCGACATGGACCCCGCGGCGGTGATCGCCGGCGTGGCGCAGATGACGACCCTGCGCCGCGCGCCCGCGCTCGCCCACGTGGCCGACACCGCGGCCTTCCTCGCCTCCGACCGCGCCGGCGACATCACCGGCACGGTCGTCAACGTCAGCTGCGGGCTCGTGCCGGGCTGACGCGCCCGCGCAACCTCCGCGCCCACGGCCTCGTTGGCAGGACATGAGCATTCGACGCACGACGGCCGCCGCCGCGCTGGCGGTCGCAGCACTGGCGGGCGCCGCGACGCCCGCCACCGCCGCGCCCTGGAGCACGCCGGCGGCGATCCCGGGGGCCGCCCCGCAGCAGCCGCACGCCCTGTTCACGGCGGCCGGTCGCGGCGTCGTGCTTGCAACGAGCACCGGGCCGCAGAACCTCGCGCCCTCGGTCGTCGCCGAGGTCAGCCCGGCGGGCGCGATCGGGGCCCTCGACCCGCAGTCGTTCGCCGGCGAGGCGCTCGCCACCTACGGCGCGGACCGCATCGCGGTGGCCGGCGAGACGATCGCGCGCTCCGGGCCCGACGCGGGCACGATCGACGACTCGAGCTCGGTCGTGGTCCGCTTCGGCACGCCGGCCGCACTCGGTGCCGAGCACGTCGTGGCGGGGACGCGCGGCCAGCACCTCTACGCGCTGTCCTCCAACCGCGACGGGCTGATGGCGCTCGTGACCGGGCACGCCGGGACGCGCAACGTGTTCGTCCGCCGCCCGGGAGCGAGCAGCTTCGCCGCCCGGCTGCGGATCAAGGTCTCCTCCCGCGCGCGCGACGCGAGCGTCGCCGTCGGCAGGCGGGGCGACCTGCTCGTCGTCTACGAGGACGCCCACGAGATCCGCGTGCGCCACATCGGCCCGCGCGGCACGATCGGAGCCGTCCACCGGCTCGGCGCCGGCGTCCAGTCGCGCCTGCAGCCGCTCGTCGGCGACGACGGCCGGCTGGCGGTCGCGTGGGAGAGCCAGCGCGTCAACGAGGGCGAGGCCGCCACGCCCGCGATCGTCTCGTTCGCGACGGCGGCGCCCGGGCGCGGCTTCGGCGCCGCGCGCCCGATCGCGACCGCCGGGCGGATCGGGGCGGGGCGCTACGTCGCGACCCCGGGCGTGCGGCTGCTCGCCGCCGGCGACGACGCCCTGCTCGCCTACACGGGCTTTGACGGCACGAACTACACGGTGCAGGCCGCGCAGGTGCGCGGCGGGCACGTGGGCACCGCCGAGCGGCTGTCGCCCACCGGCCTCGACGCCGTCCTCGGCGACGCCGCGGCCACGCCGGCGGGCCGCCAGGTCGTCGCCTGGCGCGCGGGCGTCGCGGGCGCGGACCCGAGCGCGCCGCACACGCCGCTGCTCGCGAGCGTGCGCGGCGCCGGGGCCACGGCCTTCGGCCCGGCCGAGGCGATCGGCCCCGCCGACGCCGACGTCCTGCTCGAGCCCGCGGTCGCGATCGACCCGGTCGGCGGCGCGGCGATCGCGGCCTACGGCCTGCTGACGCCGCCGGGCATCCGGGTCGCCGCGCGGCCGGGCGGCTGACGCGCGGCCGTCCGCGGCGCGGCCGCGCCGGTCACGCCCGTGTGACGGGACCGGCGCGGCGGTCGCATCCGCTCGGGGCGGTCGCGGTGGGCTGGTGGTCAGGCCTGATCGGCGGCGAGCGCGCCGAACGCGGGCACGGCGTCATGCTGCTCGGCGGCCGGCGCGCCGGGCGTCCTGGGCACGTGGCGCAGCAGGAGCGCGGTCGCGAGCGCCGCGCCGGCCATCAGGACGGCGCACGTCAGCGCGGCCAGGTCGAGGCTGTGCGCGAACGCCGTCTGGGCGCCGTCCAGCACGCCGGCCGGCAGGCGGTCGGCGACGCTGACCGCGCCGCCGATCGTGTCGTGCGCCGCGCGCGCGACGTCGGGCGCCGTATCGGCCGGGATCGAGGAGGTGACGTCGCCGCGGTACACCGCCGCGCCGAGGCTGCCCAGCAGCCCGATGCCGAGCGCCCCGCCGAGCTCGTTGCCGGTCTGGGCGATGCCCGACACCGCACCCGCGTTCTCCGGCGGCGCGGAGCCGACCATCAGGGTCATGCCGAGCGTCGTTCCGGGCGCGACGCCGATCGATGCGATCACGGTGGCGACGACGAGCAGGCCGATGCCGTCGGACGCGTCCAGCGCCGTGAGCATCGCGAAGCCGACGGCCATGACCGCGAGGCCGCCCGCGAACACGTAGCCGGGCCGCACGCGCTGCACCATCTTCGGGACGAGCATCGTGGTCGCCATCAGCGCGGCGATCCCCGGCACGCCCCACAGCCCCGCCTCCAGCGGCGAGAGGCCGAGCACGAGCTGCAGGTACTGGGAGGTGAAGAAGAAGATCCCGTACATGACGAAGGCGCCCAGGACGCAGGAGCCCAGCGCCGTGTTGAAGACGCGGCCGCGGAACAGGCCGACGTCGATCAGCGGGTTCTCGAAGCGCTGCTGGCGGCGGACGAACGCGACGCCGACGGCCAGCCCGGCGACGATCATGGCGGCGGGCAGCGTGTCGGCGCCGTTGCGGGCGATCTCCTTGATCGCGTAGACGACCGCGAGGATCCCGACGAGCGACATGGCGGCGCTGGCGAGGTCGATCCGCGCGGCCTCGGGGTTGCGGAACTCGGGCAGCAGGCGCGGCCCGAGCACGAGCAGCAGCATCATCGCCGGGACGTTGGGCAGGAACACCGAGCCCCAGCCGAAGAACTCCAGCAGCGCGCCGCCGATCAGCGGGCCGAGCGCGGCGCCGGCCGCGAAGCTGCTCATGACGATCCCGAGCGCCGCCGTCCGCTGGCGCTCGTCGGCGAACATGCTGAACGCGAGCGCCATGACCGACGGCACGATCGTCGCGCCGGCCAGGCCCTGCAGCGCGCGTGCCGCGATCAGCATCTCGGGACTCGTGGACAGCGCGGCCAGCAGCGAGGCGGCGCCGAACGCGCCCGCCCCGGCCAGCAGCACCCGTCTGCGGCCGATGCGGTCGCCCAGCGAGCCCATCACGACGAGCGTGCCGGCGATCAGAAATCCATAGATGTCGGTGATCCACAGCAGCTGTGTCGTGCTCGGGCCCAGCGCCGCGGTGAGCTTCGGCACGGCGAGGAACAGGACCGTGAGGTCCATCGTCACGAGCATGCAGGGGAGGGCCAGCACGGCGAGGCCGATCCATTCACGGCGGCCGGCTCGAGTGGCGGTCTGGGCGGGCTGCTGGGTCGACATACGTGCTCCTCCTCGTGGTTGTGCTGGTCGGGTCTCTACTCAGACGACGAACGGGCGGCGCCCGAATCGACATGGGGCGCGGGTCGTGCGCGCAGCAGCCGGCCTGCGAGCACAGCGTCGCCGCCGCGTCGTCGTCGCCGCCGACGTACACGAGCAGCGGGGGCGCCGGGCCGGGCACCGGCGTCGCCGGCCAGCTCACCTGCGCGGCGACCGGGCCGGCGGCGCCGCGCAGCCGCAGGGCGGCTGTTCGCGATGGGGCTTGCGGGAGCGCGTCGAGCACGGCGCCAACGGTGCCGACCGCGGGCGCAGAATGGAAAGGCCGATCCGGCATGACGGTCGTGCACGAAACGCATGAACGACCGGCGTCTGCGGCGCCATAATCAGCCCGATGAGCGACGACGAGGCCCGCGTGCTCGCGTTCCCCCAGGCGCCCGACGCGATCGAGCTGCGCCACCTGCGCACGTTCGTCGCCGTCGCCGAGGAGCTGAACTTCGGCCGCGCCGCCGAGCGCCTGTACCTGTCACAGCCCGCGCTCAGCCGCCAGATCAGCTCATCTTCTGGTCGTTCCTGCCCGCGGCCGCCGACGCCGTCCATCAGGCCGACGCGTTCGTGAAGGCGACGCACACCGCCGCCGGCTCCGGCCGCGCGGTGTCCTGACGCGAAATATTCCTCGCGGGCTGTCGATCGGGCCCGATCCCGTTCGTCTTAGGGCAGACCAATCCGAGAAGGAGGACCAGATGAAGTACATGTTGCTGATTCACCAGGGATCGACCCCGCTGCCCGGCTCGGACACGTGGGACAGCCTCTCCGACGAGCAGAGGGGCGCGGTCTACGGCGCCTACAAGTCGATCAACGAGACGCCCGGCGTCAGCCCCGGCCAGGGGCTGCAGCCGCCCGAGACCGCGACCACCGTGCGCGTCCAGGACGGCACGACGCTGACCACCGACGGCCCGTTCGCCGAGATCAAGGACGCGATCGGCGGCTACCTGATCTACGAGGCCGACGACCTCGACGCCGCGATCGAGCTCGCCGCGCGGATCCCCGCGGCGAGCATGGGCGGCGCGATCGAGGTGCGCCCGATCGCGCAGTGGTGACGATCTCGCTCGAGCAGACCTTCCGCGAGCAGTGGGGCTACGTCCTCGCTGCCCTGATCGGCTTCCTCGGCGACTTCGACCTCGCCGAGGAGGCCGCGCAGGAGGCCTTCGCGGTCGCCGCCGAGCGCTGGCCGCGCGACGGCGTCCCGTCGAGCCCGGGGGTCTGGCTCGTCACGACGGCCCGCAACCGCGCGATCGATCGCCTGCGCCGCGAGCGCACGCTCGCCTTGAAGACGCGCCTGCTCGAGCTGCCCAAGGCAGCGGAGGACCCCGTGGACGAGACGATCTTTCCCGACGAGCGCCTGGAGCTCGTCTTCACCTGCTGTCACCCGGCGCTCGCGATCGAGGCGCAGGTCGCGCTGACGCTGCGCACGCTCGGCGGCCTGAGCACCCCCGAGATCGCCCGCGCGTTCCTCGTCTCCGAGCCGGCGATGGCCCAGCGGCTCGTGCGCGCCAAGCACAAGATCAAGGCCGCCGGGATCCCCTTCCGGGTGCCGCCCGACCACCTGCTGCCCGACCGGCTCGCCGCCGCGCTGGCGGTCGTCTACCTCATCTTCAACGCGGGCTACTCCGGCCGCGGCGAGCTCGCGGGGGAGGCCCTGCGGCTGGGGCGCGCGCTCGCCGAGCTGATGCCCGACGAGCCCGAGGTCCACGGGCTGCTGGCGCTGATGGCGCTGCACGACGCGCGCCGCGAGTCGCGCGTCCGCGACGGCGACATCGTCCTGCTCGCCGACCAGGACCGCACGCTCTGGGACGCCGAGCAGATCGCCGCCGGCCGGTCGGCGCTGCACCGCGCGCTGGCGCTGCGCGGGCGCGGCGCCTACGTCGTGCAGGCCGCGATCGCCGCCCTGCACGCCGACGACCAGCGCGACTGGCCCCAGATCGCCGCCCTCTACGGCGAGCTCGCGCACATCACCGGCTCACCCGTCGTCGAGCTCAACCGAGCCGTCGCCGTCGCCGAGGCCGGCGATCCCGCGGCGGGCCTGCGGATCGCCGACCGCCTCGCGCTCGACGACTACCACTACCTGCACGCGACCCGCGGCGAGCTGCTGCGCCGCCTCGGCCGCGCCGGCGAGGCCCGCGAGGCCTACCGCCGCGCGCTGGCGCTCGTCCACGACGACGCAGAGCGGCGGCTGCTGGAGCGGCGGCTGGCGGAGGTCGGCGACCACTTCGATCGATAAGTCTCGATGGAGTCGTGTACAGTCGCGGCATGACCGCACTACGACCCCACCTCGCGCTGACCGTCTCCGACGTCGAGCGCTCGATCCCCTTCTACGAGGCGCTGTTCGGCGTCGCGGCGGAGAAGACGAAGCCCGGCTACGCGAAGTTCTCGATCGCCGAGCCGGCGCTGAACTTCACCCTCAACGAGGGCGAGCGCACCGCGGCGCTCGGCGCCTTCAACCACGCGGGCATCCAGGTCGCCTCGACCGACGACGTGCTCGCCGCGCGGCTGCGGCTGACGCGCGCGGGCCTCGCCGCGTTCGACGAGCTGGACACGACCTGCTGCTACGCCCACCAGGACAAGATCTGGGTCCACGATCCCGACGGCACGCCCTGGGAGATCTTCACGACGCACGGCGACGCCGACGAGGCCGGCGACGGCGGGCGCGCCACCGCGACCGCCTGCTGCCAGCCCGCGACATAGCGCGATGGCGACCGCGCTCTTCGTCTGCCTGCACAACGCCGGGCGCTCGCAGATGAGCGCCGCGCTGTTCGAGCGCGCCGCGCGGGGCCGCCATCGCGCGCTGTCGGCCGGCAGCATCGCCGACCCCGAGGGCCGCGTGCACCCGGCGGTCGTCGAGGTGATGCGCGAGCTCGGCATCGACCTCTCCGACCGGCGCCCGCAGCGGCTCAGCGACCGCGCTCGCCGAGCAGGCCGACGTCGTGGTCACGATGGGCTGCGGCGACGCCTGCCCCTACATCCCGGGAAGGCGCTATCTCGACTGGGAGCTCGACGACCCCAAGGGCCGCCCGCTCGACGAGGTCCGCGCCACGCGCGACGACATCGCCGCGCGGGTCGAGCTGCTCGTCGCCGAGCTGGACGGAATCGAGGCTCAGGCCAGCCAGGCGGAGAGCTCGTCGAGCGCTCCCGGCAGCACGTAGTAGTACGCCCACAGGCCCTGGCGCTCGGAGTCGACGAGGCCGGCGTCGCGCAGCTTCTTGAGGTGGTGGCTCAGCGTCGGCTGGGAGACGCCGAACAGCGGCACGAGCTCGCAGACGCAGACCTTGCCCGCGTGCTTGCGCAGGACGTCGACGAGCTGCAGGCGGATCGGGTCGCCGAGCGCCTTGGCGACCTCGGCCAGGCGCAGCGCCTGGGCGCGCTCGATGTCGGGGTAGACGACCGGCTCGCAGCAGCGCTCGCCCTTCGCCCGCTTGCTCTTCGGCGACAGCTCCAGATCGACGGCCATCGACAGAGGCTAGCCGACTACCTCGACAGCCGTCGATTCAGTAGGTTGCCGTCGATGCAAGCGATTCGCCCCGGCCTCGGCCGCCGCGCGCTGATGGAGGCGATCGGCACCTTCGCGCTCGTCGTCGCCGGCTGCGGCGCCGTGATCGCGAACGCCACCCGCGACGGCGCCCTCGGGGCGGTCGGCGTCAGCCTCGTCTTCGGGCTGGTCATCATGGTGATGATCTACGCGGGCGGGCATCTCTCGGGCGCCCACTACAACCCGGCGGTGACGATCGCGTTCACGCTCGCGCGCCACTTCCCGATCCGCGAGGCCGTCGCCTACATCGCCGCCCAGCTCGCGGGGGCGACCGGCGGCGCCCTGCTGCTGCTCGCCGCCTGGACCGACAAGCCCGCCCAGCTCGGCGCCACCGTGCCCAGCGTCGGGACCGCCACCGCGCTGCTCTACGAGGTCGTGCTGACCGCGTTTCTCATGTTCGTCATCACCGCGGTGGCGACCGACACGCGCGCCGTCGGCGCCGCCGCGGCGATCGCGATCGGCGGCACGGTCGGCCTCGACGCGCTGTTCGGCGGCCCGATCACCGGCGCCTCGATGAACCCCGCGCGCAGCTTCGGCCCGGCGCTGGCCTCCGGCACCTGGACGGACTTCTGGATCTACGTCGCGGCCCCGATCGCGGGCGCGGCGATCGGGGTGTTCGCCTACGAGCTCGTGCGCGGCGGCCGGCCGACCGGGCCGCCTGTCGCCTGACTAGGTCGGGTTCTGGCAGCAGTCGTCGACGGCGTCCTTCAGCGCGGACCCGGTGCGCGCGGCGCTGCAGACGCCGAGCGTCACCTTGCGCTTGTTGGCCTTGTTGAAGGCGCCGGTCGGCTTCATGACGGTCTCGGCGGTGTCGTGATCGCCGTGGCCGCTGGCATGGCCGACCTCGTGGGCGACGACCTCCGGCTTGGCGCCCTCGACGACGACGATCTTCGGGTGCGCGGTGCCGCCGTCGTAGGTCCCGCCGCCGCCGCTGATCGACTTGCCCTTCTTCGTGCCCTGCTCGAACTGGACGGGGACGAAGACCTGGATGCAGTCGCTGGCGCCCGCGTCGGCGAAGAGCTGCGTCTCCTCGGCGGTCGGGGTGTCGTCGGGCGACTCCTCGAGCGTGCGGTACGCGGTCTTCTTGACCGTCTGGGTCGGCTTGATCGTGTAGTCGACGCAGCACTTGCCCCAGATCGAGACGCACTGATCCATCGACGGCGCCTTCGTCGGGCTCTTGCCGTCGTCCTTGGCGATCACGATCGGCTGGATGCAGGCGGTCTTCTTCTTGGCCGCGTTGCCGGTCGGGCAGGTCGGCGCGGGGGCCGGCCCAGGCGGCGCGGCGAGCAGCAGCGCATCGAGGCGGGTGAGCGTCTGCTTCCCGGCCTGGCCGTCGGCGCCCAGGCCCTCGCGCGTCTGCAGGCCGCGCACCGCGGTGTGGGTCTCGCCGCCCCAGATGCCGTCCATCGTCCCGTTGGGCTTCGTCGAGCCCGGCATCGCGAAGCCCTGGGAGACGAGCGCGCTCTGGAGCTTGGCGACCGCGTCGCCGCGCGAGCCGGTCACGAGCGGCGGCTTGTTGCGCGCGGCCGCCTGCAGGCGCAGGTCGGCGGCCCAGTGCGGCGAGCGCAGCCCGTCGGTCTCGACGACGAACTGTTCGGTCGAGGAGACGTCCTCGCGCGCGGGCGACTCGTGGTTCTTGGCGCCGGCCCGGCCGGCGCGCTCGTCGACGGCCTTGCTCAGGATGCCGTCGAGCCGGTCCGCGTGGCAGCCGCAGGCGCCGCCGCAGCCACAGCCGCACGCGTGGTTCTTGGTGGCGCGCGCGAGCGGCCGGATCGAGGCGGTGCGCGCGACGTGGCGAGGACCCGGAGCCTGGGATCGCCGCACCTGCGGTGTCGTCTGGATCGCGAACATGGGAGCCTCGACGCTGAACGTAGCAGCGCGCGCGGGGCCTGTCGCCGCCCGATCGGGCAACCGTTCGTGCCCTCGCCGTCAGACCGCCTGCAGCCCCGGTATCCCCGCCTGGACGACGAACGCGGCGTCGGTGCTGACCGGCGCGCCCGGCTGCGTCACATAGGGCAGCCGCCGAGCCGGCGAACAGCTCCTTGCGCTCCGTGGCCTCGCAGCCGACCAGCAGCGGCTCGAGCAGCTGGCGCACGACGCCGAAGGCGAGCTCGCCGCCGCGCGCGCGACATCGTCGCCGGCGCCCCCGTGCCCGTCGAAATCACGGGCTTCGACGTTACAACCCGCTGTTTTTCGTCACAACGCCGGCCGGCTCACGGCAGCATCCAGCTCAGGACCGCGGTCGACTGCAGGTACACGAGCACGGCCATGATCACCACCAGCAGCAGGCTCCATTTGAGGACGACGCGGAAGATGTCGCCCTCGCGGCCGGCCATCCCGACGGCGGCGGCGCCGATGGCGAGGTTCTGCGGGGAGATCATCTTCCCCAGCACGCCGCCGGAGCTGTTGGCGGCGGCCATCAGGGCGGGCGAGAGGCCGGCGTCCTTGGCCGCCGCGACCTGGAGCGCGCCGAACAGCGAGTTCGAGGACGTGTCCGAGCCGGTCACCGCGACGCCCATCCAGCCGATGAACGCCGACAGGAACGCGAAGATGCCGCCCGCGCCGGCGAGCCACAGCCCGAGCGTGACCGTCTGTCCCGACGTGTTCATGACGAATGCGAGCGCGAGCACGGCCGCCACGGTCAGGATCGCCCACTTGAGCTGGTTGAGCGTCGCGCCGTACGCGCGCAGGGCGCGGCCGATCCCGACGCGCAGCACCACGAGCGTCCCGAGGCCGGAGATCAGCAGCAGCGTCCCGGCCGCTCCGAGCCAGTTGAACTTGAAGGTGGCGTCGTAGGGGTCGCCGCCGGGCTTGACGATGTCGATCCCGGGCCATGCGAAGGACTGCGTCACGCTGTCCAGCCCCTCCTTGACGGAGGCGATCTGCGCGATCGAGAACACCGCGATGATCATCAGATAGGGCGCGTAGGCCCCGGCCACGTCGGCAGCCGAGTCGCCGCCCGGGCGCGCGCCGTGGCGCCGTTCGAGCGCCGGGTCATGGCGGTCGGCTCCGGCGAGCGCCGGCATTGCGGGCTCGCCCAGCAGCGGCTCGCTCGGGCGCCACACGCGCAGCAGCAGCACGATCGCGGTCACCGAGACGAGCGCCGCGATGATGTCCGTCAGCTCGATCGAGATGTAGTTCGACGCCACGAACTGGGCGATCGCGAACGACAGCCCGCCGACCACCGCGGCCGGCCACGTCTGGCGGATGCCGCGGGCGCCGTCGACCATGCCGACGAGGATCAGGGGCACGATCAGCGCGAGCACCGGCGTCTGCCGGCCGACGATCTCGCCGAGGGTGTCGGCCGGGATGTCGGTCACCTCGCCGAGCGTGATGATCGGCGTCGCGATCGCCCCGAAGGCGACCGGCGCCGTGTTGGCCACGAGGGCCAGCGCGGCCGCCTTGAGCGGCGGCAGGCCGAGCGCGATCAGCATCACGGACGTGATCGCCACCGGCGTGCCGAACCCCGCGAGGGCCTCGATCAGCGCGCCGAAGCAGAAGGCGATGATGATCGCCTGGATGCGCTGGTCGTCGCTGATGGCGGCGAACGAGCGCCGCAGCACCTGGAAGTGGCCGGTCTGCACCGTCACCTGGTAGATCCAGATCGCGTTGACGACGATCCACATGATCGGAAACAGCCCGAACGCCGCGCCCCACGCCGCCGCATCGACGGTCTGCCCGAACGGCATCGAGTAGACCGCCAGCGCCACGACGATCGCGACGCCGAGCGAGATCAGCGACGCCCACTGCGCGGGCATGCGCAGGGCGCCGAGCAGCACGAACAGCGTCAGCAGCGGCAGCACGGCGAAGATCGACGTCAAGCCGAGTGACCCGCCGACCGGGTCGAGCACCTGCTGGTACACCGCCTCGCTCCTCCCTCACGACCGCCTGCCGAGCCGAGATCTACCCGGCAGGCGTGCCCCTCCAATCGCCGGAGGGCCGCGTGCGGCCTACGCGGGCTGCGGGGCCGGGGCGGGGAGGGGGGTCACCAGCCGAGTTCCTGGCGGCGCAGCAGCTCCAGCTCCGTCGGCTCCTCGAGGGCGAACGATCCGGATGTGAGCGGGCCCGAGCGCGCCCACGTCGCCAGGATGACGCCGGTGCTGGAGGTGGAGAGGTCCAGCAGGACGAGCCCCGACGGCGGGGTGCCGTCGCCGAACAGGCGCCGGCCGTGCCCGGCGACGACCGGGAAGATCCAGAGCAGGAACTCGTCGATCAGGTCCGCCTCGAGCATTCCCGAGGTGGCGACCGCCTACTGGGAGAGCGGCTTCGACCGCGCCATCGGCACGGTGGCCGAGCACTTTCGCGGGCTCGCCGACGCCGGCAAGCTGGAGGTCGCGGACCCGTTGACGGCGGCCCAGCACTTCGCCGGGCTGCTGGTCTGGATCCCGAGCAACCGGACGCTGTACAGCGGCCGCCCCGACCTGGTCACGGACGACGAGCTCGAGGGCTATGCCCGCGCCGGCGCCAACGTCTTCCTGCGCGCCTACCGCGCCTGATCCGTCGGGGCCGATGAGTTCGTGCCGGCGCGCCGGTCTAGGGGGCAGACAGACGACGCGTAGGCCCAGCGACCACGAGGAGCGGACATGACCGGGCAGCTGACATACGACGCACACATCGCACGGATCGACGATCTTCGACGGCGCACCGAGCGCCCTCGCGCGGGGCGGCGCGTGGCGCGGGCGACCCCGCTCAGCGAGCAGCGCCGGGTGCGGCTCGCGGAGTCGGTCACGATTCGCCGTGCCACCGCTGCCGATCGGGTGGCGCTCGAGCGGCTCGCCGCGCTCGACAGCGCGCCGCCGCTGGCCGGCGACGTGCTGCTGGCCGAGGTCGGCGACGACGCCGTCGCCGCGATCGCGCTCGCAGGCGGCGCGATGATCGCCGATCCGTTCCGCCCGACCGCCGGACTGGTGGAGCTGCTGGGCCTGCGCACCGCCGGGCTGCGCGGAGCGCCTGCTCGCAGCCGGCGGCTGCGGCTGCGCAGGTGCGCGGCCTATCGCGTCGCCTGAGCACCTGAGATGAGCGCGGCGATCACGCACCTCTTCGCCGGTGTCCCGGTATCCGATCTCGACGCCGGCATCGATTGGTACACGCGGTTCTTCGGGCGCCCCCCGGACTTCCGCGTCGGAGAGGAGATGCTCTGGGAGATCGACGAGCATGCCTGCCTCTTCATCGAGCCCAACGCGGCGCAGGCCGGCGCGGGCCGGATCACCATGACCGTCACCGGGCTCGACGCGCTGCTCGAGCGCCTTGCCGCCCAGCGCATCGAGCACGAACCGATCGAGACCTACTCCAACGGCGTCCGCCACGTGAACATCCCCGATCCGGATGGGAACACGATCGCGTTCGCCGAGCCGCCCGACGCCGCGACGACCGGCTGACGGCGGCCCTCGAACAGGTCGAGCCGGCCGCCCTTGCCGGCGCGGCCGCTCGTGAGACGTCCGTGAGGGCGGGTTGTGTAGCGCCGCCGCGTCGGGGCAGACTGTCCGCATGCGCCTTCCGCTCACCGCTCTGACCGCCGGGCTCGCCCTGGCCCTGATCGCGCCTTCCGGCGCCGCCGCCATCGCGCCGAAGAAGCCCTTCCAGCTGCGGACCGGCACCGCGAAGACGAACGGCACGACCGCGGCGAAGGGCACCGTCCAGTTCACCTCCACGAGCCAGGCGTCGATCCGCGGCACGATCGACGACGTCTGTCCGCGGGACGGCTACGGTGCGTACCTGCGGCTGAAGTTCATCTACCGCGACGGCCCGAGCTCGGAGACCGTTGCCACCGACACGCGCATGTGCGAACCGGGCCCGCAACCGTTCTCCGTCCTCTCCACCTACCAGCCCGGGCGGCGCATCGTCCGGGTCCAGCTGATCCTCGAGGAGCGCGACATCGACGCCTACCCGACGGCCTACGGCGACATCGCGCAGATGAGCGTCTTGCGGGGGTAGGGGCGCTGCAGGCTGAACGCTGGATCGTTCCCCTGGTCGGCCTACGCCTAGCAGCGGAGCGGAAATGCGGGAGTTCGGTTAGTCGAACCACGCCCTCGCAATGCGTTCATCCGCGGCCGCCAGTGTCGACGGTTTCTCGGAAGCCAGGTCACGACTGGCCCGAATTCCAACAATCAACACGACCTGCAGCGCCATGCATGCGGCGGCGACCGAGCAGAACACCCCGATGTGGCGTGGTCGTGCCTTAGGTTGGAGGGAGGCGAGTGTCAGCCCGCAGGCCGCGAGAAGGGCGATTACACCCGCTACGCCGACGACGGCGAAGGTCGTTCCCAACATCGGGGTCAGTGATCCACAGTTGCCCGCATTGTTCTCCGAACAGGTATCTGAGCCTGCCAACGACATGTAGAGCCAAACAAAGGCGACCAGCGCACCGGCGGCCACTCCAAGGAGTTTGAGAAGGACCGCAGCCGCCTGCTTTGGTTGCGTCATCGCAGTGTCTGTGTAGCGACCGTTGCTAGCGTGACCGGCAGGCCCGTGACCGTGGCCAGAACTGCTGCGGTTCCGGGGCTGTCAGAGATGCGTAGTTCAAGCGTCTTCGGCACGGGCATTGCGAAGGACATGATGCGCAACTCGCTTGAGGTCTGGACGCGTAGGTACAGGGTCGAGCCGGCCGGCACGGCCTCCACCGTCACGTGATCTCCTGGGGTCAGAGGCTCACCAAGAGCCTGGACGAGGCCACCAGCCGCAGCGAACGTCGTGCCCTCTGGCAATCCGGCAAGACCCTTGGCCGTCTGCTCTCCAAATCGTCCATTTGCTCGGCTCTGTTGGAGCTAGTGACGGTTGACAGACGAGTACCGAGACCTGGGTTCCGAACCACGGGCCGCATGCGCTGGCCGCGGGGTCGGGAAGTGAAGATACGGAGCGCGTCCCTCGGCGCCCGCCCTGTTGTGTGCACGGGTCGACGATCTGGTTGGCGTCCGCACACTCGCTCACCCATGGAGCCGAGTAGGTATCGCGAGGACCGGGGGAGCCCGGCGACGAGTCCGTGGTTCCGCATTTGCCCGGCCAGTCGACCCATGAGCCAGCCTGCGGGAAGCGCTGCAGGTTCGACCCGGTGAGGCGGTCGGTGGGGTAGTCGCCGGTCGGAATGTCGTTGGAGTTCCCCCGGTTTGATGGACACCTGACGGCTGGGCCATCTGGCCTGGCGTGGAGGATGTCTGTTGATGCCCAAGACCCCGCCGTATTCGCAGGAGTTCCGTCGCGAGGCTGTGCAGCTGCTCAAGACCAGCGGCCGTTCGATCCCGCAGCTCGCCGACGGGTCACGTCCCTAGGGTTGGTGTAAGAGCGGTTCGGACGGACTGAACGTAGTCCGGCCACCGCGGCGCTCATCATCGTCGGACTTCTTCAGGGTTCGACGAAAGGAGGCCGGCGATGGCCGGTCAGGACAGGATGACGATCCTCGAGGTCGTCAGGGAGGTGCTGCGCGATGAGCATGCCGACGTGATCCGCGAGTCCGTCAGGGCGGTCGCGCAGGAGCTGATGGAGGCCGAGGTCAGCGAGCTGATCGGCGCCGAGCGCGGTGAGCGCACGGAGGATCGCGCGACGCATCGCAACGGCTACCGCCCGCGGCGCTGGGACACGAGGGCCGGCGAGATCGAGTTGCAGATCCCGAAGATCCGTCAGGGCTCGCTACTTCCCGAGCTTCCTGCAGCCACGCAAGCGCAGTGAGCAGGCGCTCGTCAGCGTGGTGCAGCAGGCCTACGTCTGCGGCGTGAGCACGCGCCGCGTCGATCAGCTCGTTGAGAGTCTCGGGCTGCGGATCTCCAAGAGCGAGGTCAGCCGGATCTCCGGTCTGCTCGATGAGCAGGTGCAGGCGTTCCGCCAGCGCCCGTTGGAGGGCCGCTACCCGTACGTGTTCGTCGACGCGAAGATCGAGAAGGTCCGCGACGGCGGCCGCGTCGCGCGTAAGTGCGTCGTGATCGCGCACGCCGTCCATGAGACCGGACGCCGCGAGATCATCGGCCTGGACGTCGGCGAGGCAGAGACCGAGGCGTTCTGGACGGAGTTCCTCAGGAGCCTCGTCGCCCGCGGTCTCGTCGGCGTGCAGCTGGCGATCAGCGACGCCCATCCCGGGCTGAAGGCCGCGATCGCGCGGGTCCTCGGGTCGCCGTGGCAGCGCTGCACCGTGCACTTTCTGCGCGATCTCCGCGGCCACTGCCGCAAAGACCAGCACGACGCCTCGGCGCCCTGATCCGCCAGCTGTTCACCGCCTCTGACGGCGCTGAGGCGCGCCGGCGCCTCGGCGACGCCGTCGCGCAGCTGCAGGCCCGGCTGCCGAAGCTCGCAGCGCTGCTCGAAGACGCCGAAGACGACGTGCTGGCGTTCTACGCGTTCCCGGCCGAGCACTGGCCCAAGCTGAGCTCAACCAACCCGCTTGAGCGCTTCAACCGCGAGATCGGCCGCCGCACCGACGTCGTCGGCATCTTCCCCGACGACCCGTCCCTGATCCGGTTGGTCTCGATGCTCGCGATCGAAGCCAACGACGAATGGCTCGTCGGGCGCAGCTACATCAGCCAAGGCTCGATGGCGACTCTCTACGAGACACGGGCCGACAGAACTCTCTCCACCGACAACAACGACAAGGAGGTCACCGAGCTCGCCGCAGCGTGAGCGCTTCGCCGACGAGAAGAGCGCGAACTCTTACACCACGTCCCGGGACTTGACTGAGGCGCTCGTGCTGATGCAGATCAGCGATCGCATCCAACGTATCGCGCCGACGACGCGATGACCGTCCAGCCAGGCCGACTGCTGGCCGCGCTGAACGAGGCTGAAGTGGGCGTACGTCAAAGTCCGCTGGCGAGTCTCATGGCGAGTCTGGGGTCTATGGAGAGTTCGTGCGGAAAACCGGGGTAAGCCCCGCCCGACGTCGCCGTCCCCCGTCGCCTGAAGAGAGGGGGCGCGACAAACCCCGCGCTGCTCCCTTCAGGGGTCTGCCTAGTATCGGAGCAGAAACGCGGGAGTTCGGTTAGTTAGTGGAAGTAGCCGACTCGGCCGTGGCCCTATTGGCGGGTCGCCAGTGTGTCGCGGCCCGGTGTGCGGTGGCGTGGTGCTGGTCGGGGCTGCGCGGCGCCAAAGCCGATCAAAGAGCCGCTCTTTGTGTGCGTGCTCCTCGCGATCGGAAGTCCGGTGCCTTGAGCTGGCATCCTTATCGTAGACAGCTCACGCTCGGTCCACGGACCGTCCAAAGAACCGCGGGGAGAGGATTACCAGCCCACTACCGCGACTTCCGCGCGCCGAGAGCGCAATACGTAGTCGCGAAGTGCCGATAGAAGGAGCTGCCGCCGCTGTCTTGAGAAGAATTGATGATCCTAAGATGTGGACGAGGGCAGTCGTTGGGGCCGCCTCGCTCCGCTGCGTCCCACGGGGCTCGTCGCAGGCGCTCACATCCTGCTGGCGCTTCAGGCGCAGCGGACTGAGAGGTCAGCGGGGACGCCCTTGGAGATAGGGGGCGAGCTGCCCGCTGGGAACGCGCTGAGGCGCCGCGGGCCTGGATAGCAGTCGGATGGCACGCTCACCCGCCAGAAGAAGCTGTCCGGATTGAGGTGCCGGTCTCTGTAGGTGCCACTCCGCGCAATTCTGACGAGCCAACGCAGAGGGACCGCCAGCTGCACGGTCGTGCCGGTCACCGCACTTGTCATCTGGCCCCTGATGGGATCCTCTGGGTCGAACGAGTCCAACGACCCGTACAGCGCGCTGCCACGTGCGTATCCGAACTCCAGGTGCGCGAGCGGCGTAAGGTCGTCGAGGCGATCCCCCGCAGGGGCCAGTTGGACCCTGATGCGGCGGCTGATGACGTCTTTTTTCACGCGCATGCCGGCGGCGAATCGAACGCTGACGCAGAGGTGGGTGGAGGTCGTCGCCACGGTCACCGCTCGGATGTCGAACGCTCTAACGTTCCTGAGGACCGGACCCAGGACAGGTCCCATGCGGGGAGAGCTGCTTGTGTCCCCGGCGGGGTCGGTGCGGGTAATGCTCTTTCCGCCCGCGCAGACCTCAAGCGGCGGATCGGCGTCGCTGGACCCGCAGCCCGCGGCCGCAAGAGCAAGCGAGCCGGCCAGAACACCGCTCAAGTATCGGCCGCGTGTCACGGGATCGACGCGCTCGATACCAGCGTATCGTGATCGGATGTCTCGTCGTTGACGTTTGCCACGTTGGAGCTGTTGATCGTCAGGCCTTTCTGGAAGATGTAGTCGATTCGGGCGCCGCTCGCGGTCGTCCCCTCGGCGCAATTGACGCGCGGCGTGTCACCGCTTCTCATGCCACATCGGTCGACGTCATGGAAGCCCGCATCAGGCCAGTACCTGTAGACGTTGATGGACGGGGCCGCACTGGTCAATGAATTGAAGTCGCCCGTGGCAACGCGCGGGTTCGTGATGCCGTCTATTTGGTCGAGCAGGAACTGGGACTGGTTTTGCTTCACCGTCCTCGAGTCGCCCGACGAATTCTTGTCGTCCTGGACCACAAGATGCGTCGTGAAGAAGTCGAACGTCCTGCCGCGTACGTCGACCTTGTCGTGGATGTAGCCTCGCCGCTCGTACCGGTACATGCCGTCGGATCGCTTCTCGTTGAGCTGGAACGGCGTTGGATAGCGGGCGCTCACGGGGCTGCTCGTGAGATTGACGTTCCGGATGATCGCGTTGCCGAAGTTGCCGCCCGGGTTGTCGGTCGTGCCGATCGGACAGCCGTTTGCCGAGCGAAAGCGCCTGAAATCGGCTCTCCAGAGGGTGTTCGTTCCTGCGTCGCGGGTGTTGAGGTCTTCGACGATGATGTCCAGGTCGGACTTGCACATCTCCTGGACACCGACGACGCTCGGTACCCGCCGGTCGTGGGAGTTCGAGCCGACCTGATGCCAGATGACGTTGGACACGCGGCGGGCGTGAGTGACGTGCAGCGAGTACGTCGGATCGCCGTTGTCGGGACTATCGTCTCGCGGACGAGCGCTTCTTGTATTGAAGGTCATGAGGCGCATCGGTGCTCCGCGCTTGGCCGCGCTGGCCGTCGGGGCGGGGTCGGCCACGATCGGGTATTGAGCCGTGGCTGACGGGCTGAGGGTCATGGTCAGCGTGTTCCCTTGCGTGGACAGGGCGACGGGGACTGACTGGCCGGCGGCGTCAATCGCCCAGGGCCTTGGGATCGTGAAGATGACTTCGTCGAGGGTCTGGTTCTGCGCTCGCGCGAAGTCGTTGTGCGCCTTTGTCAGCTCCGCGGGCGTGTTCCCGATGGCGTTGGCGAGGGCGGTGACTCCCGAAGGCTCGGTCACGTTCGGCTCAAGCTGATCCAAGCCGGCGTTCACGAGCGCCGTCTGGGTGTCAGCTGCGAACGCCGCGTCATCGCCTGCCGGTTCGGTCGGGTGCGGATTGACGATCGCGATCGAGCCGTCAGGTAGCGTGGTCAGCTGGCGGCCGGGGCCGGGGTTGACGTTCCAGCTGAAGCTCTGCGGCGCAGCTGAGCTATTGAG
Organism: uncultured Actinomycetes bacterium; assembly: GCA_963786575.1. Taxonomy (GTDB): domain Bacteria; phylum Actinomycetota; class Thermoleophilia; order Solirubrobacterales; family Solirubrobacteraceae; genus CADCVQ01. The sequence goes on from CAWAZH010000003.1 coordinate 680,662, forward strand.
AACGGTCAGCGACTCTGCGCCGGTGGGCGTCGGCCTGAGAATGGTTGACGTCGCGACGTCGCTGTTGGCAAACAGCATGGCGCTATCACCCAGGGCGATCGCACCGTCGAGGATCTTGTCGGTAGTCCGGGTCGGCGCAAAACAGACCCCTCCCGGTCCGGCCCCGAGCGAGAAGCCTTGCTTGAACTGCTCGCTGATACGGAGCTTTGTGAGGGTGCCCGTAGCGGTCGCCACTCCGCTGGCCAGGTTCAGTCGTGGGAGCAGCTGCGCCGTAGGAGCGCTGACAGATTGGACAACGCGTTCGCGTTCGGGAGAGCACTCTGGACCGTCTGCGTTGCTTGCGCGAGAGTCTGAGTCAGCGCGGACGTGAGGGCGACCACGTCTGGCTGCGTCGGCGCCGACGTCTCACAAGACGCTGGCGTGGTGAACTCGCCGCTCGGTGCCGGAGTCTCGGCTCCAGCAGTCACGACCTTTCCTTCGTCGTACGTGAACGCGAAGCTCAGCGGGTCGGACTTGTTGCCGGCTGCGTCTGTCGCGGTCATGGCGATCGTGTGGGCGCCCGGGTCCAGGTTGTCAATCTGCTCCATCGTCAGTGCGGTGGGCAGGGTGAGTTGACACGAGTAGCCGGTCTGGGTGCATGAAGCCGCCTTCGGGCTTCCCGACGTCGGAGCGTTGTCGAGGGTCGCCGTGACCTCCACAACGCCGGAGCGCTGGGCGGTGGTGGGGGTCGTGCTGCCGTCGGTGGCGGCGACCGAGAGGCCATAGTCCCCGTCGTCGGGGCCGACCGAGTCCGTGCGGGCGTCATACAACCGGCCGCTCGCCTGGATCGTTGGCCTGCCCTTGTCGACGCGGAAGCTGAACGCCGTCGGATCGCTGAGATTGCCGAGCGCATCCTTCGCAACGATGGACACCGTATGAGTCGAGCCGTCAGTGAGGTTCGCGATCTGCGCCTTGGAGAGCTTTGGCGTGATGGTGCGCTGGCACGACCCCTGCGCCTGCGTGCAAGGCGTGTTGTCGGCGCCGTCGGTCATGGGGCTGCCGTCCAGCGTCGCGACGAGGGAACTCACACCGGAGCGTTGCGCGCTCAACGGCGTCTCGGCGCCGTCGGTGGCGGTCACGGTGAGCGAGTAGTCCCGTTCGGGTCCCACGAAGCTGTCGCGGGCGTTGTACAGCGAGCCGCTGGGGGTCTGGATGGTCGGCTTGGTGGTGTCGAGCTTGAGCGTGTAAGCGGTGGTCGCGGTGTTGTTGACGAGGTCGGTAGCGGCGAAGGTCCACGTGGAGCTGCCTTCGGGGACGCTGATCGGCGCGGTCTTGGTCTGCGTCGCGAGCGGGCACCAAAGGTTGCCGCTTTGGGCGTTCCAGCTGTCGGCGGCAGTGGGGCAAGTGGTCGTGTCGGCGGTGGGGTCGCTGTTGCGCTTGGTGCTGACCTTGGAGAGGCCGACGCCGTTGTCCTTGGCGGTGATCGTGACGCTGGTCGGCTTGGTGGCCGTCCACGTGTCGCTGGCGGGCAGACCGCTGACGGCCAGGTCGACGGGGGCGCTGGAGTTCCCCCGGTTTGATGGACACCTGACGGCTGGGCCATCTGGCCTGGCGTGGAGGATGTCTGTTGATGCCCAAGACCCCGCCGTATTCGCAGGAGTTCCGTCGTGAGGCTGTGCAGCTGCTCAGGACCAGCGGCCGTTCGATCCCGCAGCTCGCCGACGAGCTCGGGTGCTCACCGCAGTCACTCAGGAACTGGAGTCGTCAGATCGATGTCGACGAGGGCAAGACGGAGGGCCTGACGTCCGGCGAGCGCGATGAGCTGCGCCGCTTGCGTCGCGAGGTCAAGGTGCTGGCTGAGGAGCGCGAGATCTTGAAAAAAGCCGCGGCCTTCTTCGCCTCGGAGAGCAAGACCCGGTGAAGGTCTTCGGGTTCGTGCTCGCGAGGAAGGCCGAACACTCGATCAGCCTGATGTGCCGCGTGCTGGAGGTCTCGCGATCGGGCTATCACGCCTGGGCAACGCGGCGCCCGTCTGTCAGGGCCGTTGATGACGCGCGGTTGACCGTCCGCATCCGGGAGCTGCACGCGCTGCGCCGCTGCGTCTACGGGTCGCCCAGGATCTGGGCGGACCTCGTCCTGGATGACGGTGAGCGGATCGGCCGCAAACGCGTCGAGCGGTTGATGCGTCAGGCCGGCCTGTCGGGCCTGATCGCCAAGAAGTACCGGTCGACGACGGTGCGCGTGCCGGGCGTCCGCGTCGCTGAGGACCTGCTCGATCGCGACTTCGCGGCCGGCGCGCCGAACCGTTGCTGGGTCGCCGACATCACCTACCTGCGCACCTGGGAGGGCTGGCTGTATCTCGTCGCGGTGCAGGATCTCTACAGCCGCCGCATCGTCGGCTGGAGCATGGCCGACCACATGCGCACCGAGCTCGTCAGCGACGCGCTGCAGATGGCGCTCGCCCGGCGCCGACCCGACCCCGGACTGATCTATCACTCAGATCAGGGCAGCCAGTTCGTGAGCCTCGCCTTCGGCCAACAGGCCCGCGCCGCCGGCATCGCCCAATCGATGGGCTCACGCGGCGACTGCTTCGACAACGCCGTCGCCGAGAGCTTCTTCGCGACCCTCAAGAAAGAGCTCATCCACCGCCGCTCGTGGCCGACGAAGGCCGAGCTGCGCACCGAGGTCTTCGACTACATCGAAGTCTTCTACAACCGCCAGCGCCGCCACAGCACGCTCGGGCAACGATCCCCCGCCGACTACGAGAACAGCACCCTGAGCCCGGACGGACCGATCAACGCCGCTTCGCGGCTCGCTTCCCCAGACCAGATCAAGTTCACTACCCCAACAGCAGCACAGGTCGCCTAAACAACCCCTGTCCACCGAAACGGGGGAACTCCACCTTGACACTCGGCGACACATCGGGCGCTCCGCGCCTGCACGTCGCCGACGGCATAGACGCCGATCAAGTGTTCATCGTGCGCCCGGCGAGCGCCCAATCAGTGGCCGGCGACGAGGCATAAGGCGGCCCTCGGCGACACATCGGGCGCTCAGCGCCTGCACGTCGCCGACGGCATAGACCAGTGGCCGGCGACGAGGCTTAAGGCGGCCTACTACCGGGTGTGAGGCGTCAGCGAAATGAGACGGCCGGCGTCGTGGGAATGAGACACGATTCCCCGAGCGCTGAGGATCTGCAGTGAGGGCGTCGACGCGTACGCCCACCAATGGCCGCTACGGTCGTCGGCTGCCTGAGCTGCTACTTCTGCTTCGGAGCCACGTTGACTGGGCCCTTGGGCTTCGGGTGTGACTTCGTCGGCTGCCGGCCCGCCTGCGCTGGGCCGCGGCCGATGGGATCAGCCGGCCGACGCGGGGGCGCTGGACGCTTGGCCGACACGCTTACCTGCTTCTGCTCACAGGCCGGGCGATCGGCACGGGCGTCGTGGGCTTGGGATGCGTAACGGTGGGCTGACGTCCGCGCTCGCCGGTGCCGGGTGGCGATTGGCGCGGCGGCGGGCTAGGTGCGCTCGGGCGACCGTTCCTCGATGTCGCGTTTGTGCTCATCGCTCATAGCGTAGTGGTCGACGAGGCGGATCTCATCTGCATCGATCCATAGGCCGACGCTGTGGCGGTCGGCCGGAGGCCGACCAATCGATCCGTCATCCGGGGAAACGTCCCAACGCTCCTCGAGAAACAGGTCGCGGGTGCGGGTGCCGTACCCGGAGTGGCTGCGCTCGCCGTAGTAACCGGCGACTCGGCTGCCGTCCTTGAGCTCGACGACGAGCAGGAGATCTTGCTCGTGGTCAAACGCGAAGTCCCACGAGTTCTGCGTCCGGTGCTCGGGATTGAGGCGATCGCTGGACGAGTACAGCCGCCGCCGCAGCGGCGAGTTCATCCACCGCCACGCACCGATCGCGGCGAGCGCGGGGAGAAGGAGCAGCACGGTGATACCCACGAGCCCCGTCAGCCACAACGGCGACCGGCCGGCCGCGAACTGCGCGAGGCCTGACCGGTCGAGCGTCCCGATCAACGAGAGCCCGACGACAACAAGCGCGGGTAGCAGGTAGACCAGCAGCGAGTAGTAGACGGTCGTCAGCAGTCGGTCGAACGTCGACTCCTCTCCGCGGACCTCGTACAGCCGCTCCTTGAGTAAGACCGCGACGAATCCAGGCAGCACGAACGCGACAAGGATCAGCAGCGCGGTTCCCGTTGCAGGCGGCGTCATCGTCAAAGATGTCTACGCGCCCGACCGGACAAACCGCGCTGACCATCGCTCAGGCAAACGTAGTCCGGGTCCCGCTAGCCGCGTTTCAACTCCGTGTCGCAGCGTTTCATCCAGCTGACGTCTGACAGCCGAACGGCTGGCGTGGCTGGCCGCCTTTCTCCAACGCTCGATAACGTGCGTTATGTCAACTCGGCTGCAACGCTGATCGTGCGGGCGAGGTCCTGCTGTCAGAAAGCACGCCGATGAGAGCGCTCACGCACTTCGCGGGAGCGGCGCCAGCGCACGAAGCGAGAGCGGTTAAGCGGCTGTCGCGAAGTTCGCCCGAATCGGGTTCCGACGCGGGCTCGACAGCAGGGCATCCGGATGTCACGACTGGGCCGGCGATTCGTCATGAACCCGGATGCCGACCTTCACGGCGATCGAGCGATATCGCAGGGCGACCGCCCCGGACCGGAACTCATGGCGGTCCACGAGCTCGAGCTGGATGCGCTCGCGCAGACCGGCGAGCAACGTCGGCCCGTGTCCGGCAAGGACCGGCTGCACAACGAACTCGTACTCGTCGATCAGTCCCAGATCTGCCAACGCCAGGGGGAGCGTCACGCCACCCACCCACAGGCCCTCGCCTGACTCCTGCTTGAGCCGCTGAACCGCTTGCCCCAAGTCGCCTCGCACCAGCTCGGCATTCCAATCGACCCCGCTCAGCGTGCTCGACACGACGTACTTCTTCGCCCGGTCGATGGTCTCGGCGAACGGGATCTGCCACTCATCCATCCAGTCGGGCCACGTGCCCGTGGCCGGCTTCCGCCACGCCGACTCCATCATCTCGTAGGTCCCCCGGCCGAATAGCAGGGCGTCGGCTCGCTCCATCTCAGCGGTCCAGTAGCGCATCGACTCCTCATCCGGGGGGACCCCTGCCTCGTGATGGCAGCAGCCGTCGAGCGTGACGTTGATCGAGTATCGAAGTGCTCTCATCTCGTTGCTCTCCCTTGATGCGCGCCCCGCGTCCACTGGACCGTACTCATACGACTGCCGGGGCCGCACGACCGGGACCGGCAGCAGGACGCGGCGTCGTAGTCGAGGCCGACCGTGAGGCGTTGTGCAATCCGCACAGGGTCTGCTCGCGCCTTGTCGACATCGCCAAGGACAAGCGCTCAACGGAGCCTACGACGGGTGACATGCTCACCCCCAAGGTCTCCCAAATCAGCGCTGGTACGGCTCACCCGATCAAGGCGGACGCATCTCGGACCGGTGTGCCGTACCCGGTGTCGAGATGAGCGTCTCGATGCGCTGGGAGCAGTGCTGTGCGTCCGAGGGTTGCACGAAGCCGGCGCGCCACGGTGCTCTGTGTGTCGCCTGCTTTCTCGCGACATCGCCGGCGCGTCGCGCCGCCGAGCTGCTCGGTGACGAGCCTGCCACGGGCGCGCGCGAGGTTCCGGCGGACGGCTACGTCAGCCCCGAGGGCCGGGCGTGGCTCGCGGAGTTGTGGGCTGCGTAGCTCCGATGCTGCGTCGTCGATGCCTGCTTGGAACGTCCGGCTCATCGCCTCGCCGTGGGCGATCGATGGCAGGTACACGCGTCAGGTCCCCGACCTTGCATCGCGGCAAGCGCGGGCTACCACCGCTTCGATGACATCCATGGGTTACCAAGACTTCATCGCCACGGTCCAGGAGGTCGCGCACATCGCCGACGACGAGGCCGAGCGGGCGTCCTGCGCGACGCTGCAGACGCTCGCGGAGCGCATCTCCACGGGTGAGACCGAGGACCTCGCCGAGCGCCTGCCCGACGAGCTGCGATCGTGCCTCACGGCGGACGAGCGCGACCGCTTCCACGTCGACGAGTTCATCCGGCGCATCAGCGAACGCGCGGGCCTCGAGCCGCCGGCCGCCGAGCGCGACGCGCGCGCGGTCCTCGGCGCGCTGTGGCTGGCCGTCGGACCCGACGAGTTCGCCGACATGCGCTCGGAGCTCCCCAACGACTTCGCGCCGCTGCTCGACGGCGCGCTGCGCGACGCGCCGCCGCCCGTCCTGTCAGAACCCGCGCCGGCGGACGCGATGTCGTACGAGGACTTCGTCGAACGCGTCGCCGAGCACGCCGGGATCGACCACGAGCGCGCCCAGCGAGAGGGCCAGGCGAACCGACCGGCGCGAGGGGCGTCGACCGCGGTCAGGCGACCGCGCACGCCCGCGCCGTGCTCGGCACGACGCTGCGCGAGGCCGTCGGTGAGAAGGAGTGGCACGACACGATCGCCCAGCTCCCGGACGAATACCGCCTGCTGTGGCGGCGCGGCTGATGCAGAAGGCACCGACGAGCTCGAGATCGCGTGAGGACGTACGAGCCGGCGTCGTCAGGCCGGCCCAGCGTCTCTAGGCAGGCCGAGCTGCCGCGCCGCGGCGTCGACGCCGGCCGGCACGACGCGCCGCTCGCGCAGGATCCACGGCAACCCGCGCGCGGCGGCCGCCACTGCCCCGACGTGTCCGTCCCGCAGACACCGAGCGGTTGCGGCGGCGACGACGTCGAGCGGCCGGCGCAACCACGTCACCCAGAGGTCGTTGCGCAGCAGCAGCTGGTCGCGGCCGGCGCGCGGCCCCGCCGACGGATGATGGTGCGCGACGACGTCGTCGACGTACGCCAGCGACCATCCGGCCGCCGCGAGGTCGAGTGCGAGCAGCGACTCCTCGGCGCCGACGACGAGGCGCTCGCTGAAGCCCCCGACGGAGAGGAAGGCGTCGCGGCGCACGATCGCGCCGCACGCGACGAAGCCGAGGATCGAGGGCCCCGGCAGATCGCCGTCGCTTGGCAGCGGGCTGTTTGCCATCGCGACGCAGGTCGGGTCCAGCCGCCCGTCCGCGCCGACGAGGACTCTCGCCGCGAGCAGCGCCGTGCGCGGAGAGCGCGCGAAATGGTCCGCCGCACGTCGCAGCGCGGTCGGCGCCCACCACGAGTCGTCGTCGCAGAAGGCGACGTACGGCGTGCTCGCGCAGCGGGCACCGACCGTTCGCGCGGCCGCGCCGGCGTTGTGCTGCAGCGCGACGAGCAGCGCCTCGGGGTACGCCTCGAGGACGGCCTCGGGCGTGCCGTCCGACGACGCGTTGTCGACGACGATCACCGGCGGCGCGTCGTCGAGCGCGGCGAGGCGGCCGAGCGTGTGCAGCAGCTCGGCACGGCGATCCCGCGTCGCGATGACGACCGCCACGTCGGTCACGGGATCACAGCGACGTTGAGGCGGACGCGCGGGCGCCGGCTCAGTAGCCGTAGCATCGCGCCCGCGACGATCGCTTCAGGTCATCGAGGAGCACCATCTCGGCCTCGACCGCGACCGGCAGGGGACGCCGCTCGCGCAGGACGCGCGGCAACTCCCGCAGCGCATCGGCGATCGCGAGGATCGTGGCGGCGTTCACCGGCGAGGACCGCACGACGTGGGCGGTCCATCGCAGCGCGGCCTCCGGCGACCGCCGGCCCCACGCGAACCACAGCGTGTTGCGAAGTCCCAGGCGCCGGACCAGTGCCGACGGCGCGGCGTGGTCGGGAACGTGGCGGGCCCTGACCGCGGGGACGAAGCGCAACTCCCAGCCCGCGGTCAGCAGATCTGCCGCGAGGTGCTCCTCGGGTCCCCCAACGAGCAGCCGCGGGTCGAAGCCGCCGACCGCGAGGAACGCGGTGCGGCGGACGATCGACACACCCTCCAGGAACGAGAGGATGCGATGACCCGGCAGGTCGGGTCGGCGGCCCGCGATCGGCGTCTGGAGCATGTCCTCGTGCAGCGGCTCGGGGCGACGCTCCTCCCCCACGGTCACGTGCGCGTTGATCAGCGCGATCACGGGGTGCGCGTCGAGGATGTCGGCCGCAACTCGCAGCGCGCCGGGCTCATACCAGCTGTCGTCCTCGGCGAACGCCACGTACGGCGTGTCGACGAGGGCGACCCCGACGTTGCGGCCGGCAGCGCCGCGATTCTCGCCGAGCCGTGCGACGTCGACATCCGGGAACCGGCGCCGGATGAGCTCGGGCGTCCCGTCCGTCGACGCGTTGTCGACGACGACGATCCGCGGCGCCTCTGGCAGCGCGCTCAGCTGTGCCAGCGCGCGACCGATCCGCGCGCGGGCGTTCATCGCGATGATGACGACGGCGACGCGCGGATCGGGTGTGGCGATCGTCATCGGCGCTCCGTTAGGCCGCGTCCACGAGCGCTCAAGCGCCGGCCGGCGGGCGATCGGCGGTGATCCATGGTGATCGGCTGCCTGCGAACTGTCAGACCCCCCCCCCGCTGGACTCTCGCACGTGCAGGCCTATGGAACGGAGCGCAGAGCGCTGGCGCGACCGAACCCAAGACGAACGGAGGCCCCATGGCAGCGCGCAACAGGATCGCCTCGCTCGACGACTCAAACGTCCAGCACGAGCAGGCCACGACGCCGGCTTCACCGTGAACGTCCTCGGGATCAACGCGGTCTTCCACGATCCGGCGGCGGCGCTCGTCGTCGACGGCCTCTGCGTCGCAGCCGCCGAGGAGGAGCGCTTCAGCCGCCGCAAGCACGGCAAGGATCCGGTCCCGTTCTCGACGTGGGAGCTGCCGGTACGGGCGGCACGGTGGTGCCTCGCCAAGGCCGGCCTGCGGCCCGACCAGCTCGACGCGATCGCCTACTCCTACGATCCCGCACTCGCGTTGTCGACGGGCGCCGATCACGACCTCACCGCCGGCGAGTGGGAGGGCCTGCGCACGCTGTTCGTCCGTCGCGCCCCCCGCTTCCTCGCGACCGCGCTGCCGGGGCTCGAGCCCGACCGCGTGCGCTTCGTCGCTCACCACGTCGCCCACGCTGCCTCGGCGCACCTCGCGGCGCCGCATCCCTCCTCGGCCGTGCTCGTCGTCGACGGTCGCGGCGAGCGCACGTCGCACCTCGCCGGACACGCCCACGCCGACGGCAGCCTCGACGTGCTTGCGACCCAGGCGCTCCCGCACTCGCTGGGGCTGCTCTACGAAGAGCTGACCGCGCATCTCGGCTTCCGCCGCTCCTCCGACGAGTACAAGGTCATGGCGATGGCCTCCTACGGGCGGCCGGCACATCTCGACGTGCTGCGCGAGCACATGGCCGCCGACGCGACCGGCGGCTTCCGCGCGCACCGGCCCGATTGGCATGCGCTCGCGCCGGCGCTCACGAACGGCGACGACTGGACGCCCGGCCACGCGGATCTCGCGCGCAGCGTGCAGGAGCGCACCGAGGAGGTCCTGCTCGAGCTCACCGCCTGGCTGCACGAGCGCACCGGCGAGCGGGCGCTGACGATGGCCGGCGGGGTCGCGCTGAACTGCGTCGCCAACTCGCGGCTGTGGCGCGAAGGGCCGTTCGACGATGTGTGGGTGCAGCCCGCCGCCGGCGACGCAGGCACGGCGCTCGGCGCAGCCCTGCACGTCGCGCACGCGCTCGGCGAGGACGTCCAGCCGATCGACGGCGTCGGACTCGGGCCGTCGTGGACGGATGCCGAGCTCGAGCGCTGGCTACGCGCGGCGGGCCTCGAGTACGAGCGCAGCGACGCCATCGCGGACGCCGTCGCGGCGGAGCTCGCCGACGACGGCATCGTGGCGTGGTTTCAGGGCTCGAGCGAGTTCGGTCCGCGGGCGCTCGGCCACCGCAGCCTGCTCGCCGATCCGCGCCGTGCGGCGAACCTCGAGCGGCTCAACGACATCAAGGGTCGCGAGCAGTTCCGGCCCGTCGCGCCGATGGTCGCGGTCGACCGCGCCCGAGCGATCTTCGACGGCCCGCTGCCGAGCCCGTACATGCTCTTCACGCATGTCGTCGACGAGCGCTGGGCGGCGCGCATCCCCGCCGTCGTGCACGTCGACGGCACCGCCCGAGTGCAGACCGTCGACCCGCTGCGCGAGCCGCTCGTGGCGGCGATGCTCGATGCCTTCGACGCGCGCACCGGCGTGCCGGTCGTCGTCAACACGAGCCTGAACACCGCCGGGCGGCCGATGGTCGACGATCCGCGCGACGCGCTGGAGTGCCTTGGCTCGGCACCGATCGACATGCTCGCGATCGGTTCGTTCGTCGTCCGTCGCAGGGTCGCCCACCGCCGGTCCGCTCGCGCGGCGGGAGAGCTCGCGGCGTGAGCATCGCGATCGTGATCCCGACGGTCGGCCGCGGGTCGCTCGCCGGCCTGCTCGGATCGCTCGCCGCGTCGATGGAAGCGGCCGCGCCGGCGCATCGCAGCGCGATCGACCGCGTCGTGGTCGTCCCCGATCGCCACGGCCGCGGCCCGGCCGCCACCCGCAACAGCGGCTGGCGCCGGACGCAGAGCGAGTGGGTCGCGTTCCTCGACGACGACGTCCTGGTGCCGCGCGGGTGGGTCGATGCGCTCGTCGAGGACCTCGCCCGCTGCGGCGTCGACGTGGCCGGCTGCCAGGGCCGCATCGAGGTCCCGCTGCCTGCGGGCCGGCGCGCGACGGACTGGGAGCGCGACGTCGCCGGGCTCGCCGGCGCGCGCTGGGCGACGGCCGACATGGCCTACCGCCGCGGCGCACTGCTCGCGCTGGGCGGATTCGACGAGCGCTTCCCGCGGGCCTACCGCGAGGACGCCGACCTCGCGCTGCGCGCGCTGCGCTGCGGCCACCGGCTCGTGCGCGGGCGGCGGACGATCACCCACCCGCCCGGGTCGGCGCGCATGCTGGCCAGCGTTCGGCGGCAGGCGGGCAACGCCGACGACGTGCTGATGGACGCGCTGCACGCACGGGGCTGGCGTGAGGTCGCCGATGCGCCGCGCGGGCGCTTGCGCGCGAACGCGGCGACGACGGTGCTGCTCGGCACGGCCGTCGTGGCCGCCGCAAGCCGGCGGCCGCAAGCCGCCGTCGGCACCGGACTCGGCTGGGCGGCCGCCACCGTGACCTTTGCGGCGCAGCGGATCGCGCCCGGGCCGCGAACCGCCCGCGAGATCGCGACGATGGCGATCACGAGCGTCCTCATCCCGCCCGCGGCGACGCTGCATCGCCTGCGCGGCCACGTCCGCGTGCGCGGGCGCCTGCAGCCGGCCCGAGCGCAGGCGGACCGCACGCCGCGCGCCGTGCTGCTCGACCGCGACGGCACGCTCGTCATCGACGTGCCGTACAACGGCGACCCGGCCCGGGTTGTGCCGGTGCCCGGCGCGGCCGAGGCGCTGGAGCGGCTGCGGAGCGCGGGCTGCCGCCTCGCCGTCGTCACCAATCAGAGCGGGCTCGGGCGCGGGACGCTCACCGCCGACCGCGTCGCGGCCGTGAACAGCCGCGTCGACGAGCTGCTCGGTCCGCTCGGCCCGTTCGTCATCTGCCCGCACGCGCCGAGCGCCGGCTGCCCCTGCCGCAAGCCCGCCCCGGGGCTCGTCCTGCGCGCCGCGGCGCTGCTCGGCGTCGCGCCGCAGCACTGCGCCGTCGTCGGCGACATCGGCGCCGACGTCGAGGCTGCGGCGGCCGCCGGCGCGCGCGGGGTGCTCGTGCCGACGGCCGCGACCCTGCCGGCCGAGATCGAGACCGCGCCCGAGGTCGCCTCCGACCTCGGCGCGGCGGTCGACCTCCTGCTCGGGAGCCGCGCGTGAGCACCCGCGTGCTCGTCGCCCGGATGGACAGCGCCGGCGACGTGCTGCTCGCCGGCCCCGCGCTGCGCGCGGTGGCCCGCGGGGCCGACCACGTGACGCTGCTGTGCGGCCCGCGCGGGCGCGCTGCCGCCGATCTGCTGCCCGGCGTCGACGCGGTGCTCTGTCACCACTGCCCGTGGATCGACGCCGAGCCCGAGCCGGTCACGCGCGCCGCGACCGAGACGCTCGTCGCGGACGTCTCCGCGCTCGCGCCGGACGTCGCCGTCATCCTGACCTCGTTTCACCAGAGCCCGCTGCCGCTGGCGCTCCTGCTGCGCCTCGCGGGCGTCCCGCGGATCGGGGCAGCGAGCGACGACTACCCGGGCTCGCTGCTCGACGTGCGCCACCACGTCGCCGAGGACGTGCACGAGGTGCGGCGCGCGCTCAGCGTCGTCGCGGCGCTCGGCTTCCGTCTGGAGCCCGGTGCCGACGAGCGCCTGCGCGTACGTCGATCGCCGGCCAACCGGCTCGGGCCGGCGAGCGGCTACGTCGTCGTGCATCCGGGAACGTCGGTGCCCGCCCGCGCGTGGGGCCCGGCCGCTCACGCCGCGCTCGTGCATGCGCTCGCCGAGCAGGGGCGCCACGTCGTGGTCACCGGCAGCCCGGCCGAGGTGCCGCTCACGGCGGCCGTCGCCGGGCCTCCCGACGAGCACGTGCTCGACCTCGGCGGGCTCACGTCGCTGGCCGAGCTCGCCGAGATCCTCGCCCGGGCAGATGTCCTCGTCGTGGGCAACACCGGTCCGGCGCACCTCGCCGCCGCCGTCGGGACGCCCGTCGTCTCGCTCTACGCGCCGACGGTGCCCGCGGTGCGCTGGCGGCCGTGGGGCGTCCCCCACGTCCTGCTGCACGATGCCGTGCCGTGCGCGGGCTGCCGCGCCCGCGACTGCCCCGTCCCAAGCCACCCGTGCCTCACAGGGGTGAGCGTCGACGACGTCCTGGAGGCGCTTGACCACGTCGCGGCGCCAGGCCTCCCGGTGCCGGCGTGAGGATCCTGCTCTGGCACGTCCACGGCGCGTGGACGACGGCGTTCGTGCACGGCGCGCACGAGTTCGTCGTCCCGCTGCTGCCGGGCCGCCCGCCCGACGGCCGCGGCCGCGCCCGGACGTACGCCTGGCCGCAGAACGTGCGCGAGCTCAAGCCGGCGCAGCTGCAGGACCTCGACGTCGACGTCGTCGTCCTGCAGCGCCCCCACGAGCTCGAGCTGGCCGAGCGCTGGCTCGGCGGCCGGCGGCCCGGCCGCGACCTGCCGGCCGTCTACGTCGAGCACAACGCACCGCAGGGGCGGATCGCCGAGATGCGCCATCCGCTCAGCGACCGTCCCGACCTCGGGATCGTCCACGTCACGCACTTCAACGACCTGTTCTGGGACTGCGGCGCGACGCCGACGCGCGTCATCGAGCACGGCATCGTCGACCCGGGGCCGCAGTACACCGGCGAGCTGCCGCGCGCCGCCGTCGTCGTCAACGAGGCGCGCCGTCGCGGCCGCGTGACCGGTACCGACCTGCTGGCGCGCTTCGCCGCCGAAGCGCCGATCGACCTGTTCGGGATCGACGCGGCCGCGCTGGACGGCGTCGTCGCACCCGGCGGCGACCTCCCGTATGCCGATCTGCACGAGCAGCTCGCCCGGCGGCGCGTCTACCTGCATCCGATCCGCTGGACGTCGCTCGGCCTCTCGCTGCTCGAGGCGATGCACCTCGCGATGCCGGTCGTCGCGCTCGCCACGACCGAGGTCGCCGAGGCCGTGCCGCCGCAGGCGGGCGTCATCTCCAACGACGTGAGCGTGCTGACGGCTGCGCTGCGCGAGCTCGTCGCCGACGACGCGCGGGCGGCGCACATGGGAGCAGCGGCCCGCGCGGCTGCGCTGCATCGCTACGGCCTGGACCGCTTCCTCGCCGACTGGGACGTGGCACTCGCGCAGGCCACCGGCCAGGCGGCCATGCCGGCGGAGGCCGCATGAGGGTCGCGCTCGTCTCCGAGCACGCAAGCCCGATCGCCGCGCTCGGCGGCGAGGACGCGGGCGGGCAGAACGTGCACGTCGAGGCGCTCGCGACGCACCTCGCGCGGCTCGGCGCCGAGGTCGTCGTCCACACCCGCCGCGACGATCCCGACCTGCCCGAGCGCGTGCTGCTCGAGTCCGGCGTCGTCGTCCACCACGTCGACGCCGGCCCGGCGAAGCCGCTGCCGAAGGACCACCTGCTCGAGCACATGGGCGCCTTCGGTGCCGAGCTCGGCCGCGCGTGGAGCGCGCGCCGGCCCGACGTCGTGCACACGCACTTCTGGATGTCGGGTCTCGCCGCGCTCGAGCCGACCGCTCGGCTCGGGCTTGCGCTCGTGCACACGTTCCATGCGCTCGGCGTCGTCAAGCGGCGCTACCAGGGGGCCCAGGACACGAGCCCGGCGCAGCGGCTGGAGATCGAGCGCACGCTGCTGCGCCGGGTCGACCGCGTCGTCGCGACCTGCACCGACGAGGTGTTCGAGCTCATCCGCCAGGGCGCCGACCACGATCAGCTGACGGTCATCCCGTGCGGCGTCGACCTTGCGCGCTTCACGCCTGAGGGGCCGCGCGAGCTGTCGCCCGGCGGGCAGCGGATGGTCTGCGTCGCGCGGCTCGTCGAGCGCAAGGGCGTCGGCAACGTCATCTCCGCCCTCGCGCGGCTGCCCGGCGTACAGCTCGTCATCGCCGGAGGCTCGGACCCGGCGCAGCTGGCGGACGACACCGGCGCTCAGCGCCTGCGCCGCCTCGCCGAGGAGCACGGCGTCGCCGACCGCGTCGAGCTGCGCGGGCGCGTCGAGCGCGATGACCTGCCGGCGCTGCTGCGCTCCGCCGCGTGCGTCGTCTGCGTTCCCTGGTACGAGCCGTTCGGGATCGTCGCGCTGGAGGCGATGGCCTGCGGCGTGCCGGTCGTCGCCTCGGCGGTCGGGGGCATGATCGACACCGTGGTCGACGGCGTCACCGGCGTGCACGTCCCGCCACGCGACCCGGACCGCCTCGCCGACGCGCTCGCCGAGCTGCTCGCCGACCCCGGCCGCAGACGCGAGCTCGGGGTGCAGGCGGTCGAGCGCGCCAGGCGCCGCTACGACTGGGCGCGCATCGCGCAGGCGACGCGCGACGTCTACGACGACGTCATCGCGCAGCGCTCGCGCGCGACGTCACCGCTGCCGGCGACGGCGACGCGCCACATCGGGCTCCTGCGCGAAGGCCTGGACGCGCTCGAGCGCGACGCCTGGCAGGTGGAACGCTGGGGCCGGCACCTCGGGCGCGTGCTGTCGCAGGGCGGCCGCCTGCTCGCGGTCGGAAACGGCGGCAGCGCCGCGGAGGCGCAGCACCTCACCGCCGAGCTCGTCGGGCGCTTCGAGGACGAGCGCCCGCCGCTCAGCGCGCTGTGCCTGCACGGCGACACGTCGAGCCTCACCGCGATCGTCAACGACTACGGCGCGGAGGCCGGCTTCGCGCGCCAGGTGCGTGCGCACGGTCGTCCCGGGGACGTCCTGCTGGCGCTCAGCACCTCCGGTCGCAGCACGAACGTGCTCGCCGCCGTCGACGCGGCCCGCGAGTGCGGCATGACGACGTGGGCGCTGACCGGCCCGGCTCCGAACCCGCTCGCCGACGCCTGCCACGAGGCCGCCTGCCTCGCGGCGGCCGACACGTCGACGCTGCAGGAGCTGCATCTCGTGACGCTGCACCTCGTCTGCAGGGCGGTCGACCGCACGCTGCGCGAGATCGACGGCGAGCACGCGGCGCGGCGCAACGCGCGCATCGGGGCGACGGCGTGAGACGTCCGACGGTCGTCGTCGTCGGCGACTGCCTGCTCGACATCGACGTCGACGGCACGGTCGAGCGACTGACCCCGGACGCGCCCGCACCCGTGTTCGACGAGCGCACGACCCGCATGCGTCCCGGCGGTGCCGGGCTCGCCGCGGTCCTCGCCGCCCGTGATGGCGTGCCGGTGACGCTCATCGCCGCGCTGGCCGACGATCCCGCCGGTCACGAGCTGCGCCACGCGCTCGACCGCGCCGGCGTCGAGGTCGTCGCGCTGCAGCTCGACGGCGCGACGCCGGAGAAGGTGCGCCTGAGGTCAGGCGAACGTACGCTTCTGCGCCTCGACCGCGGCGCCGGCCGTGCGGCCCCGGGGAGCGAGCTGCCGGCAGCTGCGCGCGCCGTGCTCGAATGGGCCGGCGCCACGCTCGTCGCCGACTACGGCCGGGGGGTCACCGCGCACGCCGGGCTGCGCGCCGCGCTCGCCCGGCGCGCCGACGGCACGCCGCTGGTCTGGGATCCGCATCCGCGCGGCGCCGAGCCCCCGCCCGGCCTCACGGTCGTGACGCCGAACGTCGCGGAGGCCGCAATGTTCGACGGCCCAGCACGCGCGAGTTGCGCGCAGCGCGCCGCCGCGCTCGCCGGCCGCTGGGGCGCCGAGTACGTCTGCATCACGCGCGGCGAGCGCGGCGCGATCCTCGGCGGCGCCGGCGGCGAGACGTGGGCCGTACCGTCGGTGCCCGTCAGCGGTGGCGACCCATGCGGCGCCGGCGACCGCTTCGCCGCGCGCCTGACAACGGCGCTCGCCGCCGGCGCCGCCACGCCCGTTGCGGTGCGTGACGCGGTGCGCGCCGCCGCGGAGTTCGTCGCCGACGGCGGCGCGGGCACCGTCGGGCTTGCCCGGACGACGGCCGCGATCCCGTGCTCGAGGCCCGACGCCGACGGCGTCGTCCAGCGTGTGCGCAGCGCCGGTGGAACGGTGGTCGCGACCGGTGGCTGCTTCGACCTGCTGCACGCCGGTCACCTGCTGCTGCTCGAGTCCGCGCGCGCGCTCGGCGACGCGCTCGTCGTCTGCCTCAACGACGATGCCTCGGTCCGGCGCCTGAAGGGCGCCGGCCGCCCGATCGTCGCCGCGCGCGAGCGCGCGGAGCTGCTGAGCGCGCTGCGCTGCGTCGACGCCGTGGTCGTCTTCGGCGAGGACGACCCGTGCGCGGCGCTCGAGCACCTGCGACCCGACGTCTGGGTCAAGGGCGGCGACTACGGCGTCGCCGAGCTGCCGGAAGCCGCTGCCGTCCGGCGCTGGGGCGGCGAGGTCGTCCTGCTGCCCTACCTCGACGGCCGATCGACCACCCAACTGCTCCAGGAGGCGAGCCTGCGTGCCATCCACTGAGACGCTCACCCACCCGATCGAAGAACGTGCGCGGGCCATCCCCGGAACCGTGGTCGTGACCGGCGGCGCGTCGGGCCTCGGCGCGGCCGTCGCGAAGGCTGTCCGTCAAGCCGGCGGCACGCCGGTCGTGCTCGACCTCGCCGTGGCGACGGAGGGGATCGACGGCGAGACGGTCGACCTTGCCGACGGCCGGGCGGCGGAGGCGGCGATCCGCCGCGCGGCCGAGCGCCACGGCGGCCTCGACGCGATCGTCACCGCGGCCGGCATCGACGCCTGCGGCAAGCTCGCCGACATCGATCCGCAGGACTGGGAGCGCGTCATCGCCGTCAACCTGCTCGGCACCGCCGCCACGGTACGCGCCGCGCTGCCGTTCCTGCAGGAGTCGCGCGGCCGCATCGTGACGGTCGCCTCGACGCTCGGCCTGCGCGCGCTGAGCGACGCGTCGGCGTACTGCGCGAGCAAGTTCGGCGTCGTCGGCTTCAGCCGTGCGCTGGCGATCGAGCTCGCCGGTGAGGTCGGCGTGACGATGCTCGTGCCCGGCGGCATGGACACGGCGTTCTTCGACGGTCGTCCCGAGCAGTATCGGCCGCCCGAGGACGCGCGCCTGGCCGCGCCCGCCGACGTCGCGGACGCGGTGCTGTTCGCGCTCACGCGCCCGCCGGGCATCGAGCTGCGCGAGCTCGTCGTCACGCCCCCGGTCGAGCCCTCGTGGCCGTAGCACCGGTTGCGCAGCGCCCGACGCTGCTCGTCCTGCGCGCGCTCGGCCTCGGCGATCTGCTCGCCGCGGTGCCGGCGCTGCGCGCCCTCGCCGCCGCCTTCGGAGAGTACCGCCGGCTGCTGGCCGTGCCGCCGGCGCTGGCCCCGCTGGCGGCGCTCATCAGCGGGCCCTGCGGGCGGCCCGGCTTCGCTCCCGTGCCCGCCGCGCCGCTCGGACCGCTGCCGCCCGACGCGCTGCGTCCGGACGTCGCCGTCAACCTCCACGGCAGCGGGCCGCAGAGCCACGCGGTGCTGCGCGCGGCGTGCCCGCTGCGGCTGATCGCGTTCGCCCACCCCGCCATCGACGCTCACCGCGGCCCGGCCTGGCGCGAGGACGAGCACGAGGCGCGGCGCTGGTGCCGGCTGCTGCAGGAGAGCGGTATCCCCGCCGATCCGCGGCGGCTGGAGATCTCCCGCCCGCCGCGAGCGCGGCCGCTGCCGCGGCAGGCCGCCGGCGCGACGCTGCTGCACCCCGGCGCGGCGAGCGCCGCGCGACGCTGGCCCGCCCCCGGCTGGGTCGCCGTCGCCCGGGCCGAGCGCGCGCGCGGCAGGACGGTGCTGCTCACCGGTGGCCCGCAGGAGCGCGGCCTCGCGCTCGGGATCGCCCGGGCGGCTGGCATACCGCCGCGCGCCGTGCTCGCCGGGGGCACCGACGTCCTCGACCTCGCCGAGGTCGTCGCGGCCGCCGGACGGCTCGTCTGCAACGACACCGGCGTGGCGCACCTGGCGACCGCGCTGGGCACGCCGTCGGTGATCCTCTTCGGCCCGACCTCCCCGGCGCAGTGGGGCCCGCCGCCGCTCGCGCGTCATCGCGTGCTGTGGGCCGGCAGGACGGGCGATCCGCATGGCGATCGCTGCGATCCCGGACTGCGGGCGATCACGCCGGAGCAGGTCGTCGCCGAGCTCCGTGCCCTGGAGACGATGTCCGCCCCGTGATCCGCTGGCTCGACACCTGGCCCCCGGCGCTGTGGCTGGCCGTCTACATCGGAAGCCTGCTCGTGCTCATGGGCTCCCAGCGGGCCGACCTGGGTGTCGTCGGCATCGCGCTCGTGCTCATCGCCTTCGGCGGGGCGATCTACCTCGCAGTGCGGCCCTCCCCCGGCAACCCGCCCCCGCGCGGCTTCGCTGCGCTCATGGCGGGGCTCGGCGCGTTCTACCTCATCTCGGCAGCGGCGGCGGCGGTGCTCGGGCCCGAGTACGCGCTCGCGGCGCTGCTGGCCGGGACCGTGCCGGCGACCGCGGCCGCGCTCACGTACGCCACCGCGCGACGCAAGACCCGCGTGCGCGAGGACGGCCATCTCGAGGATCTGTCGGTCGAGGATGACAGCCCGTTTCCGGGCGTCGGGATGGACGACGAGACGCCGCTCGGCGACTCGCCCGAGCTGCACGCCGACATCACGCCGCACGACGTCCCCCGCGGTCACCCCGGCCGCAGGCGGCTCGAGCGCGAGACCTCCTTCGAGGGCGACACGACGCCCGGGGATGTCTGAGTCGTGCGCGCGCAGCTGCCGCAGTTGCCCGGCCCGCCGCCCGCGCGCTTGGCCGCGCGCGCCGACGATCGGGATCTGCGGTTCCTACGGCGGTCTGAACCTCGGCGACGAGGCGATCCTCACCGTCGCCCTCGAGCAGCTGCGCCGCGAGCTGCCCGGCGTGGAGCTGACGGTCTTCACGCGCGACGTGCTCCACACGCGCGAGCACCATCCCGTCGACCGCGTGCTCGACGCGCGGGAGGCCTGCCGCGACGAGCTCGTCGCGGAGATCGGCCGCCTCGACCTCCTGCTGCTCGGCGGCGGCGGGATCCTCTACGACCGCGAATCCGAGAGCTACCTGCACGTCCCGCGGATCGCCCAGACGCTCGGCGTCTCGACGGCGACGTACGCGATCGGCGTCGGCCCGCTGCGGCGTCACGAGGAGCGCCGTGCGGTCGCTGACGTGCTCAACGCGATGGTGGCGATCACCGTGCGCGACGCCGCGTCACAGCGTCTGCTCGAGCAGATCGGCGTGACGCAGGACATCACGGTCACGGCCGACCCCGCGCTGCTGCTCGAGCCCGCGCTGCGATCGTCCGGCGTGCTCGAGCGCCAGGGGATCACGCGCGACCGCCAGCTCGTCGGGCTGTCCGTGCGCGAGCCGGGCGGCACGACACACGGCCTCGAGGAGGGCGTCTACCACCGGCTGCTCGCCAACGCCGCGGACTTCGTCGCCGCGCGCTTCGACGCCAACGTCCTGTTCGTCCCGATGGAGAGCCAGGACGTGCGCCAGGCGCACCGCGTCATCGCCGAGATGGGCGCGCCGGATCGGGCCTGGGTGCTGAAGGGCACCTACGGCCCGCGCGAGATGCTCGCGTTGATCGGCGAGCTGGACCTGGCCATCGGCATGCGGCTGCACTTCCTGATCTTCGCCGCGATCGCAGGCACCCCGGTGCTGGCGCTGCCCTACGCAGCGAAGGTCACGTCGTTTCTCGAGCAGCTCGGCCTGCCGACGCCGCAGCTGCTCCAGCGCGAGCATGCCGGGGTCCTGCTCGCGGCGATCGACCGCATGTGGGACCTGCGCGCAGAGCGCTCGCGGCTGGTCTCTGCCAGCGTTCCGGCCATGAAGGAGCAGTCTCGCGAGACGGCGACCATCGTCGCCGGCTTGCTCGGACGCGAGCTCGCCTGTGCCGCCGCTCGGAGCGCCTGAGCAGCCCCGCACGATCCGGCTCCCGCCGCGGGATGCCGTCCACGCCGGCACGGCCGACGTCCTCGTCGTGGGCGGCGGTCCGGCCGGGCTCGGCGCCGCGGTCGGTGCCGCGCGCGCCGGCGCGCAGGTCATCCTCGCCGAGCGCCACGGCTATCTCGGCGGCAACGCGACCGCGTCGCTCGTCATGCCGCTCATGTCCTTTCACAACGAGATGCGCTCCCCAAGCGCGCGGTCGGGCGGCCTGCGCCTGCTGCCCGACGACCATGGGGTCGGTGAGCCGGTCGTCGCGGGGGCGCTGGCCGACCTGCTGGACCGCCTCTTTCGCAGCGGCGGCGCGGTTCCGCCGTCGCCGGACACCGGCTACACGGTCCCGTTCGATCCGGAGTCCTTCAAGCTCGTCACGCTTGACCTGCTCGACGACTACGGCGTGCGCTTCCTGTTTCACTCCTTCGCCAGCGGGGTCGTCGGTCCCGATGCGGCCCGTGGCGTCGTCTTCGAGACGAAATCCGGCCCGCTCGTGATCGAGGCGCACACGATCGTCGACTGCACCGGCGACGGCGATGTCGCCGCGGCGGCCGGCGCGCAGTACGAGGTCGGGCGCGAGGGCGACGGCCTGACGCAGCCGATGACGCTGATGTTCCGCATGGTCGACTTCGACCGCTCGCGCTTCGCCCGCTACGTGGAGGAGCATCCGGCGCAGTGGCGTGGCGTGCACGGCCTGTGGCAGCTCGTCGCGGCGGCCGAGGAGGCCGGCGAGCTCGACCTGCCGCGCGAGGACATCCTGTTCTTCGCCACGCCGCACGAGCGCGAGGTGAGCGTCAACAGCACGCGCGTCAGCGGCTTGGGCAACGACGTCTTCGACCTCACGCGCGCGGAGTGGCAGAGCCGTCGCCAGATGCGCGAGATCGACCGCTTCCTGCGCACGCGCGTGCCGGGCTTCGAGAAGGCCTACGACGCGCAGAGCGGCGCGACCGCCGGCGTGCGCGAGACACGGCGCATCTGCGGCGAGTACCGCCTGACCGGCGAGGACGTGCTGGACGCCCGGGCGTTCGACGACGCGATCGCGCGCGGCTCCTATCCGATCGACATCCACGCTCCGGAGGGCAAGGGCACGGTGCTGACACGCCTGCCGCTGCGCGGCGCATATGACATCCCGCTGCGCTGCCTGCTGCCGCGCGGGCTGCGGCGAACGCTCGTCGCGGGGCGCTGCATCTCCGGCACGCACGAGGCGCACTCCTCCTACCGCGTGACGGCGATCGCGATGGCGACAGGCCATGCTGCGGGAGTGTGCGGAGCGCTCGCCGCGCGCCATCGCAGCGCGCCGCGCGACGTCGACGTTCGTGAGGTGCAGCGCGAGCTCCTGCGGCAGGGCGCGAGCCTGCGGCCCGAGATCCGCGCAAGGCTCGGCCTCGACGCCGGCGCTGACGCCCCCGGCGACGTGCGCGCGCGACCCGCCGAGCCCTGAGATGCGCCTCGTCCTGTACGACGGTGTCGGCCATGGCGGCCACGCGCCACCCCCGCCGACATCGCGGGTTTATCGGAGACTGCGCGCGGCTACGTGAGCCATACCGTGGCGGATCTCAGCACCCAGCCCGGAAAGGGTCCGCGCATCCTGCGGGTCGGGCTTCACGCCGAGCCGCAGCTGCGCGACCTCGCCGAGCGCATCGCCGACGATCTCCGCGAGGAGGTCGAGCGTCGCTTCCCCGGGATCGAGTGGCGGGTCGAGCTCGGCGAGGGCGGGCCGAAGAACCCTCAGGCGAGGATCGCCGAGCTCGTTCAGGACGCGCGACGGCTTCTGCTCGACAACCACTGGGACCTCGTCATCTGCCTGACCGACATCCCCCTGCGCTCTGACGGCCACCGGCCTCTCACGGCGATCGCGAGCGCGACCGACGGGGTCGGGCTGATCTCGGTTCCCGCGCTCGGCGCGATCGCGCTCGAGGAGCGGGTCCGGGAGGCGGCGCTCGATCTCATCGCCGCTCTGGTCGGCTGGAACGACGAGGACCGCGAAAGCGTTCGCGACCGCCTGCACGAGCTCGCGTCACCGATCGGCATCGCGCAGGTCGACGACGACACGATCCGCTTCTCGACCGCGGTGATGCGGGGCAACCTGCGCCTGCTCATCGGCATGGTGCGGGCCAACCATCCGTGGCGGGTCACCGTCAAGCTCTCGCGGGCGCTCGTGGCGGCCCTCGGCACCGCGGCCTACGTGCTCGCTTCGTCAGGCTTCTGGATGCTCGCCAGCTACATGACGTGGCCGCGGCTGCTCGGCCTCACGCTCGTCGCGCTGGTGACGACATCGGTCGCGCTGATCGTCGCCCACGACCTCTGGGAGCACAGCGCGAACTCGCACACGCGCGAGCGGGTGGTGCTCTTCAATGCGGTCACCGCGTTGACGATCGCGATCGGTGTCCTGACGCTGTACCTCGCACTCCTGGCGTTCAGCGTGGTCGGCTCGTTCAGCCTCATCCCGGAAGGCGCGTTGAACGCGGAGATCCACCGGGCCGCCGCGGGGGACTACCTTCGGCTCGCGTGGATGGCGACATCGCTCGCGACGCTTGCAGGGGCGCTGGGCTCGCTGGTGGAGAGCGATCTGGCGGTCCGCGAGGCCGCCTACGGCTACAGGCCCTCGCAGGAAGCCGGCGACGACGGGACGGCCGCCGGCGAGCAGGGTGGCTAGTCAGCCGCCGCGCAGCTCGCGCGCGGCCGCCCGCGCGACCTCCAGCAGCGGGCTCACCGTCGCATTCGGCGGGGCGCGCCAAGCGAGCACGATGGCCGGCATTCGCACCGGCGGATCGGTCGGGCAGGGCGTGACGATCGTGGCGATCTCGCCGACCGTGTCGAGCAGCGGCGCCGGCGCCAGCGCGACGCCGTTGCGGTGGGCTACCGCCATCAGGACGTCGCGCGGGTCGCCTCCGCCCCACTCGCGCACGCGGCGAAGCTCGTGGCCGGCGTCGCGGACGCGCTCGATCAGGGCTTCGTGCACCGCGGGATCTATCCGGCGCGGAACGGTCAGCAGATCCTCCTGGCGCAGGTCGCCCGGCCTCACCGCCGGGCACTGCGCGAGACGGTGACCGATCGGCACGATTGCCGCGAGCCGCTCGCCCGGGAAGATCGGCACTGCTTCGATGCCTTCGAGGTCGCCGGTGCCATAGAGCAGGCCGAGGTCCAGCTCGCCGGACTGCAACGCGCGCACCTGTGCGGCGCTCGGCAGGTGCCGCAGCTCGATCTCGAGGTGCGGATCGGACGCGTACAGCGCGCCCACGAAGGACTGCACCTGCTGCAGCGCGAGTTCCGCGACGCAGCCGATGTGCAGGGTCGCGTCCAGGCCGCGGAGGGGGCTTGCATCGAAGACCACGATCGGGCTAGCTATGTCCGGTGACGGGGCCGCCCATGCATCGGTGGGTTCATTCTGTCGCTCCGGCGTGCTCGCGGTGCTCATCGCACTCGATCTGCCGAGCTCCGTCGAGCGCTGAGCCCGTTGTCTGCCAGATCCGCAGGCCTCAAGCGCGATGCTTCGGCGACATGGCGTGAGCGAGCGGGCTCACAGCATGCGCGCGAGCGCCTCCTCGATGGGGTCGTCGCCGGCGCTTACGTAGAGCACGCGCCGGGCGGACCGCGGCTCGTGGAGGACGGCGGCGAGCACGCCGGCGACGTCGTCGCGCGGAACCTCGCCGCGGAGCGGCTGCTCGGCCAGGCGAATCCGGCCGGTTCCCTGCTCGTCCTGCAGGAACACCGGCCGCACGACGGTCCAGGCGCGATCGCTGGCCATGAGCTCCCGGTCGGCCTCGGCCTTCGCCCGCAGGTAGACGGCGAACACGTCGTCGCCGTCGGGCGGGTCCTGGGCGCCGATGGAGCTGACCATGACGTACCGCTCGACGTTCGCGGCGCGTGCCGCATGGAGCAGCTTGATCGCCCCGTCGCGGTCGACGGCGAGCTTGCGCTCGGCCCCGCTGCCCGGTCCGGCCCCGGCCGCGAAGACCACGGCATCGGCGCCGCTGATCGCGTCGGCCAGCTCGTCGGCGCCGGCACGCTCCAGGTCGCAGACGACGGGCTCGCTGCCGTCGGCGCGGAGCTCGTCTCCGTGCGCAGGATTGCGGATCACGCCGCGGACGCGGTCGCCGCGCGCGACGAGCAGGCGGGCGAGCCGCCGAGCGACCTTGCCGTGGGCTCCGACGATGACGACATCCATGCGATCCGGCCTCAGCCGGCGAAGCCGCCGTCGAACTCACGCACGACCTCCCCGGTGGAGGGATTCACCGTCGCGTCGTGATGGGTCGTCGCTGTCGCCATGGACGGGCCAGTAGGTCCGGCGAGCGCCTCGCGCAAGTGGGGCGTGGGCGATGGCGCTCCATGTGAGCTTGACATGGACCGGCTCGGCCTATGGGCAGGGCTATGAGCACGCGAACACATCCAGCCATACCCGCCAACGTCGCGGTCCCGGCCCACGCGACGCCCAGCGGCGACGGAATCGTCGTCGGCAGCGGCCCCGTCCAGATCGACGCGTTCATCGACTTCCTGTGCCCGTTCTGCAGGCAGTTCGAGGAGCGCTCCGGGAGCCTGCTCAAGCGCTTCGTGGACGACCACGTGGCGACGCTCGTCTATCACCCGCTCGGGTTCCTGGACCGGCTGTCGGTGCCCGGTGGCTACTCGACGCGCGCCGCGGCTGCCTCCGCGGCATCATCGGACGCGGACATGTTCCTGCCCTACAAGGACGCGCTGTTTGCCAACCAGCCGCAGGAGGGCGGCCCCGGCCTCGACGACGAGGAGCTCGTCGAACTCGGCCGCTCGGTCGGCATCGAAGACGCGCGCTTCGCCGACGCGGTCTTCAGTGGGACCTACCAGCCATGGGTGCGCTTCGTGACCGAGCTCGCCGTCGAGCACGGGGTCGGCGGGACGCCCACGGTGCTCGTCGCCGGCATCCCGGTCCCGGCGAACCCGCAGACGATCGCCGCCGCGGTCGCCGAGCTCGCGCCCTGAGCGTCAGGGCCCCCCCGCCGCGGGGGTACGAGGCGTCGCCGGTGGTGCCTCCGCCGCCATCGTCTCGCGCAGCTTTGCGAGCGACACCTCTTCGATCTGCCGCACGCGCTCGGCGCTGATCCCGAGCTGCTCGCCCAGCTCGCGCAGCGTCGACTCGGGCCCCTCGAGACCGAAGCGCGCGCAGATGATCGTCCTCTCACGCTCGCTGAGGATCGCAAGCACGCGCGGCAGCTGCTCGAGCTCGATCTCGCCCGGGATGCGGTCGAATGCCTCGCTGGCCCTGCGGTCGTCGAGCAGCTCACCGAGCGTGACGCCGGCATCGTGGTCGCCGCCGACGGGCTCCTCGAGCGAACGCGGACTGCGCTCGGCCGCCATCAGCCTCTCGATCTCCGCGCGCGGCAGGCCGATCGTCTCCGCGATCGCCGACAGGCTGGGCTCGCGCCCGCAGCGCTGCAGGTGCTCGCGCTGGGCGTCCTTGATCCGCGCGATCTTGCGCAGCGCCCGGTCAGACATCACGATCGGCCGGCCCAGCTCGGAGACGAGCTGCTGCATCGCCTGGCGCACCCACCACGAGGCGTACATCCAAAACGGCGTGCCCCTGTCCGGATCGAAGCGCTCGAGCGCGCGCAACAGCCCGACGACGCCTTCCTGCATGAGCTCGGCGCGGTCGACCTGCACACGGCTGCGATAGATCCGCGCGACGCTGCCCACGAGGGGCACGAAGGCCTCCACCAGCGCCTCGCGCTCGGCGGCGCCGCCATGCTTGGCGGCCAGCACGAGCTCTCGCTCGGCGGCTGCCGCGGGCCGGTCGCGCGGGCTGTCACCCGCGCCCTTGGCGCGGTTGCGCAGACGGCGGCCGCGCCGTCGCCCGCACGCGCTGATCGACTGCGACGTAGTCATTGCGGCGGCAGTGACGGCCATCGACGCCTCTCTCCCTCGGTGGTGAAGGGGCCGCTTTCTCATCGAAAGCGGTGCACCCTCAGGGATCACCCCCGTGGTTGCGACGGAAACGAGCCGCACGCACCATCTTTGGCTGGGGCATCTGCCCCATGCCACCGTGCCTGCGCGCGGCGGCATGGCGCGCCGGGCCGGCTACGGCTCGGCCGCGACCCCGCGGCGGGGCACCTCGACGACGCCGTGCCGGAGCGCGAAGATCAGTGCCTGCAGCTGAGAGTGAACGCCCAGCTTGCCCAGGATGTTCGCTATGTGGTTGCGCTCGGTGCGGGGGGAGATGTGCAGCCGCGCTGCGACGCGCCGGCTGTCCAGGCCGTCCGCGACGAGCTGGAGGACCTCGCGCTCGCGCGCGGTGAGGCTGTCGACGAGCTGGCGCTCCTCGAGCTCGCGCTCGCGCTCCTCGCCGGCAAAGCGCAGCAGCTCGACCACCTCGTCGAGTGGGATGATCGTCTCCCCGGCGTGCAGCCTGCGGACGATCGCCACGACATCGTGCAGATGCGCAGCCTTGCTGACCACGGCCGCCGCGCCCCTCTGGACCGCGCGGGCCGTGAGGCTACGACCGGTCTCCGCGCTGAGCACGAGCGCCTGGGCGTCGGCGTTGGCGGCACGCAGCTCGGGGATGAGGTCCATCCCGTCTCCGTCGGGCAGCGCCACGTCGACGATGGCGACGTCAATGCCGTCGAGCATCGTCCGGGCCTCGGCGAGCGAGCCGGCAGCGCCGGCGACGACAAAGCCGTCGTCCGCGGCGAACGCGAGCGCCATCGCGTCGCGGACCGCCGCGTGGTCGTCGACGAGGAGCACCCGCGTGCGGTCCCCGATCGCACGCGGCCCGCGGAGCGGCGCCCGCAGCTCGACGACCGTCCCGCCGCCTGCCCTTCGCGTGATGCGCAGCTCGCCGCCGAGCAGCGCGGCTCGCTCCCGCATGCCCGCGATACCGTGGCCACCGGCCGCGCCGGGCGGCCGCTGCGCCTCGAGCCCGCGGCCGTCGTCGGCGACCGCCGCCACGAGCGACGCGGCCTCGACGGTCAGCCGCACCTCGATGCGCCCGGCCGCCGCGTGCCGGCGTGCATTGGTGATGGCCTCGCCGAGGATCCGCAGCACCTCGGTGCGCATGTCAGACGGCAGGCGGACGTGCACGTCGCAGACGACGTCGACGGCGCAGTCCGGCATGCGGGCGCGATGGTGCTCGGCGAGCTCCTCGACGAGCGTGGGAAACGGTCGGTCCTGCCCGTCGCCGAGGCGCAGGTCGTGGATGGCGGCCCGAAGCTGGCCGCCGACGCGCTGCAGCGCGTCGACCAGCCCCTCGTCGCCGCCGTCCGCTGCGCCGCGTGCGGCGCGCGCCAGCGCGATCCCCAGCTCCTCCAGGGTCTCGTCGTGCAGCGCGCGGGCGAGCCGGCGGCGCTCGGCGTCGCGGACCTCGCCGATCCGCTGGGACGTCTGGGCGTGCTCGATCGCGCTGTACAGGACGTTGGCGATCGCGCGCAGGAAGTTGACCTCGTCGGCGCCGAACTGCCGCGGCTCCCGGCTGAAGACGCCGAGCCCGCCGAACGGCGCGCTGCGGCCCGGGATCACGACAACGGCCGCGCTGGCCACGCCGTGCTCGACGAGCAGCTCGGAGGGCCAGAACCGCTCCTCGCGCATGACGTCCGCGCAGACGACCGGGGCGCCGGTCTGCGCCGCGTACCCGACCAGGGAACGCGCGCCGGTCGCGCTCTCCGCGTGCCCGACCCGTCCCGGCTCCCATCCCACGCCGGCGCGAAGCAGGAGCCGATCGCTGTCGGGCAGCAGCTCGGCGACGGCGACGAGCTCGACGTCCAGCACGCGGGAGACCACGGCCACGGCCTCCTCCATGAGCGCGATCGCGCTGTCCCCGCGCGAGCCGCGGACGCCGAGCTCGGCGACGGCGGCCTGCTGGCGCGCCTGGCGCTCGCGGGCGTCCTCAGCGAGCTTGCGAGCGGTGATCTCGTCGAAGTAGACCGCCAGGCCGTCCTCCTTCGGGTAGACGTGGACGTCGAACCAGCGCGCGGTCGTCGCGTGCAGGAACTCGAAGACGATCGTGCGGTGATCACGCAGCGCGAGGCGGAGGTTCCGTTCGACATCGCTGCCGACGAGCTCGGGAAACATCGTGAAGAGCCCCGTGCCCAGGCAGTCGTCGCGATCGAGCGGCGCGCCCAGCACGTCGCTGCAGATCTGGACGGCGCGGTCGTTGACGTACGTGAAGCGGAGGTCGCGGTCGAAGGCGCAGAACGCGTCGGTGATGCTCGCGAAGATCGTGTCGATCTGCCGGCGAGAGGCCTGGAGCTCGGCCTCCGCCCTGCGCTGCTCGCGCAGGTCGCGGGAGATCGTCGCGATCGCGATCGGCCGGCCGGTCTGCGGGTCGTCGACCCGCAAGCCGTGGCAGGACACCGGAATGTGTTCGCCGGTCTCGAAGTTGACGAGGTCCAGCTCGTGCGTCCAGCCGCCCTCGGCGATGATCTGCGGCAGCAGCCGGTCGCGGACGGCGTCGCGGTGCTCGGGCGCGAAGAAGTCGATCAGGTGCAGCGCGCGGACCGCGTCGAGGTCGCGCAAACCCAAGAGGCGGCGGCCGCCGTCGTTGACGAAGACCGCGCGGCCGTCGAGCTCGGCCATCCCGATGAAGTCCGCCGAGTTCTGGACGATCGCCGACAGGCGGCGCTGATCGGCCGCCGACCGCTTTCGCTCGGTGATGTCGCGGTGGATCCCGAGGTGGCCGACGACCGCACCCGATGTGTCGTGCACGGCGGTCGCGATGAGCTCGACATAGACGAACGTGCCGGCCTTGGTGCGCGTGACGAACTCGGAATGCGCCAAGCCGTCGCGGTCGAGCGCGCCTTCGAGCGCCAGCCGGGAGGGGTCGCCCTCGTAGCTCGCCAATTCCCGCGCCGGACGCCCGATCGCCTCCTCGGCCGTGTAACCGTAGAGTCGCTCGGCGCCGGGGTTCCACAGCGTGACGTGGAACTCCGCGTCCGTGGCGACCACGGCGTCGGCCATCGCCTCCATGAGCCTCGTGTGGTACCGCATGGCGTCGGCCCGGGGAGCCGCGCCTTCCTCGCCCTGGCACGCCGTGCCGGACGGGTCGCCCATCAGCGGCGTATTACGTCACGGCGGTCGCTCGGGCGGGCCATCGCACGCCGTATTCCCCAGCTGCACCGACCGGAAACCGGTTTGTTGGCCGACTGGATCGGCGCTACGCCCCCACCGTTGAGCGCGCGATGGCTCAGCGGTTGTGGTTGACGACCTCGACGTTGTGCCCGTCGGGGTCCAGGACGAACGCGCCGTAGTAGCCCGGGTGGTAGACGGCGCGCTCACCGGGGCCGCCGTGGTCCTCATAGCCCGCGGCGAGCGCGGCGGCGTGGAACGCCCGTACGGTCGCGTCGTCCTGCGCCGAGAACGCGAGGTGGAAATGCTCCGTGAGCCGCCGCTCGTCGTCGATCAGCGAGAAGCTGAAGTTGTCGCCGACCACGTGCACGCGGTCGGGCTCGTCCACGCCGATCCGCAGCCCGGCGTGCGCTCCGTGTGCACCGCCTCAGCGCTGTTGCCGTCCGGGTCGAGCAGGAAGCCGCCGTAGTAATCCGGGCCGTAGACGGTGCGCGGGCCGGGCGCGCCGTCGTCGCGGCAGCCCGCGTCGATCCCCGCCTGCCAGAAGGCGTGCACGGCCTCGCGGGACGGCGCGCGGAAGCCGACGTGCAGGCCGCGGGTCACGGGATGCTCGCGGTCCGTTGGAGCGATGGCCCAGTCGTCCCACTCGACGAGCGCGGCGTCCGCGTGGCTCGGCTCGGCGCCCAGCCCGGAGAGGACGGTGCGGTAGAAGCGCTCGGACGCGGCGCGGTCCGCGACGGCGATTTCGACGTGATCGAACATCGCGCCGAGGTAGCCTCGCCGGCGTCAGCAGTCGCGCGACCGTCGCGCGTCCGAGGTGGATGAGATGACCGCCGACGAGGTCGTCGAGGTGACGGCCTCGGCGAGCGCTGTCAGCAGCGCGGCGGTGGCGGGCGGGTCGGGTGGCTCGCCGTAGGTCGCGGCGTAGATGTGCCGCTTCGAGCCGGGCAGCTCGGTCGCGACGACGCCCTCGATGAGGTGGGCGCGCAGGGAGAGACCGGTCTGGGTCGCGATCCCGAGCCCGGCGGCCACCAGCGCCTGCATCACGACCATGTCATCGGAGCTGTAGCCGATCCGCGGATCGAACCCGGCGTCGGCGCACAGGGACAGCAGGTGGCTGCGGCATCGCTCGCAGCCGGCGATCCACGTCGCGTCGCGCAGGCTGGCCATCCCCCGCTCGCGCCGCTGCGACAGCACGTAGACCGGATCGTCGAGCAGGTGATGCAGGCGGACCCCGGCCGGCTCGGGCTCGGTCTCGTCGTAGCGGAAGATGATCGCGACCTCCACCTTGCCGGTCCGCAGCAGCTCGATCGCTTCGGGCGGATGCGTATCGATCAGGTTGATCTCCAGGCCCGGATGCCTGCCCGCCAGCGCCGCCACAGCCGCCGGCACGAGCGACCCGATCGCGGAGGCGAAGCCCGCCAGTCGCACCCGCCCGGCGGTCAGACCCACGTGCGCAGACAGCTCCGCGCCCGCGGCGTCGATGCGCCCGATGATCTCCGCGGCGCGGTCGGCCAGCAGCTGCCCGGCCGGGGTGAGCCGGATCCCTCGGCCGACCCGCTGCAGGAGCTGCGCGCCGGTCTCGGCCTCCAGCCGGGCGAGGTGGTGCGTGACCGACGGCTGGGAGTAGTGCAGCTCCTTCGCCGCCGCGGTGACCGAGCCATGGCGCGCGACGGCGTCGATCACGCGCAGCCGGTTGACGTCCAGCATGCATCAACTCTATCTATGAGTCAGGACGAAAGTTGGCATTGGACGCATGAGGCGGTCGAGCGCAAGCTGACGGCATGACCACGACTCAGATCCGCCCCGCCGGCCGGCTGAGCCCACTCGTCGCCGGTATCCGCACCGCGATGGAGGGCCATGCCGGCTGGGCCGAGACCACGCAGCTCGTCGCCGACGAGCTGCGCCGGCACCTCCCCTCCCCGGACGTGCTGACCGCCGACCAGCGCCTCGGCTCGCCCGACGGCTACCGCAGCCACACGCTGCACGTCGAGCCCGACGGCTCGTTCTCGATCGTCGCCCTGGTGTGGCGGCCGGGCCAGCTCACGCGCATCCACGACCACATCACGTGGTGCGCGTTCGGCGTCATCCAGGGCGTCGAGCATGAGGAGCTGTTCGACGCCGAGCTCAACGTGATCGGGCGCAGCGAAAATCACGTCGGCGACGTGAGCGGCTTCGCGCCGCCGGGGGACATCCATCGCGTGCACAACACCGCCGAGCAGACCGCGATCTCGATCCACGTCTACGGAACCGATGTGACGCGCATCGACTCCAGCGCCCGGCGCTACTACGACTGAGCCCGAGCGGTCACACCGCTCCGTTGACGCACCACCCACGAGAACCGACCCCGAGCACCGAAGGAGCACCACCCATGTCACTCGCCCGCGTCCACAACTTCGCCATCTCACTCGACGGCTTCGGCACCGGTGAGGGCCAGACCGCCGACGCACATTTCGGTCACGCCGGCGAACGGCTGCACGAATGGATGTTCGCCACCCGGTGGTGGCACGAGATGGTCGGCCGGCCCGGCGGGAGCGGCGGCGTCGACGACGCCTTCGCGCAGGGGTTCGAGCCCGGGATCGGCGCCGAGATCATGGGGGCCGGGAAGTTCGGCCACCCCGGATGGCACGAGGACCCGGAGTGGAAGGGCGCGTGGGGCCCCAACCCGCCGTTTCACACACCGGTCTTCGTCCTCACCCATCACACGCGCCCGTCGATCGAGATGGAGGGCGGCACGACGTTCCACTTCCTCGACGCGTCGCCTGCCGAGGCGCTCGAGACGGCCCGCGAGGCCGCGGACGGCAAGGACGTACGCATCGGCGGAGGCGCCACCGTGATCCGCGAGTTCCTGGCTGCGGGGCTCATCGACTACACGCACATCGCGGTGGTTCCGGTCCTGCTCGGCCGAGGCGTACGCCTCTGGGACGGACTGGAGGGCCTCGAGAGCGACTACGAGATCGAGGCCGTCTCCTCGCCCAGCGGCGTCACGCACGTGACGCTCACCCGCGCGGCGTTCGCGGGTGGGGAAATTGGTGGTTGACATACCCCCCGGTGGTATATACGGTCCCGGCCACTGGATACCCCCTATGGGTATTCGCAACGCGATCTGACATCGAGCACGAGGTGATCTCATGAGGCAGGCACTGACGCGCGACTTCGCCCGGCACTACGGAGAGATGGTCGTCGTGATGCTCGTCGGCATGGGGGTTCTCGCCCTGCCGGCCCGGTGGGTGACCGATGCGGCCTGGCCCGACGTCAGCGGCAACGACACGACGCTCATGCTCGCCCGCATGGCCGTGACGATGACCCTGCCGATGATCCCCTGGATGCGCTGGAGGGGCCATGGCCGGCAGCCGACCATGGAGATGGCGGGGGCGATGATCGTGCCGGGGATCGGTGCGATCGCTCTGCTCCAGGCCGGCGTCGTCGAGGGCGCGGGCCTGCTGATGACCATCGAGCACGTCGCGATGTTCGCCGCGATGTTCATCGTCATGATCGCCCGCCCGGACGAGTACTCCCACGGCCATCGCACGACGGGCGACGAAGCGGCTTGCGAACCGGCGCTTGCCCGTACTACCGTGCCCGCCCGTGTGGAGGCGCTCGAGAGCTGAGGTCGTGGCGGCGGGCTGCCTGCTGGCGCTGGCCGTGCCGGTCGTCGCCTGGGCGGGCGACGTCGCCGACACGAAGACGCGGCGCGGCGAGACCGACGTCCACACCGTCGGCTTCCGCGCCAAGGCCGGCGAGAGCAACCGGCTGAACGTGCGCCTGGAGGGAACGACCGCGAACCCGGTGGCGTCGTTCACCGACTCCGGCGCCGCGGTGACCTACACCTCCGGCGGCGGCTGCAGCGCCGAGGAGGGCAGGGTGTCCTGCACCTTCCCCGCCGGCGGCCGCGACGACCTGCTCGTCGACGCCCGGGACCAGGACGACCAGCTCGTGCTCAGCGCCGCGGGCAAGGTCACGCCGTTCCTCAGCGCGGGCGTGCGGCTCGGCGCGGGCGACGACCGGGCGTCGACGACCGTCCCCGGCGCCGCGATCACCGGCGATGGCGGCAACGACACCATCACCGGATTTCGCTTCGCCGACGGCCGCACCGGCGACGACGTGATCGTCGGCTCTGCCGGCGACGACCGGCTGACCGGCGGCCGCGGAACCGATCGGGTCCGCGGCGGAGTCGGCGACGACGTCCTGGACGTCGAACCCGGCGAGCTGCGCGCCGGCGATTGCGGTCCCGGCGACGACGAGGTCACCGCCGCCGCGGTCGCCCGCCGCGCCGCGCCGCCGGACTGCGAGCAGGTCGGGCTCGCCCGGCTGGCGACGATCGGCGCCGCGGGGCGCGCCCGTGGCGGCGCCTTTCTGCTGGCCTCCAAGACGGTCGTCCGCACGCGCGCGACGCGGGTCGAGCTCCGCGCCGCGGGCGGCAGGCTCTGGGGACGCGCGACCCGCCCCGCCTCCGGCAACGCCGGCCGCCCGGGGACGCTGCGCTTCCGGCTGACCGCGCCGGGCCGCGCCGCGCTCGCCCGCCCCGCCACGCGGCGGGCGCTGGTCGTCGTGCGCGAGCAGCGCAGCGTGCGCGCGATCGTCCGCGTCGTGCACTGAGCGCGCAGGGCTAGCTCGCCGCGGGCACGACGCACAGCTCGGGCCGGTCGGGGCTGTTGAGCGCCCGGCGCAGCGAGACGAACGCCACCGCGCCGAGGAGCAGCGGCAGCCAGAAGAGGATCACGCGGTAGACGAGCACCGCCGCGGCGGCGGGCGCCGCCGCGATCCCGTACACGATCAGCGTGCCGATCAGCCCGCCGTCGATGCCTCCCAGGCCGCCCGGCAGCGGCAGCAGCCCGCCCAGCTGCCCGATCAGGTAGCCCATCAGGATCACCGTGATCGGGGGCGAGACGCCGAACGCCTGGAACGTCGCCCACAGCACCGCGTTGTCCCACGCCCAGTAGCCGACCGAGCCCGCGATCACGAGCAGGTCGCGCGAGCGCACGATCTGCAGGGCCTCCCCCGCCCCGCCCACCAGCGCCCGCCGCACCTCCCGCAGCGCCTTGCGCAGCCGCCCCGCCTCGGCCGCGACGGTCTCGCCGGCGCCCAAGCGCGGCAGGACGAGCAGCACGGCCAGCACGATCACGGCGCCCGCCGCCGGCACCGCCGTCAGCCACAACGACTCCTCCGGCCCCACCAGGCCCAGCGCCATGACCGCGCCGAGGACCGCCACGGCGACGAAGTTGACCGAGCTCTTGATCACGAAGAACGCCACCGAGCGGCTGGCGATCCGCTCCGCCGGCATGCCGCCCTGACGCAGGATCCAGGCGCCGAGGGCGAGCCCGCCGGCCCCGCTCGCCGGCACGATCGAGCCCGCCGCGAGCTCCGACAGGCCGATCTCCCAGCTCGTGCGCCACGGCATCGTGGTGCAGAAGACCGGGCGGAACATCAGCACGTAGGAGACGCAGGACAGCGCCTCGAAGGCCACCGCGAGCGCCACCCACTCCGGCCGCGCCTGGGTCAGCAGGTCGCGGACCTCGCCGAGCCCCGGCGCGAACACCAGCACGAGACCGACCACCGCGAGCGCCGCGACGATCTGCAGCGTGCGCCGGGCGAGCCTGCGGGGCTCGAACTCCGCCGGCATCCTGACGTCCGGCGACTGGTCGATCGGCTCGACGATGAAGCGGCGCCCGTCGGGTGTCGTCACCTCGTCCAGAGCCACCGAGTGTGGCATCCCCGCAGGCTCGGCCAGGCGCTTCGCTACGATCGCCCGCCAGCGGCCACGACAAGGAGCACGGGCATGACGATGGACGCCGGATTCTACGGGCTGTGGCCGACCCCGATCGGGCTGCACCGCTATCCCGACGCCGCGACGCTCAACCCCCTGCTGGTCGAGGCGTTCGCGCAGGGCCGGGCGGCGCAGGAGCGTGCGCGGGGCGTGGAGCCGGGGCCCTTCTTCGCCAGCGACGACGACCTGCTCAACCGCATCAAGCTGCCCGAGTGGCAGGACTTCGTCCGCTTCCTCGTGTCCAGCCTCGGCGAGACCGTCAAGAACGCCAACGCCGAGGCCTGGGGCGGCCGCGAGCTCGAGCTGAAGGTCGGCATCGAGGGCATGTGGTTTCAGATCAGCAGCGCGGGTGCGTTCCACGACGTGCACACGCACGGCAACTGCTCGTGGTCGTCGGCGTACATCGTCCAGGTCGACGACTCGCAGCAGCGCGCGGCGCATCCGGTCTACGGCGCGGCGAACGGCGTGACGCGGCTCTACGGCCCGAACTTCAGCGCCCTCGGCGGCGCCTTCGTCGACGTCGGCAACGCCTACCTGCAGCCGCCGAGCCTGGACATCGAGCCGCTCGCCGGGCAGCTGCTGCTGTTCCCGTCATGGCTCGCGCACCAGGCGATGCCCTATGACGGCGAGAAGGACCGGGTCATCATCTCCTTCAACGCCAGCGTCCACGCGGCGCAGGGCGACCAGCTGCACGGCTACAGCGCGACCTAGAGTCGCCTAGACGATGAAGGTGTTGCCGGCGCCCGGGCCGGCGGCGTCGCCGTCGTCCCAGCCGGAGCCGGCGGTGTCCTCACCGCCGCCGTCGCGGGCGGCGCGGGCGTTGGCGAGGTTGCCGCGGCTTCCGATCGTGTCGGGATGCTCGGCGCCCAGGACGCGCTCGAGGTCGGCCACCAGCGGCTCGTAGATCGCGATCGCGTCCTCGAAGCGCTCGGCGTCCTGGTAGACGAGCGCGAGGTTGTTGCGCGTGCGCAGCGTGTCGGCGTGGTCGCCGCCGAGGATCCGCGCGCGGTCGGCGGCCAGCGCCTCGAGCACGGCGATCGCGTCGTCGGCCCGGCCGGCGTCCTGGAAGGCGTTGGCGAGGTTGTTGCGGGTGATGAGCGTGCTCGGGTGATCGGCGCCCAGGATGCGCTCGCGATCGGCCAGCAGCGGCTCGAAGATCGCGATCGCGTCCTGCGTGCGGCTGGCGCCGTGGTAGGCGTTGGCGAGGTTGCCGCGGATGCTCAGCGTGTCGGGGTGCTCGGCGCCGAGCGTGCGCTCGAGGTCGGCGAGCAGCGGCTCGTAGATCTTGATCGCGTCCTGCGTGCGACCCGCGTCCTGGTAGGCGTTGGCGAGGTTGCCGCGCGCGCGCAGCGTGTCGGGGTGCTCGGCGCCGAGGATCCGCTCGCGGTCGGCGAGCAGCGGCTCGAAGATCGCGATCGCGTCGGCCATGCGACCGGCCGCCTGGTAGGCGTTGGCGAGGTTCCCGCGGCCGGCGAGCGTGCTGGGGTGCTCGGCGTCGAGCGTGCGCTCGAGGTCGGCGGCCAGCGGCTCGAGGATCGCGATCGCGTCGGGGGTGCGGCCGGCGTCCTGAAAGGCGTTGGCGAGGTTGCCGCGCGCTCGCAGCGTGTCGGGGTGCTGAGCGCCCAGGACGCGCTGCAGGTCGGCCACCAGCGGCTCGAAGATCGCGATCGCGTCCTGCGCGCGCCCGGCCGCCTGGTAGGCGCCGGCGAGGTTGCCGCGCGTGCTCAGCGTGCTGGGGTGCTCGGCGCCGAGGACGCGCTCGCGGTCGGCGAGCAGGGGCTCGAGGATCGCGATCGGATCCTGCGTGCGGCCGGCGTCCTGGTAGGCGTTGGCGAGGTTGTTGCGCGTGCGCAGCGTGGTGGGGTGCTCGGCGCCGAGGATCCGCTCGAGGTCGGCGAGCAGCGGCTCGTAGAGGCCGATCGCGTCCTGCGTGCGCCCCGCCGCCTGGTAGGCGTTGGCGAGGTTGCCGCGCGTGCCCAGCGTGTTGGCGTGCTCGGCGCCCAGGACGCGGTCGAGGTCGGCGAGCAGGGGCTCGTAGATCGCGATCGCGTCCTGCGTGCGCGCGGTCGCCTCGTAGGCGTTGGCGAGGTTGCCGCGGGTGGCGAGCGTGTTGGGGTGCTCGGCGCCCAGGACGCGGTCGAGGTCGCCGGCCAGCGGCGCGAGGATCGCGATCGCGTCCTGCGTGCGCGCGGCGGCCTGGTAGGTCGCGGCGAGGTTGGCGCGCGTGGCCAGCGTGTTGGCGTGCTCGGCGCCGAGGATGCGCTCGAGGTCGCCGACCAGCGGCTCGAAGATCGCGATCGCGTCGTCGCTGCGCCGCGCGGCCTGGTAGGCGTTGGCGAGGTTGAAGCGGCTGGCGAGCGTCTCGGGGTGCTCGGGCCCGAGCTTGCGCTTGTGGCTCTTGACCAGCGGCTCGAGGACCGCGATCGGGTCCTGGCTGCGCCCGGCGGCCCGTTTGGCGGCGGCCCTCCGTGCAGCATCGCGCTTGGACATCTACTCGAGCTCCCGCGTTCGAAGGTTCCCGGAAACCCTACGACAGCAGGCGCGGCGGTCTTGCGGCGACCACGAGCCCCGCGTGCCACCCGGGCGCGCGTCCGCCCGCCGGTGGCCGGATCGACGCGGCGTCCATCCCGCTGCGCGCCAGCAGCCACGCGATCACCGAGTTCGAGTTCCACATGTCACCGGTCCTGAGGTCGTCGCGGCCCCACACCGGCGTCGGCACGTGCGCGACGAGATCGAGCAGCCGCTGCGCGCGAGCGTCGTCGCACGCCAGTCGCCGCGGACCCCCGGCGGCCTGCGCGACATCGGGGATCTCGCCGCCGCGCCAGCGACGGATCTCGTAGCGAAAGATGCGCAGCCGCCCGGCCCAGCGGGCTCCCACGGGACCTTCGGCGACGACGCCGTGCTGCGCCCGGTCGGCGTCGAGGGCGGGCGTCATCTCGACGACGAAGCGATCGGGTCCGACGCGGACCTCGAGCGCCGAGTGGTAGAGGTCGCACGGCGACCGCCGCGCCGCCCGCGCCGCCGCCGCCTCGTAGAGGCGACCGTTGAACGCCACGACGTGCCCGCCGGCACCGAGCGGCAGCCAGTACAGATCGATCGCGCTCGTCGCCATCCGGCAACGGTCCCAGCCCCCGGCGCGCGCCACATCGCAGGCCCGCCGCAGATGTCGCGCGGCAACTACGGTCCGCCCGTCCCCGCGTCCGCCGCTGTCTCGGATTTTCAAGACGTAGGATCCGCGCATGTCCCGCGCGGTCAGCCGGCGGTGAATCCCTCCGGCGGCGGGGGCCGCTTGGAGTGGCTGATCACGCCGCTGTTCACGCTGGCCCTCATGGCGCTCTTCTCGGCGATCATCGCCGGGGGCGTCGGGGCCGTGATGCTGCTCTCCGGCGATCCGAGCGGGCGCGACGTCCTCGTGGTCGCCGGGGCGCTCGCCGCAGGCGGTCTGGCGCTGTGGGGCGCCGGCTGCTGGATCGGCGGCTTCGGCTTGCAGTGGGGCCTGCTCGGGACGCTGCTCGGGATGGTCACCGGGATCATCGCGGGCATCCGGCTCATGTGGATCGGCGCCGCCGGCGTGGTGCTCGGGCTCGCGGGCCTCGTGCTCGACGGGCCAGGGAGCGAGTCGCTCGTCGTGCTTGCCA
This sequence comes from uncultured Actinomycetes bacterium, assembly GCA_963786575.1. Classification (GTDB taxonomy): domain Bacteria; phylum Actinomycetota; class Thermoleophilia; order Solirubrobacterales; family Solirubrobacteraceae; genus CADCVQ01. Next base: position 719,491 of record CAWAZH010000003.1, read on the forward strand.
TCGGCGTCGCAGCCGTGGCCGTGGGCTACGGGCTGCAGCGAATCGCCGCGCGCTCCGGCGAGCGGCTCACCGAGCTCTAGCGGCACTGGCGGCGTAGCATCGCTGCGATGAGCGAGCGGATCGACGCGCTGCGCGCCGCGGCGCACGACATGCACGCCGGCCAGGTCGACAAGTCGGGCGCGCCGTACGCCGCGCACCTCGATGCGGTCGCCGCCGGGGTCTCCGAGCCGGCCGTGCCGGTCGCGCTCTTCCACGACGCCATCGAGGACGGGCGCGCGACCCGCGACGACCTGCGCGCGCTGCTGACGCCCGTCGAGCTGGCGGCCGTCGAGCTGCTGACGCGCAGCGACCAGCCGTACGCCGACTACATCCTCCAGATCAAGGGCGCGGCGGGCCCCGCGGCCGAGCTCGCGCGCGAGGTGAAGCTCAGCGACCTGCGCCACAACCACGGCCGCCTGACAGCGGACCTCGAGCGCCTGCGCGAGCGCTACGAGTCGGCGCTCGCCGTGCTCGCCGGCTGATCGCGACGGGGTGGCGGCGCTGCAGATCCGTCCCGGCGGCGCAGGCGACGGGCCGCGGCTGCTCGCGCTGTTCGACGACGCGATCGCCTGGATGGTCGCCCGCGGCGACACGCGCCAGTGGGGCAGCATCCCGTTCTCGGCGACCGCGGCGCGCGTCGAGCGGGCGCGGGGTTGGGCGGCGGGCGGCGGGCTCTGGTTCGCGGCCGGCGGCGGCGAGGACGCGGGCGCGCTCGTGCTCGGCGGGGCGCACGACTACGTCCCGGTCGCCGGCCGGCCCGAGCTCTACGTCCAGGTCCTGCTGACCGCGTCGGGGTGGCGCCGGCGCGGCGTCGGGGCGCTGCTGATCGAGCACGCGATCGAGCAGGCCCGCGCCGCCGGCGCCGAGCAGCTGCGCGTGGACTGCTGGGCCGGTGTCCCCGAGCTGCCCGCGCAGTACGAGCGGCTCGGGTTCACCCGCGTCGGCTCCTTCGACGCCGGCGACTGGCCCGGCGCGATCCTGGCGATCGCGCTCTGACGCAGTCCCGTCGCGCCGAGCTATGGCCGGCGCAGCGGCCGCGTATGGGGCGCCACGACGATCTTCGGCGCCGCCGCCTGCAACGACTTCGCCGACGGCGCCGCCGCCGGGAAGGCCGGCTGGTCCTGGGCGCACTTCGTGCCCGGGGCCGGGAGCGTCAGCGAGAACAGGTAGGCCTCGACGGCCTTGTCGGTGCACTCGGAATTGAAGCCGTCCGCCGGGAAGCCGTCGTAGGCCGTGTGGCCGTCGCCGGTCATCGTCAGCAGCCGGGCGTTGCCGAGCTCCCCGACGAGCCGCTGGGCCTCCTTGTACGGCGTCGCCGGGTCGTAGCGGGTGCCGACGACGAGCGTCGTCGGATCGCTGTGCGCGGTCCGGAACGGGCCGTCGTACGTGTCCAGCGCCCGGACCGGATACAGGCCCCAGTTGAGCTCGGAGTAGCCGTGGTTCCAGAACGCGTGGTCGTAGTCGAAGAACGACTGGCGCCCCTGCTGGAGGAACGTCTGCGTGTCACGCGGGTAGTTCTGCTCGTCGGCGCTCAGCAGGAAGTAGCGGTCGGTTCCCGGCGAGAACGTGCCGTCGTCGTTGCGGCCGTAGAAGCCGTCGGCGATCGCGCGGATCCCGGCAGCGTCGCCCTGCTCGAGCTGCGCGAGCGCACCCGCGAGCTCGGGCCACAGGAACTTCGCGTACACCTCCTGGACGGTCGCCGCGCGGATGTCGTCGCCGTCGACCGGCCGGTCGGGCGCGCTGGAGGCCGCGATCGGCGCCGCGTCGGCCTGGTCGATCAGCCGGTCGAGCGTGCCGAGCGGGTCCCCCCCACCGAATCCGCAGCCCGCCTGGTCGGCGGCGCAGGCCGTCATGAAGCGGCTGATCGCGCGCTCGAAGCCGGCCGTCTGCTCGTCGAGGTTGCCGAGCGGGTCGTTGATGTACTGGTCGGCGTCGAGCGCCCCGTCGAGCACGACGGCGCGCGTCCTGCCGGGGAACAGGCTCTGGATCGTGGCCCCGAGGAACGTCCCGTAGGAGAAGCCGAGGTAGGTCATCTTGCGGTCGCCGACGGCCTGGCGGATCGCGTCGAAGTCGCGTGCGGTGTTGGCCGTCGACAGGTACTTCAGGACGTCGCCGTTGAGCTGGGTGCAGCGCGAGATGTAGCCGCGGTCCTTGCGCAGGAGCGCCTGCACGTCGAGCGTGAACGGCGTCGTGAAGGGCTGCGAGTAGACGCCCTGGGTCTCCTGGTCGGCCTGGCAGTCCAGCGGGACGCTGCCGCCGGTGCCGCGCGGGTCGACGCCGACGATGTCGAAGCGCTCGTTGAGCACCGGGAACAGCTCGCTGCCGAAGAACTCCACGAAGTCCGCCGCGCTCGCGCCCGGCCCGCCGAAGTTGAAGAACAGCGAGCCGATGCGCTTGGAGGGCGTGGTTGCGGGCGATCTGGCGACCGCGAGCTTCAGGCTGCCGGCGCGCTGGTCGCCGTAGTCCTTCGGGACCGACGGCGTGGCGCACTGTGCGCCCGCGTCGCCGCAGGCCGTCCAGTCGAGCTTGAGGCCGGCGCCGCCGCGGCCGGCGTCGCCGGCGTCGGCGGCGTCGGCGGACGCGAGCCCCGGCAGCCCTAGGCAGGCGACGATGGCGGCGAGTGCGATGAGCAGTGGGCGGGTGCGGCGAACCGATGAGTTCACGGGGATCCTCCAAATCAGACCGAGACGCAGAGCAGCGGGCCACTACCCAGACCAGGGTCAACTGCACGCCGCCGTTCGTCAGTGCGCAGGTTCAGCCGCCTGTTTTGCGCCGGAAGACCGCCAGCCCGCTGTTGCCGTCGCCGCCGTCGCCGGTGTACAGCCAGCGCCCGTCGCGCGAGATCGCGATGCCCCAGACCTGGTGCAGCCCGCGGCCGCTCGCGCAGCCCGGCGTCGCCGGCTTGTGACCGGGCTCCTTGTTCGTGATGCAGCCGCGCCGGCCCGCGAGCTGGCGCAGCGCGCCGGTGGCGGTGCTGCGCTTGAAGATCGACAGCGCGCTGGCGGAGAAGGCGCCGGAGTAGACGTTGCGCCCGTCCGGGCTCACGGCGACGCCGCGCACGCCGCGCAGCGACGGGCTCGTCGTCGGCCGGCAGCCGTCGGCGCCGCCCTGCGCGACGCAGCCGCCGGCGCCCGCCGGCTGGGCGAGCCGGCCGCTCGCGCCGTCGCGCGCGAACGTCGCGATCGCGCGCGAGAAGCGCGCCGCCACGTAGACGCTGCGCCCGTCGCGGCTGATCGCCAGGTCGTAGGCGCCGTCGAGGCCGCGCGCCTTCTCGCAGCCGCGCTTGGCGCCCTGCGCCCAGCAGCCGGCCTCGGTCAGCGCGCCGGACCGGGGGTCGCGGGCGAAGGCGGTGATCGCGTCGCCGCGAAACGACGTCACGTAGACCGAGCGGCCGTCGGGGCTGATGTCGACGTCGGTGGCGCCATCGAGGTTGCGAGCGCTGCCGGGGCAGGCGGTCGTCGCGGCGCCCTGGCGCACGCAGCCGGCCGGGGTCAGCCGGCTCGTCGCGGCGTCGCGCGCGAGCACCGCGACGTCGTTGCCGGTGAAGGCGGTGACGTAGGCGAAGCGGCCGTCGGGGCTGAAGACCATCCCGCGCGGCGTGTTGAGGTTGGCCGTCTGGGTGCAGGCGGCGTCGCGGCCGAGGCAGGCGTCCTTGCCGGGAAGCTGCGTGATCGCGCCGGTCGCGGGGTTGCGGGCGAACTGGTCGACCGTGTTCGTGGGCGCGGTCGTCGTGAGGTACAGCGAGCGGCCGTCGGGCGGCATGGCGAGGCCGAACGCCCAGACCGTCTTGACGGCCTTGCGGCAGCCCGGCGTCTCGGACGAGACGCAGCCGAAGCGGCTCAGCGCGCCGCCGGGGGCGCGGCGAAACTCGGTGATCGCGTGTGAGGAATTCGACGGCGTGTAGGCGAAGCGCTCGTCGGGGCTCAGCACGACCGTCTGCGGCGACTTCAGCGCGGCCGCGCGCGTGCAGCCGTTGACCGCCACCGACGCGGACGGGTCGACGAAGCAGCCGCTCCTGCCGGCCATCTGCGTGAGCGACCCGGCGGGCGCGCTCGCCGCCGCGGCGGCGGCGGCGGACGGCAGGACGGCGAGGGCGAGGAGCGTCGCGAGGATGGTTCGCATGGTCCTTCCAACGTCCCCGCGGGTTAGGGGTTGCGCGGCCAGGGCATCCTGCGCTCTCGGCCGCGGCATGTGCCACCATCCGCCGCGCTCCTCCACCCCACCGAGGTTCATACGTGACCGCACCCACCGTTCTTCACCGTTCACTGTTTGTCGCCGTCCTGCTCGCCGCCGCGCTGGCGGCGCTCGCGATGACGGTCGCCGCCCCGCCGGCGCAGTCGGCGTCGTCGAAGAAGTGCACGCTGTCGGAACGCCAGAAGGATCCCGCGGGTGACACGCCGACCTACAACCTGACGCTGCGGGTGACGCGCTCGACGTGCACGACGGCCGGCAAGGTGATGGCCGCGTTTCACAAATGCCGTGCCGCCGCGGGCGTGACGTGCACGAAGAAGGTGGCCTCGCACTGGACCTGCAGCGGGCGCAAGACCTCCAGCACGCCGATCCTGTTCTACGCCAGCTTCTCGTGCAAGTGGGGCGTGCGGCGCGTGACCAGCCAGTACCAGCAGAACACGTAGGCGCGTGCTCGCGCTCCTGACCAGGGCCGTCGTCGCGGCCTGCCTGCTCGCAGGCGTCGCGGCCGGCGCGGGCGCCGGCGCCGCGACGGCCTCGGCGGCGTCGTCGACCTGCTTCGGAGCTGCCGAGCGCGCCCCGGTGAACCCCTGCACCAACCCCTCGATCACCGTCAAGCCGGCGGTCAAGGACGTCGACGTCGTGCCGAGCTCGCCCTGCAAGCTCACCAAGGAGGAGCCCGAGCCCGTCTGCACCTTCGGGACCTCGCAGGCGCGCGCGAAGGACCACATCGCGCTCATCGGCGACAGCCACGCGCTGCACTGGCGCGCCGCCGTCGAGGTCGTCGCCAAGCGCAACCGCTGGCGCGGCTACTCGGTGACGAGCTCGGGCTGCTTCTTCTCGGACGCCGCCAAGCTCATGGCCGTCGGCGCTCGCGAGATCTGCGTCCCCTGGGTTCGCGACGTGCACGCGTGGTTTCGCCGTCATCCCGAGGTGAGCACCGTCTTCGTCTCCCAGAACGCGACGACGCCCGTCGTCGTGGCGCCCGGCCAGACGAACCTCGCGGTCAAGGCGCGCGGCTTCCGCCGCGCGTGGAGCGCGCTGCCGAAGACCGTCAAGCACGTCGTCGTCATCCGCGACACGCCCGACCCGGTCGACACGACGTTCGAGTGCGTGACCGCCGCGATCGCCGCCAACACCCGCCCCGGCCCTGCCTGCCCGACGCCGCGCGCGGAGGCGATGCACCAGGACACGGCGGTCGCGACCGTCGCCCAGGTGCACGCCAAGCGCTACCAGTCCGTCGACATGACGAGCTACTTCTGCAGCGCCGCGCAGTGCTTCCCGGCGATCGGCGGCCTGCTCGTCTACCGCGACGTCATCGGCCACATCACGCCGGCCTACTCCGTCTCGCTCGGGCCGTTTCTCAACCGCAAGGTCCGCGCGCTGATGGCGCGCTGGTAGCGGCGCTCACTCGGCCGCGGCGGGCGGCGGCGTGCGCAGCGCCTGCGGCACGGCCGTGTGGACGAAGACCTCGTCGATGCGCTTGGGCGCCGCCGGAGCGGCGAGCCGGACGCGGAAGTCGATCGTCGCCGGCTCGGCCAGCACCGCGCGCTGCTCGGTCGTGAGCTTGTAGCTGCGCGTCCGCGTCTTGCCCTTGGGCACCGAGAGCGGGCGGATCGTGAAGCGCAGCGGCGTGCCCGCGACGACCTTGCCGAGCGAGGTGGCGGCGACGATCGTGCCCGACGCGCCGCAGGCGCGCTTGGCCTGGCGCGGGCAGCGCAGGACGAGCGTCACGCTGCCGGCGGGCGTGATCCGCAGGCGCTGGACGGCCGCGATCGGCCGGCGCGTGCTGCCCTTGGTGGTGGGGGTGGTGGCCTTCGACGTCGTGGTCGTGGTCGTGGTCTTCGTCGCGGCGGTGGTCGCCTTCTTCTTCGTGGTGGTGGTGGCGGGCTTCGCGGTCGTGGTCGTGCCGGTTGCCGGCTTGGCCGTGGTCGTCGTCGTCGTCGTCGCGGGGGTGGCCGGCTTGGGCGCCGCGGGCGTGACGACCGGGGCCGGCGGGGGCGGCGGCACGACCGCCGCGGCTGCGATCGCCGCGGTGGGCGCGGACTCGATCGCCGCCTCGGCCGTCACGTTGGCGGCTGCGACGCGGGCGCGCATGCGCCGGCCGACGTCGTCGCCGGTGAGCGTGTAGCTCGTGGCGCTCGCGCCGGCGACGACCGTGCAGGCGGCCCCGTCGGCGTCGCAGCGCAGCCATGTCACCGCGTAGGTCAGCGGGGTCGCGCCGTTCCAGACGCCGGTGGCGGCGACGAGCCGGGCGCCGGCGCGGATCCCGGCCGGCGCCGTGACGGCGGGCGGCGTGACGTTGGAGGGCGGCTCGGGGAGCACGGCCGCGGTGGGATCGGCGATCGCCGTCGTCGCGTCGACGACGTTCGTGGCGGTCACGGTCACGACGATCCGCTTGCCGACGTCGGCCGTCACCGGCGCGTAGGTGCTCGCGGTCGCCGCGGCGATCGCGATGCAGCCCGTGGCGGGGGCGTCGCAGCGCGACCAGGCGTAGGCGAAGGAGATCGGCTGGGCTCCGTCCCAGTCGCCCGGGTCGGCGGTGAGGGTCGCGCCCGGCGCCAGCGGCCCGGCGGAGGCGACGATCCGCGGCGCGGCGAGCATCGCCGGCGGGTCGGTCTGCACCGCAAGCGTCGCGGCCGAGGTCGAGGAGGCCGTGCCGACGGCGTTCGTCGCGGTGACGACGACGCGCAGGCTGGTGGCGCCGTCCTCCGCGGTCGCCGCGTAGGTCGATCCGGTCTCGCCGTCGATGTCGGCGCAGGCAGCGCCGTCGGGCGCGCAGCGGCGCCACTGGTAGGCGAGCTGCAGGGGCGCCGTGCCGGTCCAGCCGCCGGGGTCGGCGGTCAGCGTGCGGCCGACGGCCGCCCCGCCGGTGACGTGCGCCGCCGCGACGTTCACCGGCGGCGCGGCGACAACCTGCGCCGTCTGAGCCGAGAAGACGGCGGTCTGACCGCCCGGGCTCGTACGCACGACGCGCGTGCGCAGCGTCAGGCCGACGTCGCCGGGGCCGAGCAGGAGCGTGGACGAGGTCGCGCCGGGCGCGATCGAGCAGTTGGCGCCGAGCGCGTCGCAGCGCCACCACTCGTAGCCCGTCGTGAAGACGACCGGGCCCGCCCAGACGCCGTCGACGGCCGTGAGCGACTGGCCGTCGCGCGCGCTGCCGGCGATCGTCGGCGGCAGGACGCTGACGGGCGGGTTGGTGCCGACGATCCCGGTCTGCGCGGAGGGCTGCGAGGTCGAGCCGGCGCCGTTGGACGCGGTCACGACGAGGCGCAGCGTGAAGCCGGCGTCGCCCGTCGTGAGCATGTACGACGTGCCGCTGGCGCCGGCGACGTCGGCGCAGGCCGTCGCCGAGGTGCAGCGCTGCCAGCGGTAGGCGAGCGACAGCGGCTGCGAGCCGGCCCAGCCACCGTCGGTCGAGGTGAGGGTGGCGCCGTCGCGCAGGGCGGTGTCGGGCGCGACTGACGGCGCGACGAGGTTGCGCGGCGGGGCGAGGCCGACGACGGCGCTCGGCGCCGACGCGACGGCGTCGCTGCCCGTGCCGTTGGTGGCCGTCACGACCGCCCGCAGGGTCGCGCCGCGATCGGCGGCGGTGAGCACCCGGTCGGCGCCGGTCGCACCGGCGATGTCGGCGCAGCCGGCGCCGGCGTCGTCGCAGCGCTGCCAGCGGATCGCGCGCGTCATCGGGACGGTGCCGGTGAAGGTCCCGTCGCCGCTGGTGAGCGTCGAGCCCTCGACCGCGGCGCCGGTCAGCAGCGGCGCGCCGGTGGCATGCGGTCCGTCGGGTGCGACGAGCCCGGCCGGGTCGCCGGCGGCGGCGAGGTCGCTCGTGGCGACCCCTCCCCCGCCCGCGTTCAGCGCGCCCACGCGGATGCGGATCCGCGATCCGATGTCGGGCGAGGCGAGGCGGTAGGTCGTGGCGATCGCGCCGGCGATGTCGGCACACGTGGGCGCCAGCGCGTCGCAGCGCTGCCACTGCCAGGTCAGCGCGATCGGCGGCGTCCCGCTCCACGTGCTCGACGCGCTGAGCGTCTGGCCGTCGCGCAGGACGCCCGCGATCGCCGGGGCGGTGCCGGCCGACGGTGGCGCGGCGAGGATCACCGGCGACGGCGCGGACTGCGCCTTCGTCGCGCCGAAGGCGTTGGTGGCGGTGACGTCGACGCGGATCGTCTTGCCGAGGTCCGCGGTGGTCAGCCGGTAGCCGGCCGCGATCTCGCCGACGATCGGCACGCAGGAGGCGCCCGTCGCGTTGCAGCGCAGCCACTGGCGGTCGTGGACGAGCGGCGCGGTGCCGGTCCAGGCGCCGAGCGTCGCGCTGTAGAGCTCGCCGTCGCGCGGCAGCGCGCCCGCGATGTCGGGGAGCGCGAGGCTGACGGGCACGCCGCCCGCGACGGTCGCGGTCTGGGCTGACGGGACGCTCGTGGCGCCGCCGGCGTTGGTGGCCGTCACCATGACGCGCAGCGTGCTGGCGACGTCGGCGGCCGCGACGCGGTAGGTCGCCGCGGTCTCGCCGGAGATCGTGGTGCAGGAGCCGGCGCTGCAGCGCTGCCAGGCGTAGCTGGTGGCGATCGCCGGCGTGCCCTTCCAGGTACCGGGCGTCGCGCTGAGCAGCTGGCCCTCCTTGACCGTGCCGGAGACCGCCGGCGCGGCGGTCGACGAAGGCACGGCGGGCGCGACCGCCGCGGTCGTCGCCGACAGCGCCTGCGTCGACCCGTCGGGGTTGGTGGCGGTGACGCGGGTGCGGAACGTCGAGCCGACGTCGGCGCTGGAGAGCGTCAGCGTCGTGGCCGTGGAGGCGATGTCGGCGCAGTCCAGGCCCAGCGCGCCGCAGCGCTGCCAGCGGCGCGCGGTCGTGATCGTCGCGGTGCCGGTCCACGATCCGTCGGCGGCGGTCAGGACCTGCCCGTCGACGGGCGCGCCGGTGATCGCCGGGTCGGCGGTCTTCTGCGGCGCCACGCGCGGGCCGACCGTCGCCGTCGCGAGCGAGGACGCGGTCGCCGCCGACAGGACGTTCGTGGCGGTGATCGCGACGCGGATCGTCGCGCCGACGTCGTCGTCGGAGAGGACGTAGGTGAGGCCGACGGCGCCGGAGACGGGCGCGCACGCGCCGCCGCCGGCGTCGCAGCGGCTCCACTGGCGCGCGTAGGTCATCGGCGTCGTGCCGGTCCAGGTGCCGGGCGTGCTGGAGGTCAGCGTCTGGCCCGAGCGGGCGGTTCCGGTGATCGCCGGCAGCGCGCCGTTGACCGGCGCGGCGGGGTCGACGACGGCGGTCTGGGCGGAGGTCGCGATGCCCTGGCCGTCGGCGTTCCTGGCGGTCACCTCGACGCGGATGGTTGCGCCGACGTCGGCGCTCGTGAGCGTGCGCGTCGCCGCGCTCGTCAGGCCGCTGCAGGACGCGCCGGCGACGTCGCAGCGCTGCCACAGGCGGGTGAAGGTGATCGGCGCGGTGCCGGTCCAGCCGCCGTCGGTGGCGCTCAGCACCTGGCCGTCGCGGACGGTCCCGGAGATCGCGGGCAGGCCGCCGTTGATCGGCGGGGCGAGCGGCGCGACGATCGCCGTCGGCGCGGAGGTCGCGCCCGCCGAGCCCTCGAGGTTGGTGGCGAGGACGGCCACGCGGATCGTCTTGCCGACGTCGGCGGCGGCGAGCGTGTAGGTCGCGGCGCTCGCGCCGGCGATCGGGACGCAGGCGGCGCCGGTCTCGTCGCAGCGCTGCCACGTACGCCCGTAGGTCAGCGGCGCGGTCCCGGCGAAGATCCCGGTCGTCGAGGTCAGGACCTGGCCCGCGCGGGCCGTGCCGGTGATCGCCGGCAGCCCGGTCGCCGAGGGCGCGGCGGCGCTGGCGGGCACCGCCAGCAGCGAGAGGAAGACGGCGGCGGCGAGCAGGGGCCTGAGTGCTGATGAACGGCGCATCGGCCCCGTGATCGGCCGCGGGGCCGAGAACCTGCGCGCCTCGTGCGCGGGGAAGTGCTGCGGGGGCGTCGGGCGCGGAAGGTCGTGAGTGGCGAGTTCTGCGCGATCAGGGCGACTGACTCGCCACTCACCGCCCGGGGCTCTGGGGTGTGTCGAATAACTGCTCTCTACGCGGGGTTATTCGACACACCCCCCACGGGACCGCCCCGGGCGACCCGACCACCCCCTTATCGACGCCGGTCGCAAGCGCCACGCCCGGACGCAGCCGCGGAGTCTCCACCGCTCAAGTTCCCGCCGCACCGGCCGACTACCGCACTGATGATCGAGCCGACGCAGGCCGCCGCGGCGGCGACCACCGGCGGCGCCGTCGCGCGCACGACCGCCGTCAAGCCCGCCCCCGCCTCCAAGGACTTCGCCGGCGTGCTCGCCAAGGCCTCGGCCACGACCGACGCGACCACCGCCACGAAGGCCGCGGCCCGGCCCGACGGCGAGCAGACCAAGAAGGTCGCCGGCCATCCGTACGCGCGGATCGACAACGGCTCCGACAAGGGCCTGTACCTCAACCAGGTCGCCGACAGCCCGCGGGAGGGCGCGGCGTTCCGGCTCGTCGAGCGCGGCGACCGCGTCTTCCACGTCTACGGCACGGGCAAGGACAAGGTCATCATCGGCCTCAAGGCCCCCGCCGCGACGGACTCGAAGACCACCGCGACCTGACGCACGGCGCACCTCGTGCGCCAGACTGCGGCCGATGTGGTGGAGGAAGGACCGTCGCGACGCGTTCGGCCGTCCGGTCGAGGAGGCCGAGCCCGCGGCCGAGCAGGAGCGCGGCTATCCCGGCGCCGACTTCCCCACGGCGCCGCTCGGAAGCAGATGGGCCGTCCCCGAGGACGCGACGCTGCGCGCGATCGCCGTCTGGGAGGTGACCCCCGAGTCGGACTTCGGCCGCACCGAGTACGCGCTCGCCCTGATGGACGCGCCCGATGACGACGACGTCCCGTACCAGTGGGTCTGCAGCTGGGACCCCGAGGAGACGCCGGGCGAGGAGGTCCCAGACATCCTCCGGCAGGTCCGCGGCGCCGACCCCGCCCCCTGGCGCGAGGCGATCGCCGAGGCGGTGCGCATCGTCGACGGGGGCTGGCCCGCCGACGCGAAGGGCCCGCCGGTGACGGTGCCCGGCGGCGGCGAGCGCAGGGCGATCGTCGAGCGCCTGGCGCCCAAGCGCCTGGAGGGGCCGCTGCCCGCCGCGCTGCGCGAGGTCGCGCTGCAGGCGACGTTCGTCAACTGGGTCGATCGCCCCGAGGACGACGCGCCCGCGCGCTGGTTTCTCTGCACGGCCGGCGGCGAGCCGCTCATCGCCTTCGTCGAAGCCGGCTGAGCCCGTTCTAGCGCCCGCGCGCGGTGCCGCCGTAGGCGCCGAGGTCGCCGAGGAACGCCAGCACCACGATGAACCACTCCAAGCCCGTCACCGCGTGCGTGCCGACGTCCCACATGACCGCGTAGGCGAGGGTCGTCCACGGCAGCAGAAAGAAGCCGAGCACCGGCAGCAGCCAGCTGTCAAAGGCCCGCCCCAGGACGTTGCTCAGCACGAGCATCGCGAAGAGCGCGAGGCGCGGCGAGATCAGCGCGAGGACGACCGCCAGGCACGGCACGCCACCAACGCTACATGCGGGACACTGCCGCCGATGTGGCCCACGAGGCGCACGTACCCGTATCCAGGCGACGCCGCGCTCGCCGGGGCGCCGCTGGGAAGCACGTGGGAGCTCCACGAGGCGAAGGCCACGCTGCGCGCGATCGCCGTCTGGGAGGTGACGGCCGACGACCCGGACTCGCGCCCCGGCCGCACGCAGGTCGCGCTCGCCGTCTTCGACACGCGCTTCGGCAAGCGCCTGCCCTACCGCTGGGTCTGCGACCGGATCCCGGGGGACCCGCTCGGCGAGGAGGTCACGGGCATCGACCGCCAGGTCGAGGACGGCGACCCCGCCCCCTGGCGCGAGCCGGTCGCCGCGGCCGACGTCGAGCGCCTGAAGCTGGTCCGCATCGAGGGCCGGCTGCCCGACGGGCTGCGCGAGATCGGGATGCACGTCACGCTCGAGTGCTGGGCCGACCGGCGCAGCGACGACGAGATGACGCGCTGGGTGCTGTGCACGGCCGACGCCGAGCCGGTCTTCGTCTACGCCGAGTTCAACTGGGCGGCCTTCGACATCCGCGCGCACGGCGGCCCGCTCACGCGCTTGATCACGCGCCTGGCGCTCCGCGGCTCCTAGAGCTCACCCACGTCGACCTCGCGCAGCCCGTGCGTGTCGACGTCGTAGACGAATCCGCGCACGCGGTCGCGGTGCAGGAGAAACGGCGAGCGGCGCACGCGCAGGATCGACTGGCGCACGTCGGCGTCGAGGTCGGTGAAGGACTCGATCGCGAACGCCGGGGCGACGCCGGTCGCCTCCTGCAGCTCGGCGCGGAAGCCGTCGTCGGTGAGCGACTGCATCCCGCAGTCGGTGTGATGGATGAGCATCACCTCGCGCGTGCCCAGGCGCCGCTGGGAGACGGCCAGCGAGCGGATGACGTCGTCGGTGATCACGCCGCCGGCGTTGCGCAGGATGTGGGCCTCGCCCTCCGCCAGGCCGAGCGCCTTGAAGACGTCCAGGCGCGAATCCATGCAGGTGACGATCACGAGCCGCCGCGCCGGCTCGATCTGAAGGTGCTGGGCGGGGAGGCCGGCCGCGAAGGCCTCGTTGTTGGCGACGAGCGCGTCGATGGTGTTCACGCGCGGCACCCTATGACGGTTGGCATTTGCCCGCTCGCCTCAGCGGCCGTTAGCCTCGCTGCTCGTCCGCGTCTACGGGAGAGGGTATGCACGTGATCCGACGTTCAATCACTGTGGTTCTGGCGGTCGTGGGTTGTGCGGGGCTTGTGGCCTGCGGCGACGACGACAAGGACTCGGGGTCCTCGACCCCGGCCCCGGCGGCGACGACCGCCGACGCCGGCGGCGGGGGCACGTCGCTGACGATCGCAGCCGACCCGGGCGGCGACCTGAAGTACGACAAGACGTCGCTCAGCGCTCCGGCCGGCGAGGTCACGATCGACTTCACCAACGACTCGCAGGTGCCGCACAACGTCACCATCGAGCAGGGCGAGACGGAGTCCGGCGCGACCGACACGATCCAGAAGTCCAAGACGTCCAAGGCCTTCACCCTGAAGGCCGGGACGTACTCGTTCTACTGCTCCGTCGGCCAGCACGAGAAGGCCGGCATGAAGGGCACGCTCACCGTGCAGTAGCGCAGCGCGCGGCCACGGGCGGCGGCGTCAGCGCCGCCGCCCGCGCGCCAGCAGCGCCCGCAGGTGTCGGGCTCGGCCCGGCGAGGGCGCGCGCGGCGGCGCCGGCGACGAGGACCTTCATGGCAGCTCCGATCGTCTGGGGTTCATGACCCTTCAGACGAGATGGCCGGCCGGCCTGTGACAGCGGTTCGTTTCGGGTGCGACGGGGAAGCCAGTGCTTATGTCCGAGCTTCAGCAGATCGCAGACCGGCTCGTCGCCGCGGGCAAGGGGATCCTTGCCGCCGACGAGAGCAACGGCACCATGAACAAGCGCCTGAAGGCGGCCGGCGTGGAACCCGACGAGGAGGCGCGCCGCGCGCTGCGCGAGCTGCTCTTCACGACCGAAGGTGCCCGCGAGCACATCAGCGGCGTCATCCTCTACGACGAGACGTTTCGCCAGACCACGGACGACGGAACGCCCTTCCCGCGCCTGCTCGAGGAGCAGGGCATCATCCCCGGCATCAAGGTCGACACCGGCGCCAAGCCGCTCGCGGGGTCCGAGGGCGAGAAGATCACCGAGGGCCTGGACGGGCTGCGCGAGCGGCTCGCCGAGTACTACGAGGGCGGCGCGCGCTTTGCGAAGTGGCGCGCCGTGCTGGCGATCGACGACGAGCGTCCGAGCCGCTACTGCATGCACGTCAACGCGCACGCGCTGGCGCGCTACGCCGCGCTGTGCCAGGAGGCGGGGATCGTGCCGATCGTCGAGCCCGAGGTGCTGATGGACGGCGACCACACGATCGAGCGCTCCGAGGAGGTCACCGGCGAGGTGCTGGCGACCGTCTTCGGCGAGCTGCGCGTGCAGCGCGTGGAGCTCGAGGGGATGCTGCTGAAGCCCAACATGGTGCTCGCCGGCTACGAGTGCCCCGAGCAGCCCGGCGACGAGGAGGTCGCCGAGCGCACGCTGCGCTGCCTGCGCCGTCACGTGCCGGCGGCGGTGCCGGGGATCGTCTTTTTGTCCGGCGGGCAGAGCGACGAGGACGCGACGAACCGGCTGAACCTCATGAACCGGATGGGCCCTCAGCCGTGGGAGATCAGCTTCTCCTATGGCCGCGGGCTGCAGGCCGCGGCGCTGACGACATGGCACGGCGAGCAGGACAACGTGGCGGCCGCGCAGGCCCAGTACGCCCACCGCGCGCGCTGCACCGGCGCGGCGCGCCGCGGCGAGTACTCCGAGGCGATGGAGGGCGAGCTCGCCGCGTCGGGCTGACCGAGCCGGCGGCGGACGTCAGCCCGCGTCGGGGTCCTCGTTGGGCCCGCGACCGACATGGCGTGGGTCCCGGCGGCGCGCCACCGTCAGCCCGGCGCGGCGGCGTCCTCGTCGAGCACGCGCTGGGCGACAGCGAAGGCGGCGTTGGCCGCGGGCACGCCGGCGTAGACGGCGGTGTGCAGCAGCACCTCGCCGATCTCCTCGGCGGTCAGGCCGTTCGTGCGCGCCGCGCGGACGTGCAGCGCGAGCTCCTTCTCCTGCCCCAGGGTCGCGAGCACGGCGAGCGTGATCGCGCTGCGGGTGCGGCGGTCGAGGCCCTCGCGGGTCCAGACGCTGCCCCACGCGTAGCGCGTGATGAAGTCCTGGAACGCGGCCGTCAGCTCGGTCGTGCGCTGCACCGACGCGTCGACGTGGTCGTCGCCGAGCACCTCGCGGCGCACGGCCATCCCGGCGTCGTGGACGGGGTCGGTCATCGTGCCTCCAGGTGGTCGAGGATCAGGCTCGTGACGGCGTCCGGCTGCTCGGCGGCGGCGAGGTGGGCGGCGTCGAGCAGCTCCAGGCGCGCGCCGGGGATCGCAGCGGCGATCAGGCGCTGGTGGTCGGGCGCCGTGGCGGTGTCGCCGGCGCCGGCGATCACGAGCGTCGGCGCGGCGATGCGCGCGAGGTCGCCGCGCAGGTCCATGCGCTCGATCGCCCCGCAGCAGGCCGCGTAGCCGCCGGGGTCCTGGGCGACGAGCATCGCCCGCAGGCGCGCGCGGACCTCCGGGTGCGCGGCGGCGAATGGCGGCGTCAGCCAGCGGTCGACGATCGTGTCGGCGACCGGCTCCGGCGAGCCCGCGGCCAGCACCGCCGCGGCGCGCTGCGCCCAGGCCGAGGCCGGCGGCATGTGCGCCGAGGTGCAGGCCAGGACGAGGCGCTCGACGCGCTCGGGCGCGTTGGCGCCGAGCCACATCCCGACCATCGCGCCGAGCGACAGCCCGCAGTAGTGCGCGCGCGCCACGCCGAGGCGGTCCATCAGCGCGAGCACGTCCTGCGCGAGGTCGGCGATCTCGTAGGGGCCGGGCGCGATCGGCGAGCGGCCGTGCCCGCGGTGGTCGAAGCGCACGACCCGCAGATGCTCGGCGAGCGCCGGCGCCTGCGCGTCCCACATGTGCAGGTCGGTCCCCAGCGAGCTGCCCAGCAGCACGACCGGCGCGCCGGCCGGGCCCGCGACCTCGTGGTGCAGCGCGACGCTCACGGCCGGTGCGCCGCCAGCGCGCGGTCGATCAGCGCCGCGGACGCGCCGAGGTCGGGGTTCTCGCCGGCGTGCAGGCGCATGCGCCCCTCGTCGACCTCGACATGCTCGAGCAGGTCGCGCGCCCAGGCCGCCGCCGAGCCCGTCAGCCGC
Organism: uncultured Actinomycetes bacterium; assembly: GCA_963786575.1. Lineage (GTDB taxonomy): Bacteria > Actinomycetota > Thermoleophilia > Solirubrobacterales > Solirubrobacteraceae > CADCVQ01. Next base: position 735,537 of record CAWAZH010000003.1, read on the forward strand.
AGCAGCTCGGTGAGGGTCCCCCACTCCGCCTGCCACGCGCCCGCTGCGCGCTCGTGCTCGTGCGCCATCGCGCCGAGGATCGTGCCCGCCAGGCCCGGCACCCGCTGCGCACAGGCGAGCACGCTGACCGACGCCACCGGGTTGCGCTTGTGCGCCATCGCCGACGACCTGCCGCGCTCCGCGCCGCCGCCCTCGCGCAGCTCCCCCACCTCGTCCTGGGCGAGCAGCGTCACGTCGCGCGCGATCTTCGCCAGCACGCCCGCCAGCGCCGCCAGGCCCGCGGCCAGCCCGGCCGGGCGCAGGCGCACGACGTGCCAGGCCAGCAGCGGCTCGGCGAGCCCCAGGTCGGCGGCGACGTGCGCGGCGATCGCCGGGTCGCGGTGGCCGACGGGCCCGCCCATCTGCACGGCGAGCGCGCGGTCGCGGACGTCGCCGAGCCAGGCGCGCGCCTCGTCGATCGAGCTCATCCAGACGGCCGCCTTGAGGCCGAACGACGTCGGCAGCGCATGCTGGAGCAGCGTGCGGGCCATGATCGGCGTGTCGCGGTGCTCGGCGGCCAGCAGCGCGCAGGCGTCGGCGGCGGCCGCGGCGTCGGCCTGCAGCGGCTCCAGGGCGCGGCGCGCGACCAGCATCGTCGCGGTGTCCATGACGTCCTGGCTCGTCGCGCCGTGGTGGGCGTGCTCGCCGGCGCGCTCACGCAGGATCCGCGCGATGGCGACCACCGGCGAGGCCGACTGCGCGGCCTCGGCGCCGAGCTCGGCGAGGTCGAACTGGTCGGGCCGGCAGGCGGCTTGGATCGCGTCCCCGGCCTCGGGCGCGATCAGCCCGTGGGCGACGTTCGCGCGCGCCAGCGCGGCCTCGACGTCGAGCATCGCCGCAAGCCAGGCGGCGTCTGAGACCTGCGCCGCGACGGCGCCGCGCGCGTAGATGCCGCCGAACAGCTCAGACGTCGAAGAAGACGGTCTCGCCGGGTCCCTGGAGGCGGATGTCGAATCGGTATCCATCGTCGGTGCGCTCGGCCAGCAGCGTGTCACGTCGCGCGGCCGGGACGCGCGCGAGCACGGGGTCGCCGGGGTCCGGCTCGAGGTAGATCCGCGTGACGACGCGGTCCAGCAGGCCGCGGGCGAAGACGCTGACGGCGAGGTGGGCGGCCGCCGGGGTGCGCACCGCCCAGGCGCCGTCGTCGTCGGTCGGGCAGCGCGCGAAGGCCCGCGCGACCGGGTCCCAGGTCTCGACGAGCGCGTCGCCGACCGGCTCGCCCGTCGCCGTCGAGCACGCGCCCGCCGACCCGCACGCCGCCCGGATCGGCGACCGGCCCGCCCTCCCAGGGCAGCCCGATGTCGAGGAACGGGCCGACCGTCTGCGACGGCGTCAGCGGCGCGGCGCTCAATGCTCCTCCTCGATCGGCGTCTCGTCGGGCCCGCGCAGCACGATGTCGAACTCGTAGGCGAGCGCCCAGTTCTCCTGCGAGCGGTCGATGCTGAAGCGCGCGACGAGCCGCTCGCGGACCCGCGGATCGGGGACCGAGTTGAAGATCGGGTCGTGGGCGAAGAGCGGGTCGCCGGGGAAGTACATCTGCGTGACCAGGCGCGACGCGAAGGCGTTCCCGAGCAGCGAGAAGTGGATGTGCGCCGGGCGCCAGGCGTTGGGGTGGTTGCCCCACGGGTACGGGCCGGGCTTGATCGTCACGAACTCGTAGCGGCCGCCGGCGTCGGTGACGCAGCGCCCGCCGCCGGAGAAGTTGGGGTCAAGCGGCGCCGGCCAGGTGTCGCGGCGGTGGCGGTAGCGCCCGGCGGCGTTGGCCTGCCAGATCTCGATCAGCGAGTCGGCGATCGGCCGGCCGGCGCCGTCGAGCAGGCGGCCGGACACCGTGATCCGCTCGCCGACCGGCTCGCCCGCGTGCTGGCGCGTGAGGTCGTGGTCCAGCGGGCCGGGCCGCAGGTCGCCGAGCTGCGGGCCGGTCGCCTCGCTGACGGTGTGCGGGAGGTAGACGAGCGGCTCGCGCGGGTGGCGCAGCGCCGTCGAGCGGTACTCCGGGGAGTCCAGCGGCGGGTGGATCGCCTCGTCGCGCATCGACGCCGATCATAGGATCGGTGTCGTGATCGCAACGCAGGTCGCCATCGTCGGGGCGGGCCCGGCCGGGCTCACGCTCGCGCTCCTGCTCGAGCGCCACGGCATCGAGTGCGTCGTGCTGGAGGCGCGCGACCGCGCCTACGTGCAGCAGCGCGTGCGCGCCGGCGTGCTCGAGCAGAACACCGTCGACCTGCTCTGCGAGCTCGGCGCCGGCGAGCGGCTGATGCGCGAGGGCCTGCGCCACGACGGCGTCTTCCTGCGCCACCACGGCAGCGCGCACTACGTCGCCGATGACCGAGCTGACCGGCCGCTCGGTCACCGTCTACGGCCAGCAGGAGATCGTCAAGGACCTGATCGCGGCGCGGCTGGCAGCCGGCGGCGAGCTGCGCTTCGAGGTCTCCGGCCTCGCCGTCCACGACCTGGAGTCCGAGCGCCCGCGGATCACGTTCACGCACGAGGGCGCCGAGCACGAGCTGGCCTGCGACGTCATCGCCGGCTGCGACGGCTTCCACGGCGTCTGCCGTCCGGCGATCCCCGACGGCGTCCTGACCGAGCTCGACCACGTCTATCCGTTCGCCTGGCTCGGCATCCTCGCCGAGGCCCCGCCGGCCACGCGCGAGCTCGTCTACGCCTGGCACGAGCGCGGCTTCGCGCTGTACTCGATGCGCTCCGAGCAGATCAGCCGGCTCTACCTCCAGGTGCCGGCCGACGAGGACGTCGCCGCCTGGCCCGACGAGCGCGTCTGGGACGAGCTCGAGCTGCGCCTCGGCGACGTCAACCGCGGCCCGATCATCGACAAGGGCATCACGCCGATGCGCAGCTTCATCGCCGAGCCGATGCAGCACGGGCGGCTGTTCCTCGCCGGCGACGCCGCGCACATCGTCCCGCCGACCGGCGCCAAGGGGCTGAACCTCGCCGTCAACGACGTGCGCCTGCTGGCCGCCGCGCTGGCGGCCTTCTACGCCGACGGCTCGACGGCGCTGCTCGACGGCTACTCGACCGCGGCGCTGCGGCGCGTCTGGCGCGCGCAGGACTTCTCCAACTCCATGACCCAGCTCCTGCACGACCTCGGCGGCGGGCCGTTCCAGCAGCGCCTGCAGCTCTCGCGGCTGGACTACGTCGCGCGCTCGCAGGCGGCCGCGCGCAGCCTCGCCGAGAACTACGTCGGCCTGCCGGCCGAGCCGGACTTCTGACGGTCTAGCCCCAGACCTCGTCGGCGACCTCGACGACAAGGCGCAGCTTGGCGGCCTGCTGCTCGGCGGTCAGCGCGTTGCCCTCGACGGTCGAGGAGAAGCCGCACTGCGGCGAGAGGCAGAGCTGGTCGACGTCGACGAACTGCGACGCCTCCTCGATCCGCCGCTTGAGCTCGTCGCGCGACTCCAGCTCGCCGCGCTTCGTCGTCACGAGCCCGAGCACGACGACCTTGCCCTTCGGCACGAAGCGCAGCGGCTCGAAGCCGCCCGAGCGGGCGTCGTCCCACTCCATGAAGAAGCCGTCGACCTCGAGGTCGTTGAAGAGCGCCTCGGCGACGAAGTCGTAGCCGCCCTCCGCCACCCACGACGAGCGGAAGTTGCCGCGGCACATGTGCGTCGTGATCGCCAGCCCCTCCGGCCGCCCCGCGAGCGCGCCGTTGATGTGGCGGATGTAGGCCTCGTGTTGGTGCTCGGCGTCGCCGCCGATCGAGCGCACGTGCTCGCGCTGCTTGGGGTCGTTGAGGTAGGCGAGGCTCGTGTCGTCGAACTGCAGGTAGGTGCAGCCGAGCGCGGCGAGGCGCGCGACCTCCTCGCGGTAGGCGGCCTCGAGGTCGACCCAGAAGGCGTCGAGGTCGGGGTAGACGGCCTCGTCGATCGCGGCGCGCCCGCCGCGGTAGTGGACCATGCTCGGCGACGGGATCGTGAGCTTCGGCGTGTGCCCGGCGGACACGTTGGAGGCCAGGAACGCGAAGGCGTCGCCGAAGATCGTCTCCGACACCCCGACCCGGTCGCCCACGTGCAGCGACGGCGGCGCGAACTCCTGCGTCCCCTCGGCGTTGCGAAACTCGATCCGCATGCTGCTGTCGACGACCTTCTCGATGCCGTCCAGCGCGTAGATGAAGTCCATGTGCCAGGAGGCGCGGCGCAGCTCGCCGTCGGTCACCGAGCGCAGGCCGGCGTCCTCCTGCATCCGCACGACATCGCGGATCGCGGCGTCCTCGGCGGCGCCCAGCTCGCGGTCGCCGATCTGTCCGGCGGCGTGCTGCTCGCGTGCCCGCAGCAGCTCCGGCGGGCGCAGGAGGCTGCCGACGTGGTCGGCGCGGAACGGCGGCGTGTCGCGGAGGGCCATCAGATCGGGTAGTGCCGTGGCCCCTGCTGGACGGTCATCCAGCGCAGCTCGGTGAACTCCTCCAGCGCGGCGCGGCCGCCGAAGCGCCCCCAGCCGCTGGACTTCACGCCGCCGAAGGGCATCTGCGGCTCGTCGTGCACGGTCGACGCGTTGACGTGGCAGATGCCGCTCTCGATCCGGCGCGCGATCTCCATCGCGGCGGCCTCGTCGCGCCCGAAGACCGACGCCGACAGGCCGTACTCGGTGTCGTTGGCGACCCGCACCGCCTCGTCGGGGCCGTCGACCGCGACGATCGCGACGACCGGCCCGAACGACTCCTCGCCGTAGATCCGCATCGCGGGCGTCACCCCGGCCAGCACCGTCGGGCTGACGAGGTTGCCGTCGGCGTCACCGCCGGCGAGCACCTCCGCGCCCTGCTCGCGCGCGTCGGCGATCAGCTCGAGCACGCGCTCGCGCGATGCGTCGTCGACGACCGGGCCGATCATCGTCCCCTGCTCGCGCGGGTCGCCGACGACGAGCCGGGCGGCGCGCGCGGCGAGCAGCTCCCCCAGCTCGGCCGCCACCGAGGCGTCGGCGACGACGCGCTCGGTCGACATGCAGATCTGGCCGGAGTTCATGAACGCGCCGAAGCTCGCGGCGTCGGCGGCGGCCTCGAGGTCGGCGTCGGCGAGCACGACCTGCGGCGCCTTGCCGCCCAGCTCCAGCAGGCAGCGCGTGAGGTGCTCGGCGCACTTCACGGCCACGATCCGCCCGACCCGCGTGGAGCCGGTGAAGTTCACGCGCCGCACGGCCGGGTGGGCGATCAGCTCGTCGACGACCTCGGGGGCGTCCTGCGCGGAGTGGATGACGAGGTTGATCGCGCCCGCCGGCACGCCGGCGTCGGCGATCGCCCGCGCGACCGCGGCGTGCGTGCGCGGGCAGCGCTCGGAGGCCTTCAGGACGACCGTGTTGCCGTAGGCCAGCGGCGTCGCGACCGCCCGCGTGGCGAGGATCACGGGAGCGTTCCAGGGTGCCATCCCGACGACGACGCCCGCCGGCTGGCGCACGCCCATCGCCAGCGAGCCGGGCACGTCGGACGGGATCACCTCGCCGGTGACCGCATACGTCTGGGCCGCCGCCTCGCGCAGCATCCGCGCGGCGAGGTCGCAGTTGAACATCCCCCAGCCGAAGGTCCCGCCGACCTCCTCGGTCATGACGCCGGCGATCTCGGGGGCGCGCGCCATCAGCAGGTCGGCCGCCTTGGCGAGCAGCGTGCGCCGCGCGCCCGGCGACGTGCGCGACCACTCGGCGAACGCCGCCTGCGCGGCGTCGACGGCGCGGCGGGCGTCCTCGCGCCCGCCGGCGGCCGCCTCGGTGACCGGCCGGCCGGTGAACGGATCGGTGCGCTCGAACGTCGCGCCGTCCTGCGCCGACGTCCACTCGCCGCCGATCAGCAGCGGCTGCTGTGCGATGTCCACGGTGCTCATGTGCTCTCCTCCGTCGACGACTCCCGGCGCCAGTGTCACACAGGCGACCGGTGTGCTGCGGAGGCTCAGCGCTGGGCGACGAACGGCCTCTCGAGCATCTGCAGCGAGACCTCCCACAGCCGGCGCGCGGCCTCGGGATCGACGGCGTACTCGCGCACGCCGGTGGCGTCCTCGTCGCCGGCCGCGACGACCGCCGCCTCGTTGCAGTCCTCGAAGTAGCGCCCGCCGATGCCCTCCAGCTGCGGCGAGGTCGCCAGCAGCACCGAGGTCGCGGCGCCCTGCTCGGGCGTCTTCATCGTCATCGCGCCGCTGCGCACCCCCGCCGCCCAGCTCGCGCGCGTCGCGTCGTCGACGTGGCGCTGGAGGTTCGTCCAGATCCCGCCCGGCATGAGCGCGTTGGCGGTGACGCCCTCGGCCGCCCAGCGCCGCGTCGCCTCGACGGCGAACAGGACGTTGGCGGTCTTCGACTGCCCGTACGCCGACCACGGGTCGTAGGGGCGGTTGGCGAAGTGGATGTCGTCGAAGACGACCGGCGAGCGGCGGTGGCCGGCGGAGCTGACGGCGACGATGCGGGCGTCGCCGGCGGCCGCGAGCGCCTCGTGCAGGCCGAGCGCGAGCGCGAAGTGGCCGAGGTGGTTGGTCGCGAACTGCAGCTCCCAGCCGTCGGATGTGTGCTGCTCGGGCGTCGCCATGACGCCGGCGTTGTTGACGAGGACGTGCAGCGGGCCCTGCCAGCGGTCGGCGAACGCGGCGATCGAGGCGCGGTCGGCGAGGTCCAGGCGCTCGACGCGCACCGCCGCGTTGCCGGTCGTCGCGACGATGTCGGCGGCGGTGCGCTCGCCGGCCGCGACGTCGCGCACCGCGAGCGTCACCTCGGCGCCGGCGCCCGCCAGCGCGCGCGCCGTCTCGACCCCGATCCCCGAGGCGGCGCCGGTGACGACGACACGGCGGCCGGCGAGGTCGATGCCGTGCGCGACCTCCTCGGCGGTGGAGCGCGGGCCGAACTGCGTGGTGATGGCGGTCATGGCGAGCTTCTTTCTGTGACGGGCTGAGGCGCGTTCGCTTGCGGAGGTACGCTCCGCTTTGCCTGCCTACGATAGCGGAGTCATCCTCCGGTTCCCTGCTGTGGCTGGCCGATCCGGCCGGAGCCCTATCGTCGGGTCGATGGCGCAAGCTCCCACGGAGGTCGAAGAGCAGCCCGTCAGCGACGAGCTCGAGCAGTGGCTCGACGGCGAAGAGCCCAAGATGCTCGGCAGCCTCATCGACGTCTTCGGCGAGCGCAGCTTCGCGATCGTCTTCGCGCTGCTGATGGCGCTGCCGGCGCTGCCGCTGCCGACCGGCGGCGCGACGCACGTGCTGGAGGTCATCACGGCGCTGCTCGCGCTCGAGCTGATCGCGGGCCGCCGCGAGATCTGGCTGCCCGCGCGCTGGCGGCGCCTGGAGCTCGCCACGCCGGCGCGCCGCAAGATCCTCACGGCACTGCTCAAGCGCATCCGCCAGCTCGAGCGCATCTCGCGCCCGCGCGGCACGTGGCTGTTCGGCCACCGGCTCAGCGGGATCGTCTTCGGGCTCGTGGTGCTCGTGTTCACCGCGACGGCCTTTTTCGCACCGCCGTTCTCGGGCCTCGACACGCTCCCCTCGATCGGCGTCGTCGTGCTCTCCGTCGGGATCCTGCTGACGGACTACGTGCTCGCGCTGGCGGGCATGGTCGTCGGCGCGCTCGGGATGGTCGCCGCGATCGGCTTCGGCAGCCTCGTCGTCAAGGGCATCAAGAGCCTGTTCTGAGCTGAGGCGCCGTGGCCGGCGAGCGCCGAACGTTGTCTATGAGGGAGCGAGTCGGGCGCCGCCGCCTCAGAGGCGCACGCTCCCGGCAGCCTCCAGCAGCGCCCCGCAGCGCCGCGCGAACGCGCTGACGCGCCGCGGCACCGCGTCGCCGGGGTCCAGCGCCATGCGCTTGAAGTCGGCGTCGTCGAGCTCGCGCATCTTGCGGGCGATGCAGGCCTTCATGGCCGGGTCGGGGCCGTGGAGGCGCCCGAGCGTGACCGCGAACTCCGAGCGCAGCAGGTCGACCGAGAGGTCGCTCACGCGCCAGCCGCCGCCGTGGCGGCCGAGCACGAGCGTGCCGCGCGCGCCGTCGTGGTTGCCGCCGTGGATCGTCACGACGGCCGTCGCGCGGCCGTGCTCGACGCGCACGCGCCCGACGTCGACCGACAGCGCCTGGCTGATGCGCTCGCTCGTCTCTCCCTCGATGCTGTGGCAGCGGCCCACGCCGCCGTAGATCCGCGTCAGCAGCGCCGGCGCCAGGCTGCCCTCGCAGACGATGCCGGGGTCCTGGCTCGTCAGGCCCGCGGTCAGCACGCCGGCGATCTCGCGCTCCTCGCCGTTGCCACAGCCGCTCAGCGCCAGCGCCGCGGCAGCCACCGCCACGAGCGCGCACCTCATCGGATCGCCTCCCCCAGCGGCGGCTCGCGCCCCGGCGGCTGGCGCGGGCGCTCGCGCGCGGGAGCGGGCGCGATCGCTCGCGTCACGACCTCGCCGACCTGCTCCAGAGCGATCGGCTCGCCGTGGTCGAGGATCTCGATCGGCTCGCCGTCGAGCAGCTCGTAGCCGACCTCCGAGCGGCCGATCGTGACGCGCAGCCGCCGGCCGCGGAACACGAGCCGGAAGCTCAGGCGCGTCAGCCGCGCCGGCAGGCGCGGCGCGAACTCGAGCGTCGCGCCGTGGTCGCGCAGCCCGCCGAAGCCGGCGACCGCGACGAGCCACGAGCCCGCGAGCGCGGCGATGTGGACGCCGTCGCGGGTGTTGAAGGCGAGGTCGCGCAGGTCGATGAAGGCGGTCTCGGCGAGGTAGTCGTAGGCCAGCTCGACGTGCCCGACCTCGGCGCCCATGATCGCCTGCACGCAGGCCGACAGCGACGAGTCGCGCACGGTGATCGCCTCGTAGTACTCGAAGTCGCGGGCGCGCTGCTCGGGCGAGAAGCAGTCGCCGCAGACGTACAGCGCGAAGACGAGGTCGGCCTGCTTGACGACCTGGCTGGAGTACAGGAGGTAGTAGGGGTAGTGCAACAGCAGCGGGTAGTGCTCCGGCGGCGTGTGCTCGAAGTCCCAGCGGCGGTGGCGCGTGAAGCCCTCCGACTGGGGCGTGATGCGCAGGTCCTCGTCGAAGGGCATGACCATCGCCTCGGCAGCGTCGCGCCAGCTCGCGATCTCCTCCTCGTCGACGCCGAGCAGCCCGGCGTGGCGCGGGTGGCGCGCGGCGAGGCTCGCCGCCTCGAGCAGGTTGCGGCGCGCCATGACGTTCGTGTAGACGTTGTTGTCGGAGATCGCGGAGTACTCGTCGGGCCCGGTGACGCCGTCGATGCGAAAGCCGCCGCGCGGGTCGTGGTGGCCCGCCGAGCGCCACAGCCGCGCGGTCTCGACGAGCAGCTCGAGCGCGACGGCGCGACCGAACGCGTCGTCCTCGGTCGCCCAGAGGTAGCGCCGCGTCGCGTCGGCGATGTCGGCGTTGATGTGCAGCGCGGCGGTCGCCGCCGGCCAGTAGCCCGAGCACTCCTTGCCGCTGATCGTGCGCCACGGGAACGTCGCGCCGCGCAGGCTCAGCTCGCGGGCCCGCGCCTGGGCGAGCGCGAGCGTCGAGTGGCGCCAGGTCAGCGCGTCGCGCGCCGCCTGCGGCGCGACGTAGGTCAGCAGCGGGAGCGTGAAGCTCTCCATGTCCCAGAAGCTGTGGCCGTCGTAGCCGCGGCCGGTCAGCCCCTTCGCCGGGATCGCCCGCCCCTCGGCGCGCGCCGCCGACTGGAGCACGTGGAAGAGCCCGAAGCGCAGCGCCTGCTGCATTGCCGGATCGCCGTCGAGCTCGACGTCGGCGCGCGCCCAGAAGTCGTCGAGGTACGCGCGCTGGGAGGCGAGCAGCTCGTCCCAGCCCGTGCGCACGACGGCCGCCAGCGCGGCGTCGGTCTGGTCGCGCATCGCGGGCAGCGAGCGCCGGCTCGACCAGCCGTAGGAGAGGAACTTCACGATCCGCAGCGTCTCGCCGGCGCGCAGCGAGGTCGAGACCGTCACGCGCGCGAGGTCGGCCTCGGACTCGGCGCCGGTCGTCGTCTCCGCGGGCCCGTCGACGACGTGGTCCATCCCGGCCGCGATCCGCAGCCCGGAGGCCTGCGTGACGTGCACGAGCCCGGCGCGCAGCCCGTTGTGGCCGTGCGCCTCCGAGCGCAGCGGCGAGCGCAGCGCGGCCGCCGCGCGCGGGTCCTCGCTCGCCCCCTCCTCGAGGGGCTCGTTGGCGACGAGCTCGGACTGCACGACGATCCGCGCGTCGCCGTCGTAGGGCTCGACCTCGTAGAGGATCGCGGCGACCGAGCGCTGCACGAACGACACGAGGCGCGTGGTGCGCACGGTGATGCCCTGGCCCGCGGGCGTCAGCCAGTCGACCTCGCGGCGCAGCACGCCGGCGCGCAGGTCGAGCGTGCGCTCGTGGCGCACCACCGTGCCGTAGCGCAGGTCGAACGGCTCGTCGTCGACGAGCAGCCGCAGGATCTTGCCGTTGGTGACGTTGATCATCGTCTCGCCCGACTCGGGGTTGCCGTAGGCGACCTCGGCGTAGGGCAGCGGGCGGACCTCGAAGAAGCCGTTGAGGTAGGTGCCGGCCCGGCCCGCGGGCTCGCCCTCGTCGAGGTTGCCGCGCAGGCCGATGTGGCCGTTGGAGAGCGCGAAGACCGACTCCGTCTGGGCGAGCAGGTCGAGGTCGAGCCGGCGCTCGGGGATCAGCCAGGGGTCGACCTCGAAGATGTTCGCGCCGTTCACGGGGCGTCGTCCAGCAGCTCGGCGAGGTCGGACACGACGATGTCGGCGCCGCGTTCGCGCAGGGCCTGCGCCTGGCCGGTGCGGTCGACGCCGACGACGAAGCCGAAGCCGCCGCGGCGGCCGGCCTCGACGCCGGCGAGGGCATCCTCGAAGACCGCGGCGGCGCCCGGCGGCGTGTCGAGCGCGCGGGCGCCCTCCAGGAACATGTCCGGCGCCGGCTTGCCGGGAAGCCCCAGGCGCTTGGCGTCGACGCCGTCGACGACGGCCTCGAAGAGGTCCTCGATCCCGACCGCCGCGAGCACCTCGCGGGCGTTGGCGCTCGAGGAGACGACGGCGCGCCGCAGGCCGGCGTCGCGGGCGGCCTCGACGTAACGCCGCGAGCCCTCGTAGACCTGCGCCCCGCCGGCGCGGATCAGCCCCAGCACGATCGCGTTCTTGCGGTCGCCGAGCTCGCGCACGAGCTGCTCGCCGGCCGCGATCCCGCGCGCGGCGAGAAACGAGCGCACGCCGTCCAGGCGCGGCTTGCCGTCGACGTACTGGTCGTAGTCGCGCGGCAGCTCGAAGGGCGGCTCGCCGCGCTCGGCGAGGAAGGCGTCGAACATCTCCTTCCAGGCGCGCGCATGCAGCTCGGCGGTGGTCGTCAGCACCCCGTCGAGGTCGAAGAGGCAGGCCGTGATCGCGGGCTGGCAGTCCGAGCATGCCGACGAGTGTGCCCCGTCGGGCCCGCGCTTGAAGCACGAAGCCTGTCAGGGCGCCTCGGGCACGACCGCCAGCGGTGCGCTGCCGGCGGGCAGCGCGTCCGTGTCGAAGCTCGTCGTGCCGCTGCGGTGGACCTCCGCGACGCGGTCGAGGAAGTCGCCGGCGTCCTGGAGGAAGTCGATCCGCGCGGTCCGGTAGTGCATCGGCACGACCCAGCGCGCCCCGATCCGCCCGGCGATCGCGGCCGCCAGCTCGCCGCCGATCGTCGGGCCGCCGCCGACCGGCAGGAAGGCGAGGTCGACGGGCCCGATCGCGGCCGCCTGCTCGTCGCGCAGCGCCGCCTGGCCGAAGTCGCCGAAGTGCGCGACGCGCAGGCCGCCGAGGTCGAAGACGAAGATCGTGTTGGGCCCGCGTTCGGTCCCGGCCGCGGTGTCGTGCTCGGAGGCGACGGCAAGCACGTCGCCGAGCGGCGACGCCAGCCGGCCCGCGGTCGAGCGCAGGATCGGCGGGTCGCCGTCGATCGCGCCGACGGCGTTGTGGTCGCGGTGCTCGTGGGTGACGAGCAGCAGGTCGGCGGCGACGCCCGCGATCGGCGGGTAGTCGAAATGCAGGCCGCGCGCGGCGATTCCCGACATGTCGCCGAACGGGTCGATGAACACGACGCCCTCGGGCGCCGTCAGCCGGAACGCCGACTGGCCGTACCACTCAACCTGCATGCGCTTCCTCCTGGTCGTCGAGCCGGCCGCCGCGCATCCACGACGCGGCGGCGGCGATGAGGCAGGCGGTGATCGCGAACGCGAACGCCGCCTGCAGGCCGGTGTGAAACGGCCCCGAGATGAGCTGCGGGAAGAACGAGCTGCCGGTCAGCGTCGCGTGGTCGGACGCCGGCAGGAGGTTCAGCGCGTCGCTGCCGACGAGCTGCTGAATCGGGTTGTAGCCGAGGAAGGCGGCGAACAGGATCGATACCGGCGGCAGGCTCGCGACGTGGTCGGCGGTCGCCGCGGGCAGGCCGTGCGCCTCCAGGCCGCTGCTCAGCGCGTGCGGCAGGCTCGCCGCCAGGCCGATGATCATCAGCGTGAAGAAGACCCCGAGCGAGAGCACCTGGGCGGAGTTCTGGAAGGTCTGGTTCATGCCGCCGCCGGCGCCGCGGTCGCCCGCGGGCAGGCTGTTCATCACGGCGGCGCGGTTGGGCGAGGCGAACAGCCCCATGCCGACCCCGTTGAGGAACAGGATCACGGCGAACGCGAGGTAGGGGAAGTTCGTCGGCAGCAGCATGAGGCCGCCGAAGCTCAGCGCCGACAGCAGCATCCCGCCGGTGGCGAAGTAGCGCGCGCCGAAGCGGTCCGACAGCCAGCCCGAGGTCGGCCCCGCCAGCAGCAGCCCGATCGTCAGCGGCAGCATCGAGATCCCCGCCCACAGCGGCGTGTCGGTGAAGTCGTAGCCGTGCTGGGGCAGCCAGATGCCCTGCAGCCAGATGATCAGCATGAACATCAGGCCGCCGCGGGCGAGCGCGGCGAGGAAGGTCGACAGCGTGCCGGCGGTGAAGGCGCGGATGCGAAACAGCGGCAGGCGGAACATCGGCTCGGGCACGCGCCGCTCGACGATCACGAAGGCGACGAAGCAGGCGAGCGAGGAGACGAGCAGCGCGAGCACGCGCGGGCTGCCCCAGCCGGTCGCCTGCTCGCCGTAGGGGCGGATGCCGTAGGTCACCGAGACCATCACGAGCACGAGGCCGAGCGCGAACGTGACGTTGCCCCACCAGTCGACCTTCGCCCGCCGCGGCCGGCTGCGCTCCTCGAGCTTGAGGTAGCCCCAGACGCTCCCGAACAGCCCGACCGGCACCGAGACGAGGAACACCAGGCGCCAGTCGATCGGCGCCAGCAGCCCGCCGAGCACGAGCCCGACGAACATCCCGCTGACGCCGACGATGTTGTTGATGCCCAGCGCCATGCCGCGCTGGTTGGCGGGGAAGGCGTCGGTCAGGATCGCCGCCGAGTTGGCGAGGATGCAGGCCGCGCCGATCCCCTGCACGACGCGGAAGCCGATGAGGTACAGCGCGCCCGCCGTCCCCTGCAGCCAGCAGATCGTCAGCAGCAGCGAGGCGACGGTGTAGATGACGAAGCCGAGGTTGTAGGTCCGGACGCGGCCGAACATGTCCCCCAGGCGCCCGAGGCTGACGATCAGCACGCTCGACACGACGAGGTAGCCGAGGATCATCCACAGCAGGTAGGAGCTGTTCGCGGGCGCCAGCGGGTCGAGGTGGATGCCGCGGAAGATGTCCGGCATCGCGATGATCGTGATCGACGCGTCGAGCGTCGCGAGCAGGATCCCGAGGGTCGTGTTGGACAGCGCGATCCACTTGTAGCGGTCGGGTGCCGCGCCGGCGGCGAGGTCGCCCGGCGCGTGCTCGGAAAGCGTTGCCACCGGTCATATTCTACAGGTAGCCTGCATAACTCTTTCAGGCACGACCTGCCGCCGAAGTCATACGGTTGCGCCCGCATGCCCGACGCCCCCGACGATCCCGCCCTCCTCGCCAGCGAGCTGCGCGTCGTGCTCGGCCAGCTCGTGCGCCGCCTGCGCGCCCAGCACCGCTTCCCGCTCTCGCAGGGGATGGTGCTCGGCCGGCTGGACCGCAAGGGGCCGATGGGCGTCAGCGATCTCGCGGCCGCCGAGCGCGTGCGCCCGCAGTCGATGGCGCAGACCGTCGCCGACCTCGAGGCGGCCGGCATGGTCAGCCGCCGCCCCGATCCCGCCGACGGCCGCCGCGCGCTCGTCTCGCTGACGCCCGCGGGCCTCGCGACGCTGCAGGCCGACCGCCGCGACCGCGAGGGCTGGCTCGCGCGCCAGATCGCCGACGACCTCGACGCCGACGACCGCGCGACGCTGCACCGCAGCGTCGAGCTGCTGCGCCAGCTGGCGGAGGGCTAGAGGACGACCGCGGGCTCGGCCGCGACCTCGGCGCCGACGTCGTCGGCCTCGGCTGCGACCCCCGAGCGCAGCGGCACCTCGCGCAGGAACCAGGACAGCGCGAAGGCGACCGCCGTCAGCCCGGCGCCGACGAGGAACACCGGCTGCAGCGCGTCGACGAACGCCACCAGGAAGTCGTGGCGGACGCCGGGCGGCAGCGCGTGGACCTCGACCGGCGAGACGTTGATGCCACCCGACAGGCGAGCGGCCGCGGCCGCCGGCAGCGACGTCAGCTCGCTCGCCAGGCGCGACGCGAAGATCGCCCCGAACAGCGCGACGCCGAGCGAGCCGCCCATCGACCGGAAGAAGGTCGACGTGGAGGTGGCGACGCCGACGTCGCGCGCCGGCGCGTCGTTCTGGACGATCAGGACGAGCACCTGCATCACGAGGCCGAGGCCCACGCCGAGGACGAGCATGTAGACCGACGCCACCCAGGGCGGCGTGCCGACCTCCAGGCGCGACAGCAGGAACAGCCCGACGGTCGTGATCGCCGTGCCCGTGATCGGAAAGATCTTGTAGCGCCCGATCCGGGTGATCGCGCGCCCGCCGAGGATGCTCGCCGCCAGCAGCCCGGCCATCAGCGGCAGCATCCGCAGACCCGAGCTCGTCGGGCTCAGCCCGTAGACGAGCTGCAGGAACAGCGGGATGAAGATCACCGCGCCGAACAGCGCCAGGCCGATGACGAAGCCCATCGCGCTCGCGACGCTGAAGACGCGCGAACGGAACAGGCTCAGCGGGATGATCGGCTCGGGCGCGCGCCGCTCCTGGCGCACGAAGGCGACGAGCAGCGCGACGCCGGCGGCCGCGAGGCCGAGCACCTGCGGCGAGCCCCACGCGTACTCGTTGCCGCCCCACGTCGTGACGAGGATCAGCGCGCTGACGCCGGCGGTCAGCAGGGTCGCGCCGCGGTAGTCGATCGTGTGGCGCTGCGCGGGCACCTTCAAGTGCAGGCGCGTCGCGACGACGAGCACCGCGATCGCGCCGACCGGCATGTTCACGTAGAAGACCCAGCGCCAGGAGATCGACTCGACGAGGAAGCCGCCGAGCAGCGGCCCGGCGATCGACGCGACCGCGAAGACCGAGCCGATCAGGCCCATGTAGCGGCCCCGCTCGCGCGGCGGGACGATGTCGGCGATGATCGCCTGCGCGCCGACCATCAGGCCGCCGGCGCCGATCCCCTGCAGCGCGCGGAAGGCCACGAGCTGGCCCATCGTCTGGCTCAGCCCGGAGAGCATCGAGCCGGCGAGGAAGATCAGGATCGCGGCGAGGAACACGGGCTTGCGCCCGTACATGTCGCCGAGCTTGCCGTAGAGCGGCGTCGACGCCGTCGTCGCGAGCAGGTAGGAGGTCACGACCCACGAGAGGTGCTCCAGGCCGCCGAGGTCGCCGACGATCGTCGGCAGCGCCGTCGACACGATCGTCTGGTCCAGGGCGGCGAGGAACATGCCGAGCATCAGCGCGCCGAAGATGGGCGCCAGCGCGCGCCCGGTCAGCGGGGCCGCTGCGCCGCCGGCGGGCGCGGCGCTCATCAGCCTCCGCGCTGCTGCAGCGCGTCGACGAGCGGCTCGAGCAGCGCCAGGAGGTCGTCCAGCGACGCCGCCGTCAGCCCCGGCAGCGCGCCGCCGGCGCGCGTCAGCGCGATGCCGGCGGCGGTGGCGACGAGGATCTCCGCGCGCAGCCGCGCGTCCGGGACGCCGCGCTCGTCGAGCTCGGCGGCGACCGGGCCGACGACGCGGCGGTCGAGGATCTCGGCGACCTGCTCGCGCATCGGATCGGTCAGCGTCGGGCTGACCATCGCCAGCGGCACCGGGCCGATGCCGCGCTGCTCGGAGCGGCTGAGCATGCACTCGAGCACCTGCGAGGGGTCGGTCGGCATGCTCGGGCGGCCGTCCTGCTGCAGCGTCGCGAGGTAGAGGCCCTCCTTGCCACCGAAGTAGCGCGCGATCAGGGCGGGGTCGACGCCGGCGCGCTCGCCGATCTCGCGGACGGTGGCGGCGTCGTAGCCGCGCTCGTCGAAGAGCGCGCCGGCGGCGGCCAGCAGCGCGCCGCGGCTGGCCTGCGCGTCGTGGCGGCGGCGGGCGGTGACCGTGCTACCGTTGTCAGCGCGTGATGACATCACCTGGTGACATTAGCACGGCTCCTGCGGCTCCCCGCCAGCACTACGGCCTGACGTTCGCCGCGCTCGCGCTCGCGGCGGTCACCTTCGCCCTCCTGCAGTCGCTCGTCGCCCCCGCGCTGCCCGAGATCCAGCGCGACCTGCACGCCTCCCCCACGTCGGTCACGTGGGTGCTGACGGCCTACCTGCTCGCGGCCTCGGTGCTCACGCCGATCATCGGGCGCCTGGGCGACATGTTCGGCAAGGAGCGCACGCTCATCTGCTCGCTGGCGATCCTCGGCGCGGGCACGCTGCTGGCGGCGCTGGCGACGAACATCAACGTCCTGATCGCCGCGCGCGTCATCCAGGGCGGCGGCGGCGCGATCTTCCCGCTCGCCTTCGGGATCATCCGCGACGAGTTCCCGCGCGAGCGCGTCGCGACCGGGATCGCGATGATCTCGGCGATCCTGGGCATCGGCGCGGGCCTGGGGATCGTGCTGGCCGGGCCGATCGTCGAAGCGCTGTCCTATCACTGGCTCTTCTGGTTCCCCCTCTTCTTCGTCGTCGTCGCAACGATCGGGACCGTCTTCTTCGTGCCGGAGTCGCCGATCAAGGCGCCGGGGCGCGTCAACTGGGGCGGCGCCGCACTGCTGTCGGCCTGGCTCGTGGCGCTGCTGGTCGCCATCAGCGAGGGCTCCACCTGGGGCTGGCTCGACGCCCGCATCCTCGGCCTCTTCGCGGCGGCGGTCGTGCTGCTCGTGCTGTGGATCGCCAACGAGCAGCGCGCCGACGAGCCGCTCGTCGACATGACGATGATGCGCGTCCGCGGCGTCTGGACCGTCAACGCCGCCGCGTTCCTCGTCGGCGCGGGCATGTACAGCTCGTTCGTCCTGATCCCGGTCTTCACCGAGACCGACAGCTCCGCGGGCTACGGCTTCAGCGCGTCGGTCACGCAGGCCGGGCTGTTCCTGCTGCCCTCGACGCTGATGATGCTCGTGGTCAGCCCGCTCGCCGGCCGGCTCGCCAACCGCGTCGGCTCGCGCGTGCCGCTGATCCTCGGCTCGCTGGCGACCTGCGCGGCGTTCGCCTTCCTCGCCGTCGCGCACGACGACCCGTGGGACTTCTACGTCGGCTCCGCGCTGCTGGGCCTCGGCATCGGCCTGGCGTTCGCGTCGCTGGCGAACCTGATCGTCGAGGCGGTCCGTCCCGACCAGACCGCCGTCGCCACGGGTATGAACACCGTCATGCGAACGCTGGGGGGGTCGGTCGGCAGCCAGATCGGCGCGAGCGTCATCGCCGCGACCGTCGTCGGCTCCGCCCTGCCCACCGAGCACGGCTTCACGATCGCCTTCGTCGTCGCCGCCGCCGCCTGCGGCCTCGCGGCGCTCGCGAGCCTCGCGGTCCCCCGACCCGGCGGGACGGCCGACGAGCGTGCCGGCGCGCTCGCCGTCGACACCGTCTAGGAACATCGCACGAGCGTGGGCCACTACCGCACGATCCTCGTCGCCCTCGACGGCTCCGCCGACGCCGCCGCCGCGCTGCGCCACGCCGCCTCGCTGGCGCGCGACCAGCACGCCCGCCTGATCGCCCTGACCGTCGTGCCGACGGCGCCGCCGCAGGTGGCCAACCCGGGCGCGGTCGCCCCCTCCCCGGCCGAGACCGACGACGCCTACGCGCGGATCCTGCGCCGTGCCGTCGACGCGCTGCCCGCCGACGTCGGCGTCGAGACGCGGATCGCCCGCGGGCGCCCGGCGAAGGCGATCGTCGAGACCGCCGGCGAGGTCGGCTGCGACCTCATCGTGATGGGCGCCCACGGCCACGGCCGCCTGCACCACGCGCTGATCGGCTCGACGTCGGACGCCGTGCTGCGCGCGACCGAGCTGCCGGTGCTGCTCATGCGCGCCTGCCGCGCGGAGCCCGCCGCCGATCCGGCGAGCACCGCGCCGGTCGCCTACAGCGGCTGAGCAAAACCGTTAAGCCGGTCGCCGCCGGCCGCCGAAACGACTACCGTGGACGAATGGAAGACGACGCCATCCGAATCATCGTCACCCGGCTGGCCCGAGCTCATCCCTCCGGCGGCACGGTCATCGAACGCGCGGCGATCGTCGCCGAGGGCACCGGCTCCGACGACGTCATGACGTGGATCGTCGCCCATGGCGGCCAGCCCGAGGCCATTGTGAGCAAGGCATCCGCGCGCCGCGGGCTGCACGGCATGCGCACCGACGCGGTCGGCGCGGCCGAGGAGCGCTCGCCGTCGCGCTTCGTGCTGCCGGCCGGAGCGCTTGACTAAGCCCCGTCAGCTTCCCCGCGAGGTCTCGGCGAAGGACCGCCACCTCGTCGAGTGGGTCGCCCAGGCGTCCCTCGGCGACCGCCTGCCGGAGCCCTGGAGCTACGCCAGTAGGCCGCTGGAGTCGATCGTCCGCACGCTGGCCGCGCTCGGCGTGATCGAGCGTGCGCCGCAGGGCTCGGACTGGGCGGCGATCGCGCGCGAGGCCGGGCCGAAGGCGCGCGAGTGGCTGGAGCGCAACCCGCCGCGCGAAGGCGCGCCGGGCAGCGTGTTCCAGGCGCCCTGATTCACCGAAATGCGTTGTAACGCGCGCGCGGTCGACCGCGACCGGCACGTGCGCCGATCTGGTGTCATGTGGGGGTGAACGCGACCACCACGCGCACCGACGTCGTCCGGCGCTTCTACGCGGCGTTCACGGGCTGCGACCTCCCGGCGATGCTGGAGACGCTCGACCCGGGCATCGTGTTCGAGCCGGTGCTCGGGGTGCTCTACAGCCGCCACGTCTACGAGCGCATCGACGGGATGACGCGCTGGTACGAGGAGCTCCACGACGACTGGGACTCGTTCGAGATGGACGTCGAGGACGCGGTCGACGACGGCGACCGCGTCATCGCGTTCGTGCGCCTCGTCGCGCACCGCGGAGACCAGAGCCTGGAGGCGGAGGTCGGCGTCGAGTGCCGCTTCGAGGGCGACCGGATCGTCTCGTTCGTCGGCCGCGACGCCTGGGCGGTGGCGGAGGAGCTCGGCGTGCCGGGGCCTCCGGGGGAGCTCGGCCACTAGGCGCCGCCTCGGCCCTGCTTGGGCTCGTTGGCGCGCGGCCGCGCCGGCGTGGGCGAACGGCAGCGATGAAGGAAGGGCTCGGGGTGCGGTGGCTGATGCGAGGGCCACTTTGCCCGCGTCGTCCTGCCCTAGGGTCGCCCTGCGACCCCAGAACAGGACGACGGCGGCCGCGCGAGCCCCCTACGCCGTCGCGAAGCGCCCGAGCGTCAGCTCCGGGCGCACGCCCGGCAGGTGCTCGGCGAAGATGCGGTGGTAGGCGAGCTCCTCGCGCGTGCGCAGCGGCGGGTCGACGGCGTGGCGCTCGTGCTCGAACTCCTCCTCGCTGATCGCCTCCTCGACGACGCGCGTGAGCACGTCCTTGGCGCCGCTGCCGTCGCCGAACTCGGCCTTCACGCGCCAGAGGATCTCGTCGGGGATCCAGCCCTCGAAGGCGCGCCGCAGCAGGCGCTTCTCGAGCTCGCCGGGCGCCGACAGCTTCCAGGCCATCGGCAGGCCGAACGCGAACGCGATCACCTGGCGGTCGAGGAACGGCACGCGCGCCTCCAGGCCGTGGGCCATCGTGACGCGGTCGCAGCGCTGGAGGTTGAGGTTGTGCAGGCCGTGGACCGTGCGCATCAGCTCGCCCTGCAGGGACATCGCGTCGCCGAACTCGCGCAGGTACTCGTAGCCGGCGAAGAGCTCGTCGGCGCCCTCGCCGGTGAGCACGACCTTGACGTGCTGGGCCGTCATCTCGGCGAGCAGGAAGTTCGGCACCGCGCTGCGCACGAGCGAGGGGTCGAAGTGCTCGATCGCGCGCACGACGTCGGGCAGGGCGCGGACGGCCTCGGCGGCGTCGTAGACGCGCTCGTGGTGGTCGCTGCCGATGTGGCGGGCGACGACGCGCGCGGCCGCGAGGTCCTCGCTGTCGTCGGTGCCGACGGCGAAGGTCTGCAGGCGCTCGCCGACCTGGGCCAGGTGGCGGGCGGCGATCGCGGCGACGATCGCCGAGTCCAGGCCGCCGGAGAGGAAGACGCCGACGGGGACGTCGCCCATCATCTGGCGCGCGACCGAGGCGACGAGCGCGTCGCGCGTGGCGCTCAGCGCCTCGTCGGGCGGCTCGGCGTCCGGGCTCCAGACGGCGCGGGCGGCGGGCGCGCCGTCGCCGTTGAGCGGCACGGCGCTGGCGTAGCGCTCCAGGCCGCCCTCCGGCGTCCAGTGACAGCCCGGCGGAAAGGCCTCGACGTGCGGCATCCACTCCGCGGCGAAGGCGGCGATCTCGGACGCGAAGCGCACGCGGCCGTCGCGCCGCGCCCAGTACAGCGGCTTGATGCCGACCGGGTCGCGGGCGGCGATGAAGCTGCCGTCGTCGCCGGCGACGAGAAACGCGAACATGCCCTCGAGCTCGTCGAGCGCCGACGGCCCGCGCTCGTCGAGCAGGTGCAGCGCGACCTCGTTGTCCGAGCGCGTCGTGAAGCGCCCCGGCGCGAGGGTGCGGCGGACCTGCTCGTGGTTGTAGACCTCGCCGTTGCCGACGAGCCAGACGTCGCCGGCCTCGTTGACGAACGGCTGGCGCCCGCCGTCGACGTCGACGATCGACAGCCGGCGGTGGCCGAGCCAGGCGTCGCCGACGCTGACCTCGCCCTCGTCGTCGGGCCCGCGGTGGGTGAGCCGGCCGAGCATCCGCTCGACCTCGCCCGCCGGATGCGGGCCGTATGCGGCGGCGATCCCGCACATGGCTAGGCGGTCATCCGTTCGGCGTAGGCATTCGGCCGGCGGTCGTCGAGGTAGGAGAGGCGGTCGCGGGCGGCCGCCACGACGCTCGGCGCGTCGACGCGCGCCAGCGCGCTGCCGGCGCGGCTGCCGGTCCGGGCGAGCACGCGACCGCGCGGGTCGACGACCTTCGCCTGGCCCGCGAAGCGCAGCCGGCCGAAGCGGCCGACCTGGTTGGAGGAGACCCAGACGACCTGGTTCTCCAGCGCCCGGGTCTGGTCGAGCAGGTTGAAATGGCGCACCTGCACGTCGCGGCGCGTCCAGGTCGCGGGGTCGACGCGGCAGACCGGCCAGGCCGACAGCGAGGCGATCAGCCCGGCGCCGTCGAGCGCCAGCTGGCGGGCGGCCTCGGGGAACGTCTTGTCGTAGCAGACGAGCATCCCGATCCGGCCGATCGGCGTGTCGAACGCGGCGAAGCCGTCGCCGGCGTTGAAGGCGTGGCGCTCGCCGACCGGCAGGTGGACCTTGCGGTGATGGCCGAGGATGCCGTCGCCGTTGACGCAGGCCGCGCTGGAGTAGGGACCGCCGGGCGCCGCCTCCGTGTAGCCGACGCAGACCACGACGTCGCCCGCCATCCGCGCGATGCGGGCGATCTCCTCGCCGTCACGGCGCAGCGCGGGCGGCGGCGCGCAGGCGACCGGCGCGCCCGGCACCTGCGGCTCGTAGAGGTAGCCGCCCAGCGCCGACTCGGGCAGCACGACGAGCGCGGCGCCGCGCTCGCGCGCCTGCGCGACGATCCGCCCGATCTGCGCGATGCAGGCCTCGAGGTCGCGGCCGAAGCGCGCGCTGACCGCCATCACGGCGGGGGACTTCGATGAGCGCCGGGCGATCACTCCATGCAGGGTGAAACCATCGGGGTGCAGGCCATATGGACGGCGGTCCAGAGATCGCGCGCGGGGGTTCGACACCCGCTCGGGGCTACCCGCCGCCCGCCGGGCGCAACCTAGCCGCCGATCCCCGCCATCGCGCTGACCGCCGGTGCGAGCGCGCGGCGGGCGCGGCGGGCGAAGACCCAGCTGCGCAGCGCGACGAAGCGCGTCACGGTCGCGCAGATGCTCGCGCCGATCAGCACCGCGAGCTCGACCGGCCGCGACGGTCGCGCGTCGAGCGCGTGCAGGACGAGCAGCGCGCCGCTCGTGAGCGCGAGCGTCAGGACGTAGACGACCGCGCCCATCGCGTGCTGGCGCAGCAGCGCCTCACGCCCGCGCAGGCCGAAGGTGAAGTGGCGGTTGGCCTGCGTGTTGGCGATCGCGGTCAGCGCGAGCGCGGTCGCGTTGGCCGCCCCGGCGCCGAGCGGCCCGCGCAGCGCGACGAACAGCAGCGCGTAGGCGAGCGTCGAGACGGTGCCGATCGCGAGAAAGCGCGTCAGGCGTGCGGCGGCGAGCAGGCGCGCGATGCCGCGCAGGTCCTCCAGCGCCGTGTGGAGGATGTCGACGCGCGAGTCGGGATCGTCGATCCAGTCGACGGGCACCTCGTGGATGCGCAGCCCCTCGCGCTGGGCGGCCATCAGCAGCTCGGTGTCGAAGAACCAGGCCTCGTCGCGGACCGCCGGCAGCAGCCGGCGGGCAGCGCTGGCGCGCATCGCCTTGAAGCCGCACTGGGCGTCGGAGAAGCGGGCGCCGAGCGTGACGCGCAGCAGGTGGTTGTAGGCGCGCGAGATGAACTCGCGGCGGGCGCCGCGTACGACCTGCGAGCCGCGGTGCAGGCGCGTCCCGATCGCGATGTCGCTGTGGCCCGAGACGAGCGGCGCGACGAGCGGCAGCAGCGCGCGCAGGTCGGTCGAGAGGTCGACGTCCATGTAGCAGACGACCTCGGCGTCGCTGCCCAGCCAGGCGGCCCGCAGCGCCCGGCCGCGGCCCTTCAGCG
This sequence comes from uncultured Actinomycetes bacterium, assembly GCA_963786575.1. Lineage (GTDB taxonomy): Bacteria > Actinomycetota > Thermoleophilia > Solirubrobacterales > Solirubrobacteraceae > CADCVQ01. The sequence continues at coordinate 758,640 of CAWAZH010000003.1, forward strand.
GCAGCTCGATCGCCCGCACGCCGGGGAGGTCGGCGGCCAGCGCGGCGGCGATCTGCGGCGTCTGGTCGGTGCTCGCGTTGTCGGCGATGACGATCCGCCAGGCAAACGGCATGTGGTCGGTGAGGTGGTCGTGCAGCCGGCGGATCGAGCGGGCCAGGACCTCCTGCTCGTTGTAGACCGGGACGACGACGTCGACCCGCGCCGGCGCCGGGCCGGGCCGGGGAGCGAGGCGGGGCGAGGGCGCGGCGGAGGGCATGGACGCACTGTCCTGCGCGTCTGCGCGAGGTGGCTGGGGTCCGGCTGAGAATGCGCTGAGGGTGGGGGGGCTCAGGTGGCGCCCGGCCCGGGCGCCGAGACGCGCGCGGGCGTCGGCTGGACGGCATCGATAAGGGAGCGGGTTCGTTCGCCGGGGCGACCAGCGTGTCAGCTTGATAGCGCTATCCGCTATCCAGCTGACAAACACCGCCCGCAGGAACGCCGCGGGGCCCGACCCGTTCTCTCATCGCTGCCGGTCGCCGGCGCCGGACCCGCCGCGGCCGCCGAGCCCTCACTTGCGCTTCTTGACCTCGCAGCCGATCAGCCGGTCCTTGCTGTCGTAGAAGACGGTGTCGCGGCCGGCGCCGCAGCGGACCGTGTCGCCGCCGCCGCCGCGGGCGATGATGACGTCGTTGCCGGGGCCGCCGTCCATGACGTCGACGCCGAAGCCGCCGGTGATCTCGTCGTCGCCGCCGCCCCCACGCATCACGTCGGTGCCGCGGCCGCCCTGCATGATGTCGTCGCCGGGGCCGCCCTCCTCCTGGTCGTCGCCCTTGCGCCCCTCGATGATGTCGTTGCCGTTGCCGCCGAAGAGCCGGTCGTTGCCGCCGGCGCCCTCGATGTGGTCGTCGCCGTCGCCGCCGCGGCAGGTGTCCGCGCCTTCGGTCCCGAGGACGTTGGGGTCGTCGTGCGGGGTGCCGCCCTGGATGCACTTGCGCGTCGCGACCTTGCGCTCGCGCAGGACCGTCTCGCAGTTGGGCGTCTGCTCGGCGGTGCTCGTGACGTAGACGATGTCGTCGCCCTCGCCGCAGTCGACGACGTCGGGGGCCGAGCCGCCGGAGATCGTGTCGTTGCCGGGGCCGCCGAGGATCCGGTCGCGGCCGCGGCCGCCGGAGATGTTGTCGTCGCCGTCGCCGCCGGCGAGCTCGTCGTCGCCGAAGCCGACCTCGAAGATGATGTCGTCGCCGGGCCCGCCGTCGATGTGGTCGTTGCCGTCGTTGCCGTCGATCGCGTCGGGGCCGTCGCCGCCCTGGATCGTGTCGTCGCCGGTGCCGCCGTAGAGCTTGTCGCTGCCGCCGAGGCCGAGCAGCCGGTCGTTGCCGCTCTCCCCCGTGATCGTGTCGTCGGCGATCGAGCCCGTCAGCGACTCGGCGCTGAAGCCGCCGCGGATGTTGCCCGCGAGCGCAGCGGTGGGCAGCAGCGCGAGCGCGACGAGGACCAGCAGCAGCCGCCCCATCAGCGGCCCCGCAGGATCCGGAAGCGCAGCGTCTTGGGGCTGGAGGCCTTGCCGGCCGCGTCGCTGGCGACGACGACGAGCTGGTAGGCGCCCGGCGCGAGGCGGCGCCCGTTGATCCGGCCGCTGAAGCGCAGGCGGTTGAGGCCGGCGGTGCCCTGGACCCGGAAGGCCCCGAGGCGCCGGGTGCGCGCGCAGGCCCGGGCCCGGCGGTTGGAGGGCCGCGGCGCGACGCAGCGCTTGCCGGCGCGGCGGCCGGCGAGCCGGCGCTGCACGGTGAAGACGACGTTCGACGCCCGGCTCAGCGTGTAGGAGATGCGCGCGCCCGGCCCGGCGGGCGACTCCGACGGCCCGGAGGCGGCGGCGCGGAAGGCGGTCGGCGAGAACGTCGCCTTGACCGTCGGCTTGGGTCCCGTGGCCGCGGGCGGCGGGGCGCTCGTGGGCACCTCGGTGCCGAAGTTCGTCGTGTACGTCGCACCCGGCGTGCTGGCACCGGTCGGCGCGTTGGCGACGACGACCATGCCGATGCCCCGGAAGCGCGGGTCGAGGATGTTCGCGCGGTGCGGCGGGCTGTTCATCCAAGCGTCGACCATCGCGCTCGCGGTCGACAGCGCACCGACGCCGTAGCCGATGTTCTCGCCCATCCCGGCGCGGTAGCCGGCGCTCGCGCCGCGCGCGCCGAGGTCGGGCTCGGCCGGTCCCTGGTGCAGGAAGAAGCGCCCGTCGATCATCGCGCGGGTGTGCGCCGTCGCGGACGTCAGCAGGCGCGTGTCGACCGCCAGCGCGGGCAGGCCGGCGTCGGCGCGCTCGCCGTTGACGAGGCAGGTGGCCGCCGCGGCCACGACGGCGGCGGTGGCGTCGTCGGGGACCGTGAGGTCGTCGCCGCAGGCCGCGGCCTGGGCGGTGCCTGCGATCAGCCCGCCCGCCGGCCGCAGGGCCGCGGCGGAGGCCGCCTGGCCGGGACCGGAGTTCGCGCCGCCGACGCTGACGCCGATCGTGCTCGTCGTCTGCCGCTCATCGCTGCAGAGACCGTTGAAGACGGTCACGGTGACCGTGTGCCGGCCGCTCTTGCGGAACGTATAGCTGACCCCGAACGTGCCCGGCACCCCGGCGAGGAACGGGTTCAGCGGGTCGTCTGCGAGCGGCGGGAGCAGGCTGCAGGCCGCCGCGCCGAGGCGCCCGCCGCCCTCGCCGAGGTTGACCGCGTAGCCGCCGACCGGCGCGTTGCCCGACGAGGAGCGGATCCGCAGGACCGTGAGGCGCCCGAGCCGCGGCGGCGGCGAGAAGCCTGCCGACAGGACCGCCGGGGGCGTGGGCGGCACGACCGCGGCCGGCGGCGGCGGCGGCGGCGGCACGTCCGCGCGGCGGCGGCGGCGGTGGTGGCGGCGGCGGCGGTGGCGGTGCGGCAGCGACGGTCGCGACGCCCTCGACGACGACCGGCGTGTTCTCGACCTCCGTGATCGCGATCGTGGTGAAGAACTGGCCGGCCGCGGGATAGGTGTGGGTCCCGTCGACGCGGTAGAGCGTCTGCTCGGTGTTGATCGGGTCGAGGCCGAGGGATACGACCGTGCCGACGTCCACTGGCGAGCCGTCGCCCCAGTCGATGGTTGCGCTGAAGTCCGGCGTGTTCGGGTTGACGCTCGTGAACGTCGCGACCTCCCCGGAGAACGGCGTGCCGGCCGTCGCTTCGACATCGGTGGCGAGGGCGTTCTCGACGATCGCCGACGCAACCGGCGCGACGACGAGCACCGTGGCGACGACCATCAGCGTCGCGGTCAGCGCGCGGCGCGCGAACATTCTCGATGCGGACATCCTGTCCTCCCCCACCCTCGATCGAACCCCTGGTTGCGCGCAGCCTACGCGCTCATGCGGGCGCACGCGACGGTTAATTCGCTCAGGGATCGACGTCCAGCGGGCCGCCGAGGAAGGCCTCGAGCGCCAGCCATGCGGCCTGGTGGGCGAGCGGGCCGAGGCGCAGCGTCGCACCGTCTTCCGGTCCCTCGCGGACGGCCGCCACCAGGCCGGCCTCGGCGAGGCGGGTCACCTGGTGCTCGGCGCGCTGCGCGCCGGTCGCGCCGTGGTAGTGCGCGTCGATCCCGAAGCGCCCGCCCTCGACCGGCCAGATCGACAGCCGGTCGGGCGCCCAGGTCGGGCCGGTCTCGGCCGGCAGCGGGGTGAAGCGGACGAGATCCCTGCCGGCGGCGTCGCGGGCGTGCATGTTCGAGCGCGACGACCACGCGCGGTCGTCGACCGGGCGCTCGTCCTCGGGCTCGTCGCGTCGGCGCCTGCGCACGCTCATGACATCGGCGCCAGGCGCCGGATGCTGAAGGCCGCGATCGCCCGGCCCGACGCCGAGCGGCAGCCGCGGACCTCGAGGCGCTCGTGCCCGGCCAGGTACGGCACGCCCGCGACGCGGGTCGTGCGCATCCGCGTGGAGGCCCGCACCGCGACGTCGATCCGGCGCCCGCCCGCCACGAGCACGAAGCCCGCGCCGGCGCCCGGCTGCGATCGCAGGCGCCCGCGAAGCACCGACCGCGCCGAGCACCCGAAGAGCGCGCTCGGGCGCTGGGGCCGGGCGTCGGCATGCAGCGGGTGCGCGCGCAGCCCGAGGAGGAAGCCGGGCGCGAGGTAGGCGTCCGGCGACGAGCCCGGCCGCGCCACCGCGACCCGCGACGGCACGCCCTTCAGCGCCCGCAGCGCGATCGGGCGATCGGGCTCCGATGCAGCCGGGATCGTGTCGTCGCAGCCGGGCACGACGCCGCCGCGCACGACCCCGCGGCGCGCGGGCAGTCGCTCGAACTCCGTTCCCACGTAGCCGATGGCGTGCAGGCGCACGGTCGCGATGCAGGCCGCCGGCGCGCTTGCCCCACCGAGCGCGACCGCCGCGATGACGGCCGCTCCCACCACCACGGCGACGAGCCGGCGCACCCGGCGAACGTTAGCGCCGGGCGAGCGCTGCAAGGGCGCGCTAGGGTTGCCTGGTCGAGTGGATGGGCGCGGGGATCTCCGAGACTCGCCGCTCAGCCGTGTGGAGGCCCACCGTGGCCGGCCTACAGTCAGGCGAGCACCCCGTGGACGGGGTGGCCGAGGGACATCAGGAGCGCGTCGCCCCCTCGGGGGCGGCCGTCCACGACCCGCTCGGCGCCCACCGCGACCGCCCGGCCCAGGCGCGCCTGGACGCCGCGGCGCTCCGCGACCAGCTCGCCGAGGAGCGCGATGTGGCGGCGCGCGAGCGCGACGAGGCCGCCGAGCTGCGCGGCATCGAGATGGCCGATCTCGACGCTGCCTCCCAGCGCGACGAGGACGACCGCGCGCTGACCGGCGCCGAGGTCGTCGTCCGCGGCGCCGGGCAGCGCAAGCGCGCCGTGCGGCGTCGCGCCCAGGCGGCGCGCCAGCGCGAGCTCTCCGCCCGTGACCGCGAGGCCGCCGCGCGCGACCGCCGGGACGCGGAGCTCGAGCGCCTCGACGCGCGCGAGGATCTCGAGGCGCTGGTGGCCGAGGTGCGCGACGAGCAGCGCCGCCGCGACCGCGCCCAGCGTCACCAGCATCGCGCCGAGGCACTGGCGCGCACGCTCCAGCGCAGCCTGTCGCCCCCGCGGCTGCCGGACGTCGCAGGCATCGACGTCGCCGTGCACTACGAGCCGTTCGCGATCGAGGAGGTCGGGGGCGACTTCTACGACCTCTTCCCGCTCGCGGGCGGCCGGTCGGGCTTCTTCCTGGGCGACGTCTGCGGCAAGGGGCCCGAGGCAGCCTCGCTGACGTCGCTCGCGCGCTACACGATGCGCACCGCGGCGATGCTCCGCGAGCGGCCCGACGCGATCCTCTCGGACCTCAACGACGCCCTCCTGATCGAGGGCGCGGACGAGATGCAGACCTGCACCGCGGTCTACGGGCAGATCGACCTCAGCGACGGCGCGGCCGTGATCGCGCTCGCCGTCGCCGGACACCCGCCCCCGCTGGTCATCCGTGCGGACGGCGGGGTCGAGGTCGCGCCCGCGCACGGCACGATCCTCGGCGTCATCGAGCAGCCCGAGTTCCGCACCTGCGTGGTGCGCCTGGACGCCGGCGACGCGATCGTCGTCTACAGCGACGGCATCCTCGACACCGCCATCGACGGGGTCCACATCGACGAGCAGCGCCTCGCCGACCTGATCGCGGGAACGCCGCAGGCGAGCGCGCAGGCGCTCGTCGACCGGCTCGTGCTCGCGCTGGGCCGCGTCGACGGCCCGCTGCGCGACGACGTCGCGCTCATGGTGCTGCGCCGGACGACCCCGTCCTAGCCTCGATCCTCAGGGCACGAACACGATCCGTGCCGCGACGCGCCCAGCGTCGAGGTCGGCGATCGCATCGTTGACGTCGTCGAGCGAGCGCGTCTCGCGGATCACCCGCGTGCGCCCGGCGGCGTGCAGCTCGAAGACCTCGCGCAGCTCCTTGCGCGTCCCGACGATCGAGCCGACGATCGTGATCCCGTTGAGGACCGTCTCGAAGATCGGCAGCGTGACCTCGTTGTCCGCCGGCAGGGCGACGAACACGAGCGTCCCACCGCGCCGCAGCGAGCCGTAGGCCTGCTCGAACGCGCGCGGGGAGACCGCCAGCGCGATCGCCTGATCGGCGCCGCCGAGGCGCTGGATCGCCGCGACCGGGTCCTCGGTGGCGGCGTTGACGGTGAACTCGGCGCCGAGCTCGCGGGCGAGCTCGAGCTTGGACTCGTGGATGTCGACGGCGACGACGCGCCCGCCGGCGATCGCTGCATACTGGATCGCGAGATGGCCGAGCCCGCCGACGCCGAACACGGCGACGAGATCCGACGAGCGCGTGCCCGCGACCTTGACCGCCTTGTAGGTCGTGACGCCCGCGCAGGTGAGCGGCGCGGCGTCGAGGGGGTCGACCCCCTCGGGCACCTTGACGACGTAGCGCCCGTAGGCGACCGCGTACTCGCCGAAGGTGCCGTCGATCGAGTAGCCCATGTTCTTCTGGCGCTTGCAGAGCGTCTCCCAGCCCGACACGCAGTGGTCGCAGACGCCGCACGCGTAGCCGAGCCAGGGCATCGCCACGCGGTCGCCGGCCGCGACCTCGGTGACGCCCGGGCCGAGCTCGACGACGATGCCGACGCCCTCGTGGCCGGGGACGAACGGCGGCACGGGCGTGATCGGCCAGTCGCCGTGCGCGGCGTGGATGTCGGTATGGCAGAGCCCGGTCGCCTCGACGCGCACGCGGACCTGTCCGGCGGCGAGCGCCACCGCGGGCACGGTCTCGATCGTCAGCGGGCTGCCGAACTCGTGCACGACCGCGGCGCGGTAGGAACGCACGGCGTCGGTCGGGCGCGCGCGATGCTCGTTGGCGGTGTGGTGGTGGACGACGGTCGACATGCGCGATCTCCTCGGCGGTGGGGTGGGTCACACGAGACCATCACGGGCGGACGGCGTCATCCGTAGCGCCCACCGAACCGCGCGCGGCGGACTACGCGCCCGCCCGCCCCGCGCCGACGTCCACCTCAGCCATCGCTCCGGCTGGCTGCGCGCGGCCGTGCTCGGCGCCAACGACGGGATCCTGTCGACGGCCAGCCTCGTGCTGGGCGTCGCGGCCTCGGGCGCCTCCGGGTCGGCGATCGTCACGGCCGGGATCGCCGGGCTCGTCGCCGGCGCGCTGTCGATGTCCGCCGGCGAGTACGTGTCGGTGAGCTCGCAGCGCGACGCCGAGCAGGCCGACCTGCGCCTCGAGGAACGCGGCCTGCGCCGCGACCCGGAGGGCGAGCTGCGCGAGCTCGCCGGGATCTACGAGCAGCGCGGCCTCGCGCCGGAGCTGGCGACCGAGGTGGCGGTCGCGCTGTCGCGCAGCGGCGCGCTGGCGGCGCACGCGCGCGACGAGCTCGGCCTCGACGAGGCGCGCCTGGCGCGGCCGTTTCAGGCCGCCTGGGCCTCGGCGCTGTCGTTCTCGGCCGGCGGCGTGCTGCCGCTGCTGGCGATCGCCGTCACGCCCGCGTCCGCGCGCGTCGCCGTCTGCGTGGCGGTGACGCTGATCGCGCTGGGGGCGCTCGGCGACCTCGGCGCGCGGCTGGGCGGCGCGCCGCGGCGCCGCGCCGCGCTGCGGGTCGTGGCCTGGGGCGCGGTCGCGATGGCGGTCACCGCCGCGATCGGGGCGCTCGTCGGCACCGTGACCTAGTTCGGCGCGACCGCAGGCCGCGCCGGGGAAACCCGCAACGGCTCTGCGGCTGCGGGCGGATGGCGCACCGGCGCCGGTGGCGGAGGCTCACATCAGTCCTCACCCCCGTCCGCAAGGAGTGTCTTCCATGAACCGCCCATTCCGCCTCGGCGGCATCATCGCCGGTCTCGTGCTCGTCGCCTTCGGCGTCGGCGCGATCGTCGTCGGCATCAACGGCCGCAGCGAGGTCGGCGACACCATCAAGCGCGAGCAGATCGTCGGCAGCCCCGACATGAAGCCGTCGCTGATCGCCGTCGCAGCCAGGCAAGCCGGCCTGAAGGTCGCGCTGCCGACCTGCGACGTCGCCGGCAAGGCGATCTCGAGCGGCGGCGACGCCAAGTGCTTCGCGTCCTACATGCGCATCCACGCCCTCGAGGCGACCGGCGGCCAGACCTACGCCCAGATGCCGCAGTACGCCACCGCCGACGGCACCGGCACCAGCGACAAGGCCAAGGCGCTCGTCGACCCCAAGACGAAGGGGCCCATGAGCAACCCGGCCCGCCAGATCTGGATCAGCGAGACCGCGCTGGGAACGGCGCTGAACACCTCGTTCTTCGCCTCCTCGGTCGGGATGTTCGCGATCGTCATGGGCGCCGCGCTGCTGCTCACCGGCGGCGGCTTCCTCGTCCTGTCGACCGGCCTGCTCACCCAGACCGGGCTGCGCCGTCGCACCGCCACCAAGAAGGCGCCGCCGATCACCCACGCCGCGGCGCACTGAGCACCCGATGCTCGTCGCCGACCCGAACATCTGCATCCGCGAGGTGCGCGCCGGCGACGAGGCCGCGATCGAGCACCTGATCGCCGGCCTGGACTCCGAGTCGCGCTTCATGCGCTGGTTCAGCGCGGGCGTCGACATCGGGCGGGCGGCCGACTGGGCCGCCCACCCCGGACGCTTCGCAGCCGTCGGGCTGCTGGCGTTCGCGGGCGACGAGCCCGTCGGGCATGCCGCGATCGTCGCCCTCGACGACGGTCGCGGCGAGGTCGCCTTCGAGGTCGCCGCGCCCTGGCGCCACCACGGCATCGCGGGCGCGCTGCTCGAGCGCCTGCTGCTGATCGCCAGCGCCCGCGGCCTGCGCGAGATCTACGCCGACGTGCTGCCGCGCAACGCCGACATGCTCGCCGTCCTGCGCGAGCACGGCGAGCACGCCGAGAGCCGCACGGGCGGCGTCATGACCCTGACGATTGCCGTCCCGGGCGTGCCGACCGGTCAGGCGCCGTCCAGCAGCCCGCGGTCCAGCGCGTAGCGGACGAGCTCGGCGCGCGTCGAGCGCCCGAGCTTCTGCTGGATGTGGGCGCGGTGGGTCTCGACGGTCCGCACCGACAGGAACAGCTGCTCGCCGATCTCCGCGTTCGTGTGGCCGAGCGCGATCAGCCGCAGGACCTCGGCCTCGCGATCGGACAGGCCGTCCGGCGGCGCGGCGGCGTGCTCGGGCGTCATCGCCAGCCGGGCGCCGAGCGCCGGGTTGAGGTAGGTGCCGCCGTCCGCCGCGCGGCGGACGGCCTCGACGAGCTCCTCGTCGGCGGCCTCCTTGAGGACGTAGCCGAGCGCGCCCGCGCGCAGGGCGCGGCGCGCGTACTCGGGGTCCTCCTGCATCGTGAGGATCACGGTCCTGGTCTCGGGCGAGCGCTCGGCGACCCCCGGCAGCGCGTCGAGCGAGGACAGCTCGCCGGGCATGTTGAGGTCCAGGACGAGGACGTCGGGCTTGTGGCCGAGGACCGCCCGCAGCGCGCCGTCGACGTCGGCGGCCTCGGCGACGACCTCGAAGTCGGGGTGCTCGCCGAGCAGCAGGCGAAGGCCGGCGCGGACGACGCCGTGGTCGTCGGCGAGCACGATGCGGATCGGCGTCACCGCGTCGACACTACGCCTCGCGGCGCTCCGGCCGCTCGTCGCCCGGGCTGCGGCGGCCTATCCTCCACGGATCCCGCTGCCTGCCACAGGCGATGACCGCCACCTCGACCGCGCCGACCGCCTGCGACAGCTGCTGGCCGTCGGTCGCTCGCTCACCGCCGAGCTGGACCTCGATGTCCTGCTCGAGCGCGTGCTGCAGACGGCCCGCGAGCTGTGCGGCGCGCGCTACGCCGCGCTCGGCGTCCTCGACGACGAGCGGCGCGAGCTGGCGCAGTTTCTGACCGCCGGCGAGGAGCCGGAGATCCACGCGGCGATCGGGCACCTTCCGCGCGGCCGCGGCATCCTGCGGCTGCTGATCGACCAGCCGGTGCCGATCCGCCTGCACGACGTCTCCCAGCACCCGCGCTCCTACGGCTTCCCGCCCGGCCATCCGCCGATGCGCAGCTTCCTCGGAGCGCCGATCGTCGTGCGCGGCGAGGCCTGGGGCAACCTCTACCTCACCGAGAAGGAGGGCGCCGAGGACTTCGACGAGGACGATCTGGAGGCGGCCGTCGTGCTCGCCGAGTGGGCGGCGATCGCGATCGACAACGCCCGCCTGTTCGGCACCTCCGAGCGCCGCCGGGCCGAGCTGGAGCGCGCGCTCGGCGGGATGGAGGCGGCGCGCGACATCGCGCTGGCGCTCGGCGGCGAGACCGACCTCGACCGCGTCCTGGAGCTGATCGTCAAGCGCGGCCGCGCGCTCGTGGACTCCGACGCGCTGCTGATCTGGCTCGTCGACGGCGACGTGCTGCGGCTCGCCGCCCACGCCGGCAACGCCGAGCCGCCCGAGCACGCCGAGATCCCCTTCGACGGCTCGACCTCGGGCGCCGCGCTGCGCAGCTCGGAGCCGATCCGGATCGACGACGTCTCGACCGGCCTGATGGTCGACCCCGCGCGCTTCGGGCTCGACGGCGCGCGCAGCGCGCTGCTCGTCCCGCTCGTCTTCCGCGGGCGCGGCCTGGGCGTGCTCGCCGCCTTCGACCACATCGGCGCCGCCGCGACGTTCTCCGACGACGACGAGCGCTCGCTGCGGTCCTTCGCGGCCAGCGCGGCGATCGCGGTCGCGACCGCGCGCGGCGTCGAGGCCCAGCGCCTGCGCGACTCGATCGGCGCAGCGGAGGCCGAGCGCCGCCGCTGGGCGCGCGACCTGCACGACGAGACGCTGCAGGGCCTCGGCGCGGCGAAGCTCGCGCTGTCGGCGGCGCTGCGTGCCGAGCCGGAGGCGGCGCGGCGCCAGATCGAGACCACCGTCGGCCAGCTCGAGCGCGAGATCACCGCGCTGCGGGGGATCATCGCCGACCTGCGCCCGCCCGCCCTCGACGAGCTCGGGCTCGAGCCGGCGCTGCGCACGCTCGCCGAGCGCGTCAGCGCCGCGAACGGGCTCGCGCTGGAGCTCGACCTGCAGCTGGGCGAGCGCCGGCTGGACCCGGAGCTCGAGACGATCGCCTACCGCGTGGCGCAGGAGGCCCTCACGAACGTCGTCAAGCACGCGGCGGCGACCTCCGTGCGGCTGACGCTGCGAGCCCGGCCGTCCGCGCTCGAGCTGAGCGTGCGCGACGACGGCTGCGGCATCGACGAGCACGCGGGCGCGCGGGCGGGCGGCTACGGCATCACCGGCATGCGCGAGCGGGCGGTCATCGGCGGCGGGAGCCTGCGGATGGGCGCCGCCGACGGCGGCGGGACGAGCGTCGCGCTGACGCTCCCGCTGGGCTGATCGCGGCCGCGTCTCCGTAGCCAGCACGGATGCGCGCGGGGAGGACACCCCGATGGCGGCGAGCCTGCGTGCGAGGACGATCGTCACATGACCGAGACCACGCACACCTCCCCCCTGCGCGTCGTCATCGTCGGCGGCGGGATCGCCGCCCTCGAGACCGTGCTCACCCTCCACGAGCTCGCCGCCGGGCGCGTGCACATGACGCTGATCGCGCCGGAGCCGGACTTCGTCCTGCGGCCGATGGCGGTCGCGGTGCCGTTCAGCCGCGGGCACGTCGGCCGGCTGCCGCTGGCGACGGTCATGCAGGAGCACGGCGGGCGCTTCGTCCGCGGTGCCGTCGCGGCGGTCGACGCCGACGCCCACTGCGTCAGGCTGACGACGGGCTCCGACGTCGACTACGACATCCTCGTGCTGGCGCCCGGCGCGAGCACCGTCCCGGCCTTCCTGCACGCCCTGACCTTCGGCGCGCATCCGACCGCGCTGAGCGGCATCCTCGCCGACCTCGAGCAGGGCTGGTCGCGCTCGGTGGCGTTCATCGTGCCGCCCGGCTGCACGTGGTCGCTGCCCCTGTACGAGCTGGCGCTGATGACCGCCGAGGACGTCTGGTCGATGAACATCGACGACGCCGAGGTGCACCTCGTCACGCCCGAGCGCGCGCCGCTGGAGCTGTTCGGCGCCCAGGCGAGCGCCGCCGTCGCCGAGCTGCTCGCCGCGGCCCGCATCCGCGTGCACTGCGGCGTGTCGGCGCGGATCCCGCGCAGCGGCTGCATCGAGCTCGGCCCCGGCGGCGAGCTCGCCGTCGACTGCGCGGTCGCGCTGCCGCTCCTCGAGGGCCCCGAGATCGACGGGATCCCGTCCAGCGCGCGCGGGTTCGTGCCGGTCGCCGAGGACGGCGCCGTCGACGGCCTGCGCGACGTCTACGCCGTCGGCGATGCGAGCGACCGCCCGATCAAGCAGGGCGGCCTCGCCTGCCAGCAGGCCGAGGTCACCGCGGCCCGCATCGCGTGGCGCACGGGCGCCGACGTCGTCGTGCCGCGCCTCGCCCAGGTGCTCCACGGCCGGCTGCTGACCGGCAACGGCGAGCGCTTCCTGCGGCGCGAGCCCGGCGACGCCGACGGCAGCGCGAGCAGCGGGCCGCTCGCGTGGGCGCCGGCGAAGGTCAGCGGCCGCCACCTCGCGCCCTACCTGATCGACCGCAACATCGTCCACGCCGTTGCACGCGGCGGCGCCACCGCCACCGCCGAGCCGGGCATCGAGGTGTTCGTGGCGCTGTCGCGCCAGGAGAAGCGCGAGCATCCGGACGTCCTCGGGCTCAGCCCGCTGGGGCTCATTGCCCCGCGCTGACGGCGACCTCAGGCGCTGCGGCGGCGCTGGCGCTCGTCGTAGAGCGCGAGGTCGGCGCGCTCGACGAGCTCGCTGGGCCCGTCGCTGTCGCGCAGCTCGGCGAGGCCGACGGACACCGACCCCTGCGGCGAGCCCGCCCCGAGCGCCGCGTTGACGAGCTCGAGCCGCGTCGCCGCCTCGGCGCGCGCGAGACCGGAGACCACGCAGACGAACTCGTCTCCGCCGTAGCGGATCACGAGGTCGTGCGAGCGCAGGTGGGACCGCAGCTCGTCCGCGACGGCGACCAGCATCCGGTCGCCGGCGGCATGGCCGCGCGAGTCGTTGATCGCCTTGAGGCCGTCGAGGTCGACGAACGCCAGGACGAGTGGCTCCTGCGAGCGTCGCGCCCGCGCCATCTCGCGTTCGAGCTCGACGAACCCGGGCCCGCGCATGTACGTGCCGGTCAGGTCGTCGTGGGAGGAATACGCGCGGTCGCGCGCCGAGGCGCCGCGATCGGCCTGCGCGGTGTCGCGATCGAGCTCCGCCTCGGAGCGCTCGTCGGCGCCCGCGCCGCGATCGGCCTGCGCGGTGCCGCGATCGAGACCGGCCTCGGAGCGCTCGTCGGCGCCCGCGCCGCGATCGGCGAGCGCGGTCTTGCGATCGAGCCCGGCCTCGGAGCGCTCGCCGGCGCCCGCCAGCCGGTCGGCCGATGCGATGTCGCGATCGAGCCCGGCATGGACGCGCTCGCCTGCGCCCGCAAGCCGATCGGCGGATGCCGTCTCGCGATCGAGCCCGGCCTTCGTGCGCTCGCCGGCGCCCGCCCGGCGGTCCTGCTCGGCGCGCCGGCGATCGGCGGCAGCCTCGCGGCGCGCCAGCGACGAGCGGTTGGCGACGTCGGCGGAGATCGCCGGGCGCCGGCGGGCCTCGGACCGCTCCGCAGCCCGGTCGCGGTGCTCGGCGGCGTCGTCGCGGGCCGCACCCGCGCTGTCGCGCGCCGTGCCGGCGTCGTCGCGCGTGGCGCCGGCCAGGTCGCGCTCGGCGCCCGACTCGTCGCGCGCCGCGCCCGCCTGGTCGCGCTCGCAGCCGGCCGCGTCACGGCTCACGGCCGCGCGATCGCGATGCTCAGCCGCCAGGTCGCGCTGCGCGCCGGCCCGGTCGCGCCGTTCGCCGGCGTGGTCGCGGGCGCCGCCGGCGTCGTCGCGCGCGCCGCCGGCGTGGTCGCGCAGGTCGGCCGCGTCGTCGCGCCTGTCGGCGGCATCGTCGCGGCGCTCGCCCGCATGGTCGCGCTGGTCGCCCGCGTGGTCGCGCCGCTCGCCGGCCTGCTGGCCGACGGGCGTGGCCTCGTCGAGATCGCCCGCCGCCGCGGGACTGTGCCGGTGCTCGATCTCCCCGCCCGCGGGCAGCGCGGGCCGATCGTCTGACGATGGGCCGGCCACATGGGCCTCCACACGGCTGAGCGGCAGGTCTCGTTGAGCCTCGCGCCCATCCAGTTGACCCGGTCAGCCTAGCGCCCCCGCTCGTTGTCAACCGGATTTCGGTCCAGTGGGCGGTCGCCGATCCAGTAGCGCGGGCCCGGGCCGAGGCCGGCCGCGCGATCACCCGGGTTGGCGAGCCGGCAGCGCTCCAGCGAGAGGCAGCCGCAGCCGATGCACTCGGTGAGGCCGTGCTTGAGGCGCTCGAGCTCGGCGATCCGCTGGTCGATCCGCGCGCTCCAGCCGCTGGACAGGCGCGACCAGTCGCGCCGCGTGGGCGCACGATCGGGCGGCAGCCTGCGCAGCTCGGTGCCGATCTCGTCGAGCGTCAGGCCGACGCGCTGGGCGAAGACGATGAAGGCGATCCGGCGCAGGACGGCGCGCGGGTAGCGGCGGTGGCCCGAGCCTGCCCGCCCGGAGGAGATCAGGCCGCGTTCCTCGTAGAAGCGCAGCGCCGAGGACGCGACGCCGCTGCGGCGCGCGACCTCGCCGATCGTGAGCGGGGGAAGCATGCCCGACAGGACACCACGATCCGCCCTTGACTTCAAGTTCACTTGAGCTTCTAGTGTGGCTCGTCCCCACCTCGTGAAGGAGCAGCGATGACCACCGAGCAGACGACGACCAGCTCCGCCAGCGCGCAGATCACCGCCGCGGCCACCGCCTGGCCGGGAGTCACCGCCGGCCTGGGCGATCGCGGCGAGTTCGGCTTCCACCTGGGCCGGCGCGAGATCGGCCACCTGCACGGCGACCGGGTCCTGCACATCGGCTTTCCCAAGGCCGTCTGGCACGAGCTCTTCGACGCGGGCCGGATCGACTACCACCCGGTGTTCCCCGGCAAGCCGGGCTACGCGTCGCGCGCGATCCGGTCCGACGACGACATCCGCGACGTCATCGCGCTGCTGCGCCTGAACTACGACCGCGGCGTCGCCACCCACGGCCTGCCGGACTGAGCTCGCAGGCCGCTACTCGCAGACGGCGATCCGCGGCACGCCGATCAGCGCGACCCTCTTCGTCTTCGCGCCGAGCGCGAACTCGAGCGGGCCGCCGCCGCCCTTGGGGACGCGGGCGATCGTCGTGCCGAAGGTCCTGTCGCCGCTGTGGTCCAGGCGCATCCTCGGGAACGCGGCCCGGACGGCGGCCTGCGTGTCGCCGATGCCGACGCCGCGCGCGGTCGCGCCGGCGGCCAGCATGATGTTCGTGACCCGGCGCGGGGTGGAGCGCGACAGGTCGGCGCCGCCGCGCAGCGGCAGGATCAGCGGCGCCGAGCGGGTGTTGGGACCCGCCAGCTCGCAGCCGGGCCCGATCTTGCCGAGCAGCCCGGCGATCCGCAGCGCCGTGTAGGTCCGCCCGAGCTTGACGGCACCGACGCCGGCCGCGGTGACCTTCTTCGGCGCAGGCGAGTCGGCCGACGCGGCCGCGAAGGAGATCGCGACGGCGGTGCACAGCGCAGGCAGGGCGGCGCTCATCATGATGCGCCGGCGGCGGAGGGTGCTCACGGCGCCGACCCTACCTGCGGCCGGAATGTGGCGTGTCGTCGCGCCGTCGCCCATACTTCGCCGCTGCGGCCCCACGGGGAATCGCCGAGAAACGTGAGGGCGGGTCGATGCCTCCCCGCCTACTCGGTGAGCGGTCGCAGCCGTCCGCGCCATGAACCGAGGAGCCAACGCCGTGATCCCCGCAGCCCCGCGCCCCGCGCCCCGTGCCCGCCTTCTGTGCGCCGTTGCGGCCTGCCTGCTCGGCGGCCTCGTCGCGGCGCCGGCCGCGACCGCCGCGTCGAGCTGGTCGATCAGCAACGACATCAACGGCCGCGGCGCGCTGATCGAGTTCGGCTTCGGCCAGCCCGGCGACGTCTTCCTCGCGGGCGACTGGAACGGCGACGGCATCGACACGCCGGGTGTCTTCCGGCCCAACGGCGCCGTGTGGATCCTGAGCGACAGCACGACCGGCGCGGGCCCGCTGATCACCTTCTCCTGGGGCAACACCGGCGACCTGCCGCTCGTGGGCGACTGGGACAGCGTCAAGGGCGACACCGTCGGGCTCCTGCGCCCGGACCCGGCCGGCGGACCGAACACGGTCTTCCTCGGCACCGCGCTCAGGGTCAACGGCGGAAGCCCGGCCGGGTTCACCTACGGAAACCTCGGCGATCGCCCGATCTCCGGCGACTGGGACGCGAGCGGAACGGACACGATCGGCGTCTACCGGCCCGCCGGCGCCGACGGCCCGCCCGACTTCATCGAGATCTCGCAGAACGCCACGCTCCCGGCGACGACGACCACCCTGCCCTTCGGCGACCTCGGCGACGTCCCGTTCACCGGCGACTGGAACGGCGACGGCAGCGACACGCCGGGCGTCTTTCGCGGCCTCGGCTCGGCCGGCCGCTGGGGGATGAAGGTCAACAACGTCCGCGGCGACGGAAGCGCCGACGGATTCGGCTTCGGCATCTCGACCGACACGCCCGTCGTCGGCGACTGGGACGGCAACGGGACCGACACGCCCGGGCTCGTGCGCCCGGCGGTCGACTTCGTGCCGACGGCGTCCGGCGGCACCCCGGGCGTGCCCGCGGCGCCCGGGACGCCCAACGGCCAGAACGCCTCCCGCGACGCACGGGTGACGATCGCCTACAAGGGCACGAAGGCGCGCTCGCGCCGCCTCGGCTTCACCTCACGCCCGACGATCACGGGCAGGCTCACCGACGCGGCCGGGGCGGCGATCGGCGGCGCGACGGTCGTCGTGCGGGCCCGCCGCCGCCAGTTCCGCGCCCCGACCTCCCCGGTCGACACCGTCACGACGAGCGCCGACGGCTCGTTCTCCTACAAGCTGCTGAGCGGGCCCGCGCGCACGATCACGCTCGCCTACACCGCGTTCACGGGCGACACGACGCCGGCCGCCACGAGCGCCGCGCTGCGCACGATCGTGCCGGCGTCGCTGACCGCGAAGGTCACGCCGCGCTCGCCGCGGGCGGGCGCGCGCCTGCGGGTCGCGGGCAAGCTGCGCTACCTCCCGCGTGCCAACGTCCAGGTCACGATCCAGGCGCGCGACGGCAAGGTCTGGCGCACGGTCGGGACGGTCAAGACGAAGGCCGGAGGCAGCTACAGCTGGCCCTACCGCTTCAAGGGGTCGGCGCGCGGGCGGACGTTCGCGTTCCGCGCGCACGTCGACAGCCCCGTCTATCCGTTCACGCCCGGCAACAGCAAGAAGCTCAGCGTGCGCGTCCGCTAGACGCCGGCAGCAGCTCCCCGAGCGCGACCGCCGGGTCGGCGAGGCGCTCGGGGTCGACCGGCTCGCGCGCGCGGATCAGCGCCTGGATGTCCGCCGTGACGTCCCAGACGTTGACGTTCATCCCCGCCATGACGCAGCCGTCGCGCAGCCAGAAGGCGACGAACTCGCGCGCGTCGAGGTCGCCGCGGACGACGAGCTCGTCGCTCGGGCTCGCGAAGCCCGAGTACTCCATCCCGACGTCGTACTGATCGGAGAAGAAGTACGGCACCCGCTCGTAGGGCACCTGCAGGCCGAGCATGTTGCGCGCCGCGGCCGGGCCCTGGTTGAGCGCGCTGGCCCAGTGCTCGACGCGGATGCTGCGGCCGAACAGCGGGTGGTGGGCGTTGGCGACGTCCCCCGCGGCGTAGACGTCGGGCGAGGTCGTGCGCAGGAACTCGTCGACGACGATGCCGTTGGCGACGTGGATCCCGGCGCGCTCGGCGATCTCCGAGCGCGGCGACACGCCGACGCCGACGAGCACGAGATCGCACTCGATCGTCTCGCCCGCGGCGGTGCGCACGGCGCTCACCCGGTCGTCGCCGTCGAAGCCCGCGACCGTGCGCCCGAGGTGCAGCCGCACGCCGTGCGCCTCGTGCAGGTCGCGGTAGACGCCGCCGATCACCGCGCCCAGGACGCGCTCCAGCGGCACCGCCAGCGGCTCGACGAGGTCGACCTCGACCCCCTGCGCGCGGGCGGACGCCGCGACCTCGGCGCCGATCCAGCCGGCGCCGACGACGGCCAGCCGGGCGCCGGGCACGAGCCGCTCGCGCAGGCTCTCGGCGTCGGCGAGCGTCCGCAGCTCGTGGATCCCGTCGAGCTCGGCGCCCGGGAGCTGCAGGCGCCGCGGGCGCGCCCCGGTCGCCAGCAGCAGCCGGTCGTAGTGCAGGCGCTCGCCGCCGGCGAGGACGACCTCGTGCGCGCTCGCGTCCAGCGACTGCACGGTGGTGCTGACCCGCAGCTCGATCTCGCGGGCGTCGTAGAAGTCCTCGTCGTGGACGAAGACCGTCGCCCGCTCGGCCTCGCCGCGCAGGTAGTCCTTGGAGAGCGGCGGGCGCTCGTAGGGGCGCTCGTCCTCGGCGCCGAGCAGGACGATGCGCCCCTCGAAGCCCTCGTCGCGCAGCGTCTGCGCGGCCTTCGCGCCGGCCAGCCCGGCACCGACGATCACGAATGTGCTCGAGGCGTTCACGGAGCGCCCACTCCCTTCGATTGCGGTGTGTACCGCAACGGTCCGTGTCCGGGCGGTCGTGCTTCTTACCTGTTTGGTAAGACGGGGGGCGATGGCGACACTCACCGTCCCAGTGGGCGCGATGCGCACATTCCATCACGCCGAATTTCCGCCCGCGCGGCTGCGCGCCGTGCGCGACGCCGCGATCTCGGTGTGCGTCCCCGCGCGCGACGAGGAGGCCACGATCGCCCGCGTCGTCGGCCCGCTCGTCGAGTTGCGCGAGGCGGGCGTCGTCGACCAGGTCGTCGTGATCGACGCCGGCTCGCGCGATGCGACGGCCGCATTGGCCACCGAGCTCGGCGCCGACGTCGTCGCCCAGGAGCTGCTGCTCGCGCAGTTCGGCCCGGTGCTGGGCAAGGGCGACGCGATGTGGCGGGCGCTGAGCGTCCTGACCGGCGACCTCGTCTGCTTCGTCGACGCCGACTCCGAGGACTTCGGCGCGCACTTCGCCTGCGGCCTGCTCGGGCCGCTGGTCTGCGAGCCGGGCGTGCAGTTCGTCAAGGGCTTCTACCGGCGCCCCTTCAAGGCGGGCGCCGCGCCGGCCGAGCCGACCGGCGGCGGCCGCGTGACGGCGCTCACCGGGCGCCCGCTGCTGCAGGCCTTCTATCCCGAGCTCGCCGCAGTCCGCCAGCCGCTCGCCGGCGAGATCGCGGCCCGCCGCGACCTGCTGGCGCGGCTGCCGTTCAGCACCGGCTACGGCGTCGAGATGGCGCTGCTGCTCGACGTCCACGCCGAGGCCGGGATCGGCGCGATGGCGCAGGTCGACCTCGACGTGCGCCAGAACCGCCACCAGGCGCTCGAGCGCCTCGAGGCGATGGCGGGCGACGTGCTCGCCGCGGTGACGAGCCGGCTGCGCCGCGAGGGGCGGCTGCTCGGCCCGACCGGCGCGGCCGAGCTCCTCAGCCGCCCGCCGCTCGCCGAGCTGGCGGTGAGCGGGCGGTGACGAACGCGCTCGTCACGGCCGCGATCGCCTGGATCGCGCTGTCCTACGCGCTCGGCGTCGTGCTCGCGGTCGACCAGCTGCGCCGCCCGCCGGCGGTCTGGGAGGCGGCCGGGCGCAACCGCCGCTTCTGGGTCGTGCTGTGCTGCGCGATGGGCTTTCACGGCCTCGGCGAGTACGCCGCCGTGGCCTACCTCGTCGGCGTCGTGCCGCGCTTCCGCGCCGCCGAGCGCGACGGCCCGCGCCGCACGCTGCAGCAGGCGAGCGCCACCGCCGTCGCCCGCTGGCGGCCGGTCGGGCGCGCGCTGCCCGACATGCACGGTCACACGGCGATCGAGGACATGGCGCTGGTCGCGGCGCTGCTCGTCTTCGTGTCGAGCTTCATCCACGCGGCCGCGATCTCGCCGCACTTCGAGCAGTACTGGCTCTACGGGGCGTTCTTCGCCGTCGCCGCGACCCTGCAGGCGCTGTGGGTCGGGCTGATCCTGCGCGAGCCGCTGAACCGCCGCGTGCTGCTGATCGGGGCGATCGGCAACGCGGCGCTGATCGTCGTGTGGGCGATCACGCGGACGGCCGGCGTGCCGGTCGGCCCGCAGACCGGCCCCGAGGCGGTCGGCGTGCTCGACGTCCTCTCAAAGCTCGACGAGCTCGCCGCGATCGTCCTGATCGCGACCGTGCTCGTGCGGCTGCGCGGCGGCGCGCAGTGGAAGATCTCGCCGCTGCAGCTGCGGATCGCGGCGATGGTCTCCGGCCCGCTGTTCCTCTACAGCGTGCTCGCCGCGTTCGGAGGCCATCAGCATTAACCAATGAACCTGCTCGTCCTCGGCGGCACGGCGTGGCTCGGCCGCGAGCTGGCGCACCAGGCCGTCGAGCGCGGCCACGGCGTCACGTGCCTGGCGCGCGGCGAGAGCGGGCGGGTCGCCGCTGGCGCCAGGCTCGTCGCCGCCGACCGCCGCAGTCCCGGTGCCTACGACGACGTCGCCGGCCGCGACTGGGACGCGGTCGTCGAGCTGTCCTGGCAGCCGGGGCTCGTGCGCGGGGCGCTCGCCGCGCTCGCGGGCCGCGCACGGCACTGGACCTACGTCTCCTCGGTCAGCGTCTACGCCGAGCACGCGCAGGTGGGCGCCGGCGAGTCGGCCGCGCTGGTGGCGCCGACCGCAGCCGACGAGGTCGACCACGAGCAGTACGGCGCGGCCAAGGTCGCGTGCGAGCAGGCGTCGCGCGCCGCGGCGGCCGGCCGCCTGCTGGTCGCGCGCGCGGGCCTGATCGGCGGGCCCGGCGATCACACCGGCCGCAGCGGCGCGTGGGCCGCGCGCGCGGCCGCCGGCCCCGGCGATCCGCTGCTCGTCCCCGACACGCCGGACCTGCCGACGCAGGTCGTCGACGTCCGCGACCTCGCGGCCTGGCTGCTGGACTGCGCGCAGCAGCCGGCGACCGGGACCTACGACGCCGTCGGCCCCGTCGTGGCGTTCGCCGAGTGGGTTGCGCTGGCCCGCGCGGCCGGCGGCCACCGCGGCCCGGTCGTGCTCGCCGACCCGCAGCGGCTGCTGGAGCTCGGCGTCGAGCAGTTCATGGGACCGGACTCGCTGGCGATGTGGCTCCTCGCGCCCGGCCACGAAGGCTGGTCGGCGCGCTCGGGCGCGGCCGCGCGCGCCGCCGGGCTGCACCACCGCCCGCGCGCCGAGCTGGTCGCCGACGTGCTCGCGTGGGAGCGCGAGCAGGGACTGCAGCGGCCGCGCAGGGCGGGACTCAGCGCCGCGCGCGAGCGCGAGCTGCTGGCGGCGCTGGCGCCCTGACTCAGTGGCGGTGCTGCTCGCCCGTCGCGGCCGGGCGCCGGGGCAGCGGCTGGCTGCGCTGCAGCGCGTGCAGCTCGGACGGCGTGAGGCTCGGGTCGGGCCGCCGGTCGCGGGCGCGGCGCGCTGCGGCGCTGCCGTGTCGGGCTGGTCGTGGCGATCGATCGAGATCCGTCTCGTCCGCTGCATGGCTGACTCCCTGGACGTCCCTGCGCGGGTCTGGTGGCAGGGTCCTACCGAGGTTTACACCCCGGACCGGCGGAAAGCAGATGGCTTCCCGCAGCCCTGATGGCGAGTTCTCGCAGACCGTCAGCGCGGCGGTCGCACGAGCGCGTCGGCGAGCGCCCCGCGCAGCGAGACGAAGAAGATCGACAGCGGGAACTCGTCGTCGAGCACGAGGTCGACGGAGGCGCGCGGGTCGTCGCCGTCGGCGACCGCGCGCGTGCCCGCGGCCCAGCGCGAGCCGCTGGCGGGCGCCACGAACTGCGCGACGAGATCGTGCGCCGCGCCCCAGTGGCGCAGCTGCGAGCGGTCGATCCCGCTGCGGTAGAGCGTCTCGACGAGCGCGCGCAGCTCGGCGACCCCAGCGGCGATCTGACCCCAGTCGATCGTCAGGCGGTTGTCGGTCCAGTGCAGGCGGCCGGTGCGGTGCAGGAACGCGAACAGCAGCTGGCCGCCGAGCCCGTCGTAGTTGCGCACGCGCTCGCCGGTGACGGGAAAGCGCAGCATCCGGTCGAGCACGATCGCGTACTGCACGAAGCGCGCGAACCCCAGGCCCTCGCGCTCGAGCTCGACGGCCTCGCAGTAGGCGGTCAGGTCGCAGCGCAGCTCCTCCAGCGCGTACATCCAGTACGGCATCCGCTTGCGGATCATGAACGGGTCAAACGGCAGGTCGCCGTGGCTGTGGGCGCGGTCGTGGATCAGGTCCCACGTGGCGTAGGCCTGCTCGGAGACGGTCTCGGAGGCGACGAGCCCGGCGGCGTCGGGCGGCAGGTTGATGTCGAGCGTGCTCGCGGCCGCGCCGATCGTGCGGCGGAAGCGCTCGGCCTCGCGGTCGCAGAAGATCGCGCCCCAGTGGGCGCGTGACGGGCGCACCGCGACCGACACCGTCTCGGGGAACAGCGTCGCGCACTCGCTGTCGTAGCCGGCCGTGTGGTCGACGAGCGTCACCGGCACGAACTTCGGGTTGTCGTAGCGGGTCGCCTCCAGCTCGGCGAGCCAGCCCGGCCAGGGCACGTGCACGATCAGCGCCTCCAGCACGTTCTCGCGCGGGCCGTTCTGCTTGACCATCGAGAACACGACGAGGTGCTCGATGCCGTCCTCGCGATGGCGCTCGGGCCGGAACAGCTCCAGCGACGTGCCGAAGTCCGGCTTGCCGTAGCCGCCGGCGGCCCAGGCGCGCAGGTCGGCGATCGTCGCGCGCAGGTGCTCGTCCTGGTGTGCGAACAGCGGCGCCAGGCCCGTGACCGCCGCGGCGATCTGCTCGACCTCGGCGTCGAGCGCCGCGCGGTCGTGGGCCTCGAGGTCGATCGAGCCGTCGGCGCGCTGGCACAGGCGCAGCCGGTCGACGGCGTCGCGCAGCGCCTCCCAGTGCGGATCCTGGCGCGCGCGCGACTGGCGCCGCGCGGCGGGGCGGCGGAACGCGCTGCCGGCGGCCCAGTGCACGAGGTTGCACCACAGGTCCTCGTGGTCGTGCTCGGCGAGGCAGTCGTCGCCGAAGATGTCCGAGTCCGCGGCGACGACGACGCGGCCGGCGCCGTGCTCGGTCGCCGCCAGCAGCGTCGCGCCCGGCGTCGAGGCGGTCGCGAAGGCCTGCGCGAGCGGCCGCGCGCCGTTGGCGAGCTCGAGCCGGCCGGCGCGGTAGAAGCAGGCGCTCTGCACGCGTGCGAGCAGGTCGACCCCGCCGCCCCGCACGCCGCGGGCGTCGAGCTCGGCGAGCACCCAGTGCGGCGCGCCGTCGTGGTGGGCGTAGTCCGAGACGGCGTCGTTGGCGATCTCGATGCCGAAGCGCGCCAGCAGCGCGTTGAGGTTGTTGTCGTACTTGTCCTGCTCCTCCTCCCCCAGGACGATCAGCCCGCCGCCGTCGCGCACGAAGGCCTCGATCGCGTCGAGCTCGGCCTCCGTCAGCCGGGCCGGGCCGCCGGGGACCGTGCGCTCCCAGCGCGGGTCGGACGGGTGCGCGAGCACGAGCACGTCGGCGCGCGCCAGCGCGGCCGCGTCGAGCGGGCCGTCGAGGTGCGCGACGACGTCGAGGTCGCGGGCGCGCAGCGCCGCCGCGGCGAGCGCGTAGGAGGAGTCCTCGGGGTGCGACGGCTGGATCGCGCGGGCGATCTCGGGGCGGATCGTCCACGCCTCGCCGTGCGCCTCGTCGAACAGGATGGTGGCAATCGGGCTGCGTGCTGACATGACCGGTCAAACGCTACTCCGGCGCCCGGGCGGGCTCGACGTTTCGCCGGGCGATGGACGCGCTGGTGGACCCGTCCGCAGGTCCCGCCAGATCCATTAGGTTTCCGCGCATGCGTTGCGCTGCGCTCGCCGGCCTGATCGCGCTGACGCTCGCGGGCTGCGGCGGCGGCGACTCCGACCCCGCCGCCGAGGACGCGACCCCGGCGCAGGTGCGGGCCGAGGTGCAGCGCGTCTGGAGCGACGTCATCGACGCGACGCGTGCCGGCGACGGCGCGCGCTTCTGCGGCCACGCGACGCCGAGGTACACGCGCAAGTTCGTCTCCGAGTTCGGCACCACGACCTGCGTCGAGGCCACCAGGCGCGCGGCCAAGCTCGTCAACGAGACCCTGACCGACGACGCCAAGCCGCGCTTCTCGCAGTTCTCGACCCGCGGCGACCGCGCGACGATCCACGTGACGCTGCCCACCGAGGACGTCCCGGCGAAGGACACGGTGCGCTTCCTCCGCGTCGGCGGCGAGTGGAAGGTCGACGGCGAGAGCGCCCTCGACGCCCAATAGCCACGACCGAACAGGAGCGATCCAGCCATGATCACCAAGCTCGACTTCGTCGCCGTCCCGTCGCAGGACGCCGAGCGCGCGCGCAACTTCTACGTCGACACGCTCGGGCTGCGGCCCGACGACCACTCGCGCTTCGAGGTCTGGGCGGGCGACACCTGCCTCGGCATCTGGGAGCCGGAGAAGATGGGCCGCTCGTTCGCGCCGCAGAACAACGCCCACCTCGCCCTCCACGTCGACGACATGGAGGCGGCCCGCAGCGACCTCGAGGCCAAGGGCGTCGAGTTCGTCGGCGAGACGTTCGACACCGGCGTCTGCCACATGGCCTTCTTCACCGACCCCGACGGCAACGACCTCATGCTCCACCACCGCTACGCGCCCCGCGATTGAGCGCCGCGCTCGAGCTCGTCGACGCGGCCGCGCTCGCCCGCGACCTCAGCCGGCTCGTCCGCATGGCGAGCATCACGGGAGCCGAGCGCGCCGCGGCGCAGGAGCTCGTCGCGATCGCGCGCGAGCACGAGCTCGAGGCCGAGGTCGTCGAGGACGACCTCGCCGCGCTGCGCGCGCACCCCGGCTACCCCGGCGAGGAGGCGCCGCGCAGCGAGCTCGTCGGCGCTCGCGTGATCCTGCGCGGCTGCGATCCGGCGGCGCCGCGCCTGTGCCTGCAGGGCCATCTCGACGTCGTCGGGCCCGGCACCGAGCACTGGCGGCGCGACCCCTGGTCGGGTGAGATCGACGGCGACGCCGTGCACGGCCGCGGCGCGGTCGACATGAAGGGCGGCGTCGTCGCCGCGCTGCACGCGCTCGCGGCGCTGCGCGCGGCCGGCGAGCCGCTCGCCGGCGACGTCGTCCTGCAGGCCGTCCCGTCGGAGGAGGACGGCGGGCTGGGGGCGTTCGCCGCGCTGCAGCGCGACGACGACTTCGCCGCCTGCCTGATCGCCGAGCCGACGGAGCTCGAGATCGTCTGCGCCAGCGGCGGCGCGCTGACGTTCAGCGGGATCGTCCGCGGCCGCTCGGCGCACGCGGCGCTGCGCCTGCAGGGCGTCTCGGCGATCGACCGCTACCTGCCGATCCACGCCGCGCTGCACGCGCACGAGGCCGACGTCAACGGCCGCCCGCGCCACCCGCTGCTGGCCGGCCGGCGCCTGCCCTACCCGCTGCTCGTCGGCCGCCTGCAGGCCGGCCGCTGGTCCAGCCAGGTGCCCGACGAGCTGCACTTCGAGGGGCGCCTCGGCGTGCCCGTCGGCGCCTCGCTGGACGAGGCCCGCGCCGGCCTCGAGTCCGCCGTCGCCGCCGCCACCGGCGACGACGGCCCGGCGGTCGAGATCTCCTGGCACGGCGGCCAGTTCGGCTCCTGCGAGACGCCCGCCGACACGCCCTGGGTCCGCCTCGCCCAGGAGGCCGCGGCCGCCGAGCTCGGCACGCCGCCGCCGCTGGTCGGCGTGGGCTACGGCTCAGACATGCGCCTGTTCTGCGAGCGCGGCATCCCCTGCGTCCTGTTCGGCCCCAGCGGCCTGCGCCTCGCGCACGCCGTCGACGAGCAGGTCTCGATCGCCGAGCTCGCGCTCGTCGCCCGCGTGATGGTGCGCTGCGCGCTCGCGCTCTAGGAGTCAGCGGCCCGGAAGACCTGGACCTTCTGGCGGAAGAACGCGCGGTGGCCGCGGCTCCACCACAGCATCAGCACCCCGCCGAGCACCATGAAGCCGATCCCGATGACAAGCGGCGGGCCGAGGCCGAACCAGGAGTTGCCCGACTCCGAGTTGGCCGGGTCGGAGAGGTCGATGACCGACTTCACGAGCACCCAGGTGAGGATCACCCCGCCCAGCAGCGGGGCGATGACCGCGAACAGCAGCCCCTTCAGCGACGTGCGCCCCTCGCGCCGGTAGTAGATCGCGCAGGCGAAGCCCGTCAGCCCGTAGTAGAAGGCGATCAGCAGGCCGAGCGCCGCGATCGAGTCGAACAGGATGTTCTCGCTGACAAGCGTCAGGCCGACGTACCAGACGATCGACAGCACGCCGAAGAGGATCGTCGCGACGTGCGGCGTCATGAAGCGCGGGTGCACGACGCCGAGGCCCTCCGGCAGCGCCCCCGCGCGCGCCATCGACAGCGTCGTGCGGGCGGTCGGCAGGATCGTCGTCTGCGTCGACGCCGCGGCCGAGGTGAGCACGGCGATGATCAGCAGGCTGTCGAAGGTGTTGCCGAGGACGTCCGTGCCGAGGATCGACAGCGCGTCGTCCTGGTCAGACAGCGCCTCGGGCCCGGCGAAGGCGACCGCCGCGGTCGCCACGAGCACGTAGATGCCGACGAGCAGGATCGTCGAGACGACCGCCGACTTGCCGGGCGACTCGGTCGGGTCCTCGGTCTCCTCGTTGACGCTCACCGCGCTGTCCCAGCCCCAGTAGATGAACACCGCCAGCAGCACGCCGGTCGTCAGCGCCGCCGTCCCGCCGTCGATCGCGAACGGCGAGAACCACGACACCGACGGGTGCACGGAGGCCTCCAGCGCGTCGCCGGTGTAGACGCGGACGAGCGCGACGATCGCGAACAGGGCGAGCGTCACGACCTCGGCGCCGAGCAGGTACCACTGCGTGCGCGCCGACAGCTCGATGCCGATCGTCGTGATCGCGGTCATGACGACGATCCAGAGGACGCCGACGGCGGTGACCGCGAGCGTCGAGTTCGCGGCCGAGTCCCAGCCGAAGAGCGTGAACGAGTACAGCCCCGCGATCTGCGCGAGGTTCGCCATCACGACGACGTCGGCGACGATGATCGCCCAGCCGCCCAGCCAGCCGGCCCACGGCCCCATCGCCTTGCTCACCCACGCGAACGTCGTGCCGCAGTCGGGGTCCGTGCGGTTCATGTAGAGGTAGGCGCTCGCGATGCAGAGCATCGGGATGAACGCCACCCACAGCACGGCCGGCGACTGGAAGCCGACGGCGGCGACGATCAGCCCGAGCGTCGCGGCGAGGCTGTAGCCCGGTGCCGTCGAGGCGACCCCGATGACGACGCTCGAGATGAAGCCGATCGCGCCCTTGCGCAGACCCTTGTCGGCCACGTGGCCGGCGGCGGGAGGCACCGGGACGAGCGGCGCGGGGGTGACGACGGCCATGGGCTCTCTCCTTGTCGTACGGCCTGTGCCCCGAAGCTACGCCTCCCGCCGATCCGCTGCAATGTGTCGCACTGCTAAACAGCGTGACGTCGAGTTGTCCAAGGTGTACAACTGCAAGAGGTCCGATATGCCCGTTCCGTCTCTTGAGCCCCTGCCTGCCTGGCGCTACGGTTGTCCGAAGCGGACAGCAGCATGAGAGGAGCGACATGGCCACCGATCTGACCGAGCGAGGGCAGCAGCCGGCGATCGATCCGACCGACCTGCAGGCGGTGGCACGGCGCCACCTCTGGATGCACTTCACGCGCATGGGCGGCTACGGCCCCGATGCGGAGATCCCGATCATCGTCCGCGGCGAGGGCTGCTACGTCTACGACGAGCACGGCAAGCGCTACCTCGACGGCCTCTCCGCGCTGTTCTGCGTCAACGCCGGCCACGGCCGCCCCGAGCTCGCCGACGCCGCCGCCAGGCAGATGCGCGAGCTGGACTTCTTCACGACCTGGAGCTACGCCCATCCGCGGGCGATCGAGCTCGCCGCGAAGATCGCGTCGCTCACCCCGCCCGGCCTGGACCGCGTGTTCTTCACCTCGGGCGGCTCGGAGGCCGTCGAGTCGGCCTGGAAGCTCGCCCGCGCCTGGCACCGCATGCGCGGCCACAAGCAGCGCACGAAGATCATCGCCCGCGACCTCGCCTACCACGGCACGTCGCTCGGCGCGCTCGCGGCGACGGGCCTCGAAGGCCTGAAGACCCCGTTCGAGCCGGTCGCGCCCGGCGGCTGCCACGTGCCCAACACGAACGCCTACCGCTGGCCGGCCGACCGCGACCCGCTGTGGGCGGCCGACGCGATCGAGCAGCGGATCCTCGTCGAGGGCGCCGACACCGTCGCCGCCGTGATCCTCGAGCCGGTGCAGAACGCCGGCGGCTGCTTCGACCCGCCCCCGGGCTACTTCCAGCGCGTCCGCGAGATCTGCGACCGCCACGGCGTCCTGCTGATCTCCGATGAGGTCATCTGCTCGTGGGGACGCCTCGGCCACTTCTTCGGCTGCGAGCGCTACGACTACGTCCCGGACATCATCACGACCGCCAAGGGGCTGACCTCCGCCAACGTCCCGATGGGCGCGATGATCGTCGCCGACCACGTCGCCGAGCCGTTCATGCAGGGCAGCGAGTCCTTCGTCCACGGCTTCACGTTCGGCGGCCACCCGGTCGCGGCGGCGGTCGCGCTGGCGAACATCGAGCTCATGGAGCGCGAGGACCTCTGCGGCCACGTGCGCGCCAACGAGGGCGCGTTCCGCGCGATGCTCGAGAGCCTGCGCGACATCGAGATCGTCGGCGACGTCCGCGGCGCGGGCTACTTCCACGCGATCGAGCTCGTCAAGGACCGCGACTCCAAGGAGGAGTTCGACCACGACGAGTCCGAGGAGCTGCTGCGCGGGTTCCTCTCCGGCGAGCTGTTTCGCCGCGGCCTGATCTGCCGCGCCGACGACCGCGGCGACCCCGTCATCCAGCTCTCCCCGCCGCTGATCGCCGGGCCCGAGCAGTTCGAGGAGATCGAGTCGATCCTGCGGCCGGTCCTCACGGAGGCGGCCGCGAGGGTCGCGCGCCGCTGATGCTGACCGTCGAGCAGCTGCTGTCGGAGGCCGGCCTCGAGCTCGCGACCGGGCAGGCGTCCGCGGCGACGTCGGTGCGCTGGGTCCACAGCACCGAGCTGCTGGACCCGACGCCGTGGCTCACCGGCGGCGAGCTGCTGCTGACGACCGGGATCGCGCTCGACGGCGACGAGCTCCAGCGCGCGTACGTCGCGCGGCTCGTGCGCCACGGGATCGCCGCCGTCGGGTTCGGCGTCGGCTTCTCGCACGCCTCGCTGCCGCCCGCGCTGCTGGCCGCCGCCGAGGAGCACGGGCTGCCGATCTTCGAGGTCCCCTACGAGGTCCCGTTCATCGCGATCACCGAGCGCGCGTTCTCGCACCTCGTCAGCGAGCAGTACGAGGCGCTGCGGCGCAGCACCGCGATCCAGGGCCGCCTCGAGCGACTCGTGCTCGAGGAGCGCGGCCTGGACGAGGTCATGCGGATGGTGGCCGAGGCGATCGGCGGCAGCGCGACGGTGCTCGGCGCGCGCGGCGACACGATCGCCTCCAGCGGCGCGCTGGAGGCGACCGAGTGGGAGGCGCTGCGCGCCGCGATCGCCGCCGGCGGCACGGTCGCGGCGGGGCTGCGCGAGCGGGCGCTGGTCCTGCCCGTCGTCGGGCGCGACCGCGCCCCCGCGCAGGCCTGGCTGGCCGGCGTCGGCACGCGGCCGCTCGGCGACTTCGAGCGGCTGATCGTGCAGCAGGCGGCGACCGTCGTCGCGCTGGAGCTCATGCGCCTGCGGATCGCGCGCGACACCGAGCGCCGGCTCGCCGGCGACGTGCTCGCCGAGGCGCTGACCGGCCGCCTGGATCCCGACGAGCTCGCCGCCCGCCTGCGCCCGTTCGGCCTCGGCGAGGAGGTCGCGGTGCTCGCCTTCGCCCTCGACGACCCGGTCGCCGCCGAGCCGCTGCTCGACGCCGCGCTGGCGCGCGCCGACGTGCGCGCGCTGGTCGCCGTCCGCGGGACGCTGCTGTGCGCGATCGTCGACGCCCGCGGGCGCGACCCGATCGAGGTCGCCCGCCTCATGCGCACCGAGCTCGGCGGCGCCGGGGCCGGGGTGCGCGCCGCCGCCAGCCGCGCGGCCGGTGCGCAGTCGCTGCGGCGCAGCTTCCACGAGGCCCGCTGCGCGCTGGAGGCGGTCCGCTTCGCCAACGGCAGCGCGCCCGACGTCGCCTCCCACCGCGACCTCGGGTCCTTCCACCTGCTGCTGTCGCTGCAGGACGACGAGGCGCTGCGCTCCTACTGCGACGGCGTCCTCGCCGGCGTGGTCGACGGCGATCCCGACTACGCCGACGAGCTGCTGCGCTCGCTGGACGCCTACCTCGAGCACAACGGCCACTGGGAGCGCGCGGCCGCGCAGGTCTTCTGCCACCGCCACACGCTGCGCTACCGGATCCGCCGCGTCGAGGAGCTGACCGGCCGCTCGCTGACCAACCCGCGCGACCGGATCGAGTTCTGGCTGGCGCTGCGCGGCCGGGAGCTCGCGCTGTGAGCGAGAGCTTCGACGTCGCCGTGCTCGGCGCGGGCGGGATCATCGCCCGGGCGATCGTGCGCGACCTCGCCGAGTCGCCCGAGGTCGGCTCGCTGCTGCTGCTCGACGTCGACGGCGAGCGCGCCGCCCAGGTCGCCGTCGAGCACGGCGCCGGGCGCGCCCGCGCGTTCGCGGTCGACGCCCGCGAGGGCCTGGCCGCCGTGCTCCCCGGCTGCCGCGTGCTCGTCAACGCCGCCAGCTACCGGCTGAACCTCCACGCGATGGAGGCCGCGCTCGTCGCCGGCTGCGACTACCTCGACCTCGGCGGCCTGTACTGGATGACCGCGCAGCAGCTCGAGCTGCACGAGCGCTTCGAGCAGGCCGGCCGGCTCGCCGTCCTCGGGATCGGCTCCAGCCCCGGCAAGACGAACGTCATGGCGGTGCGCGGGGTGCGCGAGCTCGGCGGCGAGCCGGTCGCCGAGATCCGCGTCGCCGCCGCCGGGCGCGACCCCGAGCCGACCGAGCTGCTGCGCGCGCCCTACGCGCTGCAGACGCTGCTCGACGAGCTGTCGATGAACCCGGTCGTGCTCGACGGCGGCGAGCCGCAGGAGCTCGCGCCGCTGGCGCCCGGCGGGATCGTGCGCTTCCCCGAGCCGATCGGCGAGGTCACGACGATCCACACGCTGCACTCCGAGCTGCGGACGTTCGGCCCGAGCTTCGGCGTGCAGCGCGCGAGCTTCCGGCTGTCGCTGGCGCCGCGGCTGCTGCGCCGCCTGGAGGCGCTGCGCGGCGCCGCCGCGCAGGAGGTCGCCGACGCGCAGGCGGCCGCCGCGCCGCCGTCGGCGCGGGCGGTCTCCGGCCACGTCGTCGAGGTCCTGGCCGCCGGCGGGCGCGCGGTGCGCGTCAGCGCGCTGACGTCGCCGATGGCCGGCTGGGGCCTGGGCGGCGGCATCGTCTCGACGGCCGCGCCCGCGGCGGCGGTCGTGCGCCTGCTCGCGCAGGGTCGCATCGGCGCCACCGGCGTCCACCCGCCGGAGTCCTGCATCGACCCCGACGACCTGTTCCCCGAGCTGGAGCGGCGCGGATGCCGCTTCGAGGTGACCACCTGATGAGAGTCGGCGTCCCGACCGAGATCAAGACCGACGAGTTCCGCGTCGCCATCACGCCCGCCGGCGTCCGCGAGCTGACGACGGCCGGCCACGACGTGCTCGTGCAGGCCGGCGCCGGCCTGGGCAGCGCGATCGAGGACATCGCCTACGAGGCGCAGGGGGCGCGGATCGTCCCGGCGGCCGCGGATGTCTGGGGCGAGGCCGAGCTCGTCCTGAAGGTCAAGGAGCCCCAGCCCGGCGAGGCCGCCCTGCTGGGCCCCGGCCAGACGCTGTTCACCTACCTGCACCTCGCCGCCGAGCCCGAGCTGGCGGCCACGCTGCTGGACTCCGGTGCGACCTGCATCGCCTACGAGACCGTCGAGGATCCGCGCGGCCGGCTGCCGCTGCTGGCGCCGATGAGCGAGGTCGCGGGCAAGATCGCCACGCAGGCGGGCGCCTTCATGCTCGAGAAGCCGCTCGGCGGGCGCGGCGTGCTGCTCGGCGGCGTGCCCGGCGTCGCGGCCGCGACCGTGCTCGTCATCGGCGGCGGGGTCGTCGGCACGAACGCGGCGCTGATCGCGATCGGCATGCAGGCCGACGTCTTCGTCTTCGACCGCTCGATCGACCGCCTGCGCGAGCTCGACCTGATCTTCGGCGGCCGCGCGTCGACCGTCTACTCCTCGACGCTCGCGATCGAGGAGATGCTGCCCTACGCCGACCTCGTCATCGGCGCCGTCCTGATCCACGGCGCCCGCGCGCCGCGCGTCATCACCCGCGAGCAGCTTTCGATCATGCAGTCGCGCGCGGTGCTCGTCGACGTGTCGATCGACCAGGGCGGCTGTTTTGAGACCTCGCGGCCGACGACGCACTCCGACCCGACCTTCCAGGTCGACGACGTGACGCACTACTGCGTGACGAACATGCCCGGCGCCGTGCCGGTCACGGCGACCTGGGCGCTGACGAACGCGACCCTGCCCTACGTCCTCAAGCTCGCCGGCCGCGGCGTGCAGCGGGCGCTCGACGAGGACCCCGGCCTGCGCATGGGCGTGAACGTCGCGGCCGGCGAGATCACCCACCCCGCCGTCGCCGAGGCGCTCGGCGGCGAACACGAACGAGGAGAGCCTGTCCGATGAGCACAGTGGCGACGAAGATCGAGAACTTCATCGGCGGCGCGTTCGCGGCCCCCGGCCAGGGCGCGACCGAGGAGATCCAGGACCCGGCAACAGGCGCCGTGATCGCCACGGCGCCGCTGTCGGACGCCGGCGACGTCGATGCCGCGGTCGCCGCCGCCAAGGGCGCCTTCGACGGCTGGTCGGGGACCGTGCCCGGCGAGCGCGCGCTGGCGCTGCTGCGGATCGCCGACTCGCTGGAGGAGCGCGGCGAGGAGATCAACCAGCTCGAGTCGCTGAACGTCGGCAAGCCGATCGCCGCGATGCGCGAGGAGCTGCCGGCGATCATCGACAACCTGCGCTTCTTCGCCGGCGCCGCGCGCGTCATGGAGGGCAAGGCCGCGGGCGAGTACCTCGAGGGCTACACGTCGATGATCCGCCGCGAGGCGATCGGCGTCGTCGGCCAGATCGCGCCCTGGAACTACCCGCTCGCGATGGCGATCTGGAAGATCGGGCCCGCGCTCGCAGCCGGCAACACGGTCGTCCTGAAGCCCAGCGAGCAGACGCCGATGACGGCGGCGCTGCTGGCCGAGGTCTGCGCCGAGCACCTCCCGCCGGGCGTGCTGAACGTGATCTTCGGCCACGGCCTCGACGCGGGCGCGCCGCTCGTGCGCCACAAGGACGTCGCGATGGTCTCGCTGACCGGCGACGTCGGCACCGGCAAGGAGATCGCGCGCGTGGCCGCCGACACGCTCAAGCGCCTGCACCTCGAGCTCGGCGGCAAGGCGCCGGTGCTCGTCTTCGACGACGCCGACATCGAGGCCGCGGTCGAGGGCGTCAAGATCGCCGGCTTCTGGAACGCGGGCCAGGACTGCACCGCGGCCTCGCGCGTGCTCGCCGGGCCGAAGGTCTACGACGACTTCGTCAGCGCTCTGGCGGAGGCGGCGGGCAGCCTCGCGGTCGGCGACCCGACCTCGGAGGACACCGAGATGGGCCCGCTGATCTCGGCCTCACAGCGCGAGCGCGTCAGCGGCTTCATCGACCGCGTGCCCGCGGGCGCCGAGCGCGTCACCGGCGGCGCGACGATCGACGGGCCCGGGCACTTCTACGCGCCGACCGTCGTGGCGGGCCTGGACCAGCACGACGAGATCGTCCAGCGCGAGGTCTTCGGCCCGGTCGTCACCGTCCAGCGCTTCGGCTCCGAGGAGGAGGCGATCGCCTGGGCCAACGACGTCGACTACGGCCTCGCCGCGAGCGTCTGGACGCGCGACGTCGGCCGCGCGATGCGCGCCGCCAAGGCGCTGCGCTTCGGCTGCGTCTGGGTCAACGACCACATCCCGCTCGCATCCGAGATGCCCCACGGCGGCTTCAAGCAGTCCGGCTACGGCAAGGACATGAGCGCCTACGCGCTGGAGGACTACACCGAGCTCAAGCACGTGATGATCTCGCTGACGTAGCGCGCTCGCGGTGAGTGGCGAGTCTTGTGCGCCGGCGGTGCACGAGGCGCCACTCACTCCCCGAAGCGAGCGCCGTCGGGCCGGTTAGCGCTCGCGGACTGCGTAGGTCAGGTGGGTCACCCGCTGCGTCGGCTCCGCGCGGACCGCCTCCAGGGCCACGCGGCCCGCGTCCACGCCCTCGAACAGGCGGATTCCGGAGCCGAACAGCACGGGTGAGAGCGCGATCGTGAACTCGTCGATCAGGCCGGCGTTCACGTACTCCAGGATCGTTGCGCCGCCGCCCGCGATGCGGACGTCGCGGTCGCCGGCGGCCTCGCGGGCCTGGGCGAGCGCGGCCTGGATGCCGTCGTTGACGAAGTGGAAGGTGGTCCCGCCCAGCCGCTCCCAGGGGTCCCGCTGCTCGTGCGTCACGACGAAGATCGACGTGTGGAACGGCGGGTCCTCCGGCCACGCGTGCTCACCGGCTTCGAACATGCGCTTGCCCATCACGCTCGCGCCGGTGCGCTCGAAGGTCTCCCGCACGATGTCGTTGTCGCGCCCCTCCTCGCCGCCCTCGCCGAGCTTCAGGTTCTCCCGGAAGAACCGCTGCGGGAAGATCCACTGCTGCAGTTCCATCCACTGCGGCCCCATCAAGTCCCCCATGGACTCGGGCGCGATGAACCCGTCCAGCGACATCGACACGCTGAAGAACACCTTCCCGGCCATCAGCCCTCGACTCCCTTCCGAACGACCTCGGTGACGTAGGCAGCCAGGTTGCTCAGGGTCTGCCGGCCGCCCTCGATCGCGTGGTACCTCTCGACCGCCTCGTCGCGCAGCTGCTTGGTTGCGAACACCGTGCGCAGCTCGATCCGGGTCGCCGCGCCGTCGGGCGCGAACGTCACGACCGACGCGAAGGCGTTCGGGTCGCCGCGGGACTCACCGTGCAGCAGCGCGATCCGCTCCGGCGGGGTGATCTCGGTCCAGGAGATCCACTCCTGGTAGTCGGTCCCGTCCGGTCCGTGCATCACGAAGTCCCACTCCCCGCCGACGCGGAACTCGAACGCCCGCGTGGTGGTGGTGAACCCGTCCGGTCCCCACCACCGCGACAGGTGCCGCACCTCGGTGAACGCCTCGAACACCAGCTCCCGTGGGGCACCGATGACCCGGGAGATCACGATCTCGCGGTCGGCCGTCGCGGACTGCGCCGGCGCTCCTCCTCCCGTCGCGCTCATCAGCTACTCCTCCTGCCTTGCCTGCTTGAGGTCCTGCACGTACTCGTCGAGCCGGTCGAAGCGCTCGTTCCAGACCCGCTCGAACCCGCCGGTCCACTCGTGAACCGGTCGCAGCCCGCGGGCGTCAAGGCCGTACAGGCGTTGCTTGCCGGCCTTGCGGTCCCGCACCAGCCCGACCTCCCGGAGCACCCGCAGGTGCTTGGACGCCCCCGGCATCGTCAACCCCAGCTCCTGGGCCAACTCGCTCACCGGCACCTCACCCGCCCGCAGCAGCACCAGGATCTCCCGGCGCTGGCGCTCGGCGATCGCGTTGAAGACGTCCGACGTCGTCGCTGCTCGTGCCATGGCGCCAATCATATACCGATATCGGCAAACGTCGGGCTCGGGGAGGCGACAAGCCGGTCTTGTCGGACATCCACAGGTTCTGGTCATTGCTCTCGCACCTCGTGGTTATGGTGTGTGGCAATGGCTGCACGGCCGACACCACCACCTCCGCCGCCGCCGGCGCCACCGGGTCTCGGGCATCCCGAGACGCGCGGCCGCGACGGCGGGAACTGACCCCGCGGCATCACGCCGCCTCCGCGATGAACCTGCCGACGCCGGCCGAGGTCGTCCCGCGGCTGCGCGGCGTCTCGCACGCGGCCGCGTTCCTCGTCGCGCTCGGTGCGGCGACCGTGCTGATCGTCTCCGCCCCCGGCGGACGCGCCGTCGTCGCGCTGGCGATCTACGGCGGCGGGCTCGTCGCGCTGTTCGGCGGCTCGGCGCTCTATCACCGCTGGCCGGGCCCGGCGCGCTTCAAGCCGCTGCTGCGACGGATCGACCACAGCACGATCTTCGTGTTCATCGCCGCGACCTACACGCCGGTCGCGCTGATCCTGCTGCACGGCCCGATCTCCTGGGTGCTGCTGATCGGCGCCTGGGCGGGCGCGCTGGCGGGCGTCGTCCTCTCGCTGGGCTGGATCGACGCGCCACGGCCGCTCGTCGCGGCCAGCTACATCGGGCTCGGCTGGCTCGCGCTCATCGCGGCGCCGCAGCTCGTCTCGGCGCTCGGGCTCGTCCCGGTCCTCCTGTTCGCCGGCGGCGGAGTCCTCTACACGACCGGCGCCGTCGTCTTCGCGCGCCAGCGCCCGGACCCCTGGCCGCGGGTCTTCGGCTTCCACGAGGTCTTCCACGCGTTCGTCATCGTCGCCGCCGCGGCCCACTACGCCGCGATGATCGGCTGGGTCCTGCCCGCCGCCGGCGCCTGATCTGGGTCGCGCCGTCCTGTTCTCGGGTCGTCCTGCGACCTTAAGTCAGGACACCAGGACCGCTTCTCCGGCGCCCGGCCCCTACAGCACCTTCGACAGAAACGCCCGCGTGCGCTCCTCGCGCGGGTTCGCGAGCACCTCGCGCGGCGGCCCGGACTCGACCACCACCCCCTCGTCGATGAAGACGAGCGTGTCCCCCACCTCGCGCGCGAACGCCATCTCGTGCGTGACGACGACCATCGTCATCCCGTCGCGGGCGAGCTGGCGCATCGTGTCGAGCACCTCGCCGACGAGCTCGGGGTCCAGCGCCGAGGTCGGCTCGTCGAAGAGGATCAAGGTGGGCTCCATCGCCAGCGCACGGGCGATCGCGACGCGCTGCTGCTGGCCGCCGGAGAGCTGCGCCGGGTACGCGCCGAGCTTGTCGCCGAGGCCGACGCGCACGAGCAGCTCCTCGGCACGGGCGAGCGCCTCCGGCCGCGGCTGCTTCTTGACGTGGACCGGCGCCTCGACGACGTTCTGGATCGCCGTCATGTGCGGGAACAGGTTGAAGCGCTGGAAGACCATCCCGATCTTCGCGCGCTTGCGGGCGACGTCGGCCTCGCGCAGCTCGTGCAGGCGGTCGCCGGCCTGGCGGTAGCCGACGAGCTCGCCGTCGACCCACAGGCGGCCGGCGTCGATCGTCTCGAGGTGGTTGATGCAGCGCAGGAACGTCGTCTTGCCCGAGCCCGACGGGCCGACGAGGCACATGACCTCGCTCGGGGCGACCTCCAGCGAGACGCCGTTGAGCACCGGCAGGCGCCCGAAGCGCTTGTGGACGTCCTGCGCGCGCAGCGCCGGCTCGGTCATCGTCCCGCCGCGCCCGCGCCGCCGATCGGCATGTCCACGCGCGCGTGGCGGATCGCGACGCCGCCGCGCAGGCGCTCGAGCAGCGTCGGCGGCGGCGCGGAGGCCGAGCCGCGGCCGAAGCGGCGCTCGACGTAGTACTGGCCGATCGACAGGATCGTCGTGACGACGAGGTACCAGAAGCACGCCACGAGCAGGAGCGGGATCTGGCGGAAGTTGGCGGCGTAGATGAGCTGCACGGAGTACAGGAGCTCGGGGTAGGCGATGACGCTCACGAGCGACGTCGTCTTGAGCATCGAGATGACCTCGTTGCCGGTCGGCGGGACGATCACCCGCATCGCCTGCGGCAGGACGATCCGCCGCATCGTCTGCAGCCGCGTCATGCCGAGCGCGTGCGCGGCGTCGGTCTGGCCCTCCTCGACGGACAGGATCCCGGCGCGCACGATCTCCGCCTGGTAGGCCGCCTGGTTGAGCCCGAGCCCGAGGATCGCGGCGAGAAACGGCGTGATCAGCGTGTTGGCGTCGCCGTGGACGAGGTCGGGGCCGAACGGGATCCCGAGCGAGACCGTCGGGTACAACGCCGCGATGAAGCTCCAGAAGAGGATCTGCACGAGCACCGGGATGCCGCGGAAGAACCAGATGTAGAGCCCGCTGGCGCCCGCGACGAGCGGGTTCGGCGACAGCCGCATCACCGCCAGCAGCACGCCCAGCACGATCCCGACGAGCATCGAGACGACGGTCAGCTCGAGCGTGACGAGCAGCCCGTGCAGGACCCGGTCGGAGAACAGGTAGTGACCGGCCGTGCCCCAGCCGAAGCGCGGGTTCGTCGCGACCGAGTAGCCGAGCTGGGCCGCGAAGAGCAGGACGACCGCAGCCGCGATCCAGCGGCCCGGGTGGCGGACCGGGACGGCCTTGATCGCGTCGGGAGGTGCGGCCGGGGTCAGCTTGTCGCCCCGTTGATCACGGGGTCGGAGATCGCGCCGGAGGCGACGCCCCACTTCTTCAGGATCGTCTCGTACGTGCCGTCGGCCATCAGCGCCTTGATCCCGGCGAGAACGGGCTTCGCCATCCCGGTGTCCTTCGGGATCGCGATGCCGTAGGGGGCCGTGCCGTAGGGCTTGGGCCCGAGCTTGAAGGCGCCGTCGGACTGCTTGACCTGGTAGGCGGCGACCGGCGAGTCCGCCATGCCGACGTCGGCGCGGCCGCTCGACAGCGCGAGGTTCGCGCCGTTCTGGTCGGGGAAGATCAGGACCTTGACGGCGGGCTTGCCGTCCGTCTTGCACGTCTTCTCCTGCGCGGTGGCGTCGTCGGACTGGGTCGTGCCCTTCTCGACGGCGACCTTGTGGCCGCAGAGGTCGGCGAGCGTCGTGATCGTCGGGCCGCCGTCGGCCTTGACGAAGAACGACGTGCCGGCCGAGAAGTAGGTCACGAAGTCGACGGTCGCCTCGCGCTCCTTGGTGTCCGTGAACGACGACATCCCGAGGTCGTACTTGTGCGCCGCCAGGCCGGGGATGATCCCGTCGAAGCTCGCGTTGACGACGCGCGCCTTCAGCCCGAGCGACTGCGCCAGCGCGGTCGCGAGGTCGGCGTCCATCCCGACGACCTTCTTGCCGTCCGGGCCGATGAACTCGTTGGGGGCGTAGGTCGCGTCGGCGGCGACCGTCAGCGTGCCCTTGGACTTGATCGCGGCCGGGACCTCGGCGGCGACCTTCGTCGCGGTCGTGGCGGTCGTGTCCGAGGAGCCCGAGCCCTCGTCGTCGCCGCAGGCGCCGACGCCGAGCGCGGCGACCGCCATGACGGCGAAGGTGCCTGCGCCTCGCATGAACGTCCGATACATCGCGTGTCTCCCTGGATTGTCCTGGCGGTCGCGGCTGTCCAGGATAAGGCGTCGGCATGGCCGGACGCCCGATCGACCGGAATTCGATCGGTGAATCTCGTAACGGCGCCGGTCGCAACCGCGACAATGCCCGCCATGGGCAACTTCATCTCGCGTGGCTTCGGCGGTCGCCGCCGCGTCCCGCCCGAGCTCGCCGCGCGGATCCCGCCCGGCCAGTACCTCGAGCCGGACTTCCCCGTCCTCACCGCCGGCCCGACGCCGCGCGTCGGCGCCGACGAGTGGAGCCTGACGATCGACGGCATCGTCGCCGAGCCGCACGGCTGGACGGCGGCCGAGTTCCGCGAGCTGCCCCAGGAGGACGTCCCCTGCGACATCCACTGCGTGACGAAGTGGTCCAAGCTCGACACGAGCTTCCGCGGCGTCTCCGTCGACACGCTGCTGGAGGCCGTCGAGCCGCTGGGCGCCTACGCGATGGCGCACTCCTACGGCGGCTACACGACGAACCTCGCGATCGAGGATCTCAGCGACGGCAAGGCCTGGGTCGTCAGCGAGTGGGAGGGCGAGCCGCTGCCGCGCGAGCACGGCGGCCCGGCGCGGCTGCTCGTCCCGCACCTGTACTTCTGGAAGAGCGCGAAGTGGCTCACCGGGCTGCGCGTCATGGACCACGACGAGCCCGGCTTCTGGGAGGCCAACGGCTACCACAACCGCGGCGACCCCTGGAAGGAGGAGCGCTATTGGAACGACTGACCGCGGTCGCGCCGCGCGCTCCCGGCCGCTGGCAGCTCGCCACGGTCAGCTCGATCAAGGCCGAGACCCCGACGGTGAAGTCCTTCCGGCTGGCGCTGGCGATGTGGATGCCCCACCTCCCGGGCCAGCACTACGACGTCCGCCTCACCGCGCCCGACGGCTACACGGCGCAGCGCTCGTACTCGATCGCCTCCTCGCCGCTGGACGAGCACGAGATCGAGCTGACGGTCGACCGCCTCGACGAGGGCGAGGTCTCGCCCTACTTCCACGACGTCGTCGAGGTCGGCGACGAGATCGAGCTCCGCGGGCCGTTCGCGTCCTACTTCGTCTGGCGCGGGACCGAGCCCGGCCCGGTCCTGCTCGTCGGCGGCGGCTCGGGGGTCGTGCCGCTGATGGCGATGCTGCGCCACCGCCGCCGCGCGTCACCGGAGACCGACATGCGGCTGCTGTACTCCGTCCGCACCGCCGCCGACGTCATCTACGCCGATGAGCTCGGCGGCGACGCCACGCTCACGTACACGCGCGAGCCGCCGCCCGGCTGGACGGGCCACAGCGGCCGCATCGACGCCGAGCTCGTCGCCGCGGCCGGCGCCGGCGCGATGACCGCCTACGTCTGCGGCACCAACGGCTTCGTCGAGACCGCGGTCGGGCTGCTGCTCGACGCCGGCGTCGCAGCCGCTCAGATCCGCACCGAGCGCTTCGGGCCGACGGGCTAGATGGCCGCCCCGATCCCCGTCGCCGAGGGCGTCTGGCGCGTCACGCGCGGGTTCCCGCTGAAGATCAACGTCTTCCTGATCCGCGAGGGCGACGGCGTCGCGGTCTTCGACGCGGGCGCGAAGAGCATGGGCGCGGCGATCCGCGCGGCCGCCGACGCGCTCGGCGGCGCGACGCGCGTCGTGATCGGCAACGCCCACGCCGACCACCGCGGCGGGGCGGGCGCGATCGGCGCGCCCGTGCACTGCCACGCCGACGACCGCGACGACGTCGAGGGCGACGGCGGCGCGCACTACTTCGACTACGGCCTGCTGCCCCTCCTCTCGCGCCCGCTGACGCCGAGGATCATGCGGTCGATGGACGGCGGCCCGCTGCGCGTCGCCGCGACCGTCGCCGAGGGCGACCGCGTCGGCGACTTCGAGGTCGTCCACCTCCCCGGCCACAGCCCGGGCTGCATCGGCCTCTGGCGCGCCGCCGACCGCCTCGCGCTCACGAACGACTGCTTCGCGCTCTTCGACCCGGCGCTGCCGCTCCCCGGCCGGCGCCCGCGCGTCCCGCACCCCGCGTTCAACTGGTCGACCGCGCGCTGCCACGAGTCCGTGGCCAAGCTCGCCGCGCTCGCGCCCGCGACCGCCTGGCCGGGCCATTTCGGCCCGTTGACCGGCGACGTCGCCGCGAAGCTGCGCGCGGTCCAGACGCCTTAGGTGTCGCGGCGCCGCACGGCGTCCGGCAGCGTCTTCTGCTCGGCGATCGACGCCCGCATCGCGGCCGCGATCATCGCGTTGGCCTGGCGCCAATGCGACGTCGCATGCGCGTCGTCCGCCGCTGTGAAGGCGCGCGCCTGACGCAGCGTCGCCCGGATCTGTTGCTCGGAGATCTTCATGGCGGCGCGGCTTTTACCCGCGATTCGTCACCTGAACACGCGCGCAATTACGGTCGATCGAGCGTGGCGCGTAAACGCCAGAAACGGCCCCGCGCGTCAGCTCGCCGGAGGTGGCAGCGGGTGCGCCTCGAGCGCCCGCGCGGCGGCCAGCAGGTTCTGCGCCGCCGTGCGCCCGGTCGTGATCGACCACTCGCGCTCGTCGGTCGTCAGCCACTCCTCCTCGCCCGGCCCGGGGCCCTTGTACCAGTACGTCCAGGCCTGCGCCGGGATCGTGTAGCCGATGTCGACGAGCGCCCCGCTGATCTCGGAGATGCAGTGGTGCGCGCCGTCCTCGTTGCCGACGACGACGCCCGCGACGCGGTTGTAGGCGACCGGCGTCGCATCGTCCGCGCGCGTCGGCGGCCAGGATCCGCGCTGGACTCCTCCGGCGAGCGCTTCAGCGTGCAGTTCAGGCAGATCGCCCTCATGGCTGCAGCAGCACCTTGAACGCGTTGTCCTCCTTCTTCTGGAAGATCTCGTAGGCCCGCGGCGCGCCGTCGAGCGCGACGTGATGGGTCGCGAAGGACTCGACGCCGAGCGGGTCGTCGTCGCCGCTCAGCAGCGGCATGATGTCGTCGATCCAGCGCCGGACGTTGGCCTGCCCCATGCGCAGGTTGATCTGCTTGTCGAACATCTGGATCAGCGGCATCGGGCTCGCCGCGCCGCCGTAGACGCCCGACAGCGAGACCGTGCCGCCGCGCTGGACGAGCTCGATCGCGGTGTGCAGCGCGCTGAGGCGGTCGATGCCGGCCTTCTCGACGACCGGCTGCGCGAGCGCGTCGGGCAGCAGGCTCGCCATCTTGTGCGCGAGCTTGCCGACAGGCGCGCCGTGGGCCTCCATGCCGACCGCGTCGATGACGGAGATCGGGCCGCGCCCGTCGGTCATCTCGCGCACGGCCGCGGGCAGGTCGCCGTCGTACTCCTCCAGGTCGAGCGCCTCGACGCCGTGGGCGCGGGCGCGCTCCAGGCGCTCGGGCACGAGGTCGACGGCCAGCACGCGGCCGGCGCCGCGGTGCTGCGCGATCCGCGTGCTCATCTCGCCGATCGGGCCGAGGCCGAGCACGAGCAGCGTCTCGCCTTCCGGGACCTGGGCGTACTCGACCGCCTGCCAGGCGGTCGGCAGGACGTCGGAGAGGTAGACGAAGCGGTCGTCGGCGGGCCCTCGGGCACCTTGATCGGCCCGTAGTGCGCCTGCGGCACGCGCAGGAACTCGGCCTGGCCGCCGGGCACCTGGCCGTAGAGCTTCGTGTAGCCCAGCAGCGCCGCGCCGGTGTCCTGCTCGTGGACCTGGGTCGTCTCGCACTGCGACTGCAGCCCCCTGTCGCACATGTAGCAGTGCCCGCAGGAGATGTTGAACGGGATCACGACGCGGTCGCCGGGGGCGATCTGCGTGACCTCCGCGCCGACCTCCTCGACGATCCCCATCGGCTCGTGGCCGAGGATGTCGCCCTCGTCGATGAACGCGCCGAGGACCTCGTAGAGGTGCAGGTCCGATCCGCAGATGCCGCTCGACGTGACCCGGACGATGGCGTCCGTCGGCGCTTCGATCCGCGGGTCCGCGACGGTGTCGACCCGCACGTCGCGGGTGCCGTGGTAGGTGAGTGCTCGCATGGCGTGCCGCCATACCCCCGCGCGCCGGAACGAACGCGAGGCTGGCGCGCCGCCGCGTCAGTCGACGCCCGCCAGCGGCTGCGGCGCGCGCACCCCGAGCGCGATCGTGTGCAGCCGCGCGAGCGCCCGCCGCGTGATCCGCGACACCTGCATCTGGCTGACGCCGACGACCGCGCCGATCTCGGCCTGCGTCAGGTCCTCCTCGAAGCGCATGCGCAGCACGTCCTGCTCGCGCTCGGAGAGCACCGCGAGGAGCACGTCGACCGTCGCGCGGGCGTCGGCGCGCTCGAAGCCGTCGTCCTCGTCGCCGATCGACTCGGCCAGCGTCGCGGCAACGTCGTCGCCGGTGTGGCGGGTGGCCTCCAGCGACAGCGCGGAGTGCGCGCCGCCCGCCTGCAGCGCCTCGAGCACGGCCTCCTCGTCGAGGCGCAGCAGCTCGCTCATCTCGGCGACCGAGGGCTGGCGCCCCAGCGTCTCGGTCAGCTCAGCGGCCGCGCGGTCGACGCGCAGCGAGCGCTCCTGCAGCTCGCGCGGCACGCGCACCGACCACGTGCGGTCGCGGAAGTGGCGCTTGACCTCGCCGAGGATCGTCGGCACGGCGTAGGAGGAGAACGCGATCCCGCGCGAGGGGTCGAAGCGGTCGATCGCCTTGATCAGCCCCAGCGCGGCGATCTGCACGAGGTCGTCGACGGGCTCGTAGGAGCGCTGGTAGCGCAGGGCGACCGAGCGCGCCAGCGGCAGGTAGCGCTCGATCAGCTGCTCGCGCGCGCGAGGATCGCCGTCGCGCACGACGCGCTCGAAGAGGCCGCGGTCGCCGCGCGGATCGCGCTCGGGTGGCGTACGGGCGGGCTCTGTCGGCCGGGGATCGGACATGAGGACCTCGCTTCGAAGCGACGTCCCAGCCCGCGCGCAGATCGCGGCTGGTCCCTCGTGCTGACAGCGTCTCGAACGCCCTACAGACGCGGTGCCCGAGCCGACCGGAAAGGCTAGCGCCCGTCGCGCTGCACGACAACCCCCTGCACGTCGACGCGCGAGGGCCCGTCGTAGCCGGCCGGATGCAGCACGAACATCTCGCTGGCGAGATCGCTCTCGGAATCGATGCCGCTGACGAACGCGCGCACCTTGCGCCCGGTGAGCCGCTCGATCGGCTCGCAGAACGCGGCGACCTCGGCGTACTGGAACAGCATGCGCAGATCGCGCAGCCGTCCCTGCTCGCCCAGCTCGACGAGCTTGCGGTCCGCCGCCGTCAGCGTCTGCTCGAGCGTCACGACGATGATGTCCGGGCCCGCCCACTGCGTGCGCGTCTTCGTGGGCCCGCGCCCGAAATGCTCCTTGTAGATGCGCACCATCTCGTTGGAGATCGCGCTCAGGATGCCGTGATCGTTGGGCGCCTCACTCGGCGGATAGGCGGGCTGAC
The DNA here is from genome assembly GCA_963786575.1 of uncultured Actinomycetes bacterium. GTDB lineage: Bacteria > Actinomycetota > Thermoleophilia > Solirubrobacterales > Solirubrobacteraceae > CADCVQ01. The sequence continues at coordinate 803,312 of CAWAZH010000003.1, forward strand.
GTGCGTCCATAGTGCTCCCGGGCATCGAAGAACAGACCCGAAACCCTGCGAGGCCCCGACCGGAGCCCAGCAGTACCCGAGGAGATGCGAGACCACCCGCGGCATTTCCGATCCGCCGGACACCGCAGTGGCCGCGAGGAACCCTACCGGCTGATCTGACCGCGGCGGGTGAGCGCGCAACCCACTCTGAGACAGACCGGTATGTTTCAGGCGTGTTTTCCGTCGTCGATCCGATGGACCCTCCCGTGAGGACACGCCGGCCACCGGGCGACCCGCGCTGGCTGTTCAAGGTCGTCGACGTCGTGAGCGGCGCGACGATCGTCGAGGACGCCGACGCGCGGACGACCGTCAGGACGCTCACCGACGTCGATTCGATCTTCGACGTGCTGATCTACGTGTGGATCCCCGACGTGACGACCTGGCGCCAGCTCACGCCGGGCGAGCACCGGATCCTCTGGGACTTCCGCGGCCGCTGAGGCCGTATGCTCCGGCTATGGCAGTCGTGCGGCTTCGCGGGCAACTGGAGAAGCTCGCCGGAGGTCCCGAGCACCGGATCGACGGCGAGACCGTCAACGACGTGCTGCAGGGCCTGGAGCGGGAGATCACCGCGCTCGACGGCTGGATCCTCGACGAGCGCGGCGTCCTGCGGCGCCACATCAACGTCTTCGTGAGCGCCGAGCCCGCCGACCCCGACACACCCGTAGGCGCAGACGACGCGATCGAGATTCTCCCCGCGATCTCCGGGGGGTGACGCGCGGATGACAGAGCTGCTCGTCGGGACCCGCAAGGGTCTCTTCGTCCTCGACGGCGATCCCGGCGCGACGTTCGCGATCAGCGCTCGCCACTTCGAGGGCCAGCCGGTCGACTACGCCGTGCGCGAGCCGCAGTCCGGGCGCGTCCTCGCCGCCGTCACGTCACCGTTCTACGGCCCGCGGATCTGGTACACCGACGACCTCGCCGCGGGCGACTGGCAGCAGGCGCGCGGCATCGCGCTGCCGAAGGGCGGCGACAAGGCGCTGAAGCGCATCTGGGTCATCGTCCCCGCCGACGACGGCCGGACCGTCTGGGCCGGCGGCGACCCCGGCGTGCTCTTCGAGAGCCGCGACCTGGGCGAGACCTGGGAGCTCAACCGCGCGCTGTGGGAGCACCCGTCGCGCAAGCGCTGGCGCCCGGACTCGGGCGGGCTGTCGGTGCACTCGATCGCGCCCTGGCCCGGGCTCACGCAGCGCGTGGCGCTCGGCATCTCGGCCGCCGGCGTGATGCTGACCGACGACGGCGGCAAGAGCTGGCACCACGGCAACACGGGGATCGTCGCCGACTACCTGCCCGAGGAGGCGCGCGCGAGCGCCGTCGACCTCTGCGTCCACCACCTCGAGCGCGCGCCGGGGCGCCCGGAGCGGCTGTTCCTGCAGTTCCACGGCGGCGTCTACCGCTCCGACGACGCGGGCCGCAGCTGGATCGACATCGCGGACGGGCTGCCGTCGGACTTCGGCTTCCCGGTGGTCGTCGACCCGGCCGACCCCGACAGCGCGTACGTCATCCCGGTCACGACCGCCGATCGCGTCGTGCCTGGCGGCATGGTGCTCGTCTGGGAGACGCGCGACGCGGGTGCGACCTGGGTGCCCCACGGCGAGGGGCTGCCGCAGCGAGACGCCTATCTGCAGGTCCTGCGCCAGGCCTTCGACCGCGCCGGCGAGGGCGCCGACCTCGAGCTCTACTTCGGCGCGAGCTCGGGCGAGATCTTCGGCTCCGGCGACGCCGGCGCGACGTGGTTCACGGCCGCGAGCCGGCTGCCGCCGATCGCGTCGGTGCGCACCGCGTCGACGGCTACTTGAGCGCGTCCTCCGGGAGGACGTAGAAGATCTTGCTCGGCGGGTTGTTCTTCGGGCTCAGCGCGTGGCGCTTGACGACGGAGAACGTCCTGTCGGGGTAGCCGCCCTGCTCGCGCACCCAGGCGAGCACCTCCTCGGGGTCGCCCCCGGCCTCGACGACCCGCTCCTCCATGATCGCGACGGTCCCCGTCGGGTTGCCCATGAACATCGCCGGGCCGATGCCGGCCAGCAGCGTGCGGATGGGGTCCTTCGTCTTCTTCTTGGTCACAGCGCGGCACGATAGCCCCAGCGGGTCAGGCGTGCAGGTCGGCCAGCCGCTGCGCCTCGCCGTCCAGCGCGCGGCGCGTCGCGCGGTCCAGCGGCGCGAACGGCTGCAGGGCGATGCGCCCGCCCTCGTGGCGCCAGGTGCCGGCGACCGCGCCGTCGACGAGGAACGTCGGCGAGGAGTGCGGGTTGCGCGTGCTGAAGATCCGCGCGCGGTGCTCCTCCGCCAGCAGGCCGGTGCGGCGGGCGTGGACGAGCAGCGTCGCGTCCCAGGTCGGCAGGAAGCGCACCGGCGCCGGCGTCTCGGGGTCCGGCAGCGGCGCACGCGGAAGGTCGAGCAGCTCGTCGCCCGCCTCGCTGCGGAAGCGGCGCAGGGTCATCGTCTCCAGGACGGGCGCGAACGTTGCGCGCGGCAGGCCCGTGTAGGACTGGATGTCGGCGACCGACGCCGGGCCGAAGCCGGCGAGGTAGCGGCGCAGCAGGTGCTCGACGCCCGCGCGCTCGCCGCCCGCCGGCGGCGGACCGACCCAGTCCTCGGCGAGCGCGAAGAGGTCGGCGCGGCGGCGCTCCCAGGTGCCGGACGGCGGCACGCGGACGAGGTCGATCCAGAGGCCGGCGCCGACGGCCCGCCCCTTGCCGGCGAGCTCATCGAGCTCCGTTCGATGGATCGTCTCCTGCGCGCGCAGGCGCTCGCGCACGCGCGCGGCCGCCGCGGCCATCTCCTCGTCGCTGTCGGCGCCGCGGCGCGAGCGCAGCCACAGCTCGCGGCGCGCCCGGCGGGTGGCCAGCGCGAAGGGCCAGTAGTCGCCGCGCGCGACGAGGTGGATCGTGACCCGCATCAGCGTCGCCTGCACGACCTCGCGGCGCTCGATCAGCCGCGTGAGATCGTCGCGGCGCAGCGCACGCATGCGCGACCACAGGCCGACGTACATCGAGGGCGCGTACTGGGCCTGCAGGCCGCCGATGCGCTCGAGCGTGCGCGCCGGCGGGCCCGCGCCAGGAGCGAGCAGCAGCTGGCGGGCGAGCAGCGCGCGGTTGAGCTCGCGCGCCGTCAGGACGCGTTCAGGACCCATGGCCTGCACCATTGTCCGTCGTGCGCATCCCGCGGATCACCGTCGACCTCAGCGCGCTGCGCTCCTCGCGCGAGCTGCGCTGGCTCGTGCTCGGCAACTTCGTGTCCGGCCTTGGGACGCAGGCGGGGCTCGTCGCCCTCCCCTACCAGGTCTACATCGAGACCCGCTCGGCGCTGCTCACGGGCCTGCTCGGCGCGGCCGAGCTGGGGCCGCTCGTGGCGATGGCGCTGCTCGGCGGCGCGCTCGCCGACCGCATGGACCGCCGCCGGCTGCTGCTGCTCGACCAGATCGCGCTCGTCGCGATCCCCGCCGCGCTGTGCGCCGCCGCGCTCGCCGGCAGCCCGCCGCTGATCCTGCTCTACGTCCTGGGCGGCCTGCTCGCCGGGGCCGGGGCGCTGCAGAACGTCGCGCGCTCGGCGATCGTGCCCAACCTCGTCGCGCGCGAGGACATGCCGGCGGCGCTGGCGGTGAACTTCGGCCTCTACCAGCTGACGATGGTCTTCGGGCCCGGCCTCGGCGGGCTGCTGATCGCCGCAAGCGGCGTGGAGGGCGCGTATGCGATCGACGCCGCGAGCTGCCTCGTGATGGTCGCCGCGCTGCGCCACCTGTCGGCGCAGCTGCCGGAGGGCGCGGGCGCGCGGCCGCCGATCGGGCGCTCGATCGTCGACGGCCTGCGCTTCGTGCGCCGCAGCCCGGCGCTGCTGGGCTCGTTCGCGATCGATCTCTCGGCGATGACCTTCGGCATGCCGCGGGCGCTGTTCCCGGTGCTGGCGGTGAGCGTCTACGGCGCCGGCGCGAGCGGCACGGGGCTGCTGTTCGCCGCGGTCTCGGCGGGCGCCGCGGTGGCGGCGCTGACGACGCGCTGGCTGGACCACGTCCGGCGGCTGGGGCTCGTGACGATCGCCGCCGTCTGCGTCTGGGGGCTGGCGATCGCCGCGGCCGGGCTCGTGTCGTCGCTGTGGCCGGCGGCGGCGCTGCTGGCGATCGCGGGCGCGGCCGACAGCGTCAGCGCCGTCTGTCGCTCGGTGATCAACCAGACCGTCACGCCCGACGCATTGCGCGGCCGGATGTCGTCGGTCTTCTCGCTCGTCGTGACCAGCGGGCCGCGGCTGGGCGACGTCGAGGCGGGCGTCGTCGCGTCGCTGACGAGCCCGCGCTTCTCGGTGTTCTCGGGCGGGCTGGCCTGTGTCGGCGGGGCGCTGCTCGTCGCGGCCGCCTTCCCGCAGCTCGCGCGCTACGACAAGGACGCAGCGATCATGCAGACTCTCGCAACCTCGGAGGGCGGTTGACCGCACGTTGCAGGGGGGTTCTCACCCTGTTTTCGGGTTGACAGCGCTGAGAGGCTGGCGCCCCATGACCAGCACCGACGCCCAAGCCCGACTCATCCGCCTCCAGGCCGAGCGCCTGGCAGCCCTCGAGGCCGGCGTCGCGGAGCCCTCCCCCTACATGGACCGGCTCTCCGACGCGATCGCCGACGCTCGAGTGGACTACACGATGACCGCCGTCTCGGAGATCGCCGCGCTGCGGACCGATCTCTCGGGCTTCGTCGTCGGCTAGAACGCTCCCGCCGCCGAGTCCGCGACGCCCTCGGTGACGAGGGCGCCCATCGCGCCGCGCATCATGTCGGCGAAGGAGTGCGTGACGAACGGGTACGCGCCGGTGTGCCTGAGCGTGAACTCGACGTAGCCGCCCTGCGACGGCCCGAGGTTCACCGTCTGTGAGCTGTGGCCGACCTGGCCCTCGATGTCGGTCTTCGTGAAGACCGTTCCGAGGATGTGGAACAGCATCGGCAGCGACGGCCCGGCGTCGAGCAGGTAGATGCGGATCCGCTTGCCGCGGCGCACGTGGATCGGGTGCTTCTTGTACTGGTCGGCGTAGCCGTTGAAGGCGACGACGTCGGGCTGCTTGTCCATCATCGCGGCCATCGAGGGATCGGACGCGGCCGGCGACGAGGGGTAGAACTCCTGCTGCATGATCCACAGCTCCTTGTCGACCGGGGCCATGTGGCGCGGCTTGACGAGCAGCATGCCGACCATGCCGGCGCCGAGGTGCTGGATCATCGGCTCGGTCGCGCAGTGGTAGAGGAACGTGCCCGGGTGCGACGCGACGAAGTCGAAGTGCAGGCTGCGGCCGGGCGCGATCGTCTCGAAGGCGCGGCCGGGTGCGACGTCGGCGGCGTGGAGGTCGAGCGAGTGCCCGCGCGTGACCTGCATCGCCTTCGAGCCGCCGTTGACGAAGGTCATCGCGACGTGGTCGCCCTGGTGGACGACCATCGGGGCCGACAGGCCGGTGCCGCGCTCGTCGCGCCCGTTGACGGCGAACGACCACACGCGCCGCGCGGGCGCGTCGTCGGCGACCTTCGTCGTGTGCTCGTAGACGACGACGCGGAAGCGCTTGACCTTGCCGGCCGGGACCTTCGGCAGCTCCGGGCTCGGCCGCCGGTAGGGCTCGAAGGCGACGTCGGCGGGCGCGGGCGCGGCGTGACCCTCGTGGCCGGCGTGCGTCGCCGCCACCGCCGTCGCCGGCTGGGGCCCGTGGCCGCCGTGCGCGAGCCCCAGCGTCGCGGTGCCCGCCGCCAGCGCGGCGCACGCGAGCGCCGTCAGGTGAAACGAGATCGAGGAGAAGCGTGCGCCGTTCATCGTCGTGGCCAGTCAACACAACGCCCGCGGGCGCAACCAGACGATTCGGCGCACGATCGGCTGCGCCACCGGCGCGACCTCGCTGCGCCCCGCGCGGGGCGGCGCACCTGAGCGGACGACAGGTTCGTCGGCCGTTTCTCGGCGCGCCCGACGTTTCTCCGCCCGGGCGACTGTGGTCGGCGCGGTGCGGGCGCGATCGCGCGCGCACAGCGGCGACGAAGGGCCCGGCCCCGACGCGCCGGCGCTCCCCAGGCCGTGAGTGGCGACCTCTTGACCGCGGGCGCAAGGAACACGCCACTCACGGCAAACGCACCGCGCGCCAGGGCGCCCGAACCCGCCTCCCTCGTCGCCGCCGTTGGCAGGCGCCCGCACCACCGCATGTCACCGAGCGCCCCGAACGCCCGTGAGTGGCGTCGTCTTGACCGTGGGCGCAAGGAACACGCCACTCACCGCCCCAACCCCGCGCTTGGCACGCGCCCGCGCGCCTGGGAGCCTTCGCGCATGTTCACCGCGATCGCGCTCTACGACGTCGTGCTCACCGTCCACATCCTCGCCGTCGTCGTCGCGTTCGGCGTCGTCTTCGCCTATCCCGCCCTCGACGCCCAGATCCGGCGCGCCGGGCCCGGCGACCTGGCCGCGCTGCACCGGCTGCACCTCGCGCTCGCGCGCAGCGTGATCACGCCCGCGATGGTCGTGGTGCTGCTCGCCGGCCTCTACCTCGCCCTCGACCGCTGGAGCCTGGGCGACCCCTGGATCAGCGCGACCCTCACGATCCTGATCGTCCTGTTCGGGCTCGTCGGCGCCGTCCTGACGCCGACTGACCGGCGCCTGGCCGAGCTCGCCGAGCGCGACCTGAAGGCCGGCGGCGCCCCGAGCGCCGACTACGCGCGTGAGGCGCGCAAGGCCGCGACCTTCGGGTCGCTGGCCCTGCTGCTCGCCGTCGTCGCGATCTTCCTCATGAGCGCCAAGCCGGGCGCCTGAGGCGCCCCGGCCGCGAGGGCCGGGGCGCCGCGAGCGTCAGGAGTGCGCGAACGCCGGCTCGGCGCCGGGCGCGGCGACAGCGCGGCTGCGGCTCGTCAGCAGCGCGGTGCAGAGCATGGCGCCGGTGGCGAAGATCGCCGCCGCGAACCAGAACGCCGTCGTGTAGCCGTGGACCGCCGCGTGCGACAGCGCGGCCGCCGTCGGCGCGTGGCCGGCGAGGTCGGTCGTCGTCGCCGACGCGGCCAGCGTGCTGAGCAGCGCCGTGCCGATCGACCCGCCGACCTGCTGCATCGTGTTGACCATCGCCGAGGCGACGCCGGCGTCCTTGGGCTCGACGCCGAAGGTCGCGGTCGCCATCGCCGAGCTGAACGTGAGGCCCATGCCGGCGCCCATGATCAGCAGCCCGGGCAGGACGTGCGACGCGTACGCCGTGTCGACCCCGACGCGCGTGAGCGAGACGAGCCCGATCGCCGAGACGATCATGCCGGTGCCGATCAGCGGCCGCGGCCCGATCTTCGGCAGCAGCTTCGTCGACCCGGCGGTCGCGGCGATGATGATCGTGCCGGTCATCGGCAGGAACGCCAGGCCGGTCTTGATCGGCGACATGCCGAGGTTCTGCTGCAGGTAGAACGTGAGGAACAGGAACACGGCGAACATGCCCGAGCCCGCAAGACCCATCGCGAGGAACGAGCCGCCGCGATCGCGATCGAGCACGACGCGCATGGGCAGCAGCGGGTTGGCGCTGCGCTGCTGGATGACGACGAACGCCGACAGCAGCGCGACGCTCGCGGCGAGCATGCCGATCGTCAGCGGCGCGCCCCAGCTGTGCGTCTGGGCGTTGGAGAAGCCGTAGACGATCGCGAACAGGCCGGTCGAGGCCGTCAGCGTCCCCGGGATGTCGAGCTTCGGCTTGATCGCCGGGACCTCGTTGTGCAGCAGCGCCTGCGCGGCGAGCGCGGCCGGGATCGCGATGAGCAGGTTCACGTACAGGCACCAGCGCCAGCTCAGGTACTCGGTGAGGATCCCGCCGAGCAGCAGGCCGATCGCAGCGCCGCCGACGGCGACCGCGCCGAAGACGCCGAACGCCTTCGCGCGCTCCTCGGGCTCGGTGAAGGTCGTCGTCAGCAGCGAGAGCGCGCCGGGGGCGAGCAGCGCGCCGAAGACGCCCTGCAGCGCGCGGGCGCTGACGAGGACGCTGAAGTTCTCGGCGAGACCACCGAGGACGCTCGCGCCGGCGAAGCCGAGCAGGCCGACGACGAACACGCGCTTGCGCCCAAAGAGGTCGCCGATGCGACCGCCGAGCAGCAGCAGGCTGCCGAACGCGAGTGCATAGGCCGTGACGATCCACTGGCGGGCGTCGTCGCCGAACTGCAGCGACTCCTGAGCCGACGGCAGCGCGATGTTCACGATCGTCGCGTCGAGCACGACCATCAGCTGCGCGATCGCGATGACGCCGAGGATCAGCCAGCGCTTGGCGTGATGGGGATTGGGGTGGGTGTCGGGCATGGGGTGATACCTCGCTTCGGGGCTATGTGGAGTGCTACGCTCCAAATGGAGGGGAGATCTCTACTTGCGGCGAACGCTACCACAAAGTGGAGACTCTGTCTCCACTTTCGCTGGAATTTCACCACCATGAGCACCTCGCCTCCCACCGACCGACCCCTGCGCCGCGACGCCGAGCGCAACCGCCAGCGCATCCTCGCGGTCGCCCGCGACGCGTTCGCGGAGGACGGACTCGCGGTCACGCTCGACGAGATCGCCCGCCGCGCGGGCGTCGGCGTCGGCACCGTCTACCGCCGCTTCCCCGACAAGGAGCAGCTCATCGACGCGCTCTTCGAGGAGCGCATCGGCGAGGTCGTCGCGATCGCCGAGGCGGCGCTGCGCTGCGACGACGCCTGGAAGGGCCTCGTCAGCTTCCTCGAGGGCGCGACGGCGGCGCACGCCGACGACCGCGGCCTGAAGGAGGTCGCGCTCTCGGGCGCGCACGGCCTCGAGCGCGTGGCCCGCGCGCGTGAGCTCATGTTCCCGCTGGTGTCGCGCCTCGTGGCGCGCGCGCAGGAGGAGGGGAGCCTGCGGCCCGATCTGCAGGCCACCGACCTCCCGCTGCTGCAGTTGATGCTCGGCTCGCTGAGCGAGTGCACGCGCGGCGTCGACCCGGAGGTCTGGCGCCGCTTCCTCGGCATCCTCACCGATGGGCTGCGCACGAGCCGCGACGGGCCGACGCCACTGGCGCAGGCCGGCCTCGAGCCCGAGCAGGTGCAGCGCACGATGCGCTGCTGGAAGCCGTCGGGCTCGCGCTAGGCGCGGCGCCCGCGGCTCCCGGAACTACCGCTCCCGACTCCGGCTGAGCGCCGGAGCCGGGTGCGAGCGCAGCGTCGGGACTAGTTGCCCTCGGCGTTGCCGCCGCCCTGCTCGCTGTCGGCCCCCGGCGAGGGCTGGACCGGCGTGCCGCCGCTCTTGGGATCGGCGTTCTCGTCGGTGTCGGTCGAGTCCGTCGGGGCCTGACCGACGCCCTGGTCGCTGACGGCAGCGCCGCCGGGCGCGCCCGGGGTGTCGGCGTCCATGCGCTTGACGTCGTCGTCGGTCGCTGCCGGGGTGGCGTTGTCCTCGTGGACGGTCTCGTCGGCCATGGTTCTCCTCCTCAGCGCGGGCCGGGTGCCAGCGCAATCGCTTCCTTTCGGGATACCCGATCTCGCGCCTCGAATTCCCCGGCCCGGATAGCGTCCGGTGCGGCCATGGAGCTCGCGATCATCGGCGACACGCACATCCCGCGCGGCTCCCGCGCGATTCCGGCCCGCTGCCTCGATCGCTGCCGCAACGCCGATCTGATCCTCCACACGGGCGACCTCGTCGACCTCCCGGTCCTCCGGCTGTTGCAGTCGCTCGGTCCTGCGGTCCACGCGATCAGCGGAAACGTCGACACGCCCGCCGTGCGCGCCGTCGTGCCCGAGCGACTGGAGCTCGAGCTCGGCGGCGTGCGTCTCGGGATGATCCACATCCCGGGTCCGGCGGCGGGCCGGCTCGCGCGCCTGCGCACGTGGTTCCCCGGTTGCCAGGCGGTCGTCTTCGGCCATACGCACATGCCCGAGCACGCCGAGCAGGAGGGCTTTCAGATCTTCAACCCGGGCTCGCCGACGGAGCGCCGGCGCGCATCCGTGCACACGATGGGACTGGCCCGGATCGAGGACGCGAGCATCGCGTTCGAGCTGCTCGTGGTCTGATTTCGCGCTGCGGCGGGCGCGCTCGCGGCCCGCCGGATGTCGTGCTCGCGGTCAGCCCTTCGGCCGTATCGCGTGTCGTCTCGCAGGACGACCGCACTTGCCTGTTAGGACCCCGACATCGTGCGCCTTACCCGGATTGTGGGGGGCCCCGGCGACTGGGAGCGTGATGACCGGACCGACCGATCGGTTCGCATCTACTTCCAGGGACAGGGGTCGTCATGGGTGTCTTGCACGCGGCGTGGGCCGGCATTGGAGTTCTTCTCTGCGGCGCGATGTGGTTCTGCGTACTGCGACGCACGCGGCGGATCCAGTCCTCGCTCGGCATCGTCGTCGCCGCGGCCGCGATGCTGGCCGTCGTCGTCGGCGCCGGGGCCCAGCTCGTCCCCAGCGCCCGTGCAGCGGTCGCGCCGACCGGCAACGGCTTCACGGTCACGCCCGGTGACCTGGCGTTCATCCTCAAGCAGATCAAGATCGCCGAGCACCACGCGGCGACGCTGACGCCGGCCAACCCGTGTGGCACGCTCGTCGGCCCCGGTCCCGATCAGATCCCCGACCGGCTGACCGCCTACGGCCTGCGCACGGTCGACGGCTCCTGCAACAACCTCTTCGCGGGCCGCGAGAAGTTCGCCGCGGCCGACGTCCCGTTCCCGCGCCTGTCGGGCAAGTCCTTCCGCAACGCCGAGGGCGCCCCGAGCGGGTTCCCGGCGCAGGCGACGTCCTCCTACGCCCAGAAGAAGGGCAACGTCTTCGACACCGCCCCGCGGACGATCTCCAACCTCATCGCCGACCAGACGAGCACGAACCCGGCGGCGCTCGCGGCCGCCCAGTTCCCCGTCCGCTCCCAGGACAACCCCGCCGGCGCGACGCCGTGCACGACCGACCCCGGCCCGACCGACCCGCCGACGTCCGGGCTGCCCGCCGGCTGCACGCCCTCCCACCAGACGCTCTTCATCCCGAACGTCACGACCGACGTCGGCCTGTCGCCCCCGTACAACTCGCTGTTCACGTTCTTCGGCCAGTTCTTCGACCACGGCGTCGACCAGACCGTCAAGAGCGGCGGCACCGTCTTCGTCCCGCTCAAGGCCGACGACCCGCTCGTCACGCTCGGGCCCGACGGCACGTGCCGGCAGCGGCGACGAGGTCCCGCCGACGCAGCGCTTCATGGTGCTGACGCGGGCGCAGAACCAGCCCGGCCCCGACGGCACGCTCGGCGACGACCCGAGCACGACGGCCGACGAGAGCGCCGACGACGTGCAGGACGCCAACAACACCGACTCGCCCTGGGTCGACCAGAGCCAGACCTACACCTCGCACCCCTCCCACCAGGTCTTCCTGCGCGAGTACGCGCTCAACGGCGCCGGCAGGCCCGTCGCCACCGGCAAGCTGCTCGGCGGCACCGGCAACCGCGCCAGCGGCATGGCGACCTGGGCCGACGTCAAGGCGCAGGCCGCGACGAAGCTCGGGCTGCACCTCGTCGACCGCGACGTGCTGAACATCCCGCTGCTCGCGACCGACCCGTACGGCAAGTTCATCCCCGGTCCGCTGCGCGGGCTGCCGCAGTACGTCACCGCGACGGGCCTCGTCGAGGGCAACATCGCCGCCCCCGTGGCGGTCCCGTCCAACGTGAAGTACTTCGACACGCCGTTCCTCACCGACATCGCGCACAACGCCGACCCGAGCCCGCAGGACACCGACAACGACCCGAACACGCCGGCGGTCGCGCCGACCCCCGACGCCGACAACGTCGCCTCCGCGGACTTCAAGTCCCAGACGCCCGGGACCTACGACGACGAGATGCTCGACGCGCACTTCTCGCCGGTGACGGCCGCGTGCAACGAGAACATCGCGCTGACGACGATCCACCAGGTCTTCCACTCCGAGCACGACCGCCTCGTCGACTACATGAAGGCGGTCCTCAGCGACGACGCCGGCGCCACCGCCAGCGGCGCCGCGGCGCTCGCCGACTGGAAGCTGCCGACGGCGACCAACCCGTCCGGCTGGAACGGCGAGCGCCTCTTCCAGGCCGCCCGCTTCGTCACCGAGATGGAGTACCAGCACCTCGTCTTCGAGGAGTTCGCCCGCAAGGTCCAGCCCGCGGTGCGCCCCTTCCACGTCTACAGCCCGGACATCAACCCGGCGATCCCGGCCGAGTTCGCGCACGCCGTCTACCGCTTCGGGCACTCGATGCTCGACGACCAGGTCGCACGCACGAACGAGAACGGCAGCCGACAACTCGATCCCGCTGCTGACGGCCTTCCTCAACCCGCCCGAGTTCCTCCACAACGGCGCCTCGACGTACACGCCCGAGCAGGCGGCGGGCGCGGTCGTCATGGGCTCCTCCGACCAGGTCGGCAACGAGCTCGACGAGTTCGTCACCGAGACGCTGCGCAACAACCTGCTCGGCCTGCCGCTCGACCTGCCGACGCTCAACATGGCCCGCGCCCGCGACGCCGGGATCCCGCCGCTGAACCAGGTGCGCCGGGCGATCTTCGCGGCAGACCAACGACGGCCAGCTGGCGCCGTACACGAGCTGGTCGGACTTCGGCCAGCACCTCAAGCACCCCGAGTCGCTGGTCAACTTCGTCGCCGCCTACGGCACGCACCCGACGATCACCGGGCAGTCGACGCTCGCCGGCAAGCGGCGTGCCGCGCAGTCGATCGTGGACCCGATCGCAAGCCCGGTCGACCCGCTCGACGTCGCGCCCGCCGACGCCGCGCAGTTCATGTTCTCCAGCGGCGCCTGGGCGAACAGCGCCGCCGGCGTGACGACCACCGGCCTGGACGACGTCGACCTCTGGGTCGGCGGCCTCGCCGAGGTCACGAACCTCAACGGCGGCCTGCTGGGCACCACGTTCAACTACGTCTTCCAGACGACCGCTGGAGAACCTGCAGGACGGCGACCGCCTCTACTACCTGAACCGCACGCCGGGCATGAACCTGCGCACCCAGCTGGAGGGCAACTCGTTCGCCGAGCTGATCCAGCGCAACACCGACGGCACGAACTCGCTGAAGGCCGACGCGTTCGCGACCGCCGACTGCAAGTTCCAGCTGGCCGCCCTCGAGGGCACGGCCGCCGGCTTCACGGCGCACGGCGCGACCGTGGCCGACGATCCCGCGACCGACTGCGACGAGAGCGCGCTGCTGCTGCGCAAGCCGGACGGCACGATCCAGTACAAGCGCGATCAACAGCATCGACCCGTCCGGGCATCAACGGCCAGTCGGTCTACAACGGCAGCGCCGGCGTCGACCGGATCGTCGGCGGCAACGACAACGACACCGTTCTGGGGCGGCCTGGACAACGACGTCATCGAGGGCAACGGCGGCGACGACATCGCGCTCGGCGGCGAGGGCAACGACATCATCACCGACCTCGACGGCGCCGACGTCCTCAAGGGCGGTCCCGGCAACGACGCCATCGACACCGGCCCCGGCGACGACATCTCGATGGGCGGCGACGGCCAGGACTTCATGAACGGCGGCGCCAACGACAACGAGACGTTCGCCGGTCCCGGCAACGACTTCGTGATCGCCGGCCAGGGCGCGGACGCCGTGTTCGGCGACGGCGGCGACGACTGGATCGAGGGCGGCTCCGGCCAGGACCTCCTCCAGGGCGACCACGGCGCGCCGTTCTTCGACGATCCCGCGCGAGGCGGCCCCCGGCAACGACGTCTTCGTCGGCCAGGTCGGCGAGAACGACTACGACGCCGAGGGCGGCGACGACCTCATGGCGCAGAACGCGGCGATCGACCGCAACGCGGGCGCGGCCGGCTTCGACTGGGCCTTCCACCAGTACGACACCGTCGGCGCCGACGACGACATGGCGATCAACAACAACCTCGCCGGCGCTGCCGCTCCAGTCGATCGTCAACCGCGACCGCTGGCAGGAGACCGAGGCCGACTCGGGCTCGGCGTTCAACGACGTCATCAGGGGCGACGACTTCGTCCCGAGCCTGCAGGGCGGCCCGGGCGGCATCGTGGGCGGCTTCACCGGCTGCGACGCGCTCGACCAGGCGGGCCTGAACCGCATCAGCGGCCTCGCGGCGATCGTGCCGCTGGCCGGTGACGCCCAGACCGACGTCGGGCACATCCCCGGCGTCACCTGCCCGCTGCACGGGGCGTTCTGGGGCGCGGGCAACATCCTGCTCGGCGGCGCCGGCTCGCGACACGATCGAGGGCCGCGGAGCCGACGACATCATCGACGGCGACCGGGCGCTCGGCGTCAGGATCAGCGTCCGCACCAACCCGGCCGACCCGGCGACGGAGATCGGCAGCACCGACATGATGGAGCACACCTACCTGCCCGGCGGCGGCGGTCCGACCCTGCAGGCGGCGGTCTTCGCCGGCACGGTCGACGCGGGCAACCTCGTCACCGTCCGCGCCGTCACGACGCCGGCCGCGCCGGGCGCGATCGACACCGCCGTGTTCTCGGGCCCGCGTGCGAACTACACGATCGCGCCGAGCCTCAACACGACCCTCATGACGGTGACCGACACCACCGGCACCGACGGCACCGACACGCTGCGCGGGATCGAGAAGCTGCAGTTCTCGGACATCACGCTCTCGATCCTCCCGTCGGGCACGCTCACGCCGGCCTCGCTGACGTTCGCGACGCAGAACATCACCACGACGAGCGCGGCGCAGACCGTGACGATCACCAACGGAGGCCAGCAGAACCTCGACATCACGAGCATCGCGTTCGCGGGCACGAACCCGGGCGAGTTCCTGCGCCAGGGCGGCACGTGCACGACGCCGGTCAGCCTGCCGACGAACGGCACCTGCACCGTCGGCGTGGCGTTCCGGCCGACCGCCAACGGGGCCCGCAGCGCGGTGCTGCGCTTCACCGACAACAACAACGCCGTCGCCGGCAGCACCCAGGACGTGGCCCTCAGCGGCACCGGCCTGGCGCCGCAGGCGACGGCCGGGATCACGCCCGCGTCGCTGACGTTCGCCAACCAGAACGTGGGCACCAACAGCGCGGCGCAGACGGTCACGCTGCGCAACACCGGTCCCGCGCCGCTGAGCGTCACGAGCATCGCGACGACCGGTGAGTTCAACCGCGTCGGCGGCACGTGCGCGACGACGTTCCCGTTCAACGTCGCGGCGACCAACGGGCAGTGCACGGTGACCGTCCGCTTCTCGCCGCTGACGGCGGGCGCGCGGGCCGGCACGCTCGTGTTCACCGACAACTCCGGCAACGTGGCGGGCAGCACGCAGACGGCCACGCTGAGCGGCACCGGCGTCGCGGTCAACGGCGTCGCGAACGTGACGCCCGCGACGCAGGCGTTCGGCGCGCAGCAGGTCGGCATCGCGAGCGCTCCGCGCACGACGACGGTGACGAACACCGGCGCCGGCCCGCTGACGTTCGCGAGCATCCAGGTCATCGCCGGCACCTCGGGCGAGTTCTCGCGGCCTTCGGGCGCGGCCGGCGGGACCTGCGCGACGACGCTGGCGGCGGGCGCGAGCTGCACGGTCAGCGTCGTGCTGACGCCGGCGTCGGTGTCGGCGGCGACGGCGAAGACCGCCACGCTGCGCTTCGCCGACAACTCGGGCGGCGTCACCGGCAGCGTGCAGAACGTGGCGCTGACGGGCGGCGGCGTGCTGTCGGCGATCAGCGTCAACCCGACGTCGCTGGCGTTCGGCAACAACGGCCTGGTCCTCGGCATCCTCGGCGTCAGCCGCACGGTCACGGTCACCAGCAGCGGGGCCGCCGGCTCGCAGCTGGTCTTCCCGGCCGGCGCGGTGACGCTGACGGGCGCCAACACCAACCAGTTCAGCATCACGGCCAACACCTGCACGGGCTCGTCCCGCGCAGCCGGGACCCAGTGCAGCATCACGGTCAAGTTCCGGGCAACGTCGACCGGCGCCAAGTCCGCGACGCTGCGGATCGCCAGCAACGCCCCGGCGTCGCCGACCAACATCGCGATGACCGGCACGGGGACGGCACTCTGACCGGGCGTTGCGATTAGGCTGCGCGCCAGAACCCGCGTGAGCAGCCCGACCTCCCCCACCCCCGCCCGCCGACGCTCGTGCCTGTCGGTGCCGGGATCGTCGGCGGCGATGCTTGCCAAGGCAGCGTCACGCGGGGCCGACGAGATCGTGATCGACCTCGAGGACGCGGTCGCGATCGCGGCGAAGGACGAGGCACGGGCGACGGTCGTGGCGGCGCTGTCGGAGCCGCAGTGGCGCGGCGTGCGCACGAGCGTGCGCGTCAACGCGCCGCGGACGCCGTGGTGCCATCAGGACATCGTGGCGCTCGCCGCGCTGCCCGACGCGCCCGAGACGATCGTCGTGCCGAAGGTCGAGAGCCCGGCCGACATGGCGTTCGTCGAGCGGCTGCTCGACGGCGCCGAGGCGGCCTCCGGGCGCAGCGTCCCGATCGGCGTCCAGGCGCTGATCGAGAACGCCGCCGGCGTCGCGAACGTCACCGCGATCGCCGGCTCCTCACCGCGCCTCGTGGGCCTGATCCTCGGCTACGCCGACCTCTCCGCCTCGCTGGGCCGCGCGCGCGGCGCCCGCGCCGAGCTGGACTCCTGGCGCGCGATCCAGGACGCCGTGCTCGTGGCGGCGCGGGCGGCCGACATCTCCGCGATCGACGGGCCCTACCTCGGCGTGAAGGTCGACGAGGGCTTCCAGGCCGCCGCCGAGCGCGCCCGCGACATGGGCTTCGACGGCAAATGGGCGATCCACCCGGCGCAGGTCGCGGCGCTCAACGAGCTCTTCACGCCGAGCGACGCGGAGATCGAGCACGCCCGTGCCGTCATCGGCGCGCTCGAGGCCGCCGAGCGCGACGGCGGCGCCGGCGCGGTCGCACTCGACGGGCAGATGCTCGACGAGGCCGTGCGGATCGCCGCGCTGCGCGTGCTCGCGCGCGCCGCCTCGGCCGGCTGAGCTACTCGAGGTCGCGCCGCCGGCCGCGCTCGAGCCCGCCGACGCGGATGCGGCCCTGGCGGAAGCCGGTGGGCGGCGCCTGCGGTGGTGGCGGTGGCGCGGGCGCTGCCGGCGGCGGCTCGGGCTCGGCTGCCGGCTCGGGCTGCGCCGGAGCCGCCGGGGGCAGCGGGGGCGCCGCGGGCGCGGGCCCGGGCTCCGGCTCGTCGGCGAGCTTGATCGCGCCGTGACGGAACGTCGTGGCGGGCGCCTCGTCGACCGCCGGCGGCGCCGCCGCAGCGACGACCGGCGTGGGCGCGGCCGCGGCCGCGGCCGGCGTCTGCGGCGCCGCGCCACTCGGCGCGAACGTCTCGCCGCGGCGCCCGCGCGCCATGATCAGGACGCCGAGCACGATCGCCGCGCAGGCGATGACCGCGAGCGGAGCATCGCCGATGGTGGCGCAGACGAGCCAGGGCACGCGCGGAGATTACGAGATCGGGCGGCGGATCACGCCTGGTCGTACACGTCGCTCGCGGCGCTGCCCATGACCTTCTCGGCCATCTCCGCCTTGAGGACGTCCAGCCGCGCCTTCTGCTCCTCGGTCTTTCCGTCCGCGCGCGCGAGATCGATGAACTCCGGGGTCACGAAGCCCTCGCGCAGCAGGAGCGTGACCGAGCGGTCGCGGTAGCCGATCTCGAAGACGAAGCGCTCGAGCTCGCGGCCGCGCTCGGGCCGCGCGAGATCCTTGTCGACGGTGAAGCGGTCCTGCGTGACGGCGCGCGTGACCATCTCGAAGCCGTCGCGCGCCCCCGGGCCGCCGAACGAGGTGCGGATCGTGATCTCGCGGCGCTGCAGCGGCTCGCCGTCCTCGAGCAGCGCGAGGGCGCGCTCCAGGACCTTGAAGGACTGCGCCACGCCGCCGGGCGAGCCGGGTCCGTGGTAGCGCATCATGTCCTCGAAGGAGACTTCGATCCGCGTGCCGCCGTCGAGTACCGCGAGCGTGTCGCTCATCCGCCTGCCTCCGTCGCATCGGCGTCGCAGCCGGGATCGGCAGGACGGTCGGTGAGCCTATCGCCGTCGTTGTCGATCCCGTCGCGGCACTGCGACGTCCCCGGCGGCGGCGCCGGTGTCGTCGCGGTCGTCGCGGGCGGCGGCGGCGCGACCGGCGTGGTCGCCGGCGGCGGTGGCGCGGCCGCGCCGGAGGCAGCCTCGGTCCCGTCCGCGCAGTCGGGGTCCTGGGCGGAGTCGACGAGCCCGTCGCTGTCGTTGTCGCGGCCGTCCTGGCAGTCGGAGATCGGGTCGGGGCGGTTGTCCGGGGCCTCGGTGCCGTCGACGTCGCAGCCCGGGTCGTCCTCGTCGACGAGGCCGTCGCTGTCGTTGTCGCGCCGGTCCTCGCACTGCGGGACGGTCGGCGAGCCCTCGAAGGTCGCCGTCACCGAGCGCTCGCGGTCCATGACGAAGGAGCAGCGGTCGACGCCCGTGCAGGCGTCCTCCCAGCCCTCGAAGCGCGAGCTCTTGGCGGCGTCGGCGGTCAGCGTCACGCGGGTGCCGTTGACCATCTGGTGCTCGCAGGTCTCGGTGCACGAGACGCCGCGCGGCTCGAGCGAGACGCTGCCCGTGCCGCCGCCCTCGATCGACACGGTCAGCAGCACGCGCCGCTCGGCGGCAGGCACCGCGCCGGGGTCGTCGACGCCGGCGGCGCCGGCCGGGAGCGGGCGCGTGTCGTCACCGCCGCCGCCGCTGCCGATGAGGAACGCGACGAGGGTCACGGCGATGAGAAAGGCGGCGCCGAGCGCCCCGAGGAGCACTGGGGGCGGCGCTCCGCCTCC
Organism: uncultured Actinomycetes bacterium; assembly: GCA_963786575.1. Taxonomy (GTDB): domain Bacteria; phylum Actinomycetota; class Thermoleophilia; order Solirubrobacterales; family Solirubrobacteraceae; genus CADCVQ01. Next base: position 822,015 of record CAWAZH010000003.1, read on the forward strand.
CCAGGGACCGGCTCCCCCCTCGCTCGCGCCCGAGGCGGGACCGGCAGTGAAGTCCTCCATCGAGACCCTCCTCCGGTCCGTGATCACCAGGCAGGGCGACCCTTGCAGATCGGCGCGCCCGCGGCAACATGCCTGCGGGCGCCGGAGGCGGCGGGGGCGTCTAGCCCGACGCGGGCCCGGGCTCCGGCTCGACCGCGTCGGAGGTGACCTCGCGACCGTGCGAGCCCGCGAGCGTCAGGACGCCGCCGCAGACACCGCAGGGCGTGCCGGCGCGGATGAGCGCAGGCGCCTCGGCGTTGGCCAACACGGCACGACACCGTTCGCAACGCATCATCGTCAGCGATTCGACAGCCACGTTCGTGCCTCCTCGATCCCCCGGTACGAGTGAGGGTCCACGCGACGGCAGCTTCCACCGACCGGCGTCCCCGACACCACGATACGGACATCTCGCGCCATCCTGGCGACCGGTCCACGCGCCAGTATGACGCTCGCGGGCGATGCCTTGCCATCCGATCGTTCAGGGCGCTTCAGCGGCCCTTCGACGGGACGGGGCCGGGGATCCAAAGGTTCCCCGGCCCCGCCTGTCGCCGCGACATACCAGGGGGCTGGTGTTTGCGGCCTACGCTCGGTCCGACGTCTGAGGGCGTCCCCCGAGTCTGACGCCAACGTAGACGCGCGAGGGTGCTGCTGATAGGTGGAACCCGGTGGTCATGAGGGGTGTTCCACGCACCACGGGTTGGGCTTTTGTCGGACTCCGCACCCCGGTCGGATGACACGGAGAAGCGGTCAGTTGGCGACGGCGAGCGGTGTGCGCGCGGGCGCCGCCGGGGCCGCGTCGGCCGCGGCGGGCAGCCGCCCGGCCGGGACGGTCGCGGTGATCCGCGTGCCGAGCCCTGCGGCGCTCGAGATCTCGAACGTCCCGCCGACCGCCTCGACGCGCTCGGTGCAGGCGGCGAGGCCGAGGTGGCCGTACTCCAGCGCGTTGCGCCGGCGCTGAGGCGAGAAGCCACAGCCGTCGTCGCGGCAGGACACGACGATGTCCTCCTCGCTGCGGTCGACGGTCAGCTCGACGTGGTGGGCCTTCGCGTGGCGGACCGCGTTGATGAGCAGCTCGCGCGCGACGGAGAACAGCAGCTCGGCATCGCGGCCGTCGACGCCAGGGGCGACGCGGATGACCGGGCGCCCGCCGCCGACGAGCTCCTGGCGCGAGGCGACCGTCTCCAGCGCGGCGGCGAGGCCCTCGCGCTCGAGCTGGTGCGGGTGCAGGAGGAAGATCTGGCCGCGCAGCTGCGCGACCGCGTCGCCGAGCGCGAGCTGGGCGCGGCCGAGGTACTCGGGGCGCCCGCGGCCGGCGGCCTTGAGGTCCTGCTGGACGCAGAGCAGGTCCTGCGCGAGCCCGTCGTGCAGCGCGTAGGAGAGCTGGCGGCGGGCCTCGGCCTCGGCGCGCAGCGACTGCGTCACGAGCTGGCGGCGGCTCTCCAGCAGCTCGCGGATGCGCTCGGCCCGGCTCGTGAGGCAGTAGGAGACGACGACCGCCAGCGCGCCGCGCCAGGCGAGGTCGAGCGCGTGCACGGCGATGTAGTGATCGGAGACGCGGTCGCCGAAGGTGTTGTGCAGGGTCGACGCGGTGACGAAGGCGGCGACCGCCAGCGCCGCGATCCCGGCGGTCAGCCGCGGACCGGCGAGGAAGGCGACGACGAGCACCGGCAGCCCGAGCGCGAAGCGCACGTCGGCGAGCGCGCCGCCCTCGGCGTAGATCAGCAGCCCGATGAGCAGCGTGTCGGCGACCGCGAACGGCGCGAGCTTCAGCTCGCGCCGGGTGCTGAAGGTGTAGATCAGCAGGACGACCGCGTAGACCGCGATCAGGCCGAGCAGCGGGTTGGTGAACGACAGGTCGGCCTGCTCGTGCGAGGCCTCGAAGGCCTCCGCCGGCAGCAGCAGCGGCAGCAGCGCGACGCGGACCACGGCGGCGATCCGGGGATGCGCGTTGCGCCCCTCCAGCCGCCGCAGCAGGTTCATCACGTCAGCAGGCCCTGACGGAAGGCGGCCGCGACCATCGACGCGCGGTCGGTGACCTCGAGCTTGCTGTAGACGCGGTGCAGGTGGGTCTTGACGGTCGTCGGCGCGATCCCCAGCGCGGTGGCGATCTCGGCGCTGCTGTAGCCGTCGGCGGTGAGCCGCATGACCTCGCGCTCGCGGTGGCCGAGCTTCGTCTGCGGGATCTCGGTGCGGCCGCGCAGGAAGCCGACGAGCGCGCCCGGCAGCGTCGGGGAGACGACGATCTCGCCGCCGACGGCGGCGACGATCGCGTCGCAGATCTCGTCGCGGTCGGTCTCCTTCGTGAGGTAGCCGGCGGCGCCGGTGGTCAGCGCGCCGTGGACGGACTCGCCGTCCTCGTAGGCCGACAGGAAGACGACGCGCGTCTTGGAGCGGATGGCGACGAGCTCCTCGAGCACGGCGAGACCGTCGAGGTCGCGCATGCGGAGGTCCAGGAGCGCGGCGTCGGGCGAGAGGGCGCGGATGCGCTCCAGCGCCTCCGTGCCGCCCGAGCAGGCTGCGACGAGCTCGAGGTCCTCACGGTCCTGGATGACCTCGACCATGCCGGTGCGGTAGAGCGGGTGGTCGTCGGCGACGACGACGGTGATCCGGTTTGCCGTCTGCTGCATTGACGTGTTATACCGACGATTGTCTGGCCCGTTGCAGGGTGATTTCGCATGAGGCCGTGCGTGACCTCGCACTCATGGTACCCCCTGGATTACCCGCGATCGGGCGAGCGTCCACCGCGGTGGCGCTACTCGGGGTCGATCTCCCAGCCGAGGATCTCCCGCTGCGCCTCGACGACGCCCTGCCAGGCGCGCTGCAGATCGCCCCGCGCGGTGTTCAGGATCGCGTCCGGCGCGGGCTCGGGGGTCCAGCGGTTCTTGATCGGCTCGGTCGCGACGAGCACCTCGAGCTCCTTGGACGCCGAGCGCAGGCGCTCGTGCGCGCGGCGCAGCCGCTGGCGCTCCTCGGCGGTGAGCTCCTGTGCTCCGGGCGATTGCTCGGTCCCCACGTCGATGTCCTCCTCGTCGCCGCTCATCCCGGCTCTTACCCTACGCGCCGCCGGCGGCGCGGCCGTCGATCGCCGCCGCCAGTGCGTCCGCCGAGCCGGGCACGTAGTCGAGGAACAGCGACGGCTCGATCAGCTCGAGCTCGAGCACTGCGGGCTCGCCGTCGTCGCTGCGCAGCACGTCGACGCGCGCGTAGAGCGGCGCCCCGAAGCGCTCGGCGGCAAGCCGCCACGTGCGCCGCGCGAGCGCGATCACGTCGGCGTCGCCCTCGCGGCGGCGCATGTCCTCCGCCCGGAAGGGGTCCTCGCTGGGCGGCTGGCCGAGCGTAAGCAGCGGCGCCTTGCGCATGCAGTGCGACAGCTCGTCGCCGAGGAAGACGACCGCGGTCTCGGCCTCGCTGTCGACACGGCCGTAGTACGGCTGGACGAGCACGTCGCGTCCGTCGGCGTGCAGGCGGTCGACGAGCGCGCGGGCGTCGTCGTGGCCGGCCTCGTCGTAGACGGCCGTGTGACGCGCACCGCCGGAGACGGTCGGCTTCACGACGAAGCGCCCCGGCGGCGGGTCGAAGCCCGCGCCGGGCGCGACGTGCTCGCCGGCGACCGCCGGGATGCCGGCGCGCTCGAGCTCGAAGAGGTAGCGCTTGTCGGCGTTCCAGGCGACGACCTCGTGGCGGTTGTGCAGCCGGTCGCCGATGCTCGCCGTCCAGCGCAGGAAGTCCGGCAGCTCCCAGGTGTAGTCCCAGGTCTCGCGGATCACGACCGCGTCGAAGTCGTCGAAGCGCCCCGGCTCGGGAGCGTTCCAGGGGATCGCCTCGACCGCCAGGCCGCGCGCCCGCAGCGCGTCGGACAGCAGCCGGTTCTCGTCGTCGAGCTGCGGATGCCAGCCGCAGGTCGCGATCGCGATGCTTCGCGGAGCCATGCGGCAAGGCTAGAGCGGGCGCGATCGGTCAGCATCGCCGTCGTGCCCGACGAGCTGCTGCATCCGCGCGCGCTCAACCGCGCGACGCTCGCGCGCCAGCTGCTGCTCGAGCGCGCGCGGATGCCGGCGCTCGCTGCGATCGAGCAGCTCGTCGGCATGCAGGCGCAGGTGCCGCACAACCCCTACCTCGGGCTGTGGTCGCGCCTGGACGGCTTTGAGCCCGGCGAGCTGTCGCGGCTGCTCGTCGACCGGCGCGCGGTGCGGGTCGTCGTCATGCGCTCGACGATCCACCTCGTCAGCGCCGAGGACTGCCTCGTGCTGCGCCCGCTCATGCAGCCGGTGATCGACGCCGAGCTGCGCCGCCACCCGCAGTTCGCCCCGGCGCTTGAGGGCGTCGACCTCGAGGAGATCCTCGCCTTCGCGCGCCCGCTGCTCGCCGCCGCGCCGCGGACGGGGCCGCAGCTGCGCGCCGCGATGGCCGAGCGCTTCCCGCAGCACGACGCGGCCGCGCTCGTGTACGCCTGCCGCTGCCTGCTGGCGTTCGTCCAGGTCCCGCCGCGCGGCGTCTGGGGCCGTACGCAGCAGGTCACGGCGACGACCGCCGAGGCCTGGCTCGGGCGCCCGCTGGCGCAGGCGCCGTCGATCGATGCCGTCGTCGCCCGCTACCTCGCCGCGTTCGGGCCGGCGACGGTCGCCGACATCGCGAGCTGGTCGCGCCTGACCGGCATGCGCGCCGTCGTCGAGCGCCTGGCCCCGCGCCTGCGCAGCTTCCGCGACGAGCGCGGGCGCGTGCTCTACGACCTGCCCGACGCGCCGCGTCCGGACCCCGCCACGCCGGCGCCGCCGCGCTTCCTGCCCGAGTACGACAACGTCCTGCTCTCCCACGCCGACCGCGCGCGCTTCCACGCGGGCGTGCCGCGGCCGCTGCAGCCGCGCACCGTCCACGGGACGGTCCTGTCCGACGGCACCGTCTGCGCGACCTGGCGGATCGAGCGCGATGCGGCGGGCGCGATCGCCGCGCTCGTCGTCGAGCAGGTGCGCCCGCTGAGCGGGCGCGCCGCCAGCGCCGTGGCGGCCGAGGGGCGGCGGATGACGCGCTTCCTCGGCGACGGCGCGCCGGCCGCGGACGTCCGCCTCGTGGCGCCCGGCTAACCGGCGGACGCGGCCGCGCACGCCGCGATCGCGGCCGCCACGCCGGCGGCGATCCGCAGCGGCCGCGCGCCCAGGCCGTGCGCCGACGAGGCGTCGCCGCGCGGGTCGACCTCCAGCACCTTCAGCCCGCGCGTCACCGGCACGCCGTCGTGCGTCAGGCCGCGCAGGATCCCGTCCAGCGGCGCGGCCAGCGGCTCGTCGCCGATCGTCGCCACGACGTCGCCGGCGCGGACGCGGTCGCCGATCGCCGCCTGCGTGCTGAGCGTCCCCGCGCGCGGCGCGTACACGAAGCGGTCGCGGCCGTGGCCGTCGAAGCTGCGCGGCTCGCCGCCCAGCGGGCGCGTGGCGCCCGCGGTCACGAGCGTGCCGAGCGCGTCGCCCCACTGCGTCTCGATCGCCAGGTGCGTCGTCTCGCCCGCGACGAACCCCGGGCCGAGGCCGATCGTCAGCGGCGCGAGGTCGCATTGGGGCTCGGGCTCGTCGCGCTTGCGCATGCGCGCGTCGACGAGCACGCCGGGCTGCACGGCCGCCAGCACGAAGCCCAGGCCGGAGGTCGTGACGCAGACCTCGCCGCCCGCGGCCAGGGCGCGCCCCAGCGCGATCGGCTCGTCGACGCGGCGCGCGCGGATGCCGTCGAGCTCGCACGAGCCGTCGAAGATCGCGTCGGCGAACGCCATCCCGCGGCGCGGCGCGGTCGGCCGGTCGACGTCGTGGATCACGACCGGGTGGCCCGCGCGCAGCAGCACGTGCGCGACCGCGGAGCCGACGTCCCCGCTGCCGCGGACGAGGACGGTCTGCACCGCGCTCAGCCCACGAACTCGATGTCGACCGGCTCGCCGGCCGGCAGGACCTCGCAGTCCTCCGGGACGAGCGCGAGCGCGGGCAGCCCGATCATCGAGGTCAGGATGTGCGAGCGCTGGTCGCCGTTGGGCGTGACGTGCCAGCCGTCGTCGTGCAGCTCGGCGTGGCAGCGGATGACCGACGTGCGCCCGATCGTGCCCGGCAGGTCGACGGCGGCGATCCCGCGCGCGGTGTGCAGCGCCTGGCTGCGGCCGAGCATCGCGTACAGCGCCGGCACCACGAGCACGCGGAAGGCGGTGAGCGCCGACGCCGGGTTGCCCGGCAGCGCGAAGACGAGCGTGCCGTCGGCGGCGACGTAGAAGCAGACCTGGCCGCCGGGCTTGAGGCTGACGCGGCAGAAGACCTGGCGCGCGCCGAGGCTCTCCAGCGCCGGGCGCACGTGGTCGTGCGGGCCGACGGAGACGCCGCCGATCGTCGCCACGACGTCGGCGCCCTCCATCGCCTCGCGCAGCCGCGCGATCGTGTCGTCGCGGTCGTCGCCGACGCGCAGGCTGGCGATGACGTCGGCGCCCGCCGCGCGCGCCGCGGCGGTCAGCGCCGGCCGGTTGGCGTCGCGGATCTCGCCCGGCTCCAGCTCGCGGCCGGGGTCGACGATCTCGTCGCCGGTGCTGACGAGCGCCAGCCGGGGGCGGCGCACGACCTGCGGGCGCGCGACGTTGACCGCCGCCAGCCCGCCGATCTCGGCCGCGCCGAGCAGCGTCCCGGCCTGCAGGATCGTCGCCCCCGACGGGATGTCCTCGCCCGCGTAGCGGACGTCGTTGCCGGGTGCGACGGCCTCCAGGACGACGACCTCGCCGTCGGACTGCTCGGTGAGCTCCTGGCGCACGACGGCGTCGGCGGCGCCCGGGATCTGCGCGCCGGTCGAGACGCGGATCGCGGTGCCGGGCGCCACCGCCATCGTCGCGGGCGCCCCGGCGCGGGACTCGCCGATGACCTGCAGGCGCGCGGGCGCGCCGGTCGTGTCGTCGGCCAGCACCGCGAAGCCGTCCATCCCCGAGGAGGAGAACGGCGGCAGGTCGCTCGGGGCCACGGCATCGTCCGCGAGCACGCGGCCGAGCGCGTCGTCGAGGGCGACCTCCTCGGCCTCCAGGCGCTGCGCGTGGCCGATCACGGCGTGGCGCGCGTCCTCGATCGAGATCCGTCGCTCAGGGCTCATGCCCGGGACGCTACCGACCGCGCTTTGCATCCGTCCGGGCCTGGCATTCGTACACTCATGACGAACCCATGATCGTCTGGCACGGCACCACGATCGACTGCCTCGAGGGCATCCAGCGCGACGGCCTGCACCCGGGCACGTTCGTCGCCCCGAACCCCGAGCTCGCGCGCAACTACTCCTACAAGCGCGCGATCGATCTCGGTGCGGACGGCTGCGTCCTGTTCGAGCTCGACGTCCCCGACGCGGCGGTCGTCAAGGTCCAGAGCTGGTGGTGGACCGGCGACCAGCTCCAGCTGCCGGCCGGCTGCCCGCCGACCTGCATCCTGTCGATCGACACCTCCGACCCGCAGCCCTTCCAGGACGTCTAGGCGCCTCAGGCGGCGCGGCGCTGCGGCTGCTCGTAGGCGAGCTCGGCCGGGGCGATCTTGATGGCCGGATCCTCCGCGAAGACGCGCCAGAAGTACGAGGCGTTGTTCGCGCGGACGAACTCGCTGTGGACGAGCGCGACGGCCTCGTCCTCGCGCATCGCGCGGCGCGGGGCGAACTCGAGCGTGAGCGCGTAGCGGGCGACGCCCTCCTGCGGGAAGCTGCGCGACCGGACGACGAGCGTGGGGTCCTCGGCGGACAGGGCGGTGAAGTGCGACGCGTTGATGGCGGTCCGGTACTCGCTGCGCAGCAGCTCGATCGCCTCGGCGTTGCGGAGCTCCGGGCGGCGCTCGATGACATCGAGCTCGATCTCGTAGCGGGTTGCGGTGAAGTGCATTGCCATCCTTGCGGAGTCGTCGTTGAGCGAAGATTGACCTGCGGGTGTATCGGCAGTCGCGGTGCGGAGCTGAACGCTGTATTGCGCGACCAGGCCTACAACCCTGCGCCGGCGGTGCTGCACCGGCGCCACGCATCCAGCATAAACCCAGTGCGGGCGCTACTTGTTGCGGGGCTGCTTGACACGGAGCCCCGGCGCCGCCACGATCGCCTCGTGCCCATCTACGACTACGCCTGCGCCAGCTGCGACGAACGCTTCGACGAGCTGCAGCGCTCGGATGCCCCACCGCCCGCCTGCCCGTCCTGCGGCGCTGAGGACACCCAGCGCCTGCTGTCGACGTTCCTCGTCCCCAACTCGTCCGCCGGCCAGCGCGCGTTCGTGCGCAGCATGCCGTCCGCGCACGACCTCGGCTGTTGCGGCGGGGGCGGCTGCGGGACCCACAACGGCTGAGCCCCGGCTCCGGCGGCCCGCCCGCCGGTCGATTGCATGACGACTGAGATCGACAGCGACACCCAGGCGATCGCGAAGGCGCGCCTGCTGCACACGCAGCGCGTCGACGAGCTCGGCGACCTGCACGACGAGACGGTCGCGGCGGCCTCCTCGCTCGCGCTGGCGCTCGCGCGCGCCGGCCGCGCCGCGGAGGGCGTCGAGCTCGTCCGCGGCCTCGCCCAGCGTGCGACCGAGCGCCTCGGCGAGGAGAGCGCCGTCACCGGCCGGCTGCGCGTGCGGCTGGCCGACGTCCTGCGCCGCAGCGGCGCGCCCGAGGCCGAGCAGCTCTCCTGCCTGACCGAGGCGATCACGGCGCTGTCGGCGTCGCTGGGCCCCGCCGACCCTGAGACGACCGCCGGCTTCGCGCAGCTCGCGATCGTCGCGATCGAGGCCGAGGCCGTCGAGGTCGCCGTCACGGCCGGGATGCAGGCCCTGGGCGGGCTGCAGACCCGCGGCGAGGGCTCGACGCCCGCGGCCGGCGGCGTCTACGCGACGCTCGCGATGGCGGCCGCGGCGCGGCGCTCGCCGGCGGCGATGGGCGCCGCCGAGCGCGCCTACGCGCTGACCGCCACCGCCGGCGCGTCCGACGTCGACCGTGCCCGCGCCGTCGCCGCCTGGCGGGGGCTCGGCATGCCGCGCCGGCTCGCGGTGACCGACGAGCTCTCGGTCATCGCCTTCGCGTCGCCGCCGTCGCTCGTCGTCGAGCTCGAGCACGTCGCCGAGGACGGCGCCGTCGACCAGCACAACCACGGCATGCGGCCCGAGGCCGCGCGCGCCTTCCGTGCCGGGATCGCGAATGCGCCGTTCGCCTGGCAGGCGTCGTCGGGCGGCTTCGACGTCGCCAGCCGCACCGGCGGGGCGGCCGTCGTGCGCTTCACCGCGACGACGGAGGACTCCAGCGAGGCCGAGGTCGTGCTCGACCCCGCCGAGCTCGAACGCCTGCGCGAGGCGGTCCGCGACGCGCTCTCGGGCAGCGGCGTCGCCGCGCAGCCGGCGCGCAACGACCCGTGCCCCTGCGGCTCGGGCCTGAAGTACAAACGCTGCTGCGGCAGGTAGCCGGCCCGCAACATCGCGACCGCGCTGTCATCCTTTGTGGCGATGAGCGCAAGCGCGATGCGCCATGACCTGCTGGTCCACGACGGGGACGCGGAGTTCGCCGACCACATCGTGCCGTTCCTGCAGGCCGGCATCGATGACGGCGAGACCGTCCTCGCGGTGGCGAGCGACGACGGCTGCGAGCTGCTGCGCGACGCGCTCGGGCCCGACCGCGAGCACGTGACGTTCGTCGACCACAGCACCGTCTACACGCGTCCCGAGGCCGCGCTCGCGCACTACGACCGCACGCTGCGCACGCTCTACCGCGACGGCGCCGGCGAGGTGCGCGCCGTCGCCGTGCTGCCCGCCTGCGAGACCGTCGAGCAGTGGGCGCGCTGGATTGCCTACGAGGCGCTCGTCAACCACGCGCTCGCCCACCACCCGGCCTGGATCATCTGCGCCTACGACTCGCGGGTCGTGCACTCCGACGTCGTGCAGCGCATGCGCACCACGCACCCGCAGATCGCCGGCTGCGCCTGCCACGACTACGAGGATCCCGCCGCCGTCCTGCGCGCGCTCGCGCCGGCGCCGCCGTCGCCGTCGCTCAAGCTGCCGGCGCTGCACGAGCTGCCGCCCGCCGCCGATGCGCCCGCGTTCCGCGTGCACCTCGTCGCGGCGATGTCGGAGGCGGGGATCGACCACGAGCGCGGCGTGGAGATGCTGCTCGCCGCCGGCGAGGTCTTCAGCAACGCCGCCCGCCACGGCCAGGGGCTGCGCAGCGCGCGCGCCGGGCTCGTCGGCGACCGCTTCGTCTGCGAGCTCAGCGACCACGGGCCCGGCATCGACGATCCGCTGGCCGGCTACCTGCCGCCGCGCCAGGGCGACACCGGCGGCTTCGGGATGTGGGTCGCGCGCCAGGCGACCGAGCGCATGGAGCTGCTCAGCACGCCCGACGGGCTGACCGTCCGGCTCTGGATCTGAGGCGGATCGCGCCGGCCCGCCCGCCGCCACGCCGCGCGATCCTTGCGCGTGCAACCATGTCGGGGTGATCGAAGTCACCCATTTCTCGGACCCCGGCTGCCCGTGGGCGTACTCCGCCTCCCCGGCCCACACCACGCTGCGCTGGCGCTACGGCGACAGCCTGCGCTGGACGCTCGTCACCATCGGCCTCGCCGAGGATGCGTCGCGCTACAAGGCCAGCGGCTACACCCCGACGCGCTCGGCGCTCGGCTACGCCCGCTTCCGCCGCTTCGGCATGCCCTTCCAGGTGACGCCGAAGGAGCGCCTCAGCGGGACCTCGCCGGCCTGCCGCGCGATCGTCGCCACCCGCCTGGCGGCGCCCGAGCTCGAGGACAGCGCCTTCCGCGCGCTGCAGTTCGCGCAGTTCACGACGACCGGCTTCTTCGACGACCCCGAGACCCTGCGCAGCGCGCTCGCGGGCGTCGAGGGGCTCGATGCCGACGCGATCCTCGCCCGCATCGACGACCCCGACGTTCGCGCGGCCTACGACGCCGACCGCGCCCGCGCGCGCACCGCCGCCGGCTCGCCGACGGAGTTCCAGGGACGCGCGGCCAACAGCGACGGCGCCGTCCGCTACACCGCGCCCTCGCTCGTCTTCGAGCTGGACGGCCGGCGCCTGGAGGCGGGCGGCTTCCAGCCGGTCGAGGCCTACGACGTCGTCGTCGCGAACCTCGACTCGACGCTCGCGCGCCGCGACCCGGCGAGCGACCCGGTCGACGTCCTCGCCGCGTTCCCGTACCCGCTCGCGACGGCGGAGGTCGCCGCGGCGATGGCCGAGCACCTGACCGAGCCCGACCGGGCGGCCGCCGAGGCGGCGCTGATCGCCGCCGTGGGCGACGGCCGCGCCGCGCGCACCCCCGCCGGCGACGACTCGCTCTGGTCGATAGCGCCCTAGCGGCCTAGTGCAGCGGCGCGTCTGACAGCGGCCGCAGGATGGCGTAGCCGACGATCGCGGCGCCGGCGAGCACGATGATCGCCGCGCGGCTGGCGTCGAACTTCGACATGCCCAGCGCGCCGTTGAGCAGCAGGATCGTCCCGCCCCAGAGCACGAGCGGCCCGAAGCCGGTCGAGAGCTTGCCGACGAGGGCGTAGAGCGCGAAGTCCTCGCCACGGCGCTCGGGCGCGACGAGCCGCAGGAGGAACACGCGGTCGACGGCCGACAGCGACCCCAGCGCGATCCCGATCACCGGCCCCAGCACCCACAGCAGCGCGCTGGAGCCCGTGCCGGCTCCCACGACGAGCGCGACGACGGTCATCGCGAGCGTGCCGAGCACGACCCGCCGCGGCCCGATCCGCTCGGCCAGCAGGCCGGCGCCGATCGCGCCCCCGAGCGCCGCGACGGTCGCGATCGCCAGCAGGAGGTCGATCTCGCGGCCGTCGAAGTCGCCCGTGCGCCGCGCGTAGACCGTCATGAACTGCAGCACGGTGGCGATCGCGTCGACGTAGAAGAAGCGCGCGAGCAGCAGCCGCCCGTGCGGCTCGCTGCGCGCGCGGCGGACCGTCGCCGCGAGCTGCGCGAACGGCCCGGCGCCCGAGCGCGGGCGCGGCGGCGCGTCGCGGCGCTCGCGCACGAGCACGAACAGCGGCAGGGCGAAGAGCAGGAACAGGCCCGCCGCCGGGAGGAACGCGCGCTGCGCGTGGCCGTCGGTTGCGATGCCGCCGATCAGCGCCAGCGCGGTCAGCGTCCCGAGGAAGCCGACCGCGACGCCGATCCCCGACACGCGCGCACGGCTGCGCTCCGGCGCGACGATGCTCAGCAGCGGGTGGTACTGCGAGTCGGCGGTGTTGAAGGCGAACGTCGCGAGCCCGCCGATGACGAGCGCGAGCAGGATCGACTCGGCCCCGGCGACGCCCAGCAGCCCGGTCGCCGCGACGCACAGCAGCGTGAACGCGATCAGGATCGGCTTGTGGCGGCCGCGGCGGTCGGCCAGAACCCCGATCAGCGGCAGCGACACGATCAGCGCGAGCGACACGGCGCCCACCATCAGGCCGACGTAGATGTCGGGCTGGCCGCGCTCCTCGATGATCCAGTCGTTGAAGTAGCGCGTGACGACGACGAACGAGAAGATCGTGTTCGCGAAGTCGTAGAGCACCCAGCCGATCACCGGCGGGCTCAGCAGGCGCCACCGCTGCTCGTCCTTCACGGGCGCCAGGCTATGCGCTAGGCGACGGGCGCTGCGAGCCGGCGGTGCTTGGCGACGTACAGCGCGCGGTCGGCCTCGTGCAGGAGCTCGGACGCCGAGTCCGCGTGGTCCCATTCGGCGAAGCCGATCGACCACGAGGCCTCGCCCTCGCCGTGGGCGAGCATCTCCTCGAGCACGTGCGAGGTGTCGCTCGCGCGACAGCCCGGCAGCAGGATCGCGAACTCGTCGCCGCCGAGCCGCGCGACGACGTCCTCCGGGCGCAGGCTCGCGCGCCAGGCGGCGGCGCTGCTGGCCAGCACGCGGTCGCCGTACTCGTGCCCGTGGGCGTCGTTGATCGCCTTGAAGTTGTCGAGGTCGAGGATCGCGACCGTGAGCGCGGCGCCGGTCTGCTCGGAGATCGCGAGCGCGTCCTCCAGCGCCGCCGTCCAGGCGCGGCGGTTGGGCAGCCCGGTGAGAGCGTCGGTGTTCGCGAGCTCGGCGAGGTGCGCCATGAGCTGCTCGCGCTCGCGCGCCTGCTCGCGGATGCGCCGGACGAGGCGCTGCACGGTGATCCCGACGATGCCGGCGACCGCGATGAAGAGGATCCCCAGGCGCAACCCGACGATCGGGTACTTGGCCCCGCCGATGAAGATCACCGGGGCGACGAAGAAGGCGAGCGAGGCCATCAGCACGACCGCCAGCTGCGCGCGCGTGCCGTGGAGGGCCAGCCAGAAGACCGGCAGCAGCGCGAGCACCCCGATGCCGGACACCGTCCCGGTGTAGGCGTTGCGCAGGATTCCCAGCGCGACGAGGTAGCCGAGCGGCGGCAGAACATGTGTCCAGGGTGCGAGCCGAACCCAGGGCACGAATACCGCCAACGCGCCAAGAGCGAGCGTCAGCGCGAGCGAGGCGAGCATCTGCGGAATGCGGTACTGGGCGGGCGGCAGCGCGAGCAGCGCGTACGGCAGCAGCGCGGCTGCGGCGAACGGGGCGAGGCGACGGGCTCGCTGCCGGACGTGAGGGGAGACCGTCCTCATGGCGGGGTTATCGGCCATCCCGCCACGCAGCAGTACCCGCAAAAGTGGGTCAGTCGCCGAAGCGGACCGTCAGGCCCGACGGGAACGGGCCCTCGAAGCGCAGATGGCCGTCGCGGCCGCGGGCGCGCCGGATCGGCGGACCCTCCAGCAGGGCCGTCGCGAGCGCCGGCAGCTGGTGGCGGACGATCTGCTGGCCGTAGCACGTGTGCAGCCCGTAGCCGAAGAGCATGTAGCTGTCCCACGGGCGATCGACGCGGAACGCGCCCGGGTCCTCGATCGCCGCCTCGTCGTGCATCGCCGAGAGCGTCGCGGCGAAGACGGTGGAGTCCTTCTTGACCGCGGTCTCGCGGTCGGTGCCGGCGGCGATCGTCGTGTCCTCGGCGACGTAGCGCAGCAGCGCGAAGTTCTGCGGCCGGAAGCGCGAGGCCTCGAAGCAGTAGGCGCCGACGAGCTCGCGGTCGCCGGCGCGCGCCGCCGCCTGCGCGCGCTCGAGCTCGTCCTCGCGCCCGAGCAGCTCCTCGACGATCCGGGCGAAGCAGTTGGAGATCGTCGGGATCCAGCCGGTGACGTTGCCGAGGATGTTATGGCGGATCGCGACGTCGTGGAAGTTCGGCTCGCCCTCGTCCTGGTAGCGCAGCAGCCGCGTGAGGACGTCGTCGGGGACGTCGTCGCCGGCGGCGACCTGGGCCTTGCGGGCGTCGATCAGGCCGTCGAGGTGGGTGCGCCACTCGGCGGCGTCCGCGAGCGCGCGCTCGCGGACCGTCGGGAGGTTGCCGACGTTGATGAAGAGCTCCTGGAAGACGTTGCGCGCCCAGCGCAGCTGGGTCGCGGTGTCGGGCCCGGGCGTGCCGAAGTAGCCGGCGATCGTGCGGTCCAGCGCCGGGTCGGCGAGCTGTGAGACGACGTCGATCTCGCCGTCGGCGCCGTCGCCGCGGCGCGCGGCGACGAGCTCGCTCGCGGCCTCGTACATCGCGCCGGCCAGCCGCGGCATGTCCTCGCGCACGACGGCGCGGTCCATCGCCGCGTGGTCGTGGTGGTAGAGCGGCGTGTCGTCGACGCCGAGGATGAACGGGCCGGTGACGGCCTGCATCTTCGGGCCGTAGAGCCCGGCGGTGAAGCGCGCCGGGTCGCCAAGGACCTCCTTGACGTCCTCGTTGAGCGCGACGACCGTGACGCCGCCGGGCAGGCTGATGATCGGGTCCAGGCGCCGCATGAGCGCGAACGACTCGTCGACGTTGCGGTCGGCGAGCTGGCCCGCGAGGTCAGACACCCGCTCGGCGAGCTCGTCCTTGCGCTCCTCGGCCCAGTCGCCCAGCGCCTTGATCTGGTCGACGATGCCCATCCGCTAGCCGGCGGTGCCGTCGGCGAGCGCGCCGAGCGCGGTCATCCCCGGGACGAAGAGGTACTCGCCGCCGCGGGTGCGCACGAAGACCTCCTGCGGCGTGAGGAAGAACGGCGGCGAACCCTGGATCGTCATCTTGCCGGTGCCCAGCGGGTCGCCGAGGATGAAGTCCTTGTCGTGGCCGAGGCCGAAGATGTTGCCGGCGTTCAGCCACTGCACCTGCACGCCCTCGAACTGGCGCGAGATGCTCGCCTGGAAGCTCACGAAGACCAGGCCGCGGTCGGCGCCGTCGTCCTGCATGGCGTCCTCGGCCAGCGGCGCGCCGTAGGGCATCCCGCGGCGGATCATGCGGTGGCGGAAGCTCAGGTGGCCCTCGAATCCGAGCGCGTCGCGCGGGTTGGAGCGGCGGATGTGGGCGCCCACCGGGCATTTGCGCCCGTCGAGGTCCTTGCCGTAGCGGAAGTCGTTGACGTCGCGCGCGGACTTCGGGTCGTAGTCGTCGGGCGCCGTGTCGGGGTAGTGCTCCAGCGGCGCGCCGTTGGCCCAGCGCCCGACCGCCTTGGCCGACAGCTTGTGCTCGTCGCCGGCCGCGTAGAGCTTGGCGGCGTCGCGCATGACGCGCCGCCACAGCGCGACGTCCTGGTAGAGCTTGCGCCACACCATGTAGGTCCCGCTCCTGCCGAGCGGGTTGGCGGGCGCGTTGGGCAGGCGCCCCTTGGGGTCGACGCGCGTGTCCTCGTCGGGGTAGCCGAGGATGAACTCGCCCGCCGCCAGCGCGCGCCAGCCGTCCTGCTTCAGCGGCACCCCTCCCCCGCGCGCCTTGTCGTCGCTCGTGCCCTCGATCGCCGGCTGGGCGAAGCCGTCGGCGTAGCCGAAGTGCTCGCGCGCGCCGGCCAGCAGCTCGGTGTCCTCCTGGAAGACGATCGAGATGCCGCCGGCGGCGTCCATCGCCTCCTGCATCTTGCCCAGCGCCAGCTTGTGGTCGGAGGGCTGCTTGGCGTTGATCGTCAACAGGACGTGCGCCTCGCCGCTGCCGAGGCCGCTCTCCCAGGTCGTGGGGTCGCTCGGGCCGACGTCGCCGAGCAGCTGCGAGCGGGTCGCCATGCCGTCGCGGAACTCGTGCGAGAAGGACCCGACGACCTTCTCCGAGACGCCCAGCGCGCGCAGCCCGGCCGCGGTGACGGCGACGTTCAGCGTCGTGACGGGCTTCTCGCCCGCGGGCCACGGCTCGGCGGTCGTGACGTGGTCGAGCAGCCCCTCGAACCAGGCGCGCCCCTGCTCGGGCGGGCACTCGAGCCGCACGAACGCGTACGTCGTGCAGTCGTAGTCGTTGCCGTACGCGCGCAGGATGTCGCCCTGGATGTCGGCGAGGTCCAGCCGCGCCAGCGGGGCCGCCATCAGGCCTGCCCGCCGAACGTCGCGAGGAAGGACTGCTGCAGCGCCTCGGGCTCGAGGCCCTGCGCGGCGATCGCGAACGCGATCATCGCCTCGCGCTGGGCGAGGCTGTGCTTGACCTTGCCGATCGTCGCGTCGCCGTAGGCGGCGAAGAAGATGCCGGTCTGGATCTGGTTGTGCTTGAGGTACTTCTTCAGCGCCTGGCCCTCGGCGCTCTCCGGACAGCCGACGCAGCGCCCCCAGATCTCCGCGGCCTCGGGGGCGAGCTTGACGCACAGCTCGTCGAGGTAGCTCTCGAGGTCGCCGTCGAAGTTGCTCGTGAAGATCAGGTACTGGAGGTCGAGGTGCTCCTCCTTGCGCTGCTTCCACGTCTTGTCGTTGTGGAAGTCGGGCACGATCACGAAGCGCGCGATGTGGGTGCGCTCCAGGCGCGAGAGCGGGCTCGGTCCCGCGGCGCGCAGGCCGCGCAGGTACGTCGCGAGCGGCTCCTCCTCGCCGGGCTTGATCGGCGTCATGGCCATGAACGCATAGGCCTGCCCGGTGACGTTGGGATCGGCCATCGTCAGAGGCAGTGCTGGACGTCGGTGAGGAACGCCCGGTAGGCGGCCGCGAACTGCTCGGGGTCCATCTTGGCGGCCTTGGACTGCAGCGCCGCGAGCTTGTCGTCGAGCACGATCGCGCGCTGGACCATCGTGCTCGTGGCGTCGGGATAGGCCGAGTAGTAGTGGTCGGACTCGGTCTCGTTGACGGCGATGTAGGACTTGAACTGCGCCGTCGGCAGCGGCTTGGGGAAGCCGTAGGAGGTGCCCCAGAACCCCGTCATCCCCTTCGTGAGGATGTGCGAGAAGGCGTCGATGTACTCCTCCCAGCCGCCGTTGAAGTTGCTCTCGAAGTACATGTGCGGGTAGCGCAGGCGGCCCTTTTTCTGCGGCGGCCCGTTGTAGGGGAGCTTCGTGATGACGCACCAGCGCGCGAAGTGGATGAACGACAGCTGGCGCAGCGTCACCGTCAGCTTCGGGACGCGGGCCGTGACGAAGAAGAGGATCGGCAGGAAGATCCGGCCGGGGATCGGCGCCAGCAGGTTGCGCAGCGGCCTGATCGTGCTGAAGACCGTGATCGCGATCGCCTGGCCGTCGATGTTGCGCGACGCGGTTCCGGTGGCGGTGATGGGCGCGGCGGGGGTCGCGTTGGCGCTCACGGCGACGAACGTACGCGACTGGTCGAACCGTCGTCAAGGGGCGCAACGGGCGGCCCTATGGGCATCGAGAGAAACCGCTTTTCGGTTCGTTGCCGGCTCAGGCGAGCAGCGTGTCGTAGAGCAGGAAGACGTTCAGCGCGATGATGATCGCGGCGATCACGCTCGCGGCGGCGGTCGTGGCGCGGCGGTTGACGAGGCTGCCCATGAGGTCGGCGCGGCGCGTGACGATGATCAGCGGGACGAGCGCGAACGGGATCCCGAACGACAGCACGACCTGCGAGATGACGAGCGTGTCGGTCGTCGGCAGGCCGAGCGCGAGCACGACGAGCGCCGGCGTCATCGTCACCGCGCGGCGCAGGAACAGCGGGATCCGGCGGCGGATGAAGCCCTGCATGACGACCTGCCCGGCGTAGGTCCCGACGCTCGACGATGACAGCCCCGACGCCAGCAGCGCGACCGCGAACGCCAGCGCCGCACCGCCGCCGACGAGCCGCGACAGGCCGTCGTGGGCGGCCTCGATCGAGTCGACGCCGGTGTTGCCGGTGCGGTTGAAGATCGCGACCGCGACGCACAGCATCGCGAGGTTGATGACGCCGGCCATCCCGAGGCCGAGCCCGACGTCGAGGCGGATGAAGCGCAGCAGCTCGTGGCGCTCGCCGTCGTCGCGCGGCTCGACGCGCCGCTGCGTCAGCGCCGAGTGCAGGTAGACGACGTGCGGCATGACGGTCGCGCCGATGATCCCGATCGCGAGCACGATCGAGTCCGAGCCCTGAAAGCCCGGGACGAGGCCACCGGCGATGCCCGACACCGAGTGATGGCCGACCGCGACGAAGTCGTAGAGGAAGCCCAGCCCGACGAGGCCGAGCAGCCCGGCGATCGCCAGCTCGAACTTGCGATAGCCGCGCTGCTCGAGCGCGAGGATCGCGAAGGCGACGACCGCGGTGATCAGGCCCGCCTCGAACAGGCCGATCCCGAACAGGAGGTTCAACCCGATCGCGGCGCCGACGAACTCGGCGAGGTCGGTCGAGATCGCGACGATCTCGGCCTGGATCCAGAGCAGGAAGTTGGCGCTGCGCGGGAAGCTCTCGCGGCACAGCTCGGGCAGGTTGCGCCCCGACGCCAGGCCCGCCTTCGCCGACAGGTACTGCACGAGCATCGCCATGACGTTGGCCATGACGATCACCCACACGAGCAGGTAGCCGAACTTCGCACCCGCCGAGACGTTCGTCGCGAAGTTGCCCGGGTCGACGTAGGCGACCGAGGCCACGAAGGCCGGGCCCAGCAGCGCGAGGCGGCCGCGGATGGGGCCGCGGGCGCGCACGCGGCGCAGCGGGCTCAGCGAGGCGGGCAGCGGCGGCGGCGGGGGGAGCGCCACCTCGCCGGCCTGCGGCGCGCCCGCGGTCATCCTGCGGCGTCGAGCTCGATCCGCATCGCCCCGGCGAGCTTGCCGCCCAGCACGTGCTCGGCGTCGCCGAAGCACACCGTGATCGGACCGTCGAAGGGCTGTCGCGCGACGACGACGCAGCGCTCGCCGATCGCGATCCCGCGCTCGGCGAGGTAGCGCAGCATCTCGGGGTCGGAGTCCGAGACGCGGACGAAGCGCCCGCCGGCGCCGGTCTCCAGCGCGCTGAGCGCCTCGGTCTTGCCCTCGTGGATGACGAGGTCGCTGTCGGGGATCGGGTCGCCGTGGGGATCGTGCGTCGGGTTGCCGAGCTTCGCCGCGATGCGCGCCTCGAGGTCCTCGGAGAGGACGTGCTCGAGCGCCTCGGCCTCCTCGTGCACGCGGTCCCAGGGGACGTCGAGGTGCTCGGCGAGGTAGAGCTCGAGCAGGCGGTGGTGGCGCAGCATCTCCAGCGCCAGGCGCTCGCCCGCGGGCGTCAGGCGCACCCCGTAGTAGGGCTCGTGGATGACCAGGCCGCGCTCGGCGAGCTTCTTGAGCATCGCCGACGCCGAGGCCGGCGTCACGCCGCAGCGCTCGGCGAGCGCGTTCGTGGTCACGGCCTCGCCGCCGGCGCGCTGCTGCAGCGAGTAGATCGACTTCGCGTAGTCCTCGATCGCGCTCGTGCGGCCGCCGTGGGAGTCGATCGCCATCGCTAGACCGCAACCACGAGGCCGGTGGCGAACATGACGGCCATGCCCGCGAGCATCCCGCCGACGGCGACCGGGTGCAGGGTGCGCCCGGCGCCGTCGCGCAGCGATGGCAGCAGTTGCACGACGACCTGGACGATCGCGCCGGCGCCCATCCCGAACAGGAAGGCGGCGACGCTCGTGTTGAAGGCGGCGGCGCCGATCCAGGCGCCGAGGACGGCCGGCAGGCCCGCGATCAGCCCGAGCGCGCCGAGGCGCCTGAGGCTTGGCGTGTAGCTCGCGATGGGCGCCACGATGGCAAGGCCCTCGGTCGTGTTGTGGATCGCGAAGCCGACGATCAGGAAGGTCCCGAGCGCGAGCGCGCCGACGGCGTAGGAGGACCCGATCGCCACGCCCTCGCCGAGGTTGTGCATCCCGATGCCGATCGCGATCAGCAGCGCGAGGCGGGCGCCGCTGGCGCCGGCGTTGCGGGCTTGCCGGGTGCGGTCGCCGATGAAGGTCGAGACGCCGCTGAGCAGCAGGTAGGCGACGCCGATGCCGAGGAACACGAGCGCCGCGCCGCCGAAGGCCTGCGAGCCCTGGGCGGCGACGTCGAGGCCCTCGAGCGTCGCGTCGACCGCGAGGAAGGCGAGCAGGCCGACCGTGAGCGCCATGACGCCCTGCAGCCAGGCGGCGGGGATGCGGCGCACCCACGGCAGCCAGAGCATCCCCAGTGCGATCGGGATCACGCCGACGTAGATGCCCAGCAGCGCCATCAGCGCGAAGAACGACAGGTCGGTGGCGGGCGTCTCGACCGCGACCGGGATCTCGTGCGCGATCGTCCCGCCGCTGGAGGTCAGCAGCGCGACGGAGTAGGCCTCGCCCTCCACCCACGGCTGCGGGATCCGGATCGTCTCCGAGCTCAGGCGCGCGATCGGCTGCTCGGCGCCGCTGAAGCCGACGAACGCGTCGTTGACCTGGACCTGCGCGACGCGCACGGCGTCGGGGCCGTCGTTGCGGACGGTCAGCTCGAAGCGGCCGGGCTTGAGCACGGTGCGCTCGACGGTCAGCTCCTCGAGCGGTGGGCCGGCACGCCCGTCGAGCCCAGGGGTGCCCAGCCCGACGAACGTGCCGATGGTGAGGCCGATCAGCAGGAGCGGCAGCAGGCCCAGCAGCCAGCGCGGGACACGCAAGCCGCGCTCGCGACCGCGCCCCAGCTCGCCGGTGGCGCCGCGCGCCTCCATCTAGTCGGTGACCTCGAAGAACCCCTGCCAGCCGAGCTCCGTGAACTCGGACTGGTGGGCGTGGAACATGAACTTGCCGGTGTGCTCGAAGCGCCATTCGAGGATCCCGCGCTGACCCTGGCACTGCACGACCGTGTCGGTGAACTCGCTCGGCCGCCGCGACGTGCCGGTCGGGTAGTACTCGAAGAAGTTGCCGTGCAGGTGGTAGGAGTTGATCGGGTCGTACTCGGTCATGTTGCCGAGGTACAGGCGCACGAGCTGCCCGCGCTTGACCTGGATCGGCGGGTCCATGTAGGCGAAGCCGATCCCGTTGACCGCGTAGATCTCGTTCGCGCGGTCGAAGTTCGTGTCGAGGCCGTGCATGACCATGACCATCTCGTCGGCGTCCTCGCGGCCGTCCTTCGGATCGATGATGAACGCGCCGAACAGGCCCTTGGCGATGTGCTCGGCCAGCGGGCGGACGTGGCAGTGGTAGAGGTGCATCCCGAACGGCGCGGCGTCGAACTCGTAGACCGTGCTCTGGCCGGGCGCGATGACGCCGGCGCCCTGGCCGCCGATGCCGTCCATCGACGCTGGGTGGATGCCGTGGAAGTGGACGGTGTGCGGGTGGTTGGAGCCGTTGGCGAACGAGATCCGGACGCGCTCGCCCTCGCGGGCGCGGATCGTCGGGCCGGGGATGCGCCCGTTGTAGGTCCAGGCGGGGAAGCGGATGCCGGGCGCGACCTCGATCTCCTGCTCGAGCGCGACGAGCTCGAACGAGCGCAGCGTCTGCCCGGACGCCAGGCGGCGTGGTCGTGCCGCTGTCGAAGTCGCGCAGGACCTCGTGCGGGTCGAAGCCGTTGGCCTTGTGGTCGACGGTGCCCTGGAAGCCGCCGTGCTCGTCGTGGTGCGCGGCGGCGTGCCCCGGCGCGGGCGCCGCTGCCGTGGTCGCCGCCTCGCCGTGGTGGTGCTCGGCGGCGCTCGACGTGCGCGCCCCGACGAGCGCCGCGCCCGCGAGGACGGGGGCGCCGCGGAGGATCAGCCGGCGTCGCGTCAGTCGTGCCACGTAGAAGATTGTGGCATAACTGAATTTATTGCCAGCACCGTCTCGGACGAATGTCCGACTACCGTTCGCGGGATGGCGGCGCCCTACACCTCGCCCCTCGCCGAAGCGATCGCGCCCGACCTGCTGGCGCGCCTCGACCGCTACGTCCGCTTCGCCACGCAGTCCGCGCGCGATCGGACGCAGTGCCCCAGCACGCCGGGCCAGCTCGAGCTGGCGGCGGCGCTCGCGCAGGAGCTGCTGGCGATCGGGCTCACCGACGCCGCGGTCGACGACAACGGCTACGTGACCGCCACGCTGCCGGCCTCCGGCGGCGGCGATCCCGAGATCGTGATCGGGCTCGTCGCGCACGTCGACACGAGCCCCGACGCCCCCGGCGACGGCGTCGTCCCGATCGTCCACCGCGACTACGACGGCGCGACGATCGCGCTGCCGCGCAACGGCACCACGCTCGACCCGGCCGCCGAGCCGCACCTGGCCTCGCGCGCCGGCCACGACATCGTCACCGCCTCCGGCGACACGCTGCTCGGCGCCGACGACAAGGCCGGGGTGGCGGAGATCATGGCCGCCGTCGCGCACCTGCACGCCCACCCCGAGCTGCCGCGCCCCACGATCCGCATCTGCTTCACGCCCGACGAGGAGATCGGCGAGGGCGCGACGCTCTTCGACGTCGAGGCCTTCGGCGCGCGCTGCGCCTACACGCTGGACGGCTCGTCGCTCGGCGAGATCCAGGACGAGACGTTCTCGGCGCTGGAGGCGACGATCACGGTCACCGGCGTCGACATCCACCCCGGCTTCGCGACCGGGATCCTCGTCAACGCCGCGCGGATCGCGGGCCGGATCGTCGCCGAGCTGCCGCAGGACCGCCTGACGCCCGAGACGACCTCGGGCCGCGAGGGCTTCATCCACGTCCACGAGCTGGCCGGCGACGCCGCCACCGCGCGGATCCGCGCGATCCTGCGCGACTTCGACGACGAGCTGCTCGCGGGGCATGCGGAGGTGGTGCGCGAGACGGCGCAGCGGGTCGTGGATTCTGTCCCCGGCGCCTCGGTGACGATCGACGTCGTCGAGCAGTACCCGAACATGCGCGCCTACCTGGAGCCCTTCCCGGAGGTCGTCGAGCACGCGATCGCGGCGATTCGCGCCGAGGGCCTCGAGCCCCTGCGCGAGCCGATCCGCGGCGGGACCGACGGCTCGCGCCTGAGCGCCATGGGCCTGCCGACGCCGAACATCTTCACCGGCGGCCACGCCTACCACTCCGTCCGCGAGTGGGCCTCCCTGCAGGACATGGCCGCGGCGGCGGCGGTCGTGGTGCGGCTGGCGGGGCGCTGGGCCTGAGGCTGCCGCGGGCTCGGGGCGGCGAGCTGTCCTGCCTGGCTGTTGCAGGACAACAGCAGGGCAGGACGGCGACCCGAAACCGGCGGCTCGCGGCGGACGGCCCCGCCGCTACACGCAGCCCTCCTGCGCGAACACCGGCCCGCCCGGCGCCACCGCCCGCAGCAGGCGCCGGCCCGCCCGCGGCGCGCCCCGAGCCGAACCGGCGATCCGGATGCGGTACGTCGAGCCGGGGCGCAGCCCGCGCAGCGGGGCGCAGACGACCTGCGGCCCGGAGGCGCCCGGCACGCGCTGGACGGCGGTGCGCACGACCTGCCCGTCCGGCCCGGTGACCTCGAAGCGCACGGTCGCCGTGCGGCAGTGGCCGTCGACGAGCCCGTAGGCGTAGCCGCGGCCCCTGCCGCGGTAGCGCGGCGCGAGCGTGACGAGCCCGCTGCCGGCGGGCACCGGCGCCGGGTCGCCGAAGGTCAGGCGCCCGAGCAGCAGCCCTCCGCGCGCGCGGCGGCCGGCGAGCACGAGCGCGCCGTCGGCTTGGCGGACCGCCGCGGCGGCGCCGTCGGTCGCCGGGTCGAAGCCCGCGCCGCCGAAGGCGAGCGTGCGCCCGCTGCGCCCGAAGCCGCAGTCCAGGCGCCCGCTCACCGCGCTGTAGCGGGCGGCGAGCGCGCCGCCCGTGGCGCCGCCTGCGACGAACGCGCCGCGCCCGGGCGACAGCACGAGCGCACGAGCGGAGGACGCGGGCACGACGCCGCCCGGTGCGGCGCCGAGCTGTGACAGCACCGTCCCGCCGCGGCCGAAGCCGGGGTCCAGAACACCGCCGGCCGTGAGGCGCACCAGCACGACCGCGTCGTCGCCCGCGACGTCGGTGGCACGGCCGGCCGCCAGCAGCGTCCCGTCGGGCCGCAGCGCCAGCGCGTCCAGGCGCGACGAGGCGGCGCGCGCCGCCGAGGCGCGCCCCAGCGCCACCAGCAGGCGCCCGCCGCGGGCGAAGCTCGTGTCGAGCCTCCCGGCCGCCGTCAGGCGGGCGACGAAGGCGCGCTGGGCGCCGCTGCGGTCGGTTGCAACGCCGGCGATGACGATCCGCCCGTCGGCGAGCACGACGAGCCCACGGGCGGCCGAGGCCGCCACGGCGCGTGCCGAGCGCGCTCCGAGCTGCAGGGTCGCGAAGCCGTCGCGCCCGAAGCCGGGGTCGGGCAGGCCGCGGTCGCTGTAGCGCGCGACGACGATCTGCTCGCCGCGCTCCTCCTCGTCGTCGGTCGCGACGCCGACGCTGCCGGCCACGACGATCTGCCCCACCGCGGTCGTCGCGATCGCCGCCGGCCCGCTGCCCGGCGGCAGGCCGCCGCCGTCGGAGGGGTCGCGCAGCGCGACGCCGCCGGCGCCGAAGAGGCCGTCGGCGAGGCCGCCGGGCTCAAAGCGCGCGAGCGCGAGCTGGTCGCCCGCCGCTGACGCGACCAGCACGCCGCCGTCGGCCTGGGCGAGCACGGCGCCGGCGCGCTGCTGCGGGGCGCCGGAGCCGTAGCGGTCGGTGCGCGAGAGCGAGGGATCCAGGACGCCCGCCGCGCTGAAGCGCGCGCTCAGCACGCTCTCGCCGCCCGCGCCGCGCACGTCACCGGCGACGAGCAGCCGCCCGTCCGGCGCGAGCGCCACGGCGCCGGCGCGCGCACCGATCCCGAACGGGGTCGCCGCCAGGCCGCCGGCGCCGAAGCCGGTGTCGACCTCGCCCGCGGTGGCGCCCGCGCCCGCCGGGACCGCAAGCGCAGCGGCCAGCGCGAGCGCCGCGAGCGCCACCGGCGCGCGCACCGTCACGACGCCCCAGCGGCCGCGAAGAACGCGATGTTCGGCCGCGCGATCTCGCCGAACGTCTTGAAGTCGCCGCCCGCGTAGACGCGCTGGCCGTCGGCCAGCAGCGCGCCGACGCCGTCGCCGCCGGCGGGCTGGGCGTGAACAGCGTGCTCAGGTTGCCGGTGAGCGCGCCGACCGCGGCGAAGCCGTCGCGCCGGCGCCCGGCGAGGCGGTCGAAGTCGCCGGCGAGATAGAGCACCGGGCCGGCGAGCGCGAGGCGCGACACCCCGCCGCGCGGGGCCGGGTGGAAGGCCTTCTTCAGCGCGCCGCTGGTGCGATCGATCGCGACGAGATCGTTGCGGTACAGCGGGATGCGGCGCGCGGGCTTGCCCTTGCGCCTGAGGATGCGCGTGCCCGAGCGCCGCCGCAGGTCGCCGCCGACGAACAGCGTGCGGCCGCTCCGCAGGACCGCCGCGACCGAGCCCTCGACGTGGGCGTCGAAGCTCCAGTCGACGGCGCCGTCGGTGGCGCGGACGGCCACGAGGCCGGTGCGCGACTGCAACACGCGCTTGCCGTTGCGCGTCACGCGCCGCGAGACGCTGAAGTCGCCGCCGACGAGCAGGCGCTTGCCGGACGGCAGCAGCGCGTCGGGCGAGGTGAAGCGGAACGTCGCGCGGCGCAGGCTGCGCGGCGCGTTGAAGCGGGCGACGAGCGCGCCGGACTTCAGGTCGATCGCGGCGATCGAGGGGTGCAGCTTGGCGCCCGCGCGCTGGAAGGCGCCGGCGGCGTACAGGCGCCCGTCGCCCGCGGCGAGCGTCTCGACGCTGCCGTCGAACGGCACGGCGAGGTCGCCGAGCGCGCCCGTGCCGGTGTCGAAGCTCGCGAGGTTGCGCCGCGGCGAGCCGTTGGCGTTGCGAAACAGGCCGCCCGCGTAGAGGCGCCCGCCCGCCACGGCCAGCGACCGCACCTGGCCGTCGGTGCCGCCGGCGAACGCCGGGTCGGTCACGCCGGTGGTCGCGCTCACGGCCGCGACGTTGAGCGCCTTGGTCCGCGGGGCGCTCGTGAACTTGCCCGCGGCGATCAGCCGGTCGCCGGCCAGCGCGAGGCCGTAGACGTCGTCGTCGGGATCGGGGTCGAACGCGGGATCGACGGCGCCGGTCTGCAAGTCGACGGCCGCGAGCCTGTTGCGCGGCGTCTCGTTGACCTTCGTGAACTCGCCGCCGATGAACAGCCGCCGGCCGAGGATCGTCAGCGTGTAGGCGTCCTTGTCGAGGAACAGACGGAAGTCCTGGCTGGCCTCGCCCGTGGCCGGGTCCAGCGACGCGACGGCGTTGTTGAAGCTGCGCGCGATCTCCGTGAAGTGGCCCGCGACGAAGATCCGCGTGCCGTCGGTCGAGAGGTTGTAGACGTTGCCGTTCGTCGACGGGCTGAAGCTCGTGTCGAGCTCGCCCGTGGCGATGTCGAAGGCCGCGAGGCCGGCGCGGCTGCGGCCGCTGACCTCGGTGAACGTCCCGCCGATGTAGAAGCGGCTGCCGAGCGCGAGGACGGCGTCGACCTGGCCGTTGGGGACCGCGTCGAAGGACGGGTCGAGCTGGCCGGTCGAGGAGTCCAGGACGGCGATGCCGCTGCGGCTGTGGCCCGCGATGCCGGTGAAGCGGCCGTTGACGAGCAGCCGCGCGCCGGCGATCGCGAGGTCCTGGACGCTCTTGTCGGCGCCCGGGTTGAAGCCGTCGCCGACGCCGCCCGTGGCCGGGTCGAGCACCGCGATCCGGCGCCGGATGGCGGCGCCGACGTGGAGGAAGTCGCCGCCGATGTAGAGGCGGCCGTCGGCGAGCGCGAGCGTCAGCACGTCGCCGTCGATCGCCGGCGTGAAGGCCGGGTCGACGGTCCCGTCGGCGAGCACGTGGGCGAGGTTCTTGCGCGGCGCGCCGCCGACGGCGGTGAAGCGGCCGCCGAGGTAGTAGCCGCCGGCGCCGTCGGGGGCGATCGCGAAGCCGATCCCGCGGACGTCGGGGAACTGCGTCGCGCGCAGCCCGGTCGCGGGATCGAGCGCCACGCCGCCGCCGGTCGGCGGGCCGATGCGGGTGAACGCGCCGCCGAGGAAGAGGGTCGAGCCGTCGCGCGCCAGCGCGTTGACGGGGCCGTTGGTGACGTAGTTGGGCAGCGGCGCGGGCCGTGCCGGCGGTGGCTGCGGCGTGACGGCGGCGGCGCCCGCGGACGCGAGCACGCCGGCGAGGACGACGGCCGCGGCGGCCGCCAGGGAGCGCAGCGTGATCTGGGTGAGCGTCGGAGCCATCGTCCTGTGCCTCGTTGCGATCGGGAGCGGGGTCCTGCGACAGCTCGAACGGGCCGCCTTGCGGGGAAGTTGCGCGAAGGCCCTCGACGTCGTACTTCTGCAAGACCTGCCGCGTACGCTCGCCCGCATGGCCGCGACCGAGCTCATGGCGCGCCCTGCGACCGGCGATCATGCGCCGATGAGCGACAAGCGCCGCGGGCGCGTCCTCGTCGTCGACGACGAGCCGACGATCGCCGAGATCGTCGCGCGCTACCTCGAGCGCGCCGGCTACGAGACGCGGATCGCCGCCGACGGCCACGCCGCGCTGGCGCACGCCTCGGCGTGGCACCCCGAGCTCGTCGTGCTCGACCTCATGCTGCCGGGCATCGACGGCCTCGAGGTCATGCGCCTGCTGCGCGAGCAGGGCGGGCCGCGCGTCGCGATCATCCTGCTGACCGCCAAGGGCGAGGAGTCCGACCGCATCGACGGCCTGCGCCTGGGCGCCGACGACTACGTCGTCAAGCCCTTCTCCCCCGCCGAGCTCGTCGCCCGCGTCGACGCCGTCCTGCGCCGCAACGAGCCCGCCGGCGACGACCCCGAGCCGCCGCTGCGCGTCGGCGAGATCGAGATCGACCCCGGCGGCCGGCGCGTGCTCGTCGCCGGCGAGGAGGTCGCGCTGACCCAGCGCGAGTTCGACCTGCTGGCGTTCCTCGCCCGCCACCCCGGTCAGGTCTTCACGCGCGACCAGCTCATGCAGCAGGTCTGGCGCTTCTCGTTCTACTCCGACACGTCGACCGTCACGGTCCACATCCGCCGGCTGCGGGCGAAGGTCGAGCGCGAGCCCGCGACGCCGCGCCACATCGAGACGGTGTGGGGCGTGGGCTACCGGCTGCGGCCGTAGTCGAGGACATGCGATGACCCTCGCCAGCGGCGTCCCGACGAGCTACGGCGCGCGGCCGTGAGCCGCGCGGCGCTGCTGCGGGGGCTCGCGCTCGCGCTGGGCAGCGCGCTGGCGCTGTCGGCGGTCGTGTTCGCCGCCTACGACGCTGCGGGCGCGGTCGGGACGCTCGAGATCCTCGCCCCGCTGGGCCTGGCGACGGTCGCCGCCACGCACTACGCCGTCGCGCGCCGCGAGCGCCTGGGCAGCCTGCGCCGCCAGGCGCTCGTCACCGCCGCGCTGGCGCTCAGCCCGCTCGTGCTGGCGCTGGCGCTCTTCGTCCAGGTGATGTTCGTCTCCGGCCACGACGCGCTGCTGGCGGGCCTGGCGGCCGCCTACAGCGGGCTGCTGGGCCTGTGGGCCGGGCGGCTGCTGTCGCAGCGGGTCATGGACGACATCGACACGCTGCGGGCGGGCCTGGCGGCGGTCGGGTCGGGCGAGCGCGAGCTCGACCTGCGCGTGGGCGGCATGGACGAGCTCGCGCAGGTCGCGGCAGAGGTCGAGGCGATGGTCGCGCGGCTGGCCGCCGCCGAGGCGCGCCGCGAGGACTCCGAGGCCGCCCGCCGCTCCCTGATCGCCGCCGTCTCGCACGACCTGCGCACGCCGGTGACGGCGCTGCGCCTGCTCGCCGAGGCCGTCGACGACGAGATCGGCGACCCCGACACGCGGCGCGAGTACGTCCGCCGCCTCGGCGTCCACATCCGCGCGCTCGGCGGGCTGATCGACGACCTCTTCGAGCTGACGCAGATGGAGGCCGGGGCGGTCGCCTGGTCGATGCGGGCGATCGACCTCGACGAGCTCGTCGAGGACACGGTCGCCGCGATGCAGCCGGCCGCGGCGGCGGGCGGGATCGCCGTCCAGGCGCAGATCGACCCCGCGCTGGTGCCCGCCTGCGCGAACCCGGAGCGCATCCAGCGCGTGCTGTTCAACCTCATCCAGAACGCGATCCGCCACACGCCGGCCGACGGCAGCGTCACCGTGCGGGCGGCGTGCGCGGGCGAGGGCATCGAGATCGAGGTCGCCGACACGGGCTCCGGGATCGCCGCCGCCGACCGCGATCGGATCTTCGAGCCCTTCCAGCAGGGCACCGACCGCGCCGCGCGCACCGACGGCAGCGCCGGGCTCGGCCTCGCGATCTCGCGCGCGATCGTCGAGGCCCACGGCGGGCGGATCTGGGTCGTCGAGGACGAGGCCGCGGAGGGGTCGCCGGGTGCCCGCGTACGCTTCAGCCTGCCCGCCGCGACACCCGTCTGATCGATCGGAAATAGCACTGCTGACGGGGCCCCGAGAGGCAAAGAACCCCCAAGACGCCGGGGCAGGCGTTAGCCTCAGCCCAACTCGTACCCGAACCGGGAGCACTCAATGACCAAGCAGGAGCTCGCACAGAAGGTGGCCTCGGACACCGGACTTAGCGGTTCTGATGCAAAAGGCGCGGTTGACGCCACCTTCGACGCGATCGCCACAGAGCTCGCCGGAGGCGGCGAGGTTGCGGTCGCAGGCTTCGGCAAGTTCAGCGTGAGCGAGCGTTCCGCGCGGGAGGGCCGCAACCCGGCCACCGGCGAGACGATTCAGATCGCCGCCAGCAAGGCCGCGAAGTTCTCGGCCGCCTCGGCGCTGAAGAAGTCCCTCAACGGCTAGACCGTTCCGGCGGGTCGCAGATCGACCCGCCGATGTGACGTTCGACCCCGGGGCGCTGCCGCGTGCCGGGGAGTTCGTCGTTAACGCAGCTCGCGCCGGATCACGAGCTTCAGGCCCGACCAGGTCTCGTCGATCGCGCAGACCTTGACGTCGACGAGGCCCCGCGGCAGCGCGACGTCGCGCACGACGTCCTCGGTCATGTCCGTCGGCACCTTCGACGCCCGCTTGGGCCAGGCGACCCAGATCATCCCCGCCGGCGCGAGCTTGCCCTGCAGGCCCGGCAGCCGGCGCTCGAGCTCGCGCCGCTCGGTGACGAACAGCATCGCGAGGTCGAGATCGGGGGCCGCCCGCGCGAGCACCCGCACGCCGTCGCGCAGCTCGCCGACCAGCGCCGCGAAGTCCTCGGGCGCGTTGACGTAGAGCGCGCGCATGCCGGGCTTGAAGCCGAGCTTGCGCACGAGCGGGGTGCCGCTGTGCGGCGACCACCTCGCGATGACCGACCGGAACGGCGCGGACGGCGACGACGACTTCTGGCGCTGGGCGATGGCGATGATGCAGTCGCCCGGCAAAGGCTGAACGCGGCGTCATGGATCACCCGGACGACGAGAGCGACGAGGACCGACTCCGTAAGCGTCGTGGCTCGGTCGAGCAGCTCCACGACTTCCACGCGGTAGCCGCGGAACACGGGCACTTCCCCATGCTGCGCTACATAGGCCAAGTCGACGGCGAGGACGCCTTCGAGGGCTTCGCCGCGAAGCTCATCGGCGACCTGAGCGGTGGTTGGGGACAGCTTCGGATCGCGGGTGAGACGTTCCTGCTGAACATGGAGCATCTGGTCGACGCCGTCACGGACCCGGCGACCTACGATCCGGACGAGGACGGGCCGCCGCACCCGATTGACGTTCTCCGCGACCCACCGCAGCCCGAGTAATCGGCGGCTACGGCTCCTCGGTCGCGAACCCGACCGACCGCGTCAGTTCGCGGCCGAGGCTCGCGGACTGCTCGTCGTGGACGCCGGGGAGCATCGGGCCGCGAC
The DNA here is from genome assembly GCA_963786575.1 of uncultured Actinomycetes bacterium. Taxonomy (GTDB): domain Bacteria; phylum Actinomycetota; class Thermoleophilia; order Solirubrobacterales; family Solirubrobacteraceae; genus CADCVQ01. The sequence goes on from CAWAZH010000003.1 coordinate 852,910, forward strand.
GCATGACGATGTAGCCATCGTCCGTTCCGCGCGGGAAGCGGCCGCCGGCCGTGAGGACGGTCACGTAAACGTCGCCGAAGCCGCCGAGCCTGCGGATGAGGTCGTCTGCGCGCACGCCACTCGCGGGGGATGCCCCCGGAGGCGACCAGCCAGTCGATGTGGACGTCCTCAGTCGAGACGCTTGGCGCCGGACGCCGCCGCGCCGTCCCACGTCGCGCGAACGACCGTGATGGCTGATTCACAGGGCCGATCGGGTCTGGTGTCGCCACGTCAGCGACTCCTGCGCCCAGGTCGGCGCGTCAGGGCTCGTTCCCGAAGCCCGGCGGCATGCCCGGTCGGCTGATCGCGTAGCTCCTGCCGAACGGCCATCGCGAACTCGTTGCGAAAGAGACGAGACGAGATGTTCGGCAGGGTTGCCGGTCGCAGCGACGCCGACGACATACCTGACGTGTGCGGCGTCCCGTCTCTCGCGCGCTCGTCCGCGTCCTCGTCGCTCCTCGTGGCCGGGCGGGGGAGACCCAGGCGGCTCGGAAGCGCCCGGCATCGCCGCCAAGCCAGTCCACCATGAACGATGTGCGCCGCTCGATCGGCGCGAGCCTGCGCTCCTTGGTGAGCGGCGTCTCCGCGGGCGTACAGGTCTGCGAGGCGCAGCGGGTCGCGCACCGTCTGGGTCTTGCCCGGCAGGCGCTCGTACACGTGCCGTTCGCGTTGCAGGGCGGCGTGGGCGTCGCCGCGACCAGCACGACGGCGACGTGGCCGTTCGACGCGGGCCAGGACGACGATGTCGAAGTCCGGGCGCGGCCGAACGCCGACCGTTAGGTCCGTGATGATCTCCGTGAGCCAGGGCAGAGGCTCGGTTCCGGGGAACGGCAACGCCGTCGAGCGTCCAGCGAGGCTCGGGATCGTCGCTGGTCGTCGGCGCCGGGCGGTCCGCGCCGAGGATCAGATAGCCGCCTTCGTGGCTGTTCGCGAACGCGCAGACCTGGCGGCGAATCTCGCTCTTGTCGAGCTTGGTGCCCTTCGCCTCCCACAGCAGCGGCTCGTCGTCCGCCTGGTCGAGGTACGTGTGGACGTGGTCGAGCTTGAGATCCGGCCACTCGGTTCCGAAGATCGTTGGCACTCGCAGGGACACTAGATGCGGCACTCGGGCGGATCGCCGCAGGGACCGCACGTCTATAACCGGGCGAGCCGGAGGGCGTCGCCCCCCGGCCTCCCGGCGAGCGGCTACGGCGCCGCGGAGATCGTGAAGTGCGCGAACGCGGCGGGGACCGCGACGAGCGGCGCGCGGACTCGCCGTCGCTCTAGCGCCGTATCGGCGCTACACTGGCTCCTCCACGGCACCGACTCAACCGCAAGGCGGCAGCACTTATGGCCGATACGACGACCGTCCGCATCCCGCGTGACGTGTACGACGCGCTCAAGCCGATCGCGGCGAAGAACCACCGCTCGATCAACGGCGAGGCGTCGTTCGCGCTGGAGAAGTACGTCGAGGAGAACCGCCACATCGTCGACGCGGCGGCAGGAATGGGGGTCGACCGATGAGCACGCCGACGTACGGGTGGAACCGCGCCATCGCGCGGGAGGTTGAACCGGCCAGAGGACGGGGACGCTCGAAAGGCAGACGGACCGGGGGCGCGTGTCGGTCCATGCGAACGTCCGCGACGACGGGTCGCAGGTCCGCGTTCACGTGACGACGCCGGACGGAACGCTGTCGATCGCGGTCGTCGACGGCGACATCGCCGGGGTCGGGCGCGGACGGACGCAGGAAGATGCGAAGGAGGCTTTGGAAGCGCAACTGGAGGTTGCCCTATGAGCGCGGTCCGGTACGTCTACGTGCGCGCAAACCGCGGTCCTCGAAGGCGCGGAACGACCGCGTCTACCACAACGCTGAGTGCCCGAAGCTCGACCAGCGCAACGTCAAGTCGACCGACTACGTGCGCGTGCCGCAGCCGACCAGCGGCTACCGCGCGTGCAGAAGGTGGGGCGGATAAGCGCGAGAAGACGCCCGCGGTGGGGACGGTCCGGCTCCCGATCCGCGTCTCGACGGGGCGACAGGCCGAGGAGGGCCACTCGCTCGGCGAGCAGGAACGCCGCGGCCGCGTGTACCCCGGCTGGCCCGTCGTCGTCTACCGGGAGGAGAGCGTCCCCGGGGCGAGCAAGCGCCGCCCCGAGCGCGACCGGCTCCTCGCGGACACCCGGCGCGGCGACGTCGTTCTCGTGACGTCGCTCGACCGGCTCGGACGGTCGACGCGGGACCTCCTCGGAGTGTTCGAGGCGATCGAGGAGGCCGGGGCGACGTTCGTCTCGCTCCGCGAGTCGATCGACACGTCGACGGCCTCCGGTCGGCTCCTACGGACGATCCTCGCGGCGGTCGCGGAGTTCGAGCGAGAGATCGGCCGTGAGCGGACATCGGCGGGGATCGCGGGGCGCGCACGCTCGACCTCGAAGCCATGGGGGTCCCTGTCGTTCGGGCTCCGCCGAGACGAGGACGGCAACTCCGCCTGGGACCCGCAGGAGCGGCCGGTCGTCGAGCGCGTGTTCGCGATGCGACAGGCGGGACGTCGAAGTCCGGGATCGCCCGCGCGCTGACGACGGACGGGGTGCCGACGCGGAACGGCGCGACGATGTGGTCGCCGGTCGTCGTCTCGAAGATGCTCCGCGGCGCGAGCCGCTCGGCGAGGTCTACGTCGGCGGGAAGTGGCGGCCCGCGAAGCACGAGCCGATCCTCGACGTGACGCCTGGAAAACGGTTCAGGCGCTCGACGAACAGAGCCGGAAGTACGCGCCGGGCGGACGGTCTGGCCGGATGAGCGAGCGGCACATCTTCCAGCGCGGGTCTCCGGTGCGTCTGCGGCGCGGCGATGCTCCCGCGGTCAGCGAAGGACCAGGCGGCGTTCTACGTCTGTCACCACCGCGCCAGGGACGCCTCCGCCTGCCTGACTCCGCGGCTCCGGGCGGCCGACGTCGACGCGGCGGCGTTCGAGATGTTCAGCGTCGTCTCTCACGACCTCGAAGCGACGCGGCGGCACGTCGTCGAGCAGATCGACGCGCGGGCCGCGGAGACGCGCTCGCTCGCCGACCGGGCGGAGCGGGAGGTTGCGGACCTCGCCGTGCAGGCGGAGCGCGTGGAGAGCGACTACAGGCGCGGTGCGCTCCCCGCGGAGGACTACGCCCATCTGCGAGCGACGATCGCGGAGGAGCGGCGAGCGGCCGTCGAGGAGGCGGCGCGTCTCGCGACCCGCGTCGGCGAGGTTGAGGCGATGAGAGCGAACGTCGACGCGGAGGACGAGTCGCTCCCGACTCGCGGCGCTCCGGGAGGGGATCGCGCGCCGGATGGCCGAGTCGGAGGACCTCGACGCGCTCCGGGCGGCGATGGTCGGCGTCTTCGAGACGGTCGTCCTCGTGCGCACCCGTCCGGCTGGTTCAACCTCAAGCCGGTGTTCCGTCAGGACGTCGACGAGCTACGGACGGGGCTCGCTTTCGGGGTGCAAAAAGGAAGCACGAGCGGGGTGCCGGAGTAGCCGCTGGCCACGGCGAGAGCGTAGTCGCGCCGTGGAACCCCCGCCGCCCCTCGTCGCGTCATTGCCTGCACACGGCAACCGATGCGAAACGAGGCGATCATGCGCTCCCGTCAGACCACCCTCCCTGCCCTCGTCGCGGCGGCCCTGCTGGCCTCCGGCTGCGCGAGCGTTCCAGGAGCCGGCGACTACCGCGGCGAGGAGCGCTGCCAGCCGCCCGCGGGCAAGCTCCTGCCCGACCAGGGCCGCTGCCCCGAGTTCTTCAAGGGCCGCCCGGGGCGGCGGCGGCGGCGCGCCCGTCGTGGGCGTCAACCCGGGCGACCCGGGCAACGGCGACCGGCCGAAGTCCTGGTACGACGACCACCCCTGCGCGCATCCGGCCGCGATGAACGGGCACCCCTGTTACAACGACCCCTCCGGCCCCGTCTACGTCGAGCCGATGCCGCCCGACTACACGCGCTGAGCGAGCTCGGCGATGACCTTCGACAGCCGCCCGCCCTGCCAGGCCAGCGGCGAGCTGCCCTCCTCCTCGACGCGCAGCTCGGCGTCGGGGAGCAGCTCGGCGTAGAGCTCGCCGAGCGCCAGCGGGTGGCCGGGGTCGGCCTCGTCGCGGCTGGCGACGACGACCGCCGGGATCTCGATCTCCTCGAGCGCGTGCAGGTCTGCGAACGGGCGCGAGCGCGGCGTCCAGCGCAGCGCGTCGGCGACCGCCTCGGGGTGCTCGTGGTGGGCCAGGCGCTGGCGCATGACCGTGGCGATGATGTCGCGCCAGGCCGCCGGCAGCCGCTGGACGCCGAAGGCCTCGACGAAGGCGTCGATCCCGCCCTCGCGCAGCGCGTCGCTGAGCGCGTCCCAGCGGGCGAGGCGGGCCGGATCGTCGACCTCGGTCGGGTCATAGCCCGGCGTGATCACGACGAGCCCCGCCACGCGCTCGGGCGCCTCCAGCGCCAGCCGCAGGATCGTGTGCGCCCCCATCGACGCCCCGGCCAGCATCGCGCGCTCGATCCCCAGCGCATCGAGCACGCCGACGAGATCGGCGGTCAGCGATTCATAGCCGTACGCCGACGGTTGCGGAGCCGGCGACGACGAGCCGTGCCCGCGCGCGTCGTACGCCACGACGCGGTGCCCGGCCCGCTGCAGCGCCTGCGAGCCCATCACGACGTAGCGCCTGGAGGCCGACAGCCCGTGCAGCAGCACCACGGGGACCCCGGCGCCGTCGTCGGACACCGCGAGCGTCACGTCGCCGGCCGCGATCGACTGGTCGGGCATACCGGAAAGCTAACCTCTGAACCGTGACCGTCATCGATGTCAACGAGGCCGACTTCGCCGCCGAGGTCCTGGAGCGCTCCAACGACGTGCCCGTCGTCGTGGACTTCTGGGCCCCCTGGTGTGCACCCTGCCGCCAGCTCGGGCCGTCGCTCGAGAAGGCCGCCGCCGCTCGCGAGGGCCAAGTCGTGCTCGCGAAGATCGACACCGACGAGAACCCCGGCATCGCCGAGCAGTTCGGCGTCCAGGGGATCCCGGCCGTCAAAGCGTTCGTCAACGGCGAGATCGCGGCCGAGTTCGTCGGCGCGCAGTCGCCGAGCCAGGTCGAGACCTTCTTCGACGGGCTCGTCCCCTCCGAGACCCAGCTGCTGCTCGAGTCCGGCGACGAGGAGTCGCTGCACAAGCTCGTCGCGAAGGAGCCCACCAACGCCGACGCGAACTTCGCGCTCGCCCAGATCCACTACCGCCGCGGCGAGACCGACGACGCGCTCAAGCACCTGGCCAACGTCACGGGCGTCTTCCGCGCCGACGGGCTGCAGGCGCGCATCGAGCTCGAGCGCGACGACACCCCGCCGCAGGTCGCCGAGGCCTTCGCGCTGCTCGACGAGGGCGAGCTCGAGGAGGGCCTCGACACGCTGCTCGCGGCGCTGTCGGACGGCGATCTCTCCGCCGACGACCGCGAGCGCGTGCGCAAGGTCATCGTCGCCGTGCTCGATGAGCTCGGCGTCGAGCACCCGCTCGCGCGCGAGTCGCGCCGCAAGCTCGCCGCCGCGCTGTACTGAGCGCCGCTACGCCCGCGCGGCCGCGGCCACGTGGTCGCGCACGAGCTGCGCCGAGCGCGCGGGCTGCTCCCAGAAGAACATGTGCCCCGCGCCCTCCAGCAGCTCCAGGCGCGCGTCCGGGATCAGCCGCGCCAGCAGCTCGCCGTTGACGGACTCCAGCAGCCGGTCGCCGGTGCCGTGCACGACGAGCGTCGGCACGTCGATCTGCGCCAGCCGCGCGCTCGTGTCGTGCGCGACGATCGCCGACAGCTGCGCCATCAGCGTCGGGATCGGCGCCGGGTACTGCTCGGCGACCTTCGAGTAGATCTCGTAGTTCGCCGGGTCGGCGGCGTACTCGGGCGCGATCATGACCTCGTAGCCGGCGCGGATCGCGCGCTCGCCGTCGCCCGACAGGATCGCCTCGGCGAGCATCCCGACGACGTCCATGTCGGTCATCTTCGCCTCCGGGCCGCCGGGGAACGAGCAGCCGAGCACGAGCGTGCGCACGCGGTCGCGGTGGTTGAGCACGAGCTCCTGGGCGACCATCCCGCCCATCGAGATGCCGACGACGTGCGCGGACTCGATCTCCAGCGCGTCGAGCACGGCGACCGTGTCGTCGGCGAGCCGCGCGATCGTCAGCTCGCCCTCGAGCTCGCCGCTGCGGCCCGCGCCGCGGTGGTCGTAGAGCACGAGCTCGAAGGTGTCCTCGAGCGCCGACAGGAACTCGTCGCCCCAGTGCAGGTGGTTGCCGCCGAGGCCCTGGATCAGCAGCAGGGGCTCGCCGCTGCCGCGGCGCTCGTAGTAGATGTCGGTCCCGTCGATCGTCAGCGTCGGCATCGCAGGAACGCTACAAGGGCAGCGCGAGCTGGTCGTCGGCGGGCGCGGTGGCGTCGCCGTGGTGCAGCGACGCGACGCGCACGCCCAGCAGCCGCACCGGCCGCGGCGGCGCGTACTCGCGCAGCAGCGCGACCGCCACGCCGCACACGGTGGCGGCGTCGTTCGTCGCCTCGGCGATCGTCCGCGCCCGCGTGACGGTCTCGAAGTCGCTGAGGCGGACCTTGATCGCGATCGTGCGCCCGCGCCGCTCCTGCTTGGCCAGGCGCGCGCACAGCTGCGTCGCGAGGTCGACGAGGATCTCCTCCAGGCGGGCGTGGTCGTCGATGTCGTAGTCGAACGTCGTCTCGCGCGACTCCGACACGACGCGGCGCACCGGCGTCACGCCGCTGGCGGCCTCGAAGCGCGCGCGGCGCTGCAGGTCGGGGCCGTGGTTGGATCCGAACTCGGCGACGAGCGCGTCGGGCGGCGCGGCCGCGAGCGCCGCGAGCGTCACGATCCCCATCCGCTCCAGGCGCGCCGCGGTCTTCGGGCCGATCCCGGGCACGATCCCGGGCGGCCGCGGCCCGAAGCGCGCGCAGGCCTGCTCGCGCGTGAGGCAGACGAAGCCACGCGGCTTCTCGGCGTCGGATGCGACCTTCGCGACGAGCCGGTTGGGGCCGATCCCGACCGAGCAGTGCAGGCCCGTCTGGGCCTCGATCTCGGCGACGAGCCGGCGCATCGCGGCGCGCGGCGCGACGAAGCCGTCGAGGTCGAGGTAGGCCTCGTCCATGCCGACGACCTCGACGCGCTCGACCTCCGCGCGGATGCGCCCCATGACCGCCCGCGACGCCTCGGAGTACGCGGTGAAGTCCGGCGGGACGACGATCGCCTCCGGGCACAGGCGCCGCGCCCGCGCGGTCGGCATCGCCGATCCGATGCCGAACTTGCGCGCCTCGTAGGAGGCCGTCGTGACGACCGCCCGCGGCCCGCTGCCGGACACGATCACCGGCAACCCGCGCAGCTCGGGACGGCGCAGCAGCTCGACGCTGGCGTAGAACGCGTCGATGTCGAGATGCGCGATCGGGGCCATCGCCGGTACACGATGACGTGCCCGCCGGAGCGCTTGCAGAACGGGCCCGCCGTTTGCCGCTGCGCGCCCATGGAACAATCGCCCCATGGCCCACGGACACCGCCTCTCAGCGCTCGATGCGTCCTTCCTGCATCGCGAGAAGGCGGGCGCGCGGCTGCACGTCGCATCGGTGACCGTCTTCGACGGCCCGACGCCGCCCTACGACGACGTGCAGGCCCACATCGAGGCGCGCCTGCACCTCGTGCCGCGCTTCCGCCAGCGGCTCGCCGAGGTGCCGCTCGACCAGGGGCGCCCGGTGTGGGTCGACGACCCGCATTTCAACCTGCGCTACCACCTGCGCCACGCGGGCCTGCCGGCCCCCGGCAGCGAGGAGCAGCTGAAGAACCTCGCCGGGCGCGTCTTCGCCCAGCGCCTGGACCGCACGAAGCCGCTGTGGGAGCTGTTGCTCGTCGACGGCGTGCACGGCGGGCGCTTCGCGCTGATCGCCAAGAGCCACCACGCGCTCGTCGACGGGATCTCGGCCGTCGACATCACGACCGTCCTCTTCGACACGCAGCCCGACGCGCCGCCCCCGGCGCCCCCGCGCCGGGCCTGGAGCGCGCGCCCGCTGCCGAGCAGCGCGCAGCTGCTGTCCGACGCGCTCGTCGAGCGCGCGATGCACCCCGGCGAGCTCGCCCGCACCGCGCGCGCCGTCGTGCGCCACCCGCGCGAGGTCGCCCGCAACGCCCGCGACGGCCTGGAGGCGATCGGCGCGCTGAACTTCGCCGGCCGCACGCCCGCGCCGCCGACGCCGCTGAACGTCAAGACCGGGCCGCACCGCCGCTACACCTGGGTCGACGCGCACCTCGCCGAGCTGCAGGGCATCAAGGACTCACTCGGCGGGACCGTCAACGACGCCGTCCTCGCGGTCGTCGCCGGCGCGCTGGGGCGCTTCCTGCGCCACCGCGGCGTCGACACGCGCGACCTCGTCCTGCGCGCGCTCGTGCCGATCTCGGTTCGCGCCGAGGCCGACCAGGGCGCGCTGGGCAACGAGGTCGCGCCGATGTGGGTCGGGCTGCCGGTGGGGATCGAGGACCCGGTCGCGCAGTTCGGCGCGATCCGCGACGACGTCGCCGCGCAGCACGAGTCCTTCCGCGCCGTCGGCGCCCGCACGCTCACCGAGCTGGCCGGCTTCGCCTCGCCCACGATCCTCAGCCAGGCGGCGCGGCTGCAGCAGCGCCAGCGCGGCTTCAACGTCGTGGTGACGAACGTCCCCGGGCCGCAGGTCCCGCTGTACCTGCTCGGCCGCCGCCTGCGGGCGCTGTATCCGGTGCTGCCGCTCGCCGATCGTCAGGCGCTCGGCATCTCGGTCACGAGCTACAACGGCGAGCTCGGCTTCGGCCTGCTCGCCGACTACGACGCCGTCCCCGACCTCGAGTTCCTCGCCGGCGCGCTGCGCGAGTCGATCGACGCGCTCGCCGACAGCGCGTCGGTCCCGCTGCGCGCCGCTCGCGGGCGCCGCCGCGCGGGCACCCGCCGACCGGCGCCGGCGCCGACCTGATGCGCGGCAAGGCGCTCGTCGCGCTCGGCGTCGTCGTGGCCGCGGTGATCGGCGTCGGCATCGTCGCCGCCGTCGTCGTCTCGCGCGACGACTCGACCGTCACGCCCGCCGACGGCCCGGGCGCCGTGCGGCCCGCCGACGCGCGGCCGCGGGTCAGCGCCGGCAACGTCGTGCTGCTCTACAGCGACGAGCGCCTCACGCGCGGGCTGCGCGCGCTGGCGACCGACATCGGCGGCCCGCCGGACGCCGCGCTCGTCGCCGCCGGGCAGGCCGTCGTCGTCCGCCGCCAGCCGAACCTGCGCGTCCCCGTCGTCGCCGTGACCAAGCGCCATCGCCAGGACGCGGACGGCCCGGCCGACCCCGCCCTGCGCGCGTTCGTCGAGTACTGGCTCGGCCGGGAGACGGCGTGATCGCGCCGCCGCTGCTGCGCGTCGCCCTCGCGCAGATCAACGCCATCGTCGGCGACATCCCCGGCAACGAGCGGCTGATCGCCGACCGGATCGAGGAGGCCAAGCAGGCCGGCGCGCAGCTCGTCGTCTTCCCCGAGCTCGCGCTCACCGGCTACCCGCCCGAGGACCTGCTGCTCAAGGAGCACTTCCTCGCCGACACCCGCGAGGCGCTCGTGCGGCTGGCCGCCGGGGTCGAGGGGATCGTGGCGATCGTCGGCTACCCCGAGCGCGCCGAGGACGTCTACAACGCGGCCGCGGTCATCGCCGACGGCGTGGTGCAGGCGACCTACCGCAAGCAGCACCTCCCCAACTACGGCGTCTTCGACGAGCTGCGCTACTTCCAGCCGGGCACGCGCGGCGCGACGATCGAGATCGACGGCGTGACGGTCGGGCTGACGATCTGCGAGGACATCTGGCAGCCCGGGCCGCCGCTGTCGGACGAGGCGCTGGCGGGCGCGCGGATCATCGTCAACCTCTCGGCGTCGCCCTACCACGCGGGCAAGAGCGAGGCCCGCGAGCGGATGCTCGCCCAGCGCGCGCGCGACGACCTGACCGTCGTCGCCTTCTGCGCGCTCGTCGGCGGCCAGGACGAGCTCGTCTTCGACGGCGACTCGGTGATCGTCGACCACGAGGGCTCCGTCGTCGCGCGCGCGCCGCAGTTCCAGGAGGCGCTCGTGATCGCCGACGTCGACCCCGTGGCCGCGGGGACCGCGCGGCTGCGCGACACCCGCCGGCGCGCGCCGGCGGCGGCCGCGGCGGGCAGCGTTGACCGGCTCGGGTCGTTCCGGGTGCGGCCACCTGAGGAGCTCGCGCCGGCGCGCCTGCAGCCGGTCGTCGCGCCGCTGCTCGAGCTCGACGCCGAGATCTACGAGGCGCTCGTGCTCGGCACGCGCGACTACGCGCGCAAGAACGGCTTCGAGCATGTCGTGCTCGGCCTCAGCGGCGGGATCGACTCGACGCTCGTCGCGCTGATCGCCGCCGACGCGCTCGGCACCGACTGCGTCACCGCCGTCACGATGCCCTCGCCCTACTCCTCGGCGGGCACGCGCGACGACGCGAAGGTGCTCGCCGCGAACCTCGGAATCGAGCTGCTGGAGATCCCGATCGAGCCGATGATGCGCGCCTACGAGGACGCGCTGCGCGACGTCTTCGCCGGCCGCGAGCCCGACCTCACCGAGGAGAACCTGCAGGCCCGCATCCGCGGCAACCTGCTGATGGCGCTCTCCAACAAGTTCGGCTGGCTCGTGCTGACGACCGGCAACAAGTCGGAGATGTCGGTCGGCTACTCGACGCTCTACGGCGACAGCGCCGGCGGCTTCGCGGTCATCAAGGACGTGCCCAAGCAGCTCGTCTACCGCCTGGCCCGCCACCGCGACGCGCGCGCCGGCGGCGGCCTCGTCCCGCCGGAGCTGTTCACGCGGCCGCCGTCGGCCGAGCTGCGGCCCGACCAGCGCGACGACGAGTCGCTGCCGCCCTACGAGATCCTCGACGCGATCCTCGAGGGCTTCGTCGAGCACGACCTCGGCCGCGAGCAGCTGATCGCCCGCGGCCTGCCGGCCGAGGACGTCGACCGCGTCATCCGCCTCGTCGACCGCGCCGAGTACAAGCGCCGCCAGCAGCCGCCCGGAATCAAGATCACGACCCGCGCCTTCGGCCGCGACCGGCGGGTGCCGATCACGAACCGCTACCGGGGGTAGGCGGGGCGCGAACGCTGCTCGATGGCGGTGGCGCCGCGAAGCGCTTGCGACCGGCATCGATAAGGGGAGGGTCTCGGCGCCCGCGGCCGCCCCCCGGGCGTGAGTGGCGAGTTGCTCACGTCGGCGGTCAACACGTCGCCACTCACTGCTCGCGGGCGCCGATCGCAGCCGGCGGCCTTCCGGCCCTTCTCTCATCGATGCCGGTCGCGGGCGCCGGGCCTGCCCGGCGCCGCCGAGTCACCCGACGCGCCGGCACCGCCCGCAGGCGGCGCCGGCGCCCAAGCCCTACGCCGCGCTCTTGGAGGGGTCCGGCACGATCCGGATGTACGGGCGCGGGGACTCCCAGCCGTCGGGGTACTTCTCCTTGGCCTGGTCGTTGGAGACCGAGCCGGCGATGATCACGTCGTCGCCCGGCTGCCACTGGGCCGGGGTGGCGACCTGGTGCTTGGCGGTGAGCTGCAGCGAGTCGATGACGCGCAGCACCTCGTCGAAGTTGCGCCCGGTGGTCATCGGGTAGACGAGCACGAGCTTGATCTTCTTGTCGGGGCCGATGACGAAGACGTTGCGAACCGTCTGGTTCATGGCCGGCGTGCGCTCCGTCGGGTCGCCCTCGACCTCGGCCGGCAGCATGCCGTAGAGCTTGGCGACGTTGAAGTCCGAGTCGCCGATCAGCGGGTAGTTCGGCGCCGTGCCCTGCGTCTCGGCGATGTCCTCGGACCACTTGGCGTGGTTCTCGACGGGGTCGACCGAGAGGCCGATGATCTTGACGCCGCGGCGGGCGAACTCGGGCTCGATGCTCGCCATGTAGCCGAGCTCGGTGGTGCAGACGGGCGTGAAGTTGCGGGGATGCGAGAAGAGCACGGCCCACGAGTCGCCGAGCCAATCGTGGAAGCTGATCCTGCCTTCGGTCGTGTCGGCCTCGAAGTCCGGTGCGGTGTCGCCGATGGTGAGAGCCATTCAATTCCTCCTGGTCAGGCGTTTGTCCTACTAGCGTAATCCCTACCCGAGTTCTTCCCTTTACCTTCGGGGATACCCCCTCTAGGGCTGGGGCCGCACGGCGATCGTCATGCGCGTGAGCGCGCACAGCCGGCCGGCGTCGTCGGTGATCTCGACGTCCCAGAGCCACGTCGTGCGGCCGCGATGGCGGCGCACCGCCCGCGCGTGGATCGTCCCCGCGACGATCGGCCGCAGGAACGACGTGCTGTTCGAGAGCCCCATCGCCGCGTTGCCCTCGGGCATCACGACCACCGCGGTGCCCAGCGAGGCGAGCGTCTCGGCGATCGAGGCGAGCACGCCGCCGTGCACGAGCCCGAAGGGCTGGCGCAGCTCGTCGCGCACGCTGACCTGTGCGAGCACGAGGTCGTCGTGGACCTCGAGCACCTCGAGGCCGTAGAGCGCGTCGAAGCCACCGGGCGGAGGGAACTCAGGGTCGGACTGCATGGGCGCGGGAGGCTAGTGGGAGCGCCGACCTGGCGCGCGGCCGCGCTGACGCCGGAGCGTCTCGCGCGGCCGGTCGGTTGGCTAGGGTAGCCCCGGATGGGATCCCTCGAGAGCCTCAACGACGGCCAGCGCGCCGTCCTGCAACTCCTGCTGCGCCAGGGCAAGTCCTACGACGAGATCGCCGGCCTGCTCAAGAGCGACACGAGCGCGATCCGCCGCCGCGCCCAGGACGCCGTACACGCGCTCGGGCCCGCCGGCGACGACGTCTCGGCCGACCGCCGCAACGAGATCGCCGACTACCTCCTCGGCCAGCAGACCGCCTCCCAGCGCGCCGCGACGCGCGAGTACCTCGAGGGCTCCTCCGCCGGCCGCGGCTGGGCCCGCGCCGCCGGCGCCGGGCTGGCTCCGGTCGCGGGCGCCGACAAGATCCCCGACGTGCCCGCCGAGCGCGAGGAGGTCGCCGAGGCCTTCGGTGCGCTCGAGGCCCGCACCGCCCGCCAGGAGGAGGTCCAGCGCAGCTCCACCCTCGGCGGCAAGCTGATCGCCGCCGGGCTCGGGCTCGTCCTGGCGCTCGTGATCATCCTCGTCGTCACGCTCACCGGCGGCGACGACGACGGCACGCCCGCCGCCTCGACGACGCCCGCCGCGACGTCGACCACCGGCACCGGGACGACCGGCGCCGATCCCGCCGGCGACCCGCAGATCCTCGCCCAGGGCAACCTGCGCCCAGCCGAGGGCGCCGACTCGACCGCCAGCGGCCAGGTCGCGATCGTCCGCTTCCCGACCAACAACCGCTACCGGCTCGCCCTGACCGCGAAGGGCATCCCGCCGAGCAGCAGCAGCGGCTCGGCCTACGGCGTCTGGTTCTACACGTCCAAGGATCAGGCGCTGTTCCTCGGCTTCCCGGACAAGGTCGTCGGCGCCGACGGCAAGCTCGACACGGTCGCCGACCTGTCGCCGGACACGCCCAACTTCCAGGAGGTGCTGCTCACGAGCGAGCGCACCGACGCCCCCAAGACGCCCGGCACGGTCGTCCTGCGCGCCAAGCTCGTGGTCGCCGGCAGCGCGACCCAGGGCGGCGGGACGACGGCCCCGCCGGCGCAGACGACGACGACGCCCTAGCGGCCGCCGACGAGCGCCTCGAGGCCGTCCAGCGCCTCGTCGAGCTGGCGCCCCGCGGCCGTGCGGACCATGAAGGACCCCAGCAGCGCGATGCCGCGCGGGCGCTGCGCCAGCGAGATCGCGACCCGCGTCAGATCGCCGTCGGGCTCCAGGCGGATCTCGGTCTCCGAGCGCGCCAGGATGCGCTCGAACGGCGTGCCGCTGACCTCCTGCGCCCAGCGCCGCAGGCTCGGCGCGTCGGAGCTCACGACGCGGAAGTCGGCGCGCACCGGCTTGCCCTTCGTCGTCTGCAGGACCTCGGTGAAGCTGTCGTCGTCGACGCTCTCCACGCGCGTGACCTTCGGCCACCAGCGCGGCAGGTGATGGGCGTCGCCGACGATCGTCCACAGCTCCTGCGGCGAGGCGCGCAGCGTGCGCGAGCGGCGGATCGTCCCCATGCCTACTCGGCGTCGTAGCTGATGAGCGCGCGCGTCTCGTGCGGCGCCAGGCGCTCGCGCCCGCCGAGGAACGCCAGCTCGATGAGGAAGGCGCAGCCGACGACCTCGCCGCCGAGCTGCGCGACGAGCTCGCAGAGCGCGTGCGCGGTGCCGCCGGTCGCCAGCAGGTCGTCGTGGATCAGCACGCGCGCTCCGGGGCCGAAGGAGTCCGCGTGCAGCTCGAGGCTGTCGGCGCCGTACTCCAGCGAGTAATCGGCGCTGACGGTGTCGTGCGGGAGGCTGCCGGGCTTGCGCGCCAGGACGAAGCCGGCGCCGAGCTCGCGCGCCAGCGCGGGGCCGAGCAGGAAGCCGCGCGCCTCGGGGCCGAGGACGATGTCCGGACGCAGGTCGCTCGTGGCCTCGACGAGCCCGCGGACCGCGAGGTCGAGGCCGTCGGCGCTGGCGAGCAGCGGCGTGATGTCGCGGAAGACGATCCCCTTCTTCGGGAAGTCCGGCACGGAGCGGATATAGCTCTCCAAAGACGGCGCGACGTTGCTCATCCGGCGATCTTGCGCAGGTCGCGAATCAGCAGCAGGTGCTTGAGGTGCGACGCGACCGCCGCGAGGTTCTCCAGCGCCTCCAGCGCCTCCTTGCGGCGCTCGGGATTGCGCGAGCGCAGGGCCGGCGCGAGGATCTGCTGCAGCAGCGCGGACTCGCGGTCGGCCGACGAGCGAAAGACGCGCAGGTTGCGCCCGCCGACGCCGTAGCGGGCCAGCTCGGTGACGGCGCGGATGATCTCGCGCTCGGTCTCGTCGTAGTAGTGCGTGCCGGCGCGGATCTCGCCCTTGATGACGCCGTAGTCCTCGAGCTCGCGGACGAGGTCGCCGCTGGCGCGCGTCTCCTCGAGCACGTCCTCGAGCGCGTACATCGCGCCGCGGTCCTGGACGGAGACGCTGGCGCGGCGCTTGCGCGTGTCGGCCCCCGAGGTGCTCGTGCCCGTCGCGACCGGCCCGTCGGAGTCCGCGCCGCGCCCCGACGCGAGCTCCTGGCGGATCACGCGCAGCGGCAGGAACTCGTCGCGCTGCAGGCGCAGGATCGTGCGCAGGCGGACCATGTCCGACGCCGAGTACAGCCGGTAGCCGCCGGGCGTCCGGCGCGGGTTGAGCAGCTTCTGGTCCTCGAGATAGCGGATCTTCGAGATCGAGATGTCGGGGAACTCCTGCGCGAGGCCCTTGCAGACGGCCCCGATCGTCATCGACTTCTGCGGGCGGCCGCCGTCGACGTCGGGGTCCTGCGGGGCGGCGGCGGTCTGGTCGGCGGCCATCAGCGCGAGAGGAACGTGAGCTTGTACTTGCCGACCTGCAGCTCGTCGCCGTCGCTCAGGCGGACGGTCTCGATGCGGTGGCGGTTGACGTAGGTCCCGTTGAGCGAGCCGAGGTCGTCGAGGTGCCAGTCGCCGCCGCGGCGGACGATCAGCGCATGGTCGCGCGACACGGTGACGTCGTCGAGGAACACGGCGCTGTCGGGGCGCCGGCCGATCGTGCTGCGGTCGCCCTCGAGCGGGAAGCTCTCGCCCACGCGGCCGCCGCCGGCGCGGATGACGAGCGCCGCGCCCTCGCGCGCGACGACGTCCTCGAGCTCGACGGGTACGAGCTCGCCGGTCTCGTCGATGCGGTACGTCGCGGTCGCGGGGTCCTTCGGCGTCTCAAGCGGCCCGACGAAGGCACCGCACTTCTGACAGTAGTTGGCGCCCTCCGCGTTGACGAACCCACATTCGGGACAGTGGTGCGCCATTACTCCTGAGCGGAGCGCCCCGCGAGGATGTCGGTCAGCCGCTGGACGTCGGCGCCCGAGATGACGTCCTCGCCCGAGTCGTGCTTCTTGCGCAGGCGGTTGACAAGCTCGGCGCGGAGGATGTCGATCTTGCCGTGGAGGATCCGCCGGCGATAGGAGACCTCGACCTCTTCGTCCGTGAGCTGCTGGATGAGATCCTTCAGCTCCTGGTCCGACAACAGTCCGAGGTCAGGGAACGTTTCCATCAGGTAGGTCTCCTCCGTGAAGGGCGCAGCGAGGCAGGCTCGGGCGAGCATACCAGCGCAGATCTTTCCTTCAAGCTGAGCTTGAGACTCTGCCGAGATCGTGCGAATACCCGACCGGTCCGCTAGGTTTAGGACCCCCTAAGCCTGACCGAGACGCCATGACGACGACTCCGACGCCGCCTTCCGCCATCCGGCCGAGCATGATGCTCGCACCCACCCTCACGGACCCCGAGGCCTGCGACTCCTGCACGCTCATCCCCGGTTCCCTGCAGCGCGTGCGCGAGATGACCTCGTTGCGCGAGCAGGGCTGGAGCCTCGACGAGATCGCGCTGCGCTACGAGGTCTCGCGCGAGCGCGTGCGCCAGATCCTGCGCGCCCACGGGGGGCCCGACTCACAGGAGATCGCCGAGGCGCGGCGCCGCCGCGCCGAGCAGCTCGCGGAGGCACGCGTCGACGAGCTGCTCGCGCTCTGGCGCGCCGGCGAGGGCACCGGCAGCGTCGCCGGCAAGCTCGGCCTGCAGGCCGTCGCCTGCCGCAGCACGATCGACCGCTTCGCCACCGACGTCGACCGCGCGGCGCGGCGCGCCAACATGGCCGGATCGCGCGGCGCCCGGACCTGGTCGGACCGCGACATCATCCTCGCGCTGACATCCGCCACGACGCGCCTCGGGCACGTTCCGAGCGCGAAGGAGTACGGCGCGGTCTCCCGCGAGCTCGGCTACCCGAGCCTCGCCACCGTCCTCAACCGGATGGCCGGCTGGTCCAACGCGATCGCCGCCGCGGGCCTGCGCCCCGCGCCCGCCGTGCCCGCCCGCGCGCGCTCGCGCCGCTGGACGGAGGAGGCCTGCTGGGAGGCGATGCAGCTCGCCGTCGAGGAGCTCGGCGAGATCCCCTCGGTCCTGGCCTACGAGCGCTACGCCGCCGGTCGCGCCGACCTGCCGTCCTCGGCCACGGTCCGCAACCGCCTCGGCCGCTGGAGCTCGCTCGTCACCCGCCTGGCCGCCCAGGCCGAGCTCGCGCGGTCAGCCGGCGCCGGCGCCGGCGCGTAGCTGCGCCAGGCCGTCGCGCAGGTACAGCACGACGGCGAACCAGGCCAGCGCCAGGCCGATGTAGAGCAGCACCTCGGCGAGCGTGGCGAGGCCGGTGAGCGCGAAGAAGATCGCCGACATCGTCGGCCAGACGGCCGCCCGCCCGGGCCAGTTGATCTTCAGCTCCAGGCCGCGGCGCTGGGCCAGCAGCCCGACGACGAGCAGGAACAGCTCGCGCAAGACGAGCACGCCGATCGCCCAGCGCGGCAGCAGCTCGAAGTTCCAGCACACGACGACGCCCGAGATCACGAGCAGGCGGTCGACGAACGGGTCCAGCAGCGCGCCGAAGCGGCTGTACTGGCCGGTGAGGCGGGCGGTCATCCCGTCGAAGTAGTCGCTCCACGAGATGACCGCGAAGATCACGGCGGGCAGCGCGTCGGTCCCGGCGTCCGAGCTCAGCGCGAGCACGAGGAAGATGGGGATCAGGGCGAGCCGGACGAAGCCGATCGCGTTGGGGATCGTCCAGACGTTCCACGGCTGGTCGCGCAGGGTCTCGGGCGGCGGCGGCCCGGAGCGGTCCAGGCCCGCGAGCCGGCGGAAGGTCAGGCGCGCGCGCTCGGCGGCGTCGGCCGCCTGCTCGGCTACGGGAGTGTCCGCCACAGCTGCGCCACCGCCTCCGCGGCGCCCTCGAGCGGGATCCCACCGTCGACGTCCTCCAGGCCGCGCCGGCGCTGGGCCTCGATGCGGCCCTCCTTCAGCGACCGCCGGCCGATCGTCAGCCGCAGCGGGACGCCGAGCAGCTCGGCGTCGGCGAACTTCGCGCCCGGGCCCAGGTCGCGGTCGTCGATCAGCACGTCGAGGCCGAGCGCGCGCAGCTCCTCGTAGAGCGTCTCCGCGGCCGCGAGCTCGTCGCTGCCGGCCTTGCCGAGCACGACGATCTCGACGTCCCACGGCGCCAGCGCGCGCGGCCAGGCGATGCCCTTCTCGTCGGCGAACTGCTCGACGGCGGCGGCGGCGATCCGCGCCGGCCCGATCCCGTAGGAGCCCATCCAGATGAGCTGCGTCGCGCCCTGCTCGTCGAGGAACGTCGCCCCGAGCGGATCGGAGTAGCGCGTGCCGAGCTTGAAGATGTTGCCGACCTCGATCGCCGGCTCGATCGTGATCGCGTTGCCGTCGACGGTGTCGCCCGTCTCGACGGAGCGCACGTCCGCGCGCTCGAAGGTGAAGTCGCGCCCCGGCTGCACGCCGCGCAGGTGGTGGTCGGGCTCGTTGGCGCCGACGACGTAGCCGCCGTCGGCAACCGCCTCGTCGAGCAGGACGCGGACGTCGGCGCCGACCGGGCCGATGAAGCCGGGCGGGCCGATGCGCTCGCGCACCTCCTCGTCGTTGGCCGGCCGGAAGCGCGCGCCGAGCGCGTTGGCGAGCTTGATCTCGTTGACGCGGTGATCGCCGCGCACGAGGACGAGGACGAGGCCGCGGCCGTCGACGACGACGGGGAAGGCCTTCAGGAGCGTCCCGGCCGGCGTGCCGAGCATCCGCGCGACCGCTTCGATCGTCGTCGCGCCCGGGGTGTGGACCTGCTCGGGCAGGTCCAGCGGCTCGGGCACGTCGACGGGCTGCGGGTCGGCGCTGGCGACCTCGACGTTGGCGGCGTAGCCCGGCGCGAGCGCGACGTCGTTCTCGCCGGCGGGGCAGGGCGCCATGTACTCGTGCGCGCCGAAGCCGCCCATCGCGCCGACGTCGGCCTCGACGCTGTACCACTCCAGGCCCGTGCGATCGAAGATCCGGTCGTAGGCCGCGGCCTGCACCGCGTAGCTCGCGTTGAGGCCCTCGAGGTCGCGGTCGAACGTGTAGGCGTCCTTCATGATGAACTCGCGCGTCCGCAGCACCCCGGCGCGCGGGCGCAGCTCGTCGCGCTCCTTGGTCTGGAAGTGGTAGAGCGTCTGGGGCAGGTCGCGGTAGGAGCGCACGAACTGCGCCATGTGCGTCGTGACGCACTCCTCGTGGGTCATCGCGAGGACCATGTCGGCGCCCTTGCGGTCCTTGAGCTTGAAGAGCTCGTCGATGTCGTAGCGCCCGCTGCGGCGCCAGAGGTCGGCCGGCAGCATGACCGGCATCAGCATCTCCTGGGCGCCCGCGGCGTCCATCTCCTCGCGGACGATCTGGACGACCTTCTGATGCACGCGCCAGCCCGCCGGCAGCCACGACCACAGCCCCGATCCGATCTGCCGGACGAGTCCCGCGCGGACCATGAGCTTGTGCGAAAGCGCCTCCGCGTCGGCTGGCGGTTCGCGTTCGGTCGGGAGCAGAAATTGTGAGAGTCGCGTCATCGGTGCGGGGAAGCCTACGCGGGTAGAGTCCGCACGAGACCGCCGATGAGAGGAGAACAGCCTTATGGCCTTTGAGGTTCCGCCCCTGCCGTACGCCCCCGACGCACTCGAGCCGCACATCGACGCGCAGACGATGTCGCTCCATCACGACAAGCATCACCAGGCGTACGTCGACAAGCTCAACGCGGCGCTGGATGGAACCGAGCACGCCGACCGCTCGATCGAGGACATCATCGCGAACCTCGACTCGATCCCCGAGGACAAGCGCACGGCGGTTCGCAACCACGGCGGCGGGCATCTCAACCACTCGATGTTCTGGACCTCGATGAGCCCCAGCGGCGGTGGCGCCCCGGACGGCGACCTCGCGGCGGCGATCGACAGCGCGTTCGGATCCTTCGACGAGTTCAAGGAGAAGTTCGAGGCTGCGGGCGCGGGCCAGTTCGGCTCCGGCTGGGCCTGGCTCGTCGTCGACGGCGGCTCGCTCGCGGTCACGAGCACGCCCAACCAGGACAGCCCGCTGTCGGCCGGACAGACGCCGCTGCTGGGCAACGACGTCTGGGAGCACGCCTATTACCTCAAGTACCAGAACAAGCGTCCTGCGTACCTGAAGGAGTGGTGGAACACGGTGAACTGGTCGGAAGTCGCGGATCGCTTCAGCGCCGCGACCGCCTGACCGATACAGGGGGCGGAACTCCGTCCCCTCCACGGTGTTCTGGCTCGCGGGACGGCATGATGCCGTCCCGTCGGCCCGCCCGGTCCAAACCCACGTCTGGCAGGAGCTCCATGAGGCCCACCATCCGCTCGTTCATCCTTGCGCTGTTGCTCGGCGCCCTGCTTGCACCGGCAGCGCACGCGAGCCCGACGCAGACGTCGATCATGATGGACGACGACCTGCTCGTGTACCGCAACGACGCCACCGCGGCGCGCGCGCTGACGCAGATGAAGTCGCTCGGCGTCGACACGATTCGCGTCACGGTGCTCTGGAGCGTCGTCGCCAACAACGCGCGGCCGACCAAGGGCGAGATCGCCAAGCTCAAGGGCAAGGCCAAGGACAAGGCCCGCCGCCAGGCAGCGCGCTTCAAGGGCGGCGACCCGTCGACCTACCCGGCGCAGAACTGGGACCGCTACGACAACCTCGTCAAGGCGGCGCTCGACCGCGGCATCCGCGTCTACTTCAACGTCACCGGGCCCGGCCCGTTCTGGACCTCGACGACCCCGCCGAAGAAGCTCAAGAGCCTGCTGGGCACCTACAAGCCGCGCGTCGGCTCCTTCAAGGAGTACGTGACGGCGGTCGGCAAGCGCTTCAGCGGCACCTACCGCGACGAGAACGGCAGCAAGGGCACGCTGCCGCGCGTGAGCTTCTGGTCGCTGTGGAACGAGCCCAACCAGGGCGGCTGGCTGACCCCGCAGTGGGAGACCAAGGGCGGCCAGAAGATCGCCACCTCGCCGATCCTCTTCCGCAAGCTCTACCAGGCCGGCTACACGGGCCTCGTGGCCAGCGGGCACCGCGTCGACAACGACGTGATCCTGCTCGGCGAGACCGCGCCGCTGGGCTCGGACGCGAAGACCGAGAAGTCGCCGATGCGCCCGAAGCAGTTCCTGCGCGAGCTGTTCTGCATCTCGCCCGACGGCACGCCCTACACGGGCCAGGCCGCGAGCCTGCGCAGCTGTGGTGACTTCGCGGCCCGCGGTCCGCTGCGCGCCAACGGCTTCGCACATCACCCGTACACGAAGAACGTCGGGCCGACGGTTCGCGACGCCAACCCGGACTCGCTGACGATGGCGAACATCGACGAGCTCGGCACGACGCTCGACGACCTGGCAGCCAAGACGAACAACCTGCCCGCCAACCTCCCGCTGTTCATGACGGAGTTCGGCTTCGAGACCAACCCGCCCGACCCGTTCTCCGGCGTCCTCCCGGCGCTGCAGGCGAAGTACAACGTCCTGGGCGAGTTCCTGGCCTACAACAACCCGCGGATCGCGTCGCAGGCGCAGTTCCTGCTCGCCGACGTCCCGCCCGACCGCAAGCACAAGAAGGGCAGCAAGGCCTACTGGTTCACCTACCAGTCGGGGCTCTTCTTCACCGCGGGCAAGCTCCTGGGCACCGCCAAGCCGGCCGCGTTCTCCTACGCGATCCCGTTCCTGGCGACGCCCGCGGGCGTCGACCCGGCGAGCGGCCTGCCGGCGTTCGGCTTCTGGGGCCAGCTGCGCTTCCTGGCCAACGGGGCCCCGGGTGCGGCCGCCACGATCCAGTACCGCCCGAAGGACGGCTCGTCGGACTGGACCGCCATCGGCCCGCCGATCCCGGTCGACCCGATGGGCTACTTCACGGCGACCGCCGTGTCGCCGGTCGCCACTCCCGTCGAGTGGCGCGCCGCGGTCATCAGCCTGGTGGACGGCAGCGTCGTGTCGTCGAGCCCGGGCACCGACGGCACCTGATCGAACTCGGACCGACCCGGCGCGTGGCTCTCGAGCCGCGCGCCGGCGGTCCCTCGCCTAGGCGCGGCTGAAGCGGCGCCCGGCCACCGGCGAGAGCTCCTCGTCGATGGCGAGCGCCGCGAGCACGTCGTCGCCGCCGTCGTGGGCGGCCGACTCGGCCTTCTCGATCGCCGCGAGGCGCTCGGGCGTCATCGCCGTCTCGTCCTCGTTGGCCGCGAGCCACTTGGCGCCCTCGGCGGCCGCGCGCTCGTCGACGTCGATGCGCTTGGACGTCGCGTACTTGTCGATCTCCTCGAAGAGGACGTCGACGAGCTGCTCGGTCTTGACCTTGCGCAGCGGCTTGCCGCGGCTGAAGATCAGGCCCTCGTTCTTGGCGCCCGTGATGCCGAAGTCGGCGTGCGAGGCCTCGCCGATGCCGTTGACGGCGCAGCCCAGGACGGCGACCTCGATCGGGTCCTCGTAGGCCTCCAGGCGGCGCTCGATCTCCATCACGACGGAGTCCATGTCGAACTGCAGGCGACCGCAGGTCGGGCAGGCGATCAGGACGGGGCCGCGCTCGCGCAGCTGCAGCGCCTTGAGGATCTCCCAGGCGACCTTGACCTCCTCCTCGGCGTGGAAGGTCGACAGGCTGATGCGGATCGTGTCGCCGATGCCGTCGGCGAGCAGCGTGCCGAGGCCGACGGCCGACTTCAGGCTGCCCGACCACTTCGTGCCCGCCTCGGTGATGCCGAGGTGCAGCGGGTGGTCGATCTTCGCGCTGAGCAGGCGGTTGGAGGCGATCGTGTTGGGCACGTTCGTCGACTTGATCGAGACCTTGAAGTCGTAGAAGTCGAGGCGGTGCATGAGCTCGACGAACTCCGTCGCGGCGGTCGTGAGGGCCTCGACGGGGCTCTCGCGCTCGAGCGCGTGCAGGTGCTTGGGCAGCGAGCCGGAGTTGACGCCGATGCGCATCGGCGTGCCGGCGAGCTTCGCGCGCGCGACGACCTCGGCGACCTTCTCGGGGCCGCCGATGTTGCCCGGGTTCAGGCGGATGCAGTGCGCCCCCGCGTCGATCGCCTTCAGCGCCAGGGTGTGGTTGAAGTGGATGTCGGCGATCACCGGGATCGGCGACTGCACGACGATCGTCTTGAGCGCCTCGATGTCCTCGTCGCGCGGGACGGCGACGCGGACGATGTCGGCGCCCGCCTCGGCCACGCGGTGGATCTGGTCCATCGTCGCCTGCAGGTTGGCGGTCTCCGTCTTGGTCATCGTCTGCACGGCGACGGGGGCGCCGCCGCCGACGGGGACGTTGCCGACCATGATCTGTCGCGAGGAAGCCATGTCCCCATTCTACGGAGGGGTAGGGTCGCCCGGATCGCATGGAGTTCGTCTTCGGCTACGGATCGCTGGCGGCCGACCTCGCCGGGGGCCACGCCGCCGAGCTGCGCGGGTACCGCCGCGCGTGGGGCGTGGCGATGGACAACGCCGTCGACGTGCCCGGCTACAAGCACTACCGGCTGCGCTCGGACGCCAGCCGGCCGGCGGTCTGCGTCGCGTTCCTGGATGTGTTCGCGGACGCCGGGGCGACGACCGGCGGCGTCTGCGTGCCGGTCGCCGCGGCGGACCTGCCGGCGCTCGACCACCGCGAGCGCAACTACGACCGCGTCGACGTGACCGCGGCGGTCACCCCGGCGCGCGGGACGGTCTGGGCGTACGTCGGCACCGAGTCCGGCCGCGAGCGCCTGCGGCGCGCCCGCGAGCGCGGGAGCGCCGTCGTCAGCCGCGACTACCTCGAGCGCACGCGCGCCTCGTTTGCGGCGCGCGGCGCCGCCGCGCTCGCCGAGTTCGAGCGCACGGCGGCGGTCGGCGACCTCCCGGTGTGGGAGCTCGACCGGATCGAGCACCCGGGCGGCGCTACCTGACCCCGAAGCCCTCGCCGCTCGACAACCGGCCGATGTCGTTGGACAGGCCGACGTAGAACAGGAAGATCACGAGCACGAACCCGACCATTCCCATCTTCTCCATGAAGCTGTAGGGGATCGGGCGGCCGCGGATCTTCTCGGCCAGGGCCCAGAAGATGTGGCCGCCGTCGAGCGGCAGGAACGGGAACAGGTTGATGATCCCCAGCGACAGCGAGATCAGCGCGAGGACCGAGAACGCCTGCACGGTGTCGAACTCGAAGGACTGGCGCGTCGCCTCGTAGGAGCCGACGACGCCGGAGACCTCGTCGCGCGCCTTGCTGTCGTAGAAGAGCTTGACGATCCGGTCGACGGTGAGCTTCGTGACGTCCCACATGCCGGTGATCGCCAGCGAGGCGGCCTCGCCGCTGCCAACGTCGACCTTCTGGCCGAACGAGAAGCCGACGAGCATCCGCTTGGCCTGGGCGTCGTAGCGCGGGCGGACGCTGAGCGCGACCCGTTGGCCGGCGCGCAGCACGACGATCCGCGCCGGCGTCGCGGCGACGCAGCCGTCGGTGAGGCGCCCGGCGCAGCGGTGGGCGTCGATGCGCTTGCGCAGCGCGTCGGCGCGCTTGTCGATCGCTGACGTGCCGAGCCCGGGCTCGAAGCCGCGCACGCCGTCGACGGACAGGATCCGGTCGCCGGGCCGCAGCGTCTGCGCGGCCGGCGTGCCCTGCTGGACGTCGCGGACGGCGAGCGCCGGCTTCGTCGTGCCCTGCGACAGGATCAGCACCCAGAGGATCAGGAACGCGAGCACGATGTTGACCATCGGCCCGGCGAGGATGACGACGATTCGCTTCCACACCGGCTGGCGGAAGTAGGAGCGCGGGAGGACGTCCGGCGGGATGTCCTCCGCCGGGTTCATCCCGGTGATCTTCACGTAGCCGCCGAGCGGGATCGCCCCGATCGCGTACTCGGTCTCGCTGTTCTTCGGCTTGTACTTCGCGATCAGCGGCGGGAAGAAGAGCGAGAAGCGCTCGACGCGCATCCCGACCGCCTTGGCGGCCGCGAAGTGGCCGAGCTCGTGCAGGATGATCAGCGCGGCGAAGCCGACGAAGGCGAGGAGATAGCTCACCGGTTCAGTGTGCCAAGCGGTCTGACTCGGCCTCGACGAGCTCCGCCGCGAGCTCGCGGGCCTCGCGGTCGGCCTCGTAGAGCGACTCGAACGCGCGGACCCGGGCGGCCGGCAGGGCGTCGAGCGTGCGCTCGATGACGGCGGCGATCCCGAGGTAGCTCAGGCGGCCCTGCAGGAACGCGTGGACCGCGATCTCGTTGGCCGCGTTGAGGACGCAGGGCGCGGTCCCGCCGGCGATCGCGGCGGCGCGCGCGAGCCCGAGGCACGGGAACGCCTCCTCGTCGACGGGCTCGAAGGTCAGCGCGCCGACCTCGGCGAGGTCCAGCGCGCGCACCGGGACGTCGACGCGGTCGGGGTGGTGCAGGGCGTAGGAGATCGGGACGCGCATGTCGGGGTGCCCCAGGTGCGCGAGCGCCGCGCCGTCGCAGAGCGTGATCAGGCTGTGGACGATCGACTGCGGGTGCACCACCACGTCGATGCGGTCATACGGCACGCCGAACAGGTGGTGGGCCTCGATGACCTCCAGGCCCTTGTTCATCAGCGTCGCCGAGTCGATCGTGATCTTGCCGCCCATGTCCCAGGTCGGGTGCTTGAGCGCGTCCTCGACGCTGACGTCCTGCAGCTCGGCGCGGGTGCGGCCGCGAAACGGGCCGCCGGACGCGGTGAGGACGAGCTTCTCGACGGTCCCCGGCTGCTCGCCGGCGAGCAGCTGGTGCAGCGCGGAGTGCTCGGAGTCGACGGGCAGGATCTGCGCGCCGGTCGCCTCGGCGAGCGCCATGACGAGCTCGCCGCCGACGACGAGCGACTCCTTGTTGGCGAGCGCGAGGTCGATCCCCTCGCCGAGCGTCGCGACCGTCGGCCCGAGGCCGGCGGAGCCGACGAGCGCGTTGAGCACGAGGTCGGCGCCGGACTCGACGACGAGCCTGACGAGCCCCTCGGCGCCGACGAGCACCTCGCCGTCGGTCCACTGCTCGGCGGCGCGGGCGCCGGCGTCGGCGTCGGCGAGCGCGATCCGCGTGACGCCGAAGCGCGACGCCTGCTCGATCAGGGCGTCGGAGGAGCGCTCGGCGCTGAGGCCGACGAGCTCGAGATCGGGGTCGCCGGCGAGGATGTCCAGCGCCTGCGTGCCGATCGACCCTGTCGAGCCGAGGATGAGAAGACGGCGCGCCATGGGCGGCGCATTCTGGCAGGGGGGCGAATCGGGGGCGCTTGTCAGCTCGATAGCCATATGCGCTATCCAGCTGACAACGTCGCCCGGATCGCGGCCCAGCAGCACGGCCGGGTGACGTTCGCGCAACTACGCGCGGCAGGGGTCGACGAGCACCGGATCCGCCGTTGGGTCGCCGACGGGCGGCTGCACCGCGAGCACGTGGGCGTCTTTGCCGCCGGCCACCCTGGGCGATCGGTGCTCGGGGCCTACATGTCCGCGGTTCTCGCCGCGGGAGACAGCGCCGTCTTGAGCCACCGCGCCGCCGCGCATCTCCTGCGTCTACTCCCCGGTGCGGCTCCCCCGCCCGCCGTCACCATCCCAACGCTCAACGGCCGCGCCCGCCCCGGCGTCGTGATCCACCGCGTCCGCGCGCTCCACCAGCTCGACACATCCGAGCTCCACGCGATCCCGATCACCACCGTCCCGCGCGTGCTCCTGGACCTTGCGATCGCGCTGACCCAGCAGGAGCTCACGCGCGCTTGCCACGAGGCCTGGCTCCGTCACCGCACGACGCCCCAGCAGATCGACGCCTGCATCGCCCGCAACCCGGCGAAGCCGGGTGCGCCCGCGATCCGCCGAGCGCTCGCAACGGACGTCACGCTCAGCATCCTCGAAGACGCCTTTCTCAAGCTCCTGCAACGCCACGGCCTCCCGCGCCCCCGCACGAACATCGACCAGGCCGGCGACAAGGTCGATTGCCACTGGCCGGACCTCGGCCTCACCGTCGAGCTCGTCAGCTGGCGCTTCCACGGCACCCGCCGGGCGTTCGAGCAGGACGTCGCGCGCCGCCGGCGCTCCCACCACACCGCGTTCAGCTACGGCGACGTCACCGAGCGCCCGCAGCAGACGATCGCGGAGCTCGAAGCGCTCGGAGTCAGCGCGACAGCGTCAGGAAGCTCGTGAGCGTCTGCCGGTCCGTCGCGCCCGCGCGCCCGGTCGCGCTCAACCGCACCTTCACCCGCCGGGCGCCGCGCAGATGCGACCGCGCCGACGTCGTGAAGCGCACGCTGAAGCGCTTGGATCCCTTGAACGCCTTCCCGCCCTTGCCGCGCGCGACGACGACGCGGCCGCTGCGCTTCTTCGTCAGCCCCAGCCGCCGCGCCGTGGCGTTGTCGACGCTCAGGTTGGCCGACGCGGCACACGAGAGCGAGCAGCGCGCGCGCAGCGCCACGCCGCGCGTCAGCGCGGCGCCCAGTCGCCGGTGCTCGGACCGCAGCGAGAACTGCAGCGCGCAGAGGTCCAGCGGCTTGCGCTCGCCGCGGGCGATCACGACCTGGCCGCGCGCGACGACCGTCCCGGCGGGCCGCTCGCAGGTCACCGTCCAGGCCTCCGGCGCCGCGGCCGCCGGGCGCGTGGACTGGTTGACGTGCCAAGCGAAGCGCCCGCTGTCGCCGACGGTCATCGTGCTGTCGAGCGTGTCGTGGAAGGGGACCGTCGGGCCCGTCGTGCCGGCGAAGTCCAGCAGCACCGGCAGCGTCTGCGAGTCGAGCTCCTTGTGCGCGCGCAGGACCGTGCCCGCGGCCGCTCGGCCCTCCAACACGGCGTGGCGCGCGCTGTCGGCCGTGCTGCGCAGCGCGACGAGGTAGGCCTCGCGGTTGCGCTCGTACTCGGCGGTCATCTCGGCGTACGGCGGGTGGAACTCGTCGGGCCCGATCTCGAAGGTGAAGCCGAGGCCGCCGGTCGCGTAGTAGGACCAGTCCTCGGTCGTGCCGGAGGTGTCGTAGAGCTCGTAGCCGTGCTCGCTGACGTAGCCGTTCTTGGCCGCCATCGCGTCGCCGAGCTGCTTGTAGAGGGCCTCGTCGGGCGTCGTCCCCACGGCAGCGACGCCGGGCGCGCGCAGCACGAGGTTCGCGAACGTGTGGTTCGTGATGAGCGTCGTCACCTGGTTGGACGAGACGAGCTCGCGCACGTTCTGGACCTCGGGCTCGGAGAACGGCGCCGCGCCGCGGTAGGTGTCGTCCTCGACGTCGAAGCCGGCGCCGAGGCCGCCCCAGAAGCCGCCGTAGTTGCGGTTGGGGTCGACGCCGCGGCGGCGGTTGGCGAGCGCCTCGCACTCGCCCGCCCCGGGGATCGCGCCGTCGGTGACGCGGCAGTTGCGGCGCTTGTAGGTGAAGCCGGTCCCGGGCGCCGGGCTGATGCCCTGGTCGCCGAGCAGCGCAGCGGTGTAGAGCGGGTCGTCGATCGGCGACAGGCCGTTGATCTGCGCCGGCAGGTCGACGCCCGCCAGCAGCGTGCCGACGTCGACCGGCCACTCGCGGCTGAGGTTGAAGCCGTCGACGTTGACGATCGGCACGAGGATGTTGCGCGTCGCGTCGACGAGCCGCGTGATCTCGGCGTCGCGGCCGTAGCCGTTGACGAGGTCGTAGGCCCACTCCATGACGTGCTCGCCCGACGGCCACTCGCGCGCGTGGTGGACGCCCACCTGCAGGAAGACCGGCTGGCCGTTCTGGACGTTGACGTCGCGGGCGATCTCCAGGCCCAGCACCGGGCGCCCCTGCAGCGTGCGGTGCGGCAGCGTGATGAGCTTCACGAGCCCCGGATGCGCGGCCGCGAGCGCCTTCATCTCGGCCTCGTAGTCGGCGAGGTGGCGGTAGGTCGTGCGCCCGGAGGGCACGCCGGCGCGGGTGGTCGCCGTCGACCGCGCCGACCGGGTCCGCGCCGCCCGGCGCACGTCGGCGGCGGCGTTCTCGGCCGCCTGGCGGCGCAGGTCGGCGGTCTTGACGCTCCAGGTCAGGCCGGCCCGGACGAGCTTCGCGGCGTCGCCGGCGTCGTGCAGGACGACGTCGATGCCGCCGGCGTCGCCGTTCTCCGCGAGGTCGAGCCCGAGCGCCGCCAGCCGCGACCGCGCCGCGTGCGTGGTCGCGGCGACCGTCACGAGCTGCTCGCGCTGCCCCGCGCCCTGCGCAGGGAGCGCGATCGTCGCGGCGCGCAGCCGCGCCTGCGTGCTCGCGCCCGCGCGCCGGCAGGCCTGCAGCACGAGCTGCTCGCCGCGCGCGACGAAGCCCTCGGCGAGCTCGGGCCCGGCGGGCGCGGCGCCGGCCGCGACCAGGCGCCCGGAGGCGGCGTCGAAGACCGCGAGGTCCCAGTCCCCGCGCGCGGCGACGGTCGCGCGCAGCAGGCCGGTCTCGGCCGCGTTGACGCGCCGGACGCTGACGCCCGCGCCCGCCGGCAGCACGCGCGCATGGCAGATGCCGCGCTCGGTCCCGGCCGCGGTGACGGTGCGATCGACGATCGCGGCGGCGCCCGCGGCGGCAGGAGCGGCTGACAGGACGACGAGGACGCCGAGGGCGCCGAGCAGGTGCGATCTCACGAGCGGCTCGCGGCAGCGTACAGGTCCGCTACGCCAGTGCGAGCCAGACGTAGTAGCCGACGACGGCGGAGAACATGACGGCGTCGAGGCGATCCAGCGCGCCGCCGTGGGCGCCGAACAGCGTGCCGCTGTCCTTCGTCCCGGCGTCGCGCTTGACGAACGACTCGAAGAGGTCGCCCAGCGGCGCCGCGCACGCCACACCGAGGCCGAGCAGCAGCGCGTCGGTTCCCGACAGCCAGTCCTGGTAGGTCCCGGCCAGCCAGGTCGCGATGACGGCGGTGCCCATCCCGATCAGCAGCCCCTCGACGGTCTTGTTCGGCGACACGTGCGGCGCCAGCGGGCGGCGGCCGAACCAGCGCCCGCCGAGGTAGGCGCCGGTGTCGCCGATGAACGTGCCGACGAGGATGTCGACGATGATGCCGCCGCCGTGGGGCAGCTCGCGCAGCAGGATGCCGTGCGCGAGCGAGACGCCGATCCAGGCGACGCCGAAGGTCGTCAGCGCCATCCCCCACGTGCCCGCGCGCCGCTGCAGCAGCGTCACCCCGAAGAGGATCGGGAAGAACGCCATGAAGGCGAGCAGCACGTGCATGTCGTCGCCCGCGTAGGCGGCGCCCATGACGCCGGCGACGCCGATGAAGCCCGCCAGCCGGACCGGCTCGGCGTCCTCGAACATGTCGAACAGCTCGCCGAGGCAGATGATCGCGAGCGCCAAGCAGGCCGAGCGTGAACCAGATCCCGCCGGCGACGATGATCGTGATCGCGAACGCGATCGCCGGGACCGCGACGACGATCCGGGCGAACAGCTCCGAGCCGCCGCGCTCGCGCGGCTCGCGGCGGGGCGCGCGGCGCGGCGCGCGCCGCGGCGGGCGTGCGCGCGTGCTCATCAGCGGCCCCCGAAGCGGCGCCTGCGCGCGCTGTACTGCGCCAGCGCGGCCTCGAAGGCGGCGCGGTCGAAGTCCGGCCACAGCGCCTCGCTGAAGACGAGCTCGGAGTAGGCCGACTGCCACAGCAGGTAGTTGCTCAGGCGCTGCTCGCCGCTCGTGCGGATGACGACGTCGGGGTCGTGCATCTCCGGCGCGTAGAGCAGCGCGCGGAAGTCGTCCTCGTCGCCGCCGTCGAAGCGCCGGGCGGCGTCGACGATCTCAGCGCGGCCCCCGTAGTTGAAAGCGACGAACAGCGTGATCCGGTCGTTGGCGGCGGTCAGCTCCTCGGCCCACTCCATCTGCTCGATCAGCGCCTCCTCGATCCCCTCGCGGCGCCCGATGAAGCGCATCCGCACGCCGCTCTCGTGCAGCTCGGGCGTCTCCTCGACGATCCGCTCGGCGAACATCGCCATGAGCCCGAGGACCTCCTCCTCCGGCCGCGACCAGTTCTCGGTCGAGAACGAGTAGACGGTGAGCTCGCGGACGCCGAGGTCGACGGCGTCCTTCAGCCGTGCCTTCAGGGTGTCGGCGCCGGCGCGGTGGCCCTCGCCCACGGGCAGCCCGCGGGCCTTCGCCCAGCGCCCGTTGCCATCGGTGATGATCGCGACGTAGCGCGCCGACGTCGCGCGCTCCATCAGACCTCGAGGATCTCTTCTTCCTTGCCCTTGAGCAGGGTGTCGAGCTCGGCGATCCGGTCGTTCGTGAGCTTCTGCAGCTCGGTCTCGGCGCGGTGCTCCTCGTCGGCGCCGACGTCGCCCTCCTCCTTGAGCTCGCGCAGGTCGTGCATGACGTCGCGGCGGATGTTGCGGATCGCGACGCGGCCCTCCTCGGCGATGTGGCGCACCATCTTCACGAAGTCGCGCCGGCGCTCCTCGGTGAGCTGCGGGATGACGAGGCGGATGATGTTGCCGTCGTTGCTCGGGGTCAGGCCGAGGTTGGCCTCCGAGATCCCCTTCTCGACCGCCTTCAGCGAGCCCTTGTCGTAGGGCTGCACGGTGAGCAGCTGGGCCTCGGCGGCGTTGATCGTCGCGAGCTGCTTGAGCGGGGTCGAGACGCCGTAGTAGTCGACGTGGACGCGGTCCAGCAGCGCCGGGCTCGCGCGGCCCGTGCGCACGGATCCGAACTCGTGGTTCGTCGCCTCCACGGACTTGTGCATCCGCTCGGATGCATCGGCCAGCAGCTCGTCGATCAGCTCACTCATCTCGCGTCACCACCACCGTTCCCACCTGTTCGCCGGACACTATCCGCTCGATGTTGGACTCGTCGTTCATGTTGAAGACATACAGCGGCATGTGGTTCTCGGCGCACAGCGTGAGCGCCGTGTAGTCCATGACGCGCAGCTGGCGGCGGACGGCCTCCATGTGGCTGATCTCGCGGATGAGCTTGGCGTCGGAGTCCACGCGCGGGTCGGCGGAGAAGACGCCCTCGACGCCGTTCTTGGCCATGAGGATCGCCTCGGCGTGGATCTCGACGGCGCGCAGCGCGGCGGCCGTGTCGGTCGTGAAGAACGGGTTGCCGGTGCCGGCGGCGAAGATCACGACGCGCTTCTTCTCGAGGTGGCGCATCGCGCGGCGGCGGATGTAGGGCTCGGCGACCTCGGAGATCGTGATCGCCGACTGCACGCGCGTGTGGACGCCGAGGCTCTCCAGGGCGTCCTGCAGCGTCAGCGCGTTGAGCACCGTCGCGAGCATGCCCATGTAGTCGGCCGTCGCGCGGTCCATTCCGGCCGCGGCCCCCTTGAGCCCGCGGTAGATGTTGCCCGCGCCGACGACGATCGCGATCTCGACGCCGCGGGCCTGCACGGCGGCGATCTGGGCTGCGACGGCGCGGACCCGCTCCGGGTCGGTTCCGTAGTCGAGGTCGCCCATCAGCGCCTCGCCCGACAGCTTGAGCAGGACCCGCCTGAACGCGGGTTCGGGGGTCATGTCAAGGGGCGAGCCTACTCGCCGACCGCGAAGCGGGCGAAGCGCCGAATCACGACGTTCTCGCCGGTCTTCGCGGACAGGTCGCCGCGCAGCTCCTCGATCGTCTTGCCGTCGAACTTGTCGCCGTTGACGTGCGCCTGCTTGAGCAGGACCGTCTCCTCCATCCACTTGCGCAGCTTGCCCTCGGCGATCTTCGCGCGGACGTTCTCGGGCTTGTCGGCGGCCTGCGCCTCGAAGACCCGCAGCTCGGCCTGCTTGGCCTCCTCGGGGATCTCGTCCTCGGTGACGTAGTTCGTCGTCGGCGAGGCCGCGACGTGCATCGCGACGTCACGGGCGAAGGCGATGAAGTCGTCGTTGCGGGCGACGAAGTCGGTGTTGCAGTCGACCTCGACGAGCACGCCGACCTTGCCGTTGGCGTGGATGTAGGACTGGACGGTGCCCTCGGTCGCCTCGCGGCCGGCGAGCTTGCCGATCTTGTTGCCCAGCTGCACGCGCAGCAGCTCGACGGCGGCGTCGATGTCGCCCTCGGTCTCCTGCAGCGCGCGCTTGCAGTCCATCATCCCCGCGCCGGTCTGGTCGCGCAGGACCTTGACGTCCTTTGCCTTGATGTCAGCCACTGGTCTCGTCCTCGGTCTTGGTCGCTGTCTCTGCGGCCGGCGCGGCCGGCTCCTCGGCGGGCGCCTTCGCGGCCGCCTTGCGGCGGCGCGGCTTCTTGGGCGCGGGCGCGGCGGGCTTCTCCGCGGCGGGCGCGGCCTCGGCCGCGGGCTCCTCGGCGGCCGGCTCCGCCGGGGCGGGCGCGGCCTCGGCGGCGGGCTCCGCCGAGGCGGGCGCGGCCTCGGCGGCCGGCTCCGCCGGGGCGGGCTCCTCCGCGGCGGGCTCCGCCGGGGCGGGCTCCGCGGGCGGGGTGGCCGGAGCGGGCGTCGGGTCCTCCGCCGGCGGCGCGGGATCCGGCGACGCGCCCTTGGCGTTGTCCTTCTGCGCGGGGGCGGTCTCGGTGTTCGCCGCCTGCGGCACCTTCGGATCGGGCTGCGGGGGACCGGCCTCCTCGACGGCGGCGGCCACCTCGGCCTCGGCGACCTGGCGGTCGCCTCCGCCCTTGGCCTTGGTCTTGGTCGCCGCGGGCGCGGCAGCCGCAGCCGCGGGCGCAGCCACGGGCGCAGCCGGCGCAGCCGCGGCCGCGGGGGCCGGCGTCGCAGCGGCGGCCTCGGCCGCGGTCGCAGCCTCGGCCTGGGCGGCAGCCGCCTGGGCGGCGGCGTCGCGCTCGGCCTGGGCGGCGGCCTCGCGGGCAGCCGTCTCCTCGGCCTGCTTGCGGGCGCGCTCCTCGGCCTCCTTGCGCTGCTGCTCCTCGGCCTCCTTGCGCGCCAGCTCCTCCTGCGCGCGGAACGTCGACGAGCCCTCGCCGACGACGTCGCCGATCGCGTTGATGATCAGCGCGCACGAGCGGATCGCGTCGTCGTTGCCCGGGATGACGTAGTCGATGCCGTCGGGGTCGCAGTTGGTGTCGACGAGGCCGATGATCGGGATCCGCAGGCGCTGGGCCTCGCGGACGGCGATCTCCTCGACCTTGAGGTCGACGACGACCATCGCGTTCGGCGTGCGGACCATGTTCTTCACGCCGCCGAGGTTCGCGCGCAGCTTCGCGAGGTCGGCCAGGGCCGCCATCCGCTCACGCGTCGGCAGCAGCGCGAGCTGGCCGTCGGCCTCGTAGCGCTCGAGGTCGTGCAGGCGCTTGATGCGCTGGTTGATCGTCTGGAAGTTCGTCAGCAGGCCGCCGAGCCAGCGGTGGTTGACGTACGGCATGCCGGACTTCTCGGCCGCCTCCTTCACCGCGTCGCGGGCCTGCTTCTTCGTGCCGACGAACAGCACGGTGCCGCCGCGATGGGCGACCGCGGACGCGAACTCCTGCGCCTCGCGCAGCAGCGCCTCCGTCTTGAGGAGGTCGATGACGTAGATGCCGCCGTTCTCGCCGTGGATGAACCGGCGCATCTTCGGATTCCAGCGGCGGGTCTGGTGGCCGAAGTGCACGCCGGCCTC
Source organism: uncultured Actinomycetes bacterium (assembly GCA_963786575.1). Classification (GTDB taxonomy): domain Bacteria; phylum Actinomycetota; class Thermoleophilia; order Solirubrobacterales; family Solirubrobacteraceae; genus CADCVQ01. The sequence goes on from CAWAZH010000003.1 coordinate 887,274, forward strand.
CAGCAGCTCCCTGATCCCAACTTGGGCCATGAGGTCCTGCTCCTTGAATGTGGTGTGTGGCCAAAGCCCACCGGCGCGCCGCGGGACCCGGCAGGCAGTGCCGGGCAGGACCGCGTCACGAGTACCCGGAGGGGTCGTGTGACGGATGAGGGGACAAGTTTACGCAAGCTTCCGAGAATGCCTGCGTTTAGGGATCTGCGGGACGAGTCCTCCCTTCCCCTACCTCCGGTGGGCTCGACTCGTGATGTGGGGTGGCGGGGCGATCTTTGGACAGGTCGCCCCGCCGCGATTTACGCCCCTCCGAGGCCCGCCTCGGCCGCCGCCAGCGCCGCCTCGAGGTCCGGCGGCAGCGGCGAGACGATGTCGATCTCGGCGCCCGTGAGCGGGTGCGCGAACGCGAGGCGGGTGGCGTGCAGGAACTGGCGCTCGAGGCCGTACAGGCCGCGGCGGCCGTAGTCGCGGTCGCCGCAGACGGGATGGCCGATCGCCGTGAGGTGCACGCGGATCTGGTGCGTGCGGCCGGTCTGCAGGCGCACGCGCAGCAGCGTCGCCTGCGGCAGCGAGCGCTCGATCTCGAAGTGCGTGATCGCGGGCTTGGGGGCGTCGCTGTCGGTCGACATCTTCGTGCGGTGGCGGCGGTCGCGCCCGATCGGCGCCTCGATCGTGCCCGAGCGCGCGGACGGCCGGCCCTCGACGAGCGCGAGGTACTCGCGCTTGATGTGGCGCGCCGCGAGCGCCGCCTTCAGCCGCCGGTGCGCCTCCTCGCTCTTGGCGACGACGAGCAGGCCGGAGGTGTTGCGGTCCAGGCGGTGCACGATCCCGGCGCGCCAGGGATCCTCGCCGCCGGCCGCGCGGCCTGCCAGCGCCTGCGCGAGCGTGCCCTCGCGGTGCCCGCGCGCGGGATGCACGACGACCCCCGGCGGCTTGTCGACGACGATCAGGTCGTCGTCCTCGTAGGCGATCTGGAACTGCGCGACGGGCGCGTCGGCGGCGGGCGCCGCGGCGCCCGGCTCGACCTCGTCGACCGTGACCAGCTCGCCCTCCTGCACGCGGTGGCCCTTGGGCGCGGGCCGGCCCGCGACGAGCACGCGCCCCTCGGCGATCAGCCGCGCGGCCTGCGAGCGCGAGCCGACCGGCGCCGCCAGGAACACGTCCAGGCGCTCGCCGGCGGACTCAGCCGGAACGGCGAGCTCCATCACCGCGCTCCATGACGAACAGCAGCGCCACGACGCCGATCGTGATCGCCGAGTCGGCGACGTTGAAGGCCGGCCAGTGGGGCAGCTTGAGGAAGTCGATGACCGCGCCCTCGCGGATGCGGTCGATGACGTTGCCCAGCGCGCCGCCGAGCAGCAGGCCCGCCGGCAGCCAGATCAGCGGGCGGTCGGTGTTGCGCGACACGTACACGAGCAGCGCGATCACCGCGGCGGCGATCAGGACCGTGACGATCGCGCCGCCGCCCTGCAGCTGGCCGAAGGCGACGCCGGTGTTGCGGGTGTTGACGAGCTTGATGCCCGCCACGAGCTCGCGCAGCTCGCCGCGCTCCAGCGCGGACGTCACGAGCGCCTTGACGATCTGATCGACGGCGACGACGCAGACGAGGACGATCGCGGTGCGCAGCCAGACGGCGCGGGCGGACGGCGCGCCTGAGCGCGGGCTCACCCGCGGATCAGGGGGATGACGAGGTAGAAGCCGACGACCTGCAGGACGATGATCGCGAGGATCGGGCTGAGGTCGAACTGGCCCATCGGCGGCAGGACGCGCCGGAACAGCCCGAGGTAGGGCTCCACGACGTCGCGCAGGAAGCCGAGCACGGCGCTGGACCACTTCGAGTACGGGATCCGGCCGCCGAAGGAGAAGATCAGCGACGTCAGGATGTAGACGAAGATCAGGATGATGTAGACCGTCAGCAGGGCGCTGAGGAAGTCCGCGACCTGCTCGCGCGCCGTCGCGACGATGAGGAACGTCGCCGTCATGACGCGAGCACCGCCTGCATCGCGTCGTCGAACGCGGCCCGCACCCCGCCGTGCTCCAGCGCCGCCAGTCCGCGGGCCGTGACCCCGCCGGGCGAGGTGACCGAGCGGCGCACCGCGAGCGTGTCCATGCCGCGCGCCTGCAGCAGCGCGGCGGTCCCGGCGAAGTTGGCGCCGACGAGCTCGCCCGCGACGTCGGCCGGCAGCCCGGCGCGGACGCCGGCGTCGACCTGCGCCTCGGCGACGAGCGCCACGTACGCGGGCGCGCAGCTCATGAGCGCGGTCGCGGCGCCCATCTGAGCCTCGTCGACGGTGACGACGAGCCCGAGGCGCTCAAACAGCGCGATCGCCTGCTCGGTCAGCCGCGCGTCGCCCTGCGGATCGCGGGCGTGGCAGGTGACGCCCTGGCGCACCTCGACGGGGACGCTCGGGATCATCCGCACGACCGGGGTCGCGCCGTAGGCGGCGCGCAGCGCGCCGACCGGCACGCCGCCGAGGATCGAGATGATCGCGTCGGCCTGGCCGGCGACCTCGTTGGCGACGCGCTCCAGCCCGGCCGGCTTGTGCGCGAGCAGCAGCGCGTCGGCGCGCTCGGCGAGCTCGGCGTTGGAGTCCACGACCTCGCCGCCGAGCTCCTCGACGAGCGCCTCGGCGCGCGGGCGATAGGCGTCGTGGACGAGCACGGGCTCGCCCCAGCCGCGCGCCAGCGCCGTCGCCATGTTGCCCGCACCGATGAACCCGATCTGCATGAAGGGAAGTATGGCGAGGCCGGCGGCGCCAGCCGCGGGCGCCGCTCAGGACTGGTTGAAGAAGCCCTTTTCGATGAGCTCGGCCTTCTCCTCGGCCGAGATCTGCACGTTGCGCGGGGTGAGCATGAAGACCTTGTGCGCGATCCGCTGCATGCCGCCGTCGAGCGCGTAGGTCAGGCCGCTGGCGAAGTCGATCAGCCGCTTGGCGAGATCGTTGTCGCTGTTCTGGAGGTTCAGGACGACGGGGATCCCCTGCTTGAACTTGTCGGCGACCTGCTGGGCGTCGTTGAAGGACTTGGGGATGACGAGGTGCACGCGGACGTCGCCGCCGTTGCGGGCGCGCTCGACGGGGCGCAGGACCGTCGTCGGCCGGCCGCCGCCGCTGCGCGGCTCGTCGTCGGGGAAGATGTCGTCGAAGTCGTCACGGCGCGGACGGCGCGGGGCGAGGCGGCGGACGTTGGGCCGCTCGCGGTAGCGGTCCTCCATCTCCTCCTCGGGCTCGGGTGCCGAGCCACGCGAGGCGGGACGCTCGCGTTCGCGCTTGAGCTCGGCCGACCGGGCCTGCTCGCGCTCAATCTCGTACTCGTCGACGTAGCCCCGTTCCTCGGCGAGGCCGAAGTACACGAGCGCGCGATGCCAGCTGTCTCTGAACGCCATAGCTCAGGGAAGGTTAGACCTCGGCCGCCGTTTTCCTTCCCGTTATCCGAACAGACTCGTGCCGATTCGCACGAGCGTAGCACCCTCTTCGACGGCGACCTCGTAGTCCTGCGTCGTCCCCATCGACAGCTCGCGCAGGCCGTGCTCGGCGGCCAGCTCGCGCAGCGCGGCGAACCAGCGCCGGCTGTCCTCGGGGTCGCCGGCCAGCGGCGGCATCGTCATGAGGCCCGCGACGGGGACGGGCGAGCGCTCCAGGAAGGCGCCGAGATCGCCCGCCGCGACCCCGCTCTTGCCCTCCTCGCCGGCGACGTTGACCTCGACGAGCACGCGCAGCTGCGGCGGCGCGTGGCGCTCGAGCTGTGCGAGCACGGAGTCCGTCGAGACCGAGTGGATCACGCGCACGAGCGGCGCGACGAGCTTGACCTTGCGGCTCTGCAGGTGGCCGATGAAGTCCCACGTGAACGCGTCGCCGTGCGCCTCCACCTTCGCGACGAGGTCCTGCGCGCGGTTCTCGCCGGCGACCGTGATGCCGGCGTCGGCGAGCGCCTGCAGCTCCCCCGCCGGCACGTACTTCACGGCGGCGACGATCTCGACGTCGCCCGCGTCGCGTCCCGCGCGCGCCGCGGCGGCCGCGATGCGCTCACGGACCTCGTCGAGGTTCGCGCGGACGCGCTCGGCCGTCAGGCCGGTGATCAGCTGGGCCAATCAGCTCCGGGGTCGCTGACGCGCCAGACTGCGCTGGCCTGGCGTCCGGTGTTCTCGACGTCGTCGCCGTAGTCGCGGCGGTGCGAGTGAAAGAGGCTGCGCGGCGCGCACATCGTGCAGATGTCGACGTCGTGGACGTGGTCGAGCGGGACGCCGACGTGCTGCAGCTGCAGCCGCGCGACGTTCTTGAGGTGCGCGTGGTTGCTCAGCCGCGCGACGCCGCGCGGGTACTTCATGAACGCGCGGTGCACCCAGGTGTTGACCTCGTAGCAGCAGACCCCGATGCTCGGCCCGATCGCGGCGTGGATCTCGCCCTCGGCGCCGAGCTCGCGCATCGCCTTGACCCCGTTGATGAGGACGTCGGCGGCGAGGCCGCGCCAGCCGGCATGGATCATCGCGACGGCCTCTTCGGAGACGAGCGCGACCGGCAGGCAGTCGGCGGTCACGACGAGTGCGGCGACATCCTCGAGCGTCGTGGCGATGCCGTCGGCCTCGGGCCTCTCGTCGTCGGGGCCGGGCAGCTCGGTCACGGTCTCAACGGCGGCGCCGTGGACCTGCTTGGGCTCGAGCCAGTGATCGCGCGGGATGCCGAGCAGCCCGGCGACGCGGTTGCGGTTCTCCTCGACGGCGGGCTCGTAGTCGGCCGTGTTGAGGCCGACGTTCAGCGTGTCGAACGGCTCACCGGACACGCCGCCGCGGCGCGTCGTGAAGAGCACGCGACCGCCGGGCAGCTCGCAGCCGATGTGCTCGCCGACGGCGCGGAACGGCGGCTGCAGGCGATCGCCGAAGACATTCCCGGACTTCATCGGGGTGACGTTGGTCTTGCCGGTGCTTCGGCGCATTGCTCATTTCTAGCACCCCGTCAGCGTGTACCGGCGCCAGGCTCCGGTTCGGCGAGGGCCGCGGCGAGCTCGGCATCTCGCCCGGGCGCGAGCGCGCCGTCGAGGCGACGGTCGAGCGCGGCGTCGAGCCGGCGCCCGATCGCGGGCCCCGGCGCGATCCCGGCCGCGAGCAGCTCGTCGCCGCCGATCTGCAGCGCGACGTCGCGCAGGTCGTCGAGCCAGCGCCGCGCCGGCTCCTCGGCGCCGCCGGCGCCCGCGAGCGCCACGAGCTCGACCGGCACCCCGCGCGCCACGCGCGCCAGCGCCGACGGCCGCGGCGCCGCGCGCATCGCGGCGGCGAGCTCGGCGGCGGCGTCGGCGGCGCGCAGCAGCGCCGCGTCGGCGGCGCCGAAGCCGAGCTGGGCGACGTGCGCGCCGCCGCCCGGCGCCAGCGAGGCCGCGAGCGTCAGCAGCTCGCGGCGCCCCTCCCCCGCCGGCAGCAGCGCCAGCGCGGCGGCGGCGCGCTCGCGGTCGACGCGCAGCCAGGGCGCGAGCCCGAGCGCGGCGGCGGCCTCCAGCGCGGCGAGCGGGTCGGGCTCGGTGAGCGCGAGCGCCAGCTCGTTGCCGATCCGCGTGCCCGACACGGTCTGCAGCACCCCGGCGGCGACGGCCTGCGCCGCCAGCGCGGCGGTGTGCTCCTCCAGCTCGAAGCCCAGCCGCGCCGCGTAGCGGGCGATCCGCCACAGGCGCGTGGGGTCGTCCTCGAAGCTCGCGTCGTGCAGGACGCGCAGCCGCCGCGCGTCGAGGTCCTCGCGCGCGTGCTCGACGGCGCGCAGCGTGCCGTCGCGCAGGTCCAGCGCGAGCGCGTTGACGGTGACGTCGCGCCGGCGCAGGTCGTCGACGATCGCGGCCGGGCGCACGTCGGGCAGCGCACCGGGGCGGGCGTAGGTCTCCGCGCGCGCCATCGCGAGGTCGAAGCGGCAGTCGCCGGCCTGCACGGTCGCGGTCCCGAAGCGCTCGTGGACGGTCGCGGTCGCGCCGAGCGCCGCCGCGACCGGCGCGGGGTCGCCCTCCACGACGACGTCGAGCTCGTGCGGCTCGCGCCCGAGCAGCAGGTCGCGCACCGCGCCCCCGACGAGGTGCACGCCGTCGTGCCCGCCGACCGCGTCGAGCAGCCGCCGGCCGCACGGCAGCCGGCCCAGGCGCTCGAGCAGGTTCTCCATGGCGACAGTCTGACCGGACGCCAGCCGGAAACCTGACCACTACCATGCAGCGGGTGTCCCCTCCGCACCGCGGCAAGCGTCTGCTGCCGCGTGTCGCGATCGGGGCCGTGGTGGTGCTCGTGCTCGGTGTCGTCGCCGCATGGCTCGTCCTTCGCGGCGAGGGCGACGTCTCAAATCCGGACGTCAACTTCGTCCCGACGACCGAGAGCACGCCCGACACGGCCAACGGTCGCGGTCGCGCGCATCCCGCCGACGACGGCTTCGAATGGCCGGTCTACGGCTTTCGCAAGTCGCGCACGCACCAGCTGCCGCTCAACGTCACGCCGCGCCCGCCCTACCGGCAGGCGTGGGCGCTGCGCGGCAAGGTCCTGCTCGAGTTCTCGCCGGTGCTCTGCCACCGCAAGCTCTACCTGCTGAAGAACAACGGCGCGCTCTACGCGATCTCGCGGCTGTCGGGGCGCGTGAGCTGGAAGCGCCGCCTCGGCACGCTGGCCGCGGCCTCGCCGGCGTGCAGCCACGGCACCGTCTACGCGGTGCTGCTCTCGCACACCGGCGGCTCGGACACCGGGCGCGTCGTGGCCGTGCACGCGAAGACGGGCGTCGTGCGCTGGTCGCGCACGCTGCCCAGCCGCGCCGAGGGCTCGCCGCTGCTGGACCGCGGCCGCCTCTACATCGGCACCGAGGACGGCACCGTCTACTCGCTGCGGGCGAAGAACGGCGCCATCCGCTGGCGCGCGAAGGCCGCCGGCGCCGTGAAGGGCGCGATCGCCCTCGACGCCGGCAAGCTCTACTTCGGCGACTACGGCGGCAAGGTCCACGCGATCCGCCGCTCCAACGGGACCAAGGTCTGGGAGACGTCGCCCAGCAGCGGCCCGCTCGGCCTCGGCGACGGCAACTTCTACTCGTCGGCCGCGGTGCAGTACGGGCGCGTCTACATCGGCAGCACGAACGGCGACATCTACTCGTTCTCCTCGATCTCGGGCAAGCTCGCCTGGCGCAAGCACACGGGCGGCTTCGTCTATGCCTCGCCCGCCGTCGGGACCGTCAAGGGCGGCAAGCCGACGGTCTACATCGGCTCCTACGACGGCCGCTTCTACGCCCTGGATGCGCGCTCGGGCGCGACGCGCTGGACGCGCTCGCTGGGCAAGAAGATCTCCGGCGCGGCGTCGATCATCGGCGACCTCGTCTTCGTGTCCGACCTCGACAAGCGCACGACCTGGGCGCTGGGCGCCAACACCGGCCGCACCGCGTGGAAGACGCATCGCGGCGGCTTCAACCCGGCGATCAGCGACGGGCGCCGGATCTACTTCTCGGGCTTCACGTCGCTGTTCGCGCTGGACCCGGTCGGGCGCCCGTTCGCGCCGAGCTCGAAGTCCAGGGCGGCCAGGAGCGCGGAGGCCAAGCGCCGTGCGCGCAACCAGAAGGCCGCGCGCAAGATCCGCGCCGCCCGCCGCGCGCGCACGACCCGCCTGCGCGCCGCGGCCGCCAAGGCGCGCCAGATCAAGTTCCGCACGGCGCCGCACGGCCACCACCACACGCCGCGCAAGGGCGGCCCGCCGCGCTGTCACCCGCACCGCCACGTCTACACCGTGCGCGGCAAGACGATCGTGCTCAAGCACAACCACTGCCACACGCACGTGCGCCGCCGCTGAGGACGCGTCAGCGGCGGACGGCGATGCCGGCCGCCGCGAGGTGCTCCTTCGCCTCGCGGACGCGGAACGTGCCGTAATGGAAGATCGAGGCCGCGAGCGCGGCGTCGGCGCCGGCCTGCAGGGCCTCGGCGAGGTGCTCGAGCGTCCCCGCGCCGCCCGACGCGATCACCGGCACGCCGACGGCCTCGCTCACCGCGCGCGTGAGCTCGAGGTCGTAGCCGTCGTTCGTGCCGTCGCGGTCCATGCTCGTCAGCAGGATCTCGCCCGCCCCGCGCTCGACGCCCTCGCGCACCCACTCGACGACGTCGATGCCGGTGGCGGTGCGGCCGCCGGCGACGAAGACCTCCCACGCGTGTGACGTCGCCGGGAGGTCGCCGGCGCCCGTGCGGCGAAGCACCTGCTTCGCGTCGATCGCCAGGACCACGCACTGGGCCCCGAAGACGTCGGCGAGCTCGCCGATCAGCTCCGGCCGCGCGACCGCCGCCGAGTTGATCGAGACCTTGTCGGCGCCGGCGTCGAGGACGCCCTGGGCGTCGGCGGCCGAGCGGATCCCGCCGCCGATCGTGAACGGGATGAAGCACTCGTCGGCGACGCGGCGGGCGAGCGCGACGACGGTGTCGCGCTTGTCGCTCGTCGCCGTGATGTCGAGGAAGACGAGCTCGTCGGCGCCCTCGGCGTCGTAGCGCGCGGCGAGCTCGACGGGGTCGCCGGCGTCGCGGATGTCGACGAAGTTCGTGCCCTTGACGACGCGCCCGGCATCGACGTCGAGGCAGGGGATGACCCGCTTGAGGTGCATCGGCGGTCTAGCCGCCGTCGAGCGCGGCCTGGCCCTCGGCGATCGTGAACTTGCGCTCGTAGAGCGCCTTGCCCGCGATCACGCCGGTGAGGTTGAGCCTGCGCAGGGACGCGAGCGCGGCGAGGTCCTCCGCGCGGCCGATCCCGCCCGAGTACATGAAGCGCCCGCGCACGACCTCGGCGATCGCGCGCACCTCGTCGAGGTCGGGGCCGCCGAGCAGCCCGTCCTTGTCGACGTTCGTGAACACGAACGTCCGCACGCCGCGGTCCTGCATGCGCGCGATGACGTCGGCGGCCGGCATGTCGGTGGTCTCCGTCCAGCCGGCGGTCGAGACGAAGCCGCCGCGGGTGTCGATGCTCACGACGGTCCGGTCGCCGTACTCGCCGACCACCTCGTCGAGGAAGTCGACGTCGGTGAAGGCCGCCGTGCCGAGGATCACGCGCGCGGCGCCGGCGGCGATCGCGTCGCGGACCGCCTCGACGGAGCGCAGCCCGCCGCCGACCTGCACCGGCACGCCGAGCTCGCCGGCGATCGCCTCGAGGTGGTGGAGGTTCTGCGGCGTGCCGGTCCGCGCGCCGTCGAGGTCGACGACGTGCAGGTAGCGCGCGCCGGCGTCGACCCATGCGCGCGCGGCCTCCAGCGGGCTGTCGGCGTAGACGGTCTCGGCGTCGAAGTCGCCCTGCACGAGGCGCACCGCGCGTCCGTCGGCGATGTCGATCGCGGGGTAGAGGATCACGAGACTGCGTGCGCGGCCGTGGCGCAGATCCCGACGAAGTTGCGCAGCAGCGCGAGCCCGTGCGTCGAGGACTTCTCCGGGTGGCATTGGGCGCCGAAGACGTTCTCGCGCTGCACGAAGGAGACGAACTCGGTGCCGTACTCGCCGGTTCCGAGCACGATCGCGTCGTCGGCGGGGGCGGGCACGAAGGAGTGCACGTGGTAGAAGGCCGCCGGGTTGGGCAGCCCCGCGACGAGCGGCGACTCGCGCTGCCAGGTGACGGCGTTCCAGCCGATGTGCGGCAGCTTCAGGCCGTCGGTGTCCAGGCGCACGATCGTCCCCGCCAGCAGCCCGAGCCCCTCCGAGCCCTCGTGCTCGACGGAGCGCTCGAACAGCAGCTGCATCCCGAGGCACAGCCCGATCACCGGCACGCCCGCGGCCGCGCGCTCACGGATCACGTCGTCGAGGCCGAGCGCGCGCAGCCGGCGCATCGCCTCCGGGAACGCCCCGACGCCGGGGACGACGATCCCGTCGGCGGCCTGCAGCTCGTCGTGGTCGGCGGTCTGGGCGATCTCGGTCCCGATGTGCGCGAACGCCTTGACGACCGAGCGCCGGTTGCCCATCCCGTAGTCGACCATCGCGATCATGCGGTCAGCGTCCCCTTCGTCGAGGGCACGCCGGTCTCGGTCGGGTCGATCGCGACCGCCGCGCGCAGCGCCCGCGCGAAGGCCTTGAACGACGCCTCGATCATGTGGTGGGCGTTGGTCCCCGCCTGCACCTCGAGGTGCAGCGTGATGCGCGCGTTGTTGACGACCGCGCGGAAGAACTCCTCCAGCAGCTCGTGCTCGAAGCCGCCCGTCTCGCCGGCCGGCAGGCCGCCGTCGTCGAGCGCGAGGAAGGGCCGCCCGGAGACGTCGATCGCGCAGGCGGCGCGGGCCTCGTCCATCGGCACGACCGCGTGGCCGTAGCGGTAGATGCCGGCGCGGTCGCCGAGCGCGGCATCCAGCGCCTGCCCGAGCACGATCCCGACGTCCTCGACGGTGTGGTGCGAGCCGGTCTGCAGGTCGCCCGTCGCCTTGACGACGAGGTCCAGGCGCCCGTGGCGCGCGAGCAGGTCGAGCATGTGGTCGAGGAAGCCGACGCCCGTCGTGCGGCTGCCGTCGCCGCTGCCGTCGAGGGCGAGGGTCAGCGAGATGTCGGTCTCGCCCGTGCGGCGCTGCCTCTGTGCGATGCGGGCGTCGGTCATGACGGCTCATTCTCCCCCACGCGCGCCTCCATCGACTCGGCGTGCACGACGAAGCCCTCGGCGCGGGCGATCGGCGCCCCGGCGGCCGCGAGCGCCGCGGCGGCGTCGCCGACGTGCACCTGGCTCATGCGGCGCCGGAACTGGCGCGGCGACAGGCCCGAGGCGAAGCGCGCCGAGCCGCCGGTCGGCAGCGAGTGGTTGGAGCCCGCGACGTAGTCGCCGAAGGCCGTCCCGCCGGCCGCGCCGACGAACACGCAGCCCGCCGAGCGCACGCGCGGCGCCAGCCGCTCGACGCTCGGACCGACGAGCTCGAGGTGCTCGGGCGCGAACGCCTCGGCGAACGCGAGCGCATCCAGCAGCGACTCGGCGTGCACGAGCGCGAAGGCGGCCGGGTCGGAGTGCTGACGGGTCGTGCCCAAGGACCGCAGCGCGTCGGAGACCGCGTGCAGCAGCGGCGACGAGCCGCTCACCACGGCGACGGGGGCGCCGGGGCCGTGCTCGCCCTGGGCGAGCAGGTCGAAGGCGATGAGGTCGGGATCGGCCGAGGAGTCGGCGAAGACGAGCACGTCGCTGGGGCCGTAGAAGCCGTCGATCCCGACCACGTCTGACACCTGGCGCTTGGCCTCCTGCACGATCAGGCTGCCGGGCCCGGCGATGACGTCGGCGCGCTCGATCGTCTCGGTGCCGTAGGCGAGCGCCGCGATGGCGTGGGCGCCGCCGATCGCGTAGACCTCGCTGACGCCGCACAGCGCGCAGGCGCCGCGGATGACCGGGTCGACCGGCCCCGGCGTCAGCACGACGACCTCCTCGACGCCGGCCGCGCGCGCGGTGACGACGCCCATGACGACCGTCGACGGGTACGGCGCCCGGCCGCCCGGGACATAGATCGCGGCGCGGCGCACGGGCACCTCGCGCAGCAGGACGCGGTGGCCCTGCGGCAGGTGCACCTCGACGTCCTCGCCGACCGCGGCGTCGGCGACGAGCGCGACGTTGGTGATCGCGACCTCCAGGCCGGCGCGCACGTCGTCGTCGAGCAATCCGGCGTCGAGCTCGTCGGGCGCCAGGCGCAGGGAGTCCGGCGGCGGCGCGCCACCCGTGTCGAAGCGCGCCACCAGCTCGCGCAGCGCGCGATCGCCGCCGTCGCGCACCGCGCCGACGATCTCCGCGACGGCCTCGCTCACCGACGCCGGCGGCGGCGCGAGCGCGCGCACGGACGCGGCGGCGGCGACCGGGTCGCCGCCGACCTCGATGCGCTCAATGCGCACGGAGCTTCTCCAGCATGCTGTCGATCGCTCCCGCCTTGAGCTTGTGGGAGACCGGGTTGGCGATCAGCCGCGCCGTCGAGACGTAGATCTCCTCGCGGATGACGAGGTTGTTCTCGCGCAGGGTCGTGCCGGTGGCGGTGAGGTCGACGATCGCCTCGACGAGCCCCGTCAGCGGCGCGAGCTCGACGGAGCCCTTGACCTCGACGATCTCGGCCTGGCGACCGGTCGCCTCGAAGTAGGCGGCGGCGGTCTTGTAGTACTTCGTCGCGACGCGCATGACACCGAGCCGGCGCAGCGCCTCGACCGACGGATCGGGGCCGTCGACGGTCGCGAGCACCATCGTGCAGGCGCCGTAGCCGAGGTCGAGCAGCTCGTAGACGTCGCGCTCGGACTGCTCCATGAGCACGTCCTTGCCGGTGATCCCGACGTCGGCGGCGCCGGCCTCGACGTAGGTCGGCACGTCGGACGGGCGCATCGTGACGATGCCGACGTCGGCGAACAGGAGCTTGCGGTCGTTGGAGCGCACCTCGGCGCAGTCCAGCCCGATCGCCTCCAGGCGGTCGAGCGTCTCGCGCATGAGCGCCCCGCGCGGGACGGCGATCGTGAGGCCGAGGCCGCCCGGGCTCATCGCTGCTCCTCGCCGTGATCGTCGGGTGACAGCGCAGGAGCCGCTCCGCCGTTCTGCTCTTCCCCGGTCAATGCGATGTGCAGCTGGTCGATCGTGAGCGCGAAGCCGACGGCGGGCAGCGGCCGGCCGAAGCGCCCGAGCAGGTCGTCGTAGCGCCCGCCACCGCCGATCGGGGCGCCCAGCGCGGGGTCGTAGACCTCGAAGACGGCGCCCGTGTAGTAGCCCATCTTGTGCACGAGGCCGAGGTCGAAGATCACGCGCGCGGCGACCTCCGGGCTCAGCAGCTCGTAGACGCCGCGCAGCCCGGCGACGGCGTCGGCGACCGGTCCCTCGGCCTCGTCGAGCACCTCCGGCCCGCCGCGGACCTGCGGCACGCGCAGCAGCAGCTCGGCGTCGGCGTCGCCGAGCTCCAGGCGCCCGAGCGCGGACTCCAGCGAGACGAAGTCGCGGGCGACGAGCACCTCGAGCAGGCCGATCGCCGCCTCCTCGGGCACGCCGAGGGCCTGCAGCAGCGTCGGATACAGCGAGGCGTCGCCGAGGCCGATGCGGTAGTCGCGCAGGCCGGTGGCGTCAAGCGCGCGGCAGAGGACGCTCAGCGCCTCGGCGGTCCCCTGCGGCGCGGGCGCCCCGACGAGCTCGATCCCGGCCTGGAGGAACTCGCGCATCTGGCCGCGGTGAGGCCGGACGGCGCGATAGACGTGGGCGAAGTAGCTGAAGCGCAGCGGCGGGTCCTCGCTGGCGTAGCGCGTCGCGACGAGCCGCGCGATCGGCACCGTCATGTCGGTGCGCAGCGCCAGGATCTCGCCGTGGTCGTCGAAGACGCGGTAGGCCGGCGGGGCGCCGCCGCCGCGGCCGAGCACGGCCTCGTACTCGAGCGCCGGCGTCCAGACCTCGCCGTAGCCATCGCGCTCGAAGACGCCGCGGACGGCCTCGGTGATCGCGCGCAGCTCGCGCATCTCGTCGGGCAGCACGTCGCGGGTGCCGGAGGGAATCGGGTGGATCTGAGGGCGCACGAGGGCTGGCAATCTAGTGAGGCGCTGCGCCCGGCGGCTGCCGGGCGAACGCGGTCCTAGGCGTGGACCGGCTCGGTGGCGACGCGCTCGATGCGTGCGCCGAGGTCGCGCAGGCGCTCGTCGATGCGCTCGTAGCCGCGGTCGATCTGGCGGATGTTGCCGATCTCCGAGCGTCCTTCGGCGCACAGCGTGGCGATCAGCATGGCCATACCGGCGCGGATGTCGGGCGACTCGACGCGCTCGCCCTTCAGCTGCGACGGGCCCGTGATGATCACCCGGTGCGGGTCGCAGAGCGTGATGTCGGCGCCCATCAGCACGAGCTTGTCGGTGAAGATCATGCGGTTCTCGAACATCCACTCGTGGATCAGCGCCGAGCCCGACGGACTGGGTGGCGAGCGCGACCGCGATCGAGGTGAGGTCGGCCGGGAACGCGGGCCAGGGACCGTCCTGGATCTTGATCTTGTGCTCGCCGACGTCGCGCGAGATGACGAGGTCCTGGTCGCCGGGCACGATGACGTCGTTGCCGTCGAGCTCGCTGCGCAGCCCGAGGCGGTCGAAGACGAGGCGGATCATCCGCAGGTCGCGCGGGATCGTGTCGCGGATGCGCAGCTCGCCGCCGGTGACGCCCGCGAGCGCCATGAACGATCCGATCTCGATGTGGTCGGGACCGATCGTGTGGTCGCAGCCGTGCAGGCCGGCGGTGCCGTTGACGGTCAGGACGTTGGAGCCGATGCCCGTGATGTCGGCGCCCATCTTCACGAGCATGCGCGCGAGGTCCTGGACGTGCGGCTCGCAGGCGGCGTTGCCGATGACGGTCGAGCCCGGGGTGCGGGCCGCCGCGAGGAGCGCGTTCTCGGTCGCCATCACCGACGGCTCGTCCATGAAGACGTCGCCGGCGCGCAGGCCGCCGGGCGCGGTCAGCTCGATGTCGCGGCCGTGGTCGACCACCGCTCCGAGCGCGGCGAATGCGTCGAGGTGCGGGTCGAGGCGCCGGCGGCCGATGACGTCGCCGCCGGGCGGCGGCATGCGCACCTTCCCGAAGCGGGCCAGCAGCGGGCCGGCGAGCAGGAACGACGCGCGGATGCGCTCGGACAGCCCGCGGTCGATGACGGCCTCGTCGGCGGACACGTCGGCGGCGCAGAGCGCGACCTCGTGGTCGCTGAGCCAGGTGATCCGGACGCCGAGGCCCTCCAGGAGCGACAGCATCGCGCCGACGTCCTTGATCTTCGGGACGTTGCGGACCACGACCTCATCCTCGGTCAGGACCGAGGCAGCAAGGATGGGGAGAGCGCCGTTCTTGTTGCCGGCAGGCACGATCGTGCCGGACAGAGCGGTGCCTCCGTCGATGACGAACTTCTCCATGAGCGGATGCCTTCCGGCGACGGATGCTGGGCCAGACGGCTGGGCTAGGGTAACAGCCATGCCTGCTCGGATTTCGCGCGACGAGGCCTGGTCCCTGCTCGCTGAATGGGTCCAGTCGCAATCTTTACGGCGCCACTGCCTGGCCGTCGAGGCCGCGATGGTCGCGTATGCGCGCCGCGACGGGCACGACGAGGAGCTGTGGGCCGCGACCGGCCTCCTGCACGACGCCGACTACGAGCGCTTTCCGGACATGGACGACGCCGAGCAGGGCCATCCCCGGACGATCATGGCCGAGCTCGAGCGCCGCGACGCCCCGCCCGAGATGGTCCGGGCGATCGCGAGCCACGCCGACTACCTCGGGGTCGAGCCCGAGTCGCCGATGGAGCTCACGCTCGTCGCCGTCGACGAGCTCTGCGGCTTCCTCGTCGCCTGCGCGTACGTCCGGCCCGAGGGCATCCACGGCTTGACGCCCAAGTCCGTCAAGAAGAAGCTCAAGGCGCCCTCCTTCGCGGCGGCGGTCAACCGCGATGACGTCCGCGGCGGCGCCGATCGCCTCGGGCTCGACTTCGACGAGCACGTCGGGTTCGTGATCGCGGCGCTCGAGGAGCGCGCCGACGAGCTCGAGTTGCACGGCCGCGACGCCGCCTAGCGGGCGGCTCGACGTGTAGAAGCTCCCGCTTCGAGGGCGGCCGGGCGAGCGCTGACCGGTGGACGCACACGAAGTCCTCATGACGAATCGATGCGGCTGGCATGGCGGCTGCGGCCGGCTGGGACGCCGTGCACGTCGCGATCGACGACGCCACACGACTGTCCATGCCGAGGTCCTGCCCGACGAGAAAGCCACCACCGCGATCGGGTTCTAGCACCGCGCGATCGCGTTCTACGAGCGTCACGGCTCAGCGTCGAGCAGGTGCTGAGCGACAACGGCTCGCCCTACGTCTCCAACGGTCCACGCGATCGCCTGCTGCGCCCACGGTGTCCGCCACCTGCGCACCGGCCCTACCGCCCGCAGACCAACGGCAAAGCCGAGCGCTTCATCTGCACGATGCTCGGCGGCTGGGCCTACAACGGCCTGACCTACGTCTCCTCCGACGACGCACTTGAGCCCTTGACGGCTGGTTGGGATTAAACTATGCGTCCGTCGAGGCCGCTCGTCACGGCCCGTGCAAGGTCTGTTGCAGCACGCGCGGGCATTCTTGGCTTGCCACAGCCAAACGGGGTCCGGGTCCTCGCGTTCCATCCGCCGGGGTACGTATGTTCCCGAACACATGTTCGCTCCTTCCGTTTCCCGCTGGACCGCCCGCCTCGCCCGCGCCGCCGCGCTGGCGAAGGCGTTCGCGCTGCTCGAGGATCCCCCTCGCAGCGCCGCGGCGGGTGCGCACGTCGACGGTCTCGCCGGCGCGCCGCTCCGCCCCGCATCCGATCCTTCCGCGCACGTGACGCACGCCCACGAGGCGCGCACGCACCCGCACCGCAGGCGCTTGGTCGCCGGCGCGCGGGAGCGCCGCCCGGGCGCCGTAGCGGCCCGGCCGGTGCGCTGCACCGTCCCGATCGCTCGGGTCACGGCGCCCGCGCAGCCGCCGCTGGCGGCGCGCGGGCGCTCGCGCGCGACCTCCTGAGCTCGCGCCTCGCTCAGCCGACCCGATGGCGCGTCGCGCGTGTGCGCGGCGGGTAGCCCCATGACATGAACTCCAGCTTGCGAAATCCCCGCATGTGGCTGGCCGTCGCGCTCGTTGTCGCGGCAATCGTCGTTCTCCTCGTGCTGGTCGCATCCGGCGGCAGCAGCGGAGGTGGCGGTGGTCGGCGGCGGCGGCTACTGACCGCACGCGCACGGATCCAGAACGCACGATGGGCCGCCCGAGGGGCGGCCCATCTATGACGTAAA